>DRFI01000020.1 GCA_011050675.1 Maribacter sp. | reverse complement strand
GGAAGAACGAAGAAGTCTATGATGCTAAATTTGAAATAAAAAAGCAGCAAAAGCATGACGCTCTTGCTGCGCGGGATAACAGTTTGATAAATCAACCTGTTTCCTAAATTATTAAAGAAAAAACTTGTTTTTTAACACAGTACCTTGGGGGAGCTACGCTAAGTTAAATAAGTATTGTCTAAAATGGCGTATTTTCTTCTTCTTTTGTAAGATAAAAATGTAGTGTAAGAAGCACACTTAACAAGTATGCATTAGAGAGTTACGTTTTTAAAAGTTCTATACACCTGCTTTACACTCAGAATATGATATAAATGATACTTTTAAAATTACTATAATTTTGTTCAATTATTAAATAGAAACGTTCTCAGATAATAATTGATTTAGTTGTTTTCCAAAGTAAAGCATAGCTTTAATTTCCTTAACACTTAGTAAGCGTTCCTTTTTAAGAACTAGTATAGAATTACCATTGGTTTCTATGTGGTAGTAAGGGTTACTTTCCAAAAAGAGAATTAACTCGTCTGTAAATAGGTCTTGTATATTTGTTTTATGCTCACCGCTTAAGAAAAAACGCTTATTAAAATCTGGGTGGTCTTCTAGTTCTATATCTTCAAACCCTGCCATTCCATATACAAAATCTAGAAGACCCTCTTTGTCTAGTGAAAACACTGGTATTGTTTGCTTTAATTTAATATGTAAGATGGTAGTCTTAACAATTTCTTTAGCAATAAACTCACCTTCATTGAACTCCACATCGAACAAATGAAATGTTTTAGAATCATCATAAAAACTATTGTAGAAATAGGGAACTCTTCTGTTTTTAAAGAATATGAATTTATTTAGAAACTTAGTTTTATCTGACCTGTTTGGCTCATAAGACCATTTGTATTCTTTGGCCAATGTTTTTAATAATCGTTGTCTTTTCGTAAAGTATTTTTCAATTGAACCAAGTTTACTAAACGGCAATAATTTACGAATAGCAAAGGGGTGTTTAGAATCTGCACCATGTTTATCAAGTCCAATAATTTCAATGCTGCCTTCTTTTTTACTAAATGTATCTACGTAGTTTTCTAACCCTTCCATAACCGTATGATCTACAAAACTACAAAGCGAAAAATCTAAGATTACATTTTCGTTCTCAGGGATAATGTCAAGCTTGTTTTTTAATTTATAGAAATTAAGAAAAGTAGCAAAATATTTAACGCTAATATAGTAGTTGCCGGCGTCCTTTTCTTTGAACATTAATATGTTTGGTTTAGCCAAATGATTTATAAAAAGGGAGATACTTCTATTTAATACCACATGTATAATAAACGTAACCAAAATACCTATTGCAATTCCCGTAATTAAGTTGGTAAACAGCGTTGTCAGTAGTGTAGCTAAAAATATAATAATCTGCTCTTTACCAATAAGAGCTATTTTTTGTAGGTTTTTGGGTGTAGCAAGTTTATAACCGGTATATACTAATATCGCTGCCAAGGCAGCCAATGGTATACGTCTTAATTGATCTTGAAAAAGCAACACGAAAATGACTAAGAAAAGCGCATGAAAAATATTGGCAGACCTGTTGGTAGCACCATTATTTACATTTACCGAGCTTCTAGCAATAACAGTAACTACATTTAAACCTCCTACCATACCACTAAGAGAGGTAGCTAAGCCAAGAGCTTTAAGGTCTTTATTTACATTAGATCGTCTTCTTTCTGGATCTAGTTTATCAACTGCTTTTATACTTAATAAAGACTCTATACTGGCAATAAGGGTAATTGCAAAAACAGTCATTATAAAATCAATTTCCAGTGCTTTTGAAAAATCTGGAAAAGCCAAGTTAGATAATACGTTATCTGGTATATTAACCAAAAACTTATCTTCTAATGGATAGGGTAAGTCTAACGACACAAAAATATAACTAAAACTTACCGACAAGATTAAAATCCACATGGGTGCAGGAATCAAGTGTAGATACTTATTTCTAATTTTAGAATAATTTGCCATAATCAAAAGTGCAATTACACCAATAATTGCAGCTATAAATTCTTCTAAATGAAAGTTCTGATAGAGGTCTAATAATCCTTCGGGAATCTGTAATAAAAGGTGAACAATACTGCCGTGTTCATTATTATGCCCAATCATTATGTGAAACTGTTTTGCCAATATGCCCAAGCCAATTGCGGCTAGCATTCCTTCAATAGCAGATGCCGGAAAAAAATCTGCTAATCGCCCCATTTTAAGAAACCCTAAAATAAGCATCAGAATTCCCGAGAAAACAATGGCGGCAAGTGTAAAAAGGTATCCAGCATAGAGGTCTCCACCACCTAGCGTTGTAATAGCTCCTAGTAGAACAATTACCAAACCATTTCCTGGTCCGGTAATAGTAACGTTAGAACCTCCTAACAGCGCAACGACCACTCCACCAACTACAGCGGCTATTATACCCGAAATAGGAGGAGCCTCGCTCGCTAGTGCCAGTCCTAAACCTAAAGGGAGGGCAATTAGTGAAACAACGAAACCAGAAAATATATTCTTAGGAAGCGTTGAAATAAAACTTGATTTTTTCTTTTTTTTAGCGATCAAATCTATTTTCTAACAATTAATAAATCGGTTGGTAAATCAGAAAGAATATATTCGATGTCATGGGGAAAAATACGATCCCAAATACTGGTTTTTATCGGGGCGTTCATAACTAATAAATCGGCTCTGACCACTTCTGCATAGTGCCCTATAGAGTAACCTCTTTTACCAAAAATACTTTGTGTTTTTACTTTAATGCCTTTTGTAATATTTTCTGGTAATGCACATACTATATTATTTACTCTAGAATCTTCTCTATGTCTTAAGCGCTGTTTTATAATGTTTGCTTTTTTCAATGAGCGATCATCCTCAACATCAACATGAATCTCTTTTGTTAAAATTTCTTCCACAATGGTAATTTGCTGTGCCCCCAATAGGTTAGAAACATAAAAGGCATGTTCAATAGCCATTGGTGTTTCAGGTGCATCTAATCCGTTTACCACTACATGTTTACAGGGTACTCTTTTTTCAGCAGGTTTTATTAGTAATAGTACAGAGCAGTTTACTTTTCGAGTAAGTTTTCTAGCAATTGAACCTACATAAAATTGAAACATATTTTCATGTTGCAGGGCTCCTAAAATCAATAAATCAATCTTAAGATCTATACAAGCTTCTGTTATTACAGTCTCAGGGCTACCTTCTTTCCATATTACTTCAATAGAACTATCACTATGTTCTGTTTCAGAAATAATCTTGTCGATTTTGGCAGATTTCTCAGCGGTTTTTTCACCTACATGAAGTAAAATAAGCTTGCAGTTTAAGTAATATGCAATACGTGTAGATTCTAATATATTTACCTTAAGAGAAGGGGAAAAAGCAAAGCCGAATAAAATGGAGTTATATAACTTGATAAGTGAATAGTTATTAGGTTGTGTCTTCCAAGGTAAGGCTAATTAATAAGAAGTAGGACCGACCCTTTAAATCAAGCAATTAAAATTGCTATTCATAGCTTTGGTTTTTATGATATATAATGCTGTTTAATTGTTATTTTTATCCAAAACTAATTAAATGATAGAGCTTGCTGGAATTATCATTTTGGGTATACTTGCTCAATGGGTTGCATGGCGATTAAAACTGCCGGCTATTTTACCTTTAATTCTTATAGGATTAATTGTTGGTCCATTGTCAACGTTATATACCGAAGATGGATCTAAACTTATAGAACCAATTTGGAACGGAAATAAAGGGCTGTTTCCTGGCGAAAGTTTATACTACTTTGTGTCGTTGGCCATAAGTATTATTTTATTTGAAGGAGGTCTAACCCTAAAACGTTCAGAGATACGCAATATTGGTCCGGTTATAACCAAGCTAATTACTCTTGGTAGCTTAACCACATTTTTTGGAGCCTCTTTGGCCGCATATTTTTTATTCGGACTCTCATGGCAACTTTGTTTCTTGTTTTCAGCTTTGATAATTGTAACTGGACCAACCGTTATTACTCCTATTTTAAGAAACATTCCACTTAAAAAGGATGTATCGGCAATTTTAAAGTGGGAAGGTATTTTAATTGATCCCATAGGTGCGTTAGCTGCGGTATTGGTGTATGAGTTTATAAGTGTTGGCGAAGGTCAAGCGTATACGCTTACGGCATTGATAGAATTTGGCAAAATTCTATTGTTTGGTTTTACCTTCGGATTTACTTTTGCCCACGCGCTTACTTTCTTAATTAAGAAGAGCTTCATTCCGCATTATTTATTAAATGTGGTATCTCTTTCTGTTGTATTGGGCGTTTTCGTAATGTCTGATGCTTTTGCACATGAATCAGGTCTATTGGCCGTTGTTGTTATGGGTATGGTAATGGGGAATACAAATCTGCCTAACATTAAAGAGTTGCTTTATTTTAAAGAATCATTAAGTATTCTTCTAATATCAATATTATTCATATTGTTGGCGGCTAACATCAACATAGCAGATTTAGAATTAATATACACTTGGAAAACAATAGCATTGTTTTTGGCCATCGTATTAATAATTAGACCATTAGGGGTGTTTTTAAGTTCTATAGGCTCTAATTTAAAATTAAATGAGAAACTGTTTATTAGTTGGGTGGGTCCAAGAGGTATAGTGGCGGCAGGTATTGCATCGCTATTTGGATCAAAGCTACTATCTAAAGGAGAAGCTGGTGCAGAATATATTACTCCTTTAGTATTTATGATTGTTTTAGGTACAGTATTATTAAATGCCACTACCGCTAGAATTTTTGCTAAACTAGTTGGTGTTTTTCTTAATAAGTCTGAAGGAATATTGATTTTAGGGGCTTCTAAAGTATCTCGATTAATTGGAGATTATTTACATAAAAATGATAGACATGTAGTGCTTATCGATAACAATCAATCTAATATAGATAAGGCAAATAAATTAGGATTAGAAGCGATTTCTGCCAACATATATTCTGATAATTTAACCGATAATATAGAACTTAATGATATAGGTTATTTGATGGCTTTGACCGCAAATTCTGATATAAATAGATATGCAATAGATAAGTTTCAAAATGTATTTGGTGAGAATGGTTCTTTTAGATTAGTTGATACTGATGAAATGGGAGACCCAGAGAACAACCCTAAAGAAGGATTGTTTTCGCACACCGACGACTTTATTAAATTGACAGAAGCGGCAAGAAAATATCCTTCAATACACGAAATTGAGCTTCATGATACAGAGCATTACGAGGGCTTAATAGAAATAACAAAGGCTGATGCCGATATTGTACCGTTGTTTCTAATTGACCCAGATGGGGATATTCAAATTATCACAGCCTTCAGTAAAGATTTTACCGACATTCAAGAAGGGTACAAACTGGCATACCTGGGTAAAATGTTCCCTATGGAAGATCCAGATAAAGAAGAGGTCAACGACAATATATAATAACAATATTTTATCTCCTTATATAACACCATAGAATGATTTCTATGGTGTTTTTATATCTGCTTATTTTAAGGTTATGAGCAGGCTTCCACTTATACTACAAGAGCTAACTAAAGGAAAACCAGTATAAATAAATACAAAAATCAGGGTATTGTACTACAGACCTTTCAACATTAGTTTTATCTCCTAAAATGAAACTAACCTTTAAAGTGTTGAAAATGAAAAACCTTAAAAAAATAGTATTCTCCATAGTTCTTATTATTGCTGCCACATCATGTAATAAAAGTGATGCAAACAAATGTGTAGCATGTAATATAGAAGGAGTAGAAATATGTGAGGAAGAAGCCGGTAAAATTAGAATTTATAGTGACGGCGAGCCTATTGGAGATTTACTCACATTACGAAGTGACCTAGAATTTAATGATGCAGCAGAACAGCTATGCGCTGAATTTGAAAGAGAATTTGGGACTAGTAACTGTTATGAATGCTCAGGACCCAATGTTGAGGAATTTCCCGTATGCCAAGACGGAGATGAAATTACTGTAAACGGAGCAATCATAGATGGCTTCGAAGGACAATCTCTAGAAACCGTAGTATCACTGTTAGAGCAAAACTCAACAGATGAAGAGGTCTTTAGAGAATTGACCTGCCAAAGAAACTAAATTATATAACGGGTGTGCTAGTCGTTTAATTTTAGAACAGCCATAAACGCCTCTTGTGGCACTTCTACATTACCTACTTGACGCATCCGTTTCTTACCTTTCTTTTGCTTTTCAAGAAGTTTACGTTTACGAGAAATATCACCACCATAACATTTGGCAGTTACATCCTTACGTAAGGCTTTCGTAGTTTCTCTTGAGATAATTTTTGCGCCAATAGCCGCTTGAATTGGAATATCAAATTGTTGTCTTGGTATCAGTTCTTTTAGTTTGGCACAAATTTTCTTACCAATAAGTACAGCATTGTCAGCATGTAGTAAAGCTGAAAGAGCATCTACAGGCTGTGCGTTTAGTAAAATATCAACACGAACTAATTTAGAAGGGCGCATGCCTATTGGGGTGTAATCGAATGAGGCATACCCTTTAGAAACTGTCTTTAAACGGTCGTAAAAGTCAAATACTATCTCTGCCAATGGCATGTCGAAATTAAGTTCAACACGTTCGGTGGTCAAATATGTTTGATTAGTAATTACACCTCGCTTTTCTATACACAAAGACATAACGTTACCAACGAAATCAGCTTTCGTAATAATGGTAGCTTTTATATAAGGTTCTTCAACATGATCAATACTTGACGGGTCAGGTAAATCAGTTGGGTTGTTTACAATAATAGGGGTATCAGGTTCTTTACGTGTAAATGCGTGGTAACTAACATTGGGTACTGTGGTAATTACCGTCATATTGAACTCTCGCTCTAAACGCTCTTGAATAATTTCCATGTGTAGCATTCCTAAGAAACCACATCTAAATCCGAATCCAAGTGCTGCACTACTTTCTGGTGCAAAAACAAGAGAGGCATCATTCAGTTGTAATTTTTCCATTGAAGAACGTAATTCTTCAAACTCATCAGTATCCACAGGGTAAATACCTGCAAATACCATTGGTTTTACATCTTCAAAACCACCTATTGGGTTTTTAGTTGGGTTAGCGGCATCAGTTATTGTATCACCTACTTTAACTTCACGTGCGTCTTTTATACCTGTTATTAAATAACCAACATCACCAGCTTTTACACTCTTTTTAATTTCTTGAGTCAACTTCAAAGTACCTACTTCATCAGCGTAATAGTCCTTGTCTGTTGCAACAAATTTTATTTTTTGCCCCTTTTTAATTTCGCCGTTTATAACTCTAAAATAGGTTTCAACACCTCTAAAAGGGTTATAAACAGAATCAAACACAAGTGCTTGTAACGCCTCATCTGGGTTGCCTTTTGGTGCAGGAATTTTTTCAATGATAGCGCTTAGTATTTCTTCAATACCAATACCGGTTTTTGCAGATGCAGGTATAACATCTTCGGCCTTACAGCCTAAAAGGTCAACAATATCATCAGTTACCTCTTCTGGGTTGGCACTAGGTAAATCTACCTTGTTTAAAACAGGTATAATTTCTAGGTCGTTTTCTAGTGCTAAATATAGGTTAGAAATTGTTTGTGCTTGAATACTCTGTGCCGCATCTACTACCAACAGTGCACCTTCGCACGCTGCTATAGATCTAGAAACTTCATATGAGAAATCTACGTGACCAGGAGTATCAATTAAATTAAGAATATATTGTTCACCCTTGTAAGTATATTCCATTTGTATGGCATGACTTTTAATGGTGATACCACGTTCTCTCTCAAGATCCATACTGTCTAGTAATTGCTCCTTTTTCTCTCGATCGGTAACAGAACCAGTAAACTCTAAAAGTCTGTCTGCCAAGGTGCTTTTACCATGGTCAATATGTGCAATAATGCAGAAATTTCTAATGTTTTTCATAGCGGTAATAGTAATAGTAATGCCGATTTTTATTAGAAATAATGCCCGGCACTAAAGAGCAATTGCAAATATAATCTAATTTATAGCGCTAAGCTTTAGTGTGGTTGTCTATTTATTGTTGTCTCAATTACTATGGATTACATATCTTGTAAAGGATTACAACGTTTTTTTAATTAGATTTGATTATCAACCCCAAATTGCCATTGAAACTACTAATTACTATTTTATTCTTTACCGTAGGGTTATCTCATTATGGGTATAGCCAAGTCTTTGAACTTAAAGGTGAGGTTAAAGACCAATATCAAGAACCCGTTGCGTTTGCATCTGTTTTTCTACTTACAGTAACAGATTCTGTGTTGGTAAAAGGTACTTCTGCCGATGAAAATGGCGCTTTCTTATTTTCAGATATTGCTGAAGGTCTATATCTTTTAAAAGCATCTTACGTTGGTCAAATGTCAGATAACTTAGCTATAGAGATTTTAAAAGACACTAAAATTGGAGCCTTAATTCTAGAACAACATACAGAAGAGCTTAATGAAGTAACCGTTGTAAGCAATAAGCCTGTGGTTGAGCGCAAGGTAGATCGTATAGTTTTTAATGTGGAAAACACGGTGCTTTCTCAGAATAGTTCTTGGGATATCTTAAGCCAAACACCAGGCGTTATTGTTATGAACGGTGACCTTAAGGTTAGAAACCAAGCTACTACAGTATATATTAATAACCGAAAAGTTCAATTGTCTTCTGATGAGGTTAGAAGTCTTTTAGAAAATTACCAAGGAGAAAACATAAAATCTGTTGAGGTTATTTACAACCCACCTGCAAGTTATGACGCTGAAGGAGGATCCATTTTAAATATTGTTACCAGTAAAAATTTATCAATAGGTTATAAGGGTAATGTTAGTGCAGGGTATACACAAGGCGTGTTTCCTAAATATAATTTTGGAACTTCTCATTTTTATAAGACTAAAAAATTAAACTTAAATGCCAGCTATAATTACGCTCCAAAAAAAGAGTATAAGAACACTATAAACAACACCAATTTTATGGATGAGGGCGGTATAGTTTCGATTTGGGATACTGATTTTGACCAAGTCATTAGAAGTAACAACCATAGCGCTGGTCTTGTTGTTGATTATGAATTTAATGATAAGAACACTCTTAGCCTAACGAGTAATGCACAATTTCAGCCAAAACGAGATGCCAATTTTTTTCAAGAAACAACTATTAAAAATGGGGAGGGAGTTTTAGATTCTATTTTCAACACCAACAGTTTTTTTAATGAAAAAAAGAATAACATTTCGGGAGACCTTGTTTTTAAGCATCAATTTAAAGACCAGGGAAATATAACTGCAAATGCACACTATACATATTTCGACTTAGACCGTAACCAAAATGTAAATTCCAATTACTTTCTACCTAGTGGTTCGTTTATTCGTGATTTCAATTTCTCTACCGTTGCAAATCAGCAAATAGCGATTACAACTGCTCAAATAGATTATAATGATTATTTAGGCAGTGTGTTTTTTGAAACAGGTGTAAAAAGTTCGTTTATAGACTCAGAAAGTAAATTAGATTATTTTCTACAGAATAATGGTACAGAGTTTATATCTAATTTATCTGATGATTATACCTATGATGAAAGCGTGTATGCTGGTTATTTTAGCTTATCAAAAGATTGGGACAAATGGAGTTTAAAAACAGGTCTTAGGGCAGAGCAGACAGAAAGTTCGGGGTTATCGGTAAATGTTGCTAATATAAATAAGTTAAGTTATTTTGAACTTTTCCCGTCATTATATGTTCTCCATAATATCAATGAACACCATAGCTTATCTTTTGATTATGCTAGAAAAGTACAACGCCCAAGATATGAAGATTTAAATCCTTTTAGAACATATATAAACGAACGAACTTTTGAAGAAGGCAACCCTAACTTAACACCTAGTTTTAGCCACAATTTTAACTTAAACTACACCCTTAATCAAGAATACTTTTTTGACTTCTATTATCGAGACAATGGAATGTATATATCTACGCTAACTTTTCAGGACAATGATAATTTTGTTTTACGAGACATTACTCAAAACGTTCTAGAAAGCACATCGTATGGTTTTGATTTTACATACGGTAAATCGATAACAAACAATTGGTATTTGTATAGCTATATCTCCATTTTTCATGAAGATGAATCCTTTATTGCTCTACAAAGTGATGAATATTCTTATAAGAATGATTTTAATGGAGCTTACGTTGATCTTACTAATTACATTACACTTTCTAAAGACAGTAGTTTTAAAGGAGAATTGGGGCTTACTTATCTCTCTGGGTTTTTGCAGGGCTCATTTATACAAGAAGAATCTACCAACTTAACGGTAGGTCTTAGAAAATCTTTTTTAAAAAATAGGGCAGTACTTAGTGTCAGTGCCAATGACCTTATGGGTAAAAGCAATGCGTTTGTTTCTTCTAAATATTTAAATCAAGACAATAGTTATTTGTCAGCTCCAGAAACGCAGTATGTAAAGTTCGGTTTCACGTATAACTTTGGTAATTTCCGCTTAGAAGACAACCAACGTAATATTGAAAAAATTGAGCGTGAACGCCTTGAATAGAGTTAAACTATTCGTAGTCAGTGTCTTATTTCTTCGCTAAGAAAAATTTAAGAACACCGTAAGATAATTCAATATTACTTTCCTACATTTAAATACAATTTACACACTTAATGACTAGGGATACTTATATAACATTACTGTTTTGTCTTACGTTTACCTTGGCGTTTTCTCAAGATTTTGTTATAAATGGTTTGGTCATAGATGACAATAAAGAGCCCGTTATTCTTGCGAATGTAATTTTACTAAGTGAAGATGGTGAATTTATAAAGGGTACCGTTACAAATGATCAAGGTCGTTATGAATTTAAAGCCATATCGCCCAGTAGTTATCGTGTTCTCGCTAGTTATATTGCTAATACGGTAGAGAGTTCATTAACTGCCATTACGGAGAGTATAGAAATATTACCTCTTATTCTTCAGAGCTCACAAGAATTAGATGAGGTGGTAGTAACTCAAAAAAAACCAAAACTAGAACAATTAGCTGATCGCCATATTTTTAATATAGAAAATACGGCACTTTCTGATAGTGATATTTGGGATGTTCTAAAACGTACGCCAGGAGTAATGGTGATGAATAATCGTTTGTATGTAAATGGTAGTTCTAAGGTGAATATTATGATCAACGGCAAACGAGTTAATTTGCCCGAAGATGATATTATTAATTTACTTACGGGCAGTTCTGCAAGTAATGTAGAATCGATAGAAGTAATTACGAGTCCACCAGCTAAATACAGTGCAGAAGGCGGTTTGTTAATCGATATTAAAATGAAAAAAAATCTGGTTGCCGGGTATAATGGAGCCGTTTTTAATAGATACACACAAGGAGTATTACCTAAACATACATTGGGGATGGATCATTTTTTTAAAGGTAAAAAAATAGATTTTTCAACCAATTACAGCTTTAGTCATGATAGAGATTGGACCAGATATTCTGACATTACCACATATTTTGAAAACGGACAAGAAAGTGAAGTTTGGACAGCCGAACAGAAATCTATAAGCAATAAAAAAAGTCATAATCTAAACCTTTTCCTAGATGTTCAATTAGACGATAAAAATGCAATTAGCCTGTCTTCAACATCTAGCTTTTCACCTAACGGAGGAACAAAATTCTCATCAATAACCGATATAGTAAGCACCACGGGAGATCTCTCAGCGCGTTTAGACGGACTTAATATTCTGAATTCAGACAAATTCAACTCGTCTAACTATTTAGATTGGATTCATAAGCTGAATGATAAGGGAGCAGAGCTATCCACTAATGCACACTTTACCTACTATGATTCTAAACTAAACCAAGAAGTAAATAATGATATTGTGGAAGGTTTTACAGAAAACACTTCCGAGAACACCTTGAATGTAGATTCTGACCAAATCATTAATCTTTTTAGCGCCCAAACGGATCTTACGCTACCGTTATCTGAACATTCCATAATGGAAACAGGTTTAAGAATTGCAACGATAAATTCAGAGGCAAGTATTTTACAATCCGGGTTTGACGATACTTTAGAAGGTATAAACCCTACAGGATCGGGTATATTTGATTACGACGAACAAATTTACGCAGGCTATGCTAGTGTAAATAGCAGCTGGAATAAATGGAAATTAAACCTAGGTTTACGAACGGAGTATACAGATACAAAAGGAGAATTAGACAATCTTTCATTACAAAACACCAGTTCTTATTTTAACCTGTTCCCAAATATGTCGATGTCTTATACGAAGGAGAAAAATGCTTTTTACTTTAAGTACTATAGACGTATTACCAGACCAAGATATAGTAGTATAAATCCGTTTCAATTTTACTTATCAGCAAATTCTATTTCTGAAGGGAATCCTAGTTTAAAACCTGCCTACAGTGACTATGTCCAGTTTGACTATGTTTATGACCGAGATTTTAAAGTGTTAGTATTTGCCAATAAAAAATCGAACGAACAAGTGCAACAAATTTTTCAGGACAATGCCACCAATATCCTTAGGGCTCAATATATAAATTTAGAAACCAATTATTTTTACGGTATAGATGCGAGTGTTTCTAAAGATTTAACTTCATTTTGGTATTTGTATTTTCTTGTAAGCCACTATCATGATAAGGATAGTTTTATAGATGTAGTAACAAACGCTACCATAGAAAATTCTATTTGGACCACTCATCTACGCGCTAACAATTACTTTACGCTTTTAAAGGATAAATCGCTCTTTGCAGATGTAACATTTACTTATTTGTCTCCATCTATTCAAGGGAACGCTACTTATGAATCGTATAGTAAATTAGGGTTGAATTTTAGAAAAACTTTCTGGAACAAAGATGCCAGCATCTCTATAGGTGTTGAGGATATTTTTAATAAAGGAAATACGCTTTCCACTAGAGATTATCTGGACCAAAATAACATTACAAGTACTAGACAAGAGACCCGATTGTTTGTATTTGGCTTTAGATACAAGTTCGGAAATACCAAAATACGCGATAACTACAAACGAAAGAATACCGAAGAAGGCAAACGTCTATAACATGTTTATGCCATCATTGTACCACAGACCCCCAAGCTAATTAGGCAGTATACACCTGCTAGTATCATAAAAACCTTACCGGCTTTTTTCTTTTGTTTAGAAAACAGAATTCCTCCTATTATTAGAAATAAAAGAGCAGGACCAAACATTATTAAGAAGATAAGAACAACCAGTCCGTCAAGATTACCAACCTCTAGTATCATAGCATTTCGTTTTGTAGTTCTTTTAATCGTTCAATCTTATCATCCCTATAAAAAAGGTTCATTGTTTCAAACGGAATAATTTTATAATCTTTGTTTACAATGTGCACACATGATTTTTTTATGGCACGTACATCAAAGTTATGAGCGTCTATAAATTGCATAATGATGATTCTAAATAGATTGTCATAACCCAGTTCTGGGGCATCAATTTCTGGTAGACAGCACATAATACTTTTAAGATTTTCAGAAGCTTTTTCAACAGAATTCCCTGTACTAAAAAGCTCAATCATTTTACCATGCAACTGCTCATCTTGTTCGTAAATAATAGTGTTTTTACCTTCATTTAATAAATCATCCGGGTTTATAAAACGTGTTAACGGATTCACTTCATCGCCCAATTTTAATGCGTAAGCCATTACTAGGGCATCTGGGTTACAAGGTACAGGTATTAAATCATCAGATTCAAAAATGGGAGATTGCTCTAATATTTTTCGTCGTACTTCGGTCAACGTAATACGGTTTTCGTCAACTTCAAAATTCTCTAATCGCCCAGCTATTTGCGTGGGTTGGAACGTAACACCACGAACGCATTTCTGTTTTAAAGCAAAGTCGATAGTGCTGCCCATTTCATGATCGTTGAGTCCTTTTTGTAAAACAACTACAAGGGTGGTAGAAAGGTTTAATTTATTAAGATGATCAAGAGCTTGTAAACGAATATCTGCTAGGTCTGCACCTCTTAATGTTTTTAATACTTGATTATCTAGTGAATCGAACTGTAGGTACACTTCAAAATCTGGGGCATAAGTGGCTAAACGTTTTGCGAATTCAAAATCCTTTGCAATTTTAATTCCGTTGGTATTCAACATCAAATGCCGAATAGGAAGTGATTTTGCATAATCAAGTATTTCAAAAAACTCTGGGTGAATTGTTGGCTCTCCACCACTAAGTTGAACCACATCTGGCTCACCTTCATTTTTTACGATGACATCGAGCATCTTTTTAATTTCCTCTAAGGTTCTGTGTCTGCCATAAGTGGGCGAAGATCCTGCATAACATGTTGGGCATGTAAGGTTGCAGCGGTCTGTAAGTTCAATTACGGTTAAACAAGAATGTTGCTCGTGATCAGGGCAAAGCCCGCAATCGTAAGGACAACCATAGTGTGTTTCTGTATTAAAGGTTTTTGGGTACTCAGAAGCTTTGTTATAGTTTCTTATGTTCTTATAATATTCAATATCGTCAGCAATTAAAACTTTAGACCTACCATGTTCTTTGCAGTTTTTAAGCATATACACGTTCTCGTTTTCAAAAACGATTTTAGCATCTACCCTTCTAAGACATTCTGGGCAAAGGCTTAGTGTAAAATCATAATACGTATAGTTTTTTTCGGACATAAGATATTCCCTCAAAGATGAATTTATAGTAGTAAACCAAACAAATTAAACATAATAATTGAATGCTGCTGAGACCTAGCACATAAAAACTATTTGGTTTTAGAAATTCTATATAGAAACGTAATGAGAAATAACTGACCATAAAAAGTTTAAAGTAATCACCATTTACAAAAGAAGTAGATGATTTTTGGAACTTTTTAATGATTATAAAAAGTAGCATTAGAAATACCACTTCATAAAGTGCTATTGGGTGCCTGGTAATTCCATCACCTAAATCCATGCCCATGAAAATAGAAGTTTCTTTGCCATAGGTAAACTCTTTTATGCCAGCTAGAAAACAGCCTAAGCGACCAATGGAAATACCAAGAATTATAGGTAACGTAAAAAGGTCTCCAGAAGAATGTTTTTCACCAATTAATTTTTTGGCAAGCTCTACCCCTAGCAACCCACCAAAGAGTCCGCCCATTATGGTTTTGTTGTTGAGATTAAAGATCCAAACCTCATTCACGTGAGCTATAGGGTTTTCAAAAAAGGCAATGATTCTAGAAAGAAGCAAAGCCCCAAAAACAGCACCTATTATAATTGATAGGCGATTATTAGAAGAAATTACATCGGTACTTTTTTTACGTAAGAAAACGTAATACCTAAATCCAATAAAAAATGCTAGGTATTCAAGAATAAGATGCATATTCAATTTGACACCAAAAACGATAGGTTCATAAGGAAGGGAGACAATAAGCATAGAACTATTCATTAAGTCATTATCTATAATTCTAAAACTGATTATTCTAAGTTGCACGTATAATTGTAGTCAAAGACTAGTAACGGGTACTAATTTACATTCTTTCTAGAAACAACTATTTAAACATCTACAATGGGGTTCATAACCATCAAGTTTATCAAAATTATGGCGAATTGACCTTCTAGTATTTTTATATAACTTTGCACCCGAAAATTAGAATACGCCAGTGCCTAAAATAGGAGACATACAATTACCAGATTTTCCTTTGTTGTTAGCACCAATGGAAGATGTTAGCGACCCACCTTTTCGTGCCCTTTGTAAAGAGCAAGGAGCCGATGTGGTTTATACCGAATTTATATCATCGGAAGGATTGATCCGTGATGCTGCAAAGAGCGTTATGAAGCTCGATATTTATGAAAAAGAACGCCCTGTAGGTATTCAAATTTTTGGTGCTAATTTAGAAAGTATGTTACAATCTGTAGAGATTGTAGAGAAATCAAGACCAGATATTATTGATATTAATTTTGGTTGCCCAGTAAAAAAAGTAGTTTCTAGAGGAGCCGGTGCCGGAATATTAAAAGATATAGACCTAATGGTTTCTTTGACCAAAGCGATGGTAGAGCATAGCAACTTGCCTATTACCGTTAAAACTAGATTGGGTTGGGATGATGATTCTATTAAAATTGTTGAGGTTGCAGAACGATTACAAGATGTAGGTTGCGCAGCAATTTCAATTCATGGCAGAACCCGTGCACAAATGTATAAGGGAAATGCAGATTGGAACCCGATTAGAGAGGTTAAGAACAACCCAAGAATGCATATACCTGTATTTGGTAACGGTGATGTAGATTCGCCAGAAGCAGCCATGAAAATGCGTGATGAATACGGCTTGGATGGAGCAATGATCGGTCGTGCCAGTATTGGTTACCCTTGGATATTTAGAGAGGTAAAACACTTTTTTGAAACAGGTACTCATTTAGCTCCACCAACTATGGAAGAACGTGTAGATGCCGCTCGTCGTCATTTACAAATGTCCATTGACTGGAAGGGAGAAATACTAGGTGTTTTTGAGACACGTAGGCATTATACCAACTATTTCAAGGGAATTCCTAATTTTAAGGAGTATCGTATGAAAATGGTGACTAGCGATGATTCTGCCTCAGTTTTTGCTGCCTTTGATGAGGTGATGCATAAATTTGGAGATCATGAATTTGTGAATCCGTAACCTCCATAAGATTATAATACTCTTATTATTTTTGCCGAAGTACTAACTTCATAGCCTTTGGAATATTTTCTTTCTCCAGTTGCTTCGTTATAGTTTAACATGTAATCGGAGTATAGCTTGCCTAAATCTTTTTGTGATTGTTTTACCGCGTTAGATTTTACATCTAGTTCAGAGGCTTGGTTTAAATAAGTATTTGCATTCTTAAAATCTTCTACCATTAACGATAACTGTGATAGGTTCATAAGAACCCCCCATCTAATTTTAGCTATTTTTTTGTCACTAGTATCTTCATAATTTGGTAACAAATTCTTCCAATAGGTAATGTGTGCGTCTATCTCTTTCTTGTTTTCTCTTACCGCATTCAAATTAGATAAACTAGCTTTAGAAAGTTCTGACATCTCAGTAAGTTTGTCTTTGGTTTCATCTGCCAATGCTTTGTTTTTCTTGTCTTTAACAAAGTAAAAATTGGTATAAATCTCAACCATATTATTGTCGTAGATATCCTGAATAGTGTTTATGATTTTCGAGAGAAAAGACTCTCCAAGTTTTTTATCCAAATACATTTCTACCATATACGGACTTATATCTGGTACCGCCCGCCCGCTTTCTAACATTAGATACTTTTCCTTTTCATCTTCAGGAAAGTTGATGGTGATCGGAATTTTATTTCCTTGTACGTCTACTTTTGGCAATAGGGGTATTTGCCATAATTGTGTCAATTCCTCTTTATAGTAGAAAAGTAGCTTTACGCTTTTATTGTCTTTTGGAGAAATATTAATACTGTAGGTATCACCAGCTATAGGTGCAATAGTACCCGTAACTTCTAGGTCATCTACCGATATACCGTTAATTGCAAAAAACATATCTGGAGATTGTTCACCTGTTATTTCTTTGAAATCCTCCAGCTGAAGACCTTTTTGAAATTCATCTTTTGTAAAGTTTAATACCTCTTCTGGACCTAATACGACTTCTGCCCAATAGGTTTCGCTTTGTCTTGGCGCCAATTGTTCTGCGTAGTTGGGTATGTAAACCCTAAAACCTTTAGATTTTAAAGATTGAGCTTGTAGCTGTAAATTAAAGAGTACAATAAATAGTAATGGAATAATTTCATTGATCATTGGTTAGATGTTTTATGGTACTTCATGTACTAGAAATGAAATACTGTTTATAGATAAATTAATGGTTATTTACCTTGATATCGTGTATTATATCTATCGCTATATTCGGGTTTAACGCTGTTTTCTCCATCGAGAAACAACGTTTCTTTGCGTTCCATTCTAAATTCGGCTTTGTGCTTACCATCATTTAGGTAAGAACTTAAACCGCCACGAGAGCTATGAGACGCCCCTAAATCATATTGAGCTATTGCTGCGTCATAATCCTCTAGAAGAGAATATAAAGAACCTAAATTACCGTGTACAAAAACTTTGTAGTCATCGTGTGTCTTGTAATCTTCAGAATCCACTAAGGCAGTCATTTTTTCAATTAACCGTTGTACTTCTTCGTTTCTTGTATTTCTAGTTTTAAGACCTGTATCAATGGCTTGCAAGTTTTTAATAGCTTCCGTAAGCTGGTTTACGTCATCTTCAGAAGCAAGTTTCTTTGTTTTCTTAAGCTTAATAAAAGCCATATTGTTTTTGCCATAAGACATTTGAGCTCTTCGTACAAAACCTTGATAAGCATTATGTACGGTTACAAGAATATGGTCATTTGCGTCGTAGGCAACATTTTTACTTTTGTTGACAGCTACAATAGCAAAGTCCTTGCCTTTGAGCTTACTAATAATTTCACCTACTTTATCTTTAAATATTAAAGAGTCTTCAGCTATAATTTTGCCATGATATTTGGCAGTGTATTTAGCTTTAAAATTGGCGAACACATCATAAATAGTATCGCTTTCTCCTTTTTTGTAATACAATTCAATATCACTACTGTTTAAGTTGTAATAAATGGTATTGGTTTTATTGCTTTTTAAGTCATCATGCGTTTGAAGCACACTAAGCGGATTCGTATAATTTCGATAGTCAGGATGATAAGTCGGGCGCTTATGATTAAAGTTGTCAATGGTAACAATTTCACCACGGTAGTCTTTCATGGTAATACTACCAGACTTTAAATTATGGTCTATTTTATAATAGACTACACCAGCAGGAGCAGGGGAATATGGGAAACTAAACTCATGTAGCTTTTCGTAAAATCCACCAGCCTTTTGTGCGTTTGTGGTGAAAAGGGAACAGATAATAAATACTATTACTAAAAGTGTAGGGGAGTGTACTTTTGAAATCTTCATGCCTTTGTCAATGGTTAATTGTATTATAAGATAACAAAAACTAAAGTGGGATATTGTATTGGGCAGATAATGAGGACCTTCTAGAGGTCTACCAATTTTTTATTGATACGGCTACTAGCTATTTTAGAAGCAATTACACCAAGTACAATAATTGTTGCCAAAACAATGGTAATATTAATGAACTCAAATTTTACAGGATAGGCTAGTGATGGGGTAATTTTCAGCCAACTAAATGCTAGTTGCGACCATACAATTAACACACCTATTAGCACGCCTATTAATCCTCCAAAACCTGTTACGAGAATTCCCTGAACAAAGTAAATACGTCTTAACTCCTTAATTGTTGTACCAAGACTGTATAGTGTTTTTGAATTCTGTTGCTTGTCTAGTATCATCATAATTATGGCACCAACAACATTGAAAAGGGCGATAATAAGTACCAAGGTGAAAATAAGATATGTAGCTACATTTTCGGTATTCAACATTTTATAGAGGGTACTGTTTAGCTGTTGTCTATTTTTCAATTGCACACCAGAACCTAAAATAGATTGAATTTCTGAGCGTACAGAGCTAGGTTCAACACCATCATCCATTTTAAAATTAATACCAGAAATCTGTAGAGAATCTTTTTCTAATAAAGCCTGGGTTAATCTTAAATCGGCAAATACATATTTATTATCTAAGTCTGCCTCTACCGCATATACACCACCAATAACCATTGGTAGTTGATTGTAGAGCGATGAAATGCTTTGTTGCGATATAGAACCTTTACCGGGTTTAAAAGCATAGATCTGCATAGGGCTACGAAACTGATTTATGGTTACCCCAAGAATATTGGCAATACCCAAACCCGATACAACTTGAGTGTCGTTAATAGTCCAATCTCCAATATAGAGAGTGCTGTCTACACCAGTAACCTTGGTGTAGTTGCTATCGACGCCTTTTATGTATGCAATATGGTTTTTGCCTCGGTGCTCAAGGGATACTTTCTCTTCTAATTCTTTGGAGTAAAATGCGAGTCCGTCTACAGATTGTAAACGCTTTTCTTGCTCTGGGGATAAGGTAAAAATCTTTCCAGTTGCTGGCAGTGCTTTTAATTGTGGATCAAAAGACTCGGTAAATGAAAGGCTAAAGGTTTTTAATCCGGCGAAAGCCGAAAGCACAATAAACAGTGCGGCAGAACCAATAACTATAACTAAAAAGGTAATAAAATTAATGATGTTAACCGCGTTCTGGGTACTTTTTGAACGTACATACCTTTTGGCGATATAGAGCGGAAAATTCAACCGATTAAGACTTTTTACGCTTAGGTAATAAATCTCTGTTCTCGATAGGGTTTTCTTCTCTTTTCAAAGACTTCTCAATATTCTCGATATAATCTAACGAATCGTCTAAATAGAATAATAATTCTGGCACCCTACGCAGTTGGTTTCTGGTACGTTGAGAAAGTTCGTGTTTAATTAATGGTTGGTTAGATTTAATACCTTCCATTAATTCACCTGCTTTATCATTCGGAAAAATACTTAGGTAAATTTTCGCGATAGATAAATCTGTGGTCACTGCAACTTTAGACACAGATATAAGGGTATTACGAAGTCCGCCATCAATGGCAGCTTTTTGTAGAATATCTACAATATCTTTTTGAATGACCCCAGCTATTTTACGTTGTCTTTGCGTTTCCATACTGCAAAAATACATATTAAAATGTATCTTAACCCCTATGTGATGCACTCTGAAGCAAATTTAGACATGAAAAAGATAGAACATTTAGGTATAGCGGTGAAAAACATGGAAGATTCCAATGCACTTTTCGAGAAATTATTGGGTGTAGCACCTTATAAACAGGAAGAAGTAGCTTCTGAAGGGGTGAATACTTCTTTCTTTAAAAACGGACCTAATAAAATAGAACTACTGGCATCTACGGACCCAAGCGGGCCAATAGCCAAGTTTTTAGAGAAAAAAGGCGAAGGCATTCATCATGTTGCATTTGAAGTAGGAGATATCGTGGCAGAAATGGCTAGATTAAAGTCGGAAGGATTTACATTGCTGAATGAAAAACCCAAAAAAGGAGCTGATAATAAGTTAGTTGCTTTCGTTCACCCAAAAACTGCAAATGGGGTATTGGTTGAGCTGTGTCAAGAAATTAGGGAGTAAGCATTATTTTGTTTGTGTCAGTTAAAAATAAGTAGTAATATTGCATCCGCAATTCGCGAGTTCTGTAATTGCTGGTTTGAGCACCAGTCTTTATCGATTTTAATCGAAAAAAGAGTTTACAGAGCAACATATAGAATTGTAACCGGTCCTATAGCTCAGCTGGTTAGAGCACCTGACTCATAATCAGGTGGTCCCTGGTTCGAGTCCAGGTGGGACCACTAGTAAAATCAAGGCTTTCAAGATTTATTTCTTGGAAGCTTTTTTTGTTTGCACATAATTTGCACATATAATTTAATTTTTATTTTCAAACATTAATTTAACTTCATTTGATATTAAATGATATCATTTTGTAGCTAATTGTCCCCAAATCTTACCATAACTTACCTGCGCACGGATCCTGTTTCGATTTTATAGTGTTCTGGTAGATAAGCGTAAAGTAAAATCGAAATAGGGCGCACACTACTTTTGATTTGGAACACTATCTTTTTCTTTAATCCATTTTTTATAGGCTTGAAACTGCTCGGGATTGTTTTCAAAATATGCTTTGAGATTTAAGACTGCTTGCCGCTCACCTTCAGCGAATGCCCGTTCCCGAATATCAGGTGTTTGAGATACCTTAAAAGCTAGATAGCCGATGATGATAAATGTAACCAACCAAATCGAATAATGCAGCCATAGCTGAACTTTTGGAACCAGTCTTGCTTTTGCAATCCGTTTCTTTATATGATAAACAGATTCTTCGAGTTTCAAATTATTCTGTTTCTCTAATTCTAAGTGCTCAAGGAGCATTCTCTCGATTTCAGAAGTATCGGGTTGTATTTTGATGTTTTCGACATTTTGAGCTAACCGTTCCAATCTGTTTATTGATGTATTGAAACCGTCCAGTTCGTCGGTGAGCAGTTCCATTACCTCGTCCAGTTTTTTATATCCCATAGCTTTTTATTTTAGAACCCGATTCCCGTTTCGATGGCTTTTCTGATTGTTTTTTTGATGATGTTCTTGGCGATACTGGTAGCCAGATTGGTACTCAGTTCCAAAGTCTTCCCCAACAGCTGAGCTGACTTTCCTACCTCCAATGGTTTTGCAATGCCCCTATTTTGTGAAAGCTGCGCCATAATCCTTCCTCCGGACATGGAACGGTGTACTTCGCTCGCCTTGAAATTCTGTCCTTTGTATTCGAATCGAAACCCTTGTAACTTGTTCGCCTTGTTGATACATGGTATGACTTCCACCTTCTGTGCCTTCATCGTCTTGATATAAACATCCAAGGTTTTTGGCCTTTCGTTCACCATAATTTTCTGATGAATATGCTTGATTTCAAGACGTATTCTTATCGTATCCATCTCCTTTTCTAGTTGCACTTCCTTGACGGTAGTAAGCCCCATATCATAGGCTACGTTCTCGGCGGCCAATTGGCTCCGTTTACCTATAAAACTGTCATTGTAGGCCTTGCCGTCGAAACCGATTCGGTTCACGTAAAGATGGACATGGGTATGTGCCTTATCGCGATGAACGAAGGCCACTGCCTGATTTTCCTTCAATCCCATTTCTTTTACAAACTTTTGGGTCAGTTCCCCTAACCGTTCTTTGGTAAGGTTTTTACCGTCTTCTCGGGTAGGGCTTAGAATAAAGCTCAGGCTGTTCTTTTGGCATCTTGTATTCTGTTCCTGTATCAGCCTGAACTCCTCTGTTATCTGTTGGGCATTATCTCCCGCAAGATGTTGGCTAAAGACAATTTCGGCATCCTTCTCCTTGTCCAGACCGTAATCGATGTTGGCTCTGGTGTTCCCGACTGCCTTTCCCTTGCCTATCATTTTTTTATGCTCTTGAAATTATAGAGATGAGTTCGGATTTCCTCCGCCAAATTCTCGACCTCGCTGGCCAGTTTCGGGTTATGTCTCTTGAACATATTCCCGATACGGGTAAAATTCCCTTTGTACTTTACCAGTATTTTATAATGCGTTAACTGCTCTTCCGTTAAACGTTCGATTACAGAATTTCCGAAGGCGGAACTACGGCAGTACTCCGAAAGGGAAATACCGGCCCGCTCCGCTCTTTTCTTGAGTAGCTTTTTCTCGTAAATGGAACACCTGAATTTGATGTAGGTCTTTTTCATTTGTTTTTTTCTTTGCGACCGCCGGGAGTAAAGCAAGTTTGTTTTTGTGGCAACAAAAACACATCTTGCGCCTTCTGCCCAACTCCATTAATAGAACTACCTCTCAGCCATTCGTTCATATCCTTGAATCCTGAATAATGTTTCGATTTGTCCTTACAGCTTTTAGAGTGCGCCATCAATTTTTCGGTTGTTCGTTTTCCATTGCTATCGTTGTCCAAATAGAGTTCGATGCTAGAATAACCCTCTAATGTTCGCATCACCTTTTGAACGAATGCCGTTGAGTTCAATACCAGAAAATCATAATCCGATTCCAAGTTTTTATGGTACTCTAAAATCGATAACAGGTCGAACATGCCTTCGGTAATAATGAGTTTATCGTATCCGTTTTTGATGTGGGTGATATCCTTGGGCGAACTTGAATTTTTATAATATTTGTTCCGTAGTTCCCAGCCACCGGAATCGTTTTTAAGACCAGTGGCGAAGTATTTCCTTCCCCTGAACATATAATGGACTTCCGAGCAATACTTTGATGCTGTTGCCATTGAAATGTTACGTTCATGCAAATACTTCATCAATCCCAGATGCTGAATAGGTTTGGCGTACATGATTGTGATTGTATGCTCTCGCTGCTTTTCCAAAAATGGTTGCTTTTGAAAAGAAAAAGAAAGTTCATCCTGTCCTATTATTTCTAATGCTTCCTTGACCGTACCTTTTGTAATCAAACAGATAAGGCCGATAACATTCCCTCCTTTTCCTTCTCCATGGTCGTACCATCTATTGAGCTTCTTGGACACCTTGAAAGAGGCTTGGGTTTCCGGGCGGATAGGGCTCAGGAACCAAGCTTCTTTCTCGTTCGTTCTGGTCGGAAAGTGCCCTAGTTTTGCCAGCGCTTTTTCGATGGGAAAAGCTCGGGCTCTTTCACACGATAATCCGTTTGTTCTTTCTTTTTTCATAAGCCAATTCGTTTTACTTGTTTTTTTGATGATATGATGACAGCACCCTTTAAAGCCCCTATGGTATTGGATTTAACGTGTCATCGTTTCATCATCGTGTCATCATTCTCTGCTTTTATACGACGTTTTCTGTCATCATTATTTTTTTTGATGACAGAATGATGACAGTTTGATGACAGCTTTAGCCTTTATAGACATTGGCCTCGGACTATTCCGTCATCGTATCATCGAAATTTTTGGTCAAAAAGTCTTTTTCGACCGTAAAGTAGCGTCCTTTTGCATCGGCCAAATGGATATCGCCATCGCTCCAAATGACGATTTTTTGGTATTTGTTCGAGTTGTCCTGATTGGTCAGTTTCCAGTCGTTCTTCAGCAGTTTCCGCAGCTGTGTCAAATCTGTTTTCACCCTGGTCTTATTAAGCAAATGCAGGGCATCGATGGGACATAGATTTATACTGTCCAGTTCAAACTTTTCCATCACGCTGAACAGGATACTTGCCAGCTCCTTTTCGACCCTATTCCTATTGTTCTGTACCAGCCTTGCCAAGGCAGGGGTTCTAATCTGTTTTGGGGTAAACCACATTCTGGTAGTATGCTCCGTGTATAGCTTTCGTTGTTGTAGATAGAACAGGAAAGCCGGTATCTCCGATATCAATTGATGGAGAAAATTTGTTTCCTCTTTATTAAGTACAGGTATCTTCAGTACCCAGAAACGAGTCTCGTTTCCATCTATCTTGATAAAGTTGTCCTCGTTGTTACTGCACAGTATGAACTTACCGAAGAACTCCACCTCCCGTTTGTCCTTTCCCTTGGCCTCCAATTTATTGATGTTGGTCGTACTCAGGTATTTGATACGCTCTGTCAGCTCTTCTTTATTGAACAGTACCTCGTCGATACAGATGAGCAATTTATTTGCCCAGTCCGCATTGAACTGGCTGCTGAAACTATCGTTGGTCAAATAGGTCATATTGTTGTCGAACAGGGCCTTCATCCATTTCAGGAAGGTGCTTTTGCCCGTGGAACGTTCTTTGGAGACCAAACACAGAATAGGCAGTACCTGTACCGGTTTGGTGTAGAGCAATTGCAGGTAGTCCAGCCCCAGTTCATAATGTTTGCCGAAAATATGTTTCACAAAATCCAACGAGGTCGTACATTCTCCTTCTTTTGGGATTGTCGGCAAAGGGGAATAGGTGTTATAGAACCCTTTATATTCCTGTTTGAAATCAATATGGCTGGGTATGCAGGTAAACCCATCGTACTTTGGAACCTTGCTCAGGTAATCCTTACCATGGTCTTGGCGGATGGTCTCGATGTTCCAATGCACCAGTATTTCATTGAAATGCCCTGCGATGGTCGGTGCCTGTACCAGTTTATAGTACGAGGTTCCTACCCGTAAGTACGGTATGGTTTTCATAAGAATTGTTTTGACCGCCAAGGACATTCCCTTGGCGATATGATGATTGGATAGAATATTAGATTTCCTGAACGTAGTCCCTTTCGTTCTGGAGCAACCACCTGACGATTTTCTTTCGTTCGAAAAATATCAGTTTCCCATTGGGTTTGGAGTGAGGTATATTGCCAGCCGCAGTAAGCTTGTAAAGATAGCTTCGAGAAATTCCCGTATAATCACAGGTTTCCTCAAAGGTCAGTACCTTTTTATTCGCTGTAAGAAGTTTTTCCAAACGATCGAGCCGTTCGAGAATCAAATAATTGTCCATTGTTTTCCTTTTTTAGGGTTACAGAATGAACAAAAGCGCTTTTGTTTTCTTTCAATATTGTTACTTGATAAATGTATGAAAATAGGCAAATGAAGAAATGGATTTATACAAATAGTTATCCACAAATAGCTGATATACAATAAATTAAACCAAATAACATTAAACTAAATAGTGTTAAAGGACCATTTATTTTATTTGGTTTCATTTGATGCCAAATGGAACTAATCTTAATATTGGGCAATAGGTGATATTATAGATGAAAACAGGGTTATCAACAATTAAAACTGAAGGAATTAGAAAACAGGAACTTTAAAAAGGCGGATTTTAATGTTTGGATTGTTTTAAATGCAGTCTAATACTTTCTGAAACACAAGCTGAAGCAACTGTTGTACAGCAATTAGATGCGCTACCTCCAACTATATTGTTTGCAGCGAATTTTGAAATGGTAATTTTTTTCAAGGATAGAGGAAGTTTTTTCGAATTTTTCATAATTTTAAGATTTATTTTTAATTATTAAGGAATTTAACAGTTAAAGTATTTATTTTCAAATAAATTATGATTTGTTATATTAAATTTTTCCTGATTAAGAGATTTTACATTAGTCCAAACCATTTGCTCTTATCTTTTTTATTTTTTGCTCTCTCTCATTATTTAACTGGTCAAGAAATTAGAGGAGTTGTATTACACAACAATGAACCCTTATCAGGGGTCAATATTTTAGTAAAAAATACCTTGGTAGGAACAAAAACTAAATCCAATGGGGAATTTAAAATAAATGCTACTTTAGGAGATACTTTGGTTTTTTCACATTTAGGACTTCAAACTTTGGAAAAACGTATTTCAAAAATTTTTTTACCACCTATTGAACTTTTTGATAAGTACGAAAAACTGGATGAAGTTATAGTAACTGACGCAAAGAATACATCAGATGGTCCAGGTACAAAGTCTAAAGAGGTTAGCAGTATTTTCGGAAATTTGAACACTAAAGCTGCTGGTTATTCCATTAATGAAGTTTCTGGAAAAGATCTTAATCTTGCAGCTCCAGAATCTCCCAATATACCGTCAATAGCATTTGCACTTAACGGCAAAGTTACAAACTATAAAATAACAACAGAAGGAATAGTTCTTCGTTCTAAAAATTCGATGACTCAGGACAATACAGCTTTATGGGAAATCGATGGAATAACTTATGATGGATATCCCCCATACGTCGATTTAAATACTATTGAAAATGTGTATGTTATTAAGAGTTTAGCTGGTACTACAAGGTATGGTAGTAGAGGTGCCGGAGGAGTGATAATAGTAAAAACGATCAACTCTAAAATAGGAAATAATAATGAAATAAGGGCTGGTAAAATTGAAAAACCTAGCTCGGTACCATATAAATCGTTAAAAAGGAAACCCTTTTTATTTGAAACATTCGGAGATTCATCTATGAGTAATTTAGTAAAAGATATTTCAGGTGATTTGAATATACTAAGAGGGCTAGCTTATTATAATCAATCTAAAGGAAATCAAACCATAGCTGCTCAAGTATATAGAGAAATTTTGTCCTTGGATAGCGAAGATATTATATCTCACCGTAATGTAGCCCATTGTTGGCACTTAAGCAATAAGCCTTTGAAGGCTTGGTCTGATTATATGATCGCATTTAAAAACAGTGATAGTTTAGATCAGACAAAAATTCGCAATATAGTATTTAATGAAATGGAAAAACTCTATGTAACTGAAAAGCTAAGAGGAAAGGTTATTGAAAGCTTCCAACCTCAGTCGGATTTTTCAACCGTTGATAATTTGATGACAAGAATAGTATTGGAATGGTCCGATGCTAATCAAGATATTGGACTGGAGGTAGTAGATCCTGAAGGTAATTCGTATTTAGTCGAGTATGGTGAGTTTTATGGCACAAAAAATGGAATAGAAGAATTTTTTTTAGATAGGACTATTAGGGGGAAATGGCAATTTAATTTTTTACCAACTGTAAAAAATATTAAAAATTTATACTTAAAGGTATCTATATACAATGAATGGAATTCAAAAAGAAAAGCAATAGCTAGTATCAACCTGTTCAGATTCACTTCCGAGGACAGCGATAAATATCAACTTTTTGAGTATATAGTAAATTAACTTTCATTAGGTTTCCATAAAATACTGATTACCAGTTTAAATCAATGGAAATTCGTACTTAGCTAAGTATTTTATATTATAGTCAAAATTAAGAGATATTATTAGCACCTGTACCAAGATAGAAATAATGGCTGCCATAAGGCCTTTCAAAAACAGTACTGAAAAAGGCTAGTCATACCGAAAACCTTTATAGAAAAAAATTACACACCATCGGAGATGTGAGATTATCTTGCTATTTCTAAGCTGACCTTTTATCTATCTTAGGAAATGAGGAGTCCTAGTTAGAAACTAAACCTATTGTATAGATTAACTATTTCTCTTAATATTCGTTCTGAGAAAATCTGGAAAGCTTTTAAAGAGGTAATCCCGCTACTGATATTTTATGTTCTTATTCCGGTTTTACTAGTAATGTAATTGTATTACTATTTGTAAAAGTGTATTAAATTTTGGTAATTTAAGAGTCTAATTAAAGAACCGTTTTTAGGGACAGCTCGACTGCAATTCGAAAAGTTTCTATTTCAGTTCCATTTGTCGTTCTTTTTAGTAATTCACCTTTTATAAAACTAAATTTTGACCTGAATTCTCATATCTTATTACAGACAATTCACCAAGGAAAGAAAAAATTCAAAATACATTATGTATTAAATAATACTTATGACTAGTTTAAGCATGTTCTGCTTAAAAATTAAAAGATCTTAAAGCTCTATTATTACTGGCGGAGAATACTAACTTCGAACCGCTACCTCTTAATTGCTATAATTAAATGATGTTCAATTGTTCTTGATAACTGTCTATTATGTTATTCGGCAAGGACTTAAGATAAATCTGTGTTGTAGCCATGCTACTATGGCCTAACATTGCTGAGATTGCCGGCAAAGGAATCTGTTTCAACATCGCATGCGTAGCAAAGCTGTGTCTCGATACATATGAGGTAAGATGTTCGTCGATTTGACAGATTTCGGCTATTCGTCGCAGGCCTTTATTGTATCTTTTTCGAGCCCCATGTACATCTTTATATTGTAAATCTAATGTCTCTCGTCTAACTATCGGAAGTATAAAATCATCTTTTTTCTTCCCCGAAATGTAAAAATCTAACAGTTGGTTCATTTGGCACGTTATTTTGATATCATACAATTTTGAAGTTTTCTTCCTCTGAAACTTAATCCTACCGTCAACTACGTTACTCATCTTTAAAAAAGCCATATCAATGAAAGACATGCCAAAAAGCATATAGGAAAGCAAAAAGTAATTTCTATAATGAAACGGCCAACTTCCTTTTTCCAATTGTAGTAACACTATTTTTTTCAAATTTTCGCTATTCATTGCTCTCTTTGCAGTCGGTTCAGTTCTAATTTGATAGCTTTTAAATGGATAGGCGTCTTTGGATATAAGCCCTCTTTTTATTCCTTGGTTATAAATCGACCTAATTGTTCTCATGTAGGCAGCTAGACCGTTTAAGGAATTACTTGGCTTGGACAGATGGAACCTTTCAAAACTTTTTAAAAAATCATAGTTGATTTCATTGAACTTAACATCTGATGAATTTATTGAACTTTTTAAAACACTTACAACTTCTTTATAGGTGCGAGCAGTTCCTAAACGTTCAGAAAGCCTAAGATCTTCCGCTAGTTCAGTAGCAAACTCGAGGAAGGATTCATATTTTGATTTATTGACAATTTTATCCTTTACCTCTTTAATAGACATGAAATCTAGTTCTTCGCAATCCTGTAGTCGATTGATGACATCATTTGCATTCGACAATTGCTTTACTAGAAGATTATTAAGAAAGTTTATGGCTTTAACCCGTTTGTAAGTATTTCGTATTCTTTGCCTTGAATCATCCCAATAATTTATAGGAACAGAATGACCTGTAGAAATAGAAGTAGTTTTTTGAAAATGACCTAATCTAATTATGATGGGATAGCTTCCATCTTTCCTTATTCTACGTGTATCCAGACTTAATTTTAAACTTGTTTGCATTTTTTGAAAGTACAAAAAAGTTTGCACATAATTTGCACATAAAACTTTGGTTTTAAATGAGCTTGTTTGATATCAAAAAACATTAAATAATTGATTAACAATATAATACGTTATAGTTTGTGTTTAGATGAGCCTTATTCCGATTACTCATAATCAGGTGGTCCCTGGTTCGAGTCCAGGTGGGACCACTAAGAGAAGCCAAAAGGCTTCTCTTTTTGTTTTTATACAAGTCTGTATTCAAGTAGATTCTTCACATCTACCTGTTCAATAAAGATATTTTTTAAAGCTGAGCTAGTTTATCAAGGCTAGAAACCTGTCTTTTTATAATCTACTACATTCAATTAATTTCAACTTCGGTCGACCCCAATCTCTTGTTCGTCGAATTTGTTTATGCCTTTGTTATTTTTAAAGTTATTTAGTAGAATCAATCATATTTATAATTTTATATTAGAATTAATGATGTATTCGCAATGATGTCATTAATATTTTACTAAAAGAACAATCATGGAAGTTTTCGAATCGTTTCTCAATGAAATAATTGGGTTTCTAGGTATTTCAAATGCTTTTGAAATTCTACAGACAGGAGATTATAGTAAGTTCAGAACATTCGATGGTGTGGTTTCACTTATTTACCCCATTATACCGCTCTTATTAATTTTAGAATTGATTTTAGGCTTAATCTATAAAAAGCCAGATACCAAAGTATACAAGGTCAATTTCTTAATATATGTTTTTAATAGATTTATAGGTAGGTTTATCGCTATTGCGATGGTGACAATTTGCATTGGCTTATTTCAATCTTATGCACTGTTTCAGACCGAAATGACGTGGTATTGGTTCATTTATGGTTATATCGTGTGGGAATTTGCTCATTTCCTATATCACTATTGGGGTCATAAAGTCCGTCTTTTTTGGTGTCTTCATTCCACACATCATGCGCCTGAAAACATGAATCTTTCGGTAACGCATGCACACTTTTTTTTAGAGGCACCTTATGCAGATACTATACGTACCACTGTCTGTATTTTATTAGGTATTCAGCCAGAACTGTTATTCTTAATTATGTTTATAGACGGTACTTATGGAGCATTTATTCATGTAGGTGAGAATGTAATTAAAGATGCACGTTTTGGACCTTTAAACAAGATAATGCTTACACCATCTCACCATCGTGTACACCATGCAAGAAATCCGTTGTATATGGACACTAATTTCTGTAATCTATTAAATATCTGGGATCATGCTTTTGGTACGTATCAAGAAGAGAAGAAAGAAATTGAAATAGAATATGGCATTACTAGAGAAATGGATTCGGGTAATTTTCTTGATGTCTATTTTGGTGAATTTACAGCTCTTTTCAAAGATGTAACTAGGGCGCCAGGAATAAAAAACAAGATTATGTATGTTTTCATGCCACCAGGATGGAGTCATACCGGAGATCACAAAACCTCTAAAATTACTAGGGCGGAGTATTTTCAAAATAACCCCAACTATGATCGCTCTATTAAAGTGGAGCGGCCTAATCCAATAAATAATAACCCAGTAAAGTAAAGTTCATTCAAATTTTTTGTTCAGCTAGATAGGATTGATTTGTTCGTGCTTCATAAATTACTGATAGAATTCAGGTTAACATACAATTCAATAAAATCAACCCCATAAGATTACCGACTTAGAAATTAACATTTGTTTTAACATAATCTTTCTCAGTATCATTTACGTATCGTTTCACTATTTCTTAAATTCCTAGTTCAAACAAACTAATTCGAAAAATGACTACAAAAAACTCTAAGTGCAAGTCGGCGTTACTGACCCTTGTACTAGCTTTCTCGTGCATATCTGTTTCGATGGCGCAAAAAGTACCTTCTCCAGAAGATGTTTACGGCTTTAAGGTCGGTGACGATTATAAATTGGCAGACTATAGCCAGATTGAAGATTACTTATCTCAATTAGATGCGGCATCCGAGAGGGTTAAAAAAGTAGAAATAGGCACAACGGTGTTGGGTAGAAAAATGTACATCCTGTTTATTTCTAGTGAAGAGAACCTAAAAGATTTAGACAAGTGGAAAGACATCAGTACCAAATTAGCACGTGTACAAGTTTCCGAAGACGAAGCTTTAAAATTATCTGAGGAAGGTAAAGCGGTTGTTTGGGTAGATGGCGGAATGCACTCTACCGAATTGGCTCACGGGCAAATGACTTCAGAATTGGCGTATACCTTGACCACTTCTGAAAGTACTGAAATGAAAAAAATCAGGGAAAACGTTATTACCATTTTAATGCCTGTAATGAATCCTGATGGGTTGGATATCGTGGTAGACTGGTACAAGAAGAATTTAGGTACCGCCTATGAAACATCTAGACCTCCAATTTTATATCATTACTATATGGGTCATGATAATAACAGGGATTGGTTTATGAATACCATGCCAGAGACTTATAATGTGACTAAGATTTTATACAATGAGTGGTATCCGCAGATTGTATATAATCACCACCAATCTTCTCCATCGTGGACAAAAATATCTTTACCACCATATGCCGATCCAGTGAACCCTAGAATTCATCCAGCGATTACTGCGGGAGTTAGCGAAGTGGGTTCTGCGATGACCAAACGTTTTTCATTGGAGAATATGCCGGGTGCCATTGCCGATAACTTTTATACCATGTTTTGGAACGGTGGAGGTCGTACTACACCATACTACCATAATATGATCGGTATTTTAACCGAAGTTGGTCATACATCTCCAACACCAAGATTTTACGATCCAGAAAAACTACCTAAAACAGTTGCTGGTGGTACACCTACAGATGGTACTGATATTATGTATCCAGATCCATGGAAAGGGGGCGAATCTCATTTTCGTGATGCCGTAGATTATATGTTGACCGCTACATGGGCAACCTTAGATTTAGCAGCTGACCGCAAAAGCAACTACTTACATAACATCTATAAAATGGGTGCTTCTGCAATTGAAAAGTCTAAAACAGAAGGTCCGTTCGCTTATGTAATCGGAAAAGAACAATGGGATGCTTTTGAATCTGTAAACCTTGTAAACGTGTTGCAACGAGGTGGAATTGAAATAGAAAGAACGACCAAAAACGTTGAGATCAACGGAAAGAAATATGAAAAAGGTGCTTATGTAATTTATACGGCACAAGCATTTAGACCCTATTTAATGGATTTGATGGAAAAGCAAAATTACCCAACTCGTTTTCAATATCCAGGTGGCCCTCCAGATACTCCATATGATTTAGCTGGTTGGACATTACCTATGCAAATGGGAGTTACGGTAGATAAAATTGCGGAACCTTTTGAGGTGGCTACAGAGAAACTATCAGATTTGGCATCATACTATGAAGGTGAGGTAAAAGGTAATGCTTCTTTTGGATATTTATTGAGTGCCAATAGCAATGCATCTGTAGTTGCAACGAACAAAGTGCTGAAAGCAGGTGGTACGGCATATAAAACGAAAGCATCTTTCAAATCTGGGAAAACAGAGTTCCCTGCGGGTTCTTATATCGTATCTGGCGGTAGTGCTTCTATAGAAGATTTGGCAAACGAATATGGTCTTGAAGTTACCGGGTTATCGGCAAAGCCAAAAGTAGAATTGACCAAAGTACACGCTCCAAAAGTAGGGTTGTACAAGTCTTGGGTTTCTAATATGGATGAAGGTTGGACACGTTTTATAATGGACGAATATGCTTTTGAAACAGATACACTCCATGATAAAGATATTCAAACAAAAGATTTATCTCAGTATGATGTTTTAATACTACCATCTCAACGCCCAAAATCAATTTTACATGGTAATTCACCTTTAAAAATGCCAGAGAAGTTTACTGGCGGTATTGGTCTAGAAGGATCTTTAGCATTAAGCAAATATGTAAAAAATGGTGGAACGTTAATTGCTTTTGATGATGCCAGTAATTATGTAATTGAGCAATTCGGCTTACCAATTAAAGATGCTACGGAAGGTACGGATAACAAGGAGTTCTTTATACCTGGATCATTGATAAAAACAGGGATAGACACAACGCATCCTTTGGCATTTGGTATGCAAGACACGGTAGCGGTTTCTTTTAATAAGAGTCGTGCCTTTGTTATAGACAAGCAAGAGAAAAAAGGAGAAGGCGGTACAGAAGAGATCAAAGATGCTCCGGCACCAGAGATTGAAGTTATTGCCAACTACGCAGAAAAAGACTTATTAATGAGCGGCTGGGCAATGGGCGAGAAAAAGTACATTGCTAAAAAGCCAGCTATGGTAAAAGCAACTTACGGCAAAGGTTCTGTAGTGTTGTTTGCTTTTAGACCACAGTTTAGAGCGCAACCAAGAGGAACGTATAAGCTTATTTTCAACACTATTTTTGAAGGTGCTGCAGAGTAGGTGAATTAGAGAAATTATATAATTGTATACAAAAAAGCCCATCAGATTCTGATGGGCTTTTTTTATTGAAATATTCTAAGAAATTCTCAATGATGATGTTTGCTGTTTTTGTAATGTTCTTTTAATAAATCTCTTCCAAAATCACCATCAAAATCGCGCCAGACAGAATGTATGTGGTTGGCGTTGTCTTGGCTATTATCAAATTCGATCATAAATGATTTGGCTTGAATACGGTAATAATGTGCTTTACCAAGAACCGTTGCCCCAGCCCATGCAAATCGCATTTCATCTAATTCTTCGTTTCTAATTGCATCCATTTTCTCCTTCGCTTGATCTGTTGGGATGGTAGAAACATATTCGTAAATGATACGCATTAGCTGTTTTTTCTGGATGGCATTTAAATCGCTTACCAATATACCTTCAGAGGGAAGTTTTTCGGCTACGGAATTATTCCAGCTTTGAATATCGTTATATGCTTTTTCATTAAAAATGGCCGTTTTTTGCTGGCTATCGTTTAGCATATTAATGAACTCTAACCCTAAGTCTTCTTCATTTACCAGCGGACTAAATCCTTTATGTTCCCCTTCCATTATTCTACCAGGATTAGAACCAAAGAATCTTGGGGAATATGAAACTGAATCTGCAACTGTAGTAAAATGTAAAGAAACGTGGTGCCCTTCAAAAGTCCACATCCAAGTATCCTCATTTGCTGGGTTACCGTAAATGGAAACGTAATATTTTTGGGGATCTCTATAAACGGAGTCTCCAGAAATAGCTGCTAATACGTTTTCTAAACCAATGATTTCGGTGGTCTGTTTATAGCCCGTTTCACTTAAAGAGGACTGGAGTAATTTGTGAACCAATTTCTTTTGTTCTGGTGTTAACTCTTTTAACGGAAGCCCTTGTCGCTCATAAGAACTCCAGGGTAGAAAGTGCCAATCGTCTCGGGTATCATCCTTGAATTCATGTACGATTTTTGACTTTTGTGGCGCTGTCAACGAGCTGATAAATTGATTGACTATCGTAACATCTTGAGAGATTCCCAACAAAGGAAAAATAGAAGCAACGATTAGAATAAAATGCTTTTTCATGTATAAGAATTAAATTAATAAGTAACCTTAAATATACTTCCACCAAAATCATCACACACGTATAATGCACCATCTGGACCTTGTGCTAAACCGCATGGGCGATGCTTTAATGTACCTTCCGCTGGATTGGCTAAATCGAATCCGGCAAAGTTGTCCAGGAAAATTTCCCAATTTCCGTTAGGCTTTCCATCCTTAAAAGGAACAAAGGCTACAAAGAATCCTTTTTTAAGTTCAGACGATTGATTGTGAAAGGCAATGAACGCTCCGTTTTTATATTTCTCAGGAAACATATCACCCGTATAGAACAACAAATCATTAGGGGCTAAATGTGCCGGGAAGGCTGCTACAGGTTTTATAAAATTTTCTTCGGCTATTTGCTCGCCGTCACCGCCATATTCAGGAGCAAGCATTCGGCTGTTTTTAATATGGTCGTAATAGGTTTTAGGCCACCCTGCATCATCACCTTCTTTAAGCTCGTATAAAGTTTCCGCAGGTAATTCACCATCTTGTTTTTGAGTATATATATCAGGATAAAAATTGTGCAATCCACCGCGACCATGATCGGTTGCAAATAGAGAATTCGTTTTAGAATTCCAGTTAATACCCACCGCATTTTTAAGTCCCGTAGCGTATCGCGAACCATCTGCAAAAGTCTGGTTGAGCCTGTTGGCTTTAAATTTCCAGATACCTCCGGCAGTATCCAATAAAGCACACGGCATCATACCTGCATCATCATCTCTACAAGCGTCGTTCCAAGAACCAATGGTTACATATAGGTTTTCATTATTGTCAATAGCAAAGGGCTTGGCATTATCCATACCCATATCAATGAGTCCGTCCACTAGTTTTTCTGGGGAATCCGCATCAATAATCTCATGATTTTCGTTTAATTGATAACGGAATACTGCAGAATTAGAAGATGCATACAGGTAATCATCGGTAGCTAAAATTCCGGTGCCGGGTACCTCAGCAAATTGTTGTTGTTCATCTATAGTGCCATCGTTGTCGGTGTCTTTAAGTAATATAATTGCCTTGCCGTCTTTTAACACGGATCTGTTGGCATAAATATCTCCGTTTTGTGCAACGGTCAAATGCCTTACCGCACCCAAATCTTTACCGATTTCGGCAACTGAAAATCCGTCGGGAGCTTTTAAAATAGTTTCATTAATAATTGTTTTTACAACAGGTTTGGGTTCCGTTTTGCACTGAATGAATAAAACCGCAGATACTATAGAGGTAATAAATAGCAATCGATTTTTAATGTTAGAGTTGATGGTCATAGGTTGATTTTAAAAGGTTGTTATGTGACGTCTAAAGCCACAGAAAATAATGACACCGTTATATTACGATGTCATTATTAAGTGTTTTCTGTTTTCTAGACGAGTTATTTTTGTACTGGTGTCAATACGATATTTTTATATGCTACATTGCCGTGGTCGCCTTGTAGGTAAATAGGACCCGGAGCAAAAACATCAGAGCTTATTGCTCCGCCTGTAGGACCTTCAACAGCAGCATTGTCAATTATCTTTTTTCCATTTAAGACGACCGTAACATGACGGTCTACCAGAGTAATATCTAAAGTTTGCCATTCGCCTGCAGGTTTTTCTGCATTTTCACTAGGGGTTACACGACTGTATAGCGCACCCATATTGTGGCTGTCCAACTCTAGACCGTAAGAGTCCACTACTTGTATTTCATATAACCCTTTAAGGTAAATACCGCTATTATTTCCTTTAGGTACATTAACCTCTAATTTTAGATTAAAATCTTCAAATTCTTGGTCGGTACGTAGATTTCCATAATAAATGTGCTCTCCGTTTTCTGGTTGAACTGGGTCATTTTGCATAGTTCCGTTTACTACTTTAAATCCGTTTGGGCTTTTTGGGTCAATGGTTCTCCATCCGGTTAAGTCCTTTCCGTTGAATAGTTTTATAGACTTACCATATTTCAATGCTTTTAAATCTGGTGCAGGACCAACAGCAGGCATACGTGTACCCGTAAAATAACTAATCTCTTCACCGGTACTACCCCAAGCAGGTCCGGTCATAGTGCCTGCCACTTCATCATTTTTTTTGGTGATACGCATTGTCCATGTTCTGGTGTGTGTGCGTTCTTTTCCTGAAGTTGTTTTAAGTTTTTTATCAGAAGTACGAGTAACGATTAATGTATTTTCATCTACCAAATACACATCGGATATTGGAAGCGTACTGCCGCCAATCCATAATAATTCGCCATCTAAAACGCCTTGCTCTTCATGCACTTTTAGCCAAGCGACACCGCCACCGACGACATCCATAGTCCAAGTGCCAATAAAGGTATTTTCAGGTTCTGGGAGTAATGCTGTAGTTTTTGCAATAGAAGTAGTTATGGCGCATAAAAAGGCAATGAGGAAAACTGGTAATTTTTTCATGTTGTTGTTGATTTAAGTTTGTTGGTTTGGTGATACATGAACCATGTATCTTAATTAAAAATAAGAATTATAATAGTAGGTGATCCCTGTTGTTTTAAAGTTTAACAGGGAATTAAGGTATCTCACAAAGTATCTATTTTATGTAAAATTTGATGTTAAGAAATTGTTTCCTTTTTTAAAATTTCAAGAAAGTTTTACATCAAAATATTCCTACAAATCCCATGGTGATTGACTTGTTCTGAATATTACGGAAATCCGTAATAAAAACAGGTGCAATATTTCTAAAATACAGGTGTTAAGTATAGACCTAACAAATAAATTAAAACCAAAATTTACCTATGAAACGAATTAACTGCCTACTATTATTATCATCGATTGCAGTCATTAATTTTAGCTGTGAGAAGTCTACATCAGAAGAATTTGAAGATGTAAACGGAAATGTAGAAACAAAGCTGATTACTTCAATTGATGTAACGCCTGTTGAAGATACGGATGAGAGCAGCAACATTTTATTTTCTTACAATGGCGATTTACGATTGACCTCTATTTTTGACGGAACGGAAACTACCAATTTCACTTATGAAGATGGAAATTTAAGCAATGTAACCGGTAACGGAGACAACGGAAATGTAGAAGAATTATATGAATCTCCGTATGATGCTTTCGAAACCGGACAAGTAGAAGAGTATGATGAAAACGGAAACCCATCTGTGTTGCAGTTTATAGAGTACGATTATGATTATATGACCGGGGAAGAAGAAGTGGTGTATTATACGGCAGAAATCTCTTATGATAACAAACCGAATCCGTTTTACAAAACAGCAGAGGCTGCTGGTATAATTGATGTATTAGATCAAATTAAATTAAACTTTGCAGCGGCACCGCAGGCAGAAGAGATTGTAAGGGCAAAGGCATTATTCCCAAACAACAACCCTTCTCAAATAGTGTATAAAAACGCAGAAGGTGAAATTGAACATACTATAAATCTGTCTTATACTTATGACGGCGATTACCCAACAGCAGCAACTGTTTCTTCAGCATCTGCAGATGGAGGCGATAATGTAACATACTTGACCACGTTTACTTATTATGGTGACTAAGAATAGTGATGTTTTTTGAAGGATATGAAAGCAGCCTTTGGGCTGCTTTTTTTATTGTCTTTTAGTTACGTCTATTGTCTTTGCATTTTTTCCAGCCATTGGTTGAGGGTACTAAAACCAAACCACCAGCGGTACTAGGTGGATTGAAGACATAATCCTGAACAAATATTAATATACCATTGCCCTCAACTAATATTTCATTTGATAGCAGTTTTTGTCTTAGATTAATTAAACACTCATGGTAAGAAGGCACTGTGTCAATTTTAGCTTGTAAATGTTTAAAAACACAAAACCATCATCAATTAAATCGCTTTCTGCCATTACTCCTTTACCATCTTTATAAATCATCAGAAAACAGAATTCTAACATTTATAATTTAGGTAAAAACAGGTAATTGTCACCGTGCTACTATTTTATATTTTTTCAATTAGGCGCACAATTCAGGTTTTCGTTATACGGTTGTATATACTTCCAAAAAGCCTCTCCTGCACTTTGCATATAATTCATGCTATAATTGTTTTTAGTACTTGAATCTACTTGGTAAATGTATTCTTGGTATGAGCTAGTAAATGTTACTATTGCAAAATAATGGGTGTTGAAATTCTCGCCATCTACCTCATAAAAAGTTACTTGAGAAATGGCATCGCTAGAATGACTAGTATAGGTAGACCCATAACCTTCAAATTTTACGATATCCATTAATTCTGAACAAGAAGATTGGGCGTTTACCTGAACAAAACCGATAGTTAGAAATAAAAGTGGGGCAATTTTTTTAATTATACTCATGTGGTTGTATAGAATTACTAAATCTAAACGGTCTGTTCTGTTATTTCTTATGGTAAACCGTAACGGCTAAAATTAAATGGTTCTTAATTAACTGAGTACAAGAAAAAACAATTCAGCTATTTTAAAAAACATATAGAATTGACAGTGTGGTAGAAAGGAGTTCAAAAAAAGAATTAACTTTAGGAGGTAGACCTATAGGTTGGGCTTTGCCTTGCCCATATTCAAAAGAATAATGTTAAATTAGGCAAACACTAAACTAAATGTATTTGTAAATAATGGCAAAGATTGAAATTAAAGGTTCCCCAGAAGAATTAGAAAGAGTAGCCACTTTCTTAGCAAACAACAATGTAAAATTCAATGTTGTCAATGATTATGGAAATCATTCCATAGAAGATTTAGAAAGGTACGCCGATCTTACGCAAAGGTTCACGGACCCAGTGCCCGAAAAATAACCAAAGAAATGAAAGGCTTACAAAACATAAAATCTGAAATAGACCAGCTCGTAAATTCAAGCAATAAGACCGAACTAGAAGTTGTGGATGCCCTGCACAACTATTATTTTAATAAGGCAGTAACAGCAGAGATTAAACTGTACAAGAAGAAAAAGAAAAAGGTTGCTCAAATAACGAAAGATCTAAAAATATCTCACCGACGTTTTTATAAAATATTGGAAGATAAAAAGGTGGAGTTTACTAAATACAATAAGTCTAAAGAAGAACAACAAGAGCAATAGTATTGATGAAGCTTAAGTAAAAGATTTTTATGCTACGATATTCTCTGTTGTTACCCTTTATCTTAAGCTATTTTTCTACCATGGTTTATGGTCAGGCTAATGATATAAACACCACTACAATTGAGTGTGATGAAAATGGTTGTAAGGGCAGGTATTATGGACCGGAATTTATAAACGGTTCTGATGTTGCCCATCAGTTCTCCAACACTATGTCGCATAAAGTAGGCGACAAATTAAAAGAATGCTATAACAGCGGAGTATATACCAAGGTTGATTTTTCAAGTATTAAAATGACCACATTGGGTATGGGCTCGGGTATGGTTACCTATAAATTGAGAATACCTTTTCTTTCGGTAACCGAACGTTGTGATGCCTTTACTTCTTTTGACCATGTTGGTGGCTGGAACCATACTCCATCAGTATCTACTAGAAAGAAAGAATTAAGTAATGTTTTACTGCCTGGGGATACATTGCATATTAGCGATTTGAAAACCACACCAGAAGGCTTACAGGAATATTGGATACAATGGAGGAATAAGGCAACACAAGCGAACTGCAATTAAAATTTAAAGGTAAACTATGGCACTAACTAAAAGAGAGATTGTAATTGCCTCGCCTTTTATAATTATTGCCGTCAATTTTGCAGTTGCTTATGGTTTTGGACAGATTATAGGAAAATGGGCTTTTATCCCTATGATTTTAATAGGGTGGGCACTTTGGCTTTTCTTCATTTTTAAGTACGGAGGTAAAGAATCTATAAAGAAATGGATAAAGAAACCAACGGGGTCTTTTGGTTGGAATATTTTAGCTATTGTAGTTGGACTTATACCGCTACCACTATTTTTAATGCATTACCAATTACTAAATCATTGGACCATTTGGTTACCATGGATTTTGTTGGCCTTGTTTAATCCGTTTATAGAAGAGTTTTATTGGCGCGGACTGCTTTTAGATTATACCAAAACATGGTCTAATTGGGCATCGGTATTGTATGTAGGTATCTTGTACGCTATAAACCACGCAGCTTTTGGTATAAATTCTGAAGTGAACAGTGGTTTAGAATTAGTGATTTCTACATTAATAATGGGTATTGTTTGGGGCTGGGTTTACAAGAAAACTAACAGTATACGGTGGGTAGTTGTGTCCCATTTTTTAGTAGATTTTCTTGGGGTTTCAGCAGCAGCATTCTTAGATTTATATGAAAAAGGAAACTGGTGATATAATTTTAAATTAAGGCACATGAATCAAACATCATTAGCTAAACTTAGCACTGAAGAATTAATTAAGAAGCATACTGCGGTTAAGACTATGGTTTGGTTATTGGCTATTGTTTTAAGCGGAATATTACTTTTCTTTATCTATGTTTCTATTCAAGATGGTATAACTCCGTTATTAGCCGTTCCTTTGGCATTATCAGCTATAATTCCGTTGAATATAAAGAACATGAATGCCTTGAAAAAGGAATTGGATTCTAGGAAGTAGACACTAATATTTTAGTCGGATATCTATTAATTAAAAATCAAAAAGATGAGAAAAGTATTTTCCATTATTGGAATGGTAATAGCATTAATTGAAATCATTTATAGCTTTTTCACGACGAGTGATACAGGTGAATTTTTCGGTTTTGAAATGAATATTTGGTTCTTTCGCTTACTCTGGGTTGCCTTATTCGGAATAATGTTAAACGGATATCTCAAAGAAAAGAGGAAGGGTTAAGTGTAGTGTGATTTGAACAAATTAAACATTTTAATCTGTTTTACAGTTTTAAACGGGTAATAAAATACAATTGTAAAGAATAGCCCTATTTTTCGACTCAGACTCCACATGAAAAAACGAAAGTTTAAAATTAGCGATATCATTTTTGTAGTGTTCATAGTTCTGCTATTGATACCACAGACGAGAACTCCCATTCAGGTTGCAATAAATAAATTGAAAGTTGCCGTTTGGTCGCCAAGCGTGGAAGATGCAGAAGACCAAAATCAAGTAACTCCGTTTCAATATGCTGTAGTAGATATGCAAGGTGAATCCAAAAGCATATCGGTAGGAAAAGGAGAAGTTTCTTTTATAAGTTATTGGGCAACTTGGTGTCCGCCTTGTATTGCAGAACTACCAGGAATTCAAGATTTGTATACCGATTACGGAGACAAGGTCAATTTTATGTTGTTGACCCAAGAAGCACCAGAAAGGGTACAGCGGTTTATTACTAAAAAAGGCTATGAGCTTCCTATCTATTTTCCTCAAATGCAAGCTCCAAAGATATTGCAAGAAAATAGTATTCCCACTAATTACGTAATAGACGGAAATGGAAATATTATCATTAAAGAAACAGGCGCAGCAGATTGGGACAGCAAAAAAGTAAGGGCATTGTTAGATGATTTACTGAAGAAATAGTGAGTTAATAACCTGTATACATTTCTAGAAATCAAAACAAAAAAAAGCCGGAAATATATGTTCCGGCCCTTTCCACATCTCCCAATCAAAGAAACATTAATCATTCCTTTCGCTAAGTACTTTTCCACTTTCATCAAAAACGACATCCTTCTCTTCGCTCCACCCTTTTTCAAGTTCTACTTCATAATAAGAAGCTCCATTTTGAGTGGTTTTTTCAATAGAATCTACTTTGAATCCTACGTAGTTATTAGAAATAGCAGTTTTAATCGTTTGTGGTAAATCTGCCTCTCTAATTTCTTCTTCCATTTTTGCGGTCTTTCCATCCGTAGTATACCAAATTTCATGTTCTAGCCAATTATCATCAAATTCTACTTTGTAAGCTTGTCCATCCATTTCCCACTCCACATCACTTGCTTGAGGATAACTTTGTTCAAAATTATGTCTTAAATTTGCTGGTACGGTATTAGGATTAATGTCCTGTGCAAAAACAGTAAATGCTCCAAGTGCCGTAAAGGCAACCGCTATTAAATTCTTATTTTTCATTATCAGTTAATTTTTAAATTCCCTTCAAAGAAATAGAACAAATCTAGAAGGAATTGGGAATGCTGTTGTTTTTTAAAGTCATTAACCTAGGTCTTAGAATTCCCATTTCTTTCTAGAATTCTACTATATTGTTGTTGCAAACTATAGTGCCATGAAAATTCTAATTATAGAAGACGAACCACAGATGCTAGAGAACATGCGGCAGACCTTAGAGCGTGAGCAATATATGGTAGAAACCGCTGCAGATTTTAAGACCGCCAGTACTAAAATTGGGGTATATGACTACGATTGTATTTTGTTGGATATTACTTTGCCCGATGGTAACGGACTGGAGCTTTTAAAACAATTGAAGCAACAGGGTAAGGGTGACGGTGTAATTATTGTTTCGGCAAAAGATTCTTTAGATGACCGAATTAAGGGGCTTAATTTAGGTGCAGATGATTACCTGCCCAAACCTTTTCATATGGCAGAACTACATGCACGGGTAAAAGCCATAGTTCGCCGGAGAAGTTTTGATGGTAATAAGCTTATTGAAATTGGAAATGTTATTATAAACCCAGAAAGTAGAAGTGTACATATAAATGAAAAAGAGGTGACGTTTAACCGCAAAGAATATGATGTGCTCTTGTATATGATTTCTAACAAAACCCGCTTGGTAACAAAAACAGCTTTAGCCGAACATGTATGGGGAGACCATATTGATCAAGCAGATAGTTTCGATTTTATCTATTCGCAAATTAAAAACGTACGCAAAAAACTTACAGACGCAACGGCAACTATAGAAATAGAGGCGGTATATGGCGTAGGCTATAAATTACAAGTAGTGTAACATACTTTACAGAACGAATTTTCGAATATTATGAAGCTTCTAAACCACTCTACAAAATACTTTGCATTACTGCTGATCGTGCTCATATCTATATGGGCGGTTATCTTCTATTTTGCAATGTTAGATGAGGTGTACGATAGTTTAGATGACGGATTGGAAAACCAAAAAGAGCTGATTATAAGAGCGGTAAAGGACGACCCAGATTTATTACATGATACCGAGTTTGGCGTTAATAACTACACAATTAAAAAGACAGAAATTGGTAGTCATAAAAAGCAGAAAGACAGTTATAGGGATACTTTAATGTATATGCAGAACGAAGATGAATATGAGCCTATACGTATACTTGAAAGCATCTTTGAGCAAGATGGTAATCACTATAAAATAAAGCTCATTACTTCTATGGTAGAAGAGGATGACCAAATAGAGAACCTGTTTATATATTTGGTAGGTCTTTATTTGGTATTGATATTAAGCATTGTAATCCTTAATAATCTGGTCATGAAAAAAGTATGGAAACCTTTCTATACACTTATCGACCGATTAAAAGGTTTCCGTATCGAAAAAGATGACCCTATACAACAAGAGCCAACCGATATAGTGGAGTTTAAATTACTTAATGAAAGCGTAGAACGATTAACAGAGAAATCTCGTGATAGTTATATTGCCCAAAAGGAATTTATAGAAAATGCCGCTCACGAATTACAGACACCTCTTGCCATTGCAATTAATAAGTTAGAGTTGCTGCTAGAGAAAAATGAATTATCAGGAGTACAAACGCAAGAAATAGGTGCTGTTTTAGATAACCTTACTCGGTTAACAAGACTGAACAAATCTTTGTTATTGCTTTCTAAGATTGATAATAAACAATACTTAGAGGAGGCACGTATAGATGTTAACGCCCTTGTCGATACTATTACAGCCGATTTCTCTGATTTTGCTGAACACAGAGATATTCATTTAAATATAAATTCAAACGCTAGTGTATCGTGCGTTATGAATAAAGATCTGGCAATCATCATGATTTCTAATTTGATAAAGAATGCCATTTTACATGGTGAAACAGGTAAGACTTTAGACATCTATATAGAAGAGGGCATAGTAACTATTAAAAATTATGGAACCAATAGCGCTTTAAATTCGGATAGTCTTTTTAAGCGATTCAAAAAATCATCTACTGATAGTCGCTCAACCGGACTCGGACTTGCTATTAGTAAGGCGATTGCAGACAAATACCATCTTCAACTGCAGTATTCATTTGATGACCAGCACGTTTTTACCTTAATATTTCCATAAAAAAGTTAAGGTTTTTGTAAAAGTATTTTTGAAAACACTTGTTCCTATTTCATTACAGATTTGAGGGCTATTTTTACGTAAATATTTTTAAATAAAGGAATTATGAAAACTATAAATAGGAGACTGAATATGGTAACCATAAAATTTTGGACCATCGCTGCCATTGTTTTAGGCATGGGTTTCCTATTCATGAACTTTAGGGATTGGATGCCTTATGATGGTGCAGATAAGGTAGCCTATGAGATTTCTGGTCGTTGGGAGTTACCATCAGAACTGCGTGAAGTTTCTGGTATTTCTTGGATAGATGACAATAGAATAGCTGCCGTACAAGACGAAGACGGAATCATATTTATTTATGACCTTGACAAGAAAAAAGTAGTTCAAGAAATTGAATTTGGAGGTGCTGGTGATTATGAAGGCTTGGCTATTGAGGGTGAAGATGCCTATGTATTGGAGAGTAATGGTACTATAACCATTATTGAGAACTATAGAGATATCGATAAAAAAACAACATCGTACAAAACCAAGTTCAGCGAAAAGAACAATATGGAAAGTCTTGAGTTAGACTTAGCTAATCATCAATTATTGATGATACCTAAAGACCGTGACATAGACTCGGATGATAAAAAAGGAGTGTACGCTTTTTCTTTGGATGACCATAAATTAGTGGATAATCCTGTGATGCAGTTAGATATGGATGATGAGGTGTTGAAGCATTTTAGAGAGAAAAAAGTGTATAAAAACTTTCGCCCGTCAGACATTGCAATTCATCCACAAACAAAGGAAATCTATATGTTAGAGGGGTCAAAACCTAAATTGTTGATTTTAGATGAAAACGGAACAGCTAAAAGGGGTTATAGTTTGGACAAAAATATATTTCCACAACCAGAGGGAATCACCTTTGGGGAAGATGGGTCATTGTACATCTCTAGCGAAGGTAAAAAAGACGGTATAGGTACTATCACCAAATTAAAATTAAAACTCGAAGCTGGTAACCAGAACAAATATTAGCTTAGACTTTGTTGAACATAATCGGTCATAAATTCCTTTTTAGCCAATGCTTTTTCTGCAAAATTGAAAAGGCTAAGGCAACGGTCTAGATTTTGGTTTTCGTAAGATACCTTGTAATATTTATTATTGTTCAGGTAGTCGGTCAAGGCTCGTAACCCATGAATAAAAGGCATAAATACGGCTCCTAATGGTAGGCTTTTTATATCTGCGGTTGCTAAAAAGGAGTCGTTAGAAGCCAATCCGTCAACAAAGGCTTTGAAAAGATTTTTATCAAAATGAATTAAATCGTGGTTCTGTTCATCTTCAGGAGCATTATTAACGACCGTTCTAATGGCGTCTCCGAAATCATAGAAAAAATAACCCTTCATAATAGTATCAAGGTCAATTAGGCAAAGCGCTTTTTTGGTTGCATTAGAGAACAATATATTGTTCAATTTGGTGTCATTATGGCAAACCCTTATAGGTAGGCTTTCGTTATTTAAATGTTCCAATTCTTTAAGAAAATGATGTGCCTGTTGAATAGCATTATTCGCAATTTCCTTTTTTTCTGGAGCTGCATTTTTTAGTGCTTCTTTAAACTCTTGAGTCCTATGTGCTAGATTGTGAAACTTAGGCAAGGTGTCTTTAATTACCTCAGCATCCACTGTTTTTAAAAGACCGTGAAATCCGCCAATAATTCGTCCTGCTTCAAAAGCAATGTCCGTATCGGTAGTGGTATCATAAGTAGTGCTATTGGGTATAAATGTCATTACACGCCAAAACTCACCATTTTTCACAAGACAGTTCTGTCCGTCTTTGGTCGATAAAAAAGTTATTTGCGCATAATCCTTTGCAGATAAAGAAGGCAGGGTATAATTGATATTGTCCATCAACATTTCCGGATCTTTAAATACATTATGATTTATCTTCTGAAGTATATATTGTTGCTCAGCATCACCCGAAACCAAATATGTATCATTAATTAAACCTGAGTTTAAAGAAGTGTATTTAAATTTGTTTGCGTTGAGGTTAAATTCTTCTAGAATGCTTAAGATAGGATGGTGGGTCATAGATATGGTAATGTGATATAAATTTTAAAGATATTTAAATCTCGCAGACTCTACTTAGTTTGGTAAGTAGATAATAGTATGAAGTCTAAAATAAGTGTGTTTAACAAGAATTTTCTTTATTTTATGCAGTTGGCCTAATTATAATACGATTATGAAATTATTGCAGTTAATACCATAACCAAATAATTTCCCCCAAGAATGAACAAGATTAAATCCTGCCTAAAAGTTGTTGTATTATTGTTTTCTACCTCAACATATTTACAAGCCCAATGCGAAGTTTTTAAAAGTGAAATTAGCGATGTTCAAAGTTACATGCAGCAAGTAAGTCAGCTTTCAGATTCTTTAAGTACTTCTGCTGAAATAGCTTCTTTTGATGCTTCTATAACTAAGGCTAGAAAAAATACTAAAACGGTATTGTTATTAATGGGGCAGGCGGTAAATGCTGCAGATGAAGCTGTAATATTGGCTTCTGAGGCGCAATACGATTCTGAAAGTTGCGGTTTGGCTGAGGTTATGAGCTATACCATTGATGCAGAAAGACACGCTATAGATTCTCGTGATTTTTCTACTGAAGCTTTTGAGAATGTCAAGAATGCGGCAAAAGCGAACAACTTGGGTAACTTACAATACTACATGCGAATAGCACAGCGCTTAATACAAGATGCGCAAGAATCTGCAGATGCTTCTGTTTACGCAGCCGATAATGCACATTACAGTTGCAGTCATGACGTTGCGCATGTCAGTTTTGAAAACTAAATTATTCCTCTTTCTTATGTACTAAGCCTTTTGTAAATTCATTTAGGGTCTCAACTTTTTCTTCGAAATCACCTTTGATGGATTTTCTAAATTCGTTGAGGTTTTTAACCAAATCATCAATATTTTCAGGTATTACATCCTCAAAAAATTGACGAAGTCTTTTGGCTGTAGTTGGTGATTTTCCGTTAGTAGAAATAGCCACCTTTACATTTCCTTTGGTAACGATACCACCCATATAAAAATCGCAGAAGGGTGGGTTATCGGCAACATTGACTAGAATCTGTCTTTCCCTACAATCGTGATATACCTGCTCGTTTACAGGTACATTGTCTGTCGTGGCAATAGCAATATGCTTTCCTTTTAAGTAAGACTTATCATATTTCGTCACATTCATTTGTATATTGAATTTGTTGGCCAGCTCAATGGTTTCTTCCCTAAACATAGGTGCTACCATTTCTACTTGGGCATTGGGGCTAGATTTCAATAGAAATGTCAATTTTTCTAGTGCAACATTTCCTCCACCTACAATTAAAATATGAAGGTTAGATACTTTTAAAAATATAGGGTAAAGCTCATTCCGTTCCATGTAAAATTTTGTTTTCTTCGGTTTTATAATTAATGGTGACACGCGTACCCTTACCAAGTTCAGAATTTATGAATAAGCGCCCGTTAATATAGTCAATACGTTCTTTCATGAAAAATAGACCCATACCACCATCACTGTTGTTTTTTGGTAATTGTCCTAAAATGGTATCGTCAAAACCTTTGCCATCATCATCTATAACTACACTTAAAATTGGGTACGAGTAATTTAAAGTAACCAAAATATAATTGGCTTCGGCATATTTTATGGCGTTGTTAACTGCCTCTTGCGTAACACGATAAATATTGGTCTCTGCAAGAGAATCGAATCTGTAATTACTATCTGTTTTGTTTTTGAACAAGATATTCTTTCCAGTTAATTTAGAAAGCTCTGTGGTCATTTTATGAATAGCAGGAAATATACCGTGATCACTTAATTCTGGCGGAGTAAGATTAAAGGTGGCCGTTCTAACACCTTTTATTAGGTCTGATGTCAAGCTTTTTAAATAAGCGATTTTTTCACCCGTTTTTGCTTTATCCTCAATATCTATAGACTCAATATTAAATTTAAGGGCAGTAAGCATTTGTCCTATTCCGTCATGAATATCTTTAGCAATACGCTTACGTTCTTCTTCTTGACCCTCTACTATTTGGCTTGCTTGCACCTTTTTTTGCTGCATGCGCTCCTCAAAATTCTGTTTGGTCAGTTCTTGTACTTTAAGCTGGTTTTCTTTTCGCTCTGTAATATCTGAACATAGAATTAGAATATCTTGTTCTAGGGTAGATTGATGCATGGGTACGATAGACATATCTAACCAAATGGTGGTGCCTTTAGAAGTAACGACTTGCAACTCTTCTTTACGAATAACGTTCTTCCGGTTTATTTTCAATACCTCTTTTAGGTAAGATTGCTGACCTTCCTCTGTCGTTAATATTTCTGAGATAGGTTTATTTACCGGTATAGTTTCGTGGTCTAATAGATCTAAAAACTTTTTACTAATAAAGACAATGGAGCCATCTTTACGTATACTCGCGAATAGTGCGGCGTTATCAATAACGAAATTTAGTTCTTGTAACTCTTTTAAGGATTGTTCTTTTTCCTCGTATAGGTTTTGAATTTTTTCTAGTTGACCTTTAGATTCCTCATCCTTACCCATTAGGTTGCCAATAGTCTTTTTAATTTGGATGGATAATGGTCTAAAGATTACGAAGATTTCTAACAGGAGAATTAATAACGAAAAAGCCAATAACCAATACTCCTTTTGTTTTAGTTTCTGAAGCTGTTCATTACTACGGGCGTCATATTCATTTACAATTTGGTCCATGATGTCCAAAAACGGACGTTCATTTTCTAAAAGAGTATTTATATCTTTTTCCTGTACCGAGGTATTAATGTTCTGTTGATGGGTCGAAAGTATATGTTCTAAAGCATTAACCATAGTAGCATGGTGCGGCTCAAGTTCGTTAAAAAGTGATCGGATTTTTGAATCATCTTCATAAGGGAGATTAAAAGAAGCATCACCTAAATGCAGACCTTGATGCGAAACCTTCCAAACTTTAAGAGTCTCGGCAATCTCTGATAGTATTACTTTTTTCTTGCTAGGATCATTGCTGTCTTTTAAGAGCAGCATTTCCTTTACTAGTTTCTGACTAAAAGCACGTTGTCTACCTGCTATGTTTATAAGTTGAGAATCTCCAGATTGCGCTTTTAGGTGTAATTGTATAAGTACTTGGGCAATAATGATGGTAATAGCAATGGCGGCCAAAGCCAATAGATACCACTTACGTATACGTATAAAGGTAGCCGTGTCCAATGGTATATTGTGGTCGTTATTGGCCATAAAGAATAAGTAGTAAATTATTTTAGGCTTGTAGCGCCTTGGTAATTAAATCTATAGAATATTTAGATAGCGGTAATTTTAATGCAGCATCTTGCCCCTTTGTAGACATCTTTCTCCATGTTTTTTGAAGAATGTCTATAGTCTTATCTTCTGCATGTTTATGAGCAAATGGCTCAAAATAAAACTCTAGAAAAACCAAGCAGATAACATCTTCCAAGGTTTGTGTTTCTTCGTTTTTCTTCAGCTGTTTTTTTTCTAATAGAAAACGTACTTTATCGATTGTATCTTGATCATAATCAATTTCCTCTAAAATAGCCGCAGCTTTATTCGCGTGGAATTTTTTTAGATCTTGTCTCCATCTAAGGTACCCTTCGCGATTCATTTCATATGACTCCCTTGGTATTTCCCATCTACAGATGTGTTGACATCTAGCGGTTAACCGTAAAGCTTCAGATGCATTTGGGTTAAACTCATTAAGGCGTTCGGTCATTCTAATACCATACAATACTTCTTTTGGATACGTAGTTCCTTCAAAGATTTCTGTATTGGGATCTTGTTTATTGGCTTCGTCAAAATATTGAAATGCTACTAATAATTTATCCGTTATCGCCATAAGTCATTTATTTACTCAAAGCTATTCAGAAAAGCCAACATACACAAAGTCATCCTCTATTTTAATAGGATAGGTAGCTATTCCCTCTAAGGTGCCATTCAAATTTTCTCCAGTTTTTAACGAAAAGGTATTTTTGTGTAATGGGCAAGCTACTTTAGGCTCCATATTCTCTTCTCCGATCATACCCCTAGAAAGTACCATTTCCATCTTATGCGGACATAAATTTTGACAAGCATACCAAGTGCCTTCACGTGTGAAATTGAAAATAGCAATTTGTTTGTCCTTGTATTTTATGCATGCCCCGCCATTTTTAGGAAATCTAGAAGTAGGTGCTGCTTTGAACCAGACTGTGACATTAGTTTCGGTTACACTTTCGTACGTATTTAAAACAGATAAAGACATAATTTTAATTTTTAATTAATTCAAACTCCTATGTTGAGCGGTGTTGTTGGAAATTAATATTATGCCCATTCTTTAGGCATTTTTTGATCTCTTAATGATACAAATTCGATGTTGTTGTCCGTTTCTTCAGAGTTAACGAAATGTGTATATCGTTCTCTAATTTCTGGAGTTTCAACAGCTTCTTTCCATTCGCATACATAAGAATCTACCAAGGCTTGCATTTCGGTATCCAATTGCGCTACGATGCCTAATGAATCATTTATAATTACATTTTGTAAGTAGGTAATACCACCTTCTAGCTTTTCTAACCATGGGGCAGTTCTTTGTAATGGCTGTGCTGTTTTTATATAGAACATGATAAAGCGATCTACATATTTTATGGCGGTTTCCTTATCTACTTTTTCGGCTAGTAAGATTGCATGTTTTGGAGTAGCACCACCATTACCGCCAACGTAAACGTTCCATCCACCTTCGACAGCTATAAAGCCAAAATCTTTTCCTCTTGCTTCTGCGCATTCACGGATACATCCAGAAACACCGCCTTTAAATTTATGTGGAGAACGAATACCTTTATAGCGATGCTCTATTTCCACAGCGAAGCTTACACTTTCATCCATTCCATAACGGCACCAAGTAGAACCCACACAACTTTTTACAGTACGTAAAGATTTTCCGTATGCTTGCCCTGTTTCAAAACCTTCTTCTATTAATTCTTCCCAAATTAATGGTAGTTCATTTAGTTTAGCGCCGAACATATCTATACGTTGACCACCGGTAATCTTTGTATACAAATCATATTTTTGGGCAATTCTACCGATAGCCATTAGTTGCTTCGGTGTAATTTCACCACCTGCAACTCTTGGTACTACAGAATAGGTACCGTTACGTTGAATATTTGCTAAATACCTATCGTTTGTATCTTGTATAGACTCTTGTCTGTTTGCAGTTTCATTGTAAAGACTGGCAAAAATGGCAGCTACTGCAGGCTTACAAACTTCGCATCCGTTACCGGTACCAACTTCATCTAACAGTGTGTCATAATCAGTTATACCTTTAAGTTTTGCAAGGTCAAAAAGCTCTTGGCGAGAATAATTGAAATGCTCGCATAAACGTTCTTTCACTGTTTTTCCTAATGTTTTAAGACTCTCCTTTATTAAATCTGCTACCATTGGTTTACAGCCACCACAACCTGTGGCTGCTTTGGTAGCCTTTGCGACGTCTTTTATCGTTTCATTTCCATCTTCTATAACCGAGCAGCAAACAGCACCTTTCGTTACTGCCTCACAAGAACAGATTACGGCTGTATCTGGTAAGTCCATTGCGCTACCAAAAGCAGAACCGCCTTCTCCTCTAGAACCAACAATTAGTTCTTCCGCATTATCTGGAAGGGGCATATTGTTCAGGTACATTTGGTGAAGAATACTATAGTCTTCCGCATCACCCACCATGATTCCACCTAAAAGAGTTTTACCATCGTGACTTACATTAATTCTTTTATAAATACCCTTTGTCTTGTTCTCGTAAATTATGGAAAGTCCTTTCTCGGCTGGCATATAAGGGATACCAAAACTGGCAACATCTACCCCAATAAGCTTAAGCTTGGTAGACATATCAATTTCAGGTTTCATGACAACTTCGCTAGTTTCAAGAATTTGGTTTACCGCTACCTCTGCCATTTCGTAACCAGGAGCAACCAAACCATAAATCATATGGTTATATAAAGCTACCTCTCCAATAGCATATATGGTTGGGTCAGAGGTTTGCATTTTATCGTTAACCACAATTCCGCCACGAACTCCCATTTCTAGATTACAAGTTTTACCTAATTCATCTCTCGGGCGAATACCTGCGGATATGACCAACATATCAACATCTAGTGTATCATCCTCACCAAAATCCATTCCCGTTATGGCGCCATTACCCATTATACTATTAGTAGCTTTACCGGTATGTATAGATATTCCTATATTTTCTAAGGTTAGTTGAAGTACATTACTACTTCTAGAGTCTAATTGTCTTGGCATTAGTTTGGGAGCAAACTCTACAACGTGTGGCTCAAGGCCCATATCCATAACTGCTTTTCCTGCCTCCAGACCAAGAAGTCCGCCACCTAAAACAGCAGCTCTGGCATTCGGTTTTGTCTTTTTGATTTCCTCGGCATAATTTAACATTGCCTCTAGATCTTCTATGGTTCTATAAACGAAAACACCTTTTTTCTCTACACCATTAATAGGAGGGACAAAAGGGGCGGATCCAGTGGCTAGAATAAGATAATCATAACTAAACTCCTTCTCACTGGCAGTAGTAATCGTTCTCTTAGTCCTATGAATGTCCGTAACCCGTTCGTTTACGATTAACTCTATTTGATTATCTGCATACCATTCTAAAGGGGCCATTTCCAAAGCCTTGGCATCTCTACTACCAAAGAATTCACTAAGGTGTACTCTATCATAAGCAGCACGTGGTTCTTCACCAAAGACAATCAGTTTAAAATGCTTGCTTTCCTCTCGTGCAGCAAACTTCTCACAGAATTTGTACCCTACCATTCCATTACCGACAACAATTATAGTTTTCATATCCTTACTATTTAGCTACACAACAATATTACGTATTAATACGTATATATTGTATGATTATAATAAAATAAATACGTATTCTTGTTGCTGAATCGATAATTAATAAAGCTAAATACTATGAAGATGGAATTAGATAAAACGGCAAAAGTAAGTTTAGTAGGAGCTGGTCCTGGTGCTAAAGACTTAATAACAGTAAGGGGTTTAAAGGTTTTAAACGAAGCTGATATCATTTTATATGATGCGCTAATTAGTAATGAGCTATTATCTGAAATACGTACTAATATACCTAGAGTATATATTGGAAAAAGGTGTGGAAAGCACTCTCACACTCAAAATGAAATTAACGAACTTATAGTACAAAACGCATTTAAATATGGTCATGTAGTACGATTGAAAGGAGGAGACCCGTTCGTTTTTGGAAGAGCAAATGAGGAAATAGAATATGTAGAATCGTTTGGTATCCCGGTAAGCGTAATACCAGGAATTTCAAGTGCTATAGCAGTACCTTCCAGTCAAGGAATACCTATGACTAAAAGAGGGGTTAGCAGTAGTTTTTGGGTGATGACCGCTACAAAACGAGATGGCACATTTTCTCAAGATTTAAAATATGCAGCTAAGTCCTCTACCACTATGGTCATATTAATGGGAGTAAGAAAACTAATCGAAATAGTTGATGAGGTAAGTAAATATAGAGGTAGAATGACACCAGTTGCAGTTATTCAAAATGGTACTACAGAAAATGAACGCTGTATTGTTGCTACATTAGATACTATAAGTAACCATACCAATTCTATTATAAAGAATATGCCTGGTATTATTGTAATTGGTGATGTGGTTGCGGATCACCCATCATTTTTTGAAGAGGAAGTTCAGCGGGTACTTCATTCTGAAATTTAATTTAGAAAACGGGATTATAGTTGCTTAGAACTACGTAATTCACTATCGGTTTAGCTTAAACTCAACATCTCAAATTAAGGATATCTAAAAATTCTCTTTTTAAAAATATCAAATATATATTTTAAGGCTCTCATATTCTTAATTCACATAAAAATACGTATTTCGGCTTATAAAATTATAAAACTAAGTATTAATACGTATTAAATATAGTAGGTTTGTACATCTTTATTAATTAAAACCAACTGTATTATGGAAAATAAATCTAAGAAATCGACCACATTAAAATTAACCGATTTAAAGAGTATGCCAATTCGTACTTTTTGGATAACCTCTATAGCATTCTTCATATGCTTCTTTGCATGGTTCGGTATTGTACCGTTTATGCCAGATGTGGTAAAAGATTTGGGTTTAACACCTGATCAAAAATGGAACTCCATAATTCTAGCGGTAACGGGAACTGTTTTTGCACGATTATTAATCGGTAAGCTTTGTGATAAATACGGTCCTAGATTATGTTATACGTATTTGTTGATTTTAGGAGCAATTCCTGTAATACTCATTGGTTTTGTTCAAACACCTATGCAATTCTTAATATGTAGGCTATTTATTGGGTTTACTGGAGCCTCATTTGTAATCACTCAATTTCATACCTCTATCATGTTCGCTCCAAATATTGTGGGTACGGCAAATGCTACATCTGCAGGTTGGGGAAATTTAGGAGGCGGGGCCAACCGTTTAGGTATGCCTTTAATTGCTGCTGCAGTAGTAAGTTTTGGCGTAGCTGATGAATTTGCTTGGCGTTATTCTATGATTATTGCTGGTATAATTGCAATGATAATGGGTGTTGTTTATTATTTTTTTACACAAGATACCCCAGAAGGCAACTTCAAAGAATTAAAAGAAGCCGGAAAAATGCCGAAGCTGAAAAAGGACGAAGAATCATTTTTGAGCGTTTTAAAAGATTACCGTGTTTGGATTCTTTTCATAGTATATGCAGCCTCTTTTGGAATGGAACTTACCGTGTATGGTACTATGGATGATTACCTGCAAAATACATTCGGACTTACTAGATCTACAGCGGGGAACCTTGTACTTTCCTTCGCCTTAATGAACATATTTGCTCGTACTTTGGGTGGGTTTTTCGGTGATCGATTCGGTAAATTAAAAGGACTACGAGGTAGAGTATTGTTCTTAACTGTAATACTTGCCCTAGAAGGCGCCATGCTTTCTGTTTTTTCAATGACAACTAGTTTCGCACTAGGAATAATATTTTTAATAGCTTTTAGTATTACAGTACAAATGGCGGAAGGAGCAACATTCTCTGTAGTTCCATTTATCAATAAAAAAGCCATTGGTTCTATTTCTGGTATTGTAGGTGCAGGAGGTAATGTAGGTGCTTTTTTAGCAGCACTTCTATTAAAATCTAAATCGTCTTTAGCGGAAACGAATGCATTAGCGGCAAATGCCAATTTAGGTGAAGAGGCCATGAAAGCGGCACAAGCTGCAGCTGCTTCAAGTGCAGTTTCCAGCGGTTATTTTATCATAGGTGGGTTTGTGGTTATTAGTGCTCTTACAACCTTGGCCATAAAATTTTCTACAGCCGACGAAAAAGCTGTTAAGGCGGAGATGCTAGGTGAGTTAAAATTTTCAAGTATAGACTAGAACACGAATTAAAGAAACCCGTAATAATTTTAATTACCAGTCATTAACCCTTATATCATTTCTGGGTTTATCAATCATCTATAATTCTAAACTAAAAAGTAATCAATGAGAAGTCCATATAAAATAGCATGCTTTGTTTTTCTGTGTGTTCAAATAGCTAATGCTCAATTCACTTTAGACGGGCAGTTTAGACCAAGAACAGAATATAGACATGGTTTTGGTAGTATAATTCCTGATGCTGCAGACGCAGGATTTGCAATTTCTACACGAGCACGTTTAAATGCCAAGTACGAAACGGAAGCCTATCAATTCTATTTAAGCATACAAGATGTAATGGTTTGGGGAGAAAACAGGCAAATTCTACCCGATGATCAAAACGATTCTTTTGCGGTATTTGAAGCTTGGGCAGACATTAGTTTAGGCAAGGGTTGGTCTACAAAACTTGGTAGACAAGTAATTTCATATGATGACCAACGTATTTTTGGGGGGCTAGATTGGGCACAGCAGGGTAGAAACCATGATGCGGGACTTTTAAAGTATAAGAAAGATAAATTTATGTTGGATGTAGGTCTGGCTTTTAGTCAAGATTTTGATAATCCGGCAGGGTTTCAATCCGTAGGAACAGCCTATAATACATCAGGATTTTTTACCTATAAAACAATGCAATATCTATACGCCAAACAACAATGGGATAATTTCTCGGTAAGCATATTGGCTTTGAATAATGGTTTTCAGAATTTTGATACCGAAGAAGAAACAGATGGGGTGAGTAACCTACAAACTATAGGAACACACTTGGGGTATGAAGGAGGAAGTTTTAGCGCAAATGCCAACTTGTTTTTACAAATAGGTGAAAGACAAAATGAGTTGAAAGTTGGGGGAACGTATTTGTTTGGGCTAGACTTAGGATATAAGGCAAGCGATAAAGTAACGTTAGGTTTAGGGACAGAAGTTATAAGTGGAAACAAGGCGGATACTACAGATAAGACAGAAGCATTTTTCCCGCTTTATGGTACCAATCATAAATTTAACGGATTTATGGATTATTTCTACGTAGGTAACCATGCCAATTCTGTTGGTCTGTTTGATATTCACGCAAGCGCTAAATTCGATTTAGGAAAGAAATCTAGCTTACTTATTAAGGTCTTAAATTTTAGCGGAGAACAAGAACTACCCAGTGGCGAAAAATCTTTGGGTACCGAAATTGATTTGGTTTTTTCCAAGGCTTTTAATGGGTATGGACTAGCTGTTGGTTATTCTCAAATGTTCGCTGCAGATGGTATGTATGAGCTAAAAGGGATAACAGATGACCTTGCGGCAAGTAGTCAGAATTGGGCTTGGGTACAGTTGACAATTAAACCTCAATTTTTAAAGACGAAGAAAGAATAAAACTATATACCATCTAAACATCCTTGGTATCATAAACCGTATCATCATTTTAAAATTATACGTAATTTAGCTTATTACGTATAATTACCTATATTTTGAGTGAAACAACGAGAATAGTATTGGCAGATGACCACGCTTTGGTTAGAGACGGAATTCGATCTTTATTAGAATCGGAATCTGACCTAGACGTAATTGGCGAAGCATCGAACGGGAAAGAAGCTATTGAATTAGTAAATAAGGTAAAACCCGATATTTTAATTATAGATATTAGAATGCCGGTCATGAATGGTATAGATGCCGTGGCAGAGCTTACAAATAGCAAAACCGAGGTGAAGTCTATTATACTTTCAATGCATGATTCTGAAGAATACATTCTAAAATCTATAAGCTCTGGAGCCAATGGATATCTTTTAAAGGATACTGATAAGTCAGAATTTATAAAAGCGATACATACCGTTAGAGATGGTGGAAAGTATTTTAGCGGAGACATCAGTAATGTGTTGGTTAATAACTTAATGAGTGTAAAAAAAGAGGTGATTAAAGAAGAAGCACCTCGTAAAACTGGTGATAACGTCTTTGATTTAACCAATAAAGAACTTAAGGTTTTAGAGTTAGTCCTTTCTGGGTTAACCAATCAACAGATATCAGAAAAACTTCAAAATAGTAAACGTACTATTGAAACACATCGTTTTAATTTAATGCGTAAAATGGATGTAAAAAATCTAATTGACCTTTCTAAAAAGTCTCAGAAACATAACCTTATCTAAAGGTTTCTACATTCGCTGGTATTATTTAACGAGAGAAATATCAGGTTGTATTTACATGCAGTTTCTGTGATTGCTAATGCTTAACTTAGAACCGTAGCATTAATATTTCTATGCGCTACTTTTTCCTTAATTGATCAATTCTCAGTACTTGAGTAAATTAATTACGAATCACTCGATTTATTACTGAACATTTATGATAAAAAAGTACGTATTTATACGTACTTTTTATAATTTGCAGTATACTTCTGAACCATTCTTTATCATTGATAAAATGAATAGTAATAAAACTCATAAAACGATATGTTCATATTGCGGTGTAGGCTGTGGTATGTTGGTTAATGTAGATTCAAAAGGAACTATATCGGTAGATGGTAATCCCGATTATCCATCAAACAAAGGCATGCTTTGTACAAAGGGTCGAAATCTCAATTATGTAGCCCAAGATAAAACAGATCGAATTCTGTATCCAGAAATGAAATGGAGCAGAAATCACCCATTACAACGAGTTTCTTGGGACACTGCTTTTGAACGTGCAGCTGCTGTTTTTAAAAGCATCATCGCAAAACATGGTTCTAATAGTGTGGGATTCTATGTGTCCGGTCAATGTTTAACAGAAGAATACTATCTAATTAACAAACTCACTAAAGGATTTATAGGTACCAATAACATAGATACCAACTCAAGGTTGTGCATGAGTTCTGCCGTTGTTGGCTATAAAAAAACATTAGGCGAAGATTCTGTTCCTATTTCATATGACGATATAGAATTAGCAGATTGTTTTCTAATTGCAGGGGCTAACCCGGCATGGTGCCATCCGATATTATATAGAAGGTTGGAAAAGCACAAGGAAGAGAACCCTAACGTAAAAATAATTGTAGTTGATCCTCGAAAAACCCAAACCTGTGCAGGTGCCGATTTGCATTTACAGATTTTACCGGGTACCGATGTTATTCTTTTTAATGCTATAGCCCGTCGATTAATCGAGAAAAGAAAAATAGATTCCGCCTTTATAAAAAAGCACACCGCAAATTTTGAGGCGGTTAAAGAAATGGCGTTTACCTTATCACTGAAAGAAGCTGCTAAAAAATGTGGTATTCCCGTTGGTGATATTCGTAAAGCTGCCGAATATATTGGTAATGCCAAGAAGTTTATCAGCATGTGGACTATGGGGTTGAACCAAAGTGTTATTGGTGTAGCTAAAAATGTATCATTACTAAATTTGTCACTTTTAACGGGGCAAATAGGCAAACCAGGTGCTGGACCATTTTCTTTGACAGGGCAACCTAATGCTATGGGCGGTAGAGAAGTTGGTGGTATGGCCAGCTTGTTGGCAGCACATAAAAATTTAGGAAATGCGGCACACAGAAAAGAAGTGTCCGATTTTTGGGGAGGTGGAGAAATACAGTCAGAACCAGGCTATACCGCAACAGAAATGTTCGATGCCCTAGATGAAGGTAAGTTAAAAGCGATTTGGATCGTATGTACTAACCCTGCGGTAAGTATGCCTAATTCTAACAAAGTAGAAAGAGCTTTAAAAAAGGCAAAATTCGTAGTAGTTCAAGATATATCCCATAATTCTGAAACAACCAAATTTGCCGATTTATTATTACCGGCAGCGGGTTGGTTAGAGAAAGAAGGTACCATGACCAATTCAGAAAGACGAATTAGTCATTTGCCTAAAGTTATAGATGCACCGGGTGAAGCATTACCAGATGCAGAAATTATATGGCGTTTTGCACAGGCAATGGGCTATAAAGGCTTCGATTATAAGAATAGCAGTGAAGTCTATGACGAACACTGTTTATTGACAAAAGGCACTGAAATAGATATTTCTGGCTTGTCTTATGAACGGTTGATAAATGAAGGTAGTTTTCAATGGCCGGTTCCACATAAAACGCATAAAGGAACACCTAGATTATTTACGGACCGCAAGTTCTTTACCAACGATAAAAAGGCACATTTTAATGCGCCAGCAACACTTTATAATAAATCTGAAGAAACGACTATCGACTACCCGTTGATACTGAACTCAGGTAGGGTTCGTGATCAATGGCATACCCGAACCAAAACCGGTAAGGTGAAAAGATTATTGACGCATGTTCCACAGCCCTATTTAGAAATGAACGCAGTAGATGCGTATTTACGGAAGATTAAAGAAGGGGATATAGCGGTTGTAAAAAGCAGAAGAGGAAAAGTACAGGTGAAAGTGCAGCTGAATTATGATATACGCGAATCCGTTGTTTTCCTGCCCATGCACTGGGGTAGAGTATTGAATAATGATTTTGGCAGGGTAAATAATTTAACCAATGACTTGGTAGATCCGGTATCAAAAGAGCCCGATTTTAAATACTGTGCTGTTGAGGTTGCAAAGTTTGTAAAAGAGAAACAGAAAGTAGTGGTTATAGGTGCAGGTGCTGCAGCGTATCGTTTTATACAATCGTATAGAGAGAAAAATAGTATTGATGAACTTCATGTATTTTCAAAGGAAAAAGACCCTTTCTATAATCGAGTTTTACTCCCAGAATATGTAAGTGATGAGCTTTCTTGGGAAGCTTTAGAGAAGCTTAAAGATGGGGAGTTGAAAAAACTAGATGTAGTATTACATTCTGGAGTAGGAATTGAAAATGTAGATGCGGAAAATAAAACAGTAGTAGATTCTAATGGAGAAAAACATTCGTACGATTTACTAATAATGGCCACAGGTAGTAGAGCCTTTATACCTAGTGATGTTCAGATACAATTACCCGGTCGTTTTACGATGCGTGAACGAGGTGATGCAGATAAACTAAGAAAATACCTCGCAGAAACCGGACTGCAGGCTAAAGACCAAAATGTGGTTATTGTAGGTGGAGGCCTATTAGGACTAGAGCTCGCTGCTGCATTGAAAAAAATCAATATCAACATTAGTATTATACAACGTGCACCACGATTAATGGAACGGCAGCTAGATAGCGTTGCAAGTCGTTTATTGGCAGAAGATGTAGTAGAACGAGGTATAAATCTTTATTTCGATAATGAAGTAAGTACTGTTTTTGAGGATAAGAACCAAAAACATAGCCTATCTGTTAATCTAAAAACAGGTCGTACTATTCAATGTAATGCTATAGTATATGCTATCGGTACCAGACCAAATATTGAATTGGCAAAACAAACAGGCATCAATACGCGTAGAGGTGTCGTGGTAAATTCATATTTGCAAAGTAGCGACCCGTCTATATTTGCTTTAGGTGAAATAGCAGAGTTCAAAAATTCGCTTTTCGGTATTACTTCGGCTGCAGAACAACAAGCCGATATTGCAGCTAATTTTATACTTGGAGACTTCAGTAGTATTTACAATGGTTCGGTGTTAATGAATATTTTAAAATTCGAAAATCTGGATCTCTGTAGTATTGGTATGGTGAATTCACCCATTGGCGATTCTACTTATGAGGAAATCATTTTAATGGATGTAAGTAAGCGTTTTTATAAGAAATGTATTGTAAAAGATGATACGTTAAAAGGCGCCATTTTACTGGGTGATAAAAATGAATTTGCAGAATTTAAAAGACTGATAGAAGAAGAGATTGAATTATCCGAAAAGCGAAATGAACTGCTGCGAGGTGCCTCAACATCCGTTCCTTTAAAAGGAAAATTGGTCTGCTCTTGTAGTCAGGTTGGAGAAGGCAATGTACTTGATGCAATAAAAGGCGGATGCTCAGATTTCAACAAATTATGTTCAGAAACAGGGGCAGGTTTAGGTTGTGGAAGTTGTAAGCCCGAAATAAAAGAATTATTAAAGAAACAGCTGGTTTTAGCAAATTAGAATAGCGCGATATGAACGATGATCTTCATAGAATACTGATAAAAGGAGGAGTCACCTCTCCTGGTGAATTGAAAGATATTATTACGATGTTAGAAGCAGCGGGGCTTAAAAGCGTCAATTTTGGGTCGAGACAAGATATTTTGTTTCCGTTGAAAGATGCTAAAGAAGAACAGTTAGAAAGTATTTCTAAATTCAATACCGATATTATTGCCAATCGTACTTTTCAGAACATTGTAAGCTCATATGTATCTGCAGATATTTTTGACATGACCCATTGGTTAAAAGGGTCTACTTATCTCTATATTCTAGAAGGATTTGATTTTTTACCGAAATTAAAAATCAATATTACAGATCCAAAACAACGCTTGGTTCCTATCTTTAGTGGCAACCTCAACTTTATAGCTTCTGAACAAGAAGATTATTGGTATTTAAACATTAAACTACCCCATTGGAAATCGTCTGCATTTTATCCGGTTCTTATCTATAGTTGGGATATTAATTCCATTTCTAAACAGTTCGAAGAAATATATGAGGATATTACGGACATAGATGAGTTGTTCTTTGTCATGAACAAAAATTTAGAGACCAATAATAGAACGATGGAAAAGGAATTAAAGGTTCCTTTTCAAACTTTCCCATACTATGAGGGTATGAACCGTTTGGGGCCAGATATGTATTGGCTAGGTCTTTACTGGAGAAACAATAAATATGACCTGTCATTTCTAAAAGCATTTTGTGGTTTTTGTTTAGATAACAGTATTGGAAAAATATGTATTACTCCTTGGAAATCATTTGTAGTAAAAGGAATTAAAAAATCGAGTAGACCGGCATTAGAACGCTTTTTGGGTAAAAGAGGAATCAATGTTAGGCATTCCCAATTGGAAATGAATTGGCATGTGCCAATTGATGATGGCGAGGCTTTAGAGTTAAAGAAATTTTTAGTTCGAAGCTTTGACCAAAATGATATTAGTACTTATGGTCTTACATTCTGTATTAGTAATGAAGTGGGTAAACGTTCTCACTTTGCCTCGGTAATTATCGAAAAGAATAGTTTACCCACTATTGTTAAAGACTTTGAAGTTCGCCCTACGTACAATGTTCTACATTTTGAACATTTTGATCCAAACAGCCAAAAGTATATTACCTATGCCCAAGATATAGATAAGATAGAATTACCTGGTTTGTTGATGGAATTGAGTAAGATGTATTTTGATCAGCTAGGTCGTTTAGATGATTCTAAAGAGACTACAAATGTTGAGGTGGTAGAAGCAACACAAACGTTGTTTCAGTGTCAAGATTGCCTAACAGTTTATGATGAGTCTTTTGGTGATGTAGCTTTGAGTATTGCAGCGGGTACAAAATTTCAAGATATAGATGAACATTATGAGTGTCCTGTTTGTTCTGCACCAAAGGCAAAGTTTAAGGAAACAATGATTCAGATGAGTTAAACGGATATTCTTAGAAAATGGTAGTTATCATAAAAACAGTTTGTTAGTGTGTGCTTGATGGAGATAAGAAAATAGTGTATGAGGTCAAAACTTCATAGTCGCAATTTTTAACTTTGCGGTATACTATTAAATAAACCATTGGCCATGACCAGAGTAAATGTTAATAATCAAACCAAAGAACCAGCAATAGAAAAAGCACTTAAATTCACCATCGCGGTTGCTGCCATGGGAATTTTTTTATGTGTAGTTTTTATGGCTAAAGGACTATAAGATGTTTTAAGGTTGCATTACCGGAAGCTCTAATATTCTTTCAGGCCCATAAAACTTAAGTGCAATTCCAAATACAATCACTGAAATAATCATACCGATCATGAAAACGGTATAAGTCCACCGTAAAATTCTGTACTTCCTTTCTAGAACAATCCCAAGAAAATATAGATCTTTTGTTAATGAGCTGTAGATATAGTCTTTGTCTTTAATTAGCTCTGACATTGCCCAATTATACTGTTCTAGCTTCATCTTATGAAAATTACCGAAAAATAGCAGATTTACTTTTTTGGTAGTTACTTCCTCTTCTGTAAACTGACCAGATGTTACATTCGGTCTAGTTGCAATAATCGACATCACCATAGAAACTACACTGAAAATAATAAAAAGAAACGTTGGGTAAAATAGATAATCGTTTGAAGGGTTGTCTAATTTTGGAACCAAGTTAGCCAATGCCATAGAAACGATAATGGCATTTACAGAAAGTAGAATATTCGCTTTTGTATCTGCAATATCACTAAGTTTTAAATGGCTTTGTAATGTAACCCTGTACAAAGTCTGTATTCCTCTATCGGGCAACTCCCCTTTAAAATGAGCTTTTAAATTTTCTTTTTTGACAAGCTCATTGTTTTTCTTTTTTGCCTTTATGAGTCTTTTAATATTCTTATCCTTTCCCTTTTGCCAGGTAAGAATTGCATAGTCGGTATAAAACCTATGTTTGGTTCGTAAAAGTTTAATGTTCTCTTCTCGCCAATATACAGAGGTATTGCTTTGAATACCTAATAACGAAAGTTCTTCCCTTAGCAGTTCGGTAGTCGCCATAAAATTCTTTACATGAAAATGAGAAGAATCTGCATCGCGAATAATTTTCTCTAATTCATTAGTGGGCGAGTAATTTTTTTTTGTTGCCATTATTAGGCTACAAATATGCTCTATAAATGGTGTTGGGCAGTTGTTTTTAGTCAAAAAGTCCTTGGCTAATTTACAACCATGCTCTTCGTGATTATTGTGTGCAATAGTATACCCAAGGTCATGAAACCAGGCTGCTACTAAAAGCAATTCACTTTCTTTATCTCCAATATGTTCCCCTTCTATCAGTTCTTTGGTACTATTAACAACACGTTGTGTATGCCTAAGATTATGATAGAGATAATTTGGGTTAATATTACCGGTTAATTTATCGGTGGCAAATACTTCGGCTTTAGAAACTATTGAAGACATGATGATTATATGGTATGGAATACTTTAGAAAAGTACAAAATAAATCTTGTGTTATATGGAAAGTCCAAAACCAACTTGAATTAGGTTACTTTCTTTAGAGTTGAAATATCCGATATTAAAGGTTAGCGCCTTTAGACTGCTAATCCAAAAACCACCACCCTGTGAAGTATGCCATACATTAGAATTTTCTTCAGGCATCCAAACTCTACCATAATCAAAACCACCATACATGCCGATGGTAACCGGAGACACTGCTGTCACATATCTCTTAAGTTTCAGCTTTATATCAGATGATTGATAAAAGTAAGATTTACCAGTAAAACGCTCATCTCTAAAACCACGTAATCCATTACCGCCACCAAGAGAAGGGGTATGATAAAAGTAGACATCGTTATAATCAAAAAGACCTTTGTATTCGGCAATGGTGCTATAGACCAAATTACCTTTAGATTCTAGTTTGTGATCAAAACCAACTTTTAAAGAAGCGTATCCAAATTTGTTTGCGTTGTTATTAAGGTTCATTTTATAGCCTGCAGCGAAACCAAAATAAATAGCTTTAGAAGGGAAATCACCAGCATCATCACGATCATATTCACCTGTTAATTCTGCTCCGCCATAATTTTGATTTTTAAAAATGTTATCATCTAAATTACTAGAAGTAAAAAGACGATCAGGGTTATCGGTTACTTTAAAAGATTCAAATAATCCTTTAATTCTAAGACTGTAATATGCTAAACCGGCACTTGCCTTAAATGTTCTAATTCTTCCCCTGTAGTAGTCTCTGTCCAATGCATCTTCATTATTGACCGTTTCGTTACCAAAACCAAAGAAGTTACTTACATAGCGGTCGTTGGCATAATAGGCATCCATTTCAAAATTCCATCCAGGGAAAACACTGCCGTAAATTCCTGAATATGATAGTTCTGCCGCTTTAAATTTAAAATAGTAATTGGCACTTATAGTATGTTGTTGTCTAAAAGTATTACCATCGATACCATTTTGGGTATAAGTATTCGAAGCTCCCAAGAACATACCATCGTCGGTTCTAAAACCTAGGGTCGGTACCAACACATTTGTGTTCGGTTTAAAATATCTAAAATGAAAGGTATTTGTCTTATAGTTATCAGTTAATAAAGTTGCTGGTTTTAAATTTTCAAAACTGATTTTTTCATGTTTCCAGTCGTATAATTTCACCTTTTTCTTGTTTGCAATGTCATAACTATCTTTGCCATACCCCCCGATAATTCTTAATTTTGTCTTAGGGTTTTCTATTCCTTCAACAACAAAAACATCATCATCGCCAAGACCATAAATCCATATTTCTTTGGTGAGGCTATCGTTGAAAATCCTAGAATATATTTCTTTATTTTTCTCATCGGATAGAATGCGCTTTACTACTACTTTAGTGTCGCCATTTTCCATTCGCGTCATGGTAAATATGTCATCTTTTTCAGTACCTGTAACAGCAACTATCTTGTTGAGGTATTCTGCATAATCCTTTGCAGTTTCTGTTAATGCTACTAGACGCTGTTTTAAACTTGTCTTTATATTTTCAGAAGTTTCGTCTTGTACAGATATAGGTAGACGCGTAAATGCTTCATCTATTACGTCTGGTGTCATTCCTTCCTGAATAGCTTTTGCTTCTTGCACCCAAACCTCTGGACCATATGAAGTCAATAATGTTCGGTCTAGTTTATTACCTGATAGATTAAGCCATTTTACATTATCAATGTCATCATCATATGTTTGCCAATTTCTTGTGTTGGGTACAAACCATTGAATGAATGGTATAACTTTACCATCAAATCTTGGAAATGAATTATCACGATCGCGCGGAATGGGCATAAATTCTTTTTCACCGTCTGGGCTTTCGTATTCTATCCACCTCCATTGGTCCTGGTGACGGTCCCAATCGCCAATTAGCATATCAAAAATTCGAGCTCTAATGAAACTTCTTTCATCTACATAATAAGACTCATCGCTTTTAATTTTTTCAAGCATATCGGTAGTGCTTTCATAATCGGTAACCTTACCAGAAGTTTCATTTATAGTTCTTCTATACCCTTTATAATGCGCCTGTTCTTCCGAAGGTCTTCTTTCTATATAATAAAGCTCATCACCATAGTTTTCATTGAATTGCTTAAGACTGTCTTGTTTTGGAACATAAAACAAATCTGTATCTGAGTGATTAATAGCTACCGATGCTGCAAGGGGGTCTACTATTAATTGCATGTAAGGATGAGCGGTTGTAAAAAAATCTGAAATAGCTTTTTCTGCCCAAGTGTCTTGGTAGTCTTGAGTATTATATGAAATTCCTGGTAGCTTGAATTTCAAAAATTTTAATGCGCTTTTTTGCAAAGAACGCATTGCATATTGCTTGCCGTTACTATCTTCTAAACGCAGCGAGAAAGATTGATGCCCTCCACCTTCTTTTACGACAGATAGACCACCATAAAGTGTATCTAATTTTACAATTGGAGCTTCAACGGATTTGCCGTAATATTTACGATAACGATCACCCCATAGAAATTTGTAAATGCTACTTTTATCATAGTCTTTTGGGTCGTTGAGGATAGTAGTCTTCTCTATTTTTTTGTCGCTATTTGTAGATTGTTCGTATTCTTTTAGGGGTTCTTTAGCAGGCAGAACTGCGAATGTTTTACTATTGTTAAGGTCGTTTTCTGTAATAAAGGTCACTTTAGAGCTACCGTCGGCGAAATAGTCTAAGCGCGCAAAACCTCTTTCTCCGTAAGCATATTCTCCTTGATAATCAATAGAGCCACCGATAGCAGTTATTCTACCAGGTCCTAATTTGGTCGCGCTTTTTTCACCAAGTGATCCACTAACAATTTGATGAATACCACCACCTTCAAGTAGCTGCAGACTCTCTTCATGACCAGAAATTAATGTTATTCTGTCGTTTGCCTGTGCTAGTGCACTAACAGCTATTCGTAAATAGTTATATCTTCTTGAATTAACGTGTTCTGGGTCAAAAGCACCCAAGTCCATTACAGCGTTTTTAATGGTGCCCAATATTGGTAGTGGTGTTACGTGATCGTTTACCGTAGTTTTCCCTGCATACGTTCCGTTGGTAAACACAGGATGATGCATGGCAATGACAATGTTCTTTCCTTGACCGTCACCAATATATCCTTCCAGTTCTTCCATGAATCTTCTACGGGTAATAATATCTGTGCATTTGCTGTTAATGCCTTCAATTCTAGACCAGTTAGATATAAACCATTTAGAATCTACTAATATTAAATCTAGGTCATCGTTAATGACCCTATGATCAATAGGGCAACCATTATTAGGAACAACTGTTGTACTTTTTCGTTCAACCTCTTTTAAATAATTCTCAACCTTTTCAATTTTATCAAGCTCATAACTTTTCCACTCATTATTACCAGGAAGAAAAACAGTTTTACCTTTAAAAGCAGTCGAAAGTTCTAATTGTTGTTTTACCAGTAAACTATCAGCCTTCCAATCACCACTTTCGGTGGAAATATTATCACCTGTAAATACCAATGTACTATTCTCGGATGCATTATTAAGCTCTTGTTTAAAACGATTTAACAAGTCATGATTTGGAACTCCTGAAGTATTGCCTAAACCACCTGCAATATAAAACGAGTACGTAATAGTATTGCTCGGGGTATCATTTACAATATTGGAAATACCCTGTTCCTTAAAAGTTGCGCATGAAGAAAGTAGGAGTAATACAATTGTAAAACTAATAGATTTGGCAATCTTAAAGTTTGTCCAATTGAATTGACTATGTTGGTTGACCATAAAGATTTTTAAGTTTATAAGCTTTTCTAATTATTAAAAAAGATGTTAGAAATGATTATTGCAATAATTAGAAGCACTAGAAATGCCGTAAGAATTGTGACGCCCAACTTCGTTTTCTTATTTTTCTGAAGAATATATTCTTGTGTTTCTTCTTCAGGCTCTTTTACAAATTTTGTTTCTTCTGTATTTTGTTTCATGTCTTTTATTTTTTAATGTAAACTGTCTTTTTGTTTACGAATTCTAAGATTCCTTCTCTTGATAATTCTCTACCATATCCTGAAGCTTTTGTACCACCAAATGGTAATCTTGGATCAGATTTAACCATATCGTTTATAAAAAATGCACCATCTGGTATTTTGGAAATTATGTCCATTGCCGCATCTACATCTTCTGTAAATAACATACTACCTAATCCTAATCTAGAATTGGCTGCCGTGGCAATGGCCTCTTCTCTATCCTTAACTTTAATTATTGCAGCAACAGGACCAAATGTTTCTTCGTTGAAAACAGGCATATCTTCAGCAACATCTGTAAGTATAGTAGGTGAAAAATAGGCCTCTTTTCGCATGTTGCCTAGAACAACTTTAGCACCTTGTTTAATAGATTTATTAACTTGTTCTTGTAGTTCTTCCGCTAAATCTTCACGAGCCATAACACCAATGAATGTATCTTCTTTCATGGGATCACCACTTTTGAGCGACTTCACTTTTTTGGTAAATTTTTCTAAGAAAGCATCATAAATGTCTTCACAAACTATAAAACGTTTAGCGGCAATGCAGCTCTGCCCTGTATTTTGCATACGTGCAGTAACCATTATGTCTATATATTGGTCCAAATCGGCATCTTCCCATACAATACAAGCATTGTTCCCGCCAAGTTCTAGGACCGTTTTCTTTAGATTTTCACCTGCAGTACGTGCTATTGATTTACCAGCTTTCTCGCTTCCGGTTAGTGTAACGGCCTTAATGCCGTCATTGGCTATCAATTTTTCAATTTCTTCGTGTCCTGCTTTTAAACTTTGAAAACATCCTTCTGGATATCCTGCATCCAAAAATAATTGCTCAATAGCTAGAGAACAACCTGTTACGTTTTGGGCATGTTTTAATAAAGCGGTGTTACCTGCAGTCAATGTCGGAGCAGCAAAGCGAATAACTTGCCAGAAAGGATAGTTCCAAGGCATAACGGCAAGAATGCATCCTAATGGGTCGTTGCTTATAAAACTTTCATCAGCATCGGTCTCTATAATTTCATCAGCCAATAAATCTTCTGCATTAAGAGCATAAAAATCACAGACCCATGCACATTTTTCAATTTCAGATATACCTTGGGAAAATGGCTTGCCCATTTCTTGTGTCATCAGTTTTGCATAGTCCTCTTTACGGTCTATCAGCAATTCTGCAACATTGGTCAATAATTGACACCTATCTTCAATTTCCATACCTGCCCAAGTAGCTTCAATAGCTAAGGCTTTATTTAATTTAGAGTTGATAGTAGCTTCAGTATCTTGGGAATAAGTATTTACAACACTACCGTTATATGGGTTCTTCGTCTGGTATTCTTTCATATGTACAAATTTAGAGGTAAACAAGATTATGAATTAATTCGTTTCATTTAATTGTTAACCCTTTTAAGCTATTGTTAACGTTAATATTAAAAGGTTTTGAGTTAAGTAATTGTATCTTTAATATAGACATTTGTAGAGGATGATAATTAAGATATCATCGCTAAATAGAAAGAACAGTTTAATCTAAAAAATTTATAACATGAACAATAGTGGAAATACATTATTAGCAATTATAGCAGGTTCTGCAATTGGTGCAGCCTTAGGAATTCTTTACGCTCCAGATAAAGGAGAAAATACAAGAAGACTTATTGCTGATCAAGCAGCTGCAACGAGAGACAACTTTACTGAAAGTGCAGTTGATTTAAAGAATAGGGTCGCATCTAAAATGACCGAAGAAAAAGAAACGTTAGATACAAGAGTAGAATCTTTAGTTTCAGATTTAAGTTACAAGACAGATGATGTTATTTCGACCTTAGAGAAGAAATTGGCTGAGTTGAAAATGAAGAATAAGAAACTGCAGAAAACAGTATAAATGGGAGTCATTGATTCACTTAACGAAACGTCTAATAAGGCTATTGATGTAGGAGAGGTTTACTATAAGAAAACCCAAGAATACTACAGGCTAAAAGTGTTTCAACAATTAACAATGACCACCGGTATGCTGCTGAAAATGGCAGTCATTGGTGGTCTTGCTTTTTTGGCACTCATATTCATGACAGTTGCGGGGGTAGTTTTCCTTGCAAATATTCTTGAAAGTATGGTAGGTGCCTGTTTAATTGCTGGTGCTTTATTTATAGTATTATTGATTATAGCCTATATTTTTAGAGGTAAAATAGATAACATGTTAGTAAGAAAGTTATCGGATAAATTCTTTAACTAATAGAAATATGTATAAAAATTTTGATGAGATAGAGTACAATTTAAAACGCCTGAAATTAGAGCGACAAATTGCTTTAGAAGAATTAAAAGGGTTGAAGCAAGATGTGCAGGAAGATTTGAGTCCGTACAACTGGGTTTCAACTGCATTCTCCGCAGCTAAGAAATTTGGAATGCTTTATATTATGCGTAAAGTAGTTAAGTAATAACAAAGACGAATTACATTGGTAGTTATCAGTTTACATAAAAAAAGCACCTCTTTTAAAGAGGTGCTTTTTTTATATGATACTTTATTGAAGGTATTACTCTTTTGTCCAGGCATCTAACATCCAACTTACTTTTTCGATACTACCAATATAACCACCGATCATATCAATAGTTCCTTCATCTCCACCAGCTTCAGCTTTTTTAACCACTTTACTCATTTGCTTTAGTAAAGTCTCATGTTGGTCTAAAATATTCTTCACCATTTCAGTATCAGAAATAAGTGATGAAGTTTCTTTAATAGAAGACATTTCAAAATATTTAGAAAATTCACTAGTTGGGTTTTGTCTTAAAGTTAAGATACGTTCTGCGATTTCATCAATTTTGATTCTTGCATCTGTATACAACTCTTCAAACTTAATATGAAGGTCAAAAAAGTTCTTTCCAGAAACGTTCCAGTGATACCCTCTTAGGTTTTGGTAGTATAAATTATAATCTGCCAATAAGGTGTTTAATTCCTCAACAATTGGCGCTATATCTTTTGACTTAATGTCTAAATAACTCATGATAATTTGTTTAATTATTCTACTATAAAATTAATAATTTCTATCTAGACCGATTAACTCTGAAGCCTTATTGATGAACACTTTAACTTTATTTAACGTTAGAAAAAACTACTCTTTAACAAGAGGTTTTAAATTGATGTAGGAGTAGTTGATTTCACCTACATGATTGTATTCTGTAGAGTTTTGTTTCAATGATCCCCAGTCGAATTTATCGTTTAGATTATTCTCTTTGTAGTAATTGGTTAAACCATCGGTAAGCAATAAATATTCGCTTAATTTTATTTTATTCTTCAGTAGCTTGTGAGCGATAATCAAATCTTCACCAAAGAGTTTTATACGATTGCCAACTTTGGTCAATGCAATTTCTTTACCATAATGTAGTATTATTTTCAATCCTAATATTTCTGGTATAACGGCAGCATCTTTATTGCTTTTGTATTTTTCTCTTAACGAGTCAAGTTCTTTATAGAACTCGGTATAAAACACTCTGCATTGCTCTATAAGAGTTTCTAGATTGGGCATTTCTCCCGTCTTAAAAAAAAGCACGGCATCACCTTCAATTTCAGATACTTTTAATCCAATCTTATTGGTGTAGATAATTTGGTTAAGTAATGCAGGTATTATTTTTGAGCTCAATTCAAAATCAGTTTCACTCATAAATTCAGTAAAACCGCTTATGTCTGGTATACAAATTAACATTGGTGATCCTTTCATAAGCTGTAGTAATAAGTGAGGGGGAAAGGTATAGAACTTTCAAACTTAAAAAGACTCCGTATGGTGAAATTAGTACCGCAATCCAATTGAGCTATGTTATCTAGTAATCTTTAAATTAGGTTGTTTAAGATTACAAATGAGTTGGATAGAACACCAAATTAGCAATTTGAATATTTATTTTTGTTTCACGGTATGTAAAAAAGAGTAAACAAAAATAAATATTCATTGTTACGTGCCGTACTATTTAAACGACTTAAAGATGACGTATTCAGAACTAATAGCGAGTGAACCACACGATGTTGCTGCTCATATACATTTAAAATATGTAGATAGAGAAGCGTTATCAATTTTACGGATCAAAGAGAAAGATAAGTTTCAATATCTATTAAAGAACAAACCGCTAAATAAGAAGTCTGAAATATCTAGAATAGAAAAACTGGTAATACCACCAGCATGGCAAGAAGTTAAAATAGCCTTATTGGCAAATGCCCATTTACAGGCAGTTGGTTATGATATGAAACATAGACTTCAATACCGGTATCACGATTTGTGGATGAGGGTTAGAAACCGAACCAAGTTTTTAAGAATGCATGAATTTGGTAAATCTTTACCATTAATTAGAAAAAAGGTAGACGAAGATTTACAACTTAAAGGATGGCCAAAAAAGAAGGTGCTTGCCCTTATTGTACGATTAATGGAAGAAACCCATATACGTATTGGTAATCAGCAATATGCCAAAAGAAATAAAACATATGGTTTGTCAACATTAAGGACTAGACATTTAAAAACAAGTAAGAATAAGTTGAAATTTGAATTTACAGGCAAGAAAGGAAAAAAGCATAGTATAACTTTAAATAATAGAAGGCTGCGAAAATTGGTTTTGCAGTGCGAAGAAATACCAGGCTGGGATTTGTTTCAATTTTTTGATGAAGAAGGGGTTAAAACCAGTGTTGATAGCGGAATGGTAAATGAATATCTGCAAGAAATTAGTGGAGACCTTTTTACTGCCAAAGATTTTAGAACATGGTCTGGAACCATCATTTTCTTTGAGTCGCTATTAGAGAAAGAACCTGCCTCTACAGAAAGTGAAATTAAAAAAAATGTTATAGAAGCTTTTGACGATACAGCCAAAGCATTAGGTAATACAAGAAATGTGTGCAAGAAATACTATGTTCACCCTTTTGTGGTAAGTAAGTATGAAAGTAACGAGTTGAATGAGGTTTTCGAAAGCTTAGATAACAAATCATCTACAGAATACCAGACGGCAGCTGAGGTTGTATTGTTAGACTTAATATCAGATTTTAATCCGCTATTGAATTTAGCTAAAAACAAGTAAGAACAATTTAGTCGGCTCGTTCCACTTCGCTTTCACTCTTTAATACATAGTCTCCATCATCTTGTTTAATGTAAAGCGCCTTATCGTCTTTATCTCCATTTCTGGTTACTTCATTTCCTTTTATTGTCTTAGTCGTTTTTGAAGTATATGTTTCTTCAACAGTACCTTCCGCTGTACCATTTCCCCAAGACCATTTTACAACTGTTCCTTTTCGTATCATAATGAATGTGTTAAAAGTTTGTGCTTTCCATCACAGCTAGTTTTTTGGAGAACCGGTGATGGAAAATACCGTTTAGAGATGCACAAACTTGAGAACTAATTTGATACTGCAAGTTCTATGAATCTGTTGATTATTGTATAACAAACAGATTTTATTTTTAATCCTAAAATACGGAAGTTTAACCCTATTCAAAGGAGTTAAACCTAATATGTATCAAGATAAAAAGTACTTAGAATCAAATATATATTTGTCTTCAAAACAATACAGATGATAAATTTAATTGGAGGTATTTCTATACTAATAGGTTCCGTATTCATCAGTTTATTAATAAGAGATTATATCATTAATACAGGTTTTGATGATTTCGAAAATGAAGAGGAAGATGCCTTTTGTGAAATTGATATGGAGCATGTATTAATGTATTCAGATACATCTAAGAGAAAAGATATAGGAGAGTTAAAAAGAAAGCTTCAAGATTTTAAGAACAGAAATAAGTTTTATAAGATGTAATCGTGATTGACATCTTAAAATAATAATCACATAATTTAAACTATAAACAATGGGAACATATACGGAAGAAGTAGGAAACAAATTAAATGAGCTTTTAGAAAAAACATATGATGCTGAAAAAGGCTTTAAAAAAGCGGCAGAAAATACAGAGCACGCTCAGTTAAAAGCATTTTTTGAAAACAAGTCTAAACAACGTTATGATTTTGGGCACGAACTAAAGGCAGAAATTAAGTCTTTTGGTCAAGAAATTGATAAAGGCGATAGCGTGGCAGGTAAGGCGCACAGAGCATGGATGGATGTAAAGGCGTTATTCTCTCTAGATAGTGCAGAAGCTATGTTAGAAGAAGCAATTAGAGGAGAAAAAAGTGCTATTGAAGAATACGAAGAAGTTTTGGAAGATACTTCTTTACCTTCAACAACGGCAGCCATTTTAAGAAGCCAAAAGGAAGCGATACAAAATGGGTTATCTAATATTAAGATGTTAGAGGACATTAGGTAAATTAAAGATTATCTTTAAGAAAAGAGGCTATTAATAGCCTCTTTTTTTTGTGCCCAATTTCTGCGTAAAATAATACTATTTGACACGAAATAGAAACTTGTTCTAATGGGTTATATTTTTGTGTTTCTGCAATAAGAGTCCCTCATTTATATGACGAACTTTATGTTTAAATCAAATAATTGATATGTATTTTAAAATTTCGAATACAGCACAGATGAAGGAGATAGAGCGAGATGTAAATGCTATGTTCAAGTATCCAAAATTATATACCCCACAAGTGGTCATTAGTGGTTCAGCCGAAGCTACTATACCCATTGTTACTATGGATGATCCTAATGCAATTTCTTTGGCAATATGGGGCTTGTTACCAAGTAGTTTTAAAGATGACTGGGGGTTGTTCCAAAGATTGACAAATACGCTTACTATACCGGTTCGTAATTCGGAAATTGATATTTGGTATCATGATTCTTTTATGAATAGAAGGTGTATCATTCCAGTTACAGGATTCTTTACCTCGGTATTAAAGAATGGTGAAATCTATCCTTATCATGTAAGTAACAAAAATGGGGGAATGCTATATCTGGCAGGTATTTATACTATTCTAGAAGATGGGTTTATTACTAGTTCCCTGTTAACAGGACCCCTAGAAAAGGAAATTGTGAGCTATCAAAATCTTGTTGATTATATGCCTATAATTATAGACCATAAAGATAAAGGGGAATGGCTTTCTGGTGATACAATAATGGAGCGGGCTTTAGAAATAGCACAACCACCGCATAAAACAGCGCTAGAAATAAGACCAATTGCTAAGAATCTTTTTAATCAAGATATATCGTATGATAGCATGTTATCGCCATATGAGTATCCAGAGAACTAACGTATAGTGGAGTTTTTGTTTTTGAGATGCTTTCTATAATCTGTTGGTAGAATATCGTACGCTTCAAAGAATATTTTAGAGAAGTAACTTCTACTTTTAATGCCTATTGCATAAACGATTTCGGATACAGATAAATCAGAATTTTTAAGATAATCCTTTGAAATTTCCAACTTCAACTGTCTTACATATTCATTTACGGTTTTTGAATATAGAATTTTAAAACCTATCTGTAGTTTTTTAGGGCTTAAGCCAGACACTGAGCTGAGCGTAGCTAAGGAAGTAGTTTCAGAAATGTTTTCTAAAATATACGTAGTAAGTTTGTGTACTTTAAGGATATCTTCTTTTGAAAGAGCTTCGGGTAAGTTCATATTTTCTTCAAAATTTTTATGTTCCAATAGCTGTAGCGATAAAATAAGATAAAGTCTACCTTCTAAAGAAAGAGACCTTAACATTCCGAAAGCAGCGTCAACATTATTTAGCATTTTAATTTCATCTGCAATTCTTAAGCTATAACTACCACCGTGTTTATAGGCTACATCACCTTTATTGTCGTTAAATATGGAAACCAACAGTTTGTCTAATTGGCAAACATTATTATTTTTCTTTTGTAGATATTCTTGACGATCAATACGGATGAAGTTGATTTTTAATTGTTCGTTTTCTGGAAATAGAAAAGTTTTATGAGCATCTTTTTTATTTGAAATAACGGTGTTTTGAAATTGCTCTATTGTGGTGTAAGAATCTGTATTGCTTTCACTGTATTTGAAAAACCCTTTAGAGATAAAGATGAACTCAATTGGGGACAGCTGCTTCGTGTCAAAAACTAACTTAGTTTCTTTATGAAATGTAAGGTCACAATCTATAAGGGAAACGCCCCAGTTGAAGCTTATAGTTCTTATGGTGCCTTTTCCAATTTTGTTATCGAAAGTCAAAACACTTTCACCCGAACACTGCGTAAGCTTACCTTTGATACAATCTTGTATTTGGGTAAACACATCATCAGAACTGCAACTGTTTATTACTAACTCTCTCATTATTTTATATAAAGCACAACAGAAATTGTACTTTACAAAAAAACTAGAATTAAGAGATTTACATTAACACTTTTGAAATGTTAATTGACACAAATGAGCACTTTTGATTTCATTAAAAATGTTAAAATAGATTTTTGACAGTTTAAAAAGAAGTGATATTAGATGGTATTGGTTTCTCCTTTATTATTGGAGGCGAGTTTTTGCATATACTGTTTTGGAGACATAGCATACCGTTCTTTAAATAACTTAGCAAAATAGCTTCTAGAGTTTATACCAATTCTATATGTAATTTCAGTAATGTTCAAAGTGGTGGTTTCCATTAAGTGCCTGGCTTTTTCCATCCGGTTGTTTTGAATATATTCCTTAACCGATAACCCGAACAAACTTTGAAATCCGTTTTGCAATGTATTTTGATTTAATCCAACTTTTTTTGATAACGTAATTATATCTGGAGTCTCCTCTAGGGTGTCATCAATAATATTCGCTGCCTCTTCAATTTTTACGACTGTAGACTGTCTTAATATGGTTCTTTTCTCGGTGGGCGATGCATCATCAACATATTGGCGCAGGTGATGAGCTAATATTTCAAAGCACTTACCTTCTATAAATACACTTTTAGTAAAACCGGTATCTTCACTTTGGTTTATTTCTTCAATACATTTAGCAATATCTAAGCTATAATGACCTTTTTGAAAGAACAGATTAACACCATTTACATCTCTAAAAAGACCTTCTAAATCTTCATTCATTTCAGGAAGAAAAGATTCAATCTTTTCTTCAAACAATTTTCTGTTTATTTCAAGGTTAAAAAAGCAAATAGGCTCGTTTGCTTTAAGGTTAAGAACATTACCATATTTGCTATTACAAGAAAAGATTGCACTTTCTAAATGTTTAATTTCCGTTTGCTTTTCTTGACCGTCAAACTCATGCATCAAACTTGTTTCTCTATTAAACACGATTTCTAGTGGCTGAACTAAAGATTGATTAAGTACAAAACGCACTTCTTTCTTTAAGGTAATATCAACATCCATAACACCCACACCATGAGAAAAGTTTATTGCTTTGATATGACCAGAACCTGCTTCTTCAGGGATGTCCATACAAATTTCATTGTTCTCTTCTTTGTATTCTACCTGTAGTCTATTGGCAATATCTTTTACAACATCTACCACATTCAACTCCTTAAGTTCTTTTTTAGTCCCCATCAAATTATAATATACTCAACAATATAGGTCAAATTTCTAAATCAAATTAATCCTAAAAAATAAGCTTGAATCCCAGTACTTAAAGCAAAGTACTGGGATTCAAGCGAAATAACTGTTTTTGTTGGATGAGTTAATATTTGTTTTTTTACAACCAAGCACTCCAGCAGAATAGTGGCATTTTTGTTGTGACAGGTATGAGGAACTATATCGTTAACAAATTAACCGTAATACCTATTATTTAAAATGTTAACCTAATTATTAAAATCTATATTATGAAAAAGTCACTATTAATGATTGTATTCGCATTTATGACAATTAGCGTTGCAACAAGCTGTAGAGAAGAAAAAACTGCAGGAGAAAAGATGGAAGAAGGAATTGATGATATTGGCGATGGAATTGAAGACGGAGCTGATGAAGTTGAAGATGCAGTAGAAGATGCTACTGATGACAACTAGTATAAAATATTGCTATGAAATAAAGCCAGTTAGTTTTACTAACTGGCTTTTTCAGTTTTAATAGTATTGTATTAATCTTTTTTCCCGTTTCCGGTTAAGACATCTACTAAACCATCTTGTAAATTGATCCATAAGTAATTAAAGAAAGACTTATTCTTTACGCGTTCCACATTTATATCACCATATCTGTACCCATGTACATCTGCTTTTGATCCGTCGTTAACGAATAGGTTTCCGATAAAAGAAAGAACCTTTTTAATTCCGTTTCTTTCTTTGTTCATTACTTGAAATTTAAAATCTTCATAGCTCATTTTAATATCGCCCGTCGCTACATTATCATCACCAGAAATTGTAAAATATAACTGGTCAATTGTGCCTGTAGTTTGTGTTCTTAAATTAGGAACAATAAAATCGTTGAGGTTAGCCGTATTGAAATTTGAGAGTCCGCCAGAGATTAGAAATGTGTTTTGTAAATCTTGTACGTCAAATTCCCAATCTAGATGAAATTTACCTACACCCATTAAATTGGCGTTCAAATGAATTTTAAGAGGGTCTTCGACATTGACTAAATTGGATAAATTACTAATAGTGGCATCTAAATTTTCGAAGCTTAATGCTCCAGCTTTTACATTATTAGGAATATCCTCTTCATAGATAATTGAGCCTTTTTCTATAAAAACAGAGTCAATAGCTACTTTAAATGGTAATTTTCGTAGTAATTCACCATAAAGTGGCTTATTTCTAAAATCTTCTAATCTAGACTTATCTCGGTACATTTCTAGTTTTGGCTTCGTTAGAAATAGCTCTTTGAAATTAACTTGTAGCGAGTCGTTTGAAACTAAATAGTTGTGATTTTCAACGTTAATTGATGGAATAGTTAAGTCGATATAATCTCTTTGATAGGTTATTTCTTTACTTAATTCTGATTTAGAGTAAATGGTGGAAAGTGATATGTTGGTTATGTCAATGTTAGAATTATCAATGACCATTGATTCCATTTCTAACGCTTCAAAATCCCCTAACGGAGCATTGAATTTTTGAATTTCAATGTTATATTCGGAGAAAGTGAATGGTACATATTTAGTGATGATATCAGGGTTCGTAGCTACTTCTTTTAAAGAAAGATTTATCTTTTGAACAGAGATTAATTCTAGTTGTTTTGTCGCATCCCAAATTTCTACAATTCCGGAATCGAAGATAAGGTTTTGAACAAATATCTCCTTTAAGAGGTTTATCGGGTTGCTTTTATTCGCAACAACATTGTCCGTGTCTTTGGGGCAAGTTTTAAAGTTGAGGTGAGGTTTGGTGAGTGTTAGGGTTTTTATAAAAATAGATTTTTGAAAAAGTATTTTCCAATAACTAAAGCCTTCTATTGAAAGCTCATCGGTATCAACTTTTATTTCACAAGAAGATGTTTGTTTACCCAAACTAACTACGGTAACATCTTTAAATGCTATGTTTCCTTTGAATAGGTTGACAGTGATTTTGTCATATGTAAAATCTATATGTTTAGGAACCTTGTGTTCCAAAAAGCTAACGACTTCATTCTTCATTTTCCATTCGGCAAGCAAATAGGCGCTAGAACAGATAACAAGAATTACAACAATCCATTTTATAAACTTGGACATAAGGGTTGTTTTAATTGAAGGTATTTAGAAGTTATGGGAAACCCTATGCTTAGAAGTAGATGCTTTTATTTATAAGGTTTTTCTATACCGGCACTATCAGGATCCATGTATTGTTTAAAGTCTGATGCACTTGTAAGTTCTATAAAATCTTCACTTTTAATAACGATAGCATTCTTTAGAAAACTTGGATTTTTGTTTAATATTTTCAACCATCCATCATCATCTAAATTTATTGTTTCTTCACCGTATACATCTTTAAAATCAGGATGATCGGTATTCACCAAATCAGATATGTTTTTACCTAATCCGTCGGCAAGTTCAGCCCATTGAGTGCCAGTAACATTTGTTTTAGAAATATCTATTGTTAAGTTGTCTTTGCCCGAAGACGTTACATAGGCATTCAATTGTTTACCTATTGAATTTTCTGAACTGTAATAAAGGGTTATCTGTTTTTTATCCATAGCAATTACTCCCATCACTTTTTTTTAAAAGTACTCACAACTTCAGGCAGTAATTAACTCGTTTCAAACTAAAAGTGTCTTAAAAGATTTTTGCTAAGACGGGCTGGGTCAATTTATAGTATCTTGTTGGTAAACAACAAATAGAGTGATAAATACAATTCTTTGGCTTGCTTACATTGCGGTTACTCTATGGAGTATTGTCAATATAATTTTTAATGGTTCTAAGGCTACTAAAATGATTAGTTGGTCTTTGTCTGTTATAATCTTTCCTTTTTTGGGACCTCTATTATATTATTTGTTCGGAATAAATAGAAGAAAATTTAAGCTCTTTAAACTAAAGCAAACAGAAAAAAGACGACTGTATTCAGAGACTTATAAAGAGTTAGAAGGTGGGGAACAAAGTGTTCACCATTTTAATGATTACAAACGAGAAAAGTTAGCGTCGCTGATTAGGAAAAACAGTTATTTTGCCCCATATGAAGGCAATGATATTTCATTATTAAATAGTGGTGAAGAAGCATTTGGTGCTATTTTCAAAGCAATAGAAGAGGCTAAAGATTTTATACATCTTCAATATTACATATTAGAAGATGGTATGTTATTAGACAGGTTTTACGATTTGTTTAAAAAGAAGGTTAAAGAAGGTGTAGAGATTAGAATGTTATATGATTCTTTTGGCAGCAATTCTATGCGAGGTAAAAGAGTAAGACGATTTAAAGATATCGGGGTAAAGGCATATTCTACCATGCCTATTCGATTTGGAAATCTCTTGTTTACCCTTAATTATAGAAATCACAGAAAAATTGTAATTATTGATGGAAAAATAGGATTTACTGGCGGATTCAATGTGTCAGATAAATACTTGAAACCTGTTTCAGAATTAGGAATTTGGCAAGATTTGCATTTACGTATAAAAGGTCCGGCTGTTAATAGTTTACAGCGTGTTTTCGTAAAAGATTATCATTTTGCAGGAAAGGAAGAATTATTACTTCAAGATAAGTACTTTCCGAAAGTAGAACCTACGGGTAATACCGTGACACAAATAATATCAAGTGGTCCAGATTCTAGGTACCCTGCAATTATGCAACAATATTTGGCAATGATCAATATTGCAGAAAAGAGCATTTGTATTGCCAACCCTTATTTTATTCCAGGCGAACCGGTTTTAGAGGCAATAAGAATAGCAGCTTTGAGCGGAGTTAAAGTTACTTTGCTAACGCCTAAAATATCAGATTCGCTACTAGCTCAATATAGTATGTTCTCCACATTTGAAGCTTTGTTGGAAGTAGGGGCTAACATTTATCTAAGACCCGATTTTTCTCATAGTAAGGTGATTATTATTGATGGTGAAATAGTGTCGGTTGGATCTGGCAATTTTGATTATAGAAGTTTTGAACACAATTTCGAAACCAATGCGATAGTATATGATGATGAAAAAGCATCAGAAATTGAAAAGCTATTTACAAAACACTGTACCGAAGATGTAAAGGTTGATTTAGAGGAATTTAAAAATAGATCACCTTTTAGTAAATTTTTGGAAGGACTAGCCAAATTTTTTAGTCCGCTACTTTAATGAAACAAAACAAATTGAACTATTTAATCCTAATAATTTTAAGTTACTCTATGGTTGCATCTGCACAACATACAATTCCGCATGAAATAACCGAGGAGGCAAAAATCGCCCTTTCGCACTATCCAGAACTTACTAACACGACTATTGAATTTAAGTTTAAAAAGAATATTAAAAAATCTACTATGCAGGCACAGCCTTCTTTTTTTAGTGTTTTTAAATCAAAGAAGAGCAGGTCTTATAATATATTAATAAGTGAAAGAATAAAGATTGCCGATTCTGTGTATTACACTAAAGACATACCTTCTGAAGTTATGATTGGGTGGTTAGGTCATGAACTAGGTCACGTTATGGATTTTGAACAACGAAGTGGTTTTAATCTAATTGGTTTCGGGTTTAAATATATAACCTCTGAAAACTACATTCGTGAAGCTGAGCGCCGTGCAGATTCGTATGCCGTAAACCATGGTATGGAAACCTATATTCTCGCAACTAAAGAGTTTATTTTAAAGGAAGCAGGCTTAACCCAAGCTTATGTAGACCGAATTAAAAACTTCTATCTATCGCCAGAAGAAATTATGATTTTGGTTGATGAACGGGATGCTGCTAGTATAGATTAGAAGTACTATTTATTGTTTTGTTTTTTAACAAAATCTTCCCACTCGGCAAATTTTTCTTCTTTCATAACACGTTCCATTTTCACCTGTCCGCCTTTCTTTTTGTTGCTATCGTTCCAGCTATAAAAAACATCTGGGTCTACCGTGAAAACTTTAACCCCTTTTAAAGCTTTAGAGCGTGCTACCTTGTAGTTTTTGTTAGCAGCTTTTAAAGACTCGTCTAGCTTATTCGCTATGTCTTTAGGGTCTTGTGTTGTTTTAGTACCTAAATACCAGGTATGGTAAAATCCGTCTTCATATTTCTTTGCACATAACGTGTATTCTGGTATTTGAATATCAAATGTTTCCATGATATCTTTTAGGGCATCATCTAATTTATTTACTGATAATTGAGAGCCAACTGTATTCAAGAAAAATTTAGTACGCCCCGTAATTTTAATTTCGGCACGTTCAACATCTGTAAACTCAATCGTGTCTCCAATTAAATAACGCCATGCACCACTTACTGTACTAATAATAAGCACGTAATTCTGACCTGTTTCCACTTCAGCAAGTGTTAAAGATGGAGCATCTTGTGAAAGTGATCCATCTTCCAAAATATAATCTGGATCAAAAGGAACAAACTCAAAGTAGATTCCGTTATCCGTCACTAATTTCATAGCGTCAGTTTCTGGTCTACTTTGAAAAGCAATAAAACCTTCAGAAGCCAAATAAGTATCTATAACCGTTATAGGTTTTCCCATTAAGGCATTGAAGCTTTTTTCATAAGGACCAAATGCTACTCCTCCAGAAGTATAGACTTGTAGATTAGGCCATATTTCGTGGATGTTGTTCAGGTTGTGTTTTTTGATGACCTCTTTAAGCATTAATTCTATCCAAGAAGGTATGCCACTAAGCGCACCGATATCCCAATCTGCAGCTTTTTCGGCAATTTTTGCCACCCGCTCGTCCCAGTCTTCAATTTTTGCAATTTCTCTTCCAGGTTTATAATAACCACTAAACCAAGATGGTATATTACTAGCGCTAATACCGCTAATCTCTCCTTCTAAATGGTCCTCATTTTCAATTAAATCGGTAGAACTACCAAGCATAAGAATTCCCGTTTCAAAGAAATCTGCTGGTAAATCAAAATTAGAAAGGGCTAAAACTTGTTTAATACCTGCTTGTCGGATAGCGTCTATCATTTCATTTGTAACAGGTATACGCTTACTTGATTTTCCGGTGGTACCCGAGCTTAATGCAAAGTAGTCGGGGCTGCCAGGCCAAGTAACATCCGTTTGATCTTCATGTAATTTATGCCACCACTTTTCATTGATTTCATTGTAATCAAAGTAAGGAACCTTGTCCCGAAATACTTGAGCTAAATTATCGTCTTCTAGAACATGTTCAAATTCATAAGCTTTACCAAAAGAAGTATCTTTTGCTTTTTCTAAAAGGTTTTTAAGAACCTCTTTTTGTTCCTCTATCGGGTTGTCATCACCAGTAATTTTATCGGTTACATTTATAACTCCTTTTATGAAATTTCCTATGATATTCATTTACGGCCGTGTTTCTAGATTAGAGCTATAAAATTACAAGGTTGGTCGCTTACGCATTAACCCTAATCTCAAATAAATAGACGGTATTCAACTAGCTATAATATAAAGTTGAGGTGCTAGCTGAACATTATAAGTATTGCACCAACGGCAGTTAATACCATTATCATCTTTCTAAAAAACGCATCTTTAATAAATTTTATAAAGCGTACGCCTACAAAAAAGCCAAGAAGAATTCCTGGTAATAATATAAGATTTAATGTCAAGGATTCTGTTGAAATAGTCTTCCAGACAAAAAAATGAAACGGAAGTTTAATAATGTTTACGATTAAAAACAACCAGGCTGCAGTACCTATAAAGTGATTTTTAGGTAGCCGCATGGCTAAAAAATAAATATTAGAAAATGCACCAGCTAAGTTGCCTACCATGGTGGTGATACCCGCTATTGTTCCAATAGACCCTGCAAATGTCCAGTGAGATGGTACGTTTTTATCTTTTTTACGGTCCCAATAAACCATCATAAACAAGGTGATGATGATTATGGTCGCCATACCTATTTTAAAGAATTTTTCAGGAAGATCTTTGCCAATGACAACACCTATTAATACTCCTACAATCATCCATGGGAGTACTTTAAAAACATATTTCCACTGTGTATATTTATTATAATAGATCACTGATAAAATATCGGCTAGAATAAGTAGGGGTACCACCATGCCTGTGGACTCTTTGGCGCCGAAAGCCAATGCCATAAGGGTCACATTTAAAACAGCAATGCCTTTAATTCCGGCTTTTGATAAACCTACTATAAAGGTTGCCCCGTAAGCAAGTATCCAAGCGGTTGGGGTAATTTCAGTAGTTATTGATAGAAGCACGTGGTACGTTTAGCGTATTAGATGTATAAATCTCCTAAAATAATATATCTTTAACAATCAACCTAAAACCAACTTATGGAACTCAGTACGCTAGACTATACTTTTATTATAGTTTTCTTCTCCCTTGTCTTAGGCATAGGGTTTTATGTATCAAAAACATCAGGTAAAAGTTCTTCAGAATTTTTTCTTTCAGGACGTACAATGCCTTGGTGGCTTTTAGGACTTTCAATGGTAGCAACCACATTTTCCACAGATACACCTAATTTAGTTACAGATATCGTACGTACCAATGGGGTTTCGGGTAACTGGGTTTGGTGGTGTTTTTTGATAACCGGTATGTTAACGGTATTTGTCTATGCTAAACTTTGGCGTAAATCAAATGTAAATACGGATCTTGAGTTTTATGAGATGCGCTATGGCGGTAAACCAGCAAGTTTTTTAAGAAAATTTAGAGCTATTTATTTAGGGGTAATTTTTAATGTAATCACGATGTCTGCGGTTACGTTGGCTGCTATAAAAATAGGAAGTATTATGCTTGGGTTAGAGCCTTGGCAAACAGTAGTAAGTGCTGGTTTGATTACTGTTACTTTTAGCGCCTTAGGCGGATTTAAAGGTGTGGTGTACACAGATTTTCTATTGTTCTTCGTAGCTATGGCAGGGGCAATAGGTGCTGCTTATTATTTAGTGAATATACCTGAGGTTGGAGGTATACAGGCATTGATGGCAAATGAGGATGTAGCTTCTAAACTAAACATACTTCCAGATTTTAGTAACAAGAAAGCATTGATAACCTTATTTATAATTCCTTTAGCAGTACAATGGTGGAGTTCTTGGTACCCGGGTGCAGAGCCAGGTGGAGGTGGTTATATCGCACAGCGTATGTTGGCTGCAAAAGATGAAAATCATGCTATTGGTGCAACATTCTTTTTTAATATAATGCATTACGCGTTAAGACCTTGGCCATGGATTTTGGTGGCATTGGCATCTATAGTAGTGTACCCAGATTTGGCAAGTATACAAGAGGCTTTTCCTAATGTAACTCCAGATAAATTGGGTCATGATTTAGCATATTCTGCTATGTTGACAAAATTACCTAGTGGACTTTTAGGAGTTGTGCTTGCTTCATTGGTTGCAGCATATATGAGTACAATAAGTACGCAATTAAATTGGGGGTCGTCATACATTGTTTATGATTTTTATAAGCAACAGATTAACCCAAATGCATCAGAGAAAAAATTGGTTGCAGTAGGTAGAATATCAACTGTTGTCTTAATGATATTTAGTGCTGGTTTGGCATTATTACTACAAAATGCACTTCAGTTGTTTGATGTGCTATTGGCGTTTGGAGCAGGTACCGGACTTATTTTTATCTTAAGATGGTTCTGGTGGAGAATTAATGCTTGGAGTGAAATTACTGCAATGTTCGCATCTGGTATTATTTCGATTATATTAAAACTAACTCCAATAGGTGCATATTTTTTTGCTACCGATACAGGACTATTGCCAGACTGGTCAGAATACATATTTATTGTAGTGTTGACTACGGCTATTTGGTTGATGGCAACATTTATGACACAGCCAGAATCTAACGATACATTACGTAGCTTTTATAGAAAAATACAACCAGGCGGTCCAGGTTGGGCAAAAGTGGTAAGCGATGCAGATACAGATGCGGTAGAAATAGTAAAGGATAAAGAAAAATGGAGCGTTCCTGCCGGGTTAACAGCAATGTTATTAGGTGTAGTATTAATTTACTCTATTATGTTTGCTACAGGATATTGGATCTATGGCAGAACTACACAAGCAATTATTCTAACCGTTGTTTCTATTATTGCAGGAGTGTTATTAATAAAAGCTTGGAATCGATTAAAAGGAACCATTTTATAATATTAAGATGGTAAAGGAAAGGATTTTATCAGTTGATATTTTTAGGGGTGCTACTATTTTATTAATGGTCTTGGTAAATACACCAGGAACTTGGTCTAATGTTTACGGACCATTTCTACATGCCGATTGGCATGGGTATACACCGACCGATTTAGTTTTTCCATTCTTTTTATTCATTGTCGGCACATCTATTGCCTTCTCCTATAAAAACAGGACTGTAGATGCTAAGGCGTATCGTAAAATAGGAATCCGAGCATTAAAACTAATCGGACTCGGACTTTTTTTAGGGGCGTTTGTTATTCATTTTCCTTTCTTTAAAGATTTCGGCGATATTCGTTTTCCAGGAGTGCTTCAAAGAATAGGTGTGGTGTTCTTTTTTGCTGCATTATTATTCATAAACCTAAGTTGGAAAAATCTAATTTCGGTTACTGCTGTGCTCTTAATAGGATACTGGTTATTAATGACCTTTGTACCTGTTGATGGTGTAGCCTCTACATTTGAAAGAGCACCTAATAACTTAGCAAATTGGATCGACGTTAAAGTGTTTGGTTCGCACAGCTATAAGGCAGATTATGACCCAGAAGGCTTGTTGAGTACAATCCCTTCTATTGCCAGCTCTTTATTAGGTGTATTTACAGGTCTTATATTAACGAGTACACAAAAAAAGAAAGCAACCATATTAATGGGCTTAGGTGGTAGTCTTTTAATCATAGGTCATGTTTGGGATATTGTATTTCCAATCAACAAAGCATTATGGACAAGTAGTTTTGTGTTGGTAACGGCAGGCTGGGCAAATTTAATTTTAGCACTTATTTATTATCTGACCGATGTTAAGAAAATAGAGTTTGGCTCAATATTTAGATACGCAGGGGCAAATGCTATTGTTATTTATTTCTTATCAAGCTTCATCAGTAAGGTAATGGGGCAGATACAAGTAGGGGAAACTTCGTTACATGGTTGGCTGTTTCAAACAGTATATGTACACGATTTTATAGCGTTAGAAACTTCATCCCTTTTATACGGGCTAAGTGTAGTGCTGTTTTATAGCTTTGTTGGCTATATTCTATATCAGAAAAAGATATTTATTAAGGTATAGCGGGTTATTTCGCCATCAATTTTGCAACATACTTACCTATAACATCAAACTCTAAGTTTACAATAGTTCCAGGCTTGTAGGTGTTGAAACGGGTGTGTTCGTAAGTATATGGTATAATAGCAACTTCAAAAGTGTTTTTTCCAGAGTTGACTACCGTTAAACTTGTTCCATCTATGGTTATTGACCCTTTTTCAATAGTAGGGTTTCCGGTTTTAGCATTGTAGGTGAAAGAAAAAATCCAACTACCATTATCTTCTCTTACATTGGTGCATTCTCCTGTTTGATCTACATGGCCTTGAACAATATGACCATCTAACCTAGAACCCAAAATCATGGCGCGCTCTAAATTTACAGAATCATTGGTTTTTAAACTATCAAGATTGGTTTTGCTAAGGGTTTCGGCAATTGCAGTTACGGTGTATGTGGTATCTGTTAGGCTAACAACGGTTAAACAAACGCCGTTATGAGCTACACTTTGGTCTATCTTTAATTCAGGAGTTAAGCTAGATTCTATGGTGATGTCTAAGTTGCCACCTTTAACTTCAAGAGAGGTTACTTTACCTAATGTTTCAATAATTCCCGTAAACATGTGTCGTTTAATTTAAGTAATTTTGAATATTCAAAATTGAGTACAAAGGTACAGAATATCATGGAGGAAAACAGGAAAATTAGGTTAGGCATCTCAATAGGAGACTTAAATGGAATAGGTTGTGAAGTGGCATTAAAAAGCTTCGAAGACAGCAGAATGTTAGATTTTTGTACTCCCGTTATTTTTGCTTCAAACAAGACGGTTTCCTTCCAAATGAAGCAATTGAACCTTAGTATTGTTTTTAATGGTATACCAGATGCTTCAAAAGCAATAGACAATAAAATTAATATTGTAAATGTTTGGAAAGAAATGCCTAGAATCGATTTTGGGCAGTCAACCAAAGAAGGTGGTGAGTATGCTATTAAATCTTTAAGAGCAGCAGTAGAGGCCTTAAAAATAGGCGATATAGATGTTTTAGTAACCGCGCCTATTAATAAAAACAATATACAATCAGAAGAGTTCAAATTTCCTGGACACACAGATTATTTGGCACAAGAGCTTAATGGTGAGAGTCTAATGTTTATGGTGACAGATACACTAAAGGTTGGATTGTTAACGGATCACGTAGCGGTAAAAGATGTGTCCGATGCTATTATACCAAGATTAATACGCGATAAAATAAACATTATCGAAAAATCACTAATGATGGATTTTGGTGTTCGAAAGCCAAAAATAGCCCTTTTAGGGATTAATCCACATAGTGGCGATAATGGTGTTATCGGTAAAGAGGATGATGAGGTACTAAAGCCGGTCATTAAAGAAATGGCGAACATGGGTCATTTAGTATATGGGCCTTATTCTGCAGATAGTTTCTTTGGGTCGGATGGATATAAAAAGTTCGATGCGATTTTGGCTGCATATCATGATCAAGGTTTAATTCCATTTAAAACAATATCATTTGGTCAAGGAGTTAATTTTACGGCAGGATTAAGTAAGGTTAGAACATCACCAGATCATGGAACTGCTTATGAAATAGCAGGAAAAGGTGTTGCTGATGAGAGTTCTTTTAAAGAAGCAGTCTTTACGGCTTTAAAGATTTTTAAGAATAGAACAGAATACGAAGAGCTTACACAAGACGTATTAAAAAAGCAACGTTTAAAGAGAGAGCGTTAAAATTTTGTAAGATTAAAAAGTTATAAAGATAAATAGTTGATAACTATTGTCTTTTATTAAAAAAATAGTATCTTTGCACCCGCCTTTTAAGGGCGAATAGTGTTAATTTAAGTGTGTACGAGATGAAGCAAAAGGAGTTCAATATTCCTTTCTCAGGATTGAAGCAAGGAAAACACAACTTTAATTACCAGATTGAAAATACGTTCTTTGATTCTTTTGGATACGATGAGTTCAATGCTACCAACATCAATTTAGATGTAGTACTTAATAAAACAAGTACAATGATGGAGGTTGATTTGGAAGCATCAGGAACAGTAAATGTTGATTGTGACATAACTAGTGAACCGTATGATCAAGCTTTAAGCGGAGATTTGCATTTGGTAGTTAAGTTTGGTGAAGAGTATAATGATGAAAATGATGAAATATTAATTCTTCCTCATAACGAACACCAATTGAACATAGCGCAGTATGTGTATGAAATGCTTGTATTGGCAGTTCCTCAAAAAAGAATTCATCCTGGTATTGAAGATGGCACTTTAGAATCTGAAGTGTTAGACAGGTTAAACGAGCTTCAACCAAAAGAGAAGAGATCAGATAAAGAAGAAAGCGATCCCCGATGGGACGAATTAAAGAAACTATTAACGGATAAATAAGGTTTAAATGGCACATCCTAAGAGAAAAATTTCCAAAACAAGGAGAGACAAAAGAAGAACACATTATAAGGCAGTAGCTCCTACTTTGGCTACAGATTCTACAACTGGCGAGACTCACCTATTTCACAGAGCTCACTGGCACGAAGGAAAATTACATTATAGAGGTCAAGTTTTGGTTGATAAAACCGAAGAGGCAGAAGCTTAAGACTTTTTGAACTTATACTAAGCTCCCACTTCATTAGAAGTAGGGAGTTTTTTTTAGTCCAATTTATATTTTAGCACCTTGTTATTCAGATAATTTAAGGTGTAATAGCTGTATAGCTATCAATTGCAATTTTTTAAAAACCCGATAACTTTACACGAAAAGTCGTTGAAAATCATTATTTTTCATGACTTTTGACTCGTTTTTTAAGTTTTTTACAAGAAAGCAAATAAAGTATGACCAAAATTACAGCAGCTATTACCGCGGTAGGAGGCTATGTTCCCCAGTTTGTAATGACCAACAAAATGCTTGAGGAGTTGGTTGAAACCAATGACGAATGGATTACTAGCAGAACTGGTATAAAGGAGAGACGGGTATTAAAAAAGGAAGAAGGGGAAGGCACGTCTTATTTGGCCATTAAGGCCGCTCAGGACCTTATGGAAAAGAAGGGTCTAGATGCTTCCGAAATAGATTTGGTAATTGTTGCAACCGCAACTCCAGATAGTATGGTAGCATCAACAGCAGCTTTTGTAGCTTCTGAAATAGGTGCCGTTAATGCCTTTGCTTATGATTTATTAGCAGCATGTTCTAGCTTTCTTTTTGGAATGTCGACAGTTGCGGGTCATATAGAAACTGGTCGTTATAAGAAAGTACTACTTATAGGTGCAGATAAAATGTCATCGATTATCGATTATACGGACCGTACCACTTGCATAATTTTTGGTGATGGTGCCGGCGCTGCACTTTTTGAGCCTAACTATGAAGGTTTAGGTTTGCAAGATGAGTACTTAAGAGCAGACGGTAGCGGAAGACAATTTCTTGGAATGGAAGGTGGCGGGTCTATTATGCCAGCTACAATAGAAAGCGTTACCAATAAAAAGCATTTTATTTTTCAAGAAGGGAAAACGGTATTTAAATTTGCCGTTTCTAATATGGCAGATGTAGCAGCAAAGATCATGACTAGAAATGAACTTTCTGAAGATGATGTTAACTGGCTAGTACCCCACCAAGCAAATAAGCGTATTATTGATGCTACTGCCAAAAGAATGGGTGTAGATGATTCTAAAGTGATGATGAATATTCAGCGCTATGGTAATACAACATCTGCAACATTGCCACTTTTATTATTTGATTACGAAAAACAGCTTAAAAAAGGAGATAACTTAGTTTTTGCTGCCTTTGGCGGTGGTTTTACCTGGGGTTCTATCTACTTAAAATGGGCTTATAACTAACAACAACAACTACCAATTATAACTTAGAGAAATATGGATATTAAAGAAATTCAAAGCCTTATCAAGTTTGTAGCCAAATCTGGCGCTAGCGAGGTAAAATTGGAGACGGATGATATTAAGATTACCATTCGTACCGGAAGCTTAAGTGGGAATTCTGAGCCAACTTACGTGCACACAATGCCTATGGCGCAACAAGCTATGCCAGCTGTTGCCGCTGCACCAGCAGAAGCTCAAGCAGCTTCTCCAACAGAGGCCGAGCAGAAAAAAGCCGAGGATGATAAATACATCACTATAAAGTCTCCTATCATTGGTACTTTCTACAGAAAGCCATCTCCAGACAAGCCTGTTTTTATTGAGGTAGGGGATACAATTGGTACAGGAGATGTACTTTGTGTAATTGAAGCAATGAAATTGTTCAATGACATAGAATCTGAAGTTTCTGGTACTATCGTTAAGATATTAGTAGATGATTCTTCACCAGTAGAGTTTGATCAACCATTATTTTTGGTAGATCCTTCTTAACTAAATTTTGAGTAGTAGTTGTTAGATACTGTTATGATAACGGTATGTAAGAATCTTGTCGAACCTTGAACTTAAAATTTAAAAGATGTTTAAAAAAATACTGATTGCCAATAGGGGAGAAATCGCTTTGCGCGTTATTCGTACCTGTAAAGAAATGGGTATTAAAACGGTAGCTGTATATAGTAAGGCAGATGAGGAGAGTTTGCATGTGCGCTTTGCAGATGAAGCTGTATGTATAGGTCCTGCTGCTAGTAGCGAGTCCTATTTAAAGATACCTAATATAATTGCTGCTGCAGAAATCACAAATGCAGATGCTATTCACCCAGGCTATGGTTTTCTTTCAGAAAACTCTAAGTTCTCACGTATATGTGCTGAGCATGAAATCAAATTCATTGGTGCCTCTGGGGATCAAATAGACAAAATGGGAGATAAGGCTACGGCCAAAGAAACCATGAAAGAAGCTGGTGTACCTTGTGTACCAGGTTCAGAAGGTCTTTTGAAAGATGTTGCAGATGCCAAGAAGGTAGCCAAGAAAATGGGTTATCCTGTAATGATCAAAGCAACTGCCGGTGGTGGTGGTAAAGGTATGCGCGCCGTTTTTTCTGAAGATAAAATGGAAGAGCTCTTTGATAGTGCTGTAAATGAGGCAACCGCTGCTTTTGGTAATGGCGGGATGTACATGGAAAAGTTAATTGAAGAGCCAAGACATATTGAAATTCAAATTGTTGGTGATCAATATGGTAAAGCATGTCACCTTTCTGAAAGAGATTGTTCTATTCAAAGACGTCATCAAAAGTTGACAGAGGAGACTCCGTCCCCTTTCATGACAGATAAGTTAAGAGAAGCAATGGGTGAAGCTGCGGTTAAGGCGGCAGAATACATAAAGTATGAAGGCGCTGGTACCATAGAATTTTTGGTAGATAAGCACCGTAAATTCTATTTTATGGAAATGAATACTCGTATTCAGGTAGAGCACCCTATTACAGAACAAGTTATTGATTATGATTTAATTCGTGAGCAAATTCTTGTAGCTGCAGGTGTGCCGATTTCAGGTAAAAACTATCTTCCTAAATTACATTCTATTGAGTGTAGAATTAATGCGGAAGATCCTTATAACAATTTTAGACCATCACCAGGTAAGATTACAACCTTACATACACCAGGTGGTCATGGAGTAAGAATGGATACACATGTTTATAGCGGGTATAGTATTCCTCCAAATTATGATTCAATGATTGCTAAGCTAATTACTACGGCCCAAACAAGGGAAGAAGCAATTAACAAAATGAAGCGTGCATTAGATGAATTCGTAATTGAAGGAATTAAAACAACAATTCCGTTTCATAGGCAGTTAATGGATCATCCAGATTATTTGGCTGGTAATTATACAACAGCATTTATGAACGATTGGAAAATGGATCCTCAACCCGAAAGTTAATAACGAACTCCAACAGCAATGTTGGAGTTTTTTATTTTAATCCTTTTTAGAAATCAAGTCTTACACTGTTTAAGTATATTTAAAGAAGAAAAGCTCATTTTAAATTCCTATTATCTTAATGACTAGAATAATAACTATAACCGCGCTATTATTAGTTTCTTTCATTGGGTGTAAAGAAAGTCCTAGTGAAAAATCGAAAGGTGCTATAGTAGAAACAGAAGAATTAAAATCTTCAAGCAAAACTATCAGTTTTACATTTGATGATGGCATAACATCAGACTTAGCCGGTCTTGCATTTGAAGATTGGAACCAAAGGTTACTAACGCACTTAGATACGAATAATCTAAAAGCTGTTTTCTTTGTTACCGGTAAAAACAAATTGGATAAGAAAGGTCAGTATTTATTGAATAGCTGGAATGAAAAAGGTCACGGTATAGCTAACCACTCTTTTACACATCCTAATTTCAATTCTGATAAAAAGGATACTGAATTATTTGAAAATGAATTGAATAAAACGGATTCTATCATTTCTAAGTTTAGTAATTCAGTCAAATATTTTAGGTTTCCATATTTAAAAGAAGGCGCAAGTAAGCTTAAGGTAGATAGTATTAGAAATGTTCTTAAAGCTCATAAATACAAAAATGGGTATGTCACTATTGATGCATCAGATTGGTATATAAACCAACGCCTTTTAAAGCGAATAAAAGAGGTGGGTTTAGATAAAGCAGACATAGATCAGTTTAAGAAGTATTATTTACAGCATTTAATCGAAAGGGCAAATTATTATGAAAAGCTATCGTATGAGTTGAACGACAGACATATTAACCACACAATATTGCTACATCATAATTTAACTTCAGCTTTGTTTTTAGGAGACTTAATACAAGAATTTAAAAATAAAGGATGGACCGTTATTGATGCCGATAAAGCATATGCCGATGAAGTTTTTGAGAATCAACCCAATTCAGAATTTGCTGGTGAAAGTCTTATTTGGTCTTTGGCAAAACAATCAGGAAAATATGAAAACATTCTTAGGTATCCGGCAGAAGATAGTAGGTATGAAAAAGACGAAATGGATGCAAGAGGATTATAATTCAATAAACTAAATTATACAATGAACCTAAGCTACTGGGAACGTACATCATGGTTTGCGAACATAGATTATACAATTGTTGGTAGTGGCATTGTAGGCTTAAATTGTGCCTTAGAATTGAAGAGAAGGCATCCTCAGGCACGTATTCTAATTTTGGAAAAAGGTACGCTTCCGCAAGGTGCTAGTACTAAAAATGCGGGCTTTGCCTGTTTTGGTAGTATCTCTGAAATATTATCAGACCTTAAAATACATTCAAAAGAAGACGTTGTTAAACTTGTGCAAGATAGATATGACGGTATACAAGATTTACGTGTGTTATTAGGAGATGATGCAATTGCTTATGAAAACAATGGTGGGCATGAGTTGTTTCTTGAGAGTGACAATGAATTATATGAACATTGTCATCATAAAATTAAGATGGTAAATGAATTGCTTCATCCTGTGTTTAAGGATGATGCTTTTAGAATAACTACAAACCTTTTTGATTTCAAGAGCATTAATAAAAACTATATTTCTCAAGTTTTTGAAGGACAGATTGATACAGGTAAGATGATGAAATCTTTAGTTCAATTAGCGTTACAAAAGGAAATTACAATTTTAAACGCTACACATGTAAAAGGGTTTGAAGATTCTGGTACGCAAGTGACGATTAAAACAAATGACTTAGAGTTTACGACCAAAAAATTATTAATAGCTACTAATGGGTTTGCTGCTCAGCTACTATCAGAAAATGTAAAACCGGCAAGAGCGCAAGTACTAATTACGAAACCAATTAAGGACTTACGAATTAAGGGAACGTTTCACCTAGAAGAAGGATATTATTATTTTAGAAATATAGATAACCGTATTTTGTTGGGTGGTGGTAGAAATTTAGATTTTAAAACTGAAGAAACGGCTGAATTTGGCACTACAACTTTGGTTGAGAATAAATTAAGAGACCTTTTAAAAACAGTCATATTACCTGAGAAAACATTTGAAGTTGATTACAGTTGGAGTGGTATAATGGGTGTCGGCCAACAAAAGAAACCAATAATAAAGCAATTGTCTAATAATGTTTCATGTGGCGTACGTTTGGGAGGTATGGGTATTGCAATTGGTAGTACTATAGGTAAGAAATTGGCTAATATTTACAATTAGAATATCTCCGTTTAACCCGTTTTTTTAATTCTTATCTAAAAGAGACCTGTACTCTGGTTTTTATTTATAAATTGTACGTCCCCTCATTTTATCTATTACCCAAATATGCACTTATACGTTTGCCTAGAACAGTAGACGGCTAAGATGGTTTGTAATAGCATTTATACTATATGAGAAAATTGATTAAAAAAATTACGATGGCTGTGCTAACAGCTATTGCAGCAATCATATGCCTTAACAGTTGTGGTTTGTCTAAAACCCATTACCAACGAGAATATGCTAAAGTTTGGAAAGAGCATATTAAAAGCCAGGCATGGGAGGAATCACTTATAGCTAACAATTCATATTCCAATGTTGATTTATATGCAAGTACAGGTTCTGATGTTCCACTTGCAGAGGATGATGTTGTAGTATCTGGTTTTAATACTACATATGAATCATTAGTTTCAAAGGCGTATTTCAAAATTATAACCGAAGCTGAAAAAGCAGATGCAAAAATTTCGGCAGACTACAAATTATTGCATGACAATGAAGCAATGGTAAAGGTTGATAAAAGAAAGGTACAAACGATTACAAAGCGATATGAAGCGCATAAAGCAATGTTAAGCGGATTAAAATCTTGGAATATTTTTAGTGAAGATCGTTCTGGTGATTTAGAATACTTTAAAGCAGAAAATAGAATAGAGATTCAAAAAATGCTAAGTGATGGTGAAAGTGATAATCAAATCGTAAATTACTTGATCTATAAATTAGCAGATTTGTATCATATTGAAGGAAACTGAACCACATGACATTCTTAAAAAAGACGCTTATGACTTTTGCGTACTTTTCGTTAGCGACAGGTTAACAAGAATACAACATCAAATTAAAGAACTAGAAACGGCTTTATCGTCAGAAACAAAAAGTAGTGCAGGTGATAAGCATGAGACTGGTCGCGCTATGATTCAGCTAGAGCGTGAAAAGCTAGGTCAACAATTGGCAGAATTGGAAAAAACACAACAACTTCTTTCCAAAGTTCCCAAAAACAGAGATGTAAAAACAGTAGGTTTAGGTAGTTTAGTCGTTACCGATTCTTTCATTTATTATGTGGCAATATCTGCAGGAGAGTTCAAAAACGAATTAAAATCTGTGTACTGTATTTCGGCAGCTACACCTATAGGTAAACTTGCTTTCGGTAAATTGGTAGGCGATACCTTCAGCTTTAACGGTAAGTCATTAACTATCGTAAGTATTCATTAGTTAAATGTTGAATTTTATTTAGCTATCTTAAAGCTGTCGTAATTGAAATTTTACTCTATTATCCTCAAAAAGGACGATTAGAAATTCTAAAGTCAGACTGGAAAAGTACAAACACGGCACTGAATAAAATATAAATTGATTTTTAGTTATGGAAATTTTCTATTTGCTTATTGCTGTCATTGCCATAATTATATTGACAACAAAGCTTAAAATTCATGCATTTTTAGCGCTATTTATAATTTCCATTTTATACGGAATTTTTGCTGGTATGCCTTATGCCGAAATCATTGTTTCAATCAATGAGGGTTTTGGTGGTACGCTAGGTAAAATAGGATTAATCATTGTTTTAGGGGTCATTATCGGTGCATTTTTAGAGCATACCGGTGGTGCTTTTGCAATAGCCGAAAAAGTATTAGGTATCATTGGTAGAAAACGAGTGCCAACAGCTATGGGTATTATAGGCTACATTGTTTCTATACCTGTTTTTGCCGATAGTGGTTTTATGCTGTTACATCCTTTAAATAAAAGTCTCTCTAAAAAGGCTAAAATATCTATTGCTGGACCAGCGATTGCTTTAGGGTTGGGTTTAATGGCTTCGCATACCATGGTTCCGCCAACACCAGGACCAATTGCCGCCGCAGGTATTTTAGGCGCAGATTTAGGGCTCGTTATCGCTTTTGGATTTCCAACCAGTATCGTGGCGCTAATTGTCGGTATAATATTCGCCAAGAAATATGCTTCCAAAACCTTTATTGAACCCAATGTAGAAGATGCCATGGAAGCAGAACGTGAGATCAAAGATTCACCTAGTGCTCTAAAAGCATCAATCCCTATTTTAGTTCCTATTTTTCTTATTGTTCTTAAATCAGTATTAAACTCAGGAGACTTTGCTCAAGACAGTGAATTAATGGCATTCATAAATTTTGTTGGGGAACCGGTAATATCTTTATTAATTGGTGTGTTTTTATGTTTACTATTACCAAAGAAATTAAATTACGATATGCTTTCTTCTGCTGGGTGGGTAGGTAAGGCAATAAAAGACGCGGCATCAATTCTTTTAATAACTGGTGCGGGAGGTATTTTTGGTAAAATATTACAAAATTCAGGTATTGCCGATATTTTAGGACAAACACTTACCGACTATAATATGGGTATTTTCTTGCCCTTTGTATTAGCTGCAGCGTTAAAGACGGCTCAAGGTTCTTCTACTGTAGCCTTGGTAACTACGGCTTCTATTATTATGCCGATGATGTCATCGTTAGGTTTTGAAACCGAAATACAAAAAGCACTTGTAGTTGTAGTAATTGGAGCAGGGTCGGCTGTAATTTCACATGCAAACGACAGCTTTTTTTGGGTAGTGACCCAAATGAGTGGAATGAATGTAAAAACAGGATATAGGCTATTTGGTTTAGGAACAGGTGTTCTTGGGCTTACAGGGGCGATTACGGTTTTTGTGTTCTATTCTATATTTGCCTAAAAATTTAATAGTCAGGCTTACCTCTATTCGTTTTTTTAAGCGAGGCTATTTTCTTGCTTTTCAATCTTTTTTCAATTGATGATCTAGTGGGTTTGCTTTTCTTTCGTGCTTTTGGAACTACCAATGATTTTTCTAGAAGTTTAAAAAACCTCTTAATTACTAACTCTTTATTTTTATGTTGGCTACGAGATTCATCGCACTGTAAAATTAATACACCTTCTTTACTTAGCTTATTACCTAGTTTTAAATAAATTCTTTTTTTCTCACGTTCTGTAAGTCCGTTGGAAGGGGCAATAAGAAATGATAGTTCTACTTTAGAAGAAACTTTATTTGCATGCTGCCCACCAGGACCACTACTTCTAATGGCTTTATATTGTAACTCGGTAAGTATTTGTTCTTGTTGCACAACTGGCTTTTAACAAATGTAAACAAAAAGAAATGTTCCTACTTTGCAACGAAAAGCAGTCTTGGGCTTGAAAATTTACTAAACATAAATAATCGCTGTATTTTTATTTATGAATTGGAAGAAGCTTCTTGTATACGCTGATTGATGGTCTCAATGGCAACATTTAAGAATATTTCCTTTCCCTTTGGGTATAGTTTATCAGCATTGAAAAATATAACTTCATCGTCATTGCTTTTACTTTCTGTTAAGTAATAACTTCCCATTGGATATGCTTTTTCTACGGTAACTTGAAAACCAGATGAAGGTGAAACCCTAAACTCATTAGCGTAAACAATAATTTTTCTTTTAGTATTTGCGTAGGTTTTAAGAACATCAATAGAAATCATACTTGCTTCTCCAAATAGCGATGCTACGTAAAGATTTTTAGGATTGTTATAAAGTTCCATTGGCCTAGCCCTAGCTATAATTTCCTTATTACGAAGTACAACGGCACGATCTGCAAAAGGCAGCACATCGTTTACATCATGCGTTGCGACAATAGTTGTAATTCTATTCTCTTTCAGATAATTGAAAATATTACGACGTAAACTGTTTTTAAGAAAATTGTCTATGTGGCTAAAAGGCTCATCTAACAGTAAAATTTCGGGTTTTTGTGCTAATACTCTAGCCAGTGCAACGCGCTGTTGTTGACCACCACTAAGTGTTTTTACTTTTGTGTTAGCAAACTCGGTAAGCTCTATCATCTCTAAAAGCTCTTGTGTTCTTTCTTTAAGTTCTTCTGGGTAAAAGACAGAAAGGTACTGGCTAATGTTTTCAGATACGGAAATGAAAGGCATTAGGTCAAAATCTTGCGATAGATATTTCATGAATGGTGGGCCGGGAACCAAGTTATAAGCCGGGCCTAAAATTTGTTCGTCCTCCCAAAAAATCTCACCTTTATTTAAATCCATTAGTCCATACATTAGTTTCAACAAGGTGCTTTTACCACACCCGCTTTCACCAATTATTGCCACATGTTCTCCACGTTGTATGCGTAAATTAAGGGACTCTAATACTGGAAGTTTATCATAAGAAAATGATAGGTTTTCTACTCGTAACATGCTTTTATACTTAGGAATGCAAAATTGAAAAATCCGTTCCAATATGAAACGGATTTTTCGATAAATTATTGATTTCGAAAGGGAATTACTCCTTAAATTCTTTCAAAACACTTTTATTAGGTAGTTCGGTATAACCCATATTGAACAATGTGAATCCAAAAATATCGGCATATTGCGCTATAGTTTTACTTACAGGAGTACCTGCACCATGCCCGGCATTGGTTTCTATTCTTATTAATGTTGGATTTGTACCTTTTTGCTTTTCTTGTAGTTCTGCCGCAAACTTAAAACTATGGGCTGGCACCACCCTATCATCATGGTCGCCAGTTGTTACTAAAGTAGCTGGGTAAGCAATTCCAGCTTTTACATTATGTACAGGAGAATACCCCTTTAGGTATTTAAACATTTCTTCATCATCTTCTGCGGTACCGTAATCATATGCCCATCCAGCGCCAGCGGTAAATGTATGGTAACGCAGCATATCCAAAACGCCTACTGCAGGTAATGCTACTTGCATTAAATCTGGTCTTTGTGTCATTGTGGCACCAACCAGCAAACCTCCGTTAGAACCTCCGCGAATAGCTAAGTATTCTTTTGATGTATACTTTTTATCAACTAAAAATTCTGCTGCCGCTATAAAATCATCGAACACATTTTGTTTTTTGGTTTTTATTCCTGCATCATGCCATTTCTTACCATATTCACCACCACCACGTAAATTAGGCACGGCATAGATTCCGCCTTGTTCCATCCAAACTGCATTGGCAATACTAAAAGAGGGTATTAAGCTAATATTGAATCCGCCGTAGGCATATATAATTGTTGGGTTTTTGCCATCTAATTCAGTCCCTTTTTTGTAGGTAATGATCATAGGTATTTTGGCACCGTCTTTAGAGGTATAAAAAACTTGTTCAGAAGTGTAATCCTCAGGGTTGAAATCTATTTCAGGTTTCCAGTATAGTTCGTATTCGCCGCTTTCCGCATTAAATTTATAAGTGGAACCGGGTGTGTTGTAATTTGTAAAAGAGAAGTAAAATTCTTTGTCCTCTTTCTTACCACCAAAACCACTAGCAGCACCTATGCCTGGTAGATTTACTTCACGAATAAGTTTACCATCGTAATTATACTGATATACTTTTGAAATGGCATCGACCATATATTCGGTAAAGAAGTAACCACCTCCAATATTTGGGCTTAAAACATTTTCCGTTTCCAGAATAAAATCCACCCAATTTTCTACCTTCGGGTTATTGGCATCTACGGTAATTATTTTCTTGTTTGGTGCATTTCTATTGGTTACGATATAGAGTTTAGAATCTACATTGTCTATAACATAATTATCAGAATCGGTGTCTTCAACTACAGGAACTAGCAACCCGTTGGGGTCCTCTAAATTTTTTATGAATAGTTTGTTGCCAGACGTAGAAATAGAGGCAGTTATAAGTAAGTACTTATTGTCTTCTGTAACATTAGCACTAACGTACCGATGTTTTTCTAATACGGCACCACCATAGATAAGCTCATCGCTTTTTTGAGGCGTTCTTAATTTGTGATAGTATACCTTATGTTGATCTGTTTTAGCAGAAAGCTCACTTCCTTTAGGTTTGTCGTAGCTAGAGTAATAAAAACCTTCTTTTCCTTTCCAAGAGATACCACTGAATTTAATATCTATCAATGTATCTTCTACAATTTCTTTTGTTTCCGTATCTAAGATTATTGCTTTACGCCAATCGCTACCTCCTTCAGAAATTAGGTAGGCTGCTAAGGAACCATCTTTTGTAAAACTTAGTCCGGCCAATGAAGTTGTGCCGTCTTCAGAGAACGTATTCGGGTCTAAGAAAATCTCTGGTTTTTCATCGCCCTTAGTTCTATAAACAACATATTGATTTTGGAGTCCATCATTTTTCATGAAATAGGTATAATCACCTTTTTTAAAAGGCGATCCTAACTTTTCATAGTTCCAAAGTTTTTCAAGTCGGTTTTTTAAATCATTTCTAAAAGGAATTTTCTCTAAATAGCCGAATGTAGTTTTATTTTGTTCTTTGACCCAAGCTTCGGTTTCTGGACTTCGATCATCTTCTAACCAACGATAAGGGTCTTTAACATCGTTTCCAAAATAAGTATCTATGGTATCAGCTTTTGCGGTAATAGGATAATTCACGATAATATGTTCAGATTTAGATTTATTATTACAAGAAAAAAGAAGTGTTATGACGAATAGCGCTCGTAATATATTTTTCATTAATACTTCAGTGTTCACTAAAATACCATAAAAAAACCTTCAAAACAGAGTTGTTTTGAAGGTTTTAACGTTGTTAAAAGGGTAATTTATACTAAACCTTTCTCAACTAAATATTCTGAAATTTGCACAGCATTTGTAGCCGCTCCTTTTCTAAGGTTATCGGCAACAATCCACATGTTTAAAGTATTCCTTTGGGTTTCATCTCTACGCAAACGACCAACAAAAACTTCATCTTTATCGTGTGCATATATTGGCATTGGGTAGGTGTTTGTATCAGGATTATCTTGTACGGTAACACCAGGCATGTCATTTAATAATCTTCTAACCTCGTTTAACTCAAAATCATTTTCAAATTCAACGTTTACAGATTCAGAATGTCCACCAGCGGTAGGTATTCTTACTGCGGTAGCGCTTATTGAAAATGTACGATCATCTAATATTTTTTGAGGTTCGCGAGCCAGTTTCATCTCTTCTTTAGTGTATCCATTTTCCATGAAAACATCGCAATGAGGTAATGCATTTCTACCTATTGGATAAGGATATGCCATTTCGCCTTTTACGCCAGCAATTTCATTTTCAAGTTGCTGAACAGCTTTTACACCAGTACCTGAAACAGATTGGTATGTAGAAACCACAACACGTTTCATTTTGTATTTTTTATGTAATGGGTATAATGCCATAACCAACTGAATTGTAGAGCAATTAGGGTTTGCAATGATTTTATCTTCAGCAGTAAGTTCGTGTGCATTAATTTCAGGAACTACTAATTTTTTAGTAGGATCCATTCTCCAAGCAGAAGAGTTATCTACTACAGTAGTACCAACTTCCGCAAATTTTGGAGCCCATTCTAAAGAGGTATCGCCACCTGCCGAAAATATAGCAATATTAGGTCTTGCGGCTACAGCATCTGCTAAGCCTATAACCGTATGCTCTTTTCCTTTAAAGGTCATTTTCTTACCTACAGAACGTTCAGAGGCAACTAGTAACAATTCCGTTAATGGAAAATTACGTTCAGCCAATACTTTCAACATTACTTCGCCAACCATGCCTGTGGCACCAATTACAGCTACTTTCATTTGTCAAACAATTATATTAAGCGGCAAAAATAGGTAATACTGATACTTACGCAAGTAAAAAAGAAAAGAATAATCAAAATATAACAAAATGTTTAATTTATAACTTTAAGTTAATTTGAGTATTGAATAAAAAAAGAACCGTCAACAATGTTAGCGAAACAAAGTTGACGGTTTTAGTTATTGTTAGTTGCAGTGCAACGGTTCCCTTTTAATTAGGGAGTATTATAAATTACTTTTTTAAAGCATCTCTAATCTCTACCAATAATTCTTCTGCAGTAGGTCCTTTTGGAGCTTCTTTAACTGGAGCTGGTGGAGTTTTTGTTTTGTTGTAAGCTTTAACTATAATGAACAATACAAAACCAACGATAATTAAATTGATAATAGCATTGATCCATTTACCATATAGAATTGCATTTTCAGGCTTAGTTACTGCACCATCGGCGGCAACAACAGCTTCATCTAATACAACTTTCAAATCAGCGAAATCTACACCTCCTGCAAAGTGTCCTACTATTGGCATCATAATGTCGCCAACAAAACCGCTAACTACTAATCCCATAGCACCGGCAAGTAATACGGCTACGGCTAAATCTATGACATTACCTGTCATGATGAAATCCTTAAATTCTTTTAACATGTTTTTGTGTTTATTATTAATGGTTATTTAAAAGTATCGCAATTTACTAAAAAAAAACAAACCTTAAAAAAATGTTAATAAATCAGTTTATTAACACCCGCTTAATTCGTTGAGAGAGTCCCGTAAGGAGTTCATACGATATTGTTTCGGCAGTTTGGGAGAACTTATTCGCCGGTAATTCTTTACCAAAAATAATTACTTCATCACCTTCTTGACACTCTATATTTGTTACGTCTACCATAATCATATCCATGCAAACATTTCCGATTATAGGGACCATATTGCCATTGATACTTACAAAGGTTTTGCCTTGACCGTACTGTCTTCCAATACCATCTGCATGACCCAATGGTAAGGTTGCGGTGATGGTCTCTAAGTTAGATTTGTATTTACGATTGTAACCTACAGATTCTCCTGAAGGGATACTGTGTTTTTGCGAAATGATAGTCTTTAGAGTCATTACTGGTCGTAATGCTTCATCAACATGAGGTTCATTACCGTAACCGTAAAGTCCTATACCACTTCTTACCATATCATATTGAGCATTTGGGTAATTGATGATGCCAGAAGTATTTAAGACGTGTTTTAAAATTTTGATTTTAAATAAAGCATCCGCCTTCTGGCAAATAGCATCAAAACGATGTAATTGAAGATTGGTAAAATCGGTTTCATTACTATCCTCGGTTGCAGCTAAATGCGATAACATTGCAATAACTTTTACCACCTTTTGTTGTTGGATAAGCGTTGAAATTTCTGGAAGTTCATCCGCAGAGAAACCTAACCTATTAAGCCCCGTATTAAATTTTAAATGAATTGGATAATCTAAAGTATTCATTTCTTGAGCTGTCGCTATAAAATCTGCCAATATAGCTTTAGAGTAAATGCTTGGCTCTAGACGATGTTCAATTAAAGTCTTAAAATGAATTTTTTGTGGGTGAAGTACTAAAATAGGTGTAGTAATGCCACCATCTCTTAAGGTAATGCCTTCATTTACATAAGCAACAGCGAAATAATCAACACCTAAACCTTGAAGATGTTTGGCAATGGCTACCGAATCGCTACCATAGGCATAAGCCTTTACTACTGCCATAAACTTAGTTTCTGGCTTTATTTTAGAGCGTAAATACCTGTAGTTATGACCAAGTGCCTTTAGGTCAATCTCTAAAACGGTCTCTTCTGCCTTAGCCATTTGTATTCTTTTTGATTGCATCAATCTTCTCAGATTCTACATCCATCATTTTTACTTTTTCTTTAAGCATAGCTTTATAATATGCACCACGGCTTAAAGGTTCATACTCATTTACCTCACCAAGCATTACCAATTTGTCGTTATTAGATTTTCTGAAACTATAATTAGCTAAATTACCAGTACGGGTACAAATAGCATGTACTTTAGTAACGTATTCTGCCGTAGCCATAAGAGCGGGCATAGGTCCAAAAGGCTTGCCTTTAAAGTCCATATCCAACCCGGCTACGATGACTCTAACACCTTTATTGGCTAAATCATTACAAACGGTAACTATTTCATCATCAAAGAATTGTGCTTCGTCTATACCTATAACATCGCATGTGTCACCCAAAATTCGAATGTTGGCAGCAGCGGGCACGGGAGTAGAACGTATTTCATTGGCATCATGAGAGACAACCATTTCATCGTCATAGCGTGTATCTACCATAGGCTTAAAGATTTCAACCTTTAATTTGGCAAACTGCGCTCTTTTAAGTCTACGAATCAACTCTTCTGTCTTTCCAGAAAACATCGACCCGGCAATGACTTCTATCCAGCCGAATTGTTCTTTAGGATTAACTGTGTTTTCAAGAAACATTTTGTAATTTTAGACGAAAATAAAGGGTTTTTCGTTTATTATTTAAGAATGATAAAGGTATTTAAAAAACCTGCTATTTAGGTCTTGACCTTAAAATTTGTTAGATGAAAAATAAGTTAAAACTGGAATTGAGGAAGTTATCTACAGAAATTTTGACTGCAGATAACTTGGATGATATTACTAATCTGTATGAGGTTTCTAAAAACCTGTTCGAGAAATTAGCTGTACTTAAGTTTATTGAGGTGGAACTCAATGATATGGAAGTTGATGTTTCAAAAAATGCAATTGCTGCCAAGTTTGAAGAAATGGCAAATGCGGTATTAAAAGGAAACAAAGGAGTGCCAGAGAGTAATCCACATGAAGAGGATATTATTATTCCTGGTATGGAAACGATAAAAGGTTTCATTTCTGAAATGCCCAATAATGATGATTTAGAGGATGTTTTGACTGAATTTATGTCAAAGCCAGATTTAATGAAAAATGACAAGGAACTCTTTATGCCATCAAAAGAAGATTTAAAACAAACTGATGCAGCACCCAAATCGTTGAATGATCGTTTGGCAAAAAGCAATGTAAAGGTTGATTTAAATGACCGTTTGGCATTTGTAAAACATTTGTTTAATAATAGCATGGAAGATTACAACCGTGTATTATCTCAATTGAATACGATAGATTCAGAAGAACGTTCTATATCGTTTATAAAGAATATGGTAAAACCAGATTACAATAACTGGGCAGGAAAAGAACCATTTGAAGAACGATTTATTGAGTTAGTATCTCGTAGATTCTCTTAATAATTATAATTTTGTGTATCACAAACCCAGCACTTGTGTTGGGTTTTTTACTTTAAAATAAATGGGAAAGCTATATTTAGTGCCAACACCAATAGGGAATTTAGAGGATATGACTTTAAGAGCGATTAGAATTCTTAAAGAGGTAGATCTTATTCTTGCTGAAGATACCCGTACAAGTGGTAAATTATTACATCATTTTGAAATTGGTACTCAAATGAAAAGTCATCATATGCACAATGAGCACAATATGGTAGACTATTTGGTGGGCAAATTAAAGGGAGGCGAGAACATTGCTTTGATATCAGATGCAGGTACGCCCGCAATATCAGATCCAGGCTTTTTGTTGACACGTGCCTGTGTAGAAGCAGGGGTTGAGGTAGAATGTCTACCAGGGGCAACAGCTTTTGTTCCAGCTTTGGTCAACAGTGGTTTGCCGAATGATAAATTTGTTTTCGAAGGATTCTTACCCGTTAAAAAAGGAAGGCAAACCCGTTTAAAATTCTTGGCAGAAGAAACACGTACCATTATATTTTACGAATCACCGCACAAATTATTGAAGACGTTAGCTCATTTTGTAGAATATTTCGGAGCTGAAAGACCTGTTTCCGTTTCAAGGGAATTGACCAAGTTATATGAAGAAACAGTTAGGGGTACTGCAGAAGAAGTTCTAAAACACTACACAGAAAAACCACCCAAAGGAGAAATAGTAATCGTAGTTGGAGGAAATAAATAAATAATATGACATTAGATGATTTTAAGAAAAAACTAGCTGCTAGTCCAAAGGATATTTCCTTTTCAGAAACTATGGTTGCTATAGATTCTAAGTACATTTTTACTCCTACGGCATATACAAACGGAACAGTAAGTAATGATGCGGGTCAAAATTCGGGCTCCTGCAAATTATTTTCTTTTGCAGTAAAAGAAGGACTTACAAAAGAGGAAACCTTGGCTTGTTTTGGAGCATATTATTTTGATGAAGTGCTTCTTGATTTAAAAGGAAGTTCGCACCAAAATATTAGAAGTTTTATGAATACGGGGTTTGAAGGTTTAAGTTTTGATGGTGATGCATTAAAAGTGATTGAAGGGTAAACCTAGGTTTGTTAAATTAGAACGAATTATTTCCGTCTACCATAATTAGGGCTGTTATGATCATAAATAAATAAGATGGAAGATTTATTATCTGAAATAAGAGGATGCGAGGTTTGTAAGGCACATTTGCCTTTAGAACCAAGACCTATTGTTGCGGGTAATAGTAATTCTAAAATCATTTTGGTTAGTCAGGCACCAGGTAGAAAGGCACATGTAGAAAATAAGGCTTGGGACGACCCTAGTGGAAGAAAATTAAGAGAGTGGCTTGGTGTTAGCGACGAGGTATTCTATAATCCCGATAATTTTGCAGTTTTACCCATGGGTTTCTGTTATCCCGGTAAAGGGAAAACGGGCGATTTACCACCTAGAAAAGAATGTGCTCCTTTGTGGCATTCACGTGTGTGGGAACAGTTTTCTAATGTAAAACTGATTCTTTTAATCGGTAAATATTCTCAAGATCAATACCTAGCTAAACAGTCCAAAAAAAACCTAACCGAAAATGTATTGCACTACAAAGAATACTTGCCAAAGTATTTTCTTCTACCACATCCATCGCCTGTAAATCGTTTTTGGCGAAGTAAAAATCCTTGGTTCGAGGAAGATGTTGTTGAGGAGTTGCAGGAGTTGGTTGCTAAGATTTTCGACTAGTTCTTTGATAATTAACAGGTTTTATTCTTCTTCTATGATAAATAATTCTTCTACTGTTACGTTGAACAATTTTGCCATTTTAATTGCTAGAATTACCGAAGGATTAAACTTATTTTTCTCAATTGCATGAATAGTTTGTCTTGAAACTCCTAATTCTTCTGCTAGTTGTGCTTGTGTCCAATCTAGTCTTGCTCTTTCTACTTTGACTAGATTTTTCATACTATAACCTTCTTTTTAAGATAAAATGTAATAAGATATAATATTATGAATGCATAAATAAAATCAGAGACATTAAACATCATTTCATTGTTGATAATATGAAGTATAATTATTACAATTAGACATAATATTGTAGCTATTTGATAAGATTCTAATCTAAGTTTGATGATATAGTCATCCTCAACTTTTTCTTTTGATAACATGTAAATCAACATCCCCACGATAGTAAGAATATCTAACCATTTCGATAAAGAAGAATCAATTACTTTTTCTGATAAACGTGATGTTTCATTAGAAGTATAGGGTTCAGAGAAACCGCTGGTAAATGCTAATATTAAAGGTATTACAAAACCAATTATAAAGAGTATTAATCCAATGGTCTTAAATCTATTTGGCAAAATTTGAAAATTCATAATGTAAAGTATTAAGCACTAAAAGTAAATAATACTTTACATTATGACAAATATAATAGTTTTTATTCCTTTAAATGTATAAGCTGAAATTCAAATGAAGAATAATTTTACTTGTATTAATAAGTGATTCTCGGACATATTATGGTAGTAATTTAACTAATTGCTATTTTCTAATAAACCGATCCATCATGCTTTCCTTTTTCCCAACCATGTTTTCCTAAGTATTGGTCTGCACTGTCTACGGCTCCGGTTTCAATAGATGTTCCCATAGAATCGTTCCATCGGTTAAGGTATCCAAAGAGAGAAATTACGCCTAACATTTCAACAATTTCACCTTCGTTCCAGTGTTGGTAAAGGCGTTCTTTTATTTCTGCATCTACTCCGTTAGGCACTTGAGAAGCCTGTAGAGAAAAATCTAAAGCAGCACGTTCTGCATCTGAAAATGCTGAATGAGTTCTATATTCCCAAATGTTATCTAATTGCTCTTGTTCTGCACCATAACGTTCTGCAGCCCTAATAGCATGAGCTTGGCAATACCTACAACCTGTAGCGTTACTGCTTACCCAAGCAATCATTCTTTTAAGGGCAGAAGTTACGCGACCTTCATTAGCCATAACGGCTTTGTTGAGGTTTATAAATGCTTTAGATATGGCAGGTCTGTGCTGCATAGTCAAAACAGAATTTGGGCAAAAACCAAGGGTTTCATTGAAAAACGCTGCTAGTTCTTTAGTTTCTGGGTCATGGTTTGGGTCAAGCGGTGTTACTAATGCCATACGTGTTTTTTAAGTATTTATTTAAGATGAGTTAACTAAGTATTGGCTGCTTTGATCTGTTTGTTGGATAATATTACAGCCTATATTGTTGTATTTTTGTATTCTACAAGAAACAAAAAATTATGAGCACAACAAATCATATTAGCACAAAATGGTTGGGCAACATGTCCTTCGAAAGTAATAATCCTTCAGGACATTCATTAAGAATAGATATTGCCAAGGAAGATGGTGGTGATGGTAGTGGTTTTAGACCAAAGGCATTAATGCTTTCTTCGTTAGCAGGTTGTTCTGGTTTAGATGTAGCTGCATTGATTAAAAAGATGAAACTTGAAGTAGAGGAGTTTCATATTGAAACGATTGCCAATCTAACAGATGAGCATCCTAAGTTTTATGATAAAGTAGTTGTAGAATATCATTTTCATGGTGAAAACTTGAATGAAAAGAAACTTCAAAGAGCGGTAGATTTATCTATTGAAAAATATTGCGGTGTAATGGAAATGTTCAGACAATTTGCAGAACTGGATATCAAGACTATTTTTCATAAGAAATAAAGTTCAACTACAAGTTTCAAGCTCAAGTTCAAAGATTAACCAATGGACAAGAAATTTGATTTAGAAGATAGATTAGTCGATTTTGCTGGCACTGTTGTTCTTTTCTGTAAAGACTTGCCTTCAGATTTAACGGGTTAATATTACGGAAATCAATTATTATGTTCTGCCGGTAGCTCAGCTCTAAATGTTGGCGAAGCACAAGGAACAAATACAGATAGGGATTATATCAATAAAGCTCCCATCTCTTTAAAGGAGTTGAAGGAGTCAAGAGTCAATCTTAAAATACTATCCAAAGTTGATTATGGTAATGCTGCAAGAAGGGTTGAACTCCTAGATGAATTGGAACAATTAATTAGAATTATAGCAACAATTATTAAAAACAAAAAGTAAAGGGGTTAGGTTAAGTTCTTTCTTGAACTTGAACTTGATTTTTGAACTTGAACTTGTAAAATGCGCTGGACCATTAAACCGAAACCGAAACAAGAAGACATTGATGCCTTGGCAAGTGCGCTTCAGGTAGATGATTTGGTAGCGCAACTGTTGTTGCAAAGAGACATTTCTACGTTCGAACAAGCAAAGAATTTTTTCCGCCCACAGTTAAGTGACCTGCATGATCCCTTTTTAATGAAGGACATGGATATAGCCGTTGCCAGAATTGAAAAGGCAATTGCAGATGGTGAAAATATTTTGGTTTATGGAGATTATGATGTTGATGGTACTACTGCCGTCGCTTTAATGTCATCTTACCTATTAAGTTATTACCCAAATGTAGCAACCTATATTCCGGATCGGTATGGAGAGGGTTATGGAGTGTCTTTTAAAGGAATTGATTTTGCCGAGGATAACGGGTTCACATTAATTATTGCTTTGGACTGTGGAGTAAAGGCTATTGATAAGGTAGCATACGCGAAAGAAAAGGATATCGATTTTATTATCTGTGATCACCACAGACCAGGTAAAGACTTGCCGGATGCTGTTGCAATTTTAGACCCAAAAAGGGATGATTGTAATTATCCTTATGATGAATTATGTGGTTGCGGTGTCGGTTTTAAATTAATTCAGGCATTAGGTGCTCATAGAGGAGAAACTATCGATGATGTTATCTATTGTCTTGATTTAGTAGCAACTGCAATTGGAGCAGATATTGTACCAATTACTGGGGAGAATCGAATATTAGCTTTTTATGGATTACAAGTTATCAATCAGCAACCTAGAATAGGTTTTAAAGCAATTATCGATCAAATCAATAAAAGCGTTCTTACCATTACAGATGTAGTGTTTATAATTGCACCCAGAATAAATGCTGCCGGTAGAATGAAACATGGTCAGCATGCAGTAAATCTATTGACAGAAACCAACATGGATGAAGCTATAAAATTCGCTTCTGAAATTGAAAAATTCAATACGGATAGAAGAGGATTGGATCAAGAAATCACCCAGGAAGCTTTAGTGCAAATTCTAGAAAATGGGGAAGAAGAAGGGTTTACTTCTGTAGTCTATAAAGAGTCTTGGCACAAAGGAGTTATAGGTATTGTAGCTTCTAGATTGACGGAAACTTATTATAGACCAACATTGGTGTTTACTAAAAGTGGGGATAAATTGGCGGCTTCGGCACGATCTGTAAAAGGTTTTGATGTATACAATGCCCTAGAAGGATGTGCAGATTATATAGAACAATTTGGAGGTCATAAATACGCTGCTGGGTTAACCTTATTAGAGGATCAATACAATAACTTTAAGCATCAGTTTGAGAAAGTGGTCAAGGAAACCATTGATCCGCAAATGTTGATTCCTGAAATTACGATTGACGGGGTTATAGAGCTAAAGGATATTAATCCGAAATTAATGCGAATTTTAAAGCAGTTTGCTCCATTTGGTCCAGGTAATATGTCTCCAACTTTTATGGCAGAAAATGTACACGATACAGGATATGCTAAGGGTGTTGGGAAAGAAGAGGCACATTTAAAAATTGCGGTAGTTCAACAAGACAGTCATAGAATTGACGGTATTGGTTTTAATATGGGAGACAAGTTATCGTTAGTTACTGGCAGAAAACCTTTTGATGCTGTTTTTTCGTTGGATGAAAATGAATGGCAAGGCAACATTAGTATTCAATTGAAGCTAAAAGATATAAAATGAGAATAGAGCACATTGCCATTTGGGTCACTGACTTAGAAATGATGCGAACATTTTATGAACGATATTTTAATGCTGTATCTGGTGAGAAGTATTATAACCCTACCAAGGAGTTTTCATCTTATTTTGTAAGTTTTACGGATGGTGCAAGGTTAGAAATCATGCATAAACCAAGTATTGGTAAATCGTCTAATATTGATACGATACATACGGGGTTTATACATTTTGCAATGTCTGTAGGGTCAAAAGAGAAAGTAAATTCCCTGACCGATGAATTACGTGCAGATGGGTATACAATTGCCGGTGAGCCTAGGACTACGGGAGATGGTTATTACGAAAGTGTTGTTTTAGACCCAGAAGGTAGTCAGATAGAAATCACCATTTAACATTACTATTTATAATTATTCTAAATAAGATTCATATATTTATATTAAATATGTAGATTCTTATGAACGATATCAATCCTATATACCAAAATGATTTTGGAATAGCCTTTCAGTGGAAAAAAGACAAGCCTAGTCAATCAAAGAAGGTTCAAGTAATTTTCAGGGACATTGGTTTACTGCTTACGCAAAGTGAATTGCGCTATTTTTCTAAATGTATTACGGACACCATAGAGAATGGAAAAGGGAATTTGTGTGGCGATTGTAAAACAAAAGAAACGTGTAGATCTCTTTTGTTGAATAGTCCTGCCCACCAAATAACTTTTGCAGTAAGTTTTCAAGAAGCTATCGAGATAAGAGATTTAATAAGTGGTACACTTTTTAAATTAGAATTAGATTCCTTTTTTGGAGAACTGGGTATAGACTAGTTAACGTTGACAAAACTGCTTGGTTTTGTGCAATAATTAGTTGATAAATCTTCATATGCCCTGTGATATATTAAATATCTTTGGGCTCTATTTAGCGATTGCCCTATGAGCGTAAATGATCCCTATGCTGCCTTAAGATACAAGGAATTCAATATTTTTCTTTTAGTTCGCTTTGCTATGGTTTTTGCCTGGTCTATGCAATTTATTGTAATAGAATGGCAAGTGTATACCATGACCAAAGACCCGTTATCATTGGGTATTATTGGATTAATGGAAGTAATACCTGCTGTGGGTATGGCACTTTTTGCTGGTCATATAGTGGATCAGAAAGAAAAGCGGAATCTCTTAATCAAGTGTATTTTTGGGTTTTCCGTTATAAGTTTTGGGTTGTTTATGTTGTCTCTGCCTTCGGTTTTAGAAACCTATGAAACCAAAGTAATTCTATATGGTATCTATACGCTTGTATTTTTTGGCGGACTGGTACGAGCATTTTTAGGACCAACTATTTTTTCTCTTATCGCTTTAATTGTTCCTAAAAAAATATATCCAAATGCTGCAACTTGGAGCAGTACTACATGGCAAATGGCATCTGTACTTGGTCCGGCATTAGCTGGGTTTTCCATTAGCTTAATAGGCGTACATTGGTCTATGTGTGTCATATTCGGGTTTTCATTACTTGCGTTGACAGCACTTTTTAATATTTCAAAGAAGCCAATACTTAATCCTAAGATAGGAGAGCCTATTTTTCAAAGTTTAAAAGAAGGGCTAAATTTTGTATTTAAGACTAGAGCCGTGTTAGGTGCTTTGACCTTAGATATGATTGCAGTCTTGTTCGGTGGTGCCGTGGCATTATTACCCATTTTTGCGCAAGATATATTGCATGTAGGCTCAGAAGGTTTTGGTGTTCTAAGAGCGGCACCAGCAGTTGGCGCGGCAATAACTATGCTAGGGTCAACAAGGTTTCCGTTACATAAAAAGGCAGGTAAGAAATTATTGATTGCAGTGTTCGGTTTTGGATTATGTATGATTGTTTTCGGCCTATCTACTTATTTCTGGCTTTCTGTTATAGCATTATTCTTAAGTGGAGCAGTAGACGGGGTTTCAATGATTATAAGACAAACCATATTACAATTAAAAACTCCCGACAATATGCGTGGTCGTGTAGCTTCGGTAAATTCTATGTTTGTAGGGTCATCTAATGAGCTGGGTGCTTTTGAAAGTGGCGTAACCGCAAAATTAATGGGAACGGTAGCAGCAGTTGTCTTTGGCGGTACTATGACGCTATTAACGGTTGGACTTACTGCAATTGTTTCTCCTGGTTTCCGTAGGTTAGATTTACAGAAAGATGTTGAAGAACATGAAAGCTAATTTCTTTAAAAATAGAACATAAAAAAAGCCCCTAATTCAGGAGCTTTTTTTATTGTAGGTGGTACTTAAGATTTGGGTCTTAAGTGGGGGAACTTTTAGGTAACTGTAGATTTGGGAATCAACACTTAATATAAACGATACCGTTTAGGTTATAGTTATTAAGGATTTTGGAAGAAATAACTTTCAGATTTAACTATACTTCATTACTTGCGATAATTTTTACTCTACGGTAAAACTATCATTAGTTATAGCCATTATTTTTTGCTAGCTTTTCTTTTCAGTCTGTAATTTATCGCCTTTACTAATTCTTGCCATTAATATTTCCAATTCCGCATTCATATTCATATTGCGTTCATTTTTACGTCTTAATATTCCTGCACATGCTTTAGAACTCAAATAGAATTTATCTAATGCGTGATTTGGTTCAATAACGTTTTTTAAATCTCCAAAAATTGGATTGTTTGGAATGTTTGAAGAATTTAGATATTCAAATTTACTTATTTGATTTGTTCCATCAAGTAAATATAATAATGCGTTTAGTTTGTTCTTTTTTGGTTGAATAGCTTTTTTCCACTCGTTAAATTCATTTTCAGTTTTTTTGTCTGTAAACGCATTAATCTGACTACCAATCCATTTAACGACAGGAACTGCCCAAGAATTACCTACTGCTTGAAATCTATTTGTATGACTATTTCCGTTAACTTTTGTGTAGTTGTCAGGAAAACCCATTAGTCGTTCACATTCTAAAGGTGTAAGTCGTCTAATCTTATCGTTTTCAGATACGTATAATGAACCGTTGTAAGCTGCTGCGTTTCCGTTCCATTTTGTCCCGTAAGCTGCATATAAACAATCGGTATACTCTCTAAAGACTTCCAATTTCACTCCTTGGTTGTTAAAAACCAATTCCTTTTCTTTTTCTGTGCTCTTTGTTAAGAATAAATTAGGGCTATTTGAAGAACTCTTTTTAGCTTTTAATTTAAGTTCTTTTACAATGTCTTTGTTGTTGAATTCAAAAAGTACTTGGTCTGGTTTAAAGTCTTTGCCGCCTGCAAGAACATATAGCCTTTTTCTTTGTTGTGGAAGTCCAAAATACTTTGCGTCAATTACTCTCCAAGCAACATTTCTTTCTTTACCTTCTAAATAACCTGATTTAGTCCATTTACTTACTTTAATTTCTTCCTCAAAACCTGCTAAACCTGCAATAAAATTTCCAAAAGCATTTGTTTTGTCGTTTAATGCTCCTTCTACATTCTCCCAAAGAACAATACTTTTGTCTTTACCGTCTTCCAGTCGAATTTTATCTATTGCGTTTGCAATTTCAATAAAAGTCATTGTTAATTGTCCTCTTTCGTCAGCAAGACCATTTTTCCAACCTGCTAATGAAAAAGCTTGGCAAGGTGTTCCTCCACAAAATAGGTCAGGTGCTTCATATTCACGATTTAGAATTGAATTAGGAATATTAATCATGTCTCCAACATTTGGAATGTCAGGGAAATGGTGTTCAAGTACTTTTGATGGGAATTCTGCAATTTCTGAACTCCAAAGTTGCTCAAAACCAAATGGTGAGAACGCCAATTGAGAAGCTTCAATTCCTGAACATACACTACCAAATGTTAAATTTTTATTCATAATATTTTATATTCTACCGCAAATTTATAAAAACAATGATAACTTTAGTATGCAAAAAATTTATAGTTTTTCATTTAATTTTTCTTTCCAAAATTCCAAATCGTACCACGGACAACCAACACAACCATTTTCATCATTTTCAGTCTTACCATTCCAATTTTCATCTCCTTGATAATACCATTTTGTACCCATAAAGTCTCCTCGTTTTCCCGTTTTTACACAACTGTCACAAAACCTTGATTTCCACATATTGGTTTGATTGCTCAATAACTGAAATTTTTTACGAATTTGAGTTTCAGGCATATCATCTGGATTAGCAGATTCTTTTGTTATCCATCTTTGAGAAGGAAATTTGTGGTCAACAATAAGTTCGACCGAAGTTCTTTTTACATTGAAGCAAACTTCTTTTTTACCTAACATTTTTTTGATTCGTTCTTTAAGCTTTTCAGACATTGAAGCTCGTAATTCGTTTCCATCTTCAAATTTTGATTGGATTTTTGGAAGCATAACTAAAATATCATGCATGGTTTTTTTAGAACATGAAGTACATTGTTTCCTTTTTGAACCAATTATATAACCTTGCTTTTTTAAAGCTCCTAAACGAGCTGCTGGCTGTGGATTTTCAGCTGGTACTGGACCACAAACTCTACATTCCCAATTTCCTGAGTGTAATGCTCGAAGAACTTTATAGGTTTGAGTTTCTTTTTGAGAAGCTAACCAAAGTAAATCACTTTCAGTAATCCATTTCAGACGATTTTTAGGATTTAGAATGTTGTATGATTCCTCTATAGAATTATAAAAATCTTCTTCTGTTAAGTCTAAGCCTTGAAACTTTAAAAATTTAGGTAGTAACCCTTTCCATTTTTGTGTTTCGTATTCAAATTCAACTTCCATGAATACGTCACTTGTCTTTTCTGCTATAAAAAACTCTTCTGCTAATTTGTACTTTTTATTCTTTGCCATTGCTTTGTCTTAATAAATCATCAATTTTGACTTCTAAAGCATTAGCAATTTTTTCAATGTTTACGAGAGTAATATTTTTTTCAGCTCTTTCAATCATTCCAATATAAGTTCTGTGAAGGTCAGCTCTATGTGCTAATTCTTCTTGTGAAATATTGAGTAAGCGTCTGTATTTTCTGACGTTTTTTCCGAATAAATTTAGTATTTCGTGTTTAGATTCCATTGCTAACTAAAGTCTGCATAAAGCTAACTTTAGTATTCAATTCCTGCCACATACTATAATTAGCATTTTTTTGATAGTCTGAATAGAACATAGATTTATATCCGATTACTTCCTTGAATTATTTTTTCTTGTTAAGCGCCATTTTTGAGGTTTAAGAAAAAGAATACTCGTTGTTTTAACTTATATTAATTTATAATAGCTAAATATTGGTCGATAATGAATCAATGATATATTAAGTAAATTATTTTTAAATTTTCGAGTGAAGATAATTCTAAACAACGAAAAAGCCCCTAAAATAGGGGCTGTTCTTTAAGGTAGGTATGCTTAAGATTTGGGTCATTAAGAGGGTAAACTTGTAGGTAATGTGAAGATTTGGGATCAACACTCAAACTTAATAACACTGTAAAGATATAACCAAGAGCTAGTTTTATAAAACTATTGTTGTGAACACCTTAATTCTTGTTGTAAGAAAAGGATTACAAATAAAAATGTGTAGTTCGTCGATGTTTTTGCTGATATTTAGCTAAATTCTTTCAAAGAAAGTCCCTTGCCATCAAATTCGGCATAGGTGTAATAATTAATCCAGTCACCAAGATTGGTGTATTTTGAATTTTCCTTCAGTTTTATCTCCAACGGCAAATGTCTGTGACCAAATATAAAATGGTCGTAATGTTGTTGTTCTAATTTTCTGTGTGCATATAGCACAAGCCATTCTTTATCATTACCTAAGAATTTGGCATCATCGTCACCGCTGATCAATTTATTGCTAACAGATAAATGTTTAGCCAACCGAACTCCAATATCTGGATGCAGCCATTTAAAGAACCATTTAGCTAGGGGATTCGTGAAAACCTTCTTCATTCTTTTAAAACCCTTATCATCTGGTCCTAATCCGTCACCATGGCCTATAAAAAAAGAAACACCGTTTATGGAATATTGTTGAGGTTTATGATATACAGGTATGTTTAACTCTTCTTCAAAGTAACCGTTCATCCATAGATCATGATTACCTACGAAATAGTAAATTTTTATACCGGCATCAGACAGTTCTGCAAGTTTTCCTAAGGTTCTGGTAAATCCTTTTGGAATTACGGTTTTGTATTCAAACCAAAAATCGAACAAATCGCCCATTAAGAAAATAGCTGCTGCATCAGATTTAATCGTGTCTAACCAACGAACAAATTTGAGTTCTCTCTGCCTACTTTCTTTCATAGTAGGTGCACCTAGGTGATTGTCGCTAGCAAAATATACTTTTTTCCCTGCAGGAAGTTCAATGTTTGTCATCAGAATGTAAAGATAATAACTGTTTTGCGTATCACGTGAATACGAGGGTCAAAATAAGAAATGGTTTAAATAACCACTCTAACTTACACGGATGCATCTTTTTCGTTAAGAACTATTTTTATTGGGAGGTGATCACTGTATCCGTTTGTATTAAATGTGGATGAATTAGGTCTGCCGAATTTTACCGGTTTTTGATAAGAACCAGAAGTTAACTCTGGGTAGTCAATAATAGCTACCGAACTTAATTTAAAAGGTAATTCAGATTTTTCAGATAAGATACTTTTAGAAATCATAAACTGGTCTAGCATATTATATTCGTTACCAAAGACGAATGTTCCAATTTGAGCATCTAAAAACTTATGCATTACATTATAGAAATACTTTAACCGTGCTCGATTACTTTTTACTAAAGCTTTATTATTGATTGCCATTAAATACGAGGTAATACTCTTGTTATACGGATTGTCGTTAAAATCGCCCATCAGTAAAATATTGGCATCTTTACCCTGTTCCTCGTAAATTCTTTCAATCCAATACGATAAATTCTCCGCTACCATAATTCTAAAAGGTTCACTTTCTAATTCTCCTCCTGATCTAGAAGGCCAATGGTTAAGTATGCAAACAAGCTTGTTGCCATTTGTAGTATTAATATGAACTTGGAATAAATCTCTAGTAGTATTTCTTTTAATGATTCTTAAACTAAACGTGGACTGTTCTGGACCGTATTTGTCCTTATCATATATAAGAGCGGTGTCAATGCCTCGTTTGTCATCACCTTCAGAAATTACAAATGCGTAGTTTTTATTAAGCGCAGCGCTCATAGAGGCAATGAGCAATTCAATAACATATTCATTTTCAACCTCGCAAACGCCTAAGATATCCGGTCCTTCGTTGTTGTTAAATTTTGATATAATTGAAGTGAGGTTGGTAATTTTCTGCTCTAGAACGGTAACACTCCATCCGTCAAGTTCTTTGCCTAAATGTTTATTTAAAAACTCACTTCTTCTAGGGGAATTTTCAATATCGAATAGGTTTTCAAGATTCCACCAATAAATGTGATGCTTTACCATGTTATTTCATATTAAGAGATTACCCTTAAAATAAAACAATTTTAATCGATGTAAAGAAAGTAAACGGTTAAGTTTAGTTGAACTTAATTATCGCTGGCATACCACTCTGCAAAAGAGGTATCGGTTTCTTGAAGTTTAAGAGAGAATAATGAAATGTTCTTAGGAAGTCTAGACTGTATTTTTGCAGCAAAATCGATAACCATATTTTCGCTGGTAGGTTGGTAATCGGCTAGAATTACATTGTGCCCTCTATCTGTCAATTCTTTTGCAAGTTCTACGTGTGGTGTATTCTTATTGAAAACAGTAGCATGATCAAAGATGTCAACGATATCTTCTTTCACAATCTTTTTTAAATCGCTAAAATCTATTACCATTCCTAATTTTACATGGCTGGTATCGGTAATAGGACGACCAATAACAGTTACTGATAATTTATAGCTATGACCGTGTACATTTCTACATTTACCGTCGTAACCGTAAAGTGCATGACCGGTTTCAAAATTGAATTGTTTGGTAATACGAATATTGCTCATAGCCTATTATTATATGGTAAAGGTAGGGAACTTTGAAAGGATTTATAGCTTAGAAATCATTCTAAAACAATCTCTGTATTTCCAGAGATTAAGCTAATATGGCAGCAGTCTGCACCAACTTCATAGGCTTCGTTAATAACTTCTTCATTAGCAACATAACCTTTGAAAGTAAGTGTTGCAGTAGAATTCTGGTATCGAGTGCGGTAAGCATCACTAAGAACAGGGTAAATACCTTGTTCTTTAAAATATTGGTATTCTTCATTATTAAAATCTACCGATATGTCTTCTCCAGTTACTTCTTCAATAATCTCGTAACCACCTAACACCACCACATTGTCTGAAGTGTCTTTGACACTAACGGTAATAATAACAAAATTAAGAGTGCAAGCGGTCATAGAACAATCTTGTAGTTCGGTATCGTTTTTGTCGTTACAGGCAACAAGAAATAGGGATAGAAATACTAGAAAGAGTTTTGCGTACATAAAGACAGCTTTATTAAAAGATGTGCAAGTGCAAAATAGTTGCGTAGGGTATTAGATTACCTTTTGTATTTTCTTTTTGCGCGTACTTTATTTACAAAATAGATGATCAATACAGACAGTGCTAGCACTGGAAAAACAAGGTTTCCGTTTAAAAATTGAAAGAATTCCATAATAATTATTTAGAAACAGAACGAACCGCTGTTTCAGTTATTGTTTATTTTTTAAATTTAGACAGTGCATTTCTAGTAAAATCGGAAAGTGCTAATTTTCCGGTAATAGAAGCGCGGTCTGTCAATAAGGTATCCCAATGGTCGGTACCTTCCCATAAAACTTTCTTCCATTCGGCTAAAGCATCAGGATTGTAGCTCGCTAATTTGTGTATAAAGAAGTCAAGTTCTTTATCCATTTCTTGTGCAGAGTCATATACTTTAGAGAACAGTCCTTTTTCTTGAGCCCAATAGGCACTCTTCCATTCGGTAGGAGCTAGTGACATTTCACCTAAGGCAGCAGTTCCTATTTTACGTGCTACAGCAGGTGCAATAACTAAAGGAGCAATACCTATACTAAGTTCCGATAGTTTTATTGATGCGTTAACATTAGAGTACACATAATCACAAGCAGCGGCAAGACCAACACCACCACCAACGGTTTTACCATGTACACGACCTACAATTACTTTTTTACATTTTCTCATGGCATTGATCACATGAGCAAAACCACTAAAGAATGCTTTGCCTTCCTCTAGGTTAGAGACCTCTAAAAGTTCATCAAAAGAAGCGCCGGCACAAAATGCTTTTTCTCCTTCAGATTTTAGAAGGATAACAGTTATTGCTTCGTTGTCAGAAAGTTCATTGATAGTGTCGGTAAGGCGTTGTAACAATTCAGAAACAAACGAATTACTGGCAGGGTGTCCAAATTCTACATGGGCAACTTTACCATCTATTCGGGTATATAAACTTCCATTCTTTCTTGTAGTAACCATAGTATTTTATTTGACTCGAAATATTAAGGTAATCGTATTACAAATACCTCGTGGGATTGACCTGAGGTTGTTCACGCAAAATTACGGATTTTGCAATAAAGGTTTAAACTTGTTTCTAAACTTCCACACCAAAGCAGCGCCCCGTATAAACATCCAAACGGTAAAGGCAAGCCAAATTCCCGTTAACCCCCAGTTAAGATATTTTCCTAAAAATAGCATTGGTACAAAACCTAAGAATGTAGCTATGAGTAAGGTGTTTCGTAAATATTTCATTTCACCTAGACCTTTAAAAACGCCATCAAGAACAAAGGCAATTGTATTTACAGGAAGCCCTAGAATAATAATATAAAAGACGCCGTAAAAAGCAGATAGCACTATACTCTCGTTAGAAAATAGGCTTCCCAAGGGTTTGTAGAAAATTGTCGCTAGTGCCATGATAACTACACTTACTAAGAGACCGTATCTTGTTATTTTTTTGACGAGAACCCAAAGTTCATCATAGTTCTTTTCTCCCAATAACCTGCCGCCCATAATATTGCCGGCCGCACCGTAACCATCTATAAAAAAGGCAGAAAATAGCCAAAGATTTATAGCAATGGTATGCGCACCAATGTATTTATCACCAAGAGCAGTTGCCTCTCGTACAGCAAGTATAAGAGCGGTATTGAGGGCAATGGCACGTACGAATAGATTTAGGCTCATGATGATTAACCGACCTAATTCTGGATGCATTGGTAATTTTAGTTTTAGGCTAATATCTGTCTTTGTCCAAAGTAAATAAAATGCCATGATCGCCATTATTCCTTGTGCCAGCAAACTTGCATAAGCAGCACCATCTAAATACATGGCGGGTATGAACCCTTCAATACCATATACAAAGGCAAAATCAAGAATTACATTTAATACGGCTCCTGTTATGGCAATGACCATTGGCCAGTACGTATTCTGTAGTCCCCTAAATATACCCATTACGGCAAATACAAACAAGGTTAATGGAAATCCCCAAACGCGAATAGAATAGTAACTAATACAGTATTGAAGTATTTTTCCTTTAGCATTTAAAAGCTCGAATATTTCTTGAATTACAAATATGGTAGAGAGTAAAACAAGTATGCTCAAAGCAATGTTGAGGTAAATGGCTTGTGCGGGTAATGTTTTAACTTCTTCTAATCTACCAGCGCCTAAATACTGAGAAATAATTGCTGAAATAGCACTTCTGGTTTGCCCAAGAATCCAGATGAGCATAGAAAGAAAAGAACCTACAATACCAGCGGCAGCTAAAGATTCTAATCCGTCAACGGGAATATTCCCTACAATGGCCGTATCTGTTATGGACAATAAAGGTTCGGCTATACCGGCAATAGTAGCAGGAATGGCTAAGGCATTTATAGATTTAAAGTTAACGGACGTTTTCAAAAAATATAGTTTCTATAATACGAGTTCGTAGCAATGAAAAGGATGTTGGCTTTGCTTCGGAAAAAAGATATCCCCTAATTTGGCATAGCCACGTTGCTCGTAAAATTTCTGATTTCTCTTATTTTGGCTAAAGGTATCTAACCTAACCGATAGGGCATTATTTTCTCTAGCAAAGTTTTCTGCGAAAGCCATTAATTGCTGGGCAAAACCTTTGCCTTGATATTTAGGGTGCACCCCTAAACGATGAATGTAATAATTATTGGTGTTTTCTGTCAACCAGTTTACCGATCGGTATTCTTCATCCATAAATAATGAAATAACAACGCAACCTACTATTTCATTATCCTGTAATAAAACATAAAGTTCATTGCGTTCTATATCCTTTTCAAATGCTTGCTTAGATGGGTATGCTGTTGTCCATTGATAAATGCCATTTGCTTCCATTGCAATTCTACAGGCATCGGTCATGGATAAAATTTTGGGTATTTGCGATATCTTTGCGGGTTCTATCATTGAAGCAATTTAATTAAATTGTAAATTTAGAGTTATAATCAACACTTTTTATCATGATGAATATTCTTGTTCCTATTGGGACCTCTACAAATGCTAACGAAACTTTACAATATGCAGTGGATTTTGCAGAAGCTTTTGGGGCAGAAATATATGTAATGGACGTTTTCAACGTAACCGGAAAAACAGGAACACTTACAAACGTTACACAAAAAATAGCCGAAAATTCTAAAGAAAGATTAAAGGAAGTTATTGGAAGAGTAGATACCAAAAAGGTTTCTATAAAAATAGCAAGCTTTAATGGTGAGCTAAAAGACGGACTAAAAGAAATTGATAAGGGAATAGGTATAGACCTTATCATTTTAGCTCCTAGAAGTAACGATATTCAAGAAGAGAACTATTTAGGGCAAACCTCTGGAGCCATTATAAAAAGAACTAACATTCCTACATTGATAGTGCCAAAAGGAACTTCTTATAAAGAGTTTAAGAGCATTTTGGTTGCTTTTAAATCTGGTATTCTAAAAAGAAAGAGAATTCTTGATCCGTTAATAGAGATTAAGAATAAGCATAATGCATGTGTGAATTTATTGATGGTGAAAACACCAGGGTATACAGATGACGATTTAAAAATAAACACTGCTTTAATGGATATCAGTTCTCAAATGACGTTTACTGATAATTCAACCACATACCATGGTGTATTAGAGCATTTTCAAGCAGCTCACCCAGATTTGCTTTGTGTTTTTAGAAGAAAACGTGGTTTTTTCAAAAAATTATGGGAGAAAAGTACCATTTCAAAATCAGAATTTTATGCTCCAGTACCGGTATTGGTGCTTAGTGTAAAGAAAGATTAGGTAGTACTTTGATACGTTGTTAAAATGTATTTCCTTTGATTCTCTTGAAAATTGGGGGATTAGCTCAGTTGGCTAGAGCGCTTGCCTGGCAGGCAAGAGGTCACCGGTTCGAATCCGGTATTCTCCACGTAAAAAGGTTTCCAGTTATGGGAGCCTTTTTTGTTAATTAAGACTACCTGTAATTGTGTAATATATTTCAGTATTTGATACGCCTGGTTCGCTTAGAACACTTGCTGCGACTCTAAATTGAATAGGAATATTATCGCGGCAACCAATAAATTCAAAAACTTTTATAGCAGCTGTATTGTCTTCTGGTAAAATAATATAATCACCCCCGTTTTCAGGATAAAGATTTCTTGGTCCAATTAGTGGAAAACTATCATAGCTAATACTTAATGGGTAACGTGTACCTGCGTTGGCAAAGGTTCTTGCCTCTAAAACCAAACCTACAGGCGCATTTTGTAAATGCATGAACACTTTATATTTGTAAACATTAGCAGAACAGTTATAGGCAGAACTGGTAAGGGTGCCTGGGTCTAACCTATAAGTTATTTGAACTTCACTAGCGCCAGTTTCGTAGGCTACCGTGCCATCGTCTTCACCAGCTTCACTTACTAGGTCACCTAATGTTTGCGAATAGGTTGGACCCGCCGTGCCATATAAGGTGCCAGGTAATAATTGACCCAAGCAACTATACGTACAACAAAAAATGAGGATGTATTTTAAAAATATTTTCATAATTAATTTAATACGAGTTCATAAACAACTTCAAAGCCAACAGGTAAAGAACCACCACTAGAGTTTGTTATAGTGTAGCGTAATTGAAATCCTTTATTTATCCCATCGTTTGTAAACCCTCTAGCAATATCTGTTATAATGATTGATGGAACCTCACTTAATGTAAATTCACTTGTACTGGCAATACCAGTATCACCTGTACCATCTACACTTAGGTTATTTAAAATCTCAATTTTAATTTCGAAACCCGCTGGTACGGGTTGATTACTGTAAACTTGTGCATTGTATGTATTTAAATTAGCAGATCTAGAGGTTATATTTAGCCATAGATCTTCATTTTCCGCACCACCTGCTCCCGCAAATACGGGTAAGCCTGCCTCAAGAGTACTTGGGTCAACAGTAAAAGAAATGGTGTTGTTAATTTCAGGTTCAACGTCTATTATTTGGACTTCTAAAAGGTTCATGCTAAAGGTTTGGAAACCTTGTGCACCTCCAATAACAAAATTGCTTGGATCACTGGCGTCCAGGGTTTCTTGAGCAATGAGAGAACCAGTGCACAAGAACAAAAATAAAGTACATATAATTTTCACCATACTTACATTTTTATTGAAAATTGAGATTGTTTAAACTTAACGACTCTCTTTTTCTTTTTTAAAGTAATATCAGTAATCAATGTTTCGCCCTCTTTTATTATAACATGTTGTATTTTATTAATTGGTTTTAAATCATGGTCGTTTTTTAATCTCATAATTTCAATCTTGTAGTTTCCTGGCACAATTAATTTTATAGAGAAAGATCCGTCTTTTTTAGACTCTGTATAATAAGTATGACTTACTCCTTCAAGCTTTATGTACCCATGTAAATCGATGCTAGTGTTTACATTTATTAAATCGTCTATTTTCAATTTTCCATTCAAAGTGGCGGCTCTTACAAGTTCTATTTTTAATTGTGCTATTTCGTCTTTTTCAATTTCAACAGCCAACGGAATTTTTTGGGTGGCAACAACGCCGAACGGTAGTGTAGATTCATCTAACATTATAAAATTATTACCTAGTGGAAGGTTTTTAATTTCAAAATTGCCAAATGCGTCTGTATAGGAATCTTTACCTGTTGCGTTTAGTTTAATTTTATTGATATTAATACTAGTATCTTTTGCGCTAATGGTACCTGTCATTGAACCTCTCCAATTTACTCTTTTTAGAGGGGCTCCAAAAGAATAGGTGTATTTTAAGTAACTGAATACTTCTTTATTGTTTGACGCCAATACATTTTCAAAATAATTTAGTCTTGCAGATAGCCTGTGTACCTTATTTATTTTGGTACTAAAGTTGAGGTTTATGAAATCTCTCTGTAAATAGTCTTGCTCTGGGCTAAATCCACTATTATACATAGCAGATAAATTTAATCTACCTCTAAGGTTTAGATTAAAACCTAATCCGTAGTTATAAAAATTGGTAACATTACCAGAAGCTCCATACCTATTTGTGTAGTTATGATTTAAATTGGCACGTAAACCAAAGGTGGGGGATATTTGGTATGATCCACTAAGATTATGACCATAAGTACTTTTGTAAGATGTATCGAAGCCTAATAGGTTTCTTGTTTTTGACACCCTACCATTAAAAGATAAGCTTAACCCTTGATTTAAATATCTATAAGTGTAATCGAAACCATACTCTTTGTAATGATAACTCTTTTCTAGCTGCTTGTCTTCACGCAGAACATTACTAAACCTTATATTGGTATGGTTTTGTTGGTTTATTTTATAATTACCGGATATGAAGTAGTTTTCATAAAAAGGTTCGGGAAGGGAGTATATGGGATTATATCGTTCGTTAATTCTCGATAATGCCTGACCTGCACTTAGTCCCCACTTTTTTTGAAAATAATTTAAACTGTTAGAATACCTAAAACTATTACCTAGACCGCCAAAATAATTTTTACCTGCTATGGTCAAATTTCCGTTATAATTGAAATCGCCATATTTTTGATTTACTCTTAAATCATGTGCCGTGCCTACTTTGGAATCTGAAAGACTAATAGATGATTCATGGTTTATAATTGTTTGGTCGGTTTTATAATTGGACTCTAAAACAAGAATTTGACCAGTTTGCATTTCTACCTCGGGCGATATTCGCCTATCAATTAAAACATTCTCTTTAGATTGTGATAGCGAGGCGGCAATATTAAAAGTAGTTGATACTTGGTTCTGAATTTTAAATCCTACCAAAGATTCGCTATATGAAAAAGCTAACCTTGGTTTTGAATAGAACCCTGTTATCGTTGTGTTTTTAAACTTGTAATCTAATTTAAGTCCAAAGCCATATCTGCTTATAAAACCCAACCTATTCGGTCGGTAACTATAATCTCCAAGAATAACATTGAATTCATTGTTGTAATCATATTCAAAACTATATTGGTCGTTCATACCAAAGCGGTTAATTGTATTTTGGTTTGGGGTTCTAATTATAAAATCAAAAAAGTGAATTTTATCCTGGTCAAAATATCCATCTCCGCGAGCCTCTACTAAAAAGGATGAAAACTTGTTGTCTTGAGAATAAATGGTATTGTAATAAACGCTGGCTTCTATAGGAAATCTGAAGAAATCATCTTCCTTATCCATTTTAATAGGATAAACTTTGGTTGTTGCATATCCTCTTATCGTTTCTTTTGTGTCACCTACTCTAACAATATTTAAATGAATATTTTCAGTTCGTATTTTACCGAAGTTTTTATCTGTTTCCTTGGTAATTGTTATGACTAATGAAGAATCTGCTAAAACCTCTCTTGTAGTACCTTCTTTTAGGTCGTTTCCTGTGTAAAGTATAATATTCTCATCAACGTTTCCTTTGTTTAGAATTTCGAATTTATTTTCAATTGTTTCTCCGGCAATAACAAGTTCTGGCGATGATAGTTTGTTTATGACTAGGCGATGATATTCAGGAACGATAATATCTAAAGAAATGGATTGTAGAATGGCTTTTTCTGCAGTAACCAAATGTAGTTGTGCCTTACGTTTTCCAGGACTGACGTTGCTGGGTACATAAATAGTTATGAATATGGATTTTTTTTGATAAGGTAGTAAGTTGCCTACGGTACCACCTGAAATAATTTCCCAGTTGTCTTCTAAGTCTAATATGGTTCTTATATAATGTGTTTTGTTCGATGTATTCTCTACCTCTGCAACAATAGTATGTTTAGAAGCTGGCGTCATATTACGCAATGCATTATCATTTTTAATACGAATTTCTACTTGAGCTAGAAGACCGCATGAAAACAATAAAAAAAATGCATAAAATAATATTTCTTTAAACATTGGTTGGGTTAGATGTAAATCTATAGATAGTACTTAATCTATGTTAAGTTGCATATTGGTGCCAATGAATGTTTCTCTTGACTCGGCTAACAGAACACAATCATAAATTCCCTTTGGTAAATCTGATAGGTTTAAAATATAGTCCCTGCATAAATTTGGGAATACAAGTAATCTTTTGCTTTTGTATTCTTTTACCATGTCGCCATTTTCGTTGTACACTTCTAATGATAGTGCGGTGGCTTCGGCAAACACACCCTTATTTTCAATTTTAACCTGTAAGTTTCGGTTATCTTCTTCTAGAGAATCAACATCTTTGAAATCGATATTTACTTCATCTAATGAATTTACATTGGTAATGAGTCCAACTGCATATTGAATTTTAGAGCCTATCCCAATATTTTCATGGACCACTTCTTCTTTAATTGGACTATCTACTGAGACCATTAAAACGGACCAAAATGATCCTTTAAGTTTTGTGTCTGGTGGTATTTCAATAGAAAATTTTAATACGTATTCTTCTTTTGGTTCTAATATATGTTCATTGACATTGTTGGTAACCCAAGATGAAGAAGAAAAAGTATGTTTTCCTAAGGTTGTAAAGGTTCTTTCTTCAGTACAAGAATAAATTGCTTCTTGTAATTCAAAAATAACGCGTTGTTGTGATGATGAATAATTGATGAGTATTACCTCGCCCGATATAACATCTCCAGAGACACCTGAAAAAACATGAGTTAAGCCATTTACTACTGCAACATTTGCAAAAGAATAAAATGAAGTAAGTAGAAAAACTAAAACTAGTTTGGTGGATTTCATGATGTGTATTTAAAAAAGGTGGGGGACACTATGGATTTAGTATTCCCCAACCCTAATATGTTATTATTATAAATCAGATAAAGTATATCTTAATGTAGCCTGATAAAGCCCAGCTTGATAATCTGCGAAATTTCCGTTTTGTTCTAAAGCATAGGTTATTCTAACACCTTGAGCTTCGTCACCAGTGTATACACTTTCAATACTACTTACTAAAGTGGCGTTTGTGCCAATTGCAGTGGTAGCACCTAAAGCTACACCGCCAGCGGTAACGGTTCCTGCAGAATCTACAGTACCGCCATTTGCAACTACAACAGGAGCTTCTGGGGTGATTCTTAAATCAAAACTTGTTGGAAACGTACTACCTGTTTCCATTTGTACATCAATTTGCCTTGTAACGTCAAAACCGGAGCCACCGGCACCGGTAACACTAGTGTAATTGATCCATAGGTCTGTATAGCCTAGTGCTCCAAAATCATAAAGACCTGCTTCAGAATTTGTTCCACTTGTAGTAGCATCTGCCATGTTAAAATTGATGTCGGTTGCTTCAAACCCGGTATTGGCATCATAGACATCTAATAGTGCTACTTCTGGGATAGTTACATTTAATGGATGGGTTGCAACATTGGTGTCATTGTTATCTTGAGAGAATCCCATATGGGCAACAGCACATAATACAACAGTAGGTAATAATTTAGTCAAATGCATTTTACGAAAATTTAGATTAATTAATATTTTATAATTCTATTTAAGTAAATAACTTTCATGACTATACACAAGTAACTAAAATATGAACAAGCGATAATTATTAAGCTAATACTAAAACTATAAAATCATAACGACTACAGTAGTATTATTCGTACATAATTTATAGCTTATTTCTGTAATATTAATTACAAAGCGTTGTAAAGTACTGTAAACAAAAGGGTTTTAGGGGTTTGAAGTGTTGTAAATAAATTGAATTATTTAATATTTTACTACATAAAAAAAAGAAGTTTTTTGTAGGAAAAATTAAATTCCTACAAAAATATGACCAATTATTAACCTTTTGTTTTCATCACATTTAGATTGAAATCAAAATTAAGGGAGAAAATAGGTACTAAATACCTTTAGTTTATTCACGCAATTATAGGTCTAAAACAGATAAATAGAAAGGGTGTCAAATTAAAACTCATAGACTGAAAACGTCAGGTAGCTTATATCATTTAAAATTAAAGGTGTTAAGGGAAAGCTTTCGGGAAGGTCACCGGTTCGAATCCGGTATTCTCCACGTAAGAAGGTTCCCGGTTATGGGAGCCTTTTTTGTTTCTACACAATTGGTCATGTTGTATGAAATGAAAGCTATCGCTTGATTCTCAAAACTAAGTATCTGATTTATAATGGTTACATTGTAAGTCATTATTCATCAATCAATCAAATCGTTTACAATCATGATAGTAAAAAAAATCAGTCAATTTATTCTGTTTGCAATGCTCGTAGGTACAACCTGCGCACAGACCAATGATTCCAACGCTGAACAACTTACCAGTGAATTAAAAAAGATTTCTGCAGATGGCTCATTAGTTGGTTTTTCCGTAGCTATCGTTAATGAAGAAGGAACGTTGTATGAAAGCGGATTTGGATTTGCAGACAAAAAAGCAAATATCAAATACACCGAAAAGGCTCTTCAAAATATAGGGTCCATTTCCAAAACCTTTATTGGTGTCGCATTGTTGAAAGCGCAAGAATTGGGTAAGCTAAATTTAGATGATGATATAAACGACTACCTACCTTTTAAAGTGATGCATCCTAAATTTAAGAATACACCTATTACCATTCGTCAATTGGCAAGTCATACCTCAGGTATAAAAGACCCGGCAGAATATGAGAGCAAGGGTTATGTTCTTAAAGAGGCGGAAAACGGAGATGCTAAAGTAAACGGTAATTTCCGCAGTCCAGATGAAATGATGTCTTTGGGCGATTATCTTGAAGCTATATTGAGCGAAGATGGCAAGTGGTATAAAAAGAAAACATTTTCAAAATATTCCCCAGGCGGCATGTTCAATTACTCCAATATTGGAGCAGGGTTAGCGGCGTATGTTTTAGAACAAGCAACAGGAGAATCATTTCCAGAATTTACCCAGAAGTATATTTTTGATCCTTTAGAAATGACAAGTTCTGGATGGTCTTTTGATACCATAGATTTCTCAATGCATTCAAAATTATATGCTGATCAAGACACGGAACTGGCATTTTATAAATTGGTGAATTACCCAGATGGCGGACTCATTTCCTCTGCCCATGATTTAGCAAAATACCTATCTGAGATTATTAAAGGCTATGCAGGGAAGGGAGCTATGTTATCCGCAGAAAGCTATAGGGCTTTATTTACACCTCAGTTAACAGACGAAAACCATAAAGACCGAAGTGATAGTGAATATAACGATGAATATAATATGGGGGTTTTTATGGGTATGTCTTCTAAAGGGCAAATTGGGCATACAGGCGGAGACCCAAGTGTGGTTACGCACATGTTTTTTAATGAAAAGACCAAAATAGGAAAGTTGTTATTGGTAAATACAGAACTGGACAAACAAAGTGTACAAGAATTCATTGCTATCTGGCGGGCTTTAATTGCTCATGAAAACGAGTTATAACAAAAAGAGGTGTTATGAAAAATGAAATACATACCATTTGGTTAGACCTCAATGAAGAATTATATCATTTTATTCTAGGGAAGATAAAAGACGAGCAGGTGGCAAAAGATATTCACCAAGAAGTATTCTTGAAAATACAGACCAAGATCCATCAGCTGCAACATACTTCTAAGTTAACCTCTTGGGTGTACCAGATTACTAGAAATAGTATAATTGACCATTTTCGCAAGCCAAATTCTAACACCGTTGCCATTACTGATTTTGATATGCCAGAAGAACAGTCTGGCGATTTTGACTATTCAAAACTGACCAATTGCATCAACCAGAAAATAGAACAGTTATCCGCTCAGCATAAAGAAGCCATTGTGTTGACCACTTTTCAAGAGTACTCGCAAAAAGAACTCTCTAAGCATTTGAATATTTCGTATTCGGGTACAAAATCTAGAGTTCAAAAAGCACGAGATATATTAAAAGTACAGTTACTTAATTGCCCTAATGTATCGTCTGACCAAACAGGTAAATTGCTCGATTTTGATAATAATGACCTCTAACTACGTCTTTTTCTAATCATCGCCGTCTATCTGGTATAAACCTTAAAAAACAACGATGGACGAATTAAAAAAAGTAACCGTACAAATACTAAATGCCTTCACTGAAAATGATAAAGGCGGCAACCCTGCAGGTGTTGTATTGAATGCAGATGCATTGTCCCATGAAAACAAATTAGAGATTGCTAAGAAAGTAGGGCTTTCCGAAACCGCATTTGTATCCAGTTCCAATACGGCAGATTTTAAATTAGATTTCTACACACCAACAAAGCAAATAGCACATTGTGGGCATGCCACTATTGCCACGTTTTCTTATTTGAAACAAATGGGGTTATTAAAAGGCAAAACATCTTCAAAAGAAACGATAGACGGAAATAGAAGAATAGAAATACAGGGAGATTTGGCGTTTATGGAACAATTAGCACCCAGTTATGTAGACCCATCTAAAGAAGAAAACGAGATTCTAAAATCATTAGGATTAACCAAAGCAGATTTGCTGCCGAACGCTCCAATAAAAGTGGTGAATACAGGGAATTCTTTTTTATTGATACCAGTAAAAAATGCTTAAGTACTACAACAAATAACTCCAGATTTTAAAGCGATACAAAGTGTAAGCGATGCTTTTGATCTAATAGGCTATTATGTATTTACGACCGATACAGAACTTAAAAACGATGTAACTACAAGAATGTTTGCACCGCGTTATGGTATTTTAGAAGAGGCAGGTACGGGTATGGCTGCCGGTCCGTTAGCTTCTTATTTGTATGATATGCTACAACTAAAGAAAACAAATTTTCAAATACAACAAGGGAAGTATATGGTGCCACCATCATCGAGTGCCATTCATGTGCGCCTTCAACTAGAGAATAAAAGGGTTACTAGTTTAATGGCAGGTGGTAAAGGGATGTTGACTAGGCAAATAGAAATAACGTTGAACTAGACATTACTATTTCATTGCAGGTGTAACTTTCGTAGGATTTTTTAAACTGATTTTCTGGTGATTTTTGTAACATTTGTAAATTGTAAACGTCTTACAATCAATCAATCAAAAACCACAATCATGATATCAACTAACAATACAGGTAGGGGAATAGGGTTATTATTTCTGCTAATTTTTACAATGGGGATTCTTGTGTATCAATTTTTACAAGGACCCATTTTATTTTCAGATGACTTTTTAATTAGAGCAACACCGAACACGTCAAAGTTAATTACCTCTGTATTACTTGGAAGTTTAAGTGGGCTATTCTCTATTGGTATTGCGGCAATGCTGTTTCCCATTTTTAAAAAATATAGCATTACACTAGCCGTTCTGTACTTAGCATTTAGTATTCTAGACTTTGTTGCAATAAGTATAGATAATACCAGTGTTTTGGCTATGCTAGAGTTGAGTAAAGAATACATGAATACTGTGGAGGCTAACGCTAATATGCTTGAGGCTATGGCTCCCATATACTTTCAAAAACATTGGTGGACACATTATTTGAGTTTATTGACATCTTGCTTTTCTGTGTTTGTTCTATATTTCGCATTCTACAGAACAAAATTGATACCCAGAATATTTTCTGGCTTTGGTATGCTAGCCGTACTACTTATGTTTATAGAGATACTGGCTTCCATTTTAGGCGAAGGCATTAGTATGAATATGTTGTTACCTATGGGTCTAATTCAATTGATTTTACCGCTGTGGTTGTTGGTAAAGGGATTGAATACGGAATGGTTAGAAACTAACTTTAGCGTAGCAAGCTGATAAGAATAAAGTGTAATTGTTTTTTACGAATTACGCTTTCCCGTAATTCTACATTGAAGAAAAATACTACCTTACTAGTCGGTTCTAAAACACTACTTCCCCCTACCATTTTAGAATGTTATTATATTATTTAATATTTAAGTGTAAAGTAACTTGTTGCTTTATACAATTGTTAACTGCAATTAAAAGAACTAAATGATAATAGGGATATTTACAAGACACTATAAAGTTTACAAAGGGGCAAAATACATCCCTTTTGGCTTGAAAAATATTGAAAATTTCAATCTCTTCATTGGTCATAATGGTGCAGGTAAAAGTTCAATTCTCGAAGCATTAGATACTTTTTTTAACGGGAGAGAATTTACCGTTAATAACGGAGAAAAAAGAGATGAATGCTTTGTAGCTCCTTTATTTTTAATAAAAAAAGAGGATCTAGGAAAATATTCAAAAAGTTCACAGGAGGTTATGCCAATTATAAGTGACTTCTTCTTTGAATTCAACTCAACTCACTCAAACTACAAAAATTATGAGCATTTCTTTGAGCAAAGAAACGGTCTTATAAAATATCAAGACACTCATTTTCTGATTTTGGCGGGTAAATCATATTACAATCAAAATGACAATTTCCTGATAACCTTTTCAAACTTAATTGAGAAGAAGATAACGAATAGATTAGGTGAAGAATTTAAATCTCAAACCGCATTAAACACTTTAAAACAAGACCTTCTTTATCATCATACTTACATTTACATTCCAGTTGAAACTTCAATTCAAGATTTTTTGAGACTTGAGGCTAGAGGTATGCAAGACTTGATGAGTCAAAGTATTAGAAATAAGATTGAAGAAACATTAAATAAAAAAATTGATACGAAATCAGGTTCATCAGTAAGAACAAGAAAACTGAGTGCTCTTGATATCATTAATGACGACCTAGAAAATTTCATTGAAAAAGTTGAGAAAACTATTCAGAATATTGACTCAGAGTATGATTTTCAACTTGAATTCAAATCAAAAAAGAAACTTACAGCAAATCACTTAACAGATGTTATAATTGATTCTTTTTTCTCAAAAAGGAGATTAAGGAAAAGTGAAAAAGTAATTAGTAATCTTTCCGCAGGCGAGAGAAAAAAAGCTTTGATTGATATTGCATATTCTTTCCTTTCGCAAGAGGAAGAAAGTAAAAATGATATAATTCTTGCCATTGACGAGCCTGAAGCATCTTTACATATTTCAATGTGTTATGACCAGTTTGAAAGACTCCAGAGATTGAGTGAGATTTATAATCATCAACTCTTAATTACTACTCATTGGTATGGTTCATTGCCGATTTTAGAAAACGGAAACCTTTATCATATCGAGCCAATTCAAAATTTGGCTCCTAGCATAAAAGAATTCTCATTTAGAAATTACTTTGAGGAAAGAGGTGAACATCCAGAGGATATTCAATTTAAAAGCTTTTTTGACTTAGCCTCAGCTATAATTAGCTCAATGCGTTCAAATTCAAATAATTGGATAATAGTTGAAAGTGAGGAGGATAAAAATTACTTAAATGAATATTTAAAGGATACTACAAATATCAAAATATTGCCTGTAGGTGGATGTACAATTGTGAAATTACTCTATGAATATTTATACTTACCTATCTCGCAAAAATCAGATAGTAAAGACCTTTCAGGTCGAATTTTCTGTCTTACGGATACAGACATGCAAGGGATCAAAATGGATATTCCCGAAGAATCAAAAAATGGCATTTTAAAAATTAGGCGATTACAAGTAAACACAACAGGTGCAGTAGATTTAGTTAGAATTAATGATAATACCAGTTATCCGACTGAAATTGAAGAAGTTTTAAATCCAATTAGATTTTATAAAACTTTGGATAGTATAATAGCAATTGAAGATGTTGAAAGTGAAATTTTTAAGACTTGGCAACTTTTCGAATTCGATTCAGGTGTAAAAACTAGTTTTATTAAAGGGGATAATTCAATAATTTTTCAAAAGACACAAAACGAAAAATCTACAAGAGAAAACAAAGAAATTATAAATCAATTTATTGATTTGAATAAAAAGAAAATTTGTAAAGTGTATTGTTTGCTTGACAAAGAAGAAGTTCCAAGTTGGATACAAAAGATTGAGGAATTTATTAAAAAAAGCAGTTAACACTATATATGAAATCATTGCACCTTGCGGGATGCAACGCTTCATATACTAACCGTTAGCATCAAAACCATTCACAATTTGAGAAAAATAATCGAAGTATATTTAACTAAGCTTTTCAATACGATTAAGAAAAGGTCTGAACATATGGAAGACCTTAAAGCTAATCCTCACTTTCGGTCTACGAAAGAAATGGAGAGAGACGATAAGAGGTCTAATGAGATGCTCACTTTTGAACTGAAAACAGGAGAAATACAAACCATTGTGTCACCAGATTTAGGCAACCAGAAAGATTTGGTTTTAAATAAATGGAAAGTCAAAATTGGCGACAGGGTAAAATCTGGGAATGTACTATGTGAAATTAGTAATAAAGCTATTACCATGGAATACGAAAGTTTCTATAATGGTAAAATCATTTGGATTTGTGAACATAAAAAAGACTTAGTTCCAGGAGATACCCTTTGTAAAATTGAAGGCATATAGTACTAGCCTACTAGAATAATACACTGCAAATGAATTTGACAGATTTTACCTTTCCGAAATTAAAAACTAATTTTTCATCCAACCCATTAAGCATCAATCACTAAACTTTACCGGACAATATTTCTCTAAAAACGTATCTACCCCTTTTAAATAGACGGTTATTAATGGTTTTGCTCCCTAGTAGGTAAAGTTCTACTAATTATAGTGTTCTTAACTGTTGCAATTCTTTTTGCAAAGCAAGTTTTCAAATCTAATTTAGAATCATAATTACAATTCTATTCTGCAATAAAGAGTAGCGTTACGCTACTCCTTTACCAGTTCCTTGCTTAATTCTTCTAAAGAAACCCCTTTAGTTTCCGGCATTTTGGTAATAGCCCAAATAAGCTGTAGCACCATCATAGCACAGAAGAAGTAGTAGATATACCATACATGATCTTTTAATACACCTTGGTTTGCATCTAAGAAAAACGGAGTAATCAAAGTTATGATCGCTGCAAATACCCAATGAACACTTACGCCCCAAGATTGCCCGTATGCACGAACACTGTTCGGATATATTTCTGAGATAAACACCCAGATTACGGCACCTTGCCCAATAGCGTGTGATGCAACAAAAGTACAGATGAATATAATTGTTAACGTAGAGCCTAGGTCCATTTGAAAACATAGCCCAACCATAATTAAACTGATAATATACCCTATAGATCCTACAATTATAAGCTGTCGTCTCCCCAGTTTATCTAATAATCGAATTCCTATAAACGTAAATACAAGGTTTACGATACCAATAGCAATAGAATTGAATAGCGATTCTTTACCTCCAAGACCTGCTTGTTCCAAAATTTCTGGGGCATAGTACAATACAAAGTTGATACCCGAAAGTTGATTGAAAAAGGCAATAAAAAAACCAAGCCAAAGAACTCTAGAATATTTCTTTTGAAAAAGGCTTTCACTTTTAGAAGTATGCTTTAGGTCTGTTTTAATCTCCTCTAGCTGTTTTGCGGCACCTTCTTTTGGATGTATGATCTCTAATATTTTTAATGCGGCAGCATCATCTTTTTTGTGTAGTGCCAACCATCTTGGACTTTCTGGAACTGTAAATACCATTAGAGTATAAATAAATGCAGGTATAGCTTCAACACCTAGCATCCAACGCCAATCATTTGCACCATCAAAACCTTTTAGTAGCCAGTTAGATACAAAGGCAAGTAAAATACCGAACACTAACCAGAATTGATACAATCCGCCTAATTTTCCACGATTCTCTTTTGATGTAATTTCAGAAATATAGATAGGGGCTGCAACAGAAGAAATACCTACTCCAACGCCACCAATAAAACGAAATGCCGAGAAAGAGTAAGGGTCTTGAGCCAATGCAGAACCTAATGCAGAAACTAAAAATAGAATTCCTACCCATAGTAATGTTTTTTTACGCCCCCAATTATTGGTGGGTATACCGCCAAAAAGCGAGCCTACTACTGTACCCCAGAGTGCCATACTCATAATGAATGTTCCGTGAAATAACGGAGAAGTATCCCAAAGTTGTTTTATAGGTTCGTTTGCCCCGCTGATAACTACGGTGTCAAATCCAAATAAAAACCCAGCAAGCGCAACGGTTATAGACCAAATTATTATTCTGTTCATGGTGGTTGATTAAGTAACTGTTAAATATAACGAATCGAAACCGTTAATTCTTAATGCATAACGACAACATAAAAATCAAAGAATTGGTAACTTGTGATAATTTTAAAAATTGAACGATGAAAGATTTGAAAAATAAAGTAGCCTACATTACTGGAGGTACTAAAGGAATTGGTTTTGCGGTAGCACAAACATTGTTAAACCAAGGTATGAGAGTTGCTATAAGCGGTAGATCTCAGGAAAGTGTAGACAAGGCACTTAAAGATTTTAATAATGATGCAGTTTTAGGAATTGTTTCTGATGTTGCCAAAATGGTAGATGAGAAAAATGCCGTTTCTAAAATTATGGACAAATGGGGTCAGTTAGATGTTGTTTTGGCAAATGCCGGTGTAGGTAATTTTGCGCCAATTGATCAGATGACAGAAGAGGAGTGGCACCAAATGATAGATATTAACTTAAGTGGTGTTTTTCATACACTAAAGGCATCTGTAGAAGGTTTAAAGAAAACAGAAGGTTATTATATTACGTTAGCTAGTTTAGCAGGTACTAATTTCTTTGCACAAGGTGCAGGGTACAATGCTTCTAAATTTGGTGTAGTTGGTTTTACACAAGCAGCAATGTTAGATTTAAGACAGTACGGTATTAAGGTTTCTACTATTATGCCAGGTTCTGTGGCAACACACTTTAACCATAACGAACCAGATGAAAAAGATGCATGGAAAATTCAGCCAGAAGATATTGGTGAATTGGTGTTGGATCTTTTACAAATGAACGAAAGAACCTTACCTAGTAAAATAGAGGTAAGGCCTACAAGACCAGATAAGAAGTAAGCTTACACTTCTTTTTCTGTAAACGGAATGTCAGCATTACAGATTTCTGTAATAAGCTGACCAAGTATCTGCTCGAAATCAGAAATCACCTCGTTATTTATGATGTGATTTTTGGCTCCTCGGGCAGATTCTTTTTGTGCAAAAAGTAAAGTACCCTCTGCAAAATTCTTTAACGAAATAATCCCTGCTTGAATAGATAAGTTTTCTTTTGGGTTGGTTTTAAAATACATTAATGCGTAGCAAAGCAATTGAAAAGCTTTACTGTATTGGTATTCCTCCGTTAGAATATCCCAATCCATAATTTCTACATTACGGCGTTCTACTTTTCCGGTTTTGTAATCTATAATACGGGTGATACCATCATATTCATCTACACGATCTAATTTCCCCTTTAGGATGATAGGAAAATCTAGTCCTTTCACCGTTAGTGGTACAGATAAAGATTGCTCTAAGGCTATTATTTTAATAGTATGATCTGCCAAAGATGTTACTTCTGCATCAATGAAGGTTTGTATATATTTTAGAATAACGTGAAAAGAAATATAGTTTTTACCAGAACTGATATTTCCTTCCTTGTAAGTCTTTTCAAAATTCTTGGCAACGATATTAGGTATGTGCTTTCGAACCCCGTTTAGTAAATCGGGCGTTAGTTCTTTGTTGATTAACGGAGTGTACAATTCCTCTAAACTATCGTGAACAATGGTTCCAAAAGTATTGGGTGCCAAAGTTTCTTCTACCTGAAGAACTTCGTTTATGTTCAATAGATTCTGTTTATAGAAATCTATCGGGTTTCTAATATAGTTACTTAGTGAACTAGGCGAAAATCCTTTTCTAGCTTTGTCTTGAATAAGATCAATTAACGATTTTGTTTTTTCTACCTGTTCAATTTCTTTGGTAACGGGTTGTATTGTTGGTGTTGCAATAAAGGACTTGATATCAGATCTGTTATCGTCGGTAAGCAATTGTGTAATTAAACGGCTTCTTTCTCCGCCTTCTAATGCATCTGGTTCTGTATTGTAAAGTATGTATACATTTTTTGCGCGTTGTAACAAACGATAAAAGTGATAAGTATATACGGCATCTTTCTCCTTATAAGTAGGTAATCCGTTTTTGATTTTTAAATCGAACGGAATAAACGAGTTATTAGATTTCCCAGAAGGTAGTACGCCTTCGTTCACCGAAGTGATAATAATGGTTTCAAAATCTAACAACCTACTTTCTAGCATACCCATAATCTGAATACCCTCTATAGGGTTCCCTTGAAAATCTAAGGTTTCTGAACTCAGCAGTTGTTTAAACAGGTGTTTTAAACTTTTTAGATTATTGATATAGGTAAAATTATTACACAAATCTTTCAGTTGATTGAATAGCGTGTAAAACTTGTATAGCTGTTCTAAGAGCAGAGAATTCTGTTTTACAACCTCAATAACCCGAATAGATTGAATAAGCGATAAGAAGTTATCTATTAATCTATTTGGATTGTTTTTAACGTCTTCAAACAATAACTGTATAGCCGCATTCTCTGGTAATAAAGCAGTGATTTGTTCATTGGTTATATAAGACCAATTATTGGTTTTGATTTTTGATATCAAAGTATCTGCAGATACCTCATTAGCATCAAACAGTAATACTGCATAGGAGTGTGTTAATAGATTTAATAAATGCTTATAGAACCAACCTTTATCGGTCTTTTGTTCATGAAACTCTATAAGATTTGTAAAAAAGCTAGCAAGGGTAGTAGATGCTAACTTTTGCCCCATAGTAATATTGGTAGCAGGTATATTATCTGGTATAGAATTTAGTAAAGGATTTAATAACTCTTCATTTCCTAAGACAATAGCAGCATTACGTAAAGCCTCAGGAGATTCATTCTGTATGTTGTACAGTAATTCGCCCACATAGTTTACTTGAGATATGTTTTTAGGCACCCCAATGATTTCAATATTCTTTTCGGTATTGTAGTAATCGGTTAAACCGGCAAGGGGTTTTCCTTTAAGGATGTTCCAGGTATTTTGATAGTTTCTTATAAAATAACCGGCATCATGTATGTTATCTTTTAAGAAGTAGGGATCAATATCCCAATAGATAGAAGCCTCTGTCTTTTCAAGAATGGTTTGTATAAGAATACTTTCGGCAGTATTCAAGGCATTAAAGCCTAAGAAAATATGCTTCTTACTGGTTGTTTTAAGGTAATTGGGTAATTCTGATACCGACGTTTTATAAATAAGTCCTTGGTGACCAAGACCTTGTTCTAATAATCGGTTATTGAATTGATTGTAGATGTCTTCTAAATATCTCCAAAAATGAAGATAATTCTCAATCATCTCAGAATTATCAGGATTCAATGACCAATGGTTGACCTCTTGTATGGCGGCAACATTTTGGTATAAGGTAGAAGCATCTACTAGATAGCGATCTACTTCATTGAAATCTTGAAGAAGTATTTGTCCCCATTTTAAAAATGAATCAAAAGATTCCTTTTCATAATCGCCCACTTTTAGATAGGCATTATAAAGTTCAAATAGTTGGGTGGTCGTATTTGCTGTTACTAGGTTAGATACCTTCTCAATGAAATCTTCTATACTATAGATCTCAGGAGCAAGTACTGTTTTAGTAAGTGATTTGGACAGTATTTTTTTTAGAAATACACCTGCACGTTTACTGGGTAATATAAAAATTACCTTACCAGTGTCTTGGTTATTTCTTAATACGTCTTGTACTACATCTTTTATAAAGCTCTGCATGGTGTAAAAATAAAAAAGCTCCGCAATATAGCGGAGCTTTTATTTATTAAAACACTTAAGGTTTGTTTTAAACTTATTTTACTAAGTTAATTTCTACCCTTCTGTTTTGAGTTCTACCAGTTCTAGTGTTGTTTGTTGCGATAGGCTTAGCCTCACCGTAACCAACTGCTGATAATCTAAACTCTTCAATTCCTTTGTCAACTAAGAATTCTTTTACAGAAAGAGCTCTTGACTCAGAAAGGCTTTGGTTTAATTTTTCGCTACCTACGCTGTCAGTATGACCTTCAACAGTAAACTTAGCGTTAGGGTATTCTTTAAGGATTGTGATAATGTCAACCATTACAGAAGTAGACTCAGCTTTGATAGAAGATTTACCAGTGTCAAATAAGATAGTTCTAGCATAATCGTTCAATTGCTTTTGTACTTCAGCAGTTACTTCAGGACAACCAGCGTTAGCTACTGTACCAGCAACATCAGGACATTGATCATCTTTGTCTAATACTCCGTCACCGTCTTTATCAGCCCAAGGACAACCTTTGTTTTCAGCAGGACCAGCTTCAGAAGGACAAGCGTCATCTTTATCAGCAACACCATCACCATCAGCATCAGGACAACCAGCTAAAGCAGGAAGACCAGCTTCGTTTGGACAAGCGTCATCTTTATCAGCAACACCGTCACCGTCAGCATCAGGACATCCATTCATTTCTTTAGAACCAGCTTCGTTAGGACAAGCATCTTTGCTGTCTTCGATACCATCGCCGTCAGAATCAGGACAACCGTTGAATGCTTCAAGACCAGCAACTTCTGGACAAGCATCATCTTTATCGTAGATACCATCACCGTCAGTATCAGTTCCACCAAATTTAACTGAAATACCAGCTAAATGTTGCATGTGTGGAGCAAGGTAATCTTCGAAAGCATGCTTATAAGAAGATTGTAAAGTAAGACCTAAGTTTTCAGAAAACCAGATATTTACACCAATACCACCATTTGCAGTACCAGCACCGATTTCGTCGATCCAAGTATAACCACCACCGATTTCAATAAAAGGATCGATAACAGTTTGTCTTTTTATGATATCATATTTAATTGTACCATCTATAGCGTAGTGAGAAAGATCGTCAACGCTAACGTCACCAAATTTGCTGATTTTGTTAAGAGAACCTCTAGCACCAACAGAGAAACCATCTCCGATTGACTTAGATACTCCTACATAAGAAATAGAAGGTAAAATGTTCCAGTGATCGTTCACATTGAAGAATTCGTTACCGAAAGAACTTACATCCGAAGTAGGATATACGTCAATGGCATTAACCCCAAATTGCACTTGCCAAGGGTTATTCTCGTCTTGCGCTTGTATGCTGTTGATACCTACTACAAGTAGGGCAACCGCCAATAATTTGCTAAGATGTTTCATGTATTAAATTTTAAGTTTAAGTGTTTATTAGCTGCAAATGTAACTTGTTAAATATTATTAACAAAATCAATTTCCTATTTTTTTTAATGCATTTAATAGATTAAATAATGCATTTAAACGATTTTTAATTCTTTCCCTACTTCTGTGAAAGCTTTAATGGCAGCATCTAGATGTTCCTTTGAGTGCGCTGCAGACAGTTGAACTCTAATTCGTGCCTTCCCTTTTGGTACTACTGGATAGAAAAACCCGATTACATAAATGCCTTTTTCCAATAACTTATTGGCCATGTCTTGTGATAATTTTGCATCGTATAACATTACGGGTACTATGGCAGAATCGCCGTCAACTATATCAAAACCAGCAGCTTTGATGCCTTTTTTAAAGTATGCAGTATTTTCCTGCAATTTATCTCGTAAAGAAGTATCGTTTTCTAACATATCAAATACCTTAATAGATGCACCAACAATTGCAGGTGCTAACGAGTTAGAAAACAAATAGGGTCTTGAGCGTTGTCTTAGCAAAGTGATGATTTCTTTTTTACCTGTAGTGTAACCACCCATGGCACCACCTAAAGCTTTACCTAGCGTACCGGTAATAATATCAATTCTACCCATAACACCTTTTTCTTCCAAGGTGCCTTTACCTTTTTCACCAATAAAACCGGTTGCATGGCATTCATCTATCATAACCAAAGCATCATACTTATCTGCCAGGTCGCATATTTTGTCTAAAGGTGCTACAATACCATCCATAGAAAATACCCCGTCGGTAACTATGATCTTAAAACGTGCACCATCTTTGTTGGCTTTAATAAGCTGTGCTTCCAAATCTTGCATATCGCTATTAGCATAACGGTAACGCATAGCTTTACACAAGCGAACACCGTCAATTATAGAGGCATGATTTAAAGAATCTGAAATTATGGCATCTTCTTTAGATAGTAGTGGTTCAAATACTCCGCCGTTGGCGTCAAAGGCAGCAGCATATAAAATGGTATCTTCGGTACCATAGAAATGTGCTATTTTCTTCTCAAGCTCTTTGTGTATATCTTGGGTGCCACAAATAAACCGGACTGAAGACATACCAAAACCATGTGTATCCATTGCATCTTTCGCTGCTTGAATAACATCTGGGTGAGATGATAGTCCTAAATAGTTGTTGGCACAGAAATTTATTACTTCTTGACCCGTATCTATTTTTATGACCGCATCTTGAGGAGAAACAATAATTCTTTCCTCTTTAAAGAGTCCGTCGTTCTTAATGTTTTCAATTTCTTGCTGTAAATGCTCTTTTATTTTTCCGTACATATTCCTTTATATATAATCTAATTCTATTTCTGTATTAATATACACAATGATTTTGTGATCAATAGTATATCCCATATTTAAAAAACTCTCTGCATAAGTATTCAATTGATGGTGGTATTTAGGGTTTTGTTCTCCTGTTTTATAATCTATTATGGTAGCATGATTGTCTTTAATAACAACCCTATCTGGTCTTTGTATTGTACCATCTGCCATTAATAGATCGCGCTCGTTTAAAACTTCTATGCCTTTTTTGTAAAATTGGGTCAAATCTTTATGAAGGATTACCTTTTTTACAATTTCCTTTATCTCTTTTACTTCCTGTTCTTTAATCAATCCCTTTTGTAGTGCCATTTGTATAGCCCTATCTAAATCGATAGTGGTGTAAATAGCACCTAAAATATAATGTATAACATTCCCTTGGTTAATAGCGACATCTAAACCTTCATCCCAAAGTGTACCTGCCAAAGCAAGTATCTTAAAGTCTGCTCTATTTTTGTTGGTATATATATAAGGTATAGTAAGTTGGTCTGTAGTAGTATGTTTTTTGACTTCATTTAAAGAGAAATCACCAAAATCATAAGTTAGCTTATCTTGTTGGTAAGCGCCTATACTTTTTAGAAAATGGATAAATAGTCCGGAATAGTAATTAGGGTTATGGTCTCCTTTTTTGTCAAGATTGTTAGCGCTTATAATAAACAGGGCATTTACGGCTCTAGTAAGAACAACATATAATAGGTTGAAGGCGTCTAATTGTAGCTTTTGGTGATCAATAGTATATAGAAGTGATTCAATTTCGCCGTATTCCTGTACCTCTTGTTTTTTATTGATTAGTACTTCTGAAAAGCCAAGAAATTCATCTTTGTTAACCGGCAGCCATAGTTTAGGATCTATTTCTTCAAATACATTCGAATTTGCATATGGAAATATAACCACCGGAAATTCTAAGCCTTTAGACTTATGAATGGTCATAATCTGTACCGATTCTATATTTTCTGGAGTACTGATACTGGCAGAATTACCTTTCCTATCCCAATAATCTAAAAAGGACTGCATGTCCGAACCATATTTCTGCTCCACATCAAAAACCAAATCCATAAATGCAGAAAGGTGGGCATCTGAAGAAGGTATAAGGTCAAAAGTTTTAATGGCATAAGCTAAGCCATCAAAAACCGAAGCCTGTCTAAGTTGAGAAGCGTCAAAACCGTATACAGTTAATAAGTGAGTATCTAAGTTGCCTAAATTTTCATAGATATAAGCATGCTTATCTTTTTTTCCTTCGGATAGAAAATTTAGAATTTCATATTGAATTTCTAGTTCCGTAGGTTGAACCATATACTTAATAAGTTGAACCAAGAATATGGTTTTGGCACTCTCACTAAGTAATAAGGAATCTGATGATACAACGGGTATACTATGTTGCATTAAGAAATCTGCCAATATAAGACCATGTTTCTTTTTACGTATAATAATACAGATATCGCTATAGGTATACCCCTGCTCCAAACATTTATTGATGATGTCTAATGTATTCGTCACATATTCCTCGTCAGAATCTTCTTCTAATAATGAAATATGAACATAGCCACCTTCTTTCTGATTAGTTTCTTGGGTATTACCAAGCTTAAAGAACTCTTGATAGACTTCGTTTTCTAAAAACGGACTAATGCTTTGAAAAAAGTTATTATTGAAAGTTATGACTTCGGCATAACTTCTATAATTCTTAGGTAAAGTTATCAATTCAGATTTTATAGTAAATGGATGCGATTGGTGCGTTGCCAATTCAAGAAACTGTTCTGCTTTTCCACCACGCCATCTGTAAATTGCTTGCTTTGGATCGCCTACTAAAAAAAGTGATCCCGTGTTACCAAGCTCATCTTCGCCTTCCATGGCGTTACCTATTAATGGTATAAGGTTTTCCCATTGCATTTGTGACGTATCTTGAAATTCGTCAATGAAATAATGACGATATTTTTCTCCTAGACGCTCGTAAATAAAAGGCGCAGGTTGATCTTTAATTTCTTTTGCAATTAGAGTATTGAATTCAGAAATGGAAAGCTGGTCTTTTTCTTCCTGAATAATTTTTAATTCTTTTTGAATAGCATTAAGAAGAGCAAAAGGAATAATATTTCTATTGATGTTTGCGTACAGACCTCTTTTATAGATAACCTCTTTAATAGCTTGATAATTGGCAAGTAATTGTGGTGCTAAATCTTGTGGAGCGTCTTTTATAGTCGCTTTTACTATTTTACCTTCAATTAGATTATCTTCTAGCTTGTTGTTGTAAAGTTGGGTAGGAGTAAAATTACCAGCCTGTATTTTTTTAAAATGATTGGGTAATGTTTCCCTTGGAAAATCTTTATAATCCAATCCGCTGGTAACAATTATCTCAAGAGCCTTAGAAGCGAGTTCAATAATTCGTTCCTCTAGCTGTCGTGTTTCTTTTTTAAGATGGGTTTGAAGCTTTAAAAAATCTCCAAGTTCTACTTGTTTTAAGTGTTTTAGATGATCGGCATTATTTTCATCGAATATAAGTTTACCGATTTTCAAGAGGTCGAATGCAATATCCCAACTTCTATCATCTTCAATTTTTTCTAGTGCAAAATCTAAAAGGACTTTTGTAAATACAGGGTCTTCGCCAGCTTTGCTAATAACTCGTTCAACAGCTTCTTGCAAAAGAAGATCTACATCTAGAACAACTTCAAAATTTTGCGGGATTTTTAAATCCTTAGCAAATGTTCTTATGAGTCTGTGGGTAAACTTATCTATAGTAGAAATATCAAAAAAAGCGTAATTGTGCAAAATTTGCTTTAAACGAAGTTTGCCTAGTGCGGGTAGTTCTTCAAAAGTGTAATTGGTTTCATTTAGTATATCCTTAAATAAAGGTGAGGCATCTTCAATAGAATTGGTTTTAGAAAACTCGAATAGGCTATTTAATATTCGGTGCTTCATTTCATTTACCGCTTTGTTGGTAAATGTGATAGCTAATATTTTTCTAAAATTTTGAGGAGATGCCAGTATAATTTTGAGGTATACTTTAGCAAGGGCATAGGTCTTGCCGGATCCTGCAGAAGCATTATATATGGTAAATGAATTACTTGACACTAGTTTTTACTGCAAATTAAGGATTCCTATACGGTTCTTAACAAATTATTTGGTGAATATAAATGTTAAAATTCGTAGTTTTGAGTGACTATTAATATTAATCTTAAAACAAATAAATTATGGCTTTTCAATTACCGAAACTGCCTTACGCTTATGATGCTCTTGAGCCACATATAGATGCGAGGACAATGGAAATACATCATACAAAACACCATAACGGATATACAACGAAATTAAATGCTGCTATTGAAGGTACCAATCTTGAAGGTAAATCAATAGAAGATATTTTAACTGGTTTGGATATGAACAATGGTGCTGTTAGAAATAACGGTGGAGGTTTTTACAACCACTCATTATTCTGGACAATCTTATCACCAAACGGTGGTGGAAAACCTAGCGGCGAATTGGCAGAAGCTATTGTTAGTGCTTTTGGTTCTTTCGAAGAATTTAAAAATAAATTTACAACTGCTGCAGGTACAAGATTTGGTTCTGGTTGGGCATGGTTATGTGTTCATAAAGGTGGTAAGGTAGAAGTATGTTCTACTCCAAACCAAGATAATTCTTTAATGCCAGGAGTTGGCTGTGGAGGTCACCCAATTTTAGGATTAGACGTTTGGGAACATGCATATTACCTAAATTACCAAAATAAGAGACCAGATTATATTGAAGCATTTTTCAACCTAATTAACTGGGAGGAAGTTTCAAAACTTTATGCAAGTAACAAGTAAAAAAGAGTAGAAATATTCTTAACTGCTTTGTAGGAAACCACTTATGAAAATTTCATGGGTGGTTTTTTCGTTTTTAAAAATAGAAAAGGGCGGAGAAGTCTCCACCCTTTTCGTCCCAAATCTTACCATAAACTTAACCTACTTATGCTATGGCAAGACTAAATTACTGGTATTGAGTAAATAAAAAAAGGAATTTTAAGAAAAAATTACACTTTTATTTTACGGAAGTACTTTTATAAGGAGTTAATGGGAGTGGGTAACTGTCTAAAAGATAAGCCAATTGGTATAAAATAAAAAGACGGAGCATTGCTCCGTCTTTTCCCCAAATCTTACCATGAACTTAACCTACTTATGCTATGGTTCTGTAAATATATAGCGATAGGGCGTTTATAAAAAAGCTATTCGTTGTAAGTCTCAAACTTAGGTTGTAATGCAAAAGGTGAATTTTGGATGATAATTTATGGAAGAGAAATTAAAAATTGGTGCAAAATAAAAAGACGGAGCATTGCTCCGTCTTTTTCCCCAAATCTTACCATGAACTTAACCTACTTATGCTATGGTTCTGTAAATGTAATCGCCTTAATAAAGAATAGGAAAGGTATTGGCTGAACTTCTCGAAATAACGTTAAAGGGAGCATTAGGCAGAAAAGGTTTACAAATTGTGGAAACCTTGAGTTATGAAAATAAAAAAGGCGGAGAAGTCTCCACCTTTTTTGCCCCAAATCTTACCATGAACTTAACCTACTTATGCTATGGTAGCTTTAAAAGTAAAGAGGGTTAAGTCAATTCGACTATTCAGTCGATAAAATACGCTATTCATCGATGAAATGCATAAAAAGCATGCATTTCATCGAGATATTATTTAATAAGCACGTTCATTGTTTCCTTCGTAAAAGTTGATGAACGCTCTATTTACAACTCTGTTTCCACCTGGTGTTGGGTAATTACCGGTAAAATACCAATCTCCTAAGTTTTTAGGACAAGCCTCGTGTAAGCTTTCAATCGTTTGGTATATAATAGAAACTTCAGCCCTAATCCCTTCTGGACTTAAAAGCTCTCCTGTTTTCTTTGAAATCTCTTTCGCAGTAAATGGAGCGTAGAATTCTTTTACATAGTTGATAACATCATTATCATGGCTATTAACCTGTGTTAAGCACTTCTTATAGATTTCTTCTACGATATGCATAGAATTATTGTCTTCATGTAATGCTAAAGTTGCTTTGAAGGCTATGAAGTCTTCTAGCTTGGCCATATCGATACCATAACAATCTGGATACCTAATTTGAGGTGCAGATGAAACAACTATAATTTTCTTTGGAGATAATCTATCCAATATTCTAAGAATACTCTTTTTAAGGGTAGTACCGCGAACAATACTATCATCTATAATTACAAGATTGTCACCTTCTTTTACAGAACCGTAAGAAATGTCATAAACATGAGCTACTAAATCATCTCTGCTGCTATCTTGAGTAATAAATGTTCTAAGCTTAGCGTCTTTGATGGCTACTTTCTCAATTCTTGGTCTTACGTCTAATATTTCATGTAATTGTTCACCAGTAATTCCAGTACCTATAGCTAATATCTGCTCTTCCTTTTTCTTGTTCAAATAGTTTTGAGCTTCCTTAACCATTCCGTAGAAAGAAGTTTCTGCCGTATTTGGAATATAAGAGAAGACCGTATTCTTGATATCCTCATTAATAGATTCCAATATTTGTGGGAATACAAGTTTACCTAATGCTTTTCTTTCTTGGTAAATTTCTTTATCACTACCTCTTGAGAAATAAATACGTTCAAAAGAACAGGCTTTACGCTCCTTAGGTTCTTGTATTTGCTTTATGGCGCTTGTACCATTCTTTTTAATAATGATTGCGGCGCCTGGGTCTAATTCTTTTACCTCGTCATAAGGTACATTGAATACTGTTTGTATTGCAGGTCTTTCTGACGCTACTACGACAACTTCATCATCTCTATAATAGTATGCAGGTCTAATTCCGCTAGGGTCTCTTAAAACGAAAGCATCACCATGACCTAATAGACCAGCCATTGCATAACCACCGTCAAAATTCTTTGCGGCTCTTCTTAAGATTTTAGAAACTTTTAAACGGTCGGCGATTAATGGTGAAGCTTGCTGTTTTGTAAAACCTTCTTTTTTTATCTGCTTGTATAGTTTTGCTACCGCATCGTCAAGAAAATGACCTATTTTTTCCATGACAGTAACTGTATCTGCCATTTCTTTAGGGTGCTGTCCTAACTGAATTAAATTATCGAACAGTTCATGAACATTGGTCATGTTGAAGTTACCTGCAACAATAAGGTTACGGTGCATCCAGTTGTTCTGTCTTATAAAAGGGTGAACACTCTCAATACTGTTTTTGCCAAAAGTACCATAACGCACGTGTCCTAAAAGTAGCTCGCCTATATAAGGTATGTGCTTTTTTTGCAACGCAACATCATCTTCATATTCTGGATGTTCTTTTAACTCTGTATTAATGCGATCATTAATTTGAGCAAAAATATCCTGTATGGGCTGCTGTTGACAAGATCGAACACGGCTCATGTAACGTTCCCCTGCTTTTACATCTAATTTAATACTGGCAAAACCTGCACCATCTTGTCCGCGATTGTGCTGCTTTTCCATCATTAAATACATTTTATTTACACCATAAAATGCTGTTCCGTATTTTTCCTTGTAATACTCTAGCGGTTTCAATAACCGTATTACAGATATACCACACTCATGCTTAATTGCGTCACTCATTGTTTTTGGTATTAAAAAAACCCCAAAAATTTTGGGGCTAGGGGATTATTGTAATTCTATGTCAAACTGGGTCAGTTTTTTAAACTGATGCAGTCTTTCTCTAATTTCTTTACGATCTAAATGAATCATTCTTTCTGTTCCGAATTTTTCTACGCTAAACGAAGCTAAGTTAGATCCGTGAATAATAGCTTTTTTCATATTCTCAAAAGAACTATCATCGCTTGCTGCCAAGTATCCCGAAAATCCTCCGGCAAATGTATCACCAGCACCTGTTGGATCAAACACTTCTTCTAAAGGTAATGCTGGTGCAAAGAATATTTGGTCTTCGTTGAATAACAAAGCGCCATGTTCTCCTTTTTTAATCACTACATATTTAGGGCCCATGGTAAAAATCTTTTGTGCTGCTTTAACTAAAGAGTATTCGCCAGTTAATTGTCTAGCTTCCTCATCATTAATAGTTAATACGTCTATATGTTTAATGACTTCCATTAAATCATTCAAAGCATTGTCCATCCAAAAATTCATGGTGTCCAATATGATTAATTTTGGTCGTTTTTTCATCTGATTAATTACACCTAACTGAACAATTGGGTGAAGATTACCTAGCATTACTACATCGGCATCATTATAATCTTCAGGAACTACAGGATTAAAGTCTTCTAAGGTGTTCAATTCTGTAACAAGAGTATCTCTTGAATTTAAATCGTTATGGTATTTACCTTTCCAGAAGAAAGTTTTACCACCTTTTACGATTTCTAAGCCAGAAATGTCAATACCTCTGTCAGTTAAAAGGTCTAAATATTCTTGCGGTAAATCATCACCTACAATGGAAATAATAGCTGAATCTACATCGAATTGAGATGCTGCTAAGCCAATATAGGTAGCTGCGCCGCCCAATATTTTATCTGTTTTTCCAAAAGGAGTTTCGATGGCATCAAAAGCGACAGTACCTACTATTAAAAGCTTGCCCATAAAATTGTAAAAATTTAAGCTGCAAATATACGATTTTGAAGGGCTAATTAAAATGGTTTTTCAAATACAAATAGGAATAATTATTAAAGGCGAATTGTTGATGTAAAATGTCGGCTATTTCCTGCCAAAATCGGCAGGAATTTCTCCCCAAGCTTTCGTTTCCCATTTTACGATAACAGTACTATATGGGTTTTTCTTTAACCATTCAACAGCCCTATCTACAAGTTCAAAAAGATTCTTGTTTTTAGCAGATACTGTTAGTTTTGTGTTGCATTTTTTTTTGCGCACCCAACTCATGGCGGTTCTAGAATCTGTGTAGATAATACGGTCACTATTACGCTCTTTCAAAAATGCTAGTCCGTGAACCAGCGCTAAAAACTCCCCAATATTATTGGTGCCTTGTGGAAAAGGACCTTGTTTAAATAATTTTTTACCCGTTTTAGTATCTACACCTTGGTATTCCATTATTCCAGGATTTCCGCTAGAAGCAGCATCAACAGAAATAGAATTATAATTAGGTAGCCCTATTCGTATGAGTTCTTCTTTTGATAATGAAGGTGCTATTTTTTTCTTTCCTTTGAAATCGGCATAATTACCATTGTAGGCTTTTTTTGCGGTGTCAAAAGATTCAAAAGATTTGTATTCGGCACCGGCATAATTGGCAATAGATTTTTTACACTCTTTCCAAGAATCAAAAATACCTGGCTTTTTTCCTTTCCAGACGACATAGAACTTTCCTTTTTTTGCCATTACTGTTTCAATAATATTTCGTCAATAACTTTAGGGAAATACTCATATTCTAATTGATGCACTTTTGACGCTATGTCTTCAGCGGTGTCATTAGGTAGAACAGTTGCTTTCGCTTGCTTAATTATAGCTCCTTCGTCATAATGCGCATTTACATAATGTATAGTAATACCCGTTTCTGTTTCTTTATTCTCCTTTATAGCATTATGAACATGCATACCGTACATGCCTTTACCGCCATATTTAGGTAGTAGTGCGGGGTGTATGTTTACAATTTTTGCTGGAAAGGCAAGGGTAATAGCTTCAGGAACTTTCCATAAAAAGCCAGCTAAAATTATAAGGTCGGGTTCCAATGACTTCAGCATATTTAGAATAAAATCGCTTTTAGAGAAGGCCTGTCTATTAAAAAACAGGGCATTTATTTCAAGTCTGTTGCACCGTTCGATGACTTTGGCATCGCTTTTGTTAGTTAATACACAGCATATAGTAACATCTTTGCGGAGTTTAAAATAGTTGGCAATGTTTTCAACATTAGATCCAGAACCTGAGGCAAAAAGAATAATTTTTTTGGTTTTCAATAGAAGTGGTCTTTTTAAGAGAGCGAACAATGAAATTAAATTCGGTAAAAAAAGCAAATAAAAAGCTTGTCAGTATTTAGAAAAAAACGATTATCATTTATAGTTCTATTACCTCACTTCTTTTCAATACCTTTTTAAAACGTTACCGAAACAAAATATTTAATATGGTAAAATTACTGCACATGTCTTTAATTTTATTAAATTACAATACATTTTAACGACAATTAGTGTAATTAAACCAAAGTTTTTTATTTTTGCCTTCAATTTAAATTTTTAAAACAAATATTATTATGTCAGACATTGCATCAAGAGTTAAAGCTATCATCGTTGATAAATTAGGAGTTGATGAAAACGAAGTGGTAACCGAGGCTAGCTTTACTAACGATTTAGGCGCAGATTCATTAGACACGGTAGAGTTGATAATGGAGTTCGAAAAAGAATTTGATATCCAAATTCCAGACGATCAAGCTGAGAATATCGCAACTGTTGGTCAAGCCATCAGCTATATAGAAGAAGCGAAGTAAAACATGTTTTCTTGAATAGAATTCAAATTATCCATGTGGTAAATGCTCCGCATGGATAATTTTTTTTAATTTACGCTTGGTTTAGATTTAAACAAATAAGAAGTTAAATGCAGTTAAAGCGAGTTGTAGTTACAGGTTTGGGGGCACTAACCCCAATAGGTAATAATATTGAAGAGTATTGGGACGCATTGATCAACGGTAAAAGTGGGTCAGCGCCAATAACTTATTACGATACAGAAAAATTCAAAGTTAAATTCGCTTGTGAGCTAAAGAACTACAAGACCGAAGATCACTTCGAAAGAAAAGAAGGCCGTAAGCTGGATAGATTTGCACAATATGCACTTGTATCTTCTGATGAGGCTATTCTTGATTCTAAATTAGATTTAGATAAAGTCGATAAATTTCGTGTTGGAGTTATTTGGGGAGCAGGAATTGGAGGGTTGGAAACTTTCCAGAATGAAGTAATGAATTTTGCTAATGGTGATGGTACGCCTAGATTCAATCCATTCTTTATACCAAAAATGATTGCTGATATAGCACCGGGTAACATATCCATAAAACATGGCTTCATGGGACCTAACTATACAACTGTTTCTGCTTGTGCCTCTTCGGCCAATGCAATGATAGATGCCTTAAACTATATTCGTTTAGGACATTGTGATGTCATAGTAACAGGAGGTAGTGAAGCAGCAGTAACTATTGCAGGTATGGGTGGTTTTGGAGCAATGCATGCATTATCTACTAGAAATGAAAGTCCAGAAACGGCTTCAAGACCTTTTGATGCAACTAGAGATGGTTTCGTATTAGGTGAAGGAGCGGGGGCATTGGTTCTAGAAGAATATGAACACGCAATTGCAAGAGGAGCAAAAATATATGCAGAAGTAGCAGGTGGCGGTATGTCAAGTGATGCTTATCATATGACGGCACCACACCCTGATGGAATAGGAGTGGTAAGAGTTATGGAGAACTGTTTAAGAGATGCAGGTTTATCTATAGAAGATGTTGATGCCATTAATACACATGGTACTTCAACCCCTTTAGGAGATGTTGCAGAACTTAAGGCAATTACCAAAGTATTTGGTGAACATGCGAAGAAAATAAATATTAATTCTACAAAGTCAATGACCGGTCATTTATTAGGCGCGGCAGGAGCTATAGAAGCAATTGCCTCAATTTTGGCAATGGAGCACGGTATTGTTCCGCCAACTATAAATCATACTACGGTAGATGAGAATATTGATCCTAGTTTAAACCTTACATTGAATAAGGCACAAAAACGAGATGTAAAAGTTGCCATGAGCAACACATTTGGTTTCGGCGGTCACAATGCATGTGTGGTTTTTAAAAAAATTGATTAATTAGTTTTATGTCATTTCCCACAAACTTATTTAATTCCCATCCAAAAGAGGATGGGGATTTTTTTTTGGGAATAACCAAAATCCTTAGTTTTAAGCCTAAAACATTATCATTCTATAAAAAGGCCTTTCTTCATAGGTCAATGAATAAAAAGGATGATGAAGGTAATGCTATGAACTACGAGCGTTTAGAATTTTTAGGAGATTCAATGCTGGGCACTATTATTTCTAAACATCTTTACCTTGAAGTGCCAGAAGGAGATGAAGGTTATCTTACAAAAATGCGCTCTAAAATTGTTAGTAGAGAGCATTTGAATGAATTGGGCAAAGATTTAGGGTTAATTAATTTTGTAGAAAGCAGAATTCCTAAATCGCATTTTGGTCAAAACATCCATGGTAATGTGTTTGAAGCTTTGGTAGGGGCAGTTTACCTTGACCGTGGATATAAATACTGCGAAAAATTTATTAAAAAGAGAGTTATAGAACCCTATGTAGATATTGAACAATTAGAAGGTAGGGTTATTAGTTACAAGAGTTTAGTCATCGAATGGTGTCAAAAGCAAAAGAAATCTTTTGACTTTGATGTATATGAAGATACTGGCAATGATACCTTAAAACATTTTGCGGTTAAACTTTCAATTGGAGGTATTGTGGTTGCAAAAGCTAGGGCAACTTCAAAGAAAAAAGCAGAAGAGAGAGCATCTAAAAGAGCTTTTTTTGCGCTTCAGGATAAGATGGGTAATTGATCATTTATCAAAATGATAAAATGCTAACATTTTAATAACTTATAAAGTGATTTTATCAATTTTTGTAACTAGGCATTACAGCTTAGAAGTTCTATATTTACCTTTTTGTTGAGGTATGGCTACTACTTATAAAATAAATGATGATTTTTACGATGAATCCTTTAGCCTTATTGCTTTACACACTACCTTAGAAGATTTTGCTTTAGCCTACGGTTTAAACCAAAGTCTTAAGGCAAAATTTGTAAGAGCAAAAAAGAATTTTAATCTTGCTGAAAATAAATCGTTTCCCATTTTTGAATGGGAAGATGAGTTTAATGACATGTATTGGGTTTTAGTAGCCAATCATAGCAGTGAAAAAGAACTCATAACACATGATGATTTATTTAAGAACGAAACAACATATAAAATACCTAGGTTAATACCTGAGTATAAAGATGTTGATTATCTATTGAAAATAGAAACAGAGAAGGATTTTGACACAAATTCCTTAATTAAGAACATATTAATGTTGCCTAGAGTTATGGCAGCATATGAAATAAGTACAGAAAAACTAAAATCAAAGAACAATCTAATTTTTTAAATATGCCAACTGTAAAAAAGACGAAAATTGTAGCCACATTAGGACCTGCAACTAGCAAGAAAGAGGTACTCAGGAGCATGATTAGTGCAGGAGTCGACGTATTCAGAATAAACTTTTCCCATGCCGATTACGATGATGTAAAAGAGCGTGTAGCAATGATACGTGAATTAAATAAAGAAATGGATATTAACACATCCATTTTAGCAGATTTACAAGGACCTAAATTACGTGTAGGCGTAATGGCTGGTGATGTTGTGGTTAGCCCAGGTGATGAAATAACGTTCGTTACTGGTGAGCCATTTGAAGGTACTGCAGAACGCGTTTACATGAATTATAAAGAATTCCCTAGAGATGTAAAAGCTGGGGAGCGTATTCTTTTGGATGATGGTAAATTAATGTTCGAAGTAGTTGAAACCAATGGTGATAATGAGGTGAAAGCCAAAGTTATTCAAGGTGGACCACTAAAATCTAAAAAGGGGGTAAATTTACCTAACACTAATATTTCTTTACCTGCGCTTACAAAGAAGGATATTCAAGATGCTGAATTTGCTATTTCTTTAGAAGTAGATTGGATCGCACTTTCTTTTGTACGTTTCAGTCAAGATTTAATTGACCTACAAAATATTATAAGCAAACATTCAGCTCATAAAATTCCAATTATAGCTAAAATTGAGAAGCCTGAAGCTGTTGAAAATATCGATAAAATTGTTGCTTATTGTGACGGTTTAATGGTTGCTCGTGGAGATTTAGGTGTAGAAGTTCCTGCACATGAGGTTCCATTGATTCAAAAGCAACTAGTATTACGTGCTAAGAAAGCTAGAATTCCTGTAATCATTGCTACCCAAATGATGGAAACAATGATTACTAGCCTTACTCCTACGAGAGCAGAGGTTAACGATGTTGCGAATTCTGTTATGGATGGTGCAGATGCAGTAATGTTATCAGGAGAAACTTCTGTTGGTAATTACCCGGTACAGGTTATCGAAAAGATGACAAGTATATTACAGAGTGTTGAAGGTTCAGATTTAATTCATGTTCCTCATGATCCACCACATATACGTACAAAGAGATTTATTACAAAATCTATCTGTTACCATGCAGCCTTAATGGCAAATGAGATTAAAGCTAAGGCGATATCTACTCTGACAAATAGTGGTTATACCGCTTTTCAAATTTCGGCATGGAGACCAAGTGCACATATTTTGGTATTTACTTCGAATAAAAGAATTCTTACACAGTTGAATCTTTTATGGGGAGTTAAAGCTTTTTACTACGATAAGTATGTATCTACAGATGATACTATTGATGATGTAAACCGTATCGCTTTTAATAAAGGATACCTACAGGTAGGTGACATGCTAGTTAGTCTTGCGGCTATGCCTATTAAGGATAAAGGGATGGTAAATACATTAAGAGTTAGTGAAATTGAATCTGAGGATATTTAATCGGATCAACAATAATCTATAAAAAAAGGGCCGCTAATTAGCGGCCCTTTTTTATGTTTTAAACTTTAATAATTAAGCTACTTCTTTTTCAAAGGCAATAAAGTTAACTACATCACCTTTATGATCAAAAACAGGTTGCCCTTGAATCCAACAGTTGTAGGTAGATCCATCTTTTCTATAATTAACAACTGTAACTTCAAAAGGTTTCTTTTGTTTGACTGCATCAGAGACTATTTTCAAAGTAGATTTTGATGTCAGGTTACCTTGAAACATTTTAGGACTTTTACCTATAATTTCTTCAGGATGATATTGACTCATATTCCACATATTTTTAGTGGCAAAAACGATATTTAATTTCGTGTCGGTAACCACCACAACATTCTTCTCAGCTTTTAGCTTCACATCTAAAATATCGGTATCAATATTCCAAGAATTAGCAGAAACTAAATTTAAAAGTGAAACGGTATCTTCTTCTGTTCGTTTTATATTTTCATAATTAGAAGCATAAAAATCCCATGATAAAACAGGTAACATGGTTAATTTTAAATTTTTTCTAAACTTGATTACGGCGTTGTCGTAATCTTTTAAATTTGTCATTCTATACAGTTTAGCGTGGCAATAAAAATTTCTTTTTCACAGCAATTTGCGATAAAGCTAAAAAATTACGTTTGACAGTTGTAATTTTAAGAGATGATTAGTAGAAATGTTTAAATAATCTATACTTATAGATTAAAATGTATTTAAAAGGTTGAACATAAAGTGAGTACATTATCATATAAAACCAACAAAACAATAAAAAACCCTAATAGAAAATGTTCCTATTAGGGTTTAATGCTTGGTTCTATTTTAGTTAGAATACCGTTACTAGTTCCATCCACCACCTAAGGCTTGGTACACATTTACCCTTGCCATTAGTTGGTCTTTTTTGGTTTCTACCAATTCCATTTTAGATTCTAAAGCCTCACGTTGTGTAAGAAGAACTTCTATATATTCAATTCTTGCAGATTGAAATAATCGTGTAGATAAATCTATAGACTCTGTCAATGCCTTTACTTGATTTTCCTTTAAGTCATAACTCTTTTTAAGGTTGTCCATTTTAGACAGTTGATTGACTACCTCTATGTATCCACTTAAAATCGCTTTTTCATACTCATAAACGGCTTGTATTTGTTTAGAGTTAGCAGTATTATATCCTGCTTTAATTGCGTTCCTGTTAATTAATGGACCTACAATATCACCAACCGCGCTATAAATTAATGACTCTGGGGTTTCAGTAAGATACTTTGGGTTGAATGCCTGAAGTCCCACTCCCGCTTTTAGTCCAATTGATGGGTAAAAGTTGGCTCTTGCTACTTTAATATTAAGTTTAGCAGCTTCTAATTCATATTCAGCCTGTCTAATATCTGGTCGGTTCAAGAGTAATTGAGAAGGTATCCCTGAATAAATAGTATCCATAGGAGTATCAATAAAGCCCTCGGAACTAAGAGCAATTGGCTGTGGTTGTCTACCTATTAAAAAGTTAAGCTTATTTTCCATTTCAACAATTTCTTGTTGCACTTCAAACTTATGGCTTTGATTCTTTAACACTTCTGCCTCGAATCTTTTAACAGCCAGCTCAGTTGCACGGGCAGCTTCCTTTTGCAAACGAACCATTTTAAGGGCATTGCCTTGCAGTTCAAGGTTTTGCTCGATAAACGCCAGTTGATTGTCTAAGGCTAATAGTTCGTAATAAGAATCGGCTATTTCGGCAATTAATCTAGTGACCATAAAGTTTTTACCTTCAATGGTAGATAGGTATTCAAGAGCTGCGGCTTTTTTAGAATTACGTAGTTTTTTCCACACATCTAGCTCCCAAGTAGCGAAAAGTCCGGCTGAGTAATCTGTTAAAGGTTCAGGAAATTCTTCGCCTTCTCTTACATCTAGATTTTTCTCAACGGCACCATTTCTGGTATACTCGCCAACTTTTTCAACTTCGGCACCAACGCCATAATTGATAAACGGTAAGTATTCTCCTTTCCTAGCTTTTACCTCATTTTGAGCAACATTAATCTGTTGCATCATTATGTTCAACTCTTGGTTATTAACCAAAGCAGTGTCAATAAGTTTTATCAAATTATCATCTTTGAAAAAATCTTTCCATTGAATAATTGCACTGTTGATCGTATCTGTCGATTGTTGCGCATATTGTGACGGTAGGTTTTTATTTTCTTGTTTAAGTTCTTTTGTGGGAACACAAGAATAGAAAACACTAAGCCCAAGTAATAGCACCAAAAGCAGTTTGCTTCGTTTCATAAAGAATTTTATAATGTTAATCATTGTTCTCTCTTTTGGTTAGTTTTTTAATCATTGATTTTAATTCTTTGATTGCTTGTTTAGTCTTACTTTCTCCTTCACTAGCTCTCATAAGTTCTTCAGAAATAGGCTCAAATGATTCATCTTTAATTAGACTGCGTCCTTCAGCAAGTTTTGCGAATACATAGTAAAGTCCGGGAATTACAATAACTCCGAAAATTGTACCTATAAGCATACCACCAAGTGCAGAACCACCAATAGTTCGATTACCAATAGCACCTGCACCGGAGGCAACTATTAAAGGAATTAACCCTGCAATAAATGCAAAAGATGTCATTAAAATTGGTCTGAATCTTGCTCTAGACCCTTCAATGGCAGCTTCTAAAACGGTTGCCCCTTGTCTCTGTTTTTGCACTGCGAACTCTACAATTAAAACGGCATTCTTACCTAAAAGACCTACGAGCATAATTACACCAATTTGCGCGTAAACATCATTTGCCAATCCTGTCATTTTTAAGAGTAAGAATGAACCAAATATACCAGCAGGTAATGAAAGAATTACCGCAAAAGGAAGCAGGAAGCTTTCGTATTGAGCAGCAAGTACGAAGTAAACGAAAATCAATACCACGATAAAAATATATAATGATTCGTTACCTCTATTGGCCTCGTCATAGGATAAACCCTCCCAAGCAATATCATAACCTCTAGGTAATGTTTCTTTGGCAACTTCTTTTATCGCATTAATGGCGTCACCAGTTGTGAAACCAGTTGCTGGCAAGCCGTTGATAGCTGCAGAATTATAAAGGTTATACCTAGTAATTTCATTAGGTCCTAGTTTCTTCTCCATAGACATGAATGCAGAATACGGTACCATTTCTCCTTCTTCGTTTTTTACGAACAATTTTTCTAAATCAGAAGGTAATGCTCTATATTCAGGTGCAGCCTGTGTATATACTTTAAAGAATCTACCAAAACGAATAAAACCTTGCTCATAAGTACTACCTATTAAGATGTTTAGGTTCTCCATAGCCTTACCAATGCTAACCCCCTTTTGCATGGCAATTTTATTATTGATTTTCAATTGGTATTGAGGGTAGTTCGCAGAGTAAAAAGTAAATAAACCTGATAATTCTTCACGCTCACCTAGTGCTTCCATGAAATCGTTATTGATTTTTTCAAAAACATGATAATCGGTGTTTTCGGTTTTATCCAATAAACGCATAGAGAATCCACCAGAAGAACCAAAACCAGGTACCGCAGGAGGCTCAAAATATTCTATTACAGCTCCTAAATCTTTAGTTTCCTCTTCAAGTTCTTCCATGATTTCGTGTACAGAATGTTCACGTTCTCCCCATGGTTTAAGGTTGATCAAACAAGTACCGGCATTTGAGCCCCTACCTTCTGTCATAATTTCATAACCTGCCAATGAAGAAACTGATTCCACACCATCCATTTCTTCGCATATTTTCTGCAATTTTCTGGCAACATCGTTGGTGCGCTCTAGAGTTGCACCTGGTGGTGTTTGAATAATCGCATAAATCATACCTTGATCTTCATTAGGTATAAACCCTGCAGGCAATGACTCATTAGTGAAAAATATAGCAGCACAAAAGGCTATAAGAAGACCAAAGGTTACTACTCTTCTAGCTACAATCTTATTTAAAAGCTTTACATAGCTTCCTGTAAGACGTTCGAAGCCTCTGTTAAACCAAGCAATGAATTTATCTACTGGAGATTTGCGTTTTTGTTTACCATGATTGTTTTTCAACAACATAGCACAAAGAACAGGAGTAAGTGTCAAGGCAACTATAGCTGATATTACGATTGATCCCGCCATAGTAATTGAAAATTGCCTGTAGAAAACCCCAACAGGACCGGACATAAAGGAAATTGGTATAAATACCGAAACCATTACCAAAGTTATGGCCACAATGGCTCCACCAATTTCACCTAAAACTTCAGAAGAGGCTTTGTATGGTGATAGGTTTTCTTCTTCCATTTTTACGTGCACGGCTTCCACGACCACAATTGCGTTATCCACAACAATACCAATGGCCAATACCAATGCGAATAGGGTAATTAGGTTAATTGATAACCCGAACATTTGCATAACAAAGAATGATCCAATTAAGGAAACAGGTACTGCTATAATCGGTATTAAAGTAGAACGCCAATCTCCTAAAAAGAGAAATACAACTATAGCCACAAGAATAAAGGCATCTCTAAGCGTATGCAACACCTTTTCAATAGAGGCATCTAAGAAGTTAGATACATCATAACTAACTTGATAATCTAAACCAGGTGGGAGGTCTACTTTTAATTCTTCGAGTTTAACTTTAACGGCATCAATAACGTCTTTACCGTTACTACCTACAGTTTGTTTAAGAATCATAGAGGCAGATGGGTGCCCATCTAAATTGGAATAGATATCAAAAAACTCACTACCTAATTCTACATCCGCAACATCTTTCAATTTTAAAATTTCACCTTCTTCGTTTGCTCTAACGATAATGTCCTCATACTGTTCAGGTTCATTATAGCGACCTTCGTAGGTAAGAACATATTCTAGTGATTGCGATTTTTTACCAGAACTACCACCCAATCTACCTGGTCTGGCAATTATGCTTTGTTCTTGCATAGCTTCCATCACTTCTTCGGCAGAAACATTGTAGGCACGCATACGGTCTGGTTTTAACCAAACACGCATGGCATATTTTCTACTACCTAATATCTGGGCACTGGCAATACCGTCAATTCGTTGAATTTCAGGAACGATTTTAGTGTATGCGTAGTTGTATAGAAAAAGTTCATTATCATCTTCATTATTACTATACAGGTTTACGTACATTAACATACTTGGTTGTACAGGAGTAATAACAACACCTTCCATCTGTACCAATTCTGGCAAGTTGGGCATTACTTGATCCACTCTCGTTTTAACTCGTACAACTGCCTGGTCAGGATCTGTACCAGGTTCAAAAATGATACGTAATGTTCCTTCTCCGGCACTTGTGGCATCTGAAGCTACATATCGCATTCCTTGTACCCCATTAATTGCGGTTTCTAAGGGGATAATGGTAGAATTAATTAGCACGTCTGCACTAGCGCCCGGGTAAGCGATGAAAATATTCACCGTTGTAGGGGCAATTTCAGGGAACTGGGAAATTGGTAATTGTTTGATAGCCAATAACCCCGTAAAAACTATAATTACCGAAATAACAATAGCCAATACTGGTCTATGTATAAATCTTTTGAACATATTTTAATGTATTTAGATAGTGTTATTCAGTGTATAGGTCTAAACTTGATATCACTTTTTTAGGTGCAACGAATTCAGATTCTATTTTTTGATTCTCCTTTACCATACGTATACCGTCAAGAATAATTTTATCCTTTTCAGTTAAACCTTTGGTTACGACAAATAAGTTGGGCAGCTCTGCGCCAATGAAGATTTCACGTTGTTTTACTACATTGTCTTGATCAACAACAAAGACGAATTTTTTATCTAAAATTTCGAAAGTTGCCTTTTGCGGAATTATCAATGCGTCTTTGTAAGGAACCGTCATTAGAATACTACCAGTTTCACCGTGTCTTAGTATTTTATCAGGATTAGGGAAAGTCGCTCTAAACGCAATGTTTCCTGTTGCATTGTTGAATTCACCTTCAATGGTTTCAACAATACCTACTTGATTAAATTGTTTGTTGTTGGCCATTAATAGACCAACTTCTTTTTTGGTGTCTTTATCTGTACTAATGATATAATCTAAGTATTCAGCTTCTGGTACATTAAAATAAACCCACATTTGAGAGTTATCTGACAACGTTGTCAATAATTCGCCCTCATCTAAAAGGCTACCTTCTCGTACGTGTAAGTGATCCATGATACCGTCAAATGGTGCACGAATATTTGTAAATCCTAAATGAGTTTGTGCTAAAGAAACCTCTGCGTTGGCTTTGTCAAAATTTGCTTTGGCCATAGCCAATTCATTTTTCGATACCACATTACCATCTAGTAATAACTGGGTATTTTGTAGTTCTATTTCTGCAACTTTAGCTTCGGCTTTTGCCTTTTGTAAATCTGCCTCGTAAATGTTTGGCATAATGTTGAACATTTGCTGACCTTTTTTAACATATTGGCCTTCATCAACATGAATTTGTTTTAAATAGCCTTTTTCAAGAGCTCTAAGTTCTATATGCCTAATAGAGTGTATTTGGCTTACATAATCTTTTGTAATTGATGTGTCCTTCTTTATAGGACTTGTAACTAAGAATTTGGCGTGCTCTTCCTCTTTCTCTTCTTTTGAATTACAGCTTGCCGCCATAAATAAAGCGCATAGACTAGCTATCAGGAGTACTCTCTTGGTCATAAAAATGAATATTTAATTGATTGGAAAAATGAAATTTAAAAATGCGGAGACACACAAATTTTAGGCATGTAGATACACTGATCTTACTGGCTGTAACCTAGAAATTAATGTGAGGTCAAAATTGAATCTTGACCATAAGTGATTTTAAATACGAAACACCTGGTATAGGACAAAACGCCTATCTGCTGTTGGTAGAAAAGTAAATAGCTTCTGTAGTGTATTGCTATTTGTAAAATAACTGAATAAGAATAGTACTGATAAAAGGTAGTAAGAAACTGTAGTTTTTTGGTACTCAACATTTTTACTGAAGAAAGAATTTTCATTCTCTTCTTCCTCAATTTCTACTGCTTCAATTTCAAGGACCGTATCTAAATTACCGAAAGTTCCTTTAAAATTTGCATCAGAATGTACAACTGCATCTTGCTTGTTTGTTGTTGTACTTGTAAATTGTTCAGTTAAACCAAAAGTAGTATCCTCTAAATTGCTATTTGCAAAAAGAGGGCTGTATACTCCAGAAAGTAGTATACAGGTAGAAAGAAGAAATTTTAAAAAACTCTTTTTCATTTAAGAGGTCAAAATTATCTTAGCAATAATTGCTGTACAAGTATATGCCGTTAATTTTTGTTAACATTTGAGATTATTACCTTTTAGTTTAAAAAAATACAAGTATCCCTTAGAAGTCGAACTTTAATTGCACTAATATTGATTTATCCTCAAGCTTTTTCGAAGTTTTGTCATCAGTATTTAAGTTAGAAAGAGAAATACCAAGTAATCTAACAGAATTTTGAAGCTCTTCTTGGTATAAAAGATCTTTTGCGGTTTCAAGTATAAGTGTCTTGTCTGCAATGAAATAAGGTATTGTTTTACTTCTTGTATTCAGCGTAAAATCACTGTACTTTATTTTTAGCGTAATAGTTTTACCAGCGATTGTAGCCTTTTTTAATCTCCTTTCAAGTTCTTCGGCAATGTGCTCTAAGCGTTCAAGCATAAATATTTCACTACTTAAATTCTCATTGAAGGTTCTTTCTGCACCAACAGATTTAGGTATGCGATGAGATTTTACTTCGCTATTGTGAATACCACGTACCACGTGATAATAATAAGGACCACTTTTACCGAATTTTTCTGCTAAGAATTCGATTGATTTATTTTTTAAGTCATTACCGGTGAATATACCCAGCTTATACATCTTCTCGGCTGTTACTTTACCAACACCGTAGAACTTACGTATATCCAGATTTTCTAAAAATGGAATTACCTCTTCTGGGTTAACTGTTTTCTGTCCGTTGGGTTTGTTGATGTCACTCGCAACTTTGGCTATAAATTTATTGATAGATATACCTGCGGATGCATTTAAGCCAGTTTTTTCAAAAATACGTTGTCGTATTTCAGTGGCGAGCATAGTAGCCGAAGGATTGCCTTTTTTGTTGATTGTAACATCGAGATAGGCTTCGTCTAGAGAAAGTGGTTCTACCAAATCTGTGTATTCGAAAAATATAGATCTTATTATTTGAGATATTTCTTTATACCGTTCAAATCTGGGTTTTACAAAGGTTAACTGCGGACAGTTTTTTCTTGCTTGAAAACCGCTCATAGCACTACGAACACCAAATTTTCGGGCTTCATAGTTTGCGGCTGAAACCACACCTCTTTTTTCGCTACCACCCACAGCCAATGGTTTCCCTTTTAAATCGGGATTGTCCAATTCTTCTACAGACGCGTAGAACGCATCCATATCCACATGAATAATTTTTCGCAATGGCATTTCATTGGGCATAAGCAAATTTAAGACTTATCTTAGTTTAAGTATAGAAGTTTTACCCATTGATATGATAGAAATAGAACGTAAATTTTTAGTAAAATCTGAAGTATATAAAACGAAGGCAAGTACTAAAACACGAATTGTTCAAGGTTTTTTAAATACCGATCCCAACAGAACGGTTAGAATACGAATTAAGGGTGATTTAGGCTATATAACCGTAAAGGGAAAATCTAACGAAACAGGTACATCTAGGTTTGAATGGGAAAAAGAGATTTCTGTAGAAGAAGCGGATGCATTATTGAAACTATGTGAAAAAGGGATTTTAGAAAAGTCTAGATATGAAATTCCTTTAGGAAACCATGTGTATGAGGTTGATGAATTTTATGGAGACAATTTAGGATTGACAGTTGCTGAAATAGAATTGATTTCTGAAAATGAAATGTTTGACAAACCAGATTGGTTAGGAAAAGAAGTTACCGGTGAAGTAAAATATTACAATTCTCAATTGAGTAAAAATCCTTTTATTAATTGGGGATAAATTAAAGGGGAGGACATCAATTAAGCTTTTTAATACCCTCTAATGGTACTATTATTAAATGTTCTAATAACTCTTCTGTGGTATAGCTATCAAAGAAATCTCGGTTTGGTAAAACAATCTCATTGATCCGTAGTAGAAATAGTTCGCAAATCAACTTTATATTAATGTTGCTTCTTAATTGGTCGTTATTCTTAGCTTCTTGTAAAAGGTCAAGAACATAGGTCCAAACTATTGCTTGAACAAAATCATCATATGACTTATATGCAATAGGATAATACTTCTTAAGGCTAAATAAGAAATTGGGGCTTAAGTTTCTTAGCTCTTTAAGTCCTACTCTATAAATATGTATAATTTTAGTAAACGGGTCTGATGATGGCTCAGATAATTTAAAAAAACTACTCATTTTCTCATGAGTGTTATTAAGTAAAAGTGTAACGCTCTCTTGAACTAAATTGTTTTTGTTGTCAAACAATTCATACAGCGTTTTCTTAGAGATGCCAAGGGTCTCAGCAACATCATCCATTCCGACCCTTTTGCATCCATACTTAGAGAAAAGCGCTAAAGCTAACGCTACACATTCACTTTTTTTCTGCATTATAATAATTTCAAAAGCCTATTGCCATCCACCGCCAAGAGAACGGTATAATTCAACTGTAGCTGATAATTGAGAGAATTTGTTGTTCACTAAATTTAACTCAGCATTTAAAGAATTCTCTCTTGCGGTTAATAAATCTAAATAGGTTAGGTAACCACTATTCAACAATTCTTCAGAATTACTTTCTGCTCTTTTTAATGCCGATACCTGCTTAGAGATATAAGCTTCTTTTTCAATAGAAATATTGTAGTCGTATAAAGCTTCAGACACTTCTTTTCCAGCATTTAAAAGCGTTTTTTTGAAGCTTAACAAAGACTGTTCTTGTTGCACTTGAGCAACCTCGTAAGCTGTTCTAATTTTTCTACCATTAAATATGGGTTGTGTTAAACCACCAACTAGATTAGCGAAAATTGAACTAGAATCTATCCAATTATCAAAATCTAAACTTTGAAATCCACCTTGTGCAGATAAAGTTATAGATGGGTAGAAGTTACTTCTGGCAAAATTCGTTAATTCAAAACTATTTACTAAGCTATATTCCGCCTGCATAATATCAGGTCTGTTACGAAGTAAAAGAGCTGGTACACCTAATTTCATTTCGTTAGCTATAGACTGCTCGTCTAATGAACTGCGCTCATAAGTTTGTGGCTCTTCACTTAATAAAATACTCAAGGTGTTCTCCGCTTGGTAAAGTAAATTTTTAAGGTCTAATAATTGACTTTGAGCACTATATAATTGTGCTGCAGTTTGGTCAACACCAACTTGATTTGCTTGTCCCGCATCTTTTAGTGCAGAAATTGTTTCTAAACTTTTAGAACGGTTTTCAATTGTTTCTTTAGTAACAGAAATTTGTTCATCTAAAGCCAGAATCTGATAGTAAGTAGTAGCAATCTGCGCCACTAAACTAGTTTTTACAGCTTTATGAGCCGCTACAGTTTGTAAGTAACTTGCATCACTAGCACGTTTAGTACTTCTGATTTTTCCCCAGATATCTGCTTCCCAAGAAGCAGTGCCAGAAGTTTCATATTGATTGAAGGGCTGAGTAAAAAAACTACCAAACTGCCCGTTTTCACTTGTTCTGGCAGTTCTAGTTACACTTGCAGCACCATTTATAGTTGGTAAATAACCAGCTTTACCTTGTTTAACATAAGCCTCTGCAGCCGCAATGCTCTGAAGAGCAATACGGATGTCGAGGTTATTTTCCAATCCTTTTTGAATATATGTCTTCAAATAAGAATCGGTAAAAAGGTCTTGGTAAGAAACCGAGGCGAAAGAAACACTGTCCTGAGGCAGGTTATCTGTTCTATAAAGATTTTCGGTTTCTACATTTGGTCGCTCATACGTTTTAGCGGTAAAGCAAGACTGCAACAAAAGCGGCAGAAAGGCGACCAGTATAATTTTATTAGATACTAATTTATTCATGATTTCTTTAGTTCTTAGATTCTTCAATAAGTTCTTGCGGAGCACCTGTAATACGCTCTTGTATGGTTTGGAAAATAACATACAATGCCGGTATAACGAATACACCGAATACGGTACCTATTAACATACCACCAACAGCACTCATACCAATAGAACGGTTACCAACAGCACCAATACCAGATGATAATGCCAATGGCATTAAACCAAGTATAAAGGCAAATGAGGTCATTAAAATTGGTCTAAGTCTTGCTTTTGCGCCATCTATAGCAGAGTCAATAATAGACATACCATGTTTTCTACGCTGCAATGCAAACTCTACAATAAGAATGGCATTTTTAGAAAGTAGACCAATAAGCATGATCAATGCAATCTGGAAATAAATGTTATTTTCAAGACCTGCCATGCTTACGAAACCGATGGCACCTGCAATACCAACTGGTAATGAAAGTAAAATTGCTAATGGTAAAATATATGATTCGTACTGGGCACTTAATAAGAAGTACACAAATACCAAACTCAATATAAATATCATGATGGTTTGACTACCTGCACTGTTCTCTTCTTTAGTTAGACCAGAGTATTCGAACGTATAATTATTTGGTAATACATCTGCGGCTACTTCTTCGATTGCTTTAATAGCATCACCTGTAGAATACCCAGGGTTCATAGCTCCGTTAATTTTTACAGAACTCAATAGGTTAAACCTACTTACTACCTCAGGCCCGTAAATTTTCTTTAACGATACAAATTGTGATACGGCAACCGATTCACCATTAGCATTCGTCATAAAGATATGATTCAATGAGTTTTCATCTGCTCTATCTTCTGGCTTCGCTTGGATCATTACACGGTATTGCTTACCGAATTTGTTAAAGTCAGTTGTATATAACCCACCATAATATCCCTGCATAGCACTGAAAACATCGGTAACCGCTAAGCCTGCCATTTTTGTTTTCTCAACATCTACATCTAACTCGTATTGAGGGAAATTTGCGTTGAAGTTGGTAATGGCATATTGCACCTCTGGTCGTGCATTTATAGCACCTAAGAACTCATTGGTAACTTTATTTACTGTTTGCCAATCATCAGCATCCTTACTCTGTAGGTTCATTTCAAAACCGGTAGAGTTACCAAAACCACGAACACTTGGCGGAGTAAAGAAGAATATTTTTGCATCTTTCAATCCGGCTGTTTTAGCGAATAGGCTTCCTACCACTTCTTGAACAGATTCTCCTTCTCCTTCTCTTTCGCTCCAATCTTTAAGACGAAGCACAGAGAATCCGTAAGAACCACCGTTCACACTATTCAAAATACTGAAACCGGTAATATTCATACGAGCTTCAATGATATCCATAGACTGGTAAATAGAATCTAATTTCTTCACCGTTTTCTGTGTCTGCTCTAAAGTAGTACCAGGAGGCATTGTAACATCGGCAAATACAATAGCTTTATCCTCATTTGGAATAAAACCTGTAGGTGTTGATTGGAACAACATAAAAGCTATTACACCAAAAACAGCGATAGAGCCCCATGTTAACCATTTTCTTTTAGCTATGAATTTTACAGAACCTATATACTTATCTGTAACAGCATCAAAACCAGTGTTGAAAGCATAGAAGAAACGTTTTACGACTCCTTTTTTCTTTTCTTCAGAATTATGATGTGGTTTCAATAAAAGTGCAGCCAAAGCCGGACTTAATGTCAAAGCATTTACAGCAGAAATAAGAATTGCAATTGCTAGTGTGATACCAAATTGTTGATAGAACACTCCCGACGAACCACTAATAAATGATACAGGAATAAATACTGCCGACATAACCAATGTGATGGAAATAATGGCACCAGATATTTCTGACATGGCAGATTTTGTTGCTGCTTTTGCATTAGTAGCACCTTCCTCCATTTTAGCATGCACCGCTTCGACTACTACAATGGCATCATCCACTACAATACCAATGGCCAGAATCATTGCGAACAAAGTCAGCATGTTAATTGAAAATCCAAATAAGGATAAGAAGAAGAACGTGCCAATAATTGCAACTGGAACGGCAATAGCAGGAATTAATGTAGATCTAAAATCTTGAAGGAATATGAAAACAACTAAGAATACCAATAAGAATGCTTCTATCAATGTTTGTACAACATGCTCTATAGATGCGCTTAAGAAATCTTTAGTGTTATAAGGAATTACGTAGTCTAATCCTTTAGGGAAATCTTGACTACTTTCATCTAGTATAGCCTGAATTTCATCAATTATGGCATTTGCATTAGATCCAGAAGTTTGAAAAATACCAACTGCAGTACCGGGTTTACCCATACCTTCGTTTTTAGTACCATAATTAAAGGCACCTAATTCAACTTCGGCAACATCTTTTAAACGTAAGAATTGACCATTTTCTTGAGCTCTAATAATGATGTCTTCATATTCAGCTTCATTAGAAAGACGACCTTTATACTTTAATACATATTCATATACACCATCGGCATTCTCACCAATTTTACCAGTAGCCGCTTCAAGGTTTTGTTCATTAAGCGCAGCTTGTATATCAGATGGCATAAGTTTATAAGCAGCCATCTTTTCAGGATTTAGCCAAATACGCATAGAATAATCTTTTGCACCGAAAACGGTTACGTTACCAACACCCTCAATACGTTGAAGTTTAGGTACAAGATTAATTCTAGCATAGTTTTCTACAAAAGTTGCATCATATTCATCATTATCTGAGAACAGTGAAAAGAATAATAACGCACTAGTTTGAGATTTTTGGGTAATAACACCTGTTTGTACAACTGCTTGTGGTAAAACACTGTTTGCTCTAGCAACTCTGTTTTGAACGTTAACTGCAGCAATATCTGGATTTGTACCTAATTTAAAAAAGACATTTATAGTTGCAGCCCCATCGTTACTCGCATTAGAGGTCATATACAACATGTCTTCTACACCGTTGATCTGCTCTTCTAATGGTATAACAACACTTTTAAGTACAGTTTCTGCATTGGCACCAGTATAAGTACTTGTTACTTGCACCGTTGGCGGTGCTATTTCTGGATACTCTTCAATAGGTAAGGTGGTTAAACCTAATATACCTAGGATAACTATGATAATCGATATAACCGTAGAAAGTACGGGACGATCTATAAATTTTTGAAACATTGTTCTTTATTTATATGTTATGTTTATTGGCGGATGCTTATTTAACCGGACTAATGGTCATTCCGTCCTTTAATTTAGAAACACCTTCTACAACGATAGTTGTTCCGTCATCAATTCCATTTTCAACAATAAATCCTTTTTGGGTAGTGGTGATGATATTTAATGGCATTGTAGTAACTGTATTGTCGTCTTTAACCACATAAACTAGTTTTTTACCTTGAAGGTCAATAGTTGCTGTTTGTGGTATTTCATAAGCACCATTATAAATTGTAGGTATTTTAATTTTCCCAGTACTACCACTACTTAATAAATTACTCTTATTATCAAAATCTGCCCTTGCAGTTACACTACCTGTTGTGCTATTGATAATAGTATTTATCATTGCAATTTTACCTTGCTCAGCATATTCTTCACCATTAATCATAATTAAAGAAACCTTTGGGGCTTTTTCTATATCCATAACATTGTTGTCATTTTTAGGCATAGATTTTTTTAGTTTCAATAACTCTTTTTCATTCATTGAAAAATAAGCACGCACTTCGCTAATGTCTGATACTGTAGTTAAGGGTTGACCCATAGCAGAACTTACCAAAGCACCAATTTTATAAGGAATTTCACCAATATAGCCATCCACTGGGCTAGTAATACGAGAGTAACCAATATTAGAAGCTACACTCTGGTAGCTTGCTTTTGCTTGCTCTAATTGTGCTTTTGCGGTTTCTAGTTGTACACTACTGATGATATTTTTTTCAACTAGTGGCTTTAATTTATCAACTTCTACTTGTGCAACGTTTACAGATGCTTTTGCTGCATTAGCATCTTGGTTTAAAGTTTGTGTCTCTAATTTAAAAAGTAATTGACCTTTTTTAATTTTCTGACCTTCGTCAACATATATATCCTGTACGAAGCCAGATACTTTAGGCCAAATTTCTACATTCTGCTTCCCTTCAAGGGTAGTAGAAAATTCGTTGTAAACAGTTAAATCCTGTTTATTTAATTTGGCAACTTTTAAACTTGGTGGAGGTGGTGCTGCTGCCCCTTGTGCAGGTTTTTCAGATGACCCAAAGCAGGAACTCAAAAGAAGAGTCACACTTAAAATTCCTATAATTGATAATTTTTTCATTTTTGATGGATATTAATATGTATTAGAATAGTTGTTTGTACTTGTTAAGGTTTTGTTAATTCCGATTGTTCGGTATAAAACGAACCAAAGGATTAAATTTTTTTTAGAGAAGCTTCTTTAATGTTTCAATAGTGTCTTGATATGTTTTTTCATTTTGATTAAGACATTCTAAATAAGCTTCTATCTTAGGCTTGTTAGATGCATATTTTTCAGGATTATATTTTTGATCATAATCAGCAACTGTTTTTATCATTTTAGATTCTTTTGCTGCTTTTTTGAGCGCTTGTTCTAGTTTCTTAATGAAAAATGTGCTTTTGTCCGAAATTTTAAAATACCTTCTTCTATCTCCAGATTTAGTGAAATAGGTAATCATACCTAACTGAAGTAACAAATTGAGTGATGTTGAAATGGAACTTTTACTAGCTCCTCTTTTTGTAAGACAATCATCAAACGTAAGCCCAACCTCTTCGGTCACCACAAGATTTCCAAATATTCTTGCTGCTAATGGAGGTAAATTATATTCGGCTTCAAAGTGAACTCCTAGCTCCTCTATTAACCTTTGTTTATTTTCTTCTTTTTCCATAATACGCAAATTGAAGCGACAAAGGTATGATTAGTTCGGTTACAAACAAACCAAAAGAACTTAAATTATGTTAAAGTTTAGATGTGCTATTTGTTACACATAATCTGTGAAGTAAGTAGCTGATAATTAACTGAATAAATACAGATTTTAACTGTATTAGGTTCTGGAAGGAAAACTTTTCGTCTTAATAAAACGGTATGATAAGTTTTAAATTGATGTAATTATAGATAAAACAAACCTAAAAATTAAGATGCAAAGAGGCCGTCTTTTTCAATAAGGGGAATTGTAATAAGGTTATCTTCTGTGACCGTATTTTTATCGAACACAAATCTTTTTTCATACAATTTATTGTCAGCATAAAAGGTTACAAAAAATTCATTGTTTAAGGCAAGTAGGTCCTCTTGTATAACTTCAATTTTTCGAAAAGACTTAGAATCAACATCACCAATAGCATGTCGCATTATTGAAGTTTTACGGTCGCCGTCATAACCTTTAGATACCACCATGGTCATTTCAATAGGTGATTTACGATCATTTATGATATAGGCATTCCAATCCTTGTCCAAAAATTCCTCGTTCCATTCTCTGATTATGGCAACGTGAACATCTTTTATAACAGGTATTTCAATATCTTTTTTCACAAAGTGATTTTAAAGGGCGCTTCTAAATTGCTCTAGAAAACGTAAATCATTTTCGCTTAACAAACGAATATCTGTAATTTGATGAAGTAGCATAGCAATACGGTCAATACCAACTCCAAAGGCGAATCCGGAATATATTTCTGGATCAAGGCCACAATTTGTTAATACATTAGGGTCTACCATACCGCAACCACCAATTTCTAACCAACCAGTTCCTTTGGTGATTTTATAATCAGCTTCTGTTTCTAGTCCCCAGTATACATCGACTTCTGCACTTGGTTCTGTAAAAGGAAAGTAAGATGGTCTCAATCTAATTTTAGATTTTCCAAAAAGCTCTGTAGTAAAATATTGAAGCGTTTGTTTTAAATCTGCAAACGAAACATCTTTATCTATATAAAGACCTTCTACCTGATGGAAGAAACAATGTGATCTTGCAGAAATAGCTTCATTTCTATATACTCTACCCGGAGATATAGTACGAATAGGCGGTTTATTATTTTCCATATATCGCACTTGTACAGATGACGTATGTGTACGTAAAAGGATATCTGGATCTGTTTGAACAAAGAAAGTATCTTGCATATCTCTTGCAGGGTGGTACTCTGGTAGATTTAAGGCAGTGAAATTATGCCAATCATCTTCAATTTCTGGTCCTTCAGAAACATTGAAACCAATTCTAGAGAAAATGTCAATGATTTTATTTTTTACAATAGAAATAGGATGACGCGCTCCTAACTCAATAGGATTACCAGGTCTGGTTAAATCGCCATATACCTGTTCATCTGTTTGGTTGCTTTCTAAAACCTCTTTTAAAGATTCTACTTTTTCTGTAGCAGCTTGTTTAAGTTCGTTTATTGTCTGTCCGAATTCTTTTTTCTGGTCATTAGGTACATTCTTAAACTCCGCAAAGAAGTCATTAAGAATACCCTTTTTTCCTAAATATTTAATTCGAAACGTTTCAATAGCTTCTATATTATCAGCTGTGAACGATGTTACTTCAGAGATCTGTTCCTTTATCTTATCAATCATGAATGTTGAATAAAGCCCCAAATTTAAAACTTTTAAAAGAGGTATTATATGTTTTTATTGGTTTTGATGGTCTAGCTAGTAATGAATTTGTCTTTTACATTAGATTTAACCCATGCTAAACACTCATCGAACGATTCAAAAATATGTTCTTCAGGAATTAAATCAGGTATTACCCCAACCCGTTCCATCATATAACGAGGCTGTTTTAATACTTCAACAAAAAGGATGTTGATGCCAGATTTTCTAAGGCTTATTAAAACATCTTCAAGAGTATATAGACCAGATTGATCCATATACTGCATTCTGCCCATTCTAATGATTACGGTAGATGCTGTTTCAGGTATTTGATCTGCCATCTGTTGAAACTCACTAGTAGATCCAAAAAACAGCGGTCCTTTTAAGTGCTTAATAAAAACTTCTTCTTGTAAACTTAGAGGGAACGCAGCTTCATCTGGCCAGTTTACTTCTTTCTCTAAAGATTTTACATCTGATCGTTCTGCTGTTAAATCGCCCATTTTCTTCATAAACATTAGAGAAGCAATAACTAAACCTACACCTACGGCATAAACTAGGTTCCAAACAGAAGAAAGTACAAGAACTACAAGCATAATAACAACCTCTGAGCTGAATTTAATAGGTCCTAAGCTCATATCTTTTGGTAAACTTGGAATAGCCTTTAAGCCTTTGTAATCCATAACGCCAATACCTACGGTTACTAAAATACCGGCTAATACTGCAGCAGGAATTTGAGAAGCAATAGGACCAAGAGCTAGAAGTACAACCAATAATAAAACACCGGCAACCATACCAGATAATTTAGTTTTACCACCTGCATTAATGTTTACTACAGTACGTATCGTAGCTCCTGCACCTGGTATTCCACCAAATATTGCGGCAATACTATTACCAATACCTTGCCCAACCAGTTCTTTGTTTGGCTTGTGCTTAGTTTTGGTCATGTTGTCTGCAACTACAGAAGTTAATAGTGAATCTATGGCACCAAGTAATGCTAGCGTAAGTGCTGTAAATATATATGGAGTTACAGAGCCTATTTCAAATTGGGAAAATATGCCAAGATTGGGCATAGGGAAACCGCTTGGTATTTGCTCTATAGGTCTATAATCTAAACCAAAACCAAAAGCGACACCAGATACCACAATCAGTGCAACTAAAGCACTTGGTATAGCGGTAGTTATTTTTTTAAAACCATAAATGATAGCTATGGTAGAAAGTGCTAGAATTAATTCTAGCCAATTAATATTATTAAGTGCTCTTGGTAATATCTTAATAGCGCCTATTACACCAGATGCTTCAGATTTAGCTAAAGTTTGAGCCTCCTTCATCATATCCGCTTCGGTTATTTCTGCCGCACGAGATATGGTTTCTTTGAAATTCTCTAATACTAATATGCCTTCACCAGCTTCTTCTTTTAAGATATTATCTAAAATAATCTCTTCGGCCATTGGTTTGTAAAGATTCACAAACTCGGCATCTTCCTTTGGGTAATACCCAATAGCTGGTAAAATTTGCGTTACTAAAATTATAACGCCAATAGCTGTCATAAAGCCAGATACTACTGGGTAGGGAATATATCTGATATATTTTCCGATACCTAAAAGTCCTAAACCAATTTGCATTAATCCCGCTAAGAGAAAAACTGTTAAAATTGCTGGCAATGCTTTTTCAAGACTACCATCGTTCATGGCAATAATACCTGCAATAACTACCATACTTACAGCTGTCATTGGTGCTGTAGGACCAGATATTTGTGTATTGGTTCCGCCAAAAAGTGCTGCAAAAAAACTAATAAAAATGGCACCATAAAGTCCGGCGCTAGGACCTAAACCCGAGCTAACACCAAATGCTAGTGCTAAAGGCAAAGCAACAATTCCCGCTGTAATACCGCCAAATAAATCTCCTCTGAAATTTGAAAATAAATTTTTCATAATCTTAAAATAATGAATTTTAATGAGATAGAGTCACATTATATAGAAGTGATTCTACTCTTGTTTAATTAATTAATTTTCGTTGGCTGCGAATAATTGATTGATTTCCCTTAATTATAGAGCCGATGGTTTAACATCGGCTCTATATGTACTATGTAATATTGATTTTAGTTGTAAAAATCAACAGAACCTGTAGCGATGTCATACATAGCTCCCACTATCAAGACTTCACCTTTTTCCTCCATTTCTGCTAATACGGGACTTTGATTTCTGATATTTTCTATAGTCAATTCAACATTTTTCACTGAAACACTATCTACAAAATCTAAGTTTTTTGAATTTCTTAAGCTCTTATCGGTTGGTTCTTTAACTGCATCTACAGCTGGCTCTATTTTTTTGATTAGAGCAGTTAAGTTACCTAGCCTAGCATGATCGCAAGCACCTTTTATAGCACCGCAACTTGTATGACCTAAAACAACAATTAAATTCGTGCCAGCTAGTTTACATCCGAATTCCATACTACCAAGTATGTCTTCGTTTACAAAATTACCAGCTATTCTAACACTAAAAATATCTCCTAGTCCTTGGTCAAAAACTAGTTCTGCAGAAACTCTTGAATCTATACAGCTTAATATGGTAGCGAATGGAAATTGACCTTCGCTAGTGTCATTTACTTGCTCTAATAGGTTACGATTAGCTTTTAGGTTATTCTGAAATCTTTGATTTCCTTCTTTTAAGAAATCTAATGATTTCTTAGGAGTCATCGTTGATTGTGTTTCTCTTGTATGTGCTTTCATATTTTTTATAATTATTTACAATGTATAATTTGATTGACCCATTAGTATTAGAGGAACATTAAGATTATTGATAATGTCGTTAATATTAGTGGGCATAGAAAGAGATTTCTTGTTTTTATCTTTCTTGTTTTGTGATCTATTGATGCAAAGTAGATTAATATTGTTGATAGCTACATAGTTTGATATATTCTTTATAGAATTATCGTTGCTGTCAAATACAAATTCAATCTCCTTTTTGTCATTTGGCACTTGCGTTTTGTCTGAAGTGTCAGCATTCTTTAATACCCTAAATGATTTTAAAGGTTTTTGCGAATGTAGTAGTAAATTTTCTGTCAGTGTAGCTATAGATGTTTCTTCGTCATCACTTAATACCCCTAAAGATAAATTTTTGTCGATGTTAAGAACTTGATTTTCATCAGACAAAAAAATTGGGCCATTATGCTTTTTAAGTACAAATGGAATAAGATTGTCTCCAAGGATGTTAAATATCTTAGATTTTCTTTTTCCTAATACTATAAAATCTGGCTTTTCCTTTTCTATGTAATTGGCTATTTCATTTTTAAGATTTCCAATAGTACAAGAATAGGTTAATGGTACACCAAAATCTTTAGAATATGTTGTGACGATAGAATTTATATCGTTATCCATATCTATATATTCACTATTCAGAGAACGTATTGCTGAAAGATGGCTGTCTTCAGTAACTACTTCTGTCGCTTTTTTAACATGGAAAATGGCTATTTCTCCATTAAGCATTTTAGCTAAGCTAACCGTGCTTTTAAGTGTGTTTCCTAGAGATTTTTTCAAATCAGAGAAAACAACGATTTTATATTTTTTACTCATTTTAGTTTTTTTTAGTTGATTGAATATAACTTCAATCTATTAGCTTAAGCTCAATTTAGATTTTGGACGTTCCTCAAAGAATCCAATAAAACTTGGTGGATTTTCAACAACACCTCTTTTCGAAATCAACTTAATATCTATATTTCTCTCTGATGCTTTAAGCCTGAAATCTTCTAAAATCTCAACAATATCATGATCTAAATATCTAGTCTTTAAAATGTCCAATTCTAAATATGTATCTCTTGGAAGACTGTCTAGTTCTTTAAGAATAGCTCCTTTATTGAAAAAGGTTACTTCTTCTGCCAAAGACATTTTTATTCTATGCTTACCGTTACTATTATCTTCAATATGTAGAAAATGCGAGTTTTGGTAGCTTTTTAAAAGAATTACAACAATACCTACAGCAAGACCTAAACTAATACCGATTAATAAATCTGTAAAAACGATCCCGAATACTGTCACGAAAAAAGGCACAGATTGCTTCCAACCTAATTGATACATTTTTACGAATAACGCTGGTTTAGCCAATTTATATCCTACAAGAAAAAGTATGGCTGCTAAAACTGATAGCGGAATCATATTTAAAAGCGTAGGAATTAAAATAACAGAAATCAATATTAGAAAACCGTGAATTATCGCTGATAGTTTTGTTCTACCATTAGATTGTATGTTAGCAGAACTACGAACAATAACTTGGGTAATAGGTAAACCACCTATTAAACCAGACACGATATTACCAGCCCCTTGAGCAAGTAATTCTCTATTAGTTGGAGTAACATTTTTATGAGGATCTAATTTGTCTGTAGCTTCAACACAAAGTAACGTTTCTAAACTAGCGACCAAGGCAATTGTAAAACCTGTAACCCAAACTTGTGGGTTTGTGATTGCACTAAAGTTAGGAAAGCTAAACTGGCCTATAAAAGAGGCTGCATCTTTAGGTACGGGAACACTAACCAAATGCTCTGCTGATATAGCAAATATTTCACTATTTTGTGTTACAATAAAGAATATGATACCAACAGCAACAGCGACTAAAGGACCTTGTACAAGTTGAAATATTTTGCCTTTTTTAGAAAGAATTTTATCCCATAATAAAAGAATAGCCATACCCATAACAGCAACAAGAGTAGCGCCAGGGCTAATATTATTTACTGTATTGAAAATTTCAGAAAAAGTATTTTCTCCATCAACTTGAAAGAAAGCCCAATCGCCTTCTGGATCAGAATCATAACCAAAAAAGTGAGGTATTTGCTTAAGAATTATGATGATACCAATACCGGTAAGCATACCTTTAATTACAGAAGAAGGAAAATAATATCCTATTACACCTGCTTTAAGAATTCCGAAAATAATTTGGATAACACCACCTAAAACAACGGCTACCAAGAAATTTTCATAACCCCCTAATGCGCCAATTGCTGTTAATACAATTGCAGCTAAACCAGCAGCAGGACCACTTACTCCAATTTTGGAATCACTAAGTGCACCAACAAAAATACCACCAATAATACCCGCAATTAAACCTGAAAATAAAGGGGCGCCACTAGCTAATGCAATACCTAGACATAATGGTAAGGCAACAAAGAATACTACGATACTCGCAGGAATATCGCTCTTAATATGTTTAAACATATATAAAAAGTTTGTGTTCCAAAGTTGTTTTGGAACAGATTAGTTAATTGATAAAAAATGAAAAAATTAACTAATGTAGTCGGGAGGAGGAGATGGCACTTCTAAAGACAGGTCCATATAACCTATCATACTAAAGTTGCTGATTATAGAATTTTCAAAAATGGCTGCTATTGAAAAATCTAATAAATTTTCTTTAACAAACTTTTCTTCACCCATAGATTTTTTACCGGACTCTTGCTCTTCTTCGTTAAGATTGGTAATTACAATTGGGTTTTCAACATCGCATAGCGTTATTATGCTTGGTGCAGTAACTGCAAAAAGCCATAAAAACAAAAGAATAATGCGCGCAAAAAATTTCATATACTAAAATCGAGCGGTAAAGATAGTTTGCAAAGGTTTAAAAACTGTTAACAAATTTCTAAAAATCCTTTAACATTTTTAATTCGTCTTTTTGAATCCAACCAGTCTTCCCATCTGCTAATTTTATTTTGTTCCATGTATCCAATTGGTCAAGAACATTGACTTTGGTCCCTGCATGAATCAAAAATACTTGTGAGCTAGTATCGTTTGGTTCAGATTTAATAATGCTCTCCTCGGCAAATACAATTGCAGGTTGATATTGATCAAAATCACTTCGCTGTATGTAGGCAAAAAGAATTGAGATAAGACAAAGAAACAAGGCAACTATACTGCCAATGAACGTAAATCTTTTTCTAGTTGAAAAATTAGAATTATAAAAGAGAATATATAATAGTACAAAAAGCAGCATAAAACCTATTGCTGCATAAGCCCATTGATCAAAGGTTAATTTGCCGGTTATGTTTTTATACAACCTAGACAAACCCGTTTCTGGCATAGTGTCTATTGCATCTATAGTCATATTTTGGGCGTAGCTTAAATTTGTTTTTATCTCCTTATCATTTGGGGATAATAACAGCGCTTTTTCATAGTAATAGATGCTCTCGGCAATGTTATTAAGCTTGTAATAAGAATTTCCGAGATTGTAATATACAGCTGCCGAATGCTTTTCATTCGTTAAAATATTTTCGTAATAACTTATAGCTTTTTCATATTCACCAGCGTTATACGCTTCTGTTGCCTGCTCGAATAATTGATTGTTCTGAGCAGCACAGAATAGCGCTGTAAAAAGGATAATAAGTGTAGTTAGCTTTTTGAACATACTTATAATTGTTTATCCATTATAGAGATTACTTCACTTGCCTTATCATAATCTGCCTGCATTTGTACGTTAGAGAACGGACTGTATCTGGCAGATTCGCAATTCGTAAGAAGGTCGATGAAACTATTTACGGTAGCATCATCTATCTGTTTTTCTATAAGCAGTTCGGTTATTTTGTCCTTACTGAATTCAGAAGTTTCAATCTTTAATTTCGCTTTTAAATAGTTATGTAATGCTCGCTCTAGAGCAACATAAAAAGATTCCTTATTGCCAAGTTCTTTTCTAGCGGCAGATAAATATTTACGGGCTAGTTTATTCGCTTTTCTTATTTTATTACCAACAACATCGCCAGCTATAGAATCCCTCTTTTTTCTAAATACTATAGCTAAAGGAATTAATAGTAGTGGGCACAACAACCAAACATAGAAAGTAGTGGATTCAAAAAAGTATGAAACAGATTTACTTGTTAAGTTAGGATTCAATTTTATAAAATTGAATTGATTCCCACTGGTAATTATAGACTGTTTTTGACTATTAGTGTTTTGTGCGGCATCAGAAGATGCACTTAATGGACCTTCTAATACATTTATCACAATCTCATCTGATGTTAAGGTGGTGTACTTACCGATAGACGGATTGAAATAACTGAAATTTAAAGGTGAAATAGGATATTTACCTCTAAATGAAGGGACAATGGTATATTGGTTACTCACCTTGCCCTGCATACCTGCTAACGTAGTTCTAACACCTTCAGTGAATTCAGGCTCGTAAACCTCCAGTGCACTTGGTAATTCCAATTCAGGAAGTTTAAATAGCTTTAGATTCCCTTTTCCACTTACCTCTACAGTTGCTTGTAAAGATTCTGAAGCATTTAAGCTTGTTTTACTGGTTGTTATAGCAAAATCAAAATCACCAACAGCACCATTGAAATTAGCAGGCTGATTTTCTAAAGGTAAAGGCTTAACGTTAATTGTTCTATTACCTGCAGATACTGTTTTGTTTGTTTGGGCATACATTCTTTGACCAAAGAAATCTCGTCTACCAGAAGGTACGTCTACGGTGACATCTAGTGATAGAGGTTCAATATCTAATTTGCCAGACTTCTGCGGATAAAGGACAACCCGTTTTAATATAACATACCGATAAGGTTTGCCTTTATAAGTTCCGTTTTGAGCACTAAGGGCAGATACTTTAATGTCTTGACTCCAGAAATTATTATAGGTAGGGTTATCTAGAGGTTGATAGTTTGATACACTTATGTTAGGACTAACGTATAATTTATAGATCACCGTTATGGCTTCATTCAAATACGGATTCGTTTTTGAAATTTCAGCTACTAAATGTAAGTTTTCATCTGCAACATCGTCAGCAGTCATCTGATCACTAGGCTTATCAACAGCAGCTGTAACTTCAACATCTTTGGCTAATGATTTATAAGTTTCACCACCAATGACAATAGAAGCTTGTTTAATGGTGAATTTACCTTTTGAAGTTGGTGATAGGGTATAAGAATATGATTTAGAATAACTTCTAACGCCATTTATCCAAGAAGAACTAATGGATTGTGATGGTCCCATGACTACTTTAAACCCTGTAAAATCTGGGGGATTAAAATTATCACCATCACGGTTCATAATAAAATCTACACGTAACCTTTCATTTAGACCAAGCTTTGGTTTGCTCAATTTCATTTCAAAAGTTACGGCATTACTATTTTGCCCCATCATCAATACTGATGATAGAAAAATGGTTATAAGTAACCCAAATTTTGTTATGGACTTAAAGTCTACCAATCCTTTTCGTTTTTAATTTTAGCACCTTTTACTTTTTTTGCATCTATTTTGTCTTGAACCTTTTTCTCTGCATTTTGCATGGCTCTTAATAGGTTCTCAACTTGTTGCTTAGAAAGCTGATTTGGTCTAGGTTGTTGTTCCTGTTCGTTGTCACCTTCGCCTTGTTCAGGTTTTTTCTTTTGATCAGATTTATTATCTCCTTCACCTTCTTTATTGTCGTCTTTCTTTTCCTCGTCTTTATCGCCTTCATCACCCTTGTCACCTTCGTCTCTCTGATCTTTTTTGTCCTCGTTTTCTCCTTCGTCCTTTTTATCTTGATCTTTGTTTTCGTCTTGATCTTTGTTTTCGTCTTGATCTTTGTCTTTATCCTTATCGTCTTTATCCTGTTTGTTCTCGTCTTGGTCTTTTTTAAGGAGTTCTTTCGCCAGCGCTAAGTTGTAGCGGGTTTCTTCATCTGTAGGGTCATTACGCAAAGCTTCTTTATACGCTTCAACTGCTTTTGCATAGTCTTTGCGTTTCATGAAAACATTACCCATATTATGATAAGCTTTATGCTTATCAGCTTTTGATGTAGATGCTTCACCAGCCTCTTTAAATCTTCCAAAAGCTTCGTTGTACGTTTCGTTTTCGTAATAGGCGTTTCCTAAATTATAGGGTGCTGCGCTATTATCTCCGCTTTTAGCGATAGCTTTTCTATAATCTACTTCAGCTGAAATAAAATCATCTTCTAATAATGCTTTGTTAGCATCCCATGTAAGGTTTGTGGATGATTTTAATGCTTTTTCTTTTTCCTTCTCGTCAATCTCTTGAGCAAAAGATGATAGGCAAGCAAAAACTAAAAGTAAAACTGTGCTAATTTTATTCATTTCTTTTCTCATTGAACAAATTGAGTTTTTTTAACCAGCTCGTCTTTCGGTCCAAGATAAATATATCTAAAAAAAGAAGCAACAATGCCCCTCCGATAAACCATTGAAACTGATCTTTATATTCAGCGAATTGTTTGGCTTCAAATTCCTTCTTGTCCATTTTTAACAACTCTTCTTTAATGAATTCGACGGCGACATCGGTATTAGAACCATCTATATATTGCCCTTCTCCTTCATTAGCGATGTCAACCAAAACACTTTCGTTTAATTTGGTAATAACGGTTTCGCCTTGACTATCTTTTTTTAAGCTCTCTAAAATTCCGTTTCGCTTAATGGGTATGGGAGCACCTTTTTCTTTGCCAACACCAATGGTGTAAATTATAATTCCTTCGTCAACAGCATCCTCTACGGCATCTAATGTAGAACCTTCAGAATGGTCTTCACCATCAGAAATAATGAACAAAACACGATTAGTCTGTTCGGCATCATCATAAAAAGTAGTGGCCAGTTCTATAGCTTGATCAATGGCTGTACCTTGAGATGTTAGCATATCTGTATTCATGCCTTGCAAGAACATTTTTGCTGCGCCATAATCTGTGGTAATCGGTAATTGAGGGTATGCTTGCCCAGCATAAGCGATAATACCAATACGGTCACTTGCTAATTGATTTATAATTTCAGAAACCAATCTTTTAGCCTTTTCCAATCTGTTTGGTGCAATGTCTTCTGCTAGCATACTTTTACTAACATCTACTGCAAAAACAATATCAACTCCTTCTCTCTTTACGGTTTCTAATTTTGTCCCGATTTTAGGGTTAACCAAGCCAATAATTAATAATGCCAATGCAAGGATGAAAACGACCAATTTTATACCTGCTTTGTTATATGAGCGATTTGGGGTTAACCTTTTTAGAAGGTCGGTATCTGCAAACTTCTTTTGGGTCCTTTTTTTCCATACCAATACCAATAGATACAACACCACTATCACCGGAATGATGATGAGCAAATAGAAATATAATGTTTCGTCGTACTGTATCATATTATACAAAGCTTCTAAATAGCGTATTTCTTAAAATCCATTCTAACAACAGCAATATTCCCGCCAATAAAATCCAAGGTCTAAATTTCTCTTCGTAGCGGTAGTATTTAAATTCTTCTACCTCTGTTTTTTCTAGTTTGTTGATTTCGTCATAGATTTCCTCTAAAGACTCATTATCGGTAGCTCTAAAATATTTTCCACCGGTAGCACTTGCAATATCTTTAAGTAAATTTTCATCTATCTCAACTTGTCGCATTCCATATCTAAAAGAACCATCGGGATTGTATTGAATGGGTGTCAGGGCATTACCATTTGTTCCTATACCGATAGTGTATGTTTTTATTCCAAATTCAATGGCAAGGTCAGCTGCCGTTTGTGGTTCAATGAAACCAGAATTGTTTACACCATCTGTCAATAGAATAATGATTTTACTTATTGCCTTACTTTCCTTTAAACGGTTAACCGAAGTTGCTAGTCCCATGCCTATTGCGGTACCATCGTCTAATTGCCCGTAACTAATTTCTGAAAGTGCGTTAAGTACAATTGATTTGTCTGTAGTAATAGGCGTTTTTGTATATCCTTCACCTGCATAAACTACAAGTCCGATACGGTCATTTGGTCTTTCTTTAATAAAATCTGCAGCTACTTCTTTTAATGCAGAAAGTCTATTTGGCTTTAAATCGCGTGCTAACATACTAGAAGATACATCTATTGCCATAACAATATCAATACCTTTGGTAGTCTTGGATCGTGTAGAAATATCCTCTGTTTGTGGTCTTGCCAATGCTACAATAATAGCACCTAAAGCCAATAATCTTAGCAGGAATAAACCTGGTCTTAGTTTTGGTAAAATACTATTATAACTGAATCCTTTGGCACTAGAAATACGTAGTGATGCAGTTTGCTCTTTTTGTTTAAAGATATACCACACAATTGCTAATGGCAGTAATAGGAACAGCCAAAAGAAATCAGGATTTGCAAATGATATATTATCGAACATTTATAATTCTGTTTTAACTTCTACCGATGCTAAAATTCGGTCTACTATTTCTTGTGCGTACGTATCATCTTCTAGCCAGGTTAGAATAATGTATTGCTGAAAACCTTTGCCGCCAAATAGCAGTACGGTATATTCACCTTCAATTAATTCTTTTGCCCCTGGTGCTAAAAACTTACCACTTCCATAAACTTTCACACCTTTTACGCCGCTTATCGTACTGAATTCTTCTTGTTTTGTAATGATATTTTTTGCACCTTGATTTTCAAAATTCGATAGAATCTGCTCAATTGTTTTTTCAAAATCGGGTTCAACATCTTGTTGGTTCAGTGTAACAGAAGTTGTACCAACATTAAAAAGTCCAATAGGGCTTGTGTATTGAAAAGCTTGTATATCGGCGATAGTAGATTTTGCTTCTGCAGGTAATTTTATTTTTTGACGTACGAGAACTTGTGGAGTCTCCAATTGTATAGGAGGAAAGCCATAACTACTACGAACCCACTCTCCTTCTAAAAGCTCTTTTGTTGGATGCCCAAGAACGGTATCTTTCATGTAGCCAAATCCAAATTTGATACCAGTAATAGTAATACCTATAAGTATCACGGCAATAGTGGATATTATTGCAATTTTAATTTTCTTCTTTTTAGCTCTACGTTCTAATTCTTCTTGATATTCTGCATGTTCCAGTAATTCCTCTTCTGTAGGTTCTGGTAAAGCCTCATGTGTTTTCTCTACAATCTGTTCAACCAGTTTTCTATCTTGTTCAGCAACAGAAGTAGATGGTTTGTTCTTGGCGAATTTCACTAAATCTGCCGTTTGTAAAATTTGTTGAAATTGTTTGATGGTATCATCATCCAATTTCAATTCACCGGCATCTTTTAAAAGTTCTAATTTCTCAATTAACTGTCCGGTTGTACTTTCTAATGCTGTTACGTGCGCATCTTCTTCTAAATAAGAACGTACAATGGTGGTTAATTCAGAATAGTATTGTTTGTATTCATCTTGTATTAAATATTTAGAATTTTCTAAACGCTTAAGTTCTAGTAGCGCTCTATCATAAGGTGGTAATAGTGCTACTTTTTCTTCTTCGGTTAACGGTTTTCTACGGAAAACGAACCAATATAATAGTCCTCCTAAAATGGATAAGATTAATAAACCTATAAGTAAGTATGTCCAAAAATCGTAGTTACTTTTCTCAACATTAATAAGCGGCTTAATATCATACATTTTCTGATTTAATGTATCTACAGGAATAGTAGCTACATTAATCAACATAGAATCGGTCATAAAACCTGTTCCATTAATATCAATACGTTGAGATGGTAATTTGTATGCGCCAGAATCGAACTGGGTTAAAGCATATATTTTTTGAAGTGTTAGTCTGTCTTTTTTTCGTGTAGTATCTGTTGCAAAAGCTTCCACAGTTTCTAAAGGAGAAAATGTTTGTCCTTCAGGGAAAATAACAAAGTCGGTAGAATCTATATCAACAGTGACCGTCCATTGAACTTGCTCCCCAATTTTTATGTAAGAGGTATCAACCTTCGTTGAAATGTTTGGGCGTTCTTGTGCCGATAGCTCAAAAATGAACAGAAGAAATACGAATAAGGGTGATATTCGTTTTATAAACGAAGCACCATTTTCAATTATTCTATTTATATAAATCATTCGTATCAACCTCTTCTTTTAAAATAGCCCAATAATTTTTTCACGTAACTTTCGTCTACTCTACAATCTAAAACTCCACAGCCAGATTTTGTGAAAGACTCTTTAAAATAAGTAACACGTTCTCTGTGAAATTCTGCATACGCATTTCTTACTTTCTTAGATGCGGTATTCACCAATTGTAACTTTCCTGTTTCGGCATCTTGCATTTGAACCATCCCTAAATTTGGGATAGATTCTTCTCGTTCATCATAAATGCGAATACCGGTTAAATCGTGTCTTCTTCCGGTAATTTTTAAGGTTTTCTCATATCCTTCGTCAATGAAATCAGAAAGGACAAAAACAATAGCTTTCTTTTTCATGACACTGCTCAAGAATTTTAATGCTTGGGCGATATCTGTTTTATTGCTTTTTGGTTTAAATTCTAGTAATTCTCTAATAATACGTAAAGCATGTGTCTTCCCTTTTTTAGGTGGAATGAAAAGCTCTATCTGATCAGAGAATAAAATGATACCTACCTTGTCATTGTTTTTTAGTGCACTAAAAGCTAAGGTTGCCGATATTTCTGTTACTATGTCGTTTTTGAATTGATTAGTGGTACCGAATAATTCTGAGCCACTAATATCTACCATAAGCATCATGGTTAATTCTCGCTCTTCTTCAAAAACCTTTATATAAGGCTCACTATAGCGGGCGGTAACATTCCAGTCAATATTTCTTACATCATCACCAAATTGGTACTGTCGTACTTCGCTAAATGTCATACCACGACCCTTAAAGGTAGAGTGGTATTCCCCACCAAATATATGGTCAGAAAGACGTCTCGTCTTTATTTCTATTTTCCGTACTTTTTTGAGTAACTCTTTGGTATCCATTTTTATAGTAAACAGTTTACAGTCTCTGTTTCAGTAAATTATATTCAGCATTTAGTAATAATAGCTATTACAAGTGACAAATATTATGAACTGAATTTAAGGTACTTCGATCTCGTTTACAATTTTGTTGATGATATCAACAGAGGTAATATTTTCAGCTTCTGCCTCGTAGGTAATTCCTATTCTATGTCTTAAAACATCATGTACAATAGCTCGTACATCTTCAGGAACAACATAGCCTCTTCTTTTAATAAAGGCATAACATTTTGCAGCGACACCTAAATTGATACTTCCCCTTGGCGAAGCACCAAAACTGATTAAAGGTTTTAAGCTTTCTAAATTATATTTCTCAGGATATCTTGTGGCGAAAACAATATCAAGGATATATTTCTCGATTTTTTCGTCCATATATACTTCACGTACCGCTTTTTGTGCACTTAGTATTTGTTCTATGGATACCACAGCATTTACAGTTTCATAATTACCCAATAAATTCTGGCGCATAATCAATTGCTCCTCATTAATTTTTGGATAATCTATAACCGTTTTCAACATAAAACGGTCAATCTGTGCTTCAGGAAGTGGATATGTCCCTTCTTGTTCTACTGGGTTTTGAGTAGCCATTACTAAAAAGGGCTTGTCAAGAATAAAAGTTTCGTCACCAATGGTAACTTGCTTTTCTTGCATTGCTTCTAATAATGCAGACTGCACTTTTGCAGGTGCACGGTTAATTTCATCGGCAAGAACAAAATTGGCGAATATTGGACCTTTCTTAATAGAGAAATCGTTCAGTTTCATATTGTAGATCATCGTACCTACAACATCTGCAGGAAGCAAATCGGGTGTAAACTGTATTCTACTAAAGCTACCTTTAACAGCTTTTGAAAGCGTGTTTATGGCTAAGGTTTTTGCTAGACCGGGAACACCTTCTAGTAAGATATGACCTTGCCCTAATAGACCAATTAATAATCGTTCAACCATATACTTTTGGCCAACGATTACCTTATTCATTTCAAGCATCAGTAGATCGATAAAAGCACTTTCTCGAGCAATCTTCTCATTTACGGCACTAATGTCAATTGAAGTATTTTCTTCCATTTAAAACTTTATATTATTGATTGTTAAGGCTTCTAATTTTAACAGTCATGCAAATTGAAAATTTATTCATTCAGTCGCTGTTAATGATAGGTTAAAAAATCGGAAAAGCCCTTATTTTTATGAAGGTTTTAAGGGATTTCTTTCTAAATTCATTAATCAAATAATAATATATTGAAATATTCAAGAATAATTGCGGGTACTATGACCTGGGGCAAATGGGGAAAACAACATTCTACCTCTGAAATGATAACGTTAATGAATCACTGTGTGGAAAATAACATTACCACTTTTGATCATGCAGATATTTATGGTGATTATACTAATGAAGAAGATTTTGGCAAAGCATTCAATAAGAGTGAAATACAAAGAGAGGATATTCAATTGATCAGTAAATGCGGAATTCAATTTGATGTTAAAGAAAGATCCAATAGGGTAAAGCATTATGATTATGGTAAGGATTATATTATATCATCTGTAGAAAGGTCTTTAAAAATGTTGCAGACAGATTACTTAGATCTACTTTTATTACATAGACCAAGTCCATTAATGAATCCTTCAGAAATTGCAGAGGCTGTAGATAAGTTAAGAGAGGATGGAAAAATTAGACAATTTGGAGTATCTAATTTTACTCCGTCTCAAATTCAACTTATAGAGAAGGGGGTTCAAGTAGACGCCAATCAAGTGGAGTTTTCGTTATCTTCTAACGGAGTAATGAAAGATGGTACTTTGGATGATTGCATAACTTACGATAGATTGGCAATGAGTTGGAGTCCACTTGGTAGTTATTTTAGGGAAGAATCTAAGGTAAATACTAGAATTAAAAAGGTTTTGGCAGAGCTTACTAAAAAATACGATGCTACAGAAGATCAGCTTTTATTGGCTTGGGTTTTAACACACCCTTCTAAAGTGCATCCTGTAGTTGGTACGGCGACACCAAAACGATTAAAAAAGGCGATGGAGGCAATTGCCATCGATTTAGAATTACAAGATTGGTTTCTATTGTTAGAAGCTAACGAAGGGCATGAAGTTGCATAATTATTTGATAATAAAATGAAAAAAACAGCATTCATTACAGGAGCTACAAGCGGTATTGGAAAATCAACAGCAATTCATTTTGCACTTAACGGAATCAATTTGGTTTTGTGTGGTAGACGGCAAGATCGGTTAGATGCTTTAAAAGAGGAGCTTGGTAAAGAAGTACAAGTGCATACCTTAAATTTTGATATTCGAGATAAAGAATCGGTTAAAGAAGCTATAGATTCTTTACCAAAGGAATTTTCCCAAATAGATATTTTAATTAATAATGCCGGTAACGCCCATGGTTTAGATACCATACAAGATGGTAATTTAGATGATTGGGATGCTATGTTAGATATAAATGTGAAGGGGTTACTTTATGTTTCAAAGGCACTGATACCTAAAATGATAGCTCAAAAGTCTGGTCATATTATAAATATTGGCTCTACCGCAGGTAAAGAAGTCTACCCAAAAGGAAATGTATATTGTGCTAGTAAGCATGCTGTAGATGCAATTAACCAGGGTATGCGAATAGATTTAAACGGTACAGGTATTCGTGTTGGGGCGGTAAACCCAGGACTAGTGGAAACGGAATTTAGTAATGTTCGTTTTAAAGGAGATGAAGATAGGTCAGAGAATGTCTATAAAGGATTTCAACCTTTAAAACCAGAAGATATTGCAGATATAATTTACTTTGTAGTCACTAGACCATACCATGTAAATATTGCTGATTTGGTAGTTATGCCAACCGCACAAGCTTCTTCAACTATTGTAAATAAATCTTAGGCTTCCCAAATGTTGATAACCCTTAAAGAGATAAATATCTAAAAAATGATTAATAAACGCCTTTTGGTAAAGAACTTGCTTGCACATAATGACGAGAATAGTTTTTACGACAAAAAGCGATTTATATCCATTGGAGAAAAAGAGGGGAAAGGGAAATTTTTAAAGCACGTTTGTGCGTTGGCAAATAGTAACCCGGCAAACAATTCTTTTATAGTAGTTGGGGTAGAAGATGAGGATAATAAAATAGTAGGAGTAGATTTTTTTGATGATAGTAAGATTCAAAATTTGGTAAATGCCTATTTAGATAACCCTCCGCTAATATCATATGAGAATATACCTTTCCCAAATTTGCCAGAAGGTAAGGTGGTAGGTTTAGTTACTATAAAATCTATAGGTAAAGTATGTTCTCTTCGTAAGAATATTTGGAAATATTATGGAGGCTCTGTTTTTTTTAGAGAAGGCAGTATTAGTTTACCTAAAGCTTATGGTATAGAATTAAAGGATATAAATTCTGAAGCAGTTGCCACTATTGAACAGCACGCTAAAAACAATATTGAACTTACCCTAGACGGAGTTATTGATTTTATTAACTACAGACATAAAGATCTTGAAAGCAACTACAAAGTTTTTAAAGAACAGTTTGTGGTGTGTTGGGCAGGAAATAAAAAAGTCGTCAATGGAGTTACTTACCATTATCGTGTAGATATAGAATTAATTAATGAACAGGTAAAATTATTCTACTCTAATTTAGATGAGGTTACTATCAGTTTTGATAATGATTCTTTTACTACAATAGAATTTGTGCAACTAGGTCTTGGTGCAAAGCAAAAATATTATCCATTAGAAAAAGTGGTCATCAATTTCAGTGAAAATGGCAAATACCAAATTAAGAGCGACTTGCTTTTTGAGCCACCAGTATATGATGCTAGCGAATTACAGAAAATTTACATACGTAATAATGAGTTGGTAGTAAAGGTGGAGAAAAGTATGGAGTTATCTATTAAGGAGGTAAGGAGTTTAAAGTACTTGGCAGATTCGTATTTGATATGTTTTTTAAACGGATTTGAAGAAGCAAAAGAACAAATGGAATATGCCAGACAAGTCTTAAAACCAATGTACCCAAAAATAAATGCGTCTTTAAAAGAGGCGCTTCGCGTGCTTAGAAAAGTTAAATATTCTTAAGCCAAAGTTGCTCGTAAGGTTTTAACGGTAACTCGTTATGAATGAGTTCAAAAGCTTTTCCTGTAAGTAAATCAATAGAATTTTTACCCGCATGAATACCTATAGAAAGTATCCAGCCTATATTTAGGGTTTCAGTAACTTCATTAAAATTAGACAGTACCCAAACGGTTTCGCCTTCGTGAGTTCTTTGGAAAGCAAAAACATGTTCATTAGGGCATCCATGAATTTTTATATCATTTGAATCGGCAAAGACACTATGCTCTTTTCTTAATTGAATCATATGCTTCAATCCGTTGAAAATAATGGCGGAAGGACTGTCGTTAGATTTTTTCAATTGAGCTATTGTATCCCAATTTTGCATAGGTCTATTTACCCATCTGTTATCGTTGACATGATCATCATTCTGCTCGTAACTGTAATCATTTAATGTACCTATTTCATCACCAGCATATATCATAGGAATACCGCCGTAGGTTAAAATAACACCATGCATCATTAAAATTTTGGAGATAGCATAGTCAATTATATTCTTGTTATTTTGTTCTAGAGCAGTTTCTAGCCCTAATAAAGATGCGGCACTTCCAGTAATTCTACCATCACCGTTTTTAGGGTTATACATGAACATAAGTCCTTTTGCCGGTGACCATTCTAATTTGCCGCAGTAATAATTTAATATAAACTGTTTGTGTGCAGTAGGATCGGAGCCTATAGCGCGTACAAAATCATCTTCATAACCAAGGCCTATATCATCATGGCATCGTATATAATTTATCCATGTACCATCCTTGGGTTTGTTAGGGACTTCAGTTACACTTTTTACCATTAAAGAGGCTTTTTTAGTGGCAATTGAATTCCATAACAAAGCCATTAACGAGGCGTTATACGCAATCTCGCATTCGTTGCCTTCGGCAGTACCTTCTCCAAAGTATTTGATAATATTTCGTGGGGCTACAATAGCTTCAGCTAATAAAATAACGCCTGGGGCTATAACTTGTAAGCACATTCTAAAAAGGGAAATAAGTGTATGTGCCTCTGGTAAATTCTGCGATAAGGTTCCTAGTTTTTTCCAAAGAAAAGCAAGTGCATCAAAACGGATAACATCAACACCTAAATTTGCTAAAGACATTAAGTTGCCAAGCATTTCGATGAATACTTCAGGATTTCTATAATTTAAATCCCACTGGTAGTTGTTAAAACAGGTCATCACCCATTTTTCCATGTCTTTATTATAGGTGAAATTACCTGGTGCAGATTGCGGAAAAATTTCAGGGAGTGTTTTTTCAAATTCGTCTGGTATATGACGGTTAGAATAGGTGTAATAATAATTTTGATGGTGTAAGCTTCCTTCTTTTGCTTTTTGCGCCCACTCAAATTCATCTGAAGTATGGTTAACAACAAAATCGAGCATTAAGAATATATTATTCTCTCTTGCTTTTTTTGTGAAGGTTGTAAAATCTTCTTTTGTGCCATATTTGCTATCAATTTCATGATAACTATTTACGGCATATCCACCGTCATTTTCACCAGAAGGTCTAGTGGTAATGGGCATAAGGTGAAGAAAATTTACGCCTAAATCTTCAAAATATGGTAATTTATCTTTAAGTCCGTTAATGTCATTATTAAAGCGATCAACATACAACTGCATACCGACCATTTGTTCGCTTTGGTACCAGTTTCCTAAATTTAGGCGCTCAATATCTTGTTTTTGAAGTTCTGTTGGCCTGGCTTTGAACAGCGACTCCAATTTATCTAAAAGGGTATAGAAAAAGACTTTATGCTCTGTTTCTGGGTATAATGAAAAAAACTGCGTCTTAATAATAGAAAGATTGGTCGCTAATCTTTGTTCGAATAAAAACGTTAAAGATTGTGCACCTTTTTTCTTTTGACCTTTTGTAGCCAATAACCTTAGTAATTCAGCTTGGTTCATTTTAAGAGTCTAATTGTTGTAAAGTAGGAAGTGATTCAATTGCCCCAAAATTTTCAGTGGTAATAGCTCCAGCTTTGTTCGCTCTGGCAACCATATTGGTTAACAGATTTTCGTCTGCTAATACATTTTCAAATTTAGAATGTTGCGAGATTTGTTGTAATAAACAGCCAATAAAAGCATCACCGGCACCTGTAGTGTCCTTAGGAGTTACTTTTATGCTTGGTATAGTTTTGCTGAATTTAGAGGTGCTTAGTAACGTGCCTTTACTACCTAGGGTAACCACTATAATTTGGGTTCCCATTTCATGGAAAATTTGGCATGCTTCATCTAAATCTTCCTTACCTGAAAGAAGTTGAGCCTCTTCTAAACTAAATTTACATAAATGAGATTTTTCTATGTAGGGATGGCATTTACGAATAAAAACATCCTCTTTGTTTTTCCAAAGGTCTACCCTATAATTTGGGTCAAAACTGATAAAAGAATTTTTGGTTATTCCGTCAAATAAATATCTGTTATACGTTTCTTCTAATGAACCACCCAATAGTGCAGTAGCGGCCCCAAAATGTAATATGTTATTTTCAAATCTAGACTTAAGAGATGAATCATAAGTAAGTTCTTTGTCCGCACCACGGCTAAAAACAAAATCTCGCTCCCCATCTTCATCTATAGAAACAAATGCAAGAGTAGTAAAAGTATCACTTTTCTGAGCTAAGGAGATGTCTACCTTTTCATTTTCAAGAATACGTAATAAGAAAGTACCAAAAGGGTCATCGCCTACGCAGCCAATAAAAAGACTCTCGCCACCAAGTTTGCTAATAGCGCAAGAAACATTCGCAGGTGCGCCGCCAGCTTTCTTAGAAAATTCTTTAGCTTTAGATAAATCTTTACCTTGGTTTTCAGCAACAAAATCAATCAGCAATTCACCAATACAAAATACTTTTTTCATAGTTCTAAAAGAAAAATAAGGAAATCTAAGTTAATTAGAAAATGCTCCTACTTCCTAAATATTCTTAAGGAAATATTAAATAATGGTAGTTTATAGATTATTTGCTTGAATTAATATGTCACTAATTTTGGCTCTGTTCATGAATTGCATATCTTGATATTATACATTTTTAAACACACACTTACCATGAGTATATTTGATGAAATTAAAAAGAAACTAAGCCATGAGTTTATTGATATTATTGAATGGCTAGATACCACTAATGATACTATCGTTCATCGTTTCGAACGTTATCAAAATGAAATAAAAAATAATGCACAGTTAATTGTTCGTGAAGGACAAACTGCAGTTTTTATTAATGAAGGCCAATTAGCAGATGTTTTTAAGCCTGGTACGTATACTTTAAATACTCAAAATCTACCCATACTAACAACTTTAAAGGGTTGGAAATACGGTTTTGATAGCCCGTTTAAAGCTGAGGTGTATTTTGTTAACACACATCTTTTTACTGATGAAAAATGGGGAACTAAGAATCCGTTTATTCTTAGTGATGATAGATTTGGTTTGGTTGAAATACGTGCTTTTGGTACATACAGTTTTAGAATTAACGAACCAGGTAAATTTGTTGTAGATGTAGTAGGTACAGATGGCAACTTCACGAATTATGAAGTAAATGAACATTTAAAAAGTTTAATAGTTACCCGTTTTACAGATACTGTAGGCGAGGCGAATTTACCAATAGAATTATATGCAGCCAATACTAGTGAGCTTTCTGAAACCTGCCAGGTGGTTATGCAACCAGAATTTAATAGGGTAGGTATAGAGTTAGAGAAATTCTACATCGAGAATGTATCGATGCCAGAAGAACTGAAAAAAGAAATATTCGAATATAGTCGATTAGATAAGTTGGACATGACCAAATTAGCTCAATTCAAAGCAGCAAAAGCAATGGAGTTAGCTGCTAAAAATGAAGGTGGAACTGCCGGTGCCGGTATGGGAATGGGCATGGGTTTTGTTTTGGCACAACAAATGGGTGGTCTAATGGGGCAACCAGCTGCACAACCATTTGGGGGGCAAGCTACACAGCCACAGGTACCACCTCCAATGCCTGCACAGGTTACTTACTTTTATGCGGTAAGTGGTCAGCAATTGGGTCCGGTTTCGTTAGAAAAACTGAAGGAATTATTTGCAAGTAGAACCATAAACAGAGATTCTCTAATTTGGAAACAAGGAATGGCTAGCTGGACAGCTTTGAAAGAAGTAGAAGAATTAAAATCTTTCTTAGGCGGTAATACACCACCACCTTTACCAACGGCATAACCAATAACAATTATCATATAATATACCTTTTATAGATTAGGGATACTTTCTATGGACGATATTCAACAATCGGAGTTTAAAAAAGCATGTGCCAGTTGTGGTGCCGAACTTAAATTTAAGCCAGGTTCTCATCAGCTTACATGTGAATATTGTGGTTATGAGGAATTTATTGAGCAATCTAAAAGTAGTTTTGAAGAACTAGAATTAGATCACTACCTAAAAATAGTAGGTGAAAATGCGTATACCGAAACAATAGAGTTGTTGCATTGCAAAAATTGTGGTGCCAACCAACATGTAGAGGAGAATTATAAATCGCTAAACTGTGTGTATTGTAGCGAACCCTTAATTCGCGAGGATATAGAAAAAGAAGGGTGGATTTTACCTGGCGCTTTGGTGCCGTTTCAGTTAGATGCTAAAAAAGCACAAGCCATATTTAAAGGTTGGGTCGGTAAAATTTGGTTTGCACCAGACAATCTAAAAAAGGCTGCCCTAGATCCAGAAGGATTACACGGACTTTATGTACCCTATTGGACGTTTGATGCCAATCTGTTTGCGTCTTATCAAGGACAACGTGGAGATTATTATTATGAAACCCAAACCTATAATAGTAATAAAGGAAAAAGAACAAGGCAGGTTAGAAAAACAAGGTGGACATATGCTTCTGGCAAAGTAGACGGTTTTGTAGATGATATTTTAATAAATGCTTCAGAAAAGAAACGTAGAGAAATTCCGGCTAAAGTCGCGTTTTGGAACCTAAATGATTTGGTTGTTTTTAATTCTAAATATCTATCGGGATTTGTAACGGAAAAATATACAGTTTCGTTAAAAGAGGGGCATCATAAATCTTTTCAAGAAGCTAAAAACATAGCTTATAATTGGATTAAACGAGATATTGGTGGGGATACACAAAGAGTAGCAAATGCCGATATTAAGTTGACAGATGAAAAATTTAAACATGTATTACTTCCCATTTATCTGAGTTCATATAGGTATGATGGAAAAGAGTTCAATTTTTACATTAACGGCCAAACAGGAGTACTAAGTGGAAATAGACCTTATTCGTTTTGGAAAATTTTCTTTTTAGTGGTATTTATCCTTGTCATAATAGCCATAATTGCGATTTTTGCTAAATGAATTTAAAAAGAACACTGGTAGTAGGTGACATTCATTCAGGTTTACAAGCCTTAAAACAGGTACTTGAAAAAGCAGCCATTACAGAACATGATACTATAATTTTTTTAGGAGATTATATTGATGGATGGAGTGAGGCCGTTGAAACTGTAAATTATCTTTTACAATTAAAGGAGAAGTATAATTGTATTTATTTAAGAGGTAACCATGATGAACTTTGTTATGAGTGGTTAACTGGCAAAGCGGACAACCCAACCTGGTTTATGCATGGTGGCGAAGCAACTTCCAATTCGTATGGTAATGCCTCTAAGGAAACCAAAGATTTGCATTTAAAGTTTTATGAAAGCTTAGAGAACTATCATTTAGATTCGGAAGACAGGTTATTTTTGCACGCAGGTTTTACGAACTTAAAGGGTATAGAGCATGAATATTTTAAAAAGACGTTCTATTGGGACCGTACCTTGTGGGAGTTAGCACTTTCATTAAATAAAGATTTAGAAGAAAATCATATTCATTATCCGAAGCGATTAAAAAATTATTCGGAAATTTATATTGGTCATACACCAGTAACAAGAATTGGAAAAACTACGCCGCAGAAAGCAGCCAATGTTTGGAATATTGATACGGGTGCAGCATTTAAAGGACCATTGACGATATTTAATGCGGATACAAAAGAATATTGGCAAAGTGAGCCGGTATATACCTTTTATCCCAATGAAAATGGCAGAAACTAAGAAAACCGTTAACTTTACTAAAAAATAGATTGTTTTAATGACGATCTTTGTTAAAAACTAAACTATGTCTACTAAAAATATAAGATTAGAAGTGATGCAGGCTCTAGAACCTCAGGTAGAAGGATTTATGGATTCCTTCCTTATACAACCAGAGGATATATGGCAACCAACAGATTTTTTGCCAAATTCTGAGAAAGATACTTTCTTACAAGAAGTAAAAGATATTCGTGAGGAGTCTAAAGATCTAGGATATGATTTTTGGGTTACCATGGTAGCTGATACTATTACAGAAGAAGCATTGCCAACTTATGAATCTTGGTTAATGGATGTCGTAGGTGTTGATCAACACGGAGATCATAAAACCAATGGTTGGGCAAAATGGGTTCGTGCATGGACAGCTGAAGAAAATAGACATGGAGATGTGTTGAATAAATATCTGTATTTATCTGGAAGGGTAAATATGAGAGAAATAGAAATAACAACTCAGCATTTAATATCTGACGGTTTTGATATAGGTACGGATCGTGATCCCTATAAAAACTTTGTTTATACGTCATTTCAAGAATTGGCAACCAATATTTCTCACAAACGTGTTGGGCAAATGGCTAAGAAAAAAGGAAATGTACTTTTAGGTAAAATGTGTACTATTATTGCTGGTGACGAAATGAGACACCATTTGGCGTATAGAGAGTTCGTGAAGACTATTCTTGGTGAAGATCCATCGGGTATGATGATTGCCTTTGCAGATATGATGAAGAAAAAGATTGTAATGCCAGCGCACTTTTTACGTGAGTCTGGTGGTACAATAGGGTCAGCGTTTGAGAATTTCTCTAACTGTGCTCAACGTTTAGGTGTGTATACGGCACAAGATTATGTAGAGATTCTAAGAAAGCTTAATGCGTATTGGGAATTAGACTCGGTTCGTTCATTGAATGAAGAAGCTGAAAAGGCACGTGACTATTTAATTAAGTTACCTTCTCGATTAGAGAGAATTGCAGAGAGAATGAAGTTTCCAGAAGACCAATATCATTTTAAGTGGGTAGAGGCAAACGGAGCATTATAAATAAAAAAACCCAATCAGTAATGATTGGGCTTTTTTGCTTTAAACGGTAAATTACAATTTACCGTGTTTGTGTTCATCTTGCCATTTTACAAGTTCTGCCCATTTACCTTCATAACACATTTTGGCTTGTAATGGCCAAGAAGCAGGGTCGTGAATTTTATATCTAGTTCCGCCAGTATCCAATATTTTTTGGCATTCTGTTAAACTAGCTTCAGACAGCGCTTTCCAGGTTTTGATGCCATGGTCTTTGAACATGCCTTCAATTTTAGGACCTATGCCTTCGATCAGTTTTAAATCGTTTTGTTTAATATTTTTTCCAAAAGCAGCTTTGGCAGCAGACCCGTCAAAAGCTAATGCGCTACTTTTAGCGGCGCCTGCGGCAAAAGAGGCGGCAGAGCCTCCAAGATTTGTACTTGGGGCATTTGGAGCGACCGGAGCAGGTTTTACAACCTTACTTGCGGCAATTACTCTTTGGTTACAAGCATCTAAGTCAGCTTTTAACTTATTGTTAGTAGCCTTAAGATTATTTAAATCAGATAAGTCAGTTTTTAACTTGTTGTTACTAGCTTTAAGATTAGATATTTCGGCTGAATTATCAACAACTTCTACAGAATCTTTACCAGAAAGGCGGCCTATTAGGTAGCCTAATATACCACAGATAATACCAACTAAAGCTGGAATTATCCAGCACCAAATATTCATATTTTCAAAATTCATGATTTTACTTATTTATAGGATTAGTGTATGTTTTAATTTAAAGTGATTACTGTTCTTCTGTAGCGTTAGTAACAATTGGTATTTGTTTTTGTAAATAATATTTATTGTTTAGATCACAATTTATTAAAAAAATCTTAAAAATGTTAAAAGATTGACACCTAATTACCTTAGGATCAATCATTATCTAAAATTCAGATATGTTAAATATCATACCAACTATACGATCTACGTGTTAGACGATAAGAAAAGTGTGTGGAACAACAACTATTAATTGCATTTTTGCGTAGATACTTAAACGGTATATTTCTCCCCACAAGGTTTGGGCATTGAGTATACTATGTAAAGTTTTGAGTTAGTTGGTTAAAAAATCCTGTCTTCTTTATAGTGGACAGGATTTTTTTATGCTTAAGATTTATCTAATCTATAATCCAACTATACAATATTTGTGTAAAGCCGTACAGAATTTATTGAAACCAATAAAGGAATTCACTAGTTTAATACAGAGGTATTTACACTATTGAAAATGAAGAAAAAAATAAAAAGTATTGTAAATTTTCTTTGCATGTTTATTGTATTAGGCATACAAGCTTTACTTCATGGTAGTTGGTCTAATGAACCAGCAGGCAGAAAAGCAACCTAGTAAACGGCATGCAAAGAAAATTAAGAAATTATCTATAAATCAAATTTTATACCCTGTGCTAACGGTAGCTCAGTGGTGTAATTTATGGTATTTGTTTGTCTTCTCATATAAACTTTCCAAGCATCAGATCCGCTTTCACGACCGCCACCTGTTTCTTTTTCACCACCAAAGGCACCACCAATTTCAGCACCAGAAGTACCAATGTTTACATTTGCAATTCCACAATCACTACCCCATGCAGAAAGAAAATGTTCTGCCTCACGAAGATTGTTTGTCATAATTGCCGAAGAAAGACCTTGAACTACTCCGTTTTGAATAGCTATGGCATTTTCAACATCACCAGAATATTTTAAAAGATAAAGTACCGGTGCAAATGTTTCATGCTGTACGATTTCAAAATCGTTTTTGGCTTCTGCTATAGCAGGCTTAACATAACAGCCACTTTCGTAACCATCGCCTTCTAATACTCCGCCTTCTACAATTAATTTACCACCTTCTTTAACTACTCTTTCCAAAGCCTTGTTATATTGAGCTACAGCATCAGTATCAATTAATGGACCTACATGATTATTTTCATCTAATGGGTTCCCAATTCTTAATTGTTGGTATGCCGCAACCACTGCTTCTTTTACTTTATCATACATAGAATCATGAATGATTAATCTTCTTGTAGATGTGCAACGTTGACCAGCAGTACCCACAGCACCGAATACGGCACCAATAACTGTCATTTTTAAATCTGCATCAGGTGTTACTATGATTGCGTTATTACCACCAAGTTCCAATAAAGATTTACCTAAACGAGCAGCAACTGCTTGAGCAACAATTTTACCCATTCTAATAGATCCGGTAGCAGATACCAAAGGAATTCTATTGTCTTGAGTCATTAACTCACCTACTGTATAGTCACCGTTTATCAAACAAGAAATTCCTTCAGGAAGATTATTTGCTTTCAGTACTTCAGCAGCAATATTTTGACATGCTATTCCACATAAAGGCGTTTTCTCTGAAGGCTTCCAAACACAAACATCACCACAGATCCAAGCTAATGCTGTATTCCATGCCCACACGGCTACAGGGAAATTAAAAGCAGAAATAATACCTACAACACCTAATGAATGATATTGCTCATACATTCTATGACCAGGTCTTTCTGAATGCATGGTTAAACCGTGCAACTGACGAGATAGGCCCACTGCAAAATCACAGATATCAATCATCTCTTGGACTTCACCTAAACCTTCTTGGTAGCTTTTTCCCATTTCATAAGAAACAAGTTTACCTAGCGGCTCTTTTAGTTCTCTTAATTTGTCACCAAATTGTCTAACAATTTCTCCACGCAAAGGAGCGGGTTTTGTTCTCCATTCTTTGAATGTAGTTGTAGCAGTAGACATTACTTTTTCATAATCTGCTTGTGTAGTTGATTTGACTTTTGCAATCAAAGAACCATCTACCGGTGAATATGATGAAATAATATCTCCGGATGAAAAATTATTGGATCCCGTTGAAGTTCCCTCATTGACATCTTTAATTCCTAATGCTTTAAGAGCATCGTGTATTCCGAAATCTGCTGCTATTTTTGACATTTTATAACTTTTTACGTGATTTATGTTAGATATATTACAAAAATACAAAGAATTTTATCCACAAGTACAACAAATTGAAACTATGAAAATTTTATGATAGACCATAAAACTATTCCGATCAAAGCGGGTATGCTTTGAATAATGAATATTTTTTTACTTACAGAAATAGCACCATAAATACCTGCAAGGGTAACACAGCTTAAAAAGAAAAGAGCAACGTTTGCCGACCATTCTGTGCTATTTATTAAAAATGACCAAATTAAACCAGCTGCTAAAAAGCCGTTATAAAGACCTTGGTTGGCGGCCATTTGTATGGTTGGCTCGAATAAATCTTTAGGGAAATTCTTAAATACTTTTTTACCGGTAGTGGTCCATGAGAACATTTCTATCCAAAGAATGTATATGTGTATGAGCGCAACAAGTGCGGTAATTATTTTGGCTGTAATTATCATATTTCTTTAGCTATAAAACGTTCGTCTACTGGCATAATAGTGCCGCAATTATCGCAAGTTCTTAATTCTTTTGAACTGTAAAAATGCTTAAAATGTGAAAGGAAATCCTTTTCAATATCATAAAGCGTAAAATATGCTTCATATAATTTGTGATTGCAATTATCGCAGAACCATAATAAGCCGTCATCAACATTCATGTCTGAACGTTTACGCTCTATAACTAAACCAATAGAACCTTCTTTGCGCACAGGAGAATGGGGTACTTTGGCAGGATGTAAATACATGTCTCCAGGTCCCAGTTGCATAGTTCTTTTTTTACCATCTTCTTGAATGTTCACTTCTATTTCGCCTTCAAGTTGATAGAAAAGCTCTTCTGTTTCGTTATAATGGTAATCTTTTCTGGCGTTTGGACCGGCAACGACCATAACAATATAATCTCCGGCATCTTTATATAGATTTTTGTTTCCTACAGGAGGTTTAAGTAGTGCTCGGTTTTCCTCTATCCATTTAGTTAGATTAAATGGGGCTTGTATACTCATTTCTATGAATTTAAGTGAAAGTTAAATAAACCGTTATTTCTTACCTAAAAGTTAAGCATAAAAAAAGCCTTTGAATTACAAAGGCTTTTTTAAAAATTGATTCTTATTTAATTATCTAAAAAATAACTGTGTAAAGTATAAATCACCATTACTATTTTGCTGAATACTGATTGCAGAGTAATCATAATCACCTACAAGGTTTTCTCTATGCCCAGAACTTTTTTTCCAACTATCAAAAGCATCTTCTATGGTATCGTAGTTTTTTGCCACATTTTCAGCAACAAAAACAGCATCTGTTATTTTTGCAATGTTCTCCGCACGTATTGTAAAATTATCATGACTAGTGTTTCCTTTAGAAATCATATAAGCTGTATGAAGGCTAGCATAGTAATAGGTAGTGCTTTCAAATTCCAATGCGTTCATGCCTAAATCAACTCTGTAATCATTTATCATTTCAAAAAGCGCAGCTTCTAATGTGCTGTGAGCTTTAGAGGAATCTAATGTATAGTTTGATAGAGCGTTTTCTTGGTAAGTTGTAGAATTTTCCTTTTTTGAACAAGATGATAATAGCGAAACGATTAATACTAAGAAAGTTAATGTATACTTCATAAGTGGGAAACTATTTTTTATTGAGTTACAAAAATAGACTCAACGTAAATGGTAAGAAGAAAAACATCTATAGAGAGGGTCAAATACTCGTTAAGCTACGTCTATTGATAATAACAGCCCTAATCGATAAAATACAAGTAAAATTTCATCGTCAAAAAATGCATTTGGTATGATTTTTCCCACTTTATCAGCATTAAGAACCATGTCAACCCATATGAGTTAAACAGCGGTTAAAATGTTCTGTTCTAATTAAGTGTAGCTAGTTGGTTATTGCTTGTAAAATAGTTGGGTAAAATAATAATTGCCTAAATCATCTTTCTTAACACTTATGCCGGTATGAGTGAAGTCTCCCTCCATAGTTTTTTTATGACTACTACTTATATACCATCCTTCAAAAGCTTCTACAGCAGTTTGATAATCTTTGGCAACATTCTCTGCAACCATTTCAACAGCTATCTCAGTATTTATTTTAGATGCTCTTGAGCTAAAGTTATCATGACTAACACTACCTTTAGATATCATATAGTCGGTATGAAGGTTCGCGTATTTGTATGCCACATCGCTAAATTCCAAAGTATTGGTATTTAAGCTTAATCGATGTGCATTGACAATTTCTAGAAGGTCCTGTTCTATAGTTAAAACATTTTCAGCTTCAAGTACTGGCGTATCATCAATAGATTCACTAGTACAAGAACCAAGAAAAAGTAATAAAAAGACAGGGACCGCATAAAGCAATCTCATTTTCATATAAGTGTCTTTAAATTATGTAGCCTCTCGGCGTAGCGTAGTAGGTAAGAAAAACGAGAATGTTCTAAGTTCCCTAAATCGATTTGGGTTATCGATAGAGTAATATTATTGAAAAATTAAATGCAGGGTGGTATCAAAAATACTTATTCGATAAAGTGCACAAAAAGCAAGATTAGCGTACAATGCGATTATATGGTAACAGGCTCTTCTGTAGAATCTTTTGGCAATACCTCGCTTCTTAGCACAGTATCAAAAATTAATGCTCCAATATCCTTAATAGGTTGGTAGAGAATAGACTCCTGTTTAGTTTCTTCTTTTATTAGACTAAATGTATTGTCCATTCGGTCAAAAAACATGAATGCAGCACCAAGAAGAATAGCAACCTTTAAAACCCCAAAAATTCCACCAGCAATTTTGTTCAATAAGCCAAGCATTGCAAAGTTGGCAACTTTGGTTAATATTTTTCCTGCGAGATTAACGATTATAATTATGAGAACTAACGTAATAATAAAAGCTATAATACTCATATTTCTTTCGTCCCAGTCTAAATGTTCCGATAGGTAATTACCCGTAATGTATGAAAAATGGATTGCCCCAAAAATACCGGCAACCAAGGCTACAATAGAAGCTATTTCCATAAAAAGACCATTTTTATATCCCTTCCATAGTCCCCAAATTAAGGGTAATCCAAGTAAAATATCTAATAGCCCCATTAGTAAAGTGTTTTAACAAATATAGAACTTTGATTTGTACCTTTGCAAGGTCTGTACCTTACTACAGTCTCAAGGAATTTATATGGCTAGGGATATACAATTAAAAGAACGATGGGATTATTTGGTGGAAAAACTTTCTGGAAAGTTTTCTGATGGAGATCCTTTGGAGTTAGATGCAATTATTTATTTAGTTGGAGTCCAAGAATTAGGTCAGTACCATAGAAAATATAAAAAAGATGATAAATTAGATTTAATGCATATTGCAATCTGTCGTCTTTTAGAACCTTACGGTTTTTATGAATTCAGTTTTTTCGACGAAGAAGGTTGGCCGCATTATAATGTAGTTGAAGAATTACCTACATTAAAAGCAGGAGAGCAAACCGTTTTAATGAAAGAGGCGATTGTCTCTTACTTTGTGGAAAAAGAGTTTATAGACTAGGTTAAACCTAAAAATTATTTTATCTATATCTAGTACTTGTGTTGACCTGATAAATCTTCTTCAGGTTAGTTTTTCAATTTTTAAAGTAGATTTCAATACCTCAATAATTCATATTTGAATTAGGCATTAATTCTGCTATATTTAGAGAAATAACTCAAAACACATGGCAAGGCAATTTATAGTATCATTAGATCAGGGAACAACGAGCTCGAGAGCTTTATTGGTAGACCATGATGGAATTATTCAAGGAATGGTTCAAAAAGAATTCAAGCAGATATTCCCTAAATCTGGTTGGGTAGAGCATGATGCAAAAGAAATTTTGTCTTCACAGTTAGAAGTTTTAAAAGAACTTTTGGAAAAGGAAAAAGTAAAACCTACAGAGATAGTAGGTATTGGCATTACCAACCAAAGAGAAACTACTGTTGTTTGGGACAAAAATACCGGTGAGCCTGTATATAATGCAATTGTTTGGCAAGATAAGCGAACGGCTAATATTTGCGAACATCTTAAAAAAATTGGATTAACAGAGCATGTTAAGAAAACCACAGGTTTAGTTATTGACTCCTATTTTTCTGGAACTAAGGTAAAATGGATACTTGATAATGTAGATGGCGCAAAAAAGAAAGCCCAAGCAGGCGATTTGTTAATGGGCACTATAGATACTTGGTTGGTTTGGAATATGACGAAAGATCAAATTCATTGTACCGATTACACCAATGCATCTAGAACCATGATTTACGATATTGTAAATCTAAAATGGGACGATAAAATGTTAAAGGTACTAGAGATACCTAAATCTATGTTGCCAGAAGTAAAGCCATCTTCGGCTCATTTTGGCGATTATGAAATTGATGGAGTAAAGATACCTATTGCAGGTATCGCCGGAGATCAACAAGCAGCTCTTTTTGGTCAAGCTTGTTTTAAAAAAGGCTCTGCAAAAAACACATATGGAACAGGCTGTTTTATGTTGATGAATACAGGAGAAAAACCTCAGTTTTCAAAAAACGGACTTTTAACTACCATTGCTTACGGTTTAGATGGTAAGGTTAATTACGCTTTAGAAGGCAGTATTTTCATTGCAGGGGCAGCAATACAATGGTTAAGGGATGGTTTAGAGCTTATAGAAGATGCAAATGAAACCGAAGAGTTGGCTAATTCTATTGAAGGTGAGAATCCTGTCTACGTAGTTCCTGCATTTGCAGGCTTAGGAGCACCCTATTGGGATATGTATGCTAGAGGAGCTATTTTTGGATTAACTAGGGATACAGGTAAGGCACATTTAGCAAAGGCAACTTTAGAAGCACTGGCATACCAGACCAAAGATATTTTAAAGGCAATGGAAGATGACTCTGGTATTCAACTTAAAAACCTTCGTGTAGATGGTGGTGCATGTGCCAATAATCATTTAATGCAATTTCAGGCTGATATTTTGGATTCTGAAGTTCATCGCCCAGAGATTATTGAATCTACAGCCATGGGCGCTGCTTTTCTTGCAGGAATACAAGTAGGTTTTTGGAAGCAATCGGATATTGATGAAAGCCGACCAATGGACCGAATTTTTAAACCAACATTTGATAGGGTAAAAAGAAAACGTCTATATAAAAAGTGGCAAAAAGCGGTAGAGCGATCCAAAGGATGGGAAGACGAGGAGTTGTAGACGAATCAATTTTACAATTTTTTAATTCTTTAGAGCATAGAATAGAAAGTAATCGGCTTTAACTTTGCTTTCATAACATAAGTACCCTTTAAATAACGACTGTTAATTCGTTGAAAAATTAAATAGACCTCTACTGATGAAATATATAAAATTCACCAATTTGGAACGCCAAAAAACAATAGATAATCTAAAATCTGAAGATTTTGATTTAGTGGTTATAGGCGGTGGAATTACAGGAGGTGGTATAGCCTTAGATGCTGCATCTCGCGGATTAAAAGTCGCGTTGCTAGAAAAAGGCGATTTTGCTTCTGGAACTAGTAGTAAGTCAACTAAATTAATTCATGGTGGGCTTCGTTATTTAAAGCAATTCGATTTTTGGTTGGTAAAAGAAGTGGGTTCTGAACGTGCAATTGTACATAAATTAGCGCCGCATTTAGTATTGCCAGAGAAGATGTTATTACCGTTAATTGAAAATGGCTCTTATGGTAAATGGTTAACATCTATTGGTCTTAAAGTTTATGATATTCTGGCTCAAGTATCTGGAGACGATAAACGAAAAATGATAGAAAAGAAGGAGGCCATGAAATTGGAGCCTTTGTTACCTAAAAAGATTTTAAACGGTGCGGGATATTATGCCGAATATAGAACAGATGACGCCCGATTAACTATTGAAAACATTAAAACAAGTTTACTATTTGGAGCACAGGCATTGAATTATGCCAAAGTGAACGAGTTTATATATGAGAATGAGAAAGTTGCCGGAGTAAAGGCAACAGATGAGATTACAGGCGAAGAATTTACTATTAAATCTAAGTATGTAATCAGTGCGGCTGGCCCATGGGTAGATGATTTAAGAGGGCTAAACAATTCTAAAAAAGGAAAACAACTTCATTTGACCAAAGGTGTCCATTTGGTCTTCCCGTATGAGAAATTACCAGTAAAACAATCTGTGTATTTTGATATCCCAGATGGTAGAATGATGTTCGCTATACCAAGAGGTAAAATTACATATGTAGGTACTACCGATACGAACTATAATGATAACAAAGATAAAGTAACAACAGATATTGCCGATGCTATTTATTTAATTTCAGCGGTTAATAACATGTTTCCAGATATTAATTTGGAGTTAGATGATATTGTTTCTTCTTGGGCAGGTTTACGCCCGTTAATACATGAGGAAGGTAAATCTGCTTCAGAATTATCAAGAAAAGACGAGATTTTCGTGTCAGATACTGGCTTAATAAGTATTGCAGGTGGTAAGTTAACAGGTTACCGTAAAATGGCGGAAAGAGTGGTAGACCGTATTGCCAAGAAGATGGAAGAGGAACACGATATTGAATTAAAAGAATGTTACACAGAGAAGATATTTTTATGTGGAAACGATAATTTCAAGAAATTCAAACACGTTAAAAAATACATTAACCAGGTGTATAGTGAAATAAAAGAAGATGGTTTTACCAAACATGATGCTTGGTTCTTGGTAACGAATTATGGAAAACAGACCACTAAAATTCTTGAAAATTATGCTTCAATAGTTGAAGATGATAAGTATGTACGTTTAGCAAAGGCAGAACTAGCATTTGGTATCGATTTTGAAATGGTACAGAACCCAATGGACTTCTTTATAAGAAGAACGGGTAGATTGTATTTCGATATTGACAGTGTTAGAACTCTTATGGAACCTTTGTTAGCGGAGTTTAAAACAGGATTTGGCACCGACGATGCTAAAGTTGAAGAATGGAGAACAACACTTAAAGCAGAACTAAAAGAGCATTCAGATTTTTCTTTAGAGAGAAGGTGATAGATTCCATTCAATAGGTTTTCTTATTGAGCTACATTCAGAATTTGGTTTTAGGGTGGGGTCGTTGTAGAAATCTTCGGTCATTTGAAAAAAGCACGAGTTAAATAAAGAGTGACTGTCATCTGGAAAGATGACTCCATAACCATTTTCTAAATTTTTTAAAACTTCTTTTGCGTAACGAACCGGTGTTACGGGGTCTAAATCACCACTAACCATTAAAGTAGGAATTTGGGAAATTACAGGCTCATTCTCCATTGTTGGCGCTCTAAAAGGGTGCCATTTTTCTAAACTATTTAAATCAAAAGGATAATACTCATTTCCTAAATTAGATTTTGTCTTGAAAAAGGTGTCAACTTCATTTTTGTCTGTGAAAGGAAGCTCTTCATTAACTATGACAGAGTAACTCATGGCTAGATTAATTGTTCTGTAAAGGGGTATTATATCGCTAAGTTTTTCAAGTATAGGTTCACTATTTCTATCTTCTAATGCTTCTATAAATTTAGGTATTGAACCGATTGACGAGCGATCATATAACATCATTTTTATTAAAAAAGCAGCATCTCTTGCGTTTAAGATGAATTCTTCTTCTTCAAAAAATATCGTTAGAGGATCGTTCTCCAATTCACGTAAAACAGTTAACAAGCGCAATTTTAAATCAGGAAATCTGACACTACATGCTTTATTGTTTTTACAGCGTTCAAGAGTAGCAAATAGAGAATCTTCAAAATTCTTGCCAAGATCAGTTAATAAATTATTTTCGGGTGCGAATACAGAAAAAAGTACAGCGCTTTTTACACTATTAGGATAATCTCGCATAATGGTTAACCCTAATCTCGAACCGTAAGAACCTCCAAAGAGATTCCAAGTAGCATACCCTAGTTTTTTTCGTAAATCTTCAAAATCGGCTGCTATTTCTTTACTGGTAAATTTGGCAAAATCAATTTCTTTTTGAGCTAAGGAATTTTTACAATCTTCCATTAACTTATTTAATGCTAAAAATTCTTCCTCCTTGTTAAGGTTTTTTCTCAAAATAGAAATTGCATCCTCTCCAGATTCAATACAAATTGCTTCAGATAAACCTGTTCCCCGTTGGTCCATTAATATAATATCTCGGTCATTACGTAGTGGGTGGTTCTTCCAGAAATTTTCCATAATCAAAGTTGGTCCTCCAGGTCCGCCTTGTAAATAAACTATAGGAGATTTTAGGGAATCTATATTTTTTGCTTTTAAAACTTTATAAGCAAGACTCATTGTAGGTGAGTCCAATTTTTCACGGTTAGCAGGTACCTTAAGAGTGCCACTTAAAACCTCTTTTTTAAAAGTTTGTTTGCAGGCAGTACATATAATTAGAAACAGAAAAATTTTCCATATGCGCATATAGAAGATGATTAGCTGATTCTAAGATAGACAACTTTAATTAATCTAGTTTATCAGTTAAATCGTGGAATACCTTTTTAGGATTTTTATTTTCATATAAAACTTTGTAGACCGCGTCTATAATGGGTGTTTTTACCTTTTTGGTAAAGTTCTCTTTAATGTTATAAGCACTTTTCGTAGCGTAATATCCTTCAGCAATCATACTCATTTCCATCTGTGCACTTTTTACAGTGTACCCTTTGCCAATCATATTACCGAACATTCTGTTTCGACTAAAAATTGAATATCCTGTAACCAATAAATCTCCTAAATAGGCAGATTTATTAATGTTACGGTCAAGGTTATGTATGCGTTTGGTGTAGCGTTTCATTTCACGAATAGCATTGCTCATCAAAACACTTTGAAAATTATCTCCATATCCCAGACCATGGGCTATACCAGCTGCAATCGCATAAATATTTTTTAGCATCGCGGCATATTCCGTACCAATGATATCCTTACTAATATTCGTTTTAATGTAATTACTAGATAAGTTTTTCGCTATCAGTTGGGCTTTTTCTTTATCTGCGCATGCAATGGTTAAGTATGAAAGGCGTTCCATGGCAACTTCCTCTGCATGGCATGGACCAGTGATAACACCAATGTGATCAAATGGTATTTTATAAGCTTCATGAAAATGCTCTCCAACAATTAATCCAGATTCAGGGACAATACCCTTAATCGCAGAAAAAATTATTTTGTCTTTTAAAGAAGTGGTCAAATTTTCTAATTCACCTACTAAAAAAGCAGAAGGAATTGCAAAAATTAATACATCTGCATTGTCTACCGCTTCATTAATATCACTAGTTAAGAGTAATTGCTCAGGTTTAAATTCTACCGAAGTAAGGTAATTTGGATTGTGTTTTTGAGTTTTTAGATGTTCAATAGCATCGGTATTTCTCATATACCAACCTACTTGTTTTTGGTTGTTAGTCAACATCTTAACAATAGCCGTAGCCCAACTTCCGCCACCTAAAACTGCAAATTTCATATCCTTGTCCATGTTGCAAATTTACCAAATATTTAGATGCTCAATATTAGTAACGTATCAGTCTTAAATAAAAATTGGCACAGAGATTGTTTCTACATACTAGATATTTAAAATGAAATCATATGAAAACAATAAAACTACTCACAGGATATTTCCTTTTAGCCACTTTAATGGTTTCTTGTTATACAGAAGTAATTATTGAAGATGATTTTATAGAAGAGTCAGCTTTTAATACAGATCAAGTTCTACAAAGCTATGATCTTTGGTATGTCGATATAAATGCAACACGTGGTAACGGCGAGGTTCCTTTTTTACAAAGAGCGTTTACGGTTTCTTTTGATCGCGGTGTATTATATGCAAATAATAATATCGTTGGTATAGGTAAAACAGGTGGCGGTTATGGTATCGATGTAGGTACGTATGGTACCCTTAGAGGTACTGTAGATATTAATCATGATATCGAAGGGTCTTGGTTTTTAGAAGTTTATGCTATTAATAATAATACTATTGAGTTGTACGATGCCAGTACAGACACTTCTTATTATTTGAAGGGATATCAGATTAATAATTTTGATTATGACACGGTATTCTATGATAATATCAACTACTTCATACAAGAATATGATGCTTGGGAGAAAATCTATACCAGTGAAACAGGCGCTTTAAATGATTTTGATAATGAAAATTACGTACAGTTTTTACCAAGTTTTTTTAGGTCTTCTTTAGATGCACCGAATACGAGTGTTTCTAATTTACAGTGGGATTTTGAAGGTGATTATCAGGTGTATGATGTACAGGGTGACGATTCATTAAAAACATTGACTTTAGATTATGATTTTATGGGTGATGATTACTTTGAATTATATGTGATAAATGATAGTACTATAGAATTATATCACTCAGATAGCGGAACAACGTATGAGTTTAAAGGCAGAGGATATCAAGAGTATTTAAAATCTGCCAAAGGCTCAGAAAGCAAGAAAAGAATTAAATCTTCCAATCCTACAATGGATGTAAAACGGAAGAAAGTAAAATAGTTTTTAAGTTGATTGTCTTAAGAATGCCCTATTCAGTTTGAGTAGGGTGTTTTTTAAGTATCAGATTTAACATCCTCCATAATAATAGCATCAATATCTATAGGGTTTTCTGAATGTAAAACTGAAATATCCCCTGTTGTTTCAAATATGACTGCTTTTACTTGAGATAATTGTAAAACATTAGCCTCTCGTAATTTCCCCATTAAATCAGCTTGGCTAACCAAAGCCTTATTTAGATTCTCTCTGAGAATAGTCCCGTTCTTCATTAATAGAATAGGAGTATTTGTTATTGCTTTTTGAGCTCTGTTAGAAGATGATAGTATTTTTGCGAATAAGGCTTGTAATCCTGCTAAAAGAGCAAGTGAGACGATTGCTGGCATTAAACTAGAAATAGGTTTGTTTACTGCATCGGCAAGAATGGATCCCATTGCTATAGTAACAGCAAAATCGAAACTTGTCATTTTAGCGAATGTCCTTTTACCAGTTACCCTAGTGATGAACATGATATACAAATAGATAAAAACAGCCGCTGTACACATTTGTAAAACGGTTTTCAAAGAAAGAGGGTCAAAAATTTCCATAGTTATTTTTTAGAAGATGTGTAGTTGAATAATCTCCCTTTAAAATAATATGGTTTCACTTCATAGGTTTCCTCTATTGCATTTAATGATGCTTCATTTAATTGGCCTGTAATCTTTTTTTAAACGCAGATGGATTTTCCCCTGTTACCTTTTTAAATGTTCTATTGAAGTATGATAGGCTTTCAAAACCACATTCAAAGCATGTTTCGGTTACATTCTTTCCAGTAAGTAACATTCGCTTAGACTGGCTAATTCGATATTGATTTAAAAACTCTATAAAAGTACTGCCAGTAGCTTTTTTAAAATATCGGCAAAACGCTGGTTTTGTTAAATTACAGAATTTAGCTACTTCATCTACTGAAATTTTACCTTGGTAGCGTTCGTCGATTAATGCGTAAATATCACGTATTCTACTTTGTTCCTTTTTACTGTATCTATTTTTATAAGGCTTCTTATGGAGTAATTCGAACTCATTACTTTGCGATAGTCTTTTAAGAATACTCATAATAGCCATGAAATATTCAAAAGGTTTAAGGGTATGAAGTTCCTTTAATAATTTGCCTACTTCTTTCTTTGTTTCCCCATGAAAAGCAATTCCATATCGTGATAAATCTAATAATCTATTTAGGCTTTGTAATTCTGGTAAAGGGTCAACAAAGGAGTTCTTAAAACTAGGTTTTATATGTAAAACTTCCTTACGGTAATCTGTCTTAACACCGTAGTCAAAATTTAAGTGAGGAATATTAGATCCTATAAGGACTAAGTCTGTTTCTTCATATTCAGAAATGTGGTCGCCAACATGTCTAGTTCCATTTGCATCTTCAATATATACTAGCTCATATTCTGGATGAAAATGCCAAAAGAAAAGATGGCTCAGCTTGGGGTCATGTAAAAGCCTGAACGGACTTTTAGAGTTGGGGTCGATGGTTTCTAGTTCAATCTTCATTCGCTAAATGTAACAAAATTGCATATAATTTAAGTGTGTAGCACTCAGAAAATCAATATTGTTCAAATATTGGTTAATATCACGGTAGTTTAAGTTGCTAATGCTCAGTAGTTTTATAAAACGCAATTTCTATAATTATTTTATTATGCAACAGAAAAATACTAAAGTAGAGCAAGGTAATATAGCGCATGAAAATATACCAGGAAATCCATCTACCGCTACTAGTAGTAAACAAAGATTAAATGATCGTTCTAATGGAAAATCGCTTCGTATACTTAGTGAAGATGATTGGAAGTTTTGGATAGAGTACGGGTACATTGTCATTAAAAATGCTGTGCCTTTAGAACAGGTAAAGACAACGGCTGATTTTCTTTGGGAATTTGATGAGAAAAACCCTAATGATGCCTCTACTTGGTATGCTCCTCCACGTTCAGAAATGCAAATGAAAGAACTTGTTGGTACGGGTATGGTTGAGGTATATAATCACCAATATTTATGGAATAATAGACAAACGCAAAGAGTATATGATGCTTTTGTAGATGTATGGGGAACAGAGAAATTATGGGTAACTATTGATCGCGCCAATCTTAATTTTCCATTACCCAAAGGAGTAGAAAAGAAGGGATTTATTCATTGGGATTATGATCCAGAATCCAAGCCACAAAATGTTCAAGGCGTTTTGGCTCTTGCCAATCAAGAAGATGAGAATATGGGTGGATTTCAATGTATTCCATGGTTATATAGAAATTATGATTCTTGGAAATTAACACAACCAGATGATCGAGACCGTTTTCAACCTTCTTTAGATGGTTTGGAAGATAAAATTGTGAAAGTAAAAATGAATGCAGGAGATTTGTTGATTTTCAATAGTACCGAACCACATGGTATTAGACCCAATAAGTCCAAAGATAAAGTGCGTATTGCACAATACATTTCAATGATGCCTGCTGAGCCTGAGAACGATGCTATTAAAAATTGGAGAATTAACTCATGGAAGAATAGAATAGCACCAGAAGGCTACGCATTTCCTGGTGATCCGCGTAAATGGGAGCAAACCAAATATGATACCGCTAAACTATCACCGTTAGGAGAGAGATTACTTGGATTAAAAGACTGGTAGACAGATAATTTGGTAATAATTAGCAGGTTTGTGGTGAGGCCGTTAAATATTACTATTTTTGCGCCCTTTAAAGTTAGAGGTACATGGCGAAGGTTTTCAATTTATTCGATTTCACACAAAAAGTAGATTATAAAAATGAAATTTTAGCGGGATTAACGGTCGCGATGACAATGATTCCAGAATCATTGATGTTTGCAATTCTTGCAGGATTTTCACCATTAGTAGGTTTGTATGGTGCTTTTATTATGGGATTGGTTACAGCAATATTCGGTGGCAGACCTGGGCTAATTTCCGGTGGAGCTGGTGCAACCGTGGTTGTACTGATGGCTTTAATGAATTCTCATGGTTTAGAATATGTTTTTGCAGCAGTTGCTTTGGCAGGTGTTTTTCAATTGATTGTAGGTTTTTTAAAGCTTGGTAAATTCATTCGTTTAGTTCCTCAGCCCGTTATGTTTGGGTTTGTTAACGGTTTGGCGATTATTATTTTTATGGCGCAAATGGACCAATTTAAAGTTGGGGTAGGAGATGCTGCAGTTTGGCTTACTGGTCCTGCAATGTATACTATGGTTGGCTTGGTGTTGTTTACAATTGCAATAATTGTTTTTGTTCCCAAAATTACCAAAGCAGTTCCTGCTTCATTAATAGGGATTATTGTGGTGTTTGTTGTAGTGTATTTTTTAAATATAGATACCAAACAAGTAGTAGATATTATTAATCAAGATACGTTACCAGGAGAAGAACTAAAGTCGCTTAGTGGGTCTTTACCTTCTTTTCATATACCAACTATTCCTTTTACATTAGAAGCCTTTAAAATTATTTTGCCTTACGGATTAATAATGGCAGCAGTTGGACTTACAGAAGGATTGCTTACGCTGAACTTGGTAGATGAGATTACTGGTACAAAAGGAAATAGTAACAGAGAATGCTTGGCACAAGGCGGAGCAAATATATTAAATGGATTTTTTGGAGGAATGGGTGGTTGTCCAATGATTGCACAAACTTTAGTTAACCTATCGGCAGGTTCACGAGCACGGTTGTCTGGAATAATTGCTTCATTGACTATATTGTTAATCATATTGTTTGGAGCACCAGTAATAGAGCTTGTTCCGATAGCAGCATTGGTTGGGGTTATGGTTATGGTTGCTATTGGCACATTCGAATGGGCAAGTTTTAAGGCTTTTAGAAGAATGCCTAAATCAGATATTTTTGTAATGATATTGGTTACTTTAATTACTGTGGTTTTACACAATTTGGCGTTAGCTGTATTGATAGGGGTAATAATTTCAGCATTGGTATTTGCTTGGGAAAGTGCCAAAAGAATTAGAGCTAGAAAATACGTTGATGAAGCAGGCGTAAAGCATTACGAGATCTACGGACCTTTATTCTTCGGTTCTACGACACTTTTTAATGAAAAATTCGATGTTCAAGGGGATCCTAATGAAGTAATCATCGATTTTAAAGAAAGCCGTGTTACTGATATGAGCGGTATAGAAGCCTTAAATAAGATAACAGAACGTTATGCCAAAGTAGGTAAAAAGCTTCATCTACGCCATTTAAGTAGGGATTGCATTCGCTTATTAGCAGATGCTGAAGAAATTATTGAGGTAAATGTTATGGAAGACCCAACATACAAGGTTATGGTAGACAAGCCTCTTATTGAAGCAAAAGAAGCAGAAACCAAAAACCCGTTTAAACTTTGGGGTTTATAGGACATGCATTTTAGTCTTTTGTTCTTACCCCAAATAATAGATAGCGTAAAAGGCTCCTAAAACTATAGCAAAAGAGAGTATATAAGTACCTATTTCTTGTATGCTATCCTTTTTGGCTTGAGCTCTTATTTTATCACGTACCATTTTGCGCTCAACATCGGTAAGTTCTTTAAAGTGTAGTTTTGTTTCTTGCGAGTAGTCAAGATAATCTTTACGCAATTCTATAAAGCTTCTGCTTTTTTTAAGTAGAGCCCTATTTGTTTTGATTACTTTCATTGGTTGTCCTCCGTATCCCATCGTCATATCTTTTTTATATGTAGAGGATTTGGAGGTTTTGTTACATAAAATCTTATCTATCGTAGTGTTAGAGTGATATTTTTAAGTTTCTAGTGCATTTGTATTTTTAAGAATAGTATATCTATTTCAGAAAACTAAATATAAGTTTGACTTATAATAAATATAGATAGTAATAGAAATATTGCTGCAGGCATTGACTGTTTCGGTGAGTCATTAATCTTTATATGCATTAATATAGCTCCTACCATTAGTAATGCCATTAAACCGGCAGAAGGTAGGGTTAACATAGGAACCCAAATAGAAACTATTAGACCTAGGGCACTAAGTACTTTTAGAGTCCCAATGATATACATAATAGATTCTGATAATCCATATGCTGCGAACTCTTCTTTCATTGAAGAAGCGCTACCTCCCCTGTAAATTGTTTTCTTATTAAAACGAAAAAACCACACGTTAATAATTGATATGAAGATAATTACTTTGGCTAGAATACTGATATAATCCATTATGTTTAATATATTTGAATTAAAATTAAACAAAATATTTTAAACTTACATATGTTATTTACAAATTTTAAAGAATACATGTGGTTGACCAAGGCAATCATCATATTTTCGGGAGCATCTTTTCTTTTTTTTGGAATAAGTTGTTTGTTCTCGAATTTTATGGTTCTTGAGTTTAAAAGATATGATTTAGAGAGATTTAGAGTTTTGGTTGGGATACTTCAATTATTAGGTTCTGTAGGTCTTTTTGTAGGTCTTTTTTCAAAAAATTGGGCAATATTGGCAAGTTTAGGTTTGGGAATATTAATGGCTTTCGGGTTTATGGTAAGAGTTAAGATTAAGGATCCATTTATATTGTCCTTTCCTTCTTTATTTTATGCTGTTTTAAATATGATATTGTTTGTTGTTTTAATTCGATTTGAAAATGAGTGACCTTTACGGTATAGAAATTATTTATTTTGATAACTAAATAAGATAGATTAAAAATTAAATTATGGAACTTAATGTTTTAGACACCAAATTAATAGCTTGTTGTTACGAACCAATAACCGGTTTTTATCGTGACGGTTTCTGCAAGACAGGGTTAGACGATAATGGTAAACATACAGTATGCGCTGTTATGACCAGAGAATTTTTGGAATATTCCAAAATTCAAGGAAATGATTTAACTACTCCGATGCCAATGTATAATTTTCCAGGTCTAAAAGTAGGCGATAAATGGTGTTTATGTGCTACACGTTGGTTACAAGCTTATAAGGCTGGTGTCGCTCCTCCTGTAGTTTTAGAAGCTACCCATAAAAAATCTTTAGATTATATTGATTTTACATCACTTCTAGAGGCTAAGTTTTAATCATTTATTAAATCGATATTATATTACGAGATAGGTCTTGCGCATAAAAATTGTTCTTATTTTTAAAGGATGAAATATAAAGCCATAGTAGTAGTCTTAATGACTATTACCACATTATGTATTATAAACAGTTGTAAGGTGGAAGAAGTTAAAAATGAAGAGGTTTTATTTGTAGGAACCTATACAGATGGTGGTAGTGAAGGAATCTATAGATTTAATTTTAATCTAGCTACTGGAGAATTAGAAAATAAAGTAGTAGCTGCAAAAATTAAGAACCCTTCTTATATAGCATTTTCTCCGAATAGAAATTCTTTATACGCAGTTAGCGAGGTAGATGATTTCAAAAAAAATGTTGGTTCAATTACCACATTTTCAGTAAAACATACAGCCCTTGTTGAAGTAAATGAGCAATCGACTTATGGTGCTAACCCTTGTTTTGTTGGCACTAGCGAAAATGGAAAATTAGTGGTCGTTGCCAATTACACTGGTGGAAATGTCGCAATATATAATGCTTTGGAAGATGGAAATCTTAAGCCATCTCCTCAGGTAATTAATCATAAGTCAATAGATACAAGTAAAACAGCACATGCGCACATGGCATCGTTTCTAAACGATGAATTGATTGTGTCAGATTTAGGATTGGACAGAATTAAAAAATATAGTGATGTAAGCGGAAAATTCGTTGTAAGTGATCAGAAAGAATTGGTGGTTGCCGAAGGTGCTGGGCCAAGACACTTTGTGACTTCTGCTAACGGAGAATTTCTTTATGTAATTAATGAATTGAATTCTACGATTACCATATTTCAAAAAGAGGAAGAGAAATATTATGGTATAGAAACCTATGATACCGTAGCTTCAGATTTTGAAGGTGAAAGCTATTGCGCAGATCTTCATTTATCACCAGATGGTAAATATCTTTATGGTACCAATAGAGGTGAGAATACCGTGGTAATTTTTAAAATAGATGATACCACTGGAAAGTTAAGATTGGTGGGCAGAGAGTCTGTAAAAGGAGATTGGCCTAGAAATTTCACTATTGACCCAACAGGAAAATATGTACTGGTAGCAAATCAACGAAGCAACAATATTGTTGTTTTTAATAGGGATGCAGAGAATGGTACCCTAAGTTTTGTAAGCCAGGTTGATTTGCCTAGTCCAGTGTGTTTAAAATTCTACTAGTTAGATTTAATAACCTGTAATAAATCGTTTTTTGGCACTACTCCAGATTGTCTCCAGACTTGCTTGCCATCTTTGAACAAAATCATAGTAGGTACACCTCTAACTTGATATTGAGATGCTAATGTTTGATTTTTATCAACATCGATTTTAACGACTTTAATAGCGTCACCTAAATCTCCCTTTACTTCTTTTAAAATGGGAGCAAGCGTTTTACATGGTCCACACCAATCAGCAAAAAAATCTACTAAAACTGGAGTTTCTCCTTTTATTATTTCAGAAAATGATGATTTCATATCTTTTGATTTATCTGTTTTACATTAACAAGCACCAGTACTAGGGTCACAGCTGTCGCCTACGCCTATAATTTTTAAAGGAGCCACTTGTTGAAAAGCTTCTAAAAAGGCAGCTGGTGGTTGAGCACCACTAATACCGAATTTATCATTGATTATAAAGAATGGAACACTATTTACACCACGTTGTTGATAATGCGCAATTTCTTGTTTTACCGCATAGGCAATAGCATCATCATTCAGTACTTTGAGTGTTTTTTCAGCCGACCATTCATATTCAGACATAATAGAACTTAAAACATCAACATCGTTTAAATGAAGATTTTCATCAAAATACGCTTTCATAAAACGTTCCTTCAATGCATCTTTAAATGCTTCTTCACCAGCTACATGCAATAGTTGATGTAATGGTAAAGTATTTATGGCCAACCATTCGGTACCAAAGTTAAAAGTAATGCCTTCCTCTTTTCCGCTTTCTACTAATCGGTTCGTCATTTCAAGAGGACCGTCAAGACTTCCAAATTTGTTGGTTAGGTATGTATCTCTATCCAATCCTTCTTTTGGAATATTAGGGTCTAATTGAAAAGGATGCCACTCTATTTCTATTTCGGCACCGTCCCATTGCGCTATTGCTTTCTCTAATCTTTTTTTGCCGACATAACACCAAGGGCAAGCTACATCAGAAACTATATCTATTTTTATTTTATCCTTTTGCATATCTCAATCATTTCGTATTACCTCGAATTTGTCGTAAAAAGTGATAAAAACATACTTTTTATAAAGATAATAGGAGTTGTTTTAAAAAAGAAAACCCTTTCATGTTTATGAAAGGGTTTTCGGTATTAGGTTGGCGTTTTAATTTAGAGTGTACGTAAGTATTCTGCTAAGTTACGAGCCTCGTTTTCCTTTAAATTCTGGTTAAGCATAATAGCATTGTTGTATTCTTTCAATAATGCTTTTGCAATTGGATCTTCTTTCAACATTTTATCTGGATTGATAATCATGTTCATAACCCATTCTGGACTTCTACGTTCGTAAACACCTTTTAATGCAGGTCCGATCATACGTTGTTCTGCCATATGGCAAGCAGTACATATTGCTTGGAATTTTTCTTTACCAGCAGCAGCCATCTCTTCGTTAATAGTATCGTCAAATTTAACACTAGTTATAGGACCAACACCTTTATTATCTAAATCTACTGGTACACTTTGACTTGCTGTTTCAGTTTTAGCTTCTTTTTTGGCTCTGTTCATTTCAAAACCTTCTTTTTTCTCTTCTTTCTTTTCTCCACAACTGATAATCAATGTGCTAAGAGCTAATAAAGTGAATAATTTGCGCATACCTTTTCTATATTTTAAATGTTGTCTATCAAATGAGCGACTAATATATGAATTTTTGCGGGTTGCAGTATGTTTTAATAGGGTTGTATTATGGATTTTAACCAATAATGATAAGCATCTAACATTTTTGTGATATCAATTTATATCTGTTCTAGTTAAGAAGGTTGATTTAGGAGAGATTCTCTAAAAATTCTAATGTACGTCGTTCTGCGTACGTGAAGTTGTTATTGCCATAAAAACCAACATGACCACCATATTTCGGCGTTTCTAGATAAAGGTTTTTGTGATGTTTTGCAATCTCTATTGGGTAACATTCAGACCCTAAAAAAGAATCGTTTAGGGCATTTATAATCAGCGTTGGTATAGTAATATTTTCTAAAAATTGAAGGCTACTGCTTTTCGTATAATAATCCATTGCATCTTTAAAACCATGTGCCCTACTAGTGTAAATGTCATCAAAGTCTTTGAGCGTTTTAATGTTGTCAATATCCGTATCTGAGATATTATCGGGAAAGAGCTCTTGTTTTAGTTTTAGCTTTTCAATAAGGTTTCCTTTGAATCTTCTAGCATACAATGCATTTTTAAGTTGAAGTAATTGGTGAAGGGAATCTGCTAATTGGCAAGGAACAGAAATAGCAACAGCACCTTTAATTTCATTAGGTAATTTTCTGTCCTCGCCTAGGTATTTTAGTAACAGGTTGCCACCAAGGCTAAAACCGTGCAAATAAATATCAGAGTATTCATCTAATTGCAATACATGTTCAATTACCGCTTGTAAATCTTCTGTGGCACCAGAATGGTAAGAACGAAAAAGCTTATTTGCTGTACCACTACACCCTCTTAAGTTTATGGCGCAGACATCAAAGCCAGATTGTGTTAATAATTTGGCACTACCTTTTATATATGCTCTTTGTGTACTGCCTTCTAAACCGTGAATAATAATAACCAATTTGGTAGAAGAAGATTTTCCATAACTCCAATCGGTATCTAAAAAGTCAGAATCGGGTAAAGTAATGCGAATGCGTATTTGTTCAATACTTTCAACCTTTCTTATCAGTCCAGAGTATATCGTAGACAGGTGTCCATTTTTGAAAAATAAAGGAGGATTGTATGAAGAATCTAGTAAAGGCATCTATATATAAAAGCTAAAATTCTTATTTACTTCGGGTAAGTTTCCAATACTTTTATTTGTTCTTCAACAGCTTCCTTAAATTCAGTTTTTAAATGCGAAACCAATTCGGTTACTGAGGTAGTATCATTTATAAGAGCGGAACCTTGCCCAGCTGACCAAATGGTTTTCCATGCTTTAGCTTCGGTATCCAATTCTTTTCCAAAATCAATCTTTACATCTTTTTTAAGATCATCTTCGGTTATACCTGCAGCTTTTAAACTAGCGCTAAGGAAATTGGCATGTACGCCAGAAATAGATGCAGTGTAAACTACATCGCTTGCACCGGCATCAATAATCATTTGACGATATTCGGGAGTGGCTTTACTTTCATTGGTATTAATAAAACGAGTTCCCATATAAGCTAAATCTGCACCCATTTGTAATGCAGATGCAATATCTCTTCCCGTACTTATGCATCCGGATAGAAGAATAGTTTTATGGAAAAATTTCTTTATTTCCGCAACTAAAGTCATTGGGTTTATGCTACCTGCATGACCACCAGCACCAGCTGCAACAAGAATTAACCCGTCAACACCAGCTTCTGCAGCCTTTTCTGCGTGTCGTTTTTTAATAATATCGTGGAAGACTAATCCGCCATAACTATGAATAGCATCAACTACTTGTGAAACAGCACCCAATGAAGTGATAATTAATGGAACTTTATGTTTTACACATATTTTAATATCTGCCTCTAATCTTGGGTTTGTAGCATGCACAATTAAATTTACACCGAACGGAGCAGCTTTTTTACCTGTTTCTTCTTCAAAAGTTTTTAAAGCAGATTTAATTTCAACAACCCATTCTTCAAATCCTTCAGTTGTACGTTGGTTCAAGGCAGGGAAAGTGCCGACAATACCATTTTTACAGCATTCAATGACCAATTGTGGTCCAGAAATTAAGAACATTGGCGCTGCAACTATTGGTAAGGATAATTCTTTTATGAAAGCAGGTTTTGTTGACATAACGATATGAATTTTGAAAGAGACTTAAAAATAACTATAAAAAACGGTGTTCTTTATTTCTTAGATTTCAAAACTATGTTATTTTTATGGGGTATTATGCATGCATAACAAAAAATATAAATATGTACTTTAAAGATTTTGAGATAAGATGGAGCGATGTTGACGCAAACCGTCATTTGGCCAATTCGGCATATATTAATTTTATGAGCCATACTCGTATGGCTTTTTTAATAGAACAAGGTTTTGATCATAAGATAATGGCTGCCCATGAAATAGGACCTGTGGTATTTTATGAGCATGTGTATTATTTTAAAGAAGCATTCCCTGGTAAACCAATAAAAGTTTCGCTAGAAGTTATGGGTTTAAGCGAAGATGGAATGTTTTTTGAGTTTCATCATAATTTTTACAATCATAAAGGCGAGAATATAGCGCGTTGTGAAATGATGGGAGCTTGGATAGATTTGAAAGCTAGAAAGCTGACAGGTTTAACAAATGATTTACTTAGTAAATTTAGCGCCTTAGAAAAAGTAGAAGGTTTTAGGGTCCTTACAAAAGAAGATTCAAGAAAATTCGCGAGAATTCCAAAAAATTTATAGGAATTGAGGTATTAAATGGGTTATTTTTAAATGACAAATTATAATGTAATTAATGGTTAGCCTACCAGAAGAAGTATTTCAAGAGACATACGGTAAAGTTAAAAAGTTGATTGTCACCAAAAAATTGGTGCCTGGTCAGCTAATAACTGAACTTAGGCTATCGCACACTTTAAATATTAAAGACGACACCATACCTGTAGTACTACTTCAGCTAAAACAAGAGAACCTACTTGTAGGGAGTTTGGACAATGGTCTTTTGGTAAGGGAATTATGTGAACAAGAAATTGCAGAAATGTTTGATTGTAGAATAGCATTGGAAACAATGACGGTAAAACTATTTACACGTAACGCGCCACAATCTAAAATTGATGATTTAAGAAATCTTCTTGTACCATTTGAAAAAGGTCCAAAAAATAGCTATGTCTTCTATAAGATAGATAGATATTTTCATGAGTTTATTGCTAAAAATTGTGGTAATAGAGCATTATATCAGCTGTTTAAATCTGCAAAAATCTTATCCTTTATGGATCTTGTGGGGTTAAATAGACCCTTGAATGAAATTATGCAAGAACATCTTAATTTAGTATCAGCGATGCATCACCGTGATGAAGAGCAAGCTGTAAAATCAATATCGCTTCATTTAGAGAATGCTAAAAAATCACATATTTAAGTTTCTTGAACTTGTCTCTTTGGTCTTTTACTAGAAAGGTAAACCCCAACTAAAACAAAACAGGCAGCTACTATTTTTATAGTAGTGATTGTATCTTGTCCTGTTAATACGGCATAAAAAATACCTACCAAAGGCTGAACATAAACAAAAGCACTTAATGTAGAAGCTTTTAACTGGGTTAGTGCAAAAATGTTAAATAGGTACGTACAAAATGTAGTTCCTAGAATTACAAAACCAATTCCAAAATAAGCTTCCGATGGTAGTGTGCTCCATGATATTTCCATAAATTCCTCATATCCGAATGGTAGACATATGAGTACACCTAACGAGAATAGCCATTTCATGAAAGTGAACGGATGGTATTTGGTAATAAGTACTTTGACTAATACGAGATAAGAGCCGTAGAATATAGAATTCATAAAAATCATGAAATTCCCAAGAGGAATATTTGGGGCGTCTTGCCTAACTTCAGTCCCAAATAAAATTAAACCTAGAGCACCAAGCAGTCCTATGGCGATACCTAAAACTTTCCTGCCTGCAATCTTTTCTTTTAAAATTACTGCCGATAGAATTAAAACGACAATAGGCACAGTGGTTATTAAAACGGCACTATTAATAGGGGTGGAAAGCGATAGCCCTTTAAAAAAGACCAACATATTCATAGCCATGCCTAATAGGGCACAGATGAACATACGTAAATAATCTTTAGGGTCAATTCGTTCTTTTGGTCCTAGAGGTGAAATCAGCCAGAATAAAATAGCGGCACCCGTAACCCTTAGGATAATAAAACCAAAAGGCTGTACAAAATGGGGCATAATCCCTTTAGCAATAGTGTGGTTTACACCATAGATGGTAGTTGCGCCAATGGCAGCAAGTATGGCCAGTAGTCTTTTGTTCACGAGTGAATTGCCATTTTAGCGGCTTCAACCACTTTTTTACTGTTTCCAATAAAAATTTGGTTTTCTACAATGATAACAGGTCGTTTTAAAAAGGTGTATTGTTCAAGAATTAGGTTCTTGAAATCCGCCTCCGTAAGACTTTGTTCTTTTAAGTTTCTCTCACGGTACAAAACTGCTCTTTTACTAAACAAAGATTCATAGCTGTTAGAAAAGCTATGCATTTGCTCTAATTGAGAAGCGGTAATTGGTTCTGTTTTTATATCCTGTAATTCGAAATCAGTAAGTGGTTGTAGCTCTTTAATAATCCTCTGGCAGGTAGAACAAGTACTTAAATGGTATATTTTTTTCATGCTTTTGGATATTTTGAACAGTGCTTTTAATGCTATAGATGATTAAAACATTAGTTTTTGAAAACGACGTTAGGAGTACAAAGAAACTTAAATATCATTAATTGTGCTACTTTTACAATGCATTTAAATGTGAAATGATGACAGAGAATATTTTTGAAGTAATGTTACAAAATCGTAGAAATCTACATGCGATATTGACAAAGACACCAAAAGAAAAGCTACTTAAAATACCAGAAGGATTTAATAATAATATTTATTGGAACATTGCGCATACCGTGGTTACCCAACAAATTTTGATATATAAATTCAGTGGCTTACAAATGCGTGTGCCAGATGATTTGATTGCAAAATTTAGTAAGGGAACTGTTCCAGACGGTACCGCCACAGATGAGGAGATCATGGTGGTTGCAGATTTTTTAATTTCAACGGCAGAATGGCTTATTGAAGATTATGATACTGCGCTTTTTCAAACATTTAATGAATATGCCACAAGCGCTCGTGTAACGCTAAGAAATGTAGAGGATGCCATCGCTTTTAATTTATTTCATGAAGGGCTCCATATTGGGCAAATATCTTTGTTGTTAAAGCAATAGTACTAAGGTTTTTGTGGGAAGCTTAAAAAAGGATTTGCATCTGCGTAAGGTATGGTCAATATAATTGGACCATCTGCAAAAGATGCAATTTCGTAAGGTTCGTAAAATAGAATTAATCCGTTTTCAGTATATCCAATATTGTCGGGTAAATAAAAACTATCGATTTCAAACATAAAACCAGTATCGTTAATAGAACCTGTTGTAGGTATATTTTCTTGTTCTCTAAATAAGGTTTCGGCAAAAGATTTGAAACCATCTATCTCTTTGAATAAGTTTTCTTGGTACAATTCAATGCCTTTTACTTTGTCAAAATTTAAAAACCGGTTAGTGCCATAGCCATGTGCCCCGCCTGTATAAATATATGATTGTATTTCAAGGGTAATTATTTCTTCGTTTTCGTAAGCAATAGTACCTTCAATTTTAGCCTCCCATGGCATGGATTCTTCTGGAAACTTGCCATTTAGTTCTTGGTAATCAAAAACGAAAGCTTCTTTAGCATCTTCAAGATTTTGCGCATTGCTCTCTTCATCAAAATTTAATAGAGCAATAATTTCTCCTTCTAAAGCAGAATTAATGGTTTCACTTAGTTTGGTGTTGCCTGTAGCCTTAGGGATATCAATAGTTACGGTAGTACAGTTTTCACAAGAATCGGTAGCAATTGACAATGGTTTAAAAGAAAGGGTGTTCTTGTTGTTACAGGCAAAAAGAAGAATACAAATGATTAGGCAGATAAACTTAGGCTTCATGGAAAAATTAGATTTAGTGTAAAAATACAGCTTCATTGTATTCCCCAAAACATAACGATACATTTGTATGATAAATACTTTAATATGGCTGCAAAAGACTTAAAGTTTAATACGAAGACCATACATGGTGGTCAACAACCAGATGAAGCATATGGGGCAGTAATGCCACCTATTTATCAAACATCTACATATGCACAGACAACACCAGGTGGGCATAAGGGTTATGAGTATTCTCGTAGTGCCAACCCAACCAGAACTGCTTTAGAAAATTCATTGGCAAGTATAGAAGGCGGTGAGTTTGGATTGGCTTTTGGTAGTGGGTTAGCAGCAATAGATGCCGTAATGAAATTGTTACAGCCAGGTGATGAGGTCATTTCAACCAATGACTTATATGGCGGGTCTTATAGAATTTTTAAAAAGATTTTTGAAAATTTTGGCATAGTATTTCATTTTGTTGGAATGCAAAGTGCGGATGCAATTCAAGATAAAATTAATTCGAAAACGAAATTGATTTGGGTAGAAACACCTACTAACCCAATGATGAATATTATAGATGTAAAAGCGGTAGCCATGTTAATTAAGGATAAGGATATTCTATTAGCGGTAGATAATACTTTTGCTACTCCTTATTTACAGTTGCCATTAGAATTAGGTGCAGATATTGTGATGCATTCGGCAACTAAATATCTTGGTGGTCATAGTGATACCGTTGTTGGTGCACTAGTAGTAAAAGGGAAGGAATTGGCAGATAGGCTTTATTTTATACAAAATGCAAGTGGTGCCGTTTGTGGACCTATGGATAGTTTTTTGGTGTTAAGAGGGATAAAAACGTTACATGTGCGTATGCAGCGCCATTGTGAAAATGGAAGAGCAATAGCAAAATTTTTAAAAAGTAACCCCAAGGTTGAAGAAGTATATTGGCCTGGTTTCGAAGATCATCCCAATCATGATGTAGCTAAAGAGCAAATGAAAGATTTTGGGGGTATGATTTCTTTTGTACCCAAAGGAAGTAGTTATAACGATACAATTAAGATTGTAGAGCGACTACAGATATTTACATTAGCAGAGTCTTTGGGTGGGGTTGAAAGTTTAGCAGGTCACCCAGCAAGTATGACCCATGCAAGTATTCCAAAAGAGGAACGACTAAAAATTGGAATAGTAGATTCATTAATTAGATTGAGTGTTGGTATTGAAGATGTTAATGATTTAATAGCAGATTTAGAGCAAGCGATAGGATAATCGCCTAAATGTTAAATTATATGTAGTAAGAATAGGTGATTTGTTGTCAAAACAACAATTTTTATCGATTTTTAAGAAAATAAGCATTCAAATTACACAAATAGCATAATTTTGACGTTATATTTTGAAATCAATAATTTAAATAAGTGTAAATAGCTTTATGGAGAATAAAATAAAAGCATTTATGGATGAGGTTATCGCCAGAAATGGTCACGAACCAGAATTCATACAAGCGGTGCAAGAAGTTGCAGAAACTGTTATACCATATATTGCAAATCAAGACATATATAATGGTAAGAATATTCTTTTAAGAATGGTTGAGCCAGAGCGTTTAATTTCTTTTAGAGTTGCGTGGGTAGATGATGACGGTGAAATACATGTTAACCGTGGTTATAGAATACAAATGAACTCGGCCATAGGTCCTTACAAGGGTGGTTTACGTTTTCACCCAACCGTAAATGCTAGTATACTTAAATTCTTAGCTTTTGAGCAAGTATTTAAAAATAGCCTTACTACACTACCAATGGGTGGTGGTAAAGGTGGTTCTGATTTTGATCCAAAAGGAAAATCTGATGATGAGGTAATGCGTTTTTGCCATGCCTTCATGTTAGAGTTAAATAGACATATTGGTCCTAATACAGATGTGCCTGCTGGTGATATAGGTGTTGGTGCTCGTGAAATTGGTTTCCTTTTTGGTATGTACAAAAAGATACGTAACGAGTTTACCGGTGTGTTAACTGGTAAAGGACTTTCTTGGGGTGGTTCTAAGATTAGACCAGAAGCAACAGGTTATGGTACCGTATATTTTGCACAAAGTATGTTGAAGACCAAAAACGAAAGTTTTGATGGTAAAACGGTAGTAATTTCTGGTTCAGGAAACGTTGCGCAATATGCAGCTGAAAAGGCAATTTTACTAGGAGCCAAGGTGGTAACACTTTCAGATTCTAGTGGATATATTTATGACAAAGATGGCTTAAATGATGAGAAGCTAGCTTTTGTAATGAATCTTAAGAACAATAGAAGAGGTCGTATTTCTGAATATGCAGATAAGTATACTTCTGCAGAATTTCACGCGGGTAAAACTCCTTGGGATGTTAAATGTGATATCGCATTACCATGTGCAACTCAAAACGAGTTGAACCAACAAGATGCTAAGAATCTATTAAGTAATGGATGTATGTGTGTTGCAGAAGGTGCAAATATGCCTTGTGATACAGATGCTGTTCATGAATTTAACAATGCAAAAATATTGTTTGCCCCAGGTAAAGCATCAAATGCTGGTGGTGTTGCAACATCAGGTTTAGAAATGTCTCAGAATTCATTAAGAATTAGCTGGACACGTGAAGAGGTTGATGAGCGTTTGAAAGATATCATGGAAGATATTCATGATTCTTGTATTGAGTATGGAAAAGAAGAAGATGGTTTCTGTAACTACGTAAAAGGAGCCAACATTGCAGGTTTCGTTAAAGTTGCCGATGCTATGTTAGCACAAGGAGTTATTTAGAAATTAAATAAATCCTAATTATATATAATGCGAGGTTCTATTATGGGACCTCGCATTTTTTTATACCCTTTCGCCACCAAGCTCCAATCAACTATCTTTGTTGAAATAGATGTTATAATATGCAGGTAACGACAAAGGCGATAGTATTTTCTGCAATTAAATATGGCGACACAAGTCTTATTGTTAAAGCCTTTACAGCATCAGATGGTATTAAATCTTATTTATTAAGAGGGGTTTTAGCTTCAAAAAAAGGAAAATTAAAGTCAGCCTATTTTCAGCCTTTAACGCAATTAGAAATTGTAGCGAGCCATAAAAATAAAGGAACTTTAGAGACGCTAAAAGAAGCAAAGGTGTTTTATCATTACCAAACATTGTATGCGGATATGGCTAAAAATGCCATGACGTTATTTTTAGCAGAGCTACTAGGTAATAGTATTCGAGAAGAGGAGCAAAATGAAGATTTATTCGAATATCTTGTAGCATCATTACAATGGTTGGATATGCATAAAGATGTAGCAAATTTTCATTTGTATTTTATGTTATCGTTGACTCGGTTTTTAGGCTTTTATCCTGATGTATATCAGATAGATAAGCCGTATTTCGATTTATTAGAAGGTGAGTTTGTTGCTGTTGAATCATTGAATCCGATTCTAAGGGGAGAAAATATTTATTATTTCAAGACCTTCTTGGGCACAAATTTTGATGCAATGCATACCGTAAAGATGAAAAAAACCAATCGCCAAGAACTGCTTAAATCCTTAATACTTTATTTTGAATTACACTTACAAGGATTTAGGAAACCAAAGTCGTTTGCCGTTTTAAATGAAGTTTTCAATTCGTATGTATAAGTATCTGTTCGTAGCACTTTTTTTATGTAGCACTTTTGCCAGTGCCCAGCAAATAACTGTCTTAGATGCGGATAGTGGTGAGGAGATTGCCAATGTTGCCGTGTTCAATAAAGACAAGTCTAAGATTGCGTTAACAAATTTAGATGGTGTTTTTGATGCAGCTGTCTTTATGGGTAAAGAGCGTATTACTTTAAAGCATATTGGTTATCAAGAATTTAAAACAAGCAAGATACAATTACAGAGACAAGGTCATAAGGCTTACTTGATTATGAAGGCTCAGCAATTGGATGAAGTAGTTATGTCCGTTTCTAAGTGGGAGCAACAAAAACGAGATATTCCAAATCGAATAATTTCTCTTGACGCCAGGTCAATTGCCTTTACTACACCTCAGACGGCTGCAGATTTACTTCAAAATAGCGGTAAAGTATTTGTTCAAAAAAGCCAAATGGGAGGTGGTAGCCCAATGATTAGGGGTTTTGCTACAAATAGATTGTTGCTTACTGTAGACGGGGTACGAATGAACAATGCGATATTTAGAGGAGGTAACGTACAAAATGTAATATCAATTGATCCATTTACTATTAAAAATACAGAAGTAATATTTGGTCCTGGATCGGTTATTTATGGAAGTGATGCTATTGGGGGAGTCATGAATTTTTATACAAATAAACCTATGTTATCCCAGAATGATAGTCTTTTGGTGCATGGAAATGCCAACTATAGGTTTGCTTCTGCTAATATGGAGAATACGGTACATGCAGATATTAACTTAGGTAAAAAAACATGGTCGTCGTTGACCAGTATTACATATAATAACTTTAATGATTTGAGAATGGGTGCTCATGGTCCCGATTCTTATTTAAGAAATACGTTTGTACGCACTGTAAATGGAGTTGATGAATTGGTTGAGAATAATTCATCAAAGAAACAAGTGCCAACTGGTTACGATCAAATTAATTTAATGCAGAAATTCCTGTATAAACCGAATACCAAATGGGATTTAAATTTAGGGGCATATTATACTGAAACTTCAGATTATTCTAGATATGACCGTTTAATTAGACCAACAAGCGATGGCTTAGGCTTGCGGTCTGCAGAATGGTATTATGGACCACAAAAATGGTTTATGGGTAATGCTCAATTACAGAAAAAGGGAGATGGAAAAGTGTACGATGGCTTAAAATTAGGCTTGGCATATCAACATTTTGAAGAAAGTAGAATTAACAGGGATTTTCAAGATGAGGTTAGAAATACAACCAAAGAAAAAGTAGATGCGATAAATTTCACTATTGATTTTGAAAATAAAAAATTAGGAGATTTTAGGCTTTATTATGGTAGTGAGTATATCTATAATAAGGTTGGGTCGACCGGTTTTGATTTTAATATTAATACTAATGAAAGAACTGCAGCGGCATCGCGCTATCCAGATAATTCTTCATGGCAAAGTTTAGCGGGTTACGCAAATGGGGAATACAAAGCAAAACCGAATTTTACAATTATGTCCGGTTTGCGATACAGTCACGTATGGGTCGATGCAATTTTCGACGATACTTTTTATGATTTTCCGTTTGAAACAGCAGATTTAAGCACAGGGGCATTAACCGGTAGTATCGGTTTCAGCTGGTTTCCTAGAGCAAATCTTCAAGTTACACTAAATGGATCGACCGGTTTTAGAGCTCCAAATATTGATGATGTTGGTAAAATTTTCGATTCAGAGCCAGGCTCGGTAGTTGTGCCAAATACAGATTTAGAACCTGAGTATGCTTATAATGCAGAAATAGGGATTCAGCGAAATATAAATGATAAGATTATTTTAAAAGGTACAGCCTATTATACGTATTTAGTAGATGCTTTGGTGCGTAGAGATTTTAGTTTCAATGGCGTCTCAGAAATAGAATATGGTGGTGAATTAAGTAATGTACAAGCTATTCAAAATGCAGCAAAAGCATATGTTTATGGCTTTGAATTTGGAATAGAAGCATATTTGACCGAGCAATGGTCTTTGTCATCTAATCTAACGTTGACCGAAGGTATAGAGGAGGAAGATGACGGTACGGAAACACCTGCAAGACATGCGGCACCTACTTTTGGGGACTTTCATGTTGTATGGAAAAACCAAAGGCTACGCACAGATTTGTTTATTAATTATAATGGGGAAATAGCTAATGATGATTTGGCAATGTCAGAGCAATCAAAAGAGTATATCTATGCTGTTGATGAAAATGGTAACCCATATGCGCCATCTTGGTATACTCTAAATTTTCGCTCTCAATATGATATTACAAACCGTTTTAAGGTAACGGGTAGTTTAGAGAATTTTACTGATCAGCGATACAGAACTTATTCTTCTGGTATAGTAGCGCCAGGAATAAATTTAATTATTGGTGTAGGATATCATTTCTAAATAAAAAGACCCGCTATTAACGGGTCTTTTGTAATTATAAAAAAAAGGTTCTTGTTAGTGTTTAACCGCCTTTTTTACTTCGTCAGCTTTTTTTGCTGCTTGATCAGCTGCATCGTTAGCTGCTTTTTTTACATCATTACCTGCTTCTTTAGCCGCATCCATAGTATCCTCACCAGCTTTTTTAGCAGCATCTATACCGTCTTGACTAGCTTCTTTTACTGATTCAGCAGCATCTTCAGCAGCATCCATTGCATTTTCGCTTGCTTCTTTAGCAGCATCCATTGCACCTTCGCCAGCTTCTTCTAAATCTTGACCAGCTTCTTTTAACTCCTCGCCTGCATTTTCTAAAGCAGCGCCAGCTTCTTCAGTTGCAGATTTTGCTTTATCAGCTGCATCTCTACATGAAACAGACATACTAAGTGCTAAAATTGCTAATGATCCTAAAATTACTTTTTTCATTTGTGTAAACGTTAAATGGTTAATTGTTCGGAGTTATATACGCAGAAATTTAACTTTTGGATGTTCAACATGTTAATAATTCATTTATTACATGGTTTAGAGGTATTTCAATGCTGTGAATACACTCCTTTTTGACCAAAATTTTATAATTTTGCAGCCTTTAAATCCCAGTACAATAAGCATTTCGTATGAAGTTTACAGAATATCAAGGATTGAATTTACCAAAGGTCGCAGAAGAAATACTTGACTACTGGTCAAAGAATGCCATTTTTGAGAAAAGTATTTCTTCCCGTGAGGGTAAGGATAGTTATGTATTCTATGAAGGTCCGCCGTCTGCAAACGGTATGCCTGGTATACATCATGTAATGGCTAGAACTATAAAGGATATTTTTCCGAGGTATAAGACCATGAAAGGTTTTCAGGTAAAACGTAAAGCTGGTTGGGATACGCATGGTTTACCAATTGAACTTGGTGTTGAAAAAGAACTGGGTATTACAAAAGAAGATATTGGAGTAAAGATTTCTGTTGAAGAATATAATGCTGCTTGTAAGAAAGCAGTTATGAGATATACTGATGTTTGGAATTCTATGACCGAACAAGTAGGGTATTGGGTAGATATGGAAGACCCGTACATTACCTACAAATCTAAATACATGGAAACGGTTTGGTGGCTGTTAAAACAAATCTATTCAAAAGGTTTGATTTACAAGGGTTACACCATACAACCTTATTCACCAAAAGCTGGTACAGGTTTAAGTTCTCATGAGTTAAACCAGCCTGGCACATACCAAGATGTAACTGATACTACGGTAACAGCACAGTTTAAAGCCGTAGAAGAAACATTGCCAGATTTTTTACAGAATGAAGGCACTATTTATTTCTTGGCTTGGACTACCACACCTTGGACTTTACCTTCGAATACGGCATTGACTGTAGGTTCTAGAATAGATTATGTATTAGTCGAGTCTTATAACCAATATACTTTTGAGCCCATGAATGTTATTCTTGCCAAAAACTTGGTAGGTAAGCAGTTCTCAGGAAAGTTTAATGAAGTTTCAGAAAAATCTGAATTGCTTGAATATACTTCTGGTGATAAGAAGATTCCTTTTTACGTAGTAAAAGAATTTAAGGGTAAAGATTTATTAGGTATTCGATATGAGCAGTTATTAGATTATGTGCTTCCGTATGAAAATGCAGAAAATGCTTTTAGAGTAATTGCCGGGGATTTTGTAACAACAGAAGATGGTACGGGAATAGTACATACGGCACCTACTTTTGGAGCAGATGATGCCTTTGTCGCTAAACAAGCAGTTCCGGAAATTCCGCCAATGTTAGTATTGGACGAAAATGCAAACTTGGTTCCTCTAGTTGATTTGCAAGGTAAATTTAGACCTGAGTTAAAAGAGTTAGGCGGTAAGTATGTTAAGAACGAGTATTATGAAGATGGTGAAGCTCCAGAGCGTTCTATAGACGTTGAAATTGCAATTAAATTAAAAGAAGAGAACAAAGCCTTTAAGGTTGAAAAGTATGTGCACAGTTACCCTAACTGTTGGCGTACGGACAAACCAATTTTATACTACCCATTAGATTCTTGGTTCATTAAAGTAACTGATGTAAAAGATCAGATGTTTGAATTGAATAAAACCATTAACTGGAAGCCAAAAGCAACCGGTGAAGGAAGATTTGGAAATTGGCTAGCAAACGCAAATGACTGGAATTTATCTCGTTCAAGATATTGGGGTATTCCATTACCAATTTGGAGAACAGAAGATGGTAAGGAAGAAATAATTATAGGTTCTGTAGCGGAATTGAAATCTGAAATGAAAAAAGCTGTTGAAGCTGGAGTTTTAGAAAAAGATATCTATGCAGATTTCGTAGTGGACGACATGTCTGAAGAGAACTATGATAAAATAGATTTACATAAGAATATTGTAGACCAAATTACATTGGTTTCGGCTTCAGGTAAGCCAATGAAACGAGAAAGTGATTTGATCGATGTTTGGTTCGATAGCGGATCTATGCCATACGCGCAATGGCATTATCCATTTGAAAACAAAGATTTAATAGATGAAGGAAAAACATTTCCTGCAGATTTTATAGCAGAAGGTGTGGATCAAACTCGTGGTTGGTTCTATACATTGCATGCTATAGCAACAATGGTATTTGACTCTGTTGCATATAAGAATGTAGTATCTAATGGTTTAGTTTTAGATAAAGAGGGTAAGAAAATGTCTAAGCGATTGGGCAATGCCGTAGATCCTTTTGAAACAATGAACGCGCATGGCGCAGATGCCACAAGATGGTATATGATTAGCAATGCCAACCCTTGGGATAATTTAAAATTTGACACCGAAGGTATAGCAGAGGTTAAGCGAAAGTTTTTTGGGACCTTATATAACACGTATTCGTTTTTTAGTTTGTATGCAAACTTAGACAAGTTTACATATGCCGAAGATGATATACCAATGACCGAACGTACAGAAATTGACCGTTGGATTCTGTCAGAATTGAATTCATTGATAAAGGTTGTTGATACGGCTTATGAAGAATATGAGCCAACCAGGGCAGCAAGGGCAATATCAGATTTCGTTCAAGAGAACTTAAGTAACTGGTACGTACGTTTGTGTAGAAGACGTTTCTGGAAAGGTGAATACGCTCAAGATAAAATTGCAGCTTATCAAACCTTATATACATGTTTAGAAGTGGTTGCTAAATTGTCGGCGCCGATTGCTCCGTTCTTTATGGATCGTTTGTACTTAGATTTAAATAAAGCAACTGTAAAAAAAGGTTTTGAAAGTGTTCATTTGGCAGATTTTCCTGTAGCAGATGAAAGGCTAATAGACAAAAGCTTAGAGGTTAAAATGGAGAAAGCACAGACAATTTCGTCTTTGGTATTATCTATTCGCCAAAAAGAGAAGATAAAAGTACGTCAGCCTTTACAGAAAATTATGATTCCTGTTTTGGATAATAAAGATAGAGAAGAAATTGAAGCGGTATCAGAATTAATAAAATCTGAAGTTAACGTTAAGGAAATTCAGTTGCTAGATGATGCCTCTGGAATATTGGTGAAACGTATTAAGCCGAATTTCAAGACTTTAGGTCCGAAATTCGGAAAGGAAATGAAGCAAATTGCTCAAGTTGTTAATGGGTTTACTCAGAATGAAATCCAAAAAATAGAGCAGGATGGCGAATTAACAATCGAATTAGATAATAAAAGCATTACTTTACAGTTACAAGATGTAGAAATCTCTTCGCAAGATATTGAAGGATGGATGGTAGCAACTTCGGGAAAATTAACCGTTGCTTTAGATGTTACTATTGATGAGGAATTAAGGAATGAGGGTGTTGCAAGAGAATTAGTAAATAGAATTCAAAACATAAGAAAAGATTCTGGTTTTGAAGTAACTGATAAGATTGCGGTTAAAATTTTAAAAGATGGTTTTGTCGAAGTAGCTGTACAGAATAATATTGAGTATATTAAAACAGAGACTTTAACAGCAGAATTATTTTTTGAAGAAAAATTGGACGAAGGTGTTGAAATTGCTTTTGACGAGGTGAACACAAAATTGTTTATTGAAAAACATTAAGAGATGGCAGAAGATTTAAAAGTGAGGTATTCTGACAAAGATTTGGCAGAATTCAAGGTATTGATCGAAGAGAAAATAGAAAAGGCTAAAAGTCATTTAGAGCTATTGAAAAGTGCTTATATGAATGATGGTAATAACGGTACAGATGATACATCGCCTACCTTTAAAGCTTTTGAAGAAGGTTCTGAAACAATGAGTAAAGAGGCTAATACGCAGTTGGCTATTAGACAAGAAAAATTTATTCGGGATCTTAAAAATGCAATGCTGCGTATAGAGAATAAAACATATGGCCTTTGTCGTGTAACAGGAAAATTAATCAATAAAGAACGATTAAAACTTGTTCCACATGCCACGCTTAGTATTGAAGCTAAGAATATGCAATCATAATTAAAACGCCTTTAGGGGCGTTTTTTAATAGCAAAAATTTTGAAGAAGTGTTTATTGTATTTTCTGCTATTACTCTGTTTGGGGCTTAATGCCCAAAAGAAAATTTACAATAAAATTTTAGCAGAACATATAGGTTTAATACAGGTAGATGCTACCAATTGCTTCATTGTTGAAGTGCATACTATAGAGGGTGGCGAGATTAGTGTAGAGGCAGAAATAGAAGGCGAGTATAGTCAAGATTTAGGTTTAGAGATTGTAACCAATGGTAATACGTTGGTAATAGAAACAGGCTTTACACCAAGTTTTGAAAATCCCAATGATAAATTAAGTGCACATAAAGTAATTTCTATTTTATTGAGATTGAACATGCCTTTGCATAAGAAATTGGAAATTTTCGGCACTAATTCTAGAGTAGTTATAGATGGAGTGTATAAAGAGCTTCATGTATCCTTATCTGACGGAACTTGTTTGTTGAATAACGTAGATGCAGATGCCACGGTAAAATCACAGAGTGGTAATATAAAAGTTGTCTCGACAGCTGCCCAAATTAATGCGATAAGTAAATATGGCACTGTATCTTTTAATTCTATACCCTATGGAACATCTACTTATAAATTAGAAACTGTCACCGGAAATATAGATCTTAGTAAAACCGAATAATATTTATATTTTTGCGCTCATTGATTAAAGCCCATGAACATTAAAAAATCTGTACTATTTATTTTATTGATATTAATAATTGATCAATGGAGTAAAATTTATATTAAGACCCATTTCGTATTGGGAGAATCTGTTGAGGTGTTTAACTGGTTTAAAATTCTTTTCATTGAAAACGAAGGTGCAGCCTGGGGTGCAAAGCTAAGTGACGTGTTACCAATTTCAGATAATATAGGAAAACTAGTATTAACCGTATTTAGGCTATTTGCAATTTTCGGTATTGGGTACTGGCTTTTTGATGTCATTAAGAAAAAAGCATCAAATACGTTGATTTGGGCAGTTTCATTAATTTTTGCTGGAGCCTTAGGTAATATTTTAGATTCAGTTTTTTACGGCGCTATTTTTAATGAAAGTTATAATGAAGTGGCAACACTATTTTCTGATGAACCATATGGTAAGTTGTTTTATGGCAAAGTAGTAGATATGTTATACTTTCCAATGGTAGATTCTACGTGGCCCACTTGGATGCCTATGGTAGGAGGTCAGAATTTTAGATTTTTTGAACCAGTATTCAATATTGCAGATACAGCAATAAGTACAGGTGTTGGTATTTTACTTGTGTTTAACAAGCGTGCATTTAACAAAGAAGAAGAAGTCTCTCTTGAAGCAAATAAAAATTTGCAGGATTAAGAAGTTTTAAAAGAGTAGGTCTTGGAAGGCGTAACACAATAGTCTAACGGTATATCTGTTGGGGCAACATCATCTATTTTGTGCTCAGCTTCAAAAAAGGATAGTCCAATTTTTATGACATCTTTTCTGCAATCATTAAGAAAACGATCGTAGTATCCTTTGCCGTATCCTATTCTATTTCCTAACTCATCAAAAGCTAATAGCGGAATAAACACTACATCCAGTTTACTAGTTTCAATGGTAATGCCATCTACAGGTTCAGGTATATTTAAATTATTGGTTGTAAACTTTGTATTATCGGTAAGCAAAAAGTGTTCTAGTTGGGTAGGGGAAATAATTTTTGGAACAATTACATTTTTGTCTAAACCAAGAAGAATAGATATAATACCTTCTGTATCTATTTCAGCTTTTTGCTCAATAGGTAGAAAAATATGAAAATATTGATTACTCCAAACTGGCAACTGCAAAACTGAATTTGCAATTGCAATACTTTTAGATGATAATTCTGGGGTAGATAGGGAACTACGTAATCGAGAATATTTTATGCGTAAATCTTTCTTCAGCATAGTGAAGAGAGTATAATGAAATTATTTATCAATTTATTCTTTTCCTGCAACAGCAAAAAATACCTTAAAAAATAACATTAAAATAAGATAAGTTCCCAAGGTGATGATATAACTGTCCATAGTCTTTTTATTTGTAAATGTGCTAATATTCGTTGTTGTTGAGTTAAAAATAGGTAAAATAATTAATACAGTATCCTTGAAATGCACTTTTTTCTCGTTGAAATGCACTTTTTTATAATAAAATTAACATTTTGGTATATATTTCAAAACATATTTTTATATAAACACCTGAATATCAATAAATTGATATTGTAAATATTTGAACGCATTATTAATGTTATAATTTTACGTTGGTAATTTTATTTAATTGTGAATTTCAGATTAGTAATAATATCAGATTCGTAAAGGGTTAGTGTGGTTTTAGTATTAATAATTAAGCTTTGTGGTGTAATATAAAGTGGCTATTATAGACTAAATTAGTGGTGTTGAATTATGACAGAAATTCCCTTAAACATACAATTAAGTGCATTGCCTACCGGACCGGGGGTTTACCAATTCTATGATAGTAATGACAGTATATTATATGTAGGTAAGGCAAAGAATCTTAAGAAACGTGTTTCCTCTTATTTTAATAAGAATCATGAGTACGGTAAAACACGTGTTTTAGTAAAGAAAATTAGGGCTATAAAGCATATTGTAGTACCTACGGAGTCAGATGCGCTTTTGTTAGAGAACAACTTAATAAAAGAGTTAAGACCTAGATACAATGTATTATTAAAGGATGATAAATCATATCCTTGGTTGTGCTTGAAAAACGAACGTTTTCCTAGATTTTTCCCAACAAGAAGGGTGATAAAGGATGGCTCTGAATATTTTGGACCTTATACTAGTATGAAAACGGTAAGAGTTCTTTTGGACCTTATTAAAAGTGTATACCCATTAAGAACTTGTAATTATGATTTATCCGCAGAGAAAATTAATGCGGGTAAGTATAAGGTATGTTTAGAATATCATTTAGGAAATTGTAAAGGACCTTGTGAAGGTTATCAATCTATAACCGAATATGATCGTCAAATTGATGATATAAGACAAATTGTTAAGGGTAATTTTAAATCGTCAATAACTTATTTCAAAAGTCAAATGAAAGCATTGGCTGCTGAAATGAAATTTGAGGAAGCTCAGATAATAAAAGATAAGATAGATATACTAGAGAACTATCAAGTTAAATCTACTATTGTAAACCCTAAGATTAGTAATGTTGATGTATTCAGTATTATATCAGATAATTCTTTTGCATATGTAAATTTTCTTCAATTGGCACATGGTTCTATAATAAGGTCTCATACCATGGAGATAAAGAAAAAGCTTGAAGAGCAAGATGAAGACCTATTAGGGTTAGCCGTTGTTGAAATAAGGGAACGATTTAAGTCAGATTCAAATGAACTTTATGTGCCTTTTGAAATTGCCGTATCACCAGGTCTTAAAGTTACTGTTCCTAAATTGGGGGATAAAAAACGTATACTTGATCTGTCTGAGCGAAATGCTAAATTCTTTAGGCAAGAACGATTCAACCAAATTAAAATAATTGATCCAGATCGTCATACCAATAGGATTATGGCGCAAATGAAAAAAGATATCAGGTTATCTGCGGAACCTAGGCATATTGAATGTTTTGATAATAGTAATATACAAGGTAGTAACCCTGTAGCTGCATGTGTCGTTTTTAAAAATGGTAAGCCATCGAAAAAAGAATACCGACATTATAATATAAAGACAGTAACCGGGCCTGACGATTTTGCATCAATGGAGGAGGTTGTGTATCGTAGGTATAAAAGATTACAAGAAGAAATGCAACCTTTGCCTCAGTTAATTGTTATTGATGGTGGTAAGGGGCAGTTGTCATCAGCTTTAAAAAGTCTTGACCTTTTAGGTTTGAGAGGTAAAATTGCTATTATAGGTATTGCAAAACGATTAGAAGAAATTTATTTTCCAGAAGATCCAATTCCACTCTATCTAGATAAAAAATCTGAAAGTTTAAAGATTATACAAAATGCGAGAAATGAGGCGCATAGATTTGGTATTACCCTTCATAGAAATAAAAGAAGTAAAGGAGCGATTAATTCGGAGTTGGAAGGTATAGATGGAGTGGGTGAAAAAACGGCACAGCAATTATTGAAAAAATTTAAATCGGTAAAACGTATCAAAGAAGCTTCGGTAGAGAGTTTAAGTCAAGAGGTGGGTGTGTCAAAAGCAAAAAAGATATATGAGTCTTTTCATAAAGAATAGTTTAGATAAAACGGTAATCTTGGTAGTGGTGACAATGTTAACCGCTAGTTCTTTAATATCCCAAGTTGTGGAGGAAAAGAAAAAGCTAAAGATAGGACTGGTTTTAAGTGGTGGTGGTGCAAAAGGGATGGCACATATTGGTGCTTTAAAAGTAATTGAGGAGGCTGGTATTGAAATCGATTATATTGGTGGTTCTAGTATGGGTGCTATAGTTGGGGCATTATATGCCGCAGGTTATACGGCTAACGAATTAGATTCGGTATTTAAAGCGACCAATATAGGCTCGTTAATTCAAGATAATCTCCCTAGAAGTGCTAAAACATTTTATGAAAAGGAGGATTCTGAACGGTACGCGTTAACGCTGCCATTTAAAAATTTCAAGGTTACTGTGCCACCAGCTTTTTCTAGTGGGCAGAATATATATAATGAGTTTGTTAGGCTTTTGTATCATGTGAAAGATATAGATGACTTTAATAAATTACCTACTCCGTTTGTTTGTATAGCAACCGATATTGAAACAGGTAAACAAGTAATTTTAAATTCTGGTTATTTACCAGAGGCTATTTTGGCAAGTGGAACTTTACCGTCTTTATTTGAGCCTACCATTATTAATGACAAAGTGTTAATAGATGGCGGTGTGGTTAACAACTATCCTATAGATGAAGTAAGGGCTATGGGTGCAGATATTATAATTGGCGTAGATGTTCAGCATGATTTATCTGACAGGGAGGCATTGTTGTCTGCTACTGAAATTCTATTACAAATTAATAACTATAGAACGGTTGCTGACATGAAAGTTAAGTCTACAAAAACCGATATTTATATAAAACCTAGAATTGAAGATTATACCGTATTAGATTTCAATAAATTGGCAGAAATAGTTAAGACAGGTGAAGATGCTGCAAATTTAAAAATACAGGAATTAAGGGAGCTGGCAACAGATTATAAGAAGAATAAAAATTCAATTTCTGTAATTGAAGCAGATGAAGAACTTACGGTAAATAGATTGTTGATTGATGGTAACACCAATCATACTAGAGGGTATGTAAAAGGTAAATTGCGATTTAATTTAGATGAATCTATCGATTTTAAAAAACTCCAACAGGGTATTAGTAATTTATCTGCGACAGGTAATTTTAGGACCATAAAATACAAATTGTTAGATAATTTAAATGGAGGTGAAGATTTAATTCTTCCTTTAGATGAAACGAGAAATACATCTTTTTTAAGGTTAGGGGCTCACTTTGATGATTTATATAAAAGTGCGGCAATAATTAACTTGACAAAGCACAGAATTTTATCGAAGGATGACGTTGCTTCTTTTGATATAATTTTAGGAGATAATATTAGATATAATTTTGAATATTATGTGGATAAAGGATCATACTGGAGTTTCGGTTTTAATTCTAGATTTAATGATTTTGAGCAGGAAATAAATTTCGATTTAATAGAAGATAATTTTGAGGTTGGTACAGGTAGCCGAATAAATACAATTAATTTAAATGTATCTGATTTCACCAATCAACTATATATTCAAACCGTAGTTAAAGAAGAGTTTGCTTTTACGTTAGGAGCGGAGTTTAAGCACTTGCAATATAGTACCAGAACGTTTGGGGATATACCTGATACTACAGTACCTGATAATACTACTAGTAGTGGAAGAACGTATTTTGAAAGAAGTAATTTCATTAGTACATATGGTCAGTTAAGGCTAGATACCTACGATGATAAATACTTCCCATCTAGAGGTTTGTATTTTAGTGGCGATATGCATTACTATGTGCTATCATCTGATTACAATAATAATTTCAAGGATTTTTCAGTGTCAAAAGCTCGTATGGGTATGGCTATACCGTTGGTTAAAAACCTATCTATTAATATAGAAACAGAAGGCGGTTTTAAATTAGGTACTTCTAAGGTAACCTCGTTCGATTTTATATTAGGAGGTTATGGTACAGATTTTATAAATAACCTAGTTCCTTTCGTTGGTTATGATTTTATTAGTTTACCTGGTAATAGTTTTGTGAAAGCCTATGCTCGATTAGATTATGAATTTGCTAAAAAGAACCATGCCTTGTTCTCGGCTAACTTTGCCAATGTAGATGATGATTTGTTTAGAACAGGAGATTGGTTTCAAGCACCAACGTATTCTGGGTATGGGATAGGTTATGGTTGGGAATCTTTTTTGGGACCTGTGAACCTTATGTACTCATGGACACCAGAAATAGAAAGATCACAGTTTTTTGTTAGCATTGGTTATTGGTTTTAATGCCAATCAAGAAATATTTTTGGCTTAAAATAGCTCAAACTACCCTCTGTTTTCTTAATGAATTCCCAATTATTAATTAGAAGTGTGAATAACTGTTAAGTTTATCATTAAAGTAAGTTAAACCGTGCTATGGGTATAATAATGTGCCTTAAATTTACATCAGCTAAGGGGTGGTTCCCTTACAACTTTAAGTAGTGGTTTTTCATAATTTAAAGTTTGGTTGGTTATTTAGGAAAAGCCCAGTTTTTAGACTGGGCTTTTTTTATACAATACTTTGGAATAAAAATTGTTTAAGATATTGTAATGAAAGTGATTGATTGAGATCAATTACTATTTTTACATTAAACTACGGACTATGAAAAAAATATTTTTATTCGCCCTTTTCTTAACATATTTTGGTGTCCAAGGTCAAAGCTCTCAATCTGCCTTTAAAACGGGGGAGTGGTTAAAATTTAGAATGCACTATGGCTTTTTAAATGCCAGTTATGCTACACTTCAAGTTAATTCTGCAACAATAGATGATAAGCCTGTATATCACGTGGTAGGTCATGGAGAAACCACAGGTGTTGCTAGTTGGTTTTTTAAAGTAGACGATACTTACGAAAGCTATTTTGATAAAAGAGATGGTAAGCCTTATAGGTTTGTTCGTAAAATCGATGAAGGTGGTTATACCAAAGACGTTGAAATAAACTTTGATCATAACACGTCTAAAGCTGAACTTAATGATAAGAAAAACAAGAAAAAGCTTAATTTTACATTAGAGAACAATATACAGGACTTAATATCCGCTTTTTATTTTTTAAGGAACAATTATAAAACAGAGGACCTTGAAGTAGGAAAAGCTATTACCTTGAAAATGCTATATGATGATGACGGTATTTTTGACTTTAAACTTAAGTATTTAGGTTTAGAAGTTTTAAATACAAAATATGGTAAAGTAGAATGCTTGAAATTTAGACCGCTAGTTCAATCTGGTCGTGTATTTAAAGAGCAAGAAAGCTTATCGTTATGGGTGTCAAATGATGACAATAGAATTCCCATAAGAATTAAGGCAGATTTAGCGGTAGGTGCTATAAAAGCAGATATAGATGGGTATAATGGTCTTAAGCATCAGTTTAAAATTATAATGGACTAGACCGTAAATGGAAGATAAAGAGAAAATCGAATCCCAGATATCTAAACTAGAAGAAAAATATAAAGATTCAGGGCAAGATTTAGGCTCTTATTTAGACGGCTTATTGCACCAACGTTATCTTACATATTGGGACTATATTCATTTAGATACATTACTAAGTTTACAAGTTCCAAGAACACACTTTCCTGATGAAGAGATTTTCATCATGTACCATCAAATAACAGAACTGTATTTTAAATTGATTTTGCATGAGCAAAAACAATTGGTAGATGATAAAAGTGGAAGTTTAGAATTTTTTATAGAAAAAGTTAGAAGGGTCAATAGTTATTATAAAGTTCTTATATCTTCATTTAGCGTAATGATAAAAGGTATGGAGCGTGAACAGTTTTTGCAATACCGAATGGCATTGTTGCCTGCAAGTGGTTTTCAATCTGCACAATTTAGAATGATTGAGTTGTATGCTACCCCTTTAGAAAATTTGGTTCATGTTACAGATAGGTCTCAATATTCAGCAAATGATTCCATCGAAGAATTATACGAACATATCTATTGGAAAAAGGGAGCAACAGACTTATCTACTGGAGAAAAAACCTTAACCTTAAAACAGTTTGAGTATAGATATACACCAAGGTTAATTAGAATTGCCAAACAGGTGGAAAACGCAACAATATATCATAAATACTTAAGTTTACCCAAAGAGCAACGGGAAGATAGCGCATTGGTAAATGCCTTGAAAACTTTAGATATGAATGCCAACATAAATTGGCAATTAATGCATATGGGTTCTGCTCATAGGTATTTAAGAAAAGATACTGGTGATATTGAAGCAACAGGAGGTACAAATTGGAAAGAGTATTTGCCGCCTAGTTTTCAGAAGATTGTATTTTTTCCAGAATTGTATACAGAACAAGAATTAAATAATTGGGGTAAGCAATGGGTAGACCATATGTTAAATCCAGATAAATCAAGAGTAGAGTAATGCAGAAATATTGGGGCATAATATTAGTGTTGACTGTGATGGCATCGTGCAAAGACACTAGTGACCAGAAAAATGACATAGCGCAAGAGATTAGTGTAGTTAAAGTGCCAGAAGTAAACGAGAGATTTGGTTTTAATTTAGATGAGTTCAATGTTAAACTAGATACTGTAAGGTACGGTGACAGTTTTGGAGAATTAATGCAAGAGCATAAAGTTGACTATCCAAAAGTCTTATCTATTTCAGAAAATTTTAGAGACACTTTCGATGTTCGTAAAATTAGGGTAGGTAAGCCTTATGTTATTTTACAGTCTAAAGATACATTGGCACAAGCTCAGGTATTTATATATGAAAATGACCCAATTAACTATACCGTAGTAGATTTACGTGATAGTGTAAAGGTGTATAAAGATAAAAACAAAGTAAAATTTGTACAACGTGAAGTTTCTGGGGTTATAGAATCCAGTTTATCGGAAGCTATATTGGACCAAGGGGTAGACTACAATGTTACTCACAATTTGGCAAATGTATATGCGTGGACCATTGACTTTTCTAGATTACAAAAGAATGATAAGTTTAAGATTATTTACAATGAAAAATATATTAACGATACGGTTTATGCAGGTGCAGAACCTATAGAAGCTGCCTATTTTGAGCACAACGGCAAACCTATCTATGCCTTTGCATATGAAAATGATTCACTTAGAGGTCTAGTAGATTATTTTGATGAAGATGCAAATAATCTTAGAAGAACTTTTTTAAGAATGCCTGTAGAATATGGTAGGTTATCTTCTAGATATAATCTAAAAAGAAGAATTAAATATTACGGGTATAAATTACGCCCACATAAGGGTACTGATTATGCTGCACCAATTGGAACACCAATTATGGCAACAGCCGATGGTACTGTTGAAGAATCGACAAGAAGAGGTGGTAATGGTAAATATGTAAAAATTAGGCATAATGGTACGTATTCCACCCAATATCTACACATGAAAGCTCAGAATGTAAAAAAGGGCGAGTTTGTAAGACAGGGCGATGTAATTGGTTGGATAGGTATGACAGGTAATACAGGAGGACCACATGTTTGTTATCGTTTTTGGAAAAATGGAAAACAAGTAGATCCATTGCGAGAAGAACTTCCGCAGGCAGAACCTTTACATGACACTTTAAAAGAAGAATATTTTACATATATCTCTACGTATAAAGAACAATTGGATTGCATTATATATTCTAAGGTTCTATTAGAAGATGAAGAGGATTTACTAACACTTAATCAATAAAATGGCACTAGATAAAATTAACCCGCAACAAACTGATATTTGGAAGAAGTTAAAGACTCATTACGAAGAAACTAAAGGTACTCACCTAAGAAGTTTATTTTCTTCGGAGGACAATAGAGCAGAAAAGTTCACTTTGCAATGGAACGATTTTCTATTCGATTATTCTAAGAACAGAATTTGTGCAGAAACGATGCAGTTGTTACTTAAGTTGGCTGAAGAGGTTAATTTAAAAGGAGCTATTAAAGATTATTATGATGGCGCTTTAATTAATGAAACAGAAGGTAGAGCTGTATTGCATACCGCTTTGCGTGCTAAGAAAGATGATGAAGTCTTGGTAGATGGCGTAAATGTTATACCAGAGATTTATGAAGTAAAAGAACATATAAAAGAGTTTACCAGTTCAGTTATTAACGGAGATTTAAAAGGGTACACTGGTAAGGCTTTTACTGATGTAGTAAATATAGGTATTGGTGGATCAGATTTAGGTCCGGCAATGGTAACTGAAGCTTTAAAATTTTATAAGAATCATTTATCCGTTCATTTTGTTAGTAATGTAGATGGAGATCATGTTCATGAAATTTTAAAAACGTTAGACCCAGAAACGACTTTGTTCGTGGTTGTTTCTAAAACTTTTACAACCCAAGAAACCTTAAGTAATGCTACTACTATTAAGAAATGGTTTTTAAAGCATGGTACACAAGAAGATATAGCAAAACATTTTGCGGCAGTTTCAACAAACAGTGAGAAAATTGCTGAATTTGGTATTGATCCAGCGAATGTATTCCCAATGTGGGATTGGGTAGGTGGTAGATTCTCATTGTGGAGTGCTGTTGGTTTAACAATTGCGCTAGCGGTTGGTTATGAAAACTTTGACGCATTGTTAGAAGGTGCTAATGAGGTAGATGTTCATTTTAAGGAAACTGAATTTTCAGAGAATATTCCTGTGATTATGGCATTGGTAAGTGTGTGGTATAATAATTTTTATGGCGCTGAAACAGAAGCTATAATTCCTTACGCTCAGTACTTAAGTAGGTTCTCTGCATATTTACAACAAGGCATAATGGAGAGTAATGGTAAAAGTGTAGATAGAGCGGGGAATATCGTAGGTTATGAAACAGGTACAATAATTTGGGGAGAACCAGGTACTAACTCTCAGCACGCATTCTTTCAATTAATACATCAAGGTACTAAATTGATTCCTACAGATTTTATTGGGTTTAAACATTCTTTACATGGAGATAAAGATCATCATGATAAATTGATGGCTAATTATTTTGCTCAGACAGAAGCTTTAATGAACGGTAAGACGAAAGAGGAAGTTGTAGAAGAGTTAAAAGTTAAAAATTTATCAGAATTAGAAATTACTAAGCTTGCTCCATTTAAAGTGTTCACGGGGAATAAGCCTACGAATACAATATTGATAGAAAAACTTACTCCAAAATCGTTAGGCTCATTAATAGCATTTTACGAACATAAAATTTTCGTGCAAGGTGTAATTTGGAATATATTTAGCTATGATCAATGGGGTGTAGAGTTGGGAAAACAGCTAGCTGGTACAATTTTGAAGGATATTAAAAATTCAAAAATATCAAAGCATGATAGCTCAACGTTGCAACTTCTTCGATATTTTAAGAAATAATTGGGAATTCTATAATCTTAATCCAAAAACTATAACTATTTAATATTCAGTTTCATTGTTTCATTTTTTACGGTATTTTTGCACTGCTGATTTAACGTTACCTTAACGTTAGAGGACAAAAATTAAAAGACTTTTGCAGCAAGTTAAAAAACTAACAAATACTAGAAAAAATGAAAAAAATGTATTTTGCAATAGCGGCATTTTTAATGACCGTAACTGCTTTTTCACAAGGCTCTATTACAGGTACCGTATTAGATGGTGACACAAATTCACCACTACCTGGTGCTACAGTAATAGTAAAGGGCACTACAAATGGTACCTCATCTGATTTTGATGGAAATTTCACAATCAATGTAAGTGCTGAATCTGGAACATTAGTGGTTTCTTACATCGGTTTCAATTCAAAGCAGATTACTTTTACTTCTGCTGGTAGTATTGGTTCAATTGTTTTAGAGCCAAATGCTGAAGAGTTAGAAGGTGTTATTGTAACTGGTGTACAAGATATAGCTAAGGATCGTAAAACTCCTGTAGCAGTTTCTACCATTAAGGCTGAAGAGATTCAATTGAAATTAGGTTCTCAAGAATTTCCAGAGTTGTTAAACACTACTCCATCAATATATGCTACGAAATCAGGTGGTGGTTTTGGTGATGCACGTGTTAATATTCGTGGTTTTGACACCAACAACTCAGCGGTAATGATAAATGGTGTTCCTGTAAATGACATGGAAAATGGTCAAGTATATTGGAGTAACTGGGCTGGTCTTTCAGATGTAACATCTGCTATTCAAGTTCAAAGAGGTCTAGGGTCGTCTAAATTGGCAGTATCATCTGTTGGTGGTACAATTAATGTTGTTACAAAAACATCATTAAATGCCCAAGGTGGTGCAATTGGTGCCACAGTAGGTAACGATGGGTATGTTAAAACATTAGCGTCTTATTCTTCTGGACTTTTAGACAATGGATTTTCTGCCTCTATGTTGATAAGTAGAACTGGAGGTAGCATGTATGCTGATGGTACTAAATTTGAAGGTTATAACTTCTTTATGGGATTGGGATATACTGCTGGTGATCACAGTTTAGAGTTTATGGTTACAGGTGCTCCTCAATGGCACAACCAAAGAAGTAGAGCTACATCAATTGACACTCAAATTCTTTATGGCGATGGCGATGGCGAGCCAAATAGAAAATATAATGAAGATTGGGGCTATAGAAATGGTGAGGAATATAGTTTTCGTCGTAATTTTTACCACAAACCAGTTATCAGTTTAAACTGGAACTGGAAGTTAAGTGAAAAAACTACATTAGAAACCTCTACCTATGCTTCTTTTGGCCGTGGTGGTGGTACTGGAGAAATCGGAGAGATAAATGGAAGAAGACAATTTGCACTTCCTAGAAGTACTGATGGCTTAATCAGAGTCGATGATATTGTAGCTTATAATAGTGGTCAATTGGTGTCAGATTTTAGTGATACCCCTAGAGAACAAATTAATGGTCAATATGTAAATAATAGTGATCAAAATGATAATGAAAATAATACTAACGGTATTTCAAGAAGAGCTTCGGTTAATTCTCATAACTGGTATGGAATTTTAGCTAACTTCAATAACCGTATTTCTAGTGATTTAACTATTGATTTTGGGGTTGACCTTAGAAAATATAAAGGGTATCACTATAGAAGAGTGAATGATCGTTTAGGCGGAGATGTTTATCAAGAAACAGATAATAGAAATAATCCTAACCAATTATTTTCGGAGACATATACTGCAAACCAACCATGGTGGGTATTTGGTAACATTGATGATGAGGAAAAAATAGATTACTACAATACCGGTTTAGTAAATTGGTTAGGTGTTTTTGGTCAAGTTGAATATAATTTTACAGAAGATATTACAGGTTTTGTTCAAGGTGCTTTATCTAATCAAGGTTTTGCAAGAGAAGAGTTCTTTAATGAAGTACCAGCTGCAAAAACTGATTTTGAAAATATTCTTGGCGGAAATGTTAAGGGTGGGGTAAACTGGAACGTAGACGCAAGAAATAATTTTTTTGCCAATGCAGGATATTATTCTAAACAACCATTATTTGATGCGGTTTATATCAATTTTGGAAATAATTTAAATCCAAATTTGACTAATGAAAAAATCACTGGCTTCGAGCTAGGATATGGTTATAGGAGTTCAAAGTTTAGAGCAAATGTAAACTTATATTATACAAGCTGGAAGGACAGATTTGAATCTGTTGGAGCAACCTTTAATGCAGGTCAGACAGATGAGATTCGTGGTAACGCTAATATTTTAGGTATTACTCAAGTTCACACGGGTATTGAGTTTGATGGAAGATTCCAAGCTAGTGATAAGTTTGCACTAACGGGTATGATGTCAATTGGTAATTGGGAATATAAAGATGATGTTACTGCTACTTTTTTTGATAACGATCAATCACCTATTGTTATAGATGGTGTTGAACAGGTAGAAACATTAGCTTTAGATGGAGTTAAAGTTGGTGATGCAGCACAGTTTACGGCTTTTATAGGAGCAGATTATAATTTAGTTAATAACTTAAATGTTGATTTTGGATATCGCTTTGCGGGTAATTTATATGCGCAATTTGATGCAACAGATGTTGGTCCTGATGGTGCTTTAAAATTACCTTCTTTTGGTCTTGCCGACGCAGGTGCAACATATAGTATTCCATTCGATGATAAAAAATTAAGCTTCAGGATAAATGTAAACAACTTGTTTGATACTACATATATTGCAGAATCTGATACTAATATTTTTGCACAACCTGGTGATGATACGTATGATGGTATTAATACTAGTAACCGTGTATTCTTTGGTTTCGGTACAACTTGGAACTTAAGTGCTAGATTTAACTTCTAAACAAACTAGTTTTTAGAAATTATTTAAAACCCTGACTGTAAAGTCAGGGTTTTTTTATGCTCAAAATTCAGTACATTTAAAACTTAAATTATAGAACTATGTACGAAACTATTCACATGTTACATTCTTACTTGGCATATATAGCATTGGCTGTGTTGATCTTAGCCGTTATTAACGCTATTTCTGGTCTAGTAGGGAAGAGAATTTTTAATATGGGCAAAGATCTTAGATTAAGCCTGTTTGCACTTATTTTATGCCATATTCAATTATTAATAGGGCTAATTCTTTACTTTGTTTCTCCAAGTGGATTAAGTGCAATTCAAGAATTTGGCATGGGTGGTTTATCTTCGGCTGCACGTTTATTAGCGGTAGAACATCCATTCATTAATATACTGGCAATAGCCGCTATAACTATTGGGTGGTCTAGACATAAGAAGTTTGTAGAAGGTAATAAGAAATTTAAGAGTATTGCTATCTTTTACGGAATAGGATTGTTGCTAATTCTTAGCAGAATTCCTTGGGGTCAATGGTTTAACTAATCTTATACAATTTAATAATGAATAAAATTACATCAGTAGTATTGATGGTACTTTTTAGTGCCTCAATGTTCGCACAAAAAGAAGAACTGTTCAATGGAGAAAATTTGGATGGTTGGTCTATCTACGGAACAGAAAAATGGTATGTAGAAGAAGGTTTGTTAATCTGTGAAAGCGGACCTGACGCTGAATATGGGTATTTAGGAACTGATAAGGATTATAAGAATTTTATACTAGATTTAGATTTTAAGCAAGAAGCTGATGGTAATAGCGGTGTGTTTATTCGCTCTAATGTAGAAGGTACAACTGTTAGTGGTTGGCAGGTGGAAGTTGCCCCTCCAGGTGCTTTTACAGGCGGTATTTATGAATCTTACGGTAGAGAATGGTTGGTAAAGCCAACAGCTGATAAAGACAGTGCTTTAAAGTTTGGTGATTGGAACCATATGAGAATTAAAGTTGACGGTAAGGTGGTAACCTCTTGGGTGAACGGTGTTGAAATGGTTTCTTTAAAGGATAGGATTATTGGTAAGGGAGAAGGTGCTATTTTATTACAAATTCATTCCGGTGGAGGTATTAAAGTAAAGTGGAAAAATATCGAAATCGAAGAATTGGATTAATCCGATTTATTCACTTTCTTAATTAAATGAAGATAGACAGGAAAATGGTCGCTATAACCACCAATATAGCTACCGCCAGCATATGTTCTAAAAGGGTAACCTTCGTATTTTCCTTTTGGGTCCATTAGATAGTTAGGAGAATATATACCTACTTTCCAATAGCTGTAACTGTCTTTTTCTTTGTTTATGAAACTAGAAGTCATGTAAAGTTGATCGAATAGATTCCATCTATCTCGGTAAGCTAATGATCCTCTGCCTTTTTTAAATAGTTTTTCCATAGGCCCATATAAACCAATAGAATCTAGGTTTTTAGAATTCTTTTGTACTTTTAAAATCTTTTTGAAACTAGGGTCTATAGGGTCATCGTTAAAATCTCCCATACTTATTATTTTGGCATTTAGGTATTGTCTTCTTACGGAGTCTATAATACGTTTGTTCAATTTGGCAGCCTCTAATCTATATGGTCTGCTTCTTGCTTCACCTCCACTTCTCGATGGCCAATGATTAATAATAAAATATACTTTTTCATTATCTAATAGCCCTTCAACAATTAGCTGATCTCTGGTGTAATCTCGTTTTCCATCTAAATTGAAGAGTAATAATCTATGGCTATTGAAATTTACGGGAACAAAAGCACTCTTCTTGTATAGTAGGGCTACGTCAATGCCACGCTCATCAGGAGAATCATAATGTACTATTCCGTAGTTATAAGTAGAAAGATTTTTATGATGTATTAAATCTTGTAAAACGTTTAAGTTTTCTACTTCACAAACACCTATAATATCTGGAGCAGTGTTATTATCTATAGAGCCAATTTCAGAAATAACCTTAGACATTTGTTCAATTTTTTGCAGATAGCGTTGTTCTGTCCAGTTATCTTTTCCTGTAGGAGTTCTGTCGTCATCAAAAATTAAAGTATCATTTTTAGTGTCAAATAGATTTTCTAGATTATAAAAAGCAATGGTTCTAATTTGATAGGTATTAGCTTCTTGAGCGAATAACCATAATGGAAATAAGAAGAGCAAAAAACTTAAAAATCGCATTGGTGAGGGTATTTTATCTTAATAAATAGCGAGTATACGGAATTTTAATGTTAATTATTTCTTAAAACAGTATCTTAAGGCCTCATTAATAAGGTCTTAAGATACAGAATGATTAGGTGTACCCTTTTATTATTATTTTTTCTTGAAATATTTTCTCTTCAAGCTCAAAACACTTCTACAATTAAGGGGGTTGTAAAAGATAAATTAAAAAGTGAAACAATTACGAATGCAGAAGTAATGTTGGAAGGTGAATCAATATTGATTTATACCAATAATTTAGGAGAGTTTACTTTGATGGTCTCAAGTGCTGGAGATTATATTCTGCAAATTTATACTCCAGATTATAATTTAAAACGAATACCACTAAATCTAAATAAAAATGAAATTGATTTAGGTGTAATTTTTTTAGAACGAGATATTACTGTTGAGAAAGAAATTAACCTTGTAAATATTACTGATGATGAATTATTGGATGATGAGATAAACTCTAATGCCCTAGGTTTACTTCAGTCTACAAAAGATATTTTTCTAAATAGGGCAGCTTTTGATTTTGGACAGGCATTTTTTAGAGTAAGAGGCTACGACTCTCAATATGGAGAAGTGCACCTTAATGGATTACCAATGAATAAAATGTACGATGGTAGGCCTCAATGGAACAATTGGGGAGGCTTAAATGACGTAATTAGAAACCAGCAATATTCTAATGGTTTAAGTGCTTCAGATTTTACTTTTGGTGGTATTTTAGGCAATACTAATATAGATTTACGACCATCGGGTTTACGACCAGGTACTAGATTATCTTCTTCTTTATCGAATAGAACGTATAGTAGTAGGTTAATGGCTACTTATAACTCTGGAGTAAAAAATGAAAAGTGGGCTTATATATTCTCAGCATCAAGACGTTGGGCTCAAGAAGGTTTCATAGATGGAACATTATATGATTCCTATTCAGTTTACGGATCGGTAGAGTACCTGTTAAATGAGAAAAATAGCCTATCAGCTACAGCAATAGTAGCATCAAATAGAAGAGGGCGTTCATCTGCAATTACCGAAGAGGTCTATGAAATTCAAGGAAATAAATACAATCCTTATTCAGGGCTGCAAAACGGGAAAATCCGAAATACTAGAGAGCGTAATATACGTGAGCCCTTGTTTTTACTAAATTATCATCACGAGTCTAAAGGGTTGCGAATCAATGCAGGTTTGGGATATCAAACGGGGAGATACAAGCGTAGTAGATTAGGTTATTTTAATGCACCCAATCCTGATCCTACTTATTATAGGTACTTACCAAGTTTCTATCTGAACTCACCTATAGGTGCAAACTTTGAAAGTGCCATTCAAGCGAAAGAGGGGTTTGTATTAAATCCACAATTAGATTGGGAAAACATATATAAAGCTAATGGTAGTATTAGTCAAGGAGGTGAAGCGGCTTATGTGTTGTATGATGATGTAATTAAGGATAATCAATTTACCTCAAACATAACTTCGAACATTGATATCAATAGTAATTTGAAGGTTGATATTGGTTTTACACATAAACGATTAAGTTCAAAAAATTATGCTCAGATAAATGATCTTTTAGGTGCGGTATATCATCGTGATATAGACACGTTTTCAGAAACGCTCAATGATACATCATCTGAAGTAAATAAAGTTGATGAAGATATCTTCAATTATAATTATCGTTTAATGGGGAGTAATACAGCTATGTTTGCCCAATTAAATGCAGATTATAATAAGGTCAAAGTTTTTTTAACTGGAAAGTATGTTTTAGATAATTTTCAAAGGAATGGTTTGTTCCAGAATGAACGGTTCCTTGATAATTCCCTCGGAGAAAGTGAGCAAGTACAATTCTCGAATTGGTCTATAAAATCTGGTGCATCATATACTATAACGGGGAGGCATTGGGTGTCTGTTAATACAGCACACATTAATAGAGCACCGGTTCTACAAAATGTTTTCATCAATCCAAGAGAAAATAATGCGATAGTTCCCGATTTGCAAAATGAAAGAATAACCAGTGTAGATGCTAGTTATTTTCTTAGAATGCCAAAACTTACCGGGCGATTAACAGGTTTTTATACCCGTTTTCAAAATACCACAGATGTTAATTTCTTCTTTGTTGACTCCGGTGTTGGGTCAGACTTTGTTCAAGAAGTTTTAACTGATTTAGACAAATTGCATTTGGGGGCGGAGCTTGGTTTAGAGTATCAATTATCTAGTGCAGTTAAACTTTCTTTAGTTGCATCAATAGCAAAATATGAATATGCGAGCAATCCATTCGTGACCATTAATTTTGATACAGCAGGGGCAAATGAAGATTTGATAGATGTTTCTGGTTCAAAATTTTTAGGGCAATCCGTCGTAAAGGGATATAAACTGGCGCAAGGTCCGCAAAAAGCTATTGCAGCAGGTATCGAATATAGAGACCCCAAATACTGGTGGATAAGTGGGTCGGCTAACTATCTAGGTAATAACTATGCTAACATATCTACAATTACAAGAACTCAAAGTTTTTTAATTGACCCTGAGACAAAATTGAGATTTACCGATGCTACCGATGAAAATGTTCAGAAACTATTAGAACAAAAACCACTTGATAATTTTTATTTATTAAATATTGTCGGTGGTAAATCTTGGCTTAAAAAAGGGAAGTATATAAGTGTTTTTGCAAGTATTAATAATGTTTTTGACACCACTTTTAGAACAGGTGGTTACGAACAAAGTAGAAATGGTAATTATGGACAGTTAAAGCAAGATAATCTAAGTGGAAATCCATCATTTGCTCCAAAATATTGGTATGGTTTCGGTAGAACGTATTTTTTAAATTTTGCATTTAGTTTTTAAATATGAATTTTAATAGCAACATATTTTATTTGATGATAGCGATTGGTGTTATGCTTGCCTCTTGTGTCAAGAACAGGGAGTTTGATACGCCTAAAAATGAATGTTCAAATGAGGATTTTACAATCATTAGTATTTTGGAGCTAAAAAAATTCTATACAGATAAAACCGTTCAAATTCAAGAGGATATTGCTGTTCAAGGATATGTGATTTCTTCGGACAAAGAAGGGAATTTTTTCAATATAATTTATTTTCAAGACGCTCCTGCTAATCCTACAGAAGGTCTGCAATTAGAGCTAGAGTTAAGAGATTCTCATTTGTTTTTTGATGTTGGTCAGCAAATAACCATAAAATTAAAGGGATTGTATTTAGGGCAATCTAATGGCGATTATAAGATTGGCGGTGTATTTACTTCTTTCGGCAATATAAGTGTAGGTAGATTACCTAAAAACGTTGTTTTTGACCACGTGTTGGTCTCTTGTAAGGCCAATAATGGAATTCAATTGACTTCAATAGCTATATCTGAGTTGAATGAGAATATGGTAAATACTTTGGTAAGGGTAAACAATGTGGAATTTAAGCTAGATGAGCTAGGTAAGAGTTATGCTGTTAAGGAAGAAGAAACATTAAGAACATTAGTTGACTGTAGCGATAAAGAATTGGTGCTTGTAAATAGTGGTTACTCAGACTTTCAATCTAAGATAGTTCCAGATAAAATGGGTAATGCTACTGGTATTTTGACTTTTAACAAGAATGAATATCAATTGATTATAAGAAATGAGAATGACCTAGATTTTAATGAAGAACGATGCGAGGATTTGATAGATGAATTTACTTCTAATTCCATTTTAATAACTGAAATAGCAGACCCCGACAACAATGCGGGTGCAAGATTTGTAGAGCTTTATAATTCTGATAATGAAAGATTGTCTTTAAACGGTTGGTCTTTGCTACGATACACTAATGATAATACTGAGGTAAGTTCTACGATTGATTTATCTGATTTTGTCATGGAAGGAAAAGAAGTATTGGTGATATCACCAAATGCAGAGGAATTTGAAGAAGTTTACGACTTTGCTCCAGATATTTCTGCTGGCACTAATTCTCCGGCAGATTCAAACGGTGATGATAATATAGTTCTGGTAGACCCTTTTGGTAAAATTATAGATTTGTTTGGGGTCGTGGGGCAAGATGGTAGTAATACAAACCACGAATTTGAAGATGGTAGAGCGGTTAGAAATATAGATATTGAATTTGGTAGTCCTGTTTTTAAATCAAGTGAGTGGATTATTTATAATGATACTGGTAATGAAGGCACCTTGAATCAGCCACAGAATGCTCCAGTAGATTTCACTCCCGGTAGGCGATAATTTCATGCATTTTCTTTAGCGTCTATAATCTTTTTAACTGCGCTTTCGGTTAACGGCTTAACGATGTAATCTTTAACCAATTTATGGTTTTTCGCTTTTTCCATATAAGTTGGACTTATAAATGAGCTGGTAATATAAATTTGAATATGTTCTATTTTATCTTCAGGTAGTTGTTCAAATTCTTCTAAAAAAGACCAGCCATCTCTATTTGGCATATTTAAATCTAAAAAAATAACATCTGGCAAAGTGATATTTTCAACCAATAAACCTATGAGACCATCAAGAGCTTCTTGACCACCAGTATAGTATAGAATATTATCGCTAAAATTATGTTGCTTTAAAATACTCTTACCGCTTACAGAAAAAAATTCGTCGTCATCTATAATGCAACAACTAGTAAATACGCTCATTTTAAAATAATTCAGTAGTAAATCTTATTCAGATTTAGGTTTTTAAATGGTGTAACAAAATGCATTTGCTAAGTTATGTAATTAAGGTAATCTTTCTTCTAAAAAAATTACACTAGAATTTATAATTAAAAATGCACTTTAACTTGAGGGAATTTTCTATAGATTATCCTTCCACAGGAGCTCCAATAATCTTTGCAAGATCATCGGGAGTAATTGGTTTTAAGATATAGGTGTCAACTTGATTATAATCTTTAACTCGTTCTAAATCTCTAGGATCTACAGAAGAACTAATAATATAGATTGTAATAGATTTTGATCTTTGACTTTGACAGTTTTTAAATTCATCTAAAAACTCCCAGCCATTTAAAATGGGCATATTTAGGTCTAAAAATATAACATCTGGTAATGGCTCTTTAGCTGTACACATTTTCATAAGTCCGTCTAGTGCTTCTTGTCCATTAGGGTATACAAGAATAGATTCTGCAAAATCTACTTCTTTTATAATTCTTTTTGTGCCATATACGAATATAGGGTCATCATCTATTATGCAGCAAAGTTGAACTTTTTTCATAATCAATTTTTTGTTAGTTCCGTTTAAGTTCTATAAATATAGTGGTGCCATTATCTACAATACTGTCTATCGAAATAGTACCGCTCATTGCTTCAATCTGGTTTTTGGTTATGAAAAGACCTATGCCTTTTGCATCTTTATGTTTATGGAATGTTTTATACATACCAAATATTTTGTCGCCATGTTTTTCTAAGTCAATACCTAGACCATTATCCCTAAATGATATTTGTATGAAATCACCTTTTATTTTAGATTTTATTTCAATTACGGGCGTTCGTTTAGATGATCTATATTTTAATGCATTTGTAAGAATGTTCAGAAATATACTTTCCAAATAAGCAGGAACGGCATTTACGAAATGAGACTTCGATACATCTATTTTAATAGTTGCACTTTGTTCTTCGAGTAAACCGTTTATACTTTTCGTTATTTGGTTGATGGTATTAAGTATGCTTATGCTCTGCAATTTTTCCAGAGCTCCTGTTTTTACTAAAACTACATCATTTAAATGATCAATAGTCTCCGATAAACTTTCAGTAGCACTCGTGATCATTCTATTTAAATTTTCACGTTCATCTTCATCTTTCTCTTCATTTAAGAATTTAGATAGCATAGTCATGTTAGTAGAATGCGACCTAAGGTTATGTGAGACAATATGTGCGAAATTAGTAAGGCTTTCGTTTTGGCTTTTTGTAACCTCTACCAGGGCTTCTAATTTTTTTTGCGATTCAATTCTACTTGTAATATCCAGAAATTGCGTGATAGTATGACTTGGATTTCCGTTTAAATCTTTTACAGGGGTAACCCCAATGATTGCATGTACTATATTTCCATCTTTATGAAAAAATCTTTTTTGTAATTGTAAATTATGACCACTACTATTGAATACTTCAGTTTTAAAAACTTGACTGTTAGTTAAGTCCTCTGGATGGGTGATATCCGTAGTCCTCATTTTTAATAATTCTTCTTCAGAATAGCCTAAACTTTGAGATAAACTCTTATTTATTTTTAACCATTTAAGCTCTGGACTAACCAGTGCCATGCCAATTGAAGAATGTTCAAATGTTTCTGAGAATAATTCGGTGCTGCGGGCCAGTTTAAGTTCAGCGCTTCTTAGCTCTGTAATATCCCAGTTTGCCCCTGTCATTTTAATAGCTTTACCATTAAAATCTCTAATTGTTTTAGAGAGCCCTTTAATATATCTTACTGAGCCATTTTGATGTATAATTCTGAACTCTTCATCAAAATCTTTGATTCCATTTATGGCATCGTTAGTGGCTGCCACAGCTCTTTCTTTATCGTTAGGGTGTATTGTTGATGACCAAGCCTCAAAAGCTCCTGAGAATTGTTCTTTTTTAACATCAAATATTTTATACATTTCTGGATCCCATTCTAGCTCATTTTCAAGTAAATCGTAATCCCAAGTTCCTATTTTGGCAGTCTGGGTAGTAATTTTAAGGCGCTCAGAAATTTCTTCATGAGCTATTTGAACTTTTTTACGTTCGTCTATATCTTGAAATGTGCCAACAAGTCTGGCGGCTTTACCGTTGACCATTTCTACTTCTCCTTTTGCAGACACCCAAACTTCATTTCCTTTGGCAGTAACAATTATTAGTTCTGTATCAAACGGCTTGCCATCAGATAAAGCTGTACTAACTAAATTTGTAATATTATCTCTATGAATTCCTTTCTTGTAAAAATTAATTCCTTCCTCAAGATTAGGAGTGAAATCTTCATCTACTTCATGAATATCTTTGGTAGTTTTGGTCCAGTTAACCAACCCAGTTTTAAGATCAAGTTCCCAGCAACCAATTCTAGCAACCTCTTCTGCTTTGTGAAGGAGTTCAATTTCTTTTTTGTCTACAGTAAGGTCATCTAAAAAAATTATAGCTCCATCAAAACCGTTGGTTTCAAATGTAGATGGTAGAATTTTCCATTTTAACCACTGTATTTTTCCACTGGGTAGAACAAATTTTTGCCCATTGTTTATATCCTCTTTCCCATTAATTCCGTTTTCAATTACAGTTTTGAAAAGATCAGGGGTTTCTATAGTAACATCAAAAAGATGTTTGTTGGTAATATCGGCGTCGTTTAAGGTAAAATTACGTTGCCACTGGTTAGAGTAGCTAATAAAGTTTAACTTAGTATCCACGATAGCAATTGCATTGGGGGACTCTTTTAAAAGAAAGTCAACGGCTAATGTTTTCAATAGTTATTGATTTAAATTTAAAGGTACATATTTCCTTTAAGGTAGGAAAAAATAGTTGATCAGTAAGAAAATACTTCACGGTTTAAGCGCTTTTTTCTTTGATTTTACAGGATTTTTAATAAAATAGGACTATGAACGAGTTTTTTTTCAAGGCCATTAGAGAGGGTAGTTTTAACGAGGTTAAGTCTATGTTAGAAAAGAATCCTATACTTATTAATAGTAAAGACACTAGAGGGTCAACTCCATTAATTTTGGCTACATACTACGATGAAATGGAGATTGCAACTCTACTTTTAGATAAGGGAGCAAAGATAGATGCTGTAGATGCTTCTGGAAACACTGCTTTAATGGGTGTCTGCTTTAAGGGCTTCACAGATATTGCAAAACTGCTGATAGAGAAAAATGCACAACTAAATGAACGTAACGCCATGGGGGCAACCTGTCTTATTTATGCGGCACAATTTAATCGTTTAGAAATCGCCAAATTATTAATGGCAAATGGCGCAGATAAAACAATTAAAGATAATAGAGGAAACACGGCATTAGATCACGCAAAAACGCAAGGTTTAAATGCTTTTATTGATATGCTTGAATAGTTTTTATGGCACAAGAAAAAAGTAATTTAAAAATAGCTTTGATTCAGTCTTCATTACATTGGGAAGACCCAAATGCCAACAGAAAAATGTTCAGTTATAAAATTGAACAAATTTTTAAAGCTGTTGACCTGATCGTTCTTCCAGAAATGTTCTCAACAGGCTTTACCATGTCTCCAGATAATATTAAAAGAGAAGAAGGGTCAATTACATTAAGTTGGTTGAAAGAAATGGCTGCCAGCAAAAATAGCGCAGTAGTAGGCAGTATTGTATTTTACGAGAACGATACACATTACAATAGACTTTTTTTTGTTGAACCCAATGGAGAATATGTTACTTATGACAAGCGACATACTTTTACCTTGGCAGGAGAGCATGAAAAATACACAGCAGGTAATAAAAGATTAATTGTTAACTATAAAGGATTTGCCATTTGTCCTTTAATCTGTTATGACCTCCGTTTTCCAATATGGAGCAGAAATACGGAAAATTTCGATATTTTATTATATGCTGCAAATTGGCCAACTCCGAGAATTAATGCATGGGATGCTCTTTTAAAAGCACGGGCCATCGAAAATATGGCATATTGTATCGGAGTAAATCGTGTTGGAGTGGATGGATTGGGGCATAACTACCCTGGTCATTCAAGTTTATATGACCCTCTTGGGGAATTAATTTCCCTTTCTAAGAAAGAAGAAGTCATTATTGTTGAGGTAGTCAAGAATGAAATAGATTTAATACGTAATAAACTACCCTTTTTAAGTGATAGGGATAGGTTTAGTCTATTAGATTAAATGTCTCTATTTTTTCCCAGTTAGCTCGTAATTCTATTAAAGTAGGGTAGTAGCTTATTTTCTCAGGTTGTCTTTTTTCTAAAAAACTACCTGTATCCCATTTTCCATTTTCGTTATTGTCAAATATTACTCTAGCTTGATATTTACCAGGATTTAAATTATCAAAAGCATATTGCTGCGGTTCGGTTGCGTAAATTTCGCGTTGTAAATCGCCCTTTTCGTTTGTAAGCTGTACAATTATAGGGTAGGCAATTGTTTTACCGTTTAAATTTAAGGTTAGGTTACCATAATCTGCTATGCTTTTGGTTTTAAAAGAATACGCAACAGAGTCATTCGTAGTTTCAAAAAAATCTGTCACGGCACCTGGTATCAGCTCCATCCTATAGCTTTGATCAGGATCTATTTTAAAATTGAAATTCAATAAGTTTTCTATTGTATCTAGCTTTAAACTATAAGCTATTTCAACAGAATCTTTATCCATCAATTTTATTTTAGTACTATCAAAACTAATTAATGGAGTATTGCTTAAAAGATTAATAGGCTTGTTCATTTCAATATTGCCTTTTTGGCTCATTGTTAGTTTTAATGAATCAAAAGCTACTTTTCTGTTCTTTACTTTAAATGTATCCTTTATTTTTAAAGCTTCATTGGTAATGGTAAAAAGAAGGGAATCCATTTCATAAGGTGTAAACCAAAAATTAATAGTGTCCTTTTCTCTTTCTTTAGTAATCTTTGTTTTAACAGAGTCTGGTATTTCTGTAATAGATTCAATTTTTATATCGGTACCAACTCCATAATACCCAAAGCTAATTTTGTTACTAGCTTCCATACTAGGTACGGCAACACTGTAGTCTGGAATTTCCTTAAAAAGATTTAGCAGATAGATAGAGTCTGTAGGTAAATTTATAGTGTCTTTTACGAATCCTATTTTATCTGTTTTTTGATCGAATTTGTTGTTGCTAGAGGCGTCTTTTATACCGAATAGGGCATATTTCCCTTCTTTTAAATTTTTAAGTTTAAATATTACAACACTATCGAGTGTATTGGTAATATAATTGGGTGGTTTTTTATAGACCGTAGAGTCTGTATAGCTAGTATCTATCTTATAGAGCATTACGCTAACAAAATCATCTGCTTTTTTATTGAATGCATCTTTAACTACTCCGGTAAGTTCTAAAGAGTCAATATAATCACCAGTAGAAAAAACATATGTAAAAAATGAATTTGGGTTTTCCTCATTGTTATCTACAATACCTTGTCCAAAGTTAAAGGTGTATGTGGTGTTTGGCTCTAAGGTATCTTTAATAGTTATTTCAACATATTTATTAGCATTCCCCATTGGAGAAAGTACTGGTGAGTTTTTTAAAGGAGGAGATATTATAAGTTGCTTTTGAATATCTTTTAATTTTACCAATTCATTGAAATAGAGCCTAATTTTCTGACCCTTAAAATTGGTTGTCAAATTAGGTGGTTCTGCCTTTGTTAATTCTGGGGGAGTAATATCTTTTGGTCCACCAGTAGGAGTGCCACGTTGTGCACATTGGTAAGACACCAAAACAATGATAAAAACAAATATAAAACCTAAAATTTTTCTGCTCATTAGTGTGATTATCGACCGCAAAGAAACAACATATTTATAGAATTTAATTCGATGGAACAACAGCAATGCTAGAAATGTATATTTCTACTCCCTCAATATCTTTAAATGTGTTAGCGCAAATCTCCATAGTAGCACCAGTGGTAATTACATCATCAACTAATAAAATAGTTTTATTTATAAGGGTTTGGCTATTGTTTATCTCATATAAAGACCGATTGTCATACCATCTGCTTAACCTGTTTTTTTTAGTCTGTGTTTTAGTGTTAGCTGTTTTAACAAGTAAATCATCTGCATAAACAGCATTAATATGAAAGGCTATTTGTTTTGCAAAAAGTGTTACTTGATTGTAGCCTCGTTTTTTTAATTTTTTTCGATGCAACGGAACAGGAATTACAAAGTCAATTTGCGGTAAATCTCCTTGTTGTTTTAGAATTTGTCCGTGCCAATCGCCTAAAAACTGCCCTATATTTTCTTGATTCTTATATTTTAAAAAATGTATGAGATTTTTTACGATTCCAATTTCGGTAAAGAATAAGAATGAATTTGCCTTTTTTATGTTAATTCGACCATAAAAAATACGGTCAACGGCATTTTCATCGTTAAATGTGTACTCGGTAAGTGGTAATTGATGTCGGCAAGATGTGCAGAGTAGAACCTCTCCTCTGTATAATCGTGCATTACATCCAAAACATGATATCGGTAACAGTATGTTGGTAACATCCTTTAGTATATTTGAAATTCTATTTTTCATCAAATTTTACAGATTAAACAACCTACAGCCCACTTATTAAATGGACAGTCAAGATAACAAATTCAATTATAAAATAATACTAGCAGCATTTGTTGCGGTCATTATGGCATTATTAATTGCTTTCTATTATAGTTATGCCCAGTCAAATGCTGAAATAGATTTTTTAGAACAAGAAAAATCAATTTTGGTAAAAGACCTTACATTGATGAAAGCAAATGTTGATCGCTTATCTGCTAAAAGTGAGATGAACGAAATTGAATTGCAAGATTCAAAATTTAAAGTTCAAGAGCTTTTAGATTCGGTAGGGCGTTTAAATTTCACCGTAAAAAAATTAAGGGAGTTCAAAACAGAATTACGTAGGTTGGAATCTAAAAACGATAGTTTGATTTTAAAGAACAACTTTTTACGTTATAATAACATGTTGCTTACCGACAAGTACGATGAGTCTCGTAAGCAAATAGAAAATCTTAGAGCCAACAGTAATTCTTTAGCTGAAGCTGAAGCTTTGCAGAGAAGGAAAATCTTAGAGCTAAACCAGAAATTAAAGACCAAGAGTTATTTGAAAATGGCTAATTCTGAGGGAAGCGGTTTTAGATTAATACGAGGTACAAGACCAACCAAGACCAATAAGGCTTCATTTATAGAGAAGTTAAGAGGTTGTGTAACTATTTTGGCAGACGAGAGTGAAGCTGATAATGATAAAGTGGTTTATTTACAGTTTCTTGATCCTAATAAGCAGATTATTGAAGATAATGCCAATACTATTACTGTAAACGGAAATGTTTACAGTAAAAGAGTTCAGTTTGCTTTCACTGGAATTGACATGTATATCTGTGAATCTATTACTATTCCGGAAGGTTCTTTAATGGAAGGTAATTACACATTAAATGTGTTTGAAGACGAACGTTTAATTACTTCTTCAGAATTTCAATTGAAATAATATTATTTTTTTAGGCTATTATCCTATTTTTGCCTCATGGCAAAGCAAGAAGATGATTTTAAGCGTGTAATTTCTCACGCCAAGGAATACGGTTATGTATTTCAATCTAGTGAAATTTATGATGGGTTAAGTGCTGTGTATGACTATGGTCAAAACGGTGCAGAACTAAAAAAGAATATACGCGAGTATTGGTGGAAAGCCATGGTGCAACTTAATGACAATATAGTTGGGCTAGATTCTTCTATTTTCATGCATCCTTTAACATGGAAGGCATCGGGGCATATAGATGCTTTTAATGATCCATTAATAGATAACAAAGATTCAAAGAAAAGATATAGAGCAGATGTTTTAGTAGAAGATTATGTTGCTAAAATTGATGCTAAAATTGAAAAAGAGGTCAATAAAGCTGCAAAGCGTTTTGGAGAAGCTTTTGATAAAGAGACTTTTTTAAAGACAAATCAGCGTGTAGTTGATTATCAAGAACAGGGAAAAACAATTTTAAGCAGGTTAGGTAAATCTTTACAAAATGAAGATTTGGCTGATGTAAAAGCACTTATAGAAGAGTTGGATATTGCTTGTCCAATGTCAGGGTCTAAAAACTGGACAGATGTAAGGCAGTTCAATTTAATGTTCGGTACAAAATTAGGTGCCAATGCAGAAAGTGCTATGGACTTATTTCTAAGACCAGAAACTGCGCAGGGTATTTTTGTGAACTTCTTGAATGTTCAAAAATCTGGTCGTATGAAACTTCCTTTCGGAATCGCCCAGACCGGTAAAGCATTTAGAAATGAAATCGTTGCTAGACAGTTCATTTTTAGAATGCGTGAGTTTGAACAAATGGAAATGCAATTTTTTATTCAACCAGGTACTCAAAAAGAATGGTATGAAATCTGGAAAGAAAAAAGAATGAAATGGCACTTGTCATTAGGTTTAGGAAAAGATAATTATCGTTTTCATGATCATGAGAAATTGGCACATTACGCCGATGCGGCATCAGATATAGAATTTCGTTTTCCATTCGGTTTTAAAGAATTAGAAGGAATTCACTCACGTACCGATTTTGATTTAAGTAGTCATGAGAAGTTCTCAGGTAAGAAATTACAATATTTTGATCACGAGGTAAATAAAAACTACGTGCCTTATGTATTAGAAACATCTATTGGTTTGGATAGAATGTTCTTGGCAGTATTTTCAAACTCACTTAAAGAAGAAGAATTAGAGAACAATACTACTAGAACCGTTCTTAAATTACCAGCGGTTTTAGCACCTGTAAAAGCTGCAATTTTACCATTATTGAAGAAAGATGGTTTGCCAGAGATAGCTCATAGTATTGTAGACGACCTTAAGTGGGACTTTAACGTTACCTACGATGAAAAAGATGCAGTTGGTAGACGTTACAGAAGACAAGACGCTAATGGTACTCCTTTCTGTATTACAGTTGATCATCAAACATTAGAAGATCAAACTGTTACTATTAGACATAGAGATTCTATGGAACAAGAACGTGTTGCTATATCGGCATTGAATGGTATTATTCATGATGCGGTTGATATGAAAACGTGGTTGAAGAAAATAGAATAGACTACAAGGTGTAGGTTAATTTTACACCACCATAATAATTTAGATTGTTCCCAGGGTAGAAATACCTTGGGGCATTTCCTCCAAATCCATTAGCATTTATTAAAACCGACTGTGCATATTTTGTATTGGTTAAATTGTTGATGCCAAATTCTAATCCTACTCGTAGCTTTTCTGATATTTGATTCTTATAACCTAATTTCAAGTTTAAAATATTGAAAAAATCACTGTAAAGAGAATTTGCGTCTGTAAGCGGAATTTCGTCAATAAATTGATGAGTGATATTTGCGAACAAACCATTACCGAAATTGGTCTGTATTCCTGAGTTTATTTTATTTTTTGGTACTCCGGTCAATGGATTTTCAGAATAATCCTCATTAGCTTCTTCATCTATAAAATCTACAAATTTGTGATTGCTATAGGTGTAACTTATAAATGGTGAAATTTTTATTTTGTCAGAAATCTTAATGTTGTAACTCAAATCCAGATCAACACCTTGGTGTTTTGTTTCACCAGCGTTACGACCAATATATTGGTTATCACTAACACGTTTAGCTACCAATAAATTTTTAATGGGCATTAGGTAAAAAGCGACATCTAATTTTAGTCTATCATCTAGGCTTTTATGTTTGATACCTAACTCATAGTTTGTACCAGTTTCTTGAACGATTTCAGGGTTAATTATTCCTTCAGGAGTTAACGTCTCCTCAAGACTTGGATTAGAAAATCCACGGCTAATATTTGCGTAAAGTTGATTGGTTGGTGAAACAGTGTAATTAACATCTAAACTTGGTAAGAATAGTGCTTTAAAGTCTCTGTTGGCACTAGTATTAGTTGCTCCTGAATTGAATAGGTCCCTAAAATCATATTGGGTTTTATTGATGTTTAATCCTAATTGGGCAGTCAATTTAGTTGTTAAAGAATAAGAGGTAGTAGCAAATGCGTTTATTTGACTGCGAAATTCTTTATTCTGAGATAGCCTCTCACCTTGTAGACTTCCATTGCCATTATTCTCTTCGTATAGGTTGTCAAAAGTTCCCCAAGAATATTCATCTTTATAAAGTTCGCCGCCAAAAGTGTAAAAAAGAGAATTATCTAAAATATTAATATTGCCAGAAAACAAAGTTCTTAGCCCGTATCCATTCGTGTTTTCATCTAAAATATTAAAGGGTGCAGGTTCGTAATGGTCTAAATAAGTATAGAATAAACTAGTTGTGTTTTTTAGTTTGGAACTAGCCTTGTATGTGTGTGATAGCCCTATAAGGCTATAGTTGTTATCTTCATATCCTTTTGATGATTTCCAAGTAAATGCAGCTTGTGTAGGGTCTTCATCAAAGTCTTCTTGGTCTATTGAGCTTGCAATTTGTGCAGAGTAATCAATATGATTTACCAACAGTCCAATTTCACTTTTTTCAGTGAGTTTAAAAATTGTATTTAATAAGAAACCATCACGTTCAAATCTGTTGTTTTCTCGATACCCGTCGATTTCCATATGTCCATATTGAAAAGTCATATAGAAATCGTCCTGAGAATGCGTAAATCCTAGGCTATTTTTGAATAAACCGTAAGAACCTATTGTTGTGTTATTTGTAAGCTTAGTAGTTTGGTTGCTAAGTTGTTTTGTATTTAAAATAATAGCGCCACCTAAGTTGGTTCCAAATCCTGATCCTTTAGGACCTTTAATAACTTCAACAGAAGTTAAGTTTTCCAAATCAAATGCCTCTATAGTTGAAGACCCTGTGCCGTTGGTGACAGGAATATTATTATAATAAAGTCTAAGTTTATCAGTGCCAAAAGGAGTTCTAGAGCCCACACCTCTTATTGTAATTCTATTAGTATTAAGTGCGCCAGATAGGGCATATAAACCAGAGATTTGATTAATGGAACTGATAAAATCAACCGGACTATAATTTGAAAAAGTCGTAGCGCCAATAGTCTTCGAAGGAATGATGCCGATAGCATTTTTGGCAGTAAGCGTATCTATTACAATTACTTCGTTTAATTGAGTGATACTATCATTCTCAACAGTAGTTTGTGCAAAAAGATTTGATGAAATAATGATAAGCGATAATAGCAGTAATATTTTGTTCATAGAGGTATAAACCCCAAAAATACCTATTAAAAGCGGAAACCTAAAGATAAACCGGCTTTGAACATAAAGTCATTTTGAAAATCTTCAGGATTAATATTTCTACCTAAACCACCATTTAGTTCAATTGTAAATTTTTGGCTCCTTGTTGCCCATTTATAACCACTGCCTAAACCTAGGGCTACGGTAGAATAGTCGTAATTTCTATTACCTAAATTTTCAGAATCGTCATCATCTTCGCCTGTGTAATAAAGTCCAAAAATTTCTGCAAATAAGCCACTTTTTGGTCCGTAGCCAAAATAAGCCCTTAGATTAGGACCAATACCAAAGCTACCGTTATAATCTGTTGCTTTTCCATCAAAATATAGGGTCCCGCCAATACTGGTATCTTCATTTATGTAATATTCATAACCAAATTCAACTGTAGTGGAAACTAAAAATTGACCAATGTTCAGCTTTACTTCATGGCCGTTTTCATCATTGCGATAAGCCTGAGCAAATGAAGAAGTAGTTATAAATAATAATGCAAGGAAAAGAATAAACTTGTACATGAGATGCGTTTTAATATGCAAATAATATTTAAAAGCTGTGAAATTATGATTTTAATAGAAAGTATGCACCTTTAATCTTTAACTCTTTTTTATTTTTAAGCCAAAATGAAGATAGATGAAAATCATATCCTATAATGTAAACGGAATTAGGGCGGCAATTAGAAAAGGATTTTTAGATTGGTTGGGTGCCGTGTCTCCAGATGTTGTTTGCTTGCAAGAGATAAAGGCAAATGAAGATCAATTAGATCTTTCTCTATTTGAAGACGCAGGTTATAAATACAATTATTGGTATAGTGCGCAAAAGAAGGGATATAGTGGTGTGGCTATACTATCTAAGACTAAACCAGACAAGGTTGTTTTTGGTACTGGTATTGATTATATGGATTTTGAGGGAAGAAATATTCGAGCAGATTTTGGAGATATTTCTGTTATGAGTATGTATTTGCCATCTGGTACAAATATGCAGCGTTTAGATCATAAACTTACGTATATGGCAGATTTTCAGGAATATGCGAATAAGTTGAGATTAACGAATCCTAATTTAATAATACTTGGCGACTATAATGTTTGCCACGAAGCTATAGATATTCACAATCCTGTCGGATTAAAAAATGTTTCGGGATTCTTGCCAGTCGAGCGAGAATGGTTAGGAGATTTTTTGAAGAGTGGTTTTATAGATAGCTTCAGGGAATTTAATGCTGAACCAGATAATTATACTTGGTGGAGTTATAGGGCAAACGCTAGAAATAATAATAAAGGATGGCGATTAGATTATGCTCTGGTTGCAGTTACTTTAAAGGATAGATTAACTAGATCGGTAATTTTATCGGAAGCAAAACATAGTGATCATTGTCCTATTTTAATAGAGGTAGAGAGTTAACCAAAAGGGTGCAAGTACCCTTAGTTTATTTAGTAGTTTTGTATTTAATATTCGCAAATAATTAAGTTGAATGATTTATACCAATTTACCGCACACAGATATTGAAGTAAGTAAAATATGTCTAGGCACAATGACTTGGGGTAATCAAAACACCGAAGAAGAAGGTCATGAGCAAATAAACTACGCTATTGATAAAGGTGTTAATTTTTTAGATACAGCAGAGTTATATCCGGTTCCGGCACATAAAGACAGGTATGCCGCTACCGAGAAAATTATTGGAAATTGGTTCAAGAAAAATGGTAATAGAGAAGATGTTGTTCTAGCATCTAAGATTGCTGGAAAAGCCGAAATGACCAAATTCATTCGTTCTACAGGCTTTACAAGGGAATCTATAATAGAAGCGGTCGAAGGTAGTCTAACCCGTTTACAAACAGATTATATTGATTTGTATCAATTGCATTGGCCAGATCGTAGCACTAATTATTTTGGACAGAGAGGTTATAAACATGATATATCTGACCATTGGGAAGATAATATTCATCAGGTATTAGAAACCATGCGAGATTTAATTCGTGAAGGTAAAATTAAGCATGTAGGTATTTCTAATGAAACACCATGGGGAACTATGCGCTTTTTAGAGGAAAGTAAAGTTCATGGTACATTACCTAGAACCATAACCATTCAAAATCCTTATAGTTTATTGAATAGGTTGTTTGAGGTAGGTATGGCAGAAATTGCAATAAGAGAGCAAGTCGGGTTGTTAGCTTATTCTCCTATGGGCTTTGGTGCGTTAAGTGGTAAATATTTAGGTGATAGAATGCCAGAAGGGTCGCGGTTAAGTTTGTTTCCTCAGTATAATAGATATATCGGCGAAACGGCTGTAGAGGCTACAAAAAAATATTACGAATTAGCACAGGCAAATGACCTAACCTTAGCGCAAATGGCCTTGGCGTTTGTGAATACCAGACCTTTTGTGACAAGTACTATTATTGGGGCAACGAATATGCGTCAATTAGAAGAGAACATTGGCAGTATTGGCGTTAATTTGTCGGAAGATATTATTGAGAAAATCGAAGCCATTCACAATTCAATACCTAATCCTGCACCTTAATATGAGTAGCCTAGTTTTATTAAATGTCGGATTCGGACAAATTATCCTCATTATAATCGTAATCGTTATTATCATGGTCATGGCCAGAATAATGAGAGATAAACGTTAGCCAAATAAACTACGGGCAACTTCTTCAATTTTAGAAGCTAGCAGTATTTTTATTTTGGTTGATTTCAGCCCTATCTTATTATTTTTAGATATGATAATTGTGGTGTAGCCTAATTTTTCTGCTTCAAGAATACGCTGTTCTACTCGTTGTACTGGTCTAATTTCACCTGCTAAACCTACTTCTGCAGCAAAACAAATTCCTTTATCTATGGGAATGTCTTCGTTGCTAGAAAGAATTGCCGCTATTACAGCTAAGTCTATAGCTGGGTCATCAACAGAAATTCCGCCGGTTATATTCAGGAAAACATCCTTTGCGCCTAGTTTAAAGCCTGCACGTTTTTCTAAAACTGCCAATAACATATTAAGTCTCTTGGCATTGTAACCCGTAGTTGATCGCTGAGGTGTTCCGTAGACGGCGGTACTTACCAAAGCTTGTATTTCTATAAGTAGCGGTCGCATTCCTTCAACGGTAGAAGCAATTGCCGTACCGCTTAATCCATCATCATTTTTAGAAACAAGTACTTCAGAAGGGTTATTTACCTCTCTAAGTCCGCTACCTTGCATCTCGTATATGCCAAGTTCTGCGGTCGAGCCAAATCTGTTTTTTAATGACCTTAGAATACGATAAACATAATTACGGTCACCCTCAAACTGAAGAACGGTGTCAACCATGTGTTCCAAAATTTTAGGTCCGGCAATTGAACCATCTTTAGTAATATGTCCAATAAGTATTACAGGGGTGTTGGTTTCTTTTGCAAATTTTATAAGTTCTGCGGTGCACTCGCGAATTTGTGAAATGCTTCCGGCAGCAGATTCTATATAATCCGAATGTAGGGTCTGTATAGAATCTATAACTACAATATCTGGTTCTGTAGCTTCAATTTGTTTAAAGATGTTTTGGGTTTTCGTTTCCGTTAGAATAAAACATGTCTCGCTATTAGCGTAAATTCTATCGGCTCGCATTTTTATTTGTTTTTGGCTTTCTTCACCAGAAACATATAAGGTTTTATAGGGTAGTTTTAGTGCGATTTGAAGTAATAGAGTGCTTTTTCCAACCCCAGGTTCACCGCCAAGTAGAACTAGGGCGCCAGGTACTAGACCTCCTCCAAGAACTCTATTGAATTCAAGATCAAACGTGTTTAGGCGCACCTCTTTTTCAATGCTAATTTCATTGACCAATAGAGGTTTAGATACTCTTTTTGATGCTTGTGAAGGCGACTTCCAATTTGCTTTTTCTTCTTTTTGGACAACCTCTTCAACAACGGTATTCCATTGTTTACAGGCAGAACATTGTCCAACCCATTTCGCATATTGATTTCCGCAATTTTGACAAAAAAATGCAGTTTTTGTTTTGGCCATCTTTAGCTTTTAAGGTGTGGCTAAAGGTAGCAAGAAGTTTGAAGCGAGTATATCTTAGAAAGAAATTAAAAATTAATTTTCACTCGATCTTTCTTTTTTAATAGCGCTAAAAGCGAGGAAAAATGAAGCCCAAGCCATAAATAAGGCAATACCGTTATAGGCTAAGATAAATTCTCCTTTTAATCCAAAATAAGTAAATAGCACTCCGGAGAACACGAAGTACATTGCGTCAATTTTAATCATAATTAAGTAGGTTGGGCTAATTTGGGACTAGCCGTTTATTAATTCTGTTTAAAAACCGAAATCGGCTTTTAGTGCATCCATTTTTTCAAGGGCCATTTCTTTAGTTAAAAAATCTATTTCTTCCATTTGAAAAGCCTTTTCAAATGTTCTTAATGCTTTTTTAGGTTCACCTAGTTGTTCGTAATACTCAGCTTCAAAATAAAATCCAAGCATAGTTTCTGGGTATTCTTTCTTACAAAGTTCAGATAATGGTTTTAATGATTCAAAATCTTCCTTTTTTCTAGATGCTGCATATATTGCCATTACATCGTTCAGCTCAACAGGTTTACTAAAGCCAAACATATCTACAATGCCTTGGTACTTGTTTTCTAAATAATCGTATACAGGCTCCTCGCTGGTAAGTATTTGAGTCTTATATTCTTTAGGGCTAATCGGCTTAAACATTCCGAATATATTGTCAAATGCCTTGCCGATACCGTATGTGGCAACAGAAATATGATCAGCGTTTTTATATTCATCAAAGAAATAATGTAAAGATTCTTTTTCTAATGCTTTAATGCTCTTATCCATTGACATAATTCTCTTCTTGTCATTGCTGTCTTCGCCTTCAACAATTAATTGATAGAACACTTGATTTTCTATAATGCCTAAACGCATAGGGACCCTGCTTTCCATTTCTGGAGCAAGAGTAGGTGATATACTTACATAGCCATCAAAAATAGAGTTGTCTTTAAACAACCAGTAGTTCATGAAACTTGCGGTAATATCATAACCAACAATCATTTTAAATGGTGCTGTACTATAGTTAAGGTCTAGGTACGGTATAAGTTCCATGCCTATAAATTCATAAAAACTTTTTCCTTTTTCTGATGGTAGGCCGCTATCTGGATCAAAGGCACAGTCTTCGTACCTAATGTCATTTTCACTTTGGTTTATGCCCACAACTATACTTTGTGGCATACCATGAAAACGGCTATAAAATTTTGATGTTGCTACAACTTGTTCAAAAAGATACTCTCCATCAAGTACTATGATTAGAGGATACTTTTTGGTTTCATCCATTTTCTCTGGAAAATAATAATGAACGTCTCTTCTTTCTTGAAGCTTAAACGATTCAAATATTTCTTGTGTCACTTGAGAATAGGAGGTAATCCCAAATAAAAGTGCGAATATTAAAGATACATAACGCATAGGTGGTAATTGTTAGTTGTAAAATACTATTTACTTCTGTTCAATAACGGTAATAAAAGAAAAGATATTGCACCAAAAACGACTATCATCAAAGTCTGTGCAATCCAAATTATCCATCCGAAGGCATCACCTGATACTGCGCTGATTCCAAAAATAGCTAAAGCGCTGCTTACTGCAATAGGATAAAGTCCAATACCACCATTAGTAGTTGCCATAGCGAAAGCCCCCGCCACAAAGGCAACCAAGAGTTGGCTAAGGGAAAGAGGGATAGTTTCAGGCACAGTGAATTTAATAATCCAAAGCATACCAATATAGCATCCCCAAATGAAAAAAGTATGAATTATAAATAGCCATTTGTTTTTCATTTTAAAAATGCTAAAAACTCCGTCAAGCAACCCTTTTACAAAGCTTTTTATTTTTATGGCAAATACACTCTTTGATTTTTTTATGATAAAAACGAACAAAAAGAATAAAACAATACCAAAAACAGCAAGTAAAATAAGCGCCGTTATATTAAACCCTCGTGCTTGAAGGATACCCATAATTATATCTGTCTGAAGCAGAAATGCAATTGTAACCACTAAGAGTAGCATAATTACATCTATAACCCTTTCGGTTACAATTGTTCCAAAGCCTTTTTCAAAAGGAACATTTTCGTATGTAGTTAGGGCTGTTGCCCTTAGAATCTCACCCGTTCTAGGAATGCCTAGGTTGGCAAAATAAGAAGTTAATATAATTAGAATATTGTTAATTAGTTTAGGTTTATATCCAAGAGGTTCTAAAAGATAATTCCATCGAATTGCTCTGGAGATATGCCCTAGAATACCAAGTAAAACAGAAAGGAATACATAAAACGGATTTGCTTCTTTTATGTAGAAGATTATTTCTTTTCTATTCTCTGGGGTTGTTGAGTTGTAAGAGTACCAAACTAAAAAAACTCCCAATGCAATTGGGAGTATGATCTTAAGATTTTTTTTTACCGAATTCTTCAACTTTAGGTTAAAAGATTATTTGTTTCGTTAGGAAAAACTAAAGATGGATTGAATTTTTTCGCATCTTCAATATCCATCCAAGTATAAGAAATTAAAATAAGAATATCACCAACTGACACCTTTCTTGCGGCAGCACCATTTAAGGTGATTTCCCCACTTTTTCTTGGACCAGGTATAATATAAGTCTCTAAACGTTCGCCATTGTTGTTATTCACAATCTGAACTTTTTCGCCACGAATAAAATTTGCGGCATCCATTAAATCTTCATCAATTGTAATGCTGCCAACATAATTAAGATCGGCACCGGTAACTTTTACACGATGTATTTTTGATTTAACTACTTCTATTTGCATATCTAAATTCTAATTTAGGGCTATATTATCAATTAGCCTTACGTCTTCTACGTAAACGGCAATAAACGCCCTGTATTTTACATTATTAATTTTATTGTTGATTGGGGTCAGTGTTTCAACATCGGTGATATCAAAATACTCTAATTGAAATTCATCGGTTTTTTGAAATTCATTTATAACCCAATCTTTAACGCTTAGTGCATTTTCTATGCCAAATTTATTTTTGGCGGTTTGCAACGTTTTATAAATGAATGCAGCTTTTTGTCGTATTTTTTTACTTAACCTTTCATTTCGTGAGCTCATTGCCAAGCCGTGATTTTCTCTGATAATTTCACACCCAATTATTTCTACTGGGATGTGCTGTATTTCCGTAAGCTTCTGAATAATGCGTAATTGCTGAAAATCTTTTTCCCCAAAATAAGCCTTTGTAGGTTTTATAATAGTAAAGAGTTCTTCAACTATTGTGCCTACGCCATTAAAATGGTCATCTCTAAATTCACCTTCCATTACCTTGTCAAGCCCTTCAAAGTTATATATTTTAGGAACGACTGAATCGGTATATATTTCAGAAACTGCAGGTGTAAAAACGACGATATCTTTTGAAATCGAGGAAATCAATTTTATATCAGATTCTAATGTTTTAGGATATTTGTCTAAATCTTCCTTGTTATTAAATTGTGTTGGATTTACAAAAATACTGACGACTACTTTATCGTTTTCATTAACTGCTTTCTGTATTAAAGAAGCGTGGCCTTTATGAAGTGCTCCCATAGTGGGAACAAGGCCTAGACTTAGGTTGTTGTCTAATTTGTTTAGTTCTTCTGTAAGCTTGTTCTTGGTCTCTTTTACCAGCATTGAAAAGTGCATTAGCGAGCAAACTTACTATAATTACTGCTAATCTCTATATTTTTTGTAATTTTGCACTTACGTTCCAGTGAAAAATAAAATATAACCTTTATGAATGGAAAAAAGATATTATTTGTATCTTCTGAATTAGTTCCTTACTTACCCGAAAACGAAGTTTCCCTAATGTCTTATGAAGCACCTAGAATGGTCAACAGCAATGGTGGTCAAATTAGGATTTTCATGCCAAGATATGGGAACATCAACGAGAGAAGGCATCAATTACACGAAGTAATTAGACTTTCTGGAATGAATTTAGTCATTAATGATATGGATATGCCATTAATCATTAAGGTGGCGTCTATTCCAAAAGAAAGAATACAAGTTTACTTTATAGATAACGAAGAGTACTTTAAGCGTAAAGCTACTTTTACTGACAAGCAAGGAGCTCTTTTTCCTGATAACGACCAACGTGCAATTTTCTTTGCCAAAGGTGTTATGGAAACAGTTAAAAAATTAAACTGGTCACCAGATATTATCCATGTTCACGGATGGATGGCAAGTTTATTACCATTATATCTTAAGAAATACTATGCAGATGAACCACTTTTTGCCGAAAGTAAAATAGTATTGTCTGTTTATGGTAAAACTTTTGAAGGTGCTTTAGATAAAGATATGGTCAAAAGGATTGCCTTTGATGGTATTCCAGAAGAAGCAATTACATCATTAGCAGAGCCTACTTATAATAATTTGTTAAAGGTTGCTGTTGATTATTCTGATGCTATTATTTTAGCTTCGGAAGATATTCCTGAGGAATTAGAAAACCATATATCCAACCAAGAAAAACCAGTGTTGCCATATGTCCCCGTTCAAGAGTTTGAAGAGGCTTATGCTAATTTTTATAACACCGAAGTTTTAAAATAATCTGAATGAATTTTATTGTTAAGTCCGCTATCCCTCAGTTATCGGGATTGTTTTTGATATTGGGTCTTTTGGTTTCTTGCGAGCAAGATTTAACAACTGTAGGCTCAGGTGTTGTTGGTAATGAGCCATTTACGACCGGAAAGGAAGTGTTTGATGTTTTTGCCTACAATAAGAATATTGAGGCGGTACAGACCAATAAATTGCCAATTTATCAATTGGGAACTTATAATGATCCAATTTATGGTAAAACAGAAGCTTCTGTAACTTCTCAGTTATTTCTAAGTGCTGCGAACCCCTCGTTTGGTAGTTTATCTCAAGATAAAGAAGATAGGGAAGGTGGTACGGATGAGTCGATTACCACAATTCAGGAAAATGAAACAATAAAAGAGGTATACCTTTATATTCCTTTTTTGACTAATTCATCGGATAGTGATGGTGATGGCGTTGTAGACGAATTTGATTCAGAACCGGACAATAGTAATAATGATAATGATGGTGATGGTGTTTCGAACATTATAGAAACTGCATCTAATACAGATCCATTGGATAGTTCAAGTGTTGATGCCGATAGAGATGGGTTGAACGATGGAGACGGCGCAACTATTTTTGCAAATAATTTTGCCGAAAAGGTTGAATTAGATAGTATTTATATAAACGGGAAGAACTATGATGATGTAAGTAAATCGCCTTTACCTTCATTTAATTTAAAGGTAGAACGTTCTACTTTTTTCTTGCGCGATTTAGATCCGAATGCAAGCTTTCAAGAAGCGCAACAGTATTATTCGAATCAAGTATTCTCTCCTGATTTCGTTACAGGTGCTCCTTTGTTTGAAGGTGTAGTTGAAATTATTGATGAAGAAATATTAATTCCGAATGAGGATGATGATTCTACAGAAGATGTTGATGAGTCCCAAACATCTGCTAAGCTACAACCTGGAATTAGAGTAGCGTTAGATAATGATTTCTTTCAAAATAATATTTTAGATAAAGAAGGAAGTTCAGAATTGTTAAGTCAATCTAATTTTACTGAATTTATTCGTGGTTTGCATTTATCTATTGTTGATGAAGAGGGTAATGATGTATTGGTGATGTTTGATTTAAAAAGTGCTAACGTCACTATGACTTACAGTTATACTAATTATGACACTAATAGCACGGTTGACGACACAAGTGATGATAATCCTAACAATATTTTAGAAAAAGATTTTACATTTTCATTCCTATCTGCAGTTACAACTGGAGTTTCTGGTAATGCTGTCAATACCTTGATTACTGAAAATTATGGTCCTCAGGTTTTACAGGCGCTAGATAATGGTGAAAATGCATCTAGATTATATTTAAAAGGGGGTCCTGGCACGTATGCTGAAATAAATCTATTTGAAGAAGATGGAGGCGAGAGCGTAGTTGAGCAAATTAGAAGTCAGAATTGGGTGATAAACGAGGCTAATTTAATTTTCTTCATAGACAGAGACCAATTAGATGCTGCTGGTAGTGCAATAGAGCCGCCAAGATTGTACTTGTATAATACAGAGAATAAATTTCCTTTAATCAATACACTAACAGAGCAAACGGATCTTGAGTCAGCTAGTTTATTTGGTGCGTATCTTAATTTTGATGGAATTATAGAAAAGTCCGACGGTAAAGGAGTGCAGTATTCTGTTAAGATTACGGATCATATCAATAATATGATCGTTAGAGATTCTACGAATGCTACTTTGGCATTGACATTAACAACAAACATACAGAATTGGAGTATTGCTGATGCAAAGATTACAAATGGAGAAGAGGAATTGCCTATGACTTCTACCGTTACTCCATTGGGTACTATTTTGTACGGTAGCAATATTCAGGCTACTGATCCTAATTTTAATAAGAGATTAAAATTAGAAATATCTTACACAAAGGCAGATTAACTTTTCCTTAGTTATTCTTAACCAATTAATTCATTGTTGACATACCAACGACAAGATATTAACGTTGTATAACCTAAATAGTCTAAATTTTGGTCATGTTCGTATATCTAACATGCGATTAGATTTTAATAAAATTTTCAAACAAATAGTATTATGTGCGGAATTGTAGGTTACATAGGATATAGGGATGCTTTTCCTATTGTAATAAAAGGACTTCAGAGATTAGAATATCGAGGATATGATAGTGCAGGTATTGCACTATATGATGGTAATCAAATAAATCTTGCAAAGACAAAAGGTAAAGTTGAAGACTTAAAGAATAAAGCTAAAATTATTTCTCAAAAAGGGAGTATAGGTATTGGTCATACACGTTGGGCTACCCACGGTGTTCCGAATGATGTAAACTCTCATCCTCATTACTCTAATTCAGGTGATCTAGTAATTATACATAACGGAATTATAGAAAATTATGAATCCATTAAGCAAGAGTTAACAAAGCGTGGTTATACATTTCAATCGGACACAGATACTGAAGTATTAATTAATCTGATTGAAGAGGTTCAAAAAACTGAAGATGTTAAATTAGGAAAAGCTGTTCAGATAGCGCTTAATCAAGTGGTAGGTGCATATGCTATTGCAGTCTTTGATCAGAAAAAACCAGATGAAATTGTCGTTGCTAAATTAGGTAGTCCTTTGGCTATCGGTATAGGTGAAGGAGAATTTTTTATCGCTTCAGATGCATCTCCTTTTATCGAATTTACTAATAATGCTGTTTATCTTGAAGATGAGGAGATGGCTATTATAAGATTAGGGAAAGAAATTAAGCTTAGAAAAATTAAGGATGACTCAGTGGCGTATCCTAATATTTTAGAGCTTCAGATGAATCTAGAAGAAATCGAGAAAGGTGGTTATGATCACTTTATGTTGAAAGAGATTTATGAGCAACCTAGAGCAATCAAAGATACTTACAGAGGTCGTTTGTTGGCTGATCAAGGTTTAATTAGAATGGCGGGAATTGACCTTAATATGGAAAAATTCTTAAACGCTAATAGAATTATTATTGTAGCATGCGGTACTTCATGGCATGCTGGTTTAGTAGCTGAGTATATATTTGAAGATTTGGCAAGAATTCCTGTAGAGGTTGAATATGCCTCTGAATTTAGATATAGAAACCCAGTAATAACAGATAAAGATGTTTTAATTGCAATTTCGCAATCTGGTGAAACAGCAGATACTTTGGCAGCTATAAAATTAGCAAAAGAAAAAGGTGCTTTTGTGTTTGGTGTTTGTAACGTTGTTGGATCTTCTATTGCTAGAGAAACTGATGCAGGTGCATATACACATGCAGGTCCTGAAATTGGTGTGGCTTCTACAAAAGCGTTTACTACACAAATTACAGTTCTTACACTTATTGCATTAAAATTAGCAAAAGCTAAAGGAGTTTTCTCTGAGTCAAGATATCATGAATATTTAACTGAATTGGAAACTATACCAAGTAAGGTTGAAAAGTCTTTACAGTCAAATGCACTTATTGAAATAATTGCAGACGTATATAAGGATTCAACAAATTGTCTTTATTTAGGTAGGGGTTACAATTTTCCTGTAGCATTAGAAGGAGCTCTTAAATTAAAAGAGATTAGTTACATTCATGCAGAAGGGTATCCTGCTGCAGAAATGAAACACGGTCCGATAGCATTAATTGATGAGCATATGCCAGTTTTTGTAATAGCAACTAAAAAAGGGCATTATGAGAAAGTGGTAAGTAATATCCAAGAAATAAAATCTAGGAAAGGTAAAATAATAGCTATAGTTACGGAAGGTGACGAGCAGGTTAGAGATTTGGCTGATCATGTAATTGAGGTTCCTGAAACTTTAGAAAGCTTAACGCCGTTATTAACTACTATTCCCTTACAGTTACTGTCTTATCATATTGCGGTAATGAGAGGCTGTAATGTAGATCAACCTAGAAACCTTGCTAAATCGGTTACGGTAGAATAAATTAAAATTTTAAAAACACTTTAAAAGGGCTTGATTCATTTCAGGTCCTTTTTTTTGTGTTTACAAATCACTTATAGAAATAATTTTGAGACTGTTATAATAAAGTTAATTGCATATATCTTAGAAATGACTGTAGTTAATTATGGAAATTTTACTATGCATGCATAATTTTTTTCAAATTCCTATACTTCGTTTAAAATATTCTGTATCTTAACCCACAACTAATTTTAAACTTTAATTAAGAATGAGAACAATACTACTTTTAGCATTGATGATTATTGGTACATTCGGGTATTCCCAGACCAATATCAATGGTAATGTTGTTGACCAAAATAACGAGCCTATTCCCGGGGCCAATATTGTTATTGTCGGCAAGACCATTGGAACAGTGACGGATTTCGATGGGAATTTTAATTTGGCTACATCCGAGGTGCCGCCATTTAAAATAGAGGTGTCAAGCATAGGTTATACTAATACAACAGAAAATATTACTAGTGCAAGTCAAACTATTACAATAACCTTAAATGAATCTCAAACGTTTTTGGACGAGGTTGTAATATCTGCTTCAAGAACGCCAGAGAGAATTTTTGAATCTCCAGTTACAGTGGAGAGAATTGGTGTTTCAGAAATAAAGAACAGCACAGCTGCTGATTTTTATGGCAGTCTTGAAAATTTAAAAGGGGTAGATGTAAATACGAACAGTTTAACATTTAAATCGATTAATACTAGAGGTTTCGCATCTTTTGCCAATACACGTTTTATGCAACTTGTAGATGGTATGGATAACTCAACACCTGCATTAAACTTTCCTATTGGTAATTTGGTAGGTTTAGTTGAGCCAGATGTACTAAGTGTTGAACTTTTACCTGGCGCATCATCTGCACTTTATGGGGCAAATGCTTTTAACGGTATTTTGTTCATGCGTAGTAAAAGTCCTTTCGATTATGAGGGTATAAGTGTTTCAATTAAGCAAGGAATAACTTCTCAAAAAGCTTCTGGTGATAATTCATATACCGATTTTGGAATTAGAGCGGCACATAAATTCAGTGATAAATTTGCTGCAAAAGTTAATTTCGGTTACTTAAAAGGGACTGATTGGGCCGCAAATAATACGGATGATAGAAATACACTTGGAGGCACAAGAGATAACTTGAACTATGATGGGATCAATGTTTATGGTGATGAGGTGTCTACTAATATTAAGGAGGTAGCTCTTACATTAGAAGGTTTAGGTATTTTGCCTTCTGGTGCAAATGCTTTGGTACCTTCTGAAATTGTTAGTAGAACTGGGTATAATGAAAGTGATTTAACGAATTATAATGCAGAAAGTATAAAAGCAGATTGGGGCTTGTATTATAGACCAATTGAAGACAATAGCTTGGAGATTTCTTATGTTGGTAAAGTAGGTACAGGTAACACAATTTATCAAGGTACTAATAGGTACAATATTGCTGGATTTTTTCAAGAACAACACAAATTGGAAATTAAAAATGATAACTTTTTTGTAAGAGGTTATGTTGTTGGTGATAAAGCTGGCGATTCTTATGATATGGTATTTACAGGTATCAACATTAATAGAAGCTGGAAAGATGACAATACTTGGTTTGGTGAGTATACTGGAGCTTATGTTCAAGCTACTTTAGGAGGTGCTAACGACCAGCAGGCGCATGCTGCTGCGAGAGCACAAGCGGAGTCAGGCAGATTGTTGCCAGGTACGCCAGAATTCGAAGCTGTATTTAATAAAGTTATTAAAGACCCAGACTTAAGTGTGGGGTCACAGTTTTATGATCAATCTAAATACTATCATGCTGATGCTAACTACAACTTCAGTCATTTGATTGATTGGGCAGAAATACAGGTTGGTGGTTCTTTTAGGGAATATAGTTTAAATTCTTTAGGTACTATCTATACGGATTCCGAGGAAGACGGTCCTATTGATTATTCCGAATTTGGAATCTACTCGCAGGTTCAAAAGACATTACCTATGTCGGGAGATAAAAGTTTAAAATTAACAGGTTCTCTTCGTTATGATAAGTCTGAATTTTTTGATGGTTTTTACTCTCCAAGATTATCTGCAGGTTATACATTGAACAGAAATCATAATATAAGAGCATCTGCTCAAACTGGATTTAGAAACCCGACTACTCAAGACCTTTTTATTGGTTTGGATGCAGGTAGAGCAATTCTAGTAGGATCTGCACCTGATAATTTGGAGCAATATTCAAGAGATTTTGATGTAAGCGCTACAGGTCAGTTGTTAGGTCAACCTTCGTCGGTAACTCAAACTGGTACAGCGGCATATAGCAACTCGTACTCTGCTGCTTCTGCCACGGCATTGGGTGAGACAGGAGATCCTTCGGTACTTGAAGTTGCTAATCCAGATTTAGTTAAGCCAGAAAAAGTAACATCTTTTGAAATAGGGTATAGAGGTAAGATTGATAAGTTTGTAATTGATTTTAGTACGTACTATAACAGTTATGAAGACTTCATTTCCCAAGAGGTGGTTGTTGCTCCATTCTACGGAGAAGTTGGTGATGGCGGACTTTCTGTTGCGGCAATAGCGAATGGAGATTTCCAGGCATATAGTACATACACAAATACTGATGCCAATGTTAATTCTTACGGAGCTTCTATTGGTCTTGATGTTAAGGTATTGGGTAATTTTGATTTAGGTGGTAGTTATACTTTTACAAAATTGGATTTTGATCGTGATGCAAACCCAGATGTCATGTTGAATTTCAATACTCCAGAACACAAATTCAAAGCTTCTTTCGGGAATAAAGAACTTTTTGAAAATTTCGGATTTAACGTATCGTACAGATTCAGTGATGATTATTACTGGGAGGCTACTTTTGGAAATGGTGTAATTCCGGAATTTCATGTAGTAGATGCGCAAATCAATTATGATGTGCCAAGTATTAAGTCAACTTTTAAATTGGGTGGTACTAACCTTACAGGTAAAGAGTACTACACGGCATTCGGAACTGGATTTATAGGTTCTATGTACTACTTATCTTGGACAATTAACAACTAATTAAAATCAAAAGTTGAAATGAAAAACTTAAAATATTTATATATTTCTTTAGGTCTATTAGCTTTTACAGCTTGTAATGACCCAGAGGATGTTGATCTTGATCCAGAAGTAATAGCTGAAGAGCTTCCTGCGTTAAATGCTGGTTCGGTAGATTTTTCTAATTACGTTTCTTTAGGAAATTCATTAACGGCAGGTTTTACGGATGGTGCCTTGTTTCAAGCAAGTCAAACATTGTCAATGCCAAATTTGTTATCACAAAAATTTAGTCTTGCAGGTGGTGGTAGTTTTATACAACCATTAACCAATGATAATATTGGTGGTCTTGCTCTTGCTGGCACTAGAATTCAGGGTCCTAGATTGGTATTTGGTGGAGCTGGTCCTGTTTCTTTAGAATCTCTAATTGGAGATGTAACGGTCACTACAGATATAGCTCTAAATAATCCAACAGGTCCTTTTAATAACTTAGGTGTTCCTGGTGCTAAAAGTTTTCACTTACTAGCACCTGGTTATGGTAATATTGCCAATGTACAATTAGGCCTTGCAAATCCTTATTTTGTTAGAATGACTGGTTCAACTCCAGACGTTAGTGTATTACAAATGGCAGTAGCGCAGGCACCAAGCTTTTTCTCTTTATGGATAGGTAATAATGATGTATTGGGATATGCTACTACAGGAGGTGATGGAACAAATCCAATTACACCAGTTTCAGGAGCGCCAGGAGTTGGTTTTGACGGAAGTTATGGAGCTTTAATAGCTACTTTAACTGCAGGAGGGACACAAGGGGTTGTTGCCAATATTCCAAATGTTACTGATGTGCCTCATTTTACAACGGTACCTCATAATCCTTTGGATCCTACCAATCCAGATTTTGGAGGACAGATAGCAACTTTAAATGGAATTTTTGGACAACTGAATCAAGTGTACGCTTTCTTAGGTGTACCTGAACGTTCAATAGAATTTTCTACAACAGCGGCAAGTGAAGTGGTTATAAGAGATGAAACGTTAACTGATCTTTCTGCTCAAATTGCAGGCGTGTTAATTGCAAGTCCAACATTTCCAGCTTTTGTGCAGTCTTTTGGGTTACCTGTTGAAACAGCACCTTTAGTTGCAGGGTTATTAGGTAATACTTACGGACAAACAAGAGAGGCAACAGCAGATGACTTATTTGTATTGCCAAGTTCAGCTATCATTGGTACGGTAAATGTAGAGTCGGTTGGTGCTTTAATGGAAGCGGGATTGCCTCAAACATTGGCAGGTCAATTTTCAGTAGAGGGTATTTCGCTTCCTTTAGAGGATAAATGGGTTTTAATTCCTAGTGAGCAAGCAGAAATAGCTGCGGCTACAGAAGCTTTTAATCAAATAATTGCAGCTACAGCCAATCAGGCAGGTTTAGCTTTAGTTGATGCAAATACATTATTGAATCAATTGGCAAATGGTGGTATTACAAGTGGAGATTTCACTTTAACGTCTAGTTTGGTAACAGGTAGTGCCTTCTCTTTAGATGGTATACACCCTACTGCTAGAGGGTACGCATTGTTGGCAAATGAATTTATGAAAGCAATTGATGCTACATATGGTTCAAATTTTGAAGCCTCGGGTAATTTATTAAATGTAGGTGATTATCCTACAAACTACCCAGCAACACTACAATAATAGTACATAAAATAGTAAGATTTAAAAGGTGCTTAATAGGCACCTTTTTACTTTTGTAAAAAAGGAAAAAAACAATTTTTCTTTAAAATTGAAAACTATATCTTTGCAGCCTGAAAATGAGAGCATTTTTCAGGTTTTATTAAACGTAATAAATAAACATATAAGTAATGTCAAAAGTTACAGGTAAAGTTTCGCAAATCATTGGACCCGTAGTTGATGTAGAATTTCAATCAGGTGCAGATCTTCCTAGAATCTATGATTCCTTAGAGATTGTAAATAAGGATAAGTCTATTTTAGTATTGGAAGTACAATCTCATGTAGGCGAGAATACGGTTAGAACTATTTCTATGGATTCTACCGATGGTCTTAGTAGAGGGGTTGATGTAGTTGCTACAGGTAGTGCGATTCAAATGCCGGTAGGTGATGATGTATATGGCCGTTTGTTCAATGTAATAGGTGATGCTATCGATGGTTTAGGTAATTTACCTAAAGCTGGTAAAGCTGGTCTTCCTATACACAGAGATGCGCCAAAATTTGAAGATCTATCTACTTCTACTGAAGTTCTGTTCACAGGTATTAAGGTTATCGATTTAATCGAGCCTTATGCAAAAGGTGGTAAAATTGGTTTGTTTGGTGGTGCAGGTGTAGGTAAAACTGTATTAATTCAAGAATTGATTAACAACATAGCTAAAGGTCATGGTGGTCTTTCTGTATTCGCAGGTGTTGGTGAAAGAACTCGTGAAGGAAACGATTTACTTCGTGAGATGTTAGAGTCTGGTATTATAAAATACGGTGATGATTTCATGCATTCTATGGAAGAAGGTGGATGGGATTTGTCAAAGGTAGATAAAGAGGTAATGAAAGGTTCGAAAGCGACTTTCGTTTTTGGGCAAATGAACGAACCACCAGGAGCACGTGCTAGAGTTGCACTTTCTGGTTTGACAATTGCAGAGTATTTCCGTGATGGAGCAGGTGAAGGTCAAGGTAAAGATGTACTTTTCTTTGTTGATAATATTTTCCGTTTTACACAAGCAGGTTCTGAGGTATCGGCATTATTAGGTCGTATGCCATCAGCGGTAGGTTATCAACCAACATTAGCAACAGAAATGGGGGCTATGCAAGAACGTATTACATCAACCAAAAGAGGTTCTATTACTTCTGTACAGGCGGTATACGTACCTGCAGATGATTTAACGGATCCAGCACCAGCAACAACGTTTGCTCACTTAGATGCAACGACGGTATTGTCTCGTAAAATTGCTGAGCTTGGTATTTACCCTGCAGTTGATCCATTAGATTCTACATCAAGAATTTTAACTGCTGATATTCTAGGTAAAGAGCATTATGCTTGTGCACAAAGAGTAAAAGAGCTTTTACAACGATATAAAGAACTTCAAGATATTATTGCCATTTTAGGTATGGAAGAATTATCAGAAGAAGATAAATCTGCGGTAGGTAGAGCAAGACGTGTACAACGTTTCTTATCTCAACCGTTCCACGTAGCGGAGCAGTTTACAGGTCTTAAAGGAGTTTTAGTTGATATTAAAGAAACAATTAAAGGCTTTAATATGATTATGGATGGTGAATTAGATCACTTACCAGAATCTGCTTTTAACCTTAAAGGGACTATTGAAGAGGCTATCGAAGCAGGTGAGAAAATGTTGTCTGAAGCTTAAAACTAGTAAACAGTTTAAGGTGTCAGTTTTATAACTGAGTGCCGAATGCTGAATACTGAATACTGAAAAAATATGTATTTAGAAATTGTATCACCAGAAGCTACATTATTTGCAGGAGAAGTTACTTCGGTAACGGTGCCTGGTATTAATGGAGAGTTTCAAATGTTGAAGGATCACGCACCAATTGTATCTTTATTGCAAGAGGGCAAGGTCAAGATTTCAGGTAATATATCTTTAGAAAAAGAGTATGTATCTAAGTTTACTAAAGATGCAGAAGGTAATACAGTATTACAAATTTCTAGCGGTACTATTGAGTTGAAGAATAATAAGGTTATTGTGTTAGCAGATTAACACAATACATTATAAATATAAAAAGGTTATACTGTAAAGTATAGCCTTTTTTTTATTCCTTTTTATAAGCTAAAATATCAGCTGGTTGGCATTCTAATGCCTTACAAATGGCTTCTAAAGTAGAGAAGCGTATAGCTTTAGCTTTTCCTGATTTAAGAATTGAAAGATTAGCTTCTGTAATGCCTATCATTTCTGCTAACTCTTTGCTTTTTAAGTTCCTTTCTGATAATACATTGTCTAGATTTACGACTATGCTCATAGTTATATAGTTAGGTCATTTTCATTCTTTAGCTGATACCCTTCTTTTATCAATTTGGCTATAATAAGTAGAAAAATAGCTATTACTAAAAGTGATATTCTTCCACTTAGTACCGTTCCAAAATTTTTACTTAAGGTATATGAAGCAGAAACACTATATTCTAAAGTTATTTCAAAGCATTTTTCTATTAACCTTATAAAGAAAATTAATACAGAATAAATTATAAGTCCGTTACCGACCTTTCTAAAAATAGTACTATTTTTTTCTGTAAATATTGTATCCGTTATAAATTCGGGTATTACTTTTCTAAATTTCAAAAGAAGCCAGAATATATAACCTTGTAATATAACAGTTAGTAAAGGAATTAAAAGCATTAGTATCCAGCTATTTTCTTCATCGGAATATTGAAGCAAATCAAATTTTATAAGAACGTATTTTGATAATTCACCTAAGTTTATAATTATAGATATTATTACGGAGAAAATTAATAAGCCATTTGAGTGCAGTAAGAAGATTTTTCATATAATATATTTGTTATCGTTTAACGATAACAAATATATAAAAATTATCGAAAAACAATAATTAAATATATAAAAATTATTTTCAAGATGTTTTCAAAGAGATCAAATCCCAATCTTGTCCTAAACTATTGTATGTACATATTTTTTTGAATCCTACGGCGTAATGAGCTCCTGAAGAACGAGTATTAGTAGCATCAACTTCTGTGATGATAGCGTCATATTTAGGGTAAGAGGCAATTTTCATAGCGTTATAAAGTCCGCGAAAAACACCCATCTTTCTATGGCTTTTGGCAACACATATTTGGCCCATGGTAATGAAATTTTTAATGTTTACGTTTTTTAATTTGGTAAACATTGGTCTTAGAACTGAAATTTCATCTTTAAAATCATCGGTCATCGATAATGCGTAGCCTACCACTTTATCGCCATCTTTGGCAATGATATGTGGACAGGCATTATTCATTCTTGTCAGAACATCTAAAGTATGGTGAACGGTAACGAAACCCTCTTGTTCCATTTCTAAATCAGAAACAGCTGATTTTAAATTCATTTCTTGTAAAGAAAGAATTTGTATTAATTCTTCAGTAGTTGTGGCTGTAGTATAAATTAGGCTCATTTATTCAACTTTTAACCAAGCTTGGCGGGCTTTTAATACTTTTTTTGAAGGAGTTTTGTCATTTTTCTCAACTAAGTTGATGGCATAGCTTGGGTCAGAGGTTAAAGTGACTTCTGTTTTTCTTTCTAAACCATCCCGTAAAAATGTTATTGAAAGGGTGTCTTTTGGTTTGAATTCATCTTTGATAAACGTATTAAATTGAATTCCGTTAGGGAAAGGTTTATTGTTTATTGATGTGATGATATCATCTTTATCTAACACGGCAATATAAGCGGGACTCCCAATTTTAGTATTGCTTCTAATTTTGCCATATAAATCATCTGTTATAGAAACAGCGGCTCCGAAATATGCGGCTTCATTGTTTTGAGATAAACTAACACCTACAGTTTTTAATAGTTCGTTATACTGCGGCATATTGCTTTTGTGAATATAACCGTTGAAGAAGTTATTACCGAAAGTGTCACCAGCATAAATGTTCAAGGTTTCATTTAAGTTTTCAATAGTATACGAATTTTCAGTTTTTCCGTAGGTATTCCAGACTAGTTTCATGAAATCATCTAAATTCAATCCTTTTTCTCTTAATGATAAATCTAAAGCTAGACCAAGAACACTACCATAGGAATAGTAAGAAATAAATGTATTTTCTCTATTTACAGGGTCAACAGAGGTCGAGGCATCAACAAATGGTGCCTGATAACTCATTTCAATAGGGTTAAAAAATTGCCTGGCAGGTGAATTCCATACATAGTTGAAGGTACCGGTTAACCCTTCAACATATTTTTCAGGAGTAATTAGTCCTGCTCTACAAAGAATAAGATTGGTGTAGTAGCTTGTAAAGCCTTCTGCAAACCAGAGTTCTCCACTCATGTTTGCTTCTTTATAATTAAAAGGTTCTAAAGATTTTGGTCTAATGCGCTCTACATTCCAGCTATGAAAAAATTCATGGGATACGGTACCTATGTTACCTTCCATACCTCCATTTGCCAAAGTTCTTGTGCTGGTTAAAATTGTAGAATTTCTATGCTCCATACCGTCTCCAGATGCATTTGGGACATAGCATGCTAAAAAGGTGTATGAACCATAATCAAATGAAGGTAATGCGCCAAAAACTTTCTTTTCTTCAAGTACAACTTTCTTTACCTTTTCAAAATATACGTCTGCTTCTTCTTCAGTGCCAGGGTCGTGTAATGCTAGTTTAATAGTTTGCCCATCAACATTAAATTCTCTGGTCATATGATTGCTTAACTCTGTAGGGCTATCCATAAAATAATATAGATCTGGCGCGCTATAAGTAGAGCCATTTACATGGGGTAACTGGGTTGCAATCTGCCAATTTAAATCTTCTCTTACTTGAAAATCTACCTTTATATTCCGTTCGCGGAGTGAAGGTGCGTACATAAATGTAGCAGGTATATTTAAATGCGCATGAGTTTCATCGATTTGAGAATATGTACCATCTCCTCTATTTGCAAATAATGTGTACGTGATATCTACTTGACCATTATGACCATAAATTTTCCATTCATACGGGTTGGTTCTAGAAACTAGTAGTGAATTTCCTTTACTATCTTTTGCTTTGAAATTATAGATATTTTTGGCAAATTCATGTAAAGCATACCTACCAGGCGATGTTCTACTCATTCTAAGTGTTAAAGTATCTGATGCTATATCTGGAAAAGTAGCTGAGATATTAGCTTCGTGATGAACGGCATTTTCAAAAGAAATTGAATATGAGTTAGTTTGTGCAATTAATTGTATTGACTGAAAACCAAAAATGATAAAAAGAATAAAATGGCGCATACTATGATTTTTAGCTAAGATAATGAAGCTGTTTCAAGTATGTATCTACATTAAATTATTAATAAATATAACGTTCGATATTAGAAAAAATTTAGAATTTATAAGGTCTAGTTTTTTTCAAACTTATTTAGAATGGTTTCTTTGATGCCTTTTAGGTGATACTCGGTAATAGGTTTTGTTACAAATTCTGCTACAAGCGGTTTTTTCTTTAATTTTTCAATATCATGACGATATGCGGAAGACGTCAAAACAAATACCATACAATTATCTGTTTTGGCTAATAATTCTAGTTGCTCCATAAATTCCCAACCGTTCATGACAGGCATATTAAGGTCGAGGAATATGATATAGTTGTGTTTATCCGAATATTCCTTAGTCAAATAATCTAGAGCAGGTTTTCCATTTAAAAAACTAATTACTTCGCCTTTCAGTTCTGCATGATCTATTCCCTTTTCCAGTAAAAATGTGAATATAGGGTCATCCTCAATTAATAGTAGTTGGTAATTCATGTAATTTCGTCTAGGTCAATTGCATTAATAGTGTTTTCAACTATATCTTTAATAACATGGTCAATTTCATTTGCAGAGGTAATTATATAATTAAGAATACGTTCTTTTTCTTCGAGTTTTAACTTTTCCTTATCATCTTTTAATAAATCAATCAAGCCCATTAATCTAGCAACAGGAGCCCTAACGATATGAGATTGTGTCCATGCAATTTTCTTAAGCTGGACATTCTGTTCTTCAATAGCTTTTAAATGTTGAACCTTGGTAGTAACGTCTTTAGAGTTTACTACGATACCCATAATTGATGGCTCGTTCAACTTATTGGTTATAATGGTTTCTAACCAGATCCAATGGCCATCGCCATGTTTAAATCTAAATGGCTTTATAGCCACTTGGGGTATATCTAAAACTTTTATAAATTCATTGTATACCGTTGCGTAATCATCAGGATGAACATATTCAAAGGCATTAGTGTCAACAAACTCTTCTGGTGTAATATTTAATATTTTTGTTGATGTTGGGCTGGCATAAGAAAATACAGCTTTTTCATCAACAATGCAAATCATATCACTACCCTCTTGTACTAGTGTTTTATAACGACGCTCACTATTTTCTAATTGCTCAATAGCTTTTTTCTTATCGGTAATATCTCTAGAAGTAATTACGATACCGTTTATTGAAGGTACATTTAATTGATTGGACAATAAATTTTCGAACCATGTCCAATTTCCTTCTTTATTTCTAAATCTAAAAGGTTCTATTTTTACAGAATCATTTTCTGAAATAGAAAGGAATTTGTTCTTAACTGTATCAAAATCCTCCGGGTGAACATTATCAAAAGCATTTTTACCAACATATTCCTCAGGAGAGAAACCAAGAATTTTTTTACAACTAGGGCTTACATATGAAAAGTAACCTTCACTATCTACAATAGAGATTATATCACTACTTTCTTGAACAAGAGTCTTAAAGAGTTGTTCGCTGTTTGCTAGTTGAAGTTCTGCTTTTTTCTTTTCAGTGTTATCTCTAGCAATACAGTAGTAAATACGATCCTTTTCATCCCAATTAGAGGACCATAGCATAGGTACTATAGTTCCATTTTTGTGTACATATCTATTTTCGAAATTGACTATTTTTTCTCCAAAAGAAACAGATTCGGCAGAATTTTCAGTTGATTCAATATCATCTTCATGTACCAATTTAATATAATTAGTACCTATTAAATCTTTTGGATTGTAACCCCAAACTGTTTTACATGCTTTATTGATGCTTAAAAAATAACCTTCTTCATCTAACGTGCAGATAATATCTAGAGAAGTATCCATTATTTTTTGCATCTCTTCTTTAGCGCTTATTAAAACTTGCTGAGATAATACTTCAGAAGTTATGTCTTTTGAAAAACAGGTTATACCTATTTTTTCACCTTCTTTATTATACAAAAGGTCAAATGATGTAAGGCCATAGGTTGTCCAAAATTTTCTCGGATTTTGTATTTTTTGTTTCACTGAAAATCGACCGCTGGTAAGAGCTCTATTATAGTAAGATTTCCATTTTTCGGTGATTTGTTTAGCTACATGATCAGAAAGAACTAAACTACCTTCATTGAAAGGCTTACCTTGAATTTTTGTAACTAATTCATGAAATGCTGTATTTGCAGTAATAAGTTTAAATTCTAAGTCTATAGACCACATTAAATCTTTAGTGCTATTAATCATGGCTTCTTGGTTGTTTTTAACCCTTTGAAGCTCGGTATTATAATTTTTCTTATCGGTAATGTCTTGAACGGTACCATACATTGATAATGGTTTCTTGGTATCGCTCCACTTTAAAACTTTACCTTTTTCATGAACCCATTTATAAGTGCCATCTTCCTGTAAGAATCGGTATTGAACGCTACAACCGACAGAAGGATAACTTAAGCATTCTAGCATTTTTTTCTTTACCTCAGGTAAATCATCTTGATGAATAAGGCTAAACCATATATCTGTACTAAATTGATTAATAGAATCTTTGTTCAAACCAAAAATACCAAAAGCTTGCTTGTTTAATATTATAGAATCTTCATTAAGATTACGTTCCCATATACCTATTCCGGTTGCAGAAACGATATTGTCTAAAAGTTGTCCCTTTCTTTCTAAATCTAATTTTTGGTCTTTCTCTTTCTTTTTAGACTTTCTTAATTCTAGTAATTGTACAACTTGTTTAGCAAGTGTTTGAAGTCCGTCAATTTGTGTATTGTCTAGTTTTCTTGGTTTGTAATCTAACACACATAAAGTTCCAAGGCGATATCCATTTTCGGTAGTTAATGAGGCACCGGCATAGAACCCAACATTAGAGTCATTTTTAACAAGATTATAGTCGTTAAATCTATTGTCGTTGTGTGTGTCTTCTACAATGAGTAAACCTACATCATCACTAATTACGTGCTTGCAGAAAGAGTCTTCTAATGATGTACCGTTAATATCTAACCCATGGTGAGATTTAAAGAATTGCCTTTTATCATCTACTAGTGATATTAAGCTAGACGGGGTATTACAAATAGCAGCGGCAAGAGATGTAATTTCGTCATAGATAGCCTCAGGATGCGTATCCATAACGTCAAAAGACATCAATGTATTTAATCTATTATTATCAAAAATTTTGCTCCCTTTCATTCAATCGTTGTCAAAAGACATACACTTAATCTATTACTTTAATATTAAAGTAGGAAATTTCTTTAAAAAAAGACGCAAAAATATGCCATAAGTTTATCTTTTTATCATTTTAAATAGAATTTTTTCCTCAATGTGGTAATTTTTTGATTTTGTAAATCATTACTAGTCAGATTTATAAAACGATTTTCGCACTGGTTTTATGGAAAGATTGAAAGACTTTCAGTAATATGGGTAAACACGTGGGAAAAATTTCAGGAATTCGTTAATTAGGCTACAATCATTTCCGAGAAAAGCTATTTTTGTGAAATGAACCAACTGCCCAAAAAATTACTTAATGTTTTAGAAAACCGTAAAAAGGAGGAAACTTTCAGGTCTTTAAATTCGCTTGACGGACTAATAGACTTTCTTTCTAATGATTATTTAGGCTTTGCGACCAATGAAACCTTATTTTCTAAAACTTTTCAGCTGTTATTAACCGAGAGTATAGCCTCAAATGGTTCTGGTGGATCTAGACTTTTGTCGGGTAATCATAAATTGTATCAAAAATTAGAGCCACTACTGGCTACTTTTTACAAATCTAATGCGGCATTGGTTTTTAATTCTGGTTATGATGCCAATATGGGGCTTTTTAGTGCCGTGCCGCAAAGAGGCGATTTAATTTTTTATGATGAGTTTGTACATGCTAGTATAAGAGAGGGTATTCGTATGAGCAATGCAAAGGCTTATAGTTTTTTGCATAATAATTTATCAAGCTTAGAAGAGAAGATAAACTTAAACGCTGCAAGAAATGAGAATGAGGACTTCGCAGTTTATATTGTCACGGAAAGCGTTTTTTCTATGGACGGCGATACTCCAGATTTAAAAGTGTTGGCAAAATTCTCTAAGTCTAATAGTTATAATTTAATAGTAGATGAAGCCCATGCTGTTGGTGTATTGGGAAAGAATGGAGAAGGGTTAATTACAGAACTAGGACTTGAAAATGATGTTTTTGCTAGAACAGTTACTTTTGGTAAGGCTTTTGGTTGCCACGGTGCAGCAATACTTGGTTCTGAAGATTTAAAAGATTACTTAGTCAACTTCGCTAAACCCTTTATTTATACCACGGGTTTAACACCGCATACTTTAGCAACAATTATTACAGCACATGAGTATATTAATGAACTGGGAAAAGAATCAAAAGCGGTATTGAAAGAGCATATTGAGTTTTTTAAAAATCAGCTTAAAATTCATAAAATAGATGAAGTTTTTATACCTAGTGATACTGCAATACAGGGGTGTATAATTTCTGGTTCTAAAAAAGTAAAACAAGTATCTAAAAAATTAATTGATAAAGGTTTCAATATAAAGGCAATTCTATCACCTACGGTACCTGAAGGGCAAGAACGACTTAGAATTTGTTTACATAGTTTCAATTCTAAAGAAGAAATTGGCTTATTGGTGAAATTGTTAGCTAGTTTTATATAAATATACATGGAAGAAAAATTCTATCAACTGGCTTCTTTTGAATATGTTGCCGACGTACAGATTGTTAAAGGTAAATTAGAATCTGAAGGTATTCCTGTATTTCTTAGGGATGAAAATACTTTAAACTCAGATCCGTTAATTAGTAATGCAATTGGGGGTGTAAAATTACAGGTTTACTCAAAAGATAAAGAAAGGGCAATTACCATATATGATGAAATTAGAGCTTACGCAGTTGATAACGATGGAAATACAATTGTATGTCCCAACTGTAAAGCACAAAGATCAGAGCCATTTTATAACAGCAATGGAGTATTTTATAAACTTTTTCCTTTTTTCGAAAAAAGAAAATATAAGTGTTTAAATTGTGGTATAATCACAAACTCAAAGTAAGAATACATGCAAAAAATATTTGTTACAGGAATTTCAACAGAAGTAGGTAAAACAATTGCATCGGCTATATTTACTGAAGCACTGCAAGCAGATTATTGGAAACCTGTACAAGCTGGAGATTTAGATAATACGGATACTGATATAGTGAAAAGCCTTATCTCGAACAATAAATCTAAATTTCATCCATGTAGTTATGAGTTAAAATCTGCAATGAGTCCGCATGCAGCAGCTGAAATAGATGGAATTCGAATAGATAGATTTCATATTAATGAACCTGAAACAGAAAATCACCTTATAATAGAGGGTTCTGGCGGTATTTTAGTGCCACTAAATGATGAGGATACTATGTTCGATATTATCATGCCAGATTATAAAGTCGTTGTTGTATCAAGAAATTATTTGGGTAGTATAAATCATTCGCTTTTAACAATTCAATGGTTATTACAAAAAGGATATGATGTTTCGGTAATATTTAGTGGAGATGCGAATCCACATACAGAAAATATTATTCTTCATAAAACTGGTGTCTCTTTAATTGGTAGAATAGATGAAGAAAAAGAATTCACAAAAGAGGTGGTTAAAAAATATGCAGATAGGTTTACGGGAATATTAAAATCACTCTAAACGCTGTAATATTTCGGCGTTATCTACGGTAGCAAACAATTTATAATGTTGGGCTAAATAGGTATCTATATATTCATTTTCCTCAATCTCCTTTTTATCTAGAATTCGTCGGTTCTTTCGTATAACAACTGTTTTAGGTTGTAATTCTTCCATTATATACTGAAGTTCTTCGATGGAGTTTTTTCTTGGATTGTTGAAAAATGAAAATAATTCGTCTCGGCAAATATTACTAGGGTGCGTAGAAGCGGTTGTAGGTGGTAGTGTGTCTAAATTCCAATAACCAATATGATATTCGAAAAACAAAATGTTCTTGGTTTCCAATTTATTTTCTATAATGAATTGAGGTGCAGAAAAACCTTCACCATTAAAAAATGTACCCTTCTTATACTTGTTATTTATGACATTAGCATATTCTAAATAACTCTCAGCAGGAATCAATAAAACTAAAAATACTAAGTATGTAGGTAGTTTTGGTTTGTGTTGTAATGTTAAGTTATAGATGACAATCCCCGCCAATATAAGTAACATTGGGTGTAGTTGAATAAGATAATGACCATTGATTCTTCCGCCTTTAACAAAAGAAAACAGAACACCTAAAATGGCAACTAGAAGTAGTTGTATGGTTCTATTTTTAAAATTTAGATTTTTGGTTTTATATGCATAGAATAAGAAAAGGCCAGTAATCACAAAAATGGGTGCTAACTTAAGAATGGAGTATCTTCTAGCTTCTGTATATTCTAAGGGTGCTAAGACTACAGATCTCCACCATACAATTGTTTGGTCGCTTAAATAATACGGAAGTATAGTCACTAAAATTAACATTACAACACCGATTCCAAATAATAACACGTGTATTAGGTTGGTGTTTTTTTTTGTAAAAAAGGATTCGTAAAGTAAGAATAGACCAATAAATAGAATAGGGAATGCCATGTTCAATTTCACCATAACAGTAGCGCCCATTAGTAACCCAGCCAAGAATAAGTAACCTGCAGTTTTTTTTGTTTGTAAAATATAAAGTGCAGGAACAAAGAAAGCAATACAAATATGTTCAGACATAACACCTTGTAGACTTCCAAAAAGGCTTAATAGAAAAATGCAAAATAAACCAACTAGAACAGAAGCCTTTTTAGATATGATAGTCAGTGCTATCTTATATGTAAAATAAGCAGTTATTATTACTAGTAACACCCCTGCAAACCTTATAGCAATAAAGCTTTTGCCGAATACTGATATAATTGCAGCAAAGAAGGCAAATGTTAATGGTGGTTTTAAATCCCACAATTGTGTATAAGGTAAAAAGCCATTAGCCCAAGACTGCCCTAAAAGTATAAAGGTGCTTTCGTCGCGATCTATATAATCCCTAAAGAAAAAAGGGAAACGAATAAAAAAAGTGATAAATGAGAAAATGAAAAATACGGATGTATTTTTCATCTGAGAGAAATTTAAAAATGCTTTTTGGTTTCTTTTTAAGGGCATCTCTTTGTTGCGGTTTATTTCCCGATCTTTGCAAGATAGATAAAATGAAGAATTATAAATTCTATGAAAGTGGAAAATCTATCTACTCGCGATAAAAAACATTTATGGCACCCCTTAACGCAGCATAAGTTAAACAAGTCGCAATTACCAATTGTAAAGGCTAAAGATGCTTTGTTGTTTGATGAGGAAGGTAACGAATATATTGATGGAATAGCATCATGGTATACGGTCATGTATGGGCATGGTAACCAACATATCATTTCGGCAATGACCAAACAGATGCAGAAATTAGATTTTGTAATGTTTAGCGGGTTAACTCACGAACCGGCAATAGAACTTTCAGAAAAGTTAATGGAAGTTTTACCTCGTAATCAGGCAAAATTATTTTTTAATGATAATGGTTCTACAGCAATTGAGGCAGCAATAAAAATGGCGCTTCAATATTTCCATAACAACGGAGAAAGAAGAGATACATTAATTGCTTTTGACGATGGTTTTCATGGCGATACATTTGGTGCAATGAGTGCATCAGGACTCTCATCTTACAACGGTCCGTTCGAAGATTTTCTATTAAAAGTCGTTCGTATACCTACTCCCCAAGGCGATAATATAGGTGAAGTAAAAAATAAGCTAGCTCAAATACTAAAAGAGAATAGCTGCGCGGCATTCGTTTTTGAACCATTGGTACAAGGTGCGGCAGGTATGAAATTTCATTCTGCTGCAGGTTTAGATGAATTAATTGAATTATGTCGTAAGAACGAGGTATTATGTATAGCAGATGAAATAATGACCGGTTTTGGTAAAACAGGAAAAGATTTCGCTTCAGATAATTTAGAGAACAAGCCAGATATTATGTGTTTAAGCAAAGCACTTACGGCGGGTATGTTTCCTTTAAGTATTACTAGTTGTTCTCAAGAAGTGTATAATCGGTTTTTAAGTGATGAGGTACATAAAGGATTTTTTCATGCGCATACTTTTAGCGCACATCCTATAGGTTGTGTAGCGGCAATAGCAGGTATTGAGCTATTAAATTCAGTTGATGTCTTAGAAAGAAGAACATATATTAAAAAGGCTCACACCGAATTTGCGGCTAATATTGAAAGTCATATTAAAGTAGAACAAGTAAGAGTAATGGGCGTAATATTAGCCATAGACCTTCAGATTAAAATGGAACGTTATGGTAATCTACGGGATGAACTTTATAACTTCTTTTTGCAAAGAGGTGTACTATTAAGACCATTGGGGAATACAATTTATGTACTACCGCCATATGTAATTACAAATGCACAACTTCAGAAAATTTATGATACAATTACTGAAGCATTAGATACCTTTTAGAATAGAAATTGAAAGAAAAAATATCCATAACGGCAATTGCCTCCTTATCTCCCCTGGGAAGTACAATAGAAGAAGCTTGGAAGGCATATCAAAATAACGATCATTATTTTTCTTTAGCAGAAGAAAATGGAGGTAAGTCTTGGGTTGCGCCATTGTCATCCTCTGCAAAAATTAAAGTCGAAGAACTTAGAAATTCTGATAATAAATATAAAAAGTTAGATGATAGTGTGCTATTCGCAATGGTGGCGTCTAGATTGGCGGTGCAGCAATCTGGTTGGGGAAGCACTTCGGAGTTCGGAATTAATTTGGGCTCCTCTAGAGGAGCAACAAAGTTATTTGAGCAGTACCATGCAGAATATTTAGAAACGGGCATTACATCTACCTTAAGCTCGCCTACCACCACGTTGGGTAACATTTCTTCGTGGGTATCTCATGATTTAGGAGCTACTGGTCCAGAAATTTCACATTCCATCACCTGTTCAACGGGATTGCATTCGGTATTGAACGGAGTAGCATGGCTTAATAGTGGTATGGCAAGTAAATTCTTGGTAGGTGCAAGTGAGGCTCCTTTAACTAACTTTACAATTGCCCAAATGAAGGCATTGAAAATTTACGCAAAAGCGCCCGAGTCTAATTCTACTTCGGTAGTTGAGCTTAGCCGAGACTACCCTTGCCAAGCATTAAATCTTAATAAAGAATATAATACTATGATTTTGGGTGAAGCTGCTTCAGTAGCATGTTTAGAAACCGGAATTGTAAAGAATTCTTTAGCAACAATTGATGGTGTAGGTTATGCCACAGAAATATTAAAACATAACACCTCAATATCTGCTAATGCTTTATGTTTTCAGAAGTCTATGAAAATGGCAATGGGCGATATAGATCCTGCTGAGGTCGATGCAATTGTAATGCATGCGCCAGGTACTTTAAAAGGAGATTCGTCAGAATTCAATGCTATTCAAGAGGTTTTTGGAGATAATGCTCCTCAATTAACTACTAACAAATGGAAAATAGGGCATACGTTCGCTACCTCTGGGATGCTTAATTTAGAGTTGGCAGTTTTGATGTTACAGCATAACCAGATGATTTCAGTTCCATTTCTAGAAACTAAAATGCGTAGCGAAAGCTTAAATAAAATACTCGTAAATGCTGTAGGATTTGGTGGAAATGCGGTGAGTATTTTAATTTCAAGAAATAAGTAAATAGTAATAAATAATGATTGATTTAAGGGTCATCAGATTAATTTAAAACCTCCCAATTATTTTTTCAATTTAAATTCAGTTATTTTTGAACCCTGGTAACAACCTAAGATTATATGAGCGAAGCAAGACATAATTGGTCAAAAGAAGAAATCCTAGAAATATATAACAAGCCTTTAATGGAGCTACTTTATGAAGCTGCAACTGTGCACAGGAAAAATCATGACCCAAATACAGTACAAGTTTCTACATTACTTTCTATAAAAACAGGCGGTTGCCCTGAAGATTGTGGGTATTGTCCTCAAGCTGCTCGTTATCATACAGATATTGAAGGGAACGATCTTATGGCCGTTTCTCAAGTAAAAGCTCAGGCATTAAGAGCAAAAGCTTCTGGTAGTTCTCGTGTTTGTATGGGAGCTGCATGGAGAAATGTAAAAGATGGCCCAGAATTTGATCAAGTTCTAGAAATGGTTCGTACCATTAATAAACTAGACATGGAGGTGTGTTGTACGTTAGGTATGATTACAGAAAACCAAGCTAAGCGTTTGGCTGAAGCAGGTTTATACGCTTACAATCATAACCTAGATACTTCAGAAGATTACTATAAAGATGTTATCTCTACTCGTGCATTTGAAGATCGTTTAGATACTATAGAAAATGTTCGTAAAAGTAATGTTACCGTTTGTAGTGGTGGTATTATTGGTATGGGTGAAGAATTAGAAGATAGAGCGGGTATGTTGGTAGCTTTGACTTCATTGAATCCTCAGCCAGAATCTGTTCCAATAAATGCATTAGTAGCCGTAGAAGGTACGCCAATGGAAGATATTGAGCCTGTGTCCATATGGGATATGATTCGTATGGTGGCTACAACTAGAATAGTTATGCCAGAGACTCAAGTGCGTTTATCTGCCGGTCGTACAGAAATGAGTAGAGAAGGACAAGCAATGTGTTTCTTTGCAGGGGCAAACTCAATTTTTGCAGGAGATAAATTATTGACGACTCCTAACCCTGATGTTAATGAGGATATGGCAATGTTTAAAATGTTGGGATTAAACCCACAAAAAGCATTTACAAAAGTATCGCAGCCAAAAACAGTGGAAGCAGCAGATTCTCAAATTCAATCTTTAGGTGAAAAACCAAAATGGACTAGACCAGGGCATTCTATTGAGCGTAATGAAACTGCCAAGCAAAAAGCTAAAATTGTTGACTAAGTTCATATTAATACATTTTTAAGAAATTGTTTTCTTATCGTTAATTACCTTTGGCTTCCCTAAAAAACCATGTGTAATTGAAGTTAACAGATATTCCAAGGGTAAGTCATATTACCAAGGACAACTTTATTAATGACTATTTTAAGCCTCAAAAACCTGTGGTGTTAGAACAGGCTATCATAGATTGGCCTGCTTTTAATAAGTGGAATTTGGACTATATAAAAGAAGTTGCGGGAAATATAACCGTACCTCTTTATGATGATAGGCCAGTTCAACACAAAGATGGTTTTAATGAACCGCATGCTAAAATGAAGATGGCAGCGTATGTTGATCTATTAAAAAAGGAGCCTACCAAATACAGAATTTTTCTTTGGAATATCTTAAAAGAAGTACCCACTTTACAGAAAGACTATAGCTTTCCTGATTTTGGTTTAAAGTTTTTGAAGGGTGTGCCAATGATGTTTTTTGGCGGACGAGACTCGTATACTTTTATGCATTACGATATCGATTTGGCTAATATATTTCATTTTCATTTCGATGGAGAAAAAGAGGTAGTTCTATTTCCTCAGTCAGAGACAGAGAATCTTTATAAAGTCCCACATTCTCTAATTACACATGAGAGCATAGATTTCTCGAATCCTGATTATGATAAGTGGCCAGCATTAAAAAATGCTAAGGGGTTTAAAACGACCCTTTCTCACGGCGAAGTTTTATATATGCCAGAAGGTTATTGGCATTATATGAAATATAACACCCCTGGGTTTTCAATGAGTTTACGGGCATTAGCGCGCAACCCTAAGAATTTGGCTAAAGCATCGTACAACATTGTAATAATGCGTTACTATGACGTGTTAATGCGCAAGTTGAAAGGGCAAGATTGGATAGATTGGAAAAATAAGAAAGCCATTTCTAGAACTAACAAAAGTCAAAAAGTATAAGCAGAAAGTTGAAGGGATACTATTTTATAAGCTCATAAAGTTTTTCGTACACCAAATGACTTTCCCACCCTCTGTACAAAAGGTAGTCAGCTAATTTTTTTCTCCGCTTTTGAATATTGGTTTCGGTAATCTGTCGAAGTCTTTTATTTGCTAAATCATCTAGGGTAGTCAAATATGCTTCAGGTTCAATTTCTTTTAATGCAGTGGTAATATTGTATTTAGATATATTTCTAAATTTCAGTTCTCTAATAATTCTGTTCTTTCCCCATTTTTTAATATTGAATTTACCCCTTGCAAAGCTTTTGGCGAAGCGCTCTTCATTAAGAAATTTATCTTCGATTAGTTGAGCTATTATGGTATCAACAGATAATGGAATCATACCCATTTCTTTCAATTTAGAAACCACTTCTTTATGGCACCTATCTTGGTAGGCACAATAGCTTTCAATCTTTTTAGTGGCTTCTTGAACTGTGTAGCCTTTTGTTTTTTGATTCATGCATTTCAAAAGTAATAAACCAATAGTAACTTTACTTGTTTATAAAAAGTTATAGCCAAGTACTATAGAGAGCACTTTGTAATCAGACGAAATAGCTGCGTAATTGCTAAGCAAAGCTCTTCTTGGATTGTAATTTAATTTGATACTTGCATTTTTATGGGCAAAACCGAATCCGAAATTAAAGGAAGTACGAGGTGCAATTTTAAAATCACTACTAGTTTCAAAATCTATATATGAATCTAAGGCACTGTCTATTTGAAATGCTGAATTAATAAATATTTTAGAATCTGGGTTGAGGAAAAAGTAATGTCTTACTCCAATAGAAGTTTCGATTGATTTGTAATCTACTGATACGTTTTGAAATTCTAGCTGTGCTTCACCTTTAAAACTTTGATACATGGGTTGAATAAATAAAGACCACTTGTTTTTATTGAATGGCAATATGGCTTCAAGTTCAATACCAAATCTTAAGCTAGAGCTGTTATCAAGATTAAAATTTGTGCTTGATTGTGGTGACTTATAATCCATTGAAGCAGAATTTAAACCAGCGCGTAAACCCAAATTAAATACTTTTCTATTATTTGTTTTAGAAGCGGTAGTATTTACATAATCAGGATTCTTGCATTGATTATATAGCGTAAAAAATTCTATTAATTCAGATTTTTTATATTCGGTAGATTTTACATCATTAAGAGATAGATTATCGCATTTAAGTACGTCCCAAAGCTGTTTTTTATAATCTGTATTTTCACCTATACGATTGTCAGGGGTAAGGTATTTTTTATAAATCAGCTGCTGTGTGCTGCTGTTATTGGTGTTGTAAAAGAATCTAATTAAATTACTGTCTTCATAATAGTATAGATTGGCATCACCTGCAATTAGTTGTTCCAAAAATAAAGTTTCAGTTGTGAATTCAGGATCTTTACTTTTGCTTAGCCTTTTTACTAGCGATTTTGACCGGTCAATTTCTAATTTTTGTTTTACATATTTCTTACCGTTATCAATAGAAAATTCGGCAATGTTGTATACGTTTCCTTCTACTACGGTTGCAGCTTCATCTATTTTATAATCAAAAGATTCTGGGTTATTTTTCCAGTCATTGTTTTTAATCAGACAAATTATTTTTTGTCCAGAATTGTCGACGATATAACCTGGTTCAAAAGTAACTTGAGAAAAAATATTAAAGCTTAAGAATAGTAGAACGAATAGTGAAAGTACCTGTTTCATATAAAGTGAATTGATTTATTAGTTTATTCTTCGTCACTTTTTAGAAACAAAAAAAGCGACTCCGTATGGAAATCGCTTTTTTCATTAATATATTGTTTTGCCGTCTTTATTTTTAAAACGGTACTCAAGATACGTATACGCATCGCGCGGCTGAATTTTAATCCATCTTTTGTATTCTAAGAACCATTTTGTTCTCATTGATGGAAACCCTTTAGTTATGTATGCTGCTATGAACGGGTGTATATTTAAAGATATACTGTTATCCTTTGCAGGTCCTTTTAAAAGTTTTTCAAGGTCCGCTGTAATTTTATCTATTAAAACAATTGGTGCTTCCACCTGTTTCCCTGCGTTATTAGGGTCTTCTTCCGTTGTTTTAATATTCATTTCAGGTCTTACCCTTTGTCGGGTAATCTGAATTAAACCAAATTTACTAGGAGGTAATATTTTGTGCTTGGCACGATCGTCTTGCATCTCATCTCTAAGATGTTCAAAAAGCCTTTTTCTATGTTGTGGTTTTATCATATCGATAAAATCTACCACTATAATTCCGCCCATATCACGAAGGCGTAATTGCCTTGCAATTTCCGATGCGGATAAAAGATTTACCTCTAGGGCAGTATCTTCTTGATTTTTGGCTTTATTAGATCTATTACCACTGTTTACATCTATTACGTGAAGTGCTTCGGTATGCTCTATAATTAAATAGGCGCCTTTGCTCATTGCGGCAGTACGGCCAAAAGACGTTTTAATTTGTCTTTCGATTCCAAATTTTTCAAAAATAGGCACATTAGTGTTGTTGTAGTGCTTAACGATGCTCTCCTTTTCAGGAGCGATTTCCGCTACATACTCCTTGATTTCATTAAATAAGGTGTCGTCATCAACATGTATACCGGTAAAACTATCATTAAATACATCTCTTAAAATAGATGATGCTCTATTGAGTTCTACGAATACTTTAGATGGTGTTTGAGCACGTTGTAATTTTTTACACATTGCTGTCCATTTGTTCAGCAAATTTTCTAGATCTTTGTCCAGCTCGGCAACTTTTTGTCCTTCTGCGACTGTTCTGATTATAACACCAAACCCTTTTGGCTTAATGCTTCTAACTAGTCTTTTTAACCTGTCTTTTTCTTCTTTGCTCGCTATCTTTTGAGATACAGAAACACGGTCAGAAAAAGGAACCATAACCAAGTAACGTCCGGCAATTGATAGCTCAGAGCTAATTCTTGGTCCTTTAGTAGATATAGGTTCTTTTACAATTTGAACCAATAGTGATTGGTTCGCTTTAATGACATCGGTTATAACACCGTTTTTGTCAATATCGGTCTCGAACGGGAAATTTCCTAAGGAGTAATCCTTTAATTTTCCTGTACTCACTTGTTTTATGAACTTAAGCATAGAAGATAGTTGCGGACCAAGATCGTGGTAATGCAAGAATGCATCTTTTTCATAACCAACGTTTACAAACGCTGCGTTAAGACCAGTCACCGGTTTTCTGATTTTAGCAAGAAAAATATCGCCAACAGAAAAATCGTTACTATTCTCTTCTTTATGTAGTTCAGTGAGTTTTCCGTCCTTCAACAAGGCAAAGTCAACGGCTTGGGAACTAGATCTTACGATTAATTCTCTATTCACCTGAATATATATTTAGTTGTTCCAACTATTAAAATAGGGAACGAACTGATTAAACAATACCATAGACAAATACAAATGTATCTGCCGAGATCCAAACTATGGACCTCTATGTCAATGAACGTATTTTAAAAAGAAAAAGTAGTTATAAAACTACTTTTTCTTGTGTCGGTTAGCTCTTCTACGCTTCTTGCGCTTGTGTGTGGCTACCTTATGTCTCTTTCTTTTCTTACCGCTTGGCATAAAGTTCTTTTTTTAAGATTAATTATTTTACGTGTACGTTGCTCTTAACTCCTTCGACAAAAACCTTTGCAGGCTTAAATGCTGGAATGTTGTGAGCGGGTATTTTAATAGTTGTGTTCTTGGAAATATTTCTACCGGTTTTTTCGGCTCTAGTTTTAATGATAAAACTACCAAAACCTCTTAGGTAAACATTATCACCACTTTCTAATGATGTTTTTACCTCTTCCATAAAGGATTCAACAGTTGCCTGCACATCTCCTTTTTCAATTCCCAGCTTATCTGAGATCTTCGATACAATTTCCGCTTTCGTCATCTTTCAATATTAGATTTTCTGTATGTTTTTTCGGGTTGCAAATATATAAATTAAATTCAATCTTTCTTTCTAATGGGTTAATTTTAAGTGTATAAACTGCTACTTTTATAACTTAGTATTCAATAGCATGTCATTTTCGGGTAAAATTTTAGATTGGTATCACAAAAATAAACGCAGTTTACCATGGCGTAAGACTACTGATCCATATAAAATATGGCTGTCAGAAATCATACTTCAACAGACACGTGTTGCTCAAGGAACCCCGTATTACTTAAGCTTTGTAGATAATTTTCCTTCTGTTCAGGATCTTGCCAATGCTAATGAAGAACAAGTTTTAAAACTTTGGCAGGGTTTAGGGTATTATTCAAGAGCAAGAAATCTTCATGCGGCGGCTAAAATGGTCGTAAATGAGTATGGTGGTGTATTTCCTGATAATTATAAGAAACTTTTAACACTGAAAGGGGTAGGTGATTATACTGCTAGTGCCATTTCATCCATATGTTTTAATGAACCACAAGCTGTAGTAGATGGAAATGTATACAGGGTTCTGGCTAGATATTATGGTGTATATACTCCAATTAACAGTACAGAAGGTATCAAATATTTTAAGGCTTTAGCTGAAAAAGTAATGGATCCGATAGAAATAAGGGATTATAACCAAGGTATTATGGAGTTTGGTGCAATTCAATGTTCGCCAAAGAAACCATTATGCCTGCTTTGTCCTTTAAATGATAGTTGTGTGGGTCTCGAAAAAGGTGTGGTTGATCAGTTACCTGTTAAGTTAAAGAAGACAAAAGTTAGAAATAGATACTTCAATTATCTTATACCTATATATAAGGATATGGATGGAGCTCGATTTACGAGTTTAAAACAAAGAAAAGGTAAAGGTATTTGGCAAAACCTTTGGGAGTTTCCGCTTTTAGAGTCAAAAGATATCTTGGAAATCGATGATATTACTATAAGGTATAAAGAAGCGTTAGATGATATGGATTCTGTTGAGTTGTTAGAATATAATGAGAATGCCATTGTGCATAAATTATCTCATCAACATTTACATACTAAGTTCTGGATAGTGAACACAGATAATGATTTTGACGGTAAGATTTCGATTGAAAAATTAACTGAATTTCCTGTACCTGTTTTAATAGCAGACTTTATAAAAGCATTTAAATTTTAGTACTTTTGATTTTTATATCTTTAAGTTATGAGCGGTACATTAAATAAGGTGATGTTAATAGGGCATTTAGGTGATGAAGTTAAAATGCATTATTTTGAAGGAGGCGGTAGTATTGGTAGATTTCCAATAGCTACTAATGAGACATATACCAATAAATCTACAGGAGAGCGTGTTACCAATACAGATTGGCATAATGTTGTGGTAAGAAATAAGGCTGCTGAAATTTGCGAGAAATATCTTAGTAAAGGTGATAAGGTTTATGTGGAGGGAAGACTAAAGAATCGCCAGTGGCAAGGTGAAGATGGTAATACCAGATATTCTACCGAGGTACATGTACAAGAATTTACTTTTTTGACAACTAAAAAAGAGGGTATGCAAAACAACGGCGGTGCGGCACCTAGTCCTCAAAAGGCGGATACTGAAAACAGAACACCTCCAAAATCACCTGCTCCTTTAAGTCAAGATGCAGATGACGATTTACCATTCTAACAAAATTATAAACAGAAACTATTGGACCCAGACCCCTTACCGTTTTTAATGACAACATTGGTTGTTAACGGTGTTTTTGCAATGAATATAATTGTGCTTTGTGTACTGCTTATCTGCTCTGCACTTATTTCTGGTGCCGAAGTGGCTATGTTTGGTCTGTCGCCAACAGAAATTAAGGAGCTACAAGATGAGAAATCTACAAAAAGTTCCATTTTAATTAAACTTTTGGAACGTCCAAAAAAACTATTGGCAACTATATTGATTGCTAATAATGCTATTAATATCGGAGTAGTGCTGTTGTTCAGTATTATAGGCGACACCCTTTTTGAAAATATAGACAATGTATTGTTCGGTGTCGTATCTGTGCGTTTTCTTTTAGAAGTTGTAGTTGCTACTTTTCTTATTTTAATGTTTGGTGAAATTTTACCTAAGGTATATGCCAATAGAAATAGAATGAGTTTTTCACATCTAATGGCTTTTCCGCTACGTGTGTTGGATTTTCTTTTTTCGCCATTGAGTTTGCCTATGCGTTCAGGTACTTTGTTTTTGTATAATAAATTGGGAAAACAAAAAACTAACTTGAGTATTGATCAGTTGTCGCAGGCGCTAGATTTAACTTCTCACGGAGATACCACTAAAGAAGAGAAAAAAATTTTAGAAGGTATTGTAACCTTTGGTAATACAGATACCAAACAGGTGATGAGACCTCGTATAGATATTTTTGCACTTAATGAGCAAATGAAATTTCCAGAAGTTCTAGGGGAAATAAAAAAGAATGGATATTCTAGAATTCCGGTATTTGGTGAGAATATAGATACAGTAAAAGGTGTGCTATATGTAAAAGATTTGCTGCCGTACTTAGATAGAAAGACCTTTAATTGGATGACTTTAATACGGGAACCTTATTTTGTGCCTGAGAATAAAAAGTTGGATGATTTATTAGGTGAATTTCAAGAGAAGAAAAATCACTTGGCCATTGTGGTTGATGAGTATGGAGGTACTTCTGGTTTGGTAACCCTAGAAGATATTATTGAAGAAATTGTTGGAGATATAAGTGATGAGTTTGATGATGAAGATCTTATATTTTCTAAGTTGGACGATTTCAATTATGTCTTTGAAGGAAAAACACCTCTTAAAGATTTTTATCGGGTAATTAAGTTGGAGGATAGTGACCTATTTGAAGAAAATAAAGGGGAGTCAGAGACATTGGCTGGCTTTGTTTTAGAAAAAGCAGGAAGCTTTCCGAAGAGAGGAGAAAAAATACTTTTCGATTCCTATACATTCGTTGTTGAGGGGATGGATAAAAAAAGATTAAAACAAATAAAAGTGACCTTGCCACATGAAGCTTAATTCGTTAGTAGGATTTTTGATTTTATTTACTTTAGTGCTTAGCTGTAAAGAAGAGCCTACAATTCCTAAGCCGAAAGCTAAAATGCGCTTAGAGTATCCTCAAGGTAAATTGGCGAATTTAGAAACTGAAAATTTCAGTTTCAAATACAATCAATTGGCAATTGCAGAATTAAATGGTGATAAGGCATATACTATTTCATATCCTGAAATGAAAGGTGCTATATTTTTAAGTTATAAAAAGATTGATGGTAACTTGTCTCAACTAATCAATGATTCAAAAAGGCTAAGTTATGAGCATGCTGCAAAGGCAGATAATATTGTAGAGCAACCATATGTAAATCCTGAAGAAAAAATCTACGGAGCTTTATTTGAAGTACAAGGAAATGCTGCTTCTCAATCTCAATTTTTTGTAACGGATAGTACAGAACATTTTTTAACCGGTTCCGTTTATTTTTATATTAAACCAAATTATGATTCCATTCTTCCGGCGGCTTCATATCTTCAAAATGATATAAGAGGTATCATTGAGACACTACGGTGGAAAAAATAATATTGCATGATGACAAAGCAGGATTTTTTAGATTGTCACACACGAATAAAACCATTTGTTCATAATACCGCTATTTTCACCTCTAGACTAATTGATAGAGAAGTCAACTCAAGCATATTTTTTAAATGTGAGAATTTTCAAAGAGCAGGAGCATACAAAATGCGTGGTGCTACAAATGCAATTTTACAATTATCAGAAGAACAAAAAAAATGTGGCGTGGTAACGCATTCTTCAGGTAATTTCGCACAAGCATTGTCATTAGCTGCGCAAAGTGTGGGAGTAACTGCATATATTGTAATGCCGAATACAGCACCAGAAGTTAAAAAAGTTGGTGTTAGGGAGTATGGCGGCAAAATATATGAGTGCGAGGCTACTGTGGAGGCAAGACAAGCTATGGCAGATGATATTGCTTTAAAAACGGGAGCTACATTTGTGCATCCATCAAATGACAATAATGTTATTTTAGGTCAAGGCACAGCGGCTATGGAACTTTTGCATGAACACCCAGATTTGGATATTATTTTTTGTCCAGTAGGTGGTGGCGGACTCATTGCCGGTTCTGCGTTGGCAGCGAAATATTTTGGGAATAATTGTAAAGTCTATGGTGCTGAGCCATTTGAAGCAGACGATGCATATCGTTCTTTACAAAGTGGTAAAATTGAAAGTAATGAAACTACTAATACCATTGCAGACGGACTAAAAACAGTGTTGGGTGATAAGAATTTCCCTATTATTAAAAGTCTAGTTAGCGGTATCGTAAGAGTTACCGAAGATGAAATTGTTGCCGCTATGAAACTAGTTTGGGAACGTATGAAAATTATCATAGAACCGTCTAGTGCTGTAACTGTGGCTGCAGTTTTAAAACAATCAAAACTACAGCCAGAAGTTTTTCAGAATAAAAAAATAGGCGTTATTATTTCAGGTGGAAATGTAGACCTTTCGAAATTACCTTTTTAGAAGACTTTAAGTTCTATTGCTTACTAAGAATTTCTTCTGCATTTTTAATACTAGAATTTATATTCTCTTTAACTTGATTAACTTTTTCTTCTTCTTCTTTTAGCCATTCTTTCTTTTTATCAGAAAGTTCCTTTCCGTCCATTATCTCTTCAGCATCAAAACGGTCGCCAAAACCTTGCATCCAATCCATCATAGATTTATTGGCTTCTTGTAGGTCTTTCATTGCTTTTGCTTCTACAGATTCGACTCCAAGAGAATCTGCCATTGGTTTTAGTTGACCAACCAGTTTTCCTAGAGTTCCCATTTTTGGCATTACTTCATCATGTATGCTCATTACATGCTCCATCTTTGAAGTTTCTTCAACCTTCTTTGTTTCTTTACAAGAGGTTAATGTTAACAATATGGCTGCGGTAAGTGTGTAAAGAATATTTTTCATGCTAGTTGTTATCTTGTGGTGTAACTGAATTAATCGTGTAGTTGTAATCTTTTACTTTGGTGTCTGTAATAACAGATTTAACTTGGTCAATAGAAATTAAAGAGGTGTCATAAACGATAATTCCGTTTTTATTTTCAAAGCTAATATCAGCAGAAATTACACCGTCATTCGTTTTTAAATTAGAGGCAATTTTATCTGCGCACCCTTCTTGGCAGGCCATACCATCGATATTAACAACTATTGTATTTGTAATTCTATTTTCAATTTTGATAGGACTTTCTTGTGCTTGTGAAACATTGGTGGCTAAAACAAACAGTGCCAAACCAAGAAATAATATTTTAAATTTCATACTTCAAATATTTCATACTGATTAACAAATAGAACAAAAACTCCTTGTAAAGATACCAATTATGTAAAATGCAATTCAGAATTTGATAATAATAAACTTGTAGTTAGATATTCTTCTTGTAAAAAATCCCACTTTTGTCTTAAACTAATAGTTTTGAAAAATATTGATCAAAAGTGGATTTACCTCGTAATTCTCTCATTTATATGGGGCTCTTCGTTCATTTTGATTAAGAGGTCCCTTATTGGGTATACTCCATTACAGGTAGGTGGTTTAAGAATTGTTTTTGCATCGGTTTTACTTTTTATTCTTGGGTTTAGGTCATTGAAAACACTTTCTAAAACAGATTGGAAATGGATTGGTATAGCGGGGCTTTGTAGCTCATTTTTTCCACCATTTTTCTTTGCCTTGGCTCAAACGGAAATTAGCAGTGGTATAACCTCAATTTTAAATTCTGTTGCTCCGCTGTTTACCACTTTAGTAGGTATAGCACTATTTGGTTTAATGCTAAAGAGCAGACAGGTTCTTGGGGTGTTTATAGGTCTTTTTGGAACTGTAGTGTTAATTGCCGCTGGTATGGAGAATAATGTGAACCAAAATTACTGGTATGCGTTATTTATTATTTTTGCGGCTTTGGGGTATGCTTTTAATATCAATATCATAAAGAAATATCTTTCGCATTTAAGTCCGTTGGCAGTAACAACTGCTAGTTTTGGTGTAGCTTTTTTTCCTGCTTTGTTTATACTTATGTATACTGGGGTATTTCAACAGTTTGTTAATGATAGTGCTATGCATCAGGCGGTTTGGTATATAATGGCATTGGCTTTTTTGGGTACAGCTTTAGCGAATATTCTATTTAATAAATTGATAAAATTATCTAGCCCGGTATTTGCTGCATCGGTAACCTATTTGATTCCACTAGTTGCTGTCTTGTTGGGGTTTTTAGATGGTGAGAATATTAGTTTAATTCAGCTCTTAGGTGGTCTTATCATCTTATTTGGTGTATGGCTTGTAAATCGTAAAAAGACGTAATTTGAATTAAAAAAATTAGGCTTACTGTAACAAACTAAAAATAGTATTGTCTTTTTAGAGAACTAATCTAAAACAGAAATCATGAAAAAATTACTATTTGTTCTGGCTATAACCTTCATGGCAAGCGGAATACAGGCACAAGAAAAAACATTCAATGTAAAATCTTTTGATAAATTAATAGTTAGTCCACATATAGAGGTTAATCTAGTTGAGGGTGAAGAAGAAAGTGTAGTCGTTGATAATGCAAAAATCTCTTTAGATAAAATTAATGTAGAGGTAGAGGGTAGAACCTTAAGGTTGTATTTAGATGGAGCCAAAGTGGTAACAAAATCTGAGCGCATTTCTAATGATCGATGGAGAGGCAGTAAATCTCTTTATAATGGTACAATGGCTTCGGTTACGGTAACATATAGAAAGCTCGAAAATTTATCTATTAGAGGGGAAGAGATAGTAAGATGTAAGAATCAATTTACTTCCAATGATTTTAAAATGTCATTATATGGTGCTGCTAAAGTCTATTTTGATGCCGTTTCTATAGATGAATTAACCGTTGCAATTTATGGCAGCAGCTATTTGGAAATTGGTAAGGGTAATGTTTCGCGACAAGTATTTAGAGCCTACGGAGAAAGTGAGGTAAATACTGAAAACATGGTAGCCGAGGAAACTAAGATAACTGCTTATGGAGAAAGTAATTTTAGAGTTAATGTAGTGGAACGATTAAAAGTAACTTGCTACGGTGAAACTAACGTGAACTATACAGGTAATCCTGAAGTAGATAAAGGGTTGATATTTGGGGAGGCCAGAATTAGAAAAATAGGATAGAAGTAAAATCTAAATAGAAATATAAAAAACCCGCTAATTAGCGGGTTTTTCTTTTTGTAATACTGTGTTGTTATTTAAAATCTGAAGGCGAAACACCGTCGTTGACTTTAATTTCAGATACATTAAATTCAAAGGTTTGAGGTCCTACAGTTTGTATTAATTTAAAAGGAAATAATATGCCAGAAACCTCTTTGTAATTTTCAAAATTAGAAGTACTTACAATTTGTTGTCCTTGTATTTCGGTTACTGAAATTTCTTGAAGCTTAAGCCCTGTTTCTACATCATAAAAAGCAGTTTTCTTTCCGTAGATTTTTACTTTGTAAGTGTTTTTATCGCCAACCATTTCCGTACCCTCTAAGGAAATAGATTTGGCTTTTAAAAATTGAAGTTCAGGAAAAGGAGCAGATTCCCCCTTGAATATTACAATTTCTTCTTCGGCGAAATCTTTGCGTTGCCCTTGGATGACCATATAGCCTTGATTACCGTTAAGAACTTGTTTGCTAACTGAATTACCCATCATTTTTACATCTTGCATAATTTGATAGCTAGATGTCTTTTTCATTTCAAGATCTAATTTCATTCCTTGCATTTCAGCTGCAGCCGTCATGGCTAAAGTGTTTACGCTTTCTAGTTTGTCTTTTCCGCCAATAGCTTCAATATATTTTTCTATTATAGACTGAGCAGAAACGCCGTCAGGAATTGATGCTTTGTAATCTGGAGTTTCAATTCTATCGGCAGTTTTAGAATAGGATAGAACAGGTAGTTTTTTACCATTGAAATTAACCTTTTCTAAGTTGGCTGTAATTTCACTACCCTTACCCACTACAATAACACGGGCATTATTTACATTAAAATATTTTTTAGCAGCAGCTTCAACCTCTTCTTTACTAACCTTATCTAGTCTTTCTAGAAATGTTTTGTAAAAGTCTTTAGGTAAATCCTCTGTTTCTATATTTAATGCATACCTAGCAATTGTTTCGGGCTCTTCTAAAGCCATTATAAAGCTTCCGGCATAAAGAGCTTTGGTAGTCTTTAGTTCATCTTCTGTGACTGGTTGTGTAATTATTAGTTCTAGTTCTTTTAATATTTCAACCACAGCGCTATCCGTAACGGTATTCCTTACTTCTACAGAAGCTGCAAATCTAGATGGACCATATTTGTCATTTCCAAGAGAGGAATATGCGCCATAAGTATACCCTTTATTTTCTCTAAGATTTAAGTTTAACCTGCTATCGGATCCACCACCTAATATTTGGTTGGCTAAAAGTGCGGCGATAAAATCGCCGTCTTTCATCTTTAGGTTTACAATATTCTGAACGGTAATTTCAGACTGTACAGCATTTGGCATATCAACCAAGTTAATTTGGGTGTTAGGTACATTTTTTGGTTGCGAATAAGAGAAGCTCGGTGGTACCGCTTTTGTCCAAGAAGTAAAGTAAGTGTCGGTCAGTGTTTTTACTTCTTCGAAATTTACGTCCCCAATAACAATTAAATAGGCATTTGCAGGCACAAAATATTCTCTATAATATTCTTCTACATCACTAAGAGTAACATTATTTATTGTCTCTTCGGTAGTGAATTCCCCATAGGGATGATTTTTTCCGTAGGCAAGAGCTTTTTGAACTCTGCTAGAAATAGCGCTAACTACTTTTTCTTCTGACTTAAGACCGGTAATAAGTTTGTCTTTCTCCTTATCAAATTCTACTTGCGTAAAATTCGGATTTATTGCTGCATCCGCCATAAGCTCCATCATTCTTGGAAAGTATTTTGAAAGCGATTGTGCATAGGCACGTTGAGAACTAAAATATAGTCTAGCGCCTAAAAAGTCGATTTCTTCATTAAATGCCTCTTTGGTAATGTTTTTAGACCCTTGTCCTAACAGGCTGCCCGTTAAACTTGCTACACCGGCTTTGTCACCTTCTAAAATTGGTGGGTTGTCTATAGATAATTGAATAGATACTCTTGGTAGTTTATGATTCTCAACAACCAAAACTTTTAAACCATTATTAAGGCTAAAAGATTGTGGCTCTCCTAAATTGATTTCTGGTGCAGGTCCGGGTTTTGGCATAATTGTACGGTCTACCTGTGCTTGAACGGCAATAAGAGAGAATAGTGTTAATAGTAAAGTATATATAGTTTTCATAGTTATTTTTAGTTTGCGGTATTTTGTTCAGGTAAATATTCTAACACTACTCGTTGGTTAGATTTTAAATACTTGTTGGCAACCTCTTTAATCTCTTCTCTGGTTATAGATCTGTATATTTCTATTTCTTTATTTATAAGAGAAGTATCGCCATATAGCATATAATATTCCGCTAGAGAATTTGCAATACCTTCAACACTTGAATTACTGTTGACAAATTCATTTTCAAACTTGTTCTGTAATTTTTGATAATCGTTTTCAGAAATAAGATTAGTTCTTAGTTTCTCCACTTCATCTTCTATTGAAGTGTTTAATGCGCCTAAGTCCGTTTCGCCAACTGGAAGGGCGAAAATAATATACATACCATAATCCTCTAAAGTAACTGGTATAGCCCCTATTTGCAGAGCTTGCTTTTGCTCGTCTACCATTTTCTTATAAAGTTTAGAAGATGGTCCGTCGGTCAAGTATGTAGAAATCATTTCTAACACCTGGCTATCTCTGTTTTTTAACCCAGGTGTTCTGTAGGCAATCATAGAAGCCGGAATTTGAATATTTGAATCGTACGCTTTAGCATTAATTTGTTCTACAATAGGCACTTCTTTTGGAAAACTTCTTGTAATTTCTTTTCCTTTAGGAATACCATTGAAGTAATCGGCTATCATCTTTTTGGCACTCTCTTTCTCAAAATCGCCTGCAATAACTAATACCGCATTGTTGGGTACATAAAATTCTTTCTGAAAAGCTATAAATTCATCTAGAGTAGCGGCATCCAAATCTGTCATTTTTCCAATTACTGTTTCTTTATAAGGATGTTTTTTGAAAAGGTTCGTTTTTATGTTTTCGATAAATTTACCGTAAGGTGAGTTGTCTACACGCAATCTTTTCTCTTCCTTGACCACTTCATTCTGAGTGTCTACTCCCTTTTGGTTGATAACCGGGTGCAACATTCTTTCAGATTCTAACCAAAGACCTAGTTCTAAGTTATTGGAAGGAAAAACTTCGTAATAGTATGTTCTGTCTTCATCTGTAGTGGCATTACCTGATCCACCGTTAGATGAGACAATTTTATCCCACTGTCCTTTTTCTATGTTTTCTGTACCTTCAAAAAGCAGGTGTTCAAAAAAGTGGGCAAATCCAGTTCTTTTAGGGTCTTCATCTTTTGAACCCACATGATAAAGTACTGAAATGGAAATTATAGGAGCTGTCTTATCTTGGTGAAGAATAACATGAAGGTCGTTCTCTAAATTATATTCTTCATAGGTAACCTCTTGAGAAGTAGCGGTAAACCCATAGAGGAATATGGCCGAAACCAATAGTAATTTCATTTTCATTTAAACAGTTTTAAGTTAGTGTGTTTTATAGTTCTATTTCATTAGTAGTTAATTTTGATAAAATGTTACGACAAAATAATTTTTGTAGGAACAATCTTCAATATAAGTATTCTTTAACAGATTATTTTAATATAATGGTTGTTTATTCATTACCTTAAAAGTCTAAACAAAAAATTACCGCAATGAATAATTATGCTCTTCCTATTAGATTTGGCGTAGCTGCCAGTGGCTGTTTAATTGCCTATTTTTTAATATTGTCTTTACTGCAGCTACACGTAAATGTTTTTTATAGTCTTTTTAACGCCGTGATAACGGGCTTTGCAATCTATGAATCCATTAAATATTACAAATTAAAAAAGGGTAGTGTATTTACTTATGCTGGTGGTTTTATGGCTGGTTTAATTACGGGTGGGGTTGCAACTTTAATATTTACCCTATTTTTTACCGTGTATTCTACAGAGCTTCAGCCGGGGTTTTTAGAGGAATTGTCTACCAAATGGGCTAATACTTATCGTAGTTTTGAAGCTATAGTATTTCTTGTGGTTGCCATTATGGGCTTTACCACTAGTTTAGTATTAACACTCTCTTTTATGCAACTATTTAAGACTTCGAACACTACAAAAATAAAGAGAGTATAAAATTCATTAAAAACACTTGTAAATTCACGATTAAGAATTATATTTGCACCCGCCTATGGAAAAAATCCATCAGGTTTAATCATTACATTTAACAATATGTACGCAATTGTAGAGATGGCAGGGCAGCAGTTTAAAGTTGCAAAAGACCAGAAAGTGTACGTTCATCGTTTACAGGTAGAAGAAGGTAAAAAAGTCACTTTTGACAATGTACTTCTTTTAGCTGATGGATCGAACGTTACTATCGGCGCCCCGGCTATAGACGGAGCCGCAGTAGAGGCTAAAGTCGTTAAACACCTAAGAGGTGACAAAGTAATCGTTTTTCATAAGAAAAGACGTAAAGGTTACAGAAAGAAAAATGGACATCGTCAATCTCTAACTGAGATTGTTATTGAATCTATTATTTCAAAAGGAGCTAAAAAAGCAGAAACTAAGAAAGCTGAACCAAAAGCTAAAAAAGAAGAAGCTAAAGCAGCACCAGTTGCAGCTAAGCCAAAAGCTAAAAAAGCTACAGGTAAAGCAGATGATTTGAAAAAAGTTGAAGGTATCGGTCCAAAAATCGCTGAAACTTTAATCAATGCAGGTATTTCTACTTTTGCTGAATTAGCAAAAACAGACGCAGCTAAAATTTCTGAAATTATTGCTGACGTTCGTGGAAATCATGTAACAGAAACATGGCCAAAGCAAGCGCAATTAGCTGCTGATGGTAAATGGGACGAGTTACAGAAATGGCAAGACGAATTAGACGGTGGTGTAGCTAAATAAGCTAAATCATTAAGTAAAATAATATTTAAAACCTTAGACAATGGCACATAAGAAAGGTGTAGGTAGTTCGAAAAACGGTAGAGAATCAGAATCAAAACGATTAGGAGTTAAGATTTTTGGTGGTCAAGCTGCAATCGCTGGTAACATTATTGTTAGACAGAGAGGAACAAGACACAATCCTGGTGAGAATGTTTACGCAGGAAAAGATCATACATTACACGCACGTGTAGATGGTATGGTAAAGTTTACTAAAAAAGCTGGTGGAAAATCTTTTGTTTCCATAGAGCCTTTTGAAGCATAAGCTTTAGATAAATTATTAAAAAACCCTCTTCAGTAATGAAGAGGGTTTTTTTTTATGTTATTATTTGAAAGTTTGGGATTGTTAATACTTATAGCAATTTCTCCCCAATTTCAAACCAAGTATTAACCCGTTCAAAGCCTTCTGTGTTTACATTGTGTGGCGAGGTAAATTGTAAACTTCTGCCATCAAAACTTTCTAAATTAAAACTACGGTCGTCAATTAATATATCTCCTTTTAAAATATGTTTGTGCCCGCAAAGAATACGGTTTTGCCATGGTAAAAAAGGAAAGTGCTCATCTAACCATTCGCTTTTTTCTTCTAAAGAGTTTGGGAATTGCATGGCTGCCGAAGCTATATAAACTTCATGTTTGCTAGCTAAACTTGATAAAATTTCTTGACTACCAGCTATAGGGTTTAGATTTCTAAAAAACCCTCTTCTTGTTGCATGTTTACGAACGCTGTCTTGGTGTGCTTCGGGAACCATACGCCAAACGTCTGTGCCTGCACATAAATCTTTGGTAAGCTCACCCTTAAATTCGGCATTGTAAAGTTCTATGTGTGCGCCGTAAGTGTCAGCAATAACTTCATCCATATCAACAAATACTATCATAATAATTCATTTTTAACGAAGTACGGGAAAATAGAATGAAGGGAAAAAAGTAATTTGTGAAAGTTGTGTTATGTGTTTGTATAGATCCTTGTCTTATTTTGTAATTAGGTGTTTAGAAAAGAATTCTTCAGTATTCTTATGGATAAGGTTAATAATATATTTTAACAGGCTTAGCTGATTTCGCCAATGTCCTTAATTTGACAGTCTAATTATAAACAAATTAAATCATGAAAAAATCAATCATCTGTGTTGCAATGGCTAGTACATTATTATTCTCTAGTTGCTTAGGGTCTTTTAGTGCTTTTAACAATTTAAAAGATTGGAACCAAGGGCTTTCAGATAGTAAATTTGTAAACAATTTGGTATTTTGGGGTTTGAATATAATTCCGGTTTACGGTTTATTCTTTCTAGGAGATGCAGTTATCTTTAACGTAATAGAATTTTGGGGTGGATCTAACCCAATAGCTATGGAAGAGGGAGAATCAGAAACTCAAATGGTAGAAAGAGATGGTAATACATTTGAAATGACCGCTACTAAGAACAGAATGCAAGTAACGGTAGTTGATGGACCTAAAAAAGGAAATAAAATAGATTTGGTTTATAAGCCAAGTGAGAAGTCATGGAATGCAGTAAGACCCAATGGCGAAATTATAAAACTATCTTCTTTTGAAGAAGGCTTTTATATCGTTTACATGCCAAACGGGAAAGAGGTTAAAATTAATCCGTTAAGCTCTAAAGAAGAAGGTTTAGCTCAAATTAAGGAGCAGACGGATTGCTATTACTTAGATGGTATGTTGGCAGAAAACAACTAAACTATAGTCTATAAAACAAAAAAAAAGGTCCTGATGAAAATCAGGACCTTTTTAATTTATAAAACCGATATATTAATATCTGTAGTATTCAGGTTTAAAAGGACCTTCAACCGTTACACCGATATAATCAGCTTGGTAATCTTTTAACTCTGTAAGTTCAGCTCCTAAACGAGACAAGTGAAGTTTTGCAACTTTCTCATCTAAATGCTTAGGTAACATATAAACATCGTTCTCGTAACTAGCACTATTTTTCCAAAGCTCAATTTGTGCAAGCGTTTGGTTTGTAAATGAGTTACTCATAACAAAACTTGGGTGCCCAGTAGCGCATCCTAAATTCACCAATCTACCTTCTGCCAAGATAATTAGATCCTTACCGTTAATAGTATACTTATCAACCTGTGGCTTTATCTCATCTTTTGTATTACCATGGTTCTTGTTTAACCAAGCCATATCAATTTCATTGTCAAAATGACCAATGTTACAAACAATAGCTTTATCCTTTAGAGCTTCAAAATGTTCTGCTCTAATAATATCTTTGTTTCCGGTAGTGGTAATAACGATATCAGCTTTACCGATAACTGTTTCTAATTTCTTCACCTCAAATCCGTCCATGCAAGCTTGTAATGCACAAATTGGATCAATTTCAGTAACAGTAACTATAGAACCGGCACCTTTAAAAGAAGCAGCGGTACCTTTACCAACATCACCGTAACCAGCAACAACAACTTTTTTACCAGCAAGCATAGTATCTGTTGCTCTACGAATAGCATCTACTGCACTTTCGCGACATCCGTATTTGTTGTCAAATTTAGATTTAGTAACAGAATCGTTAACATTAATAGCCGGCATAGGTAAAGTACCTTTCTTTACACGCTCGTATAAACGGTGAACACCAGTAGTAGTTTCTTCAGAAAGACCTTTAATACCTTCGGCCATTTCTGGATATCTATCCAATACCATATTGGTTAAATCACCACCATCATCTAAAATCATATTCAATGGCTTTCTATCCTCACCAAAAAATAAGGTTTGTTCTATACACCAATCAAATTCTTCTTCGTTCATACCTTTCCAAGCATAAACAGGTACACCTGTAGATGCAATAGCAGCAGCAGCTTGGTCTTGAGTAGAAAAGATATTACATGAACTCCAAGTAACATCTGCACCCAAAGCTGTCAAAGTTTCAATTAGAACAGCAGTTTGTATGGTCATGTGAAGGCATCCGGCAATACGAGCTCCTTTTAAAGGTTGCTCATCTTTGTACTCTTCTCTTAGTGCCATTAAACCTGGCATTTCAGCTTCTGCTAATTCAATTTCTTTTCTTCCCCAATCAGCAAGGGATATATCCTTAACCTTATAAGGCACATACGGAATAGTTTTCGTGCTCATATCTTTATTATTTTATACTTTCGTTAATCTATGTACAGCAATTTTTAATTCGTGCAAAGGTACGAATAACACTAAGAATCCCATGCCGCTTTACAAAACTATAACAGTTAACGAACAAACCTCTCTAGCTATATGGAAGGTTGAAGAGTCTGAAGATGATCTTTGGAAAGGAATAGAACTTACGACACATTGCCAGAATAGATTTAATGGCATGAAGTCAGAACTTCACCGTAAGGCATTTTTAAGCATTCGCCATCTGTTGGCTAAGTATGGGTATGAAGATGCAGATTTGGTATATGATGAAAAAGGGAAACCACACTTAAAAGATGGAAATTATATTTCGATCACCCACTCACATAATTTTACGGGAGTAATAATCAGTACAGCTGAAGAAGTAGGTATAGATATTGAAATGCAGCGCGATAAAATACTTCGCATCGCAAATAAATTCACCCAGTTCGAAGAGTACAGAACTTTGGCAAATACGGAAGCAATTATTAGAAAGTTGACTATTGTCTGGGGCGCGAAAGAATCACTTTACAAGATTTATGGAGATAGAGGCTTGAGTTTTTTACATCATATAAATGTGAAGGATTTTATGTTTGATAATAATAAGACTACTGCTCAAATTATTTTCGAAGGTAAATCTTCTATGTACGGAATTCGATTTCTGGAATTTGAAAATTTCACTTGCGTTTATGCTGCTAGAGATAAAGAATAAAAATTAATAAATACCAAGGAGCTTATCATGGAAATATCAGTAGAATTGACCTTTTCGCCACTGCAAGATGATTTTGAACAACATATTATAAATTTCATTAAAAAATTACGCGCTTCTGGTTTAACTGTTCTTGAGAACCCGTTGAGTACCCAAGTTTATGGTGCTTATGATGAGGTTATGAAAGTGCTGAATACCGAGATTAAAATAGCATTTGAGCTTATGGATCGCGGTCTTTTGTTTATGAAAATAGTTAAATCTGATAGAAGCGACTATGAGCCCCATTTTTGATTATTTCTTTGGGCAATATGCCGAATACGATGTTTTGGATATTGCTTTAGAAATTATTGCCGTAATTTTTGGACTACTCTCTGTATGGTTTTCTAAGCAAAACAAAATTTGGGTATACCCAACAGGGTTGATCAGTACCTCAATATTTGTTTACTTACTTTTAAAGTGGGGTTTATTGGGCGACATGTTAATTAATGTCTACTACTTTATAATGAGTTTATATGGGTGGTATATATGGACGAGAAAGATAGATGCAGAACATTATACCCCTATAACAAGAGTAACCAAAAAAGAGAACATAACCTCTGTTTACATTTTTGTAGCTACCATTATTTTTGTGTTTACAGTATATCAAGTTTTTGACAAATGGAATAGCTGGACAGCTTATGTCGATACTATAACAACAGCTATATTTTTTGTGGGTATGTGGCTAATGGCCAAAAGGAAAGTGGAAAATTGGATATATTGGATTATAGGGGATTTAATATCGATTCCATTATACTTTTATAAAGGATTTACGTTTACTAGTTTTCAATATCTCATTTTTACAATATTGGCCGTCTACGGTTATAATGCATGGAAGAAAAATACAGACAAGAACCTTCAGATGTCTTAAGAGTGGTTCTTTTTGGACCAGAATCTACAGGCAAGACAACATTATCGGAACAGTTAGCTAGGCATTACCATACCGTTTGGGTGCCAGAGTATGCTAGGGATTATCTGCAAGATAAATGGAATAATGAGCGTAAAACTTGTGAACCTCATGATTTGTTACCTATCGCCGAAGGACAAATGAAATTGGAAAACAAGCTAGCAAAAAAAGCAACAGATATTCTTATTTGTGATACCGATCTTTTGGAAACCAAAGTATATTCAGAAGCATATTATGTTGGCGATTGTGACCCGGTTTTAGAAAAATATGCTTTAGAGAATTCTTATGATCTTTATTTGTTGACCTATATTGATATCCCTTGGGAGGCAGATGATTTAAGGGATAAACCTAACGAAAGAGAAGAGATGTTCAATTATTTTAAAGATACATTGGAAAAATATGGCAAAAATTTTATTACCTTGAAGGGGAGTAAAAAACAGCGTTTAGCGAAAGCCATTAACCATATAGATACGTTATTAATAAATGATTGAAATTACAGATAAAGACCTAAAACAATTAGAGAGTAAAGGAATTTCTAAAGAAACGATGTTGAGTCATATCAACACATTTAAAGAAGGTATCCCTTTCGTGAAATTAGAGAATGCAGCCGTAATCGGTAATGGAATTCTTAAATTTTCTGAAGCCGAAGAAAAAGAACTTATAGCTTTTTATGATTCAAAATTAAAAGAGCTTGATATTTTAAAATTTGTACCTGCTTCTGGTGCAGCTTCTAGAATGTTCAAAGCTTTGTTTAGTTTTTTAACAGCCTATAATCCGGTAGAAGAAACTTTAGATGCTTATTTGAATAGAACAAACGATAAAGACATTAAGAAATTTTCTGAAGGGTTAGAACGTTTTCCATTTTACAAAAAGGTAATAGATAGAATAGAATTGAAATCAGATTCTCAAGGTGAAAAAGTGTATAAATTCATTTCTGAGTTATTAGGGGAGGATGCTCTTAATTATGGTTTTTATCCGAAGGGATTATTGCCATTTCATAATTATGAATCTTCTGCAGCTACGCCATTTGAAGAGCATTTAAAAGAAGGTGCATTATATGCAGGTTCTAATGGAAAGGCGAAACTTCATTTTACCATCTCTGAACAACATGAAGAGATGTTTGGTAAAGAGTTTAGTGAGTCTGGACCAAAGGTTTCCGCTGATACCGGTATTACATACGACGTAGATTATTCATTTCAAAAATCGTCTACAGATACATTGGCAGTAGATATGGACAATAATCCATTTAGAAATGAAGATGGCTCTGTTTTGTTTAGACCAGGAGGTCATGGCGCGCTTATTCAAAATTTAAATGAACAAGATGCCGATATTGTTTTTATTAAAAATATTGACAACGTTGCTGTAATGAAAGATGCTAAGGCAGTTGCCGACAGCAAAAAAGTGTTAGCAGGAGTACTTTTAAAGGAGCAAGAAAAAGCATTTGAATATGCAGAGTTGCTTGGTAAGGAAGGTATTGATGATGCAGAAATAGAAGAAATTAGAAATTTCTTGGTTACCAATCTAAATGTACGCTTCTCAGGTGATTTTGATTCAAAATCGAATAGTGATAAAATAGCTATACTAAAAGATAAGGTTAACAGGCCTATTCGTATTTGTGGAATGGTTAAAAATGAGGGAGAACCTGGTGGAGGTCCTTTTTGGGTAACCAATGGTAAAGGCGAAGTTTCTTTGCAGATTATAGAATCTGCCCAAATAGATATGAGTAATTCTCAGCAAGCCGATCTTCTTAAGAATTCAACCCATTTTAATCCTGTAGATTTGGTTTGTGCTGTGCGTAATTATAAAGGTGAAAAATATAACCTTCTTAAGTTTGTTGATGAAAAACAAGGATTTATTACTGGTAAAACTAAAGATGGTAAAGAATTAAAAGCACTAGAGCTTCCAGGATTATGGAATGGAGCCATGGCATTCTGGAATACAATTTTTGTAGAAGTACCTTTGGTAACCTTTAATCCTGTAAAAAGCGTGGTAGATCTTTTAAAGGAATCTCATCAGGCTTAGGTTTAAAACAAAATATAGTTAAAAAAGTGTGTAGTTTCTACACACTTTTTTTATTTACACACAGTTTTACCCAAGACTGATAATTTCAGTGTGTGATATACAAAATTGATAATCAGTTATTTAAGTGCGATTTAGTCTTTGTAACTTCGATTGGCACAATTTTTCTAATATACATTTCAAGAATGTTTAATTTAAAAATTAGAAAGATGAGAAAATTAGTTTTTGCAACAGCTTTAGCGATAGGTAGTTTAACAATAGGAACCGCTGCTACCCCAATTATATTTCATGATGGTATAATGGAAGATATCTTTTTACAAGATTATACAGAAGTAGCTGCTTCTGATTTACCAACGCCAATTGTAAATGCATTAGCAACAGATTACGAAGGTGCAATGTTGAACAAAGCATATGTTGACGGTGAAAATAATTATAAATTAGAAATTACTTCACAAGATGGAGCATCAACAGTTCTTTATGCAGATGCTGAAGGTAACTGGTTAGAAATGTAGATATTATAAGTTTGAGTTAGTTGATTGTCAAAAGCTGCCTAGGCAGCTTTTTTGTATTTATAAATTTAAAATTTCGTTAACTAAAAATCCATATGTAAGATTCCTCCGTAAGTATTTAAGGAATGAGAGTTATTAACGATTAAAAAATTACGCATGAAAAATTATACATTACTTGTATTATTGACTTTTGGAATAATGTTCAACGCCGTGGCAATGACGGCATCAAGAATAGTAGAAACAGGAGTGGTTATAAATACTGTAGATGAGTTTGTAAAAATAAAATCTAGTGAATTAACACCACCAGTTATTGAAGAAATATTAAAGCAGTACCCAACATCTAAATTGGGTGGAGCTTTTAAAAATGATAAAGGAGAATTTAAATTAATTATGGTGCTTAAAAGTGGAACAAGAAAAACTGTTTACATTGACCAGCATGGTAATTGGTTTAGTAAAAAATAGCCCATTTTATTGATGGGAATAAAAAAAAACTGCAAAATGCAGTTTTTTTTATTTAAAATGTGACCTACCAGAAAATGTTGTGTCTAAATAAGTGAAGCAAGTTATGAAACAATGGTCACTATAGTATTTATTTCGATTACAAGCGCAATTTTGATATTAGCATTAAGTATCATATCAAAATTATGTTTAGAGAAATAAATATAAATAAAATCACTTTCGCGTAAACACTAACCGTTAACTATGAAGGTGCCACCAAATAATTGTATTTGAAATAATCCCCCGGATTAGCATTGCCAATATTAGTTGTTGTTGAATTGATTGAGGTGTTGATTTAAAATTTTAAGACAAGAGTTTGATAGGTGGTTTGAGGGGGGCTGCAATTGCAGCTCCTTTTTTTTTGTCTTTACTAAAGTCACTTTTTTGTGATGATTTTAGTGAGTAAAAATTATACACTAACACATTACAGGTACAAGTTTACCCAATTGTAATTAAAGTGTTTTAATTGTAAAGTATTGATTATTAAGTGTTTTTATAAGTCTAGGTATTGTGGCACTCTTTTTTCTATGTTAATAGTATTGGAATGAATTATTAACTAAAATATTAGAAAGATGAAAACTTTATTTTTATTAGGAGCTTTGACAATAGGAGGTTTTGCAGTGAATGCACAAGATGCACTACTTTCAGAAAACGGAATACTTCATAACCAAGTAAATGAAATATCGGTGGTAGCTGATGATTTTAAAGAAATCTCGGTTTCAGAAGTTCCACAAGCAGTAGCAAATGCAATATCTACAAATTTTCCAACGGCAAATTTAGATAAGGCATACACAAATGAAAAGAAACAATTTAAGCTAATACTATCGCTTGAAGATGGCACACAAGGTACAGTGTATGCAGATGAAGATGGTAATTGGATAGATATGTAATTATAGAGAAACTTGTTTGTTCAAGTTGGTTTGGTCAGGAAAGGATAGCTAAATGCTATTCTTTCCTTTTTTTTTATGCAGTTTTTTAATTCAACTCTTAAAAGCTTTATGATAATTTTAAAATAGTAATAGTCGGCATATGGTATTTTTACGTAGATACTTAGAACACCCAAATTACTATGCCCAAAATTTTAATAATTGAGGACGATACTTCGTTTGCCCAAATGCTTCAAAAGTTTTTGGTGAGAAATAATTTTGACGTAGTACTAAGTCATACTGGGTTAGACGGCGAAAAGCAGATAAAGGAACAAGATTTTGATTTGGTAATTACAGATTTACGTTTACCTGATTATGACGGAATAAAATTAGTTTCTGAACTTAAAGGAAGAATTTCGGTAATTGTCATGACAGGTTATGCAGAGGTCGCTACAGCTGTAAAAGCAATGAAAATGGGTGCTTACGATTATATATCTAAACCCTTTACACCAGACCAAATGTTATTGGTTATTAATGGAGCTTTAAATGCTAAACCGGCAAGTTCAAAAGAACCTGTTATATCACCCAAAGAAAATGAAAGTATAGAGGATGTTGCGGAAGGGGAAATAGCTACTTCCAATGAGTTGGTATTAACAAGCGAAGCAACGCAGGTTTTAGAAGAACATATTATTTTGGTTGCACCTACAGATATGTCTGTTCTAATAATTGGGGAAAGCGGCACGGGTAAAGAGGTGACTGCGAAGAATATTCACCATAAAAGTTCCAGAAAAGCAAAACCTTTTATTGCGCTAGACTGTGGGGCAATACCTAAAGAATTGGCTGCTAGCGAGTTTTTTGGTCATATAAAAGGAAGTTTTACAGGAGCAATAGCCGATAAAATCGGAAGCTTTGAGGCGGCTAATGAGGGAACTTTATTTTTAGATGAAGTCGGTAATCTATCATACGAGAATCAAATACAGCTATTACGGGCATTGCAGGAAAGAAAAATTAAAAGAATAGGAAGTAATACTGAAATAGATGTAGATGTTAGAATTTTATCTGCTACCAACGAAGATTTAAAAGCAGCGGTAGAGAAGGGGACTTTTCGGGAAGATTTATATCACCGATTAAATGAATTTTCATTGCAAATACCAGCTTTGAAAAACAGGCATGGAGATTTACCTGTATTGGCATCACATTTTTTAGAAAAGTTCAATAAGAAGTTGAATAAACAGATTACTGATTTTTCAGATGAGGTTTGGGATGTTTTTAATGCATATCATTGGCCAGGTAATATAAGAGAACTACAGAATGTTATTCAGCGAGCAGTACTATTAACTACAGCTAATAAAGTTGAAGCTAAAGCATTGCCGTCAGAGTTAAAGAGTCCTGTTTTAGAATCTGTAGAATTAGGTAGTCTTTCTAAAGCGGATTTTGAGAAAGAGCAGATTATTAATGCTTTAAAACGCACCAATTACAATAAGTCTAAAGCGGCTAAGCTATTACAAGTAACTAGAAAAACACTTTACAATAGAATCAACTATTACGATTTAGATTTATAGCTATTTCTGCTAACAGAGCTTCTATTAATAATATAATCTCTTTTTGTAGTTTTTCATTTTTAACCGTCAATTGATGCTTTTTACTTTCATTGGTTTTCAAAACCTCAAAAACTTCTAGAATAGGAATCGCATCAATAACATCTAATTGCCGAAACATAGGTAGCATTTTATGAGCAGTCTTATTTATTTGTTCTACATTAAAATCTTTAACTGCTGTATTAAGCTGTTTTGAGTTTTCTTCAGTGTCCTTTATGAAAATCAGCAACACTTCGTCTAAGGCGTTGGTGTCATCTCCCAAAAACATTTTTACGGTATTTAAATTGAAAGGTTTTTTAGATTTATTGTTGGATTTAATTGGCTCATCAAATACATTTTCAGCACTATTATTAAATGCTTCGTTTAGTTTTTGAAGTAGTTCTGTCTTAGAAAACGGTTTACGAATGAGTTTATTAAATCCTTTTTCTATAAAATGTTCAAGTGATAGATCGCGCCTACCAGTCATAGCAATAATAGGTTGGTCTTTAAAACTTGGGTAAGAGCCAGATTTTAGTTTGTCAGCTACTTCGTATCCAGTAACGTTAGGCATTTCTATATCTGTCAGTACAGCGTCAAAATCAAAATTTTTATTAGGCTGGTAATCATTGAAATCTGAAAAAAGGCGTCCTTCAATTCCTGCAGATTTCAACATTTCACCAATCAATTTTAAAAAAGCCGCATCATCATCAAACACTAAAATTTTTAATGATTCTAACGCTATATGTTCATGATGACTTTCATTAATTTCGTCCCCAAATTCTACAGGTATCTCAAGAGTGAAAGTACTACCTATGTTAATTTCGCTTTTTAATTTAACTGAGCCTCCTAGTAATTCGGTTAGTTTTTTGGTTATGGTAAGCCCTAATCCGTATCCGCCATATTTTTTATCCGTATCACTTTCTGCTTGAGTGAACTCTTTAAAAATAAGCTCTTGTTTCTCTTTAGAAATACCGATACCTGTATCTGTTATCTGTAGTATTAGTTTTTTCGATTTAATATTGTCAATCACACTTCCCGTAAGTGAAATACTCCCTTTTTCGGTAAATTTATAGGCGTTTCCTAGTAGATTTGAAATTATTTGACGTAAACGGAAGGCATCAGAAATAACTGGATGGTTTAAAGACTCGTCTAAGTTTAGAATAAGTTCAATTTTTTTGTTTTTGTATTGAGAAGCTATGTTTTTAGAAGTTTCATGAATCAATCTATCTAATCTAAAAGTAGAATTTTTGGCAATCATTTTCCCAGCTTCTAGCTGAGAAAAATCGAGTAAATCGTTTACTAAATTGTTTACATATGTTGTGGCAGATTTAATATGGGTAATGTGTTCTTTGTTATCTGCGGTATTATTAGACTCTTCAATAATAGTTGCATATCCACTTATAGTATTTAGTGGTGTTCGTAAATCGTGACTAACGGTGGCAATTAATTGTTCTCTACTTTTTAATAGAGATTCTGAATATGCTTTTTCTTTTTCTAGCTTTTCTCTGTATAAATTCGCTTTCCAAAAATCTCGATTAAGAATAAATGTAAAAACAGCGACCACTAGAAAACCAAGTATTGCTGCAATTACGGCTAAACGAATGCTTCTTTTTAAAAAGGTTTCTTTTTTTATTGAGTTTGTTATACTGTTCGTTATAATTTCTTGTTCAAAAGAAGAAAGTATAGAACGTAGTTGTTGAGAAAGTTCAATATCTGTTCTGTTGATATTTGTTTCGCGAACAGCTAAAGAATTTTCATTTAAGGTATTTTCTTGCTGTACATCTTTTAAAAGATTTTTAGAAACCTGGACTACACTATCCATGGTCTGTGCCTTTTGTTGTGGATTATTCTCTTCGGGCACGTTTGCATTTAAATAATCAGCTACTTTTTTTATGGCGCTTTGTGCCTTTGGTGATAGTTCTTCTAAATTTGGAGCTAGTCCTTCTGGTTTAATAATGCCTAAAGACTCCTCGAGCTTATCAAATTTTTTTAGTGCAGAATTTATGGCGGTACCCGTTTGGTCTTTAAGTCGTAGGGAACGTAAAGCATTAATATTAGCAACTTTTTTGTTCAGTAGTGAACTAAGACTATCTAAAAGCCCATGTTGGTAATCGCTATCTGTTAGCGTTTTTAACTCTTCAATATTAATGTAAAGTGAATCGATTTTGTTTTCATATGCCGTAAAATTAATTTTGCTTTTGGTCTGTAAAGCAAGTTTAGAAAGACTTTCTGCTTCGTAAAGTTGGGCTAGAAAAGAATTGGTTTTTAATAGTTTACTATCTTTTTCGGTAGTATTTTCTGTAGCTATATAAACTTGTACTTCGGTGTAGATATAGTATGACGCTATTACACCTAATATTATTAATAGTAAATAACTAACGGTAATCTTAAGAGTGAATTTATTCTTTTTAGAATCCATATAATGTATTAATACACTTAGTATAAGTACGATAAAACCTTAGGTAGTAGTTCTAAAATGTTGTTAAATAAACAAGTAATTATTTTTTTAATATTCTTTATGAGAGATGAATTATGTGCATTACATTTGCGGCATCTCAAAGGGGTGCCGAATTCTAGACATATTTAGAATAAAGCTGAGATTATACCCAAAGAACCTGGGCGGGTAATGCTGCCAAGGGACAATTCAAAAATTTCTTTTAAATTTTTGGAGTAAGATGTAATATGTTTTTTTTTTATTCATATGAAATCTTTTGGAAACCGAGCTTAGTTGCTCAAAAATCAATTTTAACTTAGAATAATAGCCCCTTTTATTCGTAATTATTTTACGAATGAAACTATCTATTTTCACAATTTCGGCGTTTTTTGCGCTGACTATGGGTGTCAGTGCCCAAGAACAAGAAACCGATTCTTTAGAGGGCCAAAAAGTAGTATTAGACGAAGTTTTCGTCTCTGCAATTAGAGTAACCAAAGAATCTCCGGTTACATTTTCAAATCTTACAAAAGAGGATATTAAGCCAAGAAATTTGGGTCAAGATATTCCTGTTTTAATGAATTTTTTACCATCGGTAGTAACTACAACAGATGCAGGTGCAGGTGTTGGTTATACTGGTATTAGAGTAAGAGGTAGCGATGCTACCCGTATTAATGTCACCATAAACGGCATACCTTATAACGATGGGGAATCTCAAGGAACATTTTGGGTAAACATGCCAGATTTTGCATCTTCTACAGAGAGTTTACAATTGCAGCGAGGTGTAGGTACATCTACGAATGGTGCCGGTGCATTCGGTGCAAGTCTTAACCTTTTAACAGATGGGTTCTCACAAGATGCTTTTGGTCAAATTTCAACTTCTATTGGTAGCTATGGTACGTTAAGAAATAACTTAAAATTCAGCACTGGTCTCATAAATGATCATATTGAAATTTCGGGTAGGCTATCAAAAATAAATTCTGATGGATATATCGATAGAGCACGTTCGGATCTAGATTCTTATTTTTTACAAGCGGCATACAAAGATGATAATACATTGATTAAAGCTTTAATTTTTGGTGGTCATGAAATTACCTATCAAGCTTGGAATGGTATAGATGCTCAAACTTTGCAAGATGACAGAACCTTTAATTCTGCTGGTATTTATACAGATTTGGAGGGGAACACCCAGTTTTACAACAATGAAGTAGACAATTATAAGCAAGACCATGCGCAGCTATTATGGAACGAGAAAATTTCAGATTTCTGGAGTATGAATATTGCATTGCATTATACTAGAGGTAGAGGATACTTTGAGCAATACAAAGAAGCAGATGATTTTTCTACGTATGGTTTTGAACCCATAAATGTTGATGGAGTAGATATAAATACTACTGATGTAATTAGAAGACGTTGGTTGGATAATGACTTTTACGGTACCGTATTTTCTGCAAACTATAAGAAAGACAAGCTAGATTTAATTTTTGGAGGTGGGTTTAATAAGTATGAAGGAGACCATTTTGGGGAAGTTATTTGGGCTAGATACGCAAGTAATAGTAGTTATCAAGATCGCTATTATGATGATAGCTCTACCAAAACCGATTTCAATGTATATACCAAAGCAAATTATCAGCTAAATGATCAATGGTCCTTATATGGAGATATACAGTATAGAACTGTAGGATACCAAGCAAATGGTGAAGATACTGGTCTGGTTGATGATACGTTCAACTTTTTCAACCCTAAAGCCGGTATTACATTCGATTTAAATGCGAACAACAATTTCTATTTGTCGTATGCAGTAGCCAATAGAGAGCCAAATAGAAATGACTACGAAGGCAGTAATCCAAAGCCAGAAAAATTAAATGATTATGAGTTAGGATGGCGTTATGTTTCTGCCGATGTGCAAGTAAATACCAATCTATACTATATGGGCTATAAAGACCAGTTAGTTTTAACAGGAGAGCTTAATGATGTAGGTGCTTCCCTAAGAGAAAATGTTGGAGATAGTTATAGATTTGGTTTTGAGGTAGATGCAAATATAAAATTAGGTGAGAAGTTTAGTCTTAGACCAAATGTATCTATCAGTGATAATAAAAATGTAGACTTTTTCATTGATAGAGATGATGATTTACAAAGTTTAGGAAATACAAACATTGCATTTTCACCATCGGTAATAGCCGGAAACATTCTTGGCTATATGCCGTCAGAATCTTTTAGTTTATCACTTTATTCTAAATATGTTGGTGAGCAGTATTTGAGTAATACCGATACAGATGCTTCTAAATTAGATGCTTATTTCACAACAGATTTCAATATTACTTATGAAATTAAAATGAATACAGTTTTAAAATCTATTGTATTCTCTGGGTTGGTAAATAACATACTTAACGAGAAATATGTATCTAACGGTTATACTTATTTAGACAGCTGGTCCACGCCAGGAAATACGTTTGAAGTTCAAGGGTATTATCCACAAGCAGGTACCAATTTCTTATTAGGAGCAACAGTAAATTTTTAAGAAAATATAGTAATAGAATAGCATTGTAAATTTGTCATAAATATTCATCTAATTCCAATAACGTAGAAAAGAATATTCTAATTTAGACTCTTAATTTTCAGGGTTATGGAGCGTAATATTCCGGTATTTGGCAGTAGGTTAAGGAACAACATTGTTACCGTTCCCGAAGTAATTTCACAATGCTCTGGTATTCGTGTTTTTGGTCAATCAATAAAGTCATTTCTGTTTAGCACAGATGTGGCAATTATCAGAAATACGAATGCCAATGCTATTATTGCGGTGTACCCATTTACACCACAACCGGTAATTTCAAATGCACTTATTTTAGCTGCCGACAAGCCTATTTTTTGTGGAGTAGGTGGAGGATTAACTACAGGGGTAAGGTCATTGGAGTTGGCGATACATGCAGAGTTTCAAGGCGCATTGGGAGTGGTTTTGAATAAGCCTACACCTAATAGTCTCATTACTTTGCTCAAAGAAAAAATTGATATACCCGTAACTATTACCGTAGTATCTGAAAAAGATGATATAAAAGGCAGATTAGCTGCAGGTGTTGATATTTTTAATGTTTCAGGTGCTGGTAAAACCTCAGATATTATCAAGAAAATAAGAGATTTAGATGCAAATGTTGCCATTATAGCAACAGGTGGAAAAACAGACGAAACTATTCTCGATGCCATTGAGGCAGGGGCAAATGCAATATCCTACACTCCACCAAGTACAGGAGAATTATTTAAAGAAATAATGGACAGATATCGTGCTGAAGAATAATTATTAGTTAGAGATAATAACACTACCACCCCCAGAACTCGCACGGTATTCTAACATATCATAATATCTGTTTTCATCTTCAGGTCTATTTAATAGTTGACCAGTAAATAGACTGTACTCATAATCATCGCATGAGCATGTGGCAACTTGCCCACTGAAAGTCATTGTAGAGCAATCATTTGGGGCATGATTTGGGCAACTACCTTCAAATGCCCTAAACTGATCAAAACCTGAGTTGATTACAAAAACACCTCTAGTGCCGGCAAGTTCACTACGTATATATATGGCGCTACCAGTATTTGTAAGGGGACTATATTCAGGTAAATTTAAATTAGCTTCAAAGCGGAAATTGATTTCCTGTAAATAAGGATTTCTATTTGTACCATCATTACTGCAAGCTGTAATAATCAATAGAATTAAGATACTTAATCTGCTCATCATGCTTAAATTTTGTTTTGAAAAACTTAAGCAAATGTGCGTAAAATTTATGTATATTTGTGTTAAATCCTCGCTTAAAAAGCCGACCTAACAGGCAATTGCAGAGGATTTGTCTATTTATAAAACGAGGAAGTTATGAGTAACATATCATACTATACTGTCGAAGGGTTAAAAAGACTTAAGGCAGAACTAAATCATTTAAGAGATATTGAGCGTCCAAAGGCATCTCAAGCAATTGGAGAGGCAAGAGATAAAGGCGATTTGTCAGAAAATGCCGAATACGACGCTGCAAAGGAAGCACAAGGTCTCTTGGAAATGAAAATTGCAAAGATGGAGAATACGGTTGCAAATGCACGTTTAATTGACGAGTCTCAATTAGATACTTCTAAAGTATTGGTGCTTTCAATCGTAAAATTGAAGAACCAAAATAATGGTATGGAAATGACCTATAAGTTGGTTGCAGAAAGCGAAGCAGATCTTAAGACTGGTAAGATTTCGGTAAGTTCTCCAATTGGCAAAGGTCTATTGGGTAAAAAAGTAGGAGACACGGCAGAAATTGTTGTGCCTAGCGGAGCTATGAAATTTGAAATACTTGAAATTACAAGAGCTTAAATTTTTTAAATAACTATATTTAATCCTACCCTATTTATTTGGGTAGGATTTTTTGTTGCCACTAAATATTAGAAACTATGCCAACTATTTTTACTAAGATTATTAATGGTGAAATACCATGTTTTAAAGTGGCTGAAGATGAAAATTTCTTAGCTTTTTTAGATATCAACCCCAATGCAAAAGGGCATACATTATGTATACCTAAAAAAGAAGTCAATAAAATATTAGAATTAGATGAAGAGACGTATTTAGGGCTAATGTCATTTTCACGAAAGGTCGGTATAGCTTTAGAGAAAACAGTGGACTGTAAGCGAGTAGGCATGTCGGTTATTGGGTTAGAGGTGCCACATGTTCATGTTCATTTAATTCCTTTAAATGAAATGGAAGATGCTACTTTTCAGCATAAAGTAAAACTAAGTAATGAAGAACTTTCTGGTCTAGCCCAAACTATTGCTGCTAAAGTGGTATAGCTCCAGAAATTAACAGATATATTACACCTGCCACCAATGCTATTAGTACCAGTATTATACTGTAAAAAAGTAATGTTGGTTTAGATGATTTTTTAGCTGGTACCGCTGTCTTTTGGTAGTAATTGAACATGCGCTCAATATCATCGGTCCAACTTACAGGGTAGATTGTAGAATGGCAAGTATTACAAACTAATTTATTGCTTAGTTCGGGTGTAATCTTATGAAAGAAGCTACCATATGTATGTTTCTGATAAAAAGTAAGATTTAAATCTTGATTAAAACATTCAGGACAGTTATTATTCAGTTTGGCTTCTTTAATAACTTCTAATTTTTCCTTGGCCATAATTAATGAGACACTTTTAGAGAAATTTGCATTATAGTTCCTTCTTTACCAGATGATAACACCTTTATTTTACCGTCGTGATATTCTTCTACGATACGCTTAACCAAAGAAAGACCAAGGCCCCATCCTCTTTTTTTAGAGGTGAAACCTGGTGTAAAGATACTATTATAGTTGCTTTTTGAAATACCATGTCCGGTATCTGCTATTAAAATGTTTACGAATTTGTTGTCTTGAACGATTTCAATAGCTATACTGCCCTTACCACGCATAGCGTCTATTCCATTTTTAACCAAGTTTTCTATAGTCCAGTTATATAATGAGCTATTGAGCAAAACCGGTAAATGTTCAACTTTAGTATTAAATGAAAAATGAATAAGCTTAGAGCTTCTTCGCTTTAAATAGTCATAAGCATCTTGAGTTTCTTTTACAATGTCACTTTCTACAAGTTTTGGTAGAGATCCAATTTTAGAGAAACGTTCTGTAATAGTTTGTAATCGATCAATATCTTTTTCAATTTCTTTGGTAATACTAGGGTTGATATCCTCAGATTTCAATAATTCGTTCCATCCTAAGAGAGATGATAAAGGTGTGCCAATTTGGTGTGCAGTTTCTTTTGCCATTCCGGCCCACAATTTATTCTGTTCTGCAGCTTTGTTTGTTTTAAACAAGAAGTAAATCACAGCAGCGAAGAGAAAAATTATTAAGAGTAAAGCAATAGGATAGAATTTTAGTTTGTTGAGAACATCAGAGTTTCCATAATATAAGGTTGCCAAATGTTCGCCTTGCTGGTCTATAGAAATAGGAGTGTTTTCGCTCTTGAATTTTTTGAGTTGCTGTTGAATATAGGCTGAATCTTGTTTTTTGTTTGGCGGAAAATTGTTTACCCGAATAGATTCATCCTTGTTAATAAGGATCATTGGGGTAGATGTGTTGTTCTGAAATACTTTTAAATGAAGACTTCCTAAATCTACAGTTTCAGAAGATTGTAAAAATTCTGATTGTGCCGTAGCCCAAATCTCCATTTTTAATCGTTCTTCTTCCTTAAATTGTTTGAAAAAGCTATTGGTATTCCATAAGATAAGGCTCACTACAACAAAGGAGCCTATCAATAGAAAAATGTTGGAAATTTTGTTTTTAGGAATAAAGTTCATCCAATAGTTATCTAATACTAAAGATAACCCTAATTGTGAATAATTGTTGTGTTGTAATCGTTGCACCATGTTTTATTAACGCATCATTTTATGTATTTTTGTAGACTATTGTAAAAAGAGTTCAAGATGGAAATAGAAGGTAAAGTTAAATTGATAGGAGAAACCCAATCCTTTGGATCTAATGGGTTTAGAAAAAGAGAGTTGGTAGTTACTACAGACGAGCAATATCCACAACATATAATGGTTGAGTTTGTTCAAGATAAATGTGATTTGTTGAATACTTATGCGGTAGGGCAAGATGTAAAAGTTAGCATCAACCTTAGAGGAAGAGAGTGGACAAATCCTCAAGGACAGGTAAAGTATTTTAACTCTATTCAAGGATGGCGTATAGAAGGAGCATCACAAGGTGCACCAGCAGCAGGAATGCCGCCAGTACCACCAATGGAGGCTTTTGAGCCTGCAGATAACTTAAATGAAGAAGATCATGATGATCTTCCATTTTAAGGATTATAAAGAAATTTTATAAGGCGGTATGCCTTCTAAATATAAAACTTGTTTAACTTAAATAGTTGAACAAGTTTTTTTGTTTTACGCCCTTTATTTATTTTCAGAGAAATTTAGAATACACTAAGTAAGTATGTACTTTTTAACCGATGAACTTGTGTTTCCTCCAGTAGATGATGCCAATGTAGAAGGATTATTGGCGGTGGGTGGCGATCTCTCTCCAGAGCGATTATTATTAGCTTATCAAAGTGGAATATTTCCTTGGTTTGATAATGATTCCATTATTCTATGGTGGAGTCCCGATCCAAGAATGATACTCTATCCAAATGAGATTAAAATCTCTAAAAGCATGCGAAAAGTCATTCGTGACAATAAATTCAAATTAACGGTGAATACTTGTTTTAAAGAAGTTCTAGAATATTGCTCATCTGTTCCTAGAGAGGGACAAGACGGTACGTGGATAACTGAAGAAATGAAGAATGCATATATTGAATTACATAACAGAGGAATAGCAAAGTCTTACGAGGTTTGGGAAAAAGACAAGCTGGTAGGTGGTTTGTATGGTGTTGATTTAGGTCATATATTTTGCGGCGAGAGTATGTTCAGTTTAACATCTAATGCGTCAAAATTTGCTTTTATAAAATTGGCGCAAGAATTACAAGCCAAAGAATATAATATCATAGATTGCCAACTGCACACAGATCATTTAGAAAGTTTGGGTGCTAAAGAAATTTCGAGAAAAGAGTTTGTGAAATTCTTAAAGTGATATAACAAGACTATTTAAGATAAAGAATACATGCTCCGTACGTTCTGTATAATTTTCCATTCTATATTGAATGCCAAATTGTGCTTTTAGATTACTAGAAATAGACCATCCAATTTGAGAAGTTATTCTTTGGTCGTACATTGGTTTTATGCTTTTTCCAAGGCTAAGTAACGACTCTGTTGTAGCTACTAAATATGGTTCGCCAATATCCATTTTTAAACCCTTTAAAGGAATATCTACAGCAAATCTATATCTAAAACGATGTTCCGAACTAGTAGGTCGTATGCGCTGTTCAATTCTAAATCGGTGACCTAAACGTGCGCTATTTGTTTTTTTGGCAATATTAAATTGTTCTGTTAATCTAAGTTCATCCTTATCATTTTCGAAGGCTTCTCTAAATCTGTATTGGATTCCTAGACCTATACTTTTATATGGGTCAATTGCCAAAGATGAAAAATGGGAGATTTCTATTTGCCGAACAGTAAGTTGCGTTTTCTGGTCATTGTAGATGTAATTTCTATTTGATAATGAGAAATTCTGTTTTAGTAATGGAGTTACCTTATAATTTAGGGATACTTCTGGCTCCCAATATGCAGTAGTATTATCTTGAGAGTGTAGGTTAAGAGTTCCTATCAATACTATAAATGAACTAATGAATAATCCCTTAATAGAGTACATGATCATAATTTGGAGGAAGAGAGGTTCTTATTTGTTTAAAGTTGCCATCAGCATCAAACAAGATTTCGTAGTCTAAATATCCGCCTTCTTTTCTGCCAACAACTACAAGTTCATAATTGTTAGAAGGTAGAATAAGATTTTGAAATGCATTTTTAAAAGTTTTTTCTAGTGAATCATTAGTTGAAGAATATTGTTGTTGTAGTCTTTTAATACGGTATTTAGAGAAATTATTGTTCAAATAGCTTTCTATGTTTGAGTATGTATCATTTGGGATATCGGTAGATTTAATTAGTATTTCTATATCTTCCAACGCCCCGTCTTCATTAAATTCTATGCTATACCAAAGTTTGTCTTTTTTTAGTTTAGCCTCATAACTGATTTTTATGCTATCAGTTTCCTTATAAAATTTAATGCGCTTAAAATCTGTGATGTTTTCTTCAATGGTTGAAATTGCTGCTGTAGGGAATTGAGATTTAAGAATACGATGCTCCCTTTCGTATTTATATTGAGAGTGTGCTAGTTGAAAACAGAAAAGAAAACCAGCTAAGATTATTTTTACTTGAATATTTTTCATGGTAGGTGTATTTATTATTGCTTACACTTCAGTGTATCTAAAACAATCTAGTTGGTGGTCATTTACCATACCGGTAGCTTGCATAAATGCATATATAATGGTGCTACCTACAAATTTAAAACCTCGCTTTTTAAGGTCCTTGCTAATGGTATCTGAAATAGGTGTATTTGCTGGTGCTTCTTTATAATTTACTACCTCGTTTTTAATCTGTTTATCATTTACAAATTTCCAAATATAGTCACTAAAAGAGCCGAATTCTTTCTGAATTTCTATGTATGCTTGGGCATTAGTTACTGTTGCACGAACTTTTAATTTATTCCTGATAATACCTTCGTCTTGTAGTAAATCTAAAATTTTAGTTTCAGGATATGTAGCAATTTTCTTATAATCGAAATGGTCAAAAGCAACTCTAAAATTCTCTCGTCTTTTAAGAATTGTAATCCAACTTAGCCCAGCTTGAAAAGTTTCCAACACTAAAAATTCAAACAATAATGCATCATTTTTTACGGGAACGCCCCATTCTTGATCATGATATTTTTCGTAAAGTGTATCGCCCTTGCACCAGCCGCATCTATTTTTATCCATGAATTAAAAGTACTATATATTGGCTTCTGGTCAAATTAAAACCAGTTAACAATATTTAAATATATGGGCATTCTTAAAGAAATATTGAAGGGAAAAGTAATTGCCAGAGCCATTGGAAAATATAAACTTGGATCTAGGTTGACTATGGTATTTATACTTTGGCTGTCTGGTTTCGTAGCAGGTTAGTTTGTTTTTTGTCCATGTAAACAATAGGTACGACATTAAGCATAGGTATGTTTTTGGAATACTTTTTCTTAGCAACATATTTATGGCTACAAATAGTAACGATTTTGTTTTGCCTTCTATAATTGTTTGCTTGTGTTTTTCAATTAATCCGGTTACCCTATTCTTTTTAAAAACCTTTGTTGTTCAAATGTTTGCCTAAATAGCAAATTCTGATTTAAAAATAGCTTGGTAATCTCTTTTGCCTGTTTTTTATTCTTAAGCGTAATGTAGTCTAAAATCATATTTTAAATATTTTATACGCCTTTTTAGTTAAGTCCTTTAATGCGACAGTTACTAATTAGTAGTTAATGAAAAATCCTAAATGGAACTTTTGTTAAAGACCATTTAGGATTTCCGTTAATCGTTAATTATACGAACATTTAAGATTTGAATCTAGAATTTAATTGTTTTAATTCTTCGTCGTTTAACGCACTTTTTAAGTTAGCGTTGACATAAGAAAATTTATTAAAAAATTTACTGCCGTTTACAGGTACTATTCTTGCGACATAGTCACTTGTCAGTGATTCAATTTTTACATGCATTCCATTTAAACCTTTATAATTGGCAATGGCACCGCGTTTAATGATGAAATTAGTTTTTGGAAAATAGAGATGTTGAAACGGTGTGTTTCCATCTTTATTTATAAATAAAATATCGCCAGTTTTTAAATTACTGACTTCGTTTTGGCTAAAGCTGCTAGTTGAAAACATTAAAAATGCAAGCAGTACAATGGTGTATTTCATAACACTTCATTTAAAGATTAAACATTATTTTTTATTGAAAACATCTTTCTTAGGATGTTTTTTCTTTATCTCTAAAATAACAAAAATCCTAAATAAGAAAGCATTACTTTCGTTAAAAAATGTTAAACTATTATAATATGATAGTAATACTATTATATTTGCGACGGATTAAAAATTTGAGAAGAAATGGATAGACTATTACAGGGCGTAACTATTAAAATTAACGACAAGCTATATGTTAAGGATCCGGAATCTTCAGAATTGGGTAAGAGAATCATTGAAATAAGTATTCAAATGATTAATGAAATGGGGTTTGAAAATTTTACTTTCAAAAAATTAGGGCTTAAAATCGGTTCTAATGAAAGTTCTATTTATCGTTATTTTGAGAATAAACATAAGCTTCTATTGTATCTAACATCTTGGTATTGGGGTTGGATGGAGTATCAAATGGTATTCGCAACTAATAGTATCAAGAACTCAAAAGAAAAATTGTTAAAAGCAATATTGATAATAACTAGAGAAGTTAAAGAAGATTCAGCTTTTTCGCACATCAATGAAGTGTTGTTAAATAAGATTGTTATTAACGAATATTCAAAGTCATACTTAACTAAAGAGGTAGATGCTGAAAACAAAGAGGGTTTTTACATCATTTATAAAAGACTTATAGGCAGGCTGGGCGAAATGATTACCGAGGTTGATACAGATTATCAATATCCAACAAGTTTAGCCAGTACCATTCTTGAAAATGGTTTGCATCAACATTTTTTAAAAGAACATTTTCCTTCCCTTACAAATTGTAACGACAAGGTAACGCCTACGCAGTATTTAACACACCTTGTATTCAATACCCTAAATAAAAAATTAGATGAGTAAAAATATTCTAACTGCCTGGCAACGTTTTCTTGGCTTATTGAAATTAGACAAGAAAGATGTTTTTCAGGTATTCTACTATGCCATATTTGCTGGTGTTGTAAACTTGTCTTTACCATTAGGTATACAGGCGATAATAAACCTAATGCAGGGAGCTCAGATCAGTACTTCTTGGATAGTACTAGTTGTTTTGGTAACCTTGGGTGTTGCATTTGTAGGAATACTTCAGTTAATGCAAATAAGGATTATTGAAAACGTTCAACAAAAAATATTTACTAGAGCCTCGTTTGAATTCGCATATAGATTTCCGAAAATAAAAATGAGTGAACTTCATAATTACTATCCGCCAGAATTGGCGAATCGGTTTTTTGATACATTAACGATTCAAAAATCATTGTCAAAAGTATTGATAGATTTTCCTGCTGCTTTATTACAAATTGTTTTTGGTTTATTACTATTATCATTCTACCATCCTTTCTTTATCGTTTATGGTATTCTTTTGCTTTTGTTAATTTATATAGTATTTAAGTTTACGGCACAACGGGGTTTAGATACCAGTTTAGATGAATCTAAGAGTAAATATAAGGTAGCACACTGGCTTCAAGAAATTGCCCGTTCAATTGTTAGCTTTAAACTCTCTGGTAAAACTTCTCATGCATTAGATAAGAATGATACCCTAGTAGTAGAGTATTTGAATGCTAGGGAAAGTCACTTTAGAGTGATAGTGCTACAGTTTATACAAATGATTGGTTTTAAGGTTTTGGTAACTGGTGGACTTTTATTGATAGGTGGGTTGTTGGTACTAAACCAAGAGATGAACATAGGTCAATTTGTAGCTGCGGAAATCATTATTCTTTTAGTGATAAGCTCTGTAGAGAAACTAATTTTAGGGTTAGAAACCTTTTACGACCTGTTAACTTCTTTAGAGAAAATGGGACAGGTAGTAGATAAGGAATTGGAACAACAGAATGGTGAAAAACCATTCTTGGAGAACCAATCGTTTACTATAGAATTAAGTGAGATTTCATATAGTGTACCCCAACCTAAAAGAGAGATAATTTCTAATTTAAGTTTAACGATTTCTCCATCGTGTACTATTCTATTAAGAGGGAGCAGTGGGTCAGGTAAAAATACCTTACTAAGAATTATAGCAGGTATTATAGAGCCCGATTCTGGTGGGGTATATGTAAATGGTGTTTCTTTAAAAGGAATGAATTTAAATTATTACCGCTCCCATCTTGGGCAATCATTACCAGAAGAATCGCCTTTTGAGGGGACGATTTTACACAATATTACTTTTGGGGATAAAGACACTACTAATGAGCAAGTGTATTGGGCACTTGATAAAGTTGGTTTGACCGATTTTGTCAAAAAACAACCAGAAGGTTTAAATACAATTCTGTATCCAGAGGGGAAACAGATTCCGCATACAGTGTCAAAGAAAATTGTTTTAGCCAGAAGTATTGTGCGTAAGCCAAAACTACTTATTCTAAAAGATCCTTTAGATCAGTTTAATAGCGAAGAAGCAGATCGAATTTTAAGCTTTTTAAGTGACCCATCTAATGGTTGGGCGTTATTAGTTGTGAGTGAGAATGATAAGTGGATCAAAAAATGTTCACGAATAATTACGATGGAAAAAGGACAGATTATTAACGAAATCGAAGGAAAAGATGCTTAATATATCTCATAAAAAACTAAACGAAAATGTGTCTATAGAGCGTTTTAAATCCGTTCAAAAAGTCAGTCATAATAGACATTATAAGCACTTTAATAGGTTTCTTTTTGCCTTTGCGGTAGTAGGCGTTATTGTATTGTTTCTGCCTTGGACGCAAACTATAAATGCAAGAGGATATTTAACAACATTGGCTCCTGGTCAAAGACCACAGACTATTCAATCTCAAATACCGGGTAGAATAGAAGAGTGGTTTGTACAAGAGGGGGATTATGTAAAAAAAGGAGATACCATTCTTTTTATCTCTGAGGTAAAATCAGAATATTTTGATCCAAATTTGGTGGAGCGCACAGGGCAACAACTGAAGTCTAAAAGTTCTTCTGTTACTTCTTATGAGGGTAAGGTAAAATCTTTAGATAATCAGGTTGGTGCACTTTTTAATGAAAGAAAGTTAAAGCTAGAGCAGGCAAAAAACAAACTATTACAGTCAAAGCTAAAAGCGCAAAGTGATAGTATAGATTTTGAAGCTGCTAAAACCAATATTAAAATTGCAGAGCGGCAATATGAGCGTACGGCGCAATTGGAAAGTGAAGGGTTAAAGGCAGTTACAGATGTTGAAGAGAAAAGATTGAAGTTACAGGAAACGCAAGCAAAGTTACTTTCTCAAGAGAATAAATTATTGGCTGCCAAAAATGAAATTATAAATGCAGAGGTAGAAATTAATAGAGTGCAGGCTTCGTATACCGATAAGATTTCAAAAGCACAGAGTGATAAATTTACGGCGATGTCCAACCAATTTGACTCTGAGGCACAAGTAAGTAAATTGGAGAATGACTATACAAATTATCAAATGAGAAGTGCACTACGATATATACGTGCACCACAAAATGGATATATTAATAAGGTGATAACAGCGGGTATAGGAGAGACTTTTAAAGAAGGTACTCCGTTGGTTGGTATTATGCCGGCAGATTATGATATGGCGGTCGAGACATTTGTAAACCCTATAGATTTACCGCTTATTCATTTAGGGGAAACAGTGCGAATCCAGTTTGATGGATGGCCTGCAATAGTATTTAGCGGGTGGCCAAATGCATCTTACGGTACGTATGCCGGTAAAGTAGTTGCCATTGAAACATTTATAAATCCGAATGGGAAATATAGAGTGTTGTTGTCTCCGGATAAAGAAGACCAAGCCTGGCCTAATGCTTTGCGTGTAGGCTCTGGAGCGAATACAATTGCATTGCTGGAAGATGTGCCAATTTGGTACGAGCTGTGGCGTCAATTAAACGGATTTCCGCCAAATTATTATCAGCCAGAAGGAGCACAAGACAAACCCGTAAAAAAATAACGATGAGAAGATTTATTTTCTTTTTCTATCTGTGTGTTGGTTTTGTTGCAAATGCCCAAACGGTAGATTCTATACCATTGAATTTTAAAGAGTATTTGGGTTATGTGAAAAAGTATCACCCTATTACCAAGCAGGCAGAGATGGTTATGAGTGTGGGGCAGGCAAATCTTATGAAAGCACGTGGCGGCTTTGACCCTAAGATTTCTCTTGATTATTCTACAAAGGAGTTTAAAGGAACGGAGTATTACGATTTATTGAATTCCACTTTTAAAGTGCCTACTTGGTATGGTATAGAATTGAAAGGAGAATTTGAGCAATACTCGGGTGAGTATTTAAATGCTGAAAGAAACGTGCCTGATGATGGATTGTACAGTGCTGGAGTGTCTCTTTCTTTAGGTCGTGGATCTTGGATGAACGAGCGCATGGCTACCGTAAAAAAAGCCAAGTTTTTTAGGGAACAGTCCAAGGCAGATAGAGATTTATTGGTCAATCAAGTATTGTTCGATGCTTCTCTGGCATATTTTAATTGGCTACAAGCGTACAGAAACAGTCTATTGTTTAATGATTTTTTATTGAATGCAAAGGTTAGGTTAAACGGTGTAAATAGAAGTGCGCAGTTTGGGGAAATAGCAGCTATAGATACGGTTGAAGCTAAAATAGCCGTCCAGAATAGAGCGTTAGAGAAGGAGCAGGCAAATGTAGTTTTACGAAATGCGAGGTTAGAACTTTCTAATTACCTGTGGATGGGTGAAAATATACCAATGGAATTACAGCCGCAAGTGGTGCCAGATATTTCTTTAGATACAGAGATAGATCAAGCATTGGAAATATTAGGAAAACCGTTAGATAGTTTTGTTTTAGAGAATCATCCTAAGTTAAAATCATTAGGGTATAAAATAGATGGTTTGGTAGTGGATAAGCGTTTAAAGACAAACAAGTTGTTGCCTAAAATAGACGTGGAGTATAAATTTATTACGGAAACACCAGAGTATATAAATTCATTTGAAACTCAAAACTACAAGGGTGGATTGAATTTTGAACTCCCGTTATTTCTGCGAAAAGAAAGAGGAGATTTGAAATTGGCAAAATTGAAACTAAAAGATGCCCAGTACGAATTTGATAATGCTGAGGTTCAGATTCAAAATAAAATAACGGCTATCTATAATGAGTTAGATTCTTTTGAAAATCAGAATGTTTTAATAGATGATATTGTAGCAAGTTATGAAGTCTTATTGGCAGCTGAAGAACGAAAATTCACCTTTGGGGAAAGTTCGCTTTTCCTTATTAATTCAAGAGAAAGTAAGTTGATAGATGCTGTTTTAAAACAAAACCAAGTAGAGAATAAATACTTTACGGCTAAGGCTAAATTATTTAATAGTCTAGCGGTCAATCCTGAGAATTTGTAAGCTTTGTACTTTTATCACTACTAAAGCGTTCGATTAGAGTAGATAAAATATAAAAGTAAGCTTGATGGAATTAGTGATAGAGGATTTAATTGAAAAAGGTTTAGAGACTAGTTATAGCTATTTAGAATATAGAAACTTAGTTTCAGGTTTAGCTGAAAAGGGAGCGGCAACAGGTCCGGTTCAAACAGAAGCATTAACGCAATACACGCAATTGAATAATAGTCGTATGCGCAGGTGGGACAAAACCTTGAAGTTTAGCGATGAGGCTGTTGCTAAAATTAAATCTGTTCAGCAAAAAATATCTTGGGTAGTATTATCGGAAAGCTGGTGTGGAGATGCTTCACCTGCATTGCCGGTAATGCATAAAATAACAGAGCTAAATCCTAATATATCATTATCTATAATTCTACGTGATAAGAATTTAGATATTATGAATCAGTTTCTAACCAATGGCGGTATGTCTATACCTAAATTAATAGCAATTGATGGAGAGGAAAACACTGTTGTAGCCACTTGGGGTCCAAGGTCAATGAAATCGACAAATTTGGTAGATACCTATAAAGCAGAACATGGTGAGTTGACACCTGAGTTTAAACAAGACTTGCAGGTTTTTTATAATAAGGATAAGGGGCAGAGTATTTTAGAAGATTTGTTAAAATTACTTCCCTTGAAATAAGTAAGTGATTGTGCCTTTTTGAGATTCTTTTTCAGAAGAATTGAATCTTGCTTTTAATGCGTAATTAATAGCGTTCTCAACAAGACAGCCGTTAGAAGTTCCAGAACTTCTTTCGTTATAATCTGCTTCGGTAACATAGCCTAAAGCATTTACTTCTATATTAATGACAACCTTGCCTCCTTCAATACAAGTATATATTGGGGGAGGTAATTTGTAATTGTTTCTATCAACCAAAGAATAGGAGACAGAGGTTCTTCTTGCAGCTAAGTTGTTGGTGAACTCTTTCTTTTGAGCTTCCTTTTCGCCTAATAGTTGCTTTTTTTCTTCTCTCTTTTTAGCTAATGCTTTTACCCGTTCAGAATAGCCCGTATCAGAAATGATTTCTTCGGTAGGGTCACCGTCACTCATTTCGCTACGCTCTTCCATTAACTCTTCTAAAGTTTGTAATGGTTCAGGATTGCCGTAACTCGGCTTTGCCGTTTCGTTAAATGCTAAATGGCTTTTTATAGGGTCTGCATTGGCTTGCTCTTCTAAGGGATCCTCTTTCTTTAGAATTTCTTCCAAAATCTCTTGATCCATAACCATTTCTACAACATAATCTTCATGAGATTCTTGTTGACCACCAAACTGAATACCATACAATACCAGCACTACAATAGACAAGCTAAAAGTAGTGGCAAGTAATGATAATTGTTTTCTATTCAGATTCATGGTTATATAACCTTAATAACACCAAAATATTTTAGGAAATCGATAAATGACAATCAAATGCTTGTTACTTATTTTCTTCCGGTCCTAATAATATATCGGCAAAGACCAAAGGGTCTTGTGCATTATCTACGTTAAAATCACCTATTTTGGTTCTTCTAAGTGCAGTTAAATGTGCTCCCGAATTTAGGGCTTTACCAAAATCGTTAGCTATAGACCTTATATAGGTGCCTTTACTGCATGCAATTCTAAAGTGAATATTTAAACCGTCAATATCAGTAATATCGAAAGCACTAACAGATACTTTTCGTTTTGGAATATCTACAGCTATACCTTCACGAGCTAATTCATATAAACGTTTTCCATCTTTCTTTAATGCGGAAAAGACAGGTGGCGCTTGTTCAATTTCACCAAGAAACTGACTAGTTGTGGTTTTAATAAGATCTGGTGTAATATGATCGGTAGCGAAGGTTTCGTTTATTTCGGTCTCAAGGTCGTAAGATGGTGTTGTGCCGCCTAAGGTAAAAACACCTGTGTATTCTTTTTCTTGACCTTGGTATTCCGTTATTTTTTTTGTGAATTTCCCTGTACAAATTACCAGTAAACCTGTAGCTAAAGGGTCTAAGGTTCCTGCGTGTCCAATTTTAAATTTCTTTAAACTGAATTTCTTTCTAATTGCCCATTTTAATTTATTTACCGCCTGAAAGGAAGACCATTCTAGTGGTTTATCAATCAGTAATAACTGACCATTTAAATAATCTTCTTTGGTCAAATCTTTCATGAACTAAAAGTGTTTAAAAGGGATACTACGGGTTAGTGAATCCGTAAATAATAGCAATCAATCCTACAACAAGACAGTAGATGGCAAAATACGAAAGCTTACTTTTTCGTACCAATTTAATCATCCAGGTACAAGCGGCAAGACCAGCAAGAAAGGCAGCAATAAAACCTGCGCCCATTGCGATATTGTTTTCTCCATCAAAATTTAGATCTCCGCTCATAATGTCTTTGGCAATTTTACCAAAAATTAACGGAACGACCATTAAGAAAGAAAATCGAGCAGCTTTCGATTTATCTACCCCTAAAAGAACAGAAGTAGAAATGGTAGCTCCACTACGAGAAATACCAGGTAGCATTGCAATTGCTTGAGAGATACCAACAATAAAAGCATTTTTGAAGCTTACTTTTTTATCAGTATCCTTTGCTTTGTCTGCAAAAAATAGAAGTACTGCTGTAATAATCAGCATAAACCCTACAAAACGAATATTACCACCAAAAAAGGCTTCTAATTGTTCTTCAAAAAACAAGCCTACAAATACTGCAGGTAACATAGAGATAATAATCTTGGCAGAAAACTGACTTTCTTCGTTCCATTTAAATTGAAACAGCCCACTAAGAATTTCCCAGATATCTTTTCTGAAAACAACAATGGTACTCAATGCTGTAGCAAAATGAAGAACTACCGTAAACAATAAACTTTCTTCTTGTACAGAGTCATCTCCTAAAATGGCTTTACCCAATTCTAAATGACCACTTGAAGAAACGGGTAGAAACTCGGTTAAACCTTGAATAATACCGAGTATAATAGCATCTAAAGTGTCCAATTAATCTTTCTTTTTGTGAGGGTTCAACAAAATAGCATATATCTCTATTCCTAAGCCAATAAGTACTAAAGTAGGAGCTAGTCTAATTCTTCTAAAATTAAAGATTTCAGGATTAAAAACGTTTGGATCGTCACTACCACCGCCGCTCATTAAAATGAAACCTACCGTAATACAGGCAAGACCAATGAACATGAATAAATAATTCTTCTTTTGAAAAATAAATTCTTGTTTGGTATGCTGTTCTACTCTATTGTTTTTACTCATGCCGCAAATTTAATAATATAATTCGTCCGTTCTAAGATTTAAGAAGCGTTGGGTCGCGAAATAGGTGCTAATGAACGAAATAAGAATTCCTAACAGAAAAACACTAACGAATAAAATAACAAGAATATAAGGTTCGTCTAAGAGCCCTAAATCTTGAAAATTAGTATTTACATAATATACAACGCCGGCAATAGCTATTAAGGCAATTGCAGATCCAATCATGCCCAATTTAATATTTTGCCAAATAAATGGTTTGCGTATAAATGTCTTTGTGGCGCCTACCATCTGCATGGTTTTGATGATAAATCTTTTTGAGTAGATAGATAGTCGTATAGAGCTATTGATAAGAAGTACAGCAATAAAGGTAAAAATAGCACTGGCTACTAAAATCCAGAAGCCTATTTGTTCTACACTTTTGGCTACCATACTTACTAAAACCTTATCATAACTCACTTCGTCAACAAAGCTCTTTTCTGCAAGGGTATCGGCTATTTCTTCTACTTTTTCGGCAGTTACGAAATCTGCGTTAAGTTTTACGTCGATAGAATTTTTAAGTGGATTGTAGCCTAAATAATCAACAAAATCTTCACCTATTTCTTCACTGTGTTGTTTAGCTGCCTCTTCTTTAGAAACATAAGTGGAAGATTTGGTGTATTCTGACATTGCCAATGTTTTTTGAAGTTGTTCAACTTCAATTTCTTTGGTGTTTTCCTTTAAAAAGACAGAAATGGTAATCTGTTCTTTAGAACGGTCTGCCATTTTTTTGGTATTCAATACCAGTAATCCTAATATTCCCAAGAGGAACAAGACCAATGCAATACTTAGCACCACAGAAAAATAGGAGGAGATGAGTTTGCGTCTTTGATAATTTTCGAAAGAGTTCGCCATAGTACTTAAAAGTGCAGTAAAAATAGCAAAGTATTGTCAAATGGAACTTAAAAATTTGAACCGTTAACGTTTTAAACTAAAGTGCCCTTTAAATTGAGAGGAATCTGCGGTAATTAAATACCAGTAATCGTCTTCTATCATTGGTTTACCTTGAAAAAAGCCATCCCATGAAAATGAACTTGTATTGCTGTATTTGAGTAGCATTCCATAACGGTCAAAAATAGAAATGGTGACATTGCTAAAAACTTCCAAACCGTCTGGTTCAAAAAAATCATTGAACGAATCTCCGTTCGGCGTAAAAAACTTAGGAATGACTAAGTGATAAAAATCTTCGGTTACTACGCCACAATCTGTATTGTCTTGCACGTAAATAGTATAAAATCCTCCTTCTACAGCTTCAAAAATTGAACTAGATTGAAATGAAATTCCGTCTAAAGAATATTCAAAGTCTCCTTCATTAATAGTTGAAATAAGAATGGATGGTCCGTCAGATTCTATTCGGTCTATTCTTGGTAAGTCTATTTGTTCTACAAAGAAGTTGCGAGATTCTGAGCATCCATTGGTGTTGGTAACGGTCACCGAGTATTCACCAGGTTCTTCAACATCTATAAATTTGGTGGTTGCCCCTGTGCTCCATTGGTAGGTAACGTTGTCAATAGCTGCATCGAGGGTGATAAAAGAATTTTCACAAATAAAAGTGCTGGCATCATCTGGTATTACCGGCAACGCATTAACGGTTAAGGTAATCGCTGTTCTGGTAGCCGAAGCGCATTCTATTTCGTTAGAATTCGCTTCGGCATAATAAGTACCGGCTATACCTATTTCTAAATTAGGATTTTCAGATAAAATTAAACTTCCACCAGTGGCGGCATCATACCAATTAATGGAATATGAATTTTGAGTGGTGGCGGTTAAGGTTCCTAATTCGCCATCACAAACAACTACATCTCCTGCACTGGTTGGGGCATTGGGTACAGGTAAAACTATAATGTCAAATACATCCGAAACAACATTGCATAAATCATTGTTTACATTTATGGGGTCTTCAGATGTTTTTACCCTAAAATATGTTGTACTAGTTACGGCTGGTGTTGATAAAGTGTCGCCCGTTTCCCCAGGAATATCTGTCCAACTTTGTTGGTCTGTACTCTGTTGCCATTGGTAGGCGTGTGTTGAGAAAATAGAGAAATCTGGTGTAACAGTTAATGTTCTAGAAACCCCACCTTGATCTTCGCAAACGACCAAGTTCTGTTCATTGGCACCTGAAGAAACGTTGATGTTATCTCCACAAGATTTAAATAGAATGTCATCTATAGCAAGGTCATTACCACAACCGCCATTACTGTTATTTCTCATCTTTAAAATGACAGATGTTTGTCCGGGTTCCGTTTTAAAAACCAGTGCGTATTGTTTCCATTCTGTACTTCCTGTGCCCGTAATACTCCCTGTATCTCCTTGTGAAAGAAGATTGGTGTCCGTTTCGTCCCATATTTGAAAACGAACATTTACGGGAATACTGTTTCCTTCACAACTACCTGGTGGTTGTAAATTGATGAGCCAAGAAGAAAATTCATATGTGGTATTTTCACATAACCCTGTTACCTCACGTTGGTAGAATTCTCCTGCTGTAAAACTGGCATTGACTATAAAAGATTTTCCATTGCTGTCACCAGGTGTGTGATCTTGTATGGAAAGCCAATCAAAGTAATTTGTGGTGCTAGAAATAGTATAGGATCCATCGTTTGGGGTTCCGGTCGTAAAGTTATAGGTAGTGGTTCCTGCAGGCAATGCGGGTCCGTCTATTGTGCCAGAGCCAAAATCTTCTGTAAAAATCGGATCACCAGAATTACCGCCACAGAAACCAAGTTGCGCTTGCAGATTGGCAATACTGCACCATGCAATTAATATAGTAAGTGAAAAATATTTGGGACACATCATATTCACTGTTTAAAGATATACTTTTTAGCACAATGGGTATTTAATATTATAACGCAAATCAAAGTACCTACTCTAAGAATGGTATTTTTGTTGAAATTTTCAAACTAAATTTTTTACAAGATGCTTAATTTATTGGATCTAAAAATATCCAGACCCGGACTTTGGTTTCCTACAATTTGGATTTATTTAGTTCCTTTTGGCAATCAGGCAGAGTTTTGGTTGAATATGAATTTTTGGTTAGGTCTTTTCTTTGTCACCTTTCCATTAAACTATTTGGTTTATGGTCTAAACGATTATAATGATATAGATGCCGATGCAGTAAACGAAAGAAAGGGTAACTACCTATTCGGAGCTAAAGCTTCAAAGAGCTATTTAAATGGGGTATTGGTTAAAGTAGCTTTTGTGACATTGTTCTTTGTGGTGCTGTTTACCTTTATATCTGGCATAAAAATGTTCCTCCTGCTGCTATTTATGATAGTTGTAAATATCCTTTATAATTTTAAACCGTTCCGAATTAAAGAACGACCTCCTTTTGAAATTCTTATTCAAGTGGGTTATGTGGTTACGGTATTTTTTTCAACCGAATTAAATGACTTAAATATGCTCCCGTGGCAGACATTGGTGTATTTGTCGCTATTTGCATTTCAAGCTCATATTGCTGGTGAAATAATGGATATAGAGCCAGATTTAGTTTCTGGCAAACGTACTACCGCAACTTTGGTGGGTCGCAAAAATTCAAAATTACTTATGCTTTTGATATTAGTTTGCGAATCTATTTTAGTCTGGTATTGGTTTAACGATATTGTATTGGCTTCATTTCTTACGCTTTTCTCGGCATTTCTGATTTTAGATATTTTTGTTCTTTTTAAAGACAGACCCTATACTTTACCCCAAATGAAATTGTTTGGTTACCTCATTAATTTATCAGCCCTAGTTTCTATGATGTGGGTGTTATATAGTGGAAATTTATTAGAGGTATAGCATTGGCTGTATCAATAACGTTATTCTTTCGCCTTTAACAGAATAAACCTATTTTTGCGACTTACAGAAAAGAAGCAAAGATCATGCAATACAATTTCAACGAAATTGAAGCCAAATGGCAAAAATACTGGGCAGAAAATCAAACATTTAAAGCAGAGAACGATTCTAAAAAAGAAAAATTCTATGTGTTGGATATGTTTCCTTATCCCTCTGGGGCAGGACTACATGTTGGTCATCCGCTAGGGTATATTGCAAGTGATATTTATGCGCGATATAAAAGGCATAAAGGTTTTAATGTATTGCACCCACAAGGGTACGATTCTTTTGGTTTGCCAGCAGAACAGTATGCTATTCAAACAGGTCAGCACCCTGCGGTAACTACCGCTGCTAATATTAAAACATACAGAAGGCAGTTAGATCAATTAGGTTTTTCTTTTGATTGGAGCAGAGAGGTGCGTACTTCTAGTCCGGAGTATTACAAATGGACACAGTGGATATTCATTCAAATATTCAATTCTTGGTATAATACCGATACTGATAAGGCGGAAGATGTAGAATCATTAATTGCTAAATTTTCGGCGGATGGCAATACCAATGTAAATGCGGTATGTGACGATGATATTGAATTGTTTTCTGCAGCTGATTGGAATTCTTTTTCTGATGTTAAAAAACAAGAAATACTATTACAATATAGATTAACGTACTTGGCGGATACTGAAGTAAACTGGTGCCCTGCACTAGGTACAGTATTGGCTAATGATGAAATAGTAAACGGAGTATCCGAACGTGGTGGTCATGCTGTTGTTCGTAAAAAAATGACCCAGTGGAGTATGCGTATTTCTGCATATGCACAACGTTTGTTAGATGGGTTAAATAAAATTGATTGGCCTCAACCGTTGAAAGATTCCCAAACTAATTGGATTGGGAGAAGTCAAGGTGCATCTGCAACTTTTAAAGTTAATAATCACGATGCTGTTATTGATGTATTTACTACTAGGCCAGACACTATTTTCGGAGTTTCATTTATGACTTTAGCGCCAGAGCATGAGCTGGTTTCTAAAATAACGACTGCAGCGCAAAAAGCTGAGGTAGAAAATTATATAGAGGCAACTGCAAAGCGTTCTGAGCGTGATCGTATGGCAGATGTAAAAACCATTTCTGGAGCTTTTACCGGTGCCTATGCAGAACATCCATTTACAAAAGAACCTATTCCAATTTGGATTGGGGACTATGTATTGGCAGGTTATGGAACTGGAGCAGTAATGTCTGTACCATGTGGTGATCAGCGCGATTACGATTTTGCAAAACATTTTAATATTGCTATTCCTAACATATTTGAAGGAGTAGATATTTCTGAGGAAGCATATGCAGATAAGGATAAAACGGTTATTGCTAATTCAGACTTCCTAAACGGATTGCCGTATAAAAAAGCTATGAAATTAGCTATCTATGAATTAGAGAAATTGGGGCAGGGCGAAGGAAAAATAAACTACAGATTACGTGATGCCGTATTTAGCCGTCAAAGATATTGGGGAGAACCTTTCCCAGTGTATTATGTAGACGGGATGCCTCAAATGATTGCAAAAGAGCACTTGCCGATCGCTTTGCCAGAAGTTGAAAAATATTTGCCGACCGAGACAGGTGAGCCACCTTTAGGTAATGCTGAGGTTTGGGCATGGGATACTGTAGCAAATAAAGTTGTCGATAATAACGAGATAAATAATACTACCATATTTCCCTTGGAGTTGAATACTATGCCTGGTTGGGCTGGTAGTTCTCAATACTTTAATAGGTATATGGACCCGCACAATAGCGAGGACATTTTCTCTGAAAAAGCAATTAATTACTGGCAAGATGTAGATTTATATATTGGTGGTAGCGAACACGCAACCGGTCACTTATTGTATTCTCGTTTTTGGCAAAAATTCATGTTCGATAAAGGTTTGGTGCCTAAAGATGAATTTGCTAAAAAGCTTATTAATCAAGGGATGATTACTGGGACTAGTGCGTTCGCTTATAAGTTGAAAGTAAAAGTGGTATTTAATGATGGTGAAGAAGCTACAAACCAAGTATTTATTTCTTCAGGAACTTACTTTCATCTAAAGTCAGTTCTTCAATTAGATGCTCAAAAACAAAAAGAGGAATTATCAAGAATCAATGAGCAAATGAAAATTGATATTTCGATGTATTATGCACCTGAGCCAAAAGCAAAAATTGTTATTGATATATATCCTTATTTTTCGGATGTGCAAAATTTACATGTTGACGTATCTATGGTGAATAGTTCTAATGTTTTGGATATAGAATTGTTTAAGAAATGGAGGTCTGAGTTTGATGAAGCGATTTTTATTGAAGAGGAAGCGGGTTATATTGTAGGTCGCGAAGTTGAAAAAATGTCCAAATCCAAATACAACGTTGTTAATCCTGATGCTATTTGTGAAGAATATGGTGCAGATAGTTTGCGTTTGTATGAAATGTTCTTAGGCCCTTTAGAGCAATCTAAACCTTGGAATACAGCTGGTATTACAGGTACACATTCTTTCTTGAAGAAATTATGGAGACAATTTCATTCCAATGAAAATGCTTCCTTTTTAGTAAACGAAGAGGAGCCTTCAAAAGAATCATGGAAAACATTACACAAGACTATTAAAAAGGTAGAAGAAGATATAGAGAACTTCAGTTTCAATACATCGGTATCTACATTTATGATCTGTGTTAATGAGCTTTCTTCGCAAAAATGTTACAGTAGAAAAGTGCTAGAGCCATTGGCTATTTTGGTATCGCCTTACGCACCACATATTGCGGAAGAGTTATGGAGTAAATTAGGTCATTCAGGATCTATAGCTACGGCACCTTTTCCAAAATTCGAAGGAAAGTATTTAGTAGAGAGCAGTAAAGAGTATCCTATTTCCTTTAATGGTAAAATGAAATTTACTTTAGAGCTTTCGCTAGATTTATCTAAAGAAGAGATAGAAGCTGCAGTAATGGCAAATGAAAAAACACAACAACAATTACAAGGTCGCGAGCCTAAAAAAGTAATTGTTGTTCCTGGTAAAATAGTCAATATCGTAGGGTAGTTACAATTTAAATAGTAAAAAAAGAGGCGATGAAAATCGTCTTTTTTTGTTTTGTAGATTTGTTAAGTAGTTTAATTATTAATCGGAATATATGGATGGTATTTAGATCTTAGGTTTGGTTGCGGCTACTTTTACTACAGGGGCTTTTGTACCTCAAGTATATAAGACTTGGAAAGAGAAATCTACTAAAGATATTTCTTTGGTTATGTATACTATTCTACTGTTAGGGGTTTTAATGTGGTTGTATTATGGTTTTTCATTACATAGTCTACCTATAATGATTGCTAATTTGGTTACGGCTGTGTTGTTAATTATCATGATTATTTTAAAATTAATTCACAAATAAATAATATACCCCATAAAAATTAGGGGTGTGTTGTTTGAGTAATCACAATTAAGACAATTAACCCCTACGTTTTATCGATATAATGTTTGATATGTGCATAATTAGTTTCAATTTTGCATCATAACATAAAATGATAAATCATGATTGTTGGTATCCCAAAGGAAATAAAGAACAATGAAAGCAGGGTAGGTATGACGCCAGGCGGAGTTTTTGAATTGGTAAAGAACGGCCACAAAGTATATGTCCAGTCAGAAGCTGGTGACGGCAGTGGTTTTTTTAATCAAGATTATCAACAAGCAGGTGCCATTATACTAGATACTATTGGTCAGATTTATGCCATGAGCGAGATGATAGTTAAGGTAAAGGAGCCTATTTCTGAGGAGTATGATTTAATTCAAGAAGGGCAAATACTATTTACCTACTTCCACTTTGCATCTAGTGAGGTATTGACAAAGGCTATGATCAAACAAAAAGCAGTTTGTATAGCATATGAAACAGTAGAAGATGAAGAGGGCACATTACCTCTTTTAACGCCAATGTCTGAAGTTGCGGGTAGAATGGCAATTCAGCAAGGAGCAAAATATTTAGAGAAACCAGTAAAGGGACGTGGCGTACTACTAGGTGGAGTACCTGGTGTAGCTCCGGGAAAGGTTTTGGTACTAGGAGCAGGGGTAGTTGGTATTCAAGCTGCTAAAATGGCAGCAGGGTTAGGGGCTCACGTAACTATATTAGATGTTAATATGAAACGTTTGCGTTATGCCAATGACGTAATGCCGCCGCATGTGGTTACTGAGTTTTCTAACGAATTTAATATCAGAAGGCTTATTAAAACACACGATTTAATTATTGGTGGTGTTTTACTGAAAGGAGCTAAAGCACCTAATTTAATAACTAGAGATATGCTAAAAGAAATGAGACCTGGTACCGTTATAGTTGATGTTGCTGTTGATCAAGGTGGTTGTGTAGAAACTACCAAGCCTACAACGCACGAAGACCCTATTTATATCATAGATGACGTGGTTCATTATTCCGTTGCAAATATGCCTGGTGCCGTACCGTATACGTCTACTATGGCCTTGACAAACGTAACGTTACCTTATGCTTTAAAGCTAGCCAATTTAGGATGGGAAGCAGCATGTGAAAAAGATGCAACTTTAAAGAAGGGGTTGAATATTGTAAAAGGTAGTGTAGTATTACAAGAAATTACTGAGGCTTTTGGTTGGGAAGAGATAGTCGCTTAACCTGTACAAATTGTCAGTAAAAAATGCCCTGCTATATTCGAAAGGAATTTGGCGGGGTTTTTGCTTTTACAATATTAGATTCTTAAAGAGTATGAATCTTTAGTATATTTAATCGATATAAAAATTGAAACATTATGATAGGATATTATATATTGATTGGGGCAATAGCTTTGGTCAGCTGGTTAGTAAGTAATAAGTTAAAGAGTAAGTTTAAGTTTTATTCTAAGGTTCATTTAGAGAATGGAATGAGTGGTGCCGAGATTGCTGAAAAGATGTTAGCGGATCATGGTATACGCGATGTAAAAGTAGTTTCTACGCCTGGGATGCTTACGGATCATTACAATCCTAAAAACAAAACAGTAAACTTAAGTGAAGGTGTGTACAATCAAAGAAATGCATCTGCAGCTGCCGTTGCGGCTCACGAATGTGGTCACGCAGTACAACATGCAGAAGCTTATGAGTGGTTGGGTCTTCGTTCAAAATTAGTGCCTGTTGTTAGTGTAACTTCTAGTATGTCTATGTGGGTGGTATTTGGTGGTTTGGCACTGGGTGCAGCAGCTGGTGTAGGCTTTGGATATTGGGTAGCCGTTGCTGGTTTAATTATGATGGGTATGGCAACATTGTTCAGTTTTGTAACCTTGCCAGTTGAGTATGATGCAAGTAACAGAGCATTGGCATGGTTAAAAAATAAGCACATAGTAACTCCGCAAGAATATAAAGGGTCTGAAGATGCTTTGAACTGGGCTGCACGAACGTATTTAGTTGCGGCTATAGGCTCTTTAGCAACTTTAGTATACTGGGGACTTCAAGTTTTTGGAGGTAGAGATTAAGCTGAAACGTTTATAAAAAAATAAGAACCTTTCCAATTGGGAAGGTTTTTTTATATACTTATTTGTCTATCTATTTGTTGTGCTAAAGAAATGAAAGTCTCTGTTCTAGAGACACCCTCTATAGCTTGTATTTCTTTGTTTAGTACCTGCATTAAATGTTCGTTGTCTCTACATAACACCTTAATTAGTATAGACCAGTTTCCAGTAGTGTAATGGCACTCTAGTACTTCAGGGATTTTCTCTAATTGTTTTACTGCCATTGGGTTACTCATTGCTTTATCCAAATAGATGCCGATATATGCCATTGTAGTATACCCTAAGGATTTAGGATTTACAATGAATTTAGAGCCAGATAAAAGTCCTGATGCTTCTAATTTTCTTAACCGCTGATGAATAGCTGCGCCAGATATTCCAATACTTCTAGCAATTTCAAGAACTGGTTTACGGGCATCTTCCATTAAAAAACGTAAGATTTTCTTATCGATTCCGTCAATTTTAGCCAAAGAAGTAGGTGTTTTCATGTTTTATCAAAATAAACATAAATGTACTTATTTGGTTTCAATATGATAGTTAAAAGGGTTTAGTTAACTACAGAATTTGGATTATAGCCTAAATATGGTAATTCGTACTCCTTAAAATTAACGCCATAAGACTCAAGCTCTTTTAATATAGGTTCATATACCTCTTTGCTAATAGGAATCTGAACTCCTGGAGTGTTAATTTCGCCGTTAAGAATTTTTAAGGCAGCCATGGCAACCGGTAATCCTACCGTTTTAGCCATTGCCGTAAAAGTTTGATTTTCTCCTGTAACCACCAATTTTGAATCTATTTGTTTTTTCTCGCCATTTAATTCATAACCAAATTTATGGTACATAACAATCATGTCTTTCTCTTCGGTCTTTAATGTCCAGCTATCTTCAAGAATTTTTTGGAGCGCCTGTGCGGGAGTCGCATTAGGGATTTCAATTTGTTTTGTCTGGTCAAAAATGTTTAGTTCCAATAATTTGTCCCAACGAATATCATCTTGATCTAATTTAAGGTAATGTCTCAATTTTAATTCGACAGAATCTGTAGGGGAATAAGGAAGAAAAAGGTTAATGAACTCACGATAGCTCATTTTTTCGGAGTTTTCAATTGCATATGTATCGTCGGTAGCACCTAATTGAATGAACATATTCCATGCTTTAGAAAAACCTACACGACGCATAGTTCCTCTGTAGATGGTTAAGGCATCTTGTAACTTGTATGCTTCTCTGTAGTTTAAAGAATCGCGATTTGCGTATCCTTCAAAACGACCATATCCTTCAATTTCAAAAAATTCGGTACGTCTAAAAAGACGGTGGTATGGTATGTATTTGTACGTGCCCTCTTGAATAAACTTAGCAGTACCACCTTGACCGGCAAGAACTACATTTCTTGGGTTCCATGTAAATTTATAGTTCCAAAGGTTATTATCATGTTCTGGTGCTACTAGACCTCCACAAAAAGATTCAAATAATATTATTTTACCTCCTTTATCGCGTATACGGTCAATTACCTGCATGGCACTCATGTGATCTACACCAGGGTCAAGACCTATTTCATTCATAAATACGAGTCCGTTTTCTTTTACTTTTTTGTCAAGTGCAAGTAGTTCTGGGCTAACGTAAGATGCAGTTACAAGGTGTTTTTTTAAAGTAACACAATCTTCAGCAACCTTAATGTGAAAACGAGCAGGAAGCATTGAAATAACAATGTCAGAATTTTCAATTACATTTTTCCTTTCGGCAGCATCAAAAATATCTAGACCAATAACATTGCAATTTTTATGGTTGGCAATCTCTGGTGATATTGCATCTGGGTTAATATCACCAATGGTGATTTCTAATTTTTCAGATTCCGCTTTTCCTAAAAGATAATCTAATAAATAGGAGGTGGACTTACCTGCGCCTATAACAAGAATTTTTCGCATCATACGATTTCAGTATTTTTGATTGTAACGATTTTACTAAGGTATCAAATTGTTACATTTATAAATAATGTTATAGAAAAAGTTATGAAAAAAACAATTTTGGGTACAGCTTGCCTATTTGGGCTGTTGGCAGTTGCATTTGGTGCGTTTGGTGCGCATGGATTAAAAAATATAGTGGACGCGCAAGCCGTAGCAACATTTGAAACAGGAGTGCGGTATCAAATGTATCATGCTTTTTTTCTGTTCGCTCTTGGCTTAATACCTAGCGATATTGTGAAATCTAAAAAGACAATATATATATGTACGGTAATTGGTGTAGTGCTATTTTCATTTTCAATTTATGTATTGGCACTGAATTCACTTGTAGATTTTGACTCTAAAGCTTTTGGAATTATCACTCCCATTGGTGGCTTGTTTTTGCTGGTAGCTTGGGCGTTATTAGGTTATGGGATTATGAAGTCAAAAATTATGAAATAGAGAGGTTAATACGGCATTTTAGCACTTAAATAACGTATTTTCAACCTATAATGGCACTTGTATGAGTAAAACAAAATTACTGGGATTGGTCTTAGGTCCTATTTCATTTATTATAATTCATTTCTTTTTTCATCCAGTTGGGCTTTCTGAGCAAGCCAATGCAGTGCTGGCTTCTACCATTTGGATTGCTGTTTGGTGGATTACGGAAGCTATTCCCATTGCCGTAACGGCACTATTGCCCTTGGTTTTATTTCCATTGTCTGGCGGGTTAGATTTATCGTCAACATCAGGTTCATTCGGTCATAAGTATGTTTTTCTATATATGGGCGGTTTTATAATAGCTATAGCCATAGAAAAATGGAATTTACATAGAAGAATAGCCTTAAATATCATCAATTTAATAGGTTCTGATATTAGAAAGATTATACTTGGTTTTATGGTGGCGACCGCATTTTTATCTATGTGGATTTCAAATACGGCAACTTCGGTAATGATGTTGCCTATTGGATTGGCGATAATTAAACAATTAGAGGATAACCCAAAAACGGCTGAAGACGAGAATAAAACTTTTGGTAAAGCATTAATGTTGGCAATTGCATACAGTGCTTCTATAGGTGGTGTGGCAACATTAATAGGTACGCCGCCAAACTTGGTTTTAGCAGGTGTAGTTTTTGATACTTATGGCTATGAAATAACCTTTATGCAGTGGTTCGCATTTGGTTTGCCTATATCCATTATACTAATTTTCATCTGTTGGAAATACCTAACGAAGTATGCCTTCAAGTTTAAGCAAAAATCCTTTCCGGGTGGTAAGGAAGAGATAAAAAGATTGTTGTCTAATCTTGGTAAAATATCATATGAAGAGAAGGTCGTGGCATTTGTATTTGCATTAACAGCTTTCTGTTGGATCACGCGTTCATTTTTATTACAGAAAATATTACCTGGATTAGATGATACCATTATAGCCATATTTTTTGCAATTGTATTGTTTTTGATTCCATCTAAAAAGAAGGGAGATCAGCTTATAAACTGGGATGAAGCGGTAAAAATGCCATGGGGTATTATTCTGCTATTTGGTGGTGGTATGGCTTTGGCAAAAGGATTTGAGGTAAGTGGTTTGGCGGTCTGGATAGGAAATCAAATGACTGCCCTAGAAGGTTTGCCTATTATTATTTTAATATTAGTGTTGATTGCAGCGGTGAATTTTTTAACCGAAATAACCTCTAATTTGGCAACTACGGCAATGTTATTGCCTGTTTTAGCACCTATGGCGTTGACTATAGATGTTCATCCGTTCGTTTTAATGGTGGGTGCGGCAGTAGCAGCATCGTGTGCTTTTATGCTACCTGTAGCCACGCCACCAAACGCTGTTGTTTTTGGGTCAGGTTACTTAAGAATACCAGATATGGTGAGTAAAGGGTTTTTTATGAACGTTATTTCTATAATTATATTAACCTTTTTCGTATATTTTGTACTCCCAGAGTTATGGGATATTACAATAAATAGTTTCCCCGAAAAATTTAAATAAATGAAACTATTACTCATTCCAGATAAATTTAAAGGGTCTTTATCCAGTGAAGCCTTTACCAAGGCTTTTATTTCAGGTGTAAAAGAATCGGGAGTTCCGTATACATCTCACTATATCAATGCATCAGATGGTGGTGATGGTTTTATGAACGCCGTCGCCAGTTATATACCATGCATATCTATGCAGGTAATTAGTGAGAACCCATTAGGGAGATTGATTCAATCTTATTACTTATACAATCAGAAAACAAATTCTGCGTACATAGAATTGGCAAATGCCTCTGGTATGGAGTTGTTGTTGCCAGAAGAACAAAATCCAATGTTAACCACAACCTATGGTACTGGTTTACAAATAAAAGATGCCGTTCAAAAAGGTGTAGAGCATATTTACATTGGCTTAGGAGGTAGTGCAACTAATGATGGCGGAATTGGAATGGCTAGAGCTTTGGGTTATCTGTTTTTTGATGATAAAGGAGAGAAGTTAGATACCATTGGAGCTAGCCTACAATTATTAAAAACTATAGATGATACAGCCGTATCTGCAGATTTAAAGGAGGTTAAGTTTTATGCGGTAAATGATGTTACCAATCCGCTATTTGGCGAAAATGGTGCGGCGTTTATATATGCTAAGCAAAAAGGAGCAACAGATATGATTATTGAAGATCTTGATATGGGTCTAAGAAATTTAAATTCTATCGTTTCGAAGAAATATAGCGTAAATAATGCGGAATTACCAGGTGCAGGTGCTGCAGGTGGAGCGGCTTTTGGGTTGAAGACTTTTTTCGATGCAGAATTTTTAAGCGGTATAGATTTTATTTTAGAGCTTTCGGGTGTTCATAAACTTTTGGCTAGAGAGCGTTTTGATTATATAATTACCGGAGAGGGTAAAATCGATGAGCAGACTTTAAATGGTAAATTATTACAAGGGATAATTAATTTAGGTAAAAGGTATAATTTGCCTGTAATTGCCATTTGTGGAAAGTTAGACATCTCTAAAAGTGTATTAAAGCAAAGGGGTATTTACGATGTATTTGAAATTCAAGATGAGAGTAAGAATCTAGAGTATAATAAGAAGCACGCAGCCGTGCTTTTAGCTACAAAAACGGCTGATTATTTTAGTGTAAAATGAAAATATGCTGTCAAAAAATCACATCTTTTTTTATTTATTTCTTAAAATTTTAATCCCAAAATAACAATAATGCATTTAAAAAGCGTTATTTCTTTATAATGTGTATTAAAAGGAATAAAGTGCCTGCGAATACTTTTCATTTTTTGCGTTTCTTTAATTGAATTCGTATTTCGACGACGAATGCGGCTAATTGAGCTCTGAAAATCAGTGGTTCAGCTTTTATTTTTTTAGTTTTACACGAACAAATTTTCTAAAGCATGAAAAGCTCAATGACAAATGCGAATACCATATCCCTAAAACAATATGGGATTACACACGCCAATTTTCATTATCAAGAAACACCAGAACAACTACAAAAAGCCACACTAGAAATGGATATGGGAGTTGAAACAAGCAATGGAACACTTGCTGTTAATACTGGTGAATTTACAGGTAGATCCCCTATGGATAGATTTATCGTAAAAGATGATATTACAAAAGATAAGGTATGGTGGGGAAATATTAATATTCCATTTGAACAAGAAAAATTTGAATCATTATACGCTAAAGTAATTTCTTATTTAAACGAAAGAGAACTTTTTGTTAGAGATAGTTATGCTTGTGCGGATGATGATTACAAATTAAATATTAGGGTTATAAATGAATATCCTTGGTCTAATATGTTTGCTTATAACATGTTTCTTCGCCCAACTAAAGCAGAGTTGCAAGACTTTACTCCAGAGTGGACTGTAATTAATGCACCTGGCTTTATGGCAGATGCAGAAGTAGATGGTACAAGACAGCATAATTTTGCAATTTTGAATTTTACCGATAAAGTTGCATTGATCGGTGGAACAGGATATACTGGGGAGATTAAGAAAGGAATTTTCTCTGCCTTAAACTTTATTCTACCTGTATTCAAAGAGACTTTGCCAATGCATTGCTCGGCTAATGTAGGTGAAGATGGAGATACCGCAATCTTTTTTGGATTGTCAGGGACAGGTAAAACAACTTTGTCAACTGATCCTAACAGAAAATTAATTGGAGATGATGAGCATGGTTGGACAAGTAGAAATACTGTTTTCAATTTTGAAGGTGGTTGTTATGCTAAGGTTATAAACCTATCTGAAGAGCAAGAACCAGAAATATACGGTGCTATTAAACCGGGTGCTATCTTAGAAAACGTTGTATTAGGTAAGGATGGTAACGTTGATTTTGCCGATACTTCTATTACTCAGAACACAAGGGTTAGTTATCCAATTCATCATATAGATAATATTCAACAACCATCAATTGGAAAGAATGTTAAGAATATTTTCTTTTTAACGGCAGATGCTTTTGGTGTACTGCCTCCAATATCAAAATTAACTCCTAGTCAAGCTGCATACCATTTTATATCTGGTTATACCGCTAAGGTAGCAGGTACAGAAGCAGGAGTTGTAGAACCGGTACCGTCATTTTCAGCATGTTTCGGAGCGCCTTTTATGCCTTTGCACCCTACTAAGTATGCAGAAATGTTAAGTAAGAAGATGAAGGAGTCTGGTGTAGATGTTTGGCTTGTGAATACAGGTTGGACAGGTGGACCTTACGGAATTGGTACACGTATGAAATTGAAATATACTAGAGCAATGATCTCAGCCGCCTTAAATGGTGACTTAGGTTTGTATTCTTATGATAAGTATCATATCCACTCCGTTTTTGGAGTAGCACAGCCTAGGGAGTGTCCTGGTGTGCCAAGTGAAGTATTGAGTCCAAGATCAACTTGGAACAATGATGAAAAATATTACACAACTGCATTTAAGTTAACAAATGCCTTCAGGGAGAACTTTAAGAAATTTGAAGGTAATGCCAGTGAAGAAATAAGAAGAGGCGGACCACAACGGTACGCATTTTAAGTCATAAAAAAAGCCTTGCATTGCAAGGCTTTTTTTTATATAATGTTATTAAGTGTATTACTTATTTACACTCATAATATATTTCTGCAGTGCCATCGTCATAGATGGTGTCTCAGGTGTTGGAGCTTTAATATCTATTCTTAAGCCAGCATCTGTTGCTGCATCTACTGTTGAGTTTCCGAAAACCGCTATTCTAGTTTCTTTTTGATCGAAATCTGGAAAGTTTTGTAATAAAGACTCTATACCAGATGGACTAAAGAATACTAAGATATCATAGTATACATTTCTTAAATCAGATAGATCACTAATTACAGTTTTGTAAAAAATAGCTCTTTTCCAATTAATTCCTAAAGACTCTAAAGTATTGGGAACATCACTTTTAAGCACATCTGATGAAGGAAGTAAGAATTTTTCATCCTTATATTTCTTGATCAATGGTACTAAATCTGTAAATAATCTTTTTCCTACGTAAATCTTACGTTTTCTGTAGACTACGTATTTTTGAAGATAATAGGCAACTGCTTCAGATTGACAGAAATATTTCATGGAATCTGGCACTTTAAAGCGCATTTCCTCTGCAATTCTAAAGAAATGGTCTACTGCGTTTCTGCTGGTTAAGATAATCGCAGTAAAATCATTCAAATCTATCTTTTGTTGGCGCACTGTTTTTGCGTCAACTCCTTCTACATGAATGAATGGTCTAAAATCAACCTTTACTTTCTCTTTGTCGATAAGTTTGGAATAGGGGGAGTTTTCCATTTTTGGTTCGGGTTGAGAGACCAAAATCGTTTTTACTTTCATACGCTGCACTATTTTAGAAAGCTTCCCATAATAACTAAGGGTGCAATTTCGAGTGCGCAAAGGTACAAAATAAAATAGAAAAAATAGGTGCTAATCAATTTTTGATAATTCCTTAATACTGTAACCCAACCAATTATATTAATAGCAAGAAACAGAATCAACGCGATAATAATAACAATTGTTGAGTCTATAAAAACATATGCTAAGAATACATTGGCAATGAAAAGAATAATACTAGAATAATTAAGATAGGTTAGTTTCTTAAAAATCAACTCATTAAAGGTGTTGTAAGAATTAAATATGAACCCATTGAATAGTTGAGACATTGTTTTCGCAGTAATAAATAAGAAAACACCTGCAAGTAGTAATGGAAATATGTAAGGATTTTTTGCCTCTGTAGGGTTAAAATAAGCTCGCCAAATAAAAAATATAAATAACGTAGTATTTATGATTTGAAAGATGCTCATTAGAAAATGAAACCAATTGAACAGTTTTTCTTTCTTGGTGTACATGCTAATGTACTTATTGTTGAAGGGAAGAATAAGGAAATTTAAAAATCGTGGATAATAGATGCTTTTTGCAATTAGAGGGAATAGCAGACTAACCATAAGTGTTATGGTAATCCAATCGGTTTGCCCAAATGTTCTTGCAATAGGTTCCATTAATTTACGGGAATTGGTTTTCCGTTTAGCCCATAAAGAAGGTCGTTCTCAGAAATAACCACTCTAAAGTAGCCAATGTTTTTCAATTTCGTTTTGGGTAGTTGAAATTTAAAATTCGTAGTGTCTTTTTGTTTTAAGAGTGTTGTGTTTGGTTCAACCAGTTCTGGTGTTATTTTAAGAGTTTCAACAGGGCTTTTGTAGTCGTCCATGTAAGTAACTGCAAATTTCACTTTTTTAAGCGTGATGCCTTCTTTGTAAGGATTATAGACTTTTAATAAAATGTCCTCATTAGAATTCTGTGAAACAGAGGTGTCCTCGATAATACAATCTAATTTACGATACGATTGAAAGTTAGATATGTATTTGCCCTTGTAGAGTCCGCCATCTTCTCTAGTATAAGTAAAAGTAGGGTTGTTAGAATATTTTGAAATATAGGCAACATCCTTACCACGTACTTTTTCTTCAGAATCGTTTATGGAGTATTGATTCTTTCGATACATGAAATTATTTAAGGAAAATGTAGGGATACCGTTAGTATAGAAAGAATACATGGGTGCATTTCTGTATGAGTTCTCGAATACTACGGGAATATTTCCTATCTCTTCTTCGATAGCCTGTGCCCATTCTTTATTACCATGACTTTCGTAATAGAAATTAAAAAGCAACGGTTGGTAGGCAAGACCCATTCGTAAATAAATAATTAGCACAGTATTGATGAGTCCTAGTCTAAAAATCCAAGTTAAAGCCTGCTTATTTTGTAGCATATAATTGAAGGCAATAACAACTAGAGGTATACAAATAATGATAATCCATTGTGTCTGTACTCTTCTGTTAAAACTAGATATGAAAAAGAAGATTAGAACACCATAAGTTAAGTATATAAGTGCTTTATTAAATAAGTCATTTCCTTTAGTCTTAAAAAGAGCTTTGTAGATAAATGGGAATGTTAGTCCAAAAACGGCAACCAGATTAACAAAAAAGCCTAATGTGTATTTCTCAAAGCTATAAGCCCCATTGGGACGTTCATATAAATGATATTTTATAGAAACAAAATCATTTTCATATAGCCAATAAAAATGTGGCGCGTAACAGCATAGTGCAACAACTACAGATAACCATGCGTATTTATTGGTTGTCAATTTTAAATTAGTTAGTAAGACAAAAAATATGACTAATACAGCATGGTATTTACTGTACATTAAAGCAGCCATAAAAACCCCGAGCAATACAGCTATGATAGCTGTAGGCTTCTTTATAAAATATTTATAAGTCAACAAAAAACAGCTTGTAAAAAATAAAAGAGGAGTGTCGGGTAAAGTGAAAAATCCATAAGCGTTTAATAACGTCATAGAAAAGACAAGTACAAAAAAGTGTTTGATGTAATCATTCTTTTTTGGGTTGTCGATCATCAACCAAAGAAGTAAAATATTGACTGCCGATAATACGCAACTCATAAACCGAACACCAAGTTCGCCATTAAAGAAAAAGCTACTTATTTTAACCAATAGTGCCACCATTGGTGGGTGGTCAAAATAGCCCCAAGCCATATTTTGGCTGTAATACCAATAATAAGCTTCATCAAAAATGAGTTGCGTAAAATTGGATTGAATAAGATTTAAAATGAATATTACAGCTAAAAAAAAGTAAAACTGCTTTGGAATTTTAGTCAACATTTGCATAGGTTACTAAGTAGCAAAATTACAAATTTAAGGCAAGCTACCTAGTTTAAAAATTTCATAAAGGTATTGTTGACCATTTTAAGACGACTATTAAAACCTTACTTTTGTCGAAACACCTATAAATAACTTATGTCCAGTAGTATTGTAATCATACCTACGTATAATGAAATTGAGAATATAGAGGCTATAATTAGGGCAGTATTCGATTTGCAGAAAGATTTTCATGTGCTTATCGTAGATGATAATTCGCCAGATAAAACAGGCGATTGTGTTCGTAGTCTTCTAGAAGAGTTTAAGGGAAAACTTTTTTTAGAAACTAGAATGGAAAAATCTGGATTAGGTACTGCATACATACATGGCTTTAAATGGGCAATAGCAAAGGGTTACGATTATATATTTGAGATGGATGCCGATTTTTCCCATACCCCTTCAGATTTGTTGAGGTTATTAAAGGCATGTGAAAATGGAGCGGATCTTGCTGTGGGTTCTAGGTATAAAAAGGGGGTAAACGTTGTAAACTGGCCTTTATATAGAGTATTGTTGTCTTACGGTGCATCTATTTATGTAAAGCTTGTAACTGGTATGCGAGTAGATGATCCAACGGCAGGTTTTGTATGTTATAAAAGAAAAGTACTAGAAGCTATAGACCTTGATTCGGTTCGTTTTGTAGGCTATGCTTTCCAAATAGAAATGAAGTTTAGGGCACACTTAAAACAATTTAGAATAGAAGAGGTTTCTATTATTTTTAGAGACCGTGTTTTGGGTAAATCCAAAATGAGTTCATCAATAATAAGTGAGGCTATTTGGGGTGTATTTATAATGAAGATGAGAAGTCTATTTTTGAAAAATAAGTTTTAGTTATGGGTAAGGTTTTATTAAAAAACGGAATAATTGTCAACGAAGGAGTCATTGAGGAAAGTGATATTCTTATTGTTGATGAAATAATCGTGAAAATAGCAAAAGACATATCTGATGCAGATGCAGAGGTAATAGATTGTTCTGGTAAACATATAATGCCAGGCGTTATAGATGATCAAGTACATTTTAGAGAACCTGGTCTTACTCATAAAGGTACTATTGCGACAGAAAGTAGGGCAGCACTTGCAGGTGGTATTACTACATTTATGGAGCAACCAAATACAACACCGCAAACGACTACTATAGAAAAGCTTGAGGAAAAATTTGCAACAGCTGCAAACTCCGCATTTGCTAATTATTCTTTTCTTTTTGGTGGTACTAACGATAACTTGGAGGAGCTTAAGAAATTAGATAAAAATGCCTGTTCTGGTATAAAATTATTTTTGGGTTCTTCTACGGGAAATATGTTGGTAGATGATGAAAAAGTTATCGAAAATATTTTCAGAAATACAGAAATGGTAATTTCTGCGCACTGCGAAGATGAAACTACCATTCGTGAAAATTTAGCAAAATATAAAGCCGAGTACGGAGATGATATTCCGTTAGAATTACATCCTATTATTCGTAGCGAGGAAGCTTGCTATCTTTCCTCATCAAGAGCAATAGCATTGGCGAAGAAAACAGGCGCTAGATTACATGTGTTTCATTTATCTACAGGTAAGGAAACCGATTTATTCCAAAATGATATTCCTTTAGAACAAAAGAAGATTACAGCTGAGGTATGTATTCATCACCTTTGGTTTTCAGATGCCGATTATGCTAAAAAAGGAACTTTAATAAAATGGAATCCTGCGGTAAAAACATCAAATGACAGAGACATGCTTTGGGATGCTTTGTTAGATGACAGAATAGATGTTATTGCTACGGATCACGCACCTCACCTATTAGAGGAAAAGGATAATGTCTATACAAAAGCACCATCAGGTGGTCCATTGGTTCAACATGCATTAAATGCCATGTTAGAAAAGGTGAAGGAAGGTGTTATCTCATTAGAGAAGATGGTGCAGAAAATGTGTCATAATCCGGCAATTCTATTTCAGATAGAGAGGCGTGGGTATATACGTGAAGGTTATTATGCAGATTTAGTAGTGGCAGATTTAAATAACCCTTGGACGGTTACAAAAGAGAATATTGCTTATAAGTGTAAATGGTCTCCTTTTGAGGATACTACATTCTCATCTAAGATAGTACACACATTCGTTAACGGGCATTTAGGTTATAGTAATGGTCAGTTTTCAGAAAAACGAAATGCAAAAAGACTAACATTCAATAGACCATGAGGCAAGTAGTATTATTATTAGTTTTAGGATTGTTCTTGTTTTCTTCTTGTGCTGAAGAATTGATTGAAAGACCAGAAAATTTAATTCCAGAATATAAAATGGTGTCCATAATAAAAGAAATGGCCATTGTCAATGCTGCAAAAACAACCAATCTTGGAAAGTTAAGAGAGAACGGAATAGAGCCTACAACATTCGTTTTTGAAAAATTTGAGATTGATAGTGCCCAGTTTGTAGATAGCGATAGATATTATGCTTCAAAGCCTTTAAGGTATGAGAATATGTATAAAAAGGTTGAGTCTGATCTAGAAGCGCAACGCGTGCAATTAGATACGGAGAAAAAATTTAGAGATAGTCTTAGTCTTGCAAAGAAGAATAAAAAGAAAATGGAATTAAAAGAAAAGGACTCTATTGCGGCTAAGAGTGGTCAGAAATAAATTGCTTAGAAGAAAATGTAACTTGTTCTTCTAAAGGTTCAAATTCAATTTGCAACGCTTGTTTAATTTTTGAGTTGTCGAATTTAGTTGGGTTTTTTAACCCGTAAATAGTATTTTTTGTAATTGTTCTAGGGCTTCCGGTCAGTAGATTTTTTAGCTTATCTGCAATTCTGCCAATATTCAATTGCCAAAATTTTAATGGTTTTGAAGGTGACTTTTTTCCCATAGATAAGGTGATTTTTCGCAATATCTCTTGGTACGATAAATTTTCTGCAACCAATATAAAACGCTTACTGTTAATTGGAGAATTCATAAGCTGAACCATAATGTTTGCCACATCGGTTACGGTTACAAAACCAGAACCACCGGGGGGATAATAGCTATAGCCTTTAGAGGCAGTTTTGAAAAAAGAACCACTACCGCTATTCCAAAATCCAGGTCCAAGAATAACACCAGGGTTAACAATTACCATTTTTAGTTGTTCTTGAGCACCTCGCCAAACTTCCATTTCAGCAAGTTGTTTTGTAATAGCATATGGGTTAGCGTTTTGGCGCGTCCATTCGGTCTCTTCATCTGCTTTTTCGTTTGTAATAGGTCTTCCTATTGTACCAATGGTGCTTACATGACATAATTTATCGACACCGGCTGTAATACACATATTAACAATATTCGCAGTGCCTTCCCTGTTAATACGTTCTAGTTTTTTAAAATCAGATGGATTGAAAGAAATAAAAGCCGCACAATGGTAAACTTGAGTAATATTCTCAAATGCAGTTTCTAGAGAAGGAATATCTAAAATATCTCCTTGTATCCAATCAATTTTTTTAAACAAGGCTTCGTTGTCACTTGAATAATATCCGAAAATTTTCTTTACGTGCGCTAGTTTATCCGCAGTTCTATAAAGCGCTCGCACATTCTTGCCATTCATTGTTAATTTCAGTAGCAAATGCGACCCCACCAACCCTGTGCCTCCTGTAACTAATACCATAGTTCAAATTTAGCGAATAGGAGTGAAATTCATGCTTAAATCTACTGTGTACTGGCAAGAATTCCATTTATATTTGCATTTCAATTAAAATTCAGGAAGAGATGACAAATTTTGTCAAGGAGTTACAGTGGCGTGGAATGTTGCATGATGCAATGCCAGGAACAGAAGAGCATTTATTAGAAGGTATGCAGTCTGCTTATGTAGGTATAGACCCAACAGCAGATTCTTTACATATAGGGCATTTGGTAGGGGTAATGATGCTTCGCCATTTTCAATTAGCGGGTCACAAGCCATATGCTTTAATTGGTGGTGCTACAGGTATGATCGGTGATCCTTCAGGAAAATCTGCAGAACGTAATTTACTTGACGAGAAAACACTTCGTCACAATCAAAATGCATTGAAAGGGCAATTATCTCGTTTCTTGGATTTTAGTGGTAGTGATGATAATGCTGCTGTTCTAGTCAACAATTATGACTGGATGAAAGATTTCTCATTTCTAGAATTTATTAGAGATGTAGGTAAGCACATTACTGTTAATTACATGATGTCTAAAGACTCTGTAAAAAAACGACTTTCTTCAGAAGCAAAAGAAGGTATGTCCTTTACCGAGTTTACCTATCAATTGGTGCAAGGGTATGATTTTCTTCATCTATACAGAGAACATAACTGTAGCCTTCAAATGGGTGGTAGTGATCAGTGGGGTAATATTACTACTGGTACAGAATTAATAAGAAGAATTGCCGGCGGTAAAGGGTATGCACTTACATGTCCGTTAATTACAAAAGCCGATGGAACAAAATTCGGTAAGACCGAAGGTGGTAATGTTTGGTTGGACGCAGAAAGAACATCTCCATACAAATTCTACCAATATTGGTTGAACACGTCAGATGAAGATGCCGATAAGTACATTAAGATTTTCACATTTTTAGGTCAACAAGAAATTGAAGACTTAATAAAACAACATAAAGAAGCTCCACATTTAAGACTTTTACAAAAGAGATTGGCAGACGAAATTACTGTTATGGTTCACTCCCAAGATGATTTGGACAATGCGGTGAAAGCTAGTGAAATTTTGTTTGGTAAATCTACAGCGTCAGATTTGAAAGGTTTGAACGAGAAGACATTTTTAGACATTTTTGACGGTGTGCCACAAGCAGAACTTTCAAAAGCAGAATTAATAGATGGTCTTGATATGATTGCGGCATTAGCGGCAAAAACTAACTTTTTGGGTTCTAATGGTGAGGCAAGAAGAGAGTTGAAACAGAATTCAATTTCGGTTAATAAGGAGAAAGTTAAAGAAGACTTTTTGATTACTGAAGATGATTTAATCAACGATAAGTTTGTGCTATTGCAAAGAGGTAAGAAAAATTATTTTGTATTGGTGTTTAACTAAAAGAAGCAACCTTTAGCTTGTTGTACCCTCTTGTTTAAAAATGTTGAAGAATGAAATTGAGATTATTTATTGTTTTTTCGTTGCTGTTTTTAAGTTGTAATACAGATGATGATCGCGTAATTGAAGATAAAGCTATAGAGGGTGAATGGATTCTCTCTAACGTAGTTTGTTATTGTGGTTTTGAACCTGATATAGATTTTTCATTAACCAAAGTCGATTTTAATACGGATAGAAGTATGGTGACTGTTACCAATGAAAGCGAGTATGCTTTTTTTAGGGAAAATGGAGAGCATTTTTACGGAGGGCAAGCGAATCGTATAAATTTTTCAGATGGTAATGTGTTTCGTTTTGAAGTTAAAGGTTCGCAGCTTACACTTACATATGAAGATAGTCCAGAGATTGCAGACGATGAGGTGACCTATATTTTTATACGATAAGACAGTTTTAAACCTGAATACTACTGTTCTTTTAGAATAATTCTGTCCAAATTACGTTTTCTAGCATAAACCCCCGAATTATGTTTAAAAAGTATATCTCAATTATCTGCTTATTTGTATTGTTTTCTGCTTGCGATAAAATAGATGAATTGACAAAGTTTGATATGGAGTATAGCCAACGCGCCACCATACCATCATCCACAGGAATTGATTTGCCGTTTGACGTTTTTACCCCTGAAATGGAAACGAACTCAGAATCTACCTTTGCCGTAAATGACACTAGAAAAGATTTAATTGAAGAAATTAAATTAACCGATTTAGAATTGGTTATGATTTCCCCAGAAGAAGCAGATTTTAGCTTTTTAAATTCTATAGAGGTGTACATATCAGCAGATGGTTTAGAAGAAATTTTAATTGCAAATTTGGATGAAGTACCAGAAGATGCGGGAAATAAAATTTCTTTAAACACCTCAGATATAGATTTGAAAGAGTACATCAAAAAGGATGAATTCAGTCTACGCCTTAACACGGTTACAGATGAATTAATGAGTACTGACCACGAATTAGAAGTTAATTCTACGTTCTTTGTAGATGCTAAAATTTTAGGACTTTAATTTAAGTTTGTCTTAACGCAACTATTTAAAGGTTAGGTATCTTTTAAATGCCTAAAACTCTTTGTGCTATGAAAAAATATGCCGTTTTATTTCTATTTCTGATTTTTCTTGCATCCTGCTCTAGTAATGATGACTTTGGTTTAGAGTCTATTCAGTTTGTTTTTTCTGAACAAAAATGGGAGTTGGTACAAATGACAGGAAGTTTCCAGAACTCTGAAATTACGGGAGAAGAAATGGAATGGCAAGAGTATTATATCTTTTCGCCTGAGGGTACTTTTTTAAAGTCAAGAACAATAGATGGGGTTATTGTTGAAGCTACGGGTAGTTTTGAGGTAATTGAATATGACGATGATGCCAATCATTACTTAGAACTTACTTTCGAAACTGGAAATGAGCTAGCTGGCAACTGTACTGGCGACGGTAAAGAACTTTTAATGTACAGAACATCAACAATGATTTCAAGCTTATGGATGGCTTGTGACGGTCCTGGGTTAGATTATTCGTTGATTAAAAATTAAAGTACCATTAAGTTGCACCCTCTAATATCAGAATTATCAAATCTTCCAATAATTTCAAAAGTATCATCTTGATTTATTTTACCTAAATCTTGAGTGGCTATAAATGAGCAAGAATTAATATTCGCTAAATCAATTACATTAATTCCGCCAGATTTTCCAGTGCTTAAATAGGTAAGCGGGTCTTCGGTATCTCGCACCAGAATTTTCATCCAATTAGGACAATCGAATACGCCGTTTCCTTTAGAATAAGCTTGAGAGAGAAGCTCAGTCATTCCGTATTCTGAATGTATTTGTTGTACTCCAAAACCATTTGATAGAAGTTGGTGCAATTCTTGTCGTACAATTTCTTTTCTACGACCTTTCATACCACCGGTTTCCATGATAATGGTATTTTTTAAAGACATCTGGTATTGCTCGGTAAACTCTAGCAACGCAAAAGAAACACCTATAATTAATATTTTAGTATCGGTTTTTTGAAGTTCAAGAAGTAATTGATGAAGCTGTTCGTATTCATTTAAAAAGAAGCCACTTTCTAGGTGTTCCGATTTTTTAATCAAATCATCTGCCATGTATATTAATGAAGAGCCTGTGCGCTCTAGATATGAAGGTAAAAGCGCAAGTACACAATAGTCGCTAATGTCTCCATAAAAATGATTAAAAGCTTTTAAATAGCTCTGCTCGTAAATGCTTAGGTCAGTAACGAAATGCTTGCTAGTTGCACTGCCAGTTGTTCCGCTACTGGTAAAAGTTATTTCTGGTTGGTCAGTAGTACTTAGAACATCTTTAGATTTGAAAAATTCTATAGGTAAAAAGGGAATTTGCTCTAAAGTTTGAACATTATCTGGTTGCACATTTAAATAGGTGCAAAATGCATGGTATACGGAATTGTTGATGTATTGAAACTTGAAAATACGTAGTGCTTGGATTAAAAAATCCCTTTCTGTGCGGATATCAAAAATTGCATTGTTTTCCATTGGTTCTGACCGATTATGACAAAGGTACTGAACCAAATTATTTTAATGGTTTTGGATAGAAATTAAGTGGGGTATTTATTTAATAACAAGCTTACGGGTAATTGATTTACCATTTTCGGTTACTTGTACAACATAAACACCAGGAGAAAGTCGGGAAATATTCATTGCCTTTGTAAACAATTTTTCGGTCAATACTAATTCGCCGAAAACATCGTATACCCTAACTTCTTTTAGGTTGTTAAGATATGTTGTTACATAAACAACATCGGCTATTGCAGGATTTGGATATAACTTAAAACCGGCAATTTCATCGTTACGTAGGTTGTTGATATCTATGGTATCTTGGGCATGTAACCCAACAGATACTACCATAAATAGCATAAAGTAGATTTTCTTCATTTTGTATTGATTTGGGATCAACACCTCAAAGGTATATATAAGTGTTACTAGGACACCGAAAATGTTGTGAAACCTAAGATTATGTAGGTCAATGAGATAGGTGAAGTTATTCGTCGGGAAAATGTGTATTTAACCGATAGCGATTTTAAGAAGTAAGATAAAAAAGGGTAATTTTATTACTTGACAATTAATTTACGTGTACACATCTTGTTTTTTTCAAGAACACGTAATACGTAAACACCAGCATCTAAATTTGATAAGTTCAATTCTTTACCTAAGATGGTAGTCTTTAGTAATAATGTACCGAAAATATCATAAATGAAAATTTCTTTCGGAGCATTAAGGTTTGTAGAAATATAGACTTTACCTGTAGTAACCGGATTTGGGTACATACTAAAACCATCAATATCTCCATTACTTTGAGAACTTTGCCCATAGCTGAAGGAAATAAAGAAAAAGAAGATGATTAGGTAAAGTTGCTTCATATATAGCTGGTTACAAATGCTATGCCACAAATATAGGAATTTAACAGTCCTTTCTGTTTTTGTAAGAGGGGATATTGTGAAAAGATCGATGAAATGCAAAATAATCGATGAAATGCACTATTTATGACATTAACTACGCTTTTTCTAGTGATTTTTAGTGGTGTGTAGTCTATGCTTGTAAGAATTTTTTGAAATTAAAAAGCCCGCAAATTGCGGGCTTTTTTTTATAAAATGTATAGTATGAATTTAGTTTCCTGTTGCCCATGCAAAGATAGCAACGTCAACAGCTGTGCCATTGAATACATCATCTTCAGCAGTAGTAAGCGAGGTACCGTCAACAATTACATTTTCTAAAGGACCGTTATCTTTCATATCTACATTAGTAGTATAACCAGATAAGTGAGCATTTGTAAACGTAGCACCTGATGTTAATTTGAACTGTAATGCAGTACCACCAACCGTAGATACAGCGGTGAAGTCAATTAATGTAGGATTACCATTTGCCTTATCTGCCTCAACAGCAGTAGAGAAACCTGCTTCGCTATGTAAAACGTAAGCTGTGGTTACTGTACCGTTCCAACCTTCTGTCCAGTCAATAGAATCATCTTGGTTGTTTTCAAAGTAAAGGTTTGATGCAGAAACAGTTCCACCAAAGAACTCAACGCCATCATCTTCACCATCGATCATTGCAACATTGTCAATAGTAGTTCCAGAGCCAACAGCATATAGAGTTAACCCATTGTACTGAGATTCAGCATCTATTTGAGCACCTGCATTTTTAATGATTAAGTAGCTAATTGAACCAGAGTTATCATCATCTGTAGTACCACCATATTTGAAGTTACCTACTTCAGCAGTTGCTTCTACACCTTCTGTTGTAGTGGCATAACCTAAAATAACAAGTCCTCCCCAATCACCAGGGTTTTCATTGGTAGAAGTCATAACCACTGGGTTTGCTTCTGTACCTTCAACCATTATCATACCGCCTTTTTGAACTACGATGTAAGTTTCGGTTTCATCACCTGATTCTACTTGTGCACTAATTTTAGTACCCGCAGGGATAGTAAGTGTTGCACCAGATTCTACGCTTAAATTTTTAGATAACAAATAGTTGATGTTTGCATCTAAAGTTAGGTCACTAGTTAAGTTACCTGTTAATATGCTGCTAGCTACGGTAGTATCTGTATTTACCCAGTCAAAAATAGCGATGTCAACAGTTGCATTTGCATTATAACTATTGCTTGGGTCACCAGCTAAACCATCAATAATAACGTTAGCTAAAGGACCGTCATCTTTCATATCTATTGAGGTTTCATAACCACTTAAAGATAATCCGGTAATTGTAGCTCCAGAGGTAAGTTTGAATTGTAAAGCTGTACCACCTACAGTTGAAACAGCTGTAAAGTTTATCAACTTAGGATTTCCGTTCGCTTTATCAGCTTCAACAGCAGTTGAGAAACCTTCTTTTGTATGCAAAATATAAGCATTGGTTACTGTACCGTTCCAACCTTCTGTCCAGTCAATAGAATCATCTTGGTTGTTCTCGAAGTATAGGTTAGATGCAGAAGCAGTTCCACCAAAGAACTCAACACCGTCATCTTCACCATCGATCATTGCAACATTGTCAATAGTAGTTCCAGAACCAACAGCATAAAGGGTAAGCCCGTTGTACTGAGATTCAGCATCTATTTGAGCACCCGCATGCTTAATAATCAAATATTTGATAGAACCTGAATTATCAGCATCGTTAGTGCCACCGTATTTAAAGTTACCAACTTCAGCAGTTGCATCTACACCTTCAGTAGTTGTAGCGTCTCCTAATACTACTAAACCACCCCACTGACCTGGTTGGTCACCTGTAGATTGCATAGTAACAGGAGCAGAAGCCGTACCTTGAATATCAATTTCACCACCTCTTTGAACAACTATATAAGTTTCGGTCTCATCGCCAGTTTCAACAGTTGCGTTAATAATTGTACCTGCAGGGATAATTAATTTACCACCGGCCTCAATACTGTAGTTTTTCTCCAACGTATACGTTTGGCTAGCATCAAGTGTTCTTTCTTCGGATAATGTACCTGTTAAGGTAGTACTCTCTTCTGGTACTGTTGTTTCGCAGGCGGTACATGAGCCACCGCAATCAACACCGGTTTCATCACCATTCTTAATTCCGTCTGTACAAGTTGCAGCAACTGCATCTGGTCCATCATCTGGGTCATTGTCATCATCACTACAACTTACAAAGGTAACTGCTGCCATTAGGGCAAGAACTTTCACAAAATTTCTCGTTTTCAATTTCATAATAAAATCTTTAAGGTTACTAATTATTAATTGGTTATACATTAAAACTTGTAATTAAGACCTAGGCTAATGCCCGCGCCGGTTGAGTAAGAACTTACAGTTTGCTCCTGTTGTATTTCAGTTACAGGATTTCGTACGAGTTGAGTTTGTTTTATTTCTGGGTTCAATAAATTTTTACCTAAAAGGCTCACCTTAATATGTTCGCCAAATTCTTTGCTTATTTGTGCGTTTAAGACAACAAATCCATTTTCAACGATAGCATCATCATAAAAAATATCTCTGTTTGTTTGATCTGTAGGCACCCCTAAAGAGTAGATTTTATCAGAAGCGTAATTTGCGTTCAGAGATATAGCAAATGGTTTATCGCCCGCAGTATCATAATTAAGACTTGTGTTAAAAATCCAATCAGAAGCACCTTGAAGATCCGTTTCAGTTATGCCTTTGTACTGGAAGCTTCTTAATAGGTTGCCTTCATCGTTGTAAATTTCTTTTAGATCTTGTTGGTGCCACATACGGGTTACATTAAGAACCATGTTTAGGTTGTAACCAGATTCAGAACCATTTTCATCGTTATAAGAAGGAGTTACTAAATCTAATTTTGTTTCTGCCTCAAGTCCGAAAATTTCAGCTTTTTCCCCAGAGTTGAAGTAAGAGAATATACCTGCAGAACCTCTTTCTCTGACCCTATTAATAGGGTCAGATATTTCTTTGTAAAAAGCAGCAACTGAAACCAACTGACCGGCAGACGGAAAATATTCCCATTTTAAGTCTAGGTTAATATCTTTCGAAGCAATCAAATCTGGATTACCACGTGTAATTTGCCCGGTTGGCGATACGTAGTTAAATGGTGCTATCTCCTTAAATTCTGGTAAGGTGATTGTACGGCTAACCGCTAACCGCAATGCGTTAAGGTCATTAATGGTGTACTTTACATTTAAGCTAGGGTAGAAATTACTGTAATCTTGATTACTGTTACCAGTTCTTGGAGATAGGTTACCTATGTCATAAGCAACTTTAATTTCATCTCTTTGGAAGCGTAATCCTGCATCAAAGTTCCATTTTTCTAGTCCAACATTAAAGGAGAAAAATGCCGCTTTAGTATCTAACGTACCTAAGTATATATCTTTTCTCTCGTCATTTGCATTAGAGCCTAAAAGGTTAATTTCTAAAAGACCTGCATCAAAATAAGATTGACGAAAAATTGCACCTAAATTGTCAATGGAAGTAGGATTTACCGCGTTAGTATTGATTTCTTCAACACCCACAAATTCTGAGCTAAAATCACGTTCTTTATTACGGTAAGAAACACCAAAGTTTAACTTGAAGCTTTTTGTTTCTTCATCAATAACCTTTAGCTCATCTTTAATATAAGCACTAAATTCATTGTCCTCAATTTTTTGACTTGACTTACGTTGTTGAAAACCACCATTTCTACCAAGTTGTACTAGTGTGCCCTCTGGATCAAAGTTGACTTCGTTCCTAATTCTATTAGGTTCATCGGCATTAAGAAGGTTATATCCACCTGCCCAGTGTAATGTATTTTTTTCGCCAATTTGGTGCCTACCTATTAATTGGGTAACCAACAATCTAGTTTGTTTTGTGTTTTGATCTCTAATAAATTGGAAAAGACCTTCACTTTGGCTGGTTTCTTCAAATATGGTAGCTTCACCATTACGACCACCTTCAAAAACATTTTCGTCTAATTTGTTTACGAAAAATGTGCTCGATTTTATCTTGTTCTTAGAATCTGCCAAGTATGTAATATCTAACAAACCGGTGTTCACTATTTTCTTTTGAAAAGTAGTTGCATCGGTAATTGTATCATCAATTACGTTAGAACGAAATTGTCTAAAAAGACCTTGTCTGTGTTCAAAAGATCTTGAATGTGACGCTGTGAAGAAAATCGCCAATTTATCTGCAATCTTTTTGCCGGCGGCAATAGACATAGAATAATCAATAGGATTTTCTTGTTGCAACGTATTCCAACCTTGATTGGTAATTAACTGTTGCGTAGAAAGGTTTTGGTTGTAAAACCCGAAAGTTGTATTCTTTGAGTTTTGAGAAATTCTGAAGTTGTCATAAACTCCGCTTTTGGCAACATTTGAATTTACACCCCCAGAGACACCAATTGCCAATTCGCTAGAACCAGCTAATTCTCTAGAAGTAATGTTGATATTTCCAGAAGCCTGATCGGCAGAGCCATCAACACCGTAAGTTTTACTAATACTTACATTTTGAAGAACACGAGTAGGGAAAAGAGAAAGATTAATGTTCTTTTTGTCAATATCATCAGATGGTACAGGAAGACCGTTTAAGGTAGAAGATAAATATCTATCTCCTAAACCTCTTACGAAAACATCGCCAGAAGCTTCACTACTAGATACACCAGATATTTTAGTAGTTGCAGTAGCCGCATCAGAAACACCAATTTTTGCAAGCTCAACTGCTCCAATACTCTCTTTTATTTCAATAGCTCTTTTCTGGTCTAACAATAAAGCAGTCTCAGAATCTTTACGAGCTACAGTAGTAACAGTAACTTCATCTAAAGAAACACCTTGAGATGCACTTAAAGGTACATCTATAGTGGTTGCTTTTCCTGCTACAACTTTAACGTTACGTATTTCAACAGTTTCATATCCTAAATAGCTATAAGATACTGTGTAGGTTCCAGGCTCAATACCAGATATTTCGTATAAGCCATCAAAATCTGATGTGGTACCTTTAGTGGTACCTTTTAATAATACGTTGGCAAATGCTAAAGGTTCATTATTAACCTCTTTGTCCGTTAATGTTCCAACTATGGTTCCTGTATCTTGGGCAGTTACATTTACTAGGATAAATAGGAAAGTAAAAAATAATAATTTGTTCATTAGATATTTCTGTTCTTTAATCAGCGGCAAAGGACGCTCGTTGTTGTAAAGGTCGAGTTAGGTAGGTGTTAAACATTTATTTTGTTAATGTTACCTAAACGTTACTACATTAAATCAATGTTAAGTGACGTTGCTGTAAGAGTATTATCTTTACTTTTGAGCGAATCAATCTAATTTTAAAACCATGAAAAAGAAGGATATTAGGATACTTTTAGTTGATGATGAACCAGACATCTTAGAGATTGTAGCCTATAATTTATCTGCGGAAGGGTATGACGTTTATACTGCTAAGAATGGTGCAGATGGTGTTGCGAAAGCAAAAAAGAAAATGCCACACCTTATTATACTAGATGTAATGATGCCAGAAATGGATGGCATAGAAGCTTGCGAGATTCTAAGAAGAACACCTGGTTTGGAAAGCTCTATTATTACCTTTTTAACAGCTAGAGGAGAAGATTATTCTCAAGTAGCCGGTTTTGATGCAGGTGCAGATGATTACATCACTAAGCCCATAAAGCCAAAAGTATTGGTGAGTAAAGTAAACGCACTTCTTAGACGTGTTAAAAATGACGAAAATGCTCAAGAAGATATTACCAAGGTGGGTGATATTGTCATTAATAGAGAGGAGTACAAAATCATAAAGAAAGGTGTAGAGATTATTTTACCTAGAAAAGAGTTTGAACTTCTTGCCTTATTAACTTCTAAACCAAGTAAGGTTTTTAAAAGAGAGGTCATTCTTGATAAAGTCTGGGGTAATGAAGTTGTTGTTGGTGGTCGTACTATAGATGTACACATTAGAAAACTTCGTGAAAAAATAGGAGAGGACCATTTTAAAACTGTAAAGGGAGTAGGATATAAGTTTGTTCTTTAAATGGCTGATTCGGTTCGTTCAAGAAAATCATATCGTTTTGCATTTCGCTCATCACTTTATATAGTAATCATTGGCACACTTCTGCTGTCAGTATTACAGTGGCAATTTAGCACCATAAATTGGTGGGTTTTAATATTGGCTGCAGTATCCTTTTTTATTGTTTCTTTTGTTACAATTCAGGTCAGGATAGAGAAGTTTATTTACATGCGTATTAAAAAAATCTATGATGAGGTAGAGCTATTGGAATCTTCAACAATACCATCGTATCCTGTTATGACAGATATGCGCACGTTGACGGCGGAAATTGAGAAATTTGCCAAGGATAAGAAAATTGAAATTGATACTTTAAAGATTAGAGAGGAATACCGTAAAGATTTTTTAGGGAACGTTTCTCACGAGCTAAAGACTCCTTTATTTACAGTACAAGGGTATTTAGAAACCTTGCTAGATGGTGCAATTGATGATAAAAACGTAAGAAAGAAATACATATTTCGAGCAAATAAAGCGGTGGACCGTTTAATCTATATTGTTAAAGATCTTGACCTCATTACCAAATTAGAGGTGGGAGACCTTAGGTTAGAAAAGCAATCATTTAATATTGTAGAGTTAATTCAAAGTGTTTTTGATTTATTGGAGATGAAGGCCGATAAAAAAAATATCACATTAACATTCGATATTGCTTATCCGAAGCCAATTTTGGTTTTTGCCGATAAAGAGAAAATTCAACAAGTACTTACTAATCTGTTAGTGAATTCCGTAAAATATGGTAATGAAAATGGTACTACAGAGGTAAGCGTTGAAAATTTAGTAAAGAATAAGGTTATTGTAAGAGTGACGGATAATGGTGAAGGAATACCAGCGGTTCATATTCCAAGGCTTTTTGAGCGTTTTTATAGGGTGGATCAAAGTGGTAGTCGTCGTGAAGGCGGTTCTGGATTGGGGCTTGCTATTGTAAAACATGTAATTGAAGCCCATGGAGAAAAAATCTATGTGGAAAGCGCTGTAGAGGTAGGTTCTGAGTTTTCTTTTACTTTAGAGAAAAGTATCGTTCAAATAGAAGAAGTTCAATAATCGCTAACCCTCTCTTTTTTCTTAGATTTGCCGCAGTTTAGATGTAATAATTGTGGGAAGTAAAAATAAATTAAAGAGATTTCAGGAAAACGAGACGTTTTCAAACGTAATTCAACCAACTAGGGAAGAAGTGGTAAGCGGTTTTCCGTTGAAAGGAAAATGGAATACCCATTTCAAAAATGACAATCCTATTGTATTGGAATTGGGTTGTGGTAAAGGCGAGTATACTGTTGGGTTGGCCAAAAAGTTTCCTAAAAAGAATTTTATAGGTATTGATATCAAAGGTGCCCGATTCTGGAAAGGAGCTAAAGAAGCTGTTGAAGGAGATTTGCCGAATGTTTGTTTTATTCGAACTCAGATAGAATTGGTTGATCATCTTTTTGGAAAAGAAGAGGTGTCAGAAATTTGGATCACCTTCCCAGACCCGCAAATAAAATATAAACGAACTAAACACCGTATGACCAATGCTGCATTTTTAGAACGGTACAAGCAGGTTTTAAAACCTGAAGGAACGGTGAATCTTAAAACGGATAGTGAGTTCATGCATGGGTATACCTTAGGTTTACTTCACGGTCTAGGTTTGGAAGTAGTTTATGCCAACCATGATGTGTATAAGAATGAAGGAAGTCCTAAAGAGGTTTTAGAGATACAGACTTTCTATGAAAATCAGTATCTTGAAAAGGGAAAGCCTATTACTTTTATTAGGTTCAAGGTAAATTGATTCAATGCAACAATTGCCAATCTTATTTGTTTTTACGTTTGGGGCTGCTTTTTTTGCATCGTTGCCACCGGGTTTACTTAACTTAAATGCTGCTAAAACCAGCGTCGAAAAAGGGAAGTCTAACGGATTAATATTTGCGTTAGGTGTGGCGCTTGCTGTAATGTTGCAAACTTATGCAGCAGTACGTATAGCTAAACTAATATCTAGAAACCAACATATTGTAGAATTGTTATTGCAAACAGCATTGTTGGTGTTTTTTGTGTTGGCTATTTTCTTTTTTATAAAGGGTAGAAAACAAGTTAAAAAGCCTTTTATAATAGTAGAGGCGAAGAAGCGAAATAGCTTTTCAAAAGGGATGTTTTTGGCGCTAATTAACCTTTTGGCAATTCCGTATTACAGTGGTTTAAATACCGTTTTCCATTCTCAAGGTTTCATGACCTATAGAATAATAGATGAAGTTTTATTTATTCTGGCGGCAGGTAGTGGTACATTTTTGGCAATGTATGTTTATGTTATTTACTTTAATAAGTGGGAGCATAAAACAAAATCCTTTACTAAAAACAGTAATTATATTTTAAGCGGTTTAATGGTGCTTCTTTTTGTAATCACGGCTTTTAGGTTTTTTAATTAACGAAAGAAGCAGATGAAACCTGAAAACGAGAATTTCTTTGAAAGAGTATATCAAGTGGCAAGGTTAATACCGGAAGGACGAGTGACTTCCTATGGCGCTATCGCTAAGTATTTAGGAGCAGCTCGTAGTGCCAGAATGGTTGGTTGGGCTATGAATGCATCACATAATATGGATGATATCCCTGCACATAGAGTGGTAAACAAAGCCGGGTTACTTACTGGTAAACATCATTTTGATGGTACCAACCTCATGCAACAGCTTTTAGAAGGTGAAGGAGTAGAGATAAAGAATTTACAAATTGTTGATCTTGAAAAATACTTCTGGAATCCTTTTACAGAACTTGAAACTGAAATTTAGTATTATTGAAAGGTTAACGTAAATGTTGTTGTTTCATTAGACACTACACGTACAGACCCACCGTGCAAGCGCATAATTTGCTTACTTAAGCTTAGTCCTATACCTGTTCCTGTATTTTTAGTAGTGAAAAAAGGCACAAAAATTTCATCTATAAGTTCAGGTGAAATTCCAGGTCCGTTATCTGTAACGGTAATATATTTTTTTCCATCTGGTCCTTCTCCTGCTTTAATGATGATTTTACCTTCATCTTGTCCTTCTAGTGCTTGTTGAGCATTTTTGCCTAGGTTCAAGAGTATTTGCGTAAGCTGTTTTTCATCTATATATAGCTCTAAATCTTCAGGTTCAGAAGAGACCTCTAAAATGATGTTATGACCATTGGTGTATTCTTGTAGTAATAGACGAACTTTTTCTAAAATCTTGCTGGCGGGTATCAATTCTCTATCTGGATCTGGTACGCTTAAAAATGTTCTGTACGACTGTACAAAGCTCATTAAATCATTACCCTGTTCTTTAATTACTTCAAGACCCTTTGCGGAATTTTTTATCTGTAGTTCGCCAAATTCCTCGGGAGTTGAAAGTTGGTTTCCTTTTTTGAAATATTTTAAAATAGATTCGGATATTGAGGTAATAGGTGTAATGGTATTCATGATTTCATGAGTTAAAACACGTATTAATTTTACCCAAGAATCTGTTTCTTTATCATCGAGTTCATTTTGAATGTCATGAACTATTACTAATAACAATTGCTTTCCTTCAATAGAAATAGGAGTACATTTTAAGGTCAGTTCTTTTTTGCCACGCTCATTGCCTAAAGAATATAAAGTACTTTCAAAAGGCTTTAAAGATTCGAACAGACCATATAGATTTGGGTCTATTTGTTTTAATTGTTTTATGTGGTTAAGCGGTCTATAATTAAGCAAGTTTTGTACGGTTGGGTTGGCATAAAGAATATGTCCCTTTTCGTTAATAGTAAAAATGCCAATGTCTGCCTGTCTTAATATTTCTTGGTAATACTGCTCTTGAGCTTGTTTTTTTACGTGAATATCTTGAATCATGTTATTCAACATATTTAAACTATGATTCAATTCTTCAATAGATTTTACACTTAGTTTTTCAGGGAAGCGTAAGGTGAAATCTTCATTCTTTATTGCATCAAAAAAGTAAGCTATTTTCCTGTTGGTTTGGTTTACGTAATGTATGAGGCCGTATGCCTGTCCAATAAAAACAAAGCTTAAGATGATGCTGAGTAGATAGTGCTCTTTAGAAAATAGGAATGCGGTTAAAAGCGCACAAACAGCAATTAGAATAATTCTAAAAACAAGTTGGTAGTATATACTTTTGCTAACCATTATTTACCCGATTTTTTAAGTTTATTGTAAAGTGTCTGTCTAGAAATACCTAGTTGATCGGCAGCGGCGCTGTAATTTCCATCATTATCGTTGAGTGCTTTTGTAATCATCACTAGTTCCATTTCTTCAAGGGTTTTTGGACCGTTCTCCATGGTCATGGTGGTTTTTGTTTCCAATAGAAAATCTGTTGGTTTTAATACATTTCCTTCAGAAAGTATTACGGCACGTTCCATAGTGTGTAAAAGCTCTCTTACATTACCCGGCCAGGCATAGTTCATTAATTTTTCTTGCGCTGTCTGGTTTATTTTTAAACTAGGCTTTCCATATTTATTAGCGAATTTCTTTAAAAAGAAATCAGACAATACCAGTACATCATTATCACGTTCTCTTAATGCCGGTACTTGTACTTGAATGGTGTTTATTCTGTATAAAAGGTCTTCACGAAATAATCCCTCGGCTACCATTTGGTCTAAATTACAATTGGTGGCACATATTAACCGAATGTCAACAGCTATAGGTTTATTTGAGCCAACACGAACAACAACCCTGTTTTGTATCACAGAGAGTAGTTTTGCCTGCATTTGCAGCGAAAGGTTTCCTATTTCATCTAAGAATAACGTTCCGCCGTTAGCAGCTTCAAACTTACCTGCACGGTCCTCTTTGGCATCGGTAAATGAACCCTTAACATGACCGAACAATTCACTTTCAAACAGGTTTTCTGAGATAGAACCCATATCTACCGAAATAAAGACTTCATTATTTCTGACGGATGATTTATGAAGCTCTCTAGCTATCAATTCTTTTCCGGTTCCATTTTCTCCGGTAACCAAAATATTTACATCTGTTTTGGCAACTTTTTGCACAAGACTCAATACGCTGTTTAATGCTTTGGAGTTACCGATGATGTAATTTGTGTTCTGGTTGATAACCTGTTTAAGGTTGCTTTCTTTTTGTTTTAAATGCTGTACTTCTTTTTGAGATTTTCTAAGTTCGTAAGCAGATTTTACCGTAGTTAACAGTCGTTCGTTGTTCCAAGGTTTTAGCACAAAATCGGTAGCCCCTTCTTTAATAGCTTCTACCGCAAGTTCAACAGCGCCATAAGCGGTCATCATAATTACCGATATGTGGGAGGCTTTCTTTTTTATCTCACGCAACCAATACAATCCTTCATTACCGGTATTAACTCCGGCAGAAAAATTCATATCCAATAATATGATATCAATTTCCTTTAGGTTGGGAAATGAGGTAAGTAGATTGGGGTTAGAAATTGTTTGAACACTTTTATATTCAAACTGTAATAATATTTCTAAAGCGCTCAATACACTTTTGGTATCATCTACAACAAGTATTTTAGCATCGATCATGGTAACATTCTATTAACTCTTCTAAATCTACACAGACAAGTTTGTATTTTCATACCAGTGTAAAAATATTTGACATTATCTGTACAACATTTTTACACTGGTACTATTAAAATTAATTTTTATAATCTATAAAATACTGAAAATCAATATATTGAAGTTGTGGCACACATATAGTATAGAGAATGGCATACCAATTAAGAAATGAATCAAAAATTTAAAATAACGACACTTTTAATATGCTCCATTTGGGGGTCTATAATTGCACAAGAAACATGGACATTAGATGAGTGTGTCACTTTTGCTCTAGAACATAATTTACAGTTAAATGATTTCGAGTATACAAACCAAGGTAATAGAGAAACATATAGACAATCTGTTCGTAACCTGTTGCCATCTGTAAATGCATCTTCTAGTTATTTAATTAGCTACGGTAGGGCAGAGGATCCTAATACAGGTACATTCGTAAATCAAGATTTTTATTCTAATAATTATTCTTTAGAATCTTCGATTGACCTATTCCAAGGATTTCAAAAAATAAATTCCATTAAAGCATCAAAATTTTTATTTAAAGCTACGCAAGAAGAAGTGTTGCAACAGAAATATCTTTTAGCATTTAGGGTAATGCAAGCTTTTTATGATATCCAATTTTTTGAAGGACTAGTAGAAATATCTAAAGAACAATTAATTGTATCACAATCTAATTACAGCTTGGTAGAGAAGCAGGTAGATTTAGGGTTAAAAGCAGGAGCAGATTTGTATGAGGCAGAATCTTTGTTGCTAACAGATAAATTGAATGTAACACAGAGCAATAATAAATTAGCTGCTGCAAAGTTGACTTTAATTCAAGAAATGAATTTAGAGAATACTTCAGAAATAGCAATTCAAAAAGATATACAGGAAATAGCTTCTGAATTTGACAATGAAGAAATGCAATCCGACTCTGTTTTTACAGAAGCAAGAGCGTTTTTACCAATTATAAAAGCACAAGAGTTTAGAGCTAAAGCGGCTAAAAAGCAGGTAGCAGTTTCAAGAGGTAGGTTGTATCCTTCCTTATCATTTTTTGCAGGTATTGGTACAGGATATTTCGAAACTTTTAGAGATACATTAGGCAATACATTACCATTTAGGGAGCAGTTTAGAGACAATACATCACAATATATAGGTGTAAACTTAAATGTTCCAATTAGTAACGGGTGGTCTGCAAGGTCAAGGGTAAAGCAATCTAAAATAGAAAAACTTCGTGCGGAGAATAATCTAAAGACACAAGAGCAAGAATTGTTTCAGGCAATACAGAAACTAGTACAAGATTATAATTCACTTGAAGTGGAACTGGATCAAAGTAACCAGAAAATGAAGGCTCAAAATCTAGCTTTTACTATTGCTCAGAAGCGATATGAAAAAGGCTTAATCAATGCCTTGGAGCTTTTTACCGCCAAAAATTTATACGCCAGTGCACAAAATGAAAATTTACAGGTAAAGCTTCGTTCAGAGATAAACAAAAGCACATTAGATTTTTACAGAGGATTGCCAGTATTTAATATAAACTAGAAAGATTAACACGAAAGATGGATATAAAATTAGAAAAGAAAAGAGGTCTTAAGCCTAAACATTACGGCTACATCGCATTGGGGGTTTTGCTACTATTTGTGGGGTATCAACTATTGTTTGCTAGTTCCGTTTCAACCTTTAGGACTGAAAAGGATAAGTTGTCTATAGCTGAGGTTTCAGCGGGAAAATTTGATGATTACATTACTATTAATGGTAATGTAGCGCCGATAGCCACAATTTATATGGATGCTTATGAAGGTGGTAGAGTAAGTGAAAAACTTATTGAAGAAGGTGCCATGGTAAAAAAAGGAGATATCATCCTTAAGCTGGAAAACATGAATTTGTACGAACAGATTTTGGCAAGTGAAAGTAATTTGGCTTTGAAACAAAACGATTTAAGGTCTACAAAAATGAATTTCGATTCAAGACAGGTAGAAGGTAGAAGGTCTTTGGCAACGACATCAACAGATCTACAGCGATTGAAAAGAAATTATGAGCAGAACAAAGCGTTGTTTGATGATGAATTAATTTCAAAAGAAGCGTTTCAACTGTCAAAAGAAAATTACGAATTATCTCAAAAGCAGCATGAAATCATAAAGGTGCAAACCATACAGGATGATGAATTACGGGAAACATCCCTAAAAGGATTAGATACCGATTTAGATCGTATGCAGAAAACTTTGGGTATGGTTTACCAACGTTTAGATCATTTAAATGTACGTGCTCCTGCAGATGGTCAATTAGGATTTTTAGATGCTGAGATCGGGCAAAGTATTGCACAAGGTCAGCGTATAGGTCAAATTAATGTTCTGACCGATTATAAGATTGAAGCGGATATTGACGAGCATTACATTGACCGTGTAAAAAGAGATTTAGTAGCTGTTTTAGAACGTAACGGAGCGGAGTTTCCATTAAGATTACGAAAGGTATATCCAGAAGTAAGAAATGGAAGATTTAAGGTAGACTTAGTTTTTACCGATAACAAGCCAGAAACCATACGTTCAGGTCAGAGCTACAACATTAAATTACAATTAGGAGAATCTAACGATGCACTTTTATTACCAAAGGGAAGCTTTTTTCAAAGTACCGGCGGACAATGGATTTTTGTAGTGAACACTGACGGTGGGGAAGCCATCAAAAGAAATATAAGAATAGGAAAACAGAATTCTAGATACTACGAAGTTTTAGAAGGGTTGCAATCTGGTGAAAAAGTAATAACAAGTAACTATGATAATTTCGGAGAAGCCGAAAGAATCGTATTAAAATAAAAAACAAACTGTCACATAAAGCATTGTAAAGATGTCTTTATACTAACAATTAAAATCAATATAAAATGATAACCATAACAAACCTAAAAAAGAGTTTTAGAACAGAAGAAGTAGAAACCTTGGCGTTGAACAATGTCAACCTAAAAGTGGAAGATGGTGAGTTTGTAGCAATTATGGGACCTTCAGGTTGTGGTAAGTCTACCCTGTTGAATATTATAGGTATGCTAGATAATCCTACAGATGGCAGTTACAATTTTGCCGGTAATGAAGTGGGTGGTTTAAAAGAAAGCCAGCGTACGCAGTTACGTAAGGGTAATTTAGGTTTCGTTTTTCAAAGCTTTAATCTTATAGATGAACTTACAGTTTATGAAAATGTAGAACTACCATTGATTTACTTAAAAATGGGTAAGGCAGAACGCAAAGAAAAAGTAATGAAGGTGCTAGAGCGTATGAAAATAGCACATAGAGAAAAGCATTTCCCTCAGCAATTATCGGGTGGTCAACAACAACGTGTTGCCATTTCTAGAGCGGTTGTAACAAATCCGAAGTTGATTTTAGCCGATGAGCCAACTGGTAACCTAGATTCTAAAAACGGAATTGAGGTAATGAATTTATTAACGGAGCTAAACCAAGAAGGAACCACCATAGTAATGGTTACACACTCAGATAGAGATTCGCATTACGCGCATAGAGTAGTAAATCTATTCGATGGTCAAATTGTTACCGAAAGTCAAAACAGGGCAATTGGAGCCATGATGTAAGGGAGTTTATTCATCAATCAACAATTAGTCAGCCAATAAACCAAACCAACCAAACTTATCCCATAATCAAGGATAATTAATCAGTCAAAAAACGAGCATCATGTTAAAGAACTACATCAAAATCGCTTGGCGAAATCTCTGGAAAAATAAGGGGTATAGTATGCTCAATATTTTTGGTTTGGCAATTGGGATAACTTGTGCCGCAATGATTTTACTTTGGGTAGAAGATGAGGTGGGTTATGATGAAAATTTCGCAAAGAAAGATGTGGTCTATTATGTACCAACCAACCAGCAGTATGATGGTGAATGGCGAACTTTTTTCCAAGCAACTCCCGGTCCTTTGGCAGAAGCTTTAAAAACGGAAGTGCCAGGTATTGTAGGTGCGGCTAGAACTAAAAGAGATGATTTACTGTTGCAGGTAGATGATAAATCCATCAATAAAAAAGGTAAGTATGCAGACCCCGATTTTTTGAGCATGTTCAGCCTTTCTTTTGTAGAAGGTAATTTAGAAACCGCTTTTGATGAGGTTGATGCAATTATAATATCAAAACAAACAGCTACCCAACTATATGGGGAAAATGGCTCAGCAGTTGGTAAGGTTCTTAGAGTTAACAACGATACTAACTATACAATCTCTGGGGTTTTTGAAGATTTGCCTAGCAATGTAACGTACAGTTTTGACTGGGTTGCACCCTTTGAGCGGTACGCTGTTGGTAAAGATTGGATGCTAGAGTATGGGTCTAATTTTTCAGATACATTTATTGAACTTGCTCCAGAGGCGAATTTTGAATCTGTAAATGAAAAAGTAATAAAAATACTTCCCATAAAAACGGATGATGATGAAGCGTATGCATTTCTTCATCCAATGAAAGATTGGCATTTAAGGTCAAATTTTGAAGGAGGAAAAAATATTGGAGGACAAATTATATATGTACGTCTTTTCAGTCTTATAGCTATTATTATACTATTGATAGCATGTGTTAATTTCATGAATTTAGCTACTGCACGAAGCGAAAAGAGAGCCAATGAAGTTGGTGTGCGTAAAGTATTAGGTTCAGGTAGAAAAGGACTCATATCTCAGTTTATGGCAGAAGCGGTGATTACGGCAGCTTTATCGGCGGCATTGAGCATAGTATTGCTGAAACTTCTTATTCCGCAGTTTAATACACTTATTGATAAACAGTTAGATTTAAGTTTAGGGAATCCGGTACATATTTTAACCTTAGTGGGTATAACTTTAGTTTGTGGATTAGTTGCAGGGTGGTATCCGGCGTTCTACCTGTCTTCTTTTAAGCCGGTAGATGTATTAAAGGGTTCACGAATATCAAAAGGTAGTGCCCCATTTATTAGAAAAGGATTGGTGGCTACTCAGTTTGTAGTTTCCATTGTTTTTATCATAAGCACCATCATTGTCTATCAACAAGTTCAACATGTCAAAGGAAGAGATTTAGGGTACGACAAAGAAAACTTGGTTAAGATACCGGTAAAGGGAGATATTATAAAAAACTTCAATCCCATAGCTCAGGATATGAAGGCATCTGGCATTATAGAAAGTATTGGGCTTAACAATTCTGATATTTTATCGGGTGGGAATAATACCTCTGGTTTGGCATGGCAGGGTGGTGTTAACACAGAAGATGTGTTGGTTTCTACACGATATATAAGCGCTGATTTTTTCAAAACTGCCGGGATGACAATTCTAGAAGGTAGAGGGTTTAGTGATAATCCATTGAAAGACAGTACTAATTTAATAGTAAGTGAATCTTTTGCAAAACTAATGGGAACAGGTAGTGCAGTTGGTAAAACAATTGAGAACGATTATGCTGTAATTGGAGTAGTTAAAGACTATTTATATGACGATATGTATGGCTCTAGTGATCCGGTGATATTTTTCAACTATCATGGTGAAGCTCGTTTTCTATATGTGAAAGCAAAGGAAGGCATAGCAACCGCAACAGCATTGTCAACTATGGAAACGGTGTTAAAGAAACAAAATCCGGCATTTCCTTTTGAATATGAATTTGTTGATGATACGTACAACGCCAAATTTAAAAGCGAAAAACTAATAGGGAGCCTTTCTCAAATCTTTGCATTACTTGCCATTATTATCTCTTGTTTAGGGTTGTTTGGATTGTCTGCGTTTACTGCAGACCAACGTAGAAAAGAAATTGGAGTTCGTAAAGTACTAGGGTCAAGTATTACAGGTATTGTAGGCTTGTTATCAAAAGATTTTATGAAGTTGGTCATTGTAGCAATAGTGATTGCTTGCCCAATTGCATGGTTACTTATGCAAAATTGGCTAGAAGGTTATGCATACCGAATTTCTATAAACGCCTGGGCTTTTATTATAGCCGGTACAATTGCAATTACCATTGCATTACTAACGATAAGTTTTCAAGCTTTAAAAGCGGCTAGAGCCAATCCTGTAAAAAGTTTGCGTACAGACTAACGTAAAAAATATAAGGTAAATTTCACCGCATCATCAATCAAATCAAAAAACGAGAATCATGTTTAAAAATCACATTAAAATAGCATGGCGAAGTATTAAAAAAGATAAACTTTTTACCACCATTAAAATTGGTGGTTTTGCCGTTGGTATAGCTGCCTGTTTGTTAATCGCATTATTTATTAGAAATGAGGTTAGCTATGACCAACATTACGAGAAAAAAAATCAAATTTACAGGGTGGTCATGCAAGGCATGTTTAATGGGGAAGAAGTAAAAAGCACCCATTTTCAATTACCATTGGCAGACGCATTAGAAGCTGATTTTCCTGAAATAATAAAAGCGGGCAAGGTAAATACCATAGAAATATTCGGCGCGGGTAAACACGCCATGCATTTAGAAGGTGAAGTTCAGAACAATTTTGAAGAAGGTTTTGTACTAGCCGATCAAGAGGCATTTGATATATTAGAAATTCAACTAGAGCAAGGCAATACGGCAACAGCGCTAACGAACCCTAAGAGTATTGTCATCTCTAAAACCAAGGCAGATAAATATTTTAATAATGGGAAGGCAATTGGCGAAACCATCATTTTAGATGATGATTCAGCTAAGCCTTATACTGTAACAGGTATAATGAAAGATGTACCAAAGAACTCGCACCTTAGTTTTGATTTTCTTCTTCCAATAGAAGATACTCGTATGAGTTGGACCAATCAGAATTATTTTACTTATGTATTAGTTGATGAGAATACGAATGTTCAAGAACTAGAGAAAAAAATGCTTTCTATTATTGAGGATTATGTGATTCCCGCGCAAATGGACAGAGGTCGAGCGCCAGATTTTATTGAAGTACTTAGAACTATAGAATATAAATTACAACCCATAACCGATATTCATTTGCATTCTGATATAAAGATGGCAGATGGGTTGAAGCATGGCGATATTCGTTTTGTATGGTTATTTGCTGCAATTGCTGGGTTTGTATTATTGTTGGCGGTTATTAATTTCATTAATCTATCTACGGCAAAGTCAGCTAATAGAGCTAAAGAAGTGGGGCTAAGAAAAACGATTGGTGCTTTTAAACATAATCTAATTGCTCAATTTCTGACCGAATCTATTTTGTTCAGTATTATTTCATTTCTATTGGGTGTATTACTGGCATGGGCATTACTTCCATCGTTCAATACTATAGCCGCCAAGACAATAGCAATGCCGTGGTCTGCATGGTGGTTTTTGCCGGTGCTTTTAATTGCATCTTTATTAGTTGGTGCTATTGCGGGGTTATATCCTGCATTTTATTTATCGGCTTTCAAACCGGTTAATGTATTAAAAGGAAGTCTTAGTATAGGAGGTAAAAGCGCAAAACTTAGAAGTGGATTAGTTGTTTTTCAATTTACTACATCGGTTATTTTAATTATTGGTACGTTGATTATTTATCAGCAGATGGACTATATCCTAAAAAAAGAATTAGGGTATGATAAAGAGCAAGTAGTGATACTTGAAGGGGCAGGAATTTTACGCAACCGAATGGATTCCTTCAAGGAGCAACTGTTGGCATTACCTCAAGTAAAAAGTGCAACGGTAACCAATTATTTACCTGTAGATGGTGCAAGTAGAAACGGTAATACGTTTAGGAAAGCCAATGAGGGAAATGAAGGTAGAGGAATACCTGCACAAATTTGGAGGGTAGATTATGATTATATAAAAACCTTAGGATTAAAGCTAAATACAGGAAGAAATTTTTCGAAGGAATTTGCATTAGACTCTATTAACTCCATCGTTATCAATTCAAACATGGTGCAAGAGCTTGGGTTAGCCGAACCAATAGGAAAAGAACTTGATAATAATGGACAAGCATTTACCATTATAGGTGTTGTTGATGATTTTCATTTTAAGTCTTTAAAAGAAGATATTTCTTCATTATCGCTTGTCATAGGAAAAGACAACGGAGCCGTTTCCATAAAGTTAGAAAAAGGAAATATTAATGAAGCATTGGCAGATATAACAGCAGTTTGGAATAAAAATGTTCCAAACCAATCTATCAATTACAATTTTTTAGACCAAGAGTTTACAAGTATGCATGATGATGTACAACGCATGGGGAAAATATTCAACAGTTTTGCCCTCTTCGCCATTTTCGTAGCATGTTTAGGACTCTTTGCATTATCTGCTTTCATGGTAGAACAACGCAAAAAAGAGATTAGTATACGGCTGGTCTTAGGTGCTCCTTTTAAAAGCATCTATCAACTGCTTACGCTTGATTTTATGAAGCTGATATTAATATCCATCTGTATAGCAATTCCTATAGGTTGGTATTTAATGAATCGTTGGCTTCAAGATTTTGCATATCACATTACCATTGGATGGGGCATTTTTGTGGTCGCTTCGGGCATTGCTTTGACTATAGCCGTTATTACGATTAGCTATCAATCTATAGGTGCAGCACTCTTGCAACCGTTAAAAGGGTTGAGGTCCGAATAAGGTTTTATCAATTTACAGGGAGTATCGTTAAATCATCAATTAAATCAAAAAACGAGAATCATGTTTAAAAACTATCTAAAAATCGCTTGGCGAAATCTAATTAAGAATAAGGGGTACTCCATTATAAATATTGGGGGTTTGGCAATCGGTATGGCTTGCTTTCTTATGATTGCTTTGTTCATAAACAATGAACTCTCTTATGATACGTATCACGAAAAAGGCGATAAGATATTTAGGGTTGTACATCATAGTGGATCTGAAGATTTAAATGACCGATGGATTTGGGGGAACGCCCCTGTTGGTACTGCTTTAAAAGCCGATTTTTCTGAAGTTATAGAAAAAGTTCAATTCTCAGGTAGGTCGGATGTGTTACTTGAATATAACAAAAACTCATTTCAAGAAAGCAATTGTTTTTATGTAGATGCTTCTGTTTTTAATGTTTTTAGTTGGCCATTAATTTCTGGTAATCCAGAAACTGCACTAGAAGCACCTTACTCTATTGTTTTAACGGAAAGCACCGCAAAAAAATATTTTGGTAATGAAGACCCAATGGGTAAGACCGTTGATGGTGTTGGCGGAAGAGCAGATGATGGTTTGTATACAGTTACAGGTGTAATGAAAGACGTGCCTTCTAATTCACATTTTAGTTTCGATGTGTTACTGTCCATGAGTTCTTTTTATCAAACCCGTCCTGCTATTTTTGATTCATGGGGCTACGTAGATTTTTACACCTACTTTTTAGTAAACGATAATTTTGATGTTGCGGCTTTTCAAGCCAAGATGCCCAGCTTTTTAAAGAATAGACTTCCAGAAGAATCAAAAGACTATTATTACAATCTTTCGTTCGAGCCTTTAAAAGATACCTATTTAAAATCTAAAGCAGCTCGTCAACCGGGTATCACAGGAAGCTTGAACAACCTTTATATTTTCGCTATAATAGGACTCTTTATTTTAATTATTGCCAGTATCAATTTCATGAATCTGGCTACTGCCCGATCTATGGAACGAGCTAAGGAGGTTGGTGTTAGAAAAGTGATTGGAGCAGATAAAAAAGGACTTGTCTATCAGTTTATGGGAGAGTCTTTGATTATGGTGTTTCTATCTGCAGGAATAGGACTTTTGTTAGTGGCTATATGCCTTCCTTGGATGGGGAACATAACGGGAAAAGAGTTTTCGTTAGATAATATTATCAATACAAAAACATTATTGCTTTATTTTGGTACTGCCTTAGTTACCGGATTATTATCGGGTAGCTATCCTGCATTTGTGTTATCGAACTTTAAACCTATAAGTGTACTCAAAGGTCTTGTAAGTTCTTCTCCCCAAGGTGTAAACCTTAGAAAGGGATTGGTGATTTTTCAGTTTAGTTTATCCATAGCATTAATAGCAAGTACCGTAATTGTGTATTATCAATTGGGGTTTATGCTAAACAAAAATTTAGGTTTTGATAATGAACAGCAACTGGTTATTGATTTTAATTGGGATGGTCAGGTTTTAGATAATATTGAAACTGTAAAAAATGAACTTAAGAGTTTACCAGAAGTCACTTCAGTTGCTGGTTCACGTACCGTTCCAGGAAGTCATTTTCCTGCAGCAGGAACAGAAATTGAATCTTTTGAAGGGAGCATGGAGCATTTTGAACCTTTCTTGTATGAAATAGATTTTGATTTTATTCCACATTATGAGATTGAGGTAGTCGCTGGTAGACCATACTCAAGAGAATTCGTGTCAGATTCGCTTAGTGCTATGATCGTTAACGAAGCTGCGGTTAAATCTTTTGGCTATTCGGACCCAGCAGAGATTATAGGCAAGAAATTTCAACAATGGGGACGTGAAGGTACTATTGTAGGGGTTGTTAAAGACTTCAATTATATGTCTCTTCATGAAAAAGTAGCTCCTTTATCCATGCGTTATTCGCAATACGGCAGATATATTTCTCTAAAAGTCAAAACCTCAGATATGCAAAAAGCTATCTCCAGAATAGAGCAAAAATGGGCTGAATTAGCTCCGCATAGACCGTTTTTATATAGTTTCTTGAATGATAGTTTTAACGAACAATATCTGGCAGATTTTAGATTTAAGAAACTGTTTACTCTTTTTTCTTTTTTAGCAATTTTAATCGCTTGTTTAGGGCTATTTGGTTTGGCAACATATAGTGCCATGCTACGTACTAAAGAGATTGGAATACGTAAGGTATTGGGTGCTGAGGTTACAAGCATTGTGGCTTTATTATCAAAAGATTTCATCAAGTTGGTATTAATTTCGATACTAATAGCAACACCTTTTGCATGGTATGCTATGAACAAATGGCTAAATGTGTACGCATACAAAATTGACATTAGTTGGTGGATTTTTGCGTTGGCAGGAATAATGGCATTATCGGTAGCCATACTTACCGTAAGCTATCATGCAATAAGGTCAGCTAGAGCTAATCCGATTAAAAGCTTACGTACGGAGTAAATCATTCATCATCAATCAAATCAAAAAACCGAGAATCATGTTCAAACAATATATTAAAATCGCTTGGCGAAACCTGTTAAAAAGCAAGCAGCAAACTAGTATAAATTTATTAGGACTTACCGTAGGTACGGTGAGTTGTCTTGCGATATTGTTATATGTTTTTTCTCAATTTGGATATGATGAACACCATGAAAATGCAGAATATATTTTTAGGGTAGAAACGGTAATTGAAAGAAATGGCAAAGAGGCTTTTGATACAGGAGCAGCTTCACCACCAATAGCTTTTGCAATAAAAGAAGATTTTCCGGAAGTAGAAGAAGCTACACGAGCAATATTAACAGATGTATTTTTTAGTAATTTAATTAGCGCTGCCGAAAGTAAAGATGCCTATTACGAACCTAGAGCCTATATGGCAGATTCCACCTTTTTTAAGGTATTCAATTATAAATTTATTGAAGGCACTCAAGATGCAGCTTTAGACGAACCTTTCTCGTTGGTATTATCTTCTACTTTGGCGAAAAAATTATTCGGTAATCAAGAAGCGTTAGGCAAGGCGGTAACATGGGGCAGTGGCGAAGACGCCCAGACCTTAACGGTTAAAGGTGTTTTTGACGAATCGTTTGGAAAGTCGCACTTAAACCCGAATTACATTGTAAGTATGGGTACCCCTGGTATAGGCACGTTTGTTCAAAATTTTAAAAGTTTTGCTACGAATAATTTTGTGTATAGTTATGTGAAGTTAAAGCCCAATAGTAATGCCGAAAGTTTGCAAAATAAGCTCCCAGGTTTTTTACAAGAAAGAGGAGCAGACGACCTTAAAGATGCAGGCATGGATAGAAAAATATTATCCTTGCAAAATATTAGAAGAATCCATTTATATTCAGACGGTAGAAACAATCAGATACATGAAGTTTCTAACATAAAATATCTATATTTCTTACTCACATTAGCTTTCTTTATTCAATTGGTTGCTTGTATTAATTTTATAAACCTCAGTACTGCAAGAGCTAGTAAAAGAGCAAAAGAAATTGGGGTTCGTAAGGTTGTAGGTGCTGGTACCAATAGTTTAATGCGACAGTTTTTAGGAGAATCTTTGTTACTGTCACTTTTTGCAATGCTCATAAGTATTCCTATTACAGTATTGCTTTTGCCAATGGTAAATGAGTTGACCAATGCTAGTTTGGGTTATGAAGATTTATTAAGCTGGCGAATTGGTACTATATTAATAATATTAGGAGTTGTCACCGGGTTTGTATCGGGTATTTATCCTGCAATAATTTTATCAAATATAAAACCTATCAATGCCCTTAAAAGTGCAACCATCTTACAATCGGGTAACGGTGCTTTTAGAAAAGCATTGGTGGTATTTCAATTTGTAATTTCCATTAGTTTAGTAGTGACGGTTATTATCGTGACACAGCAGTTTCGATTTACCCAGAATAAGGATCTTGGCTTTGATCAAGAAAATCTTTTAGCATTAAGAATAGGTACTGCCGAAGCTTCTAGTAAGTTTGAATCTCTTAAAAAGTCATTTCTAAAAATACCGGGAGTTTTAAATGTTTCCAGTGGAAATTATGCGCCATCTGAAATTGTGTTGAATGATAACGGTTTGTATTTACCTGGTGGAAATCGTGAGAACAATACTATTGTAAAAAGACAGGGAATCAGCGAAGATTATTTTGAAACCATGAATATTCCATTAGTAAGTGGTAGAGATTTTACACCTGCCGATACCACTGACCAAATTATTGTTAATCAAGCAACATTACGCACGTTTAATATAAAAGAGGAAGATGCTTTAAGCGCAAGACTTATTCAAAGTTTTGGTGACCAAACAAATGAAATGAGGATTATAGGAGTTGCAAAAGATTACCATTTTGCATCACTAAAAAATGAGATAGCACCTTTGTTCTTATATAAGGAGAATGAACCAAACTGGTTATTTATAAAAACGCAGAGTACCGATTACCAACAATTATTGACCGGTTTGGAGCAACAGTGGAAAGCAACGGTAAATAATGTTCCTTTTGATTATCGGTTTGTAGATAAAGAAGTAGAAAAATTGTATGATGAAGAGAAGCGTCTAAGTCAAATTTCTATTGTTTTTACTATGCTGGCTATTCTTATAAGTTGTTTAGGTCTATTTGGGCTAGTTTCCTTTGTAGCAGAGCAGAAGAAAAAAGAGATAGGTATTCGTAAAGTGTTGGGCGCAAGCATTGGGTCTGTAGTGCAATTATTGACCAAAGATTTTATAAAACTAGTATTTATTGCACTTGTAATAGCAACACCAATTGCATATTATTTTATACAACGTTGGTTAGAAGATTTCACCTATCGTATAGAGATACAATGGTGGGTATTTGCTTTGGCAGGTGGTTTTGCACTACTCATTACTTTTTTTACCGTAGGGTTTCAATCTTTAAAATCGGCAGTTGCAAACCCGGTAAAAAGTTTGCGTACAGAGTAATGTGTCATTAACTAATGCTGAGCTATGTGCTAGGCTATAAAAACGAGAATTATGTTCAAAAATCATTTTAAAGTAGCATTTAGAAATTCGTTAAGACATAAAAGCAATAGTATTATAAACATAGCTGGTCTTGCTATAGGTTTAACATGTGTAATATTAATAGCCTTGTTTGTTACCGATGAATTAAAGTACGATCGTTTTTTTAAAAATGCCGACCAAATTTATAGAGTTAATATAAACGGTAAAATGGGTGGTGGAGAATTTCATGCAGGTTATACTCCACCACCTGCAGGTTTAACGCTCACAGAGAATTTTCCAGAAATAGAGAGTTACACTAGAATATATAGGCCAGGTGTAGATATCCTCGAATTTGAAGGTAATAATGTTAAAAAGACGTTTAATGAAAAAAACATATATGCTGTAGATGCTAACTTTCTTGATGTCTTCAGCTATCCTTTGCTGAAAGGAAACCCTAAGAGTTGTTTCGAAGAAACAAATAGTATAGTTCTTACAAATAGTATTGCAAAGAAATATTTTGGAGATGTGGACCCTATGGGTAAAATTCTTTTTTATGGAAAACAAAGAAAGCCGCTAAAAGTAACCGGAGTATTGAAAGATATGACCACCCTTCCTGTTTCTGTAAAGTTTGACTTTTTAATACCCGTTAAAAACATTGAAAGCGTTACTCGCTTTAATTGGAGTTGGGTATGGTTACAAATGGCAACTTATGTGAAATTAACTGATAAAGCAGCTGAAAATCCAAATACTTTAAACCATTTAGAAACTCAATTTCCTGAAATGGTAAAGGTACATGCAGCAAATGCCTTCGATAGAATTGGGCAACCTTTTGATGAGTTTTTAGAAAATGGAAATAAATGGGATTTTCATTTACAGGCATTAACTGATATTCATTTACATTCAGGAGAAATAGAATCTTCTATTACAGAGCAAAACGATATTCAGAATCTATATATATTCGGAATAATTGCATTCTTTATAATTGTATTGGCTTGTGTTAATTTTGTTAATCTTTCTACAGCACAAGCATCAAAAAGAGCTAAAGAAATTGGAATTCGTAAAGTTTTAGGGTCGTACAGAGGTCAATTGATAAAGCAATTTCTTTCTGAAGCTATTTTTTATACGATAGTATCCACAATTTTAGCAGTTGTTATGGTTTGGGTTTTGTTGCCACTATTCAATCAATGGTCAGGAAAAACTTTTCTGTTTCAAGCGATATTTAGAGATGGCATTTGGTTATTTATTTTAGGTCTAAGTGTTATTACAGCGATTTTAGCAGGTATTTATCCGGCTGTTTACCTAACCTCTTTTAAACTTGTTAATGTTTTAAAAGGAGATACTAGTTTATTGAATAAAAAAGGTGGGGTTTTAAGAAATGGACTTGTAGTATTTCAATTTACTATTGCCATAATTATGGTCATAGCTACAAGTATTGTTTATTTACAATTGAACTATACTCAGAATAAGGATTTAGGCTACGATAAAGATAATTTGGTAGTACTTCAAAATACAGAAATATTAGAAGGAAGTGAAGAAACTTTTAGGCAAGAACTAGAGGCGTTAACAGAGGTTGAAAGTGCTACAATTTCTTCAGGGATGCTTACTAGAGGTAATTTTGGTGATTTTTATGTACCGGAAACCTCTAGTGTAGAAGATAATATTGCAAAAGATATATCATTACAATCATATCTTGTAGATGAGTATTTTATTTCAACATTAAATTTAAACCTTATAGAAGGGCGCGGTTTTAATAATAAATTTAATGATTCGTTATCGGTTGTAATAAATGAGGCTACTGCTAAACAGATAGGGTGGAAGAACCCTATTGGAAACACGATTCGTTACCCAGGCGGAAAAATGGAATCATATAAGGTAGTAGGGGTTTTAAAAGATTTTAATTTAGAATCGTTACATAGTCATATTGAACCGTTTGCGTTATTTTCCAACAAATCTGAAAGTTATGATACGGGTGTATCATATATAACTTTAAAAATTAAATCAGATAATACTGGTGAAATTTTAGAGGCAATCGAAAATAAATGGAATGCCTATCAATCTGGTATTCCCTTTGAGTATTCCTTTCTAGATGACGACTTAAATACCGCTTATATAGCAGACAAAAGGCAAGCTAATTTATTTGGTATTTTTTCATTCTTAACCATTTTTATTGCTTGTATGGGCTTACTAGGTTTAATTTCATTTGTCGCCCAGCAGAAAACAAAAGAAATAGGAATTAGAAAGGTATTGGGCGCGAGTATTTTAGAGATTGTTCAGCTTCTAGCTATAGATTTTGTAAAGCTAATTTTCATAGCCTTATTAATCGCAACTCCTTTCGCTTGGTTTTATATGCATAAATGGTTGCAAGGTTTTGCCTATAAAATTGAAATTCCTTGGTGGGTGTTTATATTTTCAGGAGTCATGGCTTTAGGCATAGCAATGGTTACAATGGGCTTCCAAGCAATAAAAGCAGCAATTGCAAACCCGGTAAAAAGTTTGCGAACCGAATAAAAGTAACAGACAGGTATTTATAGAATTTTACATTCAACTGTATATATATTAGACATGTTTTGTCCAAATATTTTACACTTATTAAATTAGTTACTGACTTAACTATCTGATAATTAATAATTTAAAGATGTGGCATGAAATTAGATTTTGATAGTTAAGTAGCAATAGTCAACACCAATCAAAAAACGAGAACCATGTTTAAAAACTATATCAAAATCGCTTGGAGAAGTTTAAAGAAGCAAGCCTTTTTTACTTTCTTAAATACATTTGGACTTGCTATAGGTATGGCCGGTGCTCTAATGATTTCATTATATATTAATGATGAGTTGAGTTATGATAAAATGTTTGCCGATGCAGATCGTATTTATCGAATAGATGCTGATATAAAATTTGGAGGAGCAGAAATTAAAGCAGCAGAATCTGCACCACCAATGGCAGGTGCTTTAAAAAGAGATTACTCGCAAGTAGAGTCTACGGTTCGTTTTAGAACATTGGGTAGCATGTACGTGAAAAAGGTAGGTAGTGAAACAAGTTCTAAGGAAGACAGAGTAACCTACGCCGATTCAACTTTCTTTGAATTCTTTGGTATTGATTTATTGGTGGGTAACTCAAAATCCGCATTAACAGGAACAAACTCATTGGTGTTGACAAAAACTGCCGCAGAAAAATACTTTGGGTCAACAGATGTTCTAGGGCAAGACTTGCTTTTAGATAATTCCGATACCTATACGGTAACAGGGGTAATAGATGATATGCCTAAAAATTCCTATTTTAATGAGTATAGTGTCTTCTTAGCCATGGCAGGTAATGTTGGGTCTAGAGAAGAATTATGGGGCAGCAACAACTATTTTACCTTTGTAAAGTTAATACCCGAAGCAAGGGTTGAAGATTTTCAAGCACCGCTACAGGGCATGCTAGAAAGATATATGTTACCATGGGCACAAAAGTATTTTCCGGGTATGACTGCAGAATCTTTTGCGGCATCGGGTAATTATATACGCTACCATACTATAGCGTTCACAGATATTCATTTGCATTCCGATAGAAGCTCAGAAATGAACGCTACAAGCAGTATGCAAAACATTTATATACTTTCTTTTATTGGACTATTCTTAATTATTCTGGCAAGTGTAAATTTCATGAACTTGTCTACGGCTCACTCATTAAAAAGAGCCAAAGAAGTGGGGGTAAGAAAAACGTTGGGTTCTAATAAAATGAATTTGATTTTCCAATTTTTGACAGAATCTGGTTTAATAGCTTTTATTTCATTGATAGCTGCCTTGTTGATTACAATGATTACGCTCCCGTTTTTTAACGGCTTTACCGGTAAGTCTATTGCAATTCCATTTTCTCAGCCATTGTTTTGGCTTTTGTTATTTGCAGCAACTATACTATTAGGGTTTTTCTCTGGGTGTTATCCTGCCTTTTTCATGTCTAGATTTAATCCCGTTAAAACCCTAAAGGGTGGAGCATCGGAAAGTGTAGGTAATGGTAGGGTAAGAAATGCTCTGGTAATATTTCAATTTTCAATTTCAGTATTTCTTATAGTAAGTACGCTGGTAGTTTTTCAGCAATTAAATTATATACAGAGTAAAGATTTGGGTTTTACAAAAGACCAAGTGTTGTTGATTAATGAAATTAGTCCGTTGGGGTCTAAAACAAATGCATTTAAAGAAGAGATTCTTAAAATGGGCAACGTAGAAAATGTTACTCTAAGTAATTTTTACCCTACTCCATCATGGCGGTCAGATACTTCTTTCTTTCAAGAAGGAACAAAAAGTCAAGAAAATGCAATTCAAATGCAGACTTGGGATGTGGACATGGATTATTTGAAGACGTTAGAAATGGATGTTGTAGCTGGGCGTGATTTCAACAAACAATATGCTTCAGATTCTACGGCAATTATAATAAATGAAGCCACTTTGCCTATTTTGAACGTTACAGCTCAAGAAGCTCTGGGAATGAGGATTTCCGAAGAAATAGATATGGAAAACCCTAGCTACTATACTATAATTGGGGTGGTTAAAGATTTTCATTTTAAATCGCTTCGCGAGAATATTGGTGCATTAGGATTACACGTCGAAAATAACGCTGAGAATATGGCGGTACGGTTAAGTGGTGGTGACTATTCAAAGTCAATTGCGGAGATTGAGAATATTTGGAACACAATGGCACCTGGTCAACCATTTGACTATCAATTTATGGACGAGGCATTTTATTCCACTTATAATTCGGAACAAAAGCTGAGTCAAATATTTTTCATTTTTACTATTCTATCCATTTTCATTGCTTGTTTGGGGTTATTTGGATTAGCTGCCTTTAATGCTGAAAAGCGTACAAAAGAAATTGGCGTTAGAAAAGTGTTAGGGGCTACTGTAAGTCAGATTTCATATAGACTTACAGTAGATTTTCTAAAATTAGTGGGTGTAGCAATTCTGATTTCTTTGCCATTGGGTTGGTTTGCCATGAATAAGTGGTTAGAAGATTTCTCTTATCGAATAGAAATCGGATTTGGCGTTTTTGTCCTCGCAGCAGTTTTAGCAATTATGGTGGCTATTGTAACGGTAAGTTATCAAAGTATAAAAGCGGCAATTGTAAACCCTGTAAAAAGTTTACGGTCAGACTAATTTAAATCGTTTTTCATACATCTAATGTTGATTGAATCCTAATCATAAAATTGTGTAACAATCTAATTTTAGCATAGTCTTTGTAAATATATTGTACATGTTTTGTAAAAATATTTTACACTAAAAAATAAGATACATACATAATAGACTAGTAGTTAGATAATTATAAGTATGGCATGGAATTAGATTTGTTTTTGGTGTCATCAATCATCAATCTGTACTTAGTGAAGGCTAAGCATCAATCAAAAAACGATCAATCATGTTTAATAACTATTTGAAAATAGCATGGAGGAATTTAATTCGGAACAAAGGCTTTTCGATTTTAAATATCGCAGGTCTTTCCATTGGGCTTACCGTGTTTACTTTAATTGTTCTTTGGATAAATTTTGAATTAGGATTCGACCGATTTCATGAAAACCAAGAGCGTATTTATGAAGTTAACAATCAATATGATGTTGAGGGAGAAATTTGGACATGGAACTCCACGCCTAAAGCGATGGCACCTGCAATAAAGAAAGATTACCCAGAAGTAGAACGCGTATCCAGATACTTCTACGATACCCCATTTTTATTTTCTGTAGATGATAAACGGATTAAAGCTACAGGCACAATTGTAGATCCAGATTTCTTGAGCATTTTTAGTTTCCCCTTAGTGCAAGGTGATATTTCCAGTGTTTTTAATGATGTGAATTCGGTTGTAATTACAGAGACTTTCGCCAAAAAGATGTTTGGCGATAAAGACCCTATTGGAGAAATAGTGGTAATTGATAATGCCGATACATTTAAGGTTACTGGTGTTTTAAAAGATTTACCTAGCAACACAGAGTTTACGTTTGAGTTTTTGGTGCCTTGGGCTTATTTAACTCAAAAAGGCTGGGACGATACCCACTGGGGTAATAATTCTGTGGCTACTTATGTAATGCTTAAGAAGGACGTTAGTTTTACTGATTTTTCAACTAAAATTAAAACCTTACGAGAAAACTATGATGAAGATTCTTCTGATATGGTTACGCTTTTATATCCATATTCTAGAACCTATTTGTATAATGAATTTGAAAATGGAAAGGAAATTGGTGGACGAATAGATTTAATAAAGATGTTCGGTATCATAGCAGCAATTATTCTAATAATCGCCTGTATTAATTTCATGAACTTAAGTACGGCCAGAAGTGAAAAACGGGCAAAAGAAGTAGGTGTTAGAAAAGTAATGGGAGCACCTAAAAAGCATTTGATTTATCAATTTCTGGGAGAATCGATTCTTATTTCAGCCATTGCTGCAATCTTTTCAATACTGCTCGTGCTATTGTTACTACCGGCGTTTAATGATTTGGTGGGTCATGAATTAGAATTAGATTTCACCAGTAAGTGGTTTTGGATTTCTGCATTAGCTATTGTTTTATTTACCGGTCTATTGGCAGGTAGCTACCCGGCATTGTACTTATCAGCATTTAAACCATCGGCAGTTTTAAAAGGAACGTTTCATAAAGCGGACACTCTTATTACACCCAGAAAGGTTTTAGTGGTGGTTCAATTTTCTGTAGCAATTATATTAATTACATCAACACTTATTATAACCGAGCAATTAGATAAAGTTCAAAATAGACAACTGGGTTATTCAAAGGATAATTTGATTTACACTTTTTTAGAAGGTGATATTGATAAGAATTATGAGTTGATCAAGAAAGAATTGCTCAAGTCTGGCGCAGCTTCTTCCGTTACTAAAACAAGTTCGCCCATTACAGAAAGTTGGAGCAATACGTGGGGTATAGAATGGGAAGGAAAAAATTTAGAAGATAAAACAATCATATTGCGTATGATTGCCGATGAAGCGGTGGTAAACACATTAGGTTTAAAGCTTATAGAGGGCAGGGATTTTGATTTACAGAAATTTCCGACCGATTCAACAGCTGTGCTATTAAACGAATCATCGGTTGCTCTTATGGGGTTTAAGGAACCCATTGGTAAGGTCATAAATGATAACGGAAAAAAATGGAATGTAGTCGGTGTTGTAAAAGACTTTGTGTTTAATTCGCCATTTCAGAAAATAGAACCATTAGTAATTGAAGGGGCAAAAGGGTGGTTTAATGTAATGCATATGAAACTGAACGAGGCAAATTCTACTTCAGAAAATTTAGCTATCGTCGAAAATATATATAAGAAATACAATCCAGAGTATCCTTTTGATTTTGAATTCGTGGATGGAGAATATGCAGAAAAATTTAGTGATCAGCAAAGAACAGGTAAACTTGCTACACTGTTTACATTGTTAACGATATTAATTTCTTGTCTAGGCTTGTTTGGTTTAGCTAGTTACATGGCAGAAAACAGAATTAAAGAGGTTGGTATTCGAAAAGTATTGGGTGCTTCGGTAACTACTATAGTTACGCTTCTATCTAAAGATTTTCTAAAACTTGTTGCTATTTCTATTCTAATTGCAATTCCTGTTTCTTGGTACTATATGTCCAACTGGTTAGAAGAATTCGATTTTAGAATCTCCATTTCAGTATGGGTATTTGCAATTGCCGGTGGTCTTACGTTATTAATAGCATTGGTGACGGTAAGTTTTCAAGCTATAAAAGCAGCAAGAGCCAATCCTGTTAAAAGTTTACGTACAGAATAAATCATCAATCAATCAAAAAATAAATATTCATGTTTAAGAATTATATAAAAGTCGCTTGGAGAAACCTGTTGAAGAATAAAGTTTTCACAGCGGCTAATATCGTTGGCTTAACCTTAGCATTCGCAATAGCGTTACTGTTAACTATGACGGCTTTATTTGAATTATCTTATGATCAGTTTCATGAAAATAAAGGCTCTATTTTTCAGGTATACTATTCTAATCAAACGCCTAAGGGTTCAGATATATCTACCACAAACCCGGTGCCTTTCGCTCCTGCATTAAAGGAAGAAGTACCCGGTGTTAAAAATATAGCAAGAGCATTAAGTGAGAATGCACTAGTGTCTTATGGAGATAACGATTTTAACTTGGATGCTGAATTTGTTGATGCTGATTATTTTTCGATTTTTAGTTTTCCAACCGCTATGGGAGATTCCAACAAACCGATGCAAGATCAGAACTCGGTAGCAATTACCGAAGAGGCAGCTAAAAAGTTGTTTGGCACTACGGACGGAATTGGTAAAATAGTGCGAGTGCTAATAGGTAAAGAAGAAAAACCATTTACAGTATCAGGAATTCTTAAAAGTATACCAGATAACAGCAGTGTTAGTTTTGATATTGCAATCCCTTTTGATAGCCACTCAGAATATAAAGAGAGTATAGATGTATGGGATGCTCGTAACCACCCGGTTTATTTGCAGTTAGAAGACGGTGTTACTAAATCTCAATTCGAAAAGAGTACGGTCGAATTTACCTTATTGCATAATGAAGGGCAAATGCAAAATATGAAACGTGATGGTGCGCAACCAGATATTAATGGTAATTATGCTCAGCTAGGTTTACTGCCTTACACTGATAAGCGCTTTGCGAATTTTAATTCTGGTGTATTAAATGTAAAAAGGACTTTCCCGTTTATGATTTTAGGAATTGCCTTTCTGGTCATTTTCATTGCCTGTGCTAATTTTGTGAATATGAACATTGCCTTGGGCGAAAAACGCTTAAAGGAAATAGGAATGAGAAAAACCCTAGGCGCGGTAAAAGGACAACTGTTCGGTCAATTTTGGTTAGAAAGTTTAATGGTATTTTTAATAGCAATTGCTCTAGCTCTAGTACTGGCAAATCTATTAATAGACCCTTATAAAACCTTGTTCAATACCGATGCTACTTTTGCAAATTTATTGACACCAATAATTCTTGGTAGTTTCATTATAGGGATATTATTGGTCACTTTGATAACGGGTGGTTACCCGGCATTACTTTTAAGTAAGTTAAATACCTTAAATGCATTAAAAGGAAAATGGGAATTAGGAAAAAATGGAGTTAGAAATGCACTCATAGTAGTACAATTTGTAATAGCAATTGTATTAATTACCAGTACGTTGGTCTTTCAAGGTCAAATTCAGTTTATGCGAAATAAGAACCTTGGGTTCAATAAAGAACAAGTAGTGTCTATTCCATTAAATGGAAAGAAAGACAGCTATCGTGTTATAGAATTATTACGGAATGAGCTGCAAGGAAATGGAAATATTTTAGCGGTTAGTGGTTCAGATAACAATTTGGGACGTGGAAAAGACGGAAGTTTATCAAATAGTATATTGGGGTTTGAATACAAGGGTAGAATAGTTCATAGCAATGTACTTACAGTAGATTATGATTACGCAAAGACGTTAGACTTACAATTGTTAGAAGGGCGTATGTTCAGTAAAGAGTATAGTGCAGATAGTTTAAGTATGGTCATTAACGAGGCAATGGTTAGAGAGCTTAATGAAGAGAATAATCCACTGTCAACTAGAGTATATTTTGATGAAGATTCTGTGGCTTATAATGTAATTGGGGTGTTAAAAGATTATAACCATCAAGACATAAGCAAAAGTATAGAGCCGCTTACCTTTTTTCTAGATAGAGATTATGAACTGTATTATGCATATGTAAAGGTTGCTCCGATAGACATGGCAAAATCTTTTGATGCTATAAAAAGTGCTTGGCAAAAAGTAGAGCCAAATGCTGAATTTCTAGGTTCTTTCTTAGATGAAAATATAGACAGAACTTTTAGACGGGAAAAAACGATGGCGACTATTATTACAAGTGGTTCCATTTTGGGTATAGTGCTTAGTTGTATAGGTCTTTTTGCCATGTCGTTATTGGTAGTTGCGCAACGTACTAAAGAAATAGGTGTTCGTAAAGTAATAGGCGCAAGCACATCATCAATTACTATATTGTTGACTAAGGACTTTTTAAAGTTGGTAGGTATAGCATTTATAATAGGAACACCAATAGCATGGTATGCTTTAGATAAATGGCTAGAAGAGTATGCATTTAGAGTGCCATTAAGTATCTGGTTTTTTATAGGGGCAGGACTATTAGCTACCTTAATTGCACTAGTGACTGTTGGTTCAAGAACAATGAAAGCGGCAGCAGCGAATCCCGTAAAAAGTTTACGAACAGACTAAAAAACGAACGATGTTATTAAACCATCTAAAATTATCTTTTCGTAATCTGTGGAAAAACAGAACGCTTTCTTTTCTTAACCTTTTGGGCTTAAGTATAGGTATTGGTAGTGTGTTAACGCTAATGTTTTCTGTGTATGCCTATTATGTAGCAGATTCTATGATTCCAGAGCAAGAACATATTTATTACCTAAAAACACATTTGAATGATGGTAATGATTACAATGAAGTAGTATACCCTTTGTTGGATAAAATAAAGAGTACATCACCAGAAGTTGAAGCAGGTACACACTTGCATGGTTGGGGCGATGTATGGTTAGAAGCAGGGAATAAGGAATTTCAAAATACAACGGCTTATGCCGATCCAGAATTCTTTAAGGTTTTTAGACTGCCTCTAAAATATGGGGACCATAATACTGCTTTTAAAGAAAAGTATTCTATTGTCTTGACCGACAAGGTAAGTAAGCAGCTTTTCGGAGAAGAAAACCCAGTAGGTAAAAGCTTAAAAGCGGCGGACACGTTAAACCTTACCATTACAGGGGTATTGGAACCTATAAGTCCGTATTCTTCATTTCGATTAGGCGTTTTATTGCCAAATACACTTTTGAAGGACAATTCGAATTTTAAACAACAGACTAATTGGAGCAATAGTTTCTCTCCGATATTCTTAAAGTTGAACCCAGAAACTGATATAGCACTATTTGAAAAGAAAGTTGACAAATTAGTACAGGAGAATTATGCGGATCCTACTGTAATTTCAAGAATGGAAGTTATGCCACACTCAGAAGTTCGAATGGATTCTATACCTGTAGTTGAAATAATTATTGCAGGTAATATTGCCACCTCTTTTTTCGTACTTCTATTGGTGTTGGTAAATCTTCTCAACTTAAATACGTCTACTATGTTTCGTAGAACAAAAGACATTGCTGTACGCAAAATATTAGGAGGTAATAATAAAGGTGTAATTACCCAGTTTTGCCTTGAAAACGGAATTTTGGTGTTGTTTTCTATTATCATTTCTAGTGCACTTTTCTTCGGGTTTTTATTGCCGAAAATGAACGATGTTTTCGGAGCAGATTTTGGGGAGATTAATTTTAGCCTTAAAAATGATTATCCTGTAATCTTAGGAGCGATTGCCTTAGGTGTTTTGGTGACATTGGTGGTGGGTATATTACCTACATTAAGGTTTGTTTCATTACCTGTTTCACAAGGTATCAAAGGAAAGATAGATAGTGCCAAGGGGAGTTTTATTTTACGAAATTCATTTATCATCCTTCAATTTTCTATAGCCATACTTTTTATCTGTATTGCAATCATTTTAAACAGTCAGATTGGGTTTATGAAAAAGGCAGATCTAGGATTTGAGCGTGATCATGTTATTGTAGGTAACATAGACCTTGATTATAAAAATATGGATGCCGCCAACTCTAGTTTTAAAGTGCTATTAAATGATTTAGAAGCCAATCCGTATGTAACGCAGGTTAGTACGAGTCAGTCAGTTCCGTCAGATTATTATTTCAATTATACTACATTTTACGATCCAAATACAGAGGCAGATGTACGTTTTAGAAGGTCCTATACAGATGATGGTTATCTTAAAACACTACAGATTCCGCTGGTAGAGGGCAGAGATTTTGATAGAGATTTTGATAATGGAGAGGAAACGCCGGTCATTATTAATCGAAGTGCCATGGAAGCTTTTGGTTGGACATCAATAAAGGGGAAACGCTTAAAATTCAAAAACAGCGATTTTGTTGGTAATCCTATCGTTGGGGTGATGAAAGATTTTCATTATCAAGATTTACAAAATGCGGTAGAACCTTTGGTGCATTATTATAGAGACGAAGAGAATTTAGCCAAACATCGTTATCTAACGGTTCGGGTTGTTGATGGAAAGGAAAAAGAAATTAAGAACATAATAGCGGCTGCTTTTACTAAAATAGCTACCAGAAAAAATTACGCTCAAAGTGATCTAGGTGATAAAGTAAGTGGGCAATACCGTCTAATTGATGGTATGTTAAAAACAGTAAACGTGGTTGCATTGTTAACCATATTTATATCTTGTTTAGGTATGTTCGGTCTTATTTCATTTATGGCAAAAAGACGAATCAAAGAGATTGGTATACGTAAAGTTTTAGGTGCTGGTATATTTAAAATAGTCGTGTTGCTTTCAAAGGATTATATAATCTTGGTAGGTATTGGAGCTTTAATTGCTTTTCCAATTGCATGGTATATGATGAGTGCTTGGCTGGGCAGTTTTGCCTATAGTGTTTCCATTCAATGGTGGATGTTTGCCTTGGCAGGATGTATTGCTTTCTTCATAACGGCATTTACCCTAGGTATACAGGCGATAAAATCAGCAATGGCCAACCCTGTAAAAAGTTTACGAACAGAATAAGTATCTAATTCAATCAATAAAATTTAGAACAACTAAAATTTAAGCTATGTTATTGCAGTTAAAGAATATTTTCAAGTGGGTACAACAAGGAGGACAACGAGTATTCTTGTTGAAAGATATTAACCTAGAAGTAGAAGAGGGAGAATTTATTTCCATTATGGGACCGTCTGGTTCAGGGAAGTCTACATTGCTAAATGTTATAGGGATGTTAGATACTTTTGATGAAGGTGAATATGATTTCTTGAGTGAATCTGTTCATACTCTGAAAGAGAAATACCGCTCTAATTTGTACAAGGAGTATATAGGCTTTGTGTTTCAATCTTACCACTTATTAGATGATCTTACGGTAGAGGAAAATTTAGAGATGCCTTTGTTGTATAAAAAGATAAAGAGTTCGGAACGAAAGGCTTTGGTAGCCGATATGTTAGATAGATTTAATATTGTCGGTAAAAAAGATTTGTTCCCAACACAATTAAGTGGAGGTCAGCAGCAATTAGTGGGCGTAGCCCGTGCTTTAATCGGTAAGCCAAAATTGATATTAGCAGATGAGCCAACCGGAAATCTTAATTCGCAACAGAGCGAAGAAATTATGGCACTTTTTAAGAAGCTAAATGAAGAGGACGGAGTTACGATTATTCAAGTAACGCATTCGGAGAAAAATGCCGAGTACGGTTCAAGGATTATCAATCTTTTAGATGGTAGAAAAATATAGTTTGAAAAAAGTTTAAATTATATCTAACTGACAGAAATATTCAAGAGAAACTTAGTCAGTATACCCTTTAGGATGCATTTCGTCAAACGCTGTCTGATTTTGAAAAGCCTTGGCTAATAATAGTATACTAGCTTCGTCATATAAATTACCAACTAAGGTAATACTGGTAGGGTGTTTTTCTTTATCCAATCCTGTGGGAATGGCAATAACTGGGTGTCCGGTAAGATTGGTAATGATTAATTGTTTGTTACCGAATGTAGGTGAGATTAGAACATCATAATCTTTCATTATAACCTGCATTTTTTCAATAAGCACTTGGCGGTGACGGTTAGCTTGCAGATATTCTACTGCAGGAATAAAACGTGCCTGTCGTAAAGAATTTGCTCTCGAGCGTTGATCTTGCTCCACCATTTTATCGACATTTTCAGAACGTACCAAATCATCAAAAAAAGCTCCTGCCTCTGCTCGTAATATCACATCAAAACTATTATAGGGAAGGTCTTTTGGTAATTCTACTTCATCTAGCGTGAGGCCCATTTCTTTAAAAGTCTTCAATGCCTTTTCTAGGTTGTCTTTACTAAGAGAGGTGTCTTTGTCAATATCCTTTTTTAGATATGCAACGCGAAGCGTTTTATAATCTTTTTTGGGTTCAAATCCGTCAGGGTAATCGGTAGTCATACCATCCTTAGGGTCTTTACCGGCTATTACACTGTAAACTATAGCACAGTCTTCGGCACTTCTTGCCATAGGGCCTACTTTGTCCATAGACCAGCTTAAACTCATTATACCATGTCTACTAACTCTACCGTATGTTGGTCGAAGCCCTGTAATTCCGTTTCGGTTACTAGGAGACGTAATCGACCCTAGTGTTTCTGTTCCCAAAGCAAAAGGAACCAATCCTGCGGAAGTTGCAGATCCAGACCCGGCAGAAGAACCTGTAGCACCTTGCTCGGTATCCCATGGGTTTTTGGTTTTTCCATCAAACCACACATCACCACGAGCTAAAGATCCAGAAACGAGTTTAGCGACTAAAACTCCGCCGGCAGCCTGTAGTTTTTCTACCACAGTTGCTGTCATTTCAATTTGTTGATTTCTGTAAGGTTCTGCTCCCCAAGTAGTTTTATACCCCTCTACGGCTATTAAATCTTTTACACCATAAGGTATGCCATGCAAAATTCCGCGATAGTTTCCGGCAGCAAGTTCGGTATCTAATATTTTAGCTTGTTCCAATGCCATTTCTTCAGTAATGGTAATCGTACATTGCAAAACAGGATTGTATTTTTTTAATCGTTCAATAAAAAACTGCGTTAGTTTATAAGAGCTAATTTTTTTGTTTTTGATAAGTGAAGCGAGCTGAGGTAAGGAGTAAAATGCAAGGTCTGCCTCTTTAGCAGGTAATTGTACGTCATTTGGAATCTCCCATTCAGGAAATCCGGCTTGTACTTTCGGGATGAAGTTTAAAGGTAATGGGTCAAACCTAACAGCAGGTATTACATCGTTATCTAAAGTGTATTTCCTTAAAGTATCGAACCCTTCCTTATTTTTTTTTAAATACGGATAAAGTGTATCAATGTATTTTTTATCAAAATCTAATCCTACTAATTTTTGAGATCGCTTTACATCTTTTTTAGAAAATTCATTTTTTGAGCTAGAGCAAGCAGTAGCTATTAGAATAATAAAAGCGAAAGTTAAAAGTAGCGGAGTTCTTTTTACAGGCTGGTACATTGGTTAAATTTTAAAGAAGATTCTAATTTACGGTTTTTAGGAAGTTTCTTTTGACCTCAAAATCATAAATAATCAAGAAATGAACATATAATAACAAGAGGTTCTGTTTATAATGGCATATTCATTTTCAATACGCTAGTTTCCTAATCTAACAACTAAGGATTATCTTTGTTGTTTAGAATGAATTTATATAATGAACATAGATAAAAAGGACATCTTAAAAGCTTTGGAACACATTACGGTTCCTGGGGAAGGTCAGAACATGGTAGAAAGCGGAGCTGTTACCAATATTCAGATTTTTGGTGATGAGGTAGAGATAGATATTACCATTACAAATCCAAGTTTACAGGCACGTAAAAAGACCGAGGTTGAGATTTTAAAAATCATACATAAAGAGGTCTACGAAAAAGCAAAAATTAAAATAAACGTTAAGGTTGATGCACCAGCTGCAAAACCAAAGGCTAACGAAATAAAGGGAAAACCAATTCCTGGTATTACCAATATTATTGCTGTTGCTTCTGGTAAAGGAGGGGTAGGTAAATCTACAGTTACCGCTAACCTAGCAGTGACTTTGGCTAAAATGGGCTTTAAAGTAGGTCTTTTAGATGCTGATATTTATGGTCCGTCAATGCCAATAATGTTCGATGTGGCAAATGACAAACCACTTGCGGTGAATATAGATGGAAAATCTAAAATGAAACCAGTGGAGAGTTATGGTGTTAAATTATTATCAATAGGCTTTTTTACACAAAGAGATCAAGCGGTAATATGGAGAGGACCAATGGCATCTAAGGCATTGAATCAAATGATTTTTGATGCACACTGGGGAGATTTGGATTTCATGCTAATTGATTTACCACCGGGTACTGGAGATATTCATTTAAGTATCATGCAGTCTTTACCGATTACGGGAGCGGTTGTAGTTAGTACACCTCAAGAAGTTGCCTTGGCAGATGCTAGAAAAGGGGTGGCAATGTTTCAGCAAGACTCTATAAACGTACCAGTATTGGGAATTGTAGAGAATATGGCCTACTTTACACCTGCAGAGTTACCAGAGAATAAATATTATATTTTCGGTAAAGAAGGAGCCAAGCATCTTGCAGAAGATTTACAAGTACCTTTCCTTGGTGAAATGCCATTAGTGCAAAGTATTCGCGAAGCGGGCGATGCTGGTAGACCGGCAGCCTTGCAAGAAGGGACTCCAGTAGAGAAAGCATTTGAAGAATTGACAAAAAAGGTTGTAAGTGAGGTTGTTGCTAGAAATAAGACAATGCCACCTACAGAGGCTATAAAGATTACGACAATGGCGGGTTGCTCGCCAGTTAATAAAAAATAGATATGACATCAGCAGAATTAAAATTGAATGTTGAAAAAGCATTAGATGAAATCAGACCTTTTTTACAAAGTGATGGTGGTGATATTACGTTGATATCTATTGATAATGAATCTTCTGTAAAAGTTAGGTTAGAAGGAGCGTGTGTTGGTTGTAGTGTAAATCAAATGACCCTGAAAAGTGGTGTGGAAATGACCATAAAAAAATATGCTCCTCAGATACAAGAAGTAATTAATATAGAAGCTTAGATTCTGATAATTATCATGATTTACAAAACTTTAGATTGATAATTTTGAAGAGTATTATAAATAATTTCTTTAATGATTAAGACCGATATATTGATAATTGGCGCAGGACCTACGGGTCTTTTTGCCGTTTTTGAAGCCGGACTCCTAAAACTTAAATGCCATTTAATTGATGCTTTGCCACAGGCAGGCGGGCAATGTTCAGAAATCTATCCTAAAAAGCCAATTTATGATATACCTGGTTTTCCAGAGGTATTGGCGGGTGATTTGGTAGATAATTTAATGGAACAGATTAAATCTTTTCAACCTGGATTTACCTTAGGCGAACGCGCTGAAACAATCAAAAAATTAGAAGACGGTACATTTGTAGTAACCACCAATAAAGGAGCGGAACATCATGCGCCAATAGTTGCTATTGCGGGGGGGTTGGGGAGTTTTGAGCCTAGAAAACCATTGCTGGACAATTTATCTAAATTTGAAGATAACGGTGTTGCCTACATGATTAAAGATCCTGAAGTGTATCGCGATAAAAAAGTGATTATTGCAGGTGGTGGTGATTCTGCTTTAGATTGGAGTATTTTCTTGGCAGACATAGCATCGCAAGTTACCTTGGTGCATAGAAGAAATGAATTTAGAGGTGCTTTGGATTCTGTAGAAAAAGTTCAAGAATTAAAGGATAAAGGAAGATTAAACTTAATCACACCAGCAGAGATAATTGCTTTAAATGGAGATACTCAATTAGAATCTGTTTTAATCAGAAAGATATCTGATGCTAAAGAAGAGCTAATTTTAGAGGTGGATAATTTTATACCCCTATTTGGACTCTCTCCAAAACTAGGTCCGATTGGCGATTGGGGATTAGAAATTGAAAAGAATGCGATCAAAGTAGATACGTTCGACTACCAAACAAACATTCCTGGTATTTATGCCATTGGCGATGTAAATACATATCCTGGTAAATTGAAGTTGATTCTTTGTGGCTTCCACGAAGCAACATTGATGTGCCAAAGTGCTTTTCAAAAAATTCATCCAGATAAAAAATACGTGATGAAATACACAACCGTAGGTGGTGTAAGCGGTTTTGACGGTACTAAAAAGGAAGCACCAAAAGCCGTGGTGAAAGCAATAGAATAACTATAATAAAATGTCATCCTGAGCGCGGTCTAACGACAAATGCGTTTTAGGCTATAAAATTGTTACTTAATGACTGATATCAAGATAAAAATAACTGACCGCGAAGGAGTGTTGCACGAGATAGATGCTCCAACCGATATGAACATGAATCTTATGGAAGTGGTTCGTTCTTACGAATTAGCACCAGAAGGTACAATTGGTATTTGTGGAGGTATGGCTATGTGTGCTTCATGTCAATGTTATGTATTGTCAGATACCGAGCTTCCAGAAATGGGTGATGATGAAGAAGCTATGTTATCTGAAGCTTTCAATGTAAAAGATAATTCACGTTTAGGCTGTCAATTACATATTACTGAGGATATGGACGGGCTAGAAGTAGAACTGGCACCAGAGGAACTATAATCTTAATTACGAGGAGCTTTTTAGCGACGAAACAATCTCTTGAATTAGCGCTAAAAAACATTCGACAATTATTTTTCATTTGTTAATAGATAACCTATATCCTAGCTTGGTAAGTAAATAAGTTATGGTATCTACCTTCTTTAATAATTAGTTCTTCGTGAGTTCCTTGTTCGGCAATGCGTCCGTTTTCAATCACTAAAATCTGATTAGCTTTTCTAATAGTACTTAAACGGTGGGCAATTACAAAAGTGGTTCTTCCTTTAGTCAATTCAGCCAAACTTTTCTGAATCAATGCTTCACTTTCGGTATCTAAATTAGAAGTTGCTTCATCTAATATTAATATTCTAGGGTTTGCCAATACCGCTCTTGCTATGGCAATACGCTGGCGTTGACCTCCAGATAATTTTACGCCGCGTTCTCCAATAACAGTATTAAGTCCTTCTTCAAACCTATCTGTAAATTCATCAACATAGGCAGCTTTAATTGCAGCTTGTAATTCTTCTTCAGAAGCATCTGGTCTAGGGAAGAGGATGTTCTCTCTAATGGTACCTTCAAAAAGGAAATCATCTTGTAAAACAACACCTAAAAACTGTCTAAAACTGGTTAGGTCTACAGTAGAAAGGTCGATGCCATCAATAGAAATTTCTCCAGAATCCGGATTTAAAAAACTAGCTGCCAAACCTGCAATAGTAGATTTCCCCGAGCCAGAACTACCAACAAGAGCAATAACATCACCAGAATTGGCTTCAAAGCTTATGTTGTGCAAAACATCTTTATCTTCTTCATAGGCGAAGGATACATCTTTAAAAACCATATCACCCTTAATATTAGAAAGAGTTATTGTTCGGTCTTTTTCATCGGCTTCAGATACTTTGTTCATTAATTCTTCGGTACGGTCAAGTCCTGCTAACGCTTCCGTTAATTGACTGCCTATGTTACTCATTTGAACAATAGGCGCTACCATAAGTGCAAGAAGAAAAGTAAATTCAAAATACTGACCAGTAGTTAATTCGCCTTGCATCATTTTATATCCACCAAAGCCCATCATAATTCCGGTTGTAGCCAATCCTAAAAGAAAGGTTGAAGAACTGGTCATGATAGCCGTAGCGGTTAAACTCTTTTTTACATTCTGGTATAATTTGTCCACCCCTTCTTCAAAAACTTTACTTTCCTGTGCTTCGGCATTGAACCCTTTGATTACACGAATGCCTCCAAGAGTTTCTGTAAGTCTACCTTTTACTTCAGCATTTATTTTACCACGTTCTCTAAAAACAGGTCTTATTATTTTAAAAGCCTTCAATGCTATTACAGCAAAAAGAATAAGAGGGACAAAGGTTAAGAGTGTCATTGTAGGGCTAATTCTCAATAACAAAATTAGAGACACTACAGCCGTTATAGTTCCGCCAACAAGTTGAACAAGTCCGGTACCTATTAAGTTTCTTACACCCTCAACATCACTCATAATTCTAGAAACTAGAGAGCCAGATTTAGTGTTGTCAAAAAAACGAATAGGAAGCGAAAGAACTTGTTTTTGTACTTGAGACCGCAGTTCAGAAATCATATACTGTGCTTGTATACTAAGAACCTTAGTCAGTAGATATGACATAACTGATTGTACCAAGAATGCGAAAATTACGACAGCTACAAGAAGCTTTAATGAATCGTAGTCTTTATTGGGAACAATATCATCTAAAAAATAACGAAGAGAAACTGGTGCAACAAAACTTGCAGCTTTACTAATAACAATAAGGAATAAGCCTAGAAAAACCAATTTTCTTCGAGGCCAAATAATGGTTTTAAATGCTGTTAGAATAGTTACTTTTTTTTCGGACATAGGTAATTTTATTTGGTGTTTGGCCAAGCCAATGCAGTTTGTATGGCAAAACTTTTGCAAGTTACTTCAATTCTAAAGATTTGACCGAATCTAGAATAGGTTTTGATATAGAAGCAGTATATCAATAAAGGTTTTTATATTTGAGTACCAGGATTTCTATTGTATGCTTAAAAAAACCTTTTTATTACTGCTGTTAATTTCGTTTTATACGAATGCTCAAGAACAGTACTATGAGCTACGAGATTATGTAACCGATAGCGCAAACATATTTAGCCCAAATCAAGTTCTTGATTTAAATACGCGTTTATTAAATTTTGAAGAGAAGACTACAAATCAAATAGTTGTGGTTACAATAGAAGAATTAGGTTTTAATACTATTGAGACTTATGCCAATGATCTTTTTAATAAAAACGGAATTGGTCAAGAAGGTAAGGATAATGGTTTGCTGATTTTATTTTCAGAACTGGACAGAGAGGTTAGAATAGAAGTAGGCTATGGATTGGAGCCTTACATAACCGATGCGGTAGCTTCAAGAATTATCAGAAATACCATGATTCCTAATTTTAAGGAAGCGGAATACTACGATGGTATTGATCAAGCCGCTGATCAACTAATAGAATTTTTAAACGACCCCAGTGCGCTAGAGGAATTTAAAAAAGAGATTGCCGACGAAGATTCTGATGAGATGTTATATATGAATATATTTCTCGGTATTTTCTTCTCGATATTCATAGGAGTAGGTGGTTTTTTCTTCCTTAAAAGCTATGTAAATATTATCGAAGTTTTTAGAGGAGTGTTCATGGGTAAATTAGGGGTGTTGCCTGGGGTTTTTATGCTTTTAGCAGGATCCTTTTCAAGTATATTCGGTTTGGTGTTTATGGTTGTTCCTATAATTATAGGCTACAGTATTTACACGACTAACACCGAAGCTGCCGCTTTTATTTTTGATGAACCCAGTCTTATACTTTGGTTATTTCTTCCCTTTTTTGGTATTGCCGCAATTATAGCATTTATAAAACTTAAGATTTCTGGTAAAGAAGATTTAAGTATTTCTTGGGTAAAGAATGATAAAACCTACTATCGAAAAACCTTTTCCTCTTCAGGAACGCATTCATTTAGTTCGGGTAGCAGTTCTTCTGGTGGTAGCTCAAGCTCTTTTTCTGGCGGTGGCGGAAGTTCTGGTGGCGGAGGCTCTAGTGGAAGTTGGTAAAATCAGTTACATTTATATACCTTCAATAAATCAACAATAGAACATTTATGAACAAGATTATTTACGTATTCGCTTTTATACTGGTTATTAGCTGTAAGGCTGAAAACTCAAAAGACCCACAAGTTGAAAAATGGGAAGCGCAGGCAGCTAATGTTGAAATTATTAGGGATGATTTTGGTGTACCTCATATTTATGGTAAAACCGATGCCGATGCCGTCTTTGGATTGTTATATGCGCAATGCGAAGATGATTTTAACCGCGTGGAACAAAATTATATTTGGGCAACCGGTAGGTTGGCAGAAGTTGACGGAGAAGAAGCACTGTATAGCGATTTACGTGCAAAACTGTTCATGAGTGAAGAAGAAGCAAAAGCAAATTATGAGAAGAGTCCGGCTTGGCTAAAAGAATTATGCAATGCCTTTGCAGACGGAATAAATTACTATTTATACACGCACCCAGAAGTTAAACCAAAATTGCTAACGCACTTTGAATCATGGATGCCAATGTATTTTAGCGAAGGGTCTATTGGTGGTGATATAGAGCGAATTTCAACAAAGAAGATTGCTGCTTTTTACGATAGCAACATGGCATTACCAGAAATGGAAGAGCTACAATTAAAGAAACAGAAGGAAGTAGAAGAGCCACAAGGTTCTAATGGAATTGCTATTTCAGGTAAATTAACGCAATCAGGTAATCCGTTATTGTTGATTAATCCGCACACGTCATTTTATTTTAGGGGAGAAGTTCATGTAGTTTCGGAAGAAGGGTTGAATGCTTACGGAGCGGTTACTTGGGGACAGTTTTTTGTGTACCAAGGGTTCAATGAAAAAACTGGTTGGATGCATACGTCGACCTACACAGATGTTATGGATGAGTTTAAGGAAACAATTGTTAAGAATGAGGATAATCTATACTACCAATATGGAGAGGAGCTACGCCCTGTAAAATCATCTGAAATAGTTTTGAAGTACAAAGATGGTAATGAACTAAAAGAAAAAAAGTATCCAGCGTACAGAACACATCATGGTCCTATAACCCACATTGCCGATGGTCAATGGACAGCTTCTGCAATGATGTGGGAACCGGTTAAAGCCCTAGAACAATCATTTATTCGAACAAAGCAAAATGGCTACAAAGGCTTTCGCGATATGATGGATATTCGTACTAATTCTAGTAACAACACCGTCTATGCAGATGCAGAGGGAAATATAGCTTACTTCCATGGTAATTTTGTGCCAAAGCGCGACGTGCAATTTAATTATGCTGAACCGGTAGATGGCAGCAACCCTAAAACCGATTGGCAAGGGTTACATAATGTAGATGAGAATATTTTGGTATTGAATCCTGAAAATGGATGGATACAGAACTGTAATTCCACACCTTATACTTCCGCTTTAGAATTCAGTCCGAGAAAGGAAGATTACCCATATTACATGTCAAAAGATCAAGAAAATTTTAGAGGTGTACATGCTATTGAATTATTGAAAGATAGAAAGGGGTATACAATAGATAGTCTAATTCAATTAGCTCATGATTCTTATTTACCAGCATTTAAGGCGTTGATACCTGGTTTAGTAAAAGCGTATAATGTTCATGACGATAAGAACCCGAAATTACGCGAACCAATTTCTGTATTAGAAAATTGGGATTATACAACAGGTGAACATCAGGTGGCAATGACTCTGGCACATTTCTATGGTACAGCTATGGGTAACCGAGCAAAGCATCCAGAAAATATAACTGACATGGAGCGCATGATTTACTTTGGCACACATACAGAAGAAGCCGTAAAAGTTTTTGAAGAAGTAATAAATGAACTGACAGCAGATTTTGGAACTTGGAAAATGCCATGGGGAGAGGTGAATAGGTATCAACGTACAACAGCAGATATTGTACAACATTTTGATGATGCCAAGCCAAGTATCCCTATTGGGTTCGCTTCAGGTAGATGGGGGGCATTAGCAGCCTATGGAGCTCGTTATACCACAGAAGATGCAAAGAAAATATATGGTACACGAGGCAATAGTTTTGTGGCAGTGGTGGAATTTGGAGAAAAAGTGAAAGCCAAAAGTATATTAGCTGGTGGGCAAAGTGGAAATCCTACTTCCCCACATTTTGATGATCAAATCGAAAAGTATAAAAATATCGATTGGAAAGAAGTTCCTTTTTATCGTGAAGATGTTTTGAAAAGAGCAGAGGAAACATATAGTCCTGGTAATAGATAATTTAATTAAGTAAAGAAATTATGGGCTTATTGAATAAAATATTAGGGAATGCAAGTGAAGTCTCTGCAGAGCAATTATTAAAGAAATATGCCAGATTACTAATTGAAGGAGAACAAATAGAATTAGGTTTTTCTCTTCTAAGAGACGTATTTATGTTTACTAATAAACGGTTGATATTAATAGATATTCAAGGTATAACAGGGAGTAAAGTAGAATATAAATCGCTGCCCTATAAGAACATATCTAGATTCTCTTTAGAAACATCGGGTACTTTTGATTTAGATGCGGAGTTAAAGATTTGGATATCTAGCGAGAATTTGCCTAGCGTAAGTAAGAAATTTAATAAGAGCATTGATGTTTATGAAGTACAAAGGTATTTAGCTAGTAAAGTAATGTAGTAGATCTACATAGATTCTTTTGTGACGATTAAAGTTGCTTTAGAACCTGCGGACAATAACCATTTGTTAGAATAAATTAATTCTCCTTTGTCATTATAAACATCTACTTGCGCTGTGTTTGGCGCAGAAGATCCGTGATTTAGTGCTTCGAAGTCTAGACGGTTAAAGCCGTCTTGCAAGTCTACGTTGATACCTTTAAATGCACCAGTCAATAGTAGGTTGTGTTCTACGACCTGATCGTTCATGTAAATTTTTACTCGATCCCCATCTACATACTCATGGTCTCTGCAAACAATACCTATAAATTTTCCTGTACTTTTTACATCACCTAAGTATTGATCCGCAAAATATTGCCCTGATCCACCTAATCGTTCACCAGGTCCAATACGTGGGTCTATTTTCATGCCTGTACCGGCTTGCACTAATTCTTCATCGCGCAGCATTTTTACAGGGTTAGGGTCTTTCATATTTACACTTGGTTGTTCTTTAATTAAATTCGGCATATTAAGAACAGCCCCTGCACTTGGAGTACCTTTTGGTTCGATAGGATTTACACTCTCAATTTTAAGCGGCTTTGATGTAGGTAAATCTGTTTGTGCAGAAAGCTTTACCATAGAAAAGGAGAACAAAACAATAAAAAGAAAAAAAAGTTTTCTCATCGAATAGTATATATGATGAAATAAAGATAACAAATACCCTGCCATGCGTACTTAAGGCTTCGTTAAAATACTACGGGTAATGCTATTATTCGATAAAATGATAATTAGTTTGGGAGGTTTTTCTTTAAAAATGTGATGAAATTACCGTTCATGATTTTTTCAATGTCTTTGTTAGAGTAACCTCTTTTTTCTAATAATCCAGCAATTTTCTGAAGGTCTGCAATGGTATCAACATCTGCAGGACCTTGTTCTTTTCCAAATCCGCCATCCAAATCAGAACCAATACCAACGTGATTAGTATTGCCGGCTAATTGACAAATATGATCAATGTTATCAATTATTTGTTCTAAACTTACATTAGCAGATTCGGGTGTAGAAACACCACGTTCCCAAGTTGGTGTCATCATCCAAGCATCTAAAACAACACCAATAACACCTTTTCGTGATATTATTTCTTTTAATTGTTCATCTGTAAATTGACGGTGGTTATTTACCAATACTCTACAATTATTATGACTTGCCCAAAGTGGACCATCATAATTCACCATAGTTTCCCAAAAACTTAAATCGCATAGATGAGTGACGTCTAAGATGATACCTAATCTTTGAATCTCTTTTAGTAAATCTCTTCCTTTTGCTCCAATACCGCCTACAGAGTTTGTACCATGAGCATAAGTACCAGGACCGTAATGAGCCGGACCAATGGCACGTAAACCTTTGTCGTAGGCTTTTTGAAGGTAAGAGATATCAACTATAGAATCTGCACCTTCAAGACTAAGTAAATATCCAATTGGTTTTTTCTCTTCGTCAGTTTTCCAGAGGGTTAAATGAGCATCAAGCTGGGTCTTATTAGTTATTTGAATCATTTCCCCGGCCTCTTCCATACTTTTGTACCAGGCTAATTGCCCTTGGGTATGTGCCCATGCCTGTTGAGGTGATTTCCATCCCGGCAAGGTATTATCTTTATGAACATATCTTGCAATTTGGGTAGCCATACAGAGTCCAATATTTCCTTTTCTCATAGCATCCAATGAAACCGTATTGTTGCCACGACCTGGTTTATCGGTCAATCCTTGTTCGCTTTTTCTTATTTCTTCAATGGACCAAGTTAGGTCACGATTCCAATCCATCGCATTCATGGAAAGGTCTAAATGTGCGTCGAATATCAACATGCTTAAATTGTAGATTTTTGTGTTCTTGCACTTACTTTCCAGTGGTCTATAACTGCATTGTTTTTAATAACGGTTAGGGTGGCATATTTCACCACAGTTGGGCAAATATGTTTGGGTATGGCGTAATGAACATCACCTACTTCAGGGATGGTTAAATCATCATATTCTACCACCAAATGCTCTTCAGATTGGCTAATTTGTTTACTATGCTTTAGGTCTAAAAACTCAATTCTAGGAAAAGGCATTTCTGGGGCTATAGATTTATGACCTAAATCGAAACAAAGAATACCAGTTGTAGGTTTGCTAAGAATACGTGTAAATAGTACAGCTGCCGGTAGAAAATTCATTTCTTGAAACATGTTACTGTAACCTGAATCCCAAAGCAATGTAGTGCCAGGACTCGCTTCTACATTTAATCTTTTACAATGAAAAGGAAATGTTGGTGATCCTCCCGTAACAATTTTTGGGCTGGGAATATTTTGGTTTGTTATAGTTTTCTGTAAAGCAATTACTTCATCAAATGCACTGTTACATTCATTCTCTCGTATAGCAGGGTTAGAATTTCGTAAATGACCATCATAAACATGTAAGCCTTCGGCAATCAAATTTGAGTTCTCATGCAATTGGGAATACAATTCTGCTGCGTCTTGATCTGGAATAATACCGGTGCGATTCATTCCATTATTAATATCTACCCAAAGCGAAATTCTAACATCATTGGACTTTGCCAGTTTACCGAGAATAGAAAGTGTTTTGGTGTTATCTACAATAGTTGAGAATTTTGAATTAGGGTATTTTTTTATCAATTCAGCAAATCTCTGTGCATTAGGACCAATCGGCTGCATCGCCAATAAAATATCAGGAGCATTACAATCCCCTAATAATTCTGCTTCTGCGATGGTAGCACATTTGAACTTTGTAATTCCGCATGCCATCTGCATATTGATGATATTGACATTTTTATATGTTTTTATATGTGGACGCAAACGAGTTATATCACCGATCATAGAAATCATCAACTCTATGTTATGTTGAATTCTATCTGGATATACCAATAACGAAGGAGATATCACTTCTTCAGGTTGGTTCAAGGAATACCAATTATCTTTTTGCATATGTATTAATGATGTAGTTCGAAATGAGCTTCAATTTCAACAGGAATTCCGCCTGGTAATATCATTCCAACGGCACTACGAACACCAACACCATTTTCGGGACCGAAAATATCTGCCATTAGTTCGCTAAATCCATTGATAACCAAAGGTTGTTGACCAAAATCAGGAGTGGAATTAACCATTCCCAAAGTCTTTACGATACGTTTAATTTTATCAATATCACCAAAATGAGTTTGTATTGTAGAAAGCATAGTTAAGGCAACTTGTCTAGCGGCAACTTTAGCTTCTTCCATAGTCATGTCGTGTCCAGCTCTACCAATAATTAAAGAGCCGTCATTTTGCATGGGTCCTTGACCAGAGATATATAGAAAATGATCAACGACCAATACAGGTTTGTATAATCCAGCAGGAGGTGGGGCGGGAGGTAACACCAAACCCAATTCCTTTATTCTTTCAGAAGCTTTCTTTTGCATATTTATTAAATTTAAATGAACGTATTAATTACTAGAACCCCTAATAGCCCCATAACACCGACGGTAGTTTCCATGACCGTCCAGCTTTTTAAAGTATCGTTTACAGATAAATTAAAGTATTCTTTGAAAAGCCAAAAGCCACTATCGTTTACATGGGATAACATTAAACTACCAGATCCAATAGCCAAAACCATTAATTCTGGACTAACACCAGTACCTTGAACGAGCGGTAGTACTATACCTGCAGCTGTTAAACCGGCAACGGTAGCAGAACCAACACATACACGAATAACGGTAGCAATTAACCAAGCCAATATTAATGGGGAAATAGAAGATTGTTCTAAAATTCCACCAATATAGGTGCTAACGCCACTATCTATTAATACTTGTTTTAAAGCTCCTGATCCAGCAATAATTAAAAGTACCATGGTAATACCTGTTATGGCACTACCTACAGTATCCATTACCTCTTTCATGCTTTTTCCACGACCTAATCCTAAAGTATAAATGGCGACCAAAACAGCGATTAACATTGCTATTGCAGGGTTACCCATGAAAATTAAAATTTTGGTAAGAAAAAAATCTTCTGGCATTGTAAATTGAGCCAAAGCTGCAACTGCAATAAGTATTACGGGTAAAAGTGCGCTGATAATACTGTTTGCCATACTTGGCATTTCTTCCTCTTTTAGAATTACCGGGTTCAAAAATTCTTTTAGCGGTGTAGCATTGATTCCTTTTAATGTTCTCGAAAGTAACGGTCCGGCAACGACAATTGCTGGTATTGCTACAATAATTCCGTATAGCAATGTTTTACCGATATCTGCATTAAACATTGTAGCAAGTGCAGTAGGGGCAGGATGTGGGGGCAAGTAACCATGTGTAACCGAAAGAGAAGCTAACATAGGTAGACCAACATATAAAAGAGGTAGACCGGTAGCTGCTGCAATGGTGAAAACGAATGGAACGAGAATTACAAACCCTACGGAGTAAAACATTGGGATACCCACAATAAAACCGGTTAAAACAACCGCCCATTGAATATTTTTCTTACCGAATTTTTCTACTAATTGTGTAGTAATTCGTTGAGCGGCACCACTATCGGCAACCAATTTACCCAACATGGCACCAAGACCTAAGATGATAACTAGAAACCCTAATATGTTACCTATTCCTTTCTGTATGGAATCGACGACACTAATGGGTTCCATGCCTTCTGCAATACCAACGAATAATGATACGATGATAAAGGTGATGAAAGCATTAAGTTTAAATTTTGCAATTAGAATAAATAGGAGAAGAATTCCTATGATTACAATGATTAAAGGCATATTTAAATAGAGTTAGTTTAGTTGATTCTCTAAATATACCATAAAAAAAAAGCTCATCATATTTTATCTAAATAGGATGAGCTTGATATAAAAAATTCTATAAATTATCTGTTATTTCTGGTGAAATTGCTTTGTAAATTAATCCTGCTAAAATTGCACCAACTATTGGTGCTAAACAGAAAAGCCAAAGTTGGTCTAAAGCCCAATCTCCAACAAAAAGAGCCTGACTAGTACTACGTGCAGGGTTTACAGATGTATTGGTTACTGGTATGCTAATTAAGTGAATTAGGGTAAGACAAAGGCCAATTGCTAGACCTGCAAAACCTCTAGGTGCTTTTGTATAAGTGGATCTTAATATTACGAATAGGAAAATGAAGGTTATTACTACTTCTATAATTAAGGCAGAAGTCATTCCATAACCGCCTGGTGAATGCTCATCATAACCATTGGAGGCAAAACCGTCTAAAACAAAATCAGACTTACCAGAAGCAATAAGGAAAAGGATGGCTGCACCTGCAATACCGCCCATTACCTGAGCAACTATATAGGGGAATACATCTTTGCCGTCAAAGAGACCCCAACAAAGCCAATACCTAGTTCTGGAAATCCTGCGGCAATTACGGCACTTCCGCAACCACCTAAAACAAGCCATAACGTACCGATAAATTCTGCAATAAATTTTTTCATTTCAATAAGGTTTAATTGATTGTGTTTATTTAGAAACCAAAACATTAATGAAGTCACGATTATTTTGTGATTTTATTGATTAAATCTTAAAATATTAGATTGTTTAACTATGATATTCGCAATATTCTGAGTTGTTTGGTTTGTTCTTTAAAGTGGTAGGTAAAAGCGATAATATGATTGTACAACAAAGAATTCCACTAGAACGTGAAATACGAATTAAGGAAAGGATAGTGTCTGTTTTGACTATGAAATCACCAATTGTTTTAAGTTTATGCCTTACTCAAATAATCGTTCAATTTTTGTGGGCCTTCCAATAAAATACGGACAACGCGTAGTGTACCATCATCAGTGGTATTTATTTGCCATTTTATCAAAGAAATACAGCCATTTTCAATTTCTATTCCGGTAATACTTCTAGGATGCACACAGCTACCATCATTAAAAAGAGGAATATCGCCAGGCTCAGGAAAACGAGGTCGATGGGTGTGACCGACAACAGTTATTTTAAGATTATTCTTTAAAATCCACTTTTTTATACGTCGCTCTACTTTTATAAGTTCAGTATAATTTTTGGCAGGAGAAGTAGGATCTGCAATACCCCAAACCTGTAAAGGTTTCCATAATACTCTAACCAAAAATCTACCCCAGCGCCAAAACGTATAATTCCACCAATCTGCTTGGTGACCATGGGTAAGAAAGACTTCTTGGTCTGTGTTTTTATGTTTTAAAATAAGGGCTTCATGATACTTTATACCTTCAAAAAGGGATTTATCCTTATCATCGATAGGTTCAAAATAACTAGATAAATGCTTTTTTACATAAGCTTCATCTTTATAGACCATATCGTGATTTCCCCAGATCATGTGCAGTCTATGTGCTAAATGAAACTGTTTTAATAGTTTGTAAACATTTTTATGAGCTTCAAAAATGGATTCGAAATGAATGTTTTCCCAAAGTTCGTCACCATCGCCAAGTTCACAGTAATCAAATCCTTCAGAAAAATAGAATTTAAGTGCGTGAAAATAGATGTTTCTATTGTTGGCAAATTCATCGGAAAAACTATTGTCACCCCTGTGACAATCGCTAAAAAGTATAAACTTAGAAGAGTCGTCAAACGGAATAACTTTAGCATTTTTATAAGCTCTTGTAAGTCTACTATCCGATGACATGGTCTATTTTTCGTTAAATATCCGAAAATCCCGTTAACCATAGGGACTTCGTACACTAAAAAACATGGTATGTTTTGTAACTTTACGGCTTAATAGTAGACTAATCAAGTCATGGGAAAGCACGATAGAATGAAAATGCCGGTTAAGCACCTTATAAGTTTTGAAAAACTTCTACAGAAGTATGATGAACATTTGAAAGGTGACAATCCTTTTTTAGCGGCTACTGCAGAGCGGATTTTAGCGGTTGAAAAGGGTTTTCCAGAGTTGCGTGACGGTTTTTCCGATTTCAGTTTATTAGAGAAAAATAAAGATTTGATCGAGCGTATTTTACAAGATACGTTTACAGAAGCATTAAGTGGAAATGAGATAAAGGTAGCAACGCTTCCTTTTCAAAATACCATTATTAAATCTTCTAAACGGTTTCAAAATATAATTAGCGAAGCGGGTGAGAATTACGAGCCAGAATTGCGGAATCTTGGTGACGAGATGGATTATATTATGAGCTGTGTGGTTATCTTAAATTATTACTACGGTTACCAGTTAGATTTTAGTCGTCCTTATTTTTATGATATTCCAGATGCAGCCGGTGTAATGCGTCATTACCGTATTTTATATAATGCCGATTTTATTGATATTATACCTACCAATAAGGCAAAAGAGATTACACAAGAAGATGTAGATGAACTTTTAGCAAATCCTACTGATGCCACGCTTTGGATAGAAAAAATTCCACCAGAAAGTTTTATTAGTAAAGGTTTTGTAATTGCCAATTTGTTTGATGTTACCATGGAACAGGCAATTTCAAATATTAAATCGAAATTGATTTCTAAGGATACTTTGCAACCTGCTAAATTTATGCATGATTTGCAAGAAACCTTCAAGTCATTTTTTAGGTTACCGAATATTAAAGTTGGTTTTGCCTCTTTTGATGGTAAGAAAGATCAATTTGAGGAGGTAGCTGGTATGGGCTTCGAAAGTTTTCTTTTAAGAGGAGAGCATCATATGAATTGCAAAAGTGCGCTGTGTGAAGATTCTTATGATAAATTAATTAGTGATAATTCATATTATACTATAGCAGATATAGACCTTAAAGTGGAACAATCTGGCAACATGCAACCATTTAAGGGCTTAAAGGAGCAAGGAGTGCAAAGTGCCATTTTTGCACCAATAGCTTTCGAAAATAATCTTTTAGGAGTATTAGAAATTGTTTCTGAAAAGAAAGGAGTTCTTAACGGTGTAAATGCGCAAAAGCTTGATGATGTAATGCCATTTATAGTTTCGGCGGTTGTACGTACTAAGAATGAAGAAAACAACAGGATAGACGCTATTATACAGAATGAGTGTACATCTGTTCACTCATCGGTATATTGGAAATTTCAAGAGGAAGCTAAAAAATTCATTCTTGATGAAACCGAAGGAAGATCTCCTTCGTTCAAGGAAATCGTTTTCAAAGATGTGTTTCCATTATTTGGGCAAATAGATATCAAAGATTCTTCGCAAGCTAGAAATTTAGCCATACAACGAGATTTAATGATTCAGCTATCTGAAATTGATAATGTGCTGAATATTGCATTTAAAAAGTGGGAACTGCCTATCTATGAGGAGTTGGTTTTTAGAGTCAATAACCACCTAGAAAGTATTAAAGAGACTCTTTACACCAATAGCGAACAAGCAATTTTCGATTTTGTAAACGATGAGATTTCTCCGGTTTTTGAGCATCTTAAAAAGTTCGACAAAGATATTGAGAAGCATATCTTAAAATATGAGTCTAAAATTGATATGGGCACAGGTTCGTATTATGATCATAGAAAGAATTACGATGAAAGTGTAACCTTGATCAATAAAAAAGTTTCGGCAATTATTGATAAAAGACAAGAAAGCGCACAAGCTATGTATCCGCATTTTTATGAGCGTTATAAAACAGATGGTGTAGAACACAACATGTATATTGGTTCTTCAATCTCAGAAAATAAGGAGTATAACCCTTTGTATCTTAATAATTTAAGGTTGTGGCAATTACAAGTAATGTGCGAAATGGAGAATGCTCATTATTCGTTGAAACCAAAATTACCGGTACCATTAGATGTGGCATCCTTAATATTGGTGTATAATACATCTCTATCTATTCGTTTTAGAATGGATGAAAAACAGTTTGATGTTGATGGCACCTATAATGCACGTTACGAGGTTATTAAAAAGAGAATAGATAAATCTTACATAAAAGGTACTAATCAGCGTTTAACTGAAAAAGGGGTGCTTTCAATTGTATATTCTCAGAAAAAAGATGAGCTAGAATACCTAAGATATATTAAGTTTCTAAAATCTAAGGGCTGTTTTACCGACAAGGTTGAAATTGTTGAATTAGAAGGCTTACAGGGTGTGTCTGGTTTAAAAGCAATTCGAGCAGAAATACTTTATAAAAGAGAGCAAGAACCTGAAAAGACATATACTTACCAAGATTTAATGGATGCTTTAAAGGAATAGTACTTGGCTTAACAGTTCTATTTTACGATCAGGTCCAAAGAATTTGAATGAAACAGCAAAGGCTATAACAGATAGTATCATGCCAATCATAAATATGGTATAAGTCCAACGAAGTAACGAGTATTTTCTATTAAGAACTATCCCAAGAAAATAAAGATCTTTCGTTAATGAGGTGTATATATAATCTTTGTCTTTAAGCATTTCTTGTATAGCCCATTCATAATCGCTTAATGCCATTTTATGAAAATTACCAAAGAACAATAGATTTACGTTTTTGTTCTTTACATCCTCTTTAGTGAATTCGCCACTGGTTACATTTGGTCTAGTTGCTAAAACAGCGAGTACCATAGAAACTACGCTAAAAAATACAAATATTACCGTAGGGTAAATAAGGTAGTCATTAGACGGGTTGTCTAATTTTGGAATAAGATTAGACAGTGCTAATGATATAATAATAGCGTTTACAGATAATAATATATTGGCTTTGGTGTCTGCAATATCACTAAGTGTAATATGATTTTTTAGAGTTACACGATACAACGTCTGTATACCACGATCAGGGCTCTCGCTTTTAAATTGAGCCTTTAACTTCTCTTTCTTAGCAAGTTTCTTTTCAGACTTTTTATCCTTTACAAGTTTTCTTAAGTTTTTATCTTTTTTCTCGAGCCAATTTTCCTTTGCGTAATCTGTGTAATATTGGTGGTCGGTTCTAAAAACCTGAATATTGATATCTAACCATTCTTTATAGGAATATTTTTTGATACCAAGAAGTTTTAGCTCCTCACGTAATAAATCTGAAGTTTCTAAATAGCTGCTTTGTGCAAAATGAGAAGAATCCGCATCGCGTATAATCTCATCCATCAAATTAGTGGGTTTTGCATTCCATTTGGTGGCAAGTATACATGTTTTAACTTTTTCTATTCGCTCTTTATTATATCCTTCTTTTTCTAAAAACTCTTCTGCTATATCACAACTACGCTCTTCATGATCTTTAATGCCTTTTGTATAGCCGGTATCATGTAGCCAGGCAACAAGCTCCAATATCTCCTTATCTTCATTGGATAGAGAACATGAATCCAAAATTTGTTTAGTACTTTTGACTACTCGTTGAGTGTGTCTTAGATTGTGGTATAAGAAGTTCTTATCCAAATGGTTGGTAAGTAAGTCTACAGCAAATTGTTGTGTCTTTTCTAAGATATTTGACATGGAAGAGTTTTGTTAGAATTTCCCAAATTACGAAAATTTAAAGAGGGTTATAGTGCTATGAAAAAATATTACGCTTATCTATTGGTTTTTCTTTTCATTACAGGGTGTGCAACCTATGAAACTAAATATGTTGATGAAAAATATGCCGTTGATGTAAATGATGCTAAAGAGGTGTCGCATACATTTTATTTAATTGGTGATGCAGGTCTTTCACCAATGGGAGGAATGAACCCAGCTTTAAGAATTTTCAAGGATAGATTGGATAATGCGGATAAGAATAGCACTGCAATTTTTCTAGGGGATAATATTTACCCTGCCGGATTACCTGATCCAAAAGATTCTACAGTAGCCTATAGAACCGCAAAAAATCATTTAGATGCACAAATAAAAACGTTAGATAATTTTAAGGGAAGACCTCTTTTTATACCTGGTAATCATGATTGGTATACAGAAGGATTAATTGGACTTGAACGTGAAGAAAACTACATCAAAAGTGCTATAAAACATAAGGACCCTTTTTTGCCAGAAAACGGATGCCCTATTGATGTAGTGGAAATAGGCGATGATGTTGCTATTATTACAATTGATTCAGAATGGTATTTGACCAACTGGGACAAACGCCCAGATATTAATGACAAGTGTGAGATTAAAAGTAGGGATAAGTTTTTCTTGGAACTCGAAGATGCTATAAAGGACTATCGTGATCGTACAACTGTAATTGCAATGCATCACCCTACAAATAGTTATGGTGAGCACGGAGGTCAGTATTCGTTAAGAAAACAATTCTATCCTAAAGAATTGGTTACACCTGTGCCAGTTTTAGGAACTTTTATTAATGTGCTAAGAAGTACTTCTGGTGCATCTGTAGAAGATGTGAATAATAAGCGATATAGAGAATTAATGAATAGGGTAACTACGCTGGCTCAATATTCTGATCGCGTAGTTTTTGCATCTGGTCATGAGCATACATTGCAATACATGGTTGAAAATAACACCCCACAAATTGTAAGCGGTTCTGGATCAAAAAAAGGTTTTACACGTTTATTGAACGGTTCTCAGTTTAATACGGGTAAAATGGGGTATGCTACATTAGAAGTATATACAGATGGTTCGTCTAGGGTGCGTTTCTATGGAGTTGGAGATGATAAAAGTGAGGAATTTTTGTTTACCAATGAAGTGTTTCCACCAAATCAAATAGAATATGTAGGTGAATTAACAGCTACTTTTCCTGATAGTGTAAAGGCATCGGTTTATTCTCAAAAGGAAATAGATAAAAGCGGATTTTTTAAAGGAGTCTGGGGAGAGCGCTATCGTAAGTATTATGGCACAGAGGTAAAAGTACCTACGGTAAACTTAGATTCATTAATGGGAGGCTTAGAACCTGTTAAAAAAGGTGGTGGTCATCAATCTAAATCATTAAGACTTCGTGCAAAAGATGGAAGGGAATATGTGATGAGGGCTTTGAGAAAAAGTGCTGAACTTTATTTACAATCCATGGCTTTTCAAGATCAATATGTACTTGATGACTTAAAGGAGACCTATACACAAGAGTTGTTACAGGATTTTTATACAGGCTCTCACCCTTATGGACCGTTTACAACTGCTAAATTATCTGATGCTGTTAGTATTTACCATACCAACCCTGTACTATATTATGTGCCTAAACAACCTGCTTTAAAGGAGTTTAATGACACTTTTGGAGATGAATTGTATATGATTGAAGAGCATACGGGCGACGGTCATGGCGATTTAGCAAGTTTTGGATATTCAAATGAATTGAAGAGTACGGATAGTATGCTTGAGGATTTGCGAGACGATGAGCAATATGAAGTAGACAAAGATCTTTATTTAAGAGCAAGACTTTTTGATATGATTCTTGGTGATTGGGATAGGCATGTTGATCAATGGCGTTGGGCAGAATTTAAAGATAAAAACAAAACCATGTATAGACCCGTTCCAAGAGATCGTGACCAGGTATTTTCTAAAATGGGAGATGGTGCTCTAATGAATATAGCCACGCGAATAATACCAGGATTAAGACTTATGGAAGGTTTTAGCGAAGAAATTAGAAGTGTAAAAGGGTTTAATTCATCGCCAATGACTTATGTTTTAGATCTCACTTTATTGGGCGAAACTGAAAAAAGTCAATGGTTGGCACAAGCAAAGTACTTACAGGACAATTTAAAGCCAAGTGATATTGATGAGGCTTTTAAATCTTTTCCAAAAGAAGTGCGAGATGAAACTGTAGATGAGATTAAAGAAATTCTATTGGCACGTTTAAGTCATATACAAGAAACCGCTAATGAGTATTATCAAATTTTAAATAAATATGCAGTAGTAGCCGGTACGGATAAAGATGATTGGTTTGAAATAAACAGACTAAACGATACGGAAACAGAAGTAAAAGTTTACAGAAATATTGGCGATAAAAAGAAGAGATTATTTTACTATAAAGTCTTTAGTAAAGAAGACACCAAAGAATTATGGGTTTTTGGTTTAGATGATGATGATATTTTTGAAGTTAAAAATCCGTCGAATTTTTCTGGGGTCAAGGTTAGGATTATAGGTGGGCATAACAATGATATCTATAGAATAGAAGATGGTAGAAATATAGCATTGTATGATTTTAAGAGTAAGAAAAATACGTTTGAAGAAACGGGCGGGGCAAAAGTAAAGTTGTCAGATGATTATGAGCTTAACACTTACCAGCCGCTTAAACTAAGAAATAGTTACAATCAAATAATTCCTACTATCGGGTTTAATCCAGATGATGGTGTTAGAATAGGATTTATGAATACCTATACGTATAACGGCTTTAGGCAAAACCCTTTTACACAACAACACACTTTTGCTGCTTCGTATTATTTTGCAACAAGTGGTTTTGACTTTAAATATCAAGGCGAATTTGCACATGTTTTCGAGAATTGGAATGCTGAATTATCTGCACGATTTACAAGTCCTAATTTTGCAGTTAACTTCTTCGGCTTTGGAAACAATACGGAAAATTTTGATAATGATTTAGAGTTGGATTATAATAGGGTTAAGCTTAGGCAAATAGATTTTTCTCCATCATTGGTTTGGAGAGGGCAATTAGGAGCTAAAGTAAAGCTTGGAGTTTCTTATGAAAATATTAGTGTAGAGGAAACCAATGATAGATTTATAAATACATTTTATCAGCAAAATGGAGAGGAAACAAATAGCGATTTTGTAGGTGTAAGTGCTGCGTATACTTATGAGAATAAGGATAATGAAGCTTTCCCAACTTTAGGGATGTCTTCATCACTGCAGGTAGGGTTTAAAGAGAACCTTTCTAAAGAGAGCGGTAACTTTGGATATATAATACCTAGTCTAGGTTTTGATTATAAACTAATTCCTAATGGTCGATTAGTACTAGCTACAAAATGGAAGGCACAATTTAATATTGGCGACGATTATGAATTTTATCAAGCCGCTAGTATTGGTGGTTTAGATGGGCTTCGTGGGTTTAGAAATCAACGATTTACAGGGAAAACATCATATTACCAGAATACAGATATTAGGTTTAGTTTAAAAAAGAAACGCACTAGATTATTACCAATGGCAATGGGTCTTTTTGGAGGATTTGATTATGGTAAAGTATGGTATCCAGAAATGAGCTCTGGACGTTGGCATACTTCTTACGGTGGAGGATTCTTTTTGAATGCTTCTGATATTATCTCCATTAACACGGCAATATTTGCCAGTGAAGACGGACCAAGATTTACTTTTGGTCTAGGTTTTGGTTTCTAGAAATATAATTATTTTAAGGTGTAGGTATAAAGGTTACCGCCAGTGACATGAGTGCGTTCATCAGAAATAAGCAGGGTGCTGTCATTTATAAAGCAAACAGATTCTAGTTGGCTTCTGGCGCCTAAGTCAATTTCTTGCATGTTTCCTTTAGTGAAATTATCCCAAGAGAAGTCTGTAAACACAAAAAGTTTACCATAGCTAAGCGCTATTATTTTATCTCCCTTTGGCGATATATCTATTGATGTTATTTGGCATGTTTTCCAATCTACACAAGGGATGAATGAGCCAATCAGTTTAGCTTCATATTTTCCTTTGGTATCTGGGACTGTGTATATATGAGCTTCACCGGTAAATGGTTTGGATCTATTTTTTGTAATAATATATAATTTATCTCCATGATGAAAAATAGCTTCTGAATCATAAAAATGAGCATCTTTCTTTGGAGGAAAATCCTTTTGATCAGGGTAATAAAGTTCTATTTTTTCAGCATCTATTTTGTCACCGGGTTCAATAGTTGGGTTTGGTAATTTGTAGATTATTAAGTTTTTGCGATCGTTTTCGTTATTGCCAATATCTGCAATATATAAGTTGCCAGATATATCTTTGGTTAGGTCTTCCCAATCGTGATTACCTCCATTCTTCACCTTTAAACTTTTTATGATTTTACCTTTTAATGATACTTGATAAATTTCATCTTTATTTCCACCATCTTCAACTACCCAAACCGTAGAATCACCGTAGGTTACCAGTCCTGAATTCTCATCTAAACTGCCTGGTAAATCAGTAATTACTTTTAATTGCCCGTAATTTGTACAGGAAATCAATGTAGAAATTAGAAGTATGGATGTAAAGACAATTTTGTTCATTTTATTCTGCAATTGGCATGAATATTTCGGCTTTCCAACGTAAAGCATCTCCGCCCATGTTGGGGTTGTTGAAAAAGAATTCAATAGGTCTCCGCTCTACTTTTATATTTTTCTCTTTTGCGTAATCTAGTAAAGTATACCAAGCTCTATCCGATGTCATATAATTACCATTATAAATAGCTTTTAAAGATTTCATACCAACGAATTCTTTGTAGACCAAATCTTTTATAATGGGTAATGAATCTGTTTTTATAATGGGATAACAAAAGTTGAAGGAAATACTATCGTTCTGCATGTTCCAATCTGTTGTTTCAATAAACGGAATTCCGTTTACTCGAATACCGTTCCCTGCAATAACAGAGTTTAGAAAAGGATAACTTTCCATCATTCCAAACGCCTTGTTGCTTTGTGTGGTTTTATGCTCAACACAAGCGCAATATGTAGAAGGCAGTTCATCTTCACCTATAAAGGTGATTTTAAATTCTTTTCGATGGATATTTAAGCTTTCAATAAAATCTGTAATTGTTTTTCTTGATTGTTTTTCAAAATCAGTGTCAGAAAATGGAACGGCTAATTTGTTTTTTAAACTGTGTTCTACATCTTTTACATCAATTACTAATTGCGATGTAGAATCTGTAATTGGCGTTATGTTCCACAAATAAATATGCGTAGAATCACCAGTAGCAATCATTTGTTCTAAGTGATTAAGGTCGTTCAGTTGACGAATAGAAGCCTCTTTAAGAGTTTTGTTCCAAGATTTTAAGGCTTGGTTAATCGTGCCGGTATTCGCTTTCGCTACAACTCTAATTTGATAGTCTTGTGGTTTTATGAAAAAATACCAAAGTAGTGCAATAGAAATAAGTGCAATTGAAATGGTAATTCCTTTTTTCATTTTAATTATTCTTCATCTTAATTTTAGAATCCAAGAGAGCACCAATTTTTCTTCCTTGACCCACTCCTACTTCAACAGCGGCTCTGTAGTGAATTCCGCCATACATTCTGCTCATAGCCGCTTCGTCTGCTGCTTCATTGAACGAATTAAATTTTCTTATAGGTAATCCGTAAGGAGTTTCGGTATCATCTTCAAAACTGAAATTATCACCATAAATACTCGTTAATGCCGTTGCGGCAGCTCCTGAAACTACACTGTGTCCACTTGTATATTCAGGAAAAGGTGGTGTTTGTAAAATAGGCTTCCAGTTCTCGTCTATATGCTGATTAATCAATGTTTCTGGCCTAATTAGATTACTACGATACTTCTCATCCCAACAACTGATAAAAGCATCAGCGATAGCCATAGAGGTTTTGGTGTAGGCATAAACTGTATCGTCAAAATCACTATTAACTTTTTTGCTAGCTATTTTTGTGATTCCGATCCAGTGTGCGCCTGGTGTTATTTTTTTAGTAGCAAACATTAGGTGTCCTCTTGTCACAGATACATAAGGGTTACAATCCCAGAATTTAGCAATAGCTACTTCTTCAGATTCATCGCCATTTTTTGTTATCTCATTACTAATATTGTAAACTTCAATTAACTCTTTGTAAAAATCAGAGTCTTTTTCTAAAGAAAACGCTGGTGGTGGTATTGGTTTAAATTGTGAAGCTGAATCTATTATAAATGGTCTAATTTTACTCCAATGTGGCTCTATACCATCCATGTATGCTGGTGGTGTAGGTTGCCATCTCGTTTGGTCGTCTGTGTTCACCGTAAATTTTGGCATAGTACGGGTTTGACTGTAATTATCTTTGCCCATCCATTCTTTAATGTGGTCTGCAACTTTTAGTCCGTAAGCTTTAGAAGCTTCAAATTCAGTTTCATTTGTTGCTTTCCACTTCGTGAATAAACTGTCTTGTAAAACATCGAATTTATCTTCCGAAAAAATTAATTGACGACTAATATTCATATGGGCTATCAAAGCCGATAATCGTGGATTGATACCTGATATAGTATCCATTTCAGGTATTGGCTTTAGGTCTGTAATTTGACCCGCCAAAGATTTATATTTTGGATTTACCTGCGCAACTATTTCATAGGCTGCGATATTTGGGTAAGCGAATATTCTACTAGCTACCGGAGGAGAAAAAATATCATGAATCATAATATCTATCACCTTATCAATAGAATTATGAAGCTCTTCTGGAGTTATTTTAATAGGTTCTTCTTTTTTCGGCGTGCAATTTGATAATAAAATGCCTGTTAATAGAATGATAATATAACTTTTCATTGTACTATGGTTTGAGTATTTGGTATACTTCTGCAGCCTCGTTATTGAAGGTGAGCAAAATGTATTTGTTGTTGTTCAAGTTTATAATATTCATGCTGCGAATCGATTTACCTGTTAAATCGAGTCCAATTTCATTCGCTAAGGTAACATTGTTAGCATTATTTATCAATGCTCCGGGAAAAGAATCAAAGCGACCGTGGTATGGTTTTACGCCAAAATAATTACCAGCAGCTAAAACCTCGGTTTTATTATCTCCGTTAAAATCAAATTCTAAAAATGACATGATAGGAGCCAGTTGTAATTCGTAATTAAATGGAATAAAGGTGAATTTGCTGTTATCATTTTGCAGGTAACCAGAGCTCAAAGTATGTATTTCTAAAACTTCAGCATTTGGTAACATTTCCTTTCCAAGAATTTCTTCCACCGATTTGCCAGCAAATGAGCTGTAGGTCGTAAACTTTTTACGTAGCGAAACAAGTTGGCTAGATAGTTCTTTTAGTCCGTCAATTGGATAGTTTTTTCCATCCTTGTATGTACTAACAATGGTTTCTGTAGCTCCGTTTTTGTCAAGATCACCATAATACATTTTCATTGGGTGCTCTTTAGATCCGGTAAATTTTGTATTCAATCCCCAGTTACCTAAAAGGTAGTCTTGATCACCATCGCCATCAATATCATAGCTAGTGACAGCTTGCCATAAACCATTAATATTTTCATTTTCTAATGGATGTATTTCTTCAAATGTACCTTCATTGTTTTGAAAAAATCTTGGAGACATCCATTCGCCAACAACCAATAAGTCTTCCCAGCCGTCATTATTAAAATCGGTCACCACTGCATCGGTCACCATGCCCAAATTTTCAAAGGGGTTGCTGACTACGCTAAAATTGCCGTTTTTATTATTTAAAATATAGCTATTTGGTCTATTTCCATAATCTGCGCTGATGGATTGATTGAAGATCAACACATCTAAATCATTATCATGGTCATAATCTAATTTTAAAAGTACAGACGCATTTTCGAACATTTCTGGGAATGCTGATTTGTTGAATGTACTATCATTTGCAACGTAGAAAGAATCTGTTAATGGTTTCATTTCATTAAAAAAATCAGCACCGCCAGTTCCTACGATTAAATCATTTTTGCCATCACCATTAAAATCTGCAATTAATGAAGATATGTCTTCCTTTATACTGTCTTTTTGAATTTCTGGATAAAAATGTAATCGAAATAGTGAATCTCCCTGAACGTAGATTTGAGAGGGAATGTACTTAGAGCCGCCAAAGAATAAGTCTTCCCTGCCGTCTAAATTTAAATCCCCCACACTTACAGCCGGACCTCTGTCAGACATTTGAAATGGTATCAGTTTCTGGCGTAAATAATCGCTATAAGTATCCTCAACATGGGTATAGTTAATACCAAGGTTGTCCGTTATTTTTGTAAACAATATATTCTGTTTCTTTTTTAGAGACTTATAGTTAAAAGGTTGATTTTTATTTGGACTAATAGATAATGTTTGATTAACAGCTATGTTTTTTATCATTTGAAAACTTCTATCAGGCCAGATGATTTTGAGGGAATCAACGTTTTTTAGGTCGGCATACCCAAAATGTATTATGGGTTCAGAAGATGCTTGGAATCCACGAACGGTGTACATTTCTTTAAATTGTTGAATACCATTAGCATACGAGAATATTTTTGTTCCAATACCGAGCTTATTTTTCTTGGTATAGTTTAATTTAATCTTTAGCCAATTGTTCGTGCTGTTAGTAGTATTTTCTTGAATGCCAGCAGGACTAAATAAATTATTGGTCACTAAATCTAGATCGCCATCATTGTCCAAATCGCCATACGCTGTTGCGCCAGATATTATAGTGTCTTGAGCTATCCAAGATTTAGATTCGTCTATAAATTGTAAATCTTTTGCTCCTTTAAATATCATATTTCCGATAAAGCCAGAGGGCATCATTTTAAGAGCCTTTTGATCAACAAGATTGGTACTATTAATTTTGGTTCTAATATTTTCGTTAGAAATGTAGTTGATGTAATCAAGGTCGTTAGGTCGTTTTGGAATACCATTACTAATGTATAAGTCTTGTTCGCCATCTTGATTGTAATCACCGAACAAAGCGCTCCAGCTCCAGTCTGTAGCAGCCACACCACTTTGTAGTGCAGTTTCTATGAATTTTCCATTTGGTTGATTCACAGAAAGCATATTTCTAGTATACTGATTATGATAACCGAAAGTCTCGGTTTTCATTTTTTGAATTTGAATATCGTCATCACCTTCAGATGATTTCAAGACAATTTCGTCTTTGCCCAACATATCCAAAGAAATTAAATCAGGTAACCCATCGTGATTAATATCTGCTACATCGCTACCCATTGAAAATCTTGTTGTGTGCCCGAAAGCCTCTTTAAGGGATTCTTTAAAAGTACCGTCTCCGTTATTTAGATAGTAATAATCATCTTCATGAAAATCGTTTCCTATATATAAATCTGGGTACCCGTCTTGGTTAAAATCAGATATGGCAATTCCCAAGCCATAACCGTTTACACCTCCATAAATACCAGCTTCTTCACTTACATCAACAAATTGTCCATTATCATTACGTAACAACTTGTCACCTGTTTCATATGCTCTTTTATAGCGTATTTGTGCATTGCCATAAGAATCTTGGGTATGTACTGCGTGGTTAAGTAGGTAAATATCTAAATCACCATCGAGATCATAATCTAAAAAAGCTGCGGATGAACTATACGACTCAAAATCGAGCCCGTATGCTGCGGCACTTTCTTTAAAGGTAGTATCACCTTGATTAATAAATAGTTCGTTATGCCCATTAAAGCCGTTTAATCCAACTACGGCGCACACATAAATATCTAATAGTCCGTCTCCGTTTACATCGCCCATTATGGCACCCGTATTCCAAGAGCTATTACCTTGAACACCTGCTTTTTCAGTAATATCGTCGAATTGTAAATTGCCTTTGTTTAAGTATAGTTTGTTTTTTACTTGATTGCCCGAAAAATAGATATCTGGAAGACTGTCGTTATTGATGTCGCCAATGGCAACACCACCGCCATTATAAAAATAGAGGTAATCTAAAATGCTAAGGTCTTTAGTTTCAGTAAGCGTATTTTCAAAAGCTATGCCTGTTTCTTCTGTAGTGTGTTTTACAAATAACTCACCAGAATTTTGCTTACAACTAAAGGTAAAAACCAATAAACATATGTATAGTATGTTACTTTTCATTTAATCGATACAATTTTGGAGTGTCGTTGTTGATAGCTGCAATGATGAATTGATTTCCTTTTTTGTCCTTGACTATTTCTAATTGCTTTACCTCATTTCTGATAAAGAAACCACTTTCTGAATAATTTTGCCATTCAAAACCTAATTTGCCGTCGCCAAGTAATACGTTTCCGTAATTGGCATCAAGTCTTGAGTATTGAGGTTTAAATTCAAAATTATTACCTGCCATAACAATATCCAAATTCCCGTCCTTGTTGACGTCAAGACATTGTATGCCACAGATACAAGAGAATTGTACTTGCGGTGGTAGTATTTTTATGGTAAAATTACCATTGCCGTCATTTATGGCAATTATAGATTCTGAAATATTAACCTGTTTTAAGATTGTGTTATTAAGAATATTCTTTGGGAATAACTCTTGGATAGATTTTTTTGCATATTCAGAAGCTTTTATGTTCTTTTTCTTTAAAGCTAATATTTGGGTTGTCAATTCCTTTTTTTGATGAAGAGGGTAATCCCCGCCGTCATAGTTTTGAGTAGTAATTTGTTCTATGGTGCCATCATTGTCAAAATCGTTTACCCACATTTTCATTGGGTGGCCAGCCTTAGGTTTGTAGTGCAGATTGCTTCCCATGTTACCTAAGATTAAATCTTGATCACCATCGTTATCTAAATCTTTCCCCTCTATAGCACCCCACCAGCCGTTAAGGCTGTCGAGTGAGCTTTTAAAATGGCTAAGTCTTCTGCCAGAGTTTTTATAGATTTTAGGACTGCCCCAGTCAGAAACTGTTACCAAATCATCTTTACCGTCACCGTCCATATCAACCCATTGTGCATCGGTAACCATACCAGCATCTTTTATGTCGTATGCAGAACGTTCTGTAACATCGGTAAAAGTACCATCACCATTGTTAAGCAGAAACAAATGATCAGGGTTTATTCCATAGGTGCCAACAACACTTCTAGAGCCTACGAAAACATCTATATCTCCATCTTCATCAAAATCTGAAGGAGCAATTACGGCTACATTTTTATTAATGCTTGGTAACTTATTAGTGCTTAAAGAGAAATTGCCATTGCCGTCATTGAGGTACAAACGAATTCCGTAGGTGCCTTGCATACCTAGTTCATTACCACCTGATCCAATCATAAGATCTAGGTCGCCATCATTATCAGAATCAAAGAATGAAGCTGTGGTATCTTCCATTAAAGCTTCAGATTCAAAATACTTTACAATTGGTTTTGAAAGAGAACCATTTCCATTGTGTAAATACAAAGCTCCAGATTGTCCTTTTGCGCCACCTATAAAAATATCGTCATTACCATCACCATTAACATCGCCAACTGCCAGTCCAGGACCTTCTTCCGCTAATGATTTAGAGATTAACCCCTCATTATCAAAATCCATATAGCTATTTTCTTTATGGGTTAAGAAGGTATTATTTTCTATAGATTTTAAAAGGGTAGGGGTAAATTCCTCCTTAATTTTAAAAACTTCATTTGCTTCCTCTTGAATAAAAGTAATGGTCTGGTTTACTTTAACATTCGTTAATTTAACCGTAGCATCGTTCGGCCATATAATTCGAATAGAGTCTAGAGCTTTTGTTGCGCCTAAACCTATCGTCATAGGGTAATCGACCGAAGATTGAAAACCTCTAGAAGGCATTAATGTCTGGTCGATAATATTATCAGGATAATAAAGACGGGCAACTGTACCTATACCAAATTTGTTTCCGTCAGAACCTTGGAATTTTAATTTTATGTAATTATTATCGGACTGAGATTCAGAATTATTGCGGTAAACAAAGGTTTCCATGTTTACGTTGTTGACCACCAAATCTAAATCACCATCGTTATCTAAATCACCATATGCAGAACCATTCGAACGACTAGGTATTTCAAAGCCCCATTGCTTGTTATAATTACTAAATGTTATATCGCCATTGTTGCGGTATGCGTAATTGGGTAATGGTGTAACTGGCATTTTGTTGATTATAGAATCTATAGATTCTTTTTTACCGGTTAAAGCCATTTTTTGAATGATTTCATTCGCAAAGAAATCGACGAAATCCAAATCGGTTAAATCGTGATTGATACCATTTGTGATGTAAATATCTTTTAAACCATCATTATCCATATCAAATAAAAGTCCAGACCAACTCCAATCTGTAGCTTCTACGCCACTATAATATGCAATTTCAGAAAAAGAACCATTACCGTTATTTAGCTGCAATGTATTTTGAATGTACTGCTGATGAAAATCTTTACTTTGCTTTAATTTAAAGATATTATATCCCTCGAATTCCATGACAGATTTTACGCGCTGGTCAGGCTCAGGTAACATATCTGTAATAAAAATATCTGTAAGTCCGTCATTGTTAATATCGGCCATATCAACTCCCATTGCCGATAAACTTAAGTGGTTGGTCCATTTTTGAACCTCTTCTCTAAAAGTACCGTCTTGGTTATTGATGTATAAATAATCTCTTTCGTAAAAATCATTAGATACATAAATATCTGGGTACAGATCATTATTTATATCAATAACCATAACACCAAGACCAAACCCAATTAGACTACCGTAAATACCTGCTTTTTCGCTAACATCAACAAATTTACCGTTGTCGTTTCGTAAAAGCATATCGCCTACACCTCTAAAAATTTTTGGTACGCCTTCCCAATCTTGTGCTCTCACTTCTCTTTGTTCAGCATAGCCAAGGCTACTTACTGGGATGTTACTGTTGTTTAGAATATAGGCGTCTAAATCGCCATCTTTATCATAGTCAAAGAAAGAAGCATGTGTAGAAAACCCTGTCTCTGCAAGATTGTACTCATGCGCTTTTTCGGTAAAAGTGCCATCGCCATTATTTATATATAGATCATTATCATGATTGTTGCCTTCCATATTACCGGCATTACTAACATAGATGTCAAGAAATCCATCATTATTAATATCTGCCATTACAACACCTGTTGACCAAGGTTTGTCACCGGCTATACCAGCACTTTCAGAAATGTCATCAAATTTTAAGTCTCCTTTATTTAGAAAAAGCTTGTTGGGTTCCATGTTTCCGGTAAGAAAAACATCTGATAAGCCGTCATTGTTAATATCACCAATGGCAACACCTCCGCCATTATAAAAATTACGGTATTTAAATATGTTAAACTCTTTTGAGTTTTGAACTTTGTTTACAAACGAAATACCAGTCTCTTCAGAAGGTAATAGGGTAAATAATGTAGGTTGTAAATTTTCTGATGGAGTTTTTGTGGCTTCTTCAGTACCGCAGGAGTATAAAAGTGAGAAAAATAAGCCAAGGCAGCTCAGCTTAAGTATATTGGAGTTCATTCTTGAGTTAATTAGAGATGGCATTATATATTCTTTTATAATGAGGAATATTAAATCATTAATTGAAAACTTATAACGATTTAGTTATAAGTCTACCTCTTAATTTAAAGTATCTGTAATACGCTATTTCGTATTCCTTCCAGATTTTTGTAAACTATTAAGATTGAGTTGATAGTCAGCTAAATAGTTCTTTAAAAATGAAATTGCAAGATAGCCAAATACCTACTGTTTGCTAGGGTTATTTAATGAAATTACACGTTAAAATTTAAAGAAAACGTTATAGTAATAGTTGTATAATATGAATAATGAGATTTTACAGCCTGTTTTTAGATGTAATGGAAATAATCCAATATATTTAACCTTGACTAACTAACAACAACTTAACAAATGATAGGGATTTTATCTTTTTTAGGCTTTACTATTTTAGTGGCTGTAATTTCATACTTCGCGACCAGAACGACCGATGAACAAACTTCTGATGGTTATTTTTTAGGAGGGCGAAGCTTGACGGCCGGGGTAATAGCAGGATCGCTATTACTTACCAACTTATCTACAGAGCAAATTGTAGGTTTAAATGGTAGTGCATATACAGATGGTTTATCTGTAATGGCATGGGAAACGTTGGCGGCCATTGCCATTGTTGTGGCGGCTATTTTTCTGTTACCTAGATATTTAAAAGGCGGATTAACCACGGTGCCGCAATTTTTAGCCAAACGGTTTGATGTAACTACAAAAACAATAACCTCAGGTTTATTTCTTACAGGTTATGTGGTGGTATTGCTTCCTGTTATATTGTATTCTGGTTCGGTTGCTATAAGTGGTATGTTCGATGTGCCTACATTATTAGGGGTTACAGACAGCACAGCTCTCGTTATTTGTATTTGGGGAATTGGGTTAATTGGTTCGGTATATGCTGTTTTTGGAGGATTGAAAGCTGTTGCGGTTTCAGATTCAATTAATGCAGTTGGTTTGTTGATTGGTGGATTACTAATACCTGTTTTTGGCTTAATGGCAATTGGTGATGGTAGTGTATTTGGAGGGTTAGATATATTAGTAAGTGCTAATCCAGAACGATTTGATTCTACTGGTAATGCAGGTCAAGAAGTGCCTTTTGCTACCATTTTTACAGGTATGATGTTGGTGCAATTATTTTATTGGGGGACAAACCAGCAGATTATTCAAAGAGCGTTAGGAGCAAAGAACTTGGCAGAAGGTCAAAAAGGATTGTTGTTAGCTTCATTTTTGAAAATATTAGGTCCGTTAATATTGGTATTGCCAGGTATGATAGCCTACCATTATTTTGACGGTAGTCTTGACTCTAGCGATTTAGCTTACCCAGAGTTGGTTCGTGCGGTATTGCCTAAACCATTAGTTGGCTTTTTTGCAGCTGTATTGTTCGGTGCAATCTTAAGTTCTTTTAATAGTGTTCTAAATAGTTCGGTAACGTTGTTTGGTATTGATATCTATAAGCAACATATTAATCCTGATGCACCAGAAACTACTGTAGTAAAGTATGGAAAGATATTTGGAATCTGTTTAGCCTTGGCAGCTATGTTCATAGCACCACTTATTGCAAATGCAGGTAGTCTGTTCAATTATTTACAAGAGATTAATGGAATATATAGTATTCCTATTTTTACTATAATCGTAGTGGGATACTTGACAAAGAGAGTACCGGCAATAGCGGCTAAAGTGGGTATTATTTCAGGGTCTGCATTATATATAATAAGTCAGTTCTGGTTAAAGAATAAATTTGTTGATGAAGCATTGGCAGATGCAAATGCTAAAGGTATAACTGATGCTGCTCAGCTTAAATTAATTGAGGCAGATGCGTATCCTCATTTCTTGCATATTATGGCTATACTATTTGTAACCAATATTGTAATCATGTTAATTATTGGAGCAATTAGACCACGAAAAGAACCTTTTGTTCTAGAGTATACAGATCAAGTTTCTATAACTCCATACAAATATGTGAATCAGGCAGGTATATTAATTTGTGTTATTGTTATTAGTATATATGTGTATTTTGCTAAGTAGGGTATAAGACATTATTTAAAAAAGAAAGCCCCATCACTTTAAGTGATGGGGCTTTCTTTTTTTTATGGGTTACCGTTGTGTTGATTTGCATTTCAATAATAAACCAAAGCTATGATTAACCTTTGGTTGGTAATTAGAAGTTTGCTTGTTCATGCTCCTAGAATAACGATTAAGACTACCTGAAATTTATTATTAGTTGTATTATAATCTAATGGTGTCTTGATTTTTAACCTCTTGGACCAATAAAGTGTTGTAATACTAAATAGGGTACGTCCGATTCGGGCTTCTATTGGGAATCTAATGATATTATGTGTTAGACTTTAAGAAAATATAACCCAATAAAAAAGCCTCCAAAATAAATTGGAGGCCTTTTCAACTTAAACTTAAAATTATATATCCTTAGTATCCTGGGTTCTGAACCAAGTTAGGATTTGCAAGTAATTGTGCTGGTGGAATAGGGAAAACATTGTAATCATCGTTATTGATAGTACCTGGTGCTTTAAACAACCAATCTCTACCAAATTGACCGAAACGAATTAAATCATTACGTCTCCAAGCTTCTTGATACAATTCTCTACCTCTTTCATCTAAAATATCTTGTTCAGAAACAGTTCCTAACAACTCTTGAGTGTTACGTATTGTTCTTAAATCATTAATCATAGCTGTTGGGTCACCACCGCTTCTAAACATTGCTTCAGCTTTCATTAAGTGAGCATCTGCATATCTAAATACAATCTGGTGGCTAAGAGAAGCATCACCATTTCTTGCAGCATATTTTTGAATACGTATACCAGTTGTTTCATCATTATTGATGAAGTTTATGTTACCGTCACCGTCTTTAAAATCTCTTTTGAAAGTTAAAGGGGCACCTTGTCTATCTTTTAAAGCTGTGCCATCTAAAGCATATTGTTGATTTACAAGAAAACCATAACCAACATTTGAGCCGTTTACATAACCACTATTGTCTGCGGCATATGGTTGACCAGCGAAATCTGTACCAATTGTTGGTACACCACCTCTACGTTCTTCTTGACCATCAGCAGGATTTTGAGAACCATCTAATTCATTAGATTCTGAATCACCTTCAAATAGGTCATAAAACTCAGCTAGTGTACTAAATCCATTCCAGCCACCACCTTGAATACTAGTGCTGTTGTAGTGAAGTCCCATTACTATTTTATTGATAGTGTTAGCTTCTAAAGCCCATATAGTTTCTGTATCTGCGTCAGGCAAGAACAGGTCGAAATAACCTTCTTGTAAAGAATAACCATCTGCAGTAATAGCATCAACTAAAGAAACAACCTCAGCCATATCGCCTGAGTCAGGTGAACCGCCTACATAAATATGCTTATTCAAAAGAACTTTAGCTTTTAAATACCTAGCGGCAGCTTTATTGGTTCTTAAGTTAGCTTCTCCACTAGCAGCAGCTGTCGTTGGTGCATTTGCAATTGCAGTTTCTAGATCTGCAATAATGAAATCTACCGCAGCTTGCCCTGTTAATACTTCAGGAACTGAAGATGACGGTAATGAAGTATCTCTGTAAGGTACTTGACCATAGTTGTCTAAAATTACCCACATACTATAAGCTCTAATAAAGCTAGCATCCCCAATATTGGTTGCAGATGGGTTACTTCTAGAATCTAAAACTTGCGATGCTTGTAATTGATTTCCGTTCCAATTTTGGAAAAGGTTTACTATAAAAGTATGCTGACCATCCCAATCGTGGGTATGCATAACTCTCCATAGTCCGTTATCACCCCAATCTCCTCCACGAGTAGGAATCAAATGCTCATCTGTGGTTACTTCTTGAAGTGCGAAATAATCTTCTTGTCCAGCGTATTGTCCGGCTAAAGTACCGTATAGATTCGTAATAGTAGATGATGGATCGGCTAAGCCTTGAAATCCTTCAGAAATGATCGAATCTGTTTCTTCTATTTCTAGGTCAGTACAGGAAGTAATCCCTACCAGCGATAGAATAGAAAGTGTTAAGATTTTGAAATTATTTTTCATGATATACAATTTTTTTTAATTAAAATGATGCGTTAACACCAAAAGTGAATGTCCTTGGTCTTGGGTAAGAACCATAATCAATACCTCTAGAAGGTACACCAGAACCTAAATCACCAGTATTAGCAGTAACCTCTGGATCTAAACCGCTGTAATCCGTAATCAAGAAAAGATTTTGACCAGTTAAAGAAAAACGCAAAGAATTTAATGCGCCTTCACCAGATAATGGTACGTTATAACCAATACTTGCGTTTTGGAAACGAACGAAATCTCCTTTTTCTAAAAAGCGTGTAGAAGCATCAGCAGAAGCTCCAGGATTTTCGCCATTACCTACTACACTTTGGGTTACATTTCTAGAGTTAGAAAGTGCACCGGCAGTGAAATATGCGTTTTCAGTGTTGTTATATACAGAGAAACCAAACTGACCTTGAAAGAATACAGATGCATCAAAATCTTTAACTTTCAAATTTAAACTTAAACCAGAAGTGATATCTGGCAAAGCATCTTCGCCAACAAAGGTTTTATCTGCAAAAGGATCGCCTACTCCGTTTCCATCAACATCTTGGTAAGTAGGGTTTCCGCTACTGTCAAAACCTTCAAAAATAGGTAGGTAATATGAATATAAAGATTGACCAGAAGCAAAACGTTGCGCGAATGCACCTGTTAAACCAGGACCGTTAACTGCACCCGTATCAATGTTACCTGTATAATCTTGAACCTCATTGTCATTATATGCGATGTTAAAATCGGCAGAGAAAGTAGCATCATCTGTTCTTATAAAATCATAAGACACTGCAAATTCAACCCCTTGGTTAATAATGCTAGCGTCTACGTTCTGAAATTGGAAAGGATCAACAGCAGGAGCTGCAGATGGTGTTTGCAAAAGAATATCAGTTGTTTTGGTTCTATAAATATCAAAACTACCGCTTAAACGATCGTTGTTAAATCCGAAATCAAGACCTGCATTTAGGTTGAAAGATGATTCCCATTTCAATTCAGGTCTATCAGTTGCAACTATTTCCGTTCCATTAGCATTAATGTCAAGGTTTTGTTGAACAGTTAAACCAGAAAAACGCTGTCTTGCGACAAAATTCCCATAACCTAAGCCATCTTGGTTACCAGTGATACCTGTGCTTAAACGTAATTTCAAGGTAGATACTTTTTCACCAACAAATTCTTCTTCATTCATTTTCCAAGCAAATGCTCCAGAAGGGAAGTAACCATATTGATTTTCAGGACCAAATCGTGATGAGCCATCAGCTCTCATTGTACCTGTAAATAAATACTTGTCGTTTAGGGTATAGTTAATTCTAGTGAAAAAAGACTGTAATTCATCTGTATTGTCAAAAGAATCTGTATAAACAGATGTAACAGCGCTATTAAGTGTTCTTCCTAATTCTTCTTGCGGTACAACTGTTGGTAGTAATCTGTTTATTAATACTCCGTTAGTATTGACGGCGTAATATGCTTGTTGGTAAGAACCTGCTACCGCATTTTGTAAATCACCTACAGCACTTCTTAAATTAGCTCCCATTTCATTAAGGTCGCCCGTAGAGTAACCTCTACCTGCAGCATTGAATCCGAAAGTTTGAAAGTCTTGGTAACCAAAACCTACCAATGCCTCAAGGCTTGAATTTTCAAATTCTGTATTATAGTTAACTGTAGCTTCAAAGGTTTTATTATTTCTTTCTAAAACACCGTAGTTACCACGTCCTATATCGGTAACACCGGCAATGTTATTTATGTCTTTAGAAACAACAGAAGTATTAGAAGCTTTAGCCTTATCTAATCCTGCATTTAATTTAGCTGAAATTTCTGAGGTAAAGTTATATTGAATAGAACCGTTTAATAAGTATCTATTTGTATTGGTAAGATTCTGTGTGTTATCAAGTGCATTTTGAGGATTCACGTTAAGTCCACCTGCATTGAAGTTTGAGCTAGCTGGCCATGTTGGGTTTGCAGCGTAAGCACCACCTAAAACATCACCTGAAGCACCTGCTTGGGCACTAATAGGAGCTTGCGAATCGTTAATTCTAGCAACCGACATTTGAAGACCAAGAACTAACTTGTCATCTAGAAATCTTTGGTTTAGATTTATTCTACCGGTAATTCTTTCTAAGTCAGAATTTTCTACAATACCAAATTGCTTACCGTAACCAAAAGTAGCTCTTACATTACCACTACCATAATTTTGAGAATAAGATAGGTTTTGGTTTTGAGAAGCAGTTGATCTTAATACAACTTGTTGCCAATCTGTATTAGCTCCAAAATTTACAGCATTAGCATCACCACCTACAGAAGAAACGCCAGATAAAAATTCAGAAGAATCTAAAAGGTCAAAAGTGTTTGCAGCAGTAGCAATACTTAAAGAACTAGAGAAGTCAAATACTCCTTGGCCACTTCCTTTTCCACTTTTAGTTGTAATAATAACAACACCATTTGCTCCACGAGAACCGTAAATAGCGGTTGCAGATGCATCTTTCAAAATACTAATGCTTTCAATGTCACTAGGGTTAATGAAGTTTAATGGGTTTTTAACCGCACTTTGTCCAAAACCAGTTTCACCTTGTGGTGATGTATCTCCACTACCTAGTGCTACACCATCTACTACGAACAACGGGTTGTTGTTTGCACGAACAGAATTTGAACCTCTAATATTGATTTGGATACCTGCTCCAGGCTCACCACTAGTTTCCTGTATGTTAACACCGGCAGTCTTACCTTGTATTAATTGTTCTGGCGAAGAAATATTTCCGCCGTTGAAGTCTTCAGCCGTTACAGCCGTTACAGAGCCAGTTGCATCTTTAACAGTTGTTGTACCGTAACCGATAATTACAACTTCTTCTAATGCTTCTGCATCTTCATCTAAAGTGAAGTTTATTGAAGTTCTACCGTTTACTGCTACCTCTTGAGTTTTGTAGCCAATATAACTTACAATAAGTACAGAACCTTCTTCTGCGGTCAATGTGTAATTACCGTCAAAATCTGTTTGCGTACCATTCGTTGTTCCTTTTTCAAGAACACTAGCTCCTGGTAAAGGTCCACTTGAATCTGAAACAGTTCCAGATACTTCTTGTGCCTGTATAAATCCGAAGCACATAAATGCACCAAGAACCAACAGACTTTTTAGGAATGTAATCTTCATAAATTGTTAATTTAAGTTGAGTTAATTTAATTTCAATTGTTAAAAATATGTAAAAAGGCTTGTTGATGAGAGTAACGGTAAAGTTAAAATGTTACGAAAACGGTTTCGTGTTAATAACTTTTATTTTTTACGAGTATAATTATGAGGAATAGCTATATTTATTATATTCCTATTAATACATGAGCTTAAATGAGAATATTTGATATTTTCTCAAAGATAGGTAAAATCCTTTTTTGTATATATTTACCAAATAGAAGCTAATACTTGACTTTAACTTTTAGAAGAATTTAAGTTCTTATCTTAAAATTTTAAAATCCTTTTTTTGAAACCAAAAATCACTTTAAAAGATATTGCTAGGGAACTCGATGTTTCTATTTCAACCGTCTCAAAAGCTTTAAAGAATAGCAAGGAGATTAGTAAGGATACAAAAGATAGAATAAAGGCTTTTGCCAAATTCTATAACTACCGTCCAAATAATATAGCGCTAAGTCTTAAAAATAAGAAAACGAAGAATATAGGTGTTGTTATACCTGATATAGTGCATCATTTTTTTACAACCGTTTTTAGGGGTATAGAAAAGTATGCCAATCAAATGGGGTATAATGTAATTGTTTGTATATCCGATGAATCTTTTGATAAGGAGGTTATTAACATGGAAATGCTCGCAAATGGGAGTATAGACGGTTTTATACTTTCATTAAGTGCGGAAACACAAAGAAGAAATGACTTTACCCATTTAAAAGAGTTGTTGGATCAAGGAATACCAATAGTACTTTTTGATCGTGTCACAAATGAAATAGAATGTGATAAGGTGATATTGAACGATGCAGAAATAGCCTATGAGGCAGTTAATCATTTTGTTAATACTGGTTGCAGTAAAATAGCATTAATAACTACAGAGAATTACTTTAATGTAAGTGAAAGTAGAAGAAATGGATATACTGAAGCCTTAAGGTCGAATGATATTGAGATTGATCAGAATTTAATTTTGACATTGCCTCATGAAATAGATAATACAGGTCTTATGACTAAATTTTTCCAAGAAAATAAAATTGATGCCGTATTATGTGTAAATGAGATTTTTGCCATACAGTGTATGAGTGTTGTACAATATTTAGGGTTTAATGTGCCCAATGATATTTCAATAATAGGCTTTACAGATGGCATCTTGTCTAGGTACTCTTCACCTAAACTAAGTACAATTGCGCAACATGGAGAAAAAATGGGAGAGTTAGCGGCAAAACTTCTAATTAATAGAATGGAGTCGGTAGAAGTAATTGAGGAGCCGTTTAAAACGGAAATAATAGATGCTACATTAATTAAAAGAGGTTCCTCAATCAATTAATATTTTGTGAAAATGGAAAAAGTAGGATTTATTTTTGACTTGGATGGTGTTATAGTTGATACGGCCAAATATCATTATTTAGCTTGGCATAAGCTGGCTAAAGAATTAGGTTTTGAATTTACGAAGGAGCAAAACGAATTGTTTAAAGGAGTTAGTAGAAAGCGATGTTTAGAAATCCTTTTGGATATTGGAGGGATTACGGCAACACAAAAACAATTTGATACTTGGATGGTAGAGAAGAATGTAGATTACCTTGCCTACATAGAGAAAATGGATGCAAGTGAAATACTGCCAGACGTGCCTAGGGTGTTAGAATATTTAAAGAAAAAGAATGTACCTATTGCATTGGGGTCGGCGAGTAAAAATGCCAAGCCAATATTAGAGAAGGTTAATTTACTGCCTTATTTTGATAGTATTGTAGATGGTAATAGTGTAACTAAAGCAAAACCAGATCCGGAGGTATTCTTAATTGCAGCTAGTAATTTAGGTATTGCAGCAAATTCATGTGTAGTTTTCGAGGATGCGGTTGCGGGTATTCAAGCGGCGAATGCAGCGAATATGGTTAGTATAGGTATTGGAGATGATACAATACTCAACGAAGCGAATTATAATTTTAAAGATTTCACTGAAATAAGTGATGATTTTTTAGAATTACTACTTAATAAAAATCATGAAAATAAATAAGGGTACCTATCCATAGTTGCTCTATTTTTGATTTAAACTCAATTTTAATTTAATGAATCAAGATTATATAAAACCAGATAAGTGGTGCATTATTGAGGAAGGTTTTGACAGTGATAATGTTAAATCATCTGAAAGTATTTTTAGCATCGGTAATGGTGCCATGGGGCAACGTGCCAATTTTGAGGAAACATATACGGGTAAAACTTTTCAAGGTAGTTATATTGCCGGGGTTTATTATCCAGACAAAACCCGAGTAGGGTGGTGGAAAAATGGATATCCAGAATATTTTGCAAAGGTTTTGAATGCTCCTAATTGGATTGGCATTAAAGTGTTTGTGGATGGTGTAGAATTTGATTTGGCGAAAAGTAAAAAAGTTTCTGGTTTTAGAAGGGAACTAAATATGAAAGAGGGTGTTTATACACGTAGCTTTCATGCGGTGACTTCTAATAACATTGAAATTGAGGTGGTTGTCAAACGATTCTTAAGTTTAGATATAGATGAGGTTGGTGCAATATCATATACAATTAAGGTATTAAATACAGATGCTGCAATAATTTTTGAGCCTTATTTAGATAGTGGTATTACAAATGAAGATAGTAACTGGGATGATAAATTCTGGAATACAACAAACGTAAGCTCAGAGAATAATCGTGCCTTTATTGAGGCGCATACCATGAAAACAGAATTTAAGACCTGTACATTCATGCAGGCTTTAGTATCATACGAAGGCAAAGAAGTTTCAGGTGTCTCGGCTGAAAAGACAGATACTATTGTTTCGCTTAAGTTTGAGCAAAATGTAAAAGCCGACGAATCTATTACATTAACAAAATTTGGTGGGTATACGGTTGCAAGAAATCATCCTAACGATGACTTGGTGAAGGTTGCCAATATTAGATTGAGTGAAGTAAGTGAACTAGGGTTTAAAGACTTATTAAAAAAGCAAATAGCTGCGTGGGCAGCTATTTGGGAGATGAGCGATATTGTTATTAAGGGAGATATTAAAGCACAACAAGGAATACGTTTTAATATATTTCAATTAAATCAGACCTACTTAGGGACGGATTCTAGACTAAATATTGGCCCGAAAGGATTTACAGGTGAGAAGTATGGAGGTAGTACTTATTGGGATACCGAAGCTTATTGTATTCCTTTTTATATGGCAACGAAAGATGATAAGGTTGCTAGAAAACTACTAAAATATCGTTATAATCATTTAGAGAAAGCAATTGAGAATGCTAAAAAGTTAGGCTTTTCTAATGGTGCTGCATTGTACCCAATGGTGACCATGAATGGTGAAGAATGCCATAACGAATGGGAAATTACTTTTGAGGAAATTCATAGAAACGGGGCTATAGCTTTTGCTATCCATAATTATTTTAGGTACACCGGAGATTATAGCTATATACCAGAAATGGGATTAGAAGTTTTAATTGGTATTTCTAGATTTTGGCATCAACGTGTAAACTTATCAAAGGCCAAGAATAAATACGTGATGCTTGGGGTAACCGGACCAAACGAATATGAAAACAATGTCAATAATAACTGGTATACTAATTACTTGGCAAAATGGTGTATCAACTATACACTTACGCAATTAGAAAAAGTTAAAAATGGCTATCCAGATGATTATCATAGAATTGTTGGTAAAACAAAACTTACCGATAGAGAATGTGGTAAATGGAAAAAAGTAGCAACTAAAATGTACTTGCCATATTCTAAGGAGCATGGCGTGTTTTTACAACAAGATGGTTTTTTAGATAAAGATTTGGTGAAGGTTAGTGAATTGCCAAAATCAGATAGGCCTATAAATCAAAAATGGAGTTGGGATAGAATTTTAAGATCTCCTTACATTAAGCAAGCAGATGTTTTACAAGGGTTTTACTTTTTTGAGGAAGATTTCTCAACAGAAGATCTTGAAAGGCATTTCGATTTTTATGAACCATTTACAGTTCATGAGTCTTCGTTGTCGCCATGTGTACATAGTATACAGGCTGCAAAATTAGGTAGAATGGAACAGGCATATAATTTCTACTTAAGAACTTCTAGATTAGATTTGGATGACTATAATAAAGAGGTAGAAGAAGGTCTGCATATTACTTCTATGGCTGGTACTTGGATGAGTATTGTTGAAGGATTTGGAGGTATGCGTATTGTAAACGATAAACTATCCTTTAAGCCTCAAATTCCAAATCAATGGAAGACGTACTCTTTTAAAGTCAATTTTAGAAATAGAATTATTAAAGTAAAAGTAACGGCAGAGAATACTACTTTTCAGCTAATTGGTACTGAAGAAGTATCTATTCGGGTAAATGGAAAGAAAGTATCATTGTATCCAGATGAGTTGATTACGGTATAATTTGTTCAGTGTTTTAAATCATTAAAATTGAAATTGCCCCATGAATAGTAAAATTGTTATTTATCATGTGTTTACTAGACTTTTTGGAAATACAAATACCAAAAACAAACCTTGGGGCACCATTGAAGAAAATGGAGTAGGTAAGTTTGCAGATTTCTCAAAGAAGGCACTTTCAGAAATTAGAGACTTAGGTGTTACCCATATTTGGTACACGGGGATACCGCATCATGCGGTCATTAATGATTATACAGAATATGGTATATCAAACGATGATCCTACGGTAGTTAAAGGTCGGGCGGGTTCACCATATGCTGTTAAAGATTATTATAATGTTAACCCCGATTTGGCAAAAGATCCATCAAAAAGGTTAAACGAGTTCAAATTATTAATAAATCGGACTCACAAGGCAGGTCTAAAAGTTATCATTGATATTGTGCCTAATCATGTTGCTAGAAAATATGAAGGAAAGACGAATCCAAAGGGTGTTTCCGATTTTGGATTTGGAGATGATACATCGGTAGAATATCAAAAAGATAATAATTTTTATTACATTCCAAATACAGAATTTCAACATCCGGCGTGGCGAGATGGGTATACACCATTAGGTGGGGATATGCCAAATTTTGCAGATGCAAAACTAGTTGAGATTCCGGCTAAATGGACAGGTAATGGGTCTAGAAGTCCACAACCAGATATGAACGATTGGTATGAGACCGTTCGTATAAATTATGGAGTAAGACCAGATGGTGGTTTAGATTTTGATATGCTGCCTAATGATTTTGGGGAGAAAGATTATACTGAGCATTTTAATTACTGGAAGAAAAGAGTAGTTCCTAGCTCTTGGCGTAAGTTCAGAGATATAGCCCTGTATTGGTTAGAAATGGGGGTAGATGGCTTTAGATATGATATGGCCGAAATGGTTCCTGTAGAATTTTGGAGCTTTATGAATTCTTCTATTAAAATGAAAAATCCTGAAGCATTTATTATGGCAGAAGTGTATAATCCAGATTTGTATAGAACTTATATCCATAAAGGGAAAATGGATTATCTATATGATAAGGTCGATTTTTATGATGGCTTAAAACATATTATGAAAGGTTATGGTTGGTCTGATCATTTGCCAGTTGTACAGAATGGATTAAAAGACATTGAGCATAACATGCTTCATTTTTTAGAGAATCATGATGAACAACGTATTGCTAGCCCAGAATTTGTGGGGAATGCAGAAATAGGTAGACCTGCAATGGTGGTTTCGGCAACAATAAGTACTTCGCCAACTATGATTTATTTTGGTCAAGAGGTAGGCGAGCCAGCTGCAGAAAATGCAGGTTTTGGGAGTCCGTCAAGAACGTCTATATTCGATTATATAGGTGTTCCCCATCATCAAAGATGGGTTAATAATAAAAAATATGATGGGGGACAATCAACTCCTCAAGAAACTGAACTTCGAGATTTTTACAAGAGATTATTAAATTTCACCATTAGTAGTGAAGCTTTAATGGGAGCTTATAGGGAAATTCATTTTTATAATAAAGAAATCACCGAAAATTACAATCACAGGGTTTTGTCTTATGTTCGTTGGTCAGATAATCAAAAATTAATTATTATTTCCAATTTTGATGTCAACGACCATTTTTCATTTGATTTAAAATTACCTGTAGATTTAATGAATAACTGGAAATTAAAGGAAGGTACTTATGCTTTGCGCGATGCGCTTTATGGTCATTCTAATTCATTGCGAATAGAAAATGGAGAAGGTCATGTTGCAATCAGTCTAAGTCCTTTAGAATCTTTTATTTTTGAATTAAAACTTTAAAACATGCTCAAAAGAATAAACCTAGTCTTAATATGTATCACTTTAGCATCCTGTAATATGAAAGAACCTTTAGTTATTGGTCATAGAGGAGCCATGGGGCACGAAACTGAAAATACCTTAGCATCTATGCAAAAAGCAATAGATTTGGGTGTAGATATGATAGAAATAGATGTTTTTAAAGTTAAAAGTGGAGAAATTGTAGTTTTTCATGATAAAACTTTAGATCGGTTAACTAATGCTCCTGGCAATATTGAAGATTACTATATTATTGACTTGAATAAAGTAATTGTTGAAGGCGGTCATAAGATACCAATGCTGCAAGATGTATTAAACCTTATTGATAACAAGGTTGCTTTGAACATTGAGTTGAAAGGTGCTGGTACTGCAGATAAGGTTAATTTTATAATGAATTATTATATAGAAAAAAAGAATTGGTCTCCAGAGAATTTTATAATCTCAAGTTTTAATTGGGATGAGCTAAGAGAAATGCGTAAACATAATCCTAATGTAGCTATTGCCGTTTTGGCAGGAGAGAAGCCTTTAGATGCTATTCCTGTTGCTAAGGAATTAAACGCTGTTGCGATAAATCCAAGTTTTAAAACTTTAGATTTAGACATAGCAAATGAAATTCGTGATGCCGGTTTTAAAATATATACATGGACAGTGAATGAACCATCAGATATTGATGCTATGAAACGTATAGGAGTAGACGGTATTATCACCAACTTTCCTGAACGCGTAAAATAATGTACGACGTTTTAATAATTGGCGGTGGTGCAGCAGGTTTTTATGCTGCAATACATGTTGCAGAGAATAGACCTAATACCAAGATTGCAATTTTGGAGCGCGGTAAAGAGGTGCTTACTAAAGTAAAGGTCTCCGGTGGTGGGCGGTGTAATGTTACCCATGCAGAATTTAATCCGGCTGATTTAAGTAAAAACTATCCAAGAGGAGAAAAGGAACTTTTAGGTCCTTTTCATACCTATGCCAGTGGAGATACTGTTGGTTTTTTTGAGGAACGTGGTGTTGCCTTAAAAATTGAAGATGATGGTAGAATGTTTCCTGTTAGTGATTCCTCACAGACTATTATCGATTGTTTTGTTTCAGAAGCAGACAGATTAGGTATTCATGTAAAAACACATTGCTCTGTAACCGGTATTGAACAAATTGAACAGGCAGGAGAAAAGAAATGGAAGGTTGCCGTAGGTGATAGTTTTATGGTCTCTAAGAAGCTTATTCTGGCAACGGGGAGCAACCCTAAGATGTGGGGCTATATTGAGGCTCTAGGTCATAGTATTGTACCACCAGTACCATCATTATTTACTTTTAATATTAAAGATGAGCGGATTTCGACTATTCCTGGCGTTGCTACTCAGGCAGAAGTTCACGTTGTTACTAAAAAGAACTTTGGTAAAAAAATAAAACTACCCAAATCAGGTATTTCGGATTTAACCTCAGAAGGTCCTTTGTTGATTACCCATTGGGGTATGAGCGGTCCGGCTATTTTAAAGCTTTCGGCATGGGGTGCTAGAATTTTAGAGGCATATAATTACCAATTTAAAATTCAAGTGAACTGGGTCCCAGAATATCATAAAAACGGATTATTAGAATTGCTTTTAAAAGTTAAGCAGGTAGAAAAGAAGACCGTCTTAAGATCTAAAGTTTTAGATATCCCAAAACGATTATGGGTTAATTTGGTAAAGGCATCGGCTATAGATGATACAACTACTTGGCCAGAAGTTAGCAAACAACAACTGCAAACACTAGCCGAGCAATTGACTGCCGGTATTTTTCAAGTAAATGGGAAAAGTACTTTTAAAGAAGAATTTGTAACAGCAGGAGGTGTAGATCTAAAAGAAATTAATTTTAAGACTTATGAAAGTAAAATTGCACCAAGCCTTTATTTTGCAGGTGAAATTATTAATGTTGATGCGATAACAGGCGGATTCAATTTTCAAAATGCTTGGACAGGGGGTTATATTTCCGCTAAAGGAGTGGTGGAAGATTTAAATAATGATCGGGATTAATATGACAACTTACGTAGCATTTTTAAGAGGAATAAATGTTAGTGGTAAGCATAAGGTTTTAATGTCCGAACTTAGAAAGTTATGTGAAAACTTAAATCTACAACAAGTTATGACATACATTCAAAGTGGAAATATTGTTTTTAATAGTACTGTAGGTAGCACTGTAGAATTAGAAGAACTTCTTTCAAAAGCCATTTTAAATGACTTTGGTTTTAATGTGCCTGTGATTGTAAAGACCGTTTCTGGATTACAAGAAATTCTAAACCATAATCCGTTCATTACAGATGTTGAAATCTTGAGCAAGCAAATCTATTTTGTTCTGTTCAAGAATAATCCAAATATAGATGCACTAGAGAATTTTAAATCAGAATCTTTTGATAATGAAGAGTTTGTAATCGTTGATACTTGTATTTATCTTAAATGTAAATCTGGTTACGGTAAGGCAAAATTGAATAATAATCTTATTGAGCGAAAGCTGAAGGTTTTGGCAACTACCAGAAATTATAGAACGATGATCAAATTAATAGAACTGAGTTAGTTTAATTCCCAAATTTTATAGTTCAAAGCTGTAGCGAAACATAACCATAAAAAATAAGGTAATAACAGAGCAGCTGCAAATTTACTGACTATGTTAAACCATTTAATGGTTAACCCAAGAACAATTAATAATGTAGTTATTATTAAGAGCGCTAAAAGAGGTTGCTTTAGTCCAAAAAAAACAATGCTCCATAAACCATTTAAAAGAAGTTGAAAACCAAAATGGTAGAGTCCGGTTTTTACATACTTATGATGAAATCCTTTTGCCCAAACCCAACCTGCAGAAATTCCCATCATAATATATAATGTACTCCAAACAGGAGCAAAAATCCAATTTGGCGGGCTAAAGCTTGGTTTGTTCAATGTCATATACCAATCATTTACAGAGCTTTGCGTAACCACGCTGCTAAGAAACCCAATGGTAGAACATATAAGAATACCAATAAAAACGTAAGCAAGTTTTCTTTTCAATAGGTTGGTGTTTACCTCTAAAATAAGGATTTATTTCAATTGATAGCCCTAAAAACTATATTTGCACAAATTGAATATTCAATGTCAGAAAAAGATTTTATTCCAGCTCCATATACCACATTGAAAGAAGAAGGTACTGTAACCTATTCTTCTCCTAGTAATATTGCTTTGGTAAAGTATTGGGGGAAAAGAGAGAATCAAATTCCTGCAAATCCATCTATTAGTTTTACGTTGGCTGCATGTGTAACAAAAACTAATGTACACTATAAAAAGAAGGTACAGAATAGAGATGAATTTTCGTTTGACCTGTTTTTTGAAGGAGAGGCTAAAGAAGAATTCAAACCAAAAATAAATACGTTCTTAAAAAGAATAGTAGCGTATCTGCCATTTTTGAAAGACTATCACTTTGTAATAAATACATCAAATTCTTTTCCACATAGTAGTGGTATAGCATCGTCTGCGAGCGGTATGTCTGCTTTGGCATTGTGCTTTATGGAAATGGAAAAAGCATTCTTGGATAATATTACTGAAGATGATTTCAATAGAAAAGTATCATTCTTATCTCGTTTAGGTTCTGGTAGTGCATGCCGTAGTATTGAAGGGCCTTTGGTACAATGGGGAGAAACAGCTTCAATTAATGGGAGCTCAAACTTATTCGGAATCAAGTACCCATACAGTGTGCATGAAGTATTCAAAAATTTTCATGATACCATTTTATTAGTTGACAAAGGAGAGAAGCAAGTGAGTAGCACGGTAGGTCATGAACTTATGCATGGACATCCATTTGCGACTCAAAGGTTTGATCAGGCGCATTCAAATTTAGAAAAGCTTGGTAAGGTTTTGGCAGACGGAAATTTAGTTGATTTTATAAGTATAGTTGAGAGCGAAGCGCTAACACTACATGCCATGATGATGACTAGTAATCCTTATTTCATATTAATGAAGCCGAATACGCTCTCTATTATAAATGAAATTTGGAGATTTAGAGAGGAATCTAATACTCACGTTTGTTTCACTTTAGATGCAGGTGCCAATGTACATGTGCTATATCCGGAAAATGAAAAAGATATCGTTTTTCCATTTATTAAAGAGAAGTTAGTTCCTTTTTGCCAAAATGGACAGTATATTTGTGATCGAATTGGTCTGGGAGCTAAGAAGTTGTAGTTGTTTGATGTACTATTTTTTTATAAAAAACGTTGGTAAATGAATGATTCATCTATTTTGTTTAACCATTTGCGGAAAAACGTTCAACTTTATATGAATCTTTGATTATATTTATACATAAGTTTTAATATTTGCTTAGTTTTTAAAAATGAAAGGACCTCTTTTTTATTCAAAAATTCTTCTCTTCGGGGAGTATGGTATCATTAAAGATTCCAAAGGGTTATCAATACCTTATAACTTTTATAAAGGTGCTTTGAAATCTGATGCCAGTGTATCTAAAGAGGCAACAAAATCTAACAAAAGTTTAGAATCATTTGCTCATTATTTAAAGAACCTTACAATAGAGGAGCCAAATTTGGTTTCTTTTGATTTAGATCTTTTAAATACGGATATTGCTGAGGGTATGTACTTTGAAAGTTCTATACCACAGGGGTATGGAGTAGGTAGTAGTGGTGCTCTTGTAGCAGCTATTTATGATAAATATGCTCAAAATAAAATAACGGTTTTAGAGAATTTAACCAGAGAAAAATTATTAAAGCTTAAAACGATATTCGGTAAAATGGAGTCGTTCTTTCATGGTAAATCTTCTGGTCTTGATCCATTAAACAGTTATTTAAGTCTTCCTATTTTAATAAATTCTAAAGATAATATTGAGTCTACCAGCATCCCTTCTCAGAATGCAGAAGGTAAAGGAGCAGTATTTTTATTAGATAGTGGCATTATTGGTGAAACAGCACCAATGGTTCAGATTTTCATGGAACAAATGAAAAACGATGGGTTTAGAAAAATGCTAAAAAATCAGTTTATAAAGCATACAGATGCTTGTGTAGAAGATTTTGTAAACGGCAATATTCAATCATTGTTCGGTAATTTAAAACAATTGTCACATGTTGTTTTAGATAATTTTAAACCTATGATACCAGCAAAGTTTCATGACCTTTGGAAAAATGGGATAGAGACTAATGATTACTATTTAAAACTATGTGGCTCAGGTGGCGGTGGTTATATTCTAGGTTTTACAGAAGATTTAGAAAAAGCCAAAACTGCATTAAAAGACTATAAACTGGAAGTAGTTTATAATTTTTAGGTAATTTCCAAAATGTTTAATAGAAAAAATAAGCTCTTACTTTTAAAAGTACTGAGTCTGTTTTCAGTAGTTAGAGGGTATAACATTCTTGTTATAGCTTTAGCTCAATATTTGGCATCCATTTATATTTTGGCCCCAGAATTGCCAGTGCGTAAAGTGGTGTTCGATATTAATCTTTTTGTAATTGTATTGGCATCTGCCATGGTAATTGCAGGAGGTTATATTATAAATAATTTCTACGACGCAGAAAAAGACCTTATTAATAAACCACGTAAAAGTATGTTGGATCGTTTGGTGAGCCAACGATTTAAGTTAACAACGTATTTTGTGTTGAATTTCATGGCGGTTATAGCAGCTAGCTATGTTTCTTTTAGGGCCGTTTTCTTTTTCTCATCTTATATTTTCGGTATTTGGATTTATTCACATAAGTTGAAAAGAATTCCGTTTCTAGGGAATTTCATTTCAGCCACCTTGGCAATTACGCCCTTCTTTGTAGTGTTTGTGTATTACAAGAATTTGCAGCCAGTCATATTTGTACATGCTATATTTCTCTTTTTATTGATTCTTGCACGGGAAATGATTAAAGATTTGGAGAATATTTCTGGAGATTTAGCTCAGAATTATAAAACTATCCCCATTATATACGGAGCACGAATATCTAAATTGCTAATTATTTTTTTAATGTTATTGACCCTTATTCCATCGTTACTTCTAATTTTTAAGTTTGATGTGGGGTTTATGAACTTCTATTTTGTGCTTTGTGTCTTACTAATGATGTTGTTTATTTTTCTACTTTTTAAAGCTCAAGCACGAAAAGACTATGTTTGGCTGCATAATATTCTTAAACTTATTATTGTAATGGGTGTCTTCAGCATTCTTTTAATAGATGTACACCTTGTTTTAAACAGAATACTATAGTTGTTCGTAATATGTTACATATAACTATTTGAACGGCAATGCAATTTCCTACCTTTGTACAAAATTAGTACAGTTATGAGTAGGGATGATTCTAATAGGGGAAAGAATGCTTCAGGCAGACAAGGAGGTAATTTCAAAAAGAAGAGCTATGCTCGAGGTAATGCGCCCATTAAGAAGAATGTGACGCCGAGTAAGCCAATGGATCCAAATTCAATTAGACTTAATAAATATGTAGCTAATTCTGGAGTATGCTCTAGAAGAGATGCGGATATTTATATTTCTGCTGGTAATGTAACTGTTAATGGGAAGCCTATCACAGAAATGGGATATAAGGTTAAGTTGAGCGATGAGGTAAAATTCGACGGTCAATTATTAAATCCTGTTAAGAAAGAATACGTTTTGCTTAACAAGCCAAAAGATTTTGTTACAACTATACGTGATGAAAAAGGGAAAAGACACGTTTCTGGATTGATATCTAGTGCTTCTAAATCTAAATTGCTGCCGGTAGATAAATTGGAGAAAGAACATACAGGTCTACTTTTATTTACCAATGATGGTAGCATGACAAAGGTTCTAAAGAGTCCTATAAATGGTATGCGTAAGATTTATCATTTGGTATTGGAGCAAGAATTAAGAAGTGCCGATTTAAAGAAAATTCAAGAAGGAGTCATAGTTGACGAAAAAGTAGTAAGAGTACAGGATGTTAGTTTTATTGCCGATGCTCCTAAACGAGAAGTGGGTATAGAAATATTTAGTTCTAGAAATAAAATTGTAGAGCGTTTGTTTGAAACCTTAGGTTATAAGGTTCAAAGGCTTGATAGAGTTGTTTATGGTGGTCTTACTAAAAAAGATTTACCAAGAGGACACTGGAGGTATTTAACAGATCAAGAGGTTATAAACCTTAAGATGATTAAATAGTATTTTCCAATAACTTGTATAAGGTTTTAATTACTGTTAAAACCTTCACTAAATCGATAAGTTGCAATAATGCCATGTGTATTTCTTAAGGGGAATCGTTCATGGCTAAATTGTAACTATATATTATCCTAATATATTTGAAAAGGTGGCCGCCTGCCAATAAATTTATAGAGGGATTGGTTCTGTAACCAATTTCCAATTTAAATTTGTCAGAAAAAAAGATAACCTAAATATCCATAATAAGGAATATTGATTTCTACATTATCATCCTAATCAAGCATGTCTCCGATGAAGTTAGGCGTAGAAACACCAACATAAATATTTTTAGAATTCACCAAATATGGGTTTTTATTATTTTATAAAATCTACTTTTTCTAATCAACTACATAGAAGTCAATATTTTAAAAGGTTAAAAACCTTTTAAGAGGTAGTATTTAATCTTATCGGATTACAGTCAATATGCTACTTGTCTTATTTTTAAACTTAGTTTAAATACTGCTATAGATGTCTCAAGAAAAGGAAGTGAATCATATGAAATTTGGAATTCAACATCTACCCAAATTATTGGTTAACACCTATAATTCTTGGATGGAAAAAGAGCCTTTTCAAATAAGTGCGGTTATAGCTTATTATGCAATTTTATCACTGCCAGGTCTCCTTATTTTAATATTAGAATTAGTTGGTGGTATTTGGGGCAAAGAAATAGTACGTGGAGAATTATTTGCTGAAATTTCATCCGCTATGGGACCGGAAACTGCGCAATCTATACAAGAAATGATTGCGGATAGAGGTAGTGAGAATACATCTATCATAGCTACGGTATTAGGTGTAGGAGTATTAATATATGGAGCTACGGGAGTATTTTACCAATTACAAAATGCGTTGAATGATATTTGGAAATCGAAACCAAAATATACTAATGAAATATTATCTACACTTTTTATGCGATTAAAAGGATTCGGGTTTATTCTTATTTTCGGATTTCTGTTACTAATCAGTTTTGTGCTTACGTCTTTTTTATCGGCGTTTTCAGATCAATTATCTAGGCTTCTGCCAGAGGGAATGTTGGAATTGGGTTTTGTGTTGGATATTATTATTTCTTTGACCTTTATCTACCTACTATTCGGTGCAATGTTCAAATACTTGCCTAGTACCCATGTGCGCTGGAAAGCGGTTAAGGTTGGTGCAGCACTTACAGCTTTCTTGTTTTTAGTAGGTAAATACGCGCTAGCTTTTTACTTTGGTAAGGCAGAACCAGGCTCTACTTATGGTGCGGCAGGTAGTATAATCTTGGTAATGCTATGGGTGTCCTATTCTAGTTTAATAGTCACTTTTGGAGCACAGTTTACCAAGATATATTCAGATAAGTATGTAAAGGTGAATTAAACCTTTTTCATCTTATCATGAATTTCTTTCAAGCATAAATTACCTAAACTACCTTCATGAGTATGATGAATATCTCTTTTTGGAATAAATGTACCATCATTTATTTCTTGCCCCATTTTCTTGTAAGCATCTCTAAAAGGCATTCCATTCTGTACCAATTCATTTAGGGTATCTACACTAAATAAGTAGTCATACTTAGGGTCGTCTAGAATGTTTTTATTTACTCTAATTTCTTTTAGACTAAAGGTCAAAATCTCCAAACAAGCTTTCATGTCTTGAATAGCCGGAACAATGATTTCTTTCACCAATTGTAAATCTCTATGATAACCACTTGGTAGGTTATTTATGATTAAAGTTAATTGGTTGGGTATAGATTGTAGCTTATTACACTTACCGCGAACCAACTCAAAAACGTCTGGATTTTTCTTATGTGGCATAATGCTAGAACCTGTAGTCAATTCATCCGGGAATGAGATGAAATCAAAATTCTGACTCATGTACAAGCAAATGTCCATTGCCATTTTCGATAGGGTAGCAGCAATGTTTGCAATACCGAAAGCGGTTGCCTTTTCAGCTTTCCCTCTACTCATTTGAGCAGCAACTACGTTATATTTTAAAGTGCTAAAACCCATTTCTTTGGTGGTGAATCTACGGTCGATAGCAAATGAACTACCGTACCCGGCAGCACTACCTAAAGGGTTCTGATCGACAACTTTATATGCAGCTTCAATAAAATAAAGATCGTCTATTAAACTTTCCGCATAGGCAGAAAACCAAAGTCCGAAAGAAGACGGCATAGCAATTTGTAAGTGCGTATAGCCCGGTAGCATTACATCTTTATGTTCCTGCGCTTTTACCAGAAGAAGGTTAAAAAGCGATTTGGTCATTGATTTTATTTCTTCTAGTTCATCTTTTAAATAAAGATGCATAGCCACTAAAACTTGATCGTTTCTTGACCTCGCTGTATGTATTTTTTTGCCTGTATCACCTAAACTAAGCGTAAGCATGTATTCAATTTTTGAATGCATGTCCTCAAAAGATTTCTCTATAGAGAATGTACCTTTTTCTATTCGTGCCGCAATATGATCTAGTTCATTTACAAGCTCTTTGGTTTCTTTGGGAGTAATTAAACCAATTTCACCTAGCATTTTAGCGTGTGCTTTAGATGCAATTACATCATACTTCGCTAAATGCAAATCAAGTTTTCTATCATTTCCTACAGTAAAATGGTCAATCTTCTTATCGGTGCTAAATCCTTTATCCCAGAGTTTCATAAGTCAAGTTCAAGTTCAAGAACAAATATCAATTTTGTTTTATAAAATATGATACCAGCTCTTTATAATTTTTTAATTGCTAGCTGTAAGCTTAGTGCAAAAATCCTTTTAATATTTTAATATACAAATCTATACCTTCTTCAATTTCATCAACATAAATAAATTCATTAGCAGAATGGGAACGTGTACTATCTCCTGGTCCTAATTTTAATGATTGACAACTTAACGCTGCTTGATCCGAAAGAGTAGGAGATCCATAAGTTGTTCTGCCTAGCGCAACACCAGACTGCACTAACGGATGGTCTTTATTTATTTTCGATGAATTTAGACGTAAAGATCGTTCCTTTAATTCGCATGGAGCATCCTTCTTCAGCAAATCTGCAATTTCTTTGTTACTATAGGCATCGTTTACCCTTACATCAACTACCAAGTCAACATGTGCAGGTACCACGTTGTGCTGTGTTCCTGCATTTATTTGGGTAACGGTCATTTTTACATCACCTAAAGCTTCAGAGCTTTTCTCGAATTTATAATTTTTAAACCATTCTAATACTTTAATGGATTTATAAATGGAATTGTTATCATTTGGGTGGGCTGCATGTGATGGTGTACCTTTTATTACGGCATCAAAAACCACAAGCCCTTTTTCGGCTATGGCAAGTTGCATTAGGGTGGGTTCGCCAACAATTGCAACATCAATATGTGGTAGTTTTGGTAGTAATCCACGTAGGCTATTTTCTCCAGCATTCTCTTCTTCTGCAGAAGCTACCATTAAAATATTATGGTTAAGGTCTTCAGAATTATAATAAGTAACAAAAGTTGCCAATAAGGAAACTAGAGGTCCGCCAGCATCATTGCTGCCTAACCCGAATAATTTACCATCTTCAATATGTGGTAGAAATGGGTCTTTGGTATATGCAGTATTTGGCTTTACGGTATCGTGATGAGAATTTAAAAGTAGTGTAGGTTTTGATTCGTCCCAATATTTGTTCTTGGCGATGATATTGTTGAGGTCCCTTTCAGTTGGGATATTGTATTTTCCCAACCAAGCCTGTACAGCATCTGCGGTTTGATCTTCCTCTTTAGAAAAAGATTCTATTGAAATCAATTCCTTCAATAATTCTATAGCGCTTTCTGTAAGTTCTGTTTGGTTCATCTTATAATTTTAAAGTGGTGAACAGTTCTGTGTTTTTATCTAGCATACTAACATCGCCTAAGCAAACCTTTTCAACCTTGTTATTTAATGCATGAAAGCAGTTATGAAGCTTAGGAAGCATGCCGTCAGCTATAACACCTTTAGATAAAAGTTCTTTGTATTTGGTTGTATCAATATTTTTAACCACGCTATTATCATCGGAAATTTCCAATAAAACACCTTTTTTTTCAAAGCAATAATAAAGCGTAGTTTCAAAAATCGATGCCATACCAATTGCAATTTCAGAGGCAATAGTGTCAGCGTTGGTATTTAGTAATTGTCCAGCGCCATCATGAGAAAGAGCACAGAAAATAGGAGTAAGGTTTATAGATAGTAGGTTCTTTATTAATTCAGAATTAACACCGTCAATATCTCCAACAAAGCCGTAGTCAATTTGTTTTACAGGACGTTTATGAGCTTGTATACTGTTGCCATCTGCGCCACTTAAACCAATGGCATTGACTTTTTTAGATTGTAATTGAGCTACGATTTTCTTGTTGGCTAAACCCCCATATACCATGGTGATAATATCTACGGTTTCGGCATCGGTAATACGCCTGCCATCAATCATTTTAGATTCAATACCCATTTTGGTTGCTAATTGAGTGGCTAATTTTCCACCGCCATGTACTAATATTTTAAGTCCATCTAGTTTAGAAAATGCAGTCAGAAAGTTATCTAATGCTTTTTCATCTTCTATGACATTTCCTCCAATTTTTACTACGGATAGTTTTTCTTTCATGTTAAGCATTTAAAATTCCGCCATCTATCGTCATTGCCGTTCCAGTAATCCATGAAGCATCTTCTGATACTAGAAATAAAGCAAGATTGGCAATGTCTTTTGGTTTGCCCAGTCGTTTTAATAATGTTTTGTTCGCTGCGTTTTCTACAGCTTTGTTCGGGTTGTCAAAAGCTTTTGCCGAATCCCAAAGTAGCGGAGTATCTACTGGGCCTGGGCATATTGCATTGACCCTAATTTCAGGTGCATACTCTACGGCCAATTGGCGCATTAGTGCTAATGCTCCAGCTTTAGAAGCACAATAGGCAGGGTGGTTAGGAAAACTTTTGTAAGCGGCTATAGAGGCATTTATTAAAATAGAAGACCCTTCGTTTTTTTGGAGTTCAGGGATTGCATATTTTGATAAATAGAAAATGGAAGACAAATTGGTGTCCATTGTATTCTTCCATAATTCATCTGGTAAATCTGTTACACTACCTATGCCAAGTATGCCTGCATTCATGGAAACAATGTCCAGTTTTTCAAAATGATGAATGGCAGCTTTGACCAATTGTTCGTTGTATTCAGAAATTCTAATATCGCCAGCTACAAAAACAGCATTTTCACCTAGTTCAGCAGATAAAGCATTACCTCGAGTTTCATCACGACCAGATAAAATTACTTTGGCGCCATTTGCAACAAATGAAGTAGCTATGGCTTTACCCATTCCGCTAGTTGCTCCTGTAATAATTGCTACTTTGTTCTCAAGTTTTTGCACTATTTTTTATTTTAAATCTTCTAGTATTTTCTTTAAAACTAATTGAGCGGCATACGTTCTATTATTAGCCTGCTCTATGACCAGTGATTGTTTGCTGTCCAAAACTTCATCGGCAACCACTACATTTCTTCGAACAGGTAGGCAGTGCATGAATTTAGCTTTGCCCAATTTTTTTAAGGTCATTTGCCAATTAGTGTCCTGTGATTTTATCTGTCCATAATCGGTATAGCTGCTCCAGTTTTTTACATAAACAAAATCAGCATTTTCCAAAGCTTTCTCTTGGTCATATTCTATTTTACAATCTTTAGTGATGTTTGGATCGAGATCATATCCTTCGGGATGCGTAATTACAAATTCAGCATTTTGTTTCTGCATCATTTGCACAAAAGAATTGGCAACCGCATGTGGTAATGCTCTTGGGTGTGGTGCCCATGATAAGACGATTTTCGGATTGTTCTTGAAATTATGTTCCTCTAGTGTAATAGCATCGGTAAGTGCCTGTAATGGGTGACCAACAGAACTTTCCATATTTACGATGGGTACAGTAGCATATGTTTTAAATCCATTAAGAACTTCTTCTGCTTCATCTAGTTCTTTATCTACCAAACCGGCAAAAGCACGAATTGCAATTATATCGCAATATTGAGAAATAACCTGAGCTGCTTCTTTTATATGCTCAGATGTGCCTTGGTCCATAATAGTGCCATCAGCATATTCCAAAGCCCAACCTTCGCTTCCAAAATTCATGACAATTACTTCCATGCCTAGATTCATTGCCGCTTTCTGAGTGCTTAAACGGGTACGAAGAGAGTTATTGAAAAACAAAAGTCCTATAGTTTTATCATTACCAAGAGATTTATGTTTTTTAGGCTGATTTTTAAGAGATATTGCTTCTTTTACCCAAGTGGATAAAGAGTCGATATCGTTTATTGAAAGGTAATTCATGATGTTTTTATTTTCGTAAATGTGCTTTTGTTATCAATGGCGTCCGTTATAAAATTATCATTTAAACCATTGGTAATCCAGGTTTCAATACCTGCGGTTTGGGCAATGGTTGCCGCATCTATTTTAGATTGCATACCGCCTGTGCCATGAGTAGATTTAGATTCCCCAATTTCTTTTAATAGTTCGCTCAAATCAGAAACTAGTTCAATTGTTTTTGGAGTGGTCGATGCTAAAGAGGCTTTGGTGTAGATGCCATTTGTATTTGTGGCAATAATCAATATATCTGCAGATAAAAGCGATGCTGTTAAACCAGCTAATTTGTCATTATCCCCAAACTTGATTTCATCGGTCGCAACGGTATCATTTTCATTGATAATAGGTATGAAGTTATTAGCAACCAAGACGTTGATTGTGTTTTTAATATTCAGCCTAGACTGTTCTTTTTCGAAATCTGAATAAGACAACAAACATTGGGATGTAAAAAGCCCAAGCTCCCTAAAATTCTCTTGAAAAATACGCATAAGGTGTGGCTGTCCAATGGATGCTAGCGCCTGTTTAACATTAATTTCCTCGCCATTATGTTCCAATTTCACGAATTGTTTTGCTGCTGCAATAGCCCCAGAACTAACAATGATGAATTCATATTTATCTTTCAAAGCAGCTATTTGTCTGCCTATATCCTCAATTTTACCACGGGATATATGATCAGTGTCTTTCGTTAAGGTATTGGAGCCTAATTTTAATAAAATTCTCTTTTTCAACATTCTCTTTTAGATTTTGCTAGACTGTAAATGTCTAGCTTCTAACTTGACCATTTCCTTTTACGTACCATTTATTGGTAACTAAGTGCTGTAAACCAATTGGTCCGCGTTGGTGTAATTTATCTGTGCTAATTGCTAGTTCACCACCAAGTCCAAATTGACCGCCATCTGTAAAACGGGTAGATGCGTTATGGTAAACCGTAGCACTATCAACAGATTGCATAAATACATCTGCCTCTTCTTCGTCTTTGGTAATAATTACAGCAGAATGTCCGCCGCCATAGGTGTTAATATGCGTTATGGCCTCTTCCACATTGGGCACTTGGCCTAAAACAATTTTGTAATCTAAAAACTCCTCATACCAAACAGACTCATCTTCCATTTGCGAGGTGCCATCTAACCCTGATAATTTAGCATCGGTTAAAATTGCTACATTATGTTTTTTAAGTGTCTGAACCAAGTGATTTAAAAATTCCATTTTACGGGGTAAATCTCTAGAGATAATCACCTTGTCAACCGCATTGCAAGCAGATATTTTAGTGGTCTTTGCATTGATGATGATATCTAATGCCATTTGTAAGTCAGCCTCATGAGATACATACACAAAGTTATTACCACGACCACTAACGATTACTGGACATTGCGCATGTTTCTTTACAAATGCAATTAGTTTTTCACCACCACGAGGAACTATTAAATCTAATTTTTGAGTTGGTTTTTCAAGAAACTGCTGCGTTTCTTCTCGTGAATAGTTGAGATATGTAATCCAATCTTCAGAACAATCGCATGACTCTAAAGCTTTATGCCACAAATTGACTAAAACTAAGTTAGAGTTTACCGATTCTTTTCCTCCTTTTAATAAAATCTTATTGCCAGATTTAAAAGCAATACCTGCCGCTTCGATAGTGACATCTGGTCTAGATTCATAGATAATCATAATAGTACCGAATGGGGCCGTTTTATTACTAATTTCTAAACCGTTGTCATGAGTAAATTGAAATCGTTCTACATGCAAAGGATCGGCTAGTGCAGCTAATTTTTTTAAGGAAGAAACCATTTCTCTAACCTTATTTTTATCCACCTTTAAGCGGTCGATCATTGCAATATCAGCAGATTCGAAAGAATTTAAATCTTTTTCATTGGCAGACACTAAAATTGATTCTTCTTGCTGTACCAATTCAGCCATACGTTTTAATACGGCATTTCTTTTTGCTAAGCTGAGCGTTTTTATCATGATAAAGCAGTCTTAAGAGCTGTGAAAAATACGTCTAAATCTTGTTTGGTAATATTCAATGCCGGTAGTACCCTAAGTACCGTTTTATCTTTTGCGCCACCGGTAAAAAGGTGGTGCTCGTGAATTAATTTTTTGCGTAGATCAGCTACTTGAAAATCAAATTCTAATCCTAGCATTAAACCTTTTCCTTTTACTCGTTTTACTTGCGGAATTTCTTTTGCCTTTTCATTGAAATAAACTCCCAGTTCTTCGGCATTGGTAATTAAGTTTTCATTTTCAATGACCTCTAAAACTGCCAATGTAGCTACACAAGCTAAATGATTACCACCAAAAGTGGTCCCTAGCATTCCATATTTTGCCTTAATACTTTCGTGGATAAGTACACCGCCAACAGGGAAACCATTCCCCATACCTTTAGCGATACTAATGATATCTGGCTGTATGTTATGATGCTGAAATCCAAAGAATTTACCACTTCTGCCAAAGCCAGATTGTACTTCATCAGCAATTAATAAAGCATCATTTTCTTTACATAGGGCTGCTACTTTCTGTAAAAATTCTGTGGTAGGTTCATCTAGTCCACCTACACCTTGTATAGTTTCTATGATTACGGCACAGACATTCTTAGAAATTTCTCCTTCAAAATTTTTAATGTCATTCAAGTCAAGAAAAACCACTTCATGCTGTTGATTGATTTCTGCGTTGATAGACGGATTGTCAGTTGCGGCAACTGCGGCAGAAGTACGCCCATGAAAGCCATTATTAAATGCAATAATTTTTGATTTTCCTGTTACGAACGATGCCATTTTTAAGGCATTTTCGTTTGCTTCGGCACCAGAGTTACACATAAAGAGATTGTAATCTTCACAATTAGAAGCTACACCAAGCTTTTCTGCTAATTCCTGTTGTAACGGGTTTTGAACAGCGTTACTGTAAAACCCTATTTTATCTAATTGGTCTTTTAAACGTTTCACATAATGTGGGTGTGTATGACCAATGGATATTACGGCATGCCCGCCGTAAAAATCTAAATAATCTTGACCTTTATCGTCGGTCACTACAATTCCTTTAGCGGAAACAGGGGTAACATTATATAATGGGTAAACGTCGAATAATTTCATAATTCAAAAGATTCAAGTTCAAAAAAGAACTCATTTAACAGCTTGTTTTACTTGGTTTTAAATTCGGTAATCTTATCATAAGAAGCAATAATGCCACGTATTAAAGATGAGCTTAAACCTTGGTGTTCCATTTCGTTTAATCCGGTTATGGTACAGCCCATTGGTGTAGTAACACGGTCTATTTCCTCTTCGGGGTGGTTGCCCGATTCTATAAGTAAACTTGCGGCTCCATTACAGGTATGCATAGCTAGTTCTTGGGCCTCTTTTGCATCAAACCCTAATTGTATGGCGCCTTGGGTAGTTGCACGTATTAAGCGCATCCAGAAAGCAATGCCACTGGCACAAATAACCGTTGCGGCTTGCATTTGGTTTTCAGGTATTTCCATAGAATGACCCATTCTGTTGAAGATAGCCTTTGTTAAATCGATACGTTTTTTACCTTTTTCATTACTGCAGATACAGGTCATAGATTTACCAACAGAAATAGCCGTATTTGGCATGCTTCTAACTATGTAATTATCTTTGCCGATAACAGCCTCTATTTTTTCGATTCCGAAACCCGTTATCGTTGAAATTATCACATGATTTTCATTCAGTAGATCTTTAACACTTTCTAATATTTCAGCAAAATGAACAGGTTGCACGGCAAATATTAAAATATCTGAATTTTGCACAGCCAAACGGTTATCGTTCGTAACGGTAACCTTGTCAAATTTTTCAAAATCAGCAATAGACTTGGTATCTCTTTTAGTAAGGTACATGCTAGTGGCACCATTACTTTTTAAAATTCCGTTTGCAATGGAAAGTCCTAAATTACCGGCACCTATAATGGCTATTTTCATGTTGTTATTAGTGTTTGTAAAAATTACTGAATGTAGCCGAAGTTAAAAGACCCCTGCCTTTAAATTCAGTCCTAAATTTTCTTCTAGTCCCAAAATCAAATTCATGTTTTGTACTGCTTGTCCCGATGCACCTTTTAATAAGTTATCAATTGCCGAGGTAACCAGTAATAAATCATCGTGTTTATGTAAGTGCACATGACACTGATTGGTATTCACCACTTGTTTTAAGTTGATGGGTTCATCAGAAATTTGAGTAAAAACGGCATCTTTGTAAAAATCTTGATACAGTGCGTTTGCTTCTGATAAATCCCCGTCGAATTTGGTATACGAAGTAGCTAAAATTCCACGAGTGAAATTTCCTCTGTTGGGCATGAAAAATAAGTTTCCAGTATTCTCTTGAAGCGAATGTAAACTTTCGTTGATTTCTCCCAAATGCTGATGCGTAAAAGGTTTGTACCAACTTACATTATTATTTCGCCATGAAAAGTGAGAAGTGGCTGACGGACTAACACCTGCGCCTGTACTACCAGTTACAGCATTTATGTGCACTTCATTTTCTAAGAAATTTGCTTTTGCTAATGGAAGCAGGGCTAGTTGAATAGCAGTGGCAAAACAACCAGGGTTTGCGATATTTTTTGCGTTCTCTATGTCACTTTTGTTCAATTCTGGTAATCCGTATACAAACTGTTTGCCATTAAAATTAGCATCGGCAAGTAATCTGAAATCGTTACTTAAATCAATAATAATGGTATCCGTAGAAAAGCTATGCTCCTTTAAGAAAGCCGTAGAATTACCATGACCCAGGCAAAGAAAAACAACATTGACATTCAAGTTTACATTTCCTGTAAATTCAAGATCTGTTGTTCCTAAAAGGTCTGGGTGTGTCGTAGTAACCTTTTTTCCTGCTCTGGTGGTGCTGTAAACAAAATCTATTTCTACTGCGGGGTGATTCAATAGAATTCGAATAAGTTCGCCACCCGTATAACCAGATCCACCAATAATTCCTGTTTTAATCATCAGATGAATTTACGTGGTTATATATTTTACCTGAATTGGAAAGAATTTTTATAAAGCCTTTAGCATCATCTGCAGACCAGCCTTTATTTACTTCTCCATATTTACCGAAAGCATCTGTCATTAAATCATGTTTAGATGAAATACCGTGCAGCCTAAACTGAAAAGGATATAAGCCAACATATACATCACCAGAAACAGTTTTTTGAGTGTCGGTCAAAAAGGTTTCTATATTTCTCATTACCGCATCTAGGTAACTACCTTCATGTAACAACATGCCGTAGAAATTACCTTGTTGTTCTTTTTGGTATTGTTGCCATTTGGTAAGCGTATGCTTTTCTAATAGGTGGTGTGCTTTTATGATGATTAATGAAGCAGGAGCTTCAAAGCCAACTCTTCCTTTAGTACCTATAATAGTGTCACCAACATGGATATCTCTGCCAATAGCATATTTAGAAGCAAGGGCTTCAACTTTTTCAATGTTATTTACTGGCGTATCTTTTTCTCCATTAACAGCTACCAACTCTCCTTTTTCAAAAGTTAAGGTGATATCTGTCGGATTTTTTTCTTGTAACTGGCTTGGGTAAGCACTATCTGGCAAGGCTTTATCTGAAGTCAGAGTTTCTTCGCCACCTACAGATGTTCCCCATAGACCTCTATTGATAGAGTATTTTGCCTTTTCCCAAGGGTAATCTACTCCGTTTTCTTTTAGGTAAGCAATCTCTTCTTCCCTAGCCAATTTGTTGTCTCTTATAGGGGTAATGATTTCAATTTCAGGTGCTATAATTTGGAAAATCATATCGAAACGTACTTGGTCATTTCCTGCGCCTGTACTACCATGGGCGATATATTTAGCACCAACTTTTTTGGCGTGGTTTACAATTTCAATAGCCTGTACTATTCTTTCTGCACTAACAGAAAGAGGGTATGTATTGTTTTTTAGAACGTTTCCGAAAATAAGATACTTAACTACCTTGTCATAAAACGTTTGTACGGCATCAATAGAGGTATAAGAAGTAGCACCCAACTGAATCGCCTTTTCTTCAATTTCCTTTATTTCATCTGATGAAAAACCACCAGTATTTACACTTACTGCATGAACTTCAAAGCCTTTGTCTTTTGATAAATGTTTTGCGCAATAAGATGTATCTAATCCGCCACTGTATGCTAGTACTAATTTTTTCATTTTAATATTTTCAATCCCAATGTAACCGGGTAATTATATGATTCAATTTGAATAGAGAATAGATTTTATTTGAGAACAACTATGTTTTAAAATTGAAGCCCGTTCTTATCTCTTTTCAGAATTATGATTTACTTTTTTCGACTTTCTTTTTAAGGAACAGACTTTCTTTAATGCTTTTTAATCTGGTAAAAGCTTTACTATTCATTTGCTTTACTTCCTCAGTTTTTTTCTTAACATTACCATCATAGAGCATACCGGTACATAAGCACATTTTCTGTTCTGTTCTGGTAAGGATATCGAAATTTTTACAGGTTTGGCAGCCTTTCCAAAATTCGGGATCATCTGTAAGCTCAGAGAAGGTAACAGGTTTGTAGCCAAGCTCGTAGTTAATTTTCATAACGGCTAAACCAGTGGTAATTCCAAATATTTTGGCATCAGGAAATTTTTCTCTGCTGAGCTCGAAAATTCTAGCTTTTATGCTTTTTGCAAGTCCTTGGCCCCTATAATCAGGGTGTACTATAAGTCCAGAATTGGCAACAAATTTCTCATGTCCCCAAACCTCGATGTAGCAAAAACCTGCAAATTTCTCTCCGTCCAAAGCTAAAATAGCATTGCCGTTAGAAAGTTTTCTCTGGATGTATTCTGGTGTACGTTTCGCAATACCTGTTCCGCGAACTTTAGCCGAATCTGCTATGGTGTCGCAGATATCCTGAGCGTATTTAAAATGTGATTCGTTAGCAACAATTAAGTTCATTGCCAGTTAGATTTAAAAGTGTAAAAAAAGTTTTGATTTTCTGTGCGGAAATGGACTCACCTAATTCCATAAATATATCTTACCCTTACGGGCGGCGACGGCGAGATGTGAACGGACGCGCAAGAGCAACTGGGCTCACGGTACTATTTAAAAAGTAGATTTTTTCGTTCATTACAGGGTAAATGTACAAATTATATTTATTTGACAACCCGCATGAGAAAATTTTTACAAAAACCTCACTTTTTGTTATGATGTGTAACAATTTCATAAACTAAGAAGCCGTACACTGAAGTATATTCAATGGCGAGTAACCATAAGTTTTCATTGAAATCTGTTTGAGAATACGCGAAATAACTCAAAACAATGGCTGCAGACCATATGATTGCGTATCTGTATGTGGTAAAAATAGAAAGCAATACTAGAAAAATAGGATACCAAGGGTGTACTGTAGTAGAAATGAAATAATAAATGGTCATTACCCACATCATAGACCAAAGCACTCTGTTTAAATCATATTTTTTAGGTAAGAATGTAAACAATGCTACTGCAGCAATTGTAAGTATGGGAGTAATTTTACCATACTCTTTTATAAACTCCCATGGTTTGGCATCAAAATGTATAGCTATTTTTTTAGCAATATTGTAAATGCTAGAATTGAATTCAAAATTAGAAAACCACAAGCTGATCGTTTTTGTATAGTTGTCTATAAACTCGGGTGTATTAAAAGGTAGAAACAAAACAACAGAGGTTATTCCAATAATACTATAGAAAACGATACTCTTTTTCCATCCTAAATATTTAAAAAATAACGGTAGAAATAACAAGGGAACTAGTTTTACCGAAATGGAACATGCCATAACAACGGCTGCAACCTTCCATTTGTTGATAGACAATAGAAACATAGAAAGGATGAAGAAAAATAGCATAACCCCTTCAAAATGAAGATTTCCTGTTAGCTCAACAATTACTAGCGGATTTAAAAAATACCAGAATATTAAGTGAGGAGATTTATTGAGGTTTTTCAGCAACCTTCTACCAAAATAAAATACGCCAATATCTGCAAGAATAATAGTTGATCTTAGAACCAATAAAGACCCAAACATACTTTTACCGCCAATAAATGCTGCTAGTGCAAAAAGGAGTTGGTTTAATGGTGGGTAATTACTGTAATGTCGAGCGCTTAAACTCCCCATACCTTCGTAAAGGACATCGGCATTGGGTATTATTGAGACCATGTTTTTCATTAGGTCGTCTGGCGTATATAAATAGGGGTTATCTCCGTTAGCGACTAAATGGCCGTCCCATATAAATCGATAAAAATCTTGAGAAAGATTGGGTTCGATAAATAGAAAAACGAGTCTAAAAATAATGCCTAACCCTAATAGGAATCTAAAGTTCAGTTTCTCGAACTGAATCAATTTAAAGCAAAAAAAGAAAAGTGCAACAAAAAGCGTTAGTAACTTAACGAAATCTGTACGCTGCAAATGATATGCAAAGGTGTAATAAAAGACAAAGCTTAATACCGCTAATATCAAGGAAACTCGATGGAGTTTCAAAAAAGTTTTAAAATTAGTTGGCATTAGGGGCTTTGGTTTAGAGACTAGTCAATTTAATGGTTTTTTATTGAAAAATGATTTCAACGTTCCATCATTTTTCCTAAAATCTCCTTCATCATTTTTGCAGCTAAGTAAGCGGTCATGTCGTTAAAGTCGCGATCAGGGTTGTATTCCACAATATCTGCACCAACTATTTCTGTATTTATGCTGTGAATTAGATCGATGACTTGACGAGATGAGAGTCCGCCTGGCTCATGATGAGAAACTCCGGGAGCAAACGCAGGATCGAAACCATCCATGTCTAAAGAAATATATAAAGGATTTTCGAACTTTTTAATAGAACTCAAGTTTAGATTTCTCATTTCATGAACATCTACCTTATATTTTTCTGCCTGTGAAGCTTGATGCGGATTTAAAGTTCTTATACCTACTTGTACCAGTTTTACGGCAAATCCATTTTCCATAATTCTTGCAAATGGACATGCATGAGAATAAGGGTCACCTTCATAGTCATGATAAAGATCTGCATGAGCATCTATATGAAGAATATCTAGTTTTGGATATTGGTCATGAAAAGCTTTTATAATGGGAAAAGTAACCGAATGGTCACCGCCTAAAGACAGAAGTTTTGCACCTCCTGCAATATGTTTTTTAGTGATGGATGTTATATCAAAATACTCGTCAATTTTAAAATCGCCTTTATCTGCTATGTTGTCATTCTCAATAGATATCCCGAATTCGGTACACAGATTCATAGAATCGCTATAAAGTGCTTTTCTAATTAAAGATGGAGCTTTTGCTGGTCCTTTTTGAAACGATGATTTAGCATCCCAATTAAGACCTTGAATATTAATATTTTTCATAAAGTTGAGTTCTTTTGTCAGTTACTGTATTAATACATGGTATTTGGGTTCTCAGATTTTTCGGGTATTTGTTGAATAGAATCCCAATGTTCACAAATTTTACCGTTAGTATCAAATCTAAAAAAATCCATAGTAATATATTGGTCATTGCCAGGCCATATTTGGTGGGTATGTAATGCAACTAAATCACCTTCGGCGATACATCGTACAAACTCAATCGATTTTTCTGGGTATTCTGTCTTCATGCGTTCAAAATAATCAATGAAACCTTGTGTACCATTGGCAACATCTGGGTTATGTTGAATATATTCGTTTCCTACATATTTTTCTATAGCCAATTTTGGTTGTCCTAAATAAGCTGTTTTGTAAAATGCAATGGCATTCTCTTTGTTTCTCTCTAGGTTCATAATATTGATGTTCTTAAGGTGATTATTTTAGTGAAAATACGTTTTTCTAAATTCCATAGGGGTCATTCCTATTTTGGATTTAAAGAATTTTGAAAAATAAGCATAATCAGAAAACTCAAGGGTATTTGCAATACCTGCAAGATTATCTTTAGAATGTACAATTAGTCTTTTAGCTTCAAGTAATATTCGTTCAGATATTAATTGGGTGGTAGTTTTATTAATTGTTTTTTGAACTACCCTATTCAAATGTTTTGTGGTGATATGAAGCTGCGAGGCATAAAATTTGGGTAATTTTTGTGTGTAAAAATGAATGTTGATTAAGCTTTCTAATTGCTCTAGTATTTGAGAATAGTTGGTAGAACCAAATTTTTCTATTGTAACATCTGCCGTATAAACACGGGTCAATTCAATGTAGATATAATTGATGAGGTTGGTAATTTTAGCTTCTCGTAATACATTGTTTTCTTGGTATTCAGTAAAAAGCTCTTTAATGTGTATTGATAAATTTCCAAGCTTTTCTTGGGTCAATTTTAGAAATGGCGGATTCTGATTTGAATAATAAAAAGGAAAAGAACTAAGAGTATGGTCCAAATACTTTAATTCGTAAAATTCTTGAGAGTGAAAGAAAATATACCCTTCTGGTTGAGAGTCGAATTTCCAAAAATGAGTTTGCCCAGGTTTTAGAAAAAACACCATTCCGGGTTCAATGGTGTAAGTGTTAAAGTCGATTTCATGTGTGCCAGTGCCTTTTATGAATACAACGCACAAATAAAAATTATGGCTATGTTGTTTATTAATTAGTTCTTGGTTGTGTATAATATGGGAGGCAAAAGAATTAACGTATAAGCTGTCTAAAGGCTTATTGTCTAAAAACTGATGAATATTTAAAGCTGGTATTTTCATAGTAATGTCCTAAAAGTACAAATAATAGAGCTAATTATATAATCGAAACGATGACTTTGTGTCTTAATTTTGCAGTATTATAAATTGTAACTATGAGCAAAGTTTTGGATGTATTGAAATGTAAATGTCCTAATTGCAAAAAAGGAAAGGTTTTTAATGATCAAGGCAATATTCTAATGTTTAGAATGCCTAAGATGAATAAAAGGTGTACCGAGTGCGATTTTAAATTTGAAAAGGAAACGGGTTTCTTTTTTGGGGCAATGTTTGTAAGCTATGCTTTAACTGTAGCACAGATGATAGCGAGCTTAGTCTTGTTTTGGTACTTTGTTGATTTGTCTCCACTACGCGTGTTTGCAATTATAGCGGCAATATCTATTTTGTTGAGTACAGTCAATTTTAGAATATCAAGATCAATCTGGATCTATATTTTTTATAAAGGTTAATCTCTTTTTTATGTAATAAATCTTTTAGCGGATTTAATCTTCACCTAAGAACACTAGTTTTTTAGTCTGTAATCTATTGACTAGACTGTTTTTGACTGGTATTGGTCAGCAATAAACATTTAGTGTAGAATAGGGAATTAAACAAATTGCTATATCTTTAAAACATCCCCCAGATGATGTATTTAAATTCCCCTAAACTAACGCTTCAATTATTGACTAAATCAAAATTAGTACACATGAAAAAACTTGTCACTACCGGTATTGCAATTGCATTTTTAGTACTTTCTTCTTGTAAAGAAGAACCAAAACCGGTCATAGACCAAACAGCAGAATTAAACAATTGGTTCGATGAAAAATACGAGGAGCAATTACAAATGAGTCCGCTAGGACTTACCGCTCAAGGCAGAAAAGATCAGTATGACAAAATTGATGATTTAAGTAAAGCTGCAGAGAAAAAGGAATTGGAATGGTATACTAAGACCACCAATGAACTTAAAGAGAAATTTGATTACGATAGTTTAAACGATGCAGATAAAACTTCTTATGATTTATGGGTCTACCAATACGAAACGCTAAAAGAAGGTGCTACTTTTGAAAATTTAGATTATGTTTTTGATCAAATGCGAGGTATGCATACTCGTTTACCAAGTTATTTAATCAATTTTCATAAGGTAGATAGTCTTTCTGATATGAACGCTTATATCTCTAGGGTTAAAGAGGTCTCAAGAGGAATTGATCAATTGGTAGAACGAGCAAAGGAACAAGCAGTGGCTGGAAATTTACCTCCTAAATTTGCATTTACTACAGTTATCGCTCAAACAAAATCATTGAAGGATGGTGCTCCATTGCTTAATGATATGAACGGTAAAATTGATGCGCTTGTAGCATCCGAAGAAATTACGGCAGAAGAGGCTACTTCACTTAAAGAACAATCGGTAAAGGTCCTTAATGATTATTTTTCACCATCATATGATAAGTTGTTGGCTTGGTTAGAAAGTGAAGTGGATAATGCAGAAGAAACACCAACAGGAGTAAGTCGTCATAACCATGGTAAAGATTTTTATAACTATCGTTTAAAGGTTTTTACTACAACGGGGTTAACGGCAGAAGAGATTCATGAAATCGGTCTGGAAGAGGTAGCAAGGATAAAGGGAGAAATGATGGCGATCAAAGAAAAGGTAGGCTTTGATGGTGATTTAAATGCCTTCTTCAAATTTGTAAATACAGACCCGCAGTTTTTCTTTCCTAATACAGATGAAGGTAGACAAGGGTATTTAGATGAGTCTACTAAGTATTTAGATGATCTAACGAAGAAGCTACCAGACTACTTCGGTATTTTGCCAAAAGCAAAGTTGCAGGTAAAAAGGGTAGAGGCATTTCGTGAACAAGATGGTGCGCCACAGCACTATTCTGCAGGTACGCCCGATGGTTCTAGAAAAGGCACCTATTATGTACATTTATCAGATATGAACGCTATGCCAAAAACTACGATGGAAGGTGTTGCGTATCATGAAGGTAACCCAGGACATCACATGCAAATTTCTATTGCACAAGAATTAGATGCGGTGCCTAAGTTTAGAACTCAGGCTGGTTTTAGTGTATATAGCGAAGGTTGGGGATTATATTCAGAGGCTTTGGCTAAGGAAATGGGCGGTTACCAAAACCCATACTATGATTTTGGTCGTTTAGTGAACGAAATCTGGAGAGCAATACGTTTGGTTGTAGATACAGGAATACATGCAAAAGGATGGACCGAAGCAGATGCTATAAAATATTTCACAGAGAATTCTTCTATTTCTAAAGGAGCTATAAAAGCAGAAGTTCAGCGTTACATGGTAATGCCAGGACAAGCAACTTCTTATAAAATAGGAATGCTTAAAATTCAAGAATTGCGTAAAATGGCAGAAACCGAATTAGGTGATAAATTTGATATCAAAGGATTTCACGACACTATACTTGGCGGAGGTGCTTTGCCATTAGAATTGTTAGAACGTAGAGTAAAGACTTGGATAGCAACTCAGAAATAAACAGCACATTGTTATTTTAAAATATAAGATACACGCCATAAATGAAAGTTTATGGCGTGTACTTTTTAATAAGAGATTGGTGAGTAAAAAGGAGACTAAAACTAAAGTGGATAAAAAACCTTGGCCTACTAAAGATGCCATGCAACAGGTATATGAAATGGACCTGTGGGGTAGTGGTACCACTAATTTTTATTCGGGTGATGGTTCGCATCGTAAAGAAATTATAACGCCTTATATTGTAGCGTTGGTCAAATTTTTAAACGCATTTGAAAGTCCGGTTTCGGTGTGCGATTTAGGATGCGGAGATTTTAATGTAGGCAAAGAATTGGTGAGTTATACCAATAACTACGTTGCCGTTGATATTGTGCCTGAACTAATTGAGCGAAACAAGAAGGAGTTTAAATTTCCAAATCTAGAATTTAAATGTATAGATATTGCCGTAGATGAGTTGCCTATTGCAGATTGTGCTATGCTTCGCCAAGTGCTGCAACACATATCAAATGCAGAGGTTAAGAACGTTGTCGAAAAGTTATATGATTATAAATATCTAATAGTTACAGAGCATGTACCTGAGAATGACTTTGTGCCCAATATCGATATTATTTCGGGACAAGGAACCCGCCTAAAAAAGCAAAGTGGCATTGATCTTATGGCAACTCCTTTTAATTTGAACGTAACTGAAGAAAAACAATTATTGTCGGTGAGTGATGGAAAGGGAGTTATCGTAACTACGATGTATAAAATTGACCAACCTAAATTTATTCTATAAATGATATTGCTATCCTGATAAATATCATAGAATAAATTACAACTGTTATCTAGCTTTGATAGTATCATAAAAACAAAACTAGATGAACAAGGTAGAGATAAATCAAGGAGAGATTAAAGTGAAATTCAATGAGCCAACTTCTGGTAAAGTATCTTTTGAGGAATTAGGGATTAAGAATGAAGGTATTGATGTTGAAGGCGGATTACTTCGTTTGGTTTTTGATCTTGAAGGAATTGGTGAGCACGATTATTATCAAGTACCTACTATTGAGGTGTTTTACGAAGAAAATATGTCTGAAACCCATTGGATATGTGAGTTCAACGGAAAAACAATTTTAGATAAATTAGACCATCATGGTCATTCTACAATATTATTATTGAACAGAAATATATTAAGCGAATTAGAACAGCATCATGAAAATGTATTAATAGTTCATGCAGAGTTTCCAGAACCAGCAAAATTAAATCTAAAGGAATCTTCTGTGCATTTATTCAAATAGAATTTAAATTTTAAAAATAGAGGGTAGCGAATGGTTTAGTTGATTTCAGGTGGTATTTAAAATCAAACGGACCAAATAGATAGTTGATTAGTTCACAAGTCTTTTTCGCTATCCTTTTTTTTAGCTGCTTTTGTATTCATATAACCAAATGCTCAGATGCTTACTCCACTCCAGAAAAAAAGCTGATTGTATTTTGTAATAGCAGGTATTTGATTTTCACTGAATACTCCCATTTCCATGAATTGAAAAATCAAGCCGATGACCACAACGGCTAAAGCCATGTAAACCGCTAGGTTTGGTTTCTTCATTGGTATGTTTTTGTTTTTCCGAAAATATAAAATAACAAACTGCCAAGTATTAAAGTAATTAGATAGGGTACAAAGTTTAATTTAGATGAATGCTCTTCAAGACTAGGTGTTATCCACTTTCCTTTTTCTAAACTTAGATTTATGCTGTGTTGATTGTCTTTTTGTAAAGTGAATTTTTCTTTTGGAAACCCGTCCAATAAAAATATGACTACAGACTGGTTACGATGAACATCCTTAAATACCTCGTTCTTTAATTGGATAATATTTATCTCTTCTGGAAGACCTATAACTTCTGCGACAATTTTAGTTTCATGACCTAAAAGGACTTTAGAGTTTTTGAAGTGTACTGTGTCTTTCCCATTAATGATAAAAGAAAACCTAGACTTAAAGATGTCAAGTACTAGGTTTTGAAATTCTTCTGGCGATTTATAAGCACCTTCCCCATTAACATAATTTACTTCTTGTTGAAAAGCTGTCAATGAACTGTTTAGTTGTAAAACAATTAGACCGTTTTCGGTTTTGGATATTATGATACTTGAAAAATCGGGACTGTGAGCAAGAGCAACGTTTCCTATCCACAGTAAACTGAAAAATAATACTTTAAATCTTCTTGTTTTATAAAGCATATTCACCACGTAAGCCATCAATGAAATTATTGTTTCCGGCTTTGTCTACATGGTAATGATATCCTCTAGTTTCATCATAATGACCTCTAGAATCATCTAGATCTGTGTATTCATTTCCTTCTTTATCTGAGTTTTCAAATATTCCATAACCGTCAAAAGCATAACCGATCATTGCGGAATGATTATCTGTCTGTTCTATTTTTTTTGATACACCGGTAGCGGCATGGTAATGATACCCTGCATGTAAGTTTATATGTCCACCAGCATCATCAAAAGGAGCTAATGTGTAGGCAGCTAATATGTCATCGGTAGGGGCAGGAGCATTAAAAACAACTCCATTAAATGCAAGTCCTCTATCAGAGGGGGTTGTAGAATTACCTTCTGGTCCACCAGGAGGTGGTCCTGGTCTTTCATGTCCATCATCTGGTCCATCACCAGGAGGTGGTCCGCCAGCTGGTCCGTTAGAAAACGGATATGGAGTTTTAGCTTTTTTAGGAGTAACAGGTATATAATACGTGTGTGTAATATCAGTGACGTAAGACGGCAAACATTCAACACAAAAATTTTGATATTCTTCGCCTACATTAGGGTTAGCGGCATCGTTACATTCTTCTTTAGTACTTGTTTTAGTGATTTTTCCCGTTTCACTATTGTACATCATCCAAGTCTCATCATCATAGAACGTTCCTAAGTTTTTTACAAAGGCACCATCTACATCATACACTTTACCATCTTCTAACCAAATGCCACCAGCAGATGCATCATCAGCAATATTATCTGGACACCATGGTCCCATATCATGATCAGTTGGGGTAGAGGTGACTACTATTTTATAGCAATCTGCAGTAGAACCATCAGATAATTCTTTACTAACAATAGAAATTGGTTCTACTAAACCACCAGATAAAAAGTTCTCTTTCTTTACAGAAATGGTTACTTCATTATCAGCATCTGTTTTAGTATCTGACTTTCCGTTTTTACAAGCTGTAAAGGATATTAGTAATAGACCTACAACTATGCTTTTAATTTGAACTTTCAACATCATAAATTTGTATTGGTAAGTATTTTGAAGTTAACAAATTTATAGTGCTTATGTTACACTACATCACATTATTTGTGATGATTTCAAGAATCGAAATTGACTGCAAAGCAACTCAATGACCTTTATTAACTATTAATTGTAATAGCGGTAATTGAGTTTGCGACAATTATTTTATAAGAAACTATCTTTTAATTTTTGAATTATTTTTGTGCCATCTGGATTTTGAATCATGCAATTCAATTGTCCCATTCTAAGGTGGATAAATGGGGTGCCAATGGTATTCTTAAATTTTAGTAGGAATTGAAATTCTCAAATGCCTCTTCAAGCTTTTTTTCAGAAAAGTAAGTCTCTGCAATACATGAAATAATATATCTACCTTCTCTAGTCCTTTTTTGACTATCATCAAAAGACATATAAATTTTCAATAACTCATTAACTTTGGCTTCAACATCATATTCTGTATTATTCGAAATAGTATAAATTTCATTCGAGAAAGGTTCTATTGCTACAGGACTTTCGATGTATTTACTTAATTTTTTTAAATTGAAATCACTATTTAAATCATCGAGTATATTATCAGGTTGTTCATCTCGTTTTTTTTAAAAATTGAATATCCCCATGTTATATTTTAATTTACGTTTAAGTATTTTCGATTGTGCATTTCGTGCAATTATCAATTGCTTTGTACTTGCTGATGTTTGTCTTTTTCTTTAAACGTAAAATTTTATTCTATTATAAAATTTCCAATGCATTTAAAAATGCTTTTTTCATTGTTATGTCTGTTATAAATCGATATGGAATATTTTCATTCTCCTCATAGTTTTTATAACATGATTTTGCATTTCCTTTTAATTTTTGCTCGTTTAAATATTTATTAAAGGCTGTTTGTGTAATTTCAAAGTTTCCAAAGTATAGTAAGAAGTCAATTGGTAAATTTTCATTTTTAGTATTAAAATGGGCATTGATATTTAAACCGTCATTTGTGATTTCATTTACAATATTTTCTACGTTTTCAAATTTTTCAAACACAGGGAATAGATAAGTTTTAATGATTTCACTTAATTTGGGAATACTATTTTCTTGATTATTCTGTGCAATATTCCAATCGTTATTCTTTCCTTTTAGTGGCGTTAAACTTTCTAAGGTTGTTCTAAAAACAATTCCCTTTTCGTCTTCATTTTTTATTCTATGTTGTGTTTAGTTATTTACTTCTAAAATTGCCATTTCTATTTTTGTTTCCTGATTTTGATTTCCCTAAATACATCTATTCTTGTTCAAAAATTATATTCCTTTCCGTACTTTTCTTATACATGTCCTTAGTAATAACCACTCTGTTTGCCGTTGAAGAATAGTTTTTACTGTTTGGGTTTAACATATATTCGAGTTGATACTCAATCATTTTTTCAAAAGGAATAAGAAATCCCTTAGTCTCGCAATGTTCCAGGTCACCTTCTTTAAGTAAATTTAAGACCGTATAAACAGATTCGATAGTGCTAAGGCAGAGAGAATTTGGCTGCTGTTTGATGATGAATTTTGATTTTATTTTATTATCAAAACTCACTCTTTTTAAGTTTTGTAAGTTCTTACTAAGTTTAAGCATTTTACGGGCGCAGGGCCATGTACCATCTAGAATGAAGATGTGTGGGTTAGTACCCATAAATGAATTTATTTCTGAACTTTCTCTTATAGATAAGTTGAAATTATCTTTTCCCGGATAAAGTAAAAAAGAACTTTTTTCTTTAGTCAGTATTTCATTTACACGATTATTATTGGTGAAATCGACACCCACTATAATTTCTGAATTTTCAAGTTGAAGCTTAGTCATATGTCCCGTTCCATTTTTTTCTTTTTTGTACTCCTTCGGGTGCATAAGAATAATAAAACGAGCCTTTGTCTTAAAAGGGTTAATGTGTTTACAAATACATGTACTTGTAGGTCTCATGCATTTGTAACATTTAATTCTTGAATTTTTAATTTCTATTTGCAAGCTGTATATCTCTTTATTTTTCTAATTAGTCGTGGCGAACTTTTCAATTGTCACCGAAGTATGAAAAAAACAAAACTCCGTATTCATTATAACTTTTTTAATGATTATTTTTTCCCGTGTACATAGTATTCATACATCTTAATTACTTGTTCAGAAGAAATACCTTCAGATTGTATTAAAGCTAGCGGGTGTTCTGTTGGTTCAAGTTCTATATAAGGTCTGATTCCATCATTTCTTAAATGAATTATAGATTTGATATTTTCTGTGTCTGTATAAAAAGGCCAGACCCAAGAAGAAAACCATCCAAACATTGGTTCGTTATCTCTACGTTCTTTCACGTCATATAAAGATTCAAATTTCTCAAAATTTTCTTTACTTAATGAAACCCAGGCTCCAAAGCTAAAAACTTCTTCATTTCCAATTAATGGTATCTCTAAGCATCCTCTAACAAAAAAATGTACATCATCAATTACACAGGTGTCAGAAGTTAAAAAGGTTCTTTTTTTAATTTCTTCATCAGGAATTGAGAAATAGTAATTTGGAGCATTGCTTCCTAAATTAGGAACTCCCCTGTGAATTTCATCACAATAAGAACATGTAAATTAAACAAATTAGAATAATTGAAATAAAAAAAGGATAGCTATTGGCTATCCTTTTTTTAAATATCGTTAAGCTTGGTTTTAAGCTCTTGAGGTCAATGATTTAAAAAATACAAACCCAAAGCCTAAGAACAGCATAAAGTGAAACGGAAACAACCCGAAATCATTTAATGGTATTGCGCTGTACATACCGAAAATAAAATAAATCATTAGGGCAAATTCTAAAATCATGTTAGGCGATAATTTTTTAGCTAAATACTTATTGCCTTTCCAGCTTTGTTTAATGGTGCTGATGTTGAATTTAGGCGTACGTACAAATTCACTTCTTTTACCCATATGACCTTCAATTACGGCAATGGTATTGTGTAAAGAAAAGCCTAAGGCTACAGAGAAGAACGTAAAGAATATTCTTATGTAGTCTACAAAGTTATTAAACCCACTACCTTGAATACTCTTATAGGTAAACCAATAGCAAACAAACAAAATAATGGTACTTACGGTAAACAAGCTTAATAGTGAAAATACCCAGTCTAAATGACCGTAAGTGTTCTTGATATAAAGCGATGGTATACTTAACAATGCTACTAAGAAAACACACAAGAACATAGAACTGTTCAGTAAATGCATTACGCCATGAAACTTTGTTTTAAAAGGTATGTTTTTAGCTTTAACAACGCTCCAAACTGTTTTTCTAAAGTTTTCTGCGCCACCTTTGTTCCAACGAAATTGTTGAGAACGCGCGGCACTAATAACAACAGGAAGTTCTGCAGGAGTTTCAACATCTTCTAAATACTTGAATTTCCAGTCTTTTAATTGTGCACGGTAGCTAAGGTCAAGATCTTCTGTAAGCGTATCGCCTTCCCAGTTGCCAGCATCTATAATACATTCTTTACGCCAAATACCTGCAGTACCGTTAAAGTTGATGAAATGTCCTTTGCTATTACGCCCAACTTGTTCTAAAGTAAAATGCGCATCTAAGGCAAATGCCTGTATTTTTGTTAATGTAGAGTAATCTCTGTTCAAGTGTCCCCAACGGGTTTGTACAACACCTATTTCTTTATCTTTAAAATAGATGACTGTTTTTTTCAACCAATCTGATGCTGGTAGAAAATCGGCATCAAAAATAGCGATGAATTCACCCTTTGCTACTTTAAGGCCTTCTTTTAAGGCTCCTGCTTTAAAACCAGATCTATCTGTTCTTGTAATATGTTGAATATCTAAACCGGTCTCTTGTAGTTTTGCAACATTGGCAGCGGTAGTAATTACAGTTTCATCTGTAGAATCGTCTAATACCTGAATTTCTAGCTTGCTTTTTGGATATTCTATTTTAGCAATATTCTCCAATAATCTATCCATCACATACTCCTCGTTAAAAACAGGAAGCTGAATAGTTACGAATGGAATCTCTTTTGGGTCTAGTAAATTAAATTTAGGTGCTGTAGTGTTCTCCCTTTTTTGCGATAAATAATTGATCAAAAGATTCAGCTGCGCCAAGCTATAAAAGAAAATCAATAGTAAAGAAATACTATAAATTACGATGATAAGATACGCAAGAGCTAATGCCATATTATTTTATACTGTATTTGAAGATCCACCCCAAAATTTTTATGCCCGCAAATATACTACCTTTTACGGTTCCTGACACTTTTGATATGCCAATTCTTCGTTTGTAACGTACTGGTACTTCGGTATATGTCATTTTTTTCTTAAGAACTTTCAGTTGCATTTCAACCGTCCATCCATAAGTTTTGTCTTCCATGTTCAATTCTTTGAGCTTTTCGTACTTAATTGCCCTAAAAGGACCTAAATCCGTAAATTTTGCGCCAAAAAATAAACTCATTAAAAATGTTGCCAACCAGTTGCCAAATATCTGTTGTGGGGTCATAGAACCTTCTTCTCGCAAGCTTTTAGTTCTAGCGCCTACCACAAAATCGATATCATTTTCTAAAATTGGAGCAACTACCTTGTCCAGTTCCTCTGGATAATCGGAATAGTCCCCATCAATAAATACGATAATATCTGGTTGTTTAGATTTCCCAGCAACGTATTCTAGCCCTTTAAGGCAGGCGTATCCATATCCTTTTCTAGTTTCGGTAAGCACAGTGGCACCTGCTATTTCTGCATTTTTTACAGTATCGTCTGTAGAATTATTATTCACCACGATAACCTCAGATACCGTTTTTGGTATTTCGTTGATGACATGGGCAATGGAATCTGCTTCGTTAAAAGCTGGTATAATTACTTTAATGTCTGTCATTATTTTAAATCAGATAAACTATTTTCATGGGTAAAAGCACTAAAAGATTTCCACTCTTTTATTTTTTCACCTTTGCTATATTTCTCGGCAGATATCAATTTAGCATCTTCGTATTTTAGACAGTAACCATCTTTAACGCCTTTTGTTAATTGACATTTATGGTTAATGCGTCCTTTTTTGTCGTAGAACAACCACCAGCCTATTTCTTCATGTTCAGCGAATCTACCTTCTTTTGTTCTTATGCGGTTTTCATCGAAAAAGAACCAATATTTTTCTCTTTTACCATAAGCGAAAAAACCCTGTTCAGACTTATGACCGTTTTTATGATAAAAAGTCCAATAATCTGTTTTTGTATTATAACGCATCCACCCTTCGCTTTCTAAAGTGCCGTCATCATAAAAGGTGCGTTCGTAACGTTTGTCTTCAGGATTTATAAAAGCTAACAATCCAAAACAAATAAGTACGAGGTATACTGGTTTTAATAGTTTCATTTTAAATTATTTCAGGTTAAGATCTTCATCATCGTTAAAACACCAAAAGTCATTTTGCTATTTTGTACCCTTAAGTTTATATGTTTTATTTCCTTTGCTAAGCGCAATTTCAGTTCCCTGCCATACTAACGTACCTGTCATTGCATCGGGAGTCGTTATTTCTGCGGATAGTTTATTCTTAGTCCTTTTCAGCTTAAATGTTATATTCCCCTTCGGTGTAGGTAATAAGCCTTCCATATCATTTAATTTACCGAATACAGGAGCAATACGCACCTCTTCAAAGTCATTTTTTACCGATTGGATGCCTGCTAAGTAATTAAAATAGAAATATGCAGGTGATGCACTCCATGGGTGAACCTCTGATCGTGTTGGTTTTTCTACACTTTCAAAACGTTCTAAAGTAGTCGTCATATTATCATCAATCATTTTCTCCCAAGGTTTTTGGGCGTCATCGAATAATTCTGGCGCACCTACCTTTTTAATTGCCTCAAAAAGGTAAAAGCGGTAGTAATAGGTAGCTTGTAGCAAATCTTCTTCATTTAAGATTTTATCTAAAAGTGCTCTTTGCTCATTCTCGGGGATAGCATCTGTCAATATCGCCATGATATTGGTGTGCTGATCATAAATGGTCTTGTCTGGTCTTTCGGCAAAAAGATTTCTTTCGGTATCGTAACACAGGTTATAAACCGATTTTTTGATTTCCTCGGCACGATTTTTAAATGTTACCGAAGTTTGTTCATCTCCAATTTCTTGAAACAGGCGAGATGCATTTTGTAAAGCATGAACATAATGTAAACTTACTACTGCAGAGTTTAGTCCGTCATTTTTTGTTGCCGTACCACTGCCATTATTTGGACCTGTATACCAATCTACAAAATAGCGGTAAGAAGTTTTATTGACCAAATTTAGCTCGTTCATGTTTTTTTCAAAACCAGCCATCGTATTTACGATTCCGTCTTTATAGGTGTGAATAAATTCTTTGTCGCCAGACGTTTTGTAATAGTCGGCAATCATGTCTACCCAAACCAAAGAATAGGTAGGGTAAATAAATGTAGAACGAAGCGGATATGCACCTAAGATGTTCCCTTCAGAATCTCTAGAATGATCAAATTGTCTAATGGCATTTTTAGTATGCTCGGCATTACCGCTCATAGCTTGCCAAATTAACCCCTGTATTTTGGTGTCACCAACATACTGCATGGTTTCGTAATAGGCATCACTTAAAAAGTAATCTTGTGTGCATATATCGATTGTGCGTTTACAGATATCAAAAATCTCATTGTACGTTTCATCATCTGATGTGAATTCTGCAATGGAAGGGATTGTGGTTCTTGATCTATGGTTTACAAATTTCTCTAGAACAAGTTCTTGGTCTTTCGTCTCAATTTCAAATTCGATGAACCTGAAAGTACGCATCCAGTTCGGTATAAATTTCTGCGCATCTTCTCCGTTAGATATGATTTCATCGTAGTAGCCTAAAAGCTGTTTGTTTTCTAAATCGTTACGGTTACCTTTTTCGTTATTGGGCCCAAAAAGATTCTCAGCATATTTGATGATAATTTTAGCCGATTTTCCTTTTCGGAAGACCAATTCTGGGAATCCGTTAGTGACATATTGTTGATCTAATAGAAAAGTAGTTTTGGTGTTAGGAGCAATTTTTAACTCGCCCAATATCGGAAACTCGGTAGCAATAGGTTTCGATGATCGAACGATATTTGCAATTCTTTCCTCGTCCCAAGAAAGTAAAGGCAGATTACGAGGCTCAAGCAAATAGGCAATCGACCCGCCCATACTACTGGCATTCTCAAAAAACTCAACTTTTTTCCAATCAGAATCATTAAAATCTAATGTTTCCCAATGGGTAGGGTATTTGTTCATGTCCACAATATCGGTAGGGTTGTTGGCGTAAAATCCACCAACAATAGCCTTTTCTTTATTTCCACGCCATACCACTTCATTCGCTATATACGACTCATCTATTTTACTTACCCAAGTGTCGTTAAAACCAGTGGTGTTGATATATTGAGCATTATAAGAAATACCGTTTACCATTAAACTGGTAAAAATGGACTGCATACCTAAAAACCTTCTTTTGCCAAAATTAATCACCTTAACGGCAATAATGTTTTTGCCTTTTATAAGGTAGTCTTTCAAGTTTAAGGTTTCGTATTTGTAGTGCTGAATATCGCTCAACTGCGGTCCGTGAGTAATAAATTGACCGTTTACATATAAAAAGTAATGGTTGTCAGCAGAAATATTAATGATGAAATCTTCTCTTAAATCATCAATATTAAATGTATTACGAAATAAAACAGCAACATCTTCACCGCCTTTAATGTCTGGGTGGCTTACCCAAGCGGCGCTTATGTTTTCTTTACCATAAACAACCTCAGGATAATTGACTTCTTTCTGTGATTGAACATGCAGGGAAACTATAAATATGAAAATAAATAAGCGATTCATTATTAGTATAAGTTGGTGTTTATAGGTTGTAAAGGTCATGAAAGATTAGCGAAAACCAGTCTTTCATGAACTTTTTCCTGATATATAATTTAGGCAAACATGACAAAAAATATCCTTTTGCTTCAATATATAGTACCGTTTATAAATAAATTCTACTTGTTATTTACTAGGTCCATTAAATCAACATCATTACCTAATAAGACATCATTAGAATTGATACGTCCTTTTTCTGGTCCGTTTTCTAATTTTAAAACGCCCCTTGGGCAAACCGCAGAACAAATACCACAGCCTACACAACTAGAACGTACAATATTTTCTCCTTTTTGAGCGTATGCGCGAACATCGATGCCCATTTCGCAATATGTAGAACAGTTACCACATGAAATACATTGACCACCATTGGTAGTAATTCTAAATTTAGAGAACATACGTTGCTGAAAACCTAAAACTGCAGCCATTGGACATCCAAACCTACACCATACCCTATTACCTAAAATCGGGTAAAATCCGGTTCCAATAACACCAGAGAAAATACTACCTATTAAAAAGCTGTATGTAGAACGTAAAGTCTCTGCTTTAAAAATGAATATGTTTCCTGAGTCACTAAAAAAGTGCATTCCTATTAATACAACGATAATGGTGAAGTAGCCGATAGCACCATATTTGGCATCTTTTGCTAGTTCTTCTCTTTTGTAAATCATTACCCAAGCGAAAACCGCTGTTAGTATAAAAGCTACTCCAGAAATAAATACGGTTTTTGTAAGCCAGTATTTGCTGGTATCATTACCCAAATAAGAATAAATTACAGCAGTAGTCATTAAGGTTACAAATACTACAACACTATGTACTACCCAACGTTCTACTTTCCAGGCAAATTTAGATTTATCGCTTAACTGGCGAAAAGAATCTCCTGCAGTTTCAGCCAATCCGCCACAACCACATACCCAAGAACAATACCAACGTTTACCGTATTTGTACGTTAAAAATGGTGATATCACAAAGATGGATATAATACCGAAGAACAGCATCGTCATACCTACACTACCAGAATCTATAAAGCCATTAATACGATAACGTTCAAAGTTATAATAGTTTAAAGGCCACATATTCTTAAGATCATAGTACGGTAAGTCTCCATTTAACCTTGCCATAATTTCTGGAATAAAGAAGGCAAAGGCAGTTTGAAAAAACATAACACTTACCGTTCTCAATTGCTCATATTTATTATGACGATATTTCCATATGAATTTAACTCCAAAAGCTAAAATAGCAACGGTGTACATGGTACCGTAAACAAACCATTGGCTGGCAGGGTTACCGCTCAAACCTTTACTTAATGGATCGAACAATGCAATTAAGCCGGTATTGTCACCGTCTTTTACCAAGCCTAAATAATGAGGGTAGAAATAAAGTACAATGTAAAACCCTGTTAACGCAATACCTGCCATCCAAGCTAGTACACCACGACTGGACATTGACTTAAACCAAATACCATCATTCTTAATCCCTTTTTGTTTATGGGCATATGCAGCTTGAGAAAACCATATAATACCTGTGAATATGGCAAGAATAGCAACCGAAAGCCATAATGCGGTATTGCCCAAGTTTAAATTGAACAATTGTAATATGAGAATACCCATACCGGTCATTCCTGTTAAAACAGCCAATTTCTGACCGGTATTTAATGCTTTTGGCGGCTCTCCCGCAAGTGACATACTTCTGTCAAAATTACCCATAGTAGGTGTTGTTTGTGTTTGTTATTTAGTTAGGCGATACTGAAAATACGTTTCCAGCTTTTTTTCTTCGGACTGATATTTTTATTAAAATCAGCATTGTATTTGGCTACAATTTCTTCTTCGTAGAGTTTAAAGAACTCAGGGTCAAAATTAGCATCCCTTAAATAGGTCATTACGTGATCTATATCTCTATTCTCTGTCAACCATTGGTCAAAAATTTCATGTCGCATTCGTATGCCAAAAGTATTTAACCCTAAAAATTGATGGCTGTCTTTATCGAATGCTACTGTAATACATATTTTTTCAGAAGGGTGTCGCCAATGAAAATGTTGTTCATTATCTTTTTTGCTACGTTCGCTAAATACCCATCCGTAGGTTTGGTATTCAATATCTAAAAATTTAGCGGAGTTGAACCAGTGCCCTGGTGTATATTCTCTAGGCTTGTCGCATAACGTTTGCGCAAGGGCTTCTCCCATCATTCTACCTGTATACCAAACTGCTTCAATTGGTCTTCTACTACCAATGCCTTCGTGTTGTTCTGCACAATCGCCAATGGCAAATATATCTTTTACGTTGGTCTCTAAAAACCTATTTACCTTGACCCCTCTGCCTAATTCAATACCAGAATCTTTAAGAAAATCTATGTTAGGGGTAACGCCGGCGGTTAAACCAACCACATTACATTCAATAGTTTCGCCTTTATCGGTCACAACAGCTTTTGCTCGCCCGTTTTCGTCAGCTATAATTTTTTCTAAGTTGGTTTCTAACTGTAGGTCAATGTGATGGTCTAGAATATGTTCATTGATCATGGCAGATTCTCCAGCAGGTAGAACCCCGTTCCAAAAACTATTTTCGCGAACAAGAAAGGTTACCGGTATTTCTCGAGAACGCAACATTTCTGCCATTTCAATACCTATAAGTCCGCCACCTACGATCACAGCGCGGTTACAAATTTTATTGTTAGGTGCATTTTCCTGTAATAATTCTAAATCTTGCTTAGAATATAGACCTTGTACACCTTTTAAGTCTTGCCCTGGCCAGCCAAATTTATTTGGTTTAGAGCCTGTAGCAATAACTAGTTTATCATATGGTATAGTAGTGCCGTCTTTTAAAACAAGCTTCTTAGTGTCGGTTTCTACTTTTTCTACAAAACCATTAACTAAATCTATCCTGTTTTTTTTCCAGAACCAATTCTCATAAGGTTGTGTGTGTTCAAACTTCATGTGGCCCATGTATACATACATTAATGCGGTACGTGAGAAAAAATAGTCGCTTTCAGCAGAAATAATAGTTATTTTTTTGTCTGATAGTTTTCGAATATGTCTCGCTAAAGTGACGCCAGAAATACCATTGCCAATAATTACAATATGATCCATAAAATACATTTGTTGATGGGTGTGTCGGTATTAAAGGTAATAACTTAACAGCTATATTTTTATTTAGAAAGATTATAAACTTGTTATAACTCTGTGATACTTTTAAGCGTAGTTTGCGTTTTAATCGACTTAAAACGATTTCGTAACACGCAGAAAACCAAGCGATAGTTGATTGAAAAATTTTGAAGAATATTATTAATTTTTGTTTTCGACTGTATGGTTTTCACAATAACACCGACCTAAACAAACTCAAAAGCGATATTAAATTTCAAATACTATGAAAAGAATTTTTATACAGACTTTGTTTTTATTTCTGACGGTAACCAATTTATCTGCACAAGATCTAAACGATTTTTTTAATAGTGCCGATAGTTTTTTTAAAACTAATGTGGTTAATGGTAAAGTAAAGTATGCTGATATAAAAGGTAATCCAGAAGCGTTGAATACTATTTTAGAATCTGCAAAAGGTATTTCGGTATCAGAATCTGATGCTACTACATACCAAGCTTTTTGGATCAATGCGTATAACCTACTTGTAATTGATGGTATCGTTAAGAATTACCCATTGAAATCCCCTTTGGATGTTGTTGGTTTTTTTGATAAAACAAAGCATAAAATAGGAGGTAAGTCCGTAACATTGAACGAAATAGAAAATGATTTATTGAGAGCAAAATTCTCGTCTGAAGCAAGATTTCACTTTGTATTGGTATGTGCGGGTTTAGGGTGCCCACCAATAATAAATAAGGGGTACAGACCAAATACACTAGATAGTCAATTGCAAAAGCAAACAATTTTAGCATTGAACAATGCTAACTTTATAAAGGTAAACGAGAATAAAGTCAAAATCTCACAATTATTTGAATGGTATAAAGGTGATTTTGAGCAAAAGGGAACTACTCTAGATTTTATCAATACGTATAGAAAAGAGAAATTGCCAGAAAACGCAAAGCTTTCTTATTACCCATATGACTGGTCTTTAAACGAGGCTAAATAACCAACATTTTAAAAAACTAAAAATGAGTGTTTTAACTAGAAATGTATTTCTTGTAGTAATCCTTTGTTTCTTTTTTAAAGGCCATTCACAAGATAGCATACAACAGAAAAGTAATATTCAACAATATACACCATCAAAATTGGTAGGTCAAGGGCAGTATGATGTGAAGTGGTTTAATAATTTATACACCGAAACTAAGAGCACTTTTGCATCTGGCACCCAGCCTAGACAAACTTTTTTTACATCTACATTAGAAGGTTATACCGGTGTTGGTAAAAATAACAGATGGAATGTAGGTGCAATATTAGAATTTAGATCTAACGTGGTCGGCGATAGAGATGCTTTAGATGTCTTTAAATTTGATGGAGAAAATAATACCGCAAGATCAGGACTTACTTCTATTGCACCTTCAGTGAAATTTGTGCCTATAGCTTCAGTAAGTAATTTTTCTATTCAAAGTTCATTCTTTATTCCTTTGGTAGATAACGAATCTGAAAACGGAGTTTTTTTGGATCAAAAAGGGTATATCTGGCAGAACAGGTTTTTTTATGACTATACATTTCCTGGAGATAAATGGCAGCTTTTTAGTGAGCTTAACTCAGAATTAAGTTTTGGTGATAAAGAAGAGAGTTTTGCAAACAACAGTTTAAATCTTAGCCCGGGTTTATTTCTTAGTTATTTCCCAAGTAATAAATTTACCATTTTGGCATTGGCCCAGCATTCTCAGCGCCTAGATTTAGGGAATAATTTTACACAAGATTTTACAGCTTTGGGTGGTGGTGCAAAATATCAACTTACAGATGCTTTAAATCTAGAAGTACTTTATACCAATTTTGTTCGTGGTAATAATACTGGTCTTGGGCAAACTTTTAATTTAGGGTTGAGAGGTATTTTTTAATAAAATTTGAGTGTTCCTTATAAGAGCTTTGGTTGTGTCATGCAACTAAGCTCTTTTTTGGTTTTAATAGTTCGTAGATTTTAATGAAAATTGATGGAGCGCTTATTTTGTTCTATATTGAAAACCTATATAAAGAATAATATAGTATGAGCATTCTATAAATGAACATAAAATTTCTACCCTTGTTAATTCTAATACTTGCGTATTTCTCAATGAATGGGCAAGGTAAAAGGGTTGAAAAATTAGATATTCTAGGCTCAAATCGCACAAAAATCTCTTTTATTAATAATCTTGTAGAAGCCAAACAAGGTATGTTGTTAGATACCTTGATTATGGAAAGAGATATTCAGCGTCTTAAAAGATTACCCTCTATATCTCATGCTACTTATCATGTAAACTTATTGAATGATGATAGGTGTGAGGTAAAATATGTTATTGAAGAAAACTTTACTTTAATTCCATTTGCGAACCTTTTTAGCTCATCAAACGATGATTTTGCTTTTAGAATTGGGCTTCAAGAGTTTAATTTTCTTGGGCGAAATATTTCGTTAGGCGCATTTTATCAATACGATAACTATAGTTCGTACGGTGTAAGTGTTCGAGCTCCATACTTATTTTCTAATAAGATTGGACTTGCATTAAATTATAATAATTTCACTACACTAGAGCCTGTTTTTTTTCAGGATAATACTGCTGATTATAAGTATAGTAATACAGGAGTTGAACTGTTGGGATTGTATGAGCTTAATTTTAAAAATCGTGTAGAGCTAGGTTTTAGTTTTTTCACAGAAGACTATAATTACATTGCCGGAGCTACAAATGCAGAAGTGCCTTTAGCTTTAAATGTAGATAAGCATTTGTTCAAATTTATTTATGATTACAATGGGTTGAATTACTTCTATCATTATTTAGACGGTTTTAGAAGCCAGCTTAATTTACAATATGTGGGTAGTACAGATGAAAACCTGCCAGAATTTTTAATAGGTTTCAATGATTTTACCTATTTCAAAAGAATTGGAGACAGAGGTAATTGGGCGAACAGGTTACGCTTAGGTTTGGCAAGTAATGTAGATAGTCCGTTTGCACCATTTACTGTAGATAATAATTTAAATATACGTGGTGTAGGTAATACTATTGACAGAGGTACGGGCATGATAGTGTTGAATACAGAGTATAGGCAAACCTTAATAGATCGAAATAAGTTTGTGTTACAGGGAAATATTTTTATTGATGGTGGTACTTGGCGTAACCCTGGCGGTGATTTCGATGATTTGTTGAAGACAGACAATCTTCGAATTTATCCAGGTGTAGGTATTCGGTTTATGCACAAACGAATTTTCAATGCCATATTTAGAATAGACTACGGTTATGGTATCACAAAAGATGGAGACAATGGAATTGTCTTTGGTATTGGTCAATATTTTTAGCAATCTTTGTCTAGTAATTAAATGTCATAAATTAGGTATGGCATAGACCTTGTGTTCAATCATATCATGAAATATAGCATTTTTACTAGCGGATTATTTTTGTTTTTGAGTGTTTTTTGTACTGCACAAGATTCGCTTAAAACCGTTGTGGCTGAACCTGGCGACGGAATTTTGTCTCTATTGAGAAAACACGGGGTTAACCCATATGATGTTTATGATGAATTTGTAACCTTAAATAATCACGATTTACGTGATAGTGTACATTTAATTGCAGGCAAAATATATGTAATTCCGAATGTGAAATTAGATACCGTTGCCATTGTAGATTCTTTACAGCAACAAGCAAAGGAAATTAAAAAAATAGAGAGTGCTTCTTATGATATTTTTGGAAAGAAGCATAAAACGGTTATATCTAAAAGCGAACGTTTAAAAGATAATATTTACTATTTGGTTAGCGGTCATGGTGGTCCTGATCCTGGTGCAATGGGTGTTTACGCAGGTAAGACAATTGCTGAAGATGAATATGCGTATGATATTACGCTGCGATTGGCCAAAGAATTAATAGCTCACGGGGCAAAGGTTTATATTATTATCCAAGATGAAAATGACGGAATTAGAGATGATTTTGTTCTAGAAATAGACCATGATGAGGTCGCTTATCCAGATAAAATAATTCCTTTAAACCAAGTAGCACGCCTAAAACAGCGTGTAGAAATTGTAAATAACCTGTATAAATCTAATAAGGGAAAGTATCAACGACTAATTGTTACCCATGTAGATAGTAGAAGTGAAGGTCAAAACATTGATGTCTTCTTTTACCATCATGAGCATAGTAAGAACGGTAAAAAGCTAGCGGAGAGTATTCATAAAACCTTCGAAGCAAAGTATAAGAAATATCAGCCAAATAGAAGTTATGCAGGTACTTTTGAAGATAGAACATCTCTTTATTTAGTAAAGAAAACACACCCCGCAATGGCTTTTATTGAAATCGGAAATATTAGAAATGCCAAGGATCAAGTAAGAATTGTAGACCCAGATAATCGTCAAGCGCTTGCTAAGTGGATCAGTGAAGGTGTTTTACTGGATTTTGAAGAAAAGTAAAGGTTATGCTGCAATGTATTTTAAATAATACTGATGTAGCTCTGTTGGCTTTGCACCTAAGTAATATTTTAGATGAATCATTCCAAAATGCCATTGTAATCGAACCGTTCCACGTTCTTCATAACGTCTAGCAGATGTTGTAACGGCAGAAGAAATAATCTTAAAAGGTCTTAATTTATATACCCGTTGAATGAATTCATTGTCTTCATAAATGACGAAATTTTCATTGAAGCCATTAATGTCATGAAATAGTTTGTGAGTAATAAAAAGTGATTGATCACCGCCACGACAAATTTGATGGTTAATACGAGTGCACCAAGCGAAGAATTTTAAAAATCGACTATCACTATTAAAACGCATTTGAAAACAACCTACTTCAAAACCTTGGTCAATTTCATTTAAAATAGCTTGGTCATAATCTTTAGGAGGTAAGGAATCTACATGTAGAAAATAGAGAATATCGCCTGTAGCCCTATTAGCACCAATATTCATTTGAGTTGCACGTCCTTTTTTGCTCTTTATTACAGATGCTCCGTATTCTAGGGCATTTTCAACGGTTAGGTCTGTGCTACCACCATCTACTACAAGTATTTCTTTAATACAATCTGTGCTTGCATTAGTAGATATAGAGAGAAGTACATCAAAGATGTACTTCTCTTCATTCAACACCGGAATAATAATACTTATGGTTGGCTGCTTAGCACTCATAGGACAATGTTTGCTTTCTTATGGTAGCCAATTACTAGAAATCCTTACAATTGTTTGATCAATTCTTGAAATAACTTCACCATTTTAGGTTCGGTTTTTTCTGCAATTGAGATAATCTCACTTATATCAACAGGTTTAAGATTGTCTGGGTCACATTCATCGGTTAAAACAGAAACAGCTATAATAGGTAGCGATAAATGATTGGCAACAATAACCTCTGGCACAGTACTCATACCAACAGCATCTGCACCAATTAATTTAATCATTCTATATTCTGCCTTAGTTTCTAACTGAGGTCCAACAACAGAGGCGTATACGCCACTTTTTAATGAAATATTATGCTCTTTAGCTATAGCCATTAGCTTGTTTCGCATATCTAAATCGTAAGGTTCGGACATGTCTGCAAAACGCTCGCCAAATTCGCTAACACCTTTAAATGCCAAGGGCGATCCACCTTGTAAATTAATATGATCTTCAATGAGCATCATATCACCTTTTTTCAAATCAAGGTTTACGGCACCCGCTGCATTAGATATAAACAGTTTAGAAATACCTAACATGTGCATTACACGAATAGGGTAGGTAATATCTAAAAAGTCATATCCTTCGTATAAGTGAAAACGACCTTGCATAACCACAACCTTTTTGCCGCTAATTGTTCCATATACTAATTTACCAGTATGGAACTCTACAGTTGCTAATGGAAAAAATGGAATATGATTATAATGTGCTTCAATAGGGTCTTCAACACTATTTACTAATTTCCCTAATCCAGTACCTAATACAATACCGATTTCTGGTTTATCAAAACCTTTATTTTTAAGGTATGCTACAGATTCTAAAAGTTCTTCTTTCATCATAACTTCATATGTTTTAAAAAAGGCTCAAAGGCTTTAGTATCCTTTATGTCCTCGTAATAATCTACATCGTTTTTTGTTTCTAATAAGGCAGTGGTTTCATTTTCAAGATCAGCTAATGTGTCCTTTAAAACGGTTTCCGTTCCCCAAGTTTTATTTTTGAAAAGTGCTGGCATAAACTTTTTCATGCCCAGTAAATAATAACCGCCATCTTCAGCAGGACCAACTACAAAGTCATTTTTTTCTAAAGACTTAAAAGCATTTTCTAAATCTTCTTGGGAAAGGTCTAGCATGTCGCTGCCAATGATAATGATTTTTTGATATTCGTTTTGAAAACCTTCCTGAAAGGCATTTGCCATACGGATTCCTAAATCCTCGCCAACTTGAAGTTTCTTTCCGAATTTTTTATTATCCCAAATATCATTTTGCCAAATTTCCTCAGAATAATACACCAGTTTTTCAGCGTATAATTGGCTGGTAATAGCCACGGTATGATCTAATAGAAATTTATAAATGTCTAATGCCGCATCGTCACCAACAGTGGCAGCCAAGCGCCTTTTTCCCTTGCCAAGTTCAGGATTTCGAGTGAAAATAAGCAAAAGATTGTTTGAATTTGCAAGTGTAAAATCTATGACTTTATCGTCTCGCTCCGCTTTGTTATTCTGTAATATTCCCAAAGTAATTTTTTAATTATGCTAACTAATAAACTTTAACCCCTTCATGTAGTAGCTTTCCCCAATGTTTGTTAAAAGCATGAACACTATCGGTAACTATTTCTTTGTCGTTAAAAACTTCTCCTCCTTTATTCTTCCATTCAAAAATACCACCATGCAGGTTGAGAATTTTAGTATATCCTAGTTTTTTTAATTTTTCACCAATATTTTCTGATCTAACTCCTATAGAACAATAGACGATAATTGGTTGTGATTTTTCAGTTATGGTTTGAAGCACTTTTTCTTCATCGAATTTTTTATAGCCTACCCAAATGGAATTCTTTAGATGGCTAATTTCAAATTCTTCTTTTTCTCTGGTGTCTAAAAATAAGATGGAATCAGATTCAGGTAAATTGTCGAAATATGCATAAGGTATAGTGCCTTTGTTCCAAGTATTTAAAACCTTGGAAATTTCATCTTGTCCTAAACTTATTTTGGAAATTGAAAGGAAGATGAGTAAGCAGAATGTTAATTTATAATTGATTAAATTCATACTCACAAAGGTACTATAATTAGAATATAAGAAGTATCGGTATAAAAGTGAATTTATGGTTAAAACTATACGAAATAGCGGTTTAGGGGTAGTTATACTGCTATGTGTCTTATGCAATTTTAGTTGTAAGGAAGAAGCGAAGAATGAGATTGTTACAGGTGAAGTAGAGGTTACGGGACATTATGTAGAGCCATATAGGTCTCAGTTTCATTTTACACCAGAAGAGAAATGGATGAATGACCCAAATGGTCTCGTTTATAATGACGGAGTATATCATTTGTTTTATCAATATTATCCCGATAGTACTGTTTGGGGGCCTATGCATTGGGGGCATGCCGTAAGCGAAGACATGATGAAATGGAAGCATAAGCCTATTGCACTTTTTCCTGATAAAAACGGTTTAATTTTTTCTGGGAGTGCGGTTATGGATCATAATAATACTTCTGGTTTTGGAACAGAAGACAATCCGGCAATGGTGGCGATATTTACTTATCACGATATGGAAAGTGAGCAAGCTGGGAAAAAAGATTTTCAAACTCAAGGTATTGCATACAGTTTAGATAATGGGGATAGTTGGACCAAGTATAAGGGTAATCCAGTTATAGGTAATTCGGGAGTCAAAGACTTTAGAGACCCTAAAGTTTTTTGGAATGAGATTGATGAAAATTGGACTATGCTTTTAGTGGCGGGTGATCATTTGCAAATATGGAATTCCCCGGATTTAAAAAACTGGAAAAAAGTAAGTGTATTTGGCAAGGATAAAGGTGCGCATGGAGGTGTATGGGAATGTCCAGATCTGTTTCCTTTAAAAATTGAAGGTACAGAAGAAGTGAAATGGGTGCTTTTAATTAGTATTAATCCTGGTGCTCCAAATGGGGGTAGTGGTACACAATATTTTATTGGAGATTTTGATGGAACAACATTTACAACAGATCAAAAAGTGAATAAGTGGGTAGATTTAGGTAGGGACAATTATGCTGGTGTAACTTACAATGACGCGCCAAATGATGAACGTGTTTTTATAGGTTGGATGAGTAATTGGGATTATGCACGTGACACGCCAACAGAAAAATGGCGTAGCGCGATGACCGTGCCAAGAGAATTAACTTTGCGTAAAGTTGGTGATGAGGTGTCATTGTTCAATTATCCACTTAAAAACTTTGAGAAGCATGTTGCCTTGGCGTATCCTGAAAGTGTATTTCAAATATTGCCGACTAGAAAAAGAATAATTCCACTTAAATACAGTAACCAAAGTAAAACGAAGTTCACATTAAAAGTACCTAATACTCAAGTCTATTTTAGGAGCGAAAATGGAGATAGTTTAAGTATTGATATTAACCGTGATAAAAAACTAGTAACTTTTGATAGAAGAAAATCTGGTAAGGTTGATTTTAGTGATAAATTTTCTTCGGGTATTCAGCAAATGCAGATTCCTAATATCCCAGATGGACCAATTGAAATTGTTTTTATATTAGATCATTCTTCAATAGAGTTATTTATTAACGGTGGCCAGTATGTGATGACAAATCAAATATTTCCTAATGAATTTTATAGGGCAATATTCATAGTAAACACATCAGAAGAAAAATTTGAAATCGATGATTTTACAGAGCATAAGGTAGAACGTGTTTGGGATTAGTCTTTATTGAGACATTTCACGGGCTAAAACTTCAAGGTCTATGCCCATGTTTTCTCTATTTACTTTTACAATAGTTTCACGCAGTTGAAGTGGTAGAGCTTTGTAGCCCAATTTGGCTCCGAGTATCATACCGGCAATGGCGGCTACGGTGTCGTTATCGCGCCCGTAGTTAACAATAAATTGCATTGTTTTTTCGAAATCTCCGCGACCGTATTCTAGGGCAGTAACAAGTATTTGCCAAATTTCTGCAGAATGAAATGCAATACCACGTTCATCTTTTTCTAATAAGCGGAAAAGCATTTCTTGACGAATCCAATCCTTCTTAGTACCTAAAAAGCCTTTAGGTACTTTGTAAATAAGTGTGTCCTGTAGTAAAAGGGAGTCAAAAGTTATTTCATTTATACGGCGTACATTTATTTGAGCGCTATTTAAGATGCCGGTAGGTATACGCCCAACCAATCTACTATCTGCGTAACCAATTGGGTCTACAAACTTAGGTGCATTCATTATAGAGTCTAAATCTTGGGTTCTTGTTGCCATATATGTCATTGTCGAGACCAAGGCGGTAATATCTTTAGCATAACCAATATCAAACAGGCTTAGGTCATACGCTTTTTCATATGCCTCCAATGGCGATTTAGAAATAAGTCCGATCATTGGTGAGTACAATTGTCCGGCACAAGACATTTCTCCGCCATAAAAACGATTCTGTGCTTGTATATAGCTGTCATTATCTTTTTTGTAAGCCAATGATACCCGTGCCCAATCTTTGATCCAATCTATTTTTTCGATTTGGGTGTCTAGTGCATCTGTACTGGTTTGAATTTCTCCATCACCTAGTGATGTTGTAAGCGTATAGTAATAGTCAATAATAAATTCAGTAAAATTATCAGGGTTTGTTTTGTTCTGGTTGGCTTTGAAATAATGAACCATCAAGCTTTTCCATCGGGTATCATCAGTTGTAGCTCCTGCTAAAAGATTGTGTTCCCAAGTGCCTTCTGGCGATTGTTCTCGTACGGCAGGCGTTAGTCCGGTAATGTATCCGTATGTTAATTGAATATCTTTTCTGTGCCACATTTCGGTAGATGCACCCATAGCGTCACCAATTGCAGAGCCTACTAAAGCTCCTAAAACTTTATCGTAGTAAACTGAATCTGGTAACTGAGCTACATTGTCTGTATAGTTATTTGAAGAGGGAGTGGGGATATCAAATTTTTCAGCATCACTTTTGCACCCTATTAAGCAAATAAAAATAAAGATGAATAAATATTTCATGATAGAATCAGGTTTTTTGCCATGGTTAATAATTCTGCTTTTTCTAAAAGGGTTCTGTTGATAGGTAGCTGTGCTAAACCTATTAATCTTCTCATGATTTCTATACCGGCAATGTTCTGGAGAAGTTCACTGTCAATTTTAGAAGGATAAGAAGTTTCTATTTTTTCGATATAGGATATGTTATGTGTGGCAATTATAAGATGAGCGGCCATTACACCAAGGTCAAATTCTTTAAAGCCTAAAAAACCAAATTCTGGGTCAATAATAAAAAGTTGATTGTCTTTTAACATCCAACTACCAGGGTAATAATCGCCATGTAAAAGTGTGTTTCCTTGCGATAAATAGCGTTCGCCAATGAACGTAATTTTTTCTTTAAGCGATTCATCTTCCTTGTAAGGCAGTGATAATTCTTGTAGCCCCAGTTGAATGTCATTTAGGGAAAATCCGTTATCGGATAAAAATGGGAGAATGAAAATATGCTGATGATTAAGCTCGCGCATTTTAATATTGTCAGGGAAATTGCTTGGGGGCTTAGTGTTATGGATTTGATGAATTATTGCAATAAGAATATTGAACTGATTATTGCTGATATTTCGTTGTTTATATAAAAAAGTCATATCATCACAATCACCAAGGTCCTCCATTACTAGAATGTGAGTATCTGGGTCAAAACCGATGATTGTTGGAATGTGGGAGGTGATGTTGCTATTTTCAATAGCCTTGTAAAAAGTATTCTCTACCGCAATTCTATCTATAGGGGCTGGAATGTTCTGATACTTTTGAACAAAGGGCCTAGATTGTTTTACAATAATGGAACGTAAATTAGTAGCTACGCGAAGCACTACATTCATATTACCTTCTCCTGCTTTCGAAATCTGGGTAATTTTCTCTTGGTCTTTTAGCCAACCTTTAGATATTAAGTAATCTTGAAGAGAAATAAATGTACTGTCTTCGTTTATTTGTAACACAACCTATATATTTTCGTAATTTGAAAGATAGGTATTAAAACAAAAAAATCCTTACCGTTAAGTAAGGATTTATTGTGGTGCCTCCAGGAATCGAACCAGGGACACATGGATTTTCAGTCCATTGCTCTACCAACTGAGCTAAGGCACCATGTCGCTGTAAGCGGCTGCAAATATAATTTCAATTTTAGGATTTACAAACTAAATCGTGAAAAAAGAGAAATGTTTTTTTAATTTTTAATCTTTGCAACATGAATTTAATAATTGATGCAGGTAATACAAACGTCAAAATAGCAATATTTAAAAAGTCGGAAATAATTCATTTAGAGACTGTTGTTGTCGATTTGTTCGTTGAAGCCGTAAAAAAAATATTCAAAGATTATCCGATAATAAAATCTTCAATAGTTTCTAGTGTTGGATCACTTTCTAAGGAGCAAATGAAGGTTGTAGCCGTTTTTTGTGATTTACATGAGCTTTCTAATGCATCAAAAGTGCCATTTAAGAACTCTTACGCCTCGCCACAGACCTTAGGTGTTGATCGGTTGGCATTGGCAACGGCTGCTTATTATTTCAATTCTCATCAGAATAATTTGGTAATTGATGCGGGTACATGTGTTACTTATGATATGCTTAATGATTTTGATGAATATTTGGGTGGTGCAATATCTCCGGGAGTTCAAATGAGGTATAATGCGATGCATCAACAAACCGCAAAGTTGCCTTTACTCGAAAAAAAAGAGCTATTGGACTATATTGGTAATACTACAGAGAATTGCCTTCATAGCGGTGTAATAAATGGTATTACTCTTGAAATAGACGGTGTCATTGATCTCTACAGAGCTAGATTTGAAAATTTAACAGTTATTTTAACCGGAGGAGACACACTATTTTTGTCTAAACGATTAAAAAATACCATATTTGCGGATTCCAAATTTCTCCTGAAAGGGCTTAATTATTTGCTGGAATACAACAAGCACTAAATGATCAGAAAAATTGTAATTGCAATTGTATACATAACCACCGTGGGTATGTACGCTCAAGATGGTACTGTTTCTCCTTATTCCTTCTTTGGAATCGGTGATTTGAAAAACACCAGTACGGTAGAAAATCAAATGATGGGAGGCATCGGCGTCTATGCCGATAGTATTCATTTAAACTTGAAAAACCCAGCTGCTTATGGTAAGTTAGGTTTAGAGGTAATGGATAAAGAAGGTTTGGTAACCTATACTGCAGGTGTTTCTAACAAGCAGTATACTCTTAAAAGTTTTACAGAAGAACAGAAAAGTTCAATTACTAGCTTAGACTATTTAGCATTAGGCTTTAGTGTTGGTAAAGGATTGGGTATGGGCTTTGGTATTATGCCTTATTCTTCTGTTGGTTATAATTTGGTAGATGAACAGACAACCGCAAGCGGTTCTTTAATTAATGTATACTCAGGTGATGGTGGGTTAACGCGTGCTTTTTATTCTGTAGGATATGAAATTATAGAAGATTTAAGTATTGGAGCAACCATAAATTTCAACTTTGGTACTTTGGATAGTGAAAGATTACAGCAAGTTGAGGATATACAATTCGGAACTTTTGATAGACGTAGTTCTAGGGTTAACGGATTCGATTTTAATTATGCCTTAAATTATACACCTATAATAAAAGGAAGACAAAGGCTTCATACTTCTATACGTGTAAATACACAGGGTAATTTGGTATCTAGGAATGAAAGACAAATAGGTTCTTTTTCAGTAGCCAATGGCGGTACAATTGAAGAGATAGAGGTGAACTTGGCTTCTCAGAATTTAAGTAATACAGAATTAAAAATACCTACAACTACTACATTAGGTATAGGTTACGGAGAAGATTATAAATGGTTTGTTGGTGCAGAATATAGCTTTCAAGAGATGAGTTCTTTTGAGAATTCCTTCTTAGGTGCAGATAATATCTCTTACGAAGATGCTAGTTCATTTGCATTAGGTGCTTTTATTACACCTGATCATAATTCTTTTTCAAGTTACTTAAAAAGAGTTACTTATCGTGCTGGTTTACGTTTGGATCAGACGGGTATGTTGGTGGATGATGTGGATATAAATAACTTTGGCATAACTTTTGGATTAGGGTTACCACTGGGTAGAAGTTTCTCAAATCTTAACTTAGGTTTTGAATTTGGTAAAAGAGGAACTACTAGAGCAAATTTAATCGAAGAGAGTTATTTTAAGTTTAATGTAGGTCTTTCGCTTAACGATCGCTGGTTCCAGAAAAGAAAAATCAATTAATAAAAAATTAGTACATTAACCATTTAAAAAGAGAAAAAATGAAATCGAAACTTTACTTCACGGCAATAATGTTCCTTGGAATGATGGGAGTGAGCAATGCACAGGCACAAAACCCTGAATGTATGACTAACTTGTCTATATTTTCTGAGCATGCAAAAGTTAAAAATTATGATGCGGCTTATGAGCCATGGAAGATGGTTTATGAAACTTGTCCTCAATTAAATAATGCTATTTATGTATACGGAGAGCGTATACTTAAAGATAAGCTAGATAAGGCAACTGGTGCTGATAAAGAAAAATTTGCTAATGATCTTATGGGTCTTTATGACAATAAGATGAAGCATTTTGCATCTAAAACTAGTCAAGGCGAAACTGATGTCGATAAGGCAATGGTTATGTATGATAATAAAATGGCTGATGATGCTAAAATGTATAGCATGTTAAATGATGCTTTTACTAAGGATAAAGAGCACTTCACAAATCCAAAAGCATTATACATCTATTTTTCTAGTTTAGTTGATTTAAACAAAGCAGGTTCAAAAGATTTGCAAGAAGTTTTTGATGTATACGATGCGGTTACAGAGAAAATAGAAAATGAAAACGAAAAATTAACTGGAAAGATTGCTAAGCTTTTACCTAAAGAAGAGGCTGGTACTTTAACTTCTAAAGAGAAGTCTCGTTTAAAGTCTTACAATTCTTACTCAGAAGTATATGGTAAGATTGCAGGAAGTATCGATTCTAAATTAGGTCCTTTAGCAGATTGTAGTAACCTTATACCTTTATACGAAAAGAGTTTTGAAGAGAAAAAAGGTGATGTTGTTTGGGTGAAAAGAGCGGTAGGTCTTATGTTCAACAAAGAATGTACAGATGATCCATTGTTTCAAAAATTATTTGAAGCTCAATTGGCTTTAGATCCATCTGCTGATGCTTACGTATACGGAGGTACTTTGAAAATGAAGAATGGCGATACAAAAGGTGCTCTTGTAGATTTCGATAAAGCATTGACTTTAGAGACTGATAATGAGAAAAAATCTAAGATTGCTTATAAAGTAGCTGTAATTAATAAAAGAAAAGGAAGTAAGTCTACAGCACGTAGCTATGCACAAAAAGCAATTGATGCTAACGCATCTAATGGTCGTGCATATTTATTAATTGCTAACTTGTACGCAACTAGTGCAAATGATTGTGGTACAACCGCCTTTGAAAAGAGAGCAATGTATTGGAAAGCTGCAGATATGGCTAGAAAAGCTGGTAGAGTAGATCCATCGTTAAGTGGTTCTTCTAATCAAGCAGCAAACAGCTATAGTGCAAAAGCACCATCTAAAGAAATGATCTTTAGTTCTGGTATGGCTGGTAAAACTGTTACTTTCGGCTGTTGGGTTGGAGGTAGTGTGAAAGTACCTTCTTTATAGAAAAAATGAAACAGATTTATATTTTTAAAAGCATTGCCGTGGTATTTACCATGGCAATGCTTTTTTTATCTTGTCAAGATAATTACAAGAGAGTTGGTGAAGAGGCGGCAAAGAAAGTATACCCTAGAGGTGTGGTTGAAGATTTTGTGCTTACATATACCGAATCTCCAGAAAAATTAGGGTCTGAGGATGTAGGTTCTTCTAAGATATTGGCAGTATTGTCCGGTCCTATTAGAAATGATTTTGAACAACTTACGTTTCCATATCAAACCTTCCCGGAAGGCTTGTTAGTAGAGATTTTTAATGAGAAAAATGAAAAAACAACCATAGAAGCAGATTATGGAGTGTTGTACTCTAAGACTTCTATCGTAGATTTGCGCGGTAATGTACTTATAAAAGGTGATGATGGTAAAAAGTTAGCAACATCACAACTATATTACGATCGCGGTAATGAGTGGGCGTTCACTCAAGAAAAATTTACGTTTACCAATCCTGATGATGGAACGGTAATGGATGGCGAAGGTATGGATATTCAAAAAGACCTTAAGTTTTTAAATGCTCATAAAACTTATGGTTTAATGTTGATTAAGGAAGATAAAGAAAAAGATAATGATTAGTATTTTAAGGTATACAGAGTACTTATATGTTTTAGTAGCGGGTTTTTCAGTTTATAGAATATTTACTGATTGGAACACTGATAGAAGTATGGCTTATTTCTTCATATTTTTTGCAGTAGTTTCTATTGGAATGTTTTTGTTTAGAAGAAACTACCGAAAAAAATTCGAACAACGTAAACGGGATAATAACAATAAATAGTGGGTACAGCCGGTATTATCATTATACTTTCCTTAGTTTTTTCAGCATTTTTCTCAGGAATGGAAATTGCCTTTATTTCAGCGAATAAAATCCACATTGAAATAGAGAAAAAACAAGAAGGTTTTTTGGCTATGGTGCTTACCAGGCTAACCAAAAAACCATCAAAATTTATAGCGACTATGCTTATTGGTAACAATATAGCATTAGTTATTTATGGACTGTTCATGGGGGAATTACTCATGAATTGGTTTACTGGCATTGTTCCTAATAATGCTATTTTACAGTTGTTTATTACAGATTTTAGTCTGTTGACACAAACCTTGATATCTACGTTTATAATATTAATAACTGCAGAATTTTTGCCTAAGGTTCTTTTTCAGATTTATGCTAATAACCTATTGAAGTTATTGGCAATTCCTGCTTTTTTGTTCTATATCCTGTTCTCGTTTATTTCAGATTTCATTATTTGGATATCAGATTTAATATTGAAGCATGTATTTGGAACTTCTGGTGATGAGGTGCAATTGGCATTTAGTAAGTTAGAGCTTGGTGATTATATTACCGAACAGATGGAAGCTATTGAAGAAGAGGATGTGGTAGATACCGAAATCCAAATTTTTCAGAATGCATTAGAATTCGCGGCTGTAAAAGCACGTGAGGTTATGGTTCCAAGAACAGAAATCGTAGCGGTAGAAGTGCATGAGACTCCAAAAAATTTGGCAAAAATATTTACCGAAACCGGTTATTCAAAAGTGCTGGTATATAATGATACTGTAGATAATGTCATTGGTTATATACATTCCTATGAGTTGTTCAAAAAACCAAAGACTATAAAAAGTATTTTATTGCCTGTTGAGTTTGTTCCAGAAACCATGCTAATTCAAGATATACTTAATGTGTTGATAAAGAAGCGCAAAAGTATTGCGGTGGTGTTAGATGAATATGGTGGTACCTCTGGTTTAGTTACGGTTGAAGATATTGTAGAAGAACTTTTTGGAGAAATTGAAGATGAGCATGATACTACTGACTTAAGGGAAGAACGAGTAGATGAGCGTAATTTTCTTTTTTCTGCACGTTTGGAGGTAGATGATATTAATGAGAATTATAAATTAAATCTGCCAGTGTCGGATGAGTATGAGACACTTGGCGGGCTTTTAGTACATACATTAGGTGAAATTCCTGAAAAAGAAGTAGAGCTCACCATAGATACTTACAAGTTTACGGTATTAGAGGTTTCTAACACCAAAATAGATTTGATTTCAATAGAAGTTTTGGAACAAGAATAACAGTGCATCAATCAATAAATTAGGAGTCTTTTTAGTTTTTATTATTTCAATTAAAAATGGTAGTTTTGCCTCCCAATAACCACAAACGATTATTTTAAACGTTAATTAGAATGGCAGTATTAGAAAATATTAGGAAACGTACAACAGTGTTGATCTTGATTATAGGTTTAGCGCTTTTTGCATTTGTTATTTCTGGGGTTTTTACCAGTAGCAATTTAGGAGGAGAAAAAGTAGGCTCGTCTGTAGCTGAAATTAATGGAGAAGATATTTCTATTGATGAATTCAGACAAGAAGTTGAAGTAGCTTCAAATAGAGTTGGTCCAACGGCATCTTCTATGCAAGTTGTAAATCAAGTTTGGGAGAACAAGGTTAGACAAACAATTTTAGGAGAACAATTTGAAGATTTAGGTATCGGTATTGAGCAAGATCAAATTGTTGATTTTCTTAGGACTACGGGATATGCACAGAATCCTCAGTTTCAAAACCAAAATGGTCAGTTTGATCCAAACATCTTTAAGCAAACGGTAGCTGATTGGAAAGTTAATAACCCACCACAATATAGTGCTTGGTTGCAAACAGAAAACGAAATCGTTCAGTTAGCAAAAGAACAGACTTACTTTAATATGGTAAAGGCTGGTGTTGGCGCTACTTTGAAAGAAGGAGAGTTAGATTATAAATTGGCTAACGAAAAAATGGATATTAAGTATGTAAGAGTTCCTTACGCTTCTATTCCAGATAGTACTATAAATGTTACGAAAAGCGAAATTGCCGATTACGTTAGTAAGCATAAAGAAGAGTACAAGCAAGATCCTGCTAGAGATTTACAATATGTATATTTTCAAGAGAAGCCTTCTGAAGCAGATCAAACCGCTATTAGAGATGAGATTTCTAAACTTTTAGATGATACTGTTGAATATAATTCTCAAACAGACCGTAACGATACTATTAAAGGTTTCAGAAACACAAATGATGTTACTGTATTTTTAGATAGATATTCTGATACTAAATTTGATACCATATATAAGGCAAAGAAAAATTTACCTTCTAGTGTAGCTGATACTTTAATGAGCTTAAATGTTGGTCAGATCTATGGTCCTTATAAAGATGGAAATTCATACAAGATTTCTAAAATGATTGCTAGAAAGCCAAATGGTTCTGTAAAAGCAAGTCATATTCTTTTGGCTTATACAGGTGCTACAAGAGCTAACCCTGCAGTAACAAGAACTAAAGAAGAAGCAGAAGCTAAGGCAAAGGAATTATTGAGAGAGGCTAAAAAATCTGGAGTTGTGTTTGCTGAATTGGCAAGGGATAACTCAGACGGACCGTCTGCACCTAATGGTGGTGATTTAGGTTATTTCCAAAAAGGTGTTATGGTACCTAAATTCAATGATTTTGCTTTCAATAATAATGAAGGTTCAATTGGGTTGGTTGAAACTGATTTTGGTTTTCATGTTATTAAGATAGATGATAAAGAAGATATAGTTCAAATAGCTACAATGGCTAGAGAAATAGTGGCATCAGAAGAAACAATAAATACATTGTTTACAAATGCTACTAAATTTGAAATGGAAACTACAGATGATGAAAGTGCATTTTCGGCATTGGCTAAAAAAGAGGAATATGTAGTTCGTCCTGTAAATAAGATTAAGGCTTTAGATGAAAATCTTCCAGGGCTAACAAATCAAAGAAATATTGTTCAGTGGGCTTTCAGTACAGATACTGAAGTAGGTGATATTAAAAGATTCAACATCAATAACGGTTATGCAGTAGTTCAGTTAACAGGTAGTTATGCTAAAGGTGTAATGAGTGCTGAAGATGCTTCTGTTCTTGTTTTGCCAATCATTAGAAAAGAACGTAAGGCAGCAAAAATAATCGCAGCCAATAAGGGTAAAGATATGAGTGCAATTGCATCTGATAATGGTGCAAGTATCTCTAATGCTTCAGCGCTTACTGTAAAATCTCCAACTATTCCAGGAGCAGGTAGCGAACCAGTAGTTGTAGGTACTGCCTATGGAATGACAGCTGGAGCAACTTCTGGTTTGATTCAAGGTAATACAGGAGTTTTCAAAATAGAAATCGTAAAGAAAACAGAAGCTCCTAAATTGGATAATTATAGTGTATATGCTAATGCTTTAAAAACAGGAGCAGCTAGTCGAGTAAACACTGCAGTATACAATGCGTTGAAAGATGGTTCTGAAATTGAGGATAAAAGAGCTACTTTCTACTAGTAGTTATTTTAAGAGTTATATAAAAAAGCATCCATTTTTGGGTGCTTTTTTTTTATAAGATCATTTTTGGATAAGGTAGAATAGTATTGTAGCCTTTGTTCTTGAAATAAGAAATATCAGAAGCTGTTCCCGTAACTAGGACGAAATCACCACCCCAAGCTCCTAGGCTTTTAATAGTACCGTTGTAATCTGAAAAAAGAGAATTCTTTACAGTAGGTATTTGAAGTGTTTTAGATAATATAGTTTCATGTTCATTCAATAGAAGTTCAAAATCTACTAAATGCTCACATGTTATTATTTTCTCAGTAATCTCGTCTATTTTTAATATCAGCTTTTCTTTATTGAAATCTAAATTTCTATAACTATTTATAGCATCTCTACTATTCTTCTTCTGGTTGAGGTATACAAAAAACAGCTGGTCCTTGAAGTTAGGGTCGAAAACCACTTTATCTACTGTTGGTTTAAAACCGTTCCTTTGATAGGTAATTGCGGTATTATGGGTTGCACAAGCAATATCATACCCGCTACCACCAAAAGTAGCCTCTAGTAATTGGTAGGGGTTTACTTCTGCCCAAGTTGCAATATTTGCAATTAATGTTGAAGAAGTGCCTAATCCCCAATCTCTTGGGAAGGTAGCTTTGGCTTCTGCCGAATAAAAATCTGTTGAATGTTGTAAAAACGATGGATTTAATTTTTTAGCTTCTAAAAGAATTTGAGATAATCGATATGCTACTTCTCTATCCGAAGTGTGGATTGTTTTTAAATCGTTTTTCGAAAATTCAGAACTAAACCAAATATTATCGCTTTCATCTAAACTGTTCCAAACAAAATTTTCGGAATCTGAACCTAATAAGGTTAAGGACTGTCCGAATTTAGTGGGTAGGGCTAAGCCTTTAGCGCCATCAAGAATAGCATATTCACCTGTAAGCAATAATTTTCCGTTACTATAAAATTCCTTGGTCATTTATAAGCGTCTTATTATCTCAGGTTTTTCAGTTGAAGTTCAACTCCGTGATGTGTAACAGGGTTGGTTTTAAAATATTCTACCAATGTAGCTTTTTCATTCTCATCGGCTCCAAGTTGGTTTAAGATATTTAATAGGTGCATTTTCATATGCCCTTTTTGAATACCTGTAGTTACCAAAGAGCTAACTGCCGCAAAATTTTGTGCAAGTCCGGCGACAGCAACAATTTGCATTAATTCTTCTGCAGATGGACGTTGAAGAATTTCAAGATTCAATTTTACTAATGGATGTAAATTTGTAAGTCCACCAACGGTACCTAAAGCCAATGGTAGCTCAATCCAGAATTTGAAAATTCCGTTATTAATCTCAGCGTGTGTTAAACTACTATATTGTCCGTTTCTGCAAGCATAGGCATGTACACCTGCTTCAATGGCTCTAAAATCGTTCCCTGTAGCTAGAACCACAGCGTCAATTCCGTTCATGATTCCTTTGTTATGAGTGACGGCACGGTAAGGCTCTACTTGGGCAATTTTTATAGCTTGTATTATTTTTTCACCGGTTTGTTGTGGAGTTAGCTCATTAGTTAACTTTAAATCTTCTAAAGGGCAACTGACAGTGGCGCGTACCGTACAATTAGGAACATAGTTGGATAGTATGCTCATTACTACTTCTACGTCTCTTTCCTGGGCGGAGAATCCGTCAAAACTTGCAGCCTCTTTTTTTAAGATAGTGGCAAATTGTTCTAAGCAACTATTTATGAAATTGGCCCCCATGGCATCTTTCGTTTGAAAGGTTGTATGAAGTTGAAAGTAGTGATCTAACTCTAAGGTTTTATCTCTTAAAATTATATCTGAAATACCTCCACCTCTCTTTTCCATGCTAGTCGTTAAAGAAGCGCTTTCTGCAAATAAAATGGGTTTTAAATAAGTGAAAAACGATTTCAATTTTGTGGCATCACCTTTAAAGATAAAATGAACTTGACCTACTTTTTCAGTACCTAAAATTTCAGCTTTGAATCCACCTCTTTTTAGCCAGAACTTGGCAGCTTTACTTGCTGCGGCAATGACAGAACTTTCTTCAATAGCCATTGGTATAGCATAAAGCGTATCATTAATCAAGAAATTTGGTGCAATGCCTTGGGGTATGTAAAGGTTGGTGAGTGTGTTTTCAATAAATTCATCGTGCAGCTGCTGAATGCTTTCGTTTTGATTCCAATACGTTTGCAGAATTTTCTTTGATTGTTCTTTATTTTGAGTGTAACTTGCGGTAATCCAATCTATTTTTTCTTCTTTCGTAAGTTTGGAGAAACCACTTATTGGCTTGGTCATTTAGGTATAACTTTCTTCTATGGTTGATGTTAGGTAAAGGTCAAAATTTACAAAAATCGTACATGTTATTACGGTAGTAAAGATAAGCATATTGACAAGAATCTATTTTAACTTGGCAAAGCGTTAAATGCGGTTTCTTTTTTTGGGTAAAGCGTGTTTTTTTGAGGAAATAGTGGTAAACTTGAGAGATTTAACAAAATTCAATAATTTATGCGAAAAACACACTTATTTGCGTTGATTTTACTTTCATTCAGCGTATTTACTTGGGCACAGGAAAAACAAATTGAAATTTCTGAGATTTATCAAGGCGCTTTTAGAACTGAAGGGATGGATGCGCTAAGATCTATGAAGAATGGCACCCAATATACCGTTCTGAACAGAAATAGATTTAACCAAACAACTTCGGTTGATAAATATGATTATAAGACCTTAGACAAGGTTTCTACAATAGTATCATCTGCAGATTTAGCAGATATCTCTTCATTTTCAGCATACAGTTTTAGTGCAGATGAAAAAATAATAATATTATCAACTGAAATAGAGCCAATATTCAGACACTCTACTTTGGGTATATTTTATGTGTATGATATAGACTCTAAGCAGGTAGTAAGAATAAGCGACGCTAAAATACAAGAGCCGACACTTTCACCAGATGGAAAGAAAGTTGCATACGTAAAGGATAATAATATTTACCTATTTAGCATAGCAACAGGTGAAACCAAACAGGTTACAGTTGATGGAGCTAAAAATCAAATTATTAACGGAGTAACAGACTGGGTTTATGAAGAGGAGTTTGCCTTTGTTCGTGCCTTTGAATGGAATGCCGATGGTTCTAAAATAGCTTTTCTTCGTTTTGATGAAACCAATGTTCCAGAATTTTCTATGGATGTTTACGGAACGGGATTATATCAACAACCACACGTTTTTAAATATCCAAAAGCAGGGGAGAATAACTCGATAGTTAGTTTACATCTTTTAGATGTTGCCAGTGGTGCTATTTCTGCCGTTGATTTAAATGATGCTTACTACATACCTCGTATCAAATGGAAAAACCATAAAAATATGTTGAGTGTTCAAACCTTGAACAGACATCAAAATCATTTAACAATGTATTCTGTGGATGCTAAGAAAGGCGATGTTTCTGTTTTGTTGGAAGAGAAAGACGATGCGTATGTAGACATAACGGATAACCTAACATTTTTAGAAGATGATAGTTTTATCTGGTCTAGTGAAAAGGACGGATGGAACCATATTTATTTACATGGCGAAGATGGTAAATTAATGAACCAAATTACCAAGGGAGATTGGGAAGTAACCAACTATTACGGTTATGACCAAGATGAAGATAAAATCTATTACCAATCTACAGAAAATGGTTCTATAAACCGTGGCGTTTATAATATTAGTAGCGGCGGTGATGACAAGAAGGCATTAGCGGTTACTAAAGGAGCAAACAATGCTTCATTTAGTACAGATTTCACATATTTCATTAATACGTTTTCTAGTGCAGAATTACCTCCAGTGTTTACATTGCATCAGGCAATTAATGGAAAGAAAGTAAAAGATATAAAGGACAATAAACAGTTATTGGAAAGATTGAATGGCTATGCTGTTAGTCCAAAAGAGTTCTCTACTATTTCTATAAATGGTAATGATCTTAACATGTACATGATTAAGCCGAAAGATTTCGATCCTTCTAAAAAGTATCCTTTATTTATGTATCAATATAGCGGTCCTGGTTCACAGAATGTTTCTAATAGCTGGATGGGAGCTAATGATTATTGGCACCAAATGTTGGTGTCTGAAGGATATATTGTTGCATGTGTAGATGGTCGTGGTACAGGTTTTAAAGGAAGAGATTTCAAGAAAATTACTCAAAAAGAATTAGGCAAGTACGAGGTAGAAGACCAGATAGCTGCTGCGATAAAACTAAGTAATTTACCATATATTGATGAACAAAGAACAGGTATATGGGGTTGGAGTTATGGTGGCTTTATGTCAACCAATTGTATTTTAAAGGGTAATGATACTTTTGAAATGGCAATAGCAGTTGCTCCAGTTACATCATGGGCTTTTTATGATACAATTTATACAGAGCGCTATATGCAAACGCCACAGGAAAATCCTAGTGGATATGATGATAACTCGCCATTTAACTATCCACAGTTATTGGAAGGAGATTATTTGTTGATACATGGTACTGGTGATGACAATGTACATGTACAGAATTCTATGCGTATGGTAGAAGCTTTGATTCAAGCGGACAAGCAGTTCGATTGGGGTATCTATCCAGATAAAAATCATGGTATTTATGGTGGAAATACAAGAATTCACCTTTATAACAAAATGACCGATTTTATAAAAGAGAAATTATAAACTAACTAATTGAATTATGACTGAAAGTACTGAAATTTCAGACCAGAAACAGATTTTTGGACACCCACAAGGTCTGTTTTACTTATTTTTTGCCGAGTTATGGGAGCGTTTTAGCTTCTACGGTATGCGTGCGTTGCTTACGCTTTATATGATAGATGTAATCTTTCAAGCTTTGGCTGAAAGAGATTACGCTACGGCGGCGGTATATTCCTCTTATGGATCATTAGTTTACGCTTCCACGGTTATAGGTGGAAAATTATCTGATAAGATATTGGGAATGCGAAATTCAATTTTCTTAGGTGGAATTTTAATGTCTATTGGTCACTTTGTTTTGGCTATTGAAGATAACATGGCATTTTTCTTTGCATTATCGTTGATTATTGTAGGTAATGGTTTTTTTAAACCTAATATCTCAACATTCGTAGGAACATTATATGAAAAAGGAGATCCTAAAAAGGATTCTGGTTTTACCATATTTTATATGGGTATTAATATTGGCGGCTGGGTAGCTCCTTTGTTATGCGGTTGGTTAGCTGCTACATATGGTTGGCATTACGGATTTGGTTTGGCAGGTATTGGTATGCTAACAGGCTTAATAGTTTTTTGGAGAGGTATCCAAACCAATGTATTTGGTGATAGGGGATTACCGCCAAATGAACATGTGTTAGAAAAAAAGGTGTTAGGTATAAAACAGGGTATTCTAGTGCCTGTATTAGCTGTACTTTCTGCACCGTTAATTGCTTTGTTATTAGCATCTTATAAAGCTATAGCAACCGATGGTATGTTCGCTGATCAAAACATTGTGAACGTAATCTTTACAGGAATAGGTATTGCAGTACTTGCTTACTTGGCTTATGAAATGTTTAAGGCCAATGTTAAAGAGAGAAAAGAGTTGTTTGTAGCAGTATTGCTAACATTCTTTATGACCATATTTTGGGGTTTCCATGAGTTGTCAGGTAGTGTTATTACACTGTTTGCTGCTAGAAACATTGATTTAGATGGAATAATGTCCGCAGCCCAAACAAATTCATTGAACTCCATGTTCATTATTATATTAGCCATTCCAATATCAATGATGTGGACATGGTTGAGCAAGAAGAAATGGAATCCTAGAACACCATATAAATTTGGTTTAGGATTGCTTTTTGCAGGTATTAGTTTCTATGTACTTGCCTTAAGTGGGGGTAGTGCTAATGAAAGCGGCTTTGTTCCTTTTGCATACTTATTGTTAATGTATTTCTTGTTATCTGTTGGGGAGTTATTTATGTCTCCTGTGGGGCTATCTAAAATGACAGATTTAGCACCATTACGCTTAATAGCATTTATAATGGGTGTTTGGTTTTTGTCATCCGCGTTTGCTTTTCAAATAGTAGGCTTTATTGGTAAGCAATTAGCCATTGAAAGTACAGATAAAAATGTTGGTGGTTTTGAAACGCTAACGGTGTATACAGATGGGTTTATGTTAATAGCTAAATACGCCTTAGGTGCTGGGGTAATAGTCCTTTTGGCGTCACCTCTAATTAAAAAATTAATGGGTAAAGTTCATTAATTTAACTTACTTAAAATTATAATATCCCTTTTCGCCAGTATAGTGAAAGGGGATTTTGTTTTTTATACATGTAGCTTTCCAACGATTAATATAACTTTTGTAATTACTTCCATCTGCAATAATTTCATTTGGCATCAAACTATCAATTAGTCTGTCTAAATTAATTCTTGGAGATTGGGTTAGAAGGATTTTTGGAGATGTTAAGTTTGGATAAATCCCCATACTATCAATAATCAATAACGATTTCTCATGAAAAGAATAGCTATTATTTAGAGAATCATATTTTATATTATCTATGCGTTCGGCAGTTTTGTAATCGGAGATTAGATAATCTGGCGTATTATTTTTGTTGGTTATGATGGATAGGTTAATTCCGTTTCTATTTATAATAATAGTTTTTCTTGTTTGATGTAGGACTAATATTTCTGACTTTTTATTAGCCTCAAAATCTTGATATATCGTCCAACCTTGAAAACATAAGATGCTCATTAGGAAGAAAATTATTCGTTTATAGCTGAATTTTGTGAAAAGTTCAACGCCTATCACAAGAACTAAAATTGATAGTAATAGCTGTATGAAATCAAAAGAGATTGCACTGAAAATAAAATTTTCCTGTTTTGCGACCCATGCAATAAGACTATTCATTAGACCGATAATTTCGTTGTAAATCCATACTAATGGATAAGGAAGCCAATTTAGCAAGGTCAAGAATATCACTAAAATACCCATACCTAGAATTACACCCAAAGCAGGTACTATTACTAAGTTTGAAATAAAGAACAACCCTGGAAACTGATGAAAATAATACAGACTAATAGGTAAGACCCCTAATTGAGCAGCAACACTAACACAGAACAATTGCCAAAAATATCGTACCGCTTTATTCTTTGGAAACCATATTTCTTTAAGCAACGGAAATATCCATAATATGGCAAATACGGCAGCATAACTCATTTGAAACCCTACTTGAAATAATAGGTTGGGATTGATGAATAAGAGTATGAAGAATATGGAAAGTGCGAGAATATTAAACGTATTGCTGGGTCTATTTAGATAGAGTGCGTAGGCTACAAAAGTAAACATCGTAGTAGCACGTATAATACTTGCAGATAGACCTGCTATAAAAGCGAATGCCCATAACAAAATAACAGATAGGATTAGGGTAATGGTTCTGCCCTTAGGGAAATATTGTAGTGGACTTAGTAAAAACTGAATCAGTAATAATAAGATACCAATATGCAAACCCGATACAGCTAAAATATGAACGGCACCTGCTTTCTGGTAGTTAGTATAAGTCTCCTCTGAAATTTCTGAACGTTGACCTAAGAGCAAGGCTTGAATAACACTTAATTCATCAGTTCCGAAATTTTTATGATTAAGTTTTTTTATAATATGATTTCGCGCCTTAGCAGCAATACCTATTAGGGTTACTTGTGAGTTTTTTATCTTCACAAATGTACCTGGGTTAATCTTCATATTATGGTAGACCCCTAGATTTTCTAAATACTTTTTGTAATTAAATTGATGCGGATTTAAAGGAGGGGAGATAGATTGAATATCTGAATAGGTCAACAGCTCATCATCAACATTCAAGGTTTGATGCGTAGAGTCTTTTGGTATAGTAATTAATAGTTTACCACTAAATTTCTTATCATCAATACTTTCAACCGATGCAAAATATCTATTTGAGTATTGATTAGGTTTTAGTATTTCTTTTATTTTTAAACTCCAAAGCGCGTCTTTTGTTTGAGTGTTTTTACTGTAGTGATTACGGTTATTTATTGGTTGAGCAGCAGTATAACTGTAGATGCCTAAAAATATAAATGATAATGTAACAATGGCTCCAAATAGAATTGATTTTGTATTCTTTTCAAAAATGAAAATAGTGGTAAGAAGAACAAAAAGAAAAAGAGTTATAAAAAGGAGATGTATAGGGTCAAATGAAAAGTAATGACCTATTAAAATTCCAACAATGAGTAAAAGCGTTAATCTGATAGGAATAAACGCTAAGAGTTTCATGTTATAAAATTCTTGTAGCCTTTACAAATGCTTGGTTCCAAAAGCCGTCTCTTAAAGATGAGACGGTAACGCCGCGAGATGTTGATGCGTGAATAAAAGTTATTTCGTCATTATCGGTTCCTACAACCATACCTACATGGTTAATACGTTTAGAACCTCTGCTAGTTTTGAAAAATAAAAGATCACCTTTTTCTACATTTTTAACCGTAACACGGTGCCCCTCTTCTGCCATATGAAAAGAAGTTCTTGGTAGTAGTACATCATGCTCACCAAAGGAAATATAAAGCAAACCAGAGCAATCCATTCCTTTTTTAGTAGTTCCGCCAAACTTATACCTGGTGCCAGAAAATGAAAGTGCTGTGTTAATTATTTCGTCTGCCTTGGTATTTGTGATAGAACTGTTGACACTACGTTCTTCTGTTTTAGTTGGGGCTGTCGTATTACCAGTTCGTGCATTGTTAGCAGCTGCAACAGATATTTTTCGCTCCTTGTCAGAAGTAGTGTTTTTTTTAACTCCACAACTGGCTAAAAAGCAAATAACAATAAAGTATGGTAGTATGCGCATAAAAACAGAGTGTACCCTTTAGTACGTATAACCTCAAAATTATATAATTATTTTTTAAAATTATTAATCCTAATGAGTTTTGGCATTTTTAATGATTAACGAAGCAGCTTTTGAACTTGCTCCAGAACCTCCTAATTTGGTAATAAGCTCGTCATAAGCATCTATTTGCTTTGATCTTTCTTCTCCTTTTAAGATCAAGTTCAGTTCTTTTTTTAGATTCTGTTTGGTAAAATCATCTTGTATTAATTCCTTAACTACTTCTTGCTGCATAATTAAGTTCACTAAAGAGATGTATTCTAAAGTGATTATTCGCTTTGCAATTTGATAAGAAATCCAATTTGCTTTATAGCAAACAACTTGTGGCACTTTAAATAGAGCTGTTTCTAAAGTTGCCGTACCACTAGTGACTAATGCAGCAGTTGAAATGGTGAGTAAATCGTACGTTTTGTTTTGAATGAATTTTACATTCGCATCATTTAAAAATGTAGCGTAAAACTCTTTGTCTAAACTAGGTGCGCCGGCAATAACAAATTCATAATCACTAAAATCTTCGGTTAACGAAAGCATTAGTGTAAGCATTTTTTGCACTTCTTGTTTGCGACTACCTGGTAATAGTGCAATTATCGGTTTATTAGGGTCTAGTCCATTAGCGGCCCTAAATGTATGTTCAATTAATTCTGGCCTGTTTGCGATTGCATCCAATAATGGGTGACCAACAAAATTGACTGGGTAATTGTGTTTCTTTTCGTAAAATTCTTTCTCAAATGGCAGAATCACATACATGTGGTCGACCGTCGCTTTTATTTTTTCTATTCTACCTTCTCTAGAAGCCCATATTTGAGGAGAAATATAATAATTGGTTTGGAAGTTATGATCTTTCGCCCATTTTGCAATACGTAAGTTAAATCCGGAGTAATCTATGAATATAATGGCATCAGGTTTGAATGCGGCTATATCTTGTTTGCAAAATTTAATGTTTTTAAAAATGGAATTTAGATTTAAAATAACCTCTAAAAATCCCATGAAAGCCAATTCTTTGTAGTGCTTTGCTAAGGTTCCACCAGCTTGTTCCATTAAATCACCGCCCCAACATCTAATATCGGCATGTTCATCTTGTTTCTTTAGCTCCTTAATTAAATTAGACCCATGAAGATCACCAGATGCTTCGCCCGCAATTATATAGTATTTCATTTTAAAAAACTTTGTAGTAAAGAATTACAAATGCGGTTAAGATGGTAGCGATTAAAACTCCTTTTGCTCTATGATCTCTTTTGATTTTCAGGAAACCGAAAAAAGCAATTAAGTTGAGAATGGCTCCCAAAGCCAAAAGACTGCCAACATGTTCTTGAGCAACGGCTGCTTTATAAGTTTCAGCAATACTTAACTCTGAGAATAAAAGAATATATAACAAAGTGCCAATAGCATTGGCAATTATGCCTACTATAAAACCGATTAGGATTTCTTTTTTGGTATTCATTTAAAATATTTGTGCGTGATTATTATAATCTATGAATTGTATTTTATTAAAATTCCCACGTATTCAACTCCTGAATTACGTGATGCGCGGTTAAATCGAATTGGGTTGGAACCACAGAAATATAACCATTGGCCAAAGCCCATTCATCGGTATCCTCGCCTTTGTCCAATAATTCAAATTCACCCGTAAGCCAGTAATAATCTTTACCCATTGGGTTGGTACGTTTATCAAACTTTTCTTTCCAGTTAGCTTTTGCTTGTCTGCAAACTTTAATGCCCTTAATTTCTCTTTTGAGAAGCTTAGGGATATTTACGTTAAATACAGTGCCTTTAGGAATTCCGTTTTCCAAAGCTTGGGTAACTATGGTGTATATATAGTCTTGTGCCTGCGTAAAATCTGCATCCCAATTGTAATCGCATAATGAAAAACCTATTGCGGGAATACCTTCAATACCTGCTTCAACGGCAGCACTCATGGTGCCAGAGTAAATTACATTTATAGAAGAGTTAGATCCATGGTTTATACCGCTAACACAAATATCTGGTCTTTTAGGTAAGATTTCCTGCAGAGCTAATTTCACACAATCCGCCGGGGTTCCACTACAGCTATATTCATCAATATTATCGCTGTCAAGGTCAATTTTCATTTTCTTAGAAAATAGGGCGGTATCTAGGGTAATGGCATGTCCCATGCCAGATTGTGGACTATCTGGAGCTACCACAACTACATCTCCTATTTTTTTCATGATAGAAATTAGCATTCGTAAGCCTGGTGCGGTAATGCCGTCATCATTTGTTACTAAGATTAAGGGTTTTTCCATAACACATACTTTCTGTAGTAAAAATACGTTTTTAAATATGATAAGCCCGAAATGCCGTTTAACAAAAAATTAATTCTAAGCACAATAAATGGCATGGTTTTTTCTTTACCTTAGGGGTTTAAGTGGCTATTGCTGTCGCTAATAACCCTCAAATTCGGAGATATTGAAAAGGAAAGTAAAAGATAATTTTATGAAAAGAAATTTAGCCTACGTACTGTTATTAATGCTCGCAACAGTAGCATCGTGCAGTTTTACCAATAAAACGTTTGAAAATGACGATAAAGATAAATTGTTGTTGGATTTAATTACATATGTTTTAGAAAAAGGACATTATGAGCCTAAAGTGCTTAACGATGATTTTTCTGTACATGTCTTTGAAGATTTTATTGATGTAATAGATCCTACTAAAAGATATTTTGTAGCGTCTGATATTGCTGAATTTGAAAAGTATAAATATCAGATTGATGATGAAATTAAAAATACAGATATCACTTTCTTCAATGTAGTATATGAAAGGTTAATGCAACGTATGGGCGATGCTAAGGGTATTTATAAGGAAGTTTTAGAAACACCTTTTGATTATTCTGAAAACGAAAGTATTAGTATTAAGTATGATGAAGAGCCTTTTGCTGCAGATAGAGAAGAGCTTAAAGAACGTTGGAGAAAACAATTGAAATATGCAACCTTAGGGACATATGATTCAAAAATTTCTCATATGGAGAAAGAAGTTGTTTCAACTAAAAAGCATGAAAATGGCGAAACGATAGAGGTGTTGGATAATGTTAAAGTAAATGATGACCATGACCATAGCGCTCATACTCCTGAAGAAGCAGAATTAGAATCTAGAAAATCTACTGAAACTACTTTAGATGAATTCTTTGATTTTGTTGAAGATTTGGAGCGTAAAGATTGGTTCGTACAGTACATCAATACTATTGTAGATGAATTTGATCCACATACATTTTATTTCGCTCCAGAAGAAAAAGAGAAGTTTGATACTAGCATGTCTGGTAAATTTGAAGGAATTGGAGCAAAACTTCAGAAAAAATCTGAAGGAGCAAAAATAGTTGAGATTATTTCTGGTGGTCCAGTATGGAGAGATCAGCGATTAGAAGTTGGTGATGAAATTATCAAAGTAGGTCAGAACGGAGAAGAGCCGATCAATATTATTGGTATGCGTTTAGATGATGCTATTAAATTAATAAAAGGAGCTCAAGGTACTATCGTTGATTTAACGGTTAGAAAGGTAGATGGGTCCTTAGACGTTGTTTCTTTAACAAGAGATGTCGTTGAACTAGAAGAGTCTTATGCGAAATCAGCAAATATTATTAAAGGTCAAGAGAAATTTGGGATAATAAACCTTCCAAAGTTTTATGTTGATTTCAATGATTATAGTGAAAGAAATGCTGCAACGGATGTTGCCAAAGAAGTAGAGCGTTTAAAAGAGGAAGGCATGGAAGGTCTTATTCTTGATTTACGTGATAACGGAGGTGGGTCTTTAAAGACTGTTGTTGAAATGGCTGGTTTGTTTATAAAAGATGGTCCAATAGTACAGGTGCAGTCAAAAGATAAAGGCAAAGATGTATATGATGATAAAGATGAAAGAATTCAATGGGATGGTCCATTAGTAATTCTTGTAAACGAATTATCTGCGTCGGCTTCAGAGATTTTAGCAGCTGCAATGCAAGATTACAAGAGAGCAATCGTAATTGGTAGTAAGCAGACTTTTGGAAAAGGAACGGTACAGAATGTAATTCCGTTGAACAATATGCTGCGTAGTAATGAGCATGGAGATTTAGGTGCTATAAAAATTACAACTCAGAAGTTTTATAGAATTAACGGTGGTTCCACTCAGTTAGAAGGTGTAAAGAGTGATATTGTTGTGCCGGACAGGTATAGCTATATTGATTTAGGAGAAAGAGATCAGTCTAATCCATTAGGATGGGATAAGATTACACCTGCTGATTATAAAATTTGGGATGGTTATATTGACTATGAAAAAACCGTTGCTGATAGTAAGAAAAGAATGGCTTCTAGTCAACAAATTAAATTGATTGAAGAAAATGCAAAATGGTTGAAGGCGGAACAAGATGAGACTGAAATTTCATTAAACTTCGATGTGTATAAAGAAGAAAAGGATAAGGATAAGGAACAGTCAGATTACTTTAAAAGATTGACTGATTATGATTCTAAACTTACATTTCAGTCTTTAGGTTATGAAGAAGAGCTATTTACTAAAGATTCTGTATTACGTGAAAAACGTAACAGATGGCATAAATATTTAGCAAAAGATGTTTATGTTGAAGAAGCGGTAAACGTTTTAGAGGATTTGAAAATGAACAATATTAAACAAGGTAAACTGGCTAGTGTAAAGAACTAGAATAAAAGTGTTATAAAAAAACCCGCTGCATATATTATGTAGCGGGTTTTTTGTTGTTTAAAATTATAATTATTTTATTGCAACTTATCTGCATGCAATTGGCGAAGTTTAGCCAATTTAGGATTAATAACTACTTGGCAATATCCCTGCTCTGAGTTATTCTTGTAATAATCTTGGTGATCTGCTTCTGCATCGTAAAAAATACCTAGTGCACTTAGTTCGGTTACAATTGACTTTTCGTAAACCGCTTGCATTTCTTCTAAAACGACTTTCGCCTTTTTCTGTTGCGCATCATTATGATAATAAATTACAGAACGATATTGGGTTCCTGCATCTGCACCTTGTCTGTTTAAAGATGTAGGGTCGTGTGTTGTCATGAAAATGATAAGAATATCTTCATAAGATATAATCGATGGGTCAAAAGAAACTTGTACAACCTCTGCATGACCAGTTAATCCAGAGCAAATTTCTCTATATGTTGGTCTGCCAGGGGCTTTCCCTCCAGTATACCCAGAGACAACTTTATGAACGCCTTTTACCTCTTGAAGTACCGCTTCGGTACACCAAAAACATCCACCACCAACGGTGGCAATTTCTAAATTAATATTAGCCATTAGACCCCTCCTTTTCTAATTGCATAGATTCAGAGTTAATACAGTAACGCAATCCGCTAGGTTCTGGGCCATCAGGAAATATATGACCTAAATGGGCATCGCAAGTATTGCATAAAACTTCTACACGGACCATACCAAATGAAACATCCTTATGGTATTTTATCGCATTCTCTTTAATAGGTTGAGTAAAGCTTGGCCACCCAGTACCAGATTCGAACTTAATAGTAGAATCGAATAAAGGCGTGCTACAACAAACACATTCATATTTTCCAGCTTCATGGGCGCTACATAATGCACCAGAATGTGGGGCTTCCGTACCTTTTTTTCGAGTAACTCTAAACTGCTCAGAGGTCAGGATTTCTTTCCATTCCTGTTCTGTTTTTTCAACTCTTCTATCAGGTTCAGGGTTACCATCTACTGAAAAATGAATTATATCTTTCCAAGTTAATATCATAATATTCCTTTCGTTTAGTCTTTAAATACTAGGTGTATTCGTCGGTAAATTACCTTGTATCTTACAAAATTACGGTAATTTTGGCGCATGGCATACCGTAAAAAAAATGGAACTGTTTATAGTATTTTAATTCTACTTTGTGTAGTCGGATTTTGGTTATTTGAAAACTTTTATACCCCGGCTACATATTCAAATAGTGATAAGGAACCAATTTCAAATGAATTTCCGAAAGAGCTGCTTCCGTCGTCGACTACTGGCGAAATTGTAAATCATGAATATTTTACATTGTCGTATAATGAACCATATGAACAGGCAGAGTGGGTGGCGTATACTCTTGATAAAAGTCATTTAACATATGATGATAGAAAACGACCGTACTTTATAGAGGACCCATATGTTTCTTCTAAATCAGCAGATTGGCGTAATTATAAGGGGTCGGGTTATGACCGTGGACATTTAGTACCTGCAGGTGACCGTAGGTTTTCATTGCAAGCATATAATGAAACATTCTACACAAGTAACATAAGTCCGCAAGATAGAGAGTTCAATGGAGGTGTATGGAACGATTTAGAACAACAGACAAGACGTTGGGCAAAGAAGTATGGTGTGTTGTATATATTTACGGGTGGCGTATTAGAAAGTGGCTTAAAAGAGATAGGGCAAGAGGATGTTGATGTGCCAGATGTTTTTTATAAGATAATAGCACACAAAAATGAAGACAAGGTATATTCCATTTCTTTTATGATACCTAATAAACCTCAATTTACATCTTTGAGAGATTTCGTAGTCTCCATAGATGATATTGAGAAAGAAACAGGAATTGATTTTTTTTCGGAATTACCAGAAAAACAACAAAATGCTTTTGAAGGAAGTATAAATACTACTGGCTGGAAATTTTAGAAACTTTCTTTTAATCGGTTAGTATCCAATCGTAAGAATATAAAGAGTAAAATCGTAAAGAATAATAGTCCAGATCCACCGTAACTAAAGAAAGGTAAAGGAATACCTATAGTTGGTAAAATGCCGATTACCATACCTATGTTGATGAAGTAGTGTATTAATAAAACAGAAATAACGCCGTAGCCATACATTCTGGCAAACGCATTTTTCTGTCGTTCTGCTAGCGATATCAATCGTAAGAATAATACCGAAAATAGTATAATAACTGTCGCAGTTCCTAAAAACCCCCATTCTTCACCAACGGTACTGAAAATGTAATCTGTGTGTTGTTCAGGCACAAAATCACCTTTTGTACGTGTGCCTTCAAGAAAACCTTTTCCAAAGAAGCCACCAGATTCAATTGCCTTTTCAGATTGATAAGTATTATATCCAATTGATTTTCTAATCTGCTCTAATTTGTTAGGGTCTTTTTCTAATCGTAGCCATAGTCCAAAACGGTCTCTGTGTCGTTGTTCAAAAACATTATTGAAAACAAAATTTACTGATAAAGAGAATAGAATAACAGCTACACTAATTAGACTAAGAGGGATTATGGGTATTTTTAAAGTTTTACGTTTTGACGCGAATAAAATAATAATTATTAAAGCCAAACCGATAATTAACCATACAGTGCCATACATAAGGGTAATGACAAATACGAGAATAAGACTTAATAGAATAACTAAATAGAAAAGGGGTAAGCCTTCTCTAAATATTACAAATATCATTGCAAAGAATACTAGTGCGCTACCTGGGTCTGGTTGTGGAATAATTAATATTGCAGGAATAAGTATTATTAGAAACGCATATAGCTGATCTTTTCTTCGCTTAATATCTGTTTGAATGTCGCTGAGGTATTTGGCAAGGGCTAGGGCAGTGGCAACTTTCGCTAACTCCGAAGGTTGTAGATTGAAAAAACCTAGGTCGTACCAAGATGTAGCACCGGCAATTGTTTTCCCAAATACAAATAACCCAAGAAGGGATACCATGGACATTAGGTAAAGCAAACTAGAAAAGCGTTCGTAAAAATTTACCTCAAGGGCTAGGATGATAACTATAGTAACTAGACTGACACCAATAAAAAACATTTGTTTGCCGTACAGTGTACTAAAATCGAATATAGAACTATGTTCGTCGGTAAATGTACTAGAGTATATATTGATCCAGCCAATAAAAACAAGTGCAATATAGATAAAGACACTTAGCCAATCAATTCTTTTTAAGATGCTTCTACCAGACACGCTCGTTAATTTTGAACTCTTCCCCACTGTAGGGTTTCGCGTATTCTGCTTCTAATGTTTTTTCTAGCATTCTTTTTTCAAGATCGGTTCTGGTGATTTCGCCTTTTAAATATTTCTCTATCATAAGAGTAGCTATATGACCAGCATATCTAGAGCCGAAATAACCATTTTCGATATAAACGGCAATAGCTATTTTAGGATTGTCAACAGGTGCAAATGCAACAAAAACGGAGTGGTCTGTCAACTGAGTACGTACGCCATCAATTTTGGTAAAATTTTCTGCAGTACCTGTTTTACCTGCTATTTCAATATCTGGTATTTGAAGCCAATATGCAGTCCCACCTCTTTTTCTGTAAACATCTGCCATACCTTGAACAACTGGTTCAAAATATTTAGGGTCTATGGTAGTGTGCTTAGCTTCGGTAAATTTAGATTCTGTAATATCTTTGCCTTCAATTTTCTTTAGAATATGCGGTGTAAAGTAATGTCCTCTATTAGCAATAGCTGCTGTCATATTTGCTAATTGTACAGGCGTAGCTAAAATTTCACCTTGCCCAATAGAATTTGAAATAATATAGGAAGAACTCCATCTATTATCACCATACCATTTATCGTAGTATTCTTTACTTGGTATACGTCCCTTTTGCCCAAAAGGTAAATCATATCCAAGGTAATCTCCTAGACCAAAACTACGCATGTGTTTTTCCCACACATCCATACCTTCATCGGTAGTTTCAAATTTTTCATATATTTTTCTGAATGCTCCAGCAAAATAAGCATTACATGATTGATATATACCTTGATTCATATTGCGTAATCCACCACCACAGTGACAACCTCTTTTTTTCTTTCCAACATAAAAACCATGGTAGCACTGAATAGTGCTAGATTCCTCTAATACACCTTCTTGTAATGCAATTAATGCATTTAGCGTTTTAAAAGGAGATCCCGGAGGTTGTTGAGCATGAATTGAGCGATCCCACGTAGGGTTTGCAATTGTATCGTTATAAAGCTTAGTGTAATTTTTTGAACGCTCACGCCCTACCAATAACGCAGGGTCATAAGTAGGTCCAGAAATCATTGAAAGAATTTCACCCGTAGCAGGTTCTAGAGCAACAATACCACCTCTTTTGCCGTTCATTAATAATTCACCATATTCTTGCAATGCTTTGTCAATGGTGATGCTTATTTGTTTGCCTTGTTCTGGAAGGGTGTCTATTGTTCCATTTTTATAGGGACCAATATCTCTATTGAATCTATCTTTCTGAATATATTGTACTCCTTTTCTTCCTCTTAATAAATCCTCATAATAACGTTCAACTCCAGTTCTACCTTTCAGTTCACCTTGAACGTAATATTTATTGACAGCTAAATCACCTTCGTTAACTTCACTAATGTAGCCAAGAACGTTAGCGGCACTTGGGGTGTCGTAATAACGTAAAGACCTTTTCTGAATATAAAAACCTTTGTATTTACGCATTTTTTCCTGCAGCTTGGCGTAATCTTGCTTAGAGAGCTGAGGGACCAATACAGAAGGTAGTCGAGGGGAGTATACTCTAGCTTTTTTTAATTTTTCAACGAATTTATCTTTGTCAATGCCTAATAATCCACAGAATTCTAAGGTATCTAGTGGTTTAACTTCTCTTGGTATAACCATGACGTCGTAGGCGGGGTCGTTACCAACTAAAAGATGTCCATTACGGTCATAAATATAGCCGCGTTCAGGGTAGTCATAAATAGCTTTTATCGCCGGATCTTCTAAAACTTGTTCTGCAGAAAAGCTAAATATTTGCAAATAGGATAGCCTTCCCAAAAAGGTAATTGCGATGACAACTATAATTAATGATAAAAGAATTTTTCTCATTCTTTTTTACTGCTGAATAACGTACTGAACAATATGCCCAAAATCAATGTAGATACACCTACTGTTAGTGTTTTTCGCAAAATTAACAAGCTGTTAGAGAAGCTGAAAATTTCTAATGTGAAGTATACCAAATGATGTATTATAATCAATAACGCTAAAAACGTGAATTGTTGTGCCTTTGTACTGTTGTTTAACTTAAAACTTTGAAATTCATAATTGACACCAAAGACAAAACGCATAATGGTTGGTCGTAGATAAGCTATGGTAACGGTAGCTGCTGCATTTATGGCAAGCGTGTCAGAAAAAATATCTACGCAAAGTCCTAAGAAAAAACATAGAATAATAAAGGTAGTTCTATTTTGTTTGATAGGATACCAATAAAGGAATAGAATATAAATTAACGGATTTATATAACCGAAAAAATTTAGTTTATTGAATACTAGTACCTGTACTAGAACCAATAAAATAAATCGGAGCACAATTAAAAATGAAGTACTATTAATCATTGGCTTCTGTTTCTGCTTCTAATTCTAAAACTTCTTTTCGGTTTAAATTTCTAATGATGTAAATGTTGTCAATATTGGTCATATCATTGAATAACTCTACATCAATAAAATAGAAACTTTTTGAGTTATCTAAGTCAAATCTTTTAATCGTGCCTATAGGAATGTTTTCTGGAAAAATACTACTCATAGCTCCTGTTACAATGGTGTCACCAATGGTAAGGGGTACCAATCTTGGAATATCAATAAGTTGAACCACGTTGTAATCTGTGGTATTTTCCCAAACTAAAGACCCAAAGTTATTAGAGTTCTTGATCTTAGCATTGATGTTAGATTTGTCGCTTAGGATACTTTGTACAGTAGAAAAATTATCTGAGGTATTCTCAACAATACCTAATATTCCTTTATCGGTTATAACACCCATATCTTGAACTATACTATCATTCTTTCCCTTATTAATGGTAATGTAGTTTCTTTGGTCGGCATAACTGTTATTTATAACACGACCTCTTACAACCTCGTAATCTATAGAGGTAGAGTCTATTTTTAAAGGAGAAAGTAATACGTTATTGAATAGCTTATCTCTAAGTTTCTTATTTTCTTCAACAAGCTTATTATTCTCTTCTCTTAAGCCGAAATAAGAAGTAATATTATCTGAAAAGGTATAAATACTTCCAGTAACATAGTTGGAAGAATTTAAGAATTTAGATTGATGATATGAGTGCGATTGAAAGGTAAAAATAAAGGAAATTAATAACAGAAAAAGGTACAGTAAGAAAATCTTATACCTAATTAGAAAATTTATGATCTGCTGCATTCACCCCTAAATTTTTAAGATTAAATAAGTTGGTATAACCAACTTATTTAATCAATATACTCTTATAACGTTCTAGATTTTTTAGTGCAATACCTGTACCTCTAACAACTGCACGTAACGGGTCTTCTGCTATATAAACAGGTAAGTCTGTTTTTTGAGACAATCTTCTGTCTAAGCCACGTAACATTGAACCGCCACCAGCAAGATAAATACCAGTATTATAAATATCGGCAGCTAATTCTGGCGGAGTTTGAGATAATGTTTCCATCACAGCATCTTCAACTCGTAGAATAGATTTATCTAAGGCTTTTGCAATTTCTCTATATGATATTTGAACTTGTTTTGGTTTTCCTGTCAACAAATCACGTCCTTGAACAGATTTCTCATCTGGAGGGGATTGTAAGTCTTCTGTTGCAGATCCTATTTCAATTTTAATTGCTTCTGCTGTACTCTCACCAACATATAAGTTGTGCTGTGTACGCATGTAATAAATGATGTCATTTGTAAATACATCACCTGCAATTTTCACCGATTTATCACAAACGATACCTCCTAAAGCTATAACTGCAATTTCAGTAGTACCACCACCTATATCTACAATCATATTACCTTTTGGTTGCATAATATCTAAACCAATACCTATTGCGGCAGCCATTGGTTCATGAATTAAGTATACCTCTTTACCGTTAACACGTTCGGCAGATTCTTTTACCGCACGCATTTCTACTTCGGTGATACCACTAGGAATACAAATTACCAAACGCAATGCAGGTGGAAACCACTTTTTCTTTAATGCCGGAATATTTTTAATGAACATCATCAACATCTTTTCAGATGCATCAAAATCTGCAATTACACCATCTTTCAATGGTCTAATTGTTTTTATGTTCTCATGGGTCTTTCCTTGCATCATGTTGGCTTCTTTACCAACAGCAATGATTTTTCCACTAATTCTATCTCTGGCAACGATGGATGGGCTATCGACAACTACCTTGTCATTATGTATAATAAGGGTGTTCGCTGTACCTAAATCTATAGCTATTTCCTCGGTCAAGAAATCAAAAAATCCCATATGTGATGTTTAAATTTTAGATAAAAGGGTGTATTTCATCGACAAAAGTAATGAAATTAATGCTTGAAATGACGTGTGCCCGTCATCACCATTGAAATTTTATGCTCGTTGCAATAATCAACACTTAATTGGTCTTTAATTGAGCCTCCAGGTTGTATTACACTAGTGATGCCAGCTTTGTCTGCAATCTCCACACAGTCGGGGAAAGGGAAGAATGCATCACTCGCCATAACAGAACCTTTAAGGTCGAAATTAAACGTTTGTGCTTTGTGTATTGCTTGGTTTAAAGCGTCAACTCTACTAGTCTGTCCAGTACCGCTTGCGCAAAGTTGTTTGTCCTTAGCAATAACAATAGTATTTGATTTCGTGTGCTTGCAAAGTTTAGAAGCAAAAATTAAATCTTCTAATTCTTTGTCTGTAGGCTTTGTGTTGGTTGCATTAGTAAGATCGGCAATGGTATCTGTTTTATGATCTTTTTCTTGAAGAAGCATACCGTTTAAGCAGGTTCTTACTTGCATCTGTGGCATTTCAACTTCATTCTGTATTAGAATAATTCTATTTTTCTTTCCTTTTAGAATCTCTAAAGCTTCAGCGTTGTAGCTTGGTGCAATTACTACCTCGCAGAATAATTTATGAATTTCTTCGGCAGTAGCTTTGTCAATTTCCTTGTTGCTAATTAAAACACCTCCAAAAGCTGAAACTGGGTCACCAGCTAAAGCATCAACATAAGCTTGGTGTAAAGTATCTCTTTGAGAAAGTCCACAAGCATTATTGTGTTTTAGAATAGCAAAGGTTGGTGCGTCGTTTTTAAATTCAAGCATTAAGTTTACGGCAGCATCAACATCTAACAAGTTGTTGTATGATAATTCCTTTCCATGTAATTTAGAGAACATAGCATCGAAATCTCCAAAGAAGAATCCTTTTTGATGTGGATTCTCGCCATAACGTAAAACCTTTCCTTGCGTTTCGCTAATTTTTAAGGCAGCAGTATCATGGTTTTTGTTGAAATAGTTGAAAATTGCAGTATCATAATGAGAAGAAACATTAAAAGATTTAGCAGCAAAACGCTTTCTGTCTTCTAAGCTAATGTTTCCGTTATCTGCAGAAATAACTTCAAGAAAATCTGCATAATCTTCCATAGAAGAAACACAGGTTACGTCTTTAAAGTTTTTGGCAGCAGCACGAATAAGTGAAATTCCACCTATATCAATTTTTTCAATAATATCTTGTTCAGAAGCACCACTTGCAACCGTTTTTTCGAAAGGATACAAATCAACGATAACGATATCTATTTGTGGAATTTCAAATTCGGCAAGTTGGGCAACATCACTTTCATTATCCTGTCTATTTAAAATACCGCCAAATACTTTTGGGTGTAAAGTTTTTACTCTTCCGCCAAGAATAGAAGGGTAGCTGGTTACATCTTCAACAGGAACAACATCTATTCCTAAATCGGTTATAAATTTTTCTGTACCACCGGTAGAATAAATAGTGATTCCTAATTCTTGAAATTTCTTTACTATAGGCTCTAACCCGTCTTTATGGAAAACTGAAATTAAGGCTGAAGACGCTTTTTTTACACTACTCATTGTATGATGCTTAAATGTTTTTAATAAGCAAGCAAAAGTAATTTTTTTGCAGCTACTAAATGAGCTTGTTTATCAACAAAAAGCCTAAAGTTTTAAAGAATTTTGGCTACTTCAAAATTTACGAATTCTAAAAAGCTCTCATCTGCCTTGGTAAATGGGTCGGGAGTGTTAGAATCGATGTCTATTTGACCAATGTTTTCGTCGTTTACGAACAACGGAACTACAATTTCCGCTTTAACTGTTATGCTACATGCAATATAGTTGTCTTGAGCCTGAACATCTGGTACAACAAAATTCTCATTGCTCTCTGCTACTTGACCACAAATACCTTTTCCGAACGGGATAATAGTATGATCTGTTGGTGTACCTGCATATGAGCCTAGTTTTAGCTCGCGTTTGTCACCATTCTTAAAATAAAATCCTACCCAGTCATAATAAGGTACTTCAGCTTTTAAAAGCTCGCAAATCTCTTGCATTTTGGCATTTGCAGTGTTATTTGAATCTATAATAGAACTTACTTGTGGACGAAGTGCGTCTAACATAACTTTTTTTTACAAAAGTAAGTATTGTTGATATTTAGAGGTGTTATCAATCTTATAAAAATTAAAAAGAGGATGTTTTTGAAACATCCTCTTTTTAAAACTCAATATAATATGTTGAACTTATGGTTGAATTTTAACGTTAAATTCAATAAAATCATTATTATTAAAACCTGGTTCAATGGCGGTAATTTTTATTAAACCTTTTTTACCGTAGTTATCAACAAACTCTACTACATCACCAACATTTAGATTTGTGATTTTTTGAGCATCAGAGCTAGCAATAAAATTTAATTCACCATTTAGAGTGATTGCGTCAAATGCAGCAGCATCTATTGTCGTTGAGTTAGCAAAGAACATTTGATTCAATGTTTCTGTTTCAGAGTTTTCTTCATCTGCGCCAGGCTCAAGTCCATCTACAGCAAATCCAAAAGATTCATCATATTGTTCGGTAGAAGCAAAAGAAGCATTATCGCCGGCTGAATCACCAGAAGCGCCGTAGTAGTAACCAAAATCCCAGAATGCTCTAAATTCAGGTCCCACATTAATTCTATAAACGGTTTCGTTCAATAGGGAAAAGAAAGATTCTGTTGTTCCATCTTGTGCCGGAGCAAATAATTTAATGTCTGTAAATTCTCTAACTGCAGCAGCAGGGTTTGCGCCCGTACCAATGGTTACTGTAATTTGACCTACACCTAATGCCAATCTTTTTTCGCTATCTCTGAAATCACCTTTACCTGTTGTTGTCCAAAAAGAGTATACAATTTCTCCGTTTTCAATATCTGGAACTGGAAGAGGAAAAGAAAAATCAATTTCTTTTTTTGTAGCACCATCTAAATCAATAGAACCATCAGCTTTTAAAGCTTTAGTTAAATCATCGCTTACCAAATCAAAAGAACTAAAAGGCATTTCACCTTGTCCTAAATAATTTTGAGTAATATACATTCTACGTTGGGTAGTAGCGTCTGAGGTAAATATAACTCTACCCGTAACAGTTGAACCTGCTTCTCCGCTAGCAGAGGCTGTTGTAATATTTGAAGAAGGAACAGCTTCGTTAAAAACTATGGTAGCCACTTCAGGTTCCTCTGTTTCATCACCACCATCTTCTCCTCCTGTATTGTCGGGAATTGGTGTATCAAAAACGGAACCATTGTCAGAGCTACAACCACCTATAAAAAGGGTAATAGTGCATATTAGAAATGTGTATTTTAAATGTTTTCTCATGATTTTTTTAATTAAATAATTAGTGTTTAAAATTGTTAATGATAGTTATATGTTAAAATATGTTACTCCTTAACTTTAAAACAGCGATAATCGTATACTAAGAATCTTGTTTCTTGAGCAAGGATGAAGGAATTAGAGCTAAGCGTTCCATTGTTTAATTAAAGAAATGATATTTAGGATTTTAAATATTGAATATTTTGTAATTTTGACAAGATGAAAAATTCACTTCATAAACTTTTTTCTGTTTCTATGGCGGTGCTATTGTTACTGTCCACAATATCTTGGACGGTAGAAAAGCACATATGCATGGGTCAGGTACTTAATGTGGCTTGGTTTCATTCCGCAGAAGATTGTGCAATGGATGCTGGTTTAGTTTTGTCTGATGATTCTTCTCTTCTTATAAAACATTGTTGTGATAATGAATCATTTACCATGCAAGGTCAAGATGATTTAAATCGTGATATCTCTAGTTTAAATTTTTCTCAACACGTATTCTTGATTTCCTCCACAAGCACTTATTCGTGTTTGTTTGAAGATACTCTTGAAAAGAGTACGGCATTCAATTCTTATCCACCACCTATACTGGCTAAGGATTTGAATATTCTACACCAAGTATTTTTAATTTGATTTATTTTTAGTTTTCTGTTTGTTACCATTTCTGAGTTTTATTAGGCTCTTTAGAGTTAATATGGTTCAATATTTATAATTTTCTAAAAATCATCAAATGACAACAACATTCCATATTAAAAACATGGTCTGCGACCGATGTAAAATGATTGTTTCTCAATCATTGCAGGAAATCGGCGTATCACCAATTAGTGTTGAATTAGGGGTTGTTACTGTTGATTCTAAAGTTTCTTTAGATCAAGAGCAGTTACGCGTTGTTTTGGAGCGTGATGGTTTCGAGTTAATTGTGGATAAAAATGAAGTAATCGTAGAGAAAATAAAATCTAACCTTATTGACTTTGTTGATCCAGAAATAAAACATAGAGATATAAATGTGTCTACTTTTCTTTCTGAGGTTATGAACCGAGATTACTCTGTGTTAAGCAAGCTTTTCAGTAAAATGGAAGATATCTCTATAGAGAAATATATTATCAATTTAAAAATTGAAAAAGTCAAAGAACTTATTCAAATGAATGTATTAAGCTTTTCTGATATTGCTTATTCTATGGGTTATAAGAGCAGTAGCCATTTGGCAAGACAATTTAAAACGGTTACAGAATTATCCATGTCAGAATATAAAGGAATGCGACAACCACAGCGTAAATCTTTAGACCAAATTATATAAATCTTAACCATAACTTGTCAAAGATTAGTTGTATTTACAGCATAACTTTGTGGTGTACTTAAAGATTGTAATAATGAAAAACATATATCATATTCACGGCATGACCTGTAATGGGTGCAGAGCCCATGTAGAGCAAACCTTAGCTAAGGTAAAAGGTGTAACTAGTGCTTCTGTAGATTTAGAGAAAGCTGAAGCCATTTTGGAAATGGATTCAGAATTGAATTTGACAACTTTACAAAATGCCATGAAAGAAGATGGCGGACATTATTCTATTCATGAATTAGGAGCGCATCATCATCAAGAAACAGTACCTAAGAAAGTAGAGAATGGCAATGGTACTTTTTATTGTCCAATGCATTGCGAAGGAGATAAAACCTATACAGAGCCTGGCGATTGCCCGGTTTGTGGTATGGATTTGATGGAGGAGGTAAGTGCTTCGGTTTATAAAAATCAAGAGTATACGTGTCCAATGCATCCTGAAGTGGTGCGTGACGAACCGGGCGATTGCCCTATTTGTGGTATGGATTTAGTTCCAAAGCAAGCTGATGTTTCTGCTGAAGAGAAAAGTTATAATAAGCTTTTGAAAAAGTTTAAAATAGCAGTGGCTTTTACATTGCCCATATTTATCATAGCAATGTCAGAAATGATACCTAATAATCCACTTCAAAATATTTTAAGCTTAAAAAATTGGAATTGGGTGCAGTTGGCATTTTCTATCCCTGTAGTTTTTTATGCAACCTGGATGTTCTTTGAGCGTGCATATCGATCTGTAAAAACATGGAATCTAAATATGTTTACACTTATAGGTATAGGTGCAGGCGTAGCTTGGTTATTTAGTGTATTTGCTATTTTAGTTCCTGATTTTTTTCCTCCACAGTTTAAAACAGACCAAGGTACGGTTCATGTATATTTTGAGGCAGCCACGGTTATATTAACACTTGTCTTGTTTGGGCAGTTGTTAGAGGCTCGTGCGCATAGTAAAACAAATTCTGCAGTTAAAGAACTTCTTAAACTAGCTCCAAATAAAGCTGTAAGAATTGTTGACGGTAAAGAAGAGAGTATCTCTATTGATCAGATTTCTAAAGGAGATTTACTAAGGGTAAAGCCTGGTGATAAAATACCTGTTGACGGTAGTATTCATGAAGGTGAAAGTACAGTAGATGAATCTATGATAACAGGCGAGCCTGTTCCAGTACAAAAAGTAGTGGGTGATAATGTAAGCTCAGGGACAATTAATGGTAAGCGTTCTTTTGTGATGATTGCAGAAAAAGTTGGTGCAGATACTTTACTGTCCCAGATTATTGATATGGTAAACAAGGCTAGTCGTAGTCAGGCACCTATCCAAAAATTGGCTGATAAGATTTCAAGTTATTTTGTGCCAGTAGTTGTTTTTATTTCTACTGTAACTTTTATAGTTTGGGTCATTTTTGGTCCAGAACCTGCTTATGTATATGCTTTGGTCAATGCTATTGCTGTGTTGATTATAGCGTGCCCATGTGCTTTAGGTTTGGCTACACCAATGTCCGTAATGGTCGGGGTAGGTAAAGGGGCGCAATCTGGAGTGCTGATAAAGAATGCAGAGGCTTTAGAGCGAATGGATAAGATTGATACGCTAATTGTGGATAAGACCGGGACAATTACTGAAGGGAAACCATCTGTAGAAAAGTTGGGTAGTATTTCTGATATTAACCAAGAAAAGGTCTTGCAATATATTGTTTCATTAAATCAGCATAGTGAGCACCCTTTGGCAGATGCAACGGTAAAGTATGGGCAGGCGAATAGTGTAAACCTTTTAAAAGTCGAAGACTTTAATTCGGTTACAGGTATGGGTGTAACTGGTAAGATAAATGGAGAGTTTATTGCCTTGGGTAATGAGAAGATGATGAATGAAGCTAAAGTATCCATTTTAGATAGTTTAAAGCAAGATGTAGTGTCTTATCAAAAACAAGGAAAAACTGTTTCTTATTTGGCTATTGCTGATAAGGCGGTTGGTTTTGTAGCAATTGGAGATAAAATTAAAGAGACAAGTAAAAAAGCTATTGAAGAATTGCAGAAAGCGGGTATTGCGGTGATAATGCTAACTGGAGATAATCATGATACGGCAAAAGCGGTAGCGGAACAATTAAGTTTGGCAGATTTTAAGGCGGGTATGTTGCCACAAGATAAGCTGGCGGAGGTTGAACGGTTACAATCTGAAGGAAAAAAAGTAGCTGTTGCAGGAGATGGTATTAATGATGCGCCTGCTTTGGCTAAAAGTGATGTAGGTATTGCTATGGGTACGGGAACAGATGTCGCAATTGAAAGTGCTTCAATTACTTTGGTAAAAGGTGATTTACATGGCATTGTAAAAGCATATAACCTTAGTAATGCGGTAATGAAGAATATCAAACAGAATTTATTTTTTGCTTTGATTTATAATACCGTTGGGATACCTGTTGCAGCTGGAGTATTATATCCGTTTTTTGGATTATTACTATCTCCAATGATTGCAGCCTTAGCAATGAGCTTTAGTTCTGTTTCTGTAATCGTAAATGCATTGCGATTGCGAGCAACGAAAATTGATTAATCAAATCGAATTAGAAATTAAATGAATAAATACATAGTAATATTAATAATGGGCATGTTGCCTTGTTTTGGATTTTCACAGGAAAAAGTAGAGGGCGTTGTTTTCGATTCTGAAGGGTCTAATGCGTTAAGTCTTTCTGGGGCTAATATCTATTGGCAAGATTCTCAAACAGGGGTAGTAACGGATTTTGACGGTAAATTTTCTATTCCATATCTAAAGGAATTTGATAGGTTAATTATTAGCTATGTAGGATTTGAGTCGGATACATTGACTATAAATGAACCTAAATCGATACGTGTTAACCTTAACCCATCAAATGAATTAGATGAGGTAGTGGTTCAGCAAGATCGAGACGCTATTCAGAAAGCATATTTTAGTCCGCAGAACGTAATTACGGTAAATAGCGATGAGCTGTTAAAAGCCGCTTGTTGTAATTTGGCAGAGAGCTTTGAAACCAATCCGGCAATTGATGTAAATTTTTCAGATGGGTTAACGGGTACTAAGCAAATTCAAATGCTAGGGTTGACCAGTCCTTATTTATTAATAACTCAAGAAAACATTCCTATGGTTCGTGGTGCATCTCAAGCATATGGATTAACCTTTACACCTGGTACTTGGATAGAGAGTATACAGATTACAAAAGGTGCAGGTAGTGTGGTAAATGGTTATGAAAGTATATCGGGGCAAATTAATACTGAATTAGTGAAACCACTTACCGATAATGCTGTGTTTGTAAATGGCTATGCTAACCAAAATGGAAGATATGAGCTGAATACACATTTCAATAAAAAACTGACCGATAAGTTAAGTACAGGGCTTTATATTCATGGTAACACTAGAACTCAAAAAGAGGATGATAATAATGACGGATTCTTAGATGCGCCTTTAGGGGAGCAAATAAATGTAATGAATCGTTGGCAGTATCAAGATGTCGAAACTGGGTTTGTAAGTTTTTTGAATGTTCGTTTTTTAAATGACGAAAAGCAAGTGGGGCAGGTGAATTTCAATCCAGATACAGATAAGTTTACAACTAATGCTTGGGGTAGTGAGATAAATACGCGCAGATTTGATACTTCATTGAAATTGGGCTATGTTTTTCCAGAAATGCCATTTCAGAGTTTTGGATTTCAAACGGCATATAGTTTTCATAAACAAGATTCTTATTTTGGGTTTAGAACATACGACATCAACCATGAAAGTTTGTATAGTAATTTACTTTTTAATTCTATAATTGGTGATACAAGAAATAAGTTTAAGACAGGGATTACCTTCGCTTATGATGGATATGATGAAATGGTTTCCGCTACAGATTATTCTAGAGAGGACACGTCTGTAGGTGCTTTTGTAGAGTATAGTTATGAGAATTTAGAAAAAGTAAGCCTTACCGCTGGTCTTCGTGTAGATAATCATAATAGGTTGGGAACATTTGTTACGCCAAGATTTCATATTAGATATACTCCATGGGATAGGGGAAGCCTACGAGGATCATTTGGTAGAGGAAAAAGAGCTGCTAATATTTTTGCTGAAAATCAGCAGTTGTTCGCATCTGCTAGACAAATTAATATCGCAGATACAGGCGGAAATGTGTATGGACTAGAGCCAGAAGATGCTTGGAATTATGGTGTAAGTTTTTTACAGGGATTTAATTTTCTTAATAAAAAAGGGGATATTTCTTTAGATTATTACATCACCGATTTTAAAAATCAAATAGTAGTGGATTGGGAAAATTCGCAAGAAGTTTCTTTTTATAATTTAGAAGGAGAGAGTAGTGCTAAGAGTTTTCAAGTAGAATTAAATTATGAGCTATTGACTCGTCTTAATTTTAGAACATCTTATAAATTCTATGATGTATCTACAGATTATAAAAGTGGAAATCTTCAAAAACCATTACAAGCGCAGCATCGATTTTTTGTGAACCTAGGTTATGAGACTAAAGCAAAAGATAATGGTGCACAATGGAAGTTTGATTATACCTTGCATAGTATGGGTGAAATGAGGTTGCCCGATACTAGCTCTAATGAAGTGCAATATCAATTGGGGGAGTATTCATCACCATATAATCTTATGAATGCTCAAATAACAAAAGTGTTTTCTAAAACGTTTGAAATGTATGTTGGAGGGGAGAATTTGTCTGGAAAACAACAAAATAATCCTGTATTAGGTGCAAATGATCCTTTTGGTCCTAATTTTGATACTACCATTGTATATGCACCAATAATGGGTAGGATGTTCTATGGCGGATTTAGATTTAAAATTTAATAGTAACATATAATATAACTAAAATGAAAACGACGATTTTATCAATAGTAATGATGTTAGTTGCAGTAATTACTTACGCACAGGACAAGAATAAAAAAATGACTTTTGATGTTAACGGTAAATGCGCCATGTGTAAAGAACGTATTGAAGAGGCTGCGTTAAATGTAAAGGGTGTAAAATATGCGAATTGGGATATCCCAACTCATCAATTAGCTGTTATTATGGATGAGCGTAAAACAGATGCTATGAAGATCAAAACTGCTATTGTAGCCGTTGGTCATGATACTAAAGAATTGAAGGCAACAGATGAAGCTTACAATAGTGTACACCCATGTTGTTTGTATAGAGAAGACAATTCTGATGATGGAAAACATCATGAAAATAAGAAGTGATATTTACTGTTGTTTGAATGTGTTTTTAGGTAGAAGACTAGGTGAAAAATTTTAGTTAATATTTTGCCAACGTGATTATCACGAATCAAAATCTGAAATACATTAGCTTAAGTTTATTTTAAATACGATACTAATGGCACAAGCAAAATCAGCAGGGAAACCAGCTGCAAAACCTTCTCCGGCAAAAGCTGGTAAAAAGGCTGCTCCAAAAGCTGCTCCTAAGAAGAAGTAGTCAGTATTAGCCTACGAGTAGGCCTACTATTTGGACATGAAAACCACCTTCTATATATAAAGAAGGTGGTTTTTTTATTGGTGGAATTTAAGCACAAAAAAACCGCACTTGAATTTTCAAGTGCGGTTCTAAATATGATTGATGTGGCAATAAAACTAATAATTGCCTAACCGTGCTACGGTTTACATCATTCCTGGCATACCGCCACCCATTGGTGGACCAGCAGGAGTATCTTCTTTAATGTCAGTTAAAGCACATTCGGTAGTTAAGATCATACCAGCAACAGAAGCTGCATTTTCCAATGCCACTCTAGTTACTTTAGCAGGGTCAATAATACCAGCTTTCATCATATCAACATATTTTTCTGATTTAGCATCGTAACCAAAATCTCCTTTACCTTCAAGGATTTTTGCGATTACTACAGAACCTTCACCACCAGCGTTAGAAACGATGGTTCTTAAAGGTGCTTCGATGGCACGGGCTACAATTTGTAATCCTGTTGCTTCATCTTCGTTTTCAGTAGCTACTTTAGAAAGAACAGATTTAGCTCTAACCAATGCAACACCACCACCAGCAACAATACCTTCTTCAACTGCAGCTCTCGTTGCATGTAAAGCATCATCTACACGGTCCTTTTTCTCTTTCATTTCAACTTCAGAAGCAGCACCTACATAAAGTACGGCAACACCACCAGCTAACTTAGCTAAACGCTCTTGAAGTTTTTCTTTATCATAATCAGAAGTAGTAGTCTCGATTTGAGATTTAATCTGATTAACTCTTGTTTTGATATCTTTTGCAACACCACCACCATTTACGATTGTAGTATTGTCTTTATCTATTTGTACTTTTTCACAAGTACCTAACATATCAAGAGTAGTATTGTCTAAAGAAAATCCTCTTTCTTCAGAAATAACAGTACCACCAGTTAGGATAGCAATATCTTCTAACATTGCTTTTCTACGGTCACCAAAACCTGGAGCCTTAACAGCAGCAATTTTTAAAGAACCTCTTAATTTATTTACTACTAATGTAGCTAATGCTTCACCATCAACATCTTCAGCAATAATCAATAAAGGTTTTCCTGATTGAGCAACTGGCTCCAATACAGGAAGTAAATCTTTCATTGAAGAAATCTTCTTGTCGAACAACAAGATGTAAGGGTTTTCTAATTGAGCTACCATCTTTTCAGAATCGGTAACAAAATATGGAGAAAGGTAACCTCTGTCAAACTGCATACCTTCAACAACATCAACATACGTATCTGTTCCTTTAGCTTCTTCTACAGTAATAACACCTTCTTTACCAACTTTACCGAAAGCTTGAGCGATTAGTTCACCAATTGTTTCGTCATTGTTAGCTGAAATAGAAGCAACTTGCTTAATTTTTTCAGAAGAATCACCAACTTTTTTAGCTTGTTTAGCCAAATCAGCAACGATAGCTTCAACAGCTTTATCGATACCTCTTTTTAAGTCCATTGGGTTTGCACCTGCAGCAACGTTTTTCAAACCTTCTTTAACGATAGCTTGAGCTAAAACAGTTGCAGTAGTTGTACCATCACCTGCTAAATCATTGGTTTTAGAAGCAACTTCTTTAACCATTTGCGCACCCATGTTTTCTAATGGATCAGCTAATTCTATTTCTTTAGCAACAGTAACACCATCTTTAGTTACTTGTGGAGCACCAAATGATTTGCTAATGATTACGTTTCTGCCCTTAGGACCTAATGTTACTTTTACAGCATTTGCCAATGCATCAACGCCTCTTTTAAGGCCGTCTCTTGCATCGATGTCAAATCTTATATCTTTTGCCATTTTTAATTTTATTTAGATTTTGATCCAAAGCGTGATGCTTGGGGTCAAGAAAATTATTAATTAGTATTCTTGTGAAATTAAATGGCTAAGGGAGTAAACCTATAGCCAATAGCTATTTAGATAATAGCAAGAATATCACTTTCTCTCATCATCAAATAATCGCTACCTTCTAACTTTAATTCGGTACCTGCATATTTACCGTAAAGAACGGTATCGCCAACCTTAACGGTAACTTTGTCATCTTTTGTGCCAGGACCTACTGCTACTACTTTACCTTTTTGTGGTTTCTCTTTCGCAGTATCAGGAATGTAAAGTCCAGACGCAGTTTTAGTCTCAGCTGCCATTGGCTCAATAAGAACTCGATCTGCCAATGGTTTGATATTAACTTTAGCCATAATTATTAATTTTTAAATTGATTTTTAGTTTCGTGTGTAAGTAAAGGCAGAAATTATGCCATTGCCTATTTCCTGACAAATTGGAAACAAAAAATGCCAGCTTGTCATAAGCTGGCATTTTTAATATAATGTTGTAAAGAATTCTATAAACTATCTGAAGGTGTAGCTTGGTTTGTTGCAGGAGGTGTAACCTCTTCTGGTAGTGTTTCTGGCACTACTGTTTCAATGTCATCGCCTTGCAATAATTTAGAATCTGCGTCACCATAATTACCTTTAAGGGCAATGTTGGATGCTAAGATTAAAACTATTAATAAACCCGCTAAAGTCCATGTGCTCTTATCTAAAAAGTCACCTGTTTTTTTAACTCCACCAACTACTTGGTTTCCGCCTCCACCAAATGAAGAAGAAAGTCCGCCACCTTTTGGGTTTTGTACCATGATCACTAATACTAACAATAAGCAAACGACTATAATAAGTATTAGGAAAATTGAAAATGTACTCATTCTAAATTATTTATTATCTTTTCGTAATTTTTCTACCGCTTTAATTCGGTTTGCAAAGAAACTACTTTTTTCTGGATATTTCAAACTTAAAATCTTGAAAGCTTGAATAGCTTTTTTATACTTTTTTTGTTCAAGATAAACCCGGGCTAAAGTCTCTGTCATTAGCTCGTTATTGTCAATTCTTGAAGACTTAGAAATATCTACACTAATACTCTGTTGTTCTGTTGGTACTATTTTAGGATTTGAAGCGATAAACTTATCAATACGATCATATTTCTTTTTGATAACATCATTTTTAACCCTAGGTATTTTTACTGGTTTTAAAACTACTTTCTTTTCCTCAACCTTTTCTTTGACCTCTTCAGCTAAGTGTTCTTTTCTTTCTATATCCTCAACATTAGCTTTCTCTTTCTCAGGTTTTTCTAATGGCTGTTTAGAAGCTAGACTTAACCATTCTGAAAATGAGTATTTCTCTTTAGCATCAAATGTTATGGGCTTTCCTATGTCTAATGCGTTTTCTTCCTCTGTATTCGCGGGATCTTTAGATTGAAATAATTCAGGATCTAGTATTTGGTCGGCGTCATGTTCGTCTTGCGGTAGGGGCTTGTCATCAAAAGGTGGTATAAGGGAGGTAACAATAGATTCCTCTTTAAACTTAGGCTCGGCACCCGTGTCCTCTTTTTTGCTTGTAGAAAGATGAACATTAGCTGTTGCGGTGTCTTCTTCGATAACTTCTTCCTCTATTATATTGGAAACTTCAATATCATCCGGTTTTGGTTCAATTTCAGTTTCGTTAATAATCGCAACGTCTTTGATTTTTTCTTTTTCTTCAACATAGCTATGAGTTGAATTCTGATGTAAAAAGTCCTTAGAGGTGATAAAATCAAAAAGAACATCTCTGTCTGTGGTAAATGCAGCTGTTGTTTTTAAGGCTTTATTGTATTTATAGCTATTTAAGTTCTTGAGACCTTTTAAATGAAGTGCTCGTGCAGCTTGAAAATAAGGATATTCCGCAATAATATCTTCTAGATGTTTGGTATGTATAGGTTCTACCACTTTGGTAGGATGTTCTAGAAAATATGTAAAGTCCTTAACGTTCATGTTACTTATTACTTACCAATCTGCCAATGAGGCGTTGAAAATATCTTGTGTTAGTCTTTCGAAAATTATTTCGTGAGCTTCGCTTTTAACGGTAGCTAATTGTGTGTCTGCTGGATAATCATAAAAGAAAGAAAAACTTTGGTCAAAAGCGGCATCTTCTTTCAATTGATTATAGAAGCGTACTTTGACTCTTATCGAAAGCCTGTTTTGCGCTGCTGTTTGTGCAGCGGTTGCAGACATAGGTGAAATTTTATACTCCGTTATTTCACCTTCATACAGTAAATCTGGGTTCCCCGATGAAATAAGATCCAGACTGGTTTGGTTCAGAATTCTATCCTGTAGTGCTAAAGTGAAATCTCTATCAACACCAGGTTCAAAAGTTGAACCTGGACTCTGAGTTGCATAATTTTGGAAATAATTGACTTGAAATGTTTTTGCTTCACCAACATTACCGCCTGTAAAATTATAAATACCGCATCCTAAAAGTAAGGTTAGAGGTAAAATGTATAGAATAGCTTTTTTTAGGGATCTCATTGAAATGGGATTCATTTTTTGTTAAAGGTCGTATTGTTTTATTTTTCGGTAAAGCGTGCGTTCAGAAATACCTAGTTCTGTTGCTGCAGCCTTTCTTTTTCCTCTGTTTCGTTCAAGAGATTTTTTGATTAATTCAACTTCCTTCTCCTGTAAAGATAGAGTTTCTTCCTCTTGAATTTCTTCTGCAAAATGATATTTGTCCTCGTATGATTCTTGAATAAACGAAGGTTCTTCTTTTTTAGGTTCAGGTAAATGCAAAACGTTCATAGCCGTTTCTTCTTGGCTATCGTGTTCAATATCTGCATCTTCTTCGTCCTCATTCCCGTAAATTTTTCGAATAAGGTTTTCATTCTCCTTTTGAACCTTCTCAGAATCGTTGTTTTTCAACAGCTCCATTGTTAGTTTTTTAAGGTCGTTGAGGTCACCTTTCATATCGAACAATACTTTGTAAAGTATTTCTCTTTCGTTGCTAAAGTCACTTTCAGATTTAGAATTAGAAACTACAGCAGGTAAGTTGCTGGTATTATTGTTAGGTAAATATCCATGCAATGTAGCGCCTGTAATAGCTCTATTTTCCTCTAGAACCGAAACTTGTTCTGCAATGTTTCTTAGCTGACGAATATTGCCTGGCCATCTGTATTTAATTAATAAAGAAACTGCGTGATCATCTAGTCTTATGGTAGGCATTTTGTATTTCTGACTAAAATCGGATGCAAATTTTCGAAACAATAAATGAATATCATCTTGCCGTTCACGCAATGGTGGAATGTTAATTTCCACTGTGCTTAAACGATAATATAAATCTTCACGAAAACGCTCTTTCTTAATCGCTTCGAACATATTTACGTTGGTAGCGGCCACAATGCGAACATCGGTCTTCTGCACTTGTGAAGAACCAACTTTTAAAAATTCACCATTTTCAAGAACACGTAAAAGTCGAACTTGGGTAGTTAGGGGTAGTTCGCCAACTTCATCTAAAAATATGGTACCACCATCGGCAACTTCAAAATAACCGCTTCTTGATTGTGTAGCACCTGTAAATGCGCCTTTTTCATGCCCGAAAAGTTCACTATCAATAGTGCCTTCCGGTATGGCGCCACAGTTTACTGCTATATATTTTGCATGCTTTCTATGAGAAAGGGAATGAATAATTTTTGGGATAGCTTCTTTACCAACACCACTTTCACCTGTTACCAAAACCGAAATATCGGTTGCGGCAACTTGCATTGCTTTTTCAAGTGCTCGGTTCAATTTTGGGTCTTGCCCAATAATTTCAAAACGTTGTTTTATACTTTGTATACTTTCCATATAAAATGGCTGCTATAAAGTTAATTATTATCAGAATACCCAACTGCAACACCTTTAAGGGTTGCAGAGGTGCAATCGTTAATTTGTACGTTTACAAAGTCACCAACCTTGTATTGTTCTTTTGGGAATACAACCACCGTACTTTGAGAGTTTCTACCCATCCACTCATCTTTAGACTTTTTAGAAGTTCCTTCAATTAAAACCTCTTGAACTTTGTTCAAATGTTTTTCAGTTCTATACTGACAGTGACTTCTTTGTAAGGCTATAATTTCAGATAAGCGTCTTTTTTTAGTTGCTTCAGGTACATCATCTTCCATCTTTCTGCCGGCCATTGTACCAGGTCTTTCGGAATATGAGTACATAAAGCCAAAGTCATACTTTACATATTCTAGAGCCTTTAATGTAGCGGCGTGATCTTCTTCGGTTTCTGTTGGGAACCCTGTAATAATATCTTGCGAAATAGAGCAACCTGGTAGAATTTTTCTGATATTATCAGTCAATTCAAAATACTCTTCAATGGTGTGTAAACGGTTCATTTCTTTTAAAACTCGGTTACTACCGCTTTGTACTGGTAAATGAACATGATTACAGATGTTCTTATGTTTTGCCATCGTTCTAATCACCTCTAAAGTCATGTCTTGTGGATTAGATGTGGAAAAACGAATACGCATTTTTGGATTCGCCAATGCTACCATATCTAATAGTTTGGAAAAACCTGTAGCTGTTGCTTTTTGCATTTCGGAAGCATTCTCAAAATTTTTCTTGAGTCCGCCGCCATACCATAAATAACTATCTACGTTTTGACCTAGAAGCGTAACTTCCTTAAATCCTTTTTGCGAAAGGTCTTTAACCTCTGCTAAAATGGATTGTGGGCCTCTACTGCGTTCGCGACCTCTGGTAAAAGGAACCACGCAAAATGTACACATATTATCACATCCTCTGGTAATGGAAACAAAAGCGGTAACACCGTTGGTATTCAACCTAACAGGAGAAATGTCGCCATATGTTTCGTCTTTGGAAAGAATAACGTTGATAGCATCTCTGCCAGAATCTATTTCTTTAATCAGATTAGGTAAATCTTTATAGGCATCCGGTCCAACGACCATATCCACTATTTTTTCTTCGTCTAAAAGTTTGTCTTTCAGGCGTTCGGCCATGCAACCTAATACGCCAACTTTTAAATGAGGTCTAGTTTTCTTTACCTTATTATATTCGGTTAATCTTTTTCGTATAGTCTGTTCTGCTTTATCTCTAATAGAACATGTGTTTACAAGTACTAAATCGGCTTCTTCTAACGTTTGGGTGGTGTTAAAACCTTCAGTCGCTAATATAGAAGCTACAATTTCACTGTCTGAAAAGTTCATGGCACAACCGTAACTCTCAATATAAAGATTTCGTTTGTTCACTTCTTTTCCTTCAACTACCAAAGTTGTGCCCTGCACATTTTCGTCTATGGTTTTCTCCATTTTTGTAATACGTTGCAATAAAATATTTTGGAAAGCAAAGATACTACTATAATCAAAAAGATGACAAGATGACATGATTATTTAGGGATAGTTTAAGCTTTCCGTATGAAAATTATTTAGTTTTAGCATTTAATATAACCACCTTTACTTATGAATTTAGAAAACTTAACTCAACAAATTAAAATGAAGCCGGATTTAGAATTTGGTACCATATTCAGCAGATCTTTTGACCTTTTTAAGAAGGTGTGGTTGCAAGGCTTTATTATTCTATTACTAACATTCGTTGTAATACTACCGTTTTATATTGTAATGTATATTCCTATGATAGCAATGGGTATTACCGACCCAGAGGCACTTCAGCATAGTGAATTTCCTCCACTGCTTGCTATCGCAATGTGTATTCTTGTTCCGGTTTTTGTTATTGGGGCTACCACTTTTGCTTTGGCATTAAATGCTGCTTTTTTAAAGATTTGCAGGCAAAAGGATATAGGAGATGAAACTAATGATGATTATTTCTTTTTTTTCAAAGAAGGGCGTTTAGGTAAAGTATTCATTCTTGCTTTATATACTTTCGGGCTTTCTATTCTTGGAGCATTGGCTTGCGGTGTGGGTATGTTTTATGTAATTGTTCCCGTTTCATTGATACCGGCTTTTTTAGCATTTTCAAACGAACTATCCCCATTAGAAATGGTTAAGGCTAGTTTTACTTTAGGTAACAAGAACTGGTTAGTGATATTTGGATTAGTATTCGTAACAGCTTTTATAGCTCAGCTTGGTTTTGTTTTATGTTGTGTAGGTGTACTGTTTACTGCGATGCTAGGTAAAGTGCCAGCATATTATATGTATAAAGACGGAGTGGGTTTTGAAGAAGAGGTGTAAACTTGAATTTGTTAATAACGCAACTATTGGCTGTTATTCGCATCTCAATGGTATAATCACCTAATTTTAAAACCATGAGGAATTTAGTTTTTGTATTATGCTCTTTTGCTTTAACCGTATTAGTGTCTTGTGATAATGACGGTCCATATGAAGACTACCAAGTAGCACGACCAATTTTACAAGATGCAATCTCATTTAAAGCAGAGGCGGTTGATGTTATGGAGCCAATTCCTATTGAATCCTCAGGTAAAATTTATGCTTATAGAGATTACATTTTTGTAAATGATGTGAATAAAGGGTTTCATGTTATTAACAATCAAAACCCATCATCACCAGAAAGAATTGCATTTATAAAATTAGAAGGCAACTTTGATATTTCTATTAAGGACGATAAACTCTACGCAGATAGCTATGGCGATTTGGTAATTTTTGATATTTCAGATATTAAGAATATTTCTATAGGAAGTCGAATAGTAAATGCGATATATAATAATGATGTCTGGCTTTCTACGATTGAATTTCCGCAAGCAGATTTTTACGATTATGGAGATATAGATTACGATAAAGACATAGTAACAGGTTGGGAGGTAAGAACTGAAAGAAGACTTGTTTCTGAATATGAAGCACAGTTTAATTGCGATGCATGCCTTAATTCCGATGTGTCTGAAAATTTTAGTGAAAGTCCTCAACCATCGGTAGGTCAAGGAGGCTCTTTAGCTCGATTTAAAATAATAGGAGATTACCTATATGTTGTTGATTATAGCAAAATCAATATTTTTGATATTACGGATGTTGAAGATGTGAAAATTTTAGATGACGTTCAAGTAGCTTGGGATATAGAAACTATATATAGCCAAGGAAATATATTATTTATAGGAGGTTCACAAGGCATATATATATATGGAATAGAGAATCCAGAAAAACCCGAGTTTATTTCAGAATTCAGGCATGGTACCGCCTGCGATCCTGTGGTGGTTGATGGTAATTATGCATATGTAACTTTGAAAGGTGGAGGTTTCTGTGGTAACGCGGAAAGTGGATTGTATGTGATAGATATCGCCAATTTAGAGAATCCTGAGTTAAAAGTTATTTATCCGATGGATGGACCAAACGGATTGGGAATTAAAGAGGATACCTTATTTATATGTGATGGAGAGTCTGGTTTAAAAGTATACGATAAAAGCGACGCTCCTAATATTACATTGATAAATACTTTTGAAGATATTATAGCTTATGATGTAATTCCGTTATCCTCATCTTTATTGATGATAGGGGATGGATTATTATATCAATATGAGTATATCGATAACGATATTAGCTTGTTAAGCACATTTCAATTATAAAATTGATAAATGGTAAAAAAGGGAAGCTAGTTTAGCTTCCCTTTTTTATTTGAAGTATGATATTGATATATTTTAAAGGTTGGGTATAGTTATGAAATTCATGATTTTACAGGCTAAACTCTGTTGAAATATGGGGAAAAATAAATCTTCAAAATTCTAAAGTTCAATTTTTAGTATACATTTGTAGGTATAAACAAGGTTGATGGCGAAAAATTTAGTAATTGTTGAGTCCCCTGCAAAGGCCAAAACTATAGAGAAGTTTTTGGGAAAAGATTTTAAGGTTGAATCGAGCTTTGGTCACATTGCAGATTTACCTTCAAAGGAGTTGGGAGTAGATGTCGATAACGATTTTACACCCAAATATATCGTAGATAAAGACAAGAAGGCTTTAGTTAAAAAGTTGAAGAGTCTAGCAGATAAAGCAGAAACAATCTGGCTCGCGAGTGATGAGGATAGAGAGGGAGAGGCCATTTCTTGGCATTTGGCAGAAGAGCTAGGTCTAGATAAGAAAAAGACAAAACGAATCGTCTTCAACTCGGTTACAAAAGCCGCCATTCAAAAAGCAATTGAAAATCCGCGTGAAATTAATTACAACCTTGTAAACGCACAGCAAGCTAGACGAGTTTTGGATCGTTTGGTAGGTTATCAATTGTCACCAGTACTTTGGAAAAAAATTAAACCGGGACTTTCTGCCGGTCGTGTTCAATCTGTTGCTGTAAGGTTAATAGTGGAGCGAGAAAGGGATATTGAGGGATTTGAACCACAAGCGTCATTTAAAATTGCAGCAGAATTTCAAACAGAAGCAGATAGTGTTTTTTCTGCTAAATTGAATAAAACTTTTGCTACAGAAAAAGCAGCAAAAGCCTTTTTGGAGAAAAATATTTCTGCAGATTTTTCAGTAAGTAAATTAGATAAAAAGCCTGCCAAGAAATCACCATCAGCACCATTTACAACTTCTACATTACAACAAGAGGCATCAAGAAAATTATACTTTTCTGTAGGTAGAACCATGCAGGTAGCCCAACGTTTATATGAAGCCGGTTTAATAACCTACATGAGAACTGATAGTGTTAATCTTTCTAAAGAAGCGTTAACATCTGCAAAAGAAGCTATTGTAAAAAATTACGGTAAAGAATATAGTGAAACAAGAAACTTTACTGGTAAGTCTAAAGGAGCTCAAGAAGCACACGAGGCCATTAGACCTACGGAAATGGATAATCAATCTCCATCATTGGAGCGTGATCAATCTAAATTATACGACTTAATATGGAAACGTACGGTTGCATCTCAAATGAGCGATGCTCAATTAGAGCGTACCAATGTAAAGATTAAGGCGAGCAAGCATTCAGAAGAGTTTACTGCAAACGGTGAGGTTATTAAGTTTGACGGTTTCTTGAAAGTTTACATGGAAGGTGTGGATGATGAAGATGTTGCCGAAGAACAAGAAGGGATGTTGCCAGCTATGAAAGAAGGCGAACGTCTTTTAAATAATTTCATATCTGCTACAGAACGTTTTACAAGACCACCTTATAGATTTACTGAAGCATCTTTGGTTAAGAAATTAGAAGAGTTAGGTATTGGTAGACCATCTACATATGCACCAACAATTTCTACTATCCTTAATAGAGGTTATGTTGAAAAAGGTACTATAGAAGGTAAGGAGCGTAAATACCAGCAGCTTGTTTTAGAATCAAATAAGATACAAGAAAAGAATCTTACCGAAAATGTAGGTTCAGATAAAGGTAAAATGGTGCCAACTGATATTGGTATGATTGTTACAGATTTTTTGGTGACTAATTTTGCAAACATTTTAGATTACAATTTTACTGCTCAAGTAGAAGAGGATTTTGATGAAATTGCTTCCGGTGATGAAGATTGGAAGAAAATGATGAAGAACTTTTACAAAGATTTTCATCCTAATGTAGTAGATGTAGAAGAAAACGCGGACCGTGCCAGTGGAGAAAGAATTTTAGGTAAGGATCCAAAAAGCGGAAAACAAGTATCTGTGCGTTTAGGTAGATTTGGGCCAATGGTACAAATAGGTACTGTTGATGATGAAGAAAAACCAACGTTCGCAAGTTTATTGCCAGAGCAGTCTTTGAATACTATTTCTTATGAAGAGGCAATGGATCTTTTTAAACTTCCAAGAAAATTAGGGGTTTATGAAGGAGAAGAAGTTTTAGCTAACGTAGGTAGGTTTGGACCTTACGTTAAATTTGGCGAAAAATTTATTTCTATGGATAAAGGCGAAAGTGCTTTTGAAATTGAGATGGATAGAGCAATAGAGCTTATTATTGCCAAACAAAAAGCAGATGCACCGGTTGCCATGTATGAAGAGATGGAAGTTACCAAAGGTACAGGTAGATTCGGACCGTTCATAAAATGGAATGGAATGTTCATTAACGTGAACAAGAAGTACGATTTTGATAATTTATCTAACGACGATATTATAGAGCTTATCGAAGTAAAGAAGCAAAAAGAAATAGATAAGGTTATCCAAAACTGGGAAGAGGAAGGTATCCGTATTGAAAAAGCTAGATGGGGTCGTCATAATGTAATAAAAGGTAAGATTAAGGTAGAATTAGCTAAAACTGTTGATGTTGTTAAGATGTCCTTAGAAGAGGCTCAGAAGTTAATCGAGGCAAAGACTCCTAAGAAAAAAACTCCAAAGAAAAAGGCAAAAGCTAAACCTAAGTCAAAAAAGTAATTTAATTTTAGGTCAAAAGATTAGTATAGTATTTTTATGATTTCCAAAACCCTTTTATAAATGGCCTTTGATTTTTTAGTTCCGGTGTCGGACAAAGTTTTAGCCCATAATGAGTTGTTACCTAGTCAAGCTATTGGTAAAAATACCTATATACATACCGAAAAGGATGGATTGCCCGTGTTAGCTAACGCCACGGTAGCTATTGTAGGGGTGAGGGAGTCAAGAAATGCCTATGAAAAAAAGCATGAGAAGTTAGATGTCTCTGCAATAAGATTACAATTCTACAAGCTTTTAATAGGAAACTGGAATGCTACTATCGTAGATTTAGGTGATATTGAAGAAGGAGCTACTGTCGAAGACACTTATTTTGTCGTCAAAGAAGTTGTTGCTGGCTTGCTAGAAGAAGATATTATACCCATTATACTTGGGGCAACTCAAGATATTACTTACCCTGCATACAGGGCTTTTGATGGTATTAGGGATATGATTAACCTGGTGGCGATAGATAGCAGGTTTGATTTTGGAATAGAAGATGAGCTCATTTCTTCACATTCTTACATGAGCAAAATTATAACCGACAAACCAAATAATCTTTTTAATTTCTCCAATATTGGCTATCAAAGTTACTTTAACGCCCAAGAAGAAATAGATTTAATGGAGCGTTTATTTTTTGACGCCTATAGACTAGGGGAAGTTGCAAATGATATTTCCTTAGCGGAACCCGTGCTTAGAAATGCGCATATGGTTAGTTTAGATTTGCGATCGGTGAAAGCAAGTGAAATTTCTTTATCTGCAAATTTTTCTCCGAACGGATTTAACGGTAGAGAGATCTGTGCCATTTCTAGATATGCCGGTATAAGTGATAAAGTATCTGTTTTTGGATTGTATGAAATGGAAAATACCATACAGTCACAACAGCTGATAGCACAGATAATATGGTACTTCATAGAAGGTATCAATTTTAGAATTAAAGAATCTCCATATACCAAAACCGATGATTTTGTTAAGTATAATGTACCTAGCGAAGATGAAGAATTGGTATTCTACAAAAGTTTATTAACAGAAAGATGGTGGACAGAAGTCCCATCTATTTTTACTTCACATACTAAAGCCCATACACCAGCGTTATTACCTTGCACCGAGAAGGATTATATAGATGCATGTAATCAACAGATTCCTGAAAGGTGGTTTAAGGCTTATAAGAAAGGCTTTAATTAACATTATTTTTTTTAAAGCATTAAAGGACTTTAATACAATATTTTATATAAAACCTAGTTTTAGTTGTTAGAATAATTTATTGTATTCTGAAGTTTAAACCATAATCGAAATTTAACCTAAAGTATGAAGAAGCTATTGTTATCCTCTATAGCGTTTGTTTTTTTACTCACAAGTTGTGGGTCTAAGCAGAAAGGTGAGCTAACCGGAGTCCAGGGAAAAAAATGGTATCCAGAAAAACCATATGGAATGGAACTTATCCCAAGGGGTTCTTTCATAATGGGAAAGAGTGAAGAAGACCAAGCAAAATTATTGAATGCACCGACTAAGACAGTTACGGTACGTTCTTTTTACATGGATGATACAGAAATCACGAATAGTGAGTATCGTCAGTTTGTAGAATGGGTAAAGGATTCTATAGTTAGAACCAAATTAGCCATTTTAGCTGATGAGTTAGGTATCGGACCTGAAGAAGGCGGTATTGGTGACTTTGCTTTTAAGGATGCGGATACTACAAGAGCATCTGTATACGATAAGTATATGTTAGACAATTACTCTGGTATGGGTGAGACAGGCTACGAAGGTAGAGCGTTGAGCAAAGACGAAGGTCTTGTATGGGATACATCAGACTATCCAGATGAATATTATACCGAAATAATGGATTCTATCTACTTGTCTGAAGAAGAGTCTTATAACGGTCAACGTACTATTGATGTTAAAAAATTAAAGTATAAATACAGCTGGATGGATATCGAAGCTGCTGCAAGAGCTTCCATTAAAGGAAACTCGAGTCGTAAAGACTTTATCCGTACAGAAGAAGTGGAAATTTATCCAGATACCACAGTATGGATTAGAGATTTCTCATATTCTTATAACGAACCAATGCACAATGACTATTTCTGGCATGACGCATATAGCGAATATCCTGTAGTAGGTATTAGCTGGCAACAAGCAAAAGCATTCTGTAACTGGAGAACGAAATTCAAAAACGATGATAACAAGAGTCGTGGAAGACAGTTCGTTAATCAATTTAGACTTCCAACAGAAGCTGAATGGGAATACGCGGCAAGAGGTGGTATCGAAGGTGGTACGTACCCTTGGGGTGGACCATATGTAATTAGTGATACAGGTTGTTTCATGGCAAACTTTAAACCACAACGTGGGGATTATGCTGCAGATGCTGCTTTATATACTGTAGAAGCTAAATCTTACGAGCCTAACGATTTTAACATGTACAACATGGCTGGTAATGTATCTGAATGGACCAATTCAAGTTATGATCCTAGCGCATATGATTACGTATCAACAATGAATCCTAACGGAGGTGATCAGTCTAATACTAGAAAAGTTATTAGAGGGGGTTCTTGGAAAGATGTTGCTTACTTCTTACAAGTAAGTACTAGAGATTACGAATACGCAGATTCAGCTCGTAGTTACATAGGTTTCAGAACAGTACAAGATTACATGGGCGAAGAAGATTCTACGCAATAAATAACAATAATTATAGTTTTATAATAAATTCAAATTAATTTTTAACCAAATCTTTTTTATTAAACCTTAAATTAAATTAAAATCATGGCACAGTCAAAATCCACAAAAAAATTATTTAACATGGCCTACGGCCTAGGAGCATCAGTTGTAATTATCGGTGCATTATTTAAAATTCTTCACTGGGAGTTAGGTCCATTAAATGGTGGTATTCTTCTAGCGATAGGTCTTATAACAGAAGCACTTATTTTTGCGATCAGTGCATTCGAACCAGTAGATGACGATTTAGATTGGGCATTAGTTTACCCAGAATTAGCTGGTGGTGAAGGTAACGCACCTAAAAAAGCACAATCAGCTAATGAAGTTAAAGAAGCAGAAGCATCTTTATCTAAGAAATTAGATGATTTGTTAAAAGAAGCTGGTGTAGATGCAAGTCTTATGGAAAGCTTAGGTTCTAGTATTAAAAACTTTGAAGGTGCTGCTAAAGGTATCGCTCCAACAGTTGATGCAATGGAATCTACTAAGAAATATTCTAGTGAAATGGTTCAAGCTGCAGCTCAAATGGAGTCTTTGAACAGTCTTTATAAAGTACAATTAGAAAGTGCAAGCAAGCAAGCTTCAGTAAATGAAGAAGTTGTTCAAAATGCAAGTGCACTTAAAGATCAAATGGCATCGTTATCTACAAACCTTTCTTCATTGAATGGTGTTTACGGTGGTATGTTATCTGCAATGAGTAAAAACTAATTTGGATTTTAATAAAACCCAAGTCAATTATTAATTAAAATCTAAAAAAATAAATCCATGGCAGGAGGAAAAAATTCACCACGTCAGAAGATGGTCAACTTAATGTATTTGATCTTCATCGCAATGTTGGCGTTAAACATGAGTAAAGAGGTATTAGCCGCATTCGGTATAATGAATGAAAAGCTAGAAACTTCAAACGCAATGACCACCGCAAGTAACGAAGCGTTCTTAGGTAGTCTGGAAACTAAAGCATCTGAAGATGCAGCTAAATATGACAAGCTGTACAAGAATGCTCAACAGATTAAGTCAATGTCTCAAGAGTATTATGATTACTTAGGGGGACTTAAAACTGGAATGACAGAAGGTCTTGAAAATCCTAAGGATTATGCAAGAATGGACATGTCAGATTACTTAGATCAAAAGTTCTTTCAAGGAGACAACCTTTCAGAAGGTGGTAAAGAGTTCTTAAAAAGACTTACTGATTATAGAGATAATGTTGCTAAAATTGTACCAGCTTCTTTAAAAAGTTCAGTTATCGATCGTTTTCAAACAGGAAACGCTGAAGGTAAAGTTCAAGCTAAAGATGGTATGCAAGATTGGATCAACTATCACTACGAAGGGTATCCTTTAATAGCATCTATTGCAAAATTAACTGCACTTCAAGCAGATGTAAAAGTTACTGAAGAAGCAGCTTTGAAATCTATGTTAGAAGGTGAGTTAACAAGCCAAGTTTCTTTAAAGAATTTCGCAACTTCTCTTTCATCTACTAAATCTGCATACTATGCAGGTGAGAAATATGATGGTAAGATTATTATCAGCAAAACTGATAATTCTTCTACTCCTGTAAGAGCAGAGTTAACTTTAGATGGTAGAAAATTATCTGAAGGTTCTGATTATAAATTAGAAGCTGGTGGTGTTAAAATGTTGATTGGTTCTGGTTCTGCTGGTGATCATGAAGTAAAAGGTTTGATTTACTTTAAGCAAGATGGTGAAGAAATTCCTGTTGAGGTTAAAAATTCATTCGCAACAATATCTAAGCCTAATGCTGCTTTAATTGCTGCCGATAAAATGAATGTTGTATATAGAGGTGTTGCTAACCCAATGTCTATCTCTATACCAGGTATACCAAATAATAAAGTAAGAGCATCTGCTCCAGGTCTTAAGGCTGTTAGTGGTAGTAAATACGTAATGACTCCAGGAACTGGAAGAAACGTTACTATTACAGCTTCAGGTACTTTACCAGATGGTCAAGCAGTATCTTCTAAGTCAGAGTTTAGAATTAAAGATATTCCAAGACCAGAAGGTAGTGTAAGTAAGCAAACAGGTAGTATTAAACTTCCAAAAAGGAATGTTGAGATCGCTACGATCGGTGCTGGCTTAGAAGACTTCGATTTTGATTTAAACCTTGCAGTAAGCGGATTTAAATTCAAAGTACCAGGTCAACCAACTGTTTCTGTAAGAGGAAATAAAATGGATAGTAAAGCAAAATCAGCTTTATCACGTGCTAAAAGAGGAGATATCGTTCAAATATTTGATATCGAAGCTTATATCACAAACAATAAAAGTTACAAGTTGAAGAAAGTTTCTCCAGTAGTTGTGGAGATTACAAACTAAATAAGTAGAATGATACCGGGTAAGCCCTATGGTTTTACCCGGTTAATTTTAAAGTGAAGCAAACATGAATTGGAAAAATGTTTTAGTAATGGGAGCGGTAACTATGTTACCTTTATCAATGATGGCCCAAGCAAATGTATTGAATGCTAAAAAACCAGATGAGGTTGGTGTTCGTACAGAAGCACAAAAAGCTGTCGATAACGATGCTCCGTTAGAATATGGTTATGTAGATGATAGGGATATCCTTTGGTCTAAAACTTTATGGGAGACCATAGATTTAGATGAGAGAGTTAATTTCCCATTATATTATCCAACAGATACTATGGATATTGGCCCAGATAGAAGGTCATTATACCACGTTCTAATTAAAAATTTAAAGAGTGGAAAATTAGAAACTTATACAGATTCTTATTTCACTAAAAAAAGGTCTTTTGGCGATTTAAAAGATGCCTTGCAAATGGTTGATACTCTAGATTATGGGTATGAGCAAATGAATGCAGGGGAAACTGTTTCGGAAGAGTATATAACTCGTAGAAGTATTTCTGCAGCTGATATTGAAGAATATCACGTAAAAGGAATATGGTATTTTGATAAGAGACAGGGAGAATTAAAATACCGTCTTTTAGGTATTGCTCCAGTAGCGCCAGATGTTAACTTTATGGATGATGATAATCCAGACATGGTAGAGCTTTTCTGGGTATGGTATCCAGATGCACGTGATATTTTACACGAGGCTAAAGTTTTTAATTCACAAAATTCAGCTCAGCCTATTTCTTTTGATATGTTGTTGAACGCAAGAAGATTTGATGCAGTTATTTACAAAGAAGATAACATACAAGGTGATAGAAAAGTAGATGACTATATTGCTGACAATGCTTTGTTCCAACTATTGGAAGCGAAACGAATTAAAGAAGCAATTAGAGACAAGGAACAAGACATGTGGGCTTATTAAGCTTACTGAAAATCCAATTCACATAAAAAAGGCCCAATCGTAAGATTGGGCCTTTTGTTTTTGCACTAGGTTTTATTCAATTGTCATTACATTTGCGCCATGGTAGATTATTTGGTAGTAGGACTGGGATTGGCAGGTACGGCATTTTGCGATACCCTTCGTAGAAATAACAAGACCTTCGTTGTTTTTAATGACCGATCTCAAACCTCTTCTCGCGTTGCTGGCGGTCTTTATAACCCTGTTATCTTAAAACGTTTTACGCTTTCATGGAGAGCAGATGAGCAATTACCTATTGCTACTGATTTCTATACGCAACTTGAAGATTTTCTAAAAGTACAGTTTGATGAAAAGCTGAATGTATTGCGAAAATTCGCATCTATAGAAGAACAAAATTTATGGTTTGAGGCCGCTGATAAGGAAAAACTGAAACCGTACCTAGATACTACATTGGTAAACAATGAGAATTTAGGACTTAAGGTTCCATGCGGATTTGGAAAAGTTCTTGAAACCGGAAAGTTAGATACCAAGTTTCTTTTTAACAGCTATGAAAAATGGCTACAACAAGAGAACCTACTATATTCAGAAACATTTGATTATGATCAAGTGCATATCAATCCAAGTTTTATTGAATATAAAAACATAAAGGCTACTAACATAGTGTTTACCGAGGGGTATGGACTAATGCAGAATCCGTACTTCAGTTACTTGCCAATGCAGGGGTCAAAAGGAGAGTATATTGTCATAAAGGCAAAAGACTTAAATGAACGTAATATCATAAAGTCATCCATATTTTTAATTCCTTTAGGTAATAATTTGTATAAGGTTGGTGCAACCTATAATAGAGGGCAAAAAGATAATAAGACTACAGAGGAAGCTAAAAGTGAGCTAATGACTAAAGTAGATAGCCTCCTAGATTGCGCTTATGAAGTTGTTGATCACGAAGCAGGTATGCGCCCCACAGTAAAGGATAGAAGACCTTTAGTTGGCCAACATCCTGAATATAGCAATCTATGGGTATTAAACGGCTTTGGTTCTCATGGTATTACCATAGCACCTTGGGCTGCAAAATCACTATATGAGCACATTGAGTCTAATGTGCCATTACTTGAAGAAATGAATATAGCACGTTTTACTTAAGCTTGAGCTTTTTTAATGGTTGCTTTGGAATCATATGTTATAAAAAAATTAATCCATATATTTCTAGAGACTCGCATGATAACGGGCATAAAAACAATCATTGTTACAACAATGGCAATAAATGACTCTATAAGGTCAGCCCCAATAAATAAATTTGCTATTACAAATGCAGCTACTGCAAAGGCAATTCCCACACCATAACTCACATACATAGCGCCATAAAAGAACGAAGGTTCAATTTTATATTTTAGGTCACAATGACCACATCTCTCATGCATTTTAAAAATTTCACCCATATGATAAGGGTTTTTGTCCAAATACATGCTTTCTTGGTGACATCTTGGACAACTTCCTGTTAAAATACTGTAGAGTTTGTTTCCTTTTTTTAACATTTGCAAAACTTTACACAAAGGTACGATTTTAAGACATTTTACATGTCGTATATCTACAGTTACAAGAATAATTTAGCTTAAAAATTATCAGAATTAAAAATGAGGTTTTTAAGTAACTATAAGAATAATTAGAATTTATGTTAAACGTTCACAACCTATCAGTCTCTTTCGGAGGAGAATACTTATTTGAAGAAATATCATTTCGTTTAAATGGGGGTAATAGAGTAGGTCTAGTAGGTAAAAATGGGGCGGGAAAATCAACCTTATTGAAATTGTTAAATAAAGATATGGCATTGGATACCGGTGTAATAGCGGTTGAAAAGGATATTAAAATAGGTTTTCTAAGACAAGATATAGATTTTGTACAAGGTAGATCAGTTTTAGATGAGGCTTACCAAGCTTTTGAGGAGATAAAGGCATTAGAGTTAAAACTTGATGAAATTAATCATCAGTTGGCAGAGCGTACAGATTATGAATCTGATTCGTACAGTCAGTTAATTGTAGATTTAAATGATGTTAGCCATCATTATGAAATACTAGGGGGTTACAATTATCAAGGGGAAACTGAGAAAATTCTACAAGGCTTAGGTTTTAGAAGAGAAGATTTTGATAAAAAGACAGAAACGTTCTCTGGTGGATGGCGTATGCGTATAGAGCTTGCTAAACTATTATTACAGAGTAACGATGTATTGTTATTAGATGAGCCTACCAACCACTTGGATATTGAATCTATTATTTGGTTCGAGCAATTTTTGAATAATTATACCGGTGGTGTTGTCATTGTGTCTCACGATAAAATGTTCTTGGATAATGTAACGAACAGGACAATAGAAATTTCATTGGGGCGTATTTATGACTACAATAAGCCGTATACCGAGTACTTGGTGTTAAGAAATGAAATTAAGCAGCAACAAGTAAACGCTCAAAAGAATCAAGAGAAAGAAATTCAGCAAGCAGAACGATTAATAGAAAAATTTAGGGCAAAATCAACCAAAGCTTCTATGGCCCAGTCTTTAATTAAAAAATTAGACAAGATTGAACGTATAGAGGTTGATGAAGATGACAATAGTGTTATGAGTCTTCGTTTTCCTATTTCAGTTGTTCCGGGTAAAGTTGTGGTTGAAATAGAAGAGCTTTCAAAAGCATACGATAGCAATTTGGTATTGAATGATATTAATTTGCTTATTGAACGAGATAGCAAAACTGCCTTCGTAGGGCAAAACGGTCAAGGTAAATCTACATTGGCAAAGATAATTGTTGGTGATCTTAAGTATGACGGACATTTAAAGCTTGGGCATAATGTACAAATAGGATATTTTGCTCAAAACCAGGCAGAGTATTTAGATGGTAACAAAACCATTTTAGATACAATGATAGATTCGGCTAATGAGAAAAATAGAAGTAAGGTAAGGGATATCTTAGGCTCCTTTTTGTTTAGGGGAGATGAAGTGGATAAGTATGTAAAAGTACTTTCTGGGGGCGAGCGTAACCGTTTGGCTTTAGCAAAAATGTTATTGCAACCTTTTAATGTTTTGGTGATGGATGAACCTACCAACCACCTTGATATTAAATCTAAGAACGTTCTAAAACAAGCATGTTTAAATTTTGAAGGAACTTTAATATTGGTATCTCACGATAGAGATTTTCTGCAAGGTCTTACTAATAAGGTCTATGAATTTAAAGATCAGAAAATTAGGGAGTATTTAGGTGATGTAGATTTCTATTTAGAGCAGCGCAAGGTTGAAGATTTTAGAGCTATTGAGAAGAAGACTGCAGTTGTTGCAGAAAAGACAAAATCTAAACCATCAAACTCGTTTCAAGATCAAAAGAAATTAAAGAGTTTAAAAAATCAATTAAGCTCAGTTGAGAGCAAGATTGGTTCACTTGAAAAAGAAATTAAAGATATAGACCATAATCTTTTGGTAGATTACGATACTACTATTGCAAAAGCTAACTTTTTCGATGGTTACCAGGCTAAAAAGAAAAAGCTGGAAACACTTATGAAGGACTGGGAAATTCTTACAATTGATATTGAGTCGTTAGGGTAAAAACTAAATACGTTACATACGTTTTCAGGGGTTTCACAACAAGTTCTGCTACTTTCACAACAAACAGGGGTCAATCAACGATAAAATTTTAGTTTTCAGCGTTATTAGTTCAAATTTGTAGGATAATTCTTAGTTAATAGAATTTGCCAAACCACCATCAACATGAAAAAACTATACTATTTAAGTTTCAGTTTATTATTTCTGACAACAGTTTGCTTTGCAGAAGTCTCTAAAAAAGAGAAGAAAGCTTTAGTAGATCTATATGAATCTACCAATGGAAACCATTGGGTGAAGAAATGGGATTTAAAAACTCCGGTTTCTCAATGGCATGGAGTAACTGTCGAAAATGATAAAGTAGTGGAGATTAATTTATTCCACAACAACCTAATGGGTTCAATTTCTTCTCAAATTGGGAATTTAGAAAACTTAAAGGTGCTGAACCTTGCGTTCAATTCTCTTACAGGGGCATTGCCTGCAGAAATAGTAAACCTGTCTAATTTAAAAGTATTGAAATTAGAAATGAATAGGTTTAATGGTAAGTTACCTGACGGTATTGGTAGTTTACTACAATTAGAAGAGCTTTCAGCGTTCAATAATTTCTTTACTGGTGAAATTCCTGCTACAGTAGGTAATCTAACAGGCTTGAAAGTATTAAACCTTTCTAGTAATGAATTTTATGGTGATATACCAAGTTCATTAGGTGCGTTATCTCAATTAGAAACTTTGGGTCTATTTGAAAATAGATTAGAAGGTGCTATTCCTAGAGACATGGGTAAATTAAGTAAGTTGAAAGAATTGGTTTTGGCCAATAACAGACTTATTGGTGATATACCTAATGAGTTTTCTCAATTAGCAAGTTTAGAAGTATTTCAAATACAGAATAATAATTTCAGTTCTTTCAAAGCTTTAGAATTTTTGGAAACGAAAGAATATTTAGTTTTTGATTACGATAAAGAAGACAGGAAATTAGAATTTAAAGATATCAACTTCAGTAAGACCAGAATGGCAGACACGAAGTTTGAAGATATAGAAGAGTAAGAGTAGTTTACACTTTTAGTTAGTTTGGTGAAAGAAAGAGATGTTGAACAGCATCTCTTTCTTCTTTTTGAACATTAGCGTTCCTAATGTATCATAAATGTGTTTTTTGAACGTTATGATATAAGTACTTTTTACGGCAGTACTGTTAATTCGCAGTGCTAACAGGTAAATAGGTATATAAATGTCCCCCAATAATTTAATTTTTTCATTATGAAAAATGTTATTAACTATACCTGCTTCATTCTCTTTGTGGTTTGCAGTTTTGCAGTAAATGCGCAGATACCAAAAAGCGAGAAGCAATATTTAATAGACTTCAATAATAGCACACTTGGTGAGCAATGGCAGAATAAGTGGAATTTACAGGAAGATCCATCTTCTTGGTATGGTGTAGAGATCACCGACGGGCATGTAACCAGTTTAAAATTGTATCGAAACAATCTAAAAGGAGCAATACCAGAAGGCATATCTGCACTTTCAAATTTAAAAATACTGAATCTTGCGTTTAATACTATTGATGGTAATTTACCTAAAGACATGTTTCAGTTAGAAGCATTGATTTCTTTACGTTTAGAGATGAATAAGCTGACGGGTACATTACCTCAAGATTATTCTAAAATGAAGAGCTTAGAGGAGTTGTCTATGTTCAATAATTTATTTCAAGGAACTATTCCAGAAGGTATTGGCGAAATATCAAACCTTAAAACCTTAAATTTATCAAGTAACTATTTAGAAGGTCATCTTCCTAAGTCAATTGAAAAATTAGGCAATTTAGAACGCTTAGAACTATTTGGCAATAAATTAGCGGGTGCCATTGAAGTAGATTTAGGGCGTTTGGTTAATTTAAGAGAATTGATTCTATCATATAACAAGTTTGAAGGAGATTTGCCAAGTGGTTTGGCTTCATTGAGCAATCTTGAGTTCGTACAATTGCAAGGCAACGATTTTAGATCATTAAATTCATTGTTAAGAATGCAAAGTACAAGACTAGCCGTTTTTGATAGTGATGATGAATTTTTAAATATGAAATTTGGTACTACAGAAGTAAGTAGAACACGTATAGTAGATACTAAATACGAAGATGTAAAGCGAAATTAATAAACAAAATAATATTAGGTAAAGGGATGCGAGAGCATCCCTTTTTTTATACAGTAATCACAAAGACTACCGTGTTTTTGTGATTACTTTAACCATTGTTGCGTTCAATGCCAGAATTGTTTTTTTGTAGTTTCGCGAACGATTAATTGATTTCCAAAAGTTTCTAGTTAAAATCATTATAAAAAAACCATTCTGTTTTAACACTATTTTGAATGTTTACGCAGATGATAGATTTATCTTTTGATTTTTAGAAGCTTGTTTTTTTTAAAGGATGTTCATTAAGTATTGTACTGGTTTAAACTGATATAGGTTCAAAGTCGTTTCACTTCTGAATTTGGTCGTTTCATTTAATTAGCATAATCCTTAAGGATATTTAAAACTATTTTTGATTCTGTGTTTTTTGAAATACGCTTATAAATTATAATAAAATGCGAAAGATTATTTTTACCGTACTAGGTATTTTACTAATTGTAGTATCCTTTTTTTTAGCTGGGTATATTATTGATAGTAAGAAAACATTCAAGCCCAAATCTGAAAAAGTTGTGAAAACAGTTTTTACAGAAGTAGTTGAAAATGGTACAGTGCCAATTGTAGTGTCTGCAAATGGTAATTTGACAGCTAAGCAACGTGTAGAATTATATGCTGAGGTTCAAGGTGTATTTAAGAAAGGCAGTAAGTTGTTTAAAGAAGGACAAGCTTTTCGTCAAGGAGAAACAATTATAAGTATTGATGCAGCTGAATATGCTGCAAGCGTACAATCTGCAAAAAGTAATCTTTTCAATCAATTAACGGCAGTTATGCCAGATTTACGATTAGATTATCCAGACATATATTCTAAGTGGCAAGATTATCTTTCCAATTTCGATATGTCTAAAAGTACACCGGCACTTCCGGAGCTAACTACAGAGAAAGAAAAATTCTTTATATCAGGTAGAGGTATTTTAACTAGTTATTACAATGTTAAGAATCTAGAACAAAGACTTTCTAAGTACCGTATATCTGCACCTTTCTCGGGTGTTTTAACCGAGACATTGGTTACAGAAGGTACATTGGTCAGGTCAGGTCAGAAACTAGGCGAGTTCATCAATACAGAGGTATATGAATTAGAGGTTGCCATTAGCAAACGTTATACAGATTTATTGAAAGTAGGGGAGGCGGTATCGCTTACTAACTTAGATGACAATACGAAGTATAAAGGGAAGGTTACTAGAATCAATGGTAGTATTGATCAAGCAACACAAACCGTAAACGCCTATATAGAGGTAGACGATAAAAACTTACGAGAAGGTATGTACCTAGAGGCAGATTTAGATGCCAAAAAAGAGGAAAACGCTATTGAGGTAGATAGAGGATTGCTATTGGAGGGTAATAAAATATTCATAGTTCGCGATTCTGTTTTAGACCTTATTGATGTAGAGCCTATTTATTTTTCAGATAAGCGTGTAGTGCTAAAGAATGTGCCCAATGGTATAACTATAGTATCTAAGCCGGTAAGTGGAGCTTATACTGGTATGGCGGTAAAAATTTACTCTGAACAACCAGAAAATACGAAGGAATAATGCGTAAACTGATAGAATATTTTATTCGGTATCATGTTGCCGTTAATGTTATAGTAATTTCTTTTGCACTTTTCGGTATCGTTGGTGCAAAGGCATTAAAATCATCTTTCTTTCCTTTAACGGATTCTAAGAACATTGCTATTACTATAACCTACCCAGGTGCTTCACCACAAGAGGTAGAAGAAGGTATCGTTCTTAAGATAGAAGATAACTTAAAAGGATTAGAAGGTGTTGATCGTGTAACCTCTACATCTAGGGAGAATAGTGGTACGATTAACGTGGAAATCGAGAAAGGCGAGAATATCGATTTCATGTTGTTGGAAGTTAAGAATGCGGTAGATAGAGTACCGACTTTTCCAACAGGTATGGAGCCTTTAATAGTTTCTAAGCTTGAAACTGTTCGTCAAACTATTGCATTTGCTATTAGTGGAGAAGATATTCCATTAGCTACACTTAAAAGTGTTGGTAGGGAAATTGAGAATGACCTAAGAGCAATGGAAGGTATTTCTCAAATAGAGATTTCTGGTTTTCCAAATGAAGAGATTGAAATTGCGGTCAATGAAAATGATCTTTTAGCCTATGGTTTATCTTTTTCAGAAGTAGCAAGTTCAGTTGCTAATGCAAATATTCTTGTAACAGGTGGTAATATTAAAACCGATGCGGAAGAGTATTTAATCCGTGCCAATAACCGCTCGTATTATGGTAGCGAACTAGGTAATCTTGTAGTTCGTGCAGATCAATCTGGTAATGTTATTCGCCTAAAAGATGTAGCTGTCGTTAGGGATCGTTTTGCAGAATCACCTAATGCTACCTATTTCAATGGTAATTTATCTGTTAGTACTACAATAACCAGTACCAATAATGAAGATTTAATAGCCGCTGCAGATCAAGTAAACGCCTATGTTGATGAATTTAATGAAAAGTATAATAACATAAAATTAGATGTCGTTTCGGATCAGTCTACGACACTTAATCAAAGAACACAGTTATTAACGGAGAACGCCATTATGGGTATGGTGTTGGTGTTAATTTTCTTATCTCTGTTCTTGAATACAAGATTAGCATTTTGGGTAGCCTTTGGTTTACCTGTAGCGTTCTTAGGTATGTTCGTTTTTGCCGGTTTCTTTGATGTTACCATCAATGTGTTATCATTGTTCGGTATGATCATCGTTATCGGAATTTTGGTGGATGATGGTATTGTTATCGCTGAGAATATCTATCAGCATTATGAAAAAGGTAAGTCGCCTGTACAAGCAGCTGTCGATGGTACTATGGAGGTATTGCCTCCAATTATTTCTGCTATTATAACAACGATACTAGCTTTCTCAATTTTCTTGTTTTTGGACAGTAGAATTGGAGAGTTCTTTGGTGAAGTATCTGTTATCGTAATCTTGACTTTGGTAGTGTCATTAGTTGAGGCCTTGGTAATATTACCTGCTCACTTGGCGCATTCAAAAGCATTGCAGCCTATAGATAATAAACCAAAAAGCGGATTCGCAAATGCATTTGCTAAACTTAGGGTTATCAATGAATTCGGAGATAAGCTAATGATTTGGATGCGTGATAATCTATATACGCCAATACTACGCTTTTCAATGAAGTACAAGATTTTTGTATTCTCTGTAATTGCAGCGAGTTTTATTTTGACTTTAGGGTCTGTAGGTGGTGGTATTATTAGAACTGCATTCTTTCCAAGAATTGCCAGTGACCGTGTAGGTATAGAATTAGAGATGCCAAACGGTACTAATGAAAAAATAACCGATTCTATTATTTCATTAATAGAAGAGAAAGCTATGATTGTCAACCAAGAATTGACAGAAAGGTATATCGTAGGATCAGATAAAGATGTATTTGAAAATGTAATCAAAAGGTTAGGGCCTGGATCATCTTCAGCGGTCTTGACAATAAACTTGTTGCCTGGAGAAGAAAGACCAAATGAGATTTCTGCCGATATGGTAACCAAAAGGTTAGAGGAGCTGGTAGGTCCGGTACTAGGTGTTGAAAGCTTAATATATGGTTCTGGTGGTAACTTTGGTGGGTCACCGGTTTCTGTATCGTTATTAGGTAATAATATAGAACAACTTAAAGCTGCTAAGGCTGAGTTGAAAGGTATATTAACTAAGAATCCAAGGTTAAAGGATATTGCAGATAATGACCCGGCGGGTATTAAAGAAATCCGATTAACATTAAAGGAGAATGCTTATTTATTAGGGCTGGATTTACAGACGTTAATGAATCAAGTTCGTGCGGGCTTCTTTGGGGTACAGGCACAACGTTTTCAGCGGTCACAAGATGAAATTAGGGTTTGGGTACGTTACGATAGAGAAGAGCGTTCTTCGATATCTAATTTAGATGATATGCGTATTGTAACTCCTACTGGTGAGCGTGTTCCATTGAGTGAGATTGCAGATTATACTATTGTTCGTGGAGATGTAGCTATTAACCGTTTGGAAGGCAGAAGAGAAATTCAGGTTTCTGCCGATATGAAAGATGTAAAGGATAGTCCAACGGAAATAATGACCGAAATACAGAATGTACACATGCCAGAGATACAATCAAAGTATCCAACGGTAAGTGCCTCTTATGAAGGTCAAAATAGAGAGTTGGAGAAATTGACCGGTTCTTTGAAATTGGTAGGTTTTACAGTGCTACTATTAATATACATTACCATCGCATTTACTTTTAGAAGTTTCAGTCAGCCATTAATGTTATTACTTTTAGTACCATTTAGTTTTACGGCAGTAGCGTGGGGACACTGGATCCATGACTTCCCAATAAACGTACTTTCTATATTGGGTATCATTGCTCTAATAGGTATTATGGTGAATGATGGTCTAGTGCTCATTGGTAAGTTCAATTCAAATTTACGTGAGGGGATGACATTTGATAATGCCATTTTCGAAGCAGGTAAATCTAGGTTCAGGGCAATTTTCCTTACCTCGATTACAACTATTGCAGGTTTGGCACCTCTAATGTTGGAGACAAGTAGACAGGCGCAATTTTTAAAGCCAATGGCAATTTCTATAGCCTATGGTATTGGTATTGCAACGGTACTTACATTGTTAATGTTACCATTATTTTTATCGTTCAGTAATAATCTAAAAGCACAGAATAGATCATTAGCTTCTGGTCATAAGATTACGAAAGAAGAAGTAGAAAGAGCAATTAAAGAAAGAAAAGAAGCAGCACATCTAGAAGGTCATTCGCAGCATGCAATTGAAGACGGTGGTCATCAAGACCAAATAGAAGGTTCACAATCACATAAGAATATAGATAAGTTATAATGAGTAGATTTAAATTCATCATATTATTAGTGTTTCTCCCTGTTTGTGTAGTTTTTGCACAAGAGAAAACCCTGTCTAAAGAAGAGGCTGTTATTAAGGCTTTAGAGAATAATTACGGTATTGAAATTGCCAAAAATCAGATGGACATTGCAGATAATAATGCAAGCCTTTTAAATTCAGGATATTTACCTACGTTAACCGGTACCGCTGGTGCAACTTATAATACCAATGATACCACTACCGAGTTTCCGGGTCAATTAAATGAAGATGGTAGCGATAGGGGTAATATTGAGGTAAATGACGCAGAAAGCCAAAGATATAATGCGGCTTTAAGTCTTAATTATACCTTGTTCGATGGTCTTGGAAGATTTTATAATTACAAGAGATTAAAAGAGCAGTATCAACTAAGTACGTTACAAGCTCGTGAGACTATCGAGAATACCATGATCCAAATGTTTAGTGTGTATTTCGAAATTGCTCGTTTAACCGAGAATAAGAATGTACAAAAGCAGGCACTAGAAATTTCAACGGATAGAATCAAGAGATCAGAATATTCTTTTGAGTATGGGCAAAATACCAAGTTAGATATATTGAATGCACAGGTTGATCAAACGAATGACAGTATCAATTTATTAAATACGGAACAACAACTTGCCAATGCTAAACGCGATTTAAATGTGGTGTTGAACCAAGATTTAAATATGCAGTATCAGGTGGATACTACCATTGTTTTCTTACCTAAGTTTCAGATTGTAGAATTCATGGACCAGGCAATGACGAATAACGTTGCTATGCTTCAAACAGAATCTAACTTAAGTATTAATGACTATGATATTAAGGTAAGCAAGTCTGGTTATTTACCAACGTTAGACTTAACTGGGTCTTATGGTTGGAATAGAAACCAAAATGCACCATCTGCTTTCTTAACGGGAGCTATTTTTCCTGGTACAAATTCTATAGCCAATAGTGTATCCTTAGGCGCAAGTCTTACATGGAATCTTTTTGATGGTGGTAGTACAACGGTAAGTGTAAAGAATGCAAAAATTACCTATGCCAATCAAGAATTATTGCGCAAGCAGGTAGAATTAGAAGTAAATAGAGATATGCAGAATGCGATGGCATTGTATGAGAATCTATTAAAAATATATCAAATTCAAGAACAGAATGTATTTACAAACCAAAACAATTTTGAACGTTCTCGCGAGCAGTTTCAATTGGGAAGTATTACATCTATTGAGTTTAGACAGGCACAGATAAATTTATTGAATGCCCAGACCAATAAGAATTTGGCAAAGTACGATGCAAAACTGGCAGAGCTTCAATTGCTGCAACTTACAGGTCAGTTATTGAATATAGAACTGTAGGTAGTAAAGCAAGTTTAAGATAAGTCTTGTAGCGTTTAATCTCGATTATCGAGAAAATTAATTAGGTAAGAACATGTATAGCGATAAAACAAATAGCGAGCTCATAGAGATTTTGGATCAACATTCATTACTCACTTTTGAAGCGCAATTAAATTTGCGAGATGAGCTGGAGGAACGTGCTGTTGTTGTAGACCTAAGTGGTTTAGAAACTACCATTGCCAATAAACTAGTGCAGATAAAGAATTTAGAATATTTAAAGGATTTTGGTTTTCAGGCTAATAAAAATGTAGATGGTTTAACCGTTACAAGAACCCAAAAAGCAATGCTTACAGATATACTTGCGGTAATTGTAGGTCTATTTGTATTCTTATTAGGAGTTTATGGCTGTGTAAATCTGGCTCTTACTTTTATAAACGGTGATGAATTGGACGTATTTACTTTGGCATATAAGTTTGCAATGGCAGCTTTGGTGTTTATAGGAATTAGCTTTTTCAGCGGATTAAAAAGATTGTTTGATTTCTCTGGATTTGAATTAAGTAAGCTCAACGGATTGATTACGCTTAAAAAGCGTTTCGATGTAAAGTTGGAAGAAATAAAAATCAATGCTGCAGATATTCATTTAGACCAAGGCGAAGAAGTTCTTTCGTTAAAATTAGGACATGATACTATTTTTACGTCAAATGCAGGAAATGTAATCCAAACCCTTACGTTACAAGAGTTGGCAAAAGAATTGAAAGCATAAATTGCTATGTTCGAACATTATTTTCAATGTCCGTATTGCTGGGAAGAAGTTTCAATGCTTCTGGATCCCTCTGTGTCGCAACAAACTTATGTAGAAGATTGCGAGGTATGCTGTAACCCAATAGAGGTTACCCCTCAATTTCAAGATAATGAGCTTATAGGTTTTGATGTTCAGAGTATAGAGCAGTAATTATTCTGGTATTGCAATTTTTCCACCAAAAGTATCATCTTTATCAACTGACTTTGGGTTGCCGTAAACAGTAATAGAACCTCCGGCTTTTACTTTAGCAATAACCGCTTCACTAGCATATACTTCTGCATTTCCGCCAGATAATACAATTACAGTACTACTCTTTGTCTTTAAACCTTTATTTAGAAGTTTACCACCTGTATTGATAGTTACATACTGGCTCCCGCTTGTGCCAGAAAGTTTTATCTCACTACCGCTTGTGCTTTTAGCTGTGATGTCATTGTACGCAATGTTTAAAGTTATGGTACTTGCATCTTGCGCTTCAATGACCAGTTCGGTCCCTATAACTAATCCTGTAGAGATAATTCTAGAGTTTTTATTAGCATCTATAACAGCTAGTGCTTCTGTATAAAAAAGTTTAATACTTAGAATGCTGTTAAGTACAGACTCTCCCGAGCACATTTTTAAACGTAAACGTCCATCATTTTCGGTTATGCTAATATCTTTTTTATTCTCAACGGCTATTTCAATTTTATTCTCTTCGCCTTTTACTAGTGTAACACTTATTCTGTCATACACCCGTAATTCGGTAAATTCTTCTAAAGGTATGGTCACGTTATTCTGTGCAATACTAGTTAGGCTAAAGCAGATTATAAGTGCAAAGAGAACAAATGATTTCATGTAGCGTTGGCTGTTTAATAGAGCAAAGTTAAGGTACAAATTGGGGAATACCACAAAAGGGTAGCGGTTGCTTATAAAAGGGGGCGGCTGATCAACTTTTAAAATGTAAAAATACTTTAACAGCGTATTGTCAATACAAGTGCTATCTGCTAGAAAATATTCAAAAAACCCACTGGAGCACGCATTCAAAAAACTCCTTTTTAAAAGTTAAATAAAGCTATTGGTGTAATTAGGGTTTCCAGTTTTGTTATCTTAAACAAGTGTTTGCCTATTGTTGAGTTTATGAAGAAGAAATATCTCTTAGTTGCCTTATTTGTTATTGTTGGTATCGTAAGTTTTGCCGGTGCAGAATATTTTCCGACGACGGAAAATGAGATCATTCCAGAGGCGTTAGATTCCGTTGCTACTCGTAGAGATTTACGTAGAAGCTTCTTTGAGAAGCGAGAAATTTTAGTGGTGTACGGTGCTAAAGACTCAGCGTTACAGCAACAGTATAAAAACATTTTACATGAGCTTTCTTTAAAAGAAGTTACTAAGTCATGGCGTAATGTCAAGGTAAATTATACGAATGTAGATGAAGTCACTAAAGAATCTTTGAACACATCTATTGTATACTTAGTAGGTGCGGTAGATGAAAATTCACTAATAAAAAAATACTTGGTTGGCACTCCTTTTCAAATCTCTAGTGCAGAAATAAAAATAGGCGCTAAACGAGTGCCAAATAATAACTCTATTCTTGGGGTGTGTTTTTATCCGAGTCCTGCAGATCAAAAACTGCCTTTCAGTTTTTTAACTGGTACAAATGCAACTGAGGTTTTTGATTTATTTGCCGAAAAAGTATCGGAGATGGGGCAGTCGTTTTACCGTCAGAATTTAGAATATGAGGTATATGAAAATAAAGAACGATTGGTCATGGGCGACTTCAATGCAAATTGGGGTATAGAAGGGTCAACGTTTTTCAATTTTGCAACAGGTACTAAAGTCTTGTTAGATACAGATGAGTTTCAATTTATAGATCATCAGAAAGCTATTGAGCCCTCAGCAGTAGCACAAAAAGAGGCAGAAGTAAAAGCATCAAAAGCAAAGATTGTCACTTTTGTAAATGGTAAAGATGTGCCTAAAATCACGTATAATTTTTATACCTGTACAGAAGAAAAAGGCTTAATGACGGGGAATACCGACCATTCTACTTTTGACACGATTACCAATTCTGTTCACACGATCGTCAATGAAATTTATGCCAATAATCATATAGGTAGGGATAATGCTTTGTTGCTACATAACCTTATCGGGGAAAGTAATAAAACAATTTTTACGCTGGGGCTTCCTATCTATTTTACGGATACCTGGCAAATGAAAGGATATAAATATTGGTCTGCACGATTGGCAGAATCTGAGAATACGTATACGGTAGCAGAGCTCTTAGATAATTCTTTTCTGGAGATGGAATCTTCCCTTATTAGAGATTGTATGGCGGGTGCGTTTACAGATTTTCTAATTACCACTTGGGGTAAGGAAAGGTATTTAAGGTATTATAAAAATGTTTCACTTTCAGGTAGTGATATGGCAAAACTAGAAACCAAATGGCAAAGGTATTTAGCGGGATTGCCAAATGCACATCCGAAGGAAAAGAAAGAACCTAAAAAACTACCATATTTAAAAGGGTTCAATTTTGCCCATGAAGGCTACAGTATTTACAATGGCTATGGTTCTCAAAAGGCGACGGAATCTTTATTGAAGCAAAAGAATATGGGTAGTAATGCCATGGCGATTGTGCCGTATACGGGCATTAATGATATAAATACACCAACACCGTTACATTTTAGTGACAATGCAGGTAGTGAAAATGATGACGCCGTAGTGCATGCGGTAACAATGGCAAACAAGATGGGAATGTATACATTGCTAAAACCTCAAATATATGTAGGTGGTAGCTGGCCCGGAGGTATAAATATGCCAACGGATGAACAGTGGGATAAATTTCATGATTACTATTACCGGTGGATTCGCCATTACGCATTCTTAGCAGAAATTCATGATATGGATGCATTGTGCCTTGGTGTAGAGTTTACAAAAGCAACCTTATCGCAACCCGATTCTTGGCGTGCAATAATCAAAAAAACCAGAGCGCTATATTCTGGTCAATTAACGTATGCTGCCAATTGGGGCGAAGAATTTGAAAAGATTGAATTTTGGGACGATTTAGATTTTATAGGTCTTAATTCTTATTATCCGTTGAGTAAAAAGGACAACCCTACAGATGAGGAAATGAGTTTACAATTCGATACTATAAAAACGAAAATTAAAAAAGTCTACGACCGTTTTAAAAAGCCGATTGTATTTACCGAAATAGGATTTAGAAGTGTAGACACCCCATGGAAGAATCCGCATGCAGAGGCAGACGATTCCATTAACGAGGAAGCACAGCAAAGAGGATACGAGATTATCTTTAAAGGCATAGAAAATGAACCTTGGTGTCAAGGTATTCTATGGTGGAAATTTCCGAGTTATATCGAGTACCGTGGTGAGGATAACAATGCCTTTACACCCAACAATAAATTAGCAGAAGAAACCATAAGAGATTGGTTTACTAAGTAAAATATCGGGTATTTTGTATGGCTATATATTATTTGTATGTAGTTGATTTGCTGTGTGTAACTGCTATTTTTTAAATTTTCTATCCACTTTTAATCCAATAGAAAAACTTCATAATAGTCTAAAGCTGTTTTAGATGTCAAAATAGACGGTTGGGGTACTTATCCTCTCGGGCAGCAGTAATCCGCAATATCTTTGGGGTATAGAAAAACAATTCTAAAAAATTTAAAAACATACATAATGAAAAACATTAAAATTTTATCTGCAGTAATTATACTGGCCGTCACTTTTATTTCCTTCAAAGGAGTACAAAAACATAAAGCAGCCGAGAAGGCAGAAATTACCGCAATTTTTGATGATTGTATTATTGACCTCAATGCACAATTAGAAGCATCGTTAAAAATGGGCTATTTAAAAGCTGATGATATACAAGTAGTAGAAATCAATGAAGAAGTAAATTTAGGATTTGATGCCTTTGAATATTTGCCAATAGATTTTAATGCATATGCAGGTACAAATTTAACCGAGCAAGATTTTGATATTTTTGAAAACGAAGAAATAGTAGACCTAGGTTTTGATACTACAGCATATTTACCATCTGAGTTTAATGCCTATGCGCTTTAAGAAGTTAGTGTAGTTTAAATGTTAGTTGGTCTTCGCTTTTGGTGAAGACCAACTTTTCGTGGTTACAGATTTAAAAGGTTTATTTAGGTACATTTATAGTGTACTGTTAGAAAAGGATTTACATGGCAATAACGAAAGTAAAACAGGGCGAGGTTGTAAAAACGGCACTATTATTAGGTATTCTAGTTTCACTACCTAAAACCATCTATTTATATAATGGAATCATGGAGGGAAATTTAGATTTCTCTATGTCTTGGGTGGCAGATTTTCTGTACCGTTACCTGTTCTTTTTTTGTTTCTCGTGGTCCGTAATTCAGTTGAATGCCAACATAGATTATGATGGTCTTAAATGGCCGCCTTTTGTAAAGTGGATTATCATATTGGTCATTAATATTATTTTGCTATTGGCGGTAGTTAAAATGATCAAACTGTTCTACCCACTAATAAATGGTAGGGTTTTAGAAAATCATGAAGAGGGCTGGATCAATTTCACCTTTATCAATCTATCCATCGTATTATTTTTTATCGCTCGGTTATTACGGGTAAGTACAGATAAGCAAGATAGTAGAATAGAGAATGAGCAGTTAAAGCAGCAAAATTTGGAGAATGAGCTTGCTGCACTTAAAAACCAGATCGATCCACACTTTTTATTCAATTCATTAAATTCGCTATCATCATTAATTCGTGAAAATGAAAAGGCGACCCAGTTTGTAAATAAGCTCTCGTATATGTACCGTTATATTTTACAGAGTGGGGAAATTAATTTGGTACCGGCAAAAGACGAACTAAAATTTTTGGACTGTTATATATTTTTAATGACTACCCGTTATAGGGACCGCATACGTATAGAAGTAGATGTGGCAGACGATTTTTTGGATCGTATGGTGCCACCATTGGCGTTGCAATCATTAGTAGAAAATTCGGTGAAGCATAATGAGATTTCATCTACTAACCCGTTAACGGTAAAAGTATATTCTAGCGGAGAATCGCTATTTGTAGAAAACCCTATTCGTAGTCGTAGCACATTGGCAGAAGGTATGGGCACCGGACTCTATAATCTTAAAAAGCGATATTCTCTTTTGTTGAAAAATGAAGTAATTGTAAGTAACGATAATGAAACATTTAAAGTAGAACTCCCTTTAAACCAACCGGCATGAAAGTAATTATTGTAGAAGATGAACTTGCCGCTAGTGATAACCTGTCGTATCTATTAACTAAAATAGATCCGGAAATTGAGGTGATACAAATTCTTGATACGGTAAAAGCTACTGTTGACTATTTCTCTAATCCGCATGATGGGGTTTTGGTATTTATGGACATTCATTTGGCAGACGGAATCTCCTTTGAGATTTTCGATCAAGTCGATATTAATATTCCGATCATATTCACCACCGCTTATGATCAATATGCGCTAAAGGCATTTAAGGTAAATAGCATCGATTATTTATTGAAGCCTATAGATAAAGAAGAATTGTCTGATGCCTTAGATCGGTTTAATGCATTAAACCAACAAAAGGGTATAGATGACGTGCAAATACAAAGTCTGTTGCACCTTATACAAACCAAGCCGGCTAATTTTAAGCAAACGTTCTTAGTTGGTGTCGGTGATCAATTACTGCCGGTAAAGACAGCCGATATTGCGTATTTCTTTATAGATACAGGCGTTGTAAAAGCCGTAACGGTTCAAGATCGATCGTATGTGCTGGATATTAAATTAGAAGATGTAGAAGAAGCTTTGGATCCTTCAGTATTCTATAGGGCAAACAGGCAGTTTATTGTTAGGCGAGAAGCCATTACCGCCATTAAATTCCATTTCAATAGTAAATTATTGGTAGATATACACCCGGTCTGTAGCGAGCGTATTGTAGTGAGTAAGGCAAAGGCATCCGATTTTAAAAACTGGATGGGTACATAGTATTTTTAGCAATTATGGGATGGTACTTATTTCTGTAAGTTTCCATTCGTCATTCATTTTAGAGAATGAAAAACTATGCTGACCACCTTCAAAAAATGCTGTGGGTGGGGTAGTGGTTACATAAATATGTAATCTATCAATACCCGATTCCTCGTTATATCTAAAAAGGGTTTCATTCTCTTTTAATAGATGAATAAACTTCGGGTTGAATAAAATATCATAATCGTTCTGTATAAAACTATCTATGGGGATATACACCAAATCCTCATAAATTTTATCGTACCAAAGAGAATCCGTCTCTCGTAGAAGAACCATTTCTTCCATTTCGGTCGGTGTGTTCTCCAAACAATCATAACAGTAAATGGTTTCGCCCGATGCTTTTTTAAAAGCAACTTTATTCTTCGTTTCCAAATTATTTAAAAACGCTGTCCATTCGCTTGGGAGTTCTTCAGCTTCTTGCTTGTTTTCTTGGTTGCTTTCTTTTTTGTTTTCTAGCTTACATGAGAAGCAAAGCACAACTAGTACTGTATATAGCGATAGGCGTAGTTTCATGGTGCTATTTTAAAGAATTTTCTGTTCGTTTTTCACTTCTTTGGGTGGGTATGATCTCTGCCTTAATTTGATGGTTCTCAATAGAAATCACCTTGAATTTTATTTTATTCAACTTTTCAGGAGATCCCCAACTAGCGTATAGGTCAGGGTTATTTTCTTTAAGTTCTTTTAGCATTTCGTGACCAGAATATAAACTTGCTATTCTTGTATCCTTGTCATATTCCCATATGCCCTTTTTGGTAATTGTGGTAAAACAAGCATAGGCATTAGTTGCTTCATGCTCACTTTCATTAAACGCCAAGAGAGAGATTTTTGAGCCAAATCTTACATCCTTATAAGCGACATCATCACAACGTTTGTAAATAACGATAGTGGTAGAAGATCTTTTATCAATTTTTTCCAAAACCCAACAACCGTATATATCCAATTCGCTGATTTCGGTCTGCTGAGAATTACACGATAATCCGGCAAATACAAATATGATAAATAAGAAAACGGACTTCTTCATATGTTGATAGCATCAAAAATTACTCCAAAATCTTTACTATTTACAAGAAGTGAAAATGCCTTTACTGATTTTCAATTTTATCGATCATCTCTTTAAAAAGACCTAGCAAAAATTTTAGTTTGCCAGGGTCACCAGCTGCAGTAAATTTTTGGTCTTCAATTTTAACCCCGTACCAATCTTGTTTACTGGTTTCATTAAGGATCCAATCTAGCTCCATACTGGCTATAGAAGTGTTCGAAATATCAATTTCCACTTCCCACCCAGGTCTATCTAATGTATTTATTTGAATAGCATCACTACTTTCCCAATCGCCGTCGCAATTCTCCTTAAACCAATCTTGTATCCAATCTAAAATATCCATGTGTTATGCTTTCGTGAACTTGAGTCGTAATTGTGTAATGTGCTAATATAGGTTTTTAGAGGGATTGAAAATTTATTTCAACGTATGCTGTAACAAATATGTTCAATAAGCTACCAATTAGTAGTTGCTATATATAATTCCCATTATGATGAGAAAATTAAAGACTTCATATTATTGGTACATGGTTATATTCTTGATCATGACCTTATTAGCGTTCGGGTATTTTTTTGAGTTGGGCGAGACATTTGGAACGGCATTAGCAAAAAGGCATTAAATCATATACTATGAAATTTTTAAAATATTTTTTACTTACTATTGGCGTTTTAGGCTTGGTTGCCACTATTTTAAATGTTTTTTATTTTAAAGATGCTTCAAATAGTAATATTTACAGTGCCGCAGGAAGTATTTACCTAATTTGGATATCGTTCAAATTCGAAAAAATGATCGCTCAGCTAAATTCAAAAACAAAGAGCGCTTAGGGTAACGTGTATTTAGCAATGCACCAAACGCATCACGCAAAATAAAAAGCGCGCAGCGCAAAACCACTAATTCAATAGCAAACTATCTCATTAACAAATTCACCTCTAATCATCTATCTCCGCATCTGGTAAATCTAAAATAGTCGATGTCGATAAAGCATTACCGGCAATTCCTTTAATAGAACCGAAGAGTACGTTGATGTTTTCTTGTACGCCCCAAATCTGCTTTTCTCGCACGGCAAAATTCTTGTACGCCGCTTTTTTCTCGTAGTTCAGTTGTTTGATCATAGAATCGTAGTTTTCTATAATTCTATTAATGTTCTGTACAAACTCGTTACTGGTAAGGTAAGAGTATAACAGTTCCATTTTATCACCTTTATTCTCGTCAGATGATTTTATAGATTGTGTTTTCAGCAGTAATTCTCGTAGTACCAGCGATACACTTTTTACTTCGTTGAATCCGCAGATCCACACTCCATTTTTCTCTCCAAAACGATCCATATCTGGCGGAAAAGTCTCCGTTACGATCACTGCAATATCTGCCTTACAGTTAATTTGATCCTGCTTTAATTTATTGATCCAGTCGTTACTAAAGTTCTTGGTACGCTTACTCTCGTAAACAATAGAACCACAGGTCTGCTGTAGCGAGTTTATAACCGTTTGCACACAATCTGCGCCACGTATACCCTTGCCCACCTCATCTATTTCATCAAAAGGATAAGTGGCTCGCAAAAGCTCCTCTAAAGCCAATTCTTGAATCTCGCCCTGCATTTGCATAGAACCTTGCTCTGCCTTGCGCTTCATTTCATCAATAAGCTTTTTTTGGTCGTCTAACTGCTTTTGGTATTCCTTCTCCTTAAGCGCCATAGATTCGCGCTCTTTAGCCTTTGCCTTCTCTTCAATTTCGGTCTGCTTCTCCAGTAATTCTTTCTGCACGTTCATCTTAAGGTCTTCGGCTTTTTCTTTAAGCTCGTTTTCCCGTTTCAGCAGATCTATTTCTTGCGAACGTAATGCCCTGTTCTCCTCTTTCTTTTTCTCGTTCTCTTGCTGCAGCGCTTTTAGTTGTTGCTCAAAAACCTCATTGGTCTGCTGTTGAATTTTTTCAGATTCTTTGGCAAGGCGTTGTGCTAGCTTCTCTTTAAAAAGCTCATTTTCCTTCTCCTTTTTCTTCTCGAATTCCTCCACTTCTAGCGCCAGTTTATTACGCTCCTTATTAAAGATTTCTGCCTGCTCTGCTACCTTACGCTCGTACTCTGCCTTAAAATGTGCTTGCATTTTACCAGACAACGCCTCTTCAACATCAAACTCATGCGCGCAATTGGGACACTTAATTTTATCTACCATCATTTATAACATACCAAATTCAACTATAAAAATACAGAACCCTTACCAAGCCTACAATGTTTGATCACACTCTTATGAAATGAAAATATATTAATGCTGTAGTATTTTGATTTACTGATAATTGTCATATGCTGCTTTGCAACTTCATTATATTTTTGTAGCTCTAAAATAACCGACCTATGATTTCACAGATGATACCCCTTGTTAATTGGAGCTATGGCGTAATTCTTATAGCCAGTTTTGGAGTAGTATGTATAGCCCTTGTACTAGTTGTTCTAAATTTAATGAAGAACGATAAGAAAAAGCAAGAGTAAGGCTCTTATTGATATAGCACATACCTAGGCGGCACCAGCCCATTTAATCGCATAGATACCAGCATTTGTGCCCTGTGGTGTGTAATATGGTCTGCCAATAGCATATAAATTTGTCGCTTACTTCTGGTAGATCCAAAATAGTCTAACTCCATATCTAGTTGTGCAGGTTCAACATCTTGTAAAAGCGCAATGGCTTCGGTAAACGTTTGGTCTATACGAGCCATCATTTCGGCCTTTGTTTTGTTGGCAGGTTTAAAAACGGTATCCGTTTGGTACACGCGTGCTTCTCGATTGCCTATGAGCGACTGACTGTGCCAATCTAGCGCATACCCAATATGCATTAAGTTCTCTGAAAAACTCAAAGACTCATCTGTTGCTTTATACCCATACTTTTCCTCTGGCATCATATCGGCGACCAATAATAAGTATTTGCGTGAATTTTCTAAACGCTCAATGGAGTCGTCAATGAATTTGTTTTGTTGGGAGAAAAGACAAGTTGTTGTAAATAGGAGGAAGGTAATAAGTGTGATTGTTTTTTTCATGATGATTGATGATGAGGTGAATAGCAATTAAATTTAATTCTTTTGACGATTTACAGCCATTTTTTTAATTCACTTTTTCAGTGTCATATGCTTTCAAAATCTGTGCTTTCCAGAAAATGGAGGCCGTATAGATTTTTAGAACAAGCAAGTTTTACCAGCCTTCTGGTAGAGGATCTAGTAACTGCACAATGGGTGATGGCAATGAACCTCCCGGTAGCTTTCGTAGAATAGTGGCAAATTCACGTTCCTGAAATCCAAGCGCCGCATTCCAATATAACTCGTTAGCTCTTCCAGTACGGAGAGGTCGAATTTGATTGCCTGGCCATTCCTCTTCACCGAGAATAAAGGGCGTAATATAATCTATTGCAAGTCGTATACTTCTTCCTTCAGTGCTACGATAAGCAAATAGATCAACGTCAAGATGACGACCAAGGCGGGCAACACCTACTAGCGCACGTGCACCGTAAATACTATAGCTTAATGCATTTGTACGAATAAGTTCCTGCGGTTGGCGACCATCTATAAAGACCTGACCAAAAATACGTGCGGGCATTAGTTCTAGATGAGCGCGTGCAATCTCAGGTTTTTCACCATAGAGCGAAAAGAGAATAAGATGCTGATTATACCAAGCGCCATGGTTGTTGGGCTGCATAGCTTCTTCAATACCTTCCGGACTTTCCACCATCCAGGTAGATAATTCACCAAACCAACTACGCAGGTCGGTTTTGTCTTTATCTGTCCAGCCAGAAAAGTCCTCTAGCAGGATAGCACAATCCACAACCCAATCCATACGATTAGATTCTAGTATACCACCACTACTGTTATAGTCATGACCACGGCGCTTTTGACCATAGCGGAAATTGGGGTTCATTCTAGTTTCAGGGTCTAAATACCAAGCACGAATTTGCTGCACGGCACGTTCTGCATACCGTTCATCGCCAGTAAAATACCAAGCAGGAACAAGAGAAGTTACTGCCTTGCTCATAGCTTCAAGCCTAGAGACATCAGAAGTGCGGCGATCAGGGTTTGTAACTCCGTCACGCCAAATGTACGGACCATCAGGATTTTCAGCATCTGGCCACCAATAAGGGCTATAGCTAAAGTAATCGTGTGCATCGCCACTTGGTGGCAGTGCACCTTCTGCTACAACGTTGACAATGGGTTGATCAAGTGCGGCATCGGCTTCTGCAACGATTTTTTTTAACGCTGCCACCAAATCAGTATTACCGGCAACAAGTTCTTTTTTTATTCTTGGGAGTTGGTCTCCTTGACCAAGTAATAAAGAAGGCGTGGCATTGGTTTCAATGTCTTGGGCGAAAGTGAATGTTGTACATAGCATAAATACCAATGACAGCGAAAAGTAGTGTAACCGTAGAGTAAGCAAAGTATTCATGATGTAATTTTTTATAGCAAGTTTGAACTGAAAACTTAACTTTATTAGGGCTGACTATTCAAATAATCAATTGATTAACGGCTGTTAATTCAATAGCCTGACTGATTGAAAATAGGCATAATCTTTTTTATGTAGCTATATATTGGGTTGAAAAAATAGCAAGAGCCAGTTTCGTCTAATAGCTTTTACGGAAAGATTTAATTTTTTTTGCTACACCCATTAACCCTTTCATCTTGTGTCAATGTCCAAATATTTATGGCTTTATGTTTTAGTCTATTTTCGGCAGTAGGTGTCAATAATTCTACCTCAACCATACTTTCGGTTGCGAATTTGTATTTAGCGGATTCTATTAAATACCCATTTACATAAACGTTATTGTTAGCATTTAAACCGAAAAAAGTATTTAGCTCAGCTTGAGTTTTAGATGCTATTTTTTTCTTTAAAGTGACTGAAGCAATACCGTTTTCACTCAGATTGTAAAAGTCATGTGTTGCTCGTGTAGGTTTGCCTTTTATCACACGTACTTCTGTAATATCTTCCTTTAAAGCTATAATATGATTATTAGTAATAATAGTATCATCAACCAATAGCATTGGGCAGTTAATTTTTGCTGCCAGTGGTAGTTTGGTGAAGCTATCTTGGGAGTAACATATGCTGTAATGAAAAATGAAAGCTATAAGAATGATATTTATATTCATTAATTTGATTGACGTTTTCCTTTTAAGGTAGATAATCAATTACTAGAATAATATTTCTAAATATTCCCTATTGAAACATTAAATAAAGTTAACATTTGATAATAAAGAATTATGATTGACAGGAAATTTTTAGATTGTGGTTTGAAGATTATTTCGATTGGCTAAATTTCTTGGGAATTCCTATGGATAGTTTTTATTATTTCTGGAGTTATTCTTGAAATTTCATCATTTTTTATTTCAATCAAATTTAATAAATATAGTAGATTATTGAAATTAACAGGTAATGATAAGTCCAAATTGGAAAGTTTAAGTAAAAACTCAGTTCTATCAATTTTAACAATTTTTTTTCCAATAGAATTATCTTCATTTAGTTTATTTAGTAGTTCAACATTTAAATCGGATAATTGGAACTGTAATCTAAATTTATTTCTTAAAAGTGCTTGCCAGTTTTTACTTTTAAAATGTTTATAAGATAATTCATGAAATAAATTTTTTAGTGCAATATCATTAGTTTCTAAACTAGCGTATATTCCATTTAGTAGTCTTTCACTTTCTTTATGCTTGGTCCAGTCTTCTGTGCATTTATATCTAAGGCTATGGTCAATTTCATGCCAACCTTCTGAAAGCATAGTTCGTAGCTGCAGTTCAAAAGTTTTGTCAATCAAATTAAAATTAAAATTTTTGGAAGCCGAGCTAACCTCTTCTAAAATTTGAATTTGATTCTCATCAAATTGACAAATAATATTGGTTCTTTTAGGTTTGAATACTGTTAATTCAAGTTCGTCAATTTCTTCATCAATGAATTTAAATTTATTGTTTAAAATCTCTTTTACAACATTAACATCATCTTTGAAATAAGTGACAATTCTTACGCCAATTATATCTTGAATTTTTTTGCCATTTTCCGCATAAGGTTCTCCTTCCTTACTTTTTCTTTCAATTTTCTCATTAATAGAACTTTCATTTTTAATTCTAATAAAGATTCTATATAGTAAACCGATTTTATTTAATTCATCTACTATTTTTTGATGAATTTGCTTTTCTATCATTTGTAGACCTGCAATCATTTGTTCTCACTGTGATTTAAATAATGGATTGCCTCTTTAGTTATAAAGCCAACATCATCCTTGAAATGCAGATAATTTTTGCTTTTTAATGAGTCAATAACTTTGTTGATTTCTTTATCATGATACTCACTGAGAGACTTTTTAATATAAGAAAATTTTCGAGCTCTTGGTTTTATGCCATCAACTTGGAAAAAATGATTTAAGACCATTTTTTCGGAAAGGCTAGTTTTTTCTTTTATTTTTTCGTCCGTTTGATTTTCGAATAAATTAAGAATATTCGAAACAAAATCATTGTTGGAAGTACAAGTGAATAAAGCGAAATCACTATATGGTTTATTAGTTTTTTGATTTATTATAGAACAATCATAAAACGAACAATTTTGAAATGATGTATCAAAAAATAGATTAATGTCAAACTGACAATTATTGAAAATAATAGAAGAAAAAGCTGATGATTTAAAACTGCAATTTTCGATAAAATTTAAATCAGACAATTCTCTATCAAGTACGAATAAATTCTTGTATTCTCGATTTGGTTGTTTTGAAAAAGTATAATCTAAGTCAAAATAAAATCCGATATCATAATTAAATTCTTCATCATTAAATATCCCCCATAAATTTTCTTTCTTTCTTTTACTTTGAATCTTAAATGATTCCATAGCTTTTGTGGCAAAATCTTGTGGAATAATTTTTTCGAAATTTTCATAATGTTCTTGATACTTTTCTAGAATTAAATTTTCACCAATTAAATATCCAAAAATAAAGTCGTTTATTATTCCAACATCTCCATTAGGCTTTCTATCAAGAAAAACATGATTTGATAAGGTTTCAATTAAATCCTCTATGGATGGTTTTTCCTCAGCTATATATTGTTTGAGACTGTTTTGTAGTAATTTTTGGTTATAATCTTTAATGAAATCCTTAATTGTATCTTTAGATTCAGCTGTTATATTATACTCAGTCATGAACCTTACCAATTTTCTAAATATTCTTAATTGATCTTCATTATCCAATTTAAGGTTTTGTCTTTGTTGCTCTCTTTTTAAGAGATAATCAAGATATTTATCAATTAGTGCACCATCATTAGTTTCATTGACATAATTTTTGAGCACATCAATTGAAATGTTTCTTAAGTAAGATAAAAGAACCGGATTTGCTACCTGAGCAACAGGAAATTTGGCATTATTAATAACTTCTATTCTATCATTGTCTAGCCAATTTTCAATTTTCGGTTCTTTTATTTCAAATCTAGCAAGTGAAAAGTCATTATTGGAATCGTAAATTGAATTTAAAAATTCATCACTATTAAAAATTGCAGTTTTTCTTGATGTGATAATGATTTTAGCATCGCCTTTTAAGAGCTCGATTATAGTAGTTAGCATACTTTCTACCTCTTCTTTATTGCTTTCTTTTGAAATCAATTCGTCAAAGCCATCAATAATAAGTGGAATTCTACCTTTAGTTATTTGTTCAATTACTATATTTTGTTTTATACCGTTTGGAAATTGTTCATCAATTTCATTTAATAAAATATGTTTAAAAACCCTTGCTTCTCTATTTCTTGAAAGTTCAGTGAAAAACGGAAGTTGTTTACATTCTTTAGGTGAAAACGTATTGAGTATTTCATTTGCTGTACATGTTTTTCCAAAACCTGCAGGTGCTTCAATTATTATAAAAATTGCTCCATTAATATTACTCAATAAACTATTGATTTTATCAATAAGATTTATTTCTAAATCTGAATCATAGAATTTGTTTTCGATAATATTTTTTGACTCGTCCTGCAGTAGTAAATCAAATGAGCTATTTATATATTTATATTTACTTCCTTCTGGTAGATTTTGAAGTTGTCTATTTACAAAATGTTTATATCTATTTTTTAATTCATTTCCTAAAGGTGTTTTTATAAAAAAACCTTGAAATAGATATTCTTCAATTTCATCAATATTCTTTAGAACTCTAACATCGGTAGCGAAGCCTAATTCTGAATATTCTTTTTTGATTTTCGAAATATCGTAGTCCTTATCAAAGAGAATAAACTCTGCAGCATGATACATCCCATATCTTAAAGTGTAAACCCTAACTGTTTGATTTGATTGTTTTGCAAGTTGATAGTTGTAAGACAAAAATAGTTTGTCTATGTATTCTATTTTATTTGATGTCATTCTCCTTTCTGATTATTCCCTAGTGCTATGTGGGCAACTTTAAGTGTATACTAAAGCATTAGGGAGAGTATACTTTTACTTGGTACTGCAATATAAAGAAGTTTATGGTACATTTTCTTACGGGTTTCCGTAAAACTGTCAGAAAAATATATGAGGTGTAAAGAGAATATAATGAGCTGCGTTTGTAGTTGAAATTAGTACACCGTAGCACCCACCCCTTAATCCCCTCCCAAGAGGGGAGGTTTTCGTTTTTGTTTGCGAGTTTTTGGTTGCTTGTCACTTCTGTTTCTACAACTACTATTTCTTTTTATGTTTCTAAAAAGCAAAATAACAGTCACGGTCTGTTCCCCTCTTGGGAGGGGCTAGGGGTGGGTGTTTTATGTTAGTGGGTTTAATGAAATCTTCGGCATCGTAGCACCCACCCCTTAATCTCCTCCCAAGAGGGGAGAATTGCGTTTTTGGTTGCGTGTTTTTTTAGTTAGTTGTGAGTTTCTGTTTCTATAACTACTATTTCTTCTAATATGTCTAAAAAGCTAAATAGCAGTCACGGTCTGTTCCCCTCTTGGGAGGGGCTAGGGGTGGGTATTTTGGGTTAGGAAGTTTAATGAAATCTTCAGCATCGTAGCACCCACCCCTTAATCCCCTCCCAAGAGGGGAGGTTTTCGTTTTTGTTTGTGAGTTTGTAGGTTGTTGGGAGCTTCTGTTTCTAGAACTACTATTTCTTCTAATATATCTAAAAAACTAAATGACAGTTACGGTCTGTTCCCCTCTTGGGAGGGGCTAGGGGTGGGTATTTTGGGCTAGGGAGTGTAATGAAATCTTCAGCATAGTAGCACCCACCCCTTAATCCCCTCCCGAGAGGGGAGAATTGCGTTTTTGTTTGTGAGTTTTTTGGTGGTTGGGAGCTTCTGTTTCTGCAACTACTATTTCTTCTTATGTACCTAAAATGCTAAATAATAGTCACGGTCTGTTCCCCTCCTTGGAGGGGCTAGGGGTGGGTATTTTGGGTTAGGGAGTTTAATCAAATCTTCAGCATCGCAGCACCCACCCCTTAATCCCCTCCCAAGGGGGGAGACTTTCATTTTTCAGTTGCGGGTTTTTTGGTTGGTTGGGAGCTTCTGTTTCTATAAGTACTATTTCTTCTAATGGATCTAAAAAGCTAAATACTAGTCACAATCTGTTCCCCTCTTGGGAGGGGCTAGGGGTGGGTATTTTGGGTTAGGAAGTTTAATGAAACCTTCAGCATCGTAGCACCCACCCCTTAATCCCCTCCCAAGAGGGGAGGTTTTCGTTTTTGTTTGTGAGTTTTTTGGTGGTTGGGCGCTTCTGTTTCTATAACTACTATTTCGTCTTATGTATCTAAGAATCTAAATAGCAGTCACAAGCTGTTCCCCTCTTGGGAGGGGCTAGGGGTGGGTATTTTGGGTTAGGGTGTTTAATGAAATATTCAGCATCGCTGTACCCACCCCTTAATCCCCTCCCGAGAGGAGAGAATTGCGTTTTTGATTGTGGGTTTTTGGTTGGTTGGGAGCTTCTGTTGCTGTAACTATTATTTCATCTTATGTATCTAAGAATCTAAATAGCAGTCACAAGCTGTTCCCCTCTTGGGAGGGGCTAGGGGTGGGTATTTTGGGTTAGGGAGTTTAATGAAATCTTCAGCATCGTAGCACCCAGCCCTTAATCCCCTCCCGAGAGGGGAGAATTACGTTTTTGGTTGTGAGTTTTTTGGTGGTTGGGAGCTTTTGATTCTGCAACTAGTATTTCTTCTTGTCTATCTAAAAAGCTAAATAACAGTCACGGTCTGTTCCCCTCTTGGGAGGGGCTAGGGGTGGGTATTTTGAGTTAGGGAGTTTCATAAAATCTTCAGCATCGTAACACCCACCCCTTAATCCCCTCCCGAGAGGGGAGGTTTTCGTTTTTGTTTGTGAGTTTGTAGGTTGTTGGGAGCTTCTGTTTCTATAACTACTATTTCTTCTTATGTACCTAAAATGCTAAATAATAGTCACGGTTTGTTCCCCTCTTGGGAGGGGCTAGGGGTGGGTATTTTGGGTTAGGGAGTTTAATGAAATCTTCAGCATCGTAGCACCCACCCCTTAATCCCCTCCCGAGAGGGTAGAATTTCGTTCTTGGTTGCTGGACGTTTCTGTTTCTAGAACTAATACTTCACAAATTCACTCGAAGTGAAAATAGTACTTACAACGAATAGAATAACCCAATAAACATTTCTCTATCAGAATTCTAAACTTTAGCAAAATGATTTTTCACAAAAGCTACTTGTTCATTATCTGTAATGTTGTCTGACGATTCTACATCTATCTTAATATTCTTGAAATGTGAATCTTTATTCAAGTGATTGTGTAATTCTACTTTTGCGTTTGTTGGTCCAAATAGTAGTATATGATTATATTTTAAAATTTGAGCTCCAATTTTATTGTAGAATTTTTCATTCATTTGCTGTCTTTTGTTATGCATAAGGTTTTCGCTCTTATTCAATGCATCTTCCTTTGTGTCTGAAGTGAAATTAGATGCAATAGATCCACATTCTTTTCTTGAATCTATATCAATCAAATTAGCGACGGAATGATTCATCCAAATACCTAAATTGTTTTTTGCTTTCATAATTAATGATTTTGTTTTTGAATTTTACCAAGAATACTTTCTATGGCAGTTTTAATTTTATCGATAGCACCTTTTACGGCTTGATCCATAGTATTTGCTTGATTAGTAACCGCAATGGGATTTCTGCCCTCGATTCTAGCTTCTAGTAGACACGAGATATCATTGAATCCGTCTTTTCTTCCATTCTCATCTTTTAAATGAACCTCTACTCTGGTGATGTGAGACTCAAACCTTTGTAATGCCTCTTCAATCTGAGAAGAAAAAAAATCGGCATTTCTTTTTTCTCCATTAATGGTTTTGTCTGTATTTATCTGGATTGTCATATGTATTTTTTTTTAGTGTTCTTCTGAATAGGTTTCTAATATCATATTTAGGGAATCTAAATATCCTTTTAGCGCTTTGTTATTTACTTCTTCTTCATCTTTAAAAAAGATTCTTGGTATTTCATTTATGTATTTAACCAGTTCTGGATGTTCCTCTTGTATTTTTATGGTGGTTAAACGAATATTGGTATTAAGATCATTTTGTGATTCCATTTCTTCTGATTTTAAATCTTATTAAGTTTTAAAAAAGGGATTGTTATAGCTCTTTTTTATAGCAATCATCAATTTTCTTTTTGTTGTTTTTTTATGGTTGGCTTATCAATGTTGTATTCATTGTTTAGCTGATTGGTATTACCGGTCGGATTCGTTGGATTGGTTTGCTCCTTTGTTCTTTTGAATTTCTTTCTATCCTTAATCATTCCCATGTCAATTGTTTTTATTGTTCATTCATAGTATACAGCTTTAATACTTGAACTTTACCAATACTATCTTAAACTCAATAAGTTATGCTGAAATGGCTTCGTTGTTAACGACTCTGTTGAGTTTAGTGCTTATTTTTATTTGAAGAGATAATGGTAAGCTCTAATTTTTCTTTTAATCTGAAAATGGCTGGTTAGGGATAGATGCTTTTAATTTTTGCCAAGCTTATAGTGAAATTTTATTATCACGAAATTGGAGAGGGTGCTTTTAGTTGCTGGACGTTTCTGTTGCTATATCTACTATTTCGTCTTATGTCTATAAAAAGCTAGATGATAGTCACAATCTGTTCCCCTCCTCGGAGGGGCTAGGGGTGGGTATTTTGAGTTTGCGAGTTTAATGAAATCTTCAGCATCGCAGTACCCACCCCTTAATTCCCTCCCGAGAAGGGAGAATTGCGTTTTTGGTTGCGAGTTTTTGGTGGTTGGGAGCTTCTGTATCTATATGTGCTATTTCATCTTATATATCTAACAAGCTAAATAGCAGTCACGGTCTGTTCCCCTCTTGGGGGGCTAGGGGTGTGTATTTTGGGTTAGGGTGTTTAATGAAATCTTAAGCATCGCAGTACTCACCCCATAATTCCCTCCCGAGAAGGGAGAATTGCGTTTTTGGTTGCGAGTTTTTGGTGGTTGGGAGCTTCTGTATCTATATGTACTATTTCATCTTATATATCTAACAAGCTAAATAGCAGTCACGGTCTGTTCCCCTCTTGGGAGGGGCTAGGGGTGGGTATTTTGGGTTAGAGTGTTTAATCAAATCTTTATTAACGTAGCACCCACCCTTAATCCCCTCCCGAGAGGGGAGAATTGCGTTTTTGTTTGCCAATTTTTTGGTTGCTAGGCGCTTCTTGTTCTATAACTGCTATTTCGTCTTATGTATCTAACAATCTAAATAGCAGTCACGGTCTGTTCCCCTCTTGGGAGGGGATAGGGGTGGGTATTTTGGGTTGTGGAAATGAATAAATGTACTATTCTACAATCTCATAATCGATACTTAGCTTTCGCAAAGCTCTTAATGCAGAACCGGTATTTTTATCATCCATTTCTATGTCTACGGCATCACCTTCTAGGAGTATGTCTGTTAGTTCATTTGCCAAGGATCCGCTAATATCAACTGATATCTCTACAATACAATTAGCTATTGCTCTTCTATCTGGTCTTTGGGCATCACAAGACAGTAAATTGATTTTCATAATGGTAGTTTATATATGCAAGATACCAGTGTTGAGTGAGGTAATGGGTATAGGTCTGCAATTATTCAATTTTAGTCACTAGCTGTTTCTTTATTTGGAAGGTAATGTTGGGTATTTTACGTTATTGGGTTTGTTCAAATCTATAGCACCGTAGCACCCACCCCTTAATCCCCTCCCGAGAGGGGAGGTTTTCGTTATTGGTTGCGAGTTTTTGGTTGTTGGGGAATTGCATTTTTAAAAGAGTTATTTGGTCTGTTTTATCTAAAAAGTTTATTCAAAGTCAGAAATTGTTCCCCTCTCGGGAGGGGCTAGGGGTGGGTTCTTGTTTGCTCTAATTTCTCAATTATTATTTTAATCTCTTCTAAAACAAACCCCAAATTATTTTTAACATCGGTATCGGAAAATCTGATCACGGTTATCCCTAATGATTCTAATCGTGTTTGTCGTTTATGATCTTTTTCCTCATGACCCTCCTCAAAGTGAATACTACCATCTACCTCTATGGCTAACTGAAGATCTTTGCAATAAAAATCAACGATATATTGATCAATAGGTATTTGTCTATTAAACTTATGACCTAGCTTTTTGCCTTTGATCTCTCGCCATAGCGCAATTTCGCCAAGAGTCATGTTGTTTCTTAATTTTTTTGCAAGTTCAACTAATTTTGGATTATATGGGATAATCTTTCTCATCGTTGTACCCACCCCTTTATCCCCTCCCAAGAGGGGAGATTTACATTTTTGTTTGCGAAATTAGAATTGGTTGAAACTTCTTTTTTCATAAGTATTATTTTATCAATAGTCTAATTACGGTCCCAATCTATTCCCTCTTGGGAGGGGCTAGGGATGGGTTTTTTGCTCCATCTTCTTACCGTTCAATTTCTATCCGTTTTTTGATTAAAATACCAAACCATATGTTACTTTTCGTTTTTATATACCACCCCACCTTTCATTACAAACTTCACATGTTCTAAAGTGGATATATCTTTAATAGGATTTGTGTCTACTGCAATAATATCTGCTAGTAACCCTTGTTTTAGCTCACCACGATCCGTAAGTCCCAACATTTCTGCACTATTGGTGGTAGCTGTTTGTATAGCTTCCATAGAATTCATGCCACACTCCATTAATGCCACAAATTCAATAGCATTTTTTCCATGAGGGATGATAGGCGTATCTGTACCAAAGGCAATTTTTACATTAGCTTTTATAGCATTTTTAAGGTTCTGCTTGGCTATAGGCATTACATATTCCGCTTTACCAGCCATTACAGGATCCATTTTATCGATCATAGGTTCAATTATACTAGCGAGCCCTCTTGTAGGAACAAGGTAAACACCGTTTTCTTTCATTAATCGGATGCCTTCTTCATCTATTATAGAACCGTGCTCAATAGAATACACACCAGCCTTAATAGCTTCTTTAATACCTTCGGTACCATGTGCGTGGGCAGCTACCTTAATATGATGTCTTGCAGCTTCGTCTACAATGGTTTTCATTTCTTCATTACTTAATTGTTGTGCACCAATAGCATCTTCCATAGAAAGAACACCTGCTGTAGCATGCATTTTTATGAATTTAGCACCATGCTTAATTTGATATCTCACCGCCTCAATAGCATCATATTTTCCATTAATGATTCCGTCAGTAGGTCCAACAGTTACTAATCCCTCGGCAAGACCAAGAGAAATATCTCCGTGTCCGCCACTAATAGAAATCATATGTCCCGATGGAATAATTCTTGGTGCAGCGATCATACCTTTATCAGAAGCTTCAGAAACGGCAACATCGATCAGTTCTGGTGTAATATGTAATTGACCGATACTTCTTATGGTAGTGAAGCCTGCCATTAGTGTTTTTTCTGCATTGACCACCGCTCTTACCGTACCTTGGCTAGCACTTTCTTTATAAACATAATCCCAGCTGCCTGTAAAATCACCGTCTAAATGCACATGCATATCCATAAGACCTGGTAACAATATTTTACCTGTTAAGTCTACCGTTTCTATACCTTCAGGAAGTGCCTTAGGATTAATGGTTTTTATAAGTCCGTTTTCGATAAGCAGATTTGCGGGGGAAATTAATTTTCCGGTTCTAACATCTAAGTAAGAATCTGCTTTGATTAATTTAGATTGTGCATGAATTGAGATGGACGTTGTTACAAATAGAAGTAACAGTAAAAAATGTTTCATAAATGGAAGTTTGGTTCTTGTAGCCTTTTAATGGGCTAGGTTAATAATATATGTATAGCAATAGTGAAACCTAGCAAGCATTCATTTCTCCCCAAATGGAGAAGTGTGAATGGTAGTTTCAGAATTTTTAAATAATATTAAAAAGTCTAAAGAGGTAGGGGAGTGTACTTAGCTTGGTCTACTGCAAGATACAGAAGTTTGATGATATTTTTTTTGTTCTTTACATTCAAAGAAGAACGTTTTATTGGTAAGAGAAAAGGTAAGACCGTTTCAATTTTAGATATAATTTTTTACTAACCTATTTGCTGATGGAATAAAAATCGTCCCATTGTAGCGCTTCGTACCCTTTACCTTCTTTCAGAATATTCTTTGCCATGGCTTGCCCTAAAATGCTCACGGGAACACCTCTGTACTTTCGTAAACCTCCAAATAATAGCGGTTTTAAAAGTGGCCAAATTTTTAAGGTAATGGCTTGCCCTAATCCGTAGCGATTGTTGGGTGTTAAAATCATAGAAGGTTGAAAAGTACTTAGTCGGTCGAAACTCAAAGCTTTTAGCTCTTCTACCAACTCACCTTTAGTACGTAGGTAAAAAGAGGATGAACTTGAACTAATACCTACGGAAGCCAGTAATTCGAAATGTTTGACTCCGGCTTTTTTACATTCCCTTGCAAAATCCAATACAGCGGTTTTATCGATTTTTATAAAATCTTCTTTACTGATTTTCGAAGGCTGACCAACCCCAAACGTACAAATTGCAGTGGTACTATTTTGTACAAAGCTCTGGTAAGAACTAGCATCTCCAACATCTATTTTATGCTGTTGAACGTTACCAGCAGTAATATTCGGAATAGGACTTCTGCCCAACAAGGTAATTTGCTTGATATTCTTTAGCTGAAGAAGTACATTTAAGGCTTCTGTGCCTACAGCTCCACTTGCACCTAGCATAACAACTGATACTTGATTGGATTCTAAAGTCATGGTCAATTTTTATCTTAGGCTAAGTTCGATAATTTATAGCGCTCTTAATCTATTTTTAAAAACAGATTAAATGTATTTGCTGAAGAACTCCCAGATCAGTTCATTGGCATTAATGCCCGAATTTTTTAGAGTAGGTAGGTCGTGCCCAAACTCCTTTAGCTTATAATACCAAACTTCATTGTCGTTTATACATGTTTTGTAGTGATAGGCATCAATAGTATTTGAGATAGCTAACGTATCGATTTCGACACATTCATTAAATGTTGCCCAATAGTTAATTACCGTATCCATATGTGGAGCACCTCCCCATCCGTATTCGGTAGACATGCTGCCGTCTATAGGAACAACGTTATCTTTAACTCCAGAAATCTGTAGTACAGGTATGGGTTTGGGAATTGCTTTTCTATTTTTCCAAACGATTTCTGTCATTGTTCCCGTTACAGATGCTGCAGCTTTAAATACACCTGGAGCTTCTGCAGCCAAAGTATAGCTCATGAAGCCACCATTAGAAATACCACACGTAAAAGTTCTATCTGTATCTAGTTTGTAGGTTATTTGTAGCTCTTTTGCCAGTGCAGTTATATAACCAACATCATCAGTAGATTTAGAACCTAAACCGCCAGACCAATAGGGTTGACCTGTATTGACATCTAACGTGCCTTGTGGGTAACAGACAGCAAATTTGTGTACTTCGGCAAGACTATCTAATTGAAGGCTCTGCATGTGGTCCTTTGGGTAACGCCCATAACTATGAAGCACAAAAACCAATGGTGCATTTTCAGATAAATTATCGGGAATGTAAAGTACATGTTCATGGTCTATTTTGTTGTGATGAAACGTTGAGGTGTAGAGTCGTTTATTACAAGAATAATAGAGTAGTGGACCTAAGATAAGGATCAACACAATTTTAAGTAGTATTCCATTTTTCATAAACAGCGGTTCTTATGTATTGTAAATACTATTTTTCTGTCATGTTAGATTTAATAATAAGCAGATGTTTAATCTAAGGGGCAGAAGCTGAAATAATAGTGGTGAAGCTTTTAAATAATTGAAATACAATATACTAAGATTGAATTATATTTTTAATTTTTCATCGATAAAAAAAGAAAAGCCTCCATTTAAGTTTTCTTAAATGGAGGCTTTTAAGCTTTAGTTTATTGTGCTCTATTTATACAAAAAGCAGAATAATGGTCAATACTATACCGCCTAGGGTAAAATACATTCCTTTTTTAAATACAGAGGTTTGTGGCATAAACATCCAAAAAGAAGAAATTACAAAAAAGAGTAATGAGAGTCCGAAGAATATGTTCAGAAAATACACGGGGCTATTAGTTGTTGCTTTATGCAAGTGCTCCATTTTATCTAAGATAAATGGAAGTTCCATTTTCTTAAGTGTAGCCATTCCTGTTTTAGTGTTATAATCGCCTTGTTTAAAATAAATGATATTACCTTCTGTTTTTTCAGGTTTTATACCGCCTTTAATACGAAGTGCACCACTAAGTTCGCTGGTAGATAAATTTGGTTTTAACTGTTGTTCTGTAATTTTTTCACTCTTTAAAAAATCGGTATTCCTATAAATCATTATTATTCCACTTATAGCATACATAGCCATAATACCGGCTAGGAAGAAACCTAGGTAGCGGTGAATAATCCTCATTCGTAATCCTGTAGTCATTCTCATTCTTTAATTCTTAATGGTTGGTGTTCTGTTTGTAAAAATAGGAACATTTGTTATAATAGGGTAGGACAATTTTGAAATGGAAAGGTTTAATAGTTCTTGTTTTTTCAGAGTGACAATTAGAATTTACAAGCCATTTAAACATAAAAAAAGCCCCAAGAAGAAAAATCTCCTTAGGGCAATCTCCGTTGTTTGGTATTCGTAATTATTTATACGCCTTTACGCGTTCATCGGCTATAACTCCGTTCCAGTTCAATCCATATGCAAAATCATATGAATTACCTTCAGAATCTATATAAGGCTGCATATCTCTTGGTACATCTTCAAATTGAGCCTCTACGGTTAACATATCGGCAGGCATTTGAAAGGGGAGTAGTGCAGAGGGTTCAGCAGCTCCTGTAATAATTTCCATTAAGGCTTGGTCTTGAACGCCCATGTGAATTAATATGGAAGAAGCACTTTTCTCGATTTCAGAAAAAACCATTGGTTTAGAAACTTTTACGGAAACGATAACGGGTTTGTTGCCCATTTTTTTCTTCGTCTCGTTGACCAATTGCATATCTGTTGTATTAATAGTTTTAACAGATTTTCCTTTATAAGATCTATTCGTAAAATCTTCTAATGGACTACCACCGGCTAAACTAACTTCACGAGCAGTATTTGCAGTATAATCTCCATACTGTAAATTAATAGGAACGTAACCATTACCTCCTTTTTCTAGATCGTTACGGTTATAACCAACACCGCCATCTGGACTATAAATACCAACTAGGGCAAAATCTGCCTCTTCAGGTGTAGATACCACGTCAAAATACTTGGCTACTACCTCTAAATTGTAAGGGTCAACCATTTTTTCTTCTGATGTCATACCCCACCAATTGGTACTTGGTGCAACATATCGTTGTGGTATGTACACCTTCTTTTTATCTTTAATAGGTAATGTCTTGTTTTGATTTTTAAGCATCACAATTGATTTCAATTGTGCTTTGAAACCAGCTTTCATGAATTCGCTATTACCTACGATCTTAGAAGTTTCGGCAACATCTAAATAAGGATTTTCAAATAGTCCTACTCTAAAAATATTGGTCAGTAAACGAACGGCAGAGGTTTCAAAACGGGTACGCATAGCTTCTGCCCCATGTTCTGCAACGCCCATATTATAGGCTTCTATTACCGGTCCCATATCATTGTTTCCGCCAAATTGATCTACACCTGCAGCAATTGCCTTATAATGACGCTCTGCAATGGTCATAGTCTCTACACCCCAACTTTTACCTTCAAATTTGTCAACCGCCTTAACATCGTTTGTAATACCCCAATCGGTACAGATGACACCCTCGTAACCATATTCTCCACGAAGTACATCTGTTAAAAGGTATTTGTTGAATCCGTTACCAACCGCTTCACCTTCACCGTCTGAAATGGTATAATAAGGCATAACGGCAGAAGCCATTTTAGTAGGTCCGTTTAACTTAAAGGCACCTTGCGTAAAAGGCTGTAAATGATCTTTTATATTTTTTCCTGGGTAAACAGCATAAGCACCATAACCAAAGTGACCATCACGACCACCTTCTTCTGGACCACCACCCGGCCAATGTTTTATCATGGCATTGACACTTTGTGTACCCCAATCGCCACCATCTGATGACTGAAAGCCATCTACATACGCACGTGCCAAATCTGTAGTTAAATCTGGATCTTCACCCATAGTACCATCAAAACGGCTCCAACGTGGTTCCGTAGCCAGGTCTATCTGCGGAGATAAGGCAGTTGTGATACCCAAAGCCCTATACTCTACAGAGCCAATTTCCCCAAATTGCTTCATTAATTCTGGATCAAAAGATGCGGCAATACCTAAAGTGCCGGGCCACATAGAAATTGCGCCACCTGCACCGGCATTGAATTCTGCATAAGAATCACTGCCATGTCTTGGGTCTGAACTGGTGTTTACCGGTATACCCAAATACAAACTCTCAGCAAATGCTTGGGCATTATTGTTCCATTGTGCAGCTACTGCAGGACTTTCAACTGAAGTAATCAATACATGGCGCAAATGGTCGTCTGTTAAAAATTTCTTTTGCCCGTCAGATAAATCACTAGAAGCAGCGCCACTTTCTTCAAATGGTTTTCCGTTATATACCGAAGAGCCATATCCACGACTGCCAGATGGTATTGATTGGTGTGAGCTGTATAACATAAGTCCCGCAATATCTTCAAGACTCATCTTACTTGCCAAATCCTTGGCTCTTTCCGTTACAGGCAATCGCCAATCTTCATAACTATCTAGGCTTCCATTTTTATTCAAATCTTTAAACGCATATCTGTCTTGCGCAATAATGGCAACGCCAGATTCGGTTGAATATCCTAAAGTAGCACCATCTTCATTAGTAACTATAGTAATACCTTCTTTAACTTCAGAAGTATATTTTTCACTACAACTGGTCATCATAGAAAGTATGATGAAGGTAGTTGCACTAAAATTGAAAGATATTTTTTTCATTGATTTATATGTTAAATTGATATTCTAGGAAATTAAATATTGAGGGTTTATTTAAAGAATGAAATGCTACCAACGACCATTTTAACTATCTGAACGACAGGGCTTTTTTATTCGAAATAAATAGGGTCAACTATTTAATTGCCTAAAACAATACTGAATAATTCTTTATCCAGCTGTGGCTTTACTTCACACGTAACATCAAAATGCATCGTTGCAGTATTGTTACTGTTATACGCTGGCCACTCTGGTAAGCCAGCATGATTAGGGTTACCGGTTTTTGCAAAATTTAGCCATGCGCTACTCATTTTATCAGCAAGTTGATGAGCTTCTTCACCGCCACCGGTCATTTTATTGGCAAGATCTATATTGTCAAAAACAAACGGAAGTTCCATACAATGTAGTGCCTTATATTTACCATCGAAAACTGGAGATTGCCATGTAAATAAATACATATATACGTGTGCTCCATTTAATCCAGATTTATCATTGGCTTCTTCTACGGCGCCAGGTCTAAACATGGTGTCAACATCTAGAAGGTCTTTTGCTTCTGTATCGTTAGGATAGGCTTTTTTAACGGCTTTTACATAGGCATCAGCTTTGTCTTTGTAGGTATCTTTAATGTGCTTCATGATAGTTTCATCAGAAGCTCCAACAAAACGCATATTAGCAAAAGGGGCGAACTCGTTTTTTGCGGTACCAATTAAAAAAGGAATATCCTTAGAAACTGCTAACGCTTCTTTAGAGCTTAATTGATATGGAAGGTCCGTGCCATCTCTACTAGGTCCCCAATTTAATCCGAAACCAATAACAGGTTTGCCTGCCGCTTTCATTTGTGCGCCAACAACTTTAAGTGCTTTGCCACTTGCTTCTGCTAAAACTTCAAAAGGTATATTTTGAATACTGTCAACATTCGTTGTGTTTAAACCGAGAATCTTTAATGTTTCTGTGGCAATTGCTTGCGTATCTTCTTTCTCTAACATGGCCGTTCTAAAAGAGCCACTTTGATTTATAGCTTTATGAAAAAGTCCTTTAGCTTTAGGCATCGCCATAAGGGTAGTTACTTTGGCTCCACCACCAGATTGACCAAAAATAGTAACATTATTAGGGTCGCCACCAAAGTTTTCGATATTGTTCTTTACCCATTCTAATGCCTTTACCATATCTAGAATACTGTTGTTGGCAGAGTGCTTATATTTTTCGCCATGAGCGGATAAATCTAAAAAACCAAGAACATTTAACCGGTGATTAATGGAAACGACCACTACGTCACCCTTTTTAGCTAAATTCTCTCCGTCATAAGATGGTAATTCGTGACTAGAGCCGGTTGTGAATCCGCCACCGTGAATCCAAAATAATACCGGTCTTTTCTTAGCGGTAGTTGCTTGAGGTGTCCACACATTTAAACTAAGGCAATCTTCATTTGGAAATCCCCAATCATGATCAAAAACGAATTCCGATTCATCTTGAATAGAAGTAGTAGGATTCAATAAAGGAGCAACCGGACCATACATGGTCGTGCTTTTAATACCTTCCCATTTTGTAGGGTTTACGGCAGCTTCAAATCTTTTTGCCTTTGCATAGGGTATACCTTTAAACGTAGTAATATCATTATGGATATAACCCCGTATTTGTCCGAATTCAGTATTTGTAGCAGGAACCTGTGATCCCGTAAGTACCACATCTTGCGCAGAAATAGAAGTGCAGAATATCGTAACGACTAGTATAGTCGTTAATTGAATAAGATTTTTCATAATTTTTATTGTAGTTTTTACTGCTTATTTAAAACCTATTTCTTTAAGTCCGTCATGACTAATTTTAATAGCATCTAATGCTTTAAGACCGTCAAAAGTCATGTCTTGCTCTACCATGTAATACTTCATGCCAGAAAGTTCTTTGTTATCAAGAATATTTTTGAAACCTATAGAACCTGTACCTACTGGTGCAAATCTACCTTGTTCATCCATATCCTTAACATGCCATATTTTAAAACGACCTGGGTATTTGTTGAAGTAAGCAATTGGATTTGCTTCAGCTTTTGTTACCCAAAATAAATCCATTTGAAAATTCAATAATTTAGGATCTACATTTTCTAATAGGTAATCTATAGGTACGATACCGTCAGCATTTTTCTTGAACTCAAAATCATGATTGTGGTATAATAATTTCAATCCTGCCTTGTTCGCTTTCTCGCCAAGTGTAGTTAAAATTTTAGCCAAATCTTCAACGGTACCGGTCATGCCCATTGTTCTGTTTTCTTGGTTAAAAGTAAACATACCCATTGGTGGAATTGGAACTACAAAATATTTGAAACCTGCAGCCTTTGCATCTGCCATCATTTTATCTGCATTGTCAAGAGTAACCGCACTTTGGTGCGTACTTATTGGTTTTAATTTTAAAGATTTCAATAGGTCTTTAAAATCAGTAGGTGTCATACCGTAATACTTGCCATCTTCATAACCAGCTGCTTCTATGTTCTTATAACCGGCATCTGAAACGGCTTGTAGAGTTGCCTTAGCATCTGTGCCCATGTCATCTCTTACCGTATAAAGTGCAAGACCGCCAAATTTCTTTTGGGCATACGTCGTTAATGTAGCGCTCATGAAAATGGCGAGAACGAAACATTTTAAAAAGTTGTTGAGTGTTGAGTTTTTCATTGTTGTTGTTTTAATAATTTGATTTAGATTTAATTTTTTATGTAAAGCTGTATAGGTACGGAGCTTTGTGAGCCTTGCCTTCAAAGAGTTTTTCGTGCCGTTCTAATATGTCTAAGGATAGCATTTTACGCTGAAAACTGGTACGTCTTAATTTTTGGTCTAAAATAGCCTCAAAGACTTGTTGTAATTGTTTCATAGTAAATTTCTGAGGTAGTAGATTCATGCCAATTATTTTCTCGCTAATATTATTGCGAAGAACCTCAAGTGCTTTGTCAACAATATCATTATGGTCCATCATTAATCTTGGAACATCTTCAATTGCATACCAGCCAATACTATCTGAAAGGTGATCAGGTTTAGGATCTACGTCTTCGTAATTTATTAATGCATAATGACCTACGGTTATAAAGCGGTTCATCATCCAATTATTTTCCTCAATGTTTTTATTGTTGGCTTCCAAAATTCTGCGCATGGCAAATGGATCGGACCTTTCAAGGGATGCAAAAATTTGAAACTGGTCTAAGAATACATTTTTTAAGCCTGTACGTTCTTCTACCCCTTGGTGTACTGCTTCTTTTAAGCTTTGATTTTTTTTGATGAATCCACCGGGAAGAGCAAAAAAGCCAGTGTTTTGATACTCAAGTATGAGTATTTTTAGAGTTTTACCATTGAAACCAAAAATGACACAATCGTAGGAAAGGTTGGGTATGAAATTCGCGTTTTCTGAACCTTTCATTAATGAAGTTGATAAAATATTAGTTGTATTGTATCAAATAAAGCATAAAATTATATGGAATCAAAGAATTATTGTCATAAAGTGAGACAATAGATAAAATATGCCGATTCAGAATAACTTAATATTCAAAATCAGCATATTTAAAATTGATGAAATGTCTTTCGTGTTTTTATATAATATCTATAAGTCAAACTCCTTTAAAATACCAGACATTCATACTTTCTAAAGTATCTCTAACAACACAGTTGTTTACAAGGGTACCTGCTAACATGAAGCCATGTTTGCTAAAAGTGATATTTAACCCGTAAGAGGTAGCTCTAACCATGGTGTAGATTGTTTTACAACATAGTTTATCCATTTGTTTTTTAATGTTTTGGACTAAGAAATAGGATAAATTTTGACCTCTATAATCTGGGTGTGTCACAAAATCAACAATCTCAACATTTGCCTCTTCGGTATTGACGTCAAGAATAGCTGAGACCAATAACTCCCCATTTTTATAAAGACCGTAAAATTCATGGTTCAATTTCTCTAGTTTAGAAAAATAAGAAACATCTTTAATTTGATGAGGATGATATTTGTAGGCTTTCTTGTGCAAATCTTCTAACAAGTGAAAATCGCTCTTAGAAAGCTGTTTAATACTCAGGTCCACCGGCAACCCAAAATATGAATCTGTATTTGGTTTATTGGCTGCCTTGGCTATAGTTTTAACCGTAGCAATGGTTTTCATGCTTTTTTCGTCATTAATCAGACGTTTTTGATTGGTATAATCCGCAAGAAAATAACCATCTATAGTGCCATTATATAGACCAGGAATTTTAGCTTCGACCGTAAAACCTTTAGACTTAAAAATATCTACGCCCTTTTCGGAAGCCTTGCCAAGAATTTTTTCATAACGCTTTTCTTTGGCAAGTTCTTTCATTTTAGGAAGTAGAGTGTCTAAATCAACATGATCTGCTTCAGTGAAATAAATACGATTGTGCATATTTCCATGATAGACTAAGGCACCGTCTATGTTTTCAATTGTTTCAAACATAAAATTCGATTTTCTAGTAAATTACTCCGTTAACTATTCTCGAATTTGACCATCGCCAAATACATAGTATTTGTTGGTGACCAATTGCTTAAGACCTAGAGGACCGCGATGGTGAAGCTTATCTGTACTTATGGCTAATTCTGCGCCAACACCCATTTGCCCACCGTCAGTAAACCTAGTAGATGCATTTTGGTACACGGCAGCACAATCTACTTCATCCATAAATTGCATAGCTGTATTTTTATTGGAGGTCATAATAGTGGCAGAATGTCCCCCAGAATTATCATTGATTTTCTCAACTGCTTCTTCAATAGATGCTACTGAGCCCAAACAACATTTCATAGCTAGGAATTCTTCTTTCCAAATAGCATCGTCCTTAATAGGTTGTGCATCTTTGATGACTGTATTTACATTGGAATCAACTAGAGTTTCAACGCCTTTTGCTTTTAATAGACGATATAAATCAGTCAATTTTTGTTCGTAATTTTCAATACTAGAGCTGATTAGAATTTTATCCAAAGCATTACATGCCGATATTTTTTCAGTTTTGGCATTCATGATTACTTTTACGCTCTTCTCCCAGTTTGCTTCTTTGTCCACAAACAAAAAGTTATTACCTCTACCGCTTACTAAAACAGCACATTTAGCATGCTCTTTCACAAAATTGATTAGGCGTTCTCCTCCTCTAGGAACAATAAGGTCAAGTTTTTCTGATGGATTTCTCAAGAACTCTTGTGTTTCCACCCTATTCATGGTCAATTGCTGAATGTAATTTTTTGACAATCCGTTTTCCTCTAAAGCCTTATGCCAAAGTTCAACAAGAACGGTATTGCTATGTAATGCCTCTTTACCACCTTTTAGAAAAATTTTGTTGTTTGCTTTAAAAGCTAAAACAGCTGCTTCAATGGTAACATCTGGCCGCGATTCGTAAATGATTAAAATAGTGCCAAATGGCGCAGTTCTGTTGTTAATTTCCAGTCCGTTATCTAGTACTCTTGTAGAGATAGTTTGGCTTACAGGATCTTCTTGTGACCTTACTTCTTTAATAGATGCGATCATTCCATCAATCTTACCATTGGTAACGATTAAACGATCATACATAGCTTGATCTTCTAAATTAAATAGATCTAAATCTTTTTTGTTGGCTGCTAGAATACGCTCTCGGTTACTATCCAAAAGTTGCATCATGCTACTTAAAACCTTATTCTTTATTTCTGTTGAAATTATTTTCATTACGCTTCTGCTTTTTCTTCTAGGGTCACTTTTGTGCCCACATTTTTTCCGTCTATAATATCAATAATCGTTCGGTCTTTTTTACCGTTTGCAATGTAGGTAGGTATATTGTTGGCAGCTGCTTGCTGGGCATAATCTAATTTAGATCCCATGCCGCCACGACCTTCACCGGGTTTTTTGTTACTATCTTTTATAAATTCATCAAGATTTTCACCAGGATTAACATGTTCGATAAGATTACTACTATCTAAATTTGGATGACCAGTATATAGTCCGTCAATATCGGTTAGAATAATCATCTTGTCTGCATCAATAAGCTGTGCAATTAAACTCGCTAGCTCATCATTGTCAGAGAACATGCTCATAGTTACAGAAACGGCATCATCTTCATTCGCAATTGGAATTACACCTTCAGATAATAATCCTTCGACACAATCAATCATATTCTGTCTATGTACACCAGGCGAAAAATCTCGCTTTGTAGGTAATACTTGTGCGCATTTCATTCCGTAATCATTAAAAATATTGTAGTACAATCGCATCATACGAGGTTGCCCAATGGCTGAGTATACCTGTCTGCGTTGCGTATCGTTTTCAATAGATGAAGCACCTAATACTTCACGCCCCGCGATAACGGAGCCCGAAGAAACTAATACGGTTAAAATATCTCTTTCATATAATTCAGCAATCTGTTGTACCAAATTTCGCAATACCGGTCTCACGATACGATTGTCCTTATTGGTCATTACGTTGGTGCCTACCTTTATTACTATTTTCTGTTTATACATTTACCTTTTCTTTTCCAAGTTCAACGGCGCGTTCAAATGCGGCGAACGCGGCTTCTTTAATTAATTCTCCTACATTATTGTTCTCCATAGAATCTAGAGCTGCACGTGTGGTTCCGCCTTTACTGGCAACTTTGTCCATCCAAGAATTTGGGGAAAGTTCATTTTGATTAAAAAGTTCGATCGCCCCAGTAAATGTTTGTGCTACCAGTACTTTAGAAACATTTGGTGTAAAGCCCATTTTCAAGGCAGCTTCCATCATGCTTTGCATAAAGTAAAATACATAAGCAGGACCACTACCTGATATTCCAGTAGAGGCATCAATGAAATTTTCGTTACTTACTTGAATAGATTTCCCTGTAGTGTCCAGTAAACTTTCAATGGTTAGCAGTTCGATTCTCGTTACTTCTTCAGAAGCTACGAAAGATGTAAGTCCTCTGCCAATTGATGCTGGTAAATTGGGCATGGCACGCACTATTTTAGTGAGCCCGGTTAAGTTTTTTATAGAGTCTATGGTAACACCTGCCATAATCGAAATAACGATTTGACCCGGTTTTACCAGCGGGTTTAATTTTTTAAATACACTCTCGGCATGATATGGTTTTACGGCTATAAAAATGATGTCTGCCTGTGGCGCACATTTCTTTAAATCATCAAAAGCATCAAACTGAGGGTTCTCTCTTAACTCTTCCAGTTTATCTTCAGAAGTGTCGAGCACCATTATATTTCTTTTCTTAAGTAATTTTGATTTGGACATGCCTTCTGCATAAGTCAATCCCATGTTTCCGGCTCCTATTACTAGTATTTTCATGAATTCAATTTAAATTATTGGATAATATATGTGTGTTCGTTTTATTAAATAAAAAGCATTTTTTCAATGGCATTGTTTTTACGCCCTAGATAAATTTGCCTGTATGTGTGTAATGTTTTAATGCGAATGCCCATAAAGTATTTTGTAATAGAAGTCACTTTCGCTTTTTTAAGTCCGGTGCGGGTTCTATATAATTCTTTAATTTGACTTTCTCTTTTGATGTAAATAAATTTCATGTAATAATATTTCTAGCAGTAACATAACATATGCCTTGCCAACTCCAAATTAGAGGTGTTAAGCTTGTGTTATACTATTACTTATGGGTGTTAATAATAAGCTCTAAATGAGAATTTTAGCTGGTATTTTCAGTTTGTTTTTATAAGTAAGCGCGTAAGATTTCAGTGTTGGTAGTGCGTCGCAGGGATTTTAAGCCTTTATCCTTTATTTGACGCACACGTTCTCTCGTTACATCAAAAACTTCGCCTATTTCAACAAGGCTCATGGCTGGTTGATTACCTAAGCCGAAGAAAAGACGCAATACATCACTTTGGCGTTCCGGAATTTTTTTCAATACCTGGTTAATATCAGAATCTAAAGATTCCGCAATCATCCCTTTATCCGGACTGTTCAATTCTTTAGATTCTAATACATTGTATAAAGATGAAGATTCACCTTCTTTAAAAGGAGCATCTAAAGAGATTGATTTGCCGGAGTTTTTCATAGAGCTTTTGACCTTTGATACGCTTATATCTAGTTCTGCAGCAATTTCTGTGGCACTTGGAGGTCGTTCGTTAGCTTGCTCTAATGTTGAATATACTTGGTAAATTTTGGTGTTTACGGCTATTTTATTTTGAGGTAACCGTATCATCCTAGATTTTTTGGATAGCGCTTGTAGAATAGATTGACGAATCCACCAAACGGCGTAAGAGATAAATTTGAATCCTCTAGTTTCATCAAAACGTTTGGCAGCTTTAACCAAACCAAAATTACCTTCGTTAATAAGGTCTGTTAGGCGCAAACCTCTACCCTGGTACTGCTTAGCGGCAGACACCACAAACCTTAAGTTTGCACTTACTAATTTATCTAGCGCTTTCTGATCACCATCACGAATTTTCTGAGCCAGTTCTACTTCTTCGTTTGCAGTAATTAAATCTATCTTACTGATTTCTTGAAAATATTTTTCTAATGATTTGGCATCTCTGTTCGTAATTTGTTTGGTGATCTTTAATTGTCGCATAGAATATAATTGGGTTAATCTATAACATAGTAAAAATTAGTTAAAATGCAAGGAATAGGTCCGTTTTGTGATTTATTTGACTATTTTAAAGGGTTTTTTGTTTGATTTTGAGCAAAAATGATGGTTTTTTGATTCTAAGCTAGTCTGGAAATTTGTTGATCATTTTTAAAAATGAAATGCAATTTTTATTGAGTTAAGATTATCTTCTTAATTTGCTTTATTTGTAATCATAATTCGAAATATGTTTTAGAATATTAAGTTATTCTTTTAGTGGGGTTGATCATACCATGTTAAGAATATTGGTTGTTAACCTTAATGTAGATACTTCAATTTAGCATTCTTATGAATAAAAAGTTTCATTTTCTCGATGATGGTGGTGAGATGGGTAGGTTAATGAGAGAGAAAGACTGGTCTTTATCTCCTTTAGGAAAACCTGAAGGTTGGCCACAAAGCCTTAGAACAACACTTAATATAGTATTGAATTCGCCGTTTCCCATGTTTTTGTTTTGGGGAGATTCGCTAAAAAGTTTTTATAATGATGCGTACCGACCAATTTTAGGTGTTGATGGAAAGCATCCATACATATTAGGTTTAAACGGTAAGGAATCTTGGTCTGAAATCTGGAGTGAGATAGAACCCATGCTTAAGTTGGTTTTGATAAAAGGAGAATCTATTTGGAGAGAAAATTTAATGATTCCTATTTTTCGAAATGGGCAAATGGAAGATGTTTACTGGACCTTTAGCTACAGTCCTGTAAAAGATGAGTCTGGTCGAGTTTCTGGGGTTTTGGTAATAGTTACCGAAACTACCGAGGCTGTATTGGCAGAGCGCCGATTGAGAGAAAGTGAACGCAGGTTTAGGGAACTAGCGAATCTATCTCCTGTTTGGATTTGGATTACCGATAATGAAATTAATATTGAATACGCCAACAAGGCATTATTGGATTATGTAGGTGTAGAAAAAGAGGCGGAATTTACAGGGCAAGTGTGGATAGATGTAGTGCACCCTGATGATTTGGCGGTAGTATATGCCGGTTTTGGAAAAGCTTTAGAAGAACAGTCGGGTTTTACATTAGAATATAGGGTGATAAATCATGCTACAAATAAATTCGAATGGTTTAAGGTATTAGGCGCTCCTAAATTTGAGGAAGGTAAAATGGTGGGCTTTATTGGTACAGCCATGAATATTGACAAGCAAAAATCGTTTGCGGATCAATTAAAAGAAGAAGTGAGTAGTCGTACAAAGCAACTGGCAGATAGTAATTTAAAGCTAGAGGCTATGAATAAAGAACTTCAGTCGTTTGCATATATTTCTAGTCATGATTTGCAAGAACCTCTTCGTAAAATTCAGATGTTTACAGAGGTATTGATGGAGAAGGAATATGATAAGCTTTCTGCTTCTGGCAAGACTAAATTTGAAAAAATACAATCTGCAGCTAACAGAATGCAATCTCTTATTAATGATTTATTATCATACTCCCGTACAGATACCGAACAAAGGGTCTTTGAAACAGTCGATTTAGAAAATCTCGTAGACGATGTTAAAAATGATTTAGGAGAAGAGCTCAATAAGAAGGGCGGGACAATTACTCTAAAAAATACAGTTGAGATTGAAGTGGTGAAATTTCAATTCAGGCAATTGATGTATAATATTTTATCGAACTCCATAAAATATTCTAAAAGTGATGTGCCACCAGTTGTTACTATAGAAACCGAAGTAATTACCAATGCTAATTCAATAGACGAAAAACTATTGAATAATAAAGAATATGTTCAAATTACGATTACCGATAATGGTATAGGGTTCGATGAGCAATTCTCTGAAAAAATATTTGAAGTATTTCAACGTCTTCACTCTAAGCAAGAGTATGTTGGTACCGGTATTGGGTTAGCTATAGTAAAAAAGATTGTCCAAAATCATATCGGTAATATAAGTGCAGAAAGCATTCCAAACGAAGGTTCTGTTTTTAAAATAATTGTGCCTAAAAAACAATAGTTTATTTGGTTTAGAGTATTGATTTGTAAACCGGTTTTTTTGATTATCAACTTTGTTTAATTAAGGGGTTGTTCTTGGTGTACCTTTGGTCATAATTGTGTTACAGAAAGCGTTGACTTTTAATTTAAGGCATAAAATACTATAGTTTTTAGAGTTAAAGCATCTGCTTTTAAGGATACTATTTGCATTTCATGCAGTCTACTTTTGACACATGAATACTACAATAACAAAATCGGCAGGTATGGGTGCTGTCATAAATGATGGTGCTGTAACCTTTAGAGTGTGGGCTCCGAACGCGAAAAAGGTTTTCGTAGGCGGTAGCTTTAATAATTGGTCTAAGAATGATATTATTCTTGAAGCAGAGAATGATGGATATTGGTCTGTAATTACAGATCAAGCATCAGAACGAGACGAATATAAATTCTTTATCGAATATAACGGTAAAATTTTATCTAGAAATGACCCGTATGCCTTTGAAGTAACTAATAGCAATGGTAATTCTATTATTAGAACATTAGATTTCAAATGGGAAGATGAAGATTTTAAAATGCCAAGCTGGAACGAACTTGTTATTTATGAACTACATGTAGGTACTTTTAACCGTTCTTCCCCAGATGCGGTAGGTACATTTAAGGATGTTATTGAAAAACTAGATTACCTAAAAAATTTGGGTATAAATTGTATAGAGTTATTACCTGTAGCTGAGTTTGCTGGTGGAATTTCTTGGGGGTACAATCCTGCTCATCCATTTGCTATTGAGCAAGATTATGGTGGTCCTGACGGATTTGCAAAATTAGTGAACGAAGCGCATAAAAAGGGAATTGCAGTTATTATGGATGTTGTTTATAATCACTTTGGTCCGTCTGATGTAGATTTATGGCAATTTGATGGTTGGAGCGAGAATGATAAAGGAGGAATTTATTTCTACAATGACCATAGAAGTGATACGCCTTGGGGAGATACAAGACCAGATTATGGCAGGGAAGAAGTACGACAATATTTGAGGGATAACGCATTAATGTGGATTGAAAAATACCATTGCGACGGTCTGCGAATGGACGCTACTTCTTACATCCGGTATGAAGGAGGAGGTCTAGGATATGATACTGAAATTGAAGAGGGCAATGTATTAATGCGAGATATCAATTCAGAAATACGAGAAAAATATCCACATGTACTTACCATAGCTGAAGATTTAAAAGGCGATAGTAGGGTGACAGATGCTGTTAAGGATAACGGTCTTGCTTACGGTTCTCAGTGGGATATGAATTTTGTGCATCCAGTCAGAGAAGTAATTGAAGACACACATGATGACAGCAGAGATTTGCAAAAAGTAGTCGATGCCTTAGAATTTAAATATAGTAATGATGCGTTTAGTCGTATCGTATATACAGAATCACATGACGAGGTAGCTAATGGTAAGGCAAGAGTACCAGAAGAAATACAGCCTGGCAATGCAGAAAGTGATTTTGCCAAAAAAAGAGCGATTTTAGGTATTGTACTTACATTGACCGCACCTGGTATACCCATGTTGTTTCAAGGTCAAGAATTTATTGAGGATGAGTATTTTCAAGATACCGAAGGTTTAGATTGGGAAAAGGAAAAGAAACACAAGGGGATAGAGAAATTGATTGGGGATATTATAAAATTAAGAACAGGAGAATCTGAAGGTGCTAAAGGTTTGCGAAGTCAGCATATTGAAATCTTGCATGTTAATCATGATGCCAAAATATTGGCTTACAATAGATTTGATGCTAATGATCCTTCAGAACCAGTATTGGTAGTATTGAATTTTAGTAACCAAGAATATGAAAATTATAGTATTGGTTTAAATGAAAAGGAACCTTTTCATTTAAGGATTAATGCGGTCAGTAAAATATATGATGAAACTTTTTCTGAGCTACCGGTAGATAGAGTTGAGGTGGTAGCGGAGAACACAGATGCTAAAAATTGGACAGGAAAGATTAATATTCCGGCATATGCGTCTTTGATTTTTACAAAAGCTTAATGATATGCCTGCATTTTACTATTTAAGCATGATTTTATAGCTTAAATCCCATATAATTTATGATTTATTGTCTAGGGTTCAAAAGTGGTAATAATTTATCGTATTTTGTTATATAATGTTTTTCTAAAATAATAATTTTACAAACTTTTATGCTGCGAATTAATTGTGATTTATTGAATGGAATATAGTTTCATATATAACCCTGAAAAATTGGTTAATGAGGTATTTCAAAGAACAATGGTTGCTGCTGGTGTTAATTTTGAAATTTTGCAAGATGGTACCATTAAGTTACCTGAAAATTTAAGTAATGAAAAGCTTAAATCAATTTCAGAAGAACTTGAAGGCTTTGGTATAAAGATTCAAACGAAAGAGAATCGAGATATCGTTGAAGAGATTAAGATTTACATTAAGAAAATGGTTTATGAGAGCGATATTAGAAATGTAAAAATATCAGAATCGCTATCTAATCAGTTGGGTTTTAGTTATCCATATCTTTCTAATCTATTTTCTAGTAAAACGTTTACCTCAATAGAGAATTTTTATATATTAGTACGCATTGAAAAAGTGAAGGAGTTGGTGTTATTAGATAATACAAGTTTAAGTGAGATTGCTCATAACTTGAATTTTAGTAGTGTACCTCATTTATCAAATCAGTTCAAAAAAGTTACTGGGTTAACCATTACTCAGTATTTGAAGTTTAGAAAAAAATGAGAAGAATATTTCTTCTTTCAATACATGAAAAGTGAAAATGGATAAATTAAAAATACTTCTCGTTGACGATGACGAAGACGATAGACAATTTTTTGCAGATGCATTGGAAGGAATTGAACTTAATACAGAATTGCGCCAATTAGAGAATGGTAAAAGCTGTATGGAATATTTATTGGGGAATACAGAGAATACTCCAGATTTAGTTTTTTTAGATTTGAACATGCCAATAATGAATGGGTTTGAATGTTTAGAGGCTATTAGACGTACTCCTCATTTAAAAGGTTTACTAGTAGCTATTTATTCAACGTCTTCTGCAGAAAGAGATATTGAAGAAACTTTTGAAAAAGGAGCGAATATTTACATTAAGAAACCATCTAGTTTTAGTGAGCTTAAAAAGTCATTGAAGCAAGTAGTGAAAATGAACTGGGCATATCATTTAAATGATTTTAAAAAAGAGAATTTTTTACTGAAGATTTAAATTCTTAGTTCCATAATTAATATAAAAGTTGTTTCATTAGGAGCAACTTTTTTTGTTTTAGCACTAGTGAGATTGCATTATAACCACTTATTTTGCAGTATCTTAATAAAAAGGTCGGTTAAAAGTGATAAAGTATGTTAGACAGTATGGCAGATAATTTTTTCAAGAAAATAGTTGACGACGCCAACGCTGCTTTATTATTTATATCCCCATCACTTGAAGGTTCTATAAAAACTAAAGACTACATAATTAAGTATGCAAACCATAAAGCCAATAAATTCTTTTCTAATTCTTCTGAGAGTATAAAAGGGCTTCCTTTAGTTCAGTTTACAAATGGTGGTGAAATTATTTTATTGGCAAATAAGGTTTTAAAAAACCAAGAGTCCGAAGTTTTTAATATTTCGAAAATAGAGGATACCGATACTATAAATTACAATGTAAAAATTGAATCGTTCTATGACGGAGTTTTAATTACTATAACAGAATTAAGACTTGAGTATATTTCTGATAAGGAATCAAAATTACCTTTAGGAAATGTAAAGTCTAGAACACGTGAACTTGAAATCTCAAATCTTTTTGGCATTCGGGTTCTAGATAGTAATGATAGTATTATTTGTTACTTAAAACCTGTTTTTAATAAGAAAAATGAAGTTAAGGATTTTCTTATCGATTATATAAATAATCGAATGGGCGAGATTGCCGATGAAGAAACAGAATTAATTGCAGGACAGACCATTCTAGAATATTACCCTAAAAATTTAGAAAATGGGGTATTTGGGATACTTGCCGAGTGTTATATTACTGGGGAGAATAGAGAATATACTAGAGAATTTATTTTTAATGATGTTTCCATATGGCTCAGTACACGCGCAGTTAAAATGAATGATGGATTAATTCTATTCTCTAAAGATGTTACTCAAGAAAAGAATTATGAGGCACAGCTTTTTGTTCAGAACAGATTATTATCTGAAGCAGAGCACGTAGCTAACATTGGAAGTTTTAGATGGAACTTAGGAAAGGAAGAAATCAAATACTCGGATAATGTATACAAGTTGTTCGGTTATGACCGAAACGAGTTTGATGATAAATATGATAGATTATTATCGTTCTTGCACCCAAATGATCTATTGAAAGTAAAATCTAGTTTCAAGAACGGTAAGAAGAATAAGACTAAAACTGATATAGTTTTTCGAGTCTATACAAAAAAGAATGAATTAAGGTATATGAACACCATTGGCGAATATTACCAGAAAGATGGTAATTGGTATATGGTAGGTGTAATTAGAGATGTAACCAATCAGTTAGAATCAGAGTCTGTACTGCAGATCAAAAACTCAGAACTAAAGAGAACAAATGCAGATTTAGAAGCCTTTAACCGTGTTGCTAGTCACGATTTGCAAGAACCCTTACGTAAGATACAGATGTTCGTTAGTCGCTTAATTGAAGAGGAACAGGGGCATTTAAGTAGTAGGTCTCAACAGTATTTAGATAAAATAAAGTCTTCATCAGACAGAATGCGAAATCTAATCAACAATCTACTATCCTATTCAAAGGTGGATGAGGTTAGTGAGCAACCACGACGTGTAGATTTAAATGATGTTCTAAATAATGTACTTGAAGATTTAGGGGAGCATATTAACGATTTAAATGCTAAAGTAGATTCTGTATGCTTACCTGTGGTAAACGGAATACAATTTCAGTTAGAACAATTGTTCGCCAATCTTATAGGTAATTCCCTTAAATATATAAAAGAAGGGGTGCAGCCGGAAATTAAGATATTAAGTAGTGTTGTTAAGGGTAATACCTCTTCAGTAGATGCTTTACTTCCTAATATTAATTATGTTAAACTACAATTTATAGATAACGGAATAGGGTTCGAAAAAAAGTATCAAGAAAAAATATTCGAGATATTTCAAAGACTTCACGGTAAAACCGAATTTTCTGGAACAGGCTTAGGTTTGTCTATTTGTAAAAAAATCGTACAATCTCACAACGGTACTATACTTGCAAAAGGTGAGTTAGGCAAGGGTGCTGAGTTCACAATCTATCTTCCCACTTTGTTATAATTAGATTTAATTTTTCAATCTAAAAATATATCCTTCTTAAAATTGTGTAACAGCTTCTTAAAATGATGTAACAGATTTATCCTGCATACCCTGCATCTTTGTATCAACAAGAAATGTAGGCTTTATGAAAAATCTTCAATATGCTAGAGTTGGTAATGTAAGACCCAAAGGTTCTTATGGTGAAAGTTTAAGCGAGGAACAAAGTACTTCTAATTTTTCAGGTGCTTTTAAAGTGCAAGAAGCTACATGTAACAATAACCATCTAAATAATATATCATGCAAGTAGTCCATAATCAATTAAGTTATTTCAACAGTGTTTTAGGAGGTAGTATTTCTAGTTTTCAAGGAGATCGTATACTTCAGTATGACAATGAAAAAGGAATAGGAAGAATACAAACCGTTTCTTTAGGTTCTGGGATTTCTTATACAGAGTATGATTTGGACCTTAAAGAAAATTTAAATTTTGATTTAAAATTGGATGAAAACCGTAGTTTATATTTTATCTATTGCTTAGAAGGTAATTTCAGTTTTTCAAAAGGAAAAGAGATTAATAAGGTTGAAGCTTTGCAAACAGTAGTTGTAGGTGGATCTAATGAAATCATAAATATAAAATTAAGAGAGGCAACAAAATCTAACATATCTATAATTAAGGTAACCCAAGATGGAGAGGCTTTAAGTAAGAATATAAATAATACTGAATTATATGAGCAATTGTTTGCTTCGTTTTTAAATGAAGATGGTGACGCACATATTGGCACTTTTAATCTTAAAATAAAAGAACAATTATTACAGATTAGAGCAATAACTCAAGTCGGGTTGGTAAGAAAACTTCTTATAGAAGGTATTGTAAACTTTACATTGGCGTTAGAGATTCTACACTGTAAGCAAGATATTGAGAACAGTGGTCAAATTTCTACAATGTTGACCAAAAAAGAACTTTTAAGAATTGAAGAAGCGGTAAACGCAATTAAGAGAAAGCCGGAGTTTCCATACACAGTAACAGATTTAAGTAAAGAATATGGTTTATCACCTACAAAGCTTCAAGAAGGATTTAAAGTGATGGAAGGTACTACGGTAACAAATTTTATTAGAAACGAAAGATTGATCTTAGCGGAAGAGTTAATACAAACTTCTGATATGAATATCTCTGAAATCGTATATTCAATAGGATTTACGAGCAGAAGTTACTTCTCTAAAATATTTAGAAATAAATTCAAATGTACACCTAAGGCATATTTAATGAATATTAGAAACGTATCCCTTACGGCATAATAAATAAAACAGAATATGAAGAAGCCGGCTCAATTGAGTTGGCTTTTTTGTTTCTAATTGTTTCGTTAATAGCTCAATCGAATGTTACTAAATAGGTTGTGCAGAATATTAAAGCGTAATAATTACTGCCTGGGTATTGATAGTGGATTGATAAACTTAATGATATGAAGATGTAATTCTAAAGGTAGCTAATGCTAGCTAAGTGAATATGCTATTAGTAAGTGATTTTTTGTTGAAATAGAATAAAAAATATGTACTACTGTAAGTTAGATTTTTCTAAATGGAAATAACGAATTCTTTGTCCATTATAGTTCCTTCTACATTGTTTACATACCGTAGGCATTTGTGTAGAAGTGTTTTTAGTTGATTGTAAGACGATGGTTTCTGCAGGTACAAAGATGCTCCCATTTCACTTAATCGTTCAATTTCTTTAGGGTGAAAAGAAGTGGAATATATAATTACGGGTGTATCAACGAATTGGCCTAAATCTCGTATATCTGCAAGACATTCAAAACCGTCCATCATCGGCATTTTTAAATCTAAGAATATTACATCTGGTTTTCCTGCATTGCCCGAAAGCAATTCTGCCATTAAATCTACACCATTATTAAATTCAGATATTTTGGTCTGTATCGGAATTTCTCGCAATGCATCAGAAAAGAAAGTTCTGTCGTCGCTATCATCATCTGCCAGGAAGACATTTAGTAAAGTTTCGCTCATGCTAAATTAATTAAACTCTAAATACTATTGTTCAAGGTAAACTTGAATGAAAATCTCTAAGCAAGGTAGAAATTAACCCTGCATAGAGGTGATCCAATTGATTTTAAAAATAACTCAATACCTAAATTATAGGATTGAATTATTAGTTCGAATTGCAGATTTACCTATTTAAATTATTGGAGGCTCTGAGATCATGGTTTTAATCTTTTTCCAGAATTGTTTAGAAGTAACGTTTGTTGGTTCTATAAGATCAGATAAAAGAATTAGATTTCTTTTAAACTGCTCGTACTCATATTTGTTCGTGTTATTCTCATCAATAGGGTAGTAAGCCATTCCCCAGTTCGGGAAAGTTCGTTTACTTATTTCATCATCAGAAAAAAGGGAAACATTATTATGGCGTGGGTCCATTTTGATCTTTTCGTAGAGTGCTACAATTTTATCTTTTTCGCCCTCAAGTAATTGTACAAACCCACCTTTGTAATAAATAAGGCAACCTGTAATGTCTTCACGTAGATTGTTTGCACGTGCTTTCTGAAGTAGCTCTTCCATTTCCGAACCTATTATTTTGCCGGTAGCTACAGATTCATAAGTCAAGGTATACATCTAAAATGATTTTTTTTCTTAATGAGTAAAAATAGTAAAAATGCTAAAACAGCAGTATAGTTAGCAAGATAAGAGAAGAAAATGCGTGGCACAAGAAAGTATTAAAAACAAAAAAGCCCCTAAAAGGGGCTTCAGAGTGATCGCAGGAGGATTCGAACCTCCGACCGTCTGCTTAGAAGGCAGATGCTCTATCCAGCTGAGCTATGCGACCGACACCATTTTTTCAAATGTGGGTGCAAACTTAGTGATTTTTATAGACTGGTAAAACCAAAATCAATAAAAATTTAATTATTTATTTTTTAGAACAAAATACTGCTATGATCTACCTTCATATTGATCAAAATTTTCCCATAGTTGATCAAGTACTTTGTAGAAGATTTCAAATTCTTCTTCGGTGATACCCAGTGTACTAACCTTTCTTAAATCTTTAATAAAGGGCATTACCTGTTTAATAAGTGTAGATCCTTCTTCGGTAATTACTAATTTATATCTTTTTTGATCATCCCTAAATCTAGACTTTCTTAGTAGCCCTTTTTTGCAAAGTCCGCTAATAACTCTAGAAGTTGTAGCTCTATTTCTGAAATTAGATTTGGCAATATCTGCTTGTGAAGCATCTTTGCCTTCTAAATGCACACGTTGTAATATTACCCATTGTTCAATAGTTAAATCAATATTGTTCTCTGCGAATACTTGTAAAAAAGTGCTTTGTACCTTTTTAAGAGTACGGTCAATATATACTCCAAATCCTTCGGTCCTGTCCATACATCATATGTTATTCTTCCAAAAGTAACGGAGTTTATCGTTAATATTGTTGTTAATGCAACAATATTAAAAAATAATTGTATTTTTACTAAGGATAAAATGGTCTAAGGTAGAAATATATGCAACTAAGTTTCAAGAAATATATATTAGAAGATAGCACTTATAAGGGTGGTGGCAAGAAAATCGTAATGCCTGATGGTGTTACGGTACACAAGCTTTCTTCAAATGAAAATCCTTTAGGGTATTCACCAAAAGTAAAAGAAGCTTTAGCTAAAACTCTTGATGATTTAAGTTTTTATCCAGACAACACAGATATAAGGTTACGTGAAGCCTTGGTTACTGATTTTAACGGGGTTTTGACAGCCGATAATTTTATTGCAGCTAATAGTGGGTCAGAGATTATAGATATGATTTCTAAGGCATTCTTAAGCGAAGATGATGAGGTTATTGTAAGTCAGCCATGTTTTCTTCCTTATACGGCTTTTACACGTTGGATGGGGGCAAAGGCAATCAACGTGCCTATGACCGAAAATTATGATTATAATTTAGAAGGTATATTAGAAGCTATTACAGATAAAACCAAGCTGGTATTTCTTGCTTCTCCAAATAATCCATCAGGAAATTATATTCCTATGGCAGAATTGCGAAGTTTTATAGAAAAGTTACCAGAGCATGTAATTTTGGTATTAGATGAAGTATATAGACATTTTGCAGAAGCAGAAGATTATACATCGGGACTTCCTTTTGTAGTAGAAGACAAAAATGTAATTGCTATCAATAGTTTTTCTAAGACCTATGGTTTAGCAGGTTTACGAGTAGGGTATTGCTATGCTCCATTAGAGATCAGTAATTATATGAGAAGGATATGTAAGCCATTTTTATTGTCTTCATTGGCATTGGACGGAGCAATTGCAGCATTGAAAGATGTAGATTTTGTAAACAAGACAGTAGCATTGGTAAAAGAGGAAAGAAAATTTGTTTTGAACGGACTTGATGCTTTACATATAAAATACTGGCCTGCCCAAGGTAATTTTGTACTAATAGACCCGCCAATCAATGATATGGAATTTACGTCATTCTTAGAGCAGCGTGGTATTATGGTGCGCCCTGTAGGTAATTTTGGAGCTCCAGGTAAAGTACGTATCTCATTTGGGGTAAGAGAAGCTAACAAAGCACTTTTAGCTGCGTTAGAGGTTTTAATGAAAACCCAATCGACAACAGCATAATTTTTTTTACCATATATGTTGCAGAAGCAACAATTAATAAAACAAAAATAAAACCCAATAGTATGTCAACATCAACAAAAGCAGAGAACAAACACAAAGAGGCACAAGATTTTATGCCTATCAATGGTACAGATTATTTAGAATTGTATGTAAGTAACTCTAAGCAAGCAGCACATTATTACAAGACAGCTTTCGGTTTTAAATCTTTAGCCTATAAAGGATTGGAAACAGGAAGTAGAGAATTTGAATCATATGTATTAGAGCAGGATAAGATAAGATTGGTATTGACCTCTCCTTTAAAAAGTGGTACTGATGTAGGTAGACATATTGATAAACATGGTGACGGTGTTAAAGTTACCGCTCTTTGGGTAGATGATGCTACGTATGCTTATCAAGAGGCTATGAAAAGAGGAGCCAAAAGTTATATGGAGCCTAAGACCGAAAAAGATGAGCATGGTAAGGTCGTTACATCTGGTATATATTCTTACGGTGAGGTCGTGCATATTTTTGTAGAGCGTAAAGATTACAATGGTACTTTTTTACCAGGATACCAAAAATGGGAATGCGATTACCAACCAACTTCTACAGGTTTAAAATTTGTGGACCATATGGTAGGTAATGTACACGAAGGTAAAATGAACTATTGGGTAGATTTCTATGCCAATGTTATGGGCTTTAAGCAAATTATGTCTTTCGACGATAAGGATATCTCTACAGATTTTACGGCATTAATGAGTAAGGTGATGAGTAACGGTAACGGTCGTATTAAGTTCCCTATTAATGAACCGGCGCCAGGTATGAAAAAATCTCAAGTAGATGAGTATTTAGAATTCTACGAAGGTGAAGGCGTTCAGCATATTGCCGTTGCAACAGATGATATTGTAAAGACAGTTTCAGATCTTAAAAGTAGAGGAGTAGAGTTCCTAAACATACCAACTACGTATTATGATGTATTGACTGAAAGAGTTGGTGAAATCGATGAGGATATTGAATCATTGAGAAAACTAGGTATTTTGGTTGACCGTGATGATGAAGGGTATTTACTTCAGATTTTTACTAAAACCGTACAAGCAAGACCAACAATGTTTTTTGAAATTATTCAGAGAAAAGGAGCAACTTCTTTTGGAAAAGGAAATTTCAAGGCATTATTTGAAGCTATTGAGCGTGAGCAAGAATTAAGAGGAACTTTATAAGTTCAACAGATTTCTTGAGCAATCAATAATAGCGTATTTTTAAGAGAAGAATAAAAAATACCTCGTGGAACTTTCGCGAGGTATTCTTAAAAAACAAATTCAAAATTCCGGGGTAATCCTCGCAGTTTTTAATCTCGACTATCGAGTAAAATCAACGTATATGCCTATATATCATAAGCAAGGAGCGTTGCCGCCTAAGCGACATACGCAGTTTAGAAAACCAAATGGAGAGTTGTATTCAGAGCAATTGTTCGGTACTATTGGTTTTGATGGTATGTCCTCTTTATTATATCACCACAACCGACCAACAATGGTCAAGGAGATATTGAAGAGTACAGATGTATCACCTAAAATTGCTTTGGAGAAGAATATACGATCGTTGAAGTTGGTGAGCTTTAATGCACCTGCAAAAGATGATTTTTTAGAATCGCGTGAACCTCTTTTGGTGAATAGCGATATTATTATCGGAGTAGCTGCACCAAGAAAATCGTTACGAGATTATTTTTATAAGAATACCGATGCCGATGAAATGTTGTTTATTCATAAAGGTACGGGTGTCTTAAGAACCATTTTTGGACAAATACCTTTTGAATATGGGGATTATTTAATTATTCCTAGAGGTACTATTTATCAGATAGATTTTGATACTGAAGATAATCGCATATTATTTGCTGAATCGTTTTCACCAATATACACACCCAAGCGATACCGTAATTGGTTTGGGCAATTATTAGAGCATTCACCATTTTGTGAGCGCGATTATAAATTGCCACAAAATTTAGAAACGTTCACTGACACCGATGAACATTTGATTAAAGTAAAGAAGCAAGGTGTAATACATGAAATGGTGTACATAGGACACCCTTTTGATGTTGTAGGTTGGGATGGTTATAATTTCCCTTACGGATTTTCCATTCATAATTTTGAGCCTATTACAGGGCGTATTCACCAGCCGCCACCGGTGCATCAAACTTTTGAGACAAATGCCTTTGTAATTTGTTCTTTTGTGCCACGTTTATATGATTATCATCCACTTTCCATACCGGCACCTTATAATCATTCGAACATAGATTCTGATGAGATGCTGTATTATGTTGATGGAGATTTTATGAGTAGAAATGGAGTGCAGCCAGGTAATATTTCTTTACATCCGGCAGGTATACCTCATGGTCCACACCCAGGTGCGGCAGAGCGTAGTATAGGTCAAAAAGGGTCTGAGGAATTAGCGGTAATGATAGATACTTTTAAACCTTTAATGGTTACTGAAAATGCAATGAAGTTAGATGATGGAGACTATTATCAATCTTGGTTATAACAGAAATAAGTAAGCACTTGAAAACACTAAAAACATGGGTAACGGTACCCGATAATTCAGATTTTTCAATTTACAATCTTCCTTTTGGAATCTTCTCGGTAAATGGTGATACACCAAGAGCTGGTATAGCTATTGGGAAGCAGATTATTGATTTAGCGGCAATTTCAGACTTAGGATTAATAGCTGTTAATGCATCATATTTCAGGCAGAGAACTTTAAATGAATTCATTTCCCTAGGAAAGAAAATCACCAATAAAGTTCGTTTAGATGTTCAACGATTATTGACCGTTGAAAACTCTCCATTAAAAAATCATTCGGAAGTTTTTGTGTCACAACAAGATGCGAAAATGTATTTGCCTGTGCACGTTGGGGATTATACCGATTTCTATTCTAGTATAGAGCATGCTACCAATGTGGGTAAAATGTTTCGTGACCCAGAGAATGCTTTGTTGCCAAATTGGAGGCATATTCCGGTAGGGTATCATGGTCGTGCATCATCAATTGTGGTGAGTGGTACAGATATTCGCAGACCTATGGGACAAGTGAAAACTAATGATATGGAGGTGCCAGTTTTTAAAGCTTCAGGGAATTTGGATTTTGAATTGGAAATGGGTTTTATAGTAGGTAAAAGCACAGAACTGGGCGAACGCATCTCAACTCAAGAGGCAGCTGAGCATATTTTTGGCTTGGTATTGTTCAATGACTGGTCTGCCCGCGATATTCAGAAATGGGAGTATGTGCCTTTAGGACCTTTTTTAGGAAAAAGTTTTGCATCATCCATGTCACCATGGATTGTTACTTTAGAAGCCTTAGAACCATTTAAAGTTCAGGGGCCTGAACAACAACCAGAAGTGTTATCCTATTTAAAATACGAAGGAGAGAATAATTACGATATTAAGTTAGAAGTGGGTATGTCTTCATCAACTTCAGAAGAAACAACCATTAGTAAATCTAACTTCAAATACATGTATTGGAATATGATGCAGCAATTAGCGCACCATACCGTAAACGGATGTAATATTAACGTAGGCGATGTAATGGCGTCGGGAACCATATCTGGCAAAGACGAAAGTTCATACGGATCATTGTTAGAAATCTCATGGGGCGGTAAAAAACCATTTGAATTGAAAGATGGTAGCGCACGCACATTTATAGAAGATAATGATACCGTAACTATGCGAGGATTCGCAGAAAAAGACGGAAAGAGAGTAGGCTTTGGTCAAGTAACCGGAACTATATTGCCTAGTACATAAAACAATACTTTTTATAATAGAAGAATAGCACATGTCAAAGAACGAGGAAATCAATTCTATAGATCCAGCAAGTATATCACAACAAGAACTACATGGGTATTTGTTATCAGCCGTAGCGCCAAGACCTATATGTTTTGCAAGTACCATTGATAAAGATGGTAATGTAAATTTGAGTCCGTTCAGTTATTTTAATCTGTTTAGTGTAAATCCGCCAATCATGATATTTTCACCTTCTAGAAGAGGTCGTGACAATACTACAAAGCACACCTTGGAAAATGTGTTGGAGGTAAAAGAAACGGTAATCAATATCGTAAATTATGACATGGTAGAGCAAATGTCATTATCAAGTACAGAATATGGCGACGGTGTAAATGAGTTTGTAAAAGCTGGTTTTACTCAAGTACCAAGTGATAAAGTAAAGCCACCAAGAGTAGGGGAGGCGCCTGTAGCTTTTGAATGTGTGGTAGATCAAGTAATAGCTTTGGGCGACGGACCGGGAGCTGGTAATTTAGTATTGGCTAAAGTAGTGCAGATTCATGTGAAGAAAGCGTATTTGGACGCTGATGGAAATCTAGATACTCCAAAATTAGATTTAGTAGCGCGCATGGGTGGTAATTGGTATTGTAGAGCCAATGGCGATGCTTTATTTGAAATACCAAAACCGATACGTACAAAAGGAATAGGAGTAGACATGTTACCCGAAGCTGTTCGTAATAGTGATATTTTAACAGGAAATAATTTAGGAAGACTAGGTAACTTAGAAGAGCTTCCATCGGCGGAGGCTATTGAAAAAGTTGCAGAACATCCTGATGTAAAATCAATGGTGGGCGGGGTGAAAAATTCTTCTGAAATTCATACTCTTGCCCAAAAGTGGCTAACAGAAGGTAATACGGAAGATGCATTGGCTTTGTTGCATTTATAGAGGTAAATTAAGAACAAACTTTAACCCAAAAGTAAAGTTTGTTCTTGATTATTTAATTGAGCCAGTAGAAAGGGTTATTCTTCAAAAAAGAATTCGTGCAATTCAATCAAACTACCTCTTTTTATTTGAACTAAATCTCTTGTTTCTTTTAGGAATATTCCAAGAGATTTCTCATTGTAAATAAACTTCATTTCATTAGAATAATCAGTCACCACATACATGTCTCCTGAAAGTTGGTAGAACGGAATTGTCATCTTATTTTTTAATCTAACCCCTTTGTTAACTATTCTTCCGTTTTCAATAGTAGATTTAACCATAGTGTTATCATTCTCACCAGAGGCTACTTTTACATATGAAACCATCATATTAGTCCATTCGGCTTCATCTATTAAAAACCATTTAATCTTATTAAAGTCTATTCCGTATTCATTAATCCAACCGTGACTAGTAAAACCCAGTAGAACTTGTTTTCTACCGTTGAGCTCTGGTTTGTCTGATGGAGTGAATTCTTGTATTTTAAAAGTTATCACTGATGCCGAAGACATATCTTTTAATTTCTTACCATCAAAGTCTATGGTTTTAAGAGAAAAGCTTGTAATATCTGGGTTGTTAGCCAATAGCCATTCTGTTGCGGTAAGCTCCGCTCGTTCTTTCATTTGCTCTACAGCTGCAATTCCTGCGCCTATAGCAGCAAGTGCTCCTACTGTGCCTGCAATGACCGCTCCAGAGTCTTGTGCGCTGGTCTGTTTAGGGATTAATAATGAAATGATGAATAGTACTACAATTAATTTTCTCATATTTTGAAATAGGAAGTTTTTGGTTTTATAAATAGGCCATACCTACCAAATCGGTTAGTTCCCCCGAAATACCTTTTCAGCAGGATGGCCATAGCATTAAAAGTTATAGTTTATGCTTAGTGTTTACATGGATAGTTATACGAGTTCAAACCTAATACCATTTTGTAAAATAGAGTTACGGTTTTCCGTAAGAGGAATGTAAATATCCTAATCTTATATAAGACCTAAATCCTTTACGATAGCCACAAGATGTATGGCATTGTTGGCATTAAATTGGATACGTAATTTATTAAGTCGTTTTTCTATAGAACTTAGGCTGGCGGGTGAAATATTCTCTTTTCTATATAAGGCACTTATTTCATCTTGTGATAATCCTTTACTAAGATTATCTAATAGAGAGATATCGTAGTCGTCAATTTCTAATTCATTAGCACTGCTAAAGGCATTGGAGACTTCAGGAGATAAGAAAGTTTCTCCTTTGGCTATTTCACTAATAGCTAGGCTTAAATTTTTAAGCCCGTTTCTGCTCTTACAAACATATGCATCTATGTTATGTTGGTTGAAAAGGGTTCTAACGGCTTGCAGTCTATCTTCTACCGAGTAAACGATTACCTTTAAGTTGGGGAATTCTTCTTTTAACTTCTCTACCAATGCTTGCCCAGATGTGTAGGTTTGTAATCTATGATCTACTTTGAAGGACAGATCAGAGACAACCAAATCATAAGGTTCCTTGTCAAGATCAGCTTTTTTAACTTTTAAATACGCGTCATCACAATATTGAACCTGATCGATTTGTGAAACTCCTAATTCTGTTAGTAGGGTATGTACACCTTTGTTGATGTCTTCCATATCCTCCGCGATTAAAATTTTTTTGAACATGCGCTAAATTATTATTGATGCCTTGAAGCCATCACCTTGCTTAGATTCAAAAATAATAGTTCCTTTTAAAGAAGCGATACGGGATTCCGTATGTTGAAGCCCATTTTTTTTAGAAAGATCACATCCCACCCCGTTATCGAGGTAATTTATATGGATTTTAGAACCTACTTTTTTAAAGACCAAGGTTACAAAAGTCGCTTGACTATGTTTACGCATATTAGTCATCAATTCTTGTAACACCCTGTAAATAGCAGTTTTGTTTAGTTCATGAATAGTGTACCAAGGTACTTTTGATAGGTTTCGGGTTATAACATTAACATTGCTATTTTTATAACCTAAAAGCAAATCATTTAATTGAATACCAAAATCTTGATTAAGATCAATTGCGCTATTTTCTCTTGAAATATCTCGTGTTTTAGTATAAATTTTCTCCATTTCATCTATCAACTTGTTATCAATATTTGAATTGTTCTCAAGAGAAGTCATTAGTTTATACACATCGTTAGCAACTTCATCATGTACTTTTTTGGCAATTCGGGTTTCTGTTTTATAGATTTCTTCAATCTTCGCTTTTCTATATCTATTGCGATAGATAAAATAGGAGCCAATTAAAATTAGAAAAATGACTAAGGCTAGAGATTGGTAAGCTAGTCTTTTGCGGGATTCGATTTCTTGAAGAAGTTTACTGGCTTGTGTTTTCTTCTGTTCTTCAGCTACATTATATTTTAGAAAAGCATTTTTATTTTCGGCAACTTGTTTAGCTTTCGCAATACTATCTGTCAATTTTCTATATTCATGAATAAGTGGATTTTTATTCATGCCCATAAGTTGAGAAATGGACTCAAGTTTAAAGGAGTTGCTATTGATCTTGTTAGACAATGAAAGTGCTTTTTTTGCATAATTAACAGCATTGATAGTGTCTTTTTTGTCTAAATAATATTCAGATAGGTGGGTATTACTAGCATGAAGACCTACGATATCGCTATTTTTTTCTCGTAACGTTAACGCACTTTGTAGGTTTTCTAAAGCCTCTGGTAAATTAAGTTTAGCTTGTATATTACCTAGGTTGTCAATTATTAATGATTTTTGCTTATCGTTATTTAATAGAGAGTGTTTCTCATTTAGTAATGTATAAATAGCTAAGGCATTATTAAATTCTGATAGGTCTTTGTATATGTTTGCTTTATTGTTGAGAATAACAACGCTATCATTTAGTTTGTTGGCAATGGCTAAAGCTTTGTCATAAGTTTTTATGGCTTCCGAAAAGTTATCTGACGCTCTATAAATTCTGCCAAGTTGATTGTAAAGACCAACTCTGGCATTAATCAGAGTATCTCTTGAATTCATTGATTGTATAAGGTCTAGCGCTTCAACAATGTGGCTTTCACTATTAAAATTGTTCCCTATTTTAAACTCTGCTATAGACAATAACCTTAAATCATATATAGCGTTCAAGGTGTCGTTTGTTTTTAAATCAATCTGTTTTTTTTTGGTGAAGAATTGTATTCCAGAAGGGAGGTCTAGTGGTTCAGATGGGTTGGTAATTGCGTTGTGGTAATAGCGAATGGTATCATTTGATATCTGTGCTATTGAATAAAAAGGTAAAAAGAATACCCAAAAAACTAGAACGAATATATGGTTTGGAAATGGCACTTTTTTGAATTCCATTCCTCTAAAGTAAAAACAATTTGTGTATTTGTATTTCTGATTTAAGTAATGCATCGTGTGAAATTTACATTAATTAAATACATGGAATGTATCTGGCTGATATTCAAAAAATTAGGAGGTTTTAATTTTAAGGGTAGTTTAATATTTAAGTAACTTAAAAACAAAAAGAGCACAAAATCTGGCGTATTGCCATAGATTTCAATGCTCTTTTTCAACTAACAACTTAAATATGCACTTTTAAAAGGCTACAGATAATGAGTGTTTAATTCATATCATGATGACCTTATACTTTATGATCTCAATTTTTTAATTAAGGCTAAGGTTTCTCTAACCAAAGTTTCTAAACCAGCGTAATCTTTATTTGCTAAAATATCTTTACTTATAAGTTTTGATCCCATACCAACACAAGTAACTCCAGAATCGAACCAACCTTTAAGGTTAGTTTCATCTGTGCTAACACCACCAGTTGGCATAATGCTTGTCCAAGGTTGAGGTCCTTTGATTCCTTTTACAAAACCAGGTCCGTATAGGTCACCAGGGAATAATTTTACAATCTCACAGCCCATTTCTTCAGCTTTGTTTATTTCCGTTAAAGAACCACAACCAGGAGACCATAATACTTTTCTACGGTTACAAACAATAGCAATATCTTCTCTTAAAGAAGGTGTTACTATAAAGTTAGCTCCAATTTGCATGTAGTATGAAGCAGCTGCAGCATCAGTAATAGATCCTACACCCATTATCATACCAGGTAAATTTTTAATTGCGTATTTGTTTAATTCAGAAAAAACCTCGAAAGCGAAATCGCCACGAGCGGTAAATTCCATTAATCTTGCACCACCATCATAACAAGCCTGTAATACTTTTTTACCTAGCTCTATATCTGGGTGATAGAACAAAGGGACCATGCCAGATTCCTTCATTACATTTGCTACTTCTATTCTTGAATATTGTGCCATTTGAATTTTTATTTCTCAGTTAAAATTTTGTTGAAATCGTAGTCTGAAGGGTTGGATACATATTTTTTTGCATCCTTATAGTCACCTTCATTTACATAGAATAGGTTTTGGAAACATAACTCAGCCAATTCTGAATTAATATCTACCAAGCGAGGAGCAATTTTGCCATTTTCATCTTGAATATCTGATAAGAATAGGGGAGTTATTTCGCCTCTAGAATTCGCAGTGACCATACAGCCGCTTTTGCCTTCGTCAAATAATTTTTTTACGCCTAGACCTAAAACCGTACATAATGTAAGGTCAAAACCAATAGGTCTGCAACAGCGTAATTCGTAGCCCAGTTCAACCGGTCTACTTTTAATATCTATACCTAACTCCTTTAATTTTTTTTGAACCAGCATATTAAAAATATGCGCTTTGCTAACATTTCCTAATTCTGGATGTCCGTGATCATCATATGTGAAACTAATGCCACATTTATCCAATTCAGATTCAGGCATATTATGAAAAACTCCTTCACTAATTAATGCCACACCGTAATGGATGTCTTCAATTTTACGTTTGATCATGGAAGAAATTACCATACGTACCACTTTATCAAAAGTGATTGAAGTACGGTCAAACATTTCGGGAATAATCATCATTGGAAAGTGGCAACTTGCAGCAATACCAAATGCCAAATGTCCTGCAGAACGGCCCATAGTAGACATTACAAACCAGTTTTGGCTGGTACGTGCATCTTCATAAGTTGTATTAGCTATACGTACACCTTCATCCTTTGCAGAGTGAAAACCGAACGTTGGGTTTCTATCTGGTAAGGGTAAATCGTTATCAATAGTTTTGGGTACGTGAATATTAGCAATAGATATTCCTTCTTTTTTTAAAAAACCAGTAATTCTGTTGGCAGTAGAAGCAGTATCGTCACCACCTATACTTACCAACAGTTTTACATTATTATCAATAAACAGGTTAGTGTTTAGTTTTTCGTTTTTAGGTTTAAAACGGCTCATTATTAATGTTGAGCCACCCCTACTAAAAATCCTATCTGCATGGAAAAAATCAAATTCCTTGATTTTAGGATTTTTATCAAATATCCCTTTAAAACCTTCATGAAGACCTAAAACTCTGTAGTCATCTTTTAAAAATGCTTTTGCAACAGTACTTATAACAGTATTTATACCTGGAGCAGGTCCGCCACCGCAAAGAATTAAAACAGATTTTTTAGACATATTTAGATTTTAAAAGATATTCTATGTGTTATATATAAGTTGAATTACCTAGCAACTCTACCAGAAGCATCTCCGCCCATTAGTTTCTCTACTTCAGAAACTGTTACAAGGTTGGCATCTCCTTTAATGGTATGCTTTAAACATGATGCGGCAACAGCAAAGTCCAATGCATTTTGGTCATCTTCTGGGTATTTTAATAATCCGTAGATCAAACCTCCCATGAATGAATCACCACCACCAACACGATCAACAATATCAGTAATTTGGTATTGACGAGTTTCGTACATTTTAGTGCCATCCCATAGTACACCTGCCCACGTATTGTGAGATGCAGAAATAGAACCTCTTAAGGTTGTAATTACCTTTTTAGCTTTTGGGAATTTTTTCATCATTTGTTTACAAACAGACAAGAAAGCTTCTGCTTTAACATCGTGCCCTTGAGTAGTAATATCTAAACCTTCTGGTTTAATATTAAAATGTTTTTCGGCATCTTCTTCGTTACCTAAAATAACATCACAGTATGCAGTTAAATCAGACATTACTTTTTCTCTATGTGCATCATCACAGTACGTCCATAATTTAGCTCTATAGTTCAAATCTGTAGAAATAGTAATTCCTTTTTCGCTAGCAGCTTTTACAGCTTCTAAACAAACATCTGCAGCACCTTTAGATATTGCCGGCGTAATACCTGTCCAATGAAACCATTCAACACCATCAAAAACAGCATCCCAATCAATCATTCCAGATTCAATTTCTGCAATTGCCGAGTGTGCTCTATCGTAAACTACTTTACTACCTCTAGATACCGCTCCAGTTTCTAAGAAATAGATACCTAAACGATCACCACCATAAACAATTTTATCTACTCCAACACCTCTTTTACGCATTTCCATCATCGCACATTCACCAATATCATTCTTTGGTAAACGTGTTACGAAATCTACAGGAACACCATAATTAGCTAAAGAAACAGCTACGTTAGATTCTCCACCACCGTATACCACATCAAAATTATTGGCTTGTGAAAATCTTAAAAATCCTTGAGGTGCTAAGCGAAGCATTATCTCCCCGAATGTTACTACTTTTTTCATGTTGACTATTAGTTTAATATGTAATAAATTATTGCTTGTTTAATCGATTAACCAACTAGGGTAAAAAATAACCAAAAAAGACATTTTTTGATTACTTTAATTAAAGTCTTACTTTTGGTTAATCGATTAAACAAATATATATAAAGAAGTTGAATAAAAAAAGAACAACTTTAAAAGACATTGCAAATGTTTTAAGTATTTCTACCGCAGCTGTTTCCAAAGCTTTGAACGATGATGCGCGCATTAGCGTAAAAACAAAAAAAGCAGTTAAGCAAGTAGCCAAAGAATTGAATTATCAACCCAATCATTTGGCAAGTGCTTTAAGAAAAGGAAAAAGCAATTTAGTAGGTGTAATTGTGCCAAGAACTAACAGTAGTTTTTTCTCGTCCGTAGTTGAAAACATGGAGGAGGTACTTAATAAAGCCGGGTATAATATTATTATAACTCAATCTAACGAGTCTTTTGAAAAGGAATGTAAGAATATTGATGCCCTTTTGTATACTCAAGTAGATGGTATTATTGCATCTATGGCGAATGAAACGGTCGATTTATCTTACTATGAAAAAATAAAATCTTATGGAATTCCACTAATTCTATTTGATAGGGGAGAGAATGATTTAAATGTTGATTATGTTGGTATCGATGATTATAAAAGCAGCCATATGATTATTGATCATTTAGTATCACAAGGTTGTAAACGTATAGCGCACATTGGTGGTTATAGAAGAACACGAATTTTTAATAACAGAATTCGAGGTTATATAGATGCGATAAAAAAGCACGACTTGCCACATGATGATGAGTTATTGATTGAAAGCAGTTTAACTTTAGAAGATGGAAGACAACAAATAGAAAAATTGTTAGCACTAAAAAATAGACCGGATGCGGTTTATGTAGCAAGTGATTACGCAGCTTTGGGTTCTCTGCAAGTTTTAAAGGAAAGAGGAATTAAAGTACCCGAAGAAATTAAATTAGTAGGGTTTGGGAATGAGCCGTTCACTTCTTTGGTGACACCTTCAATAACTAGTATTAATCAGCATAGTGAGCAAATTGGTAAGCTAGCTGCAGAAACTTTTTTAGGTTATTTAGAAAAAGATGTTGTTGTTCAATCTTTGAATAAAATAATATTAGATTCAGAATTGATAGTTAGAAGTTCATCTGAATAAAAAAAAGCGTTATTGTAATTACAATAACGCTTTTTTTAAAGGTATATAAAGAACTTAATCTAGATTCCTAAAGCTTGACCACCACCAATTTGGATAGTTTCAGCAGTAATGAAAGCTGCATCTTTACCTGCAAGGAAAGAAACAACACCAGCAACATCACCAGGTTGTCCTAATCTACCTAACATTATGTTATTTGCCCATGAAGCAAAAACTTCTGGTTTGGTAGCTTTAATTTGTGCGTGGAATGGAGTGTCAATTGTACCGGGAGATACTGCATTAACTCTAATACCATATTCAGCAAGATCTTTAGCCAATGCTCTAGTTATTGCATTAACACCTGCTTTAGATGTACCATATATACCTGCACCTGGTCCACCTGCGGTCCATGCTGCATTTGAAGTATAATTGATTATTGATGGGTGTACACCTTTTTTAAGGTAAGGTATTGCTGCTCTTGATGCAAAGAATGTAGAATCAAGGTTTAATGCCATTACCGATCTGTAAAACTCAGTAGTCATCTCTTCGAATCTTGATCTACCTCCTAGTCCACCAGCATTGTTTACTAGCGTATCAATTTTACCGTATTTATCACCAATTGCTTTAATGTTTTTGGTTACAGCTTCTTCATTAGTAACGTCAAAACCTAAATATTCTGCAGTAATACCTTCTGCAGTCAATTCTTTTACTCTTTTGGCACCAGCTTCGTCATCTATACCATTTAAGATAACGGTAAAACCGTCATGTCCTAATCTTTTAGCAACTTCAAAACCGATTCCTCCAGTTGCTCCTGTAATTACTGCTACTTTTCCTTCTGTACTCATAATTATTTAATTGTTATTCTGATTCAACTTCTACTGGTCTAATTTTTTTAATCAATACATAAATGGACAGTACAGCCATTGGGGCTAATACTGCTATTACAATAAATGCTGGAGTGTATGATACCTGCGCAATCATTGGAATTAAAGAGTTCATAATGATTACCGATACAGCGGCAACCGTTCCTGCTAAACCTGCAAGGGTTCCTACAGATGGGCCTCTAAAGAGGTCACTTGATATAGTTTGTATGTTACCAATGGCGAATTGAAAGCCAAAAAGAACAACAGCTACTATATAAATAAATGTCATTGGGTTATTTTCATTAACTAAGAAAATGATTCCGAGTAGACCTAGGAATATTAAGACACCGCCAATAGTTATAGTTATTTTTCTAGCGGCATCTACAGATTTGGTTTCCATTAATTTTCCACTGTACCAACCTCCAATAATACTACCAGCCATTCCACCTAAATAAGAAATCCAAATGGTCGATCCTATTTCTTCAACGCTAAAGCCGAATTCAGAATTCAAGTAAAGTGGCATCCAACCTACAAATAGCCACCATATAGGTTCTATAAAAAATCTAGATGCTAATACACCCCAAGATTCTTTATAACTTAATATTTGACCAACAGATAGTCCCTTTTCATCATCATCTTTATCTAAATCTACAATTCTATCGCTATTAATAAATTTTAGCTCTTCCTCTGTAATCCAAGGGTGTTTTCCTGGTTTAGATTTATTAATGAACAACCATGGAATTACCCATATTAAACCTACTAAACCAATGATTATAAATGTCATTCGCCATCCAAAATGCCCATAAAGGAAAGCAATTAATAGTGGAGCTATTACACTACCTAAAGATGCTCCTGCATTAAATATTCCTTGAGCTATTGCACGTTGTTTTACAGGAAACCATTCCCCATTACTTTTTACGGCTCCCGGCCAATTACCTGCCTCACCTAAACCTAAAAGGGCTCTAAATAAAGTAAGTGAAATAAGCCCTCTAGCAAAAGCATGAAATACAGATGCTACTGACCAAACAACAATTGATACAACGAAACCCATTCTTGTACCAATAATGTCATAAAGTTTACCTGAAAGGAATTTACCTATGGCGTAGGTGCCCATAAAAATACTAAGCATTATTCCGTAGTCAGATTCGTCCATACCCAAATCTTTGCCCATTTCTGGCCACATGACACCGAAAGCTGTTCTATCAATATAATTGATTACTGTAGCCAAGCAAATCAATGTGATAATCCACCATCTTAAACCCTTAACTTTCATAATAATTTGTTTTTTTTGGTTAGTGCTTGGTTATAAATTTTTTAAAGGAAAGCCTTTTATATATTGTAACAATATTGATAAAGTGCATTAAAATGTACTTTCATCATTTGTTTTGCTTTCTGTGTATTTTGTCTTTTTATAGCGTCAAAAATATCTTGATGCTCTTGTATTCCTTTTAAACTTTGATCCTTGTCACAAACATGATATTTTTCAAAATTGTTTATGATCTCTGGTGTTATAATTAGCATCATTCTATTGATAGTGCTATTTCTACAAGCTTGGGCAATTGCTAAATGAAAAAGCAAATCTTCTTGAACAGCATCTTCATTGTTCAATACTTTTTCTTTGTAGGCTTCTAGTGCCGTTTCCATTTTTATTAAATCTGCATCTGTTCTTCTTTGTGCAGCTAGACGAACTGTTTTAAGTTCTAATAAGATTCTTGTTTCAACCAATGATTTAAAATCAGGATCTTCTAGACCAAGAATATCATCCATCATACCATTCATTGCTACTTGACCAATGTCTGCTACGAATGTTCCACTTTGTGGTTTAGATTTTAGAATACCGTAGAATTCTAATTTCTGAATTGATTCGCGTACATTTCCTCTGCTTACATTAAAACGTTCTGATAACATACGCTCTGAGGGTAATTTATCTCCAGGTTCAAGATTTTTATTGTTTATTAAATCTCGAATTTTGGCAATAATATCATTATGAAGTTCTTTATGCTCGTTTTTTGTAAGGATTTGTAGCTTCATATATTACATTTAGTTATTTCAGAAAAAATTGGTTAACCAGATTGGTTTTTCAAATTTATAAAAATAACCCCGTTATTAATTATTTCGGGAGTTTAATCTTAGTTACTTCTTTTAAATAATTAATTCTGAAAGATTTGCTGGCCCGCTTAACAAGCCAGCAATCTTAATCAACTAACTCAAACAACTCTCTTTAAACAATGCTTTAATTTTTAATATCTATATATTCTATAAGCTAATTCATGAATTTACAGATAGTAAAAATTAAAGCCTATAACTTAATACCCTGGGTTTTGTGTTAGGTTAGGGTTTATTATTATTTCAGATTGAGGAATTGGGAATAAGTAATCTTTGGCAGGGTCAAAAGATTTTGGACCAGGTCCAACTCCAGATTCCGTAGAAACTTCAGACTCAAGACCATCAGCTCCAAAAACATCATTTCCTAATTTTCTTCTAGCAATATCGTACCATCTTTTCATTTCGTAAGCAAACTCTAACCTACGCTCATCTAAGATTCGAGTTCTAAAATCATCTTGAGAAAGTCCTGAAAAATCTGCAGGAACTGCACTAGGAGCAATTGTTACTTCGGCACCATTTGCCCAAGAAACACCACCAGCTCTAGATCTTTCCATTACTCTGTTTACCCACATTTCAGCATCAGAAGATTGTCCTAATTCATTTGCTGCTTCAGCACCAATCATTAATACTTCTGCATAACGCATCATCATATAGTTAGAGTGTGATGATCTACCATTACCATCTTGTTGAGGTAATTTACTTGCCATACGAGTGTATTTACCAACATGTGGTCTGTTTACAGCTCTACCATCAGCATCTGTAAAATTTGTGTAAGGCACAACTGCATCACCTTGAACAGCAGTAGCATCGAAAGTAACTGCTTTTCTGTAATCTAAATCATCCCAAGAAGTGAATACTTTAAGAGCAGGAACCTCAACAGACCATCCGCCTCCCATATCATATTGATCATCTGATCTAATACCGGTAAATGCTACTTGGTAATCTCTACCTTGATCGCCGTCAGAAACACCTGTGAAATCTAAAACAAAGATTGGTTCTAAAGACTGGTCGATTTTAATAGCATCGTATAAGTCTTGAAAATTTGGCTCTAAACCTAAGTTATAAGTTCCTTCGTTATTTATGATTTCTTTCGCTTCATCATAAGAATTTTGCCATTCTTCTAAAGTTAAATACACTAATGCTAAGTAAGCGCTAGCTGCTGATTTAGCAGGTATAGCTCTTGAAGATTGAGTGTTTGGTAAATTAGCTTTAGCAAACTCAAAATCAGCAATAATATTTTCATACACTGTAGCGGCAGGAGTTCTTTCTGCAACTGCAGCTTCAGACAATATTGTTGTATCATCTAAATAAGGGATATCACCAAATTGTCTTACTAAATGAAAATAAGCAAATGCTCTTGCAAAACGAGCTCTAGCTATTACTTCGTTTCTTTCTGCTTCATCAACATCAGTTAATGATAGACCAGATTTTATGGCTTCGTTTGCTGCACCAATTATTTGATACACTTTTGGCCAGTATACGTTAGAACCACCGGCAATAAGTCCGTTATCTGCTTGAACGGTAAAGTTATCATGGTCAATTCTTTCTTGAGCACCTGTTCTACCTATAGCCATCATGTCGCTACGAAACATAAGTGCCTGAGTCATTTCTCTAGACATAAAGTTTCTGTGAACCATGTGTGCGTAAGAACCAGCAACGAAACCTTCTACTTCTGTTAAGCTTAAAGCGCTGAAATAGCTATCAGGACTTAATTCTGTAATTGGATCTTCTTCTAAATCTGAACATCCTACGATTGTTAATCCAATCAATAAGAATAAATATTTATATGTTTTCATTATATATATGTTTTTAAATTATTGATTAAAATTTTAAGTTAAGCGCAAAGTTTACAGATCTAACAGTTGGGTAGTTCCCAAAATCATGACCTTGAACAACGTTACCAGAACCTGTACTTCCACCACCGCTACCAAAGTAACTTACTTCAGGATCTAGACCTGAATAGTTAGTGAAAGTCAATAAGTTTTGCGCACTTACCGAAATTCTTAGATTATCCATTCCTAATTTTTCAACAATATCAATTGGAAAAGTGTAGCCTAAAGCAATATTTTTTAATCTGATATAGCTACCATCTTCAACAAATCTAGAAGAGATTTCTCTATCTCTAATTTTGTTAGAAGGTATGTTAGAGTTAGTATTTGTAGGAGACCAAGCATTGAACGCTTCAGATATTGTATTAGAATCTCCATTAAATAACTGAACGTTAGTAAGATTTAAGATTTCGCCACCTTGAGAACCTTGAAAGAAGATATTTAAATCTAAGTTTTTGTATCTAAAGTTGTTGGTGAAACCAAATGTGAAATCAGGATTCGGGTCACCCATAATAGTTTGGTCACCTGTATCTATTTCGCCACTATCATCTACATCTCTGAACAAAGGATCACCTGCTTCAGAGAAACCACCTTTAAGTGCTGTACCTGCTGGTAAATCTCCACCTTGGTAAACACCTTGGTAATCAAGACCCCAGAATAAGCCAATCGCTTCCCCTTCTCTTAAGATATATGTGTCTTTTCCAGAGAAATAACCAGGAGCTGCGCTGTCAATGATATCACCATTGTTTAGTGCTATAACTTCATTTTTATTAGTGGCTATGTTAAAATCTGTAGTCCAGCTAAAGTTTTCTTTACTGATGTTTCTAGTGCTTAAAGTAACTTCAAAACCTTTATTGTTGATTTCTCCTACATTAGAGAATACTTCTAAATCAACAGCACCACTATAAGCAGGCGATGTTGCTGTTTCTAATAAAAGGTCTTTCGTGTCAATATTATAGTAATCAAGTGAAAGAGAAATTTTATTGCTTAATAAACCAAGATCAACACCAATGTTTGTCTGGTAAGAAGATTCCCATTTTAAATCAGGATTAGCTTCTTGAGCAACAGAAACAGAAGGAGCTGTTTCGATAGCTGTTGCAGGTGTTACTGCTAATTCAGCTAGAGATTGGTAAGGAGAAATTGCTTGGTTACCTGTTACACCATAACTAGCTCTTAATTTTAGGTTAGAAATAGTTTCGCTATTTTTTAAGAAGTCTTCATTTGAAACTTTCCAACCAATAGCACCCGAAGGGAAAATAGCATACTTTTCATTTTCAGCAAAGTTAGATGCACCATCACGTCTAACCGTAGCAGTCAATAAATATTTATCGTCATATTCATAGTTCAATCTACCAAATTGAGATTGAATTTCAGATTCAGAAAAAGATGAAGTAACTCTACGTGTTTGAACTTCACCAGCAGCTAAGTTATAAAATAAGAAATCATCAGAAAGAAGTTCCTGTGTAAGTGCAGAAAATCTAATTGTATTTGTTTTCTGATAAGAGTAACCTCCTAATAAAGTTAAATTACCTTTTCCTATTTCAGCGTTATACGTTAAATAGTTTTCACTTAAAAGGTTTGTTGTTCTTCTATTTGCTAAGCTTGCAAAACCTGTTGAAAGTTCAAAAGTTTGTGGTTTAAAAGAACCAACAGTTTCGTTAAGCGTACTGTAACCAAATGTTGTTTTAAAAGCAAGGTTATCTAAAATGTCATAATTCGCATATAAATTTGTTCTATATCTATCGACTTTAGTTTCGTTCACCAATTCATTTGCAACAGCCCAAGGGTTTTCAACACCATCACCAACAGAGTTTTGAGTGAAATTACCATCTTCATCATATATGCCTCTATCAGGAGCAAATCTAAAAGCTAATGAAATAACATCATCACCACCACCATTAGCAGTTTCACCAGTTGATTGTGTAAGTACACCATTTTTAGTATCTCTACTACCAAAAAGATTCATACCTAATTTTAACTTGTCAGTTACCTGAGCATCAATATTAGATAAGAAAGTCGTTTTTTCGAAATCAGAATTGGTAACAATGCCTTCTTGCTTGAAATAGTTTGCAGAAGCATAGAAATTAATGTTTTCGCTACCACCAGAGAAAGAAAATTGGTGATTAGCAGTACTACCTGTTTTGTAAATAACATCTTGCCAGTCAGTATTTGCCGTTCCTTGCTCGTAAGCAGGATTTATGATTTGTTGGTATCTAGCAAATTCATCTGCATTTAATAAATCCAACCTGTTAGCTGTACTTTGAACAGAATAAGCAGTGTTTACTTCAACAGAAATTTTACCAGTCCTACCTTTTTTAGTAGTAACCAATACAACCCCACCAGAACCTCTAGAACCGTAAATTGCGGTTGCAGAAGCATCTTTTAATACTTCAATAGATTCAATATCATTTGGTTGTGGCATTGTTGCACCAACGAAACCATCAACAACTACTAATGGGCCGCTACTTGCGCCAATAGAAGTATTACCCCTTACTCTAATAGCGATTGGGGCACCTGGTTCACCACCATTGTTAGACTGAACAACAACACCTGCTGCACGACCTTGAAGTGCTTGTTCTGCACTTGCTAATGGAAATGCATTTAATTCTTCAGATTTAACTGAAGAAACAGCACCAGTAATGTCACTTTTTTTCTGAGAACCGTAACCTACTACAACAACCTCTTCAAGTTGGCTAGCATCTTCAGCAAGAACAACGTTTAAAGTTTGTTGACCAGTAATGTTAACTGCTTTACTAGCGTATCCTATTGAAGAAAACTCTAAAACATCTCCATTAGAAACTGTAATAGAGAAATTACCGTCAAAATCGGTAGAAGTACCTGTGGTTGTATTTTGGATAACAACGTTAGCTCCTGGAACAGGCATACTTGTTTCGTCGGTTACCGTACCAGTTAAGGTGTAACCGTCTTGTGCGAATAATGATATGTTGAGTAACAGTACCATCATTAATACTAATTTCGTTTGTAAATTCATTTGTAGTCTTGTTATGTTAATTTAAGTTCGACTTGTTAAAGTCTGATTAAAGCATTTTAAAATGAAATTCGAGTAAATCTTCATTTTTACATCTGTTATGTTCTTTTCAAATTTTTAAACTCTTGCTTAAGAAAAAACATGAACAGTAAATAGTACATGTTGTTATTAATCTTCTCACTATAAATAAAAAGGAATGTTGTAAATGTGTTAATCTGATTTTTTTGTCATTGCGTTTAAGTTCGATTTTAATTTAAGGACTGATGACTTATTTTTGGTTTTCCAAACTGGTTATCCAATTTGGTTTACCAAATATATGTTATTTATTCGTTAAAAAAAGAGAAATTTGCATTTTAACAACTTTAGAATCTCTGTAATTTTTGAAATATTCTTTTAACCCTATAAATTATTGAGGATATAGCAGTTTGTTAACAGATTGATCATTTTGAAATTTATCAAATCTGCTCTTAATTGGGGCGTATTTTAGCCTTAAAATCACTAAATTTGAACGGTTTTCCTCTCTAGATTTTCAATTATTTTTTTAATAATAGGTAGTATTCAATGAATTCAACTTTTTGATATTCATTGGGTTCTGATAATTTTTATTGAACAATAAGCACTGTATAATGAAGAACAATTTTGAGCAATACGCATATATACCATTAAAACAATATTCTAATAGAGTTTGGCGCACTTATGAAGGTGGAGCATTAATAGATAGATGGAAACAAGAGACTCCAGAAGTGGATGGCAGCATGCCAGAAGAGTGGATTATGTCTACCGTAACTGCACGAGGAAATGGCAGACCTGCAAATGAAGGTTTGTCTTTGGTTGAAACTCCGTCGGGTACACATTCGCTAAAAGAATTGGTGGCTTCTAACAAAGAATTGTACCTAGGAAAAGCATTAGCTGATAAATTTGGAACTACTGGTGTCCTCATAAAAATGCTTGATTCTAAAGAAAGATTGACTATTCAAGTGCACCCAGATAAAGATTATGCCCGCACCATGCTTAACTCTGCTTTCGGTAAAACTGAATCTTGGTATGTATTAAACAAGCGCGAGATAAATGGCGAAAAAAGTGTCATTTACATGGGCTTTAAAGAGGGTGTCACAAAAGACCAATGGGAAACCCTATTCGTAAATCAAGATATTGAAGGTATGTTGGGGTGTTTACATAAAATAGAAGTAAACCCTGGTGATGCTTATATGATTTATGGAGGTGTACCTCATGCTATTGGTAGTGGCTGTTTTTTAATGGAAGTTCAAGAACCTACAGATTATACAATGCGTGTAGAAAAAATTACACCTGCTGGTTTAAAAATTTCTGATGAATTAATACATCAAGGGGTAGGGGAGCAAAATATGCTAGATTGTTTTCATTATGATGGCTGTTCTTACGAGGAAGCTTTGAAAAGATGGAAGGTTTCTCCTAAAACAATAGATTCATCTGACACTCATACCTTAAATACAATATTTAACGAAACACATACAGATTGTTTTGGTCTAAGTGAATTGGATTTAAACGGAGAACATTCGATTAAAGCAAATGGTAGCTTCTTTGTTGCTGTAATTTATTTTGGTGAGGGAAGCATTAAATGTGGAGGAAAAGAATATAGTTTTTCTCAAGGTGATGAAATATTCTTCTCTGCTGCAATAGATGATGTTGTTTTTACATCCAAAATTGAATCGAAAATATTACTATGCTATCCTCCTAAATAGGGAAGGATCAAGATATTTTTAGAAAGGGTAGCAGCTTGAATTAAATCGTTTTTTAATAAAGGATTTCTAGTTTTTGCTGCTGTTCTACTTTTATTTCACCAGAATTTATAAGAGTATTGTTGGTATGGTGATTATTCTTTTCGCCCCATAAGATGGTTGCAAATTTTAAAGGATTATTTTTGAATGTATTACCAGAAAGTAAGAGGTTGATAATTCCTCTTGTCTTTATTAAAACTTGACTTTTTTCATTCTTTCCACAATTTGTAAAATTAGAATTTAGGATGGTTAAATAGCCTCCAATAGTAGATTCGTCGTAACCACCTCTATAGAAATGTATGACATTTTGCGATATATTTTCAAAATCACATTTTTCTATACGTACCATTTCTGCATTATAGTCTCCTTTTTTATCGGCAGCTAGCACTATGCCGTTTAAACAATTTTTAAAGGAAGTATTATTTAATGTTATACTGTTGGCGAAAGATCCTTTGTAGGCTTTTAGTATAAACCCGAAATTATCTAATTCACAATCCTCTATATTTAAATCGTAGGCAGAAGACATGTTCGTTTTTAAAGGAGCGAAAGCAATTTTATTAATTGCTCCTTTTAGTTTTATTCGTTTTAGATTTAAAGCCCCATATGGTTTCATATTAAAAGCTAAACTATCATTTTTGCTTTCAAATATAAGTTGCGACTTGGTAGTTGCATCTTTTGATAGAAGTGTAATGTTCTTGTCTATAATTAACGGTGATTTTAAATAGTATGTTGCATCTGTCAATTCAATAATATCGCCAGAATGCGCTAATAGAATTTTATTAACGAGCTCTCCTTCGGCAGATGAAGCTTGAATTATTTTTGGCTCATAGGCTACATCTTCAACAGTATACCAATCTGGACCATACTTTTTCTTATCGATTACAAATTTCTTAGCTGATGAAAGTTGATTGATGGCTCCAACACCATTTTCGTTACTACGTGTTGCTTCAAAAATATCCTTGTCAATTTTAGCAAAATCATACCCGTTGTAAACTGAGTTTAGAATGCTGTCTTTAGTATTTATAGGAGCATAAAGCCAATCATTGATTTTCTTCATTTTTAGTTTTCCATTGTTCAAAACATCGTATTCTGAATACCGAGTGCCATTATTATCTATCACATTGTTTTTAAATAAAATACCATCCATTTCACTATGGTTAATAACCGGGGTGTTATCAGTTGTGGTATTGTAGATGATATTATTTGCGATGATAGAGCGGATAGGAGGTGCGGATCGAATTTCACTTGCAGGCAGTACGCTAGCACTTTTTAGATTTTGACCAATGCCTATCTGCCATGGAGATTTACAATCTACCCAAGTATTATAGGCAACTACAATATCCGATACTTGTAAATACCTATTTAATGGCGTCATTGGTATACCGTTCATAATGGCTAGTGGAGACCTAAATTCTTCACCATTACTTTTATAGAAATAATTATTGGTAATCCAGTGTCCGGCATTTACGACTCTAACTCCGCCATAAAATTCAGATTCATCACCACCAATAAAAATATTACCATTTACAGTTGCATAACTACTATGCCTTAGAACAAGTGAGCCTTCAGATTTGTAGAAAATATTATTATTGAAAGAATTGAAATTGGTCTTGTCAGATATAATCTCTACCTCGCCGTTACAAGCTTCAAAATAATTATTAGATACATTTACATAGCCAGGTGTCATACGTGTTTTACTATCGCCAATACGTATTGTTTCAGCTCTAGGACCTCCTTTTCTAGGACGTGGACCAAAATAATTATTTACAATTTGATGATGGTTGTTAATGTGTTGGTTTCCAGTAAAAAACACCCTTAATGTTTCTCCGTCATTAGATTTTCCTGAGATATAATTGTGGTCAAATGTATTATGCTTGCCGTACAGTTCTATCCAACGGTCATTTGTAAATCTGTTTGGCTTGGTGTAATCTTTTATAACTGTATTTGTAATCCTGCAGTTATTGGCAACGCTATCTTCATTGATCATAAAACGAATAATGGAACTTTCGGGGGCGTATCCGTTTTTAAAGTACAATCCTTTTACGGTTAAATGTTCTCCACCTAATTTTAGATAAGAATTGCCTTCTAAATATACTTTTCCAGGTGTTTCTGCACTTATACTAATTGGCTGTTCTTTTGTGCCTTTACCGTAGAATTTAATAGCTGTATTATTCCAAATTCCATTAGATAGTATAATGTCATCTCCAGGTACGGCTTGTTTTATAGCTTGATTTAGTTCAGCTATGTCTTTAACATAGATGCTTTTTTTAGAATTGTTTTCTTCGCAGGAAGCCATTAGAAATAGCGAGGTAATGACTAGTAATATTTTTTTCATAAAAACAATTCATTATATCGATAAGCTTTCGACTTATAGTTTATTGAATAAAATCAATAAATCCGTTTAAGGCAACGTATAGCATATAGCAGTTGAAAATAAAAGTAGCACCTAAAGCTAGGTTCATCCAAAGACCTATTTTATGTTCTTTCATAATGCTCTCTTTGTTTAGAAGGATAAGTAGAAAGAGTGTAATTAAAGGCATTACGAACGGACTCAATGCTTGAGAAGCAATTAGGATCCAAACTGGTTTTCCTCCTAGAATAGGAACGATTAAACCAGAAAGTGCTACTAAAACAACGATACCCTTGTAAAGTGGCTTTTTCATGTCGCGCTCAGTGCCTGTATAGTCTGCGACCAACCATGGAAATAGTAATAGATTAGGAAAGATTGACGATAGTCCTGCACCAATAATTCCCAAGGTAAAAAGGGTAAGGGCAAAATCTCCTGCCCATGGTCCTAAAGCATGCATCATATCTGTAGCATCATCTACAGGAGCACCTTTAAAGTAAAGTGTACCAGTTGCACTGATCATTATGGCTAGACTAATTAAAAACGTCATTACCATTGAAGACATGGCATCTTTGTTTTCTGTTTTCAAATCTTTTAAACCCCAGTTTTGTTCTTGAACCAAAATACTTCTAGAAGCTAAACAAACACCTGCCATAGTAGTACCTACAATACCTGCAATTACTAATCCGTTGTTATCGCCTTTAGGTAATTCAGGAAAGAACTCGATAATTGAAGTGCCTGCTTCCTTTACCACCATAAAACTGGTAATAATAAAAGCCAGAGCCATAAAGCCAACCATAATACTCATTGCCTTTATAAAATTTTCGTGTTTACCCGTCCAAAAAAGACCAATAAGTAATGCGATAAAAAAGATAGAAACAATAGGACCGTTAAGAAATGAAATGGAAGTTTTTACTGAAATCCATTCCATAGTTACTTCGGCAACAACACCCATTACACCTATGCATGAAGAAACTATTGACACGAGTAATGCGGTAATAATAAAAATAGTGAGCGGTTTCCCAAATGCTTTTTTAAAATTCAGCATTAGCGTATCTCCAGAAACGATGGTCAATTTACTAATTGATATTAGTAAGAAGTATGTAAAAAAACAAGAGAGCAGTAGTGCCCATGAAAGGCTAAGTCCATATTTAGCTCCAGAAACTACCATAGAGGTTACACTACCGGTACCTACAACGTAACCAATAATAAAAAATGCTGGACCAAAATTTTTAAGACTCCTTTTAAACTTTCCTATAAGGGATATATTTTCCGTTGTCATAATTATTGGTCCAGCATTTAAAATGTGATTAAAAAATAATATTTACTTCATGAAATCTTTTCGAATAAGAATATTTCCATCCATTAAAATTTCTTGTAATGGCCATTGATTTTTTATTCTTTATCTCCGAAATAAGATACTGCACCTCCGCTCAAGAAATCTTCTCTTACAGGACTAAAGGTGTCAATTAGCATACCTTCCTCTAAGCAAACTGCACTGTGCAATAGGTTAGGTTCGATATAAACTCCATCACCAGCTTCTACAATTTTCTTAACGCCATCAATTTCAAATTCAAATTTACCTGAAACACAATAGGTAGCTTGTGTATGAAAATGTTGATGTGGTGCGCCTAATGCTCCTTTGTCAAATTTCACTTTCACCATCATGATTTGATTATCGAAACCTAAAAACTTTCGTGATACTCCTCCACCAAGTTTTTCCCATTCCATATCTTTTGAAATGACGTACTTTTCACTAAATCGCTTCATTTTTTTATTGTTTTAATATTAGTTTAATTGTAATAATAAGAACCCGTCCAAGTGTAGTCCTTATCGTTTATTTTTAAAGTATGTTTCGCTTCTTTTGAAGCATTTGTATTTGCTAGAATAAACAACTTATTATTTCCATTTACGGTAGTAATTGAAATAGCTGTGTAATCTACAGTATCTAAAACCACATTTAACTCTGTAATGTTGCTTTTAGAGTTCACTGCAGATTCTGAGATTGGACTATAGCTGCCATGTGCTTCTATCGCTGAAACGAATAGGGTGTTTTTAGAATCCTTTCTACGAATAATAAAGCCAGCCTCTCTTCTTAAATTAAATTCAGGGTCATTGGCTCCTATTCTTACAAACCGTAGTTCGTCATTTTTTGAAGTTGCAGATGTTAACGTATAGAACTTTCCTTTATCTAACCAGCTTAATTTAGTGTTTTCTTCTGTTGTACTTCCACAGCCCTCTGACCATAAATGTTGATAGCCGTTATCAGTGCCTAAAAGATCTAATGTTTTCGGAACTTCGTATTCAAAATTTGTGTTCAATACTTGACCCATAAAATAAAAGGGCAAATCGTACTGATTTGTACTATCAGACTTAACTCGTAGAATATCAAGCGTGAAAGGCTTTTCAAATGCATCATCTTTAATAATAGCCATTGTTCTGTGCATCTCTGTTCCAGGATACGCATTAGTCTCTATTGCACTAACTATTTGTACAGCGGCATTAGAATCATCAAAAAGATATAAATCTGGATGGTACTTGCTTCCAATATCATATTTGCCCTGATAGTGAGACTTCTCGTTCTGTACTAGTGTATTATGAGCAATGGTTTGTTTCGCCCAAGTTTTATTCTCCTTTAAATAATTACCGCCACCTTTTTGCTCAATATTTACAAAACGTGCTAAACCATAATCTTGAAGTACTTCGTCACCATTATCGTAGAATGAATAGGACAACTTATCATAATGACCATGACTTGATCCTTGAGAGGCATATTTAAAAACAAGTTCTAAGTCGTCACTTCGTAAAATACCGACGCCACCTTGGGTACCTTCTGGTCCGTCAGATAAGTTGATGGATTTTTTGTCGAATGGTTTTGCTTCGCCATTTTTAATTCCAAGCGCAACTGCCAAGCCAGAATCGTCTAACAAGACTTTATTTTGTTTTTTTGCGATGCTTAATAAGCCTGGGTCTTGGTTCCCGAAATGATAAGAAATATCTACAGCTGTAACTAAAGCATCGTTATAATAAGACATTCCTTTTTGTCCGTCGTTAAGAGGAAAGAAATCGCCATCAGCATCAGATAAATTAATAAGTGCATTAATTGATTTTAAAAGGACACCATCTTTGTATTCGAATATTTTTAATTCAGGTTTTACGTTATGTAATCCTTCAGCAAAAATCAAAAATGGATACATCGCATAACGTTGGTAATATGGACCTTCATTATAATATCCATCAGGTGAAAATGGTTCTTCAATATTCGCTAAAAACCCTGCTTTTCCATCTTTATTTAAGAAACCTCCATCATCATCTTTGGCCGTTTTATCTAAATTAACACCTTTTATACCATAGAGGGCGCGATCAATCAACTCTTTGTCATTCATTACCAAACCGATCATGCCAACAGCTGCATTACCCCATGTACTATGGTTGTGCACTCTTTGGTAAAACTGCGGACTGTCAACTGAAATATGATCCGCAAATGGCTTAAAAAGATTTTTTTCTAATTTTTTTCTTTCGTCCTTACTTAAGTAGTTAAAAATGCAATCGTATGCCTGGCTAACATAAACCAACCAGTTAGAATCATTTAGACATTGCCAAAACAATTTACCTCTAGCATAAGATCTTGTTTTTGGATGCAACGGTAATGTTTTATACATTCCTTCATATTGCATTAGCATGTCTTTTACATACTTCGCATATTTTTCATCATCCAATATTTGATATAAAATACCAGCTTGTTGCATCACTACCATGTTACGCTTATGACGTGCATGTGTGTAGCCACCAGAATAATCTTTTGGAATAGGAGTATCTATACCCGAAGCCATTTCTGCGTCTACTTCTTCTTTTAAATTTTGAAGAGATGCATCGAATAAAGGAACATTACCTAGTTGTGCTCTAATTTTTTCTACCCCAGCCTTTGTTAAAATAAGGTTAGGATGTTCTTGAGCTTGAATAATTATAGGGAAAATACTTATAAATAAGCATGTGATAGTTATTATCGCCCAGTTGATTTTTTTTGTATACATTCTTTTAATTTGCTATTCAAAAATCATTTACAAACTATTTCTCTTTGTCTGAAAACTGTTTTACTTCAAAATATGAAAACAAATGAGTTTTAGGGTAGTGGTTTATCTTTTGAATTAGTACATTAATTTCATCTTAAGATTTTCTTCTACCTTAATCTGACCTGAGTTTGTAATTTCATTATTGGCATGTGAATTATTCTTTGCTCCCCAAAGTAATGCCACTAATTTTACATTGTTATTTTTAAAAGTATTATTTGAAATATCAACGTTTACAATACCTCTAGTGTTTAACAAAATTCCGTTTTCTTCCTTCGACCCACAATTTGAAAAACTGGAGTTTGTTACCATTAAGTTTCCTCCAATTGTTGATTCATCATATCCACCTCTATAATAATCGATCACATTTTGGTTAACGTTTGTGAACGTACAGTTTTCAATTGTTAAGTACTCTACGTTGTAATCTCCTTTATCATTTGTTTCTTCAGATAATTCAATACCGTTTTCACAATCGGCAATTGCAGTATCTTTAAAAGTAATCTCTTGGGCAAATGTTTGTTTATACGCCTTTAGTACATAATCGAAATTGTTGATATCGCAACCGGTAACAGTCAGCCCGTATTGGTTCGACATATTTTCCTTTAGGTTCGAAAATGCCTTTTGTTTACCGTTACCTGTAAGTGATACATTCTTAATGTTTAAAACCCCATAAGGATTCAATTCAAATAGAGGTGTATTATCAGCACCTGTAAAAACGATTTCAGCTTTTTCGTTTTCTTTAGATTGAATTGTAATTGTTTTGTTGATTAGTATCGATTTTGATACTTTGTATTTACCTGGTTTTAAAGAGATAATATCTCCTGCTTTAGCAGCAGCTATTTTAGCTGCTAATTCTCCTTTAGCTTTGGAAACTTCTATGATATTAGGAGTTGTAGTTTTTACAATATTAGAATACCAGTCAGCTCCATATTTGGTTTTATCTAAAATATTTGTGTCATTGAATTCACCTTGAACCGCAGCTCCAATTGAATTTTTGTTTTCTCTAGAATTCCCAAAAAGATCTTTGGTAATTGTTTTAAAACCAAAACCTTGATAAATATCAAATTCACTGGTTAGTTTAGGTAGATAGACATACTCACCAACTTTTGTCAATTCAAATTCACTAGCCTTAATCCTTGTTGTATCACCAAAAGCTACACCTTGATTATTAATAATGTTGCTTTCGAATTTAACTCCATCAGCCTTATCATGTTCAATAATTACATTTTTATCACCTGTACTATTGTAGATAATATTATTGGCAACTTCTGTTCTAAGTGCTCTAGCTGAGCGTATTTCTGATTCTGGAAGGACATCTTTTTGTTCAATGTTTGTACCCACTCCAAATTGCCAAGGCGATTTACAATCTACATACGTGTTGTATGCAACCACAACATCGGTAACTTGGTTGTACCTATTTAATGGCGATTTAGGAATTCCGTTCATTACAGCTAATGGACTTCTAAAGTTTTCGCCAATAATTTTATAGAAGTAATTATTAATAACCCAATGCCCTGTGTTTACAAGTCTTATTCCACCGTAGTTTTTATTTGTACCATCGCCAATAAAATAATTACCATCTATAACGGCATAATTACCATGACGTGTTACAACAGAGCCTTCACTTTTATAGAATACATTATTTCTAATTTCATTAAAATTTGTCTTGCTAGAAATAATCTCAACTTCCCCGTTACATTCTTCAAATAAATTATTGGCGATAGTTGTATTACTTGGCGACATAGATGTAAAGCTACTACCTAGTTGAATAGTTTCTCCTCTAGCACCACCTTTTCTAGGTCTAGGTCCAAAATGATTATCTACTATTTGATGATAATTTCTAATGCTTTGATTTCCTTTTAGATCTACCCTAACTGTTGGACCTCCATTGGTTTTGCCTGCAATATAACAGTGGTCTAATGTATTGTGAGTACCATAAAACTGAACCCAGAGATCATCCTTATCTCTTTGTTGCTGATTGTAATCTAGAATCACACAATTTGTAACCCTAGAGTAGTTAGCTACATTTTCTTTACTTGTTCTAAAAGCGATTACATTTTCAGTTGGTGTATAACCATTCCTAAAATACAGTCCATCGACAATTAAATAATTTCCAGCAATTTCTAAATTTGAAATCCCTTCAATAAATACTTTGCCCGGTGTTTCTGCTTTTACAGTAATTGGAGCACTCTCGATACCTTCTCCTGTAAATTTTAACTGAACATTATTCCATACTCCGTTGGCCAAGACAATTACGGTGCCAGGCTCGGCAGTAGAAACTGCGTTGTCAAATTCAGTGATATTATGAACTAAAATATCACTCTTGTCTTTATCTACCCAAGATATCGTTGAGATAAATATGATCAATAAAAATGCCTTGAATAAGAATTTATTTTTCATTTGAACTTGATAATATTGGTTAACCAGTTTGGTTGACCAAAAATACATATATTTGTAAGACATCCAAATTTTTAACATAAAATCTACCTTTAAAACAATTTTAAGTTCGTTAAAATGAGAAATGAGAATAAAGGGATATCGAGGAGAGACTTTACAAAGAAATCTGCTACTGCATTGGCGGGCATATCATTACTGCAAATAAGTAGTCCTCTTTTGGCATCTTCTGTAGTTTTTGAAAATGATATCGAGGTGAATTTATTCTCTAAGCATCTACAATTTTTAGATTATAATGAAATGTGTGCCGCCGCTGCTGATATTGGTTTTAATGGGCTGGATTTAACCGTTCGCCCAAAAGGTCATGTGCTACCAGAGAAAGTGACAGAAGATTTGCCAAAGGCAGTAGAAGCAATGAAGAAGTATGGGCTAAAACCACAAATGTTGACGACAAACGTTTGGGATGTTTCTAATGAAACTGAACAGAGCGTTCTAGGGGCGGCAAGTAAAACAGGTTTCAGTCACTACCGCACAGGTTGGCTAACTTACCCAGAAGATATATCAATAGTAGAGAGTCAGGCTATTTTCGCAGAGCAAGCAGCAGAACTTGGGGAGGTGAATAAAAAACTAGGATTAATCGGTTGTTATCAAAACCATGCCGGTAATCATGTTGGAGCACCTATTTGGGATTTGCCTACAATTTTATCAAAGGCAGATGATAGTTATATGGGATGTCAATATGATATTCGGCATGCTGTAGTAGAAGGTGGAAAAAGTTGGGAATTAGATTTACGTCGTATAGAGCCACTTATCAAATCGATAGTTATAAAAGATTTTAAGTGGGGTTATAAAAATGGAAAATACGAACCTATTAATACTCCGTTAGGTGAAGGCGTGGTTGAGTTTGATAAGTATTTTTCGCTACTTAAAAAATATAAAATCAATGTGCCAATATCGTTACACTTAGAATATGACCTTGGTGGGGCAGAACATGGAGCAACAGAAATTACCATGGATAAAAAGGAGATTTTTGCCAAAATGAAACATGATTTGCTTTTCATTAAAGAAGCATGGCAAAGAGCGGAATAAGATAAACTATAGAAAAGATATCATGACTAAATTATCAACTTCTACCAAAGAAAAATTAAAAAAAGTAAGTACGGCAACTGTTGCTACATGCCTTTTTAAAAAAGGATTAAAAAATCAATTCATACAGAATGTAAAACCATTGAAATTGGGAAGGCCTACAATGGTGGGTGAGGCTTATACATTGCGCTACATACCTGCTAGAGAAGATTTAAATCCAATAGACGTTTTTAGGGACCCTAAGCATTTACAGAGAGTAGCTGTAGAAGAATGCCCAGAAGGAGCTGTATTGGTTATTGACAGTCGCCAAAATGCAAGAGCAGCCTCGGCAGGATCAATCTTAGTTACACGTTTAATGGTACGTGGAGCATCTGGTATTATTACAGATGGTGGTTTTCGGGATTCTGCAGAAATAGCTGATTTAGATTTTTCATCCTATCATAATAGACCTACCGCACCTACTAATCTTACATTGCATCAAGCAATTGCAATTAATGATCCAATTGGTTGCGGAGATGTAGCCGTTTTTCCAGGAGATGTAATAATTGGTGATGATGATGGGGTAATGGTAATACCGGCACATTTGGCAGATGAGGTTGCAGATGAATGTATTCAAATGACTTTATATGAAGATTTTGTTCTCGAAAAAGTACAGGGCGGTAAAGCGATTATAGGCTTATACCCAATGGTAGATGAAGAAATAAGATTAATGTTCGAAAAATGGAAGTCAGATAAAAATTAAATTATCTGCTCTAGTTAAAAAGTAAGTATAATATAAAAAAGTGATTTGTTCAAAGATATGAACAAATCACTTTTTTTGGTTTTAATCTGATATTTTGAGTAAATGTTAGATTACTCACCGCCTCTAGCAGGGTAATCATTTTTAGTTACATAATCAATAGCATTTAAAATATCGTCCCAATCTGGTCTTGCAAAAGGCATAGTTTGAATTGAGCTGGCATAAAGCGTATTATCAGGTCTAATCAAGAATAATCCGGGTTCTGAAAATATATCTGGTTCTTTTTCAGACGTTTTTTTAGATACGTATAATCCCCATTCTCTTGCAGTTTCAATAGGTAAATTATATCCAACAGGAAGTTCAGGAATATTCCATTCTTCCCCAGCTTTTTTCGCCCTTTCTTCGCTGTCACTACTAATAGCTATTAAGTGAACTCCTCGACCACTAAAATCTTTTAGTTTTTTGGTTAAAGATTCTAAATATTTTCTACAAACAGGGCAGTGCAGACCACGATAGAAAACTAGCATGGTAAATGAAGTACTGTCTTGATCATATAAACTCCATTGTGTATCGTTTATCAGGGGTAATTTTAATTCAGGTACTTGAGATGTGGGTTTTATCATTGTTATGTTCTTTAAATATTATACCGTAAAAGTACAAGAGGTATTAGCGGTATGTTAGTTGAATACCTTTTAGAATTGATTCGATAAGTAATTAAACCATAAGTTTTAGAGCTAGGTCTAAAATGCGTTTCTATTAATTATCTGCTTGCCATTTTTCGTATTTAGCAAATTGAGCGCTAGATAAAATACTTTCTAATTGTCGTGTTCGTTCACTTTCGATACTACCTAACATCTCACCACTTGGCATATTAGCTTGTCTAGTTTTAAATTGATTCATTGCCGAATTATATGTGGTAATTTGTTCTTCGCTCATTTCAAGAGCTGTATACATTTGATTGGCTTCTTTATCAATACTTTTTCCTTTAAGCTTTGCCATACTATTACTCATAGCTCCTGTAGAACCACTTGCTTGTACTGCAATATTGGGTAGTGTAGAAGTTTCAGGTACTTGTGAAGTTGTTTCGCTATTTTGAGTATTTTCCTTTTCTACGGAAACGACAGTATTGTCTTTGGTATTATTTGAAGTTGTTTTTTTAGTGCCTGAGCAAGAGGCTAAAACTACCGTAAGTGCTAAAGTTGCTAATATTTTATTTTTCATAATTTCTAAGTTTAAAATTCCGTTGGAAATTATATTTAAAAATGGGTTTCAATAGTCGCTATTAAATTTAAAATTAACCCGTCAGATTGAATTGTTGGATTTTATAATCATTTTAAATGAAATGCAATTATTAAAATAAGTGTGTAGGAAAAATAATACGTTTTAAGGAGGTGTTATTCGTTGAAAGTTGGTAAATTATGATTTTATTCAACAGTTGCTAATTCTTAGATGTATATGTACAATCTTGTGTATAGATCCACAGCCAATACCATTTCGTCCGCGCAAGTTGATGATATTTTAAATGAGTCAAGAGATTTCAATAGTAAGTATGATATAACCGGTTGTCTGATATATCATGAAGGTTTTTTTATACAATATTTGGAAGGTGAAGCTGAAATAATTTTGGCGTTATTTGAAAAAATTAGAATAGATCCGCGTCATTATGAGGTGATTCTACTTTCTAAAGGCAATATATATTCTAGAGAATTCGATACTTGGAGCATGGCTTACCTGTCAGACGATCTTCCAAATGAAGCTTTTCAATATATTAAATTAATGGTTAGTCCGGAATTTGAAATTCCTGAAATGTCGGTTATTCCCAATCCAACTTCTAAAAGGTTTTGGCTGGCAGCGAAAAATCTACTTAATAAATTAGGGCATGAGAATTTTAGTTAGTTAACAAACTTATTTTAAGTATTATGGAAAGGTGTTAATTGTATAATTTTAATTGATTTCTTGTTTTTTTTAGTAGAATAGATGCTAATACATTCATAGTATTGGGTGTTGTTTTAAAGAATTTTTGGTCAATGAATCTAGATGCTACTTCTCTTTTTATACAGGTATTTTTGGTCTTTTTCTTATTTGCTCAATAGTCATTTTGCATTACAGTGTTAGTGAATTAAATGGAGTTCTAGTTTTTCACAAAGTGTAAATTAGAAATGGCATTTTAATTCTGTATTTTTATTTAAATTATACACTTTAAAATAGAAGTCATGAACAATATTTTTCGAACACTTTTAGTCATTATGGTAATGATTACTGCTTCTGCAGAAGTTCAAGGGCAGAAAAAATTAGATCAACAAGCAGTTACAGATTTACAAAAAACACCTAAGTATGCTTTTGTACTTACTACAGAAAAGCATTTTAGGGGAGTGTTAAGTATGTACGATTTACTTATTGAAAATGGTGTCTTAATAGAGGATTACGAAATTGTGGTAAAAGGAAAGGTGGTGACACAGTTGGTCAAAGATTCTGAATTAGAAGAGTTTTTTCAAAAATATAAAGGAAAGGTCAAGGTAAGCGTATGTAGTGTTGCCATGGAAAAATTAGGTGTAGCCGAAGAGACGCTTTTTGATGGTCTCACTGTAACCCCAACAGCTTCGGTACGGGTACTTCAATTACAAGCTAATGGATACAATACTTTAACGTATTAGATTAATAGATATACCCAGAAAGTAAGAAACCATAGCACTATTTGTTAAGGGTGTCTTGCGGATGCTCTTTAGCATCTTAATTATTTTTTGCTAAATAAACTAAATCGAAATCTTCAGAACTGTATTTTTACGGTGTTTGTATTAGCAATGGGCTAATGCAAACAATATCTATATCTGTTCAAATAAAAAAATTAAGCTAATAGTTAGTTTTCAATTCATAAAATGAAAGTCTGTATTGCTGAAAAACCATCTGTAGCAAGAGAAATTGCTTCCGTTCTAGGGGCTAATACCAAACGTGACGGCTATTATGAAGGCAATGGTTATGCGGTAACGTATACTTTTGGACATCTTTGTACATTAAAAGAGCCAAACGATTACAAGCCACATTGGAAAAGTTGGGATTTAAACAATTTACCAATGCTGCCAGAACGCTTTGAAACTAAAGTTTCTAAAGATTCTGGCATAAAGAAACAGTTTAAAATTATTAAGCAATTATTCGATAAAGCTGATGTCGTTATAAACTGCGGGGATGCTGGCCAAGAAGGAGAGTTGATACAGCGTTGGGTATTAAATCAAGCCAATTATAAAGGGAAAGTTGAAAGACTTTGGATTTCTTCACTTACAACCGAAGCCATAAAAGAAGGTTTCAAAAACTTAAAACCATCTGAAGATTACGACAATTTATATTACGCAGGTTTTTCTAGAGCTATTGGAGATTGGCTTTTAGGAATGAATGCAACACGATTATACACTTTAAAACATGGTGGCTACAAACAAATGTTATCTGTTGGTCGTGTGCAAACACCTACATTGGCTATGTTGGTTAACCGGTTTAAGGAGATAGAAAATTTTAAACCACAGCCGTATTGGGAATTACAAACGCTTTATCGCGAGACGCTATTTAGCTACGAAGAAGGTCGTTTTCTTAAAATGGAAGATGGAGAGAAATTAGCTTCTATCGTAAAAGAGCATGATTTTGAAATTGTTTCCACTACAAAAAAGGCAGGTAATGAATACGCACCTAAGCTATTTGATTTAACAGGTTTACAAGTCTATTGTAACACAAAGTTCGGTTTCAGTGCAGACGAAACTTTAAAGATAGTTCAGAAATTATATGAGCAAAAAGTAGTTACTTACCCAAGAGTAGATACCACTTTTTTACCTAATGATGTATATCCAAAAGTTCCAGGAATACTAAAGAACTTAACTAAGTATGATAGTTTAACGCAGCCTCTTCATGGTAAGAAATTAAAGAAAACTAAAAAGGTTTTTGATGACAGTAAGGTTACGGATCACCATGCTATTATACCAACTGGTCAACAAATAAACTTACAATACAACCAGCAGCAGGTTTACGATATAATTGTACGCCGATTTATAGCTGTTTTTTATCCAGATTGTAAAGTTTCGAACACTACTGTAATTGGTAAGGCAGAGAAAGTAAAGTTTAAGGCGACAGGAAAAGAAATTTTAGAAAAAGGATGGCGAGTTGTTTTCGAAACACCGAATAATACATCTAAAGAACCCGGAATATTGCCGACTTTCCAGAAAGGGGAAAAGGGACCTCACGAACCTTCGTTTATTGAAAAGCAAACGAAGCCACCAAATCAATACACAGAAGCCTCGTTATTGCGTGCAATGGAAACGGCAGGAAAACAGGTTGATGACGACGAACTTCGTGAAATAATGAAAGAAAATGGTATAGGTCGACCTTCTACACGTGCCAATATTATTGAAACATTGTTTCGAAGAAAATATATAAAGCGAAATAAAAAGCAAGTAATCCCAACGGTTACAGGTATTCAATTGATTGATACTATTCAAAATGAAATGCTAAAATCTGCCGAGCTAACCGGTAAATGGGAGAAGCAATTAAAAGATATTGAAAAAGGAACCTTTAGTGCAGGTAGTTTTATTAAGCAGATGAAGCAAATGGTAGATCATTTGGTTTACGAAGTGCGAAGTGAAACTAAAAAGGCGAATATTTCGGCGGTAAATAATAAACCAGCTACAACACCTAAGAAAAAAACGACTAAGAAATCTGAAGGGTTAACATCTGAGAATTGCCCTAAATGTAAAGAAGGAACTATACGTAAAGGGAAAACAGCCTATGGTTGTTCGGAGTTCAATAAGACTTGCGATTTTGTAATGCCATTTAAATTTGAAAGTAAAACCATTTCAGAAAAACAATTTATTAGGCTGTTTCAGAAAGGGTCAACGGTAAATTTAAAAGGCTTTAAAATTAATGATGCTTCAGTTGAAGGGTTGATTAGGTTTGATGAAAATTTCAAGCTCAAGCTAGAACCTAAAAAAAGTAAAGCTCAAGTAAAAAGTACTTCTGAAGATAATACTTGTCCGAAATGCAACAAAGGGACTATTCTAAAAGGAAAAACAGCTTATGGTTGCAGTGAATACAAAGCAGGTTGTGATTTTAGATTTAGTTTTGATGAAATTCGAGTAAAAGCTAAAGGGCAACCACTAACCAAAGACTTAGTGTTTAAAATATTTAGAGAAAATTAAATGCTTTGATTTTTATGAAAAAGCACAAATTGAACTAAGTATATGGATAAATGAAAAAGGTTTTATTCTGTAAACAAATCGTTTTCAAAGATAGTTGACTCTTAAAACTAGATACAGAAAACAGCTATTGTTTAGATTGTAGACTTCCTATATTAATTCTGTATTTTAGGATAAAATTTAAGTTAAGTGATATCAATAAATTTTAGTCCCCCTAGACAAGTGTTGTTTTTAATAATGACATTGATATGCTCTTCCGTCTTTGGTCAAAAAGTAAAATTTAAAACCTTGACTACCAATGAAGGTTTGTCCAATAACTCGGTAAATGATATTATCAGCAATACAGATGGGGTATTATGGATTGCAACATGGGATGGACTGAATTTATATGATGGACATGATTTTGTAGTATTTAAACATATTCAGGAAGATTCTGCGTCTATCGCCGGTAATGTAGTTACCAGACTTATTAAAGATAACGCTGGAACTATGTGGCTTTTAACCGACAACAAATCTGTTAGTAGGTATTTGGGCGATGGTAAGTTTAAAAACTATCCTTTAAAGGAACAGCCAAGAGAATTCAGGTTAACTAAAAATGGCGAATTGATTCTTGAGATCAATGACGATGAAGCATATCATTTGGAAGATGAACACTTTGTTAAAAAAGAGAATGTTGATTCTTATAGAAATGACAAGAGTACGCTTAACAACATTTTACTCTCCAAATTCCCTGACCTTTCAATTAATGAGTCAATGAGAGACCATGATGGTAGCATTTGGTATGCTACTCAAAATAATGGCTTATTTATTATTCGAAAGAATAGTGAAAATATCCATAATGAAAACATCGAACATTACGAACATGATCTTTATTCTAAATACAGTTTCACTAGTAATGAAATAGAAAAAATATATCAAGATGATTTCGGAAACGTATGGTTAGGTCATAAAGATGGCGGGTTGAGTATGGCATATCGGGGGTCTGAAAATATAGGTGTAATAACTCCTCACCCTGTTAAGTGTCCTAATTTACCGTATGAAACGGTTAGGGCTATTACCAAGGATTTAAATAATAACATTTGGATTGGTTATTACACACAAGGTCTTTTTAATTATGATCCTGCAACAAAAAGTTATTTGAAACATGATCTTTCCATTCTATCAGGAAATGAAGATTGGAATAGATTGCGAAGCCTGTTTACCTCTTCAGACGGCTCGGTTTGGGCGGGTACGTATGCAGGTGTGGTTCGAGTTAAAAATGGTAAAAAAACCTTTTTTAACGCAGCCGATTTTGAGAATTTTCCGAATAATAGAAATTATTCGATGTTTGAAGACCACGAAAAACAACTTTGGATAGCCTGCTGGGGTGGTCTCGCCAAATTTGATTTAGAAATGGGGGAGTTTACAACTTTTAATGGTCAAGGTAAATTAGACGATTTAAATATTAGAAAAGTATTTATTTATGAAGATGAAGCTATTCTTTCAATTGAAGAAGGCGGCGTAATTATTTTAAATTCTATAACAGGTAGTATCTCAGGTATTAATAAGAAAGATGGTATACTTAGCGATAATACGTATAGTGCTTTTAAAGATGGTAAAACAGGATATTATTGGATTGCCAGTTCAGAAGGGATAAGTGTATTTGATAAGGAAAAAGGTCTTATAAAAAACATCGCAGAAAATAATGGACTCCCAAGTCATTTGGTGTATAGTCTAACACTACACAGTGATAAGGTTTGGGTAAGTACTACAAAAGGAATAGCTGCTGTAGATAGAAACAACTATTCAGTTTCAAGCTTAAACTCTGATGAAGGTTGGCAAGCTGCTGAATTTTCAGAAGGCAGCTATTATCAAGATTTATACGGATATCTATATTTTGGTGGTATAAATGGGTTAAATTATTTCTCTCCGATGACTATTGATTTCGTTAAGGAGCTTCCTAGACTTATAGTTTCTGTCGATGATAAAAGAAATTTTACAGGGGAAATCACGAAAGACTATTCTGATAATGGATTAAAGTTCGAAGTATCTTCTGTATCCTATACTAAGAATACTGATAATAAAATCTTATATAAATTATCTGGTTTCGATTCTAATTGGCATGTATTTGATGAGAGCCCTGTCTATTATTCTAATTTGCCATATGGACATTATAATTTAGCTATTAAGAATTCTCTTGATTCTAATGATGCGCTTGCTAAAACGTTTAACATTATTATAAATAAGCCATTCTATTTAACAGGGTGGTTTATTTCTTTGTTTTTGGTATCCCTCTTTGTTGGTCTAAGTTATTTGTACTTCTTAAGAAACAGAAGTATAGTTCAAAATCGAAAAATACTCGAGCAGAGAATTGTTGGAAGAACGAAGATAATTAATGATCAAAAGCAAAATTTAGAAGAAACAAATCAGAAACTTGACAAAAAAAATAAAGAGGTAGGTAGGCAAAAGGAAGAACTTTTAAACTTGTACCAGCAGCTTAAAAATGAAGATTTTGAAATTGATAAGTTTAAGGCATTCGTCTTATCTGAGTTCAAAGAACCAATAATTAAGATTATTACAAGTGCAGATCAATTGGAAAATCAGTCCCTATTAAAGAAAGATATTTCAACACATTCTGGGGAATTGTTAAACTTATTAATGGAGTGGGATTACTTGGGGCATATTAAAGAAGTTGGAGCCATCAATAAATCTATTATTAATTTAAAATCAACTATAAAACCTCTAATCGAAAACCTGAAAGTGCAATCATCAAAATCGAAATTGCATTTAGATTATACACTTGACTTATCAGATGCATTGGTTGAGATGGATGTTCTTAGGTTTAAATTACTTTTTAAATACTTATTTAATGTCATCATTAAGTATGCACTTACAAATAGTTCTTTAAAAGTTGTTTTAGAGAATAGTGAAGGAATGTTTTTTATGAACATAAGTTCTGATAGTAAGATTTTTAAAGATAATTTTTTCAATATTGAACATTATAGCCCATATTTTAGAGCGGTAAATACATTGGTAACAGCCATGAACGGGCAATTGAACATAGATCATGAAAAGGCATTGTCTTTAGAATTACAATTACCTATAAAATTAATTGACACTAAGGGAGGTGGGGTAGAGCATGTATCATGGAAACATATTGGTCTTGATAAAAAGTTGCCTTCAAATAAAAATAATATTCTTGTTTTTTGCGAAAAGAATGATTTTGTACCGGCGAAGCAATTGTTAGAACATCCGAACAATACATTATTATTTGAGAATGCTATAGACGAAGCTTTATCTGCTATTAAACAAGTAAACTTACATGGGCTAGTGGTTTATAATACACCAATTAATGAAAGTCTTATTCAGTTGTGCAATGCTATAAAAAATGATGGTTCTCAAACAACACTTCCTTTAATATATATATCTGAAGAAATCGATTATTTTTTACGTGAGCAAACTATTGAGTTAGGTGTAGATACTATTATTCAATTACCCGCAAGTAAAGTTTTTATACAGAAAAAGTTCTCAAAGCTGATTACGAGTCGGAGAGAATTTTTAAGCGACAAATCGAAACAACTACTTTATAATAGTTCTTTTTCTAATGATGATAAACTACTATCTTCTAATGAGAAATCGATAAAAAAGGCAATAAGTATTATTCATAAGAATATAGGGGACCATTCCTTCAACGTTGATAAGTTGGCAAAAATGCTTTTTGTTTCTAAAATTAAAGGATATAGAATGTTCAAAGAGGTGTTAGGGCAGTCTCCTTTAGATGTAATTATTGATCTAAGATTACAAAAAGCGCAATATTTATTAAAAAATAAAGCACTAAACATAACTGAAGTGAGTCGAGAATGCGGATTTAACGATCCAAAGTACTTTAGTAGGCTATTTAAAAAGAATATTGGCTGCAGTCCAAAGCAATTTAGAGAAAGGCTCGAAGATGCCTAATATTAATGGTGTTTCACTTGAAACAGCTTATTGTTGATTGAAAAGTATATCCACTAATTCTGTTCAAAACAGAACCCTAAGTGAAAGATTTATGCACCTTTTTGGTTTATTTGACCCCTGCAAAATTTAGTTGCTTGACTATTTTTGGACTCAACCAATAACCAAAATTTTAAATGAAAAAGTATTACGTATTCTTAGTTTTATGTGTTTGCGCACTATCAAGTGTATTTGCGCAAACCATTGTACAGGGCACGGTTGTTTCTAAGGTAGATGGTATGCCTCTTCCGGCAGCATCTATTATTCCTAATGGAGAAACAGCGAATGGAGTTGCCACTGATTTTGATGGTGTTTTTAGTATTGAACTTAATGAATCTGAAGGAACCTTAGTCGTGTCTTCAATTGGGTTTGGCTCGGTTGAAGTTTCTTACTCGGGAAATCAAACCTTGCAAATTGAGTTAGATGAGCAAGCTAACAGTCTCGATGAGGTTGTTTTGATTGGGTATGGTACAGCAAGAAAAGGAGATATTACATCTTCTATTTCGCAGGTAGATGGAATAGAAACGATTGCCAGTCGACCAGTTTCTTCATTTACAGATTTCTTGCAAGGAAATGTTGCTGGGGTTACAGTAATGCAACAAGGAGGAGACCCAACTAGTAGTGGTCAAATAGTAATAAGAGGGTACGGTTCAATATCGAATGAATCTCCGCTAACTGTAGTTGATGGGGTTCCTTATTACGGACCAGCTATTAACCCACAAGATATTGCTTCGGTATCTGTGTTGAAAGATGCTGCAGCTGCAGCAATATATGGTGCTCAAGCAGCTTCTGGTGTAATTGTAATTCAAACCAAGAAAGGTAAAAAAGGAAAACCTAGAATTAGCTTAGACCTTTATGGTGGTATTCAAAGCGCAGAAGGCTTACCTACACCTTTGAATGCAGAACAACAAGCAAGTGTTTATAATCTTGCAGCTGCCAATGGTGGTACGTCTCCACAAGCAGCACATGATGCCGCACAAAATCCTTGGGGTCAAACAACAAGAACCAATTGGATGGATGAAATATTTAGATCTGCTGCTTTAGTTAATACAAATATTAATATTAGCGGAGCTACGGATAATGTTAATTACATGACATCTTTTGGGTATAACAGCAAAGAAGGTGTACTTGTAGGAACAAAATCTGATCGTTATTCTTTTCGTCTTAAATCAGACTTAAGTCTTTCGGATAAAGTTACTATTGGCGAAAATGTATACTACTCGATTACAGAAGCAGTAGGTACAAATACAAGTAGTGGTTATTCTGGTACTATTATGAATGCGCTTTACTTTCCATCTGCGGCACCAGTTCGCGATGAAAACGGCTTATTTCATGGAGTTGTACCTTTTGATCTTTCGCAATTTGCAGGTGCATATGGTGATGTTTACAACCCTGTTGCACTTTTATTACGTCCTACGACTACCAGTCCTACTAATTTTATTAATGCTCAAGTTTATTTGGATTATGAAATTATTGAAGGGCTAAAATTTAGAACAAGTTTCGCGCATAGTACAAGTCACAATGAATATAAATCATTTGTACCTCGTGTTCCAGAATTAGGAAGAACCAATTTAACTAATTCATTGACCCAGAGTAATAGCACAACTAATAGAAGAGTTTGGGATAATCAATTAACATATGCCAAGTCTTTTGGAAATCATAATTTAGATGTTACGGCTATTTACTCAAGTCAGTTTACCAATTATGAATCATTGACCCAAAGGGCAGAAATTTTCAGTAGTGAAGAACCTTTTAATCAGTATTTATCAAATGCAGCTGATCAGAAAGAACCTGTTACCGATGTTTACGAGGATGCTTTAACTTCTGCAATCGGAAGGGTTACGTATAACTATGATAATAAATATTTTGCCACTGCTAGTGTTCGTAGAGATGAAACTTCTCGATTAGCGTTAGACAATCAATCAGATATTTTTCCGGCAGTTTCAGTGGGTTGGAGAATTTCAGATGAAAACTTCTTCAAGGTTGATAAAATCAATGATTTAAAATTTAGAGCTTCTTGGGGTCAGATTGGTAATATAAATTCTGTTGGTTATTATTCTTTTGATGTACCATTAGGGTCACAGACTTTAATTATTGGTGAAGATGGATTAAGTAATGATAAAGGTGTGTATGCAAGACAACAATCTAATCCTGACTTAATTTGGGAAACATCTGAATCTATTGATATAGGTGTTGATGCTATGGCATTTGACAATAGGCTATCTGTAACCTTCGATTATTTTCAAAAAACGACTTTCGATATGATTTTAGAAGGTTTAGAAGATAAGCACCAAGGTACAGATGCACCATTTGTTAATGGTGGAGAAGTTAAGAATGTAGGTGTTGAACTTTCTTTAGCTTACAGCGACAAAATTGGTGAATTCAATTATACTGTTAGGGCTAATGCCGCAATGTTAGAAAATACACTTGAAAACCTAGATGGTTATAACAATAGTGGTATTGACTTTGTATCACACGATGACTACCAAGTAAGAGATGCTTTAAGACCTTATCGTTCTACAGTGGGTGAAGCTTTGCGTTCGCATTACTTAGTGCCTTATGTAAGTGTTTTTCAATCGCAGGCAGAAATAAATAATTACGCTAATGATGGTGTACTTATACAGCCGAATGCAGTTCCTGGTGATCTTAAATTTCAGGATACGGATAATGATGGAGATATTGATAATGACGATAGGGTATATCACGGAAGCTACCAACCAGACCTTACATATAGCTTTAATTTCAGTGCTAATTACAAAGGGTTTGATGCGAGTCTAATTCTACAAGGTGTAGCTGGTGTTGAAGCATTTAATGGTTATAAATATGCGGCTTACAATGCATCTTTACAGGGCTACAATTTAGATAGTAGAGTATTAGATGCTTGGACAGCTTCAAACACAAATACAGGTATTCCAAGAATATCAACGACAGATAACAATAACAACTTTGGTACACAGTCAACTTGGTACTTGGAAGACGCTTCTTATTTGAGATTTAAGAATGTAACCTTTGGTTATTCTTTTCCGAATTATGTAATGGATAGTTTGTTAAATGGATCTTCTTTACGTGTTTACGTATCCGCAGAGAATTTATTTACAATTACAGATTATACGGGTATTGATCCAGAAGTAGGTGGAATAGGTCTAGATGTTGCCCAATATCCTTTATCAAGAACGATATCTGCAGGACTATCATTAAAACTATAATCAATTCTAAAATATTTATAATGAAAAATAAAATTGCAAAAATAATTATGGTCACCATGGTTGTGATCTTTTTAGGGCCAGTTTCTTGTTCAGATGATTTTACAAATTTAGAACCACTAGGTAGTAGTTCTTACGAAAACTTCTGGAAGACAGAGCAAGATGCCATAGAGTCAACGAATAGTATGTATTACTATATGAAAGATGAAGATATGTTTTCTAGAGGTTTTTACTGGTACGTAAATGCTTCAGATGATATGGTTACTGGACGAATTAAGGCAGATGCGGATAATGCAAAGAATTTTAATTTAACTGGTGATGAAAGTTCTTTAAAATGGATGTATGCGCAGTGCTATAAGGTTATTCGAAGAGCGAATGATGTTTTGGTGAATGTACCTGGAATGGATATTTCAGAATCTTTAAAAGACAGACTTTTGGGTGAAGCGTATTTCATGAGAGCTTTTCACTACCACTATTTAGCATATCACTATGGTGATAATGGAACCAATGGAGGAGTGCCAATCTTAACTGAAGAAAATTATAATGATGAAGCTGGTAGTTATTCTAGACCAACAAGCGTAGTTGAAAACTATGCACAAATAATTGAAGATCTTAATAGTGCAGCTGAACTTTTACCATTGATTACAGAATTAAATGGTGAGGATTATGGTAGAGCACATAAAGATGCCGCATTGGCATATATTGCTAAAACATATATTTATTGGGCACAATACGATGCTTCCAAATATGCAGATGCAGTTACAGCTGCAGATGCCGTAACCAACTCTGGTTCTGGTAGAGCATTGATTGATACAGATAATCCTGAACTTGATTTTAGAGAATTACACAGTCACTTAAATAACTGGACAAGCGAATATATTTGGTCTGTTGATTCGGGTATTGAGGACGGTAGCAAATTACCTGGTGTTGTATTAGAGAACAAAGGATGGGGGCTATATAATGGTTGGGGTTATTACCATCCTTCATTAGGTCTTTATGAAGCTTTTGAAGATGGAGATGTTAGACGTGAGGTAACCATGTTAAAGTTTGGGGACGAGTTTGAGTTTTTTGGTGAAACTAGAAGATATGCTTCAGAAAATTCCCAATCAGGATTTCAGTGGAACAAGTATATGTATGAATATCAAAGTGAGAATCCTATAGGTGTAACCGTAAATGCGAATGGTGATAATCCAACGACATTATATAATGTTCCTATTCTTAGATATGCCGAAATACTTTTGATAAAATCAGAAGCTTTGATTATGCAAGGTCAAAATGGAGATGCTCCTTTAAACGCTGTTCGTAATAGGGCAGGTTTGTTACCCATAACTGGGGCGACCATGGATGATTTAAAACAAGAGAGAAGAGTTGAACTAGCCGGTGAATTTGCCAATAGGCATTTTGACCTTGTACGATGGGGAGATGCCGATGCTATTTACTCAGAACCTATTTATGGAAGAATACACGCTGATAAGGCTGATCCAGATTCCCCCTTTACCGTTGAAGAAATATGGCCTGCGAGGCCACAATTCAACCCTGCTACAATGCATGTTTGGCCTATTCCAAATGAATCTATAGAATCTTCTGGAATTCTGCAAAACACAGGATGGTAGTAGTATTTAAATTATTAGTTTGAGTTAGTTTTCATTCACAGAAAAGGTGTGACACCGTAATGGTTTAGCACCTTTTTTTTAATATCCGAAAATGATTAGAAGTTTTTTCTTTATTATATGCCCTTTATTAATAGCTACACAATTTGTGCACGCTCAGCAAGGGAACCATTATAAAATACATTCACATAATGATTATCTACAAACTGTACCTTTCTGGAGCGCATATGCCAATGAATTGGAATCGATTGAAGTTGATGTTTTTTACAAAAACAAAACTTTGTATGCCACACATAGTGAGTCAGATATTATAATAGAACGCACTTTTCAGGCTTTATATCTTCAACCTATTCAGAAAATAATTGAACTTGAATTAGGGAATCAACAAGAAATACAATTGCTTATTGACATTAAATCGGAGCCTTATAAAACATTGGATAAACTTATTTCTATTTTAGAAAAATATCCAGATGTCATTCACAATGAAAAGATTTCAATAGTAATTTCAGGAAATAGACCAGATGAAAAAGATTATGCCAACTATGCCGATTATATAACATTCGATCATCAGACCTTAGAAATTTCGGATAATGAAAAGACTTGGGAAAAAATAGCATTGGTGAGCTTGAATTTCAATGATTTTTCAGAATGGAATGGAAAGGGAAGGTTAACCGCCAGTGATTATAAAAAAGTAAAAACGGTAATCGACAGTGTGCATTCTTTAGGGAAACCTTTTAGGTTTTGGGGAGCCCCAGATAGTAAAACTGCTTGGAAAGTATTTAAGGAATTAAATATGGATTTCATTAATACAGATAAAACGTATGCATCGGCTGCTTATCTTAAAGATTTAGAAAACCGTATGTATACTAACGAAATCTTCTCTGAGGTATATACACCAACTTTTTCTAGTGATAAAAAGAATATGCCTATTAAGAATGTTATTTTACTCATAGGCGACGGTAATGGTTTGTCCCAGATTTCCTCATCACTTCTTGCTAACGGTGGAGATTTGACTTTGACGCAAATGCAAAGTATTGGTTTTATAACCACCCAGTCAGCTGATGATTTTACGACAGATTCGGCAGCTGCTGGCACAGCACTTGCTACAGGGGAACGAACATATAATCGTGCTATAGGTGTAGATACATTACAACAACCATTAGTAAACTATTCAGAGTTGCTATCAGAGTACAATTATGTTTCCGGATGCATTACTTCAGATAGAATGACAGGAGCAACCCCAGGTTCGTTTTATGCTCATCAAAAAGATAGATCTGATGTAAGAGAAATAGCAGGAGATCTATCGAAAAGCAAGCTTTCTTTGTTTGTTGGCGGCGGATCAGAAGATTTTCAAGGAGAAGAAACGGTTGTTGGTTATGATATGTTGGATAAGGTGGATGCTATAGGTTCTAGTAAAAGTGATAAAGTAGGTTTTTTTATATCTGAAAAGGAAGTGCCTAGTGTTTTAAACGGTAGAGGTAGCGTATTGGCTGAAGCTACTAAAAATGGTATACAGTTCTTGAGTTCTAAGAACAAGCCATTTTTCTTAATGGTCGAGGGTGCTCAAATTGATAACTACGGACATACCAATAATGTTTCGGGAATAGTTTCAGAAGGAATAGATTTCGATAGAGCAATAACGGAGGCAGTTAAATATGCTGATAAAATGGGAAACACATTGGTTATTGTTACCGCAGATCATGAAACATCAGGTTTCAGTATTCCACAGGGGAATTTAGAAAAAGGAATAATAGAAGGCGACTTTACTACCCATGATCATACCGCGACTATGGTCCCTATATTTGCCTATGGTCCTCATTCACAAGAATTTCAAGGTGTGTATAAGAATAGTGATTTGTTTGGTAAAATATTGAAAGTACTTGATTTGAAGGAGTAATAGTAAGTTATATAACCTACAATAAGGTCATGGTTGCCCACGGCAAAGACAGTGTGTTTTTTTTAGACAGGATGATAAATGTAATTAGCGTCGTCTACTCTTAAAAATGGAAGTCTTTATATTGACGACTTGTGGAAATTTAGAAAATATCAAAGTTGCTCGATTCTGAAAATGAATAATATGAAATATTTTGTATTGCTATTTGTATTGTTGTTTATTTCGAAAGCCAATGCACAACATAGTTTTGAGGGTGTTGTTTTTGTTGATGGCAATAATAATGGTCTGTTTGATGGCGAAGAAAGAAAACTACCAAATGTTTTAGTGAGTAATGGAAGAGATGTAGTCTCCACAAATGAAAAAGGAGAATATAAAATTTCTACGATTAAGGACAATCTTGTTTTTATTGTAAAACCAACGGGGTATATTTCTAAATTGGATTCTACAAACAAGGTGCAATTTTATGTGCAAGCATTTTCAGGTAAAAGACGTCAAAAGCATAATTTTCCTTTATACGAAAATGTTGAAAATGATGATTTTAATGTGGCATTGCTTGGTGATGTACAAGTAGATGTAATGGACGATATTTATCATGTTGGTAAATTGGTAACCGAAGAATTGGTCGACACTAAACCCGATTTTATTGTTCCTCTAGGAGATCTTTCTTTTGATAATCTTGAAATTTTTGAACCCTTGTCCGAAACTCTTGGTTTAGTTGGGTCGCCTATTTTTTATGTGATTGGGAATCACGATTTAGATTTTAAGGAAGAAACTTTGGAACGTCGTGATGAAAGTTATGAGAAAATCTTCGGACCTTCTTACTATGCATTTGAGTATGGAAATGAACTTTTTCTTGTGTTGAATAATATTTACCCAAAAGAGAATAGGGGTTATGAAGGTAGGATAGATGAAAACCAACTGACATTCATTAAAAATGTAATACAACATAAGAATAAGGCACATAAAGCTATAAAAATCTTTATGCATATCCCTTTAGAAGAGGTTGTAAATAGTGATGAATTAGTCCACAGTTTAAAATCTTTTCAAGATGTATTTATAGCATCTGGACACACTCATACCCAGTATCATATGTATCACGAGAGGAAAGATCTTCCGCCAATTCACGAATTAATTAGTGGTGCGGTATGTGGATCCTGGTGGCAAGGACCACATGATATTAGAGGAATTCCTTTTGCTATGATGGACGACGGCACACCCAAAGGGTATTGGAATATGCAGGTGAATGGAAATGAACACAATCTTAGTTACAAGGTGTCTGGTGCCAATGATAACAAACAAATGAATATATGGGTGCCCGAAACAAATGAGTGGGACACAGCTTTGAATGTGCTTAATCATTCTTACGTATACGCTAATGTTTTTGCTGCCGATAATGACACAGAGGTGATGATAAGTTTTAAGGAAAACGAATGGCTACCTATGCAAAAGTATAAAGGGGTATCTCCAGAACTAGTTCGTTTTTACACCCTTCAGGAATTAGGAAGATATGAAGGGCAAAAGTTGTCGAAAAACCCAAAACCTAAAGTAGTAAGTAAACACTTATGGCGCATCGAAATTCCAAATAACTTAGATAAAAAAGCTTATTTGATTAAGATCCAAGCCAAAAATGAGAAATTACAATTGAACGTTAAAGGAAACAGAGTGCTATGGGTTCGTTAAAGATTCTTTGCAAAATGAAAAGAGAAATAAACATACCAGCGTTTTTGTAAATCGCCATTTGAAGAAAATACTTTCGGGAAGAAAAGTGTCTCTTTTCAGATAAATCGTATGCATCTTAGTATTAAAAGGTGATTATCTCTCTAAAATTAGGCAATAAAAAAAAAGGCTCTTGATTTCTCAGGAGTCTTTTTTCTAGTAGCGAGGACTGGACTCGATCCAGCGACCTTCTGTTTATAAGCTCCTAATCAGGAAAATTTTCTGCAGTTTTATTGAGCTCAGCCGCTATCAAATTATAAAATCGTATTCAAAAACGTATGCAGTTTTAGTTTTTTGATTATCAATATATTATAAAAGTAATTAAGAGAAAAATCATTCAAATTCAATATTATTTTTTGACTTTAGTGAAGTAGGGTAAACGGCTCAAAGGAACCTCGATCTCAATGGTTCTTCCTCCTCTAAAGGTTTTGTTTTTCTCATCTCTCCACTTCCCTTTTGGTAAAACTACTTTACGTCTACGTTCCCCTTTTTTAACTACTGGAGTAACTAATATTTCGTCTCCAAGCATGAATTGATCTTTAATCATTTCGTAACCACTATCGGGGTAGGCCAAACTCATAGGTTTAACTATTGGTTCTCCTGTTTTAGATGCTTCCTTTGCTAAATCTAAAAATAATTCACCCATGTTTGTGTGTAATAATGCTGCCTCAAGACATAATTGATTGTTTTCTTTAGAGAGTACACGCCAAGGAGCTACAGAGAATTGCATCATAGGCATTAGCGCATGAACCTGGGCAGAACGAACTACCAACTCCTCATCAATTGTTGTTGAATTCTCAAAAGATTGGTGTTCTCCACCACCAATCATATCTGGGCAAGTATATGCATATCCCATAATACTTTGAGACATCAAATCTGGAACTAATTTTTCTAAATCATCCCAAGAGTGGTGTTTATCACGTAGCCGCTGTGCCAAAGGCAAACCTGCCATTTTCCACGATGCTCTATATTCATTCAGAGGGTACTTTAGACCTAGTTGGGCAAAATAGGTAGTATGGTCATTTGGATTGGTATTAGGAGCGTATGAAACAATATCATTGGTGTAAAAATCTGCATCACCAGCATCAAATTTAAACCCATCTACTCCATATTGATCCATTAAATAATTTAACTTTTTTTCGAACCATTCTTGAGTCTTTGGGTTACTTAAGTCTAAACAAGCACTTGCACCATTCCACCATCTAAATATTGCAGCTTTATTTTTGGTATTAGCCCACAGTACATCTTGAGTCTTATCTGCATCTAGTAATAATAATTTTTCTTTTTCCAATTGTCTAAAAACTTCGGTGTCTGCACTTACAAAAGGACATATCCACAGCATAACTTTAAAACCCATTGCATGTAGCTTTTCAACCATTTTTTTAGGGTCTTTAAACCTACGAGGAGAAAACTCCCAAGTACCATAATTCTCTTGCCAGTTATCATCTATCATTAATACTCCAGGCGGATACCCTTTATCAATGATTGACTGGGCATATTTTAAAATATCTTCTTCGTTTTGATTATAAGTTAGCTCAATCCAAGTATTGTATTGGGGTTTTGTAAACAATAGTTCCTCTGGAATTTTTCCGTTAGGAGGGAAAAAATTGGTTACTGCATAATTATAAGAATCTCGCAAATTTTTACCAGCAGTTCCATATTTAATTTCACCTTCTCTAGTGGTAACGGTAATATGTCCGTTTTCAAAAGAATATTTTATTGGAGATTCACTCCAAACATACCTACCCTTGCTAGATAACAATAACGGCTGCGCTTGATTTCCTTTATTATCACCCCAAAGGTCATGGCTTTCAGTTGTATTTGCATCATAAGGTGTATTATGACCAATAGCACTTAACCCACCCCACCAATATTCATTTTCTAGTATTGTAATCTCTATTTTTTCATCATTTTGAGAATAAGCATTAAAAACAGTTGTTAATATCAGCGAAATTAAAATAGCTCTTCTCATTTTTTCCGGTAGAATTTGTGTAAAAAAAGTTTATTATGGTTTTGTTTGTTCTAAATAGGTAGTATAGTAATAAAAAATTTATTCAACTATCTACATTACTTTCACTGGTATTTCTAACTCACATTAATAAATTGAGTTTAACATTTTATTAATATTCTTATATAGCTGTTAAATTCTTTTCAAAGTATAGAAGGGTATGTATTTCTAATTATTTTGAAAAGTTAAGGATTGATAAAATACTCACTAGGCATCTTATATGGCTAAATTTTTAATCAATATTAAGTTATTGTGAAGTTTACTTTACTTACATATGTTTTAAATGGATTGATTTTAACATTTATATACATGCTGTTTCAAGTTATATGTAATTTGTTTTCTTTATAAATGAATATTTTTCAATTACCTGTAATACAATTATTTAAAGTAGTGTTATGTGAGTTTAATTGTAAAGGGAGCAAATGCAATAATTCTATTTTATTTATGAACTTCAACTAACCTTGTTCACTGTACATTTCAGCTCTTTACTGTGTTTTGTTCACTCAAATGAACTAATGAGAAAGACTGTGTAATGTATTTTTTTTATACATTTATAATCTATCAAAGTTCATAATTGAATAGTCGATTACAATGTCGAAAGAAAAAGCTTACACGAACGAATTGCTTCTTTCTCAGTATAGAAACGGTAACCGAAAGGCGTTTCAAAAACTGTTTGAGATGTATTGGGAATCTATGTTTCTGAAAGCTAAAAGCATTCTTTTTGATGGAGATGTGGCTAAGGATATTGTTCAAGATATTTGGATAGAATTATGGAAAAGTAGAGAAAGTAGAGAAATAAAGGATTTTGAAGCCTACATATTTAAAGCTGTTAGTTACGGTTGTTTTAAATACTTAAGGGATAATAAATTCAATACAGTGCAACTCAATGTAATTGATTCATTAAAGTTTTGTAAACCAGAAATTGAAAATCAATACGATTTAGAAGAAACTAATATTGTCATAACTAATTCTTTAAAAGAATTATCTCCACGATGTCAAGAAGTTTATCAATTAAGCAGAGTTGAAAATAATACGAATGAAGAAATTGCTTCACAATTAGGTATATCTAAGCGGTCTGTTGAAAATCAAGTATCCTTAGCGCTTAAATCAATCAGAAGAAATCTAGGTGTTCTACATAAATTACCCGTAATAATCTTCTTCTTTTTTAATTAAACCTTTCACTTTAAATATGGCTAAATAAGATTTTATAAATAAAATCGGGTGACGCTATTTAAATCAAAAACGTTAATAAAATGTTAAAATCAATTTATTGATGTGAGTTAGATGACTTATTTGGTTCATATAATTATAGAGATATAAATATGCGTGAACACGAATTTCGTGAGTTATTGGAAAAATACTTAGATGGTTCAATTTCTGAGGAAGAGAATAAGCTCCTTAATAAATTTAATGAAGAAGTTTCTTCAGCTAATAAAGATTTACATTTTAAGAATGATTCTCGTAAAAAGGAAATCAAAGATTCTTTGTGGGAAGGTATAAGTGTTCAAAGTGATTTGAAAACTGGTAAAACAAATACATGGAAAATATTAGCAACTACTGCAGCTATCTTTATTGGGATATTATCATATAATATTTTTGATACTAAACCTTCGACTCCATATAATATTCCAGAGAATGCCATTACACTTGAACTTGAAGATGGGAGTTTAAAAGTCATTGAAGAAAACGGAACTGTTAAAGTTACCGATAAATCGGGTGTTGTATTGGGACAGCAAAATGGGAATCAATTAGTTTATTCGGAAGATAGTCATGTCGAAGAGATTGTTTTTAATACACTAAATGTTCCATTTGGTAGAAAATTTGAATTGAAACTTTCTGACGGTACAATTGCTACACTTAATGCAGGGTCATCGTTAAAATACCCAGTAAAGTTTTTGAAGGGTCAAGATAGAAATGTTTTTATTTCGGGAGAAGCATACTTGAACGTAGCAAAAGATTCGGCACACCCATTTATAGTAAATGCTGGGGAGTTAAATGTTCGGGTATTGGGGACACAATTTAATATTTCAACATATCCGGAAGATGAAATTACAGAAGTTGTACTTATAGAAGGCTCTGTAAGTATGTCTAGTAGTTTAAAAGAGAATGGGGTTCAAGATGCAATTTTATTAGAACCTGGTTATAAAGGTAGTTTTGGCAAGATAAATGGCAAAATGGACAAAAATCAAGTCAATACAGATATATATACTTCTTGGATGCATGGCGAACTTATTTTTCGAGACATGACCTTTGATAACATAGTGAAGAAGCTTGAAAGACATTATAATGTTTCTATTGTTAATAAGAATAGAGTTTTATCCGCCAAAAAATTCAATGCTAATTTCGGGGACCAACCTATAGAGAAAGTTCTTGAAGAATTAAAATTTAACTATGGTCTAAATTATAAGATTATGGATGATGGCAAAGTAGTAATTGATTGAAAAATAATAATTATAAATATTTAAAACAGATGCTAGTGAACTAAAAAGTACAGTCTAAAAAAGAATACCAAGAAAATAATTACTGACTACAACTTGTCGAAACGGACAAAAAAATCGGAAAATGCTCGAACATCTCCCGATTTAGTACTAGTGATTATCATAATAACAACCACATTTTAACACCTTAAAAGTATGAAAAAACTTCTTAATTACTCAAGAAGGCGATATCCTTTATCTTCTTATAACTTAAAAATGAAATTAAGTACGCTGCTTATATTGGTTACTTTTTTTAGTCTTCATGCCAATGATAGCTATGCACAACGCACGAAAATAACTTTAGAGTTTAACAATGTTTCTATTGGTAATCTCTTAGATGAGATTGAAAGTACAACTGAATTTCAGTTTGTATATAAAATAGAGGATGTAGATTTAAATAGAACTATATCTATTAAAGTTAAAAATGAAGGAATAGATGCCATCTTAAAGAACATATTTAAAGATAGCAAGTCCACATATAACATTAATGACAGGCGAGTTTATTTGGTGAAGAAAGCACCGGTAGTACCTGTAAAAGATTTAAAAGTTAGCGCGGTTATTTCTATTCAACAGACTTTAATTGAAGGGACAGTGCTCGATTCTAAAGACCAGCCATTACCAGGCGCAAGTATTGTTGAAAAAGGAACTACCAACGGAACACAAACAGATTTTGACGGTAAATTTTCCTTAGAGGTTCAAGATGAAAAAGGAGTTTTAGTGATTTCTTATTTAGGGTTCTCTACACGTGAAGTATCAATAGATGGGCAAACTAATATTTCGGTTAAACTAGAGGAAGATGCTGCTGGGTTAGATGAAGTTGTTGTTGTAGGGTATGGAAGTGTAAAGAAAAGTGATTTGACGGGTTCTGTATCATCTGTAAGTTCAGAAGATTTAGTGGCTTTTCCTGTGATAGATGCAACTCAAGCATTACAAGGTAGAGCGGCAGGTGTTACTGTACAATCTACAAATGGTGCTCCTGGATCAGATTATAGTATCCAAATTCGTGGTAATACTTCTATTAATGCGGGCAATGATCCATTAATCGTTGTTGACGGGTTTATTGGCGGTATAATGCCTCCACCTGAAGATATTAAATCTATGGAGATTCTTAAAGATGCTTCATCAACAGCTATTTATGGAGCTAGAGGTGCAAATGGAGTTGTTATTGTAACTACTAAAAGAGGAACGGAAGGCAAACCACAATTTAGTTTTTCATCTTCTTACTCCTCTCAGACAGAAATCAATAATTTAGATTTACTAAATGCTGATCAGTTTACCAGCTATATTCAAGAACTATATCCAGATTTTGTTCCAGAACTAACTGGTGCTGGTACAGACTGGCAAGATGAAATTTATAGACCGGGTGATGTTCAAAATTATCAATTATCAGTGTCTGGAGGTACAGATAAATTAAGCTATTATTTATCAGGTGCAATTTTTGACCAACAGGGTGTAATTAAAGATTCTGATTATAAGAGATATTCTATAACTTCTAATTTAGATTTAAAAGTATCTGAGTCAGTAAATATAGGGTCAAGTCTTTTCGCACGTAGAACTAATAGAAATGGAGTTAGAACTCAAGAAGGTGGTGATGCATCTCAAACAGGAGTTGTTTCGGGAGCTTATAAATTCTCTCCTACTCAAGGTCTAGTTGATGAAAATGGCGTTTATTCGTTGAGTGTGGTTGGTTATCCTATTGATAATCCATATGCCATGGCTACTGAGTACCAGAATGAAGTTATTAGCGATTTATTTCAAGGTAATGTATATGCTGAAATTGGTATTGCTGATGGCTTAAAATTTAAGTCGACGTTAGGTGTCAAAGCGAATGGATCAAGAACAGGTCAGTATTACCCAACAACTTTAGAACGTGGTAATGGTACTGGTGGTGAAGCAACCTTTATTAATTATAGAAATACAAGTTTAATCAATGAGAATTATTTAAACTATTCTAAGGTGTTTGCTGATATCCACGATATCTCTTTAATGGCAGGTTATTCTTATCAAAAAGATAGAACCGAAATTTCATCTACTATAACTTCAGGTTTTATTTCTGATTCTTTTTCATTTTGGAATTTAGGTGCAGGTACAAATGCGGCATCTGTTGATTCAGAATTGACAAAATCTACTTTTGAAGCATTCTTCGGTAGATTGAATTATACCTTGAACGATAAGTATTTATTTACGTTTACTGGTCGTTACGAAGGAGCTTCTGTATTCGCAGAAAATAAAAAATATGGATTTTTTCCTTCTGCTGCCTTTGGTTGGAAAATTTCTGATGAAGAATTTCTAGTCGATTCTAATACTATTAGTTTACTAAAACTTCGTACAAGTTATGGTCAAGTTGGTAACCAGGCTATTAGTCCTTATCAATCTTTAGCCTCATTTACAGATGTATTCACGACAGTACAAGGTAATGCGGTAACAGCTTTACGACCTTCAACGATTTCTAATAACGACCTAACTTGGGAAACTACAACACAAACAAATATTGGTTTGGACTTTGGTATTTTAGGAAATAGATTTGGTTTCACTGCCGATTACTACATAATGGAGACAAACGACCTTTTGTTTAATGTTCCTACTCCAAATTATACAGGGTTTGAAACACAGCTACAAAATATTGGTACGGTACAAAATAAAGGATTTGAATTTGCAGTAAATGCAGCTATTTTTCAAGGCGATTTTAAATGGAAAACTTTTGCAAATATTTCATTTAATGATAATGAGATTATTAAACTAGTTGATAACGATACCGAAGGAAATGATATATACTATTCATCATCACCATTAGCAGGAGGAGGGAATACTCAAATATTGAGAGAAGGCTTATCTGTAGGACAGTTTTGGGGATATGTTTATGATGGTGTTGTACAGGCGGACGATATTATACTTGAAGGAGGAGAAGATGTTGGTGGTGAAAAGTTCAAAGACCTTAATGGAGATGGAGCATTAACAGATGATGATCGTAGTGTTATTGGAAATCCACATCCAGATTTTACTTGGGGTTGGAACAATGATTTTAGCTATAAAAATCTAAGTCTTAATATTTTCGTTCAGGGATCAGAAGGTGGTGAAATGATGAATTATACCCTTATGGAATTAGGAGCTTTAAATGGCAGAACCAATGTTACTACAGAGGCACTTAATAGATGGACTCCAACCAATACTAATACAGATATACCACAGGCTCGAATTAGTAGAAGTTATGTAACGTCTGACAGATGGATAGATGATAGTAGCTATATCAGAGTAAAAAACATTTCTTTAGGTTATAATTTTCCTGAATCATTATTGTCAAAAATTAAATTATCATCAGCTAGACTATATGTAAGTGGTCAAAACTTAATCACATTCACAGATTATAAAGGCGTTGATCCAGAAGTATCTTATAGTAATTCAAGTAGTAATCTTGGACTGGATTATGGTAGTTATCCAAATGTGAAGTCTTACACTTTAGGACTGAGCATCGGATTTTAGTAATCAACAATAAATAAAAATATAATTATGAAGAATATAATAAAATTTTCTGCACTAGCTATTTTGACATTTGTTGGCTGTGCAGAATTAGATGAAGAACCGATAGGGACATTGAGTCCAGGAGGTTTTTTTAATACTATAGATGATGTCAATGCGATGACAGATGGTACCTACGGCTTAATGGCATCTGGAAATTTTTACGGAAGTGGGCTTACTACCCCTTTACAACTGTCAAGCGATATGGTTGATAATGGACTTGAGTTTAGTGATTATACTGAGTTTAGTCCTTTCTTAGTTACTCCTACAAATTCATTTGTAAGGGATTTTTGGGCTACGGCATATCAAACTATTGCCACTGCGAATACTGCTATTGATGGTATAAGTCTTTTAGGTGATGATATTGATGAGCAAGACAAAAAATTTGCAGAAGGTGAGGCAAGGTTTGTTAGAGGTTTCTTGTATTACCATTTAGTAAGAATTTATGGTAATGTACCATACATTGATAGCCCTGATATCGCTGACCCATTAAGCATAGAACAATCTAATTCAGAAGAAGTATATGTGAAAATTATAGAAGATTTGACATTTGCTTTTGATAATTTAGAAATGGAGCCACGCGGTAGTGTAAGATCAAGACCTTCAAAGGGAACAGCAGCTTCTTATTTAGCTTCTGTTTATATGACTAGAGAAGATTGGCAAAATTCGTATGATAAAGCAAAATGGGTGGTAGATAATGCAGGGGCATTAAATTACGCATTGGCAGATGATTTTCAAGATGTGTTTAGAGAAAGTGAACAATGGGCTTCTCAAGAGTATATCTTTTCTATAGATTTTACGGGCAATCAAACTGGTGAGAATCCAAACCCTATTACTTATGAAAATGATAATAAAATTGGGCCTTTTAACGGTGTTGAAGGTGGTGTAAAACCTATTAGAGGTTGGAGTATGCTAGTGCCTCATATTAATGTTTACAATAATTGGGATGCCAATGACTATAGACTAAAAGTTAGTATGGCCGATTCATTGATATTGGCTGATGATACAGATATTGTTAGACCATTTTCTGAATTCGAGGTAGCTAGACCTCATATAGCAAAGTTTAATAGATTTCCAGGTGAAGGAAGAACAACTGCTGGTTGGAGATCTGATTTTGATCACGCAGCTTTTAGGTATGCCGAAGTTTTACTTATTGCAGCGGAATCTGCCAATGAATTAGGCTTTGCTTCCGAAGCTATAGGTTATGTAAATCAAATTAGAGGTCGTGCTAGAAATGCAGGAACTATTGATTTTTATGGTAGTGGTTATGACAGTTACGCTCCGTCCATTTATCCTGAAGATGTTATCGCAACAGGTAGTGATAATTTGCGAACTATAATTTTAGAGGAAAGACGTATTGAATTAGCGTTTGAATTTAAAAGATGGTATGATATTGTACGTAGGGATTTAGGAAGCGAAGTTTTTGGTCCATCAGGATTAGAACCTCAATCAAATTTTAGTGAGTTTAGATATTTGTGGCCAATACCACAGGGAGAAATAGACAAGAATCAGAATTTCGTTCAGAATCCAGGTTACTAAGAGTTTGTTAGTTTAGTTGTATATGGGCATTCATTCTTCGGAAGAATGCCTTTATACCAATGAACATAAATAAATTTTAGAGTTACTGGTTTTGTATCATTAAACAAAACTAAAATGAAGAAGTATAGCTTATTATATCTATCAATTGTAATAGTCTTTTTTTCTTGTAAAGAGAATTTGCAAGAACAAGGTTCTGAAAAAGAAATACAATTTTTCCCGGTAGAGGTAAATCATGAGGAGATTCCTTTAGGCGATAATATATATGCAATCGTTGGAGTATCACTTTTTGATGGATTAAGCGAATCTACTATTGAAAATTCTACTGTTATAGTTCGAAATGGTTTAATAGATAAGGTAGGTCTAAAAGGAGAAATTGATATTCCAGAAAATGCTGAGGTAATTGAAGGAAATGGTCTTACTCTTATGCCTGGCTTAGTTGATGCCCATTTTCACTATGATCATGTTAAACATTTTCCTACCAAATTTGTTCGTAATGGTGTCACTTCAGTAAGGGACCCAGGACAATGGATAGAAGCTTTTGATTTTGAAAGAGAAACAGGAGACCCACTTCCTAGACTATTTTTAACAGGACCACATATAGACATGCCGCCACCATCATGGCCTAAAGACTCTTATATGGTTAGAGATAAAGCCGAAGTTAAAGAGGCTATGGATTATCTTTTTAGTCAGAATGTTTCGGCTATTAAAATTTATCAAAATTTACCTCTTGGTTTAATTAAAGAAGTGACTGATATAGCTCATGCCAAAGGATTGCCAGTTACTGCCCATTTAGAAATTACAGATGTAAGACAAGCAATTTTGGCTGGCTTAGATGGGGTTGAACATGTAACATCACTTGGAACAGCATTGGTATCTAAAAGAAAAGCAGAAGAGTTTCGTCAAAAAATGATGGCGGATAATAAGTCGCGAATTTCTGGACGATTAGAAATGTGGAAAGACATTGATGTAAATAGTAAAAGGGCAGATTCCTTGATTAAGTTTTTAGAAGAAAAACAAACTTTCTTAACACCAACTTTAGGACCTTACGAGTATATAATTGAGGGAGATAAGACAGATAGTACTGCATTGATTGCATTTCAGCATATGACTGAGTTTATTGGTAGATGTGCTAAAGCTAATGTGAGAATTGCAGTTGGTTCTCATGGACCATGGGTGCCATATGCTAAAAAGGGCTGGTCATATCAACATGAAATGGATTTGCTTTCTAAGACGGGTATGGGCAATGGTGCAATTATGAAGGCATCTACTCTAGAGAATGCTAAGTTTTTAAAAATAGACCATCGCCTTGGTAGTATTGAAAAAGGCAAACAAGCAGATTTACTTTTGATTAGTGGTAATCCCACTGAAAATATACGAGATATGTATAACATTGAAAGGGTAATGTTAAATGGCATCTGGCTTGAGTAATACCAATCTGTTGACAGTATAGTCAAGATTGGTTTATTATAATTGATTTTATCCATAATGAGCACATACTATTTATGTTGGCAGCTAAATCTTCTAAGATTTTAGTAGTGACTATTTAGTGACTGGTTGTAATTGATTTTTTTAGTGTAAAATTCTTTCTACCCCTTTGTTTATAAAGGTTTAGGAGAATATTGATAGAAAAGGTTGGTGAAATTTAGTTTGGCTTTAAATAATAAGACACAAAGAAATGAAATCAAGAATTATTTTTTTCACCACATGTGGTTACATTTTAATAGGCGCTTTTCTATTAATGCTTTTTTCTTGTAAAGATGATGGTGTTATAGGTTCTCTAACCATTACAGAACCGATAGGTATGGCTCGTGGTTTGGAATATGTAGAGGTGAAAATACCAATAGTTACACATCAACTTAAGAATAATGCTATTTTTTTAAAAGATACTAATGATGGCAATTTAGTAAAAGGGCAGATTTTAAATGCGTCAGAAGTAGTACTAGATTCTAACCTCGTTCGCTGTTTATTTCCGATACATATTCAATCAAATGAAACCAATATATATCAGGTTGTTGTTCAAAAAGATGAAGAGACTCTTACGGATTTGAAAGCAGAAGGTGAGTGGTTAAATCTTTTTGTAGAAAATGAATTCTATAAGGCAGATTTAACAGCTAAAAGATCTTCAAAAAATATACCATTGGCCCCAGGGCAAATTACTTCCATTTCTTTAAAAGAATATGATGGAATAAAATTAGAACGACCAGATATTAAAATGCATTGGTCCCCTAGTTTTCAAAAGAAAAATGAGGAGTATAAAACAATGGCACATTTACATGAATTTGATTCGATTCATATAGACAAAGGCCCCTATGTTATTTCGGTATATCGCTCAGGGAAAGTTAAAGGTTATGAAGAAATTCAACTTAAAGGAGAATACAAGTTTTATGCAGGTCTACCATTCTTTCGGTTTTCTTCAGAAATGACAATGATAGATAGTTTAACGGTGACCATGTTAAGAAACGATGAAATGACAATGAATAAATTTTTCACCCATGCATTTACGCCGCTTAAGGATGGAAAAGTAAAGACAGTAATCTTGTATGATAAACCTCCGTTAATTTCTCATTATACAGTTAAAGAACTTCGTAAGCATCCAATTGATGCAGATGCGAATTGGTTTGGTTTTTATAATGATAGTACTAATTATGGTTTTGGAAGTCTTCGTCTTCGGTTTGATTATAAAAACTTAGATGGTGGTATGTCACCAATGACGGACGCTCAAACCAAAATATCCTACTCTTATAATGAAGGGAGGTATTGGGACAGAAGGTTTGTAGATAGTGGAGAATTAAAAGTGCCAAAAGGGAGTAGATATTTTGAAGATAATGTGTATTCAATTTTCAAGGTTGATAACACAAATCCATCCAAAGAAATACAGACGCTTTACAACCAATTGTCTAATCCTGTTATTGTGCAATACAAACCATCTATATGAAATCTAAAATTCAAAATTTCTTTAAAGCTTTAGGTCCTGGGTTTATAATAGCAGCGGTAGTTTTAGGTCCTGGTAGTATAACGGTTTCTTCTAAAATAGGAGCCACACATGGTTATTCATTATTGTGGGTTATTGCATTAGGGGCAGTTTCTATGAGTGTCTATACTACAATGAGTGTACGTTATGGTGTTTTGCATGAAAAGTCGTTATTAAAGACAATAGCTGAAAAATATGGTAAATGGTTCTCAATTGCTATTGGGGTATGTTCATTTTTAGCTGCGCTAAGTTTTCAGTTCGGTAATAACCTTGGGGTAGGAATGGGGATGAAAACTCTAACTGGTATTAACGAAGCTATTTGGCCGCTAATATTTACGCCTTTGGCAATTGTGCTAGTGTTTTTTACTAAAAACCTATATAAAGCACTTGAACAAATAATGATGGTTATGGTAATCATCTTAATATTAGCATTTATTATCAACCTTATTTTTATAAGACCAGATCTAGAAGCTGCCGCTATAGGCTTTATACCAAGTGCAGTTTCTGGTAGGGATTTTAATGAAATAGCGGCCTTGGTAGGGACGACATTTGTATTACATAATGCATTTTTTCAAGCATACCTTGTACAAGGTAAAGGTTGGAAATTAGCAGATATGCATAAAAGTATAAGAGATACTAAAATAGGTGTATTTCTACTTGCTTTAATATCGACACTGGTTATAGTTACAGCGGCAGCCACATTAAAACCTAAAGGAATCTCAGTGAACTCTGCCGCAGATATGGCTATTCAACTAGAAATGTTATTAGGCAGTTTCGCTAAATATATATTTGGTTTTGGCTTTATGGCAGCAGCCTTTTCCTCACTTGTTGTTAATTCGGTTACTGGTGGTGGATTACTTGCAGATAGCATGGGCTTAGGTAGTTCTATGAACGAAAAGATGCCTAAAGTATTTACAGCTATAATATTATTGGCAGGTATGGTCATTGCCGTATTCTTTAAAGGTAATGTAATATATGCCTTAATAATGGCCCAAGCATCTTCTATACTAGGTGTACCACTTATTGCTATTGGTTTGTTTTTGGTACTTAATAGTAAGTCGATAATGGGCAAGTATAGGAATAGTATTCTACAAAATATTATGGCTGTTATAGGTTTTATTCTAATTAGTGCTCTAGTCTATTTCATGTACGGAAAACTAATTGGGTATTTGACAATTTAATGAGCTGTAAGATTTAAACGAAATAATTTATAATAAAGAACGATGAAAAAGACATATCCAGAGGTTTTTAAGAACGAAGAAGAATTGGAAGAAGCTATATCTAGACCAACGTTACCTGTAGTAAATATGATGAAAGAACTTAAAGGGGATATTATCTTCTTAGGTGTTTCTGGAAAAATGGGTATTTCTATGGCACATATGGCTAAAAGGGCCTGCGATATGGCGGGTGTAAAAAAGAGAATAATTGGGGTTTCTCGATTTAGTCAAGCAGCAAATAAAGATTATTTAGAATCTCTTGGTATTGAAACGATCGCTGGTGATCTTGTTAACCAAGATTTTATAAAAAGTCTGCCAGATGTTGAAAATGTAATTTATTTGGCAGGAACAAAATTCGGCACACAGGGTAACGAACCCTACACTTGGATTATGAATTCTTTTATTCCAGGATTAGTGGTTGAGCAGTTTAAAAAATCGCGTATCGTGGCTCTCTCCACAGGCTGTGTTTATCCTTTGGTAGATGTGAATTCTGGAGGTTCTTTAGAATCAGACCAGGCATTACCTGTTGGCGAATATGCACAATCATGTTTAGGAAGAGAACGTCTGTTTCAATATGGAAGTATGGAAAACAAGACGCCAATTTCATTAATCAGGCTTAATTATGCTGTTGAAATGAGGTATGGAGTTTTAGTAGATATAGCCTTAAAAGTTAAGAATAATAAACCAGTAGATGTTACTATGGGCTACGCCAATGTTATTTGGCAAGGCGATGCTAATGCATTTATATTAAGGTCATTATTAATGTGTGAAAGTCCAGCTAAAATATTGAATATAACCGGATTGGAAACAATTTCGGTAAAAGATGTAGCTGTTAAATTTGGAGAACTAATGGGCGAAGAAGTGGTTGTTACAGGAGAGGAAGACGACGTAGCTCTTCTTTCAAATTCATCATTGATCACAAAAGAAATGGGTAGCCCAGAAGTTTCTACAGATGAGGTAATTAAATGGACTGCTGATTGGGTAAAGGCAGGGAAGTCTGTTCATGGAAAGCCAACACATTTTGAAGTTAAAGACGGAAAGTATTAAGACTTCTAAATGACTTTTTAGATGAGTGTAAATCTATAGGTCCAAGTCTTTGTAGAATCGATTTAAAAAGAGCATACATGTTGCTAATACCGGTGAATCAAAAAACGGTTATTAATATTAATGAGTACATATGAGCATAAATAAATTATCCCCAAAAGCAAAAGAATTACTTCATGAGGGTACGGTAATTCCAGCACACCCTTTGGCATTAAATCAAGATAGAAAGTTAGATGAGAAAAGGCAAAGAGCATTATCAAAATATTATTTAGATGCAGGCGTCGGAGGTTTAGCAGTAGGAGTTCATACAACCCAATTTGAAATTAGAAAGCCATATATAAATCTTTTTAAGCCCGTATTAGAATTGGCTAAAGAGGAAATGGATAATTATACATCAAAAACAAATAGAACCATTCTTCGTATTGCAGGTGTAATGGGTAATACTAATCAAGCTTTGCAAGAAGCTCAGTTAGCATCTAATCTAGGGTATCAAGCTGTTTTGTTAAGTCTGGCTTCATTGCCAAATGCATCTAATAAAGATTTGTTGAATCACTGTAGAGAGGTGTCTAAAGTGATACCGATAATAGGTTTCTATATGCAAACTGCTGTTGGTGGTCGTTATCTAGATTTTGATTTTTGGTTAGAGTTTGCACAAATTGAGAACGTAGTCGCAATTAAAATGGCTCCTTTCAATAGATATCAAACATTCGATGTAGTACGTGCTGTTGTAGAGTCTGGTCGGGCAGACCAAATAGCTTTATATACTGGTAATGATGATAATATTTTGGTTGATTTAATGACTGAGTTTGAAGTTCAATCAAATGGTGAAATCATAAAGAAGAGAATCGTAGGGGGCTTGTTAGGACATTGGTCCGTTTGGGCAAAGGAAGCTGTTACTCTTTTGGAAAATATCAAGAAAGGGTCTTATTCTACAGATTCGATTAAAATGTTAACCATGGCAGCTAAAATTACAGATAGTAATGCTGCATTCTTTGATGCTGCAAATAATTTCAAAGGTTGTATTGTGGGTCTACATGAAGTTTTAAGAAGACAAGGGCTTTTGGAGGGTACTTGGACCTTGGATGAAAATGATCATTTAAGTCCATTGCAAAAAGCAGAAATAGATAGGGTTTATATGGCTTATCCAGAACTTAATGATGATAATTTTATAGCAGGGAATCTAGAAGCTTGGCTTAAATAATAAGTGAATATGGAAATTGCACCAAAAAATATTATTGTCAGACAAATGGTTGCCACAGATATACCTGGAGCAATGCAATTGGTTCTTGCAGAAAATTGGAATCAGACCCAGGTAGATTGGCAAATGTTTTTAGAACTGAACTCCAATTTATGTCTTGTGGCAACATATAAAACTGCAATAATAGGTACAGTAACAGCTATAAATTATAAAAATGATGTTGCATGGATTGGGATGATGCTGGTGTCTAAAGCCTTTCGAGGTTTGGGAGTAAGTAAAAGTCTTTTAAATATCATTATTGAAAAATTAGAAGGTTGTAAATCAATAAAATTAGATGCGACTGCTGCAGGTATTCCAGTGTATAAAAAATTAGGTTTTCAAGAAGAATTGGAAATTGATCGAATGGTAACTACCCCCTTTAATTCAATTATAAATAATAGGAGTAGAGATACTGTTAGAGTAATATCAGAAAATGATTTGGTAGAGTTATCTAAACTTGATATGAAATTTTTTGGAGCCAACAGAATTGATTTATTCAATTTTTTAAAGAAAAAAAATAAAGCATGGTGTCTTATTAGAAATGAATGTATCGTAGGGTATGTTTTCGTACGACCTGGACGTAATTATTTTCAACTAGGTCCACTTATGGCAGAAACCGTCGATGATGCTTTAAACCTTATTGAGATTATACTTGAAAATAACGTAGGTCAATCTATAGTTATCGATGTTTTGCATGATCAGTTCAAATTTAAAGAGCGACTAGCTAGCCTAGGTTTCTCCTTTCAAAGGTCATTTGTAAGAATGTATTTGAAAAACAATTCGTTTGCAGGGTTAGTTGATAAACAGTTTTTAATTGCGGGTCCAGAGTTGGGGTAATTGGTTTTTAAGCCGCTTAATATTAATAATAAAAGAATGAATTTAAAACGAAGTATTACTGCAGTAGCTTTAAACACATGTTTTTTGTTGCTAATAGTATTGAATTTTTCCTGTGCTGATTCTAATAAAAAATCAGGTGAAGACACATCTTATCAAAAGCATTTATTTAAAAAAACTTTAGAGACGTCTCAATTGGCAGTTTCTGTTGTTGCAACAGATTTAGATTATCCTTGGGATCTTTGTTGGGGAGGAGAGGACAGTAATATCTTATGGTTTACAGAAATAAAAGGAACAGTTAATCAATTGAATACGGATACTGGTGAAATTAAAAACCTTTTAAAATTAGATGATGTTTTAGTCAAGAAATCTTATGGCTTATTAGGTTTTGCAGTGCACCCAGATATGGAAAAGCATCCTTATATTTTTTTGCATTATACATATTCAAAAAATGATGAGATACGGTCTAAATTAGTTAGGTATACTTATAAAGATGAAAAGTTAGAAACCCCTAAAATATTGTTAGAGGATATTCCTGGACGAAGCTATCATAATGGAAGTAGAATTGTGATTTCTCCCGATGATAAAATTTTCTTGTGCCTTGGTGATGCCGGAAAGAAAAGATTAGCTCAGAATACTTCCGTAATATCAGGGAAAATTTTAAGATTAAACCTTGATGGTTCCATACCCATCGATAATCCTATAAAAGGTAGTCCTGTTTATTCTAGAGGTCATAGAAATGTACAAGGCTTAGTGATGGCAAATAACATATTATATAGTTCAGAGCATGGCGAAGCTAATGATGATGAATTGAATATTATAAAAGCAAATGGTAATTACGGTTGGCCAGATGTTACGGGCTTTTGTAATGAGCCTTATGAATTAGCATACTGTAAAGATTCTATTATAGTAGAGCCTATAAAAGAATGGACCCCGACCATTGCACCTTCGGGTATTGCTTATTTCGGCTCCAGTAAAATTCCAGAGTGGACTAACAGCATTCTAGTAGGTTCTTTAAAGGGTACAAGCCTAAGGGTTTTAAAGCTTTCTTCGGATGGAACAAAGGTGGAAGGGGAGAGCGTGGCCTTCAATAGACAGTTTGGAAGAATAAGAGATGTTATCGTTGCACCTAATGGGGATATTTATTTATGTACAAGCAATAAAGACTGGCATCCAAAAGCCAATCCTGAGTTTTATAGTGATGCTAAATTACCAATGATAGATGATGATCGAATAATTAGAATTCGTCAGGCAAGCGACGATTTAAAAAATAGTTTGATAGAGATGACAGAAAAACAGACACCTGTTGATAATGATGGTATGGCAAATGGTATTGCAGGTGCGGGTATGGCTGTTTATCAAAAATTTTGTGCCTCTTGCCATAAAGCCGATGGGTCTGGTAGTGACGGTTTTTTTCCTCCATTATCAAAAACAGAAGGTGTTGGCGATAAGGAAAGGTTCATGAAAAGTGTAATTGAAGGGGTGTCTGGTCCGCTAGTAGTTCAAGGAAAAACATATAATCAAGACATGCCCAGTTTTAAGTTTCTTACAGATAAAGAATTGGCAGATGTACTTAGTTATGTGAGGGCATCATTCGGTAACGGTCACCCAAGTATTACGGAAGATGAAGTTGTAAAGTATAAAGAGCTACTTCAAAATTAGCTAATACTAAACTAGTTAGAAATAAAATATTTAATATATAAAACATATATCATGAATTCGAATAGAAGAAATTTTATAAAAAAAACATCCATTGCAGGCATGGGTTTAGCAACAGCCACGGCATGGTCAAATTCAATTCTTGGCAATAATTTAAACAGTATACCGGCTTCAAAACCTGGAGCAACTTATATGGGTGGTTTTTCAGCTCCAAAATTAGATACGGTTAGGTGTGCTTTTATAGGTGTAGGTGATCGTGGAGCAGGACATGTACAGCAAATTTCCGCTATTGAAGGAACAGAGGTAGTTGCTATTAGTGATTTATATAAAGATTTGGCAGAAAGATCTGCGAAAGCATGTAGAGAGAATGGTGCAGGAACCCGACATAAGGATATTACTTTATATACCGATGGTGAAAACGATTGGAAAAAAATGCTAAAAAAGGAGAAACCAGATGCAGTTTTCGTTTGTACTCCATGGTCTTTACATGCACCGATGGCTATTGAAGCTATGAAAAGCGGAGCACACGTTTTTGTGGAAGTTCCCCTTGCTTTGACTTTAGAAGAAATGTGGGAGATAGTTGATACTTCTGAGAAAACCCAGAAGCATTGTATGATGATGGAAAATGTCAATTATAATAGAGAAGAACTACTCTATTTGAACATGTGTAGAAAGGGTGTAATTGGAGAATTACTTCATGGGGAGGCTGCCTATATACATGAATTAAGATTTCAGATGAACGATGTAGAACGTGGTACTGGTTCTTGGCGAACATATGAATATGCAAACCGCGATGGTAATCTTTATCCAACACATGGTTTGGGACCAGTTGCACAATATATGAATTTGGCAAGGGGAGAAGATAACTTCAAATTCATTAACTCATTTTCTTCTCCAGGAAAAGGAAGAAATTTATATGCCGCTAATAACTTTCCTCCTGACCATAAATGGAACAAATTAGACTTTAAGGGTGGAGATATAAATACATCAATCATTAAAACAAATTTAGGTAGAACAATTATGGTTCAGTGGGACGAAACTAGCCCTAGACCCTATACGAGACATAACTTAATTCAAGGAACAAAAGGAACCCTTACTGGTTTCCCAACTCGTGTTGCCTTAGAAGGTGGCGTAGAAGGTGGTCCTGAAAATCACCACGAATATGCAGAAGGTGAGCAATTACAAAAGATTTTTGAAAAGTATGAGCATCCATTATACTTACGTTTGGGAGAATTAGCAAAGAAAATGGGAGGTCATGGTGGAATGGACTTTATAATGAGATATCGCATTATTGAGTGTTTAAGAAATGGTGAACCTTTAGATCAGAACGTTTATGAAGGTTGTTACTGGAGTTCGGTAGGTGCGTTAAGTGAAGCTTCTGTTGCACAAAACGGTGCCCCACAGGAGTTTCCTGACTTTACAAGAGGAAATTGGAAAACAACTCAACCTTTAGGGATAATTAGTTAGTGATTACCTTTCTGTATGAACATTTTAATTGATGAGCCAGAGAATAAGGACTTAAAAAACAGAGTGTAAAAGATAAAATTGATGATTATGAGTGTTAATAAATTATGTGTGAGGGAATTTTTAATACCAAAAATGATTTTTAAGCTGTGTCTTATGTTTTTATTTTGTTTTTCGTCAAATGGACAGTCAAGTAAAACAACTAACGTTACCAAATTTGATGTAGTTATATATGGAGGAACTTCTGCAGGAGTTGCTGCAGCTCTTCAAAGCAGTAGATTGGGTAAGTCCGTAGTGCTTATAGAACCCACCAATCGAATAGGCGGATTAACCACTGGGGGTTTGGGACAGACCGATATAGGAAATAAGCAGGCCATTGGTGGAATTTCTAGAGAGTTTTACGAAAATATCAAAAAATATTACGATGATCCGGGTAATTGGAAATGGGAGAAAAGCTCAGATTATATAGATGGTGGGCAAACTCGAACAAATGAAGGAGAAGCATCTATGTGGACATTTGAACCTTCCGCAGCCCTCTCTGTATATAAGACTATGATAGATAAGGAGAAGATTAAAATTGTCTATAACGAAAGGCTAAACAGAAGTTCTGGTGTCAAAAAGATAAATGGAAAAATTGAGTCGATTACCATGGAAAGTGGTAAAATATTTATTGGAAAAGTTTATTTGGATGCAACTTATGAGGGAGATTTAATGGCATCAGCTGGAATATCCTATGCCATCGGTCGTGAAGCTAACGATGAATATGGTGAAACCTTAAATGGGGTACAGGCCAATAGTATAAATAGGTCTTTGACCGGTATTGTTTCCATAAATGCATTTAACCATAACCTCATTCCGGGCGTTGATCCGTACTTGCAAAAGGGAGATCCAACGAGTGGTCTTTTACCAAATGTTAATGACAAACCGGGACTAGAAGGGGAAGCTGATAACAAAATACAGGCCTATTGTTTTAGGATGTGTCTAACAGATAATCCCGAAAATCGTATTCCTTTCCAAAAGCCTTATGATTATGATGAGATTAATTATGAGTTGCTTTTCCGTAATTATGAAGCTAGAAAAGGCCTTGTAACAGAAATGTACAGGAATAGCAAAACATTGTTGCCTTGGATAAATAGTAGCATGCCAAATCGGAAAACGGATACTAACAATAAATTTGGATTTTCTACAGACTTTATTGGCAAGAATTATGATTACCCAGAGGCCACTTATGCAGAACGCGAAAAGATTATCGAAGATCACAGGAATTATCAAATGGGTTTGATGTGGACCTTGGCTAACCATCCGAGGGTACCTGAGATTGTACGAGAGGAAGCATCAAAATGGGGGACTTCTAGAGACGAATTTGAAAGACCTGACGGTTGGCAACAACAACTCTATATTCGGGAAGCAAGAAGAATGATGAGTGACTATGTAATGACTCAACAAAATTGTGAGGCCTTAGTAGTAGCCGAGGACGCAATTGGTATGGCTGCTTATGGTATGGATTCGCATAATGTACAGCGTTATGTCGACGCCAATGGCTATGTGCAAAATGAAGGGAACGTTGAGGCTCATGGCTTTGAACCCTATCCTATTAGTTATAGATCTATAGTGCCAAGAAAAGAGGAATGTACTAATCTTATTGTCCCTGTATGTGTTAGTTCTACGCACATTGCCTTTGGGTCGATACGAATGGAACCGGTTTTTATGGTTCTTGGACAATCAGCGGCCACGGCAGCCTCACTTGCTATAGATGCGAATTTAAATGTTCAAGAGGTACCTTATTCTAATTTGAGAGAGAAATTACTCAAAGATGGTCAAAGGTTAGAGTAAATAAGCATATACCGATACAGTATTGTCAAAAACACAAATAATTCATAGCATAAAAGAAAACCATTAATTCAAATATTTACTTTGTATAGTTATTAGTAACGCTAATCGTTAGATGAGAACGAATCCTATGTAATAGTTGATTGTAGGTATTTTATTAGGCAGTACTAGTTATATAATGTGTTTGATCAGGGGCTATATTAAAAATTAAAAAGATTTCAAATTATGATTAACGTTTTAGATCTTACAAAAAGACTCATAGCTATGGATACCGTTAACCCTCCGGGCAACGAGTATTTTGCGGCTAAATATGTTGGGGGATTATTGGAGGAAAATGGTTTTGATGTCGAACATGTGCCTTTTGAAGGTAAACGAATACATGTAATTGCAGGAAAAGGATTTTCAGAGACTGTTTTACCCATAGTTTTTACAGGGCATTTTGATACTGTTCCTTTGGGTGCTGAAAAATGGTCAGTAGATCCTTTTGGAGGAGAAGAGAAGAACGGAAAATTATATGGACGGGGATCAAGTGATATGAAAAGCGGAGTTGCTGCTATGGTTATAGCTGCGATAAATGCTTTCTCATTAGGGTCTCCTGAAGGTGGTGTGAGGTTGGTATTAACAGCAGGTGAAGAATTGGGTTGCCAAGGCGCTAAAGATTTAATAAAAACATATCCCAGACTAGGTAAGGCAAGTGGTATTGTGGTTGGCGAACCAACTGCTAATATTCCGGCAATTGGTCACAAAGGCGGACTTTATCTCAATCTTTCATTTTCTGGGGTCACGGCTCATTCCTCTATGCCACATTTAGGAGAAAATGCAATTTATAAAGCAGCCAAGGCTATTTCAAAAATTGAGCAATTTGATTTTGAAGTTGAAGAGGATGATTTGCTTGGTTTACCTACCGTGAATGTAGGAAAGGTTTTTGGTGGGCAAAACATTAATTCGGTACCAGATTATGCTGAATTCACCATAGATGCTAGAACTACAACTAAGGTAGATCACGATAAGCTTTTAGCTAAAATTAAAAACGAACTAGGAAAAGAAGTGTCGATTGAAACCTTAACAGATTTAATAGCAGTTTCCACTGAAGAAAAAGATCCTTTTGTTCAAAGGGTATATAATGCTTGTGGTATTTCAGAGAATACTCCCGGCTATCCTAAAGCATTGCCCTATCTCACTGACGGCTCTGTACTACAAGGTGCATATGGAGGTATACCAACGGTTATTTTAGGTCCGGGTCAACCAGAAATGGCTCATCAAACAGATGAGTTTTGCTATATAGATAAGATAGAGAAAGTGGTAGAGATTTATACCAATATACTTTTAAAGAAAAACGCCATCACTCAATAAGTAATCCTTTTCTTTTGATTGTATCAACGAAGAGCGATGTCTTATTTATTAAAGCATTATTTGTAAAATAAATGAAAAATTCTTATTTAATACTACTTTTTTTTGCGCTAATAAGCAGCATGCATTCGTATGCGCAAGTAGTTTATGTGGATTCATTATTAGCAGCTGACTGTAAGGGTAATTACTCTGTTTCTAATCGTAACTGTAATGGATCTGATGGAAATGCGTATAAGACATTAGAATCGGCTGCCAATGCTGCCACGGCAGGTACTCAGGTGTTGATTCGGGAGGGCATATTTAACGAACAACTTAGTCCTCAATATTCAGGTGAGGAAAACAATTACATTGTATTTAAAAATTATGAAAACGAAGTAGTACAGTTTACAGGGGATCTGTTAGCTCCAGCCATTTGGATTGACCAAAAGGAATACATTGCAATAGACGGATTAATATTTAAGGATTGCCCTCAATTTATGTCCATAAAAGCTTCATCGCATATTAAGGTTGAAAACTGTGAATTTGAAAACAGTACAATGTGGGAATCTTGTCAGTTGAAAGACATGGGCGATTATTTTCTTTTTAAAAATAATATAGTAAAAAATGGAACCGACCTACTTTCTATTCAAGGGGGTAGTTTTCATCTAATAGAGGGTAATACTTTTGATACGGCATCTCATACCTGTCTAGTCTTTATGGGTGTTCATGATTCAGCCATTCGGAACAATATATTGATTAATCCAAACCAAAAGTTACTTGAGATATTTGCTACACGTGACAGAGAATGGTCTGCTCCCTACAGAAAGAGCGAACATATTCTTATTGAAAATAATCTGTTTGGACCAAATTCACACAGAGAAGGACTTTACAAAGGTAAAGAACCACCGGCAAGTTGGGGAGTACAATTTGCAGGGGTAAAATGTATAATGCGAAATAATATTTTCGCAGGCTGTGAAGGTGGTATGGATATTTGTGGATATGGTAAGGTTGGCGGTGGCGATGATTCTCCAGAAGCAGCCTTCAATTATAGTAACCGTTTTTACAATAACACGGTCTATTCCAATGGAGGAAAAGGACGCTATGGCAGTGGACCGGGAGTTAAGGTGTCACATAACTTACACACTGAATTTTACAATAATATCTTCATGAATAATATATTTTATGCAAATAGAATATTTAAGGATGCACATACAAAAAGAGATGTACCAAGTGTTCAAGTTGCTTTTAGCTCCTCTAGCAATCCCAGCGAAACCCGTTTTTATAATAATAACATAACAGCTCAGAGTAATAAAGATGAAGAGGTATTTTTTATAGGAAAGGAAGATAAAGGGTTTACTTTAAATGCATTTGAACAAACATATCCAGATTATATTCAGAATAATATTCAAGGAAATCCGCTATTTAAAATTAAAAATCCCAACCTAAAACATATTGTGAAAGACGATTATAGATTGTCAGAAGATAGTACTTGTATAGATGCAGGTGCATTTTTGACCTATGCAATTGGTGCAGGTGATACAAGCATTGTCTTGAAAGTCAAGGATCCTTATTTCTTTACTGATGGCTTTAGTATTGTTGAAGGAGATATTATTCGTGTTGGGGATAATGAAGTTCAGATAAAAAGTATTGATTATGACACGGGTTATATGATTTTAGAGAACGCGATACAATGGAAAGATAAAGCACCGGTAAGTTTATTATATAAAGGACATGCACCTGATATAGGAGCAATAGAAAGTTATTAATTCGGTAAACATGATTTCTTAACAACTTCAAATAAAACATATGGAACGACGAAATTTTATAAGAAACTCAGCACTTGGCCTAGGTGCAGGCATTACACTTGCTCCTTCGGCAGCAATAGCCTCTAATAGTAAAGAAAACTCGTTACCTATAAAGTTGCCAAGAGAAGTGTGGATAGCTACTCTTACTTTAACAAAAATTGATGCAGTTAATCATGAAGAGATGGTTGAAGAAGTTTTAGGTCATATGGCAGATATTGTCAACTATAACCCTGATCTAATATGTCTTCCTGAAGTTTTCCCATTTTTCCATATTTCAGAAAAGAAATTGATAGCGGAAGTTGCAGAAGAACCTTTGGGGAAAATAACTAGTAAGTTTTCTGAATTTGCCAAGAAGCATAACACATATATAATTTGCCCACTTTATACAACTGAGGATGGTAAGTATTATAATGCTGCTGTTGTTATCGATAGGGATGGAGAAATAGTAGGCGAATACCGAAAAACACATACTACTGAAGGAGAGATGGGTAAGGGAATTACACCAGGTCCACTCGAACCACCAGTATTTAAAACTGATTTCGGAACAATTGGGGTGCAAATTTGCTTTGACCTTGAATGGAATGATGGATGGGAAAAGCTGAAGGAAAAAGGAGCTGAGATTGTATTTTTCTGTTCCGCATATTCTGGAGGAAAAGCGATTAATACTAGGGCTTGGCAAAACAAATATTGTGTAGTGTCTAGTACAATTAATGGTACAGCTAAAATATGTGATGTAACTGGTGATGAAGTTGCAAAAACCGGGTTCTGGGACAAGTATTGGGCAATAGCGCCATTAAATCTTGATAAAGCATTTTTACACACATGGCCATACATAAAGAAATTCAAAGCTATTCATGCTAAATATGGAAGAAAAGTAAAGATTACTAATTACGATGAAGAAGAATGGTCAATAATTGAAAGCCTATCTCCTGATATTAAGGTTGCAGATATCCTTGAAGAATTTGAGCTTAAAACGCATAAGCAACACATTAAAAGTGCTACAGATATGCAAAAGAAATTAAGAGAGTAATAGTCTTACAAAACACAAGTAATTAAAATATTTTATAAAAAAATGATTTCAAAACCAGTAACGCATAGAGCACTAGTTATAATCACATTTCTTTTATTATCTGTTCAAGTTTTTTCTCATGGAGATTTAACTAAACGAATAAATCAAAAAACAAAAGAGATAGTTGAAAACCCTAATGACTTTAAGTTATACTACGAAAGAGGTTTTTTATATCAACAACATGTTGAATTCAATAAAGCAATGGAAGATTATCTTAGATCTACATCTTTAGGAAACACAGATAAAGTCTTAATGTATAGAATTGCTGAGGTTAATTATTTATCCGAAGACTACAAGAATGCTTTGTCAAGTATAACTGCCTACTTAGAAGTAGACAGTATAAATGTAAAAGCTAAAAAACTTGAAGCTCAAATATTATTCAAGATAGAAGCGTATAAAGAATCTATAGCCGCTTACCATTATGTTATGAAAACTATGGTTGATATTCGACCAGAAGACATCTTGGAATATACTAGTATCATATTGGCAGAAAACAATAAGAATTTCTCAAAGGCAATTGATGTTATAGATTTTGGATTAACAAAAGTTGGCGAAAATACATTATCACTTCAGGTTAAAAAATTGGAGTACTTAAAAGACTCTGGCCAAGTTGAAAAAACAATAGAACAATACAATTATTTTATTCTTGAATACCAAAGAAAAGAGTTCTGGTATTATCAAAAAGCGGCGTATTTAGTATCAATTAATAAATCAAAAGATGCGAACATATCTTTGAAACTAGCTACCGCTACAATAGAGAAATTGGATGCTAAGTTTAAAAATATGGATTCAATTTTGGAATTAAAACAACAAATTAAAAGCTTAGAAAGCACTATTAACAATTAGACATTATGATGAAGAAAATTACCCAAATAGTAATGATGCTTTTTACTGTATATTCATTTTCGCAAACGGAACCAATAGCTACTGCAGATGTTAATTCTATACATAGTACTACATCTATTAATGTGGAAAGAGGACCGTACTTACAAAGTGGTACACCAACTAGTGTAATTGTAAAATGGAGAACAAATATTGCAACAGAATCTGTTGTTAATTATGGTACATTATTTAGTTCATTAACGAAGACCGAAAAGAATCTTACCTTGATTACTGATCATCAAGTGACTTTATCTGGTTTAACTCCGAATACGAAATACTATTTCAATATTGGTAATAATAAAGGGGTTTTATCTCAAGATCTTACCGGAGATATGTATGTGATAACAGCGCCTGCTATTGGAACAAAACAATTTGTGCGTGCATGGATTTTAGGCGATCCTGGTACGGCAAACAATAGTCAAAGAGAAGTGCGAGATGCTTATTATGATTATGTAGCCAACGCTCCAATAAACAATGGTAAAACTGACATGATGTTATTTTTGGGTGATAACGCTTATAACACTGGTAAAGATGCAGAATATCAAAATGCCTTTTTTGATGTTTATGGAGATATGTTCAAGAAATCTGTAGCTTGGTCATGCTTAGGAAACCATGATGGTCAATCAGCAGATTCTGCAACACAATCCGGTCCTTATTATGATATTTTCACTTTCCCTACAGAAGGAGAAGCAGGAGGTACAGCTTCGGGTACAGAAGCCTATTATTCTTTTGATTATGCCAACATTCATTTTATAATATTAGATTCTCATCATTCTAGTCGTGAAGTTGGGGGGGCTATGTATAATTGGGCCCTAACAGATATTCAGAATACTAAAAATGATTGGATTGTAACGTTATTTCATCATCCAGCATATTCCAAGGGGTCTCATGATTCTGATGAAGATCATAGACCTATTGAAATGAGAGAAAACTTTATGCCGATGTTAGAAGCTAATGGGGTTGACTTAGTTTTAAATGGTCATAGTCATTCTTACGAGCGTTCTTATTTTTTAAACGGACACCAAGGTTTTGCAAATACTTTTAATCCAGATGAAATTTCTAAAGGTGGCCATACCGTCGGTTCAACAGGTCATGGAGATGGAAAAACGGACAGCAATGGTGCATACGAAAAAAGTATAGAAGCGACGGAAGGAGCTGTTTATATAACTACCGGTTCTGCAGGTCAAATATCAGGAGGGGAATTAAATCACCAAGCTATGTATCTATCCTTAAATCAGCTAGGTTCTTGTGTTATGGAAGTAGAAGATGATGGTAAAGGAGGTCAAAATTTGATTGTCAAGTTTATACGGGAAAATAATGAAATCGATGATTATTTTACGATAAACAAAACAGGTATTGTAACACCAAATGTTGTTAAAAATAAATCAGGTCAAGAAAGTAAAATCCTTACGTATTTAGAAGATAGCAAGCTTATTACTATAGCTGTTAATAAGAATGAACGTTTAAAGAGTGTGAAATTCTATAATAACATTGGTGAATTGGTAAAAAGAAGTAGAAAAGACACAATAAAAATAAGTAAGATGTCAAAAGGCTTATATGTTGTAGAGATAACTACAAATAAAAAAATATATACTGAATCTGTAACTATAAAGTAATTTTTGAATTGTTGTAAATCGCACTAATAACCCAGCTAGAAAATGAAAAAATCATGCATTTTATTAGGGTTAGTTTTTGTCTGTTTTTTTATCTGGTCGGGTAAAAAGGTAAGATCTACTTTATCTAAGACTATTCCAGAGAAAGTGGAGAAGGAATATGCAATCAATTTTCGCAATTTTAAAAATGAAGTAGAAGTACTAGCAAACCTAACCGATAATTTAGTATTCGAAGATGAGTTACAGTTGAAAAGACAAGTTGAAAAAACGAGACTTGCTTATAAAAAAATTGAATTTATTTTTGATTATTACCAATCTGCATATAACGGAGCTTATATTAATGGGGCACCTTTACCTAAAATAAGTGAATATTTTGAAGGAGAAAATATTATTGAACCTTCAGGTTTGCAGGCATTAGATGAAGCTGTTTTTGAAGAAATTTCTAAAGAGCAACTTCAGCACATTAAATTATTGGCTAAAGGGTTAAGAACTCATGTTGAATATGTTTCAAAAATACATTTACCACTTCATTTAAAGTCTAGTCAAATTATTGAAAGTATTCGCTCTGGACTGGTCAGAATTTTCACTTTAGGTGTTACTGGTTTTGATACACCAGGATCTGTTAATGGAATACAAGAAAGTTATATAAGTCTTCATAGTATGAAAACTGCATTCATGTATTTTGATGCAGATATTCATCCTAAAGCAAAAACTAAATTCGAGACTATCAATAAACTCTTTGAGAAAGGGGAAAACTTATTAAACTCTTATATAAGTTTTGACGACTTTGATAGAATGGTTTTTTTAAAGGAAGTAGTTAATCCATTGTATGCAGGGTTGTTAGAGTTTCAGAATTTAAATAATATTAAACTAGAGCCTTATAGAAAACATGCGCAAGACTATCAATCAAAAAATATTTTCGATGTCAATTTTTTAAGTACTAATTTTTATTCGGAATTAGTATATCTACCATTAGATAATCCTAAGACGATTGAATTAGGAAAGTTATTGTTTGAAGATACGCAGTTATCCAAGAATAGTACAATGTCTTGTTTAAGTTGCCATAGTCCCAACCTTGGCTTTACTGATGGTTTGCCTAAAAGTGTTTCAAATAAAGAAGGCCTTTTTACTGCAAGAAATTCGCCATCTATAATAAACGCAGGATACGCTACACGATATTTTTGGGATATGCGTGAGTTTAATTTAGAAAAGCAAGTAACACACGTTATTGACGATGATTTAGAGTTTAATACCAATTTTGATACTATAATTAGAAAGTTGAATAAAAATTCTAATTATAAAAAACTGTTTAAAGCATCCTACGGTGGCATTGTAACAAATGATATTAATGAGCGATCTATAAGCAATGCAATTGCGGCTTACGTTAATTCTTTGAAATCATTTAATAGCCAGTTTGATAAGTATGTGCGAAATGAGATTAATGAATATCCAGAGAGTGCTAAAAGAGGCTTTAATTTATTTATGGGTAAAGGTGCTTGTGGTAGTTGCCATTTTGCACCAATTTTTAATGGAACTGTTCCTCCATTTTACATAGAATCTGAATCGGAAGTTTTAGGTGTAATACAAGGTTTTGATTCTATTAATCCAAAATTAGATGAAGATTTAGGAAGAATGAAAAATGGGTTAAAAGCAGATAACTACCCTTTTTTTAAAAATTCTTTTAAGACTGTTTCTATTAGAAATATAGAATTAACAGCACCTTATATGCATAACGGTTCGTTTCTTTCTTTGAAAGATGTTTTAGAGTTTTACAATCTTGGTGGAGGTGCCGGAATGGGACTGCCAGTTGAAAACCAAACATTATCTAGTGCTCCATTAAATCTGTCAAAACAAGAAATTAAAGATATCATTGCATTTATGGAATCGCTAACTGATATAGAGAGGTTTACGTCTTTAATGAATTAACTGAATAATTTAAAAATGAAATAGTTTTTATTGGAACTAATTATTATAATATCATGAGAAAATCAATACTATTATTACTGTATATATTCGTTGTGAATACTTCTTTTTCCCAATCGGAGAAGAAAATAAAATGGTGGAACCCAGTCAATAGTGTAGTTCCTGTAATTTCAGGTCAAGCTTGGCCCAGTGAGGTAAAATCTGTATATCACCGATTTCCTGAAAGAGCAGAGGAATCTGTTAGAGAAAAGGTTTGGAATTTATCTAAACAGTCAGCAGGTTTGTCTATACGTTTTTGGTCTAATGCCGACAGTATTCTTGTTAAATATCAACTTAAGGAAGCTATCGATATGGCACACATGCCTGCTACAGGAGTTAGCGGTTTGGACTTATACAGTAAAACGTTTGATGGAGAATGGCTTCGTAGTTGGGGTTCTTATTTAATTAAAACAAAAAGCAATTATTCATTTAGAATTGATGATGATTCTGAATCATATAAAAAATATGGTAGGGAGTATCAGCTATTTTTACCACTTTATAATGAAGTAGAGATATTAGAAATAGGCGTAGATTCAAAGTCCTCTTTTGAAGTCCTCCCAATTAGAAAAGAGAAGCCTATAGTTGCTTATGGAACTTCTATTTGTCAAGGAGCGTGTGCTTCACGACCAGGAATGGCCTGGACTAATATATTGGAGAGAAATCTTGAAAGACCGGTCATTAATCTTGGCTTTTCAGGAAATGGGAAACTAGAGATGGAAGTTATTGATCTAATGACTGAAATTGATTCAAAATTGTACATTTTAGATTGTTTGCCAAATTTGAATCCCAATACAGATGACACATATTCACTTACGATAGATGCGGTAAAAAAAATAAGATTAAAAAGACTTAATGTACCTATAATCCTTACTACTCATATTGGTTATGCAGATGAATTGACCAGAAAGAAAAGCGCTGAAGAAGTTATAAAGCTTAATAAGGAATTAGAAAGAGCTCATAATGACTTAAAATCAGAAGGATTAGAAAACATTTTTCTGCTAAAAAAGCAAGATTTAGCCTTTGGTTTTGATATGTATGTAGATCATATACACCCAAATGATTATGGTATGGTCCAATATGCCATGGTTTACGAAGATTTAATTAGAGAGGTCATAAAAGAATCGATTGGAGATTTAAGTACTAAAGCCCCTAAAACCCAGAGTAGAGATATTGATGTTTATAAATGGGAAGAAAGACATCAAGACATACTTGAGCTAAATAAAGTGGATGAGCCAAAAATATGTCTTTTTGGAGATTCAATAATCAATTTTTGGGGAGGAGAGCCAGTATCAACTATAGCCAGAGGGCAAGATTCTTGGGATGGTATTTTGAAACCTTTAGGAGTTCGTAATTTTGGATTTGGTTGGGACCGAATAGAAAATGTTCTGTGGAGAGTATACCATGATGAACTTGATGGTTATCAGGCTGAACAGATTATTTTAATGATTGGCACTAACAATATAAATTTTAATAGTGATACTGAAATAATTAAAGGTTTAGAAACATTAATAAGAGCTATTAAAATCCGTCAACCTAAAAGTAAAATTTTAATGATAGGAATATTACCTAGAACTGGTAAAGAAAAACTGATAAAAGAACTAAATCTTAAAATAGCGCAATTGGCAGTTTTAGAAGCTGTAGATTTTAGAAAGATAGATGACCAATTATTGCTTAAGAATGGAATAATAAATGATTCATTATTTACAGATGGGTTACATCCTAATCGTGAAGGCTACATGATTTTGGGAAAGCAGTTAGAAAGAATTATAATAGATAAATAATCAATTATAGATTTTAGTATATTTAAACATATGTAGACCAGACCAGAAACACCAATGAGTTAGAGTTGATTGCCTACTTTATTTTGGTAAATTGCATTTATAATGCAAAAAATGTAAGGAATAAAAAAAGCCTCTGAAATTTCAGAGGCTTTAAACTTAGTAGCGGGGACTGGACTCGAACCAGCGACCTTCGGGTTATGAGCTCCTCGTATGGAAAATTTCCAACGGTTTTATTGGGCTCAGCCGCTATCAAATTATAAAATCGTATGCAAAAACGTATGCAGTTTTAGTTTTCTGATTATTAATAAATTCTTATTGCAATTTAGGTAAAAAAGAAATTAGTGTTCAGATTATTTTAATGCTTTTAAATTCAATTTTCATATTTCAGTTTTAGATTTAGAAATAGTTCATTAACCCAACGATTGGATAGTAATTTGAATTGTCAGAACAACTAGGGAGGTGAATTATTACTGTAATAGTTAGTTAAAAAGGTTGTTAGTTTTTAAAAGAGAATTTGATGAATTATCTAAGAATTTTTTTAGCTAAAAAATTTTGGACTTACGTCCCTAAAATGACCTTTGTTTCAGGGTTTTATTTGTCGTTAATAGATTTTACAAGGGTAAGGATTATTAGTGGGGAGTGTTTATATACAATTCCAGTTGCCCCACTACTCGTAGCAAAATCATTTTTCTTGTTTTAAAGCGAAATTTTAAAGATTTCGTTAACTTATAATAATATGTAAACCTTTCGATAAAGCCCTAAAGTCCGGATTACGTTTTGGTTTTGTTGTGCTTAGTTTTTTAATTCTGTTTTTATTCGTGCTTCCAAGTCACCAAGTCCTTTGTCAACTTCTTTATATTCTAAATTCATAAAATTAGACCATTCCTTTTCGAACTTATCATAGTATAATTCATTGTATCTTTTCAGCGTATCAGTTGTAATCTCGCTGGGGTTTTTCCGAAGTTTAGTTACTTTTTCTTCAAGTTTGAGACGATAAATTTCACATAGGTCAAATCTAGCTTGAGCAATCCTCAATGAAGTTCTATCTGTGGTGTCGGTCACAAATGATTTTTCTGGCAGAAATAGAGTATTGGAATGAAACTCTATTTTATCGGCAATATGGTATCGTTGTGAAATACCAACTCTTGCGTATATATTGTCTGCGTATTTTTTAGTTGCATCGTATTTAAAGTCCGACCATTTTAGTTTTCGATTTTCGTCCCATACCAAGGAATTACTAAGATTGTAATACTCTTGTAAGTCGTAAAAAGCCCATTCGATTCTTTTTCTTAAAAGAAATACTACGGCTACAACTATAATTATCATCAAAAAAAATCTTCGCTTTCTTGTCATTATAAATTAAGCACAATGTTGTTGGCCGTAGTTATTCTTTTATTGTTTTGGTCTTAGTTTTTCTATCACCTCTGTGCTTACCCAATGGATATTTGCCAAACCATGTTCCATATCTTTTTCGTCCCTACCAAAAAACAAATACTTCCCGTCAGGACTGATAGTTGGTACTTTTTCATTTAACAAGGTATTGACTGCTATTCCAAGATTTATTGGATTCGACCACATTCTATCTTGATTCTTGAAATAAACATAAATGTCATTGTCCTTTCTGTTTTCTTCTTCATTATTCCGAGCTGCTACCAATAAATAATCATCATTGGGCGAGATATAAGCATGATTACCCATATCAATATTTACTTCTTGTGGTTCTATAAATTCTCCATTTTTGTGGGGAGCATAATACGTTTTTCTTTTTGACAAATTGAAATAATAGAGTCCGCCATTTTTAGCATGATTTGGAAAGAATATTTTGTCATCATTAACAGGAGAATCCAGCTTAGTGGCTTCACTCCATGAATCCTTAAGGCGGTTTACATACCATATTCGTTCGTCTGAAAAAATAGAGTCTAATGCGACAAAATAAATTCGTTTACCATTAGGGCTGACGAAAGGTTGTAATTCTTCCTTTTTATTTCCTTTTGTAAAACTTGTTTTTTTAATAGATGTCCAAGTGCCATTGACAAGTTTAGAGAAATAGATTTGAGCTATTCTGTCTTCATGCATCGCATCAAAATACATCTCTTTCATATTCGGAGAAAAGGAAACGGTGCTTTCAGTCCTTCCGTTGATAGAGACTTTACCTGGAGCGAAAACTTCTGGTATTAAGCCAGGCGGCTTTTGACCAAAATAAGAAATTTCTTCAGTTGATAAATTGTCCTCTTTTGTGTTCGATTTTTCAGATTTGCATGCACTTAAAAATAGAATAAAAACCAGTACTAATAATTTAATTATATTGTTTTTCATTACTTAATTTGGTATAATTACTGGCAACGATTAGTATATGGCTAGTAGAGTATAAGAAAGCGATAAACTTTCAAGTTTGCACTGAGCCAAATCGTTATATTTTGTTTTTAATTTATTCATTCTTAAAAGCCAAATCAACGATTTGGCGGTGTTCGTAAATAGCATTGAACTTTCGTAAACCACCCAACGTCCTATTCGCTAAATAACGTGTTGTGTGCTGCCTTTTTTATTCATTTGGTTCAATGTGTATGAGAACGTGTCCTAAATTCGGCACTTCATTTCTCAAATGGTCTTTCAGTTGGTGTGAAATGTCGTGTCCTTTTTTCACAGAAATTTGTCCGTCAACTATTGCATGTAAATCAACGTGATATTTCATTCCTGATTTTCGGATAAAGCATTTCTCAGTGTCTAAAACACCTTTTACTTCGATTGATTTTTTTCTAATTTCAAGTATTAGGTCGCCATAAAGTTGTTCGTCCATAACTTCTCCTAATGCTGGGCGTAAGATTAAATAACTATTATAAAAGATAAATGCAGAAGCAAATAATGCTGCCCAATCATCAGCAGTTTCATAACCTTTTCCAAATATGATTGCTATTGAAATTCCGATAAATGCCATTACAGAAGTTATAGCATCACTTCTATGGTGCCAAGCATCTGCTTTTAGTGAAGAACTATTGGTTTGTTTACTTTTCTTGATTACGATTTGAAATGATATTTCTTTCCAAATTATTATTAGACCCAAAACAATTAAAGTCCAAGATTTCGGAATTTTATGAGGTGTCTGAATATTTTGAATACTTTCGTATGCAATTACGGTAGCAGAAACAACAAGAAAAGCAACTACTCCAAATGTAATTAATGGTTCAATTTTTCCGTGTCCATAAGGATGGTTTTCGTCTGCTGGTCGTTCTGCATATTTAAAACCTAATAAAACTAAAAATGAAGCAAAAATATCAGTAGTTGATTCGATAGCATCTGCAATTAAAGCATAAGAATTTCCAAAAAATCCCGCAAGTCCTTTTAACAAGGCTAAAGCAGTATTTCCAATTATGCTGAAATAAGTTGTTCGTATTGCCGTTTGTTCGTTATTCATTCATTTTTTACGATTGCACTCAACTTGTTTATATATGGGAAGTTGCGGGTTTGATTGCGAGGAATTTCCGAAGGAAATTCAGACTTAGCAAACGTGCAACGACCTTTGTTTTAGCACAAAACCAGCAATTTTTTATATACGTCTTAAGTTTGATTCTCAGTAAATTGTTGCTATAACAAGAAAGAACAAAAGAGAGAATTAAGGTTACTATACACGGTGAAGCTTTAGACTTCGACAACATTGATAATTGGCTCTCTTTTACTACTTAAATCACGTTCAGTTC
>DRFI01000019.1 GCA_011050675.1 Maribacter sp. | reverse complement strand
GATATGGCACTTACCGGGAATCTGTTTTTAAATAACAGGATCAGGATCAAGGAAAGGGAATTAAAAGGCTTCCAAATAGATACCAAACCGCAACGAAACAAAGAAATGGCTCAGGTTGCCAAATATCAGAATGTATCTTTTATTGATCCACGCAAGATCAAGGCTGCCGCTTACTATGGTATTATCCAAAATATAAACAGTCATGGGGATAATTAGGGGCGATGAGATAGGCGTAAAAGCAGTCCAGGAATTGGCGGCAGAGTTTGTCACACTTAATCAGACTCTTAGGAAGACTGATGCTGAATTAAAAGAAATTAAAACTACCCTGTCATCTACAAGACTTGGCCCTGGTTCACGATCAGCAGATTTTGCTAAACAAAATAAACAGCTTGAACGTGGCAATATTGCTCTCAAGGAAAGGGAAAGGCAGCAAAAAGCCCTAGTCACAACTACTGAACGATTAAGAATAGCAGCCACTAAAGAAGCCAGGCAATTAGCTGTTATACGCGAACGATTAAAAGAAGTTAACAGGGAAAACCGAGCAACGGCCAGATCAACATTAGGATTAAGCAAGCAGTTAGGATTAGTACGGGCAGGATTTATTAGACTTTCTCAAGCCGCAGGAGTTACTTTAGGAATATTTGGTGCATTCAGACTAATTCGTGGTTCAATCACAGTGATTCGTGAATTTGGGCTAACCATGCAAACTGTAGCGGGTATATTTAGAATATCCCGTGAAGACTTAGCAGCAGTTGAGGAAGAAATCAGAAGAGTAGGGGCTTCATCAGTACGAACAGCCAATGAAACAGCACAACTAGCTGAATCACTAGCAACTTTAGGTAAGACCAGAGAAGAAATAATTGATTTACTTAAGCCTGTTACAGATTTAAGTATTGGATTAAAAGTAACATCTGCTGAAGCAGGTGAATTTTTAATCCAACAATTAAACGCTTTTGGTAGAGGTTCGGCGGCGGCGGCAGAATTTGCTGATGTAATAGCAACTATAAGAACCTCTACCACGCTGAACTTTGAGAAAATGAAAGATGCCTTTGCATTTCTTTCTCCTATATCTAGACTATTGGGTGAAGACTTAGCATTTACAGGAGCTATAGTAGGTATATTAGCTGATAACGGGCTAAAGGCTGCAAATTCTGGTAGGTTACTTTCTACTGCGCAAATAAAACTTGCCAAATCAGGATTGACGCTTCAGGACGGTTTGGATAAAATAAATATCGCAATTGATGAAGGAAGAACAGGGGTTGAATTACTTGCTATTGCTGGTGATTTATTCGGTGCAAGGGCTGCTAAAGTGGGTGTTATTCTTGCCGAGAATACGGATATTATTCAAACAAATGCCCAAGCAATAAGAGATAATGGAGGTGCATTACAGGATTTAGTTGATAGTCAGTTGATGTCTTTGGATGCTGAACTTAAAATATTAAAAAGTAGGTGGGAGGATTTTATATTAGGAACCAATCAGGCTACAGGGGCATCAAGGGGATTAAGCAGAGTAGTAAGGTTTTTGGGGCAAAATATCAGAACCATTGTAAAAGTAATTTTAATAGCTGTAACAGCTTGGGGCTCTTATAGATTGGTATTAATAGCAATTAGTCTAAGAACTAAATTATTGAATTTTGGCGTTAATGGATTAAAAGTTGCAATGGCTGGCCTCACTGGTGGAATAAAAGCAGCGATAGTATCATTTAAGACGCTAGACAAGGTCACAAAGGCAAATATAATCGGTGCTTTAGTTTCCGTAGTACTTACGGCAGTGGTAGCATTTAAAGCATTTGCATCAGGAGCCAAGGAAGCGGCAGAAGGGCAGAGAGAATTAAATAAATCGGTAGAAGAGGCGATAGAAATAGATCGGCTGGTTAAAAATATTGATGAAGCTAATTTACGCCAGAAAAAGGACTTATTGGCTCAGACATTAAATGTAATAGAAGCTACCCAAGATTTAATTCAAGAAGAAGAGATTTTAACTAAAGAAAACAAACGTGAAGAAGAGGCATTAGGTAATCTTGGCAAAAAGATGCAAAATCTATCAACTCAACAGTCAGATGCACTAGTACTCAATGCTGATTTAGTAGAGTCTACTAAAAATTTAAATCTTGCTTTTGATGATGGGTCTAAAAAGACAGTAAACCTAAAAAATCAATTGGCATTATTACAGAAACAATTGGAAACAATCAAAAAATCAATTGAAGATACTCCTGATATTAGTATTTCTAGGGAAGAAACCAAAGAACAAAGGAAGGCGAGAGAAAAAAGGGAGAAAGAGGCATTCAAATTACGTGTGAAACTTTCAAGAGATTTAAACGCAGCCTTGGCAGAAGAGAATGAAAAAACGGGAGTTCCTAAAATTGTTCTTGATGATTTGGAAGCACTTAAAAAAGCAGACGAAAAGAAAATACAGGAAAATAAAGATACGCTTGATACTATTGTAAAGGACACAGAAGAGTCTATTGCTAAAATATCCAAAGCTCAACAAGATGCAGCCGATGCAGAGCAAAAAAGACAAGAACAAACCATTGAAAACCTTGAAAATACTAAAGAAGGATTAGGTGGGATAGTTGATTTATTAGATGCTATAAAATCAGGAAGCCAACAAGCAATATTGGAAGGGGTATTTAAAATTTTAGAGACAGCCGGAGGGGCAGCAGGCATACCGGGATTCTTCAAAGGAACAACCGATTCACCCGAAGGATTAGCCAAGCTTGCTGAACATGGAGCAGAGATAGTTCAAACAGGTAAAGGGGCTAGTTTAATAGAAGATAAAACAGTAGCGTATTTGCCAAGACACTCTACCGTTTACACTGCCAGCCAAACCAAAGAAATATTAAATCAGACGCGGGGTATGGCGAACTTCAATTTAAGCGATTCTACTGCCGGGATAGGTAATGCTATCAAAAACCAGACAAACACGCTAAAAAGTGAGCTTAGTGACGTTAAGCAGGCAATAAATAGTATACCAGGGTATCATGTGGACTGGTCAAACCTAGTGGATGGGATACGGGAAACAAAAACAATGAAAAATAAGAGAATAATTACTCATTATTCCAGTAACGTATGGGAACAACACAGGAAATAAGGCACTTTTTAAACGGCAAGCAAATCATTCCACCTGTTGAATGGAAGACTATGCAGTTTGAAGCATTGTTTTCCCGTAATAGCATTGAGGCATCAATTAAACCTATTGAACTTACATTTGTCAATGAAGCGGCAACAATAATCACGGATCATATAAACGGGCAGTTTGGCATATTTGTACAGATACCATACAATACGGAGATTACAAAAAACGGTTCAATATTCAGGTTCGCTAATTATCTAACTGAAATAACTGAAGTAACACCCGTAAAATATACCGCAACGCTTGTAAAGATAAATGGTATGAATGATCTGTTGGCGAAGGCCGAAGGTGTTACATTCAAAGAATTAGTGGATTCAAAGGCTATTACGGTATCGGATTATACTTCAGTTCCTTTTCAAGTAGTGCCTACTAATGATGATTCATTAACGGGATTATTACAGTTTATTGTTTTCTACTTATTTGATCGCTTGGTACAAGTTGCTAGAGATGACGCTGAAGATGATAATACAAGTACTTCAATAGTAGCTACAGGAACCCCGACAAGCGTAGCCGCAGGAGCGAAACAGAAGTTAGGACAAACTATCATATTTGCTCTTTATTATGCTATTTTAGCAGCGCAGGTAGCATTACTTATTGTCGCAATTATCAAGCTATTTGAAGATCGTAGGGGTACATTAAAGGGAATAAGTCTAAAGACTCTAATAGAAAAAGGCATAGACTCTCTGGGCTATGACGGCTTTGAGACTGACATCACGGAGCTAGAGGATGCTATTTATATTCCTACTATGACCCAATTGGTAGAAGATAAAAATACCTTACTTGGTGTGAGGTCTATTGGCATACCCGCCGATGGTGAACCGGGGGCCACCCTTGCGGGCGTAATAAGAATAGTGACAGCATTTGGCAATACCAAAACAGCGGTTATCAACAATGTATTCCACCAGCGCAGTCGTGGCGACCTATTTTGGCAACAGAATGCTAAATATAGGCGCAAGGATGTGCTCAATGAAGAGTTTAAATTCAATGATGATCAGTTAAATCGCACCAAGATTATATCGTATATTGACGATTCAAGTGACGACTATACTACTAGGGAAACAGAAGGTAAGATCTTTACCGTAGTTACCAGTATAAAAGGCGGTGGTGGAACAACAATAACAGGCGAAGAGCGTATACAGATACCACTTGCTTTAGGATCACGCAAAGGAAACCTTAATTTTATTGAAGAAATATTATTAGGTCTTGCAGGGATCGCGGATAGTTTACTCAGGGCATTTGGTCAAAAATCTAATTTGGCCAAAGGATTAACAAACCGTCCTGAACCGATGAAGATTTCACAGCGTACGTTTTCGGTTCCTAAATTAGTATTTACTGAGGGTAATGGGTTAAGACCTAACCATAGAGAGAAAATATCCACTGAAACCCTTTATGAAAAGTACTATGTATATGATAGCTTTGTAGAAGGATCGGGGCAATTGAGGCTACCCAGGTCGGTTGAACAAGAATCTTTCCACCTGGATAATTGGATAGAAATAATAGAAAGTGGTGAAATTATACCTACTGAAGGCGAACGTGAAGAAGCAATACAATTGTTATGGACTGCTGCGGCAGATAAGGCAGAGCTTACCTATGCAAAACATCAACAATACACCAATAACCTGCAAGAAGAAAAGATAAATGGATAACCTAAAAAAACTTATAAAACAATCAGGCAAAGCAACTAAACGACTTGGTAAGCTTACGGGTGAAATTCGCAGTCTTGCCAAAACGCCAGAAGATAAGATGATAGCCAATAAAGCACTAAATTGTATACGAGAGGGTAATCTTGATAAGATGATAGCTATGATGGGCGATATGCAGCGTATATCGGGGATGGAACGTAATTTAGATATTAAAACATTTGAAAACTTAAAAGATGTCGTTACTGATCACAAGTAGAAAATTCTTCTCAGCTCTAAGAAATGGCGACGACTTTTCGCTTGACACAGGCGATTTCGCTACGCATCCCAAAGGATTCATACAAGGGCTTAAACGTGCTGATTACACCTTACAATTATCCTGGGAAAGCACTGCGGATATAACAAATTTATTTGATTATACTAATGCACAGAATCTAATAGAAAGACAATCGGGGTCTTGGCTGGATGATGATTGGTCTATAGGTGATACATTTCATGAGTTTCAGGCGGGGGTAAAAACAACTTTTGAAGGCACTATTACAAATCTTACCGACTTAGAATTATTTTATTCTATTGATGCGGGTGTACCGTTAACCGACGCTGGCGGGCCTTATTCGGATGTTGAATTAAGGGGTACAACGGCAAAAACTGCTATGGTCTTTAAGTATGGGCTAATAGAAAATGATGATACTGTTAATTATAACAATGCTTTCACAGGGACAGAACAATTTTTTAAGGTAGATGGCCTTACAGGTGAATTAAAAACTGCTACGGCTGATGGTGGCGAACCATTATGGAAAACAGGTGAATTACAAGTTCTAACAAATGGCTTCGTTTCTACCTATGTTCAGGAATATGAAATTGAGCATGTATTCAGGGTTGTTCCATACCATTTAGAGGGTGAGACCTTCGGTGATCCATTGGGGGATTTTGCGGGTGAGTCATCACCTACTTACGTAACTAATTTTGAGATCAGAACGGTTTTATCAGACCCCAATACGGCGGTAGTAGCAGAAGATAGTCTTTTGTTGGGCAACTACGGCACTTATGGCGAGAATAGAAACGGTGGCCTTAGTACTTATGGATTTAAAGACCTGGTTTATACTAACGAGGATACTGCGATAGTTACAACGGGAATAGAAAAATCAGCAGTCACAAAAATAGAATTCACACTTACCAGCGATAATGGCACATTGGTAACGGCAGCTACGAGGTACGTGTTTTATGTTAGCAAACTGCCAACGGATGCAGAGTATACCGACCAAACAGGTAATTATGATGAAATATGGTTATCAGACTCACATAGCGTTGTGATAGGATCAGCGGTAGCTTTTGGCGGTATCATAACAAATTTAAATAGTTCTTTAATTGATGCCAATAATGTAGCGATAGAAGTAATTCTTGAATATTCCACGGCACAACAAGCACTAATAGAAGAAGGTGCTGAATTTCTCATCTCAGTATCGGTAGAAGACCAAACGACGACAGTAGATACCTCTGATGAAGAAATTGTAGAGATAGATCGGGACGAATATGTGATTAATGCAGATATTCCCGGGCTTTGGGCTTATACCGAAGTTGTACATTATCCACATACTTTTGAAAAGACAACAGCGGGATTTACAGATTATAAAGGATGGATTGAAGATGGGATATTAACAAAATTTACGGGTGAATTAAGCCTTGATCTTGATGCTCTGTTGGATTCAATGACCTTTAGATTAGTAGCGTTTAACCCAACGACAGAAGAATTCTTTGAGCTTCAAAATTTTGTCTACGTTTTTAATTCTGTTTTTACGCAAGACGGGGGATTTACCACGCAACAGATAACCTTAGATACTACACGGGGCTTTAATTTAAATGTAGATGACCAGTTCAATGAAGTGACTTTAACGGGTCAAGCAAGGGTATCAAATCGTCAACCAATAGAAGGAACAATAGCATGGAAAGCCAATTGGCAAGACTGGCTTGCGCTTGACGGTGCAGATACAGTATTTTACGATGCTGCTGAAGAGAATGACGGACTCAATAATAATATAAGCCGCTATTCACTAAAAGAGGGTTATGAGATAAGGATATTTTTAGAAGCCGGGATTACAGAAGGAAATTCGGTAACTACCTACCGCCACAAGTCAAACACCATTAATTTACTCAATAGGGACGAAGCACCACCGCTAGACCCGGGATGGACGGCAACAGTAGAAACATTTAACGAAGCAGGAACAATTTCGTTTGGAGTGGGTATTGATGCAGGAATTTCAAGGGATGCAAATACCCTATACAGGACAACATGGGCCAAGGGGATAGCACCGATTCCGGCACTACCACAAACGGCTGCTCACAGAATTCAGGAGATAGACGGCACATTTAACAATTGGGAGTTATCAACATTCCGTGACCCACCGCCTAATAACTTGCTAATCCCTAAAGACGGTGAAGACTTTTTAGTATTCGTAGGCTTTACTGCTAATGACCTAACATTTGTTACTGAATGCCTGATAGATCATACAAGGTTAGAAGATGATCGTTGTTATCGTTTGGGTTACAGGACATGGAATGAGCCTACACTTATACCACTGCCAGTATACGATATAACAGCCGACAATACGGACGGTCTGGCAGCAGAGATCATTACAGATCAAGCCAGCGATCCAACAGGGGCAACAGATTATCGTAATGATCCGACTGCTACCACTACAATAATCGTTCGTCGTGATGATCCAGCCATAACGGATATTAATTTGCTTGATGAGCTATGGCGATTTACGGAAGATAATGGCGATATAATAGGAACATTTGATTTCTCACAAGGTGTTTTATCTGGACTTTCGGGCGCATTAAAAACAGATATTCAAAATGCCTTTGCAGGCGATGTAACGGACATACCACCGTCTAACATAGTTTATGATAAAAACGATGTGCATGATGCTTACAACTCAATTATTCAAGTAGCTATTGCATGGAAAGTGACAGGTAGCTTCCTTGATCCAACAAACGTAGAAAGTAATTTAGATACTATTGATGTGCCTATCTTCCATATAAGCTCTCGTTGGTTCGGGCCTGGCCATGCTAAATTATTGTTAGCTTCTGAAAATACCGTTGTTGTTGCTGATCAGTCCAATTCAAGAGTCAGGGTGATGACATTTATTGATAATACATTCAGGGAAATCAATGATTCTGAGGTAATCGCTATTATAGGTGCACCTCAAGGGCTGGCAGTAGATCAGTTAGACGTAATTAACGGGCAGCCTGTAATCTATTGTCATCGTTTTAATACCGGTCAGGTATTTGAGATGGTCAAAAATGCAGGTGTAGGATGGACAGCAACGGTGATTATAACGGGTGTGGGCGGCGGTGTTAATGCAGATATAGCCATTATAGAGGGGCGAAGGGAAAACGGCAAGCCAGTACTGATAACAGCAGCATTCGGTAATGAGCTATCTGTAGCGTGGTTTGATGGTGCTATATGGAAGCGAACTTTAACTAATGCATTACCGGGACATTCGGGACTTTCTACTTGCGTATCAGATTCTATAGGCAGGGTTTACTTGCAAAATAGGGGCGATGGTTCAGGAATAGCAAACAGGGGAGGAAACATAGAACGATATATTTACAATGGAAACCTGCAAACAGATGCGATAGCTACGGTAGCCGACTTTGTAAACCAATGGACAGGAACGGTAATACTGGGAGATAATGCTGCTTCAGGCAATATAGACGGTGATGGTGCTACAGCACGTTTCCAAGCAAATGAAGAGCTTGAGATATTGGAAGAAGATTCTAACAATAATCCTACCTTGTGGATAGGGCAGAGGGCAACTCTATTCGGTTCTAATGAAATATTCAGGGTATGCACACCCGATAATATATCAGTCCCGGCGGCGGCAAACTGGACGGTAGAATCACCATTCCAGGCAGCAGCAGGAATTGATGGCCATGTTGATGGTACGGGTAGTGTGGTTAGGTTTGGTGAACTTCATTTGGGTAGCTTTATAAAATCAGCAACTGAGATTATTGCAGTAGATCAGACAAATAATAATTTTAGATTTATAGACCTAAATTCCAAAGACGGTTCAGTAGATAATGTTGTGGATACGGTTGTCCCTGATGATAAGTCCACAACACCGGGGCTTGTAGAGGCTAAAGCATTTTGATATGAAAACCAACGCAGACATAATAAATTATAAGACAATGGGCCTTTGTATTAAGGTTAAAAATGATGGTAGCACTGATTTTGAAACCTTTGATATGGATGATAACAAAACAGGTTTTGAAAAGTACAAGCAAAGCGGTGATCCTGACAAGTACAAGCCCGAAAAACGATTGATAAACAAAGGATTATTTACCTTTCAGTTTGACTATTTTCAGCTTTGGGGTTATGCGCGTGGTTGGGAAGATTTTGACGATAGCGTAGATATTGCTATATTATCATCTGAGCTGGATAATTTAGTAGATAACGGACTTCAAATATGGCTTCCTAAATGACTATAGAATCAACATTACCGAACGGCACACCAATGACCCAGGATTTACTTGGCGGATCTGTGGAGCTTGTATGCTTTGACATTCCCGAAAAGCTATGTGATTGTGATATTGGATGTTGCTATGAAGAACTTGCATTGGTAGCCACTAATGATTCACAAAATTGTGAGACAAGTGATACTTCGTCTGTCCTATATCAGTTACAATTAACAGGCGATACGGTTGTTATTCAATTATTAAAGCAAGATGATTCGGGTACAATTGTAATCAATGAACAGAATTACGTCGTTCAGGCAACAATTACCGATAACACTTTGGGGACATTCTTTGCTAAGGGTACAATCTCAGGGCATCCACTTAAGGCTGGCTTTTTAGCAGATTGGGAGCTTATTGAAGCTGCTGAAGGTACGGGTAAATATGTAATACGTGGTAATTTGACCATCGCAGGGCAAACCTTTATAAAAGACAGCCAAGTGTATAGGCTAATGAACTGGAATGTAGATGATAATCCACAATTGGCACATCAGACAGTTAAGATAGAAACTAGTCAAAGTGGACAGATTACAGGGGGCTTTGACTATTCGGGTATGGATTGGGTGCAAAGTGTACGTGTTCGTGGCCGATTGTGGAACAAACAACGAATATTAGAACAAGAGCAGGGTGAAACAGCCGATAGACGGTTATTTCAGATTCAGGACAAGATAGGATTTCAATATACATTGGAGCTTGAATATATTCCTAGCGTCATAAGTAACTTAATATTAGATGATAATTTAATAGCTAATACGGTATTGATAACAGATTTCAATATCTTTGCCAATGAACGGTATAGAGAAAAAGAACTGAAACTCGCTGACTACAATGAGGGTATATTCTTTAAAGAGAATAAGGACGGCAAGTTCCAGATCACAATGAATGATGTGTCACAAGTACCATTAAAACGAAATTTAACTTAAGCAAAGCAAAAATGAGCGAAGTACATAAGATAGTTTGGAACGCTACAGGCAAGACAACAATTGATAATAATTTATCTTCTTTTATTGATACATCGGGATCGGGTGTTAGAGCATTTTCGGCTACATCTGGATTTCAATGGTTATTTCAGGAATTAACAACTGATGAAGCCAATGATCTTGATACTTATGTAGACGACACTAATATTTATGACGGTTCCCTAAGCGGAGGTGGGATACCCATACCATGATAAAAATAGAACATACGCCTATTATAATGGTTTCAATAACTCTGATTCTAATTACAGGAATGTTCTTTGGGTTTAATACATCATATTTATACCCATATCTATCAGAGATCATGGGCTATAGTATTCTTGCAGATATTTTCTTTATTAAGTACTCTAAAAGCATCGTCCAGAAGGCGGCAGCTTGGGCTTTGTTGTATAACAATATATTCAATTTAGCGTATAGATTATTCGGATTTGACAAAGCAGATTATACATCAGCTTACGCCAATATTACGATCCTAAGTATTGGATTTATATTCACTTTCTACCTTCTTAATAAAAAACAAAATGCAGACACTAAGTAATCTATTTATGATTGGCGCAGCCGTAGCAGGAGGCGCAGTACTTGATAATTCAGTCCAGGGACTTCAGCAAGTTGATTCCCTAAATGTTCAGGGTATCGTAGAACTTTTAATTGGCCCTTTTGGGGCGCTTATAGCCTTTGTTATTATCGGTTGGTTTCTATGGAAACAGAACCAGAAAAAAGACGAAACCATACGCAAGGAACGTGAGGATAAAGAACAGATGTACAAGGACATCATTGAAGAACTAAAAAGAGACAAAAAGTAATGAGTGCCGTGATGATTATTGGCATAGTCAGCCAAGCTGTAGGTTGGATTTGGTTTTACAGATACATCCACATGAATGGTCACATGAAGATGTTCGGCACTTATCCCGGGCCTGCACTTATTGAATATTCCTTTCCCAACGGCAAAGGACGGTGCAAGATATTATGGGCTAATAAAATGGCACATGATTTAATACAACGTAAGGATTTGATAGGATTGAATGCAAGTGAACTGATAGTTACCCCGGGAAACAGGGAATTTGCTATGCTAATGCAAAAGGCGCTAACTGAATTGGAGATATATAAAACAGCGACATTTGAATATCAGTATATTCGTGGTGATGGTGAGCTTATAAAGCTAAGAACTGAATTATTCGTAAAGTACAATCATTTTCTGAGGTACTTTTTTAAGATCAATAAGTTGGTGTCTATAATGGGGTATACTGTGCGGGCGTTTTAAAAGCGAATATTGTATTCCTTTCTTTAATTTTATTATTTTTATAAGTTAAAAGGCAACTGCCTAAATATTTTCTCTCGCTTTTCACTCGGCAAAATTTTGTAAGCAGTTTTATTAAATCGTGTTTATAACGATGTAATATTGATGCTTTTTTAATTATTTTACACCCATTCTCATATACATAAATCAATCCTGCAAAACTTGGTACTTCATTTTTATTAATTAAATTTTCTGGACAAGCATAATAAAAATAATTTGGTATTCCTTTTTCAACTTTTGCATTGTAAAATTTCCACTTAGATTTTTTCGCATCAGCCTTGAAATCTGATCTGCTGATTTTTACTTCATATTCTACTGTATAACCACTTTTCAATATTGAAACAACATCAGATTCACTACAATAGAAAATATTGCTGACATTTTCACAAGGCAAATTACCTTTCAAAACTTCTTCTTTACATAATAATTCTTGTATTTCTTTTGTATTCATTCTCACATAACAAAGTACAAAAGCCCACCAGGTTTTGATGGGCTGATTTTATTTAAATATAACAATATTCCTCACTAATAGCAAAGAACACAGCGAATATACAAAATTTAGTTGTAATCTACAACCTGTCTTTCCCTTCCGTAAACACTTTTACGTCTGTAGGGTCGCCAGCAGCCACATTCCCGGTCGGGAAAGTAATGTGTGCGCACTCATGGTTGTTGTTCATATTTTTGTGTTTACAATCATTTCTTAAGGATCAACAAGCTAAAATCTATTATGGGATATTGTGCAAGAGTATTCTAATTTGTATTAAAGATAGGATCGGATGAGTAAGTCTTGACAATAGGAAATTTTATTTTATTTTTCATCTATAAATTCATGTACTTGTTTAACAATCCACTCTAATAAGTAACATTGAGGTTCATCATTTTTTAATTGAAATTTTATTTTGTAGTCCTGAAAAATAAAAGATACTATATGTAAAGCTTCATGCGCAATAATCCCAGCATCTACATCTTTTTTAAAAGCTAAATAATAACGTGCATAGCCATTTTTTGCATAGGTTCTGAATGTAATTGCATCAAATCCATTCGTAGAAACAAGCTTGTGTTTTTTCCTTACGTATTTTAGAGTTTTAGAATGGTATATTGTCAAGTCACCACCATAAATAGGAATGTCAATTTTCTTTTTTTTCATTATTTATTCACCTTTGATTCCATAACGTTTGCAGCCTTATAAAGCCCAAGTATAAATATAGTAAATGTTGACCATTCCCCAAAAGTGGAAAACTTTAAGAATAGGGCTGTTGTTGCCACGCAAAGCACGGACACGGAAAGTATTAGTTTCCTGGATGTGAGTCGGCTTTTGAAATTATTGATCTGTTTTTCTGTCATGGCTAAACTTCTTTTATATTATTTCATTACTACTATCATTGAAGGGAAAGGCGCATTCCATTTTGCACCTTGAAATCTCAATCTTCCTTTAATGAATCTGATCTGATGTTTGCCATAGATATATTCATGAAAATGTTTAGTATCTGTCCTTGCAGGAATTAACATGACAACGGTAGTATTTAGCTTTTTAGATTCACAAAAGCATTTATAAATCCATCGTTTTAATTCACGGGAATAGGGAGGATTGCAAAATACTGTTTCTCCGGTCCAGTCTTGGATTAATCCGTTGTCCTTTAGAGTATAGAATTTTTCACATTTGGCAGTATCAATAGTACAGCATGGATCTAAAGTGAAATTAAATTCTTGGTTTAATAAATTGAATAAATCTTGTGGAGTCTCCCAATCCTGAGAATTACTTGTGAATAATCCTTTATTCATTTGTTTCTCAGTCATTTCATCAGTTCTATTTTAGCTGCCTTTTCGCTGACCTTTGTTATATAGTCCTCCGATTGGGTTTTAAGCCACTTCGCCCTCTCAACCGCATCGTTCGCAGTTTTAAAATGTTGCCTATGGTTAAAGGCGAATTCCATAACTCCGTCAATGCCACCGCGCATTGCAGCAAATACTATGCGAGCGTCAAGCTCTATATTCTCAGTGAATTTACTCATATCTATTTTATTACTTTAAACACCCAATCAGGATACAGGGCTTTGGTTAGTTTGAACTTTAGCCGCCAAACTTCAGTTATCGGCCCTTTGCATTCATGATATTCTATTGATCCGTCCGTTAAATAAACCTTAAAATCAATGAAATAATTGGCTATGTGTACATCGTTTACATCAAGGCTTATCTTATGTTGACGTTCCCACTTTTCAACTTCCCCGGCTTTGATTCTCCAATCCAGGTTCGCAGCATATTGAGCTTCTAATTTAGAGTCATAGGAATATCCGTTATAAGTTTGGCGAATATTCCCGTACTTGTTGCGGTTGAATATGGTTTGTTTCATGTAGCTTTTGTGGGTCATAGCTTATATTATTTGATATGATTTACAACCCCGTTTTCATCAGGATCGCCCCATTTTCTATTGTAATTAATTTCCATTTTGTTTTCAATACACATTTGTATACTTGAATACGTCATTCCCTCACATTCAGCAGCACCAAATAAAAGAATAAAACAATCTGCGAATTCAAGCCTACTATCCTTATCTTCTTTTATATCGGCTTCAAGTTCTTCCAATTCCTGTTTTAAATGTGCAATCTTTGATAATGCGGTTGCGTGTCTAAACGTTTCCCTTTGCCAATTGATGACTTTATGAAAATTTATACTATCCATACCACAAAGATAAGAAACATTTGCTTAATACAAAGTTATTTTGTAACTTCGTAGGGTATAATAAATATATTATGACCACACAAAAAGATACAGCAACACTTGTACAAGAAATTCACACAGAATTTTATACCGAAGTTGACAGATTGATGGAGTCCATTAAAGTTATCCCACAATCAGAAATTGTTAGGGCCGAAATAAAATCAGATGGATTGATATACGGTAACGTCCAGAATTACAAAGGCGATATTCCCGAAAAGAACATAAACGAAATTGAGAATTTCTCCATAGAGGATATAGATTTAGTGTATGAAAATATTGCATGGGGCGGGGCAAATATTGCTTCGCATAAGGACTATTTGCAATATGAAGAGAAGAAAGCGCAAGCAGTAAGGCCAGTGGAAATAATAGAAGAACGAGGGACTGCTATTTTTAGTGCTTTTAATTTTCCCGTAATATCACCAACATTTACGATGTTTAGTGGGGATATCAGTAAAGCACCCTTAGAAATAGCCGCTCCTATTAAAGACTTTAATACTAAAAACATGGAGATTAAAAAGAATAAACTTTCAAAAATCCAAGTTCCTGACCCGGTAGTTTTACAGCCTGTATATTGTGATGGCCAAAAACATTATCTAATCGTTACAGCATGGGGTGATGAAGCGAGTGATGAACTTGTGGTAAACGAAACGTCAAATTGATGAAAAAACTATCTGAACAACTAGCGATTGAATTCGGGCTTGAACCTGAAATGATCCAAGCGGTTATGGAAGTAGAGTCTTCCGGCAGTGGTTTCTTCACCGATTGGGAAGGCGAACAAAGAATCAAAATTCAGTTTGAACCGCATTGGTTTGTAAGACTACTAAACAGAAAAGATCGTGACGCTCATTATACGAGAGGTAAACGCGGCTCTTACAAAGTTTATGTAGACGGGGAATTCATCTTAGAAAACCGGGTAGAGCGACAATTAGAAGAGTGGGATGCTTTCATCAAGGCTTGCGCAGTTAACTTTGAAATAGCTCACCTTTCTACTTCTTGGGGATTGGGCCAAGTAATGGGCTTTAACTTTAAGGTCGCAGGATTTGACAGTGTTATGGATATGGTTGATGCTTTTGAATTAAATGAATTAGAACAGGCTAGGGGAATGATGAACTTCATTAGCGGCAATAATCTACTGAGGCATTTAAAGTCTAAGCGTTACGATCTGTTTGCACGTGGGTACAATGGCAAAGGATATAAGATGTACAACTATGACGTGCGTATCAAAAAGGCATACGAGCGATTAAAGAAAAACGGCACTTACGGGAAATCATTATGAGCGATAAATATATTTTAGTATTTGAGACGATGATATTTGGCGGTGAAGATGATGGTTATCAGGACAGGTATTCCACATGGGATGAGGCTGTCAAGGGTCATAGATTTGCATGTGAGAAAGTTAATGTAAAATCACAATGAATTATAGTTTTGATCTTAGATATATTGTTTATACGCAAGTGAAATACGGACAGGCAGTTTATAATGGGAATTATAATTTTGAGACCTTCAAGGATTGGTGTAAGCGTAAGTCATTTGAAAGAAAAATCCCCAATGTACCTGAAACTATTATAGTAGATATATCAAATGGAACTTTTAGACGGGATACATCAAAATTTAAAGAATAGAACAATGAAACTAGACTTTTACGATTGGGTAACGGCACTATACATTTATAATGTAGCAATATTATTAAGTATAACAATTTCGGCTTTGATATGACTGTTTTACTTAGAACATTAACTAAGAAGAGCATTTTAGGATTCGGTAAATTTGCCGATTGTAAGGTTGGTGATCTAATGAAAATCAGTATAAAGGAAATAGAATATTTAGTTTGGGTATATTATCATATGAGCATGATTTCATACCATAATGACATATTAATTGAGCTCGGAATAATTGAAGATTTGCAAATTGATAAACCGGGTAAAGAGATGAAAAATTTTTATAGATGGAAGATTGATGCTCTTAGTGATATTGATAGACTATATTTATACAGTAAAACAAAACATTGGAAGAAGATTTTACACAAAAAAATATCTATGGCGGATCATTATATTTTCTCCCCAAAGAATTTAACACTTTACAATCATAATAAATGACTTTCAACAAACTTGACATACGAGACTTAATATTAATCGTTGTAGCCCTTTACTTTGTGTTTGGCGGTGCAAGTACCCGGCACAACATAAAGTCGCTTAAACATGAAATTAAGAAGATTGAGACTAAAGAGCCTGACAAGATTATTTTCCATCATTGGAATTCTGATATTGATGCTAACGAGCAGGACAGTATTATCGCAGCCTGGGAACGACTCATGCCGTGATATTAAAGAGAATTACTCAAAGACTATTCTTATAGCCCAGGATTTAAAGATTGAAGTCCATAAAAGGGACACAATTATTGATCTTCAGGGTCAGCAGATTAAAAAGGAAAAGAAGCTAGGCAATAAAAAGCGTAATCGCTGGATTAAAATTGCCACTATTGAGGGAGTGTTGTTAGTATTGATACTCTTGTTATAGAAATTACAATAAATATTTGTACCTTTGTAATATGCCAGAAGTAAAATACGTAGACGCTAAAGAGTTTGATCGGTGGATAGAGACATTCATTTTGGAAAAGTCTACGCCACTTTCTAAAATATCACGGCATAGTATCGCTAAAGCTATCAATGTAGAGCCAACTTCCTTTTATCAATTTAATCGTAAAACACATTCCCACACTTTTGTTAAGATGGAAGTCGTTGAAAAATGTGATGAATTTTTTAGGACTAGTTACCGATGGTCGGGGCTTACTCCAAAGCCTATAGAGACAGCGGCATAAAAATAAATCTCTATACTTTCTTGGGAATAAACTAACCTGATTAGGTTATTACAAATATGTTTTGTACCTTCGTTGTGTACTAATACAGACGATTATGAAAAAGGCACAATTTATTCAAACAGCAATTGAGGAGATAGACCACATAATAAAAGTGGCTACAGATAAGGAGAAAGGTAGATTAGATTTCAGACATTTTAACCGCTCACACAATGAGAGGTGCATATACGGGCAAATGACTGGGGATTGCGCATCTGACAGGGCAAAAGAAATTATGCCTAAAATCTATAAGACAATTAGCTATGGGAATGGTTGGGCATTCGGAATGCAAGATTTTACAAGAGGTGAACGGTTTACACCTCTTGAAAAGTATTTATTCATGGTTAATCCTGACACCCAGCTACAAATTATTCAATACATCAAAGGCGAAATAGGAACTCTTAGGTTAATATAATGACCGAAGAAGTAATAGCAGAGCTTGAAAAGTCAGGGATGGTTTACCATGAGAGATATTACCCCTTTGACGAAGACGGCCAGCCAGACAACGAAACTGCTTACCCTTTATGGATAGCGATAGCAGAAAAGCGGGATTATTTATTAGAGCATCAAGGCGAAGAAAATTTAGAATTATGACTATAACTAAAAAAATAGAAATTGCAAAATTTAATCCTTGTAGTGAGGCTGTGGAATTCAGGGAGAAGTTCAAAACATTTGAAGAATCCTGGCAAAATTGCCCTCGCGGTGATTGGATGCTATGGATAGCCCAAAGGTTGAAAGTTGATAAGCGTATTTTAACTCTAGCAAAAGGCAAATGTGTTGAAACGGTTCTCCATTTAATGAAGGATGACCGCAGTAAAGCAGCCGTAAAAGCCGCAATAGATTATGGAAATGGGTTGATTGATGGTGATCAATTAAGTGCTGCTGCTTATGATGCTGCTGCTGCTGATGATGCTGCTGCTTATGATGCTTATGCTGCTTATGCTGCTTATGCTGCTGCTTATGATGATGCTGCTGCTGATGATGCTGCTGCTTATGATGCTTATGCTGCTTATGCTGCTTATGCTGCTGCTTATGATGATGCTGCTGCTGCTGATGATGCTGCTGCTTATGATGCTTATGCTGCTGCTGATGATGCTTATGCTGCTGCTGATGATGCTAGAAAAAGAAATCAATTAGCGACTGCCGATATATGTAGAGAAATATTAACGGAAACGATATTTGAGAAATTAGAACTATGAGCCAAGTATTAACAGAACTATTCCAGGAATTCAATAAAATCTATTCTCCTGACTCAAAGAAGAAACAGGCGAAGAAAATTTACAATTATGATTAAGGAGAAAGTAATAACACAATTTATGGGACGATTTGACACTCCGCAAAAAGCTTGGCAAGCTTCTCATAGTGGCGATTGGATGTTATGGTTAGCGCAAAGATTAAATATAAACAAAAGACTGTTAACCTTGGCAAAAGGAAAATGTGCTGAAACCGTCCTTCATTTAATGAAAGATGACCGGAGTAAGGCTGCTATAAACGCCGCTATTGATTACGGTAATGGATTGATTGATGATAGGCAACTTACTATTGTTTCTTGTGCAGCGGGTGGTGCTGCTGGTGAATTAGCAGAATCTTCTTCAGCAGAGTTTTCTGCTCATGCTGCTGATATTGCTTCTTGCCTTTTTGGCGACTCCTATTATTCTGCCTATTATGCCGCAAAGGCTAGCGCAGAGGCAAATGCTGATTCTTATTATGCAAGCACACAGCCGGATGAGGTTGCCAGAAAGCGAAACGAACTAACCACTGCCAATATATGCAGGGACATTTTAACCGAATCTGTATTTGAAAAACTATAATTATGAATCAACTCACAGAACTATTCCAGGAATTCAATAAAATCTATTCTCCTGACTCAAAGAAGAAACAGGCGAAGGGTAAAGAAGATACAACGGACAAGCCAAAAGCAGGAAGTATTATTATGTATGACCGTCAAACAAAAAAGAATCAAAATGAAAGGGACTTATAAAGGGTATTCAACGACGTAAAAGACCTTGTTACATTTGAAGGGGACAGTATTGATCGGGCAAGGTCAGCCTTTGTGGATATGGTTGATGATTACATTAAACAACTTAAAGAACTAGGACGATGAAAAGAAGGCATTGCAGGATTTGGACTATAATGTATTTGGTGAACAACAGCTCTGCACATTGCATTCTTATGACACAGGGGGTATATGTATCAATTGTGGTATAAGAATTCAGTTCTAAATTTGCCTAATACAAAAGATATTTGTACATTCGTTTAAAGAAAAGATTATGGAATTAATAATAAAAGATCACAATTATGTCCCCGGCAGTATAAGTTTTGCGTCAGGATTTTTAGGCCCACAAGGTGATGTTGGGTTTTTTATGGAAGCCGATTTTAATAAAGCTAAAGAGATTATTAAAGCACTGATAAAAAATGATCGTGAAATTAACCGTGTAGAAATGGGACTGGATGGTGATTGGGGAATCAACTCTATGGTAATATATGAGGATCAAAAATATTACGAATATGATTGTTATGGAACTTCAATGTGGGCAGAACCTATTATTGTAGTTTATTTTGACTCTGGATTTTCAGAATCTTATGCTGTTTGGAAAACAAAAGGCAAGACTCAAAAAGCAATATCATGACACAGCTATCTAAATACGAAGACTTCCAAACTTGTCTCAATATAGCTAAAGGATGCCATGATTATAATGGTGGCTATTTAAGAGATCAAGAACAATTAGAGGCCTTCCATCACGGAATTGAAACGGTTGTTAAAAGTATAAAATCATTAACCAAAAATGGATTGGTTGGTGATCAACTACAGACATTACACTCAATAGGTAAAAAACTAAACCAACATGGATAATAACGAAATATTAAAGGCATTATTTGATTTCCAAAAGGAATGTAAATCTATAAATTTGGATAGCGAAGTTTCATTTGGAAAAACAAAATTTAAATACGCATCCCTGGCTAATATAGTTAAAACTATTAAACCAGTACTTGATAGAAAGAATCTTATGTTCTTTCATTCAACTGAGAAAGATGGGGCGGTAAAATGTCATATCTACCATGTTGAATCAGGTCAATCAATGGAATGTGAATTATTAATTCCAAACGCAGGAGATGCAAAAGCTATAGGTGCTAATATTACCTATGCAAAGCGTTACACATTATCTGCTTTACTTGGCCTTATCACTGAAGAAGATAAAGACGTACAGCCTATGGAAGAGAAGAAATCCAAATTAACGGACGATGCCTTTAAGAAGGCTTGTGAACGAATAAAAGCAGGTGAACAAAATATAATGATTCAATGTGAAGCGCATTTTGCACTTACGCCTTCACAAAAATCACAACTTGTCAACTTATCAATGCAATATGGACTTTCTTGATCTTGAGATAGCAAAAGCGAAAGACCAGCAGACCGATAATTGGTTTGAAGAACGAAAGGGGCGACTTACTTCATCAAGATATGTTGATATGATGTCTATGAGAGCACCTGGCACAAAAACCCGAAGGGCGCGCCTTAAAAAGCAACTGGACAAAAAAGAGATAACTCAGAAAGCATACAACGCTGAAATTTCGGACTGTGTGGCTATTGAAAATGCAGCCCGTTTTGGTGATGGTTGCATGACTTACATCTATGAAAAAGTTGCTGAAATACTTACTAATTCATATCATATTAAAACCTCTCAAGCTACGGATTGGGGTTTAGATTATGAACAAGAAGCACAAGATTTCTACGAAAAAAAGACAGATAACCAAGTTACCCAAGTCGGGTTTATTACCTATGGTGACTATGCAGGGGGTAGTCCAGATGGATTAATTAATGATGACGGAATAATAGAAATAAAATGTCCTTTTAACCCGGCTAATTATGCAAGAGTATTAATCACTAAAGAGGTTCCTAAACAAGATATCTTTCAATTACAAGGCAATTTAATGGCCACTGATAGGAAGTATTGCGACTTTATAAGTTATGATCCAAGAGTGGTTGAAAAATCTCTTAGAATGGTTGTTATACGGGTTAGAAGGAACGAAGAAATAATTGAAGCAATCAAGGATAGAATTAAAGAAGTGGTTGAAAAACTGCACCAGATAATAAAGGAAATTAAATGAATTACTTTGCAATCCCAGGTTTTACCAGATCGTTTAATATTTACACCGATAACGAGAAGTTTGATGTCCTGATGAAAAACATATCTAAGGTTTTTGATGTGGATAAAGAGCATATTATAGGAAAGGTTAGAAGGCGTGAATATGTAGAACCAAGGCATTGTTTAATATTTATGGCTTGTAGTCTTACTTCATTGTCATTGGAATATATTGGAGTTAAAGTAGGGGGTCGGGATCATTCAACTATAATTCATAGTCGTGAAAATTTCTATAATTTATGTCTTACGAATATAAACATAAGGAATTCTCTGAAAAAAGTTTGTAAGCTAGTTAATGTGAGATTTGATAAGGTATTCTATGGCAAGCCAATTGCGGATATTAAGACGCATAAATTTAAGATTCTTAATCTTGTTGCCTCTCAGGGGCCGAAAGGATCAATAGAAATCATGGATAAATTAGACTTTCAAGAAGAAACCAATATACATTCTAGATTATTTAATCTTAAACGTGATGGATTCATTAAAATGATAGGTACTATATCGTCACATGACCCGCCTAAATTTGACATAACAGCTAAGGGCTATCAATATTTAAACCGATGTACGTAAAGGGGGATAAGATACGAATAGAACATCCCACCAAAGGCACTTTTGATGCTGTCTACGACAAGAAAATAGGCCCGTCAACCCATTGGGTTAAAGTGGCAGGTAAGCTAACACTCAATAAGCAAACATACTATCCTGATGATTTTTTATTTATAAATTTTGAAGAGTGTAAAGTAGAGAAATTATGAACGTTGGAGATAAAGTTGTTTGTATTAAAACTGTAAATACACTTGGTATTAGTGCAGGCAAAGAATATCTAATCTATAGTGTAACTAAATGTTGTAGCATAATATCTATTTATGTACATAAAAATATGAATGGGAGCACTACCTGTACTACTTGTGACAGAGATTTACGTAGTTTTTATGCAAATAGTAAATTTTTCGCACCCTTAGAAGATTGGCAACAAGCCGAAGAGGCGGTAGAAGAGTTACTTGAAACGATTGAAGTTTAGATTATGGAAGACATATTTGATTTAACAGCAAACCAGCAACGTGCTTTTAATAGATTAAAAAAGGCTTATAAAGATTGTGAAAAAGAAGGAATAAATTTTGTCAATAGATACGGCTCGCTATATGCTTATGATGCTAAAAATATTAGTGGATTTGGAGATTCCCATATTCATGCCTATGGTGATAATGAGGTTGCAGTAATAGACATAGTGAGAGAAGGACAATATATTAATATTCCTTCGGAGTGGTGTGATGATGATGGTTGTCACTACTATGGATTAACAGAAAAGGGTTTTAAATTGTATGAAAATAACAGATAGCCCCGAATAAAAGACTATATTTGTAATGCACACTTAGACCAGGACATGTTACAAAAACTTTTTTCATAGCCCCGAAAACGTGTCATCTTACTTCCTGGTAAGTGTGCAACATGTTGGAAGGGCTTTTTGATTAATTTAATTTAAATATTATGAGTGAATTAGGATGGTTTTTTACAATCGTGCTTACGATTATTGTTATTATTATGTGTGCTATGTTTGGCTTACCAAAATATCAGGTTTGGAGGTCAAAGGTTAAGATTGAAAGTGCTGAAAATTTTGGGCGTGCTGAAATGGCAAAAGCAGAACAAAATAGAAAGATTCTTATTGAAGAAGCAAAGGCAAATTTAGAATCTCAAAAATTAAATAGTCAGGCAGAAGTTGAACGCGCAAAGGGAATGGCGATAGCTATTGAGATAGAAGATGGGAAATTAACTGATAAGTATATACAATATTTATGGGTTAGAAATATTGACAAAATGGATGGTGATAAGATTTACATACCAACAGAAGCAAACTTGCCTATCCTAGAAGCAAAAACCAGGATAACAAATACAGTAGAATAGCCTATACTATTTAACGGTGAATGAGCAGAAGTTAAACGGCTATGAATTATCAAGGGATTGGTTTGACTTCTGTTTTGAAAATCCAGAACGAACAAGGCCAATTCACACGGCAATATATTTCTTTGCTATAGAGCATTGTAATAGATTAGGATGGAAAGAAAAATTTGGCTTTCCTTCACAGATGGTTATGGAAGCAATTGGGGTTAAAAATTGGAGAACATATTCAAAAGCATTCAATAAAGTGGTATCAATACCTACAGGCGGTGATCGTTTAAAGTTGGCTTTGGATAAATACGTGAATAAAGATTCATCATTAACATTGATTTGTGATGATGTATTTACAACAGGAAATAGTATGTACACTATGTCAAAAAAAATTGATGAACCTAGTGTTGGGGCGGTAATTTTTGCCAGAACACTTACTCCGCGATGGATTTACGCAGTATTTGTAATGAGTTAATAATGATTATAGAACATTTGCGACAAGAATTTGAATCAACATTTGATCTATTATCGGAATTAAATACAGAAGAAAAATGTGTTGATTATTTAGCTCAATTTAGATGGAATGGTAAACCTATTTGTCAATATTGTAATCACGATGTTTGCTATGAATTGAATTTAACCAATCGTGGCAAGCGATGGAAATGTAAGAAATGCAGAAAGCAATTTAGTATTCGTATTGGTACACCATTTCAAGAAAGTAAATTACCCATTCGTAAGTTATTTGTTGCACTTTACTTATCCCCTGAAGGAATAAGCACCCATCAATTAGGCCGGGTTCTGAGTATAAGCCAAAAATCAGCATGGTATTTAGATAAAAAAATTAAGAATAACTTTATTGCAAATGAAATGACTGAAAATAGTATTTATCAATTTTATGACGATAAATGTGATGATGCCACTAAACGCTTTAATGAAGCTATAGATGTAGTTGTTGAAACCTATGAAAAAATTGCTAGGTATTACAATATTTTATATGCAATGGAAGAATAAAAGACTATATTTGTAATGTGACGAAACGAAAATCATTTGAACATAAAAATTAAGCCGAACGGAAGGTAAAAACTTTCTTGCATCGTTTTGTCACAACCTTTTTAGTAGGCTTTTATATTATGAAGTTCTTAGAAAAAGATTTGGAAGATATTATCTGGGACAATATCAAAGATAAGGAATCAATTGAAAACCTTATAAATAAAGGATTCCCTATTTATTATCCTAATAAAATATTCAGGCAATTCAAAATAGGAGCTTATGGGATTGCTGATGTAATTACGTTTGAAAGGCCACGATGGAATATTAAAAAAGAACATGCAATACCTGCTACTATTACAGTTTATGAATTAAAAAAGGATTTAGTTAGTACAAATACTTTTTTACAAGCCCTTAGATATATTAAAGGAATCAGGAATTATTTAGAAAAAAGAGAATTCAAATATCCTGTTACATATAAAATTATCTGTATTGGTTCTGATGTTAATATGGACGATGATATTATATATCTGGTTGATTTCCTGCTAAATTCTAATACTTTAATTTTTGAAATATATACTTATGACTATTCAATTAATGGCATAGGTTTTAATAAAGAAGGAGAGTACAAATTAAAATACGAAGGTTTTTAATAATGAAAGACCCTGCTGCATTAGTCTATATTGACAAATGGATTTCAGCCACTAAAGGCATGAAAGGAGCTGAAAAAGGTTGGTATTTTGATCTAATATTACATCAATTTGATAAAGGTTCTATCCCTTCCGATTTGGATGAATTAGCCTCCATTTGTGCAGTACGTCCTTCTGAATATAAACTGTTTGAACAAGTGTTTGAACAAGTGCTTAAACAAAAATTCGAGTTGAATGATGAACAGCGTTATGAAAATGGATTTGCAAAAGAGATAATTCAACGACGACAAAAGTTTGTTGAGAAGCGAAGTTCTGCCGGGAAAATTAGTTATATAATGCGCTATGCAAGGAAAAACTTTAAGCTTAACAAGAAGAAAGAACTGTTTTTAAAAGAGAAAATTGACCTAACTATTGACCTTAAAAATGAACAAGTGTTAAAACATATGTTAGAACAAAAACTTGAACTATATATAAATGTAGATGAAGATGTAAATAAAGATAATATTAAGAAAGGTGTGAATTTATTTTTTAATACAGAAACTTTTAAAAGTAAATGGAAAGATTGGCGGGAGTATAAAAATGATGAATTTGAGTTTAAATACAAATCCAAGCAAAGTGAACAAGCTACATTAACTGAATTATATAACCTATCAGGAGAAAAGGAATCAATTGCAGTTAAGATTATAGACAGATCAATGGCGAAAGGATGGAAAGGATTTTTTAAGCTTAATGATGAAAATAATAAACAACCAAAACCTAAAGTAAAATTGAGATGAAAAAGATATTAAGAAAACTAGCTATTTTGGATGAGTTAACTGGAGAAAGCGATTACCCGCTTATAATCTGTACATGTAGTGATTTATCTGGCACGGTCAGAACCGACAACCTTAAGGAAATATTTAGTTTTAATTGCAAAAAGGAATTAAATAAGAAGCTGACGAAATTAATCATGAAAAAATTGTCATGAGTTACATTGACGACTACATACTATCATTAGAACAGGCTAAGAAGGTTCCTGGAATTGTTCCGATGGATTACGAACAGGCGATGAAAACAGTAATCAAGATTGGGAAAGCATTAAATAAAAAAGAACCTGTGTTTAACATTGATAAAGACAACGAACACATATTCAAAAATCTGGTTAAATACTTTCATAACGATCCATCATTTGACGGTAGTTTGAATAAGGGAATATTTTTACATGGTGTTTGTGGTGTAGGTAAATCCTTAGTGATGTCGGCATTCATTCACTACGTCAACATGATGTCAACTATTACCTGTCCAAATCCATTTCGTAAGTGCATGGAATACACAGCCAAGGAAATAGCAATTGAATATTCTGAAGAAGGGATTAAGATTCTGCGAAACTATTGTAAGCCAGAAATTCTTATTCAGGATTTAGGCTATGAAGGTGATGAAAATATGGAGGTTATCCACTTCGGGCAACGTGTTCAACCCTTGGCAGAACTTATCAGTTACCGGAACGACCTAATGGATAGGGGGCTTTACCGAACCCACTTTACAAGCAATCTAACCCACGAAAACATACAAGAAATTTACAGTGTCCGCGAATGGTCACGGGCAAAAGAAATGTTTAACTTTATAGAAATGAAAGGCAATGACAGAAGATAAAAAAATAATAGAAAGTTTTAATGGGTCAACTTATGGGATTCATATTCAAAAAGAGCCAAGTTGTTTTAACGGAATGGTATCATTAGAAAAATATAGATTTACTGTTGAGAAGATAAAAGAGCCTGTGGAATTATATCGGGAACGACTGATAAAAATTTGGAAACTCACAGATAACTACCACCACACATATCCTCTAATTGAAAAAGCTAAAGAGCTTGGGATTAGTTTAGACAGGCGTGAGTTTGGTATAGATTTAAAATGAAAGGAGAAGATAGACGATGATTATTATAAATGGAGGTAATCCCTTAAAAGATTGTCCTACTGACTGGCATCAAGCTGAAAAATGGTGTGATGATGCGAACAATAAAAGAGCGGATTATCCACAATGGTCATTTGACAGTGGGTTTAAACTTGATTATGATGGTGATCTAATTTCATTGAATTGTAGATTCTACCCTCCGAAAACTCATTATGGTGAAACATGGGATGGAACAGCAACAGTTAGTATTTTTGGAAATAAAGTTGAAGAAAAGAAATTTGACTGTGAAACATTAGAACAATTAAAGGCTGAAGTTGAATCTTATATTGAGAAATTAAAACAGAGGGTTAGACTTCTCACGTAAAAATCACCACACAGCCCACCTAAGTACGATTTAAGACACTTTAACAACTTTTTGGTAGTAGGATACCAAAGCAAAGAATAAACGCTTAAAATGGAAGATTGGATAGACATTAAAGATTCATTACCAGAACACAAAAAAAGAGTTCATGTGAAAACGGAAGACGGTAGAACTGCAAGGGGATTTTTATCATACTGTAAATATTGGCCTGATTGTTATGTAAAGCGTGAGGATTATTGGTGTGTATTCACATCTTTAATACAAAGTTCAGAAGTAAAATATTGGAAATTATGAAATTAATACTATGCCAATAGACCCATATAAGAGATATCAAAAGGATTTCAAACTACATGAGATGTATCCTAATCCTCCAGATGGAACATGTTCTTGTGGTTGTGGTGTAAAATTAACAGGCAGGAGAAAAAGGTGGGCGACTGATGATTGTGTTAAACCATTACTTACCGATTATTGGATCATAAAAGGGGATGTTCAAACTATAAGAAATGAGCTTTCTAAAATTGATAGGTATAAATGTCGTAATTGTGGTATTCAGACTAAATGGGATGAATGGCACGCTGATCATATTGTAGAGGTTGTAAACGGTGGAGGAGGCCGGGGAATTGAGAATTATCAAACCCTATGTATTCCTTGCCATAAAATAAAAACAAAAAGTTTGTTTAAAGAACGCAAAAACCGCCCATAAGGCGGCTTGCGGATTTTATTTTTAACTATACATATAACTTATATGCTATTCTACAAATATAATGTTTTCCATTTAAATAACCAATTAGGTATTTACAAAACTTATTTGTACCTTTGTGTTATAATAAGACGATTATGAAAGATTTAATTAAAAAGATTCAAGCTGATTTAGATAAACACGGGAGCGTATCATTACACCTTGGGGTTGTTACCGAAAGAAATCTTAAAAAACTAAGATTAAAATTTAATGTAGAGAGGAAATATTTTGGGTATTACTCATTCGCAAATAAATAAAGGTCAATGAAATCCAAGCTAGATATTTTCAACCGAAGATTAATAACAGGAATAATCATAGTATTGATGATTACCGCAGTAACATCAGGGGTTTTATTACAGCCTGAATATGGCAATCATAATCGTCAGCCCTTAACTGCGGGCGTAGATAATGGGAGGGAATCATTAAAAGTGAAACCCTCCCCTATTTACGTACATGCAACGATCTATCACGCAACGGTAGCACAAACAGATAGCACCCCTTTTGTAACTGCAAGCGGATTTAAGATTAACAGGCGACACCCTGAAAAACACAGGATTTGCGGGGTAAGCCCAGACTTACTAAAACCAAAAGGCCCATTTGAATATGGCGATACTATAAGAGTTAAGAAATGTGAAATGATTTACAACGGCCTATGGATAATCCAGGATAAAATGAACAAGAGGCACACAAACTCAATAGACTTTCTTGTTGGGAAAGGAATGATTTGGGTAAGTATGGATTCAGTAATAATTGAACTGTTTAAAGTGTAAGATGAAAGTATATCTGTCAGACGCTAATCATTTATTCAGAAAACTAAACCTTGTCACCCTTGATGATGCGCAAGGCACGTATGATATAATGTATTGTGAAAACTGTGGAATTAAAGGTAAGTGCAGGGATTTACATTCAATCGAAATAGACGGTAGGAGCAAGATTAAAGCTCTTAGATGTACTCAAAGTAAAGAAGAATTTGATAAGCAAACTGCGATAAATAAATATAACAACGATTCTAAAGAATCAGATATACAATGTCCAAAATGCAAGAAAAATGTGCGCATTTTAGATGAATGGATGGAAGAGGGGCAAACAGAAATAACCGCTGTAACCGCTGTATGTCCATGTGGGTTTGATGGTCTTATACATTTAACTAACCCACTATGAGAACAGAAGAAGAAATAAGAGCAGAAATAAGAGTTCTTGAACAAAGAGCGGCTAAGTATCGCTTAAAAGCCGAAACCGAACCTCGGAGAGAATTAAGAGATAATGCCAAGGTAATGTCCGATTTGTATCTGGCCGAAAGAAATACGCTTAAATGGGTACTAAACGAAAAAGACAACTAAGATGGAATGGATATCAGTAGAAGAAAAATTGCCTGAAAGAACATGTAACTGCCTTGTTGCATATACTAATAATTCGCAAAGTGTTGGAGTAGCATATTTTCATAAAATTCACAATTTTATGCACATCAGAACAGAAAACCATTACTATACAGTCACCCATTGGATGCCATTACCCGACCCACCTAAACCCAAACAACCATGAGCGCAAATATAAAAGTAAACAGAAGAATACTCTATGAGAAAGTTCAAGAAATTATAGGCAACGGGGTAATTGAAGGCGAAGAGGTGGATCTTACATCTAAAAAAGTTCTTGATGAAATCTGGACAATTATTAACTTCTTGAATTTACCCTTCAAAGAAAGACTCAAGGCCAAGATGCCTAGTGAGAAGGAGATAGGCATGAAATGGCCTACTGGTGTTCAAATTGAAGATGAAATTAAACGACAATTAGAAGATGAATGGTATTACATTGGTATAAGGGCTTGGGGTTTTGAAACAGGATTTAAAACGGCTTCTGATTATTTTAGAAATAAAGTAATTAAATTACTGGCTCAAATCTAAACTACTGGAAGAATGACAATAATTAACTTAGAAATTACCACCTACCTTTTTGCTCTGCAAATTATGGAAAATATCAAAACTCGTAGAGCATTATTTGCAATCGTAATCACCAAATCTATGATCAGCATAGACTTATTTTACTTAGGATTTAACTACTATAGAACATGATACTAAATTACACAGCAGCACAAAAGCGCAGAGATCAACAAGGGATCAGAAACAACCTGTTAGAAGCGATCCTTCACGACATTAAGCAAACTTCAGATGAAGAGTTAACAATCTCACCCAACAGGCCATTAATTCCTTACGAAGTCCGAGCATTAAGAACCAAGGGGTTCACAACAAGGTTAAAACACAACGGCACAGAATATCTAATTACTTGGCCAAGGCATTAAACAGATGAAACCAAAATATTTCATTAAAACATACTATGAGCATAAAGAAGGGTTTCACCATAAACAACCCGTTAAAAAGCTAAACGGTAAGGAATATCATCAATATTCACAGGATAGCTATGAAAGAAAAAATTGGGGGGATATTAAGCTTAAAAGTCATAAATATACCGAAGCCCTAAGAATTTGTGATTCAAATCTATGGCTAGACGAAAAACTGAAAGAAAACGGTCTTAAAGTTATCTACGATTTCCTATTGAAGCAAGAAGGATCAGGATCATGCACAAAATTATTTCCTTTTGAAGTATTTTTAATGAATGATGGTTTTGAAATGGTTTCCTTTTGTGAGCTTAATGCATTTAGCCCAGGCGTAACTTTATGGTTAGACAAAAATAATAAACCGTTAGGGCTGTCCACTAACAGGCTATATAAGAAAATAGATCATTTAGTGTATTTAGGATTTGGCCGCGGGAAAGGTAATGGGAAATTCTACTTTCAAACATCTGTAGATAAACGTTTTTACTTTGAAGTAGACAATGAATTCACCAACTATGATAAAGCAATAAATGCTGAACTGGAACCGATGCAAGAAGATATGGTATTCCCTAATGAATAGAATTTCGTATATTTGCGATTATGCCCAGACCCCCTTTAATAGTTAATGGACAAAAAGTTTGTACAAAGTGTGGCCTATTGAAAAGTGTTGAATTTTTTAATAAAGATAAAAGGGCAAAATCGGGGCATCAGTCACCGTGTAAAGTTTGTCAATCAAAATTTTATTGGGATACCCGGGATAAGTATAGGCTACTAAAGAATAGCAATCCTAAATATGCTATCAAAATGAGAGAGTATTACTTAAATAATAAGGATGCTATCAACACATATAAAAGGGAGCGGTATAATTCTGAAGAAGGTAAGGCGCTTGTAAAGGCTGTGAATCAAGAAAGAAGGTCAAAAAAAAGATCAACTTCAGATGGCACAGTGACGGGGGGATTTATTATACATCTGTTAAAAGAACAGAATTATAAATGCGCAATAAGTGGTAAAGATATAAGTAATGGCAACTATCACTTAGACCACGTAATTCCACTATCTAAAGGAGGAACACATACATCAAGTAATATACAATTATTACAGCCTAGTACTAATATGTCTAAAAAGGATTCCATCTATGAGGCCAAGTAAATATTCAGAAGATATTCCTGATAAAGTAGTTTCCTTTATGAAGCAAGGATATTCTATTGAGGAAATATGTCTTGAACTGAATGTTGCGAAGAAGACTTTCTACAACTGGTGTAAGAAACACGATGAGTTATTACACGCTAAAAAAAGAGGGACAGACTTTTCACTAGGCTGGTGGATGAAAAATGCACGGGAAAACCTTGAAAACCCTAAGTTTAATGCAACCCTGTTTTATATGAATATGCGCAATCGTTTTGGATGGGCTGACAAGAAAGAAATTGATCATACTACAGGCGGCAAGCCAATAACCATCCATGTGATACCTGATGAAGAATAATATAAAAAAAACTACGGATTTTCAAGAATGGTCTACTTCTTTAGAGGCTACATTTCGTGATTTAGATTACATAAGAGCATTATATAAATCAATACTTGATAATGTAGAAGGTGGCCATCTTATACCACCATATCAATCAATGCCGACCGACTGTGAACGTGCTATTTTAAGAATCAGTGAAATTAAGATCAGAATAAATAATCTGTATGACAGATTTTATCTTGATGCCCATAAGAATTAGGAAATAATGAATGAAGCTCACCAAAAAGCAGACCGTAGCCACCAAGTATCTCGCCGACAAGACAACGACTGAAATACTTTTCGGAGGCGGAGCAGGTGGCGCGAAAAGTTCTCTTGGTTCATTGTGGCTCATAGATCGCTGTACACGCTTTCCAGGCACTAGATGGCTAATGGGTAGGTCAAGGCTTAAAACACTCAAGGAAACTACTCTAAACACCTATTTTGACATATTCAAAAAGTTAGACCTTGACCCTAATATTCACGATTACAACCAACAGAAAAGCACTATTTATTATTCCAATGGTAGTGAGATCCTTCTCAAAGACTTATTTCATTATCCTAGCGATCCACATTATGATGAACTTGGATCATTAGAGATTACCGGGGCATTCTTGGATGAGGTCAATCAGATAGACGAAAAAGGGTGGAACATCGTTAAGTCAAGGATCAGGTATAGGCTGGATGAATATGGGCTTACACCGAAGATATTAGGTAGCTGTAATCCTACTAAGAACTGGGTGTATTCACGGTTCTATAAGCCTTGGAAGGACGGTACTTTGCCCGAATATAGAAAGTTTGTACAAGCTCTCTTATCTGACAATCCGTATATCTCAGAACATTACCGGGAGAACTTACTGACACTAGATGAGATCAGCAAACAACGATTGCTTTTTGGTGAATGGGAGTACGACGACGACCCGCGAACATTAATTGACCGGGATTCAATTGAAGATTACTTTAAGAATCAGCACGTTGAACCGGGCGAAGACTACATTACCGCCGACATAGCAAGAAAAGGCCGTGACAGCACGATTATACGTGTCTGGGATGGGTTTACGGTGATAGATCGCAAGGAGATGAAGATATCATTAATCACTGAATCGGCGGCAGAAATCAGGAAGCTTGCCAATATGTACAAAGTACCCATGAGTCAGGTGATAGTGGATGAGGATGGGATCGGATCGGGAGTTGTAGATATATTAGAATGTAAAGGGTTCGTCAATAACTCTAGAGCCTTAGATGAGCAAGGACAATCGGTAAATTACGATAGTTTAAAAGCACAGTGTACCTTCAAAATGGCTGGCAGGATCACACGTAAAGAAGTGTATGAAGAATGTACTGATGTGGGGTTACGAGAAAGGATCATTCAGGAAATGGAGCAGGTCAAGCAGCGTGACATAGACAAGGACGGAAAATTGAGAGTAGTACCCAAAGAGGATGTAAAGGCCAATATCGGGCGTTCTCCTGACGAATGGGACAGTATTATGATGCGTGAATGGTTTGAATTACAGCCTAGCAGTGTAATGATGTGGGGGTAGGTCCTATCTGGACCATGGTTTATATTCCTTATTATCAATGATTTAACAATGTTAATTAAAGTAAAAACGATTAAAAATAGCTGTTTGAGGTCCATGGTTGATAATCAATAAGTTAAAAACCTTAGTCAATATTGGTCGGCAAAGGGTGGAGCATGTTTTTATTTGCCTTTGGCAGATGTGGGGATAATGTTGTATATCTCGTTGACCAAGTGTCAAAGGAGAAACGAAATCGTCAAGGGAGACAGACTTGGCGGTTTTTGCTTTTATAGGCCACAATCATACAGATATGGCCCAAAAGATATTTAGTGAACCATAAATGGCCTGCAAAAAAAGTAGTATATTTGTGAATAAGGCTACCGCTCTGAGATATGAGAATAATTAAAAAGCCCATCTTAATAGGTGGGCTTTTTTGTTGCTTGCATATTACAAATTAGTTTTGTACCTTCGTAGAGTGGTTGGATATAAAAAGGCGAGAAAGGAGTTATGGTAAATATGGGATTCGTTCTCGGCCTTCCTCCAACACTGGGGAGTGTGCTTTGATTAATAGGATGTAACAATCTGTTCCCAAAGTAAAACCGACTGAACCATGCGGGTATAAAATCCTGCTCCAACCACTTTTAAACAACGATTATGCAAGTAACTATAAAAGAGAAATTACTAGTTCCAGAAGAAATTATCCCAGCCCATGAATCTGAGGTTGAGAAGGAGAGATTTCATGAATGCGATAAATGCGAAGAAAAGATAGCACACGGCAGCCATAGTGCCGATGAGTTTACATTTGAACTTGTGCAGGGGTTTAGATACCCTGGATCAGGGGACGGCCAGACAGAAGAAATGGAACTTTGTACTATTTGCGCTAACGAACTGGTTACTTTGTTAAAAGCTAACGGGTACAGAATTATTAAAAGTAAATGGAATTATTAATAGCAGTAATGCACTGTGTAACTAAACGATATAAGAAATGGGACGGGAAATAAAATTTAGAGGGAAACGAAGAGATACTAGAAAATGGACTTATGGTAGTATATTTGGAATGAAACTATGAAATCACAAGAACTTAGAATTGGCAATTGGGTAGATTTTGAATATGGTGAAACAGAAAGAACCTATGGATTTGAAACGCAAATAGAGGATGCAGAAGATTTGGTTCAAATTGAACACGGGAATATGAAATGTAGGGCAATCCCCCTCACCAAAGAATGGTTGGAGAAGTTTGGGTTTGTCAAAAAAACGCACAGCTACACCAAGGATAGAATAAGCATTAAAGAACAACGAAAGGGTTATTATTTTTATCATACTGGAATGGAGATCAAATATGTCCACCAAGTCCAAAACCTTTACTATGCCCTTACAAACGAAGAACTAACTTTGAAAGATGAAACCGTAATTAAAGATTAGCTATGGATTTATTAGAAGCTAGAAGAGAATATTTAGATTGGTGTAATACACTTACAAATAAACAAGCATATGCCCTTAAATTACTTATTGGCAAGAAAGAAATGAGACAGGAATATTTTGAAAAGACGATACACTGGAAAACACAAGAGAGTTTACGTGTGAAAGGTCTTATTTCAGATTATGCAACAGGTCATGGATTGTATATTCGTATTGTTCCTGATGGAGAGAAAGCACTTATGGAGTTTGAAAAGAAAAGATGAAATATCTACTTCTTAGCCTACTGTTCTCATGCAGCTATCAACACACCTACATAGTCAATGTAACGCATTCAGACGGCGTTTCTGAGTCAGATACATTGTACGTTAAAAGCTCAAAGCCCCGGACGAAATTCTGCATAAAAGATAGCTGCTTTATAATCTGCGAAAAACAGGAAAGGACGGTCTTCTGTGATGTTGCCGAATGGGAATTAATAAAGCAACCCACAAACAAAAGATAGTTCTTGGTTAGTACAAAGATATTTTGTATATTCGCAGTATGAACATTAAAGATAGCTATGGGAAAGACATCCAAAGAATGGTTTGAACAATTACCAGAGCCTCACAAGGTGTGGTGTATTAGAGAAAGTAAGGATTTAGAGGAAATTGTAGATTCATTACATGATGCAATATTCAGATGTTGGTGGAATAAGTCATCTCAAGGCAATGGTTATTGGGTTCGTCTTCACAAGAGTGCCAAAGCAGGAGACTTTGGCAAGAAATCAATTGAATATGTTCACGGGGCTGAGTTTACAGCTGAAATTAATAGGAAATATTGTGAGGGGAAGGTGCATGTTAGTTCACAAGGTGTTTTTTTATGCAATGACACTAATGGAAGTGAGTGGGGGCTAAAGAATACATTTGGATATTCACAACAATGGAGAATAGTAGATCAAGACGGCGATCCCAATTCTGATTTTTATCACGTAAGAAAATTAATAATAAAAAATAATGAAATACCTAAAAAGAATCCAACAAGACAAAGAATCCAAGGGCAAAGATTTTCTAAACGGAAGATCAAAATTAAAAGCGGAAGCCGACCTTCTGGAATGCAAACAACAACTGGCCGAAGCAGAACAAAAATTAGACGATCTGAAATCAGCGGAAGAAGACTTTTCCTTGACGGCGATCGGGGAAACGATGGTTGAAATTGCCGACATCCAGAATGCTTTAGAGGTTATGGAAGTGGCCAATAAAGAACTGTTCTAAAAATGAACGGGAAAAGAGCTAAACACACAGAGATGAAACTGGAATTAAAGCACCTTGCCCCTTATTTGCCTTATGGATTACAAGGAAGAACTAATAATGGCAAACAATTAATAACCCTAAAGAGAGGTAATATCGGGTACTTTCAAAGTCCATATTTACACCCTCTTCCCGACCTCACCAAAGAAATAGAACACAATGGCGAGAGGTTTGTGCCTATAAATCATGAAGGCGTCAAGCCTAAGCATATGAGTTGGTATTTGTCTGTAGGCAGTATTAATCCAGAAGCGGACTGGCTATATGAAGAAGAGGGGAAACCTGTACCTAAGACGGTTATGATTAAGACAGGTGGAAACGCAGGAGTGGATATTGAGAATTGCATGGCAATAATGGAAAAACTCTTTGAATGGCACTTTGATGTATTCGGGTTGATTGATGCCAGGCTGGCAATAAACATTAACACACTAGATAAATGACAGACCTGGAAAAACTTAAAAAGACCTTTGACGAGATAGGTCAGCCTTATGCGTATGATGAATATAAGGGTCTGCGACAAAGAAAATATTTGGAAGCATCTAAGGAAATATTAGAAGGTGATGGCATGTATATTGAACGTGCCATTACTTTCAACCAAGAAATTCAGATTGAAAATTCTAATTGGGGTTGTGGTGATAGTTATGGTATGAGCTTTTATTTTCTATTTGGTAAAAGAGTTGAATCAGCAATAACAGTATAAATATAATTATATTTGTGTATCATGAAGATTGAATGGGAATATCCCGATGGAACTAAAATACCCGATGAGGAAATTAAAGAATTGTTTCCAAAACACCAACTCACTGAGCGTGATAAAAAGGCTCTAACTGAAACGCGACTGTTAATGCTCATAGAAGATGATGGTAAATTATCATTAGTTGATTATTTAGATAATGTAAAAATTGTGTATCATGAAACCTGAGAAGAGAACGGATAAGAGCATAGAGCCTATGGCCGCTAGTTGGGGGACAGTTGAGAAAAGGAAAAGTCTCACGTACAACATTAAGAAATTAACAAAGAGTATTAAAATACTAGGAGACTCATTAATTAAAGCAAAACATGCTGTAAATTCTCTAGAGGATAAATAAAACTTTGATAAAAATGCAATCATTACATAGAATAATAAAGACTAAAAAGTACGGTGATTTAGAAATAATTTATAATCATGAGGATGGTAAAATATTAATCACAGCAGTTTACTTTGGAAACGACGATAATGAATCTTCAAAGACTAATTGGAATAAAGATAAATTAACGGCCTTAAATAAAATACAAACAGCAATCAATAAAGTCAGTGAAGATTTTATAGCATGTGAAACATTTGATTTAATGGATCAGCTATAAAAAGGGCAATCATCGTATTTAAACAATTTTCCTTACCTTTGCCCGTAAGTGGTATTTGTAGACGATCAAGCAGCGATAGACTTTGTTAAAGCCCATCAAGGCAATGATCCGTTTATTATTGAAGCACGCAAACAATCAAAAACGCTAAACGCATTAATTGAAGGTGATGGATTCTTAGAAGAACTCATTCTTCGTATTGAGCACCTGGAATCTGAGTCTAAATCCAAATCAAGACGTAAATATTCACGATCTATTGTTGATTTCTACCAAAGGCTGTTAACACCTGTTGATAACGTATTTTCAGCAACCGGGGGTAGTCGTAAGTATCTTATTGAAAACGACGATGACAAAGCTGAATTGATAGCCAAAACCATGAATCTTCGCGGTGATAAGTCAATAGAAGAATGGCTACAAACCCAGTGGATGAGGGTTTATCATACTGATCCGAATGGCATCGTCTTCATGGAATATACAACTGAAGAGATTCACGGCGTAGATGATGTTTACCCTACTTATAAGTCAATAGGATCAATAAAAACGTACAGGGTAATAGGACAACGCATTCATTTACTATTGTTTGAACCTAAAGTGTTACCAGAAGGTGCAAAATTATGGCGATTGGTAGACGACGAAAAGGATTATACTATCATTGAATCAGGTGATACTTTTACCGTAGACCAGGAACATACCTTTGAACATCCTTTTTCACGTGTACCGGGAATTGTTAATTCTAATATTCAAAAGGTTGGTGAAGAATTTAAGGAATCACCGATCAGATCAGTAGTAGAGTTGAGCAGGGAATATGCCCGTGATCAGTCTATTAAGACGATCTTTAAATTTCAACAGGGATTTCCTAAGATGTGGCGTTATGAGATGGGCTGTGCGATGTGTAAAGGAACGGGCAAATCAGGCGCATCATCAGAGTCATGTAAGAACTGTAATGGTAAAGGATGGCTTGTTACCAATGATGTAACAGATGTTATACGTCTTAAAATACCCCAAGCGAATGAAACTGTCCTTGCACCTAATATTATGGGCTTTGTATCACCTGATATTGATGCCTGGGATCAGTTTACAAAAGAGCTTGAATTACTTCAGGATATGGCTAGTGTTACTCATTGGGGTACTGTTATAGGGGTATCTGAAGACAGGATCACCAATAAAACTGCAACAGAAATTGTGATAATGAACAAACAGCCTTTGGAAAATAAGCTAGACTTCTATTCATCTACTACGGAGTTTATGGAATTGCAGATTACCAATTTCATTGCAGATTTCTTGCAGCCAACACGCGACAAAGAAGAAAATGCGGCACTTATAGCCTACGGCAGGCGATATATCATTGAGTCAAGCGATATGATCCTTAAGCGTTATGAGATGTCTAAAGACAAGGGAGACAGTACGGTAATCCTTGATAGGTTATATAACGAATGGATCACGGCCAAATTCCACAACGATCCTATTTGGCTGAATGTGTTGGTGAAAAAATCAAACATAGAGCCGTATCTTCATTACACAGCCGAACAGGTGGGAGAGATATTTAACCAGAAGCAAGCACGAAAAAAAGTACAGTTTCGCGACTGGTGGGAAGAACAAAGCAAGGATTTTGTCTTCAAATCAACAGAAAAAGAATTAAAGGCCAGCTTTGATAGCTGGTTTGAAACTAATCAAATAAAAAATAGCGATGAATGAAATTTATGTATGTCGGCACTATCAACTTTTCAGAAATGAGAAAGGATTCACCAAAGAACACAAAACATTACTGATGCCAGCGGCAAAAATTACGAAAGAATGGTATGAGCAAACCAATGCAAATTGGGTAAATGGTGGTAAGATTTATGAGATAGATGAAGAGGCCACTAACAAGTATTATGTAGACGGAGAGGCAAAGATGCGTAAAAGGAAAGCCCAAAAAGAAAGCGATGAGCTATTGAAAGGCAATGTACTGAAGCACGTATTGAATGATGCTTTGGCGGATCATGTGCCTATGCCTGAGCGCAACATCCCGGATGTGAACAAGATTAAAGAAGCGGAAGCCGAATCGCCTTCGGCAACATTGCAAGAGATGAAAGCTTTACTTGATAAGCATAAAATCAAATATCATCACCTAGCAAAAGAACCCAAACTCACTGAATTATTAGACCAAAACAATATCAATTATGCCCATTAAAAATATAAAAGATTTAGAAAAACGGCTCGGCCTTGAAGAAGGTGTGCTGGCAAAAGGCTTTACAGAGGATGAAGAAGTAGAAATTTCCTTGCCCGAAGTAATAAGAACCAAAGAAGAGGACGACACCTTCAAAGCTACGCTAACAGAGAACATTAAAAGTCAGGCAAAGTCAGACTTTAGTAATCTGAATTTAGAAATGGCCATTAAGCAAGCCAAAATAGACAGAGGCATGGAAGCGTTTGAAGGCAAAAAGGACTTGAATATCTTTCTAGATGCTTTCCAAAATAAAGTTTTGGAAGATGCCAAGATAGAGCCTGATAAAAAGATTCAGGAACAAAATGAAAGCCTGGGAAAGTTGCGCATAACAATACAAGAGCAAAAGGATTTATTTGAAAACCATGAAAAAACCTTCAGTCAATTCAAGCAGCAGACCACAATAGATAATATGTTAATGAGGGCTATTCCCGAAAGCGGTCTGAATATCAGTCGGGATCGTGCGTTGATCCTTTTTAAGAGTGAATTTAATACCAGCCTTGAGGACGGCAACCTTACCTTTTCTAAAAACGGTGGCGGTATCCTAAAAGACAAAATGGAATCACCTTTGAAGATAGATGTTATTATGGGGGATTTTGTTAATGACTTCCGAAAGAAAGCCGAAGGCGGAGCAGGAGGAGGCAATGAAAACCCAAAGAAGGGAACGGATGTAGAGGAAGTTGTAGCGAAGTTGGAAGAAGAGGGTAAAACAGATGAACAGATCAACCAAGAACTTCTTAAAAGAACGTTAAAAAAGGAATTTAAAGATTAATTCCTTACTTTTGCAATAATCGGCGGTAGCTGATAAGATATAGGCGGTAGCCAACACTTCTCTAAATCATTTGACTGGCGGTAGCTGGCAGGGATTAATTAAGCGGTAGCTTAGAGGTATTTTCTAACTATCTAATAATTAATCAAATGGCAGATTTTACAACCACCGATCTAAAAACCGCGCAAGTTAGATTGATAAACAGGTTTCAAGCAAATGAATTGCGCTTCAGACGACCAGCAACGTATCTGAATTTCTTACAGAATCAGAACTTCTTTGTTCCCGACAACTCAGTAAGAACACGTGAAGATCGTGCTGTAGAGGCGAATTTTCGCGCCAGTGATCCACCTGCTTTGGGAACGGAACGATTATTTAATCATACTGGCCCAGTAGGGGATTCAAGTCTATTAACCCTCAGTTGGGTTACTCGCACATCTGAATTCCAGACCTCACTAAAGAGAATGGATAACAATTTCTTTACTCAGGCAGATGAATTTGATACAGGCGTTGACAATTGTATTAAAGCCTTTATGAATGGCTTTGAGACATTAGCTATCAACCATCTATTCAACAACAGAAATACAGTAGACTTTGATCAGGGATCAAACGAAGGGACTTTTGATGTTGTTGAAGATACCTTTGAGATCACAAACAGTACAAATGGAGAACGTGCTGTACAGATTACCAAATCTATTCTTGATCTTAATGCTTACTCACCAAGTTATACATTCTATTGCGATGAGACTTCTTTCAACAGGTTTGAAAAAGACCTCCAACAGGGCAATTCTAACTCTACAAACTTATCCTTCCAAAATGAAGGAATTACGTTTGTACGATCCCCTGAATTAGGCCCGTTGTTTGGTGCTCTTGTTTCTGCTTACAGCTTAGGTGCATGGATAGCTATTCAGGACGGGTCTGTAGGTGTAAACACATGGATACCACGCCAAAACAGGGAAGGTAGGGTAACTCCTGAAGATGTTTATTCAACCATGATCAATCCTGTAGATGGTCTGTCTTACGCTCTGCATACTTATGTAGAACGATTTGATGGAACAGCAACTAATTCAGTAAAACAGGATACCAAAACAGAATGGGAGCTATCACTTGACTTGGCTTTTCACGATACACCACTGACGGTTGCCGGTGAAACTTCTCTTTTGGCATTCGCATTAGTATAGGATCATGAAAAAGGCAAAGAAACTCTTAGAGGTTGACATAAATTTTAGTGTTTATACCCAGTATAAAAGCTTATACAAGGACGAAAAGGGTTGGAATAAGAAGATGACTAAGGTTATCAAAGAACGAATGGTAGTAACGGATGATTACGCCGATAGTATCAATGCAGTCTTTGGAAATTCAGGTGTCTTCATGGAGATCAACAAGTCCGAGGATAAGATTTATCAGGACAAGAAAGACCCCAAGAAAAAGTAAATGTTTAACCCGACCAAAGTAACGACAGACTTATCAGGGTTGGTAGGTTATAGGCAACCTTTTAACCCTGATTTTAGCATAGTGGATGCTAATAATCTGCTAAGTAGTTCTGGTTATTTTGTGAATGACAACCCTTTTGCTAAGATTGAGTATCTTAAAGACACTCAAGATTATTCGGGCATATCAGACGTTGACTTTAATACATTTCTGTCGCAACTGATAGATACTAGCATTGTTGATGTATGTAATTCTGTATTCAATGAAGCGGATTATATAGATAAGAATCTACTATTTATTAACGCACAGAATAGGATTGACACTGTTGCCCTGCCTAACGGATTTGTAGGTTTTCAAATCAGGGTATCCAATGAGAAGAACATAGCTTTTGAGATTACAAGGATACTTCTGGACTTCAAAACAACGGGGACATTTAAGCTGTTGTTGTTTAACACATCTTTTACTACACCTATTTTTGAGAAGGAAATTACTATTACCACTGATCATCAGGAAGAGGTATTGAATTTCAGGGTTGACAATTCTGATACTACTTATAAAGGAGAGTATTATCTGGGATATTTGACCGATGGGCTAACCATCACACCTTTTGAACGTGAATTTGAGAGTGCCGACATACAATCACAGTTCACACATTTATCGCTACGCCGAATTTTCGTACCTGGGCATAATACGGAAACGATGTTTGACTTAGATGATGAAGAAAGTTTGGAGAGTTCTATCGGTCTTAATCCTGACATAATGGTCTTTGATGATTTCACTGATCTTATAAAACAGAATAAGCAATTATTCTCACGTGCAATACAGCTAAAGGCTCAAATCAATGCACTGACAAATTATTTAGCATCGCTACGATCTAATAAAAATGAACGCAAGACAGATGAGTTAATAGTGCGTATAACACAAGAGATAGAAGGACAGAATCAGGAAGGGCTATTACGGATCAGTGGGCTTCGGCCGATGCTTTTTGGTGAGATAGCTTCTATTAGAAAGCAGATCGCTAAACTGCGTGAAGGGTATGGAAATGTAAGGATGACAGTTGATACGATGACATGAGCTTAGTGTTAAAAGATAACCCGGTACTTGTAGACATTCAGGTGAACAACCTGCAAAAGCACCTGTTTACGGATTTAACTACCAAGGCATCATGGACAGACTATCAATCATATCCAAGAGTTTATGTTAATGTTAATGGGCTAGATATTATTCCAGAACATTATTTGGAAAGCAATGAATACGAAGATGTATTCTTTGATGACTCATTTAATGTAAGTTCTTTTTTTCTGGTCAATCCTACCAGGGAGTATGATGCTAATTCATTTACCTCAGAGATAAGTATAGTATTTCAGGGCAAGCTAGATCAGCTATATCCCGGGGTGTTACACAGGGCAGATGAAGAGATGCACAACGATATATTTTTGGCTATAAACAGATCAGATGCCATGTTTGAGCTTGAAAGTTTTGTTACAGGCAGGGATAATGTCTATACAGGTTTGACATTATCCGCAGAGTTAAGTGAAAGAATATCACAGGATGATATGAGCGATTTTCACTTTGTAAGGTTTAACTTATCGGTAGAGTACGATGAAAATGATGTTTGTATAGAATGATAATTATAGAAAGATTACAGACGGGCGGTTTTAAGGTGACAGAAAAGGGCAATCTTTTTTATTCATCTAACCTGTGGTATTATAGTTATACGAAAGGTGGGGCATCTATAGCTACTATCTCAATGTCATTACAAGACGGCACAAAAATAACCACCGGGGCGGCAGCCGCAGACTGGACAATTGACGGTGTCTCAGGATTCACAACTATTGATCAGGTAGTAGCTGCACTTGATTTAATAAATGTTGGCGCAAGCAAGCCACGATCTACCAATTACGACTTAGAAGTTGCCATTGGTCTTATTCCTGGCGTTGCATCTTTGGGCATAATATCAAATCAGGCCGATGTAGGACTAACTTTTGCTGACCTGTGGAATGGTGGAGGTAATCTTGTATTTCCTACTGTTGCAGAAGAATGGGAAGTAGTAAGCTCAAGTGTTAACGATACAATAGCAGGAACAGGAGCACAGAAAATCATAATTCAAACGCTTGCTGCTGATTATACACAACAGGCGGAAGTTGAAGTAGATATGAACGGTACAACCCCCGTTGTAATATCGGGAACACATTTTAGAAAAAATAGGTTCGTAACCTCACAAGTAGGCAGTCTTGGTGAGAATGATGGTGATATAACATTACGTGTATCAGGAGGTGGACTAGTTAGGAGTGTAATGAAGGCAGGCGATTTATCGTCTTTTGATTCATTTTTTACCGTACCCCTTGGCAAGACAGCATTTTGGGAGCAAGCGGTAATATTCGCGCCTAAAGGTGAAGACGTAAGGGTAAGGCCCAGAATACAGATCGGCGGCGTTGGCCCGTTTGCTGTTGGTGGTATATCTTCAAACTATCAGTCAAACGTTATATACCCGTTTAAGACATTTTTAAAGCTTCCTGAAAAGTCAGAGATACTTTTCCAGGCACGATCGGATACGAACCCTAATACGTTTGTAACGGCGGTTATGGAATTTAAAATTATTAACTCATCATTGGTGTCTGAGGTGTCACCGGCATTTAATTTTCTACCATGACTATAGGAAGAAATAGAAATACAAGTCCAACGGCTACCGTATCAGGAGGTATTACCTTAAATTCATCTTCATCTACTACGATAGCGGTTGCCAATACAAACAGGGTGTTTTTGCATGTATCTAATAATGACAACGCTATCGGGTTTTGGTTAAAATTACAACCCGCTAGTGTAGACGATGACATGAAGGGCATCTTTATAAGCTCTAAAGTAGGTGCTATTCCATTTTGGGAAATGCCTACGGATAACATATACACGGGTGAGCTATGTGCAATAACGGAAGCGGGAACATTTGAAATTTTTATAACAGAATATTAATAATTATGGCAGATTTATGTAAATGCGGCGGAGGGATAGGCAACACGGGAACAACCACTTGTGCTACCCTATTTGGCTTGATGGATACAATCATATTCGTGAAGACCAATGACACTACAGGAGCAGCGAATTTTCTGGATTTGTCCGTAACACTTAACCAAGCACTTTTTGATGGTTTGGTTAATAACACGGATGAGTCTAAACGCTGGTTTCCTACTACCGGGCATCTGAAAGATGTTACTACTGAAAGGGCAGACCCTACAGAAGAATCAAATTCAGACGGCTCAACGGAATTCATCTCACAAGGTGTGCGACAGTTTGTGGCGCACAATAAAGGTGAATCTACTACTTACCTTGACCAATTTAGGAATCATTCTTGTTCTGATCTTTCATTTTATATGGTAGACAGATCAGGGGCTATACAAGGGATGTGGAGAGATGACGATACCAGTAAGTTATTCCCAATTGAATTGTCTAACTTTTGGACTCGTCTAATGGGTGCTACTGGCGGTACTAACAACCAAAATGTTCAGATGAACTTCCAAATGGCACAGACTGAGTTTGATGAAGACTTACGTCAAGTAAATTCTGAAGACTTAGACAGTGTTGATTTGACTGCACTAGAAGGTTTAAGGGATGCTAATGGTGTTTATACTACTATCACCACAACTACTTTCACTGCGACCATTACATTTGACTATGGTTCACTCCCTAATAGAGAGCCTATCACAAATCTTGTACTGGCTGACTTTGTACTTTTTAATTTTACGACAAGTCTGGCCATCGTAGTAACTACTGTTACTGAGACAACGCCCGGCGTCTCTGGGATATATGATTTTGTATTTCCTATACAAACATCGGCAGATGTATTGCAGTTGACAGGATCAAGAGATACTTTTGACTTGAGTAAGTTAAACCCACCTGATATTACAGTACCATGATAGAAGAATACGTAAAAAAATACATGAACGTTGACGCTTGTAAGGCAATGGGCAAGGAAGCATTTATGAAAGCCCATACGGGTAAACTGCGTGTTGATATTAGCGACTGTTGGGCTTATATTATAAAGCATGGGAAAACTAAGGGAACTGATAAAGAAGGGAGCAAGGCTTAATGCTGATACCGTCCTATTTAAAGTTCTTTCTGATCCCGCTATTCGCAGTGCGGCTGTAAAGTTCATTCGTGATGATCAATTATTTAGAAGAGGTGTAAACGCCGATGATGTCATAATAGGCAGATATTCTATAGCTACTGAGAAAATTACGGGTGGTCTGAAGAAAGCGGGCGACCCGTTTAACTTTACAGATACCGGGGTTTTCAGAAGGTCTATCAGGGCCGATGCAGTTAAGGGTGTAGGGCTTGTGACTAGTGCCGACACGGTTAAAAGGGCTACAGACTTTAGAGATAGAGGTTTAACAGTAGACCTATTAGATAAATATGGAGAAAATATAATTGAACTTACTACAGAAAATACGCAAGATTTGGGGCAAGCTTTTATCTTGGCTAAGCTCCAAAACCAAATACGACGAGAGCTTGGTATACAGCCAGTTTGATGAAATCCCTTTGTTCAATTGGTTTAAGCTGATTGATAAGGGCGATGCCAAATACCTGTTTAAAGACAAACCTGTGAAAGTTGATGTTATGACTATATGGATGGGATTGCAAGATCAATATTTTGACATGATGGGCATATCTGATGAATTCACAAGGATATGGAAAATAAAAGGGGCTATTATGATTGATAGGATAGATATGGCACTTACCGGGAATCTGTTTTTAAATAACAGGATCAGGATCAAGGAAAGGGAATTAAAAGGCTTCCAAATAGATACCAAACCGCAACGAAACAAAGAAATGGCTCAGGTTGCCAAATATCAGAATGTATCTTTTATTG
>DRFI01000018.1 GCA_011050675.1 Maribacter sp. | reverse complement strand
GGGAATTCTGCAAGTGCTACGGATACGCAACTGTATTCGGTAGACACCACTGCTCCTGCAATCGTAATCAATGTAGTTGCTGTTGATGATATTATCAATGCGACCGAAGATGATAATGATGTTACCATTAATGGTACAACAACTAATGTAGAAGATGGACAAACGGTTACGGTAACCTTAAATGGAGAAACCTATACCACTACTGTTTCAGGAAATACGTGGACATTGGATATTCCTGCGGCAGATGCTCAGGCATTGGATCCTACAGAAACTATCACTGCAAATGTGAGCGACCTTGGTGGGAATCCTGCAACTCAGGCTACTCGTGATATTCAGCATGATGTAATGTCTCCTGTAATTACTATAGATGTAGTAGCAGTCGATGATATAATTAACGCGACTGAAGATGATAGTCCGGTGACCATATCAGGTACCACTACCAATGTAGAAGATGGACAAACGGTAACCATAGTTTTAAATGGAACCACCTATACAACAATAGTAACAGGTGGTATTTGGTCTCGTGATATTCCTGTAGGAAAAATTCAAGCATTAGACGCTAATGAAACAATTACGGCTGACGTATCTGATTTATCTGGTAACCCTGCTATTCATGCAATTAGAGATATAGAATATGATATTATATCTCCATTGATTACTATTGATGTGGTAGCTGTAGATGATATTATCAATGCTTTAGAAGATGATAGTCCAGTTACAATTTCTGGAACAACAGATGCTGAAGACGGACAAATAATTACAGTGGTTCTAAACGGAACTAACTATACTACAACGGTAACAGGAGGTGTTTGGACACTTGATATCACAGCGACTGATGCACAGGCATTAGATCCTACTGAAACAATAACGGCTGATGTTATTGATATAGCAGGTAATCCCGCAGTACAGGTAACTAAAGATATTGAACACGATGTAGATGCTAGCATTAATATTACCACACCAATTGAAGGCGATGGTATTGTAAATGCAACAGAGGATGGAGATGTAACTATTTCAGGTACAACTACTAATGTAGAAGACAACCAAGTTGTAACCGTAACATTTAACGATGGTATTAACACACCGATTACAACAACAGCAATTGTAATAGGAAATACTTGGACAGCCACTGATATAGATATTTCAGGATTGGAAAATGGTAACATTACTATAACCGCAGATGTTATTGATGTAGCACAGAATTCAGCAACAGATTCTGAAACTGTAATCTTAGATAATAATAATATTACGGCTCCAACAGTAATAGTTACAGAAGACCTTAATAATGATGGTTTATTATCTGATAGTGAATTAGTAGGAGATATCGGAGTACAAGTTATCTTACCAGTAGCTGCTGTAGCAGGTGATACTGTTACCGTTACGGACGGTAATGGAAACTCTGAAAATGTTATTCTTACTCCTGTCGATATTAACAACGGAACTATTGATGTAGCGTTTGTTAGTCCAGGAGATGGCGGAACATTAATAGTGATCGCTACAATTACCGACATATCTGGCAATGTAGGTCCAGATAGTGCTGCAGAAAATATACTTTTAGATCTTACGGCACCTTCGGCTCCAACAGTAGTAATTACAGAAGATATAAATAACGATGGTGTATTATCTGATGGTGAATTAACAGGAAATATTGGAGTGCAGATTACCTTACCCGTAGATGCTATAATAGGAGATACTGTTACCGTTACTGATGGAAATGGAAACTCAGAAGTGGTTATTCTAACTCCTACGGATATTAATAATGGAAGTATCGTTGTAGAATTTGTTAGTCCAGGTGATGGAGGTACAATTGTAGTTACTGCTGCTATTACTGACATCGCAGGTAATGTAGGACCTAATAGCACTACAGATACTGCTGTAATCGATTCTACCACTCCTATAGTTGATAGTGATGGTGACGGGCTTAATGACGATGAAGAAGTTATTCTGGGTACTGATCCAAATAATCCTGATTCTGATGGAGATCTTATAAACGATGGACAAGAAGTAAATACAGACAATACAGACCCACTAGATGATTGTAGTTCTAATGGAGGAACAGCTTTACCAAATAGCGATTGTGATGTTGATGGGTTAACCACAGCAGAAGAATCTACTCTAGGAACTGACCCTACAAACCCTGATTCTGATAATGATGGTTTAGAAGATGGAGAAGAAGTAATTTTAGGTACAGACCCTTTAAATCCTGATTCTGACGGCGACCTCATAAATGATGGTCAAGAAGTTACTGACGCAACAAATCCTTTAGATGATTGTGATTCTGTTGGTGGTACTGTTTTATCAAATAGCGATTGTGATGCTGATGGTTTAACGACTTCTCAAGAAGTTGCAATAGGTACAGACCCGAACAATGCTGATTCTGATGGAGATTTAATAAACGATGGTCGAGAAGTTACTGACGGTACAGACCCATTAGATGGTTGTAGTTCAAACGGAGGTACAACGCCAGCTGGTGTAGTTTGTGATATCACCATAGAAAGTGACTTAATCAACCCTAATACAAATAACGGAGTATTTACTATCAACAATATTGAATCGTTCCCTAACAATACGGTCCGAGTATATAACAGATGGGGCGTACTCGTATTTGAAACTAACGGTTATGATAATTCTAGTAATGCTTTTAGAGGAATTTCCAATGGAAGGGTAACCGTTAAAAAGAATGATGAACTACCGGTAGGAGTATACTTTTATATCATTGACTATACAAGTGATCAAAAATCGAGGACTATGAATGGTTATATATATATCAATAGATAAACTAAAGTCATCAATTACCAATAAAAAATTATGAAAAAAATAGTTATAACTACCATATTAATAATCATCTCTATTTGGGGGATAAAAGGTCAGCAAGACGCGCAATACACGCAATATATGTACAACACCATAGCTGTTAATCCTGCCTATGCAGGTTCTAGAGGCGTATTGAGTATTGCTGCATTACATAGGTCCCAATGGGTAGGTTTAGATGGGGCACCCACGACGCAAACACTTAATGTCCATACTCCCATTTCTGACCGTGTAGGGCTTGGACTTTCTATAGTTAACGATGAAATAGGTAATGGAACTAATCAAGATACATATTTTGATGCCGTATTCTCCTATACCGTTCCAACATCAGAATACGGGAAATTATCCTTTGGTTTAAAAGCTGGTGGACATTTTTTGAATGTCAACTTTAATAGATTGAGAAATTATGATCCTTCTAACGCTGCAATAGGTCAAACTAATATTGATAAAAAATTCTCTCCAAATTTTGGAGCAGGTATATATTTCCATACCGAAGAATTTTATGCAGGTCTTTCCGTTCCCAATTTCTTACAAACAGAGCATTTTGATTCCACAGGAAACGCTAATTCCTTTATTGCTCAAGAACGTATGAATTGGTACCTCATTACAGGTTATGTATTTGATATCAATCCTGATCTTAAATTAAAACCTGCCCTGCTTGTTAAGGCAGTAGAGGGAGCTCCTTTACAAGCAGACCTTTCTGCAACCGTATTATTGAACGATACGTTTTCTTTAGGAGCAGCCTATAGGTGGGATGCAGCCTTAAGTGCTCTTGTAGGGTTTCAACTCAATGAAAAATTAATGTTAGGACTAGCCTATGACCGTGAAATAACTGAATTAGGAAACACATCCTTTAATGATGGATCTTTTGAAATATTCTTAAGGTTCGAGTTCTTGACCCGTTATAAAAATATTATTGCTCCAAGATTTTTCTAAAACCGTTTAAAATGAATGCCAAAACAGACCACATGAAACCTTTATTGATTATTCTTATTTTTTTCGGTTGTATGATCAATGCACAAGACAAAAAAACGGAAAAGGCTAAGGAAAATTTCAACAGTTATGCTTATGCCGAAGCTATTGAATCTTATGAACGTTTAATAGATGAAGGCTATTCATCAAAGGAAATTTACAAAAATTTAGGAGATGCGTATTATCAAAAAGCAGACTATAACGCATCTTCATATTGGTTCGGAAAATTGTTTGAAATAAAGGACCTCGAAATAGATGCCGAGTATTATTATAAATATGCCCAGACTTTAAAGACCAGTGGAAATTATGAAGATTCTGATGCATGGATGCAAAAATTCGCAAATCAAAAAAATGTTGACATCAGAGCTTTAAAATACCAACAGAACAAAGATTATTTACAAAAGATAAGAGATAATTCGAGTAGGTATGATATAAAAAATATAGCTATTAATACGCCTTCAGCAGATTTTGCCCCCTCATTTTTTGGAGAACAACTAATATTTTCAACCGCCAGGGATACTGGTAAAATTCTAAAAAGTGTACATAAATGGAACAATAAACCATTTACCAATCTTTATACATCTACCGCTTCTGAAAACGGAGAATATGTTGTAGCAGAAAGGCTGTCAAAAACCCTAAATAAAAAAACACACGAAAGTTCTACCGCATTTACAAAGGACGGTACCACTGTTTACTTTACCAGAAATAATTCTAAAAACGGAAATTTTTCCAGAGATCAGAATGGCCTGAGCCGTTTAAAAATTTATCGTGCCACTTTAAAAGATAATAAATGGAAGAATGCTACGGAACTACCTTTTAATAACGATGAATACTCTGTGGCACACCCCTCTTTGAGTGAAGACGAGAAGAAATTATATTTTGCCAGTGACATGCCTGGTACATATGGACAGTCGGACATTTTCGTGGTTGACATTAATGAGGACGGTAGCTTTGGAGTTCCTGAAAATCTAGGTAATATAATAAATACTGAAAGCCGTGAAACGTTCCCGTACATAACCAATAACGACGTACTTTATTTTGCATCCGACGGGCATCCAGGATTAGGTGGTCTTGACATGTTTGCTACAAAAATAGATGACCAATCTGAACTATATGTAGTTAATGTCGGTGAACCTATTAATAGCCCACAAGATGATTTTTCATTTATAATGAACGAAAAGAATAAAAAAGGCTTTTTTGCATCTAGCAGGGAGGGTGGTATCGGCAGTGATGACTTATATAGCTTTATTGAAAATGTTCCAATCAATCTTAATTGTCACCTTGCCATTAATGGTATCGTAAAAGATATAAAAAGTGGAGAGCTTCTTGTTAACTCCACTGTAATTCTTCTGAACAACAATAATGAGGTTATTGACGAGATTACCTCTGATTTAGATGGTTCATTTACACTTAAGGGCTTCTGCGGGACCAAAGAATATAGATTATTGGCTTCGAAAGAGGAATACAAAAATGGGGGAAGAAAAATTAGCATTAAAAACTCAGAAGAATTAGATAGTATAATCATATCTCTGGAAAAAGTAATACAACAACCAGTGGTGGGAACTGATTTGATCAAGTTCCTTGATCTTTCACCTATATATTTTGATTTAGATAAATCTAAAATACGACCAGACGCTATAATAACATTAAACAATGTTATAGAGTTCATTGATAAATATCCGGATATAAAAATAGAAGTACAGTCTCATACCGATGCCTCTGCAAGCGCACATTATAATAAAAACTTGTCTGAACGAAGGGCTAAGGCTACAATAGCCTATCTAGAAAAGAACGGCATACAAAAAGGAAGTGTAAAAGGGCATGGCTACGGTGAATCTAATCTTCTGAACAATTGTACAGAAAAAGATAAATGTGATGATGAGGGTCATCAATTAAACCGACGTTCCGAATTGATCGTAATTAAGAGTTTGTAGGTATTACAACTATATATAACCGATAGACTATGGAAAAAAATGAAATTAATATTCTTCTTACAAAGTTAAAATTATTTCAGATGGATTATTATACTAAGGGACAAGCTATAGAAGCACACAACCTTATTTTGTTCTATTCAGATTTAATAAACTTCAAGAATAACTTAGTTTTCAATAAATTTATTGGTTTTTCAGAAAACCTAAAAAAAAGCGAATCCATAGAAGATACAGATGCATATGCGAAGGTTTTTGCAAACAATTTAATACAGATAATATTAATTTTGAATAAACAAAAAAGCATTAATTAAACAGCATCAAAATGTAAGTATAACCACATCTCATAATATTTGTTTTTAAAATAATTCTGGATAATTCCTTCAAACAATTATAATAGAAAAATCCCCAAGTAAAGACTTGGGGATTTTTCTATTTCGAATGGATTTTTGGATTATTTTCCGCCATCTAATTCATCTTGCAATGTTTTCAATTTATCCCAATCACCCTTACTAGCTAATTTAGCTTGTTTTGGCCATGAACCAGGTTTGTGCATAGTGTAACGAGGACCAGCTTCCTTTAAAATTTTCTCCAAAGATTTAACGGATGCTTTGCTTAATTCCGTAAAAGTCCCATAACCGTTCTCAGTTAAAATAGATGCTATTTTAGGTCCTATACCCTCAATTTTTTTTAAGTCATCTTTCTTAGCCTTAGCTACAGGTTTTTTAACCGCTACATTCTTTGCTGCTGGTTTTTTAACAGCAATTTTCTTTACAGGTTTCTTTTTTTCAGATAGTACAGTTAAATCTACAACGCTATTATCTATTCCTGAATAAGGTGAAGGTACATAGGCATCTGCAGCATGATCATTAAACCATCCTTTATCTACGCTTAAATATCTAAACTCATAACGTTTACCGTTCTCAAGTTTTATACTCTTCTCATAAGTACCGCCCTTCTTCTCCATTTGGTAAGAGCTATTATTGGTTTGCCATTTATTGAAGTCTCCTAACAATAAAACGTCAGATGTGCTCGGTGCTTCATTCTCTCCTATTTTAAAGGTTACCACAGTATGCTTTCCCTTTGTTTCTTTTGTTAATGCCATTTTATATAGTGTTTTAATTCTAGAATAAAAGTTACATAGAAATAACTCATTTTCAAAAGTTTGTAATAAGTAATTATTGGATTTTTGCAATAACCTTAGATTTTGACCAGTTGCAACCTTTTTTGATCATTTAAATAGAAAAATAATATTAAGTCTATATTATGATATCATATATCCACGGTTTAAATTACACTTGGTAAATAACAATTTCTTTACTTTCATTAGATTATTTAATCGTAATATTGCAATGAAACAATATAATGATATTATGGGGTTAGCAAAAACAGAAATGTTTACCGATGAACAAAATGAAATTTCCCTGTTCGCAAAAGTCTTTGGTCATCCTGCTCGGGTTGCTATTCTGCAATACCTATTTAAACTGGACAGTTGTATTTGTGGTGATTTGGTAAATGAAATAGGTCTTGCCCAGCCAACAATTTCTCAACATTTAAAAGAACTCAAGCAACTAGGTTTAATAAAGGGGAATGTTGAAGGTACCAGTGTTTGCTATTGTATAGATGAATCCAATTGGTTGCATATGAAAAAAGTAATGATTCAGTTTTTAGATCAAGATATATCAAATAAAGAATGTTGCTAAAAAATCTACAGCATACATAAGTATAAACATCACTTTTAACCTGAATCAACCTATTGAAAAACACAGAAGATTCAGACATTAAAACAACTATTAAATGATTAAGAAACAAATAACATTGCTACCTGAAATAGCGGATTTAATTAAAGAATTAAATATTGAAAGCATTACAGCTGATCGAAAAAAAATACTGCAACCATTAATTGATCTTATTCAAGATAAAATAAATGATAATCAAGAAATTAGATTAAATTTTATTTGCACACATAATTCTAGAAGAAGTCATTTATCACAAGTATGGGCACAGACAATGGCTGCCTTTTTTAATATTAAAAATGTGTTTTGCTATTCTGGTGGCACAGAAGCTACAGGAATGTTCCCTATTGTTTCAAAAACCTTACAAAATCAAGGTTTTCAAATTCAAAAACTTTCGGAAACAAGTAATCCGGTATATGCCATTAAATATGCAGAAAATGAGCATCCAGTAATCGGGTTCTCTAAATCGTTCGAAAACAGTTTTAATCCAACTTCTCATTTTACCGCAATTATGACATGTTCTCAAGCAGATGCTGGTTGCCCATTTATTGCTGGGGCAGAAAAAAGAATTCCTATTACTTTCGATGACCCTAAAGCTTTTGACAATACACCGCAACAGGCTGAAAAATATAAAGAAAGAAGCGAGCAAATTGCAACTGAATTGTTTTACGTATTTTCTAAAATCAACAAATAAAAATGGCATCTAAAAAATTAAGTTTCCTTGATAAGAATCTAACATTATGGATTTTTACGGCCATGGCACTTGGTGTTGGTCTCGGATATTTTTTTCCAGGCTTTCCAGACATCATCAACTCTTTTAATAGTGGCACAACCAACATTCCAATAGCAATTGGTTTAATTCTAATGATGTATCCGCCTTTAGCAAAAGTTAATTATAAACTCTTACCAAAGGTTTTTAGAAACACCAAAATACTTTCTATATCACTTGTGCTTAACTGGATCATTGGTCCGGTGCTAATGTTTATTCTAGCTATAACATTCTTACAAGATTATCCTGAGTATATGGTTGGTCTTATCTTAATTGGTCTTGCACGTTGCATTGCCATGGTACTTGTTTGGAACGATCTTGCAGAAGGTAGTAGCGAATATGGTGCTGGCTTAGTAGCCCTGAATAGTATTTTTCAGGTATTCGCATACAGTTTTTATGCTTGGATATTTATTACAGTGCTTCCACCCTACTTCGGTTTTGAAGGTGCTATTGTAGATATATCTATTGGAACCATAGCTGAAAGTGTTGCTATCTATTTAGGCATACCTTTCTTATTAGGAATATTGAGCAGATTAATTTTGGTGAAAGCAAAAGGAGAAGAATGGTATACCACCAAATACATTCCTTTTATTTCTCCTATTACCCTAATAGCCCTTTTATTTACTATTGTTATCATGTTTTCTTTGAAAGGGGAGTTAATAGTTGAAATACCTATGGATGTAATCATCATTGCAATTCCATTACTCATCTATTTTACAATAATGTTCATTATCGGTTTTTTCTTTACCAAAGCAACAGGAGCTGAATATGACAAAACCGCGTCAGTAGCATTCACCGCTGCTGGTAACAATTTTGAATTAGCCATTGCAGTTGCTATTGCTGTATTCGGACTGAACTCTGGACAAGCGTTTGCTGGTGTTATAGGACCTTTAGTTGAAGTCCCTGCTTTAATTTTTTTAGTTAAGGTCTCATTTTGGTTGAAGAAAAAATACTATTCAAATACAAAGCTAAAATCTCTATAGATTCTAGAGTAAGCTCAAATAATCCAATAATTTATAAAAGGTCAAGTATTTATTTATTTGACCTTTTTACCGTTTAAAATTAAAATTCATGATTATTAACCATCTCTGAGTATACAGCAAATAAAATACAGCTATCCCTTTTTGAATATATAGGTGGCATATACTTTTACTATCTCCTTAAATTTGCATCAATAATTATTCTAGTTCATTTCAACTACATAGCTAAGAAAGCATCAATCTAAATCGAATATTAATTTATCTCACTTATGATAGATTGATATTACTAATAATGACCAACAAGCTTAATTTTATAGCATGATCAAAAAAATTATCAAAAGAATAATGATTTCAACTTTACTAATTATTGGTGTACTTATAATCGCATACCTAGCATTTACAAATTTCTATCCTAGTTTTGGTGGTAACGCTACAAAAGAACAGCTATTGACATATGAGCAATCAGATCAATTTAGAGATGGCAAATTTCGCAATACAAAGTCCGTCCCTAAAGAATTAAGTTTTACCGAAACATTGAATTTAGCATACAAGTTTTTTACAACAGATGTACCTAACGGTAGACCCAAAGAAGATTTAAAGGCACAACAAATTGATTCTACCAGTATTGCCAATTATAAAGGTAAAGCGAGAATGATCTGGTTTGGTCATTCCTCTTTCTTACTACAGATAGATGGGAAAAATATATTAATTGACCCTATGTTCGGTCAAGTGGCTGCTCCTCACCCACTTTTAGGTTCTAATCGTTTCAATAAAGAATTCCCGATAGAAATTGATAAATTACCTCAAATTGATGCAGTTATTTATTCTCATGACCATTATGATCATTTAGATTATGAATCTGTCTTAAAAATCAAGAATAAAACCAATCATTTCTACACTCCGTTAGGTTTAGGAAACCATTTAGAAGCTTGGGGCGTACCCAATTCAAAAATTACTGAAATGGATTGGTGGCAAGAAAAACAATTTGGCAACTTAAAATTAGCTTGTACCCCTGCACAACATTTCTCTGGTAGAAGTTTGAATAATAGTCAAAGTACTCTTTGGAGCTCATGGGTAATTACCTCTGAAAATGAAAATATTTATTTTAGCGGAGACAGTGGCTATGGAATACATTTTAAAGAAATAGGAGAAAAATATGGTCCATTTGACCTTGCCTTGTTGGAATGCGGGCAGTATAACAAAATGTGGCCAGATATTCATATGATGCCAGAAGAAACCGCTAAAGCAGGTATTGATCTTAGAGCGAATAAAATTATGCCAATACATTGGGCAGGATTTAAATTGGCTTTACACGAATGGACAGATCCAATTGTAAGGGTTAAAGCCAAAGCAGACGAATTAAACATAAAGGTCATAACTCCACAAATTGGGCAAGAAATACTTGTAAAAGATTCAACAGCTACATACCCCGATTGGTGGAAAAACTTATAGTTTTATTGGCTACTTAATCAAAAATACCGCTGTACAAGTATGGAAGAACTTCAATTAGCCTTTGTAAATATCTTGCAGTTAATTATACGTTAAAGGAATTCAAAAACATTCTACCCCGTATTTTATTAATTATTTTCACGAAATGAAACAAGCTTTAAAATCAGAACTATCAAAACAATTGATACTTAATGAAGCATTTAAGTTGTTTTACGAAGATGGTTTTAAAACTACCAGCATAGAAAAAATAATGAAAGCGACTACGCTTACAAAAGGCGCTTTCTATCATCACTACACCAATAAAAAAGAATTAGGTCTCGAAGTTATCACCCAAAAAGTTCAGAGTCGAGTTCAAAAAAGAATGGTCTATCCGCTTTATAAAGAAGGCAATGCTTATGCTATTCTAGAATCTACTTTTTTAAACAGCCTTAAGTCTTTTTCTTTATATGATAAGAAGCACGGTTGCCCAACAAACAACCTAATTAATGAAATAGGTGACAGTGAAAAAGTCTATCAGAAAGCACTGAAAAATATTATTGAAGAATGGAAAACAGCCCTGGTAGAGCTAATAGAAAGAGGTAAAGTTGAGAATTCAATAAAGCAAGAGGTATCTAGCGCAGCCGCTGCCATTTATTTAATAAGTGCGTTTGAAGGAATTAGAGGAATTAGAAAGTTATATGATGATGATACCATCATTAAAGAATATTTAAATGGTCTCTCTATATATCTCAAACAGATAAAACAATAATTTTTTTACCCAAAAACATTCTATATCGAATGTTTTATAACACATAGATTATGATAAATAACAGAAGAGATTTTATTAAAAAATCAACAATATTGGGTGCTGCCGGCGTTACAATACCACAATTCGGATTTGCATCTAAAAAAGAAACTACACTCTATACAGAGCGACCTAAAGTTCTATTTTTCGACGTAAACGAAACCCTATTAGATTTGACCGCTATGAAGAATAGTGTTGCTGAAGCACTAAACGGTCGAAATGATTTATTACCACTTTGGTTTACTACAATGTTACAATACTCACTGGTAACCACAGTAGCCAACCAATACCATGACTTTGCTATAATAGGTGCTGCAGCGCTGCAAATGGTGGCTGCAAATAACGGTATTACATTAAGCCATGATGAAGCAAAGAAATCTATAGTAGACCCTATTAGGTCTTTACCGGCACATCCAGAAGTTGCATCTGCTTTACAATCATTAAAGGATGCAGGTTACACTTTGGTATCCTTCACCAACTCATCTAACAAAGGAGTTGAAACCCAATTTAAAAATGCCGGACTTACTAAATATTTTGACCAACGTTTAAGCATAGAGGACATGGGTAAATTTAAGCCACATGTAGATTCATATAATTGGGCAGCTAGAAAAATGAAAATACAGCCGCAAGAATGCTTGTTAGTTGCCGCTCACGGTTGGGATATTTCTGGAGCACTTTGGGCTAATTGGAGGGGTGCATTTATTAGTAGACCTGGTGCTCAATTATACCCTTTATCCCCTACTCCAGAAATTAATGAAGCTAATCTTAAGCTAATTGCCGATAAATTGATAAGCCTTTAATTTTCTAATACAGCAAGCAATTAAAAACAAAATCATGAAATTAAAAGACAAAGTAATATTAGTCACAGGAGCATCTAGAGGTATTGGGCAAGAGATTGCATTTCTATTAGCTGAAAATGGCGCCAAAGTGGTAGTTAATCATTCTAATAGTGATAAAGATGCAGCAGCAACGGTTGCTAAAATTGAACAAAATGGTGGAAACGCTATAGCTATTAAAGCAGATGTTAGTGATAGAAATCAAGTTACCGAACTATTTGACCAAGCCATCAAGGCTTTTGGAAAAATAGACGTATTGGTGAACAATGCAGGAGTTATGATTTCGAAAAAATTAAAAGACAACACTCAAGACGATTTTACAAAACAGTTTGATGTTAACGTAAGAGGAATATTCAATACGCTACAAGAAGCTGATAGTAGGCTTGCAGACAATGGTAATATTATAAATTTCTCATCTAGCACCGTAAAACTAATGTTTCCGACGTACTCACTTTACTCCGCTTCTAAAGCTGCTGTTGAGCAAATGACCCGTGTATTTTCCAAAGAAATAGGAAGAGGTATTTCTGTTAATGCACTTGCACCAGGCGCTACAGAAACTGAACTCTTTTTAAAAGGTAAATCACAAGAATTTATTGATAAGCTAAGTGCTATGAATGCCTTTGACAGATTAGCAAAACCTATTGATATTGCTCGAATTGTACTATTTTTAGCTAGTGATGATTCTAAATGGATTTCTGGTCAAACAATTGGCGCTAATGGAGCCTTAATATAATCTCACCTACTAAAACAACCACAATGAAGTTTAAGATTACCAATTTAATAATTTTTAGCCTACTCATAATCTCTTGCAATGGTGAAAAGTCAGTAAAAAAAGAAGAAGTCTCTACATTCTCCTTTAATAATAAAGGTCACGAACTGGTGTATAACATGGTTCAAAAAGTAGGGAACTATAAAGCCCTTAGAAATAAGAACGATGTTGTTTACACTTACCAATACCAAACTCCCGATGGCAAAACCGATGTTTCAACAGAAAAATATCTTTTTAACGGCGAATTATCCTCAGGTAAGTATAATCAGCATGAAAGAACTCTAAGTAATCTCGAAGGAAATATAGAGCAAGGTTATGACGGTCAAGAATTTTGGCTAAAACATAATGGTCAACTTGTTAACGACAGTATCGCTTTAAAAAAGGTTGCTTTTAATAGACCAACTAATTTCTATTGGTTTACAATGTTTCAAAAATTATTGGATGCTGGTGTTTCATATGAATATATTGGAGAAGAAACAATTGATAGCCAAGCTTATGACATCGTTAAAGTTTCATTCAATTTTAATGATGCAAAGCCAACAGATATTTATCAGCTATACATCAATAAAAACACATCACTTGTTGACCAATTTCTATTTACAGTAGCCGATTACGGATCATTTGACACCCCTAATTTAATGAAAGTTGTATATGAAGAAGTAGACGACATGTTACTCCCTACAAAACGCAAGTACAAGAAGTCTACATGGGAAGCTACTGTTACTAACAAACCGTGGATCACAGTTAATTGGACAGACATTAAATTTAATAATGGATTAAACAAAAACGATTTTAAAAGTCAAAGTGATTTATAATACCCATAAATTAAATTTCCTCTTTAACCTTTGTTCAAAAGATTGAATAATAACAATTTTAACTAATGGTTGTTACTAAAATTAAATACATTGCACGTCTATTTAATGATTAACATAGTTTAAGTAAATCTTTAAATAGTATTAGAATTTAAACTAAGCAACAACCTAATTACCAACTCAACTTATGTCTGCAACCAACAATTACAAAACATTTGAAAACTTAAATGAAGAACAATTACCAGTTGCAAAACATAAGTTACATGATTGGACACATTTTGCGGGACTATATGCAGCAGAACACGTAGCAGCAACGGAATTTGTCATTGGTGCGACATTTGTAGCTCTAGGAGCTAAAACAATGGACATAATTCTGGGTCTATTGATAGGAAATATTTTAGCGGTACTCAGCTGGACGTTTATTACTTCGCCTATAGCTGTAGAAACAAGATTAAGTTTATATACATACCTTAATAAAATTGCGGGAGATTCCATGACCAAGCTCTATAATTGGGCAAACGTTATCATCTTTTCAGTAATCTCGGCGGCAATGATTACGGTTTCGGCTACAGCAGTTCGTTTTGCTTTTGATATACCCGCCCAGCTCAACTGGTACCCAACCAATATGTGGTTTGTGGTCATAGTTTTCTGTGTCGGTTTAGTGGTAGTTTCCATTGCTTTGTATGGTTTTAATGCGGTATCTGAATTTTCTGGAATATGTGCTCCGTGGCTATTTGTAATGTTTACCAGTGGTGCCATGGTATTGCTTCCTGCCTTGTCATTAGATGTATTAGGTTTAACCCTGCCTCATAGTTGGAATGACCTTATATCCCTCGGAGACCAATCTATTTGGACAGGACTCGACAGTTCTGGTAAACCTGGTATTGGCTTAGTTGAAGTAATTGGTTTTGCATGGGCTGCAAATACTATTACTCATTTCGGATTAATAGATATGGCTCTTTTAAGATTTGCCAAAAAGAAATCTTACGGATTAGCTACCAGTACGGGTATGATGTTCGGACATTATGTTGCTTGGATAGCTGCAGGTATTATGGGCGCAGGTGCTGCTGTAATTATCGGTAAATCAATCGTGGAATTAGACCCGGGCGATGTAGCATTTTATGCACTAGGATGGTCAGGATTTGTGATTGTTATAGTAGCAGGGTGGACTACTGCCATAACTAACTTATATCGCGCAGGACTAGCAGCACAAGCTATATTCCATAAACATTCTCGTAAAAAGACAACTATAATTGTTGGTTTAGTTACCATTGTAATTGCGTGTTTTCCGTTTGTATTTTCTCAAATACTACCACTATTGACTTATGCAGGTTTATTGGTTGTGCCAGTTGGTGCTATTGTATTTGCCGAGCATCAAATATTCCCAAGAATCGGGTACACTCGTTACTGGTCTTCTTATAGCAATTTAACCTTTAGTACTCCTGCTATTGTTTCCTGGGGTCTAGGTTTGGTATTTGGCTTTGGTCTAAATGCTTTCAATGTAATGTCTTTCTTTTATCTTTTTATACCTACATGGTTATTTACAATAGTAATCTATACTTTACTAGCGGGTCGTTATGGTGCAAAAAATAAATATCCTGAAGCAGAGGAACAAGAAAAAATACGCAATGAAAAAATTGTAGAATTTCAAGAAGAGAAAGGCAAATTAGAAACGAAACAAAAGAAAGACACCACACTTTTATCTAAGGTGTTAAAAATAGTTTCAATAACAACTCTAGTAATTACATTAGTATTGGCGGGCATCGTTTTATTTAATAGCGCCAACGAAAATTTATATGTTGAAAATAGAGACATTTTCTACCGATATGCATTTATTTGTACCATAATTTATTTCGCTACAGCCTACTGGGTCTTATTACGTGGAAAATCAAAAAAATAAGCTAAAATAAAAAAGAGATGATGTTGAATAACAAAAATTTAGCAGCGATAAGTAAACAACTACCTACCCCAACCTATAATAGAGATTTACTTAAAGTTGGAATTGTACATGTAGGTGTTGGTGGTTTTCACAGGGCACACTTAGCGTATTACACCCATCTATTACAAGAGCAAGAAGATGCTTCTGAGTGGGGAATTTGCGGTATTGGCCTTAGAAAAGGAGATCAAAAAATTCATGATGTTCTTAAAAAACAAGACGGACTTTACACACTTATTGTAAAGCATCCTGACGGGAATATAGATTCACAAATAATTGGATCAATTATCGATTTTAAATTAGGTCATGATAATCCTGATCCAGTTGTGAATCAAATGGCACATCCAGATACTAAAATCGTTTCATTAACTATAACCGAGGGTGGTTATAACTTCAATCCGGCAACGGGCGAATTCGACTTTGAGAATACAGAAGTTCAACACGAATTACAAAACCCAAAAAGTCCTAAAACTATATACGGATTTCTAACCGCCGCCATAAAAAAAAGACGTGAAGCAGGTTTACCAGCGTTCACTGTAATGTCATGTGACAATATTCAGCATAACGGTGACGTAACAAGAGATATGTTACTTGCATTTGCTAAAGAGCAAGACGAAGATTTAGCAACATATATTGAAAAAGAAGTGTGTTTTCCTAATAGCATGGTAGATCGTATTACACCCGTTACTACACCATCTGATATTGACTATTTAGAAAACACATATGGTCTTAAAGATGAATGGCCTGTAACATGTGAGCCTTTTATACAATGGGTTATAGAAGATGATTTCTCTAATGGTCGCCCAGCTTTTGAAAAAGTAGGCGTACAATTTGTACCTGATGTAAAACCATATGAAAAAATGAAATTGCGTCTTTTAAACGCAGGTCATTCCGTGTTAGGTATTTTAGGAGCTTTACATGGACACCCAACTATTAATGCATGTATGGAAGACGATAAATTCGTCACCTATTTAAGAGCATTCATGGACCAAGAAGCCACTCCGGTTTTAGACAAATTAGAAGGTATTGATTTAACCGCTTATAAGGATAGTCTACAAGAGCGTTTTGCTAACCCTAATATAAAGGATAGTGTTAGTCGGATCTGTTCAGAAAGTTCAGCGAAATTGCCGAAATTCTTAATTGCTACCATTCAAGATAATTTAGATAGCGGGGGAAGTATTGATTACGCCACATTAGTTATTGCCGCTTGGTGTTATTATAGTGACAAGGGTATAGACAAAAACGGTCAAAAATTAGAAATTATCGACGCTATGCAAGATCAGTTACATGCGGCAGCCAGCAATACTAAAACTGACCCACTTGCCTTTATTAGACAAGAATCTCTATTTGGAAAACTAATTAATAACGAACGTTTTACCACTACATATAGCAACTTGGTACAGAAAATTTATGCCGATGCCGATATAAAGAAGCTTATGAATTAATTTTAAGCTAACAGTATATTTAATTTTGCTAAAAGTATCAACTCAGATTTATTATTCCCTGAGAATGAACTAGCAATAGCCTTGGCCGTTTTTTTGGTCAAGGTTTTTATTTCTTCTGAAAATGCATGTGGGTGTTCTTTATAAAAGTCTACAAACTCCTTAAAACACTCTTTACTGCCTTTTGATGACTCCCTTAACCCATCAAAAACTATTTCAATTTGGTTTGCAGCATCAGTACCGTATCGATCTGTATAATCATCTACCCACAACCAATCTTCCTTTACATATTCTTTGACCTTCTCCCATTCATTAGTATGAACAGAACCATCGCTTATAGCAACAGCATAAAATAGCTTACCTAAACTTTCGTAAAGCCCATTCATGGTTTTTGCAGTATTCTTCATTATAATATTTTCAGGTTAATACCCTTTAAAAATATAAAACCGTAGATTGGAAAAACATGATAAAAATCAGTGGTTATTTATATATTTGAAATATGCAGGATTTTCAAAAAAACAGCGACATTTTCAATTTACTTTCAGAGGGTGTTTCCGAGGGTATTATTGTAGTTAATTCAGAACAGAAAATAGTTGCCACCAACTCTTCATCCGAACAAATGTTTGGGTATATGAAAGATGAACTAATTGGAAAACCTTTAGATATCCTTATTCCAAAAAGATATCATTCTGGACATGATGCACATGTAGATAAGTTTATTGCAAAAAGTGACAAACGCCAAATGGGTCATGGAAGAAATCTCTATGGAATCTGTAAAAACGGTAAAGAATTCCCTGTAGAAGCCGGTTTAAATCCATTTGAATTTTATGGAGCCACTTATGTAATGGCGCTGGTTATCGATATAACCGAACGAAAGAGCCGCGAGGAAGAACTTAGTCACTGGGCACGAATTTTTGATGAATCACTTAACGAAATTTATGTTTTTGATGCAGAAACCTTCAAGTTTTTAAACGTCAATAAAGAAGCACAAAGAAATATAGGATATTCCATGGAAGAAATGTCTTCTATGACTCCTGTAGATATAAAACCAGACATAGACGATTCCCATTTTAGAGAATTAATTGCGCCTTTAATAAATAATGATACAGGCAAGGTGAAATTTGAAACCACTCATGCCCGAAAAGACGACTCTACTTACCCTGTAGAAGTGCACCTGCAACTATCAAATTTAGGGGAGAACAAAGTATATGTTGCCTTTATTATAGATATAACCGAAAGAAGAGATTATACTGAAAATCTAGAAAATATTGTTGAAGAAAGAACGCTTCAGCTTACAGAAGCATTAGCTGTAGAAAAAGAGCTCAATGAGCTTAAAACACGTTTCTTATCCTTAGTTTCCCACGAGTTCAAAACACCCTTAAGCAGCATATTAACATCTATAACTCTATTGGGTAAATACACAGAAACAGACCAACAGCCAAAAAGAGACAAACACGTAACGACCATTAAGAACAAGGTAAAATATCTGGATACGATTCTTAATGATTTTCTTTCCGTTGAGCGCTTAGAATCTGGCAAAGTAAACTATAAAATTGAAGATTTCCCTTTAAGCAAAATTGTGAACGAGGTAGTCTATAATAGTAACATGCTACTCAAATCTGGTCAAAAAATTCATTATCCAGAAAATATTGATGAAGTAAACATTCAGTTTGATGAAAAGACCTTGGAATTGGCATTATCCAATTTAATACACAATGCCATAAAATACTCCCCAGAAGATTCAACCATAGATATTAAAGTTGAAATAGAGGATATAGGGTGTGCAATAAAAGTAATAGACAAAGGAATAGGCATACCAGAAGAAGAGCAAAAACATATATTTAATCGTTATTTTAGAGCAGAGAATGCATTATTGACACAAGGCACCGGCATTGGGTTAAATATTGCTAAACAGCACATAGAAAACTTAGGTGGTAGCCTTGAATTTTCGAGTGCTGAAAATATAGGATCCACTTTTACTCTGTTTTTACCAAAATTTAATACCAACTAAAAGATGAAAAGAATTTTATTGATTGAGGATGACAAAGCCTTACGCGAGAATACTGAGGAACTTTTAGAACTTTGTGGGTATAGTGTAACCACTGCATCAAATGGTAGAATTGGTATTGAAGCCGCCATTGAAAATTTACCTGACATCATTATATGTGATATTATGATGCCAGAAGTAGATGGGTATGGAGTCTTAGAGAATCTTTCCAATAACGAAAAAACAAAACAGATACCTTTCATTTTCCTTTCTGCAAAAACAGAGCATAAAGAAATTAGAAAAGGAATGGACTTAGGTGCAGATGATTACTTAACTAAACCTTTTGAGGAAGAAGACCTTACTAGCGCCATAGAAAGTAGATTAGCCAAAGCTGAGCTTATAAAACGCATGCAAGATGAGGTATCTAAGGAACATGGTGTAACCGAAGATGAAATACATACCATTCATGAACTAAAGAACTTCTTTGATGATAATGGCGAATTGGCAAGTTTTAAGCAAGGAGAAATAATATATCAAGAAGGGATACGCTCCAATAAAATTTACCTCATTTTAAAAGGACTTGTAAAATGCTATAGCATGGACTCTGACGGTAAAGAATTGATAACCTCTTTAAATAAGGCAGATGATTTTTTAGGTTTTACTTCATTTTTAAATAACGTGCCATATCAAGAGTCGGCAACGGCTTTAGAAGCAGTAGAATTAGCAGGTATTTCAAAAGACAATTTAAAAAATTTATTAGGCGAGAATAAAAATATCTCACTGGAACTTATGGAGCTCTTGTCTCAGAATATCTCTAACATTAAAGCTCAATTGTTGCAGATGGCATACAGTTCTGTTCGTAGAAAAACAGCGCAGACCTTACTTCAGTTCGCAGATATCATGAATACCAAAAAAGACGAACCAATTCGAATTTCTCGTAATGACCTGGCTAGTGTTGCCGGTATAGCCACCGAAAGTTTAATACGAACTCTTTCTGGTTTTAAAAAGGAAGGGCTTATTACTATTGAAGGTCGAAACATTCAAATAAAAGAATTAAAGGCTTTGCAATATGTAAATTAGATCTTATCTGATAAATATCATTTATTGACCGCGAACATGGATATAGATTTGCAACGTAAGTATCCATGAATGAAACACATTTTAATTCCCATAGATTTCTCTAATAATTCTTGGAATGCCCTTGAATATGCAGTTCAATTATTTAAAAGTGAACCGTGTAATTTTTTTATTTTACATATTGATGAGCTAAATAAGTCTGATGAAAATGGCAATTCTTTTTTGGTGATAGCTAAGCCAAGTCCTACGACAATTAAAGATAAAATGAATCGTTTTGTTGAGCGAATAGGTAATTTACCATCTAACGTAGCACATCAGTTTATAGCACTAAAGGAATATGGTGATTTTATAGACTTAATAAAAAAAACAGTCCAAGAAAAAAAGATAGATCTAATAGTAATGGGCACAAAAAATATCTTCCATTTTAAAGCCACAGTGTTTGGCAGTAATATAGGTAATGTGATAACAAAAGTGCCATGTAACGTTTTGGTTATACCAGAAGGAACTGCGCTGAAAAAGCCTAAAAAAATTGCTTTTCCAACAGATTTTAATCTTTTCTACTCCTACCCCATACTACACTCACTTACGGAAATTCTAGAAATTTCAAACGCGTATTTAGAGGTGGTTCATGTTAGCCAATCTCAACCTATATTCACAAATTCACAGGTCAACAATAAAGAATATTTAAATGATTATTTACACGAGCTTTTTTCTAATTCTCATAGCTTTCAAAGTATCCTTGGAGCAAATATTAGGGATTCGATTATAAACTATATTTCTAGTAACGAGATTGAGATGCTGACTATGGTAGCTAAAAACCTAAACTTGTTTCAACAACTATTCATTAACAACTCAACCGATCATTTAAGTTATCATACTTCAGTACCATTAATGGTAATACATGAGTAAAGTCTACTATTTCTCATTTGGGATAAAAAAATAAGATTTTGAGCCTTTTCAAAGAATAGGATAACATTCGTAATTAGCACTCAAAATCGTACTTTTGCAACTTTGCTGTGAATACATGATTAATTTTGAAGAAAATATAGAGGTTAAGGGCGCACGCGTGCACAACCTTAAAAATATAGATGTTACCATTCCCCGAAACAAACTTGTCGTTATAACAGGTTTATCAGGTAGTGGCAAATCTTCCTTAGCATTTGACACCATATACGCGGAAGGACAAAGGCGTTACATTGAAACGTTTTCTGCCTATGCAAGACAATTTTTAGGCGGCTTAGAACGCCCAGATGTAGATAAAATAGATGGTCTATCTCCAGTAATTGCTATTGAACAGAAGACTACATCAAAATCACCGAGATCCACCGTAGGTACTATTACAGAAATTTATGATTTTCTAAGACTTCTTTTTGCCCGTGCTGCAGATGCACATAGTTACAACACAGGCGAAAAAATGGTAAGTTATAGCGATGAGCAGATTAAAAATTTGATCATCGAATCTTATGACGGAAAAAAAATAAACATTTTAGCTCCGATAATTAAGTCTAGAAAAGGTCATTACCGTGAACTTTTTGAGCAAATAGCCAAACAAGGTTTCGTAAAAGTTCGGGTAGACGGCGAGGTAAAAGATATTGTTAAAGGCATGAAAGTGGATCGATACAAGACCCACGATATTGAAATTGTCATTGACCGTTTAAAAGTTATAGAAACTGAAGATTTTCACAAACGCTTATCAGAAACCATAAATACCGCCATGTATAGTGGTGACAATGTACTTATGGTGCTGGAGGAAGGTACAGATGTACCTAGGTATTTTAGTAGAGATTTAATGTGCCCTAGTACTGGCATATCATATCCAAATCCTGAACCAAATACATTTTCATTTAACTCACCAAAAGGCATGTGCCCTCACTGTAGTGGCTTAGGTCATGTATACGAGGTTAATGAAAAGAAGATATTTCCAAATAAAAAATTATCTATTAAAGGCGGCGGAATAGCTCCTTTAGGGGACTATAAAAAATCTTGGGCGTTTAAACAGATCGAGACAATAGCCGAACGTTATGGTTTTGAAATAACTGACCCTATTGAATCCATACCTGCAGAAGCGATTGAAATTCTTTTAAATGGCGGTAAAGAAAGTTTTGAAGTAGACTCAAAATCTTTAGGAGTTAAACGCACCTACAAAATTGATTATGAAGGTATTTCTAATTTCATTAAAAATCAGTTTGAGGAAGCCGCTTCAACATCTATAAAGCGATGGGCAAAAGAATATATGGACAAGATAATATGTCCTACTTGTACTGGATTTCGACTAAGAAAAGAATCGCTCTACTTTAAAATTGAAGATAAAAATATTGCTGAGCTTGCTAATTTGGATATTGTTGAATTAGCAGAATTTTTTAAAGGTTTAGATAAAAAATTAAGTGGTAATCAACTTAAGATTGCCGAAGAAATAATTAAAGAAATAAATACTAGAATTCAATTTCTATTAGATGTTGGTCTAGATTACCTATCCTTAAATAGAAGCTCTAAATCCTTATCTGGTGGTGAAGCTCAAAGAATTAGACTAGCCACACAAATAGGATCACAACTGGTAGGTGTACTATATATTTTAGATGAACCTAGTATTGGATTGCACCAACGAGATAACGAAAGATTGATTAAATCTTTAGAAGCTTTAAGAGATATAGGCAATTCAGTGATTGTAGTAGAACATGATCGCGATATGATAGAACGTGCCGACCATGTTATAGATATTGGACCAAAAGCAGGTAAAAACGGAGGACAAATTATTTCTGAAGGAACTCCAGAACAACTCAAGAATGTACACACATTGACAGCCGATTACATGACCGGTGTCAAAAAAATAGAAGTGCCAGAAAAGCGAAGAGCTGGTAATGGTAATGAAATAGTACTTTCTGGTTGCACGGGTAATAACTTAAAAAATGTTACTGTAAAATTACCATTGGGTAAAATGATTGGGGTTACAGGAGTTTCAGGTAGTGGAAAATCAACCTTAATAAACGAAACACTTTACCCTATTATGAACGCTCATTATTTTAATGGAGTTAAAAAGCCAATGCCGTATAAAAAAATTACGGGTCTTGAGCATATAGATAAAGTTATTGACATCAACCAATCGCCTATTGGTAGAACGCCTAGATCTAATCCTGCGACATACACAGGTGTTTTCAGTGAAATAAGATCATTGTTCGCAAAAACAACAGAAGCTTCTATAAGAGGTTACAAACCTGGTAGATTTAGTTTCAATGTTAAGGGCGGTCGCTGCGAAACTTGCCAAGGTGGCGGTTTAAGAGTTATTGAAATGAATTTCTTGCCAGATGTTTATGTGGAATGCGAAACTTGTAACGGTAAAAGATTCAACAGAGAAACATTAGAAATACGGTATAAAGGCAAGTCAATTTCAGATGTTTTAGAAATGACTATTAACGAAGCTGTGTCATTTTTTGAACTTATTCCAAAAATACATCGTAAGTTAAAGACCATACAAGATGTTGGTTTAGGCTATATATCACTTGGGCAGCAATCTACTACCCTTTCAGGTGGTGAGGCTCAACGTATTAAACTGGCGACAGAACTTTCTAAGAGAGATACTGGTAACACCTTTTATATTTTAGATGAACCTACAACAGGGTTACATTTTGAAGATATTAGGGTTTTGATGGAAGTTTTGAATAAATTAGCTGATAAAGGAAATACCGTGCTAGTCATTGAACATAACATGGATGTAATTAAAATGGTAGATTACATTATAGACATTGGTTATGAAGGCGGACGCTCAGGAGGACAATTAGTAGCAAAAGGAACGCCCGAGCAAGTTGCAAAAGACAAGAAAAGCTACACGGCAAAGTTTTTGAAGAGAGAATTAAAATAAAATATTAGTTATTACATTTAACTTTTAAGAATAGTATTTAAAATATGAGATCAGAAAAACATCATAAAGGTTGGAACGAGATTAAGACAAATGACTCTTGGGCCATTTTCAAAATAATGGGCGAGTTTGTCAACGGTTTTGAACGTATGAGTAAAATCGGACCATGTGTATCTATATTTGGCTCTGCTAGAACTAAAGAAGAAGACCCGTATTACAAATTAGCTGTATCCATAGCTAAATCTATAGCTGAGGCTGGTTACGGTGTAATTACAGGTGGTGGTCCTGGTATAATGGAAGCTGGTAACAGAGGTGCAAATCTTGCAGGTGGAACATCTGTTGGTTTAAACATTGACTTACCTTTTGAACAACATGACAACCCATATATTGACAATGATAAGAGTTTAGATTTCGACTACTTTTTCGTAAGAAAAGTAATGTTCGTAAAATACTCTCAAGGCTTTGTAGTAATGCCAGGTGGTTTTGGAACATTAGATGAGCTTTTTGAAGCTATTACACTTATCCAAACCCATAAAATAGGGAAGTTTCCAATAATTCTAGTTGGTAGCGATTTCTGGACAGGATTAATGGATTGGATAAAAGGAACCATGCTTAAAATGGGAACTATTAGTCCCGAAGATTTAAATCTTATTAAAATTGTAGATACCGAAGATGAAGTAGTTGAAATTATAGATTCCTTTTACAAAGGGCATAGCATGAGTCCTAATTTTTAATTCCTACTTTGATACATAACTTTTATTCATTTTTCTGTACTTGCATTCTATTATTAGTCGCTAACATAGCTAGTTGTTATGCTCAATATGAAACTAACTTAACGGTTAGTTTAAACGAGTATACCAAAGAATTAGATATTCGGCAAGAGTTCACTTATTACAACAACTCTAACTACAACCTTGGTGTTATATACTTCAATGATTGGGCAAATGCTTATTCTGACAAGAACACGGGTCTAGCAAAAAGGTTTGCTCAAGAATTTAAGAAATCACTTCATTTAGCTAAAGCTGATGAGCGCGGTAAAACAACCATTATTAGTGTGGTCGATGATTCTTATAATGGTCTTGAATGGAGCCGTACGGAAGGTAAAGATATTTTAAAGGTTACCTTAGGTGACGTATTACCACCAAATACATCAACAAAAATTTTCATCACTTATAAGGTGAAATTACCACCCAATAAGTACACCACTTACGGTTATGGTAATAGAGGAGATTATTATTTAAAAGATTGGTATTTGACCCCTGCGGTATACGATGGTCAATGGCATTTATATTCCAACAAAAATTTAGAGGATCTTTATATGAACGTGACCAATACGGTCATAAATTTCAAATTCCCCGATAGCTTATATCTAGCTTCAAATTTCGATATTAAAACCGAATCTACTTTTCCGAATGGACAGTTCGCCAAACTAAAAGGAAATTTACAACGTGGTGGTGAAATAATTCTGAATACACAAAAGAATTTTTATACACACAGAACTCCTTACATGACCTTTTTGACCGACATAAAGGCACCAAGATACAGTCCAATTGGGCAAGGTCTATCCATAAATAAAGTTGCCAACTTTATACATAGCAATCTTGGAGATTACCCTCACGAGAAAATATTGGTCAGTGAATTAGATTATAACAAAGACCCGCTCTACGGTTTAAACCAACTCCCCTCTTTTATACGCCCGTACGAAGAACAGTTTCAATTCGAAATGAAATTCTTAAAAACTGCTATAAACAGTATTTTAAGAGAGACCATGTTCTTAAATCCGCGTAAAGAGCAATGGCTAAATAGTGCAATCGCAAACTATTTAATGATTGCATATATAGAAGAAAATTACCCTGATCAAAAGTTGATGGGTAAACTTTCAAAAATATGGGGCTTTAGAAGTTTTGAGTTGGCTAAAATGGATTTTAACGACCAGTATGCCTTTTTACATAATCTTACGGCACGTAAAAATCTAGACCAGGCGCTACAAACATCAAACGATTCGCTTATAAAATTTAATCAAAAAATTGCGAATAAATATAAAGCTGGTTTGGGTCTTGCCTATTTGGCAGATTATATTGGTAAGGAGCATGTAGACGAAAGTATAAAAAGGTTTTTTGAATACTATAAATTAAATAATGTTAAGGTTCATGATTTTGAATCTATTTTAAAACGATCTACAAATCAAGACATTAACTGGTTTTTCAGAGATTATGTATCTACAGATAGAAAAATTGATTTTAAAATTAAAAAAGTAAAAAAAGGCACGGATTCTTTACAAGTAACCATAAAAAACAAAGAAGGTACCAACGTTCCTATCTCTGTATTTGGACTCAAAAAAGATTCGATTGTTTCCGAATATTGGTTTAGTGATATTAAATTTGAGGAAACCTTTACCATACCGAATAATCAAGAAGACCGACTAGTTCTTAATTACGATCAAAAAATACCCGAATTCAACCAAAGAGACAATTGGAAATCACTGAAGGGATTTTTATCGAGTAACAAAAAATTAAAATTTACCTTTTTTAAGGATGCTGAAAATCCGTATTTCAATCAAGTATTTTATGTGCCTGTATTAAACTTTAATGTTTATGACGGCTGGGCTCCGGGCATGAGGCTTTATAATAAAACATTATTAGAAAGACCTTTTGTATATGACTTTGCGCCCTCCTACTCGTTTAGAGAAAAAGCATTTGTTGGTTACGGAAAGTTCAATTACAGAAAGTATCTAAGTAAAAGTGGGCTCTATGTAGCAAATTATGGAATAGGTGCTTCTACTTCTCATTTTAATGAGAATTCTAGATACACATCCATAACACCTTCACTTAGTTTTGGATTTAGACCAGCAGATCTATTATCTAATAAGAGAGAATTTCTTTCTTTTAGATACATTAATATTTTACGCGATTTCGACACTTCGTTAGAGAATCTAGCGAATGATCCAGAGAATCCTGATTATAGTGTATTTAATGCACGTTACATCAATAGAAACAATGGAATTTTAGATTATAACTCTTGGTTCGTTGATTTTCAATTGGCAGGCAATTTCAGTAAGCTATCATTCGAGTATGAATACCGAAAGCTTTTTGAAAATAACAGACAACTAAACCTTAGGTTCTTCGCCGGTAAATTTTTGAGTAATAAAACCCAAACAGATTTCTTCAGTTTTGCACTTGACCGCCCAACAGATTATCTTTTTGATTATGGTTATTTAGGTCGATCAGAAGATTCTGGTATTTACAGTCAGCAGATTATTATCGCCGAAGGCGGATTTAAATCATTCTTAGACCAACAATATAGATTTTCAAATGACTGGATGGCAACGGTTAACGGTAGTTTTAACCTATGGAAATGGATTGAACTGTACGGTGATGCCGGTTTGGTTAAAAACAAAGGTCTAGATGGCAAATTCGTTTACGATTCTGGTGTTCGACTAAACCTAGTCACAGATTATTTTGAACTTTATTTACCTGTATACTCAAATAACGGTTGGGAAGTATCACAACCAAATTATGGTGAGAAAATTCGTTTTATCATCACAGTAAGTCCAAAAACACTGACTGGACTATTCACAAGAAAATGGTTTTAAACTAACAAATTCGAATACGTCTAGTAAAATTTTTAGTTAAAATTCAGATATTTTCAACGTAATGTCAAATTTGTTGAAAAATATGGAATAAATTAACTCGTTACACCGTTGCTAAAAACTACTTGATTCGGTAATTTTGTATAAACTCGATAATACATGGATGTTTCTTCTAAAACCAGTAATGATATTTCTTTTGAAGATTTCAAAGAGCAAATTATCAATGACTACGAAATTGCTTTTCTAAGCAGAACATGTAGCTTATTGGGAAGAAAAGAGGTCCTTACTGGAAAAGCTAAATTCGGCATTTTTGGTGACGGTAAAGAGTTACCGCAACTAGCAATGGCAAGGTCGTTTAAGAACGGTGATTTTAGAAGTGGCTATTATAGAGACCAAACGTTTATGATGGCTCTAGGTCTTCTACAACCTAAAGAATTTTTTCATGCACTTTACGCCACTACGGATATTGAAAAGGAACCTATGAGTGCAGGTAGACAAATGGGTGGTCACTTTTTAACCCATAGTCTAAATGCAGATGGTAGCTGGAAAGATTTAACCAAGCAAAAAAATAGTAGTGCAGATATATCATGCACTGCAGGTCAAATGCCACGTCTTTTAGGACTGGCACAGGCATCTAAAGTATATAGAAACCAAAAAGGTTTAGATAGTGCTAAATTTTCGGTTAATGGAAATGAAATAGCCTGGGGCACAATAGGTAACGCAAGTACAAGTGAAGGCATGTTCTTCGAGACCATAAACGCTGCTGGTGTTTTACAAGTACCCATGGTAATAAGTATTTGGGATGATGAATATGGTATTTCTGTACCGGCAAAGTTTCACACCACTAAAGAAAACATATCCGATGTTCTTTCTGGCTTTCAAAGAACCGAAGAACAAAAAGGTTATGAAATATTAAAGGTTAACGGTTGGGATTATACCGCACTAATGCATGTTTATGAAAATGCAGCAGATATTGCAAGGCAAGAACATGTACCTGTATTAATTCACGTTAATGAACTAACGCAACCGCAAGGGCACTCTACTTCTGGTTCTCATGAACGTTACAAAGACAATAAGCGTTTAGAATGGGAACGTGACCATGATTGCAACAAACGTTTTAAAGAATGGATTTTAGAATCTGGCATAGCCACTTCTGAAGAGTTAGAAACCATTGAAAAGCGAATAAAACGTACAGTTAGAGAGGCTAAAAAACAGGCTTGGGAGGAATACTTAAAAAATCTTCTTTCAGATAAGGCTGCATTGGTTAGCCTTCTTGATAAAGCTGCTGCTAAAAGTGCCAACAAAAATTTCTTAAATAAATTAAAGAACGATTTAATTGCTACCGAAGAGCCGGTTAGAAAAGATTTGGCAATTTCAGCTAGAAAATCGTTGAGATATTTACTTGGAGAAAACACCCAAGAAAAGACGGATTTAATTAACTGGACCGCAAAATTTTTAGCGGAAGCCCAAGAAAAGTATAGTTCTCATTTATATAGTGAAAAGGACAATAAAGCTACCAACGTCACTGCGGTAAAACCAGAATTTAATGATGATATCGAGCAAGTAGATGGTAGAGTTATTTTACGAGATAATTTTGACAAACTATTTGAAAAATACCCAAATACATTAATATTTGGAGAAGATACTGGTGCAATTGGTGATGTAAACCAAGGGCTTGAAGGCATGCAAGAAAAGTATGGTAAAATTCGTGTTGCAGATACCGGTATTCGCGAGACCACTATTATTGGTCAAGGTTTAGGTATGGCTCTAAGAGGTCTTAGGCCTATTGCAGAAATTCAATATTTAGATTACATTTTCTATGCAATGTCTACCCTAACTGATGATTTAGCTACACTTTTATATAGAACAGCCGGAAAACAAAAAGCTCCATTAATTATAAGAACTAGAGGACACAGGTTAGAGGGAATATGGCACTCTGGATCAGAAATGGGCGGTCTTATACATTTACTTAGAGGAATGTATATTTTGGCACCTAGAAACATGACGCAGGCTGCTGGTTTTTACAATACACTTTTAAAAAGTGATGAACCTGCCTTGGTCATTGAAAGTTTGAACGGGTATAGACTAAAAGAAAGAAAGCCAAAAAACTTAGGTGAATTCTGCACCCCGATAGGTAAAGTAGAAACCATTAAAGAAGGAAAGGATATTACTATTGTGTCATATGGCTCAACGCTACGTATTGTTGAAAAAGCAGTAAAAGAATTAGTAGAAGTGGGTATTGACGCAGAAATAATCGATGCACAGACCTTACTCCCTTTTGATATTGAAAAAGATGTATTAGAAAGCGTTAAAAAGACAAACCGATTGTTGGTTATAGATGAAGACGTTCCAGGCGGATGCTCTGCTTATATATTAAACGAGATTATAGAAAAGCAAGGAGCTTTCAAGTATTTAGATAGTGCACCACAAACTTTAACGGCAAAAGCACATAGACCTGCTTATGGTTCTGACGGTGATTATTTTTCAAAACCTAATAGAGAAGATATTTTTGAAAAAGTTTATACTATCATGCACGAAGTTAATCCAGATGATTATCCCAAATTAAGATAAAAACATTTTATAATTAGTAAGAAAAATCTCATGTAAATTGGGATTTTTTTATACCCAAATTTTATCTTAAAAATTAATTGAACAATTTAACTATATCTCCAATTCTCTTAACCTGCTGAAAACTAAGCTACCTCTATTTTCTAATAAAGAAATTATATAATTAACACATAACCAACTACGACATAATAAACAAAAACAAAAAAAAAATGATACTTTTAAAGTAAATATCAGGCACAAATGAAAAACACCATATTAAAAGATATTGGCTTAGCTTTTTTTAGAATTGCGGTATCAGCTATGATGCTGACCCACGGTCTACCTAAATTTCAAAAACTAATTTCCGGAGATTTTCAATTTGCCGATCCAATTGGTATTGGTGAAACACCTTCATTATTTTTAGCAGTTATAGGAGAATTCGTTTGTCCTATTTTAGTTATTATTGGTTTTAAAACGCGCTTGTCTGCAATACCAACAGCAATTACAATGGCTATTGCTGCATTTTTAATTCATGGTGCAGATGATTTTGGAACAAAAGAGAAAGCAGTATTTTACTTAGTTTCTTTTGTGACAATATCGCTACTTGGACCAGGCAAGTTTGGAGTAGATAGAAAATAGTAACTAAACTATTTTATAGAGTAATTCTTTAAGTAAATCTATTTCTTTCATTGGTGTAGCTCCTACTCCTTTACCTTTTAAATCCATTTCACGAAGACTAGATATTATCCCACTGACTTTTTTCATCGGGTAGTTTCTTGCAGCGGTTTGTACTTCACTAACAAAATATGGATTTATACGTAACGCACTGGCTACGTTTTTAGGAGAATGGTCGCTAAGCCCATGATATTGCAACAACTGCGTAAAAAATGAATGCAATAAAGTAATCGTTAATATAAACGGATTGTCTTTTGGGTTCTGGGCAAAGTAATTAATAATCTTTGTAGCCTTAACAATATCCCTTTCACCAATTGCCCTTTTCAATTCAAAATTATTATAATCTTTACTAATTCCAATATGTTCCTCAATGTGTTGAGGATTAATCTCGGTTTGTTGTGGTAAGGCTAATTTTAATTTTTCAAGCTCTTTACTGATTTTGCTTAAATCTGTTCCCAAATATTCTACCAATAATAGGGCTGCTTTATGAGATATCGTATAACCACTACTTAATAAATGCTTTCTAAGCCAATCACTAACCTGATTTTCGTAAAGCTTTTTGCTTTCAAAAATTACTCCGTTCTTTTTAATGATCTTATGTAGCTTCTTACGCTTGTCTAGCTTCTTATACTTATAACAAATAACAAGAACTGTAGACTGCTGAGGGTTCTCTGCATAGGCACATAGATTCTCGATAGTACGAGAGAGATGTTGTGCTTCCTTAACTATCACAACTTGGCGTTCTGCCATCATTGGGTAACGTTTTGCGTTACCAACAATATCGTCTATAGAAACATCTCGTCCATAAAGTACCATTTGATTAAAACCTTTCTCTTCTTCGGTCAATACTTTAGCCCCTATAAAATCAGATATTTTATCAATAAAATATGCTTCTTCTCCATACAAGAAATAAATGGGGCTAATCTGCCCTTTTTTAATTGTATTGACTATTTGTACAGCTTCATCCATTCAGAAAAATTCATCAACTTTGTATAATGCAGCGACTAAATTTCCCTAGCTACACTTTCAGGGTCAAAAATAGCGAAAATAGAACCTTAATTTTTGACGAAATACGTAAAAAATTTGTGGTTCTTACTCCAGAAGAATGGGTACGGCAACATGTGGTACAATTTCTCATTCAAGAAAAGAACTACCCTATAAGCCATATTAACGTTGAAAAGCAGATTACACTTAACGGTTTAAAGAAAAGATATGACATCGTTGTCTTTGAGCCTAATGGGCAACTTAGCATACTCGTAGAGTGTAAAGCACCAGAAATTAAAATCTCTCAAACAACATTCGATCAAATAGCACAGTATAATTTTAAATTGAATGCAACTTACTTAATGGTTACCAACGGACTTTCTCATTTCTATTGTCAAACAGACTTAATTGCGGAAAAATATGAATTTATGCAAGAGATTCCTGATTTTAGCCGTTAATTTGCGATCGTTTTGAAGATAGCTGTAGTCATATTAAATTGGAATGGTGAAGTGCTTTTAGAAAGGTACCTACCATCTGTTATCAAATATTCTCCTGATGCAGATATATACGTAGCCGATAACGCCTCCACAGACGAGTCCGTAGCATTTGTCACCACCAATTACCCAACGGTCAAAATTATTCAGAATTCAGAAAATGGTGGCTTCACCAAAGGTTATAATGATGCATTGATACATGTTGATGCAGATATATACTGTTTACTGAATTCGGATGTTGAAGTAACAGCAAACTGGTTAACTCCTATTAAAGAAACTTTTACAAACGTACCTGATGCAGCCATTTTACAACCAAAAATCTTAGATTTACTTAAGAAAGATCATTTTGAATATGCTGGTGCTGCTGGTGGTTTCATCGATCAATTAGGATATCCATTCTGTAGAGGTCGAGTTTTTCAAACTTTAGAGAAAGATAATGGGCAGTATAATGACATCAGAGAAATATTTTGGGCAACAGGTGCCTGTATGTTTATAAAGAAAGATGTATTCCATGAACTTAATGGTTTTGATGAAGACTATTTTGCACACCAAGAAGAAGTAGACTTGTGTTGGCGTGCTAAAAACCATGGATATAGAATATTTTACGTAGGTACTTCAAGCGTGTACCATTTAGGTGGTTCTACCTTAAGTAATATGAATCCAAAAAAAACATACCTCAATTTTAGAAATACTTTATTCTCCATCACAAAAAATCTACCTCGAAGAAAAGCCTTCATAATTATTTTCTTAAGATTACTGCTAGATGGTATTGCGGCAATGCGATTTCTTTTTCAGTTTAGATTTAAACACTTTTTAGCTATTTTTAGGGCACATTTAAGCTTTTACAGGCAGTTTAGAAAAATGTATAAAAAAAGAGAGAAAACACAATTTCTCAAAAAATACTATGCTACGAAGTCCATTGTATGGTCTTACTTCGTAAATAAAATAAGCAATTTTAACATTTTAGTAAAAGATTAACTAACAAGGTATATAAGTAACTTCCTAATTACATAATTTTGGAGTCGCTTAGATGCGAAAATTGAATTAAACCACTAAATTATAATTGAATAGAATTATGAAAAAAGTATTATTAGGATGTCTTGGAGTAACGCTTTTACTTTCTTCTTGTGTTTCATCAAAGAAGTATGCGGATCTTGAAGCAAAACACAAAAGTGCACAAGATTTATTGAATTCTGCAACTGTAAAGTTAAATGATTGTTTAGAAGAAAAAGCAACAGCTTCATCTAGACTACAAACTTTAGAAGATCAAAACTCATTTTTAAAAGCAAACAACCAAGAGTTGATTAACAATATGGGTAACTTGACAACTTTGACTACCAAAGGTGCTGAGAACTTAGAAAAATCATTAGAAAGCTTACAAGAAAAAGATTTAACTATTCGTAAGTTAAATGATGCTATTACACGTAGAGATTCTGTAAACCTTTCTTTAGTACAGAGCTTAAAAGGTGTTTTAGGAAATATGGATGATGAGGATATTGAAATCAGCGTTGAAAAAGGTGTTGTTTTCGTTTCTATTTCAGACAAGTTATTATTTAGTAGCGGTAGCTACAATGTTACTAGTAGAGCAAAAGAAGTTCTTGGTAAAGTTGCTAAAGTTGTAAATAATAAGCCTGATTTTGAATTCATGGTAGAAGGTCATACTGATAACGTTCCTTACAGAGGTAATGGTTCTTTATTGGACAACTGGGATTTAAGTGTTAAACGTGCTACAGCTGTTGTACGTATTTTACAAAACGATTTCAATGTTGACCCTAAGAGAATGACTGCTGCTGGTAGATCTGAGTTTATTCCAGTATCTACAACAGAAAAATCTAAAAACAGAAGAACTCGTATTGTTGTTCTTCCAAAAATTGATCAGTTCTATAGTATGATTGAAGAAGGAATGAAAGATCCTGCTATCAATAAATAATATCTGATTAGTATATAAAATTAAAGCGGCTCAATTGAGCCGCTTTTTTTATGCTTTAAATACAGTAAATAATATTAAATAACATCCAGACTTCCTTTACCTTCTCTAATAACTTCTGGGCTACCTGTAGAAACATCTATAATAGTAGAACCTACATTACCTCCATAACCACCATCAATTACAATATCCACTAGGTTATCCCACTTCTCATATATTAATTCTGGGTCAGTAGTATATTCCAATACATCATCATCATCCCGTATAGAGGTCGAAACAATTGGATTACCCAACTCTTCTACCAATGCTTTAACTATACTGTTATCGGGCACACGAATACCAACAGTCTTTTTCTTTTTAAACTCCTTCGGTAAATTGTTGTTACCAGGCAGAATAAAGGTGTATGGACCAGGTAAAGCTCTTTTTAATATTTTAAAAGTTGCCGTATCTATTTGACGAACATAATCTGACAGATTACTTAAATCGGTACATATAAATGACCAATTGGCTTTAGCCAGTTTAATGCCTTTTATTCGCGCAATTTTCTCAAGTGCTTTGGTATTTGTGATATCACAGCCTAAACCGTAAACCGTATCGGTAGGATAAATAACCAAGCCACCTTTACGCAATACTTCCACTACCCTTTTAATTTCTTTAGGATTAGGGTTCTCTTCGTAAATTCTTATAAATTCGGCCATAGTATTTTGGTTTAATTAAACCTTATATATAAATATACCAAATCTATCCTAACACTTCTAATTTAGCAAAGCGCAGTAATAGCTTCTTAATATCTCCTTTATCGAACATGATTTCGGCTTTTCTATCATTGCCGGCACCTTCAATTTTTACAACTTTTCCTCGTCCAAATCGAGTATGATTAATAAGAGAGCCTTCTGTTAAATTAGGATCTATAATATTTGTATTACCAACAGGTTCTGAAAGTTGTGGTTTTATTTTACGTAATTTTTTAAGCTGATTAGAATTTGGTTGACCAACAATAGGCGGTGGTGTTCCCCTAACTGGTTTTTCTTGACGTAATCTACTTTTGTCTACATCTCCAAAAATGTCAACGTTTATCATTGATTTATAACGATAACCGCCATCTACGGGAGTTAAATTCTCAACATATTTCTCATCTATCTCTTCTAAGAATCGACTCGGTTCGGCATCTATCAACTTACCCCATCTATACCTATTTTGAGTATAGGTTAAATATGCTTGTTTCTCGGCCCTAGTTAGCGCGACATAAAACAGTCTTCTCTCCTCCTCTAACTCGCTACGGGTACTCATACTCATACCAGATGGAAATAAGTCTTCTTCCATCCCAACGATATATACATATGGGAATTCAAGCCCTTTTGCCAAGTGTATGGTCATCAGTGCTACCCTATCATCATCACCGGTATCATTATCCAAATCAGTAGCTAAAGCAACATCTTCTAAGAACTCGCCAATATTTCCTGTTGCTCCATCAATTTCTCTCTGACCTTCAACGAAATCTTTAATTCCATTTAAAAGTTCTTCAATGTTCTCCATTTTACCTATTCCTTCGGGAGTACCATCTTTTTTAAACTCTAGTAGAATACCAGTTTTTTTGGCAACATGTTCAGACAAAGCGAAAGCATTGGTAGTTTCATTCATAACCTGAAAGCTCTTGATCATGGTTACAAAATCTGTCAACTTTCGTTTCGTTCCTGCATTGATTTTTAAATCGATCCTATCGATATTCTCCATTACCTCAAAAATGGAGCGATTATAATGATTAGCGGCAACAATTAATCTATCGAGTGTGGTACCGCCAATTCCCCTAGCAGGAAAATTAATTACTCTTTTTAAGGCCTCTTCATCTTTTTGATTTATAACCAATCTTAAGTACGAGAGTACATCTTTAATCTCTTTTCGTTGATAGAAAGATAATCCGCCATAAATTCTATAAGGTATATCTCGCTTACGTAAAGCATCTTCAATAGACCTAGATTGTGAGTTTGTTCTATACAATACAGCAAATTGACCATTGCTCATTTGTTGTTGCATTCTATGTTCCCATATCGAATTGGCTACAAATCTACCCTCTTCTGCATCTGTAGTACTTCTATGAATCTTTATGGCAGCACCGTCATCATTGTCTGTCCAAACTACTTTCTCTATTTGGTTTTGATTCTTTCCTATAACGGAATTCGCGGCATTTACAATATTTCTTGTTGAGCGGTAATTCTGCTCTAAGCGATACATTCCTACGTTATCATAATCTTTTTGAAAATTCAAAATATTACTAATATTCGCACCTCTAAAAGAGTAAATACTCTGCGCATCATCACCTACCACACATATATTTTGAAAACGGTCTGCCAATGCTTTTACTATCAAATACTGAGAGTGGTTGGTATCTTGGTACTCATCAACCAAAATATATCTAAACCTATCTTGGTATTTCATCAAAACATCTGGAAAACGAGTTAAAAGCTCATTTGTACGTAATAATAAATCATCAAAATCCATAGCACCTGCCTTAAAGCAGCGATCTACATAATTTTCATAAATATCTCCAGTTCTTGGCTTCTTGGCCATTGCATCCTGTTCGACCAAATCTGGATCATTACGGTAGGCCTTCACCGTAATTAGACTATTCTTAAAAGAAGATATTCTATTTTGAATCTGTTTGTATTTATAGATATCCTTATCCAGCCCCATTTCCTTTATAATGGATGCAAGTAAGCGCTGAGAATCTTGCGTATCATAAATAGTAAAGTTGGCTGGGTAGCCCAGTTTATCACCATCAATACGTAATAATTTAGCAAAAACGGAATGAAAAGTTCCCATCCACAGGTTTTTTGCTTCGCTAGCACCTACAATACTAGAAATACGTGCTTTCATTTCACGTGCAGCTTTGTTCGTAAATGTTAGGGATAAAATATTAAAAGAGTCAACACCTTGTGCCATTAGGTGTGCAATTCTATATGTTAAAACACGAGTTTTACCCGATCCTGCCCCAGCAATAACCATTAAAGGTCCGTCTTTATGTAAAACCGGAGCTTTTTGGGCCTCGTTCAATTCATCTATAAATGAGCTCAAATTTTCTTTTTTTTAGTGGCGTGAATTTAGCCATTATTGAGGGATACTAAAAGTGAACTCTTTTAGATTTATAAACAATAGATGGTATTTCTTTTCATTTTGAATATATTTAAACTTTAATTCCGCATTGTAAGTTTACTAGTTGATTCATTTTAGGCTTAATGATCAACTTTAAAACAGAGAACATTTTAATATTAAATACTGATTATGAGAAAACTAGGTTTATTGGCCCTCGTTCTTTTCGGATTTTCCGTTCAGGCACAAGGACCAAATCTTGAAAAAGACTACAAGGCTATAGAAAGTAAGGTAGTTGATTGGAGACGAGAAATTCATCAAAATCCGGAATTAGGAAATCGTGAGTTTAAAACGGCAGAAAAAATCGCCAAACATTTAAAATCATTAGGTATCGAAATTCAGACCGGCGTTGCACACACAGGTGTTGTTGGCATTTTAAAAGGCGATTTACCTGGTAAGGTGGTTGCTTTAAGAGCAGATATCGATGCCCTTCCTGTAACAGAAAGAAATGATTTACCTTACAAATCTGATGTTACTACAGAATTTATGGGAGAACAAGTAGGTGTAATGCATGCTTGCGGTCATGATACGCACACTGCTATTTTAATGGGCGTTGCAGAAGTAATGTCTAAAAACAAGGATAAAATAAAAGGAACTGTTAAGTTTATCTTTCAACCGGCAGAAGAAGGACCACCACAAGGCGAAGAAGGCGGTGCTCTTTTAATGGTAAAAGAAGGTGTTATGAACGGGCCAAAAGTAGATGCTATTTTTGGACTGCACATTAACTCTCAAACACCAGTTGGAACTATTCGTTATAAACCTGGTGGTACAATGGCTGCTGCTCAGCAATTTGTTATCAACGTAAAAGGTAAACAATCACATGGTTCTCAACCATGGTCTGGCGTGGACCCTATATTAATCAGCGCAAAAATTATTGATGGCCTACAAACTATAATCAGTAGAGAAACCGATCTTACTAATGAAGCGGCAGTTATTACCGTAGGTAAAATTAAGAGTGGTGTTCGTTTTAATATTATACCTGAATCTGCAGAGATGATCGGTACTATTAGAACTTTAGATTATGACATGAAAGACAAGCTTAACAAACGTATGGTTGAAATGGTAAGTGATATTGCCAAGGCTTACGGTGGTGAGGCTACATGCATAATAACAGATGCTACAGACATTACTTATAACAACCCAGAATTAGTAGAACAAATGTTACCTACTATGAAAAGAGTTGCTGGTGAAAATAATGTACTATTTCAAAAGGCAGTAACAGGTGCTGAAGATTTCTCATACTTTCAACGTGAGGCTCCAGGTTTTTTCTTTTTCTTAGGAGGAATGACTCCAGGTACCACAGAATCTTACCCACACCATACTCCTGACTTTTTAATTGATGATAGTGGTTTACTTTTAGGAGTTCGTACACTTACAGAAATGAGTATAGATTATTTAAACAGTGATCAAACTCCACTTTTAGATATTAAACCAAAAGGATAATTTTGATGAATGATTTCTTTAATAATATTCCAAGTCCACCATGGTGGACTTGGATTTTTTTGTTTCTTTTTATAGTTGCCATCTGGGATATTTTTATTCAGAAAAAGCATACTATTAAACATAACTTCCCCGTGGTGGGTCACTTGCGTTATTGGCTAGAAAGCATTGGACCAGAAATGCGTCAGTATTTTGTTGCCAATAATAGAGAAGAACTACCATTTAATAGAATAGAGAGAGGATGGATCTATGCATCGGCAAAAAAAGAAAATAATTACGAAGGCTTTGGTTCTGACCGAGATTTGTACGCTCACCAGCATATTTTCATTAAAAATAGAATGATGGGTTATGAGGTTCCTGCTGGACACCCAAATGCTGCGGAACCAACCTTTATTCCTTGTGCAAAAGTTATGGGACAACATAACAACCGTAGAAAACCTTATAGACCAGGTAGTGTTGTAAATGTTTCTGCAATGAGCTTTGGCTCATTATCTGCTGCAGCTGTTGAAGCTATGAACAAGGGAGTTAAAAAAGCCGGAGCATTTCATAATACTGGTGAAGGCGGACTATCTCCTTACCATAAACATGGCGGCGATATCGTTTTTCATTTTGGTACCGGTTATTTTGGTGTAAGAACCGAAGATGGTAACTTTTCTATGGAGAAAATGAAAAAACTGGTAGAAAGCAACGCATGCATAAAAGCTATTGAAATTAAATTATCTCAAGGAGCTAAACCTGGTAAAGGTGGTGTATTACCTGGAGCTAAAATTACTCCAGAGCTTGCAGAAATTAGAGGTGTTGAAGTTGGTAAAGATGTACTATCACCAGCAACACACAAAGCATTTTCAAATGTACAAGAGTTGATGGCACTTATAGAAAATATTGCAAACGAAACTGGTTTGCCCGTAGGTATTAAAGGAGCTATTGGTAAGTTGGATCAGTGGCAAGAATTAGCAGATATAATGTTAGAAACAGGAAAAGGTCCAGATTTTATTACCGTAGATGGAGGTGAAGGTGGTACTGGTGCTGCTCCCCCATCATTTGCTGATCACGTTTCATTACCATGGGTTTATGGATTCTCTAGTCTATACAGAGTTTTCTTGAATAGAAATCTTACAGACCGTATCGTTTTTATTGGCTCAGGTAAACTAGGCTTCCCAGCAAAAGCAGCCATGGCATTTGCTATGGGTGTTGATTGTATAAATGTTGCTAGAGAAGCTATGATGAGCATTGGTTGTATACAGGCACAAGTTTGCCATACCAATACATGCCCTACTGGTATTGCTACTCAAAGCAAGTGGTTGCAAAATGGCATCAATATTCCATTAAAGTCTGATCGATTGGCTCAATATTTCAATACGTTTAGAAAGGAATTTTTAGAAATTACACATGCTGCAGGCTATGAACATCCAAGTCTATTTACAATGGATGATGTTCAAGTAAACGTTGATGATAATGACCTTAATAAAAGTCTAGCTTCTACGTATGGGTATAATAAAGCAAAAGTACCTTTTACAGGAGTTCAAGATTTAAAAGACTGTTCGTATCTTGGCGGCAAAATTTAGATTAACCTATTTAATGCAAATTCATATGATACGATTTTTTTTATGTTCAGCTATCTTACTTGTTGGATTAAGTAATGTTCAGGCTCAGAAGAAAAGTGAACTTATAGAACAGAATCAAGATTTAAAATATAAACTAGATTCCATATCAAGAATCGTAAGCACTTCTCAGCACAATGAAAAGTTAGCAGATCAACGTTCAGATGAGTATCAAACTCAAGTGATGGAGCTACAAGATGCTAATGCTACTTTAATGAAGAACTTAAATAGCTTCGCCGCGCTATCAAGTCAGAATTCCGAGAATATCAATAAAACCATGGCTGCTTTGGAACGAAAAGAAAAGCAACTTAAGAGTGTAACAGATGCTGTTGCTAGCAACGACTCTACCGCTGTAGTAATATTGACAAATGCTAAACAAGTTTTAGGAGAGAATGCGAAAGTTGGTGTTTCTGATGGAACTGTAGTTATTACTGAAAAATTAGATTTTTTCTTTACCGATGGTATTGGCATAAATCCTTCTAGTGAATCTAGAGGATGGATTGAAAACGTAGCCAAGGTTGCAAATGCAAATCCTAAAAGTGTTATAACCATTGCTAGTTTGAATATAACCGGCGAAATGAATATTGCACTACAACAAGCCACAGCTATAGCCAGTATTCTCATAAAAGATTTTGGTGTAAATGGTGAGCGAATTGTAGCAGTTGCACAAGATGGTGGTTTACGTGAATCATTACAAATTAAGTTTCAACCAGATTACAAAGCTTTTTATGATAATGCCAAGGGAGATGTTAAAAATTAAATAAAGTGCATTTCATCGATAAAGCACTATACTAATTGAAAAATTTGGACGTTCTTGTTTCGTACTTAATAACTAATTAAAAAATGAACTCCGACCAAATTTTTCAACTTTTCGCATATTTAATACCTTCAGTAGTTACCGGTGCTATTGCTTTCTATTTTTTTAGAATGCACACCAATAATGAAGAAGGGCGAAGACGCTTTCTTTTACATAAAGATTCTCAAAAAGATACTTTACCCATTCGTTTACAAGCATATGAAAGAATGGCCCTGTTTTTAGAACGAATTGCTATACCTAGCTTAGTAGTGCGTGTTGCACCACAATCTAATGATAAAGGAGCTTATGAGAGTTTATTGATTAAAAGTATTGAAACTGAGTTTGACCATAACCTTTCGCAACAGATTTATATGACCGATGAATGTTGGAACATTATTAAAGCTGCAAAAAGTGCAACCATACAAATGATTAGAAAAGCAGCTATGAGTCAGACAGATTCTGCTGATAAATTAAGAGAAGATATTCTTAATGAAACTATGGAAAAAACTTCACCTTCTGCTACTGCCTTGTCTTTTGTAAAAAGAGAGATTGGTGATTTATGGTAGAAAATAATAATCTTATTTATAATAAAAATTGCCTTCAATATTGAAGGTATTTTTTTTGCGTAAAATTATATAGTTTTTTATGTAGTTTAAGAGAACTACTCATTCTCATTTGGTTCAATAGGGTTGGTTTCCTCATTTTTATTTTTGGCATATAAATACCCCCTTTTCCACCATAAGGTCATTTTTGCCTTATCGAATATTAATGAATTGGTCGTTAATATAGTAGGTGTATAAAACAGATTGATAATAGCATTTTTCTGATTCGCCACTAGTTTTCCTATCCTGATATTCTGATTTTCAATTCGATCTAAAATAAAACTAAGCATTGTGGTAATCAGCTCGAACGGATTACGAGAAGCTACTCTATTTAGATAATTTACTTCAGTATGCAAAACAACAACATCTACCTCAGTTGCTCCTCTTTTTATAGCCTCTTCTATTGGTACAATACTACCTAGACCACCATCTGCATATTCACATCCATTTTTACGAACTAAACTCATGAATGGAACGTAATTAGCTGATATCCAAATCCAATCGCAGTAATCTTCATAGGTACAATCTTTAATTGACTTATACTCTACTTGGTTTAGAGATAAATTAGATACGGTTATAATAACATCAGAATCACCATTTTTTAAGATCTCGAATTCCTCGATCGTTAAGCTATTTTCTATTAGCTTTCTAAGGTTTTCACTTTCTCCAAATGTCTTTTTCCCTATCATGAAATTTTTAAGAACATTCCAATGATTTATGGAAATCTCCTCGTTACCACGAATATTCTTCACTAGAAAAGGACAATTATTAAATATGCTTTTTTGATTAACATTAGAATAGATTTCTTTAATCTTATCTAACTTCCCCAATGCCAAATGAGAAATTAAAAGACTTCCGGTAGAAGTACCAACAAAAATATCATACTTTCTTCCTTCTTCTTGTATCAAGTATTGGGCAACACCACCTGCAAAGGCTCCTTTACTACCGCCACCTGAAATAACTAATGCTTTCATTTAAAATCTAATTTCGTTTTAAGATAACGCAAATCTGATGAATTTAGTTGTTTTGCTATCTTTTCAATTTCTCTTTTTTGTTCTTTATTTTCCAATAAAGAATCTAATAACTGTCTTGCATAATTTCTAAATTGCCAAGAGTGATGATTACTGGCCTTAATTAAATTAGCCAATGCTTCATTATTAAACGCATTTATATCAGATAAATATTGAAACGCTGTTTGCCTAACTTCTGGATTATAAATAGCGCTCGTATAACTAATGAGTTCTCTGTGATAATAAATATGTTCTGTTGGATTATAATCGGGAGTAAACAATGCCAAGGTAAGCCATAACAGGCGCACATTCTTATTCGGAAGCCCTATAACGTCTTTGGTTTGATTCAAATAATTTTCTCTTTCATTTATAAAACTACTCCACAAATTATAAAGCATTAATTCATTAGTGATATAACTATCATCTAACAACAAAGGCTCAACAAATTCTTTTGAAATCTCAGGCATTTCACCCATTTTCTGAGCAGCATATTGTCTTATTCTTATATCATCATTATAAATTAAAGGAGTTAGTTCCAATTCAGGAGTATCACCTCTTTGCTTAAGTAATTCTAGCTTCAGTTGAGTTGATAATTCCGAGTTCTTTAATATTTCAGAAGAAGTAAAAGTATTCTCTTCATCATGTTTCCAAACATAAAACATTCTGTGTGAAGAACTATTCTTCATTAAATAGTCTTTAACATCCTTCATAGGAAATTCCTTTCCCTCTAACCAAATCTGTTTAAATTGCTTTAAATCTTTCCCACTAGCCTTTTGCAATTCACCTATAAAATCAGAAACAGTTACACTTTGGAACTGATATTTATCTAGGTATTTTTTTATTCCTTCTTTAAACGCGGAGTCCCCTACTTCTTCCCTTAATATAACTAAAGCCCAAGCCCCTTTTTCGTAAAAAGTAAGACTACTAGCTTTCGGATTTAGCAAGCTCTCCCCTTCTCCGTTTTCAGAAATATCATTTAGAGTTTTTGCGGTATTAAATAACTTCCAATAGAAATAATCATCACCAAACACTTCCTTTTCTGCCAAATAAGCATAATATGTTGCAAAACCCTCATGCAACCAATGGTGCTCGCTATTCTTTTCGGTTACCAGGTTTCCAAACCATTGATGCGCCAGTTCATGGGCATTAATATTTACATAATTTCTATCAATGAAAGCAGTTGAATCAATTACATAAGCATCAGAAAAAAAAGTGGCGCTTGTATTTTCCATACCAGCATATAAAAAATCATGCACCGGTACTTGCTTATAATTCTGCCAAGGATAAGCAACTCCAATCTCATTTTCTAAAAAATCAAATATCTTTTTTGTATACCTATAAGTAGGTTCCACTTTTAGACTATCATTAGGATAATAATAGTTCTCAATATCAACACCACTGTTAGATTTCAATACTTGTTTGTCATAATTACCAATCGCGAAAGCCAACAAATAACTACTCATTGGTTTTTTCATATCAAATAACCAAATAGGATCTTCTTTATCATTGTTAGTTTTTAAAAGTAGATTACCATTCGCAATTACTTGATATTTTTTATCAGCTTCAATTCTGAAGTCAAATTCTATTTTTTCTTGCATGTCATCAAAACTAGGAAGCCAATGACTGGTGTATTTACCTTGACCTTGAGTCCAAATTTGCTCATTACCTGCTAACTCATCATCCCAACCAATAAAATAAACTGTTTGTTTTGGCTTGGCTATATATTCAATAATCAGTTTATGCGATTCTCCCTTTTTGAATTTATGTTTAATTGAAATGGTCTTTTCTGTCGCAGTAAAATCTGCTTTCTCCCCATCAAGTTCTACTTTTAAAAAATCAATGTTTTTAGCATCAAGAAACACAGAATCAACACTTTGTAACACATTAAAACGATACACTACCCCACCTTTAATTTGTTTCTCTAAAGGTTCTGGACTTAAATAAACATTAGCCTTAGTAAAGTCTACTTTGTCTTGATGTTGACCATAAGAATAGAAACAAAAACAAAGAATAAAGGCTAAAACTATTTTTTTCATGCAGATTAGTAAGCTTGTAGAAAATCAAATTTAATACTTTAGTTTGTCGCAAATCTACCTAAAGCCTATTTTAGTGCCATGAACGCAAATTACTTGCAAACTCCTGTGGTATACTTAAAAGGTGTTGGTCCAAACCGGGCTGAAACCTTAAAGTCGGAATTGGGAGTTGAAACCTATCAAGATTTGCTGAATCTTTTCCCAAATCGGTATATAGATAAAACCCAATATTATAAAATAAGTCAATTACAACGCAGCAGTGCCGATGTTCAAATAATTGGCAAAGTTGTTCATATAAAAACGGTAGAACAAAAGAAAGGTTCGCGCTTAGTAGCTCGTTTTAAAGATGATACAGGAGAAATAGAGCTTGTCTGGTTTCGCGGACAAAAGTGGCTAAGAGAAAATCTAAAACTAAATGTGCCCTACGTAATTTTCGGAAAATGCAATTGGTACAATGGCACATTTTCAATGCCACATCCAGAAATGGAACCTTTAAAGGACCATGAGCAAGGCACCAAGGTATATATGCAGCCGGTATACCCATCCACAGAAAAGCTGAGTAATAAAGGTGTTACCAATAAAGTAATCAGTAAAATGATGCAACAACTTTTTATGGATGTTAACGGTAAGTTTTCTGAAAGCCTATCGGATAAATTATTGTATGACCTAAAGCTTTTACCAAAGCCAGAAGCTTTGTTTAACATACATTTCCCAAAGAGTCAAGAGTTATTGGCAAAGGCTCAATTTCGTTTAAAATTCGAGGAGCTCTTTTATGTTCAACTGCAACTTATTGGCAAAAACGTATCTCGAAAGAAAAAGATTAAGGGGTTTCCTTTTAATGAAGTAGGTGACTATTTTAAAGATTTTTATACGAACAAACTACCTTTTGAACTTACAGGTGCGCAAAAACGGGTTATAAAAGAAATACGAGCAGACCTTGGCAGTAATGCTCAAATGAACCGTCTTCTGCAAGGCGATGTAGGTTCGGGTAAAACAATTGTTGCTGTAATGACGATGTTGTTAGCGATAGATAACGGATTTCAAGCTTGTCTTATGGCACCCACAGAAATACTTGCCAACCAGCATTTTCAAGGTATATCTGAACTTTTGGAAGGAACAGAAATTACCTGTGCTTTACTTACAGGTTCTGTAAAAAAATCGGCTCGTAAACCAATTCATGAACAATTAGAAAGTGGAGAATTAAATATTCTTATTGGTACCCATGCCCTTTTAGAAGATAAAGTAAAGTACAAAAATTTAGGCATGGCCATCATTGATGAGCAACATAGATTTGGAGTTGCCCAACGTTCTAAATTATGGCACAAAAATGAGTTTCCACCACATATATTGGTCATGACGGCTACACCTATACCAAGAACACTAGCAATGAGTTTGTATGGTGATTTAGATATTTCAGTGATAGATGAATTACCACCTGGTCGTAAACCGATTAAAACAGTGCATAGGTATGATGCGAACCGATTAAAGGTTTTTGCATTTATACGCGATGAAATTGAAAAAGGAAGACAGATATACGTAGTTTATCCGCTAATACAAGAATCTGAAGCCATGGATTATAAAGATCTAATGGATGGATATGAGAGCATTGCTCGCGATTTTCCTCAACCTAAATATCAAATTTCTATTGTTCACGGTCAAATGAAACCAGCGGACAAAGAGTTTGAAATGAACAGATTCGTTCGTGGAGAAACACAAATAATGGTCGCCACCACAGTTATTGAAGTTGGTGTTAATGTACCAAATGCATCAGTTATGATTATTGAAAGTGCTGAACGTTTCGGTCTTTCTCAATTACATCAGTTACGTGGACGCGTTGGCCGTGGAGCAGATCAAAGTTTTTGTATCCTTATGACAAGTCATAAATTATCCTCCGAAGCTAAAACTAGATTAGAAACTATGGTAGCTACAAATGACGGATTTGAAATTGCAGAAGTTGATCTAAAACTTCGCGGACCAGGAGATATTATGGGCACACAACAAAGCGGACTATTAAATCTAAAAATAGCCGATATAGTTAAAGATAACGACATCTTAAAATCGGCTCGCTACCATGCATTACAATTGCTTAAAGAAGACCCTTCTCTAAGTAAACCAGAGAATCTAATTATCAGACATATGTATGCCCAGTTGGTAAAGCATAAGAATATTTGGACGTATATTAGTTAGTTTTATTTTTATTCAAATATTCTGATTTTTTCAATTCTAGTACCAGAAGGATATTCGGAGTTTTCATTAATCACCGCCTCAATTCCTTCATTATAATTACCACTTAACTCATTATTTCTTAACAATACCACAGATATATATTTAAGCTCAGAACTGCTTATGTTTTCAGTTGAATTTAAAATATTATCAATCAAAACGTTTTTAGAAAAAGTTAATTGATTCGTGGCATCGCTATGAATTTCATATGAAACTTGTAAACTTATATCCAAATTGAAAAAGGAATAAGTTACCGTACTAAAATCATACTCTGAATTAGTTTCTAATTCGAAATCACTCAACTGACTACTTATTAAACTTGCTTCAAAGCTGGGAAGTTCAAAACTTTCACTTGTTGGTATACCATAATTTGTAATTTCAAATTGCCTTTGTGATTCTCCATTAAAAATGAATAAAGCATTCAATTCATAATTATCAAAAATGTTATTAGGAAAAAAATATGTGTCATTTGATAATTCTGAATCATCCACATATTTCATTTCTCTTAAATTATTATAAGTTTTAAAACCCTTTAAATTTATTCTGGTGTAATCTGCTCCAGAAGGAAATTCAATCTGCACACTATTTTCAACAAAAGGCAATGATTAGATAATCAACTTCAAAATTAGAACCGCTAAGCACATCTTGTGCAAAAAGATACCTTGGCTGTATCTCATTAGGACTAAGTCCAACTAAGTATAATGTCCCTTGAAATAAATTTAAATTAGTATTCCATTCTGCACTTCCCCCATTCATCGCATTAAGCGAAAGTACACCTGTTCCAGAATTAATTTTCTCCCAAGGAAAACCTGTATTATTCATAGTTACATTGATATCTTCACTATTTTGAAAAAACCTCTTAGATTTTAATAAATAGTCACTCGAAGAAATATTAGTAAAAGTGTCAATATCAATATAATTAGTTGATTCCTTTTTAATAGTTAAATCATACTTAACATTAGGTAGCTTTTCGATTTCAATTGAAATAGTTGAATTGTTTACAATTTCTTTTTCTTCAATAATTTCACCTAAATCATTACTTAAATAAACGTTACCCATATCAAACCCATTCAAAAACCCGTCTTCTATTTGAATATTAATAGTAAGCAGTTCTACATCTTCTTCAGATAAGTCATCACCCTCATCTACAACATCATCAATTACTATTTCTGGAGATATTGTTTCCATAGCATCATCACTACAGGAAATAAATAAAATGGCAAATACTAGTAAAGTCAGTTTTTTCATGTCAGAAATTTAGCACTAAAAAAAGAAGTATGAAAAATATTAAAACATACTTTAGATAAAAAGCCATTTTACCAGTATCATTGGTTTAACAATACAGCAAAATATCACAACTTTATCGTTGAACATCGTAATTTTCAAGTGTGTTAATTTCCACGAGACCCTTGTTTTTAATAGATTTGTTGTACTTACATTAGAAAGAATATGAGCGCAACTAAAACATTATTTGACAAAGTGTGGGATTCCCACGTAGTACATAAAATACAAGATGGTCCAGATGTTCTGTTTATTGACAGACACATGGTTCATGAAGTAACTAGTCCTGTTGCTTTCCTAGGTATTAAGAATAGAAATATTCCTGTAATGCACCCAGAGAAAACATTTGCAACAGCTGACCATAATACACCAACTATTAACCAACATTTGCCAATTGCAGACCCACTTTCTGCAAATCAATTAAGAATGTTGGAAGAAAATGCCAATGAATATGGTATTTCTTATTGGGGATTAGGTCATGCAAAAAATGGTATTGTACACGTTGTAGGTCCTGAATACGGCATAACCCAACCAGGTGCTACAATTGTTTGTGGAGATTCACATACATCTACACACGGTGCTTTTGGTGCTATTGCTTTTGGTATTGGTACATCTGAAGTTGAAATGGTATTGGCTACACAATGTATTATGCAGCCTAAGCCAAAGAGAATGCGTATCAATGTTAATGGTAAAATGAGCAGAGGGGTAACTCCAAAAGATGTTGCCTTATTTATTATTTCTCAATTGACTACTTCTGGTGCAACCGGATACTTTGTAGAATATGCAGGTGAAATTTTTAGAGACATGAGTATGGAAGGTCGTATGACCGTTTGTAACTTAAGTATAGAAATGGGTGCCCGTGGTGGTATGATCGCTCCTGATGAGAAAACATTTGAATATATAAAAGATCGCGAGTTTACTCCAAAAGGTGCAGATTGGGATAAAGCAATGGCGTATTGGGAAACTTTATATACTGATGAAGATGCCATTTTTGATAAAGAATTAACTTTTGACGGTTCACTAATTGAACCAATGATTACATACGGTACCAACCCAGGTATGGGTATGGGAATTTCAAATGATATTCCTATGGCCAATGCCGTACAAGGTGGTGCTACAACATACCAGAAATCATTGAAATATATGGATTTCAATGAAGGTGAAAGTATGATGGGTAAATCAATTGATTTTGTTTTCCTTGGAAGTTGTACCAATGGTCGTATAGAAGATTTTAGAGCCTTTGCCTCTATTGTAAAAGGAAGAAAGAAAGCTGATAATGTTACTGCTTGGTTAGTTCCTGGATCACATAAAGTAGAATCGGCAATTAAAGAAGAAGGTATACTTGATATTTTAACCGAAGCCGGATTTGAATTACGCGAGCCTGGTTGTTCTGCCTGTTTAGCTATGAACGATGATAAGGTGCCTGCCGGTAAATTAGCCGTAAGTACTTCTAACAGAAATTTTGAAGGAAGACAAGGTCCTGGTTCAAGAACTTTATTGGCTAGTCCGTTAGTTGCAGCTGCAGCTGCCGTAACTGGTAAAGTAACAGACCCAAGAGAATTAATGGTTGAACTTGTTTAACAAGTTTACTCTTAGCTATTAGTCTTTGGCTATTAGCAAATCAATAATTATAATAATACAAGCTAATGGCTAAAACCCAGAAGCTAAAAGCTATAAGAAATGGCATACGATAAATTCAATACATTAACTTCAACTGCAGTTCCCTTACCAATAGAGAATGTAGATACAGATCAAATAATTCCTGCTCGATTTTTAAAAGCAACTGAACGTGTTGGTTTTGGAGATAATTTATTTAGAGATTGGCGTTACAACCAAGACAATACCTTGAAAGAAGACTTTGTACTGAATCAAGATAAATTCAGTGGAAAAATATTAGTTGGCGGTAAGAATTTTGGTTCAGGATCTTCTCGTGAGCATGCTGCTTGGTCAGTATACGATTACGGATTTAGATGTGTAGTATCTAGTTTCTTTGCTGATATTTTTAGAGGTAACTGTTTAAATATTGGAGTATTACCAGTACAAGTAAGTGCTGATTTTTTACAGAAGATATTTGATGCAGTTGAAGCAGACCCATCTGTTGAACTAGAAATTAGTTTACCAGAGCAAAAAATAGTTTTACTTTCTACTGGAGAAAGTGAATCTTTTGATATCAACGGTTACAAGAAAAATAACATGCTAAACGGCTTTGATGATATCGATTATTTATTGAACATCAAAAAAGACATCGAAACTTTCGCAGAAAACACACCACTATAATCCAAGTTTTCATTTAACGTAAGAACACTAATGAAAAGAAAATTGGAAATAATGGATACCACCCTTAGGGATGGTGAACAAACCTCAGGTGTATCCTTTTCTGCATCCGAAAAACTTACTTTGGCAAAACTTCTATTAGATGAACTTAAGGTTGATCGTATAGAAGTAGCATCGGCTCGCGTCTCTGACGGCGAGCTTGAAGCTGTTCAAAAAATAACTGAATGGGCAGCAACCAAGGGATACCTTGAACGTGTAGAAGTTCTTACGTTTGTTGACGGTGGTATTTCTTTAGATTGGATGAAGCAATCTGGAGCCATTTCACAAAACTTGTTGACTAAAGGTTCTTTAAATCATTTAGAACATCAGTTAAAGAAAACTCCAAAACAACACTTCACTGAGATTGCTGAAATTTTTAATAAAGCTACAGAACGAGGCATAATCAATAATGTCTATTTAGAAGATTGGAGTAATGGAATGCGAAATTCAAAAGAATATGTTTTTGAATTTTTAGAATTCTTATCAACTCAAAATGTAAAAAGGATATTATTACCAGATACATTAGGTATACTTACACACACAGAAACGTATGCATACCTTTCTGAAATAGTACAGAAATTTCCGAAATTACATTTCGATTTTCATGGACATAACGATTATGATTTAGGTGTTGCCAATGTAATGGAAGCTGTAAAAGCAGGTTGCCATGGTCTACACCTAACGGTAAACGGAATGGGAGAAAGAGCTGGTAACGCCCCTATGGCAAGTGCCGTTGCTGTTATAAATGATTTCTTACCTGAGGTAGAAATTAGCGTAAACGAAACTTCTCTATATAAGGTAAGCAAATTGGTATCCGCTTTTACAGGTTTAACAATACCTGCTAATAAACCAATTGTTGGTGATAATGTATTTACACAAACTGCCGGTATTCATGCCGATGGTGATAGTAAAAACAACTTATATTTCAGTGACTTAATGCCAGAACGTTTTGGAAGAAAACGCAAATATGCATTGGGTAAAATGTCAGGTAAAGCCAATATTCAGAAAAATCTGCAAGAACTTGGTTTAACTTTGAATAACGAAGAATTAAAAAAAGTTACAGCTCGTATTATAGAATTAGGAGATAAAAAGGAACGTGTTACAAAAGACGACCTCCCTTTTATTATTTCTGATGTTTTGGATACTGCGGATTATAAGCAAAAGGTATTCGTAAAATCTTATGTTCTTACCCATGCAATGGGATTAATGCCTTCCACTACGCTATCAGTAGAAATAGATGGAAATACTTATGAAGCTCATGCTCAAGGTGATGGACAATATGATGCCTTTATGAATGCATTGAAAAAAGTATACATCACAAAGAAAAAAACATTACCTAAACTAACAGATTATGCTGTGAGAATACCACCTGGAAGTACATCAGATGCTCTTTGTGAAACAGTAATTACTTGGGAATTAGATGGAAAAGAATTTACCTCTAGAGGATTGGATTCTGATCAAACGGTCAGTGCTATTAAAGCGACCGAGAAAATGTTGAATATAATTTAAACAAATTGCTTTATACCTCATAATAATGAGATATTAGCAATATAGAAACAAATAGAATGAAATTAAATATTGCCTTATTAGCCGGTGATGGTATCGGTCCTGAAGTTATTGATCAAGCAGTAAAAGTATGTGATGCCATTGCTAAAAAGTATGAACATCATATTACTTGGAAGCCTGCTCTTACAGGTGCAGCTGCAATTGATGCTGTTGGTGAGCCTTATCCAGATGAGACACATGAAATATGTGCAAATGCAGATGCTGTACTTTTTGGAGCTATTGGACATCCTCGTTTTGACAATGACCCTTCTGCAAAAGTTCGTCCAGAACAGGGGTTATTGAAAATGAGACAAAAATTAGGTTTATTCGCTAATGTTAGACCAACATTTACCTTTCCTTCACTTATAGATAAATCTCCATTAAAAAGAGATCGTATCGAAGGTACCGACTTGATCATTTTAAGAGAATTAACGGGTGGTATCTATTTTGGTGAACGTGGAAGAAAAGATGATGGCAATACCGCATTTGACACCATGACTTACCAACGTTTTGAAATAGAAAGATTAGCTAAAAAAGGCTTCGAATTCGCTATGAAACGTTCTAAAAAATTATGTTGTGTTGATAAAGCCAACGTTTTAGAATCTTCTAGATTATGGAGAGAAACGGTACAAGCAATGGAAAAAGACTATCCAGAAGTAGAGGTTTCTTATGAGTTTATTGACGCTGTTGCAATGCGTTTAATTCAATGGCCTAAAGGATATGATGTAATCATTACAGCTAACCTATTTGGAGATATATTAACCGATGAAGCTTCAGTTATTGCAGGTTCTATGGGATTAATGCCTTCTTCATCTGTAGGAAGCAAAGTATCTTTATATGAGCCAATACACGGTTCATATCCGCAAGCAGCAGGTAAAGACATTGCTAATCCATTAGCTACCGTTCTTTCTGCCGCAATGCTTTTTGAAGATATGAATATGACCGAAGAAGCTGAAGAAATTAGAAGAGTAGTAAACAAATCATTAGCTGAAGGTTACGTTACTGAAGACCTTGCCGATGGTGGTAAAAGTTATAAGACTAGTGAAGTTGGCGATTGGTTAGCTAGCAATATCTAAAAACAATACCTTAAGTAAAAAGCCCTTTAATCATTGATTAAAGGGCTTTTTTTATATTTAATATTTTTAAATTTACTCTGTATATATAGTAATTACATACTTGTCGCTATTGCAATCTCTTGCTCGTAAATACTTTTAATAATAGCTCTTAAATCTGGAATTACTGTTTTAATTAATTTAGAAGGACCATTTATTAAAACACAAATACCCAAATCAGAATCAGGGAAAAGTGCTATTTCATTTCTATAGTTATTCACACTACCTCCATGATGCCAAATAGTTTCTTCCATTGCTGTGTCATTTTCTTTCATCGTATGTATTCTCCAACCAAAACCGTACGAAGATTTCACATGACCAGGCCACTTTTGATAATACTTACTGTGCCCCTTCAATTCAATAAAAGGTTTAAAAACTTGAGCCATAGCATCTTTAGACATAACTTCTGGATTATGACCTAATAGAAATCTCATCCATTTTGCCATATCCATAGAGTTCGCATTTATACCACCGGCAGCAATAGCATTATAATAATTATCCCTTGGTAATACAGTTCTCCATCTATTCCCTCTTTTAATATGAGGTAAAGCAATATTCTTTGTATTTATTAAAGTTTTATGATCCATAGAAACAGAACTCATTCCTAGTGGTTCAAAGAATTTATCGTTCAATAATGTCTGGATGTTTTTTCCTGTAGCTTTCAACATTACTTCTTGTGAAACAGAAAACATAGCATTTTGGTAACTGTATTGGGTTCCTGGCGTACTAATAGGATTTACCTTATTGAACTTTTCACTTATAGATGAAATATCAAGACCCGCTTCTACCAAATCTGTATAACTATGATAAGGTGTACCGGTTGTGTGCGAAAGTAAATGTGCTACTTCTATTTTTTGAGTATTCAGTTTATCGCCAAAATGAAAATTCGGCAAATAATCTGCCACCTTATCGTCTAAATGTAATTTACCCTCACTTTCTAAATTAGCTGCAAGAACTCCGGTGAATCCTTTTGAAATAGAACCTAATCTAAATAAGGTTTCACCATCAACGTTGTCTTTACCATTAAAACTCCTTTTTCCATACCCATCGGAGAGAATGACAGAATCGCCACTTACGATACTTACACCTGCTCCAACAATATCGCCAGATCTAATTGCCTTATCAAAATAACCGATTAAAGCTTCATTTAAAGCTTTTTGACGTATGCTATATAATTTAATTTCCCTTTTCTCCGCAAGAGTTTTAACAGGGTTAGGATCAGAGATAATCGCTTTAGAATGTTCTGGCTTAAAAGAAGAAGCCGTAAGGACAAAAAGTAATAGAACCATTATAATGGCTCCAAGAAATAGTTTGGTACGTGACACAGCATTGTAGGTTTTGGTTAACTAAGAACGCGACAAAAGGAATAAAATTACCGACGAACTACGTAATTTAAAAAATTTAACATCAAAACCTCTTGATTCTAAGGAAATAAGAAAAATAAATAATTTAAGTACTCGAAATTATAAGGTATAAAAAAAGGAACTTATAGTATAAGCTCCTTTTTTTATTATGAAGCATTAAATACTAACAACTTATTGCCATTTTTTTGTATTTAATTTCTTTTCTCTTTCTAACTATTAAAATTGCGATTGCAATAGCTACACCAGAAAATGCCAGTATAGCTCCTACCAGACTAGAATAAACAATACCGTAACCGAATGCAATTGGCAGACCTGCCAAATATGCTCCAGATGCATTACCCATGTTAAATGCACTTTGATTCATTGATGAACCTAACATTTCGGATCCTTTAGAAGTTTTTATGATAGCCATTTGTATAGGAGTTGCTACCGTGAATGATATGGCTCCAATTATAAAGGTCATAACCATTAATAAATAAGGATTAGTGGCTATAAACATATTCATTAATAAGATAACGCTCATGATAGATAAACTAACTATTACAGCTTTTAATGGTGAAAACAGCTCTGCCATTTTAGCTCCTAAAAAGTTTCCGACTACCATTCCTAAACCAGCTAACATCATTGCATACCCAACAAAATGATTAGGCAAACCAGCTACATCAGTAATCAAAGGAGCTACATAACTATACCAAGCAAAGAACCCACCAGTTCCAATAGTTGTCAATGCAATTAATGCCCATAGCTCTGTATTTTTTAAGCCTTGAGAAATAGACACCTTTTGTTCCTTTTCCTCTACTTCAATTTTTGGCATCCACAAATAAATACTGCCCAACGCCAATAAACCAACAAAACCTACTAAGTAAAAAGAGACACTCCAGCTAAATTGCTGACCTAAATAAGTTCCAATAGGTACACCAATAACATTTGCAACCGTAAGTCCAGAAAACATAATTGAAATAGCTTGCGCCGCCTTACCCTTTTTTGCAAGTTTAGTAGCGACTACAGCCCCTATACCAAAGAAAGCTCCATGAGGAATTCCCGATAAGAATCTTAAGAATAATAAACTCTTATACCCCGTAGCAAGACCTGACAAGGTATTAAAAACCGTAAACCAGATCATTAGTAAGAACAACATTTTTTTAGGGCTAAGTTTAGACCCGAACCCAGTTAATAATGGCGCGCCAACTACCACTCCTAATGCATAAGCCGCAATAAAATGACCGGCTTGAGGTATAGTAATACCCAAAGAACCAGATACCTCGGTCAATATTCCCATAATAACAAACTCAGTAAGACCAATACCAAAGCCTCCGATAGCTAAAGCAAACAATGCTCTTTTATTTGATTTTATAGTATCCATAATATATTATTCAACAAATTTTACACCTAAAATAAAGTGATTAAATCAAAAAAATAAACAGGCAAATTTAAAGCCATTATGTCGTTTATAACTTTCGTTTCTTACCATATTTATGTTAATAATTACCCGATACACATAATCGATTTCGGCAGTTAATTACAGTTCAGTTTACAATTTCGACAATTCAGAAAACCAGTTTCTTTAAAGCTTCAATTACCATCCATATTTGCGATATCAATCAAAACATAGCTAACAATGAAAGCTTTATCGCTACTACTATTTACCCTAATCCATGTAAACCTGATTTCACAAACAACAGTATATGGAAAGGTTATTGACAATCAAGGAATTCCTATAATGGGTGCAAATGTATATTTAGAAGGCACTTATGACGGTACAGCAACTAGTGAAAATGGACTTTTCTCTTTTGAAACTGAAGAACAAGGTGAACAGACATTAATAGTATCATCAATTTCTTTTGAGACCTATTCCAAATCTGCAGAGATTAACTTCTTTAACAATATAATTATTAAACTAAAAGATGATGTAAATACCTTAGATGCTGTTACCGTAAATGCCGGCACATTCAATGCAGGCGACAATGCAAAAGTTACCGCTCTTAAACCATTGGATATTGTAACAACAGCAGGTGCACTTGGTGATTTTGTTGGAGCACTACAAACCTTACCGGGTACTTCTAATGTTGCTGAAGATGGTCGGTTATTCGTTAGAGGTGGGGATGCAGAAGAAACGCAAATTTTCGTTGATGGCATGCGTGTGTTTACACCTTACTCTCCTTCTACCAATAATATTCCTACTAGAGGCAGGTTATCTCCATTTTTATTTAAAGGCATAACATTTTCAACAGGTGGTTATTCTGCCGAATACGGTCAGGCACTGTCCAGTGTCTTATTATTGACTAGCATAGACGAACCACAAGAAGAGAAAACAGAAATCTCAATAATGTCAGTAGGTGTGGGTCTTGGCAATACTCAAAAATGGAAAAACAGTTCTTTGAGTTTAAATATATCTTACATTAATTTAACACCTTACCAAAAAATTTATTCAGACGATAACGATTGGCATAAGCCTGTAGCGTCTTTGTCTGGTGAAGCAGTATATAGATACAAGTTCAACAATGATGCATTATTAAAGGTCTATAGTGCTTACAGTGCCGTTAATTTTGATCTCACCCAAAAAGATATAAATGAAATAGACGGTATTAGATTTGGATTAAAAAACAAGAACCTATATGTAAATTCATCTTATAAAGATTTCTTAAAAAAAGATTGGAGCATTGTTAGCGGAGTTAGCTTTGCAAATGATTATTCTGAAATAAACTATAGTTTGGCAGAAATCACTGATATTGAAAATTCGGCTCACCTTAAGACTACTTTAAACAAGTACTTTTCTAGTCGATATAAATTAAGCTTTGGAGCTGAATATTTTATCACAAACTTTTCGGAAAATTATAGGGATTCAAGTATTGATAGACTGTATACTTTTGATAACAATATTCTAAGTAGTTTCGTTGAAACGGACATTTTCTTTTCAAAAAAATTAGCTACTAAAATTGGATTAAGAGGAGAATACTCTGAATTATTGCAAGAATTCAACCTATCGCCAAGAATATCTTTAGCCTATAAATCTGGTGAAAATTCTCAATTTTCATTGGCATATGGTAAGTTCTTTCAAAATCCGAAAAATGAGTATTTAAAATACGACACTAATTTTACTGCTGAAAATACTACTCATTACATAGCCAACTATCAATACGTAAAAAACAAGCAAATATTTAGAGCCGAGGCTTATTACAAAGATTATAATGATTTAGTAAAGTATGACACTCCAGTAGCACTTCCTATCTCCTCATATTCCAATTCAGGCAATGGTTATGCAAAAGGTCTAGATATTTTCTGGAGGGATAACAAATCAATTAAAAACACAGAGTATTGGTTGTCTTACTCTTACCTAGATACTGAAAGGGATTTTCAAAATTATCCTACTAAAGCCACACCTAATTTCGCTTCTACACATAATGCATCTATAGTTTTAAAATGTTGGATCGAAGATTGGAAAAGTCAAGCCGGACTGAGTTACAATTTTGCTTCAGGGCGTAACTACACCAATCCCAACAAAAGAGGTTTTTTAACCGAACAAGCTAAAAACTTCCATTCTTTAAACTTTAATTACGCCTATTTAATGAGTCCACAAAAGATTTTGTATTTCTCTATAAGCAATGTTTTAGGAACCCAAAATATAAATGGATATCAATATGCCAATGAGGCAAATACTAATGGGATATTTGATCGTAGAGCAATTACCCCAGCCGCTGACCGCTTCTTTTTCGTAGGTTTCTTTTGGACCATAAGTGATAATAAGAATGATAATCAACTAGATAATCTTTAATAACTACAATTCAATACCATAATACTACAACTCGGTCATCTATTTTATTGAAAACATAACAATAGAGAGATATTTGAACAACAATAAATAACATCAAATAACATCAAATAACTTAATCATGAAAACTATTCTTTTGATTGCAAGCTTCATTTTTACTATTAGTTTAACAGCACAAACACCTTATGAAAAAGGCATGACGAAAGCATTTGAATTATGGGGCAATCAGAAAAACACTGAAGCCATACAACTATTCGAAAGAATCGCTTCTGCGGAAACCGATAATTGGCTACCCTCATATTATGCAGGTTTAATAGAAATCATAACAAGCTTTAACATAAAAGATGAAGCATTACTTACTACTAAACTCACAAGAGCCAAAGGATATTTAGATAACGCAGCCACTATCTCGGAGAACAACCCAGAGATATTAGTTTCCTATGCGCTATTAAATACAGCGTACATAGCTTTTGATGGTCAGAAATACGGAATGAGCTTATCTGGAGAAAACATTGCTCTTTACAAAAAAGCAGCATCTATTGCACCTAACAACCCAAGGGTATTACTAAGCAAAACAGAATGGGATATGGGATCGGCAAAATTCTTTGAAAAATCAATAGCTCCATATTGCGAAGATATTGATCAAGCGATAGTATTGTTCGAAGAAGAAAAACAGACCATACCTTTTTACCCATATTCTGGGTTAGAAAGAGCAAAGGAGATTAGCAGTAATTGTAAAAAAGAAACCTCCCCTAATTAATTAGGAGAGGTTTTTATTCTAGTCTTAAATTAAGACTTTTATAAGATATAATCTGTGCTCACAAAATTGGAAAGTTTAGCTTCCAATAATTGTTGGATAATTTCCGTATTCAATTCATTGTCTTTAAATGCCACAAATGTTCTTATAGAGAATGAACGTAATGCATCATGTACACTTAAGGTAGCTTGCGCAGAATCTTTTCTTCCAGTAAAAGGGTAAACATCTGGTCCTCTTTGACAAGAGCTATTCAAGTTAACACGACATACTAAATTCACCAAAGTATCAATTAATGGAGAAAGCGCATAAACATCTTTACCAAACAAACTTACTTGTTGGCCATAGTTGCTTTCAGCCATATCATCTAAAGGTTCTTCAATATCTGAAAATGGCACAATAGGTATAATAGGTCCGAATTGCTCTTCTTGATAAACACGCATGTCTTTAGTAACAGGATAAAGAACAGCTGGCCAAATATAATTATCGAAACGTTTACCGCCTTTTTTATTTAAAATCTTAGCTCCTTTAGATACCGCGTCATCAATCAATTCTTGAATATAATCTGGTTTACCCGGTTCTGGTAATGGCGTTAGTTTAACACCGTTTTCCCAAGGATTTCCAAATTTAAGTTCATCTACTTTCTTTGCGAAATCTTCATTGAACTTAGAACTTATATCTTCATGAACATAAACTACTTTCAATGCCGTACAACGTTGACCATTAAAAGACAAGGTACCTGCCAAGCATTCATTAATCGTTAAATCTAAATCTGCATCTGGTAAAATAATTGCAGGGTTTTTAGCTTCCAAACCTAAAACCAATCGTAACCTATTACTCTTTGGGTGTTGATCTTGTAAAGCATTTGCCGATTTACTATTACCAATCAATGCCAAAACATCTACCTTACCTGTTTGCATAATTGGCGCAGCAACAGTTCTACCACGACCAAAAAGAACATTTACAACTCCTTTAGGGAAACTAGTTTGAAAAGCTTCTAATAGCGGAGTAATTAATAAAACGCCATGTTTTGCCGGTTTAAATATTGTTGTATTACCCATGATGATAGCAGGGATCAACAAAGCGAAAGTCTCATTTAACGGATAGTTGTATGGTCCTAAGCACAAAACAACACCTAGCGGTCCTCTTTTAATATGCGCATAAACTCCGTCATTCTTTGTGAATTTAGCTGCATCTCGATCCAATTGTTTATAATCTTCAATAGTATCTTCAATGTACTCAACTGTTCGGTCAAATTCTTTTTGTGAATCTGGTAATGATTTACCTATTTCCCACATCAATAATTTAACAACCTCGTCTCGCTTCGTTTTCATCTTCTTAACGAAAACCTCCATACACTCAATACGGTCTTTAACGTGCATAGTTGGCCAAACTCCTTTTCCTTTGTCGTATGCCTTTAAAGCACCATTTAATGCGTCTAAAGCCTCTGCTTCTTGCAAATCTGGTATACTTCCCAATAAAGTAGGCTTATATTCTTTAGTTGATGAAATTGTAGAATATACCTTAGTAGTATCCCCTTTCCATTCTTTTAACTCTCCATTGACCAAATAATGTTTTTGATCTATAGTTGATGTAATCTGAAACTCTTCTGGAATCTTTATATCGCTCATTTCTTATTTTCTATTTATACTATGATAGATGATATTTTATTGATTGACTTCTAATTGTTTAGCGTACCCAAAATTTACTAATACTAAAAGTAGTTTAAACCAAATATTCAAACAAATCTGGTTTATCATTTATATAATCTCCATAAAAATTGTTAGTTTTCATTCTATCAATTAATGGCTGTAAGTCTTCTGGATGCTTAAGTTCAATACCCACAACAGCTGGTGCATTTTCCCTACTAGATTTCTTGGAATACTCAAAATGGGTAATATCATCCGTTGGACCTAAAATATCTACTACAAACTCTTTTAATGCTCCTGGTCTTTGAGGGAATCTGATAATGAAATAATGTTTTAATTTACCATATAAAAGTGCTCTTTCTTTAATTTCTGCTGTTCTGGTAATATCATTATTGCTACCACCAATAATACAAACTATGTTTTTACCTTCTATTTCATCTTTATAATCATCTAGTACCGCAATTGACAAAGCACCCGCTGGCTCAACCACAATGGCATCTCTATTATAAAGGTCAAGAATTGTCTGGCATACCTTGCCCTCATCAACGGTAACCATACTATCTAGATAATAATTACAAATAGCATATGTTAGATCACCTACCCTTTTTACTGCGGCCCCATCAATGAACTTATCTATATTATCAAGAGCTATTACTTCACCGGCATCTATAGCCGTTTTCATAGAAGGAGCTCCCTTTGGTTCTACTCCTATTATTTTGGTATTCGGTGAAAGTTGGCTAAAAACACTAATAAGTCCAGATGCTAGACCGCCACCGCCTATACACACAAAAAGGTAATCTATAGGTGTTTTAGACTGTGAAATTAGCTCTAAACCAACTGTTGCCTGACCTTCAATTATTTTAGGGTCATTGAAAGGGTGAACGAAAATACTCCCTGTTTTAGCACCGAAAGCACTAGCTGCTTGTGAAGCATCATCAAAAGTATCCCCTTCCAAAACAATCTCTACCCATTCCCCTCCAAATAATTTTGTTTGTTCTACCTTTTGCTTAGGCGTAACAGATGGCATGTAAATAGTTCCCTTTATTTTTAAATGGAAACATGCAAATGCAACACCTTGTGCATGATTACCTGCACTTGCACAAATTATTCCTTTAGCTCTATCTTCTTCTGATAAAGAGCTGATTTTATTAAATGCACCTCTAATTTTATATGATCTAACTCGTTGTAAATCTTCTCGCTTTAATCGAACCTCACAGTTAAATTGTTTTGACAATCTGATGCTTTCCGTTAGCGGAGTAACATCTGATATTTCAGAAATAACCTGCGCTGCTTGAATTACATCATCTAGTTCTGGAAAATATGCTGGTTTTGTCCCTCTCATATCATTTGTTTTACGCACTTGGGAATTTTATTTATTCGTATGAAACCTAAATTGTCCGCTTAAGAACAGTTCTGTAAAGTATTACAAATCAACAATGGTTTGCAACTTCTAGAATGTACCTAACCGGACAATCGGTATAACTATAAAAATTATAAATCTATACGATAGGCTTCATAGCAGTCATTGACTCACGTAAACGTGTACCAACAATCTCTACCGGATGCGTACGTAATGCCTTATTTATGGCAATTAATTGAGCATTATCAACATCGTTATCAATACCTTCAGAGAAGTTTTTACCAATAACATCTGTATCTATACCTTTCATAAAATCTGTTAATAACGGCTTACAAGCATGATCAAAAAGATAACAACCATATTCAGCAGTATCAGAAATAACACGGTTCATTTCAAACAATTTCTTACGTGCAATTGTATTAGCTATTAATGGAGTTTCGTGTAAAGACTCATAATAAGCAGATTCTGCAATAATACCGGATTCCGTCATTGCTTCAAAAGCCAACTCAACACCAGCTCTTACCATAGCTACCATTAAAACTCCGTTATCATAAAACTCTTGCTCCGTAATTTCTTGATTACCTGCAGGTGTTTTCTCAAAAGCAGTTTCTCCTGTTGCAGCTCTCCACGTTAATAAATTTTTATCATCATTAGCCCAATCTTCCATCATTGTTTTAGAGAAATGACCAGTCATAATATCATCCATATGCTTTTGAAACAACGGACGCATAATTTCTTTTAATTCTTCTGAAAGCTCAAACGCCTTCACTTTTGCAGGATTTGAAAGACGGTCCATCATGTGAGTAATACCACCATATTTCATACCCTCTGTGATAGTTTCCCATCCGTACTGTATCAATTTAGAAGCATAACCTGCATCTATACCTTTTTCGATCATTTTATCGAAACAAAGAATAGAACCAGTTTGTAACAAACCACAAAGAATAGTCTGCTCTCCCATTAAATCTGATTTTACCTCAGCAACAAAAGAAGACATCAATACCCCTGCTCTATCACCACCTGTACCAACTGCATAAGCTTTCGCTTGTTCCAATCCTTTACCTAGTGGGTCATTGTTTGGGTGAACAGCAATTAATGTAGGTACACCAAAACCTCTTTTATATTCTTCACGTACTTCTGATCCCGGGCATTTTGGAGCAACCATAATTACCGTAATATCTTCACGTATTTGCATACCTTCTTCAACAATATTAAAACCGTGTGAGTAAGAAAGTGTAGCATCTTTTTTCATCAATGGCATAACCGCACCAACAACAGCAGTATGCTGCTTATCTGGAGTAAGGTTAATTACAACATCGGCAGTAGGAATCAATTCTTCATAAGTACCTACTGTAAATCCGTTTTCAGAGGCATTGATAAAAGATTGTCTTTTTTCCTTTATAGCAGCACTACGAAGCGTATAAGAAATATCCAAACCAGAATCTCTCATGTTCAAACCTTGGTTTAAACCTTGTGCTCCACAACCTACGATTACAATTTTTTTGCCTTTTAAAGCATTTACACCATCTGCAAACTCAGACGAATCCATGAAACGACATTTTCCAAGTTGCGTTAATTTATCTCTTAATGATAGCGTATTAAAATAATTGGCCATTTTGTATTTACTTTATTTGATTATTGATATAATTCGTTATTAAAATTCTTTAAGTATCGCAGAAATTTTCATTTCATCTTTCGTTACTGAAATTCGACCAGAACGTACAAACTGCATAATGCCGTATGGTTTTAACTGATCGTACATTTCTTCAATCTCATTTCTTCTTCCACTTTTGGCGATGACAAAAAAGTCTCTTGAAACAGTGACGATTTGAGCATTGTTATCTTTTATGATATTCTGTATTTGACGTTCGTCGAATAAAAGACCAGAAGCAATTTTAAACAAAGCCGATTCTTGATATATAGTTTCATCATCGGTATGATAATATGCCTTTATAACCTCAATTTGTTTTTCTATTTGACCGACAATATTATGCACCCACTTTTCTGTAGTATGTGCTACTATCGTAAATTTAGAAACATCGTCAATTTCTGACTTAGATACATTTAAACTTTCAATATTAATATGTCTCTTTAAAAATATACCTGAAATCCTGTTCAGTAATCCAACATTATTTTCTGAATATACTGATATTGTAAACCATTGATTTTCCATAAGCTTTCATTACCTACTCCTTTTTAAAAAGGATTTTATGGTGTCATTATTATTTATCCTTACTACTTCTTTACTGCCATTATTAAGCCAGTAGACCAATTCATTTTGGTCAATTGCAAATCGTCACGTTTCTCTAAATAAGCAGTCAATGTTATCACATTATCCTCATGGCCATCTGGCCAGTTTGGTTGTTTTGTCATATCATCGATAATATAAAACCCTCCTGCTTTAATCAAGTCAAGAACCTCATCTATCTCACTGTACTTACCGGGCCAAGCATCGGCAAAAATCAAATCGAACTTTGCTCCCGAATATTCCTTTATCCAATCTGTTCCATCTTGGCAAATGAGTTCAACTCTATCATCTTCTCCAAAGTAGCTAGAGGCAATAGATATCAATTCTTCATCATTATCTACCGACACCAAACTAGAGTCAGCATCCATACCTTCTATCATCCAAGAAAGGCTGAGTCCTATACCTGTGCCAATTTCTAAAAACCTTCCTTTTGGCTTAGAAGCTATTAATGTTTTGAGGAAGCTACCAACATATAAATCTGACGGCATTGTAAAACCAATTTCTTCAGACTTTCGAGTAATTTCCTTGTGTATTTTTGGAATGTCCTGTATGCTAGTATCGTTCATGATTTTATCTTGTTACTTCAATCTAACATCTGAAACAGATGCTCCAGAAGGTATCATTGGGAATACGTTATCCTCTTGTTGAACCTTTACTTCTAAAAAATATGGTTCTTTAGAAGCCATCATTTTCTGAATAGTAGATTTTAAATCTTTACGTTCAGAAATTCGTTTCGCTTCTATACTATATCCTTCTGCAATTTTTACAAAATCAGGATTCACCATCACCGTTGAAGCATATCTTTTTTCAAAGAATAACTCTTGCCACTGACGCACCATACCCAAGTGCTCGTTGTTCAACACAACAATCTTAACAGGTACCCTGTGCTGAAATATTACGCCAAGCTCTTGAATAGTCATTTGATAACCACCATCACCGATGATCGCAACCACTTCCCTATCCATTGCTCCCATTTTAGCTCCAATAGCTGCAGGTAAAGCAAAGCCCATTGTACCTAAACCACCAGAGGTAATATTACTTTTAGATTGTGAAAACTTAGCGTATCTACAAGCAATCATTTGATGTTGACCAACATCTGATACAATTACTGCTTTATTATTAGAGGCCAAGTTGATTTCCTCGATAACCTCACCCATTGTTAAACCACCTTTGGTAGGGTGTATATCATTTTTGATTATAGTATCGAATTCAATTTTATATTTCTCTTTGAATAAATTATGCCAAGATTCATGCTTATTTTTATTCAACAAAGGCAAAACTAGACCTAGTGTATCTTTAGAATTCCCTAAAACAGCAACATCTGCATGAACATTCTTGTTTATTTCTGCAGGGTCAATTTCAAAGTGAATTACTTTGGCTTGTTTCGCATAAAAATCTAAATTACCAGTAACACGATCGTCAAAACGCATACCTATGGCAATTAGTAAATCGCACTCGTTAGTCAACACGTTAGGACCATAATTACCATGCATACCCACCATACCCACATTTAAAGGATGTGATGTATCTAATGCGGATGCTCCCATGATTGTCCATGCAGCCGGTATACCAGTTTTTTCAACTAGTTCTTTCAGCTCAGCTTCCGCCTGACCAAGAATTACACCTTGTCCCCAAACGATAAAAGGTTTTTTAGCGTTATTGATTAAATCGGCAGCAGCCTGTATTGCCGTAGCATCTGGTTTTGGAACTGGCTTATAACTACGTACAGCAGTGCATTTCTCATAAGAGAAATCGAACTTATCTATTTGAGCGTTCTTTGTTATATCAATTAAAACCGGACCCGGTCTACCTGATTTTGCTATATAGAAAGCCTTTGCCATTACTTCTGGAATTTCAGAAGCTTCTGTTATTTGATAGTTCCACTTTGTTACTGGGGTAGAAATACCAATAATATCGGTTTCTTGAAAAGCATCGGTACCCAACAATTGTCTAGTTACCTGACCCGTGATGCATACCATAGGCGTAGAGTCTATTTGAGCATCTGCAAGACCAGTAACCAAATTGGTTGCTCCAGGACCAGATGTTGCTATTGCAACACCTACTTTACCCGAAACTCTAGCATAACCTTGAGCTGCATGCGTTGCACCCTGTTCATGTCTTGTAAGTATATGTGTTAATTTATCTTGAAACTTATATAGTTCATCATAGACAGGCATAATAGCACCACCAGGGTAGCCATACATTGTTTCTACACCTTCAGCTAATAAACAATGAATTAATGCCTCTGCTCCAGAAATCTGTATAGTTTTCTTGGAATCCGTACCTTTTTTCTTCTCTTTTACTGTTTCCATAATTAATGATCAAATTCAAGCATCGCATTTAAGAGTTACAATTACCTGATATTATATTTCCACCTATAACTAATTAATATCTAGCTGGTGTTATTTAAAACTCATCGGTAACACAACCTTTAGATGCAGATGAAACCGTACGGGCATATTTATATAAACTACCTCTCTTCACCTTTAATTCTGGCTGTTTCCAATTCTTCTTTCTTTCTGATAGCTGCTCATCTGTTAAGTTAACCGAAATCTCATTTTTCTCAGCGTCAATGGTAATAATATCTCCATCTTCCAAAAGTCCGATAGCTCCACCATCCTGAGCTTCAGGAGAAACATGACCTACTACAAAACCATGTGTACCGCCAGAGAAACGACCATCTGTAATTAACGCTACATCTTTACCTAGACCAGCTCCCATAATAGCCGCAGTTGGCTTTAACATTTCTGGCATACCCGGTCCTCCTTTAGGACCTTCATAACGTATAACCACTACATCACCTTTTTTCACTTCACCTTTACCGATACCGGCATTAGCTAAGAACTCATCATTATACACTTTCGCAGGACCTGAGAAATACAAACCTTCTTTACCTGTAATCTTAGCCACAGAACCTTCAGTTGCTAGATTACCATAAAGAATACGTAAGTGACCTGTTGCCTTAATAGGATTACTTAATGGTTTTATAACTTGTTGATGTTCTAATAAACCAGGTACATCTGCCAAATTCTCAGCAATAGTTTTACCCGTTACCGTAAGACAATCTCCATGCAACATTCCATTTTCAAGCATAAATTTCATAACAGCAGGTATACCACCTACGCGGTGAACATCTTCCATTAAAAACTTACCACTTGGCTTTAAATCTGCTAAGAATGGAGTTGTATCACTAATTTTCTGAAAATCATCTAAGGTAAAATCAATATCGGCAGCCTTGGCAATTGCAAGGAAGTGTAATACCGCATTTGTAGAACCACCTAATAAAGTCAATAAACGAACCGCATTCTCAAAAGACTTACGGGTTATTATATCGCTAGGTTTAATATCTTTTTCCAATAAGTTCTTTAAAGCCTTACCAGATTCAATTGCATCATTTTGTTTTTGTTTACCTATTGCTGGGTTAGATGAATTATAAGGCATAGCCATACCTAAAGCTTCAATGGCTGACGCCATTGTATTAGCCGTATACATTCCACCACAAGCACCTGCTCCAGGGCAAGCATTTTGAATTACACCTTTGTAATCCTCCTCATTCATAGTACCAGCGACCTTCTCTCCCCAAGCTTCAAATGCAGAAACTACATCTAATTTCTTATCCTTAAAACAACCAGAAGCAATTGTACCACCATATACCAAAACAGATGGTCTATCTAAACGAATCATCGCCATAAGTGCACCCGGCATATTTTTATCACAGCCAACTACAGTAACCAAACCATCATAGTTCATTGCCTGTACCACAGTTTCCATAGAATCTGCAATAATATCTCTTGAAGGAAGTGAATAACGCATTCCATATGTCCCCATTGAAATTCCGTCACTTACACCTATAGTATTAAAAACAAGACCAACCAATCCACTGCCATTAACACCTGCTTTAACCTCTTGAGCCAAATCATTTAAGTGCATGTTGCAAGGATTGCCCTCATAACCTGTACTACCAATACCAATTAATGGCTTCTTTAAATCTTCTTCAGTCAAACCAATAGCATATAGCATTGCTTGTGCCGCTGGTTGTGTTGGATCTTGGGTTACATTCTTACTATGTTTGTTCAATTCCATAATGTAATTCTCGTATGCTTATCTTGATTTCTTAATACTGTTAAACCAAAGATAAAAGTTTATAAAAATTTCTAATTTTAACAACAATAGACTGTACAAATCCATTTTATCAAAAAACAACCTATTCACCTGATAATCAATAAATTGAACTGTTGTTATATACCATATTCAATACTTCAAAACAGAGTATTATAAATCTAATTGCATAAAAAAAACCTGTATCAAATAATTCTGATACAGGTTTTTCTACATATTGAAAAGCTATATCATCTCCATTCAGGAATGACGATGACTACTTCAATATTAATATTCGTTAAATTCATAATACAATAGTAGTGAAAAAATAAGTTATAAATAGCCCCTTAACAAAATCGAATTAAAAAGTAATAAATTAAACTAATTTGAAACTTATTGTATCTCCACCTCTTTTCTGCGCCAAAATACAAATTGCCTTATCTGTTAATTGAACAGCTCTTGGATAGCCACCTGTAGTTTGCCCATCTTTCATCAATATAATTAATTTACCTGCAGGTGTAAGTTGTACTGTACCGGGTATAGTTGCCGAGGTAAGCATTGAAATAGAATGCTCTGTTATAGTTTCAGTTAACTGATAAGCCATTCTATTATTTTCATGTGCTACAGTAAAGGTTTTAGAGAAAATATCTTCCAATTGTTTATCGTTTAAGACATCAAATTCTGGCGCTTTACTTACTTCTAATATAGAATCATCTAAAAAAGAAGCGACTTTTATCTCAGATATTTTAGGTTGAAATAAGTTTTGTGCGGAATAAGGAACAACATCATTATCCATCAACCTATTCACTTTTGTAATTGGCCTATAAAAAGATTTGCTACCTAACACCTCTTTTGTAGTAAAACCTTCTTTAACACCTAAATAAGAACGAAAACCTTTTTCTAATCGACCAAAGGATAGTATATCGCCTACTTCAATTTGATACACCTTATAATTCTGAATTGGTAAATTATTTAGCGTCGCAGACATTTCTGCACCTCCAAGTGCCATATATGTTTCTTCTTCAAAAATGAGGGTCGGTCCGGTCATCGTAATTTCTAGTACCGCTGCTGCCGATTCGTTTTCTAGTAAAGAATTTACTTTAAATACAGACATTTCGTCCATAACACCTGAAATTGGCACTCCTTTATTTCTATAATGAAACCTGCCTGCATCTTGCACAGTGGTATAAAAACCTGCTTTTAGAACTTTAAGCATTTATCTTAATTTTTTCAGGTTTATAAATCCCGACTTCAGCCTCTATCTTATGTAAATTATGCTCTGCCCTTGATATTTGGTAAAATTCAATTTTATCGCCAACACTTACAAAACATGGATTCTCTTTAGTAGCATCAAAAATTGGCACGGAACAGTTTCCTATAATATTCCATCCGCCAGGAGATTCTTGTGGATAGATACCTGCCTGCTTACCTGCAATACCAACGGCACCCTTAATAACTTTTGGTCTAGGAGTCGCTTTTCTAGGCACTTCTAATTTTTTATCAATGCCACCTAAATACATAAAACCAGGTAAAAATCCAATTCCATAAACGGTATAAGTTGAGCCCGTATGCATGGCTATAATTTCTTCTATCGTCTTATTAAGCTTACTAGCTACCTCTTCAATATCCAAACCGTATTCTAAATCATAATTAATAGGTAATCTCCATAAATATCTATTAGGCTTTGTTGACTCTCCTAATTGTGCATACCAAGCAATAATATCCTTGGATATTATTGGAAAATCAATTTGTGCTGTCCTATTTATTAATAAGAGCGAATTATATGACGGTACCATCTCCCATTCTTGGTTTGTCAACAACTCATTCTTTAGAAAAGTTTCAAAATGTAATATTTTCTCAAGAATATGCTCACTTACCTCGTTTGGCCATTCAATTAAGACGGAATGTACTCCAAATGATTTTATATGAATTTTAGGGGAGCTCACGATTTTAGTTGTAGATTATGTTCAGGTAAATGAACTGTAATATACGTTAAAATTTGCAATGCTGACGGAGTATCTCCGTGAATACAAAAGGTATTTGCATCCATATCAATTATATCTCCGGTAATTGTTTTCACTACCTTTTCGTTATACATAAGTAGTAAATGAGTCAAAACCTCTTCACCCTTAGTAATTAAGGCATTACTCTCGTTCCTGGACACCAAACTTAAATCGTTATTATAATTTCTATCTGCAAAAGCCTCCGCAAGTACGGTAAATCCATTTTTAATCGCCAATTTATGAATTGCACTACCAAAGGGAACATACAACACCGTATCTCTTTTAAAAGCCTGAATTCCCTTTAGAAAAGTTCCTGCTAGGGTTTCATTTTTAGCAATGTCGTTATAGAGTGCGCCATGTGGTTTAATATGATGCAGTTTTATATCCACATGTTCCCTTGTAGATTCAAACAGTTGCATTTGTGACTCTATACTCTTAATTAAATCATCATTAGACATAATTACGGAAATACGACCAAAATTCTCCTTATCTGGGTATGAAGGATGCGCACCTACTTTGACATTAAATTGTTTAGCCAATTCTAAACAATGTCTAATTGTTTCTTTAGAACCTGCATGACCACCACAAGCAATATTACAAGAACTGATCATAGGAAATAATTCTTGTTCATTTCCTACGCCCTCACCTACATCACAATTAATATCAATAATTCTCTTCGTCATTTATAAAACACCTAATACAGTTAAAATACTTTTAGCACCTAATAATACAGACAATAGAATAATGACTATGCCAAAAACATTCTGCATCATATTATTTTTATATTTCCCCATGACATTAGTTCTATTAACAACCCACAAAAGAAAGACTGCGATAATAGGCAGCAACAACCCATTGGTTATCTGAGCAAATTTTATAATCTCAATTGGTTTTATACCGAAGGATAAAAAGAATACACCCAATGCCAGAATCATCATCCAGATAGATCTAAATTTTGCATCTTTAAATCCAGCTTTCCAACCAAAACAGCTATTTGCAACATAAGCGGCAGCCAATGGTGCCGTTATTGCAGAAGTAATACCAGCGGCAAACATTCCTATTCCCAAAAAATATAAAGCAGCTGAACCATACAAAGGCTCTAAGGCTTTGGCCATATCCATTACATTATTTACTTCTGTTGAATTTATGGCTGCAGCAGATATAATAATACTTATAGAAACGAGTCCGCCTAAAATTATAGATACCAAAGTATCGCGCTTTGCTAGTTTTAAATCATCTTTCGATTTCCATTTCTCACTTACTAAAGCGGCATGTAAAAAGAGATTGTAAGGTACAACCGTTGTACCTACTAAAGCTATTATTGTTAGAATCCCTTTTTCTGGAATTGTCGGAACTATTAATCCTTTTATCAACTCCCACATATTAGGCTTGGTCAGAATCGCTGTCATCACAAAAGATAAACTCATAATTAAAACAAGAACTATAAACACCTTCTCTAATGCCTTATAACTCCCTAGATATAATAATATGAAAGCTAAACCACCTAACATAAAAGGATAAAGTTTACTATACTCCATTCCAAATAAAGCTTCCATACCAAGAGTAGCCCCACCTATATTGCCTGCTTCATAAGACGCATTACCAATTATTATGGCAGAGAAAATCAATACTATTACACTATTGCGCAACCATGGATTATGCAGCTCTTGTTTAATAACATCTGCTAAACCTTTCTGTGTTACAATACCCAATCTTGCAGACATTTCTTGAAGAATATAGGTTGCTATAATCGATAACAACATGGCCCATAGCAAACTAAAGCCGAAATTAACCCCTGCTAAGGTACAAGCAGTAACTGTACCGGGACCAATAAACGCTGCAGCTACAAGAACACCCGGACCTAATTTCTTAAACATCTAGTAAAATTATCATTCTTGTAAATATAATTGGTAAATATGAATTTGCTCACCATACTCAGAATCATTTTCACCACAATTTTAACATTTCAAAATGCCGTTAATCTAATAAAATGCAGTTCGTCTAAAACTTGGAGGTCATTCATCGAGGTTACATACTAATCCAAAAATAACTGGGTTATAGCTATCCCCAAACCTTAAACTTAACCTATTAATGATTTGTTTAGAATGTAAGAAAGAACTCGGTTACTTAGACCACAAAAATGCAATGGATAGTGCAGGCGTTGAGCTTTGCATGAAACACCATGAACGTATTGAGTTATTAATTAATAAACATAACACCCCTTTAGAAGCTATACAGCTTTATTATGCTCTTAAGGAAGCAGGTGTTAACTCGATGCTAGAATGGTGGGATGGTAAAAAATCAATAGATATAGCCATCTCTCGTGTAAAACTAAATATTGAAATTGACTCTGCGTATGATAAACTTACAGAGCATGAAGCCATCAATAACTTAGAAGAAGCAATGCACTCTTTTAAAAATGGTTTTACAACCATTCGTATTCCACATATTGTAGTACGATATTATTTAAATGAAACCGTAAATAATATTATAGGTATCATGGAAGGTCTAAAAGCCAATATTAAAGTAATAAACTAATAAACCAGATATGGAAAATTCTAAAAAAGCATTTAGAAATCCGATTAGGGCAGCAATAGCCACCCTTTTGATCGGATTGCTTATGCGAATACTTCATTGGTCTTATTCTGAAGGAATAATTTTCATCTCCTTTGCTGCAATACTTGTATTATATGCAATGCGTTTTTCGAGAAAAGAAGAGAAAAAGACCGTCGATTTAATAAAAATGGCATTGGTGCTTTTCTGGACAACCAATGGACTATTAACTATTTTAGATTTTACCCATACCTTATTTTTTCAAATAGGAACTGCATTTACTTTTATTGCATGGTTTGCAATGGAAGGAACGTCATATTTCATGTCTAAAGACGGAGATATAAAAAATAGCACTACTGAAATAATTTGGAACTTTGTAATGGTGATTGGTGTGATAACCCTTATTTGTGGTGGTCTTATGCATTTGTTAAGTTGGGCATATTCAATTCCTACTTTAACACTTGGTCTAACGATCGTAACCAGTTACATACTTAAAGATATTTTTACCGCACCAAAAAGTAAAGAAGACGATACTAATAATGAGGAGCTTTATTCTTAAGTAAAACCCCAACATGACAGAAAATTTTACCCCAACCAACCCTCTCTATCCAGTGAACGGTATTGAATGGCTTCTGAAATATGATCTCCATTCAATTCCAGCTCACCGGCTAAATCAGCAATAGTTCTTGCTACCTTCAATATTCTGTCATATGCCCTGGCTGAAAGATTTAAACGCTCCATCGCATTTTTCAATAACGCTTTAGACTGATCATCTAATTTGCAATGCGCACGAATCTGTTTTGTATTCATTTGAGCATTGTAATGTACATTTTCCAATCCCTCGAATCTAGCTGTTTGTAATTCTCTTCCTGCTGTAACACGCTTTCTAATTTCAACACTCCCCTCTCCTTTTCGTTCTTCGGATAGTTTTTCGAATGGAACCGGAGTAACCTCAATATGAATATCGATACGGTCTAATAACGGACCTGAAATTTTACTTAAGTATCGTTGCATCTCTGCTGGTGATGAAGTTACCGGTGCATCTGGGTCATTAAAATAACCACCCGGACTAGGGTTCATGCTAGCTACTAGCATAAAACTACTAGGGTAAGTTACCGTAAAGCGTGCACGAGAAATAGTTACTTCCCTATCCTCTAAAGGCTGTCGCATTACTTCCAAAACACCCCGTTTAAATTCTGGCAACTCATCTAAGAACAAAACTCCGTTATGAGAGAGTGAAATTTCACCAGGTTGCGGATACGCACCACCTCCAACTAAGGCCACGTCCGAAATTGTATGATGAGGACTTCTAAACGGTCTTTGACTCATTAATCCCATATTCTTAACCTTACCGACAACGCTATGAATTTTAGTCGTTTCTAAAGCTTCATGCAAAGTCATTGGAGGCAATATAGAAGGTAATCTTTTCGCTAACATAGTCTTACCAGCACCTGGCGGACCAATCAAAATTATATTATGACCGCCCGCTGCGGCAATTTCCATACAACGTTTTATACTTTCCTGACCTTTTACATCAGAGAAATCAAATTCAGGAAAATCTAAGTTTTTATAAAATTCTTCTCTTGTATCTATTATAGTTTGCTCTAGCGGAATATCTTTATCAAAAAAATCTAAGACTTGCTTAATATTATCAATTCCGTATACTTTTAAATCTCCTACGATAGCTGCTTCTTTAGCATTTGCAGTTGGCAACATAAAACCTGTAAATCCTTCCTCTTGTGCTTTTATTGCTATGGGCAGTGCTCCTTTTATCGGTTGAAGACTACCATCTAATGACAACTCGCCCATGATGATGTACTTCTCTATATTTTCAGATTTAATTTGGTTTGACGCCGCTAAAATTCCAATAGCTAGTGTAAGATCATAAGCAGAACCTTCTTTACGAAGATCTGCAGGTGCCATGTTAATGGTTATTTTCTTTCCCGGAATTTTATAGCCGTTATTCTGAAGTGCAGCTGCTATTCTATAATTACTTTCTTTAATTGCATTATCGGGAAGCCCTACTAAATGATAGCCAATTCCCTTGTCAATATTTACTTCTACAATTATTGTTGTGGCTTCTACGCCAAATACTGCACTCCCGTAAACTTTTGTAAGCATTTTTAATCCTTTGGCTTAAAAGTAAGGATTTCTTTACTCTTCTGAATTTCAGCCTTATTCATCATCATTTTACGAAACTCTCCGTTAACGTACATTTCTGCTTGATCTCTATAATGCTTACTAAAAGGATTACCAGATTGCCCCGTAGGCAGTATGCTAATACTATTCTCTACATCAGAGAAATCTATAATTCTTCTGGTTGAAGGTCCTGAAGTTGTTTTATAAAATCCGCTGTCGTCATACGAGAATGCCAAATTATTAATCACCTCTCTAGTACCATTCACTGGGTAAGGGCCTACATTAAAAAAAGAGCGCAACGCTGCTATCTGCCCTATAGGATGACCATGTTCAATGGTATGCACCCTCTCCCATCGCCAATAATCTAAATTATTACCAAAATCTTTTTCTAAAGAAGCTACTGCCTCCATAAAAGATATATTTACTATATCAATCATGGATTCATTTACATCAATAGTTGATATATCATCCCACCATACAGAATCTTCATCCTTAGATAATGGAGCAATAAGTCTTTTCATAAAATGAGTGCTTAAAAATTGATTAAACAGCTCATTACCCAATTCATCTTCAAAAGTATTTTCTAAAAAATAATAAATCCATCGATTGTAAATTGTGGCTTCTATAGAAGAAAGTTCATAACCTCCTGTCCACATTTTTAAACTATCTATAGCCTTTAATCCGTTTTCACTCAATAAAGAAACATCTAAAAACTTAGAAAGATTGGTTACAATTTCCGGTTCCACAGCTGAAATAACATCTGTAATCATTTCACTTGCAGAAGTAATATCCCAATCATTTTTAGGCTCCAACAACTCTACTATTCTCTTACCCCTGTTTTCTGGTAAATAATACCCTGGGTATAGCATACCGGCAATAGAATCTGGTTGATTATTAGCAGAATACACATAATTACTTGGAGGATTAATAGCTTGTGGATTTACATTAAAATCAAGTAGTTCTTTATCTAGAGGGAGTCCTTCTCCAACTTCAAAAATCATTTTGGTATTTACAGAGTCTGGAATTTTATAGAGTTGTGCAGTAGCAAACCAAGCTACATTACCTTCCTCATCACCGTACATTATATTTAAACCAGGCGCATGTATTTTTGGCAAAGCAGTTTTAAACTCCTTAAGGTTGTTAGAATGACTTAAACCATAAATTGCATCTATCACTTTATTTTCCATTTGGGTATATACCCATGACATTGCAATTGGTCTATCTCCTTTTACCTGATCTGCAATACCGTTTAATACTGGTCCGTGTACTGATTTTTTATAAGAAAACTGAATCTCAGAAGAGTCTTTTACTTTTATACTCTTATTTACTATTTCATAATCCACATAACCGTTTTCCGTTAAATACTGATTTTCATTATCAGGATTGTTTTGTTCATAATAAAAATCAACATCATCATTCTCAAACATTGTAATACCATAAGCCAATTTTCTATTATGCCCTAAAAGAGGAAAAGGAATACCTGCAATATGATAGCCATACTTTGAATAGGTAGGAGTCTCAATATGAGCTTCATACCATACTGATGGTTGTGCAAACCCGATATGAGGATCATTGGCAAAAATGACTTTACCATTTTTTGTTTTTTCCGGTGCTATTACCCAGCTATTACTACCTTCAAATAAAGGAATATCTAAAACACCCAAAGCTTTGTTGACCGCTGCAGTAAGATTGTTTTGTATGGAATCTGAACTGGTAGGGTTATAATTTTTAATCCACTCTGTATCTACGGTAGACCCTACATGTAAATCGTTTAAATAATTGGGACCCAATTTCGAATTTATAGTAGTAAGTAATGGGTCTGTTTTGTGTGCCATAGCAAAACTAAATGCCATGTAACCAATAGTATTATAAACATCTTCTAGAATAAAAGCTTTTTTCTCAATTCCGGTAAGGTGGAATTCTACGGGTGTAGGTCCTTCTTTAATAAATTGATTAATGCCGTCTAAATATGCCTTTGCCAAAACAACACCTTCATCATTTTCAGCTACACTGGCAGCAGTTAATTTTGAAGCATCTGCAATACCCAAGGACAAAAAGAATTTATCTGTTCCTATTAAATCGGCTCCAAAAACTTCCGAAAGTCCGCCACTTGCAATACGGCGAAGTAACTCCATTTGCCATAAACGATCTTGAGCATGAACATAGCCTAATGTTCTAAATGCATCCTTTTCATTTTCTCCATAAATATGAGGAATACCGTAGTCATCGTAATAGACTTTAACTTCTTGCTGAAGATTAGCCAATTCCTTGTCGCCAGAGTAATCTGGCTTTAAAATATATGCAATTACTCCAACAATAATTATCAGGAGCGTAACAACAACCAACAGGATAGCTCCTATTTTTTTTAATAAATTCATAATTCAGTTTGGGGGATTAAGTCCCAAGTTAGAACTATTTTTTTACAATAGATACCGCGTAGTTCTGCTTTTTATTGACAAGTAGTTAACATCTTACAATATCTATACATCAATTATTATTTTTCAAACCTTCTAATAACCAATTTTTATATGTTGGTATATCTGAATTTTGAATAGAGGTATTAAGTACTTTTAAATCTGGAGATAGTAAAACATAAAAGGGTTGGGAGATGGATTTAAAGTTCACATCTTGGAAAGTCCCCCATTTCTGTGCAATGTTATTTATCTCTTTTACCCTACCACTATCAAATTGAAAATTGAATTTTTCAGCATCGGGCAGTTCTTCTCTATCATCGGTGTATAAAGAAATAAGTACATAATTATTTTTAATAATTGGGAAAACTTCCGAATCGCTCCAGACATTTTCTTCCATTTTTCTACAGTTTACACATGCCCAACCTGTAAAATCTAAAAGTATAGGCTTATTAACTTCTTTGGCGTATGCTAATCCCTCATCAAAATCCTTAAAGCAATCTATACCTAGAGGACAGTCGCTCTCTTGTTCAAAAACACTATAAAATTCAGGTGGAGGAAAACCACTTAGTAATTTAAGGTTGGTGATTTTAGTTACACCCAATATCATATAAATGGTAAACGCTGCACTAATAAAAGCAGTTAATTTTCGCCCAGCAGACAATTTTTTAGCCGGACCATCATGTGGGAATTTATATAAACCAAAAAGATAAAGTGTCATAGCTATACCCAGTACAATCCAAATACCTAAGAAAATTTCTCTCTTTAATATTCCCCAGTGCCCCACTAAATCTGCATTTGACAAAAACTTTAATGCCAAACCTATCTCTAAAAATCCTAAAACTACTTTAACGGTTGTCATCCATCCTCCAGATTTTGGAAGAGAGTTTAACCAGGCAGGAAATAAAGCAAACAGTGCAAATGGCAATGCCAATGCAACTCCAAATCCAGTCATACCAGCTGTAAGGTTAGAAGCTACTTCACCCTCTGCCAAAGTAGTACCACCTAACAACCCACCTAATATTGGACCTGTACATGAAAAAGAAACAATAGCTAAGGTAACAGCCATAAAAAAGATTCCTAACACCCCACCAACCTTTGACGACGCATCATCCATCTTATTGGCCCATGAATTAGGCAATGTCAATTCATAATATCCAAAAAAGGAAAAAGCGAAAAATATGAATATCAAAAAGAACAATAGGTTCAACCAAACATTGGTTGCTATGGAGTTTAGAATTTGAGAATCTACAGAATCAAATAAATGGAATGGTAAACTCAACAAGAAATAGATTAAAATAATAAAAAATCCATAAAGCAATGCATTGATAATTCCTTTAGATTTATTTTGTGATTGCTTTGTAAAAAATGAAACCGTTAAAGGTATCATTGGAAAAACACAAGGTGTCAATAAAGCAATTAAACCACCAAGAAATCCTAATCCGAATATGACCCAAATATTGGTGCTAGTAGCAATCGTATCTTGCCCCTGTGTCAGTAATTCTCTGTTCTTTAAATCTAATCGTAATTTTTGCCCTAATACCAAACTTCTATCATCAACGGTAGCAATTATCGCTTGGGCTTCAGAGCCATCTAGAGTAAAGATGAACTTCTTGTCCATTGGTATGCAGACTTCTTTACACACCTGAAAAAACAAATCAACATCAATCTGATTAATTTCAGAATCAACTACTTTAATACGTTGAGTAAATGTGGCATTATCTTTAAAATAAGTTTCTTCAACTTCAAAAATTTCGCTGAACTCTATAATTGTTTCACTTTCTCTTGTACCATCTACAAGTTCGTAAACAGTGCCGTGGCCGTTATATGTAAATTCGCTTGGCAAAGAGCCAAATTCAGATGTAAACTGAGAGTACATATGCCATCCGTCTAAAATCTTAGCCTTCATTACCAATTCATATTCTGTATCAGAGAGCTTTTTAACCTGCTGTTCCCAAACGACAGGATTATCTTCTGTTTGAGCAAAAGCACTTAGCGGTAGTACAACAACAAAAAGTAGTAAATAAAAAAATCTTATCATGTAAATTCTATTTTTAAAATCTCTTGAGCTGTATCAACAACCCTAAAACGATTATCGGCACGCATACCAATAACCCATACAATTTGCTCACCCGAGCATAATAACCAAGTTTCTTCTTTAGACAAAACATCTATTTTCTTGTCTTTAAAGAACTTTGCTAATTTCTTTTTACCATTTAAACCTATGGGATAAAAGTAGTCGCCATTCTTCCATTTTCTTACGGTTAATGGATATTTTAATATATTCTTTTGAACGAAAATCACCTTCTCCGAATTATCGAAACGTTCAGGTACTACTGTAAACTCTAAAGATATCGGCAAGTTCAAAGGTACTTCTTCTTCTGTAATGAAAAACTCCTGGTTTTTCAATGCAGTTTCATCAAGAGATGTTAAAAGTAAAACATCACGATTCTTAGTCAAAACATGAGTATTAGAGACCAATTGTTTACCACTAAGCCCATCTAATAAAGTCTCGATATTGTTCATTTCCTTGAAACCGTAAGTACTAAATAATCCATGTAAATAAATGGAAAGCGGATTAAGCTCTTTTAGTTTTGCTATCTCAATTTCAACCCTACCTTTACTTTTTATGAAAATTTCTTCTTTTAATTTGTGTAGGTGTGCCGAAGCAATAGTTTGGGTCTGATTTAAATAACTTAAAGTGTTTTTAAAATTTTCTGAAAATGTAGGATGCAATTCATTCAAGGCCGGAATAATTTCATGACGAATCTTATTTCGTAAATACTTTGTATCTGCATTACTAGCATCTTCCCTCCACTCCATTTCTTCTACTTGTGCAAAATGTTCCAACTCTTCTCTAGAAAATGGCAACAAAGGTCTTCTTAAGTAATTTATTTTAGCAGGTATACCGGTTAAACCATCAATACCAGTGCCTCTAGATAAATTAATTAAGAACGTCTCTAAAACATCATTAGCATGGTGTGCTGTTAATAAAAAAGATTTATTATTTTGAGAAAGCAATAGCTCAAACCAGGCATACCGAAGCTCTCTTGCTGCCATTTGAACAGAAACTTTATGCTGATTCACATAACCAAGAGTATCAAAATGAGTTACGAAAATTTGCTTTTTTAGCCTTTTGGCATAATCACGCACAAATGCCTCATCGCCATCACTAGCTTCGCCACGCAATCTAAAATTACAATGTGCTAGAGAAAATTGTAGTTGGGCTTGATAACAAAGTTCTACAAGCACCGTACTATCTAGACCACCACTACATGCTATTATGAAATGGGAATCTAACAATTCTGGAAAAGAATCTTCAATATATTTTTTGAATACTTTTAACACGCAATAAAGGTACGGAAGTCCCCTAATTTAATTGAGAAGCCTAAGAATTATTTAACTAGATCAGTATAAGCTACCTTTAGGAAATAGCCTTTATAAAAGAACTCACTTTTTCTGAATGAATTTTTGACAAGTCGGCATTGGTTATTCCTATGTTTTCATCAAAATTCTCTCCATATCGAGGCAATGAAAAAGTTTCAACAACTGCACCCTCAAACCTAGTTATCATTTTTTCTGCTACTTCTAAAGCACCAATTGCTCCACGACCGCCATTTGATGTTGACATCAGTAAAATTTTCTTATCAGCTAGAAACTTAGAATCTAATCTAGACAACCAATCCATAGTATTTTTAAAGTAAGCAGATGGGTAACTGTTATGTTCGCTAACAGCTATAATTAAGCCTTTAGCATTACTGATTTCGTTTTTGAATTCCACCAATGAATTTGAGTATCCATTTTCTTTTTCAATGTCTTGGCTATACATAGGAAAAGGGTACTTTGCCATGTCGCGAAGCCGCACTTCTGTACCAATTATTAATGAAGAAGTAAACTTTACCAATTTATAATTAATGGAAATTGAAGAATTGCTACCTGCAAATGCTAAAACGTAACTCATAAGGCTATTTTAATGTATGATTGCGAATTTAATTCAATTACAGTACACCTTAAATTATTTTATCTAATTTTGCCGCTTCAAACATCCAAACATGCTGTTTTATAAGTATATAGGGTATAATTGTTATAATGAGCAACTCTAAGTCAAGATTGTTTTTTTTAGACGCCATAAGAGCCTGGGCTATCTTAATGATGTTACAGGGTCATTTTATTGATGGATTATTGGATAATGCATTTAGAGACAACTCGAATATGCTGTTCAATACTTGGAAGTATTTTAGAGGAATTACAGCTCCCGTATTTTTTACCGTATCTGGATTTATTTTTACATTCTTACTGATTAGGTCTCCACAAACCGGATGGAACAATCCACGTGTTAAAAAAGGTATTAAACGAGGACTGGAATTACTTGTTATAGCCTACCTGTTAAGAATGAACATTTTTGGATTGTTCAAAGGCGAAGTTTACGACTCATTCTACCTAGTAGATGTATTGCACTGCATAGGTCTTTCATTACTATTTATTATTGGTTTCTATATACTTACATTCGCTAAGCAAAAATGGATTTTCCCAACAATACTAGTATCCACAACATTATTACTCTTTGTATTTGAACCTTTTTACAAAGCATCGAGTTTTGAATTTTTACCTCAGGTTTTTGCTAATTACCTTACAAAAGCAAATGGATCTGTTTTTACAATTATACCTTGGTTAGGCTATGCTACTATTGGTAGTTTTATGTCTGTTTTATTTTCCAAGTATCAAGAAAGTAAAAATCTTTATAAATACATTGTTCCAACATATATAGCTATCGGGCTAGTTTTAATTTTTCTTTCTTCAGATTTTTTTCTTTTTATATTTGAAGTAACAGGTATACAATTGTTTCAAGATATTTTCAATAACAACTATCTATTCATTAGATTAGGTGATGTTCTTATTGTTTTTTCCATATTCATATTGCTAAGAAAATTCTTGATGAATGTAACTTGGTTAAGAATAGGGCAAAGTACATTATCTATTTACATCATCCATTTTATCCTATTATACGGCAGTTTTACTGGTGTTGGTCTGTATAGATTTTTCCATCACTCCTTAAACCCGTTTATTGCAGTATCTGGCGCTATTTTATTTATGATTGCCAGCACTTATTTAGCATTAAAATATGAAGACCATAAAGCAGACATTAAATCTAGTGTATTTGCATTCTTATCATCTATGAGAATATACATGGAGCAAATTGCAATTATACTTTTTGAAGTTCTAAGAACTGTAACCGAAAAAATATTACGCCTACTAGGTTTAATTAAAAACTAAATTGCTTTAAAAGATTATAATTACTACAAAACAAAAAAGCAGCCGATTGGCTGCTTTTTTTTATAACTAACATTTTAATTTAATTAGATATGCAATGCACGGTCATCTGTGGCAGCTAGTGCAGCTTCCTTAACAGCCTCAGCATATGTAGGGTGAGCATGACTCATTCTTGAAATATCTTCAGCAGATGCTCTAAACTCCATAGCCGTTACTGCTTCGGCAATTAAATCGGCACAACGTGCGCCAATCATATGAACACCCAAAACTTCATCTGTCTTCTTATCTGCAAGAATCTTTACAAATCCGTCAGTATCCATACTTGCTCTAGAACGACCTAATGCGCGCATAGGAAATTGACCTACCTTGTACTCTACTCCTGCTTCTTTTAGTTCCTCTTCTGTTTTACCAACAGCCGCAACTTCCGGCCACGTGTAAACAACACCAGGAATTAAGTTATAATCAATATGTGGTTTTTGACCCGCTAATTGCTCAGCAACCAATGTACCTTCTTCTTCAGCCTTATGAGCTAACATGGCACCTTTTATTACATCACCAATAGCGTAAATGTTATCTACATTTGTTTTTAAGTGATTATCAACGATAACTTTACCTCTATCATCAAGCTTTACACCTGCGGCATCAGCATTTAATCCATCAGTATATGGTTTTCTACCAACTGCTACTAAACAATAGTCACCTTCAAAAACAACTTCTTGTCCTTTTTTATCATCAGCTTTAACAATAACCTGATCACCTTTTCTTTCAACCGATTTTACTTTGTGAGATAAAGCAAATTTCACTTTTTGCTTTTTCATCACCTTAGTCAGTTCCTTCGAAAGCGCAGCATCCATTCCTGGAATAATACGATCCATAAACTCAACCACAGTTACATCTGCACCAAGTCTCTTATATACCTGCCCTAACTCTAAACCAATTACGCCACCACCAATAACAATCATGTGTTTTGGAATTTCTTTTAGCTCTAAAGCTTCAGTAGATGTAATAATACGTTCTTTATCTAACTTTATAAAAGGTAGTGTTGACGGCTTAGATCCAGTTGCAATTATAATATTCTTAGCTTCTATCTCTTCTGTTTTACCATCGTTTTTCTTGATGTTTACGTGCGTTGAATCTTTAAAACTACCGATACCTTCATAAACGGTAATTTTGTTTTTATCCATCAAGAATTCTATTCCTTTGGTAGTTTGGTCAACAACACCCTGCTTACGGGCTATCATTTTTGCCAAATTCACTTTAATCTCACCAGGAATTTCAATACCGTGCTCATCAAAATGCTTAATGGCATCCTCATAATGATGTGAAGAATCTAACATTGCCTTCGAAGGAATACACCCAACATTTAAACAGGTACCACCCAGAGTGGAATATTTTTCAATTATTGCTGTTTTCATTCCTAGTTGTGCACAACGTATTGCTGCTACGTATCCTCCAGGTCCTGAGCCTATAATGGCTACATCATATTGATCCATAAAATATTTGTTTTCTAATGTCCTACAAAATTAATACTATTTTTAGTTTTAAAGCGGTATAGCGGTAGAATGCTTAACCTCTTTTATTGTAAAAGAGCTTTGAGTACTACCAATATGATTCATAGCCGTTAATTTATTAACCATAAAATTTCGGTACGCCTCCATATCTTGAACATGTATTTTTAATAGATAATCATAATCTCCACTAAGGTGATGGCATTCTACAACTTCTTGAAGAAGCATAACTTGAGCTTCAAATTGAGCTATATTTTCCTTTACATGCTGCACTAGTTTTACATGGCAAAACACTGTGAAGTTTCTATTTACTATTGCTTTATCTACCAAAGCAACATAATTTCTAATAGCCCCTATTCTTTCTAGTCTTTTAATACGTTCATAAATAGCAGTCGTAGATAATCCCAATTTTAGAGCATACTCTTTGGTTGTCTTCTTACTATCTGCCTGCAAAAGCTCTAAAAGGTTATTATCAATTAAATCTAACTTCATAATGATTGTAATTCTATTACACCAAGCAAAATTAATAAATAACCGAATTAAAATCTAAAAAAATATTAATAATAGTTTCATATTCTAATAAAAGACACTCCTATTGACAATTTTACAGCTAAAAGTTATTTTTACTTAAAACAACAACCTATGAGCCACAAGAATAGTAACGACTTACAAGATTTACAATACTTTGGAGAATATGGCGGAGTAAATCCTTCCATTTCAGACTCTTCAACATATACCTTCATATCGGCAAAAACAATGTTTGACACCTTTGAAGGAAATACAGAAGGCTGTTACCTATACAGTAGACATTCTTCTCCCTCAAATTTATATTTGGGCGAAGCTCTAGCTGCATTAGAAGGCACTGAAAGCGCAAATGTAACTGCAAGTGGCATGGGTGCAATTACAGCCGTGATTCTTCAACTTTGTAATTCAGGTGACCATATCATCAGTAGTAGAACTATATATGGTGGTACTTATGCCTTCATGAAGAATTTCTTGATCAAATTTGGAATTAAAACTACGTTTCTAGATATCACCGATCTTGATGCTGTTGCAAAAGCGATCACTCCCAAAACAAAAATGATTTATTGCGAAAGTGTAAGCAATCCGTTATTAGAAGTTGCAGATATTTCTGCACTTTCACGAATTGCAAAAAAGAACGAGTTACCACTTGTAGTAGATAACACCTTCTCACCACTATCCGTATCACCAGCAAAATTAGGCGCAGATATCATTATTCATAGTCTTACCAAATTCATAAACGGAACAAGTGACTGTGTTGCCGGAGTGGTTTGTGGCACAACCGACTTTTGCCTTAGCTTAAAAGATGTAAATAATGGAGCTGGCATGCTTTTAGGAAGTACACTGGATAGTTTACGGGCATCTTCAATCTTAAAAAACATGCGTACACTGCATATACGTATAAAAAAGCATAGCGAAAATGCGCAGTACCTAGCTGAAAATTTTGAAAAAGACGGACTTAGAGTTGTGTACCCAGGTCTACCATCGCACCCAGGTCACTTAATAATGGAAGATCAAATGAATCCTGAATATGGATATGGGGGATTAATAACCATGGATGTTGGCACTATTGAAAATGCCAATTCTCTTATGGAATTAATGCAAGAGAGAAAATTAGGGTATTTAGCGGTTAGCCTTGGGTTTTATAAAACCCTATTTAGCGCACCGGGAAGCTCTACATCTTCAGAAATTCCGTTAGAAGAACAAAAAGAAATGGGACTTGGAAACGGGTTAATCCGATTTTCAATAGGATTAGATGATGATATACAAAGAACCTATTCATTAATAAAAAAATGTCTTATGGATCTTAAAATACTGGATATCAAAAGCATTAACGCCTAGGATTTCAATTCTAAAATGGGTTTGCACATCCGTAACAGAAATCGTAATATTACGTAGTAACCAAACTTGATTTTAATGTCAGATCAAAATACCAATGAACACAGGGAAAACGAACATATCGTTGACAATAAAGAATTAAGCATTTTTGCTGCTTTAATTCCTGTAATAGCCCTAGTTGCCATGTTGGCGTACAATGTTTACGTATTTGGTGATGATGCTCTAAGCGGTTCTAATCAGTTCATATTATTATTAGGTGGTGCAGTTGCTGCCATTGTAGGGTTCTTTCATAAAGTTTCTTACAAGCAGATGATTGCTGAAGTAGAAGAAAATATTCGATCTACAACAGGGGCATTACTAATTTTACTAATGGTTGGTGCACTAGCTGGTACTTGGCTGGTTAGCGGCATTATACCCGCTATGATCTATTACGGGTTACAAATTCTAAACCCAACTATATTTTTAGCGGCATGTGTTATCATCTGCGCAATAATTTCAGTAGCTACAGGAAGTAGCTGGACCACGTCTGCAACAGTAGGTATTGCATTAATAGGTATTGGGGAAGCTTTAGGCATTTCTTTAGGGATGACAGCTGGTGCTGTTTTATCTGGTGCGTATTTTGGCGATAAGTTATCACCATTAAGTGATACAACTAATTTGGCTCCTGCAATGGCAGGTGGAGAATTGTTCTCTCATATTAAATATATGTTATGGACCACAGTCCCTACAATTACAGTTACTCTAATTGTATTTTTAATTATAGGCTTTAGTTTAGAAACAAATGGAGAAGCTGATGTTGATTCCATTTTAGCTTCTATAGATTCTTCTTTTGATATTAATGGATGGTTATTTCTTGTACCTATAGCCGTAATAGCACTAATAGTTAAAAAGACACCTCCCCTAGCCGCCTTATTGATAGGTACGCTTTTGGCAGCTGTATTTGCACTTATCTTTCAACCACAAATAGTTGCTGGTATTACTGGGGCTACAGAATTAAATTTCCAATCTGGTTACCAAGGTATTTTAAAAGCAATAACAGTAAGTACAGATATACCTACCAACAATAAAGCCTTAAGCGATTTATTCTCATCTAAGGGAATGACAGGTATGCTGGGAACTATTTGGCTAATTATTTGCGCTATGTTTTTTGGTGGTATAATGGATGGTATTGGTGCGTTGGCTAGAATCACAAAATCTTTACTTAGCATGGCTAAGTCTACATTTGGTTTATTCTTAAGTACTGGTATTAGTTGCATTGTTTTAAACGGGACAGCTTCTGATCAATATTTAGCAATTGTTGTACCTGGTAAAATGTTTTCTAAAGCATTTAAAGATAGAGGCTTAGCACCAGAAAATTTAAGTAGAACACTTGAGGATACTGGTACGGTAACTTCTGTTTTAATTCCTTATAACACCTGTGGCGCATACCATAGCGGTGTATTAGGTGTTGGTGTAGCAGAGTACTTTGTCTATGCTATTTTCAATTGGTTAAGCCCAATTATGACTTTCATATTTGCAGGGTTCAATATTAAGATTAAAAGAATAGCTTCAAAAAAATCTTAAATCTAAGACTTACACCTTTTCAACTTAACACCATCTTCTTTGCTGATTTGGCAATTTTGGTGACGTTAATTTATGTCATTCATACTAAAAGAGACCTAAACTAAACGCTATTCAAAATAGTTATTCTTTCATTGAAAATTCTAATTTAGAAAGTCTTTTAACCTCTTATCAAGTCTTAATTTTGCTTTATAATTAATTATAAAACGAAAACATATTATGGCATTTGTAGGAAAGAAATTCCCAAATCTTAGTGTTAACGCGATGAACGACATGGGCGACACTTTTAAACTTAATGTATTAGAAGAAGCTCAAAAGAATAATAAAAAAGTGGTTCTTTTCTGGTATCCAAAAGATTTTACTTTTGTTTGCCCTACAGAATTACATGCATTTCAAGCTGCTATTGGTGAGTTCGAAAAAAGAAATACAGTAGTAATCGGTGCATCTTGTGATACACCAGAAGTACACTTTGCATGGTTAAGCACAAGCAAAGATAACGGTGGTATTGAAGGTGTTACTTACCCAATATTAGCAGATAGCAACCGTAACTTATCTAGCGTTTTAGGAATTTTAGATATTCAAAACGAAGTTTACGACGAAGAAACAGGAACTGTTCAGGTAGAAGGTGACAATGTTACTTATAGAGCAACATATATTATTGATGAAGAAGGTGTAGTACAACACGAAAGCATTAATAATATGCCATTAGGTAGAAATGTAGGGGAGTATTTACGTTTAGTAGATGCCTTAACTCACGTTCAAGAAAAAGGTGAAGTTTGCCCAGCTAACTGGGAAGAAGGCAAAGAAGCAATGTCTGCAAATAGAGATGGTGTTGCTAGCTACCTTTCTACACACGCTAACTAATAAAATTACTGATGAACATGAGGTAATGTATCTCATGTTCATTTTATTAATCCTTAAATAACTTTAATTATGTTATTAGAATTAGAACAAGATAATTTACAGGAAATTATAGACAACAACCCTAATGTAGTTGTACAATATTCAGCAACATGGTGCGGTAACTGTAGAATTATGAAGCCTAAGTTTAAAAAAGAAGCTTCTCAAAATGAGAATATTACTTTTGTTTTAGCTGACGCAGAGAAATTTCCTGAATCAAGAAAGCTAGCAGACGTAAGCAACTTACCAACCTTCGCTTCTTTCGAGAAAGGAAAAATTAAAAATCAGGTTCAGACTAATAAGTATGACCTATTAAAAGATTTGATCAGTGAGATTACCCATAATTAAATTACTGACAGAGTTCATTGAAGAAAAAGATAGCGACTACGTTCTTGAAACCATTGAAACTCTAGAAGCACTAACCGAGTTACCTTCATTAAAAGATGAAGAACTAGATGTAATCGGTGAACTTATATCTAATATGTACGGTGCTATAGAAGTTGCGAACAGCATACAGCAAGGCACACCAAAGAAAGATGCTATGAATCAATTTATGCAGCGTGTTTTAGGCTCCATAGATAAATAATACCTTTCAAAAAATATAAAGTCCTTTCAAATTTGAAAGGACTTTTTTTTTACTCTATTCCCACTCATTTCAACTTTATATTTTATAATTTCACAGTCTCAATTATAAAAAGACAAAAGTTATGGCTTCGGTTACACTAAAAGGAAACGAAATACACACAATAGGAACGCTACCAACAGCTGGTGGAAAAGCTCCAGAATTTCAATTAACTAAGAATGACTTATCTACTGTTAAACTTTCAGACTATGAAGGTTCTAGAGTAGTATTAAATATTTTTCCAAGTGTAGATACAGGCACTTGCGCACAATCTGTACGTCAATTTAACAAAGAAGCAGCAGAACTAGATAATACGATCGTATTATGTATTTCAAAAGATCTTCCTTTCGCACAAGCAAGATTTTGTGGTGCAGAAGGTATTGAGAATGTTGAAATGCTTTCTGATTTTAAAGATGGTAATTTCGGTAAAGGTTACAACGTAGCATTTTCTGACGGACCATTGGCTCCATTACTTTCAAGAGCGGTTGTTGTTGTTGATGAAAAAGGAAATGTATTGTACACAGAGCAAGTAACTGAAACTACAGAAGAGCCAAATTACAAAGCAGCTTTAGAGGCGTTAATGAACTAATAACAAACAACACACATGCCAAAAGAATCCTTTTTGGTCAATCGTATTAAAAGTGTTGGCTTCGCTTTTAAAGGAGCCATACTTTTAATACGTACTGAAGCAAGTATAAAAATTCAGGTTTTCATTGCCATAATAATGACTGCTGCCGGCTTTTATTTTGATATATCTCATACAGAATGGATACTTCAAATTTTTGCCATCGCCATGGTCTTAGGAATTGAAGGTATGAATACTGCCGTTGAAAAGATTGCAGATTACATTCAACCTGAGTTTGATGTCAAAATCGGATTTATAAAGGATATTTCTGCTGGGGCTGTTATGTTAGTTTCTATTGCTTCAACTATTATTGGTCTAATCATTTACTTACCAAAGATTCTTTAGGTTAGTTCTTAGTATCCCGTAGCTCATCGTAAATTTGTAATTTAGCATCAGAATTAAGTTTTAATGGCAAAAAAGGCAACTAAATCAAAGCCAAAACCTACTAAAAAAGGACCATCATTTAAATTATCCAAACAGAATAAAATCATTTTGGGTAGTTTGTTAATGCTTTTTAGTATTGCGTTATTCTTTTCTTTTATATCCTTTTACTTTAACTGGCAAGATGATCAAAGCTTGCTATCGGAATTCAAAGACCGTAATGAACTAGCAAAAAATCTACTGAATAAATTTGGTGCAAGTATTAGCCACTTTTTCATGTATAAAGGTTTTGGCTTAGCATCACTTATATTTCCGTTTCTTGTATGTATTACAGGTATATATCTATTTCTAGGCCTTCCGATGAAGGCTTTGTTTAAAAAATGGATTTGGGGTTTACTATTTGTTATTTGGATTTCCATTGCATTAGGCTTTTTTGCTACAAGCAGTCCTTTATTAGGCGGCTTAGTAGGTTTTGAAATGAATGACTTCTTACAAGACTACGCTGGCAAAATTGGTGTACTATTATTATTAGTATTTGGACTCATATTCATCTTTGTAAGACTTTTTGAGGTTACTCCCGAGGGAATTTCATCTTTCTTTAAATCAAGAAAGGAAGCTATTTCAACTGAGTTTAAAGCGAACCAAGAACGAAAAGCAAATAAAAAGAAAGAGGAAGATGACTTAATAACCACTTCATTGGAAGAAGAAGCACCTGTAATTGTCGACACCTACACCCATAAAACAGAAATTCCTCATATAGAAAAAGAGGAAAAGATAAAAGATTTTGAAATCACTACTCCTGAACCAGAAGAAACTTTGGACATGGAAGTAGAACATGTTATTGAGGAGCCAGAAGAAATTGACATTCTTGCAAATAAACTTGTAGATGACTTTGGGGAATTCGACCCTACTCTAGAATTAGGCAATTACAAATTTCCTACTCTTGACCTCTTAGACCCACATGGTGCAACTGGTGGTATTACCATTAACCAAGAAGAGTTAGAGGAAAACAAAAATAAGATTGTTGAGACTCTAAAAAATTATAAAATAGGTATTGCTCAAATAAAGGCAACCATAGGACCTACTGTAACATTATACGAAATAGTACCTGAAGCCGGTGTTAGAATATCTAAGATTAAGAATCTTGAAGATGATATTGCATTGTCATTGGCTGCATTAGGAATTCGTATCATCGCTCCTATTCCAGGAAAAGGAACTATTGGTATAGAAGTACCAAATAAAAACTCATCTATAGTATCTATGCGTTCTGTAATTGCTTCAAGTAAATTCCAGAAAGCAGAAATGGAACTTCCAATTGCATTTGGTAAGACAATTAGCAATGAAACATTTGTTGTCGATTTGGCTAAGATGCCTCACTTATTAATGGCAGGTGCTACAGGACAAGGTAAATCTGTCGGTTTAAATGCAGTATTAACTTCTCTTTTATATAAAAAGCACCCAGCTGAAGTGAAGTTTATTTTGGTGGACCCTAAGAAAGTAGAACTTACGCTGTACAATAAAATAGAGCGTCATTTCTTGGCAAAACTTCCAGATTCAGAAGAAGCGATTATAACCGATAATACCAAAGTAATTCATACACTAAATTCATTGTGTATTGAGATGGATAATAGATACGAACTGTTGAAGTTAGCCATGGTTCGTAACTTAAAAGAATACAACACTAAATTCAAGGCAAGAAAACTGAATCCGAATGACGGACACAAGTTTTTGCCGTATATAGTATTGGTTATTGATGAGTTTGCAGATTTGATCATGACCGCGGGTAAAGAGGTAGAAACACCTGTAGCAAGACTTGCGCAATTGGCGAGAGCAATTGGTATACATTTGATCATTGCAACCCAGAGACCATCTGTAAATGTTATTACAGGTATTATCAAAGCCAACTTCCCTGCGAGATTAGCTTTTAGGGTTACATCTAAAATAGATTCAAGAACAATTCTAGATACCGCAGGTGCTGATCAGTTGATTGGTAGAGGTGACATGTTGTTTACTCAAGGTAACGATGTTACCCGTATACAATGTGCTTTTGTAGATACTCCAGAAGTTGCTAAAATTGTTGAATTCATAGGTAGTCAAAGAGCTTATCCAGATGCACACGAACTACCGGAATATGTAGGGGAAGATTCTGGCACGAGTCTTGATAATAACGTATCGGATAGGGATGCGAAGTTCCGTGAAGCTGCAGAAGTTATCGTAATTGCACAACAAGGTTCAGCCTCATTAATTCAACGTAAGTTGAAACTAGGTTATAATAGAGCCGGTAGAATTATAGATCAATTAGAAGCAGCAGGAATTGTTGGTCCATTTGAAGGAAGTAAAGCTAGACAGGTATATGTGTCTGATATGGTAGCCCTTCAACAAATATTGGATAATGAATAATATTAAAAAAGAGATGAAAAAAATTATTATTGTATTGACGATTATGTTCTCTGCAACTTTTGCAAATGCACAAGGTTCTGACAAAGCAAAAGCTTTACTTGATGAAGTATATAACAAAGTACAAAGTTATGACAACATCTTTGTTGACTTTAAATTCGATTTAAAGAACACCGAAGCTGGTATCAATCAAGAAACAAGAGGAGATGTTACCCTTGCAGGTAATAAGTATATGTTCAACTATTTAGGTTCTCAACAAATTTTCGATGGAAACAAAGTATACACTATTGTACCTGAAAATGAAGAAGTTACTATTGAAGATAAGTCTGATGATGAAAATGCTATGACTCCTTCAAAAATGTTAACTTTTTATAAAGAAGGACACAACTACGCTTGGGATATTTTGCAAGATGTACAAGGAAGAAAAGTGCAGTTTGTAAAATTAACCCCTATCGATTCTGATACAGAAATAAAATCTAGATTATTAGGTATTGATATGGGAACAAAACATATCTACAAACTTATTGAAACGGGTAAGAACGGCACTAAGACAACAATCACTGTTAATTCTTTTAAAACAGATCAAGATTTGTCCAAAACCTTATTTACTTTTGATGAAGCTAAATACAAGGATGAAGGTTATTTCATTCTAAGAAATTAGAACTATTGAGAATACTAGACCGATATATCCTATCCAGGTTCGTCTTTAATTTTATCAGCTCGTTTGTAATATTGATGTTTATCTTCATATTTCAAACGATTTGGCTTTTTATTGATGACCTTGCGGGTAAAGGTCTAGACATTGTAATTATAAGTAAGTTTCTGTTTTATTTAATGCCAGATCTTACCGAAAAAGTACTTCCTCTTACGGTACTTTTATCTTCCATACTAACGTTTGGCTCCATTGCAGAAAATTATGAATTCGCTGCTATGAAGGCATCTGGTATTTCTTTGCAGCGCTCTATGTTAAGCTTAATTGTTTTTGTAACAATTTTAGGCGGAGTTACTTTCTTTTTTGCCAATAATGTAATTCCATTATCACAACGCAAAATATATAATCTCCGTAGAAACATAGCTAAGGTTAAACCTGCTGCAGTAGTATCTGAAGGGGTTTTTAGTGATTTTGAAGGAATGAATATTAAGGTTGATGAGAAATATGGGGATAACGACCGTTTTCTTAGGAACGTTATTATTCATATCAAATCAAAAAACAATCTTAACACTACCGTTATCAAGTCTAAAACGGGAGAGTTGATCAGTAGCGAAGAATCTGATATCATTCAATTAGTATTAAAAGACGGACATTATTATGAGGACGTTACTTCTAAAAGTAATGACAGCAAAATGAAATTCCCTTTTGCCCAAGCAGATTTCGACACGTATACTATGAATATCGAGATACCTGAGATAAATAATGATGAATTAGAAGAAGAGCGCGATATCAGTACTGATAAAATGAAGAATATTTCTCGTCTTTCAAAAGATATTGATTCTTTACGAGGCGATAACTACAGAATTGTACGTGCATTTTCAAAGAATATTGAAGGTAGAACTGGTATGTTTACTCCATTAGTAGTTAGTAATAATGATTCTACAAAGACCGATATGGTCAGAAAAAAAGACTCCATTATACAAACCAAGGCAATTAAGTCTAAAGCAAATATTGCTTTTCAAGATTCTATTAAAGAAAATTTCCTTATTCTATTTCCAGACTGGCAACAAATTCAAGTTTTAAGCACTGCTAAGAATTCTACCAGTAGCATTTTAGGATCTGTATCTGGTAAAAAAGAAGAATTACAAAAGCGATATAAAATATACAATATGCATATTCTTTCGCTTCACAATAAATATGCATTAGCCTTCTCTTGTATCATCTTATTTTTTGTAGGAGCTCCATTGGGTGCTATTATAAGAAAAGGTGGTTTAGGACTACCTATGGTTATCGCTATAGTATTATTTCTAATCTATTATTTCATAGGCGTTTTTGCTAGTAATTATGCCAAAGAAGGTAATATACATCCAATGTTAGGGGCTTGGCTAGCAACACTAATAATGCTACCGTTAGGTGTTTATCTAACAAAACAGGCAACAGAAGATAAAGGAATGATGGATTTCGGTTTTATAGCCGATTTCTTCAAAAAACTATTTAAGAAAAAAGATAAAGCTGATTCTTAACCATGACAGATCTTAATAAAATACAATTGAATAGCATAGAGGAAGCGATAGAAGATATTCGCTGCGGTAAAGTAATTATCGTGGTAGATGATGAAAATCGTGAAAATGAAGGTGATTTTCTTGCTGCAGCAGAATTAGCAACTACAGAAACAGTTAATTTCATGGCTACCCATGGTAGAGGGCTTATTTGTGCTCCTTTAACAGAAGGACGTTGCAAAGATTTAGGATTACATATGATGGTAAACACCAATACAGATCCTTTAGAAACTGCTTTTACCGTATCTGTAGATTTAAGAGGAAAAGGAGTTACCACTGGTATTTCTGCTGGTGATAGATCCAAAACCGTAATTGCATTAACAGAAAGCGATACCAAACCTCATGATTTGGCAAGACCAGGACATATTTTCCCATTGGTAGCTAAAGAAGGTGGTGTATTAAGAAGAACCGGACACACAGAGGCTGCCATTGATTTTGCACGCCTAGCAGGGTTACAACCTGCAGGAATTATTGTGGAAATAATGAACGAGGATGGTAGCATGGCTCGTTTACCACAGTTAGTAGAAGTAGCTAAAAAGTTTGATTTAAAAATCGTTTCCATTGAAGATCTAGTTGCCTATAGAATGGAACATGACAGTTTAATTGATAAGGAAACCGATTTTGAGATTACTACTCGTTTTGGCGAATTTAGATTAAGAGCTTACAAGCAAACCACAAACAATCATATTCATATCGCCTTAACTAAAGGTAACTGGTCAGCATCCGATAAAATATTGACCCGTATCAACTCTACCCTTATAAACAATGACATTCTAGGAACATTGACGCATAACCCAGACGAGAAGTTAGAGGATATGTTCAATAAAATAAACGAAGAAGGAAAAGGAGCGATTGTTTTTATTAATCAAGATTCAGAATCACTTAATCTATTATCAAGATTAAAAGAATTGAAAGAATTACAAAAACAAGGTGTTCACAAAGCACCTAAGATTGAAATGGATAATCGTGATTTTGGTATTGGAGCCCAAATACTGCATGATTTAGGCATTCACAAAATGAAGCTTATGACCAACAGTACCCAAGCTAAACGCGTAGGTATTGTCGGTTATGGATTAGAAATTGTTGAATACGTTTCTTACTAATACGTTAGATAAATTTTTTTAAGACATCTTTCATTTTAACGGCACGTTCAGCTACCTCTTCTTCTGTCCAACTTAATTTTATCAGACAAGAGATAGTTTTACCTATCCATGCATCAGATTTTGAGAAATCAGATTTTGAATAATCCGGCAATTGTTCGATGACTTCTTGTGGAAGTTTCCCAAGTGATATCTTATTGGTTAAATGTTCCCATTTTTTGTAATAATGCCAATTGTTATCAAACCAATAAAAACAAGCATCAATACCTGCTTCGCCCAATGCGGTATGTGCCTCTTTTGCCAATTCCGTTGACGGTAAGAAAAAAGAAAGGAAAGAATAATTTTCTACTCCGCCAGCTGGCACTCTTCTAAAAGAAACATTAGAAAGTGGCGCTAAAGCAGATCTTATTTCGGTGTAATTCTTTTTCTGGATTGCCAAAAAATCATCTAGACGCTCTATTTGCGCACAACCAACAGCTGCATTAAGCTCAGAAATTCTAAAGTTATATCCTAAGAAAGGATGTGTTTCTGTTCCTCTATTATTACCTACATGATCATGACCGTGGTCAGAGTAATGATCGGCATTAGATTTATAAGCCTCGTTATTAGTGATGACAGCGCCACCTTCACCACAAGTAATAGTTTTTACATAATCAAAAGAGAAACAGCCTAAGTCACCATAACTACCTAAAGGTTTACCATCATAACTACCTCCTATTGCCTGGCAGGCATCTTCTAACAACAATAAATTATGTTTGGTACAAATATCTTTCAACGCTTTCAAATCTGCCATAGAACCGCACATATGAACTGGCATAACTACTTTTGTATTATTAGTTATAGCATTCTCTACAGCTACGGGATCTAATGTTAATGTATCATCGACATCAACCAAAATTGGCACTGCCCCTATTGCTAAAATAGATTCAAAACTGGCTACAAAGGTAAATGTGGGCATAATTACTTCATCTCCTGCTCCTACTCCAGCACTTGCCAATGCTACTGTCAATGCTGCAGTACCACTACTTACCAATTGAGTGTATTTGGAATCCATTCTTTCCGAAAGTGCCTTTTCAAGTTCTAAGGCTTTCCAATGGTTATTACGCATTCCATCGAAGCCATAACGCATTAACACCCCAGAATCTAAAACATCTTGCACTTGTTTTTTTTCACTCTCTCCAAACAACTCGAAACCTGGCATTCTTTCTTATTTTAAATTGTATTACAAATCTTGTATTAAATATTGGTAAAAACAAAGATTAACTAACTGTTTCAACCCTTTCTAAACTATATCCGATTAGCTTTAGTCACTAGTTAAAGATCAACTAGAAGTTTTCCACAACAAAACCCTTATAACCAAATGATTGCATTTGCTTAAATCCATCTTCAACAGTTTTTACAGGTAATTTACAAGTGTTATTCTGACAGACATATATGAAAGTATCATCTTCAACGAACCGATCTTTAAAAAGTGAGATATCACTTTCAGAACTAGATCCGACCAAAATTGAATTTACCAAATAAGTCTTATTCATTTCTGCAATTATGCTTTTTGCATTGTCACCCACCACGACTATTTCATAAAATGCAAATGCTTGTTGCTGTAAAAGTGTTCCCCATGCACCATAACTTAATGCATGCTTTTCAAAATCTTGCGTAATTAAAGAACCCATTATTTCTGCTTTCTTAAGATACGCTGTATTATACTCCAAGTGTCCCATACGTAAAAAGTTCTGAGCCATTATGGCATTTGCGGATGGCACAACACCATCTGAAGTATTAATAATACTTGGCACCAAAGCGTTAGAAACATTATAGTAAAACAATTCAGAATCACTTTTATACTTTTCTACAGCGACATCCATTAATTCCTTAGTGACCTTTAGATATGCCTTGTCTAATGTAACCTCATATAACCCGAATGTACTTTTAGCTAAAAAAGCATAATCCTCTAAAAACACCTCCTTTTGTTTACTGTCCTTAGTATATGAATGCACTAGTTCGTCATTCTTATAATTATTCTTCTTTAAATAATTAAATATAGAGATAGCCTCATTTAAATATTCCTCAGTTCCAAAAGCTTTGTATGCCTCTAATAGACCATCAATTAAAAGAGCATTCCAAGAAGTCAGAACTTTATAATCTTTAGTTGGCTTTTCCCTTTTTTGTCGTGTGGTATATAAAATTGACTTCCATTGCTTAAGCTTCTCCTCTAACTCTACTTCCTTTAAAGAATACTTCTTTAAAAAATCGTCGGTAGAAATGGTATTGTTCAATACAAAATTTTCGTTCTCCCATTCTTGATTATCAATAATATTATAGTAGATAGAAAACAATTCAAAATCCTCCTGTAGCAATGATCGCAATTCTTCTTTATTCCACACATAATAAACACCCTCTTCACCACCGGTGTCAGCATCCATAGCGCTGAAATATCCACCATCATCATTTTTCATTTCAGTTCGTAAAAACTTAAATGTTTCTTCAATTCTAATTTTATAATCTTCGTTACCAGTAAGCTTATATGCCTTTGACAATAAACTCAACAGTTGTGCATTATCATATAACATCTTTTCAAAATGAGGCACTTTCCAAGTATGATCTGTGCTGTACCTAAAAAAGCCACCATCAACATGATCATAGATTCCGCCTTGCGTAATTTTTTCCAACGTATTTAGAACATGCTTTTTAGCATTATTATCTTGCTGTAAAACTGCGTATTCCAATAACATTGTCAAATTCGTTGGTAATATGAACTTTTGCTCACCTTGATTACCTCCCCATTCTGAATCCCAAACTGTTGCCCATTCAGAAATACCATTTTCGATTATTGCAGGTGTAATGGCATTTGCCATTTGTTTGGCAGGTTGTTCGTAAACTTCTTGCACACCATCTGCCAGCATGGTAGCATACTCCTTCATTTTTTCAGGATTCTTTTTGTATTCCGTGCTAAATTTTGCAAGCACGTTCTTCCATTCTTCTTTTTCGTGATATGTCCCTAAATAAACAGGACTCCCATTTGGCATAATAATAGCGTTCATTGGCCAACCACCTGTTCCGTTCACTAATTGTAATGCAGTTTGATAAACCATATCCAAATCTGGTCTCTCCTCTCTATCTACTTTAATACTTATAAACTTATCGTTCATCAACTTCGCTACCTCTACATCTTCAAAAGATTCCTCTTCCATAACATGACACCAGTGGCAGGTAGAATACCCTACACTTAAAACAACTAGCTTATTTTCACTAGCAGCTTTCTTGAATGCGTCATCTGACCACGGTTTCCATGCCACAGGATTGTGCGCATGTTGCAATAAATAGGGACTAGTTTCATTTATTAAATCATTGGTAAAATCATGACTACCAAATTCCCCTTTTTTATTTTCAGTCTTATTCTGATTATTACAAGACCCTAAGATTAGTATGTAAGTAAAAACAAGAAACAAGCTATTAAATTTCATAAGTCTATAATCTTAATTCAAAGATATATTTAATTTATAAATCCTATCGACCTAGAGATTCTTGACTTACAAATACATCTGATTATCCAAAAATTTAAAATAAATAAAAATAAAATTCAGAATAAGAAATACCTATTAAGCAATGATAAAAAATAAGATTTTGATAATTATAAAGCCCCATAATTACCGTATTACCACTACTTAACAGGTAATTGCATCATATTTACTAGTGTTCGCTTCATTTGTTTTATTGCTTACATAAGCCGCCTTTTATATTTGTTGAGACAGAAAATAATAAATGTATTATACACACATAATAACTAAAACTTATTATATTCGTTAAGATAACATTATGATATTCTATCAAATAACAACTTAAAACTTAATTAATTATGACTAAACTCAAAATTATGTTCATTGCAATTATTGCAATGTTGGGGCAATTTGCCTACTCACAAACAACGACCGTAACTGGTGTTGTTTCCGACGAGACCGGGGCGCCTCTTCCAGGGGCATCCGTTGTGGTTTCAGGAACAACAAATGGTACCCAAACCGATTTTGACGGGAATTTTACACTAGCGAACGTTCCGTCTAATGGATCTTTAAACATTAGTTACATAGGCTACGTTACCCAACAGGTTTCTATTAACGGACAATCTTCTGTCACCGCTTCTATGCAAATAGATGCGCAAGCACTTGATGAAGTAATTGTTGTGGGTTATGGTGCTCAAAGTAGGGCCGCAGTAACCGGTGCAATTTCTAGTGTAAAATCTGAAGATCTTAATGCCGTACCTGTAGCTAATGCAACAGAAGCATTACAAGGTAGAGCTGCTGGTGTATCTGTAGTAAATACAGGCGCACCTGGTACAGAACCTTCTATTACTATTAGAGGTCTTGGTACTTTTGGTAACAACTCACCATTATTTGTTGTTGACGGGGTTATCGTTGGTAACCTTTCTGGTATCAACCAAAACGATATTGAAACTATCAACGTTTTAAAAGATGCATCTACTACTGCAGTATATGGTGCACAAGGTTCTAACGGAGTTATTCTCGTTACTACTAAAAAAGGCAAAAGCGGTAAGACTCAATTATCGTTCAATGCGCATACTGGTTTTCAACAGAATACACAGCGATATGATGTATTGAATACCGAGCAATATTTGCAATATGCCAATGAGGCTTTTGGTGTTGTACCAAATACTCCATCTTCTGCTTCTGGTGTAAACACAAATTGGCAAGATGAAATCTATACTACAGGACTTATTAGAAGCTATGATTTAGCTGCTTCTGGTGGTAGTGAAACTAGCAACTTTAGAATATCTGGAGGATATTTTGAAAGAGAAGGTATCATTATTGAAACCGGATTTCAGAGATATTCTTTTAGAGCAAATAGCGATTTCACTTTTGGTAAATTAAAGTTGGGACAAAACTTTTCCGTTAACTTTAACAAACAGAATTCTGATAGAATAGAATTTGGTCAACGTTCTCTTTTAGAGCACGCTATTAAAGCGGCACCATATTTATCAGTATATAATCCTAATAACCTAGGTGGGTTCCAAGGACCTAACAGTGCTGGTGACGGACAAGATGCCGAAAACCCTGTTAGATTATTAAAGCATGGTAATGCCGTTAATAATACTTTCGCATTAGTAGGTAACATTTTTGCCGAATACGCCATTATAGATGGTTTAAAGTTTAAATCGCAAGTAGGTTTAGATTATTATAAGGGTACTAGTAATAATTTTGTACCATCTTATAACGACGATAGCTTAGGTGGAACACACCAACAAACTTTTGCGTCTATTACGAAGAATACCTCTGCGGGTCAGACATTAATCTTCACGAACAGTTTAACTTATAACAAAACTATAGCGGATGTTCATAATTTTGAAGCATTGTTATTAGCTGAAAAATTTGATAGTCAAGGTACTAGTTTAAACGCAAACAGTAGAAACTCAGTATCAGATGAAATAAATGAGCTATCTAATGAAGATTCAAGTTTAGAAAGTACTTCATTCGAATATAACAGGTTAGGTTTCTTAGGAAGGTTAAACTATAACTACGATGACAAATACATTGCTGCGGTATCTTTAAGACGCGATGCTTCTTCTAAATTCGGTGCTAACAATCGTTGGGGATGGTTTTCTTCGTATGCTTTAGGTTGGAACATTGCAAAAGAAAACTTCATGGTAGATACTAACGTAAGTACTTTAAAATTAAGAGGTAGTTTGGGGTATTCTGGAAATGATAGAATCTCTAACTATTTATATAGTGCGACATTGGTAAATGATTTCTTATATCCTATAGCTGGATCTAATGCCGTTGGTACTACCGCATTCGGATTGGCTAATCCAGATTTGAAATGGGAGGAAACTAGACAATTGAACGTAGGTATCGATTTAGGTTTCGACAACGATAAATTTACAGCTGCTCTTGAATACTACGAGAACCAAAGTGATGATTTATTGATTAGAGTTCCTACTTCTACTTCTTTAGGTATTAACGAAGGTAGCCAAGTAAGAAACGTAGGAGCTGTAGAAACTACAGGTTTTGAATTAAGTTTAGGATACAATGATTACGAAGGTGATTTCAAATGGTCTGCTAATTTAAACTTATCTACAAGCTCAAACGAAGCTATATCATTAGGTGGTGTCGATGAATTAAACGGTGGTGGTTTCGAAAACCAAAACATTACAAGAGTTACTGAAGGCGAGTCATTATTTCACTTTTTCGGATTAGTTACCGATGGTATCTATCAAAACCAAGCTGAAGTAGACGCTGTATTTACAGCGAATCCTGGTCAAACGACAGTACAACCTGGTGATATTAGATTTAAGGATTTAAACAATGATGGCGATATCACTTCTGAAGATAGAGATATCATTGGAAATCCACTTCCAGACTTAACATATGGTTTAAACTTAAGTGCAGATTACAAAAATTGGGATTTCAATATGTTCTGGACAGGTATCTATGGTAGAGATCTTTACAATACCAATATTTATGATTTAGAAGGTATGCCTAGATTATTCAACGCAGGTGTTGCTGTATTGGGTAGATGGACACCAACTAACCCATCTACTACAGTACCTAGAGCTGGTGGAGCTCCACAAAATATTCAATTATCTGATCGTTTTGTAGAAGATGGTTCTTTCTCTAGACTTAAAAACTTAACTATTGGGTACACCCTACCAAGTGACGCATTTGGTCAAGAATTATTCTCTAAATTTAGAATATACGTTAGCGGTCAGAACTTGATTACCATTACAGATTACTCTGGTTTAGATCCTGAAGTAGGTAGTGGTGACTTATTCGAATATGGTATCGACAGAGGTGCCTACCCACAGCCTAAGACCTATTTAATGGGATTACAAGTATCATTTTAATTGCTAAAAAGAAAAGAAATATGAAAACAACAAAAATAATTTTTTCAATGTTTACGCTCTTCACCGCAATGGTGATCGTAAATGGGTGTAGTGAAAATGATTTGGAGTTAGTTAATCCTAACGGATTATCTCCAGAGACATTTTTTAAGACCGAAGCACAAGTGCAGTCGGCCGTAAACGCAGCATATGCTAACTTACAGACAAGAGGTCTGTACTCTAGACATATGTTCTTCTCACAAGACAACATGTCTCATGAGAATGATGGTAATCCTCAATTAGAAGCGGATAAGAGACAGTATTTAGATTTCTCTTTTGACTCAAGTCACGGACCAATCGCAGATTATTGGGAAAGCTGCTTTAGAGGTATCAACAAAGCCAATTTTGTAATTGGTAATGAAGAAGCTATTAATGCCATAGAAGAATCATTGGTAAGCAATGCCGTTAAACAAAAGTTTATTGGCGAAGCAAGATTTTTACGTGCACTATATAACTTCCTTTTGGTAACTAGATTTGGTGACATGCCTTTAATTACAGAAATACCTACAACTACCGAGGGTATTGCTAAATCTTCTGCTGATGAAGTTTACGCTTTGATCATTTCAGACTTACAGTCTGCATCAGCTACTTTACTTGATAAAAGTGAAGAAGCTAATGGTAGAGCTACCAAAGGAGCTGCAATTGCTCTTTTAGGAAAGGTATATTTATTTAGAGGAGAGCATGCTTTAGCCTTGGCTGAATTTAATAAGCTTTCTGGTTACACATTAGAGCCGAACTTCTTTGATAATTTCACAGAAGAAACAGAGCATGGTGTAGAGTCTATTTTTGAAATAGAGTATGATGATGCTTTAGGAACTAGTGCACAATGGAATTCTTCTGTTACTGGTGCTGGACCAAACGAAGCAACTTTTAGAGGTCAAGAGTATGGCTTTAACGATTGGTTCAACGTTTTCCCTTCTGATGATCTTTTAGATGAATATGAAGCAGGTGATACTAGGTATGCAGATACATTCTATTCTGTAGGTGATACTTTCGGAGGTGGCATAGTTACAGCAGATATGCTAACTGCAGGCGACGAAAGACGTGCTGGTTGGAAAAAATACCAGAACTATTACAAGGATGCTAATGAAGATCAAGAATCGGGTATCAACTTTAATTATTTACGTTATGCAGATGTTCTATTAATGAAAGCTGAATGTGAAAATGAAGTAGGTACACAAGATGATGCTATTGATTTGATCAATGAGGTTCGCGAAAGAGCAAGTCTTGACGATTTACCTTACGGTCTTTCTAAAGCAGCTGTTTTTGAAGCTATCGTTCATGAAAGAAAAGTTGAATTAGCTGGTGAGCAAGTTCGTTACAATGACATTTTAAGATGGAACCTAACTTCTACGGAACTAGCAGGAACAAACTTCCAAACTGGTAAAAGTGAGCTTTGGCCAATACCAGACAGAGAAATAACATCTAACGAAAACTTAAGTGCAGCAGACCAAAACCCTGGGTACTAAAACTATTATATTGAGTTAGTTTAGTTTGATTAAGGCAGCATGTTTTCACATGCTGCTTTTTTAATGGCATTAAGTTTACTTTTTTAGAATTTCAAGTTATACTTCTATGAAATTCTTTTAGTTGACTTTGAAAATACACCTATCAAAAATATTAAATTTCTGAGCTTCAAAAGCTATAGGTATCACTCAAAGAGATAAGAATCCCCCCCTTTTTAGTACCAAAACAAACGCTATGTACAACTTACAAAGTGGAATTGACGAAAAGGTTATCGTAATTATTATCAGACATTAATTTAAGCAACATAAAGCCCTTTGCCCCTAGTAGTTCCATAACAAACAGCGATATCGATTTAATTTTAAGGCATTTACAAATCTGCAGCGTAATTGCTTGACTACATTGGTAAACAGTTTTTAAATAAAAAAAATCTTAAGTTTAAAGGTAATGTGCCCAAAAAGCCAATAATTAATGAAACGGAATGGTGAAATTATATGGGACTGAAGCGCTTAAATTTTCATTAGCACCAGACATTAAACCACGTTGCAATTAATTAAAAAAGAACCACTACTATTTAAAGTCAAAACCAGTAACCTATCGTGAAACATTTTTAGTTTAAAATGAAGTATATCAATCTCAACATATTATCTATACTCCTATTCATGGCATTAACCTTTTCGGGAAATGCCCAAACAGCTACAGATAGGTATAGTTTCGTAGCTATAGATGATGGTATACCGAAAAGTGCCATTACCGAAATACTCCAAGATAACCATGGTTTAATATGGATAGCGACATATGGTGAGGGGCTATATAATTATAATGGTACCGATTTAAAAGCATTTAAACATAATCCAAACGATAGCACTTCTATAAATAGCTCTATAATCAACACCATCTTTTTAGATTCAAAAAAGAATATTTGGATTGGCACTCAAGAAGGATTAAACCTTTACGATAGGACATTAGATATATTTGAAAAAATAAAAAGTGAAAAAGCTAATTCTAGGATAGACAACGCACCCATATTTTCTATTAATGAAGACGGTAATGGCAATCTATTTATTGGCACACAAGCTCATGGTTTATATACTTTAAACGCAGAAACTTTAGTACCTCATGAAATTAAGGATGATTCCTCATCTAAAGGCTCTAAATCGGTAATAAACGCTATAATTCCCTTACCAGATGGCAATATAATGATTGGTTCTAATTTAGGATTGTTCATTTATGATGCCGATAGAAAACTATTGAGTAGACAACAGATTAATACTGAGATAAATGGTAATTCTTTTGCGATACAATCACTATTAATAGATAAAGACAACACCATTTGGGCTGGTACATATACCATGGGACTATTAAAGCTCAAAAAACAAAAAAAAGGCTCATATTATTCCGAGCAATTTTCATTTACCGGCAAGCGAATATTTGACATCAAAAAACTAAAGGATAATACCATTATCTGCGCCACTGAAAATGACGGAGTTTTTGTTGTAGATAATATAGGCAATACCATCTACAATTACACCTATGACAAATTTGACCCAAATAGTATTCGTTCAAATTCTATTTGGTCAATTTTTATAGATGACCAAGAGAGAATATGGTTAGGTTATTATAATAAAGGAATTGGAGTCTTTGATAAATTACATGATAAATTCTCTCATCTTCAAAGCTTGCCATACAGTGTAAACTCGCTACAATCGCCATCTGTAACCGGCATAGTACAAGACAATGAGAATAATTTTTGGATAGGAATGGATGGTGGCGGCATAGATAAATTCAATCCTGAAACACAAGAATTCACCCATTTGTCTGATGATAAGTACAAAAACTATAAGGCGCTTGAAAATTTAGATATTCAAACTCTCTTCATAGATACAAATGAAAATATTTGGGCAGGAACCTGGAGTTCAGGTATATATTATCTTCCAAAAAATAGATCTAAAATAATCAACTACACCATTGAGAATACACAAGGTGCCTTATCTTCTAATAGTGTTACTGGTTTTGCCGAAGATTCTAACGGCAACATCTGGATATCAACTTTTTTTGGAGGATTACACTCTTTTGACCCTAAGTCTCAAGTTATAAATAACCATGCCAATGCCTCATTCAATAAATCATTAGGCAAAGAAAGACATATTCGTACCGTACTAATCGACCATAAAGATCATATTTGGATAGGAGGACCTAACGGACTTATTAGAACACACTTAACTAAAAGCAATACGTACAAAACAGAAGTATTTAAGGAAATAATTACACATTTAGACTCAGTACAAAACAATATCAACTCTAGAGCTTTATTTGAAGATCACAATCACAATATTTGGCTAGGAACTTATGGTAAGGGCATATGCAAGATAAACACCAATACTAACGATGTTGAATGGTTCGATACAGATAACGGTCTTAATCTAGAAAATATATCTTCTATAATGGAAGATGATAATAAGAATATTTGGGTAAGTGGAGATACAGGGCTTTCCATGCTAAATACCACTACCAAAGAAATTGATAATTACAATAAAAATGATGGGTTGTTAGCTAACAACTTTAATTATAATGCTGTTACAAAAGATAAAGACGGCGTGTTATATTTTGGCAATTATGAGGGAATTGATTACTTCGACCCAAAAAACATTATCAAAAATGAAAATAAGCCTGAGGTATATTTTACAGATTTTAAGTTATTCAACAAATCTGTAAAACCAAATGAATTAGATTCTCCAATACAAAAGAATATTGCAGAAGTAGAACATGTTACACTCAAACCAAAGCAGTATGTATTTACTTTAGAATTTGCAGCCATCAATTACACTAGGGCAAATAACAATAATTATGCTTATTACTTGGAGGGCTTAGAAAATAATTGGAATTATGTGGGTAATACAAGAACTGCCACATATACCAACCTAAGCCCTGGTGATTATATCTTTCATGTAAAAGCCTCCAACAATGATGGTGTTTGGGCAGAGAACTCATTAAAATTACCAATTACCATAATTGCGCCATGGTGGGCTACTACATGGGCAATATTTGGTTATATGATAGCATTCATTAGTCTTATTTTATTAATTAATTGGATACTGAATAAGCGAAGAGAAGAAAGACAAATCATTAAATTAGAAAGATCTCAACGCCAACAAGAAGAGGTTTTAAACGAAAAGAAAATTCAATTTTTCACCAATATTTCCCACGAATTTAGGACTCCCCTCACCCTTATCATGAATCCTATTATCGATATCATGGAGACTAATAATTACAAACTAAATAAAGGGTTAAAAGAAAAGCATAGAATCATCTACAGAAATGCCCAAAGACTTAAAACCCTTATTGATGAATTAATGGATTTTAGAAAACTCCATATTCATAAAATGACATTGAACACTTCAAAAATAGACGCTTATAAATTTGTAAAGGAAATTACCAAGCACTTTGAAGAAGAGGCCTTTGAAAAAAACATACTACTTACTACCGAAACCGATGATGATAACGAAATGGATTTCTGGGGAGATCCAGGATTATTGGAAAAAATCATTTTCAACTTATTATCCAACTCCTTTAAAGCAACACCAGAGAGCGGTGTAATTACCTTAGGAATTTACTCACATAAAAACAAAGTAGTTTTTCCGCTATTAGATGATTCTAAAATGCATAATGCCTTAGAAATAAGTATAGAAGACACAGGGTTAGGTATTAGCAAAGACGATATTGACCATATTTTCAAAAGGTTCTATCAAGCTACAAATAAAAGCCAGCAATACTTTGGTGGATCAGGTACGGGTATTGGTCTTGAACTGGTCCAAAGTTTTGTGCAGATGCATAAGGGCATTGTCGAGGTAACCAGTGAAGTAAATGAAGGAACAAAATTTACTTTATTATTTCCCTTGGGCAAAGACCATTTTCAATCATCAGAAATATCCATCCCATCAGGGAAAGTTTTAAGTATAGATATTGAAGAAGAACGTTTAGAAGAAGACCAAAGGCTTAATCAAATAAGCAATCTAGAAATTGAAAACAAAAAGACCATTTTAGTGGTCGAAGACAATATTGAGCTTAGAAATTATTTAAAAAATAAACTTAGAACAGAGTATACTGTTGTAGAAGCTGAAAATGGTAAAACCGGCTTACAAATGGCACTTAAGGGAATACCAGATTTAATAATTTCAGATGTTATTATGCCAGAAATGGATGGTTTTGAGTTTTGTACACACATTAAAGAAAATTTAAAAACAAGTCATATCCCTGTTTTAATGCTTACCGCTAAAGCGATGAGCAGTGACAAAATAAAAGGTATAGATTCTGGTGCAGACGCATACCTCAATAAGCCTTTTGAAATGAAATTATTAAAATCATATATAAAGCGCCTAATTGAGACTCGCCAACAATTTATAGAAAAGAACATAAACGAGGAGAATAAGATAACCCTACTCGAAAACACGACTAGTTTAGATAAAACATTTATGCAAAAAGTGCTCGATTATGTAAACGAAAATTTAGGAGAACCAGATTTAAACGTTGAACATTTAGCTGACGACATGTCTTTAAGTAGAAGTCAATTATATAGAAAAATAAAGGCCATTACTGGGATGACCGCCACCGAACTCATCAGAAAAATAAGACTTAAAAAAGCGAAGCAAATGATAGAAAGTGGAAGTGAATCTATTAGTGAGGTTGGTTTTAAAGTTGGTTTTTCATCTGCATCTTACTTTAGCAAATGTTTCAAGAATGAGTTTGGTATACTTCCAACGGAACTAAAGGGAAATTCACAGTAAGTAAGAATATGATTCCCCCTTAGGCTTATAATTATATATACCTTGATTTTTCAAAGCCAAATCTTCTTAATAATCAAATTTAACCACCGCCCTACCCTATGATGCAACAAGATTCCTATCTAATGCATCAAATATTACAATGAAAGATGGTTCTAGATTGTATTTTTAAACCCCTACTAAAAACAAAAAACAACTAGAAAAATCATGAAAAATATTTTAAAGTCTAAACATAAAACAAGCCTTAAATTAACCTTTTTACTAGCTTCAACATTAATGATTGGCTGTGGGGAGAAAAAGACAACTGTTGAAGTTCAAAAAGAACCCACCCTTAAAGAAGCTTTTAAAAATTATTTTTTAATTGGGAGCGCAGTTAACGACAACCTTGTTTCAAAAAAAGACAGTCTTGGCGAACAAATTGTATTATCAGAATACAATACCATTACACCAGAAAATTCAATGAAGTGGATGTATATGGAACCTGAGCAAGGTAAGTTTGAATTTGAGACCGCAGATAAGTATATCGATTTTAGCACCAAAAATGATATTGCTTTTATAGGGCACAACCTCGTTTGGCATAGTCAACTTGCAGGTTGGGTTAAAAAATTAGAATCAAAAGAGGAATTATCAGCTAGTTTAAAAAATCACGTTCAAACTATTGCTGCTCGATATTCAGGTAAAATACATGGTTGGGATGTTGTAAACGAAGCGCTAAACGAAGATGGCACCTTAAGAAATTCAATTTTTCTAGAGCAATTAGGCCCAGAATATTTGACCAATTCTTTCCAATGGGCACAAGAGGCCGACCCAAAAGCAGAACTTTATTACAATGATTATAACATGACCCGCAAAGAAAAGAGAGCTGGTGCAATTAAGTTGGTTAAAGACCTACAAGAAAGCGGTGTTAAAATAGATGGTATTGGAATGCAAGCACATTGGGGTTTAGAAGATCCAACATTAGAGGAAATTGAAACAAGTATTTTAGAATATTCCGATTTAGGCATTCAAGTAATGATTACGGAATTTGATATCACTGTACTTCCAAATCCATGGGATCTAGAAGGTGCTGAGGTTAGTCAAAACTTTAAAGGAAGTGAACACATGAATCCCTACACTAAAGAATTACCAGACGCTGTCAACACACAATTAGCACAACGCTATAAAGACATCTTCAGCTTATTTAAAAAACACAGCGATAAAATTAGCAGGGTTACTTTTTGGGGTATCAACGACGGTGTGTCGTGGTTAAACAGTTGGCCAATAGAAGATAGAACAAACTACCCATTGTTATTTGATAGGGAGTACAATCAAAAAGCAGCATATTACAGTGTACTCGAAGTTGCAAAGGATAGCACACTCTAATCAAACGAACCAAATACTACAAAATGAACAACGATCATAAAATATCTCTTAAGGAGAAAATCGGGTATTCTTTAGGAGACTTATCCGCAAACTTGGTTTTCCAGACCTTGGTTACCTATCTAGCTTATTTCTATACAGATATTTACGGTCTAGAAACTAACGATGCATCGTTAATAATATTTGTAGTTGGTATGGTCGCGGCATTTGCATTTAATCCTATTGTAGGCGCATTGGCAGACAGAACCAGAAGTAAGTGGGGTAAATTTAGACCATGGATCTTATTTACATCTATTCCATTAGGTGTTGTTGCGTTATTAGCTTTTAGCACCCCTAATTTTGACTATTCAGGTAAAGTAGTCTATGCTGCGGTAACCTACACCCTACTCTTATTATTATACGCTGCCAATAATTTACCGTATGCTGCTTTAAGTGGTGTAATTACGGGTAGCATGAAAGAACGTAATAGTATTTCCTCATACCGTTTTGTGGCGGTAATGTTTGCTCAATTCTTTGTGCAGGTGTTTATGCTTCCAATCATACAATATGCAGGTGACGGAGACAAAGCGGTCGGTATTGAAATTGTAATGACCTATTTAGCTATCATCGGAACGGTAATGCTGTTAATCACCTTTTTTACTACCAAAGAAAGAGTCATACCAACTATAGATCAGAAATCTAGTTTCAAAGAGGATTTAGGTGATTTAGTAAAGAACAAGCCCTGGATCATCATGTTAGTTTTAACCACTTTGGTTTTTATTACATTAGCCATGAAAGGTGGTTCTTATGTGTATTATTTTGAAAATTATGTAGATGCTGCGAGTTTAGCAGAATTTATAGGTCCCATTTTAAACGGACTTAAAAATATAGGAGTAGATTTCTTTGGCGACAACCCAATTTCTGCTGGTTTTGGACTTTTCAACGCAGGTGGTATTATATTTATGATTGTTGGGATATCATTATCCAAGGGCTTGGCAGATAAATATGGTAAACGTGATGTTTTTGGTGCAGCACTATTTGTCTCTACCATATTCATTGCTGTATTTTACTTTTTTGCACCCACCTCTGTAGAGCTAATGTTCTTATCCCAAATATTACATGGGTTTTTCTACGGTATCACCATCCCGCTATTATGGGCAATGATTGCAGATGTAGCTGATTACTCCGAATGGAAAAATAACAGACGCGCTACGGCCATTATATTTTCTGCAATGATGATAGGTCTAAAATTGGGGCTAACCATTGGTAGCTCTTTAGTTACTTGGGTTTTGGGAATTTATAATTATATACCTAAGAAATTTGCCGCTAACGAAGCGATCATACAGCCAGAAAGCGCCATACAGGGTATAAAAATGCTAGTAAGCATATATCCTGCAGTTTCATTTTTCGTCGCAATAGCTTTATTATTTCTCTATGAAATAAATAAAAAAATGGAAACTCAAATAGAACAAGATTTAATAACTAGAAGAAAAGCTTAAGTATGCCAGAAGATAGCATTAACCACATTGATTTTGATCAACTGAACGAAAAGGCAATTTCAAAACCTTTGGTAAGTCACATATATACCGCAGATCCTTCTGCACATTATTTTAATGGAAAAATCTACATATATCCTTCTCATGATATAGAATCAAATATTCCTTTTGATGATTTAGGAAGTCATTTCGCAATGGAAGATTATCACGTTATTTCCGTAGATAATGAAAATGGTGAAGCTACAGATCATGGCGTTGCACTTCATGTAAAAGATGTTGCATGGGCAGAAAAACAAATGTGGGCTCCAGATGCTGCTCATAAAAATGGAAAGTACTATTTATATTTTCCCGCGAAAAAAGCAGATGGAATTTTCCAAATCGGTGTAGCAGTTTCAGATAATCCAACAGGACCATTTACTCCCGAACCAGAAGCAATAAAAGGTAGCTATACCATTGACCCAGCTGTTTTTGAGGATGAAGACGGAAGCTATTACATGTATTTTGGAGGCATTTGGGGCGGACAGTTACAGAAATACCGTAACAATGTATATAATACGAACAACGAGCTACCTAAACCTAATGAGCCTGCTCTATTGCCTATCGTCGCAAAGATGACCGATGATTTATTGGAATTTACGGAAGAACCTAAACAAATAGAGATTCTTGACGAAAATGGGGAACTATTATTAGAAGGTGATAATGATCGTAGATTCTTTGAAGCATCATGGATGCACAAGTATAATGGCAAATATTATTTTTCATATTCTACAGGCGATACACACTTCATTTGCTACGCTATTGGCGACAATCCTTACGGACCATTTACATACGGCGGTAGAATTCTAGAACCAGTAGTGGGTTGGACATCGCATCACTCTATTTGTCAAGTAGAAGATAAATTCTATTTATTCTATCACGACAGCAGCCTTTCTAAAGGCGTAACACATTTACGCTCTGTAAAAATGGTAGAATTAGAACATCAAGCAGACGGTCATATTAAAACTATCACTCCCTATAGTTCATAACTTACATAGGAGTATGTTCTTATAAACATGAATAATAGAATCTAAAAGATTCCATTATTCGTGTTTCTTTTTTTTAGCCAGGCTAGTATTTTATGCACTAATTTTGCCCTCTGAGATATAACAAATTGGAACTATTTAAGTTATACAGAAAATACTAAACTTACGCCAGCAGAAATGTTCAATAAAAAATATACCGTTTTAGGGGAAACCATACAGAAAGGCAAAGGTGCCCAGTTGAATTTAGACATTGCAAAATTACATACCAGAACCAAAATTGAAGTTCCGGTAATTGTACAGCGTGGTAAAAAGGATGGTCCTACCCTATTAATTACTGGTGGCATTCACGGTAATGAAATTAACGGTGTAGAGATTGTTCGTCAAATTGTTTCTAAAAAATATAACAGACCAGAATCTGGTATGGTTATTTGCATACCTGTAGTTAATATTTTCGGGTTCCTAAATCAGGCTAGGCAATTTCCCGATGGTAGAGATTTAAATAGAGTATTTCCTGGTAGTTTAAGAGGTTCTTTAGCGAGTAGGTTTGCCTATCACTTAATAAAGGACATTGCACCAATTATAGATTGCTGTATAGATTACCATACTGGCGGAGATAGTCGTTTTAACGCTCCACAAATACGAATTGATAAGGATGATGAGGACGGACTTGCATTGGCTAAGATCTTTGGTGCAGAGTTTATTGTTAAATCTGCAGGTAGAGAAAAATCGTTTCGTGAAACCTTGCATCAATTAGATAAAGAAGTACTACTCTACGAAGGTGGTAAATCTCTTCATATAGACAAAGAAATAACAGATACCGGTATAGTAGGTGCATTACGTGTAATGCAACATTTAGGTATGCGCGATTTTAGTGAAGAAATTTCACAAATGTCGATAAAGCCAATAACTCCAAAATTAGTAAATGCCTCAAAATGGTTAAGAGCTAAACATTCTGGTATGTTTCACCCCTTAGTTAAAGTGGGTCAAAATGTAGAAAAGGGAGCTGAGTTAGGTAATATCTCTGGTCCGTTCGGATATTTTGAGCGTAAAATAACAGCCAAGGAAAGCGGATTTATTATTTGTATTAATGAATCGCCAATCGTTAATCAAGGTGATGCTATTTTTCATATCGCTTACGATGTTGACTAGAACTAAGCACAACTAAAACATGCTTAATTAGAACTTTAAAAAGTTAAAGATCATCAGTAATTAGAACCGGCTATCACACTGATTTAAGGATCATTAGCACCGCCACAAAAACCAATAATCGAATACTAAAATCATCAAAATTTCGAGGTAATTCAATGTATTTTTGAATGTAAAATAGGTTCAAAAGTCAATCATTTTTAAAATGAAAATCAATTTACCCAAAAAGTAGACTAACAGCATGTTATTCGCTGTTTTCTAGATATTTAAATTTAAAAAACCTTTCCCTGTTCAGTTGTTCTTTTGCTTAATTTAAAGTTAAAGATCTCATGAAATTGAAAACCAGTAAAACATTGATTACATTAGTGTTAAAGGTATTTTTAAACTGCTTTTTTGCATGACTGAAATAGAAAAAACATTAGATAACAAAAGTATACGCCCTACTGCAATGCGCATACTTATCTATAAATTTATGGCAGGTAAAAAAACTGCTGTCGCGTTAACCGATATTGAAAATGCTTTTGAAAAAGCAGAGCGAACAACGTTGTATCGTACTTTAAAAACATTTGAAGAAAAAGGTATCGCCCATCAAATTGATGATGGCACAAATATTTCAAAATTCGCACTGTGTCAACCTGGCTGCAATTGCGAAATTGATCAAGATTTACACCTACATTTTCATTGCAGCCAATGTGATAAAACAATCTGTTTAACCGAACATAAAATTCCGCATATTAATTTACCATCAGGATATATTGCCGAAGATGTTAATTTGGTTATCAAAGGAATATGCGATTCGTGCAGTGAGCATTAAATGCACTTCTGTTGCACTATTCCTTTTCAGACCTTGCGGGTATTATGAAAAAGAATAAATTAGATTTAAGATCCCTTACCGCTTCCAAGAGTACTTGTGAACATTGCCATGACGACGATGGGCATAATCACAACGATACTGGTGAAAATTTTACCATCAATACGTACTTACCTGCTATCATCAGTTTTATAATGTTGATTATTGGTATCGCTGTAGACTACTACAACACATTACCATTCTTTGAAGGCTACGTACGTTTAGCTTGGTACATCATAGCATATATTCCTGTAGGATTACCTGTTTTAAAAGAAGGCTGGGAAAGCATTAAAAAAGGTGATTTTTTTACGGAATTCTTTTTAATGGGTATTGCTACCATAGGGGCATTCGGTATTGGAGAATATCCTGAAGGTGTTGCCGTAATGCTCTTTTACGGAGTTGGCGAATTGTTCCAAAGTGCTGCTGTTAAGCGTGCTAAGGGCAATATTAAAGCTTTACTTGATCTACGACCGGATCAAGCCTTGGTTTATCGTGATCATAGCTTTGTTGCCGTATCTCCCGAAGAGGTGGAAATTGGCGAGAAAATACAAGTTAGAGTAGGCGAAAAAGTCCCGCTAGATGGCGTATTACTCTCAGATAAAGGAACTTTTAATACTGCTGCATTGACAGGTGAAAGTAAGCCTGATTCCCTTAAAAAAGGAGACTCCATATATGCTGGTAGTATAAATCTAGACGGAGTCATTGAGATTGAAACGACCAAAGCATTTAAAGATAGTTCTATTGCACGGATACTTGATATGGTACAGAATGCCACTGCACGAAAATCAAAGACAGAACTGTTCATTAGAAAATTTGCCAAGGTATATACTCCAATTGTCACTTACCTAGCTATTGCACTTACTTTTCTTCCTTACTTTTTTGTTGAAAATTATGTGTTTCAAGATTGGTTATATCGCGCCTTAATATTCTTAGTGATTTCTTGTCCTTGTGCTTTGGTAATTTCTATTCCCCTTGGTTATTTTGGAGGATTAGGAGCTGCTTCTAGAAACGGAATTTTATTCAAAGGAGCATCCTTTTTAGATACGATGACCAAAGTAAATACAGTGGTTATGGACAAAACAGGTACTGTAACCAAAGGTGTTTTCAAGATAAAGGATCTAGTTAAAGATCAGATCTTTACCGAAGATGAATTCATGAAGTACTTGATCGCAATTGAAACTCAATCTACACACCCAATTGCCAAAGCTATTCTGGAATATAAACCAGAAGGCTCAGCATATAAAGCTACAGATGTATCTGAAATTGCAGGTAAAGGATTAAAAGGAATCGTAAATAGCAAAGATGTTTTAGTAGGTAATAAAGCCTTGATGACTGCGAACCAAATTACCGTTTCTGAGGAGACCGAAGACATCGTAGAGTCTATTGTTCTAGTTGCTATAGATGGACGATTTGCAGGCTATGTCACCATTGCAGATGAATTGAAAGAAGATGCCCAACAGGCAATACAAGAAATACGTGCTGCCGGAGTCACAAAAATTATTATGCTATCTGGGGATAAAGATTCCATAACTCAAAAGGTTGCAAAACAATTGGGCATTGATTGGGCGAAAGGCGGATTATTACCTGAAGAAAAACTAGAAGAAGTAGAGAAACTAAAGAAACTACCTAATACGAAAGTGGCATTTGTAGGTGATGGAATAAACGATGCACCAGTACTTGCCGCAAGTGACGTAGGTATTGCTATGGGCGGGTTAGGAAGCGATGTAGCAATTGAAACTGCTGATGTTATTATACAGAACGACCAACCTTCTAAGATTGCCACAGCTATTAAAATAGGTAATTCTACCCGTAGCATTGTATGGCAAAATATAGCCTTGGCTTTTGGGGTGAAAGTAATTGTTCTGGCTTTAGGAGCAGGTGGATTAGCAACTATGTGGGAAGCAGTTTTTGCCGATGTAGGGGTCGCTCTATTGGCAATTTTGAATGCAGTTAGGTTGCAAAAAATGAATTGGGATTAAATGTCTTGTCATTTCGAGCGCAGTCGAGAACTTCTTAATTAATCACCTTTAAGATATTTTGACTGCGCTCAATGTGACGCCTAAACAGTAACCTTATATTTAATAACAATCTGTTTTTAGCTGTTCGCTTTTTTCGAAAGCCTCAAAAGTTATAATTTCATTGTTTTGAAGTAGGTTTTCGAATACATCCAAAACATCATGTTGCATTGCTAACGAACCACAAATCATTATGGTGCCACCAGAATTGATTGTTTGTAGCACCAAATCTTTTTGTTCTTGAATAACATCTTGAACATATTGTTTTTCACCTTCTCTAGAGAATGAAGAAAATATATTAACGTTTTCATGATTTAATGCATTTTTTTCTAAAATAGAATTATAAACATTAATAGAGGCTTTTTTACGCCCTCCCCAGAACAAGGAGATATTCTGAGTTGTATTTTTTGAAATCATTCCTAAAAATGGAGCTATACCGGTCCCATTTGAGATGAGAATTACATTTTTTTCATTTTCGGGTAAATGAAAATGTTCATTACTATCTATAGCAGCTTTTATAGTTTCACCAACTTTTAATCTGAAAAGAAAGTTAGAACCTCGTCCTAATTCATGTTTTTTAATACTCAATAGAACATCATCTTCAATTCTAGCAATTGAATACTGCCGTACCGTTTCATCGTCATTTGGAAAAATAGCCAATAGGTCTCCAGAAGTAAATTCAACTTTAGATGTTGGTTGTAACCTCAGCAAAAAAGTATCATCAATATTCAGCTCCGTTCGTTCTAAAACTTCAAAATCTACTTTCTTATATTTCTTTTTATTAATTATCGGATGCTCTATCGGAATAGTAAATCCTACCTGATCACTAAATTGAATCATCCAAAGTTCAAAAGACTCAAAATCTGCTTTGTTAATTTTGAACAAGGGCAATTGTTGTTGAAAATTACTAATAGAGTTTATTTGATTATCTGCATCAATTGCAAACTTGCAGTAATCTGGATAATCTAAAGAACCAAAACCAATTACTGAAAAATCTATCGTATTCGGTTGTTTGATAGTGGAAAATATAGTAGGAAATTTACGTGCATTTGTTGGCGGCTCTCCTTCACCGTAAGTGGAAGTAAATACAATGATATTCGTAGCCTTAGCATACGTGGTGTATTTATTAAGTTCGGTTAAGTAAACTTTCTTCCCAACTTTTGTCAATCCGTTATACAATCGTTGCCCAAAGTCAAATGCAGTACCACTCTCCGACCCTACTAATATGACAAACTCACATTCATCCTTATTCGGCATTATGGCGATTCGCTTTCCTTTCTTTCTGCGCTTTAAGGTCATTACAAACCCAGAATACATAAAAAATAATATAGACGCACTAGCAAGCAATAAAATAATAGACCAAAGTACACTGCCTTCACCAGTATGTAACACTAAGCTTAGTCTTGAAGCTAATGCCACAAAAGGATAATCGCCACTACTGACAATTTCACCTGTTTGCTGATTTACCTGAACCTCCTTATCCTGTAAAGCAATGAGGTAATATTCCTCAGGATCATCGGAAAATGGGAATTCTACCTCTCTAATCTCTGCTAAGGTTGTTTCCTTAAAAAAAGGAATGGTATTTATATTTTCGTAAACCTCAGCATTATCATTACTAGTAGATTGTTGTTGCGCTACAACCGTATTGGGCAACAAGTTGAATTTCTCCGCTGATAAATAGACTCCCGTAAGTGCTAGAATTAAAATAGGGATAAAGAACCATTTACTTAAAACGACATGGTATCGCATTTCAAAATAATCTTTCTGGACTTTAGAAAAAAACTTTAGAAATCCGCCTTGGCGTTTCGCTAACAAAATTAAACCTGTAATCGCTATAATAAATAAGAGTAATGAAATTAGACCTACAAGAAACCTTCCTATACTTTTAAGAAAAAGAGATCGGTGTAAGTTCGTGGCGAATGTATAAATGTAAGGTCGTTCTTCTACCTCGCCCAATTGCTCGCCCGTTACAGGATTCACATACACATCTAAGGTTTCCATGTCTATGGTTAGCACAGAAGCTTTAACGAAACCAGATGATTCTACTTCGAGCCCTAAGACCTCATCATAAGTATCTTTTAAAACATTAATTGTAGTTGCTAAGGAGACTTCTTCTAGATTTTCCACGGCATAGCCGTTAGCTTGGTGCGAAATTGGTTCTACTGCTAAAATGACCCCTGTTATAGAAGCAACTATTAAGAATAGCGAAGAGACCAGGGCAAGCGTAAGATGACTATAGCGCCAAATAGAAATCGTCATAAGTAGTACTGTAATTTTGTATTGCTATATACTTTAAAAAATTCCAGAACATCATAAAATGACATTCCGGAAATAAAACTCTGATTGTAAAATAAACACTGATGTCACATTGAGGCTATCAAAATACCTTTTGGATATCCTACTTAAAAGTTCTCGACTGCGCTCGAAATGACATTGTTTTTAAATGAAGCGCTTACTGAGGAAGCATACGTACATAACGAATGAATCCTTTACCTTCTACTTTTGTTTTTAAGTTCTCTGTAGTTAATGCAAATTGAATATCATCTGCATAATATCCTTGATCTTCAACTGAGGTTTCAAAACGTAAATTATAACCTTTATCAATTTTATCATTTGGTATCTGTAATACAGACAAAGCACGCTCACCTCCACTTATAGTTTCTCCAGAAATAGCATCGATATTAGGACGATTTTTACCATAGAATTTCCACCACTCTGTAATTTCACTATACCACTCACTGTCTTTACCTTGAACATATAATGTTTCTACATATTCGTTATCGGCATCAACTATGGATACAATTAGGTAAGCACCTTCACCAGAATAATTAGTTAATTGAATAAGACATTTTACCGCTGTTTTTTCTACGGGGGTAAATGCTGTTAGTAACGCACCGAGCAATACAATTGCCGGTATAAATTTTAATGCTCTTTTCATCTGTAATCTATTTTCTTACCAAGTCATATTAAATGAATTTGGCAGGTTTCTTTATTGCTTTAAAAAATTTAATGATGTATTCTCTTTCTGTAACAATTCGTTTTCACTTGCTAGATCGTACACGGTTTCTTCAAAATCGGTTTTACTTTTTGCATCTGCACCATTAGCAATTAAAAACTTAAGCATCTTGTCATTCTCTGCTTTCATTGCCGCTAAATGTAAAGCCGTTAACCCCTCATCATTCTTAGCATTTACATCGATATCAAAAGTAGAAAGTCTTTTTAACAAATCAAGATCGTTCTTTCTAGCAGTAATATGGTACAGCGTATTTCCTTCTGATTGAACGGTATTGAATTTTAATCCCTTTGTGTTCAATAAAGCAAGCTTAGCATCAAAGGCATCTGCATTTCTTTTACTGAAAGATTCCGCCAAGAAATAAGCAACTGTATTCCCCTTAGAGTCTTGCGCATTAATATCAGCACCTTTTTCCAATAAAAACTCAACTACATCTACACTGTTATCATGAGCAGCAAGCATTAAAGCTGTTTCACCATCAGTATTAGCTGTATTTATATCCTTTACATTTTTAGATAGTAATTGCACCATAGCAAGTTCATTTCTAGTCGCTGCATTTAAGAATGGTGTATTACCTTTTTCATCTGCTTGGTTTACATCTGCACCAGCGTTCAAAAAAAGTTCAAATATGGTAGCATCTTTATTGCTGAAAGCTAAACGGTGTAATGGAGTACTTCCATTTTTCTCAACAATATTAGGTTCCAAACCTAGACCTTTCAAGTAGGTGTAGACTGGTAACCCATTACTGAATCCACGACCACCTTGCGATGCAAACATAAATGCATTACCTCCATTATTGTTCAGTTTTTTATAGTCCACCCCTTTCTTAACAAGTAATTTTAGAAAATCTATATTCCCTTTTTTAGAAGCGTAATTGAAAATTCCGTTACCATCATTGTCTTTACTATCTAAAGCCAAACCTTTGCTAGCAAAGAATTTTAATTCTTTCTCACTCTTCAAAGAAGGTGCGGCCATTAGTAACAAGTTAGCACCGTGGTCATTTTTCTCTTCAGCCAAATTCACACCTTTTTTCTCAAAAGCAGAATAGATTGCAGGATTTGTAAGTCCGGCATTTGCTCCAAAAGCAAGAGGTGTATAACGATGACTATCTAAAGCAGTTACTGAAGCACCATTATCTAATAAATACTGAACCAATTCTGCATCTCCAGAATAACTTGCCCAATGTAAATAGATACGGCTGTCATGTGTTTTCTTATCTACACCATTACCCTCTAAAGAAAGTAAGTACTTTATCACTTCGGTATCTGCCTTAGTGGTAATTGCCAATGTGGTAGCATCAAAAGCATTATCGTCAAACGCAGTAGGATCGTTTCCTTCTGCAATCTTTTGTTTTACGGCAGCAACATCTGGGCTACTTTTCCAGAATTTGCGATTTAATAATTCATTTTTTTGTTGTGCAATACCTGTGAAGCTTACAAACAACAGTGCGGTTAAGGCTATTAGTTTTACAGTTTTCATATTCTTATTTCTTTACAAATGATTCTATTACTTCTTCAATTTCCCCTTCTTGATCATAAGCATCATCAAAAAGGTATTTATACAATACTTTATTATCTACTTTCTCTTCTAAAGAAAGGTCTTTGTTACGCCCGTATACATTATCCCATTTACTTCGTACAATTGCCCATTTATCAGTATGTTCTTTCCACCAATTAGCAGCTGCTGCACATTTGCTATCATCAACCTTTACATAGGTATTATATCCTTTTTCCTGAGCTACGATAACATCTGGCTTACCAGCTTCACGTATTACTTTCGTATTATCTTGATCATGCAACCAACCATAATCAGTAATCTCTTGTCTGTTACCACGAACGGTTAAATTATAATCGCTTCTTGTCGTATACTCACGTCTAGGCAAGGGAGCATCTGCGGTATTCTCCCAATAACTCTTACCATCTACATGAACCCATGTAGAAGAACCTTCATATCTAGGACTGTCATCTACTTGATATACTTTTTGTGTCCACTGCCCTTTTACCTCATTTGCAGGTAATTTGGTAAATGTCCAACTGTTGTTGGCATTGTACGAGTATAGATCCGTGTTTTCAAATAACCAGTCTTGTCTCCAGTGTTTTACTATATGTGGTTCTGCTGGATTACCTACTTGTAATAAATGCTGAATAGATATTTTATCATTCTCATCGGCTACCAACTCTGCCCATTCTAAGCCTTTGTCTACTTTGGTTTTAGACGGTTTATACAAAGAATCTGAACTATAATTAAACGTCTCCGCAAAATTGAAGGTTACTTCATAACAACCACACATGCTTTTTATAGCCTCGCGGTCTTTTTTCTTTTTATCCTTTTGAGAAAAAGCACTCATTGAAACCAGTAGTGCCATTACTATAGTGATCGGTGTTCTCATTACTTAAAGATTTAATGTTTTTAGGTTCGTTGCCAAAAATAGTTATTTTTATTTATTCTAAATAAGAATTGTTTATATATTTGCTCCGTATTAAGAATAATTCTAAATAAGAATAATGCGATTTCAACTAACCACATGCTTACTACTTATGTGTTCTTACTTTGCCATAGCACAGACCCGAGTTGAAAGTCCGACTGATTCCATCCTAGCTCAGCAACTAGATGAAGTAATTGTAACCGCAACAAGAACAGAGCGCCAATTATCATCTCTACCCCTAACAGTAACCTTAATTGATAAAAAACAAATTATAAAATCTGGTAGCGTCCGTTTAAATGAAATATTGAATGAGCAAACCGGTATTATAACCGTAGCCGATGAAAGTGGATTTCAAGGGGTACAAATACAAGGTATCGCATCAGACTACATACTTATTTTAATAGATGGTGTTCCCTTAGTTGGTAGAAGTGCAGGTAATTTCGATTTAAGTCGGCTTACCGTTGGTAACATTAAACAGATAGAAGTAGTTAAAGGTCCGTCTAGTAGTCTATATGGATCTGAAGCTTTAGGTGGAGTCATCAATATAATTACAGAAAAGCCAGAAACAGAAGCGTTGACCGGTAATGCATCTTACAGAATTGGGAGTTTTTCTCAGCAGGACATCAACTTAGATATAAAACAAGCATTTAAAAAATTTCGCTATGGTTTCTTTGCCAATAGGTTCTCTAGCAATGGGTATGACCTTAATGAAGATGTTGAAGGAAATACCGTAAATCCGTTTACAAACTACACCTTAAACGGGCGATTGTATTATGATTTTAACGACAATTTATCGCTGTTCGCCTCTGGACGATTTTATGATCAAAACCAAGATGCCGGCTTTACATTAGATGGCATTCAATACCAAGGCGATACCAAAGAACGTGAATGGAACACGCATACTAGATTAGACCATAAATGGACCCCAAATCTTACCATGGCCTACGAGCTTTACTACACTAATTATATAGCTACAGAATTATTGGCAGACCCTATCTCTACAGATGTTTTAACTGATAGTGATTTCAACCAGAAATTATTTAGACCAGAAGTTCGTGGTAGTTATAAATTTTCATCAGAAAACAATACGGAGACAACGGGGTTCCAAAATGGAACTTTAACCACTGGTATTGGTATTCAATTAGATGAACTGGATAGAACTTACTTTGATAAAACTGTAACCTTCAACTCCCAATATGCATACGCCCAATACGATTTTGACCCAATAGATAACTTAAATGTTATTGCAGGCGCCCGGTTTGATAATCACTCCGAATACAACAATCAATTTAGCCCCAAACTGGCACTACGCTATCAATTAAACGACAACCTATCTATAAAAGGATCTGTAGGTTATGGTTTTAAAGCACCAGATTTTAGACAGCTGTATTTTGATTTTACAAACTCCGCCGTTGGCTATACGGTTTTAGGGTATAACGTAGCATTAGATAAACTGAAAGAACTAGAAGAGCAAGATCAAATTCTTAATGTGGTTGTGACCGAAGATGACCTTAGCAAACCCCTAGAGGCAGAAAGCTCTATTGGTTACAACTTAGGCTTTAACCTAAAACATGGTCGTGGAAATACTGAAGTTAATTTCTTTAGAAACGATTTTAAAAACCTAATAGACACCCGCATTATTGCAAGAAAAACAAACGGACAAAATGTGTTTAGCTATGTAAATTTTGATGAAATATTTACCACGGGTTTCGAGATAAATTCCGCATACAAATTAACCAATGACTTAAACATAAGTGCTGGCTATCAATTATTGTATGCTTTTGACAAGCAGAAGAAACAAGATATAAAAGATAACCAAGTGTTTGTACGTGACCCCAATAATGGGCAGACCATTGCCTTATCACAGACAGACTATTTTGGTTTGGTAAATAGATCTCGCCACAATGCTAATTTTAAGGTCTACTATGACATACCCGTTGCACAAACAAATTTAAACATTCGCTTACTATACCGTAGTAAGTATGCGCAGTTTGACACCAATGGCAACGGACTCATAGATAATTACGACAGCAGCTTTATAAATGGCTTTGCTACCGTAAACGCAGCTGCCAGTAAAACATTCTACAGCAACTTTACACTGCAGGTAGGTGCCAATAATCTTTTGGATTATACCGATAACAATATCCCGACGATGCCGGGAATTCAAGGATACGTAAAATTAAATTATCAATTCTAACCCACCTGACAATGAGCAGGTTTTAATTACAATTACCATGACGAAGAACATTTTAGCAGTAGCATTTTTAGCAGTGGCATTCGCCTCTTGCAGTAACGACGATGACAACACCCCAGCAGAACCGATACTAACGGAAACTGTAAGCAACCTATACGCACCACAAACAGGTGGACAAGGAGAACCTGTTGGCGGGGAGTTTGCAAAATTCGATTTTGAAACAGGCACAATTACCACTAGCGATACAGATTGGGATATAGCCTTTAGAGGAACTACAATAGCCATTAACGGCGGTGCAGAAACTGGTACTGCCGATGAGCCTATAAGAAACGGAGACGTTGGTGTTGCGATAGTTACGGGTACATTGGCAGCCGTAATTACAGCTGACGGACTTTCTTTTAACCAAGATGCCGATGCCGCTTTTGCCATAGCTACTGGTAGTGATAATGGCTGGTACAATTATGCAGGACCACCATCGCATGTTATTACACCAATACCAGGTAAAATATTTGTGATTAGAACAACAGAAGGTAATTATGCCAAAGTAGAGATTATTAGCTACTATGAAAACGCCCCTGCCGAACCAGATGCGTTTGCAGATGCAACACCTTATTTCACCTTTAATTATGTATATAACCCTAATACAGGGGAAACTTCTTTTGAGTAGTCTGTTTTAATTTAAGTTGTTTATTAGGAAACCCGTTTGTTAAAAATGGGTTTCTTTTTTTATGGTCTACAAAAAAGACTCTTTGCATTTGATACTTAAGTAGGGTTTTCACCAGTTGAAAATAGTATATTGGTAGTATAAAAGATATATATAACATATGTTATATATATCCTATATTGGAAGGATATATAACATTAATGTTTTATATACAATTGTTGGCAACAATTTGAGGGACAGTCAAATTAACCAATAACAGAATACGGAATTCCGTAAGTATTAATAAAAATATTTTGGTACTATTACTTCCGATTATAGCAACTAATTTAAATTACTGGCAAAACAAAATTATAAATGGCAACATTAAATGGAGCGATACGCTCATACGGAGCAGCTGTTCGCAGAATGGAAAGAGAGCAACAAAGAAACGCTCGTGAATCTGCTAAAAGATTTAAAGAACAGCAAAAATTAGAAGAAATTGAAAACGCCCAACAAGCAGTTTCTGATTGGGAAAATTATGTTGATACAATACAGTCTTTACACAAGAATTGTACAGAACAAATAGATTGGAAACAAATTGAAAATACGAAAAAACCGATTGAGCCACTTCTCGATTCTAAAAATGAAGTTATCGCTAAAAGCAAATTAAATAATTTTAAACCTTCTATTCTCGATAAAATATTTGGCTCAACTCAAAAGAAAATCACAAGATTAAATGGTCTCTTAGGGCAAGCAAAAATAAAGGACCAGAAAACATATGATGTCAACTATAAAGAATATTTAGACGAGTTAAATAATTGGAAAGAACTTCAAGAGATTAACACAGGAATAAAAAATAACGAAACCGATTTCTACAAAAAAGCCTTACAATATTTTAACCCTTTTTCTGATATTGGAGAATTAGGAACTCAAATTAGTTTCAATTTTGAGCAAAACCATATAGACATTGATTTACACGTAAACAGTTTAGATGTTATTCCTGACTACGAGTTAAAACAAACATCAACTGGAAAATTATCGAAGAAAAATATGCCTAAATCAAGGTTTAACGAACTCTATCAAGACCACATTTGTAGTGCATCAATGCGAATTGCAAGAGAAGTATTTGCATATATTCCTATTGACTACGCACGAATTAATGCAGTAGCAAAAATCATAAACACAAAAACTGGACATTTAGAAGAACAACCTATTCTGTCAGTAATATTTCCGCCAGAAACAATTGACAATCTGAATTTGGAAACAATAGACCCTTCTGACAGTATGCAGAATTTTGTTCACAATATGAATTTCAGCAAAACGAAAGGATTTTCCGTAGTAGAAAAAGTGGAACTTGAACGATAAAAACTGTTGCCAACAATGTATATAAAAAATAGCGCAAGTCGTTGCTAACACAAAGGTTTGGACATTTTTGGAAAGTCGCCAAATTTTTAAATTTGACAAATTCCCAAAAATAAAATAATTAGTAAAATTTAAAAATTCGGCTTGTGTATTATCCGAAAATTATCGCTCTTTTTTAGCGCTACTTTTCATATACGAGACGTTGACAGTAATTTGCTACTCTTATGCAAACTTTTGTTCTCTCAACCATTCTCTTTTTTGACATTTGCTTCTCTATATATTATAAAGGTTTACAAAATTCATTAATTTGGTGATTTGAAGTTTTACTCATCAATATTTAATTTATGCTCTATCAAGATGTATTTCTTATTTTCTGGAAACTAGTAATAGAAAGTATTGAAGAAGGTAACTTTGCCAAATTAACCATGGCTAAAACTATTGGCAAACCTAATTTGAGAAATATATTTGTTAGACCAATCTATTCTGAAGATGGCTTTAAAGTCTTGCTTAAATTACGTTACAGATCTAGAGAGACCGAAGATCAAACCGAAGAACTCACTTTAGATGAGGCTTTTATCATCTTGAAATCACATCTTAAAACATCTTTCTCGACAGTTCTATTATTCACCACAACAAAAGATGTTCTTTTCAAAGTTAACAAAAAGGGTGTTGGAAGCTTTACTGAAAATCCTCCGACTTTTAGCGATATTACTCAAGCTAAGATTGACGATTAGAATAGCCGGATAACTGATGATAGGAAAGATAAATCTTTGGGATTTAGCTTTGACCAGAAAAAAAGAAAAAACAAAACCCGCACGTATCGAAAAGGCACGTTTGGGCGGGCAAAAAGATTTCGCTATGTGCTTGGCGGAAAGCAAACGCTAGTTTGCTATTACACTGTTCATAGTTAAAACGCTACCAAAATTTAAATAAAGCATAAAAAACAGCACTCATTGAGTTCTCTAAACTAAAACACTTGACTACAATCCAGAAGCTCATTATACGATTTGTATTTTTATATTTTATCTTATATATCTACCCATACGGATTTGAGTATATCAAAGAGATTGATTCAAATAATTTTTCATTTTGGAAGGAAATTACAATAGGATTTGGAGAAGTATTTTTGGGATGGGAATACAACCAAGATATGTTGTCAAACGGTTTTGACTCTAAATATGACTTTACCAGATTTCTTTTGGTTGCAGTGATTTCCATTATAGGAGCATCAATATGGGTATTCATTGATTCTAAAATCAAAAAAGAATACAACAATACACTTAAAATACTTTTACAAACAATACTTAGATATCATATAGGTCTTACGTTAATTCTATATGGGCTTTCAAAAGTATTCTTACTCCAGTTTGGCACAATGGATATTGATAGCTTAGAAACGCCACTTGGCGAACATAACGGAATGAATTTAGTATGGGCTTTTATGAGTTATTCTAAATTCTATAGTATTATTGTAGGGTTGATAGAAGTAGTAGGCGGCTTGTTGTTGTTATTTAGAAAAACAACTTCTTTAGGTGCATTCTTGTTGTTAATAGCAATCACAAATGTTGTATTAATGGATATTGGGTACGACGTTATAGTAAAGATGTTTGCGATTCATTTACTTCTTATGATCGTATTTTTAATGTGGGATGATTTAAAGCGATTATATGATTTTTTCTTAAAAAATAAGCCATCTACCGCGGCTACTTATATGCCTCTTTTTGAAGGGCAAAAAGGTAAAAATATTAGTTACATCACTAAAGGCGCATTATTGCTATATGTTTTTGTCTCGTTTAGCCTTGACATGACAGAAAGAATAGAACAACAGCATAGTACTCATTATAAAAATTTTACCAGTTCACATGAAATAGAATTATTTGTAAAGAATGGAGATACAATATCCAAGAGCAAAATAAATGGCAATCGCTGGAATAAAATAAGGATAAACGATTTATCTTATTTACCCGAAACCTTAATGATTTTAAATGAAGATAATACAACCTACCGTTACAAATTTACCGCAGATACATTGACCAAAAAATTACATTTAACAGATTTATATGGCGATGACCAAACCTCTCACGAATTAACTTATGAAGCCTTTGAGAATAAAGTTTATATTTATGAAGGCATATTTAAAGGAGATTCCCTTTGGATGAGAACAAGAGCCAAAACAATTAGCGATTATAGATTAACGCGCAATGGGATTCGTTGGATTAGAGATTTGAAATAAATTATAAAGTTTACATATAGAGTTGGCTTTAAAGAGGATTGAAAAACATGTTACTAATTATTAAATAAAAACATTATGAGTAAAAGTCAAGATGCAAAGAAAAATCAAAAAAAGGCACCAGTAAAAACAGCTAAAGAAAAGAAAGAAGAAAAAAGATTGAAAAAATCCAAATAAGAGTGGCAATTAGCTCAATTTCATTCCTCTAATTATTTTTAGTTAAATTTTAAATTAAGAATTCTATATGTGCGAATAGATATAGATGGTGAAATGAGGCGGAACAGAACTAGAAAAGAAACAATCCAAAAATCATTAAAATAGAAATGTAATGGTATTTATTTCAACTCTTTTTAATGATTTTTGGATTTATTCTAAAATTCAAATAAAGAATTTTTTTAACAGCTAATTCTTGATTTAGACTTATATGAGAAATATAGAACATATGTTTTATATTTCTCATATTGGAAGGATATATAACATATGTTATATATTTAATTGTTGCCCACCATTTAAGAAAAACTATGCACAGATTGAAATTTTTGCTTTTAATTGGAATTTTAGTTAGTTGTAACTCTAATAAAAAACAATCAATCGGAAATGAACAATCTGAAAATCCAAAAACTGAAACCGAACAAAAATTGACAGGAAATCAAATTGTCGCTAAACTTGACAGTCTTGATTTTTTCAATCTTACCGACCAATCCGAATTGGAGCAAACAAAAAATGAAATGGTCAAATCTAAAGACGAACTGAATTTCTTTTCTGGAACTTTGCGTGGCGAAACGATGGATTTTACCGACAATCGATTTTATTGGATTGATTGCGAAGAATTATTTGAAATTGGAGGTTTGACAGAATATCTCGACAAAGTAAAACCGGCTTTTGAAAAATTGAATTTAAATTTTAATTATGCAAATGAGAAAAACGAACAATCTGAAAATTATTGGAAACACACTATCGAACTGAACGGAAAAGAATACATAGCTTTTGATGGAGCGTTTACTGATAAAGATTGGGGAATTGCTTATGCAAATTTCATATCGATTTTAAATGACGAACTTGAACTACAGAATAGTAAAAACAGATTTTATCCAATAAGATGTGACAACGGTGGCGAAATGGTTTTGCTAACGGACAAACAATTTGAGATAGTTAAAGAAAATTACCCAAATGATAATGAGCATCCGAAAAAACTATCGGAATGGAAACTTGAAAATGGATTGTGAAGAAAAAACGGTGGGCAACAACGTATATAGCTCATAGCTTGGCAGTTGCTTAATCGAAGTTAAGGTATATTTGCAAGTCCGCCAAATTTTTTAATTTGGCTTATTGAGAAAAAAGATAATAAGAAAATTAAAAAATTCGGCTCGTACTTAACCGAAAGGTAATCTCTAATTTGCACGCTACGAGCCATATACAAACCGTTGTAGCCAATAAAACCAAACATATGAAAAAATCAATAGTTATTCTGATAACAATTATCTTATTTGTGCTTCCACAAATAGTTTTATCTCAAAACAAAACATTTGTACCTGCAGATTTTATAGTGCCAGATACACTTGAAAATCAACATTTCAGAATTAGAATGCTAACGGTGAACGATGTTGTAAAAGATTATGACGCGGTTATGACAAGTCTTAGCCATTTACAAGAGATGTTCCTGCCAATATGGGAATGGCCAACAGAGGATTTGTCATTCGAACAAGATTTGATTGATTTAGGTTGGCATCAAAAAGAGTTCCAAATGCGAAGTTCGTTCGCATATACTGTTGTAAGTCTTGATGAAAGTCAAGTACTTGGATGTTTGTATATTGAACCTTCCAAAAAGGCTGATTTTGATGCTGAAATATATATGTGGGTCCGACAAAGTGAGGTTGCAAACGGACTTGACCCAATTCTGTTTAAAACTGTAAAAAAATGGATTGAGAATGAATGGACTTTTAAGAACCCTGCATATCCCATTAGGGAAATAAGTTTTGAGAAATGGAAGTCCATGAAATAAATAATTACTGGCTACAACAACACCTTTAATTAATGGGGCTTTATCAGTTAAGAAACTTTCGTGGTACTTGGCAAGTCCGCCACTATATTTAAATTTAAACAACGGTGTGGCTTAGTGCGAGACTGAGAGATTAGTGCTTTCTAATCCCAACTCATCATAGCTAGGCGTTGGCAATAATTAACTCAAATGATTCATTTATGAAGAAATATTTAAAAATTTTAGTAATAGTGCTTTTTATTAGTTGTGAAAACGACAAAAAAGAGGTCACGAATTTTGTAGAAGTTAACCAAACAACTATTGGTAATCATATTGAGCGTCTAGCGTCCGATGAATTTCTAGGAAGAAAACCATTTACTGAAGGGGAAGTAAAGACCGTAAATTATTTAAAAGATGAGTTTGAAAAATTAGGAGTTTTGCCAGGAAATGGTAGTAGTTTTTTTCAAGATGTTCCAATGGTAGAAATTACTGGAACTCCATCAGAAAAAATGATTATTTCAGGAAATAACGAAAGCTTTAATTTAGAATACTTAAAGGATTTTGTTGCAACAACAAATAAAACAGAATCTGAACTAAACCTTGATAATTCAGAACTTGTATTTGCAGGTTATGGTATTGTTGCTCCTGAGTATGGATGGAATGATTATGAGGGTATAGATTGGAAAGGAAAAACTGCTGTTGTTTTAATAAACGATCCTGGTTTTAAATCTGGTGATTCAACCTTATTTAAAGGAAATGAAATGACTTACTATGGACGTTGGACATACAAATATGAAGAAGCTGCAAGACAAGGTGCCGATGGACTTATAATTATTCATGATACAGAGCCAGCTTCTTATGGTTGGAATGTAATTGAATCTGGTTGGAGCGGTGCACGGTTAATTATAGAAAGTGATTTACCTCTATTAAATATTGAGTCATGGATCAGTGGAGAAAGTGCTGAGAAAATGTTTGAAATTTCAACAATGAAAGGTCAAGACTATAAAACACTTTCTAGAAATAAAGACTTTAAACCAATTCCATTAGACTTAAAAGTTTCAGTAGGAATTAAAAATGAAATTAAGAAAGATGTTTCCAAAAATGTAGTTGCTCTTATACCAGGTACGGACAGAAAAGACGAATTTATTATATACTCAGCTCATTGGGATCATTTTGGCGTTGGTAAAGCTATCAATGGTGACTCGATCTACAATGGATCAGTAGATAACGCGTCTGGTACGGCAGGTTTATTAGCAATTGCTGAAGCGTTCAAAAAATCTGAAGCTACAAAACGTTCAATCGTCCTATTAGCAGTTACAGGAGAAGAGCAAGGCTTGTTAGGCTCAGCGTATTATTCAGAAAACCCAATTTATAGTCCTAAGAAAACAATAGCGAACATTAATATTGATGCGCTTGATAGTCCAGGGAAAATGAAAGATTTAACAATTACAGGTTTTGGTCAATCTGAAATGGATGAATATGCCAAAGAAGCTGCTAATCAACAAAACAGGTACATTATTCCTGATCCAGAAGCAGAAAAAGGATATTTCTTTAGATCAGATCATTTCAATTTTGCAAAAATTGGAATCCCTGCCTTGTATGCGAGTGGTTCTTATGAAGGTTTTGATCTTAGTATTGAAGAAATAAAAAAGTACAATGATAATTATCGCATAAATAAATATCATCAACCTTCTGACGAATACAATTCTGAGACGACAGAACTAAGTGGTGTTCAATTAGATTTACAACTATTTTTTAATGTCGGCTTTAAATTATCTAATGAAGAATATTTTCCAAAATGGTACAATGGAAGTGAATTTAAAGCTGCTAGAAAATAAAACTATTGCCAGCAAAGTAGTAAAAGAGAGCCTATTATCTATGTTGTCGAAATCTGAAGCTTCACCGTATAAAGTAACCTTAATTCTCTCTTTTGTTCTTTCTAGTTATAGCAACAATTTACAGAGAATCAAACTTAAGCCGTATAGAAATAATTGCGGTTTAGTGCTTAATCAAAGGTCGTTGCGTGTTTGTAACGTCTGATTTTCCTTCGGAAAATCCTCGCATACAAACCCGCAACTATTCTTATACATAAATGTTAATACCAATTTAAAAAAAATGCATCAGAATACTTTGTATGATATAAGATATAGAACTACCTTGATTGTCTTCACTGTTCTAATATTTCAAATTGTTGGATGTAAACAGCTACCAGAAAAACCCGAAGAGACTGTGAAATTGAGTAAAGTCAATTTCCATCATGTTCATCTAAATGTTACAAACAGAGATTCAACTATTGCATATTATCAAAAATACTTTGGTGCAACTCAAGTAAAATATCGAGATCGAGTGGATGCTCTTTTTACGGAAAAATCATTTTTACTAATGAATCTTGTCGATACTACACCATCGACACATTTAGGTTCCAGTTTATGGCATATTGGTTGGTCAGGTGTAGATGGTCAATCTGAATTTGACTGGAGAGTTAATGAGGGGATAGAAGTTCATACACCTATTACGCCACTTGGAGATAATTTTTGGATGTACTTTCTTGGTCTAGAAAAAGAAGTTATAGAAGTATACACGGGAAATAAAAACCATAGATTTGAACACATACATTTACTATCAACTGATGTTGATAAAACTATGAATTGGTTTGAATCTCATCTTGGCTTCATTCCAGAATATAAAGAAGCAAAGCAATGGCAGAATAACGAGCTTCGGTGGAAATGGAATTTATTAACCGTCAATAATATTAATATCATTGTATTTGGTAAACCAGTTGAGGAAGAATCATGGTGGTCTAACAAAGAAATTAAACCAACTGATGGTAGCGCAATTGATCATATTGGTTTTTCAACTGAAAATATTGAGTTTCTAATGAATAAAATGAGATCTGATGGGTTAGATATTGTTCATGATATAAAAATTGATTCTATTCATGGTATGAAAAGTTTTTTTGTTAGAGGTCCTGACAGTCTGCTAATAGAAATAGTAGAGGAAAAGCTAATTCCTGAAGGTATCTGGCACTGATAACCAGAATAGACTAAACATTTAAATAAATGAATAAAAAAACGGATTCTAATACCGTATATAATTAAAGGCTAGTACTCGCCTACTTACGAAAATTCTTTCGGAATTTCCAACTTGGTGCGTACTTGTTACGCTAGGTGCTAAACCACGCAACTACTCATAGCCTCGCCGTTGTATGCCATTAGCACAATAGAAATTATGAAAAATCAACAAACACAAAACCAGAAACTCTCATTAATTGGCTCTGTATCCCTTGGGACAGGCGTAATGATTGGAGCAGGGATTTTTGTACTAATGGGACAAATAGCGGAGTTGGTAGGTGATTTATTTCCTATTGCATTTATTGCCGGAGCAATAGTTGTCGCCTTTAGTTCCTATTCCTATGTTAAATTTTCAAATGCATATCCTTCTTCGGGAGGTGTCGCAAAGTTTTTGACAAAAGCTTATGGACCAGGAACAGCAGCTGGGGTTTTCTCTTTATTAATGTATGTTTCAATGGTGGTTGCTGAAAGTTTAGTAGCGGGTACTTTTGGTGCTTATGCTTTACGATTATTTCCTGAAGGGTATGCAGGCTACGCCTCTGTATTAGGTGTTATTCTAATTGCATTAGCTTACATTATAAATATTTCTGGAAACAAAGTAATAGAAGCGACAGCGACCTTTACCGCCATTATTAAAGTTGCAGGTATTGCGTTGTTGGCTATTTCGGGCTTGGTTATTTCGGGTTTACCCACTATTACTGGTAATTATATTGTTACCAATAACCAATCTTTACCTGAGGGTTTTGGTTTCATTGCCGCATTAGCTTTATCCATTCTCGCTTATAAAGGATTTACAACAATTACTAATCAAGGAGGAGATATTGAAAATCCACATAAAAATGTTGGACGCTCTATTATTATTTCAATAGCAATCTGTACAGTCATTTATGCAACCTTAGCACTATCTGTTGCTGGCGGATTAAGTATTGAAGAAATTATTGTAGCAAAAGATTATGCATTGGCTGCTGCAGCAAAACCTGTATTTGGAGAATGGGGTTCTATATTAACTATTTTTCTTGCCATCATAGCCACTGTTTCTGGAGTTATTGCCAGTGTTTATTCCGCCTCTAGAATGTTAGGAATGTTAAGTCAAATGAAACAAGTCCCTGACTTAAATAGAGTGAAGAATCTTAAAAATCCTTCATTAATTTTTACGGTTTGTTTAGCTATTCTTTTAACTATATTATTTGATTTAACACGAATTGCTTCAATTGGTGCTATTTTTTATTTAATAATGGATATTGCCATTCATTGGGGATTATTTAAATATCTCAAAAAAGAAGTAAAATTTAATCCAATCATTCCAATAATAGCGATAATAATGGACATTATTATTTTGGCTGCGTTTATATTTATGAAATATTTGAATGACCCATTTGTGCTTATAGTTGCTGGTATTGGAATTGTTTTGATTTTTATTTTTCAATATTTTTTTATGAAATCACATACAGATAAAGACGGGAAAATGCATATGGAAATGGATGAAGAAGAGATGATGAAAATGTAAAAACGGCAAACAACAAAGAGTATAATTCATTGTAACTGCGAGCTTACTTAGTAGCTTAAACACGCAACTAACCATACACAAACCATTAGGCAACATTATAAAATAAGACAGACCTGTCTTATTTTATAATGTTTTGTATATTTGTTAAGTGAAGCACTCCGAAATCAAAAATAGAATCATTGAGACGGCATCATCCTTATTTTATAAGAATGGTTATAATGTTACAGGAATAAATGAAATTGTTTCCGAAGCTGGTATTGCTAAATCGACACTCTATGCACATTTTAGATCAAAAGAAGATATCTGCATAGCTTCTCTACGTTTCAAAGACACTAATTTCAATAAAAATATTGAAGAATTTACATCTTCCAAACCAGAAGGAAAATCACAAGTACTAGCTGTTTTTGATTTTCTTGAATTATTCTATCATACCGAAGACTTTAATGGTTGTTGGTCCATCAAAACAGTTTCAGAAATCTCAGGTGATAATGTAAAAATCAGAAGCGAAATACAAGAACAAAAAAACAAGTTTATTCAATTTATTTCGAACCTGGTAACAAATAATTTAGACAGTATTAAAGAAGGAGAAATCAATTCACTGTCTCGAAAAATATATTTACTCTACGAAGGTGCAGTAGTCGAAAGTAGTTTGCATCAAGCAGATTGGCCTATTAAGGAAGCAAAGGATTTGTGTTCTATACTATTAAAAAAAATCACTTCCATAAAGACAGATTAAAATCAATCTGTCCATTATTAATGTTACCAATAATTACAATCGGATTTAAGCACTATTTTGAACTCGGTTCTAAAACGATTAAAAAGCGTTTAAAATCTACTTCTTTTCTAAAATAGCTTGTATAACCCTGCGCAAACCTTCTTCTAGTATTACTCTAGGACAAGCAAGATTTAATCGAATATAGCCATCTGCATTAGCAACAAACATATTTCCACCTTCCAATAAAACACCTGCATTTCTTGCGAAATACAACGTTAGATTTTCATTATCCGTAAAATAAGAACTAACATCCACCCAAGCCAAATAAGTAGCCTCGGGAATTGTAAACTTTGCATGAGGTAAATATTCATCCAATTGTTCTTTTAAATACTTAAAATTAGCATCTAAATAATCTGTCAACTCTATAAGCCAAGCATGACCTTCTGAATAAGCAGACTTAGCTGCTACAACACTCAATGGGTTTTCTACAGGTAAATAATGCTCATTATATTTAATTCTCAATGCATCGTTGGGAATAATGATATTGGCAAACAAATTACCTGCAAGGTTAAATGTTTTACTTGGCGCCATACAAGTGATAATCTTATCCGAATTAGGAAAAAGACTCGCCAAAGGTGTAAAGAGTTTATCTTTACGCAGTAAGTCACAATGAATTTCATCAGAAATTATAGTCAATCCATTTTCTAAACAAACTTCACCAAACGCAACTAATTCTTTTTTAGACCATAATCTCCCTGTTGGATTATGAGGATTACAAAAAACTGCCAAAACACATTTCTCATCGGATGCTTTCTTTTTAATATCATCCATATCCATACGAAATGCACCATGGTCTTCTTTCAAATCAGAACAAACCAATTCTATTCCATTATAATCAGCTCCATGCTTAAAAAATGCGTAAGAAGGAGTAACAATCAATACTTTTTCATCTGGTTTACAGATATAGCCAATCAAATCATATAAAGCAGGTATAACACCTTTAGCATGTACTAAATGTTCTAGGTTAAACTTCCATTGATAACGATCTACACACCATTGCTGAAAACTCAACGCGTAAGAAGGATCGGCTACCATAGAATATCCCAATAATGGATGTTCTAAGCGCTTTTTCATAGCATTGATAATTTCTGGAGCGATAGCAAACTCCATATCTGCCACCCACATTTTGATAAAATCTTCTTCCGAGTATTTACCACTAAGATCTTCTTCTGGATCGAAAAGATACCCTCTATAGCCTTCAACAGACATAGCATTGGTTCCTTTACGTTCTAATACTTGATTAAATTGGTATTTGCTAGATGGCATGATTTTAAAAATTTAGGTTGACAAAAGGTATAAGATTATTTCAAGTTTTTTATGCTGTTATTTTTGCAGCAACCACAGACATTTCTACAAGTAATTCTGGTCTAGCCATTCGAGCTTCAACACATGCGCGTGTTGGCTGATGACCCTCTTCTACCCATGCATCCCAAACTTCATTCATTGCAGCAAAGTCTTTCATATCTCTCACATAAATGGTTACCGAAAGGATATGCTTTTTGTCGGAGCCAGCTTTTTCAAGTAATTCTTCAACCTTTTCTAGTGTTGTTATCGTTTGTTCTTTGATGCCTTTAGTTGCATCTTTTGCCACTTGGCCACAAAGATAAATGGTATTATTATGTTCAACAATCCTACTCATACGTGGCGTTGTATCTGTTCTAGTTATTGACATTATTTTTATATTATTGGTTAAAGTCTAATCTCATAAATATAAGTTATTTCCTATTGAGCAACTCATTACAACTATTTATAGATACTTAGCACAAATGTCTCCCATTGGGAGACTTGCACATTATAAATAGGAAAACAGTTACTTCATAAGATGTGTACCGTGAACAACTGCAGCACCTGCTCTTAATATTGCTGCAATAAAAGTTGTTTCTGCCAATTCTTCTTCAGTTGCTCCAGCCTCAATTGCATGTTTCTTATGAATTTCAAGACAATAAGGACATTGTGTAGTAAGTGCTACTGCCAAAGCTATTAATTCCTTATATTTTTTAGGAATTGCGCCTTCTCCCATAGCCACTTTATCCAATGCTTGAAAAGCTTCCATTGCAGCTGGTGCCCCTTTTCCTAAAGCTCCTAATTTATTCAATTGTTTCATGTCATACATAATTCTTCTAATTTAAAGTTTAGTGCAAACCTACAAAATCAAACAGACCAGTCTGTTTGATTTTGAGTTAATAAAATGTTAAATAAAAACATTCCACTCCACATACTCTTATTTATTCTAGTTATAAAGAAAACGCTATGACAGTTATTTAAGAGAAGAAGTTTAATTATTATTAACCAGGTAATGTAATAGACTCCCATGTATGGAATATCAGAATTAGATAATAACAATTAAAAAAAAAGAGCGAAAATTACAAAAAGAACTTTTAATTAAGACGATTAAATACATTGCCAATCACAGTATAAAAATAATTGCCACATTTGGTTTAATAAAAGGTTGTTACACTTTTGTTAAGTCTAATTTTCCTACGGCAAATCCTCGAGCACAAAACCACAACTATTCTTATACATAACCGTTATCTGCAAGCTCAAAAAAATGCAACATTCCAGTAATTAAATCGTCCTTATCAAAAACAATCGGATGAAATTAATACTGAATCTATTCTTAGTACTTCTAATTGGGTGCAATTCGGAAATCCAAAAGAAAGATAAAACTCAATTATCGGACTCTAATAAAAATTACAGCATTCAAGATGTTTTAATAGAGACAAGAGACGGAGCTAAAATTTCTGCAATCATCGTTTGGAAAAATAAAACAACTGAACCAAGACCAGTACTACTTCAAAGTACCATTTATGTAAGGGACAAGGGACGAGACTTAACTACGTTAATGGAATCGGCTGACAAAGGTTATGTTGGTGTAATTGCTTATGCAAGAGGAAAGCGATCAAGTCCAAGCGAGATATGGCCATATGAGAATGATGCAACGGACACTTATGATGTGATTGATTGGATAAGTAAACAGAAATGGTGTGATGGCCGAGTTGGTATGTTTGGTGGCAGTTATAATGGGTTTACCCAATGGGCTTCAACTAAAAAAATACATCCTGCACTTAAAACAATTGTTCCCTACGTTGCGAATAGACCAGGAATGGGTTTGCCAATGGAAAATAATGTTTTTATAAACCCAAATTACGAATGGGCGTTTTATGTTGGAAACAACAAATTTTTAGATACAATTGCTGGAAACGACCGACAGCGTTCTAGAGATATGCAAAACAAATGGTGGGAAAAAGGACTAGCCTATAAAAACCTTGATAGCATTGACAAAAGACCTAATAAATGGTTTCAAAAATGGATAAGTCATCCGTCATTTGATGATTACTGGCAAAAAATGGCCCCATATAAAGAAGATTTCGCTCAAATCAATATTCCAGTTCTTTCTATCGATGGGTACTATAACGATTCTCAAAATTCAGGCTTATATTATTTGAGGGAACACTACAACTACAACCCAAATGCCGAGCACTATTTAATTATTGGACCTTATAATCATTTTGGTGCTCAAAGAGGCGGATTTCCAGAAGTAAATGGTTACAAAGTTGATGCTGCTGCTTTAATAAATACTAAAGAAATAACATATCAATGGTTTGATTACATTTTCAACAATGGCAAAAAACCCGAAATGTTAAAAGATAGAATTAACTATCAAGTAATGGGAACAAATGAATGGAGAAGTGCTCCAAGTATTGATGATATGAGCAACGAATCTTTGAAGTTATATCTAACAAAAGAAAAAGTGGAGGATATACATTTGATGAGCCCTCAAAAACCGGTTGAAAGCAACTTTCATTATCAAGAAGTGGACTTTTCCGATAGAGAAATATGGAATAATGACTACTATCCAGACCCTATAATTCGAGATTATAGAGATATGGGTAATGGTTTTAATTTTATTAGTGAACCGTTGACCGAATCAATACTAGTAAACGGTTCATTTATTGGAAAACTTACGGTAAGTATTAACAAAAAGGACTTTGATTTTGGTATAACGCTTTATGAAGTTATGCCCAATGGAGAATATTTCAGTTTGTCATACATTATCGGAAGAGCGAGCTACGCAAATGACATAACTAAAAGAACACTATTAAAGCCAAATGAATTGGAAACCATTCCATTTTCAAACACACATTTAGTCAGTAAAAAATTAAGTAAGGGTAGTCGCATACTTGTATATATTAATGTAAATAAAAACCCATTCTCGGAATTGAATTATGGTACCGGAAAAAAAGTGGTAGAAGAAAGTATAAAAGATGCGACAGAACCATTAAAAATAAAATGGTACAATGATAGCTTTGTTGAAATTCCGATTTGGAAAGATTAAACGCCGGAAAAGCCAGCACATAACATAACCTATAAACAATACGGGTTTAGGGTTTTACAGAATGGTTTGCTTATTATTATGAGATTTCGAAATCTTTGGAATTTCGCTTTGACACAAGAAAAGAAAAAACAAAACCAGAAGATTTCGCTAAGTGCGTAGACGGAAACAATTAGAATAACAGAAGATAATTATGCCAAAGTAGAGATTATTAGCTACTATGAAAACGCCCCTGCCGAACCAGATGCGTTTGCAGATGCAAAACTTTATTTCACCTTTGATTGTGTATACAACCCTAATAAAGGGGGGAATTCTTTTGAGTAGTCTCTTTTAATTTAAATTGTTTACAATTGAGCTCATCTGTAATGGATGGGCTTTTTTGTTTATCCTCATTATTAGATTGTTCAATTGTATTATTTACAAAATATCCACTTATAAATACAAATTATACACATAATACACCACTATACACTGGTAATTATTAATACGGCAAAGAATTTAGTTAAATTACTAGTAAATACGAAATAAGTGTATCTAAGTATAATTTTTGTACTTCAATATGATCAATCCACAAACCAACGTTAAAATTCTTTAGGTGATCAAGCGTCTTATTATAGTTAGCTATTAATCAATAATCAATCATGAAAAAACTTCTACTATTAGTAATAATTCTTGTCATTTCGATATCTGCTTGTAAAGAACAATCGAAAAATGAGATCGCCATAGACCAAAATGAGAATTTTGATACGTTTAAAGAGGAGTTCCTTAAGGAGCTTTGGAAACAAAATCCAGCTTGGGCATCCTGGGTTGGGTTACATGAGTACGATTCTATATTGAATATCAATTCCGAAGAAAATAAACGAAAATTTCTCAATTCGCTTAAGGAAATGGACGATAAGCTAAAGCAGTTTGAACTCGCCAACTTAGATGATGGTAACAAAATAGACTATCATCTTATAGAAAATTCGCTGGCATCTGGAGCATGGTATGTTAACGAATTTAAAGACCATGAATGGGATGCATCCGGTTACAATGTTACAGGCCGCGTATGGACCATTATAAACGGCGATTATGCAGATCTTGATACCCGATTAGAAATTCTGTCTACGCTCTTGGTAAATGTTCCCGCATATTATGAAAGTGCAATAGAAAACCTTACAAGGCCAACGATGGAACACCTTGAACTAGGCTTAAATCAAAACCAGGGTGCATTGGGTATTTTAGGTAAGCAACTTTTGGATTCTATATCAAATTCAACCCTGAGCAACGTTAAAAAAGAAATGCTGGTAGCAAGAATACAAGCATCAAAAGAGGCGGTTAGTAACTACCTTACTTCACTTGAAAAATTAAAAGTTGAATTTGCAGATGGCAAAGCCGAAAGTCCAAGAATAGGAAAAGTGCTATTCGATAAAAAATATGAATTAGAAATCAACTCAGATTATACGGCTGAAGAAATATATACTATAGCCTTAAAAGAGAAAAAAAAGATACACGCAAAAATGATTCAAATTTCAGACACTATTTGGGATAATCATTTAGCCAATATAGAAAAGCCAACAGATACCATTGTTATGGTAAAAATGCTAATTGATAAAATTGCCGAAAAACATGTTACCCGTGAAGACTTTGTAGATGAAATTAAACGTCAAATTCCTATTCTTGCTGCATTTGTAGAGGAACATGACCTTTTAACACAAGACCCTTCTAAGCCTTTAGTAGTCCGTGAAATGCCTGTGCACATGCAAGGTGTAAGTGGTGCTTCTGTAAGTAGCCCTGGCCCTTACGAAAAAGAAAGGAATACTTATTATGATGTAACTCCGCTTGACAGCTATAGTGAAGAAGAAGCAGAAAGTTATCTAAGAGAATACAATCACTACATTCTTCAAATATTAAATATACATGAAGGAATCCCTGGTCATTATACACAGCTTGTGTATGGTAATGAATCTCCTAGTATCATTAAATCTATATTAGCCAATGGAGCTATGGTTGAGGGCTGGGCAAACTATGCCGAATTAATGATGCTAGAAGAAGGCTATAGTAATTCGCCAGAAATGTGGTTGATGTTTTATAAATGGCAGTTGAGAATGGTAACTAACGTACTTTTAGATTATGGCTATCATGCGAATAAACTTAAAAAAGAAGAAGCAATGAAACTTATGGTGGTAGAAGCCTTTCAGGAAAAAACAGAGGCAGAGGAAAAGTGGGTAAGAGTTACCTTATCTTCTGCCCAACTCAGTTCTTACTTTACCGGTTTTTCTGAAATTTATGAACTTAGAAAAGAGATGAAAGCACTAAAAGGAAATTCGTTTGATTTAAAAGAATTTCACGAGCAGTTTTTAAGCTACGGTAATGCTCCCGTAAAATATATTAGTGAGCTAATGTTGAAGTAAGTGCTATAAAATATTATGATAAAATTCTTTAGAAAACTACGTTGGAGTACGCTTTCGCGAAAGCGGTTTCCCAAATATTTCCTTTACGCTATGGGAGAAATTATCCTTGTGGTTATTGGGATTCTTATAGCGCTGGGTATAAACAACTGGAACCAAAAGAGAATCAGTAAAGATTCTTTGATAAACTACTATGAGCGCATACACGACGAATTAAGTTATATCAATCCAGGTTTAATATATTTTAGCGGAGACCTTGACACGTTGATAACTGCAAATAAGAGAAGTCTTCATATTTTGAATTTAAAGAACAGAGATTCATTAGAGCAATTAAAGTATACGATAGGTGCCCTTGGAACATCCTATGTAACTGATGCCTCATTTCCTATCACAGAAGAATTCCTTAATCAAGGAAATCTGGCAAGGATACAAAATAAAGAAATCAAAGTTCAGTTTCAGAGATTTGGAGAATGGATGATAAGGTTGAACTCTTTTGACGGATATATTAAGAGTCAATATGCAACATCTATAGAACCTTTCTTCTATGATAAGGTTAACTATGCACAAACTGTTTTTTCTAATTATAATCAGGATGGCCTTGTAGTTGGTGGTCCAGAGACAGATTACGGGCAATTTTATAATGATATGGAGTTGTGGAATCTCCTCACATTTAAATTAGAAAGTCTTAATGGACACTCCAGAGATTTGAAATCTTTTACGGCTTATATTAAAACCTTAGATAGCCTTATTGTAAAAGAGATAAAAGCAACTTCCAAATGATTAAATTCTTTAGAAAAACTACGATGGAGTTCGCTTTCGCGAAAGCGTGTACCTAAAAACCTAGTGTACGCCATAGGTGAAATTAAGCTAGTGTTGATAGGTTATTGATACCCTTAGATCACGATAAAATAAGTAAAAGGATCAAACAATACATAATCCTAACCAACCATTAAAAACTAACATCAATGAAACTCAAACTAACTTCAATCTTTATTACACTACTCATATTATCCTGTTCTAATGACACTAAAACAGAGCGTTTAGAAATGGCAGCGAACAATCCGTTTAATACAGAATTAAACGAACCCATAAAGTACGCAGACGTTACCGCAGACCATATAAGTTCTTATGTAAGCGTAGTAATGGATAATACAGCTCAAGATATTGATGACATAATAGCTTTAGAAAATTTGACTTTTGATAATACATTTAAAGAGAACGACAGGATTTCTAATAATTTAATAAAAGCTTCTAATAACGTTTTTATATTTTTTGGAAATTCACCTGATTCGCTGACTCGAGCGGCAGGATTAAAGGCTTCTGAAGACTTAGGAGTCTTGTTTACTGATTTAGGTGCCAATAAAGCTTTGTATAAAACCTTACAAAAATTTGCAGATTCTAAAGAAGGGCAAGCGCTTGAAGGTCTTGAAAAGAAGCTGATGACGCAAAGCTTAGATGGATATAGACAGTCTGGAGTATACTTAAATGCAACCGATCTTGCCACCTACAAAAAACTTAATAAAGAAATCTCTGAACTCGCTAACCAGTCTTCAACAAATATGAACTCACACGAAGTAGTTTTGGTTTTGGACGAAAAACAGGCAGCCGGTTTGTCAGAAAATTTTAAAGATACCTACAAGCTAGCGGATGGAGGTTATGAAATCCCTGTTGTTAACGCCACTATCAAACCCGTGATGGAAAATGCGATTTCCAGCGATGTTCGCTTAGCGTATGCTACAAAAAAAGCAAATATTGCAGCCGATAAAAACGTAACCATACTAGATTCACTAATTAGCAAAAGAAATCAATTAGGAAAATTAATGGGGTTTGAATCTTTTGCTGGCTACAAACTACAATTTAATATGGCAAAAAATCCAGCACGCGTATGGGATTTTCTCAATGGATTAGTAGAAGCTGCTACCCCTAAAGCCCTTGAAGATATTGAAGTTTTGAAAACTTTCAGAAATGAGACCCTGAACACTCCTAATGATAGTCGTCCTATTAATCCCTGGAATTTAGAGTACTATAAAAACCAGTTATTGAAAACTAAGTACCAATTGGATGATGAAAAAATTCGGGAATATTTTCCTATGGATGCCTGTTTGGAAGGAATGCTTACGCTTTACCAAGAACTACTTGGTTTAGAATTTAGAAAAGTAGTTAACCCTTCTGTGTGGCATGAAGATGTTACCATGTATGAAGTGTATGAAAATGGAAAAATGACAGGCAGATTCTATCTGGATTTGTATCCCAGACCAAATAAAGAAGCGTTTTTTTATGCTAATCCACTAACCTGGGGACGACAATTTGAAAACGGGTATGAGATTCCTTCAGCTATGCTATTGGGAAATTTCACGAAGCCAACTGATTCACAACCATCCCTCCTTAGTTCATATCAACTAAGGATGTTATTTCATGAATTTGGTCATATCGTAAATATGATGGCTTATGAAGGCCCTTATACTGGTCTCTATTGGGTAAAAGATGATTTTGCAGAGGGATTATCGCAAATTTTTGAAAATTGGGTTGATGACTACGATATCATTAGCTCGTTTGCTAGACACTATGAAACAGGCGAAATATTTCCCAAAGAACTATTTGACAATCGGTTAAAGGCAAAAAATGAGTCTTCTGGATTAAACGCTATGTACTGGTTGAGAAGAGCATTGTATGACACAACTATTTATGACAAATACGATCCAGAAAAACCATTAAATACTGACGACTTATGGAACGATATTGATACTGAATTGGGTATTATGAATATGACTATAGCTGGTACACATCCACAGGCCAGCTGGACTCATATCCATGGAAGTGCTGTATACTATTATGGATATTTATGGTCTGAAGTGTATGCGCAGGATATGTTTACTGAATTTAAAAAGAACGGATTGCGTGATACAGAAACCGGGATGAAATACAAAAAACTAATTCTTGCTAATGGTGACCAAAGAGATAACGATGAAGCTGTGGAGGAATTTTTAGGACGACCAACTAATAATAAAGCGTATATCGAGAGTTTGGGATTAGAGTGAGCGTTACTAAATTGTTAAGAACGACTTTTCAAAATAATACAGAAAGGATGCCCAATCTAAGTGCAATGTCTTGCATCATTTTACTTCGAACCTGCCTGCCAAAGGCACGAGAGACAAGAATGGTAAACACTTGATACTTTTTGCTATCAATTATTAAATCATTAACATTTCTGAAGAAATAAAACTGACCAAAACTATGTAAGCTAACGACTATGTATCCACAACTGCTCAACTAACTATCATACATTTAGAGCAACTAACGAGATTAAACCAAATGAATTATGAAAAAAATTATTTTAGTACTCATAACATTTATAGGACTTAGCCAAGTCATGAAAGCACAGGAAGACAAGTACCTGTGGCTAGAAGAAGTAGATGGCAAGAAATCACTGGAGTTTGTAGAGCGTCAAAATAAAGCGACGCTTGAAGAACTCACTGCTGAAAATGATTATGAATCTATGTTTGACAATAGCTTAGCGATTTATAATTCATCAGAAAAATTAGTATATCCTGCAATTCTCGGGGATTTTGCTTACAGCTTCTGGCAAGACAAAAATCACATAAGGGGAATTTGGAGAAGAAGTTCTTTAGAAAGCTATACCAGCGGAAATCCAGTTTGGGAAACCCTTCTTGATTTAGATGAACTTTCAAAAAAAGAGAATAAAAAATGGGTGTACAAAGGTAGTAATGGCTTATATCCTGATTATAATCGGTTTTTAATTCAGCTTTCTAATGGTGGTGGCGATGCTGTATTTATCAAAGAATTTGATGTAAATAAAAAACAATTTATAGAAAACGGATTTTCAATAGATAACACTAAAGGAGGTGTTAATTATGTTGATGAAAACACCTTGGTAGTAGCATCTGATTTTGGAGAAGGTACAGTGACAACCTCTGGTTACCCTAGACAGGTAAAATTATGGAAACGCGGGACATTATTAAAAGACGCACAACTAATTTATGAAGGAGAAACTACAGATGTTGGTACTTGGGGCTTTGTTTTTCGAGATGGTTCACAGGCATATACAATGATTACTCAAGCAACAACATTTTTTACAAATCGCAATTTTGTTTGGCACAACAATAAAGCAATCCTCTTAGACATTCCTGAGGACGCTATGCCTTCTAATATTTTAAATAATCAATTTATTATACAATTAAAATCAGACTGGACAGTAAATGGCAAAACCTATAAAACAGGAACACTTATAAGTCTAAATTTCACCGAATTATTAAAAGGTAATAAGGAAATTCAACTCATTATAGAACCTGATGAATTTTCGAGTATCACACAAGTTTCCACAACTAAAAACAAATTACTAATCAGCCTTTTAACAAACGTTAAGAGTGAGTTATACGTCTATTCATTCAATAACGAAAAGTGGAGTAGCGAAAAGGTAAATGCGCCAGATTTTGGCAGTATTTACATTGCGGGTACAAATGAGCTTTCAGATGATTATTTCTTTGAGTTTACAAATTTTACTACACCATCTACAATGTATTTTGCTGATGCCAGCAAGAACACATTTGAATCCTACAAATCGTTACCAGCATATTTTGACGGAAGTAAATACGAAATACAACAACACAAAGCGAAATCAAAAGATGGTACCATGGTTCCTTATTTTATGGTAGGTGCCAAAGGCATGAAATATGATGGCTCTAATCCCACCCTAATTTATGCGTATGGTGGCTATGAGATTTCAGAAACACCTTATTACGCATCAACCATTGGCGTATCGTGGTTAGATAAGGGAGGCGTTTATGTAGTGGCTAATATACGTGGTGGTGGTGAGTATGGTCCAAAATGGCATCAAGATGGAATGAAAGAAAAACGTCAAAATGTATTTGACGATTTATATGGAGTAACTGAAGATTTAATTTCCAGAAAAGTTAGCTCACCTAAGCATTTAGGTGTTATGGGTGGCAGTAATGGTGGCTTATTAGTGGGTGTTGCATTTACACAACGACCAGATTTATACAATGCCATTGTGTGTCAAGTTCCATTGTTAGATATGCAGCGTTTCAATAAACTACTTGCAGGTGCTAGTTGGACAGGCGAATACGGCAACCCCGATATTCCCGAAGAATGGGAATACCTTAAGAAGTATTCACCATACCATAACCTAAAAGAAGGAATGGATTATCCAGAAGTATTCTTTACTACCTCTACCCGAGATGATAGGGTGCACCCTGGTCATGCTAGAAAAATGGTTGCTAAAATGAATGATTTGGGTTATAAAACTTATTATTATGAAAATACCGAAGGAGGTCATGCGGGTTCATCTACAAATGAACAACGCGCAAAATCACATGCTTTGACATTTTCATATTTGATTAAGAAGTTGAAGTAACAGAAAAGCAATTAACTGTTAAGACTAATAAATCAATAGGGCTAACAATGCATGTAAAAATAGTGCAAGTGATTATTAAAAGACAGTTAGAGGATTTTTATACAAATACATTTGTATGAAAAACATATTCAGCTTTTAATGTTGACAACAACGACCTCTTAAAAAAGATTGAATTTGAAAATATGATTGAAAATCAAGCAATTTTTATAGAACTAATCAATGAAAGACTACGATTGTGTTTACATCTAAACGAAGAAATACTGGAGTTACTAACCACGGAAATAAGAAATTAAAACAATAAGCTTTAGCTTCGTGCGCAGACGGAAACGAAAAGTTTCCTTGCCTTCGCACTACTCATACACGAGACCGTTAGTATACATTTAATAAAACTGAACTTCAATGAGTTAATGCAGCGTTGCTTACCAAGTATATTCAGGTGGTTGTATATTGTTCAATCGAAGATACAAATTTGCTTTGGCCCTGTGGTTGGTCATATGATCTTGTACATAAAAAAAGGCAAATGCCCTACTCACGGTATTCCCACTATGATACATTACGCAAGACTCATCCAATTGTTCCTGTTCTATGGTGTAGATCACACTAGTAGTATAAGCGAACCCATTTTCTAACAATTCAAGAATCTCAGCCTTCGTCATCTTGGAAGCATCAGGAGCATTTGGTCTTACTTCCTTTCCCTGCACATAACGTTTTGTAAGTAGCTCCACTGTATATCCAATATGGACCATTTGTTCACCAAAAGACTTACTTACAGCCGTTGGCTTATACGAATATAGTTCTTCTGGCATTGTCTTAGCTACATCCAAACAGTGTTCACTGGCTGCAAGCCATACAGCTAAATACGTTTTGGTGAAGGGAGTTTTTGGAACAAAATCAGTTTGCCCATGAGTCATAGCAGTACAAAAAATGATTACTATTGTTAGAACTAAATTTTTCATAATTAAAAAGAATTAAAGAATTCTACAAGATATATATAAGCTATTAAATAGCTTCTAAAAAATAGTATTTGAAGAATCTATTTTACTTAAAAATGTTTTATAAAAACTACTATAAACCATTATTTCCTGATCCATAAAAATCAAAATTTTACTTACTTTTAAATAAAATAACAAGCTAGACTTTACGTTTCCGGCGGGCGAAGTTTCTTGATTTTTTCCAAAAGGCTTACCTATGGCTAAAGTTAAAGGTAAAAACCAAATGAACACGATACGCCTTCGTAAGTACAACGGTTCATAGCAAATTCCCGTTATAAAAAATGAGTGAATTCAAATTTTTAGTTCTAATAACCCTTGTAAGTAGTTCGCTTTTAGGACAAACGAACGATAATTATTCTGATGAATTACTATCCAGTTCATTTAAAGCTTATATGGAAGTTGATTATGAACTTGCTTATAACATATTTCCATTTTTAAAAGAAAGATTCTTAGAACATTTAAAAGACACTTCTAGCTTTGCCAACCCATATGATAGCTTATCTAAACATATAGATATAAGAAAAACTTCAAATAACTTACTTAAGACCTATAGTTGGCCTGAACGGGACACTGGCTGCTGTCATCGTTCAGTAATTTATGCCCAATTTAAAACAGAATCCAGGGATATAAACTTTATAGATTTAAATGAAACAGATGGCGGAGATATTTTTATTACGGATTTAAAAATGATAGAAATCGATAATAAACCCTATTACCTAATTCTAGGCTGGGGAACTTGTTGTCAAGGAACACATTATGCAACAGCAAAAATTTATGAAATAAAGAATGGTTCTCTATACAAAAGTGAAGCTATGTTCGATGATAAGGCTTACCTCTCCATAGGCGCAAACAGAGGTGCAAACATTGATTTAAAATATTCACCTGAGCAAAGAATACTATCATATAATAGCTACGGCGAAGGAAATGATTCTGGATTTTACGGACATGAGAAAAATGTAGTGAAATGGAAATTAGAAAATGAAGGATTTAAAAAGATTAACTAACGTTACCAAAGGCTATAATTTAAAAAATGTACCCAACTTTTGATATTATTGGAAAAAAGACCGCAGTAGAGATCAATTCAATTAAGAAAATGGTCAGTTATGACATACCTAAGTCATATTTAAACTTTAATAAAACATATGATTACGGAATAATAGCCGCCAATATTGAATATCTTAGAACCAGATAAAAACTTCTTCAAGAATAATTTTATTGAAGATATAGATGAGTGGAATTGAAAAAATGAAATTCAGAAAAAGAACATAGATATAACTAATAATTAAATGAAAAAACTAAGAGAGTTAACTGATGCTAAAATTGAATCTGGTAGACAAAAAAATCCAGAGTTCATGAATGGTGTTGATGCCATCATTGAAAAAGAAAAAGCATTTGAAAAAGGAAAAGATGCTATTAAAATTGGGCAGAAAGCTCCAGATTTTGAGTTACCTAATGCTGAGGGCAAATCAATAGCTTTAAATTCATTACTTGAGAAAGGCCCTGTTGTTATTACGTTTTATAGGGGTAATTGGTGTCCTTACTGTAACTTACAACTTAGAGCCTTGCAAGCAAGACTAGATGATATCTATGCATTAGGCGCTACATTAGTTGCCATTAGCCCACAAGTACCAGATGGGTCATTAACAGAAGATGAAATTAGTAAAATGGACTTTATTGTTTTGTCTGACCAAGACGCAAAAGTTGCTTTACAATATGGTGTTGCTTGGGAAGTGCCAGAGTTTTTGGCAGAACATATGAGAGTAGATCGAAAGCTAGATTTAGAAAAAGTAAATAATGGTAACGGTAATGTATTACCAATTCCGGCAACATTTATAGTAGGGCAAGACGGAGTAGTTACCTGGAACTATGTTAACGTTGATTATAGAACTCGTTCAGAACCAGAAGAAATTATTGAAGCCTTAAAAAATCTATCATAAAAATGTGCTAGTACACAATTACTACGATTATTTATTCTCTTCAAAAGTTATTCAGCCTTCTGATTAGATTAATTATTTACCGAAGATTAGGATTAAATCATTTATATAAAATAGCAGTGAAGAACATAATTCTAGAATTAGTCCTTTTCTGCTATTTTTGTTTACATCCAAAAAAAGGCACTACATAAACTGTTATTTTTCAATCATAAGCCATTGAATATCATATGAATAAAAAAATAGGTTTAAAAGAAGCTATTTCCATAGGAATTGGCGGTATGGTTGGCGGTGGTATTTTTGCGGTACTCGGTCTTGCGGTATCATTAGCCAAAGGCGGAACACCAATAGCTTTTTTATTTGCTGGTATTCTAGCATTAATAACATCTTACAGTTATGTTAAGCTATCAAAAAAGTATCCGGACAGAGGAGGAACGGTTAAGTTTATTAATCAGGGGTTCGGAAAAACAATCTTTAGTGGTGCTATTAACAATCTCTTGTGGATTAGTTATATCATCATGCTTTCTCTTTATGCTTCGGCATTTGGGTCTTACGCACCAAATTTATTAGAATTAACACAAGACAAAATAATTGATTCTCACATTTATGCAAGTGCAATTATTATTTTAGCTACAGCTATTAATTATTATAGTATTGCTGTCGTCGGTAAAATAGAATCTTACGCAGTAATTATTAAACTAGTAATTCTTATTTCCTTCATTTTTATTGGTGCTTATGGTTTAATTGGAAACCCCAACGTGGCTCAATTAGCAGTTTCTCAATGGGAAGCTCCTATCAAATTATTTGCTGGAGGCATGGTTATTTTCGTCGCTTATGAAGGTTTTGAACTGATTGCAAATGCAGCACCTGATATTATAAATCCCGAAAAAAATATACCAAAAGCCTATTACTATTCTGTAATTTTCGTAATTGTATTATATATCGTTATCGCTTTTGTAACGATAGGTTCACTCCCTTTTTCAAAAATTGCAACTGCACAAGATTATGTTTTAGCAGAGGCGGCAAAACCAATGTTAGGAAAAATAGGATTTTCTATAATTACGGTCGCTGCCCTTATTTCAACTTTTTCTGCAATTAATGCCTCTCTTTACGGAGGAAGTAAAGTAAATTATGAAATAGCGCAAGACGATGAATTGCCACATCACTTTTTGGCAAAACTTTGGAATCAGCCCATAGGGTTAATGATTACGGCAATTGCTACATTAATTTTGGTAAACGTGCTTCAATTAGAAAGTATATCAACAGCAGGTAGTGTTGGCTTTTTACTAATTTTTGGTGTAGTTAACTTAGTTGGATATCGATTATCTAAAGAAACAGGCAGTAATAAAATAATTCCATTAGTAGGTTTTGTTTTATGTATGGTTGCAACAGTAATCTTAATTAATCAACAATACACTTCAAATACTACCGGTGTAATTATTTCACTCGCTATTATAGTATTTTGCTTTATTGTTGAATGGATTTATAAGAAGACCGAAAAGAAATAAAACCGTTACCCTATACCAAATCTGAAATAATTCAATGATAGAAATAATACTATCAGCATTAGCTGAATTTGGACTCATCCATGAAGATTATAAGCACAAAAAGCGCATTAGTTCTATTGAAAAAGAAGATGGCAAAAAAAGACCTTTTCAAAAGTATCTATTACAACCAAGTGCTATAATTATTATTTCCATAATATTCATTGTAAGCTTCGGTACTATTGCTAGAATCAATTATCAGCGCACTTCTATTTATCCTGATAAGACAAAAAAAAAATAATAGAAATCACCAATTGGACTGAGCAATGGAAAATGAAATATGACCACTACCCTACTGAACTAAATGAAATAATCGGAAATAATCCGCAGCATCAAGGTTGGAAAAAAGATGCCTGGGATAGATCCTACAAATACACTCAACTTAACGACGGAATGTGCTTTTCAATTAAATCTGCTGGGATAGACGGTGAATTTGAAACGAAAGATGATATTGTATTAAAATAAATAATACGCATTATAAGAAACCTCAACGAAATACGAATTTTAAAGTAATATAAAAATACAAAGCTTTAGTTTCGTAGGTAGACGTAAACGAAAAATCCTCTTGCTTACACATTATGCTATATCCATCTTTTAGTAGATACAAAAACAGTATGCATATAATAAATAGAATTTTATTTAAACACTCTTACAACTAATCTAATGAATGCATTAAAGGACGAAATGATATTGCCTAATGGAGCAATTCTAAGTAATAGAATCGCTAAATCTGCAATGAGTGAAAATTTATCTAATGCGTATAATGAGCCCACACCTACTCTTATAAATGCATATAAAGAATGGTCTAAAAGTGGTGCAGGATTATTAATTACCGGTAACATTATGATAGATTCAAATGCTATCGGTGAACCAAGAAATGTAGTTGTTGAAAATAGACAAAACCTTAAACTTCTTAAGGAATGGGCTATGAGCGTAGAAGGTTCTAATACGCACTTATGGGCTCAAATTAATCATCCAGGAAGGCAGGCTATGGAACTAATCAATAGCAATTTAAAAGCGCCTTCTGCTATTCCCTTGAAGTCTAGTGGTAGAAAAAATGCTACAAAAAAAGTACCTGAAGTTTTAACTGAAAAGGAAATATTAGACATCATTGAAGCTTTTGCAAATACTTCTATAATTTTAAAGGAGGCTGGCTTTTCAGGAGTTCAGATTCATGGTGCACACGGTTATTTGGTGATTCAATTTTTATCGCCTTACACCAATATTAGAGAAGATAAATGGGGAGGATCTTTAGATAATAGATCTAGATTTGTTGTTGAAATTTATAGAAAAATAAGAGCATACGTTGGAGATGATTTTCCTATCGGAATTAAATTAAACTCTACAGACTTTCAAAAAGGAGGATTTTCGGAAGAAGAATCTATGGAAGTTGTAAAAATACTTTCTAAAGAAGGAATAGATTTAATAGAAATATCTGGAGGAACCTACGAAGCTCCTGCTATGATGGGAAAACGTAAAGAGAGTACATTAAAAAGAGAAGCTTATTTTATCGATTATATTGAAAAAGTGAGGAAAATAACAACTACTCCCTTAATGTTAACAGGAGGTTTTCGTACAACTTCGGTAATGAAAGATGCTGTGGCTTCCAATCAATTAGATATTATAGGAATCGCCAGACCTTTTGCAGTTTACCCAAATATAGGAAATGAAATACTTAACGAAAGTCGACTAGGTTTTAAAACAAACATTAAAAAGTCGGGAGTAAAAGCAATTAATGGTATGATGAATATCATATGGTATGAATCTCAAATAAAACAACTAGGACAAGGAAAAAAACCGAATCCTAATCTTAGCCCATGGTCTGTCTTTTTTAACTATTTATGGCTAATCATACAACATAAGCTAAAGGGTAAGAAAAACAATAACTAGCCAAGCATAAAACATTAATCTAACAGATAAATGTACAGAAAATGAATTTCTAACGGGGTACTGAATTCTAGTTGATAATAAACAGAATCGCATAGTAGTTAGACAAATTGTAATATGACATTATTAAACCTTTTTCATTTTCCTGAGTCTAAGCACTGCAAACCCCCCAATTGTAATGCAAATAAACAAAGCTTTGATATTCGTTTTTATAGTGCTCTTCTATGCCTGTAATTCAGCAGATGATGCACTAAACACAACTGCGGATAAAGAGGACGAAACAACGGAAGAACCCTCTGAAAGTTCTACAAATGATAGGCCTAATATCCTCTTGATTATTGCAGATGATATGGGCTTAGATGCCACATCAAATTTTAATATCGGCGATATAAAACCGATGATGCCCAACCTTAACAAACTAATGAGTGAAGGTCTCACCTTTTCAAATGTATGGTCAAACCCTACTTGTACACCTACTAGGGCTGCAATGATTACAGGTAAATTTGGTTTTCGAACCAATATGACCCAAGTGGGTGATGAACTGTCTACAGCTGAAACTTCACTTCAAACATACATCGGTCAAAATTCAGACGGAAACTACACGAATGCTGTTATTGGAAAATGGCATTTATCCAATAATATTGAGCATCCAAAGAATATGGGTGTCGATTATTTCGCGGGATTTATTGGTGGAAGTGTGCCATCTTACACCAATTGGGATTTTATAGAAAACGAAGCGACGACTTCTTTAACAGATTATACCACTACAAAATTTACTGACGTTGCCATTGATTGGATTGCCGATCAAAGTCAACCTTGGTTTTTATGGCTTAGCTACAATGCTCCACACACACCTTTTCATTTACCTCCAGATAATTTACATAGTCAAGGATCGTTATCTATAGATGAAGCCAGTATAGCTGCCAACCCTATCCCCTATTACATGGCATCACTAGAGGCTATGGATACAGAGATGGGAAGACTTTTAGATACTATGACAACAAAGGAAAAGGAAAACACCATTATAATCTTTGTTGGGGATAACGGAACACCAAACCAAGTTGCACAAGGGTATGGAAATAGAAGAAACAAAGACACTATCTATCAAGGTGGTGTAAATGTGCCTATGGTTGTTTGTGGAAAAGATGTTAGCCGTAGTAATGAAATCGAAGATGCGCTTATCAATGTTACGGACATATTTGCCACCGTTGCAGCTATAACTGGTACAGGTATAAAAGAAATAAATGATAGTAAAAGCTTTAAAGATTTGTTGAACGGTTCTAATGATTCAACAAGAGAATTCGCCTTTACTGAAATTGGAAGAGATGGCAATAGTGCCGATGTAGCAATACGTAATGAAAGTCATAAGTATCTTATGTTTTCTGATGGTACAGAAGCTTTATATAATTTGCTTTTAGACCCTCTAGAAAGTCAAAATCTTCTGGGTACAACTACACTAGGGCAATTGGATACTTCTGAATTGAATAAAATTAAAGCGGAGTTGCTCCGTATTAATCAATAATAATAAAGAACAATAAATTTAAAACCATGAAAAATAATATTAGTTTATATCTAATAGCATTGTTTGTCATAACATCTGCAACATCATGCACAGATTCAAGTTCTTCAGATGACGAGGTCATTGAACAAACCGATAATTTCACAAATGATGACTCAAAGGAAGGTGATTCCACTACTGATGACTCAACCAATGATGAGTCTACTACCGATGACAATAATATTACAACCATTTTAGATTTGTTTGATGGTACAGGTCTATCTTATGAGCTAACAGATGATTCTGTAATTTTCACCACTGCAGACCTACCAGATCATGAGAGTCCGTATTGGGAAGAATCTAATCCACTTTATGCAGAATATGATGGCACTAATGCTGATTTTAATCTGAACCCTAATATGATTGAAGAAAAGAATATCGTTATTACAATTCCTTTAAATCCAGCTCCGGCAGCTACTAATGAATCCACAAGTCTTGGTCCTATTGGTGTTTCTAGAAACGGCGTAGTATTCTTTAATCAATATGCAGGCCCGGACAATCAGCCTTTAACATTCGAAGTAAATTCATTTGATCAAGGTGCAGGTCATCCAACCGGTACCAATATGTACCATTATCATATAGAACCGCTTTCATTAACTGAGCAGTTTGGTGCAGATGCCTTTCTAGGATTACTTGCAGATGGCTATCCTGTATATGGTCCTGAAGAAAACGGACTAGAGATAACTAACGATGACTTAGATGAATTTCATGGTCATACTAGTGCAACCGAACATTTTCCTAATGGTATTTATCATTATCATATTACAGATGCAGATCCTTATTTAAATGGAAACGGTTTCTATGGTACACCAGGAAATATAAGTCAGTAAATCATATGCGAATTAAAGCAATCATATTTTGCCTATTCTTCTGTCTTTTTTCTTGTAACCAAGAAGAGGTGATAGTGGATAAGGCGAATGACCAAATTGAGTTGGTTAATGGAGTACTATTCTATCAGAATACTCCTTTTAACGGCCTACTTGTTTCAAAATATGATGCTTCTACTTTTAAAACGAAATTAGAATATGTTGATGGTAGAAAAGATGGTTACGAAAAGCAATGGTATCCAAATGGTCAACTTTCGCAAACTCGGCGGTATACCGAAGGACTAAAAACTGGAAATCACATAGGCTGGTGGGAAGATGGTTCACGAAAATTCAACTACCAGTTTAACGATAAAGGAGAATATGAGGGTCGCAGAAGAGAATGGTACCGTAATGGAAATTTGATTCTTGATTTCAATTATTCTAAAGGAAAAGAAATAGGAAGCCAACGTATGTGGACAGACAGTGGTAAAATAAGAGCTAATTATATAGTAAAGAACGGAGAACGTTTTGGCTTAATTGGACTCAAGAAGTGTTACAGCGTAAATATCGATTCCAATGAATTGTAGTAGAACTCTTTTATTTACCTTAATAGCATCTGTTTTTATTTCTTGTACCGACCAGGATAAGAGCAAAGAAAAAGCGGCTATTCTAGATAATTCTGAAGTAACCAAGTTACCATATTTCAATACCCCTATTTTCACACCTGAATGGGAAAAAGGAACACATAAGATTCCGAATTTTTCATTTACCAACCAAAACGGAGAGAATATTACGAATGAAACTTTTGAAGGAAAGATATATGTAGCCGATTTCTTTTTTACCATTTGCCCTGGTATCTGTCCAAAACTCACAAAAAATATGGGTATTCTACAAGAAGAGTATAAAGAAGACCCAGATATACTATTATTATCACATTCCGTTATGCCTTGGAACGATACTGTAGAGAAACTGGCAGTTTATGCCAAAGAGCATGAAGTACATTTACCACAGTGGCATTTGGTTACTGGAGATAAAGATGCTATTTATAAAATTGCCAGAGACGGTTACTTTGCCGATGAAGATTTCACCAATACACAAGATATAGACAATTTCATACATACTGAAAATTTCATCCTAGTAGATGGTAATGGTTATATTAGAGGTGTTTACAATGGTACTTTACCTCTAGAAATGAAACGGTTAAAACGACATATTGAAATTCTAAAAAATGAAATTTAAAATATTTAAAATAGTTCTGTTAATAGTCTTTTCTTTAATGCAGGGACATATAAGTGCTCAAGAGAATATGGGAAACATACATGTACCTTTTGGAGATATTTTCACATTATCATCAAATAATAAAAGCTCTACAATTGGCAACAACGAAGAAAATGTAAATATTGAATTACTAGATTATATGGAGGAGTGGGGATATGATGCCCCGCCAGAAGATGAGAATCGAAATCATTACTCTGATGTTCAATATACTTTACAGGTTAAAGTTAAGGGCATCGAAAATACCTACAGTTTTTATAGTTCGGAGATTAAGCAAAATGATAACTTCACTATTGCCCTTGATAACTACACGCTCTTAATTTTATCGGATGACTACGCAAATACTTCTGCATCAATTGAGATGAAAGTCAATAAAAAAGATAAAGAATAAGTGAATTTAGCTCATAACACCTACGATACTGAGCATTGTGTATTATAAAAATGAATAAGAAATTTAAAATAGTAGTATCACTAATACTAATAATATCTGGTTGGTTCTTAGCAGGTATAGGTTTTACCGTAAAGTATGGGCATCCAATTAATACTATCCTTTACTTATTTGGCTTTTTAGTATCCATTGCAGCATTTATCTGGCTAATCATTTTAATTGCTTCGAAGAATTAACTGGGCAGTTCTTTTTTTTAAATCCATTATAAATACTATTAACAGAAAATACGCTGCCAAGACAAACAAAAACGTTTTCACAGAATAAATTTTTAAATAATATTTATTCTGAATTACTGAAGGTTAATTCCTGTAAATAGACAAACAATATTAACTTTGTGATTCACTATTTTATACTCCCACTCTATACATAGATATACATTGTCTTAGTACTTATTGATTAAACTAGACATGAAAAGTGCTTCTTTCTCAATTCACTAAACATAAAGTAATAGAATTGCCAAGCGTATATTTTGGTAGTTAATCAATTGAAAACATAATGTTCAGACATCAAGGCAAAAGCAGAAAATTAAAGCATAATCTGCAAATTGCCACCATTTTATCTTTTGTTGCAGGTATTGTAAACGTTACAGGCTTTTTGGCTTACAACCAACTAACCACTAACGTTACTGGGCATTTTGCATTGTTTATGAGCGATGTGTTCAATTTTGAATTTTGGAAAGGGACAATTTATTTTTTATATATTATTTCATTTCTCTTTGGTTCATTTTTATCCAGTTTTCTAATTGAAAAATATAAAGAAAATAAAAAAATGAATGTTTTTGTGCTACCTACAATTATTGAATGTCTTGTTCTAATAACCATTGCTATCATTGGTGTTAAAGTGGAAATAAAATATTCAGATGTAATTGTATGTGCACTTCTGTTTGCAATGGGACTTCAAAATTCTTTTGTGACTAAAATTTCTAATGCCGTTGTAAGAACAACTCACCTTACAGGATTATTTACGGATTTAGGCATTGAATTATCTCAACTATTTTTTCCGAAAACCTATCCTAATAGAGTAAAATTAAAGTCAAATATTAAGCTCCGTTTATATATTATTTGCTTCTTCTTTCTTGGAGGAATCATTGGTGGTATTATCTATGTAAAACTTGACTTTAGATTACACACCTTAATTCTAGCCGCTTCTATTTTACTGGTAAGTTTATTCTTCGATGATTTTAAATATAAATTAATACGTACTAAAAGAAAATACAATCAACGAAATTTATAATACCCTGTAGTTATCCACCAAATTACCAGTCTTTTATAAAAGGTTTATGTATTTTTAAAAGGATAATCTATTCATTAACCATCTCTAATTAGAACATAAAACTAAAACCCATGAAAAAACTACTCTCAGCATTAATTTTCGGCGGATTACTAATTTCTTGCAACACATCAGATAAATCAAAATCGACTTCAACAGAAAACGTTGAGATTGAAGATTCTAAAGCAGTTGTTTCTAAAATAAACAAGAAATTAAAGTCTATAGAAACAGATGAAGACCTCATTGCAACAGCTTTGATGGCGGCACCTGCAGAAAGTAGAGCAACAAGCAAAGTAATAGGTTATAATATGGCAGGTGAATTTGTCACCTTAAAGGAAGGAGATAGCGAATACATTGTACTTGCAGATGACCCTAAGAAAGATGGTTTTAATGCAGCTTGCTATCACAAAGACTTAGACCCTTTTATGGCAAGAGGAAGAGCTTTAAGAGCAGAAGGAAAATCGGCAGATGAAATATTTGCTATTCGTGAGGCAGAAGTTAAATCTGGTAAAATAAAAATCGCACAAGGTTCCGCATTGCACATTTACTACGGTCCTAATACAAGTTACAACTCTGAGACCTCTAAAGTAGATGGCGCAAAGCTACGTTATGTTATATACACACCGTTTGCGACTTCAACATCTATTGGATTGCCCGAAACTCCGTCTGCTCCTAATCATCCGTGGATTATGAATCCTGGTACGCATAGAGCACATATTATGATTTCTCCTTTATCAAGCGAAGAAGAATAAACTGAAAATAAATAATATTCTAAATTACGCATGGTTAAACGAATACTTAATTACGCTGGTTGGTTACTAATTGCTATTATCTTAGGCTTTCTACATATGCGCATTGTACTAGGACCAGGTTCTAAATCTACCAGCGGTGGAATTACATTTTTAAATGGTATTCATGATTTTGTTTTGTGGTATGTTGGTTCTATAATTGGCGCTATTATTGGCTTTCTTTTTATTCTATTGGATATTTTCTATTTAAATAAAAAACTTCAACATAGTAAGAAAGCAACTCTAATTCGTTTGTCCGTAATTATCGGATTAGCCATAATAATTGGTGCAACACATTATTTTCTTGAGAAAATTGCAAACGTCATTTAACCCACATACGCTTTGATAAGAATACAAATTCTATCTTCGCATTATGAATACAATTGATATTAGAACAGTAGATGTTGTTCAATATTTACAGCCTTTACGAGAAGGTGGCTCCATGCCCGCCATTGTAAAAGCCGATGACGATTTTTTATATGTTTTGAAGTTTAGAGGTTCTGGACAAGGCAAGAAATCGCTTATAGCAGAATTTATTGGTGGGGAATTAGCACGTTCCATTGGTTTAAAAGTCCCTGAACTGGTTTTTATGAATCTAGATGATTCATTTAGGCATACAGAACCCGATGAAGAAATTCAAGATTTATTAAAATTTAGTGTCGGGCTTAATCTCGGTTTACATTTTCTATCGGGCGCCATTACTTTTGACCCCTTAATTTCTAAAGCTGATCCCATGACCGCTTCAAAAGTTGTGGTATTGGATAGTTTAATAAGTAATATAGATCGTACTGCTAAAAATGCCAATCTCTTGTATTGGCATAATGAGCTATGGGTTATCGATAACGGAGCAAGCTTCTATTTTCATCATAATTGGGATACTTGGGAAAGTCACCTAACAAGAACATTTCCATTTATAAAAGACCACGTACTATTGCCACAAGCAACTGCCCTACCCGATGCGGCAATTGAAATTCAAAAATTCATAACTCCTGAAAAAATAATAGAAATTGTATCTAAGATTCCTGAAGATTGGTTAGTAAGTGAATCTGAAACTCTAAGTGCCGATACAAAAAGAGCTGCCTATATTCAATTTATAACCACTAAGCTATCAATTATCGATGTATTAGTAAAAGAAGCTGAAGATGCAAGATAGACATACATTCAAATTTGCGATAGTAAGAATTGTACCCAAGGTAGAAAGAGAAGAATTCTTTAACGTAGGTGTAATTTTATTCTGTAAACGAACCAAGTTTTTAGACATCAAATATCATATTGATAAAGCCAAACTGAATGCTTTTACTCCAGAAATAGAATACGAAATATTGAATGAATATTTAAAAGCTTGGAAACTAATTTGCGAAGGAAATACTGCGGGCGGACCTATAGGCAAGTTAGATTTATCTGATCGCTATGGATGGTTAACCGCCTGTAGAAGTACTGTGATACAAAACTCTACAACACGATCAGGAATAAGCACCAATCCAGAAAAAGAACTAGAAGACATATTTAATAAGTATGTACTGTAAGGATAGTTATATTTTTCTACTGATATAATAGCAAATTTTGACTCATACGTATTTGGCTCATTTTTTATCTAGATTTACATCTTTCTTAAAATAAATAATAGAATAATTTTTATCAAAAACATATTATATGCAATCAGCTGAACTTCATAAAATCATTCAAGGTATCCCTAAAGCAGAACTCCATTTGCATTTAGAGGGTAGTTTTGAACCAGAATTGATGTTTGAGATTGCTAATAGAAACAACATCACTTTACCCTATGATTCTATTGAATCTGTAAAGCAAGCATACAAGTTTAATAACCTACAAGAGTTTCTGGACATTTACTATGCAGGTGCCCAAGTACTATTACATGAGCAAGATTTCTTTGATTTGACCTGGGCTTACTTGACCAAAGTTCATAGTCAGAACGTTGTGCATGTGGAGGTGTTTTTTGACCCACAAACCCACACAGACAGAGGGGTTTCTTTTGATGTCGTCATCAAGGGAATTTACCGTGCCTTGGAAAAAGCTAAAAGTGAATTGAATATTTCTTTTAAGCTTATTATGAGCTATTTAAGACATTTAAGTGAAGAGGCTGCTTTTGAAACCTTAGAAGCTTCCCTCCTATACAAAGATATTATCGATGGTGTAGGTTTAGATTCCTCAGAAATAGGAAATCCGCCAAGTAAATTTGAAAAGGTGTTCAAAGCATCTGCAGAACAAGGGTATAAATTAGTTGCCCATGCAGGAGAAGAAGGTCCGTCAGAATATATTTGGGAGGCATTAGATATTTTAAAGGTAGAACGAATAGACCACGGAAACCGTTGTTTAACTGATGAAGCTTTAGTTAAAAGATTAGTAGACGAGAAAATTGCTTTAACCCTATGTCCTACCAGTAATGTAGCTTTAAAGGTGATACAGAAGATGGACGAACATCCTGTAGCAAAAATGCTTGATAAAGGAATTATAGCAACCATACACTCAGACGATCCTGCTTATTTTGGGGGCTATATGAACGAGAACTATTATGAGACTGCTAAAGCCTTGAATTTAACTTTAGAACAAATACAGCAATTAGCTATTAATGGATTTGAAGCAAGCTGGCTAAGCGAATCGTCGAAGAAAAAACATATTGAAGACGTAAAGAAGTATTTTAAATCACTTGATCCACAAACGGAATAAAAATTTCAAAAGTAGCGCCATTTCCTAAAGAACTCTCCACCCTAATTTGTCCGTTATGGGTGGTAATGATCCTTTTTACAATGGCAAGTCCTATACCTGTACCTTGGTATTCCTCATCGCCATGTAATCGTTGAAATATTTCAAAGACTTTTCTCTCATATTTCTGATCGAACCCTATACCATTATCGGAGACTAAAATACGAGAATAACTTTTTTCCTCTGCCAATTGAAGCTCAGGATAATCTAATCCTTTCACGGTTTTACAGGACACTTTAATAACAGGTTTATCTTCTTTTTTAGAGAATTTAATGGCATTCGTGAATAGATTGAACAACAACTGTTTAAATTGAATTGGTCGTACTGAAATTTCACAGTCCTTTTGAATCTTAAGTATTGTTTTATGTTCTTTTAACTCTTCGCTTAAAACATCTTTAACATCATCGACTAGCTTTTTTAAGGATACTGTAGTTAGACTATTGTCTATAGTTTCCGTAGCGCCATACGACAATAAGTCTTGAATAAGATTACGCATTCGTGCCGCCGATAGATCTATGCGTTCTAATTTATGTTTACCTGCTTCAGATAAATTATCGAATTCAGTATCACTTACTTGAGAGATAAACATTTGAATCTTTCGCAACGGTTCTTGCAAATCATGACTACAGATATGATTAAACGATTCTAAATCATTATTTATTAATTCTAATTTAATAGTCTTTATCTCTAACTGGTTGGTACGTTGAAAAACTTTACGTTCTAATTTTTTAGAGAACTTTTTCAACTTTTTATGAGTCCGCTCTAATTCTAATTTATTCTTCCTGAGTTCTAGTAGATTTATAACTTGTTCAGATAAAATATTAAGAGACTCTTTTTGACTCTCTGTTAATGTTCTAGGTTTGTTATCTATAACACACAATGTACCCAATGGTAGACCATTTGCATTTCTTAATGGTATACCTGCATAGAAAACAATATTGGGGTCACCCGTTACTAGAGGATTATTATTAAAACGAGCATCTTCACGAGCATCTTTTGTAGTAAAAATAGGATCATCGCCCGTAATAGCATGAGCACAAAAAGCATCTTCTATAGGTGTTTCTGAAACTCCTAAACCATAATGCGATTTAAACCACTGCCTTTTATCGTCAAGTAAAGTAATTAATGAAATAGGTGTCTGGCAAATTTCTGCTGCAAGCTTGGTAAGATTATCATAATCTTTTTCTGGCAGTGTATCTAAAATTGAATAAGATTGAAGAAGAGCAAGTCTTTCTTTTTCTCTTTCATGAATTTTAGCTTTTATCATAGCGTATTAAGGGAGAAGGGGTTTCTTGCTTCAAATATAAGGAGCATTCAGCATTTCCATAGGGAAATTTAATAAATCCTGATGAAAAATGCTTTACAAGACAGGGATGAGTATGATTTTTTAAACAAGACATACCAACAAGCAAAGCAGAAAAAGCTTCATTTATGCAAATTTCTCCAACCAAGAAAGGGAAAATGGAGTCAAAACTGGCACGGTAATCTTTGAACCTTTTACTCTTTCAGTCTTCATAAAAACCATGTATCAAACATATTGTAAAAGTAAAAAGCTCAACAATTTTCATTGTTGAGCTTTACTTTATGCGGAGAAAGAGGAACTATCCATAATCTACATTATCGCCTGTTTTCGGGCGATAAACAAACTCTTAATTTTAAGGTCCACCGAATTAGCCCCTTTTTAACAAAAATTTGGGTGTTTTGGGTTATCTGCCTTTAAATTAACGGCAAATAAGCTCATTTACGAAATTCTAATACGTAATCTACATTTCTAAAAAAGCAATATAATATCTTCTTTAAAATATAATACCATCCTTTATTTAAACTTTAAACACTTAGTCTGTATTTTTCATTACACGCATTGCATTTCACTATATATGAACCCCTTCTGAATTGTATCATGCTATTAGAACCACAATTACAAAAGATATTCTCCAAAGATAATTTTACAATAGCATCAATTTTTCTATTGTGTTTTACTCTTCTTAAGGTTTCAGCTTCTCTATTGTATTCTTCACCACTTGAAAATTGAGTCATATTTAACCCTTTTTTTGAACTTTGGTTTCAGCTCAGTTCTTCGTTAGCAAAAGGTATTATATTTCGTTTATATATTTTTCGTATCCGCTTTCTTCTAGCACATTTTTAACATTCAATTCATAAATATCTTTCCAGCTATCCACTCCATTTTTTTCCACATATTTCTCAATTATTCGGAAGCCTAACCAATAATTAAGACTTTTTGGTGCATCTTTGAACAATTGAATTTTGTCATTCCTTAATAATGGGTTGTCGCCACTTTCATCGACGAAGTATTGCTTCAATTCTGTAAACAACTGTTTTTCGTGATCCAAATACCAATTCCAGTCACTTTCGCTCATATTTTCTACAGCTTCGTATTTTGATATTTGTCCATCGAAAAATACCCAAGTAAAATAGCAGGCAAATCCTTCGTCAATAGTTTGTCTTAATGCAGAATTTTTTTTTGGATCATTTTCCCGAAAAGGCTCATAAGCAAGATGATTTAATTCATGTGGTAAACCTTTCTCTATGATGTAGTCTATCTCACTTTCTTTATAGTTTAGTTCAATACAAAATTCGTCATTCTCGCAGCCTCCAAATGAAATGCCTTCTATTGGCGTGAACAAAATACTTATTGTAGATTTTATTTTGTGAGGAACTAATTGATTGAATCTAGTAAGGTTTTTTTCTAGAACAGAATCTAAATTCATATCTAAAAGCGTTTTTGCTCTTTGGTCGAAAAAAGTTTTGTTTTCAGGATAAAGAGTTCTATTCCATTCCACCATTCCTTTCTTGGTGTTGAATTTATGTCTGTTTTCCTCTCCGAAAATCATTCCATAACAGTTGTCCCAAAGTTTTTGGTGAGGTCGATAAACCTTTTCTATAATCATTGTACTATCGTATTCCGTTCCTTGATGTGCCAAAATTTGGCTTTTGAATAGGTTCTTGATTGATATTCCCTGAATACTAATGCTGTCCGAAATTTTCTTGATTTTCTCAACATATTGAGAATCAGCATTTACCTGACTTTTTTCTTTTGGTGTTTCTTTACAAGACAAAAGTCCAAAAAGATGTGTAATTAGCAATATTGGCAGGATTTTCTTCATAATTGTTACTAATAATGGGATAGCATCATTAATCTTATCCTAGTTATATCACTAAGGTACAATATTGGTCAAATCAATCTCAATGTCGATTTTAAATAATCCTTTATTTAAACTTCAATTTAACTCCCCAATACTTACTAGATGTCGAAATATAAGTTTATCCACCTCTGATATTCTATCTGTATCATTTGAATCCAACCATCTGATTTCCTCAATTTCCATATTAGGATGAAACGTTCCATTATACTTTGCTTTATAACAAGTCATTTTAACCATTACACCTTCTTTGGCACCATCAGACTGCGCCATAAATGTTCCAACATATTCAATAGTACCAGGGATAATATTAACTGTAAGCTCTTCAGATACTTCGCGAACCAAAGTTTGTTCATCTGACTCGCACTTTTCTCTTTTTCCTCCTGGTATGTAATATTTGAACTTGCCTTTAGATTTCGTGCTCAATATTTTCCGCCCTTGGATTTCAATAAATGCAATTTTGTCTATTTCGGTCATTTCATTTATCATCAATTATCTATTCTGAGATTCTATCAGTTGGTATTTTAAAATCAATTCTTTTAATTTTACCTTAACCAAACTATAATCCCTTGTTATATATATCGGTGAATTGTTAAATCGAATTTTAAAAGCTTTAAATCCTTCCAATGTTTTGGAGTAACGGATATCTACTTCTACAATCTCGTATTGATCCTTGTATTTGAAAACTTGTCCTTTTTGTAACTCTGGTTCAGACATAATGGTAGTTTGAATTGGAATTGCGTTCCGACGGTCTAATCTTTCACAATCCCGTTTTGCGTTAAAAAAAGGAGATATATGTAAATCTAACCGTTTTAATAATTGAACAAAAGACTACTTTTATATTGATATTTAATCCAAAAAACAATTATTTTAATTTACTTTAAAGGTGATTTTTTAAAGAAATAATTTCTTCAACGATATTAAATCGGGAAGTATAATTGATGGCCCTAGCCAAAATTTGACTGCTCGGAACAGGAAGTCCGTCCTTTCTTCGGTATAGACCACTGGCATTGATTTCATCTGCGATTTCAGTTGTGCTGAGCGATACGTCAGATTTTATCAATATTTTCTCCATAGCTTCATGAAGTTTTGCTCCTCTTGATTCTTCCATACGTTAATAGAAATTTATTCAGTCGGATTGTGTTTTAAAATAATAGCCAATACCTTGCCCTTAATATTTTTAGGACATTTATCTGATGGATGGACTAAATATTCACCAATCCGGTTCCTTTGCCACATTACTATGTCTTCAACAATAATGTCATTCTCCAATTCCATTTCATTCTCTTCTAAATATGTCTCTAAATCAAGTAAAATATTTTGAAAATATTTATCAAACTCTTCATTTTTTAATATGTAACTCATATTTATCGTTTAATTAAATACCTCATAGTTTCCTAATTTATGAGCGTACCCATAACATGGGATATTTCCAAAAGCATTCTATCCGTCAATTATGATTTTCGAATTACAATATAGTGACCTAACTATTTCTTTAATTAAACTTTACGAATTACGACATGGCGTTCTAACCTATCCTTTATTTGAACTTTTGCATGTTTAGGAAATTTTCTAAGTCCATATTGACATTATTCTTTGGTCCAGGTGGACACTCTTTCTGATATTGTTCAACACAGAGTTTGCAAAGTATATTGTATGTCATTTCTAGTAATGGTAATAAGTCACTCAATAGAGGTCTTGGGATAAGATAATTATCAAAATCATCATGCGCCACTAATTTATCTCTGATGGTCTTAAATGTTTTAATGTTGTCTTTATTCTTCAACAAAGAACTTTCAATTTCGTTCAAAGTATTGTCAGAAATATTGATGTTTCCGACAAATTTTTTATTCTTAATCCTATTCACTAAGTTCCAGAAACTATAATGATTATTTTGCCCTTCAGTTATCAATTTAGAAATTTCTAATACACAAGTTCTGGCGCATACTATTCTTATAAATTTTAATGACATTGAATTGGATACAATTCTCATTTCTTCACCTCTATCTTTATGAAATAAGTAGTCAGCGTGATGATAGGCCGTCAAAGCAAGTTCATAGATTCGCCATGTCAATTCCAACTCATGTTCCAAAACCCCATATATATTAAGAATTGATTTTTTTTGAGTCCTATCCAACAAAATGTCGCCATTGTCATATTCTTCAGGCGCAAGTAAATGCAAAAGAGACCAAATTGGGCTTGTAATATGTGTAATACCATATGGTCTCAATGCAGATGGTCCTAGATTAAATAATTCTGGATTCAATTTGAATGCTTCAATTCCTACAATGATTTTTTTAAAGGGTATTGAAGTTTCTTGACCATTTTCGCGCTTTACATACACGTAATTACTGGTCTCACGTAAATACTCAAAACTATTGAACCCTTCTACTCTTGAGATTCCACTATCACAAAAGCGCTGCAAAATTTTACCTAGTAATATATTAGAGTTCATTGTTTAATTATACTTTTCAAATTACGACATAGTGTCCTAACTCATCTTTTATTTGAACTTTTGTTTGTCTAGCAAATGCTTTTTCAATTTCAGTTCTCTCAGTCTTTTATTTATTTTATTTTTTCTCCATGAATGAAATAACAGAAATGTAATAACGAAAATAATAACAACAAATATTAAGGCATCTTGATAGTCCCAATTTTCAATCATGGGTCTTCTACCTCGTCTACCTGGCAAAAATGGAAATATAATTGCCAATCCCGTTAACAACAAAACCTCCTTAATTACTCTTTGAGGTAAATTTTTAAGTTTTTGTTCAGCTGAAAGAATTTCAAATTCTGCCTCTTCGAGCGTTTTAATTTTATCAAGTGGCTTGAATTTCATCCTTTATTTAAACTTTACTTATTACCAAATCTCAATTTAAGAAATTATCTGAATAGATTATTTTTTCGCTCTTTTTAAATATAACCTCCTTTATCGAACCAGCGCCTTCAAAGTGAATGGTAATACCCTTAATTTTTAGAGGAGAGTCAGGAACATTCATCTGATATACTGATTTGCCATTTAATACTACATCCAGTTTATTACTTTTTGAAATACATTTCAATTCTACAAAATCACTAAAATCAACTCCAAATCCCGATAAATCATTCTTTTTCCCATCAACGAAACCATCAAACGTCATTAGGGTCAAATCTGAAACACATCCTTTTTTGGCCAAGGGTATTCCTATAGCCCCACCATCATAAAGAATGAAAATTTGAGCCGCTCGGCAAGCGCTAACCCCTCCTTCAAAATCATTTTTTACTGTTGCGGACATTTCAAAATCATCAGTATACAAATCCCCAAAATCTTTTACCTGATAAAAACTTGATATAACTTTTGAAGTCCTAGGGTCGAGGTTATGAGCAGCGAGGGTTTCAGCGGAAATTGAAATTTTTCCTTTGTCTGAAATATCCGATTCATCTAGATAAATTGGACGGGGGTCTTGTTCTATCATTCCCATCCAATCGTTGGTTGTAATGAAAACATCGCTTTCCTTAACAATAATGGAATCAACAACAAGTTTTGATTTGAAAAAACCGGGACGATAATATATGCTAGTGGCAATGCTATCTGACTTGGTAATCTGTATTCTCTTGGATTCATCCCAATCCTGTTGAATTTCAATCGCAGCGTTATCCTCTGCAGAACTGGCATCGTAATCAAAAACGACCGAATTGGGTATTCCCGTACTAACGGGCCTACTTTCAAAACTAAAGTCATCTGAAACGTAATGGATTTTCTTTTCATTTCTAAATAAAAAGAAAGCGACAATTATAGCAGCTGCAACTAAAGAAAAAGCTGTTATGAATTTAGGCCATACCCCAGAATTTGTAACTTTTTCTTTACGAGGCTGAATAGCTTCTTGGTCGGAAACAAATGCTCGCCAATCCTGATATTCCAAAAACTGGGCTAGCGCATCTAATGTGGTGTTATTGGGTCTTGAACTATAATTCACTTTACCGCTTATGCGCTTGAGCGTAGAAACACTCAATAATGTCCCTGAGCTTTCCTTTACGAGTTCGCTAAGTTTTTTATAATCATTGGTATCCCAAGAAGCGATAGAGCCTTTAGATTGCTTTTCTGCAATTAGCCGAAAACATGTGGCAATATGTTCTTTATAATCTTCCATTTTATTTAGCTATTTGAAGGCTTGAACAAACTTGAACACAGATGAACAGCAATATCTCCTTAAAGAAAGGTCGTAATTCTAAATTTGATTCCTGTCAATTAAATAAAATCAAAATTATTATGAAATCAAGAGCTCATCTTCTAGTAATGCTAAGTATCTGTTTTGTCCAACTTTGCTACGCGCAAGAAAACAAAAATAATGGTAAATCGCTACTAGTTCCTTTTACCGAGGATAATTGGAGCGTCGCAAACGTTGATGGTTCTGCATCTGAAATTAATATCTTGGAGTATAAGGGAAGGAAAGCTATACTTCTAGAGCCAAGCCAAAAAGTTTATTTAAAAGACCAAAAAATTAAAAACTTCCAACTGGAATTTTATGTCAACGGACAATATCCAGGATTGGGATTTAGGGTTCAGGACGATATAAACTACGAATATCTTTATCTACGGGTGCCAATGAGCAACAAGGAGGATGCTCTGCAATATGTTCCGGTTTATAGCGGAAGTTTACCTTGGCAACTGTACAATTACCCTGAATACGAGGGTAATGCGATATTTCCCAGAGAACAGGTGGCCACTTTACCATCTTCCTTTGAGAGTGACTTGACCAAAGGAAAAGCGAGCAAGAAACTTATTTACGCATTAGCCGATAAAGGGGTTTCATTCTCAGAAGAATCAATTCTAGATTTTGCAGATGCTACAACCCAATATATATACGACCCCCAAAACAAAAACGCATTGATTATCGAAAAGATAAATCAAGAAATAGCTTTTTCAGATTACCGCACTTGGATTCATATAAAGGTCAAAGTATGGGATAATAAAATGCAGGTTTACGTTGGGGATATGAGTACGCCGACCTTCACGGTGGCCGATTTAAAACGCAATGCGGAAAAGGGACTGATAAGTTTAATAAGTGATTTTGACCAAGTATATTTTAGCGATTTTTCTATTAAGGAAATAAAACCCTCTAAAGCTCCCGAACAACTAGAAAATGAAAATCTGCTTTCTTCTCAATATTTGACCAAATGGAAGATGTCTGAAATGTTTACTAAGGACTCTATTAACTTTATCAGCCAAATAGATTCGTTGCTCGTTAATGATTCTAAGTTCAAACCTATAGAAGCAGATGTAGATGGCCTTATCAATATCAGTCGGTTTTATGATGATATGACCAAAACTGTAGCGTTAAAATGTACGATAACATCAGATACGACAAAGACCGTCAACCTAAATTTTGACTATGCAGATTCTTTGGTCATTCAATTAAACTCCAAAACACTATTTGATAAGGGAATGAATTTTCAGCCCCCAATCGGAAAAGGAAAAGAAGGAAGAGTGTTTGTTGAAGACGAGCGAATTGAATTGGAGCTAAGAAAGGGAACTAATGAATTACTATTCCTACTTTCAGCTGATAATCGCCAAAAGTTCAATTGGGGATTTATTGCGAAAATCAAGAGTTTGAAAGGGTTGTCGATAGAGCAATAACTATTAATTCAAGTCTATCTAACCCTAAATAAGAAGCATATGCCTAATTAATAAATCAAAGAATATCATGAAAACCAACATCTTAATTGCCAATGCTATTTTTATAGCGACGCTGTTAACTTCGTGCTCTGATAAGGAAATACGATTCGACAATGAGAATTTACAACTTGCAAATAATATAGAAATCTCAATTACTGAAAAACCAGAAAGTACCTTGAAATTAATTGCCAAACCACTTGGAGGCATGGCAATTCTTAAAAATGTAAAGTTCAACAATGGGACAATTGATTTGGAACTTAAGGGAGAAAATAATCCTGGAAAAAGTTTTGTCGGTATTGCCTTTAATATTCAAAATGACTCCACTTATGAGTCCATTTATTTCAGACCGTTTAATTTCGAATCAAAGGAAAAAAAGGGAAATGCAATTCAGTACATCAGTCAACCAAAAAACACTTGGTCCTATTTGAGAAAGAATTTTAAGGGGCAATATGAGTCAGAATATATCAACGCTCCATCAGGCGATGATTGGTTTTCAATTTCTGTGAAAATTGACTCTCAGAATGTTTCGGTGTATGATAAAAAATCAAATATTGAACTTTTGAAAGCTAAGCGACTTGAAAAGCAAGTTTCCGAAAAAGTTGGACTTTGGACAGGAAACAACTCAAAAGGGGAATTTAGAAAGGTAACAATATTGAAGTAATTTGATCCTTTATTTGAACTTTTACTATTATAAATGAAATCCATAAACATCTTAAATTCAAACCCCATACCCCTTTCCAAACATCATCATAAACCACAAGAAAAACAAACCCGTTAACAATCCTACTCCGATAATTGAATAGGCTAAGATGTCGAAAATTTTTCTATCACTTCTCTTAATACCAAAAGCAATCAATATGATTACTACAAAAGCCAATAAAACAAAAATTACACTAGTCATCCTTTATTTGAACTTTTAAATCCTAGGTTAGTAGTTAATCAGTTGATTTTATTATTGATATTATCTCTTTGTTTTCAATAGGGCTCTTAATTCTAACATTAATTTTATTATAGACCCAAGCACCATTAATCCATTCTGCTGAAATATCAAGCATTGCCTTTCCATTTTCTCCAAATATTTTGATAGTAGAATCTACGGATTTATTATCTTCTGAATAATGTATAGCGCCATTCAAAATAGCCATCGTTCCCATAGGTTCAATTTTGCCCAATATCTTTCTTACCCTACTATTTCTGTTCACTTTCTCCATCGGAATTGCGTAAAGACTAGAATCGGAATAAGCTTTTCCATAATCGCCCAGTAGACCACCTAAACCAGATGACAACAATAAAATTGCAAATGCAAAAACAAATAAGAACATTGGAACGAACCATTTCCAATTCCTCTTATACCAACTTTTCTCAACAATCAATTCACTACTCATTAGTTAAATACTAGTTGTCATTTTTTTTGAACTATTAATTAAAAGACTAAGTATTTTCATATAAGCCATTGCTAGCAACAGGCTTTTTGCCGTAATATATAATCACAAATCCTAAAAGGATTAACGGAATACTTAAGATTTGGCCCATATTTATTGACATCGAATCTTCAAATCCGACTTGATTTTCTTTGACAAATTCAATTATAAATCTCGCAGTAAACATTAAAATCATAAAAATTCCGACCATAAGTCCGTTTCGTCTTTTTACTTTTTTCGATATATAGACAAACATTAGGACTAGGAAAATAAGTAAATATGCCGCAGCCTCGTAAAGTTGTGTAGGATGTCTTGGAAGAAGGTCTTCTCTTTCAAAGACTACGCCCCAGTTTCCATTTGTGGGTTTGCCGTATACTTCGGAGTTCATGAAATTTCCAATTCTAATGCAAGCAGCTGTTACGGCACAGCCAAGCGCAACCCTGTCCATTATCCACAAAATATTTGTTTTGGTTTTTCTAGCATATAAGATTATTGCTGTTACTATTCCGATTAATCCGCCATGGCTTGCAAGTCCTTGAAATCCGATAAATTCGAACGACTCTCCAACTTTGCGAATTGGTAGGATTATTTCAAGTGGATTTTGAAAGTAATATTGTGGCTCATAAAAAAAACAATGTCCAAGACGCGCACCTAGAAACGCACCTACAACAATATACATTGTGAGTTGTTCCAAATTTTCGAGCGGTATATTTTCTTTTTCGTAAACTTGCTTAACAATTAAATAGCAAAGAGCGCAACCAAGTGCCCAGGAAAGACTGTAATACCTAATTGGAAAAGTGTCAAATAGCGTAAAGATTTCGGGGTCAACATTCCAGTTTATTATACCGTCTTTCATGTCGGTTTGTTTTAGTTTCTATATTTTTTAAGCTTTTGGCTAACAATTGCGTATAGTAAATTGGTACTATATTTCTTCTTTTATTTGAACTTTGATATAAAGATAAGAAGATGCTAGAAAGAACAATTTAATACAAACCTCACATAATTTAATATCTTCATAATTAATCTGTCAGTGGATTTGTGCAAAAGTTCCATTCCATTTGAGAACAACCGGTTCATGAAAAACATCTTTCTAATATTTTTTTCAATTCTTTTTTTAGGTGGTTGCGAGGAACGAGTCGTAATGGAAACACATTTTATATTGAAGAATGTAAACATAGTAGATGTGGAAAACGGTGTTCTTTTACCAGCAAGAAATGTGGTGATCCAAGGCGAAAAAATTGCAGCAATATATGGGGAAGATGACATATTCCTTTCCGATTCTGTTCGAATAATAGACGGCAATGGAAAATACCTGATTCCCGGGTTATGGGATATGCATACACATTTTAACTGGAACTATGAGTTCTCATCCCCAATGTTAGTAGCGAATGGAGTGACTGGTGTTCGGGAAATGTGGGGAGATATGGACATAATTAAAGATGTCAGGAAACAAATTTTAATCGACGCTCTAATTGCCCCGGATATTTACTCGGCCGGTGCCATTGTTGACGGATACCCTCCATTCTGGCCTAATTCCTCCGGCGTAAAGGATGCCGAAAATGCAAAGGCCGAAGTGGACCACCAGGTCTCTGAAGGTGTTGATTTCATAAAGGTCTATAGTCTGCTTACAAGAGACGCATACATGGCTATAGCAGAAAGAAGTAAGGAGCGGAACATACCTTTTGCAGGTCATATTCCTCTATCAGTAAGTATTTGGGAGGCTGTAGCTTCCGGGCAGCAAAGTATAGAGCATCTATATGGTATCCTAGAGGGATGCAGTGGAAACGAGAAGTTATTGACCCCTCCATTTAAGAAGCGCTTAAATATTGAGTGGACGAACTCTCTGATGGATTCATTTGAACCAGTATTGCTCGATTCATTAGCAAATTATTTGGCTGAAAGCGAAACCTGGTTGTCTCCAACTCTGACCGTTTTAAAAAACATAGCAAATTTGGATGATCCGGATTTAATAAAAGACCCTAGGCTGTCGTTTATGCCAGAATTTATTCGGGAAACGTGGAATCCGGTCAACGACTTTAGATTTAAAAATAGCAAAACAGAGGACTTTGAGGTTAATCGCAAAAAATTCGAGCTTCAATTATCTTTGTTAAGGGCATTTGAAGAAGCTGGTGTAAAGATGATTGTAGGTACAGACTTTCCTAATCCATATTGTTATCCAGGCTTCAGCTTACACGATGAAATGCAATTAATGGTCAACGCCGGAATGACTAATGCGACAACATTAAAATCCGCAACTTACAATCCGGCACTGTTTATGAAAAAGCAAGACGAATTTGGAACTGTAGAAGTCGGTAAAACAGCTAGTCTGGTTTTGTTGGATGGAAATCCCCTGGAGAATATTGGCAATACAAAACGAATCAGCTCTATTTTTCTACGTGGCCGTTACTTAGACAGGGAAAAACTAGACAAACTTCTCGAGATGGCGAAGGTCAATGCAGCAATTGCGAAAAATCCGTTTTAATAATAATCGATAGTAGCCAATCCTTTATTTAAACTTTGGCAAACTAGACAATGGCTTTTTATCGGAGATTACGGTGATATAGTTTTTATATTATTTGAAGAATGAATATCAAGAAAATAGCTGGCCCATAAAGCAGCATATCCAAGCGGGTAAATCTCCTATTG
>DRFI01000017.1 GCA_011050675.1 Maribacter sp. | reverse complement strand
CACTGTATATGAGTGCGTTCCATCAGTATTATCTACCCACGTTCCTCCCGTATCTGGTGAACCTGTTAGTTGTGCAAATAAATCTGAGTTCGTAAATGTATCTCCCTGACAAATGTTCAACGTTCCGTCGATTCCTGCATTTGGTTGCGCTTGTTCCGTAACCGTTACAATACTCGCATCATCTACGGTACAAGGTGCTATTGCAGCCACTGTATATGTGTGCGTTCCATCGGTATTGTCCTTCCACGTTCCGCCTGTATCCGGGGAACCGGTCAGTTGTGCGAATAGATCCGCATTCGTGAATGTTGATCCTTGACAGATATTCAATGTTCCATCGCCTCCGGCATTTGGTGGGTCATGCTCGATTACCGTTACAATACTAGTAGCATCAACCGTACAAGGTGCAACAGCAGTTAAAGTATAGGTAAATGTATCATCAAAATTATTAGTCCAGGTTCCACCTGTATCCGGAGAACCTGTTAACGACGCAAAAAGAACAGCATTCTCAAAAGAATCCCCTAAACATATATTAAGGATCCCGTCGATACCTGCATTCGGACAAGTATATACTGAAATATTAACTGTAGCGTGTTGCGTATACCCTTTGGAATCCGTTACTCCGTAATTAAAAGTATCTGAACCTAAATAGCCAATGCTGGGTGTATATGTAAAGTAGTCATCTAATGGATTCGTTGCTGATCCGTTAGCATTTAAAGAAACACTACCGTTCGTTGGTGTACTAACAATGAAAATACTCCCAGAATTAGGACCATTACCTCCAAAATCATCGTTACTCGTTACTAGAACATCTACGGACGTATTCTCTTCTGTAGAAGTGGTATCATCTAAAGGAGCTGGAAAAAAACTTTCTGTTAAATCATTTAGTAGATTACCATCGGTATCATTTCCATCATCAGACAAATCACCGGTATCATCTGCACCGTAAGGGCTATCTCCCAAAACACTTACCTGATTTATGACTCCTCCTTTTTCAATTTCATTAAGAGTTAGATCATAATCTGCTGTATAGGTAGCCACTTCTCCAGGCAAAAGAATTCCTTCAATAGAACTCATTGTAGCCGAAGAAAATGTTGGAGAATTACTTAAGCTTATTGTATTACCATCGGCATCGGTAAAAGTATCGGTCAATTCAATATTATTGATTTCAACATTACCTGTATTTTCAACTTTTATAGTGTAATCTACATCATCACCAATTACAACGGGGGAACTAAAATTTTCAATTACTGTTTTGGTAATTTCCAATTCAGGTTCTGCAATGATTAAGTTAGATAATACAAACTCTACATCTTCTCTAAAAAGTGTAAGAAGTCCATTTACACTAACATTCATATTAATGGATTGTACTACATCATCCATCCTCATGGTTCCACCACCTGTACCTGTGCTTACTCCATTACCACACTCACCGTCATTACTACTTAATAAGGCGTCAGCATCTATTTGAAACTGTGTGCTTGTAAATTCAAAAATAGGTCCGTTTCTACTTATATTAGACCATGTACCATTGGTTGAAGTAAAAACACCAGTGTTTGTACCCGTTAAAAAAGCTATAGGTAAAACTCCGAATGTACCTACTTTATCTACGTGTAAAAAGGGGTTTGTTATGTAAACAGCATCGCCAGTTCCCATATCAAAAAAATGAAATTGTATGCTTCCAGAACTTAAAGGGTTAGCGGATATTTCTAAAGAAGAGCTTCCAAAAACATCTGGAGTAGGGTCTCCATAAGTAGCATCGGAAGTACAGCCCATTATTTCATTTCCTGAAATGGAAGCTCCACCTGTAACTCTAGCTTCTACGCGTACCAAACCATCGGAACTTACAGACTCCCATTTTGAAATAGAAATTTGGTTCCAAATAGTTGTCTGTTGAGAAAACATAGTATTGCTTACTAGTACCAAAAGGAAAAAAGCGAAAAGCCCTTTCCAAAAAGAATTTTGGTTAGTATAAATTTTGAATGGTTCGGTCATTTGCTAAAAAAATCCATTACTACTCTAAAAGCATCAATGGATAAATATTCAATATTGATTACATATGTATTTTAAAGGTAATGTTAGGCCACTACCCTATAAACAAAATGTTGTCAATAGCAGTATATGAAATGTAAACAAAGTAATAACTGTGGATAGCTTTCTTTCAACGCTATGTTTTTAAAGCCAAAAAAGTTTGTAGTCTATAGACTACAATTACCGATATATATGATTACCAAATGGTAAATATTCTAAAACAATAAAAATTATCTAAGTAAACTAGCGAAATTGTAAGTAGCATTTACAAAGTTTTCATGGCTGTTATTGATGGCTTCTTGTAACGTAGAAATACCTCTCACAATTGAAGAAACATATATGAGACCAAATTTGTTCTGCTATTTTACACTTATACTCACCGAACCACATAATGCCGCAACGGGTATGTTTTTTTAATCTAGCCGAAGTAATTACACCATCTATAGTTTTTCCGGAAAGTGTTTGTTCATCTAGTTGACCTTCAACTGTAATAATCCAATCTGCACCATCTATTGTGGCATCAAAATCTGCTAATTGTTTTACAAGATTGATCCCCAAAATTAGTTCTCCATCAAGAAAGGTTAGGGCACCTACTCCTACACCACCATCTGCCAAAGGTTTTTTGATAATCTCAGCATCCTTAAAAACCATTTGTAGTCCTTCATTAACAACAGTAGACCAACCTGGAGATAAAATTGGGCGTACAGCCGTACGTTTCTTAATTGAGGAGATTGAAGCCCCTAATAATAATGTTATGACTAAAACCGTAGAAATTAAGACCAGCCTTATCGTTAGAGATTCTTCATTCATGGTATAATTAAAACTGCCAAAAAATCAATCACCACAAATAAGTCACTAAGACAGAACCTATTAAAAACAAAAAAGCCTTATCATTTCTGATAAGGCTTTCGCTTTTTGCTCCCCCTCTTGGGCTCGAACCAAGGTGAGTAACTTGTTATTATCCAACTATTTATCAACGCCTCAACTTAATGGGTATCCGAATTGTATGCCTTTAATTTTTAAATTCTATTGTTATATTTTTAGGTTCTCCAAATTCCACTCCATTTTTAAATAACTCAATTAAGCTATTTATAGAACCTGCCATATCAAAATTTAATTTTGTGCCTTTAGAGTATTTTTTAAATTTTTTTCTAGCAAATCTCAGTTTTCTTAATATTTCTTTTTCTAAATCATCATCATCTTTATCCCCAATCAAATAATAATTTGCAAGATTTGAAGTCGATTGAAGTAATTTATAAAAGTTTACTTTAGGCTTTTTATTAAATTCATCAAGATTATAATCATAAGCCAAATTGGAAAAATGCTTCAAAGAGTCCTTTGAACCTTCAATTACATAATAAAGACTTAACTTAGTATATGTATCTCCCCAATTAATATAGTTCTTATTTTTACCTGTTAATTGAATGATATTTTCCTTTGCACTAACAATATTTTTTTTTGCAAATTCTATATTCTCTTGCTCTTTAGTTGTTACCATAAATATTCCATAACTTATTTGAACATCTACTAAAGAACCTAAATAACGCATTGGATTACCTTCTTTGTTCATCAAATTGAACCCATATATTAATATAGCTCTATTATAACTTTCGCTTTTCAAAACTTTCTCAGACAATCCTAATACACTAGCTAAATTTGAATAAAGATGGCCCAATAAAACAGGAATGTGATTTTGGTATTTAAGCTTACTTTCTTTTATGTTATAGAACTCATTAATTCCATCCAACTCTTTCTCAATTAAGGAAATCCCTTTTCTTAAAAAAAAACTTGCACTTGACCCATCATCTACCTCTTTAAAATATAGTCCATATTTGAGGCAAAACATTGCCTTTTCATATGAAGACAACTCTGAAAATTTAATTTCTATATCTTGATAAATAATATCATATAAATCCTTTGCATCCTCCAACCTTCCCAATTGTTTAAGGTTAGAGGCATAATTAATTAAACCAGAAAAATAGGTTGAAGCGTTTTTCTTGGGATTCTCAAAAAATAACACTTTTGAAATTTCCAAAGCCTTTTTGTGAAATCTAAAGCTCTTTTTAGTATCCCCTGTGATAAAATATAAATTAGCTATATTATTTAATGTATGAGCGTAATTTCCTCTTGCGATATTTTTTTTATAAAGCTTTTTTCTAATTTTTTCTGCCAGCTTATAATTGTTCAATGCAGCTCCATATTCTAATATATTTTTATAATAAACTGCTCTGTTATTATAAATGGAACTTTTAGTAAACTCATCATTCGTTTTAGCTTCAGCTTGACTATAAAAATCCAAACATTTGAAGTTGCCTAGGATTTGGTTCAAATATCCTAATTCCATTAAAAAATCCACATTTTCACTATCAAAAGATAACCCTAACTCTAAATCCTTTATTGCCTCCTTATAATTATTATTAATTGCTTCTAACCTTGCTTTGATTAATAACTGTTCTATATCCTGCTTTTGCTTGAGTTTAGAAAATTCTCCTTTTTTTATTAAAGCATTAGCTTTATTTAATCTTTCTTTAAATTCAATATGCCTCAACATATTTAAAGCTTTATCAGAATTACCAGAAGTAATCAATAAATGAACATTTCTATATGATTCTGCTAAATCATCAATATTAGTAAGGGACAATTGCCTGGATAAAGACTGAATAGTAAGCTCTTTTAATTCACTTAATTCATTAATAGAAGAAATACTTCTCTCAAATTCTAATGACTTTTCATTCAAAACTTGATTTAAAGAATCAATTTTATAGGCTTGAGAATTGGTAATATTATCATAAAAACCAATAGGAACGTAATGCTTACTAAGAAAATTATAATATAAAGAATAAGCTTTTTCCAGGTTATCCTTCCTTGACATAACCACATTTAACGCAGACCTTGAGCCTATATAATTATTTGCCACTAAATCTTCATTAATTAATTCATAACCTTCTTTTTCTATATTCAAGTTTATATTTTCTCCTTTTAATTTATCAGAAATAATAATCTCAAAATATCCATTTACATCAGTTAACTGGGATTTAAAGAAACCTTTATTAGATGATATTGAGACATTAGATAAAAATTGACGATTACCCGTGTTAGTTTTACTATTTTGAACTACTACATAACCAAAAATTTTATTATCCTCTTGAGCATTTGTAACATGAATAAGATTAAAAAAAACTATTAAAAGTAAAAAATTAATTCTCATCTATTTGTTTAATTAGAATATCTAATGACTGTTCGGTATGCACTGGTATATTTTTTCTTTCCAGGGGAACGAAACCTGATTTTTCAAATCTTACGTTTTGAAATTTCTTTTGATATGTTTTTGGAATCTTTAACTCATAATACCCATGATTATCTGAAAAAGTAAAAATATCTCTTATACTTACTCTGACACTATCTACACCTATATTTGTTCCAGAATCCATTATTTGACCGTAAATTAATTCAGTGTTATACAACTCTACTTCAAGGAATATTGAGGCCTTGTCGTTTATTTCATATAAACTATCTAAATGAGTTGGTCTGTAAGGCTGAGGATGTTCAATGAAAATATTAACTTTTTTATTATTAAAATAGGCGGGGATTTCCTTAAAAGTTGCCTCTCCCTTTTCATTTATAGAAGCCTCTCTTTTATCTGATTTAAGTATTAGAATAACTTTCCCTTCATTTTTTAAAATTAAATCATCCACTCCTTTTGATCCATGTACAAAAACTGTGAAATCCATTGAGCTGGACTCTTTACCAAAGGCCCAGGGATTTGTGTAATTGGTAATAAAAAGAAGTATCAAAGTTGTTGGTAAAACATAAAAAACCCATGTCTTATAATTATAAAAAATTTTTTCAACAAATCGCCTGTTTTCTTTTAAGTAGGTTTTCCCTTTAGGTGTTATTTTGGCTTTGATAAAAAGATCTTTTAATTGCACATTCTCTGTTGATTCAGGTATTCTTTTAAATCTTAATTCATTACTGTAAACCAATATTGCAAGATTATGTTCTTCAAGAAACTTAACTAAATCATTCGCCCCTTGTCTATCAAATCCTTTTTTCAACAAAAGAGGTACAATATTCTTAAAATCTAAGTGATTGAGCTTCTTTAAAATAAAATTGATTTTTTTATCAGGATTCTCCATTATATTAATTAATTACAATGAATTAGTAAAGATAAATCTTACAAATAAAAAAGGCAGTTTTTACACTACCTTTTAATTAATATCTATTTAAATATACAACCACAAAAAACCACTGCTATGTTCTCGCTTACCCCTACAGCATCTTGCTATACAGGTTTTGGAAACTCCTGAAACCCTTGAAGCCTCTGCTACTGATTCAAATATTGCTATCTGATTACCTTTTAAATCAGTTTGAACTACTACTTTTTTTCTTAAATCGTCTTCAATTACAAAAGGTTCGGTTAAGGTATAGCTCCAATAAAACCCTTTACAGGTTTTATTATATCCTAAACAGGCATTGCTTATAGACTTTTTACCCGCATTGACCGCATTTGCTGCACTTAGAAGGCATTTATAAGCCCCTAGAAGGCTTCCGTTTATTAAACTATATTGATACACCCTTTTTTTAAAACCTCCTCCAGAATCACTATTATAGCCCTTTACTTGGCTATTATACTTAATAATATACTGCTTTTCTTTTTCAGCTAGTTCATTGTTATCATTGGCTGTATCTATTTGTTCCCAAAAGAAAGCTTCAGGGCCTTCGGCCCTGATTGCTTCATGAAAATTACTTCCTAAACCTAAATAGGCTTTATGTATATGGTCTTGTTTTCTAGCTTTTAAGCTATCCGTCGTTGCACCAATGTATACCAACCCATTTAACTTATTTTGGACTTTGTAAATTATTGCATTCGTTTTCATCTGGACCAATCTCCTTATCAAGGTTATTGTCCTCCATGAAAAAATAATAGTTCCCTCCAGAAGATTGGTCATCATATTTCAAACCATTCTCTTCAGCATATATCTTTAACATTTTTGTAAATGCGTGTGAAGAAGTCTCTTTAGAATTTGGGTATTCTTGGTGAAAATCAGTTATAAATTGCCTCTTATCTATCTTAACATCCACCTTCAGATTCTTGTCTAAGAATTCAACAAATTCGTTAGATGTTAACCTTACTAATCTATTCTTTAGCAAATTTATGGGCTTAGATATAATTAATCCTTTTTTAAGATATGACTGCGCACATTTTAGCATATATGAGAAAAACCTATTGTATTCATCAGGATCCCATCCTTCAAAAAATACGTTTCCAAACTCGGTCTTTGGAGTATTTATTTTATCATAGTGTGGAGCTATTTCAAACTCACATCTCCTTCTTTTGTCGGCATTACCACCCGGTCCACGTACAATATAATTGGAATTAATAAGAATTTTAGGGGCATCTTTAGCATCAATATAATATGCCTGTTTAAACTTCTTGTTAACGGTAATGCCACTGGTAATCATGGAAAAAATAGTTTCAAAATTGAAATTCTTACCCATATCATCAAAGCACAAAATATCGGTTGAATATTCAATATTCTGATTGCCAAAAGGATTGGTCGGATTATAGTGTTTTCCATCTATGGTTACCACATTCCTTAAAATACCTACTGCCTTGGCTAAAAGTGATTTACCTGTACCCCCATTAGCCTCACCATATTCAGACATTTCCTGGTCAATCATTATTATAGCCTTTGGATTCCCAGGGTCGTTGTAGGTAGATAATAGATAGCCAATTTGCGTCATCAATGCCTCATGTCTTGTGCTATCCTTTCCTGAGATATTAAAACAAAATGTTTCAAATTGAGACTGCACATCTGAAAGTTCCATAAAATTCTGTGGTGTAACACATTTATCCCAAATTTTATGGGGTAAATTTTTGTATTTAACCATCTTGATATTGGATTCTGTAATCTTTACAGCACAGTTTTTGAAATATAACCATGACACCTTAGCCGTATCGGCACTTTTAAGGGGTTTAATTGAAGGTAGCAATTCCAATTTTTTGGGAGCTATGTATCCGGAAATACCCCTTGTGAATGCTTCCATAACTTCTTCATGACTACCTTCTTGGAGTTTATTCAGAATAACCTTGCTTATCTCGCTAGTAGACGTCTCTTTTACAATATTGTTTTGGATTTTAGCAAGAACCAAATTTCCTATGCCCATGTCTAAATTAGCAAACCCTAACTGTCCTATATATTGCACCAACTTTAGGTGTTGTATGCTAACCTTTTTCTTGGAGTCAATGCTCCAAAACTCGTCATTACCCATATTCTTTTTAATTTGTGGTAATGTCTAGGGTTATTTTTGGCAACTATGCCTAACCCTTTAATTCCTCAAAGATATGTATGGACGGCTCTTATTTTGAAAGTTCTTGGGGTTCACATTTTGACCCCAAATAATTTGTAGCAACTAATTTTTTAAATTTTTCCTATAGAAATCCAAAAGGGTAGTTTCATTATAGGTAATGCCCAAATTTCTACTTAAATACTTCAAACGTTCTTTGTTTGCGTTGGTGATTTCCAAACCTCCTGAATAGGTGAAATTTTCCTCAATAAAATCCATAAGGTCATAGATTGTTGCACCTTTAAACAATCCCAATTCATTAAGCATTTGAAAAAAAAACACAGCTTCTCCCTTTTTCAAATTCAATTGTATTTTTTTAGATTTTTTTATTAAAAGTTTTCTCTTTTTCTCTTCCAATTTATCTAAAAGCTTATCCATTGCAACTATTATCTCCTTTTTTTCCAAAGAGTGGATATACCTTGCTTTGGTTATTGCAGTTATTGTATTCAACAACTTATCACGTTGTTCTATAATAAAATCAATCCTTGCATTTGGACCATAAATTTGGCTAGCCTTTGGTTTAACCTTTTTATAAAAGCTTTTTACTAATTTATTTGATAAGGGTTTTAAATAGTCCTCTATATATGTGTATTCAAATTCTTCTCCTAATTCATTATGTCGGTTTATACTAACAGGAATATTGCCCTTTTGTTCTTTCTTCGCTTTTTCCAATTCTAAGCTATCCATCCCCTTAAACTGGTCGTCATTAACAAAAAAGTCCTTCTTAATTGATAAATAGTTCTTTTCCGATAAAAAAGAATCAATTGATATATCCGGTAATTCTAGCTCTGGTTTCATACCTTGACAAGTTGTCAACTTTTTTCAAAGCTATGAAAAGAGGGCTAAAAAAGAAGCCCTCTTAATAAAATTAGCTTAACTATCGTTTTCAGTGGTTTTTTTATACGGAAAACCTTCTCAAAAGCTTTTCATCCAAAATACAGCATAAACCGTTTATTTAATTTTTATATTGAAGTGATAATAGTAGTAAGCACACTCTTCAATAATAAATACTGTGGTTAAATTGGTGGATAACATTACCTTTTGAACTAAATAACACTTACCCTTATCTAATTTACCTACAGGATCCAAAACCTCAACCTGAAATGGGCAGTGTATTTCAACCAACTTATTTTGATTGGATACAACTAGAATTGAATAAGGAGATAAATACTTTAAAAATTCTGCCCAATCTTCTTTTTTCATTACTGTTCATTTAAGAATATTTAATTATTAAGGAACCAGTTTTGAGAGTTTGATTCAATTGAAAACCCTAGTTCTTGGACTAACTTATATGCGCTCAAACCCCTATCCAAATAATTATCTATATAAGACGACTTGTTTGCCTCGGTAAATAGATTGAACAATTTCCATAAATTGATATCCCCGTTTCTTTCACCTCCAAAATTGGGGCATTTGTAATAATCCCTAACCACCTTATTGATTTGTGAATCGTTCATTTCAAGAGGGAATAGACCAGTCTTTAAATCCTTTGGTAAATATTGGTACATTCTGAATTTGCCAATTAGATGTGCGAACTGCTCTTGGTTTAAATTATAACTACTAAATCTCTCCAATTCATCAACATGGTTTGACCAATTATAGTTATCAAATAGATTTTCAAGGTGTGGTCTAAAATCATTTACCGAACCAATCCTTAAATCACTAAGGAATCCGTCAGTAGAAATACACATATTAGTACAAACCCTATTCTTATAACCTATGAAAACCTTAAACCTTTCGTCTGTTTTACAACCATATAGGTTTTCTAGATTGTAACTTCTGACACCTCCTACAGTTAAGGATATTTTATTCCCATTAATCTCCACTTCAGAACCCGCTAGTTCTATTAAAAACGCACACCTTTCATAGTAAATGGTCTTTTCATTTTCCTCTAATTCCGCTTTAGGTTTTCCAGCAGCACTGGGTATTCTACCCTTAATCATATGGGAAACCCTTATATCAGGATTTTTAGCCTCAAACTGTGGAAAGTGGTCCTTTACTATTGAAAGAATGTGGGCGATAAAGTCATAATGGCTTATGGTAGATTCATTATCTCTACTAAAAACTGGGATTATACAATCGGTTTTTAAATGCTGAATACTTACAGGAATTGTATTTGCTTCAATAAACCCATTATTAACTTTCTTGATGACTTCAGAATCTTCAACTATCATACTTGTATTTACTAATGTCTCCATATTAATTAATTTCAGTTTCGTTTACTAAATGGCTTTTCAGAGCCTCTAAATTTGTTTTTTTATTCATTATCAAAGGATAAATATCCTCCTTAATAGCCTGGTTACTTTCATAGATTTTTCTAAGTTCATCAAGGTTTTCACAAGCATTAATCTTTTCAACAACTCCTTGAAAAATTACATCATGATTACACCACTCAATTAACTTCTTACCTATTTTAGGATTGATTATAAATTCTGGTCTCCCCATAAACAGTCCCGTTCTATCCTTGGAAGCCTTGGCTAGATGATTTTCATTGGTTAATTCAAAATTGACCGTTAGTTCATATTCAAATCCATCACGGGTGATTTCTTTCATTCCATGTTTTATAACACGGGTTTTACCATTTCCATCTGACTCCATAGAATAATCCATCTTCCTTCTGGTGGTGGTAATCATATGACAAGTTGATTCTAAAATTGCTGAAATAAAATTCTGATGTCTAGGTGTTACTACCCCCCAATCTTGCCATCTACCACCTAAGTCATTATGTATTTCAAGACAACCTCCTGGACCGTTCCATTCATGGGATATAGAATCCAGAATAATCACCTTTATATTAGATTTCTCGCATGTTTGGATGGCTTCTATATACTTTTCTGGACTGTAGGGTTTGGTTAGGCAGAGGGCTTTAAAATGACCTAGATGAGCATATAAACTAGCGCTATTATTCTCTGTGTCCACTACACCTATTTTAGACCAGTCATTGGTCATTCCATATGCCATTAACAAGGCAGAATAGGTCTTTCCGAAACCTGACGCACCTGATATCCCTACCCTCAATTTAACCTGTTCCCGTTTTGCTGTTTTTAATTCCATTTTATTATATGTTATAATGATTAATATTAGTTTTCATAAAACAAAAAAAGAGCCCTATAAGGGCTCTCTTAATTCTCTCAATAAGTAAAATTTACTGAATCTTTACAGTCTGATTTATTACATGGTTATTCAAAATTTCCAAATCCTCGTCCACATATTCCCATCTATGATTGAGCTCTATAATCTCTCCCGAGCTTTCAACGGTATAATCGTAAGCCTCACATTCAATCTTTTGGATTTCCCCATTGAATTGATTACCTATGATTTCCTTACAGGTCTGTTCATCAAATGTGGTTGGAACAGTTGCTGTTCTTGTTGTAAAATAAACTCTTCCTGTTCTATTACTTTTAACAGGTTCTACTCCTCCCTGAACTATCAAGGCATAAAACTTTTCCCCATCGTCTTTTGTAATCGTTTTGTAATTTTTAATCGTGACCATTCTATAATTTTTTTAAGTTAAACATTGTGCGGGGGTACTTCCCATCTTACAAAGTTTGGGGGGATGATTTATGTATTATTTGGTTTTTATGAGAACTTAAGCATATTTTGTATGGTATATTTCCATAATTTTGGATTATGTCCAATATATTATATAGAAATACGACCTTAAAATTATTAGGGAGCTCTTAAAAGAAATCGGTAAACACCGCTATGAGCTAGCGTTAGAGCATATGCAGGTCAAACAAAAACCATTAGGTATGAAAGGATAGTATTTGGAGGCTAACGAAAGCTATCTAAGACTTTGTTATAGGTACCCCAGTAGATACGTTTTAATGCTTATGGATGTAGATGTGGATAGATATAATTATATTCCATTAAAAGGATGGGAACGGATCAAGAATTTTAATTGAATTTTAATACTCCAAATTTTTACTAAGTACAAATCCCATTAATTGGAAGACCTTTCTTTTAACTCAATTACAATAATTTTCTTCTATACTAAAATTCTCTTTCCTTAAAGCTTTAACACAATGGCAGTCACAATATTGTTAAGCCTTAATATATCCTCTTAATGATTTAAGTATTAGGACAGCTATAAGTTATGTCTACTAATTAGTAGTAAAGGGGAATTTATAATAAACAGAAATGATTCCATAAACGATAAATAAACCGATGGTCAAATTTTTATGAAATAGTTACGTTATAGTAAAAACTAATTCCAAAATAAAATCATTTATTATGTCTGAAAAAAACAAGGAACTAGGATTAAAGAGCAAATGGAGTCGTTTTCTTAATATTGTTGGTGACCCTTGGGTGCTATGCCTACTAATAATCACAATAGTTTTTATTATCTATTCTTCATCTACTAACAATCAAGAATTGATTGCAATATTAACATTAATAATAACACTAATTTCGGGCTTATTAGGTGGAATCATCTCTAGTAGATGGACACAAACTTCAGAATTAAAAGTTTTAGTTGCCCGTGGCAATTCTGCAATCAGAAGTTTGAAATTGATATTGCTAAACGTGAATACCATTGAAAAAAGAACAAACGATTATATAAAGAATTTAGACCAAGAAAATATTGAGTACAAACTAATATCCAATAACTTTCAGGAGGTAATTGAAAAGTGTAATATTTTGGAAGAAGAGATTGTAAGTTCAATTGAAAACTGGACTGATATTATTCCTGAAGTTGCTAATGTAAAAACTCAAATCGGTCTCATTTCAGAAATGAAAAACAAAGAAGGGATTTTATCAAAAGATATTGAGGATCTTCATAAAGAAATAGAATCTGCTAAAGAGGAAGGAAGTGAAGAAGCCAATAAATTGCGAGAACAATTATCTAGTAAATCTAAACAACTAGAAAAAACTCATGCAAAACTAAAAGATGCCGAGTATAAAATCAATAATACCGCTTTAAGTGGAATTACATCATATACTGGTAGCTTGGGGTCAAGCTTTTTAAGTAGTCAAAAAACTAATTGTAGTAAATGCGGTAAAGAATACCTTTCCGCAGGTTACTTTATGGATGATGTTTGCAGTCAATGTAACCCTAAAAGTAAAAACTTTTTAGTTGGATTTACACCTGGTAGTTTAGAACAGTAAATTACGTATTAATTATTCCAATAGATTTTGTTTCATGAAGGTTATTCAAAAAGTCTTTAATGAAATCCTGTTCATTTCTTCACTAATCCTTTTTTGAACAACTTTCCCATAATATTCTTGGGTTATTTTCATACTAGAATGCCCTAATAATTCACTAACTATCTCCATTGGAACATCATTGTAAAGGAGCACGGTGGATGCAAAAGTCTTTCGCGCTGTATGATGACTAATAGACTTATTAATACCTAAAATACTTCCAATTTCCTTTAAATATGAGTTGAGTTTTTGATTGCTTATTCTTGGTAGGGAAAATTCACCAACCTCATCATATTTAGCTAAAATTGCTTTTGCTTTTGGAAGCAATGGAACTGAAATTATCTTATTGGTTTTCTTCCTTTTCATCTGTATCCATTGATTGCCGTCAAAGCCTAAAACGATATGGTTCTTTTTTAAATCAGACATCTCACAATAGGATAAACCCGTATAACAACAGAATATAAAAAGGTCCTTTATCAAACTTAATCTTGGTTGATAAAATTCATGATTCTCAAGTATTTTCAACTCACAATCTGTAAGGAAAACAACCTCTTTTATGACCTTTCCAGGCTTAAAAGACATGAATGGGTCACTTTCCAAATAACCTTCATTAATAGCCTCCTTAATAGGCTTCCTGAGCCTCTGAATGGTCTTATTTACAGTGACCTGCCTTTGCTTTCTAACGGTCTTGAGAAAGTGTTCAAAATCGTTGAGCAATTGAATTTTTAGGTCATACATTTTTAAATCTTTTTTGTTAAGCTTATATTTAAGAAATTCCTCAAATTGAATCTGTGCATATTCAAATTTCTTCCACGTTGATTGTTGCAAATCAATTCCAATGAGCTCTTTCTTCTTATCAAGAAATTCCTTAAAATACTGAAGAAAATATCTGTTATTATTGAGAGGTTCTCCTGTATAAGATTTAAATATTTCCTCAACTCCAAAACTTATTTGGTCTATTTGAAGACCTAGAAAAGATCTACGTATGTTAGTCTTAATAATTTCTAGTTGAATATTAAGAGGTTCATTGTTGCTAGCTTTTTGAAGCTTAGAATTCCAGTTCTTAGGCGATATAAATTCACCAGTTGAAAATTCTTTTCTAGCCTTGAAATAGGTAAGTCTGCATTTAATTGGGCATAACCCCTGTTTGTTAATTTTGGCCTTGTTCAAGTAGAACAGTACCGATAAAGCATTTTGATTCATAACCAATTGGTTTTAATGTTAAACAATTGGCATACAATTCAGATTTCAAAAGTGGGACACCTAGAAATATTTAGGGACACCTAATGGGACACCTAGAATCTCTATAATAACTTGACAAGTTGACTTTTTGTGTAGAAGTAATATTTCTTCATATAATGCAAGCACGCTAGCACTGACAATACGTAAAACAAAAAATCCAACCTAAATAAATAGATTGGATTTCGCTTTTTGCTCCCCCTCTTGGGCTCGAACCAAGGACCCTCTGATTAACAGCGGTCGGATTACAGATTTATTAAGATTCAAAACTATTCATAAATAATTGATTATTAGATTTTTAATCTATTTTGATTTCATTTACACTCATTTGAAACCATATATTTATGTGCAAATTATGTGCAAATTTTTATCTACCTTTAAAGTATGCAGACAAGCCTAAGTTTGAGTTTGGATACTCGCCGAATAAGAAAAGATAGTTCGTTTCCAATTATTATACGGCTTGGGCATTTTCAAAAGACAACTTCAATAGCTACCGGTCAATCCGTGCAAGAAACATACTGGGATGATTCAAAAAAATTAGTACGGCGCTCCTACAAAGGCGTTCAATCTGTTCAATTTTTAAATAATCTACTCCGTTCAGAATTGACAAAAGCTCAAGAAATTATTAACCGCTTACACCATAAAGGCGAACTTGATTTCCTGTCAGTCACACAATTGAAAAACAAAATAGTCAACAAATCTAAATATGATTCTTTCTTTGTTTACGGCTTGGCTAAGGCACAAGAATTAAGGGAATCAAAACGCTTTGGTACAGCAAGGAATTATGAAGGAGTTCTGAATATTCTCAAAGTCTTTAATAATGGTAAAAATTTAAAATTCAACGAACTGAATCTTAGTTTTTTAGAACGGTTCGATAGATTTCATTTATCTAAGCCCGGAAATACACAAAACGGTCTTGCTTCTTACATGAGAACCATAAAAGCCATTTATAATAAGGGTATAAAAGATGGCATTATAGAAAGGGAACATTATCCATTTCAAAATTACCAAATACGAACGGTTCCAACTGAAAAGAGAGCTATAAAAGTAGAATACATTAAGAAAATTTTGGAGCTTAATTTTGAAGAAAATAATTCTCTTTTCAATTATAGAAACTATTTCCTTCTTTCCTATTTGACAATGGGGATGTCTTTCATCGATATGGCTTTTCTTCAAAAGGGGAACATCGTAGATGGTCGTATAAAGTTTCAACGAAAAAAGACTTCCAAAATGTATGACATTAAAATTACTGAGCAAATTTCGGTAATTTTGAAATATTATGTTTCCCATAAGAAACGTAGTGATTTTATACTACCTATTCTAAAAAGAGATACCCTTGAACTTCAATATAAAGATGCACAATGGGGTTTGAAAAATTATAATAAAGGTCTAAAGAAGATAGCAGCTCTATGCAACATTGAAGAGCGTTTAACATCTTATGTATCAAGACATAGCTTCGCTACTCATGCGCTGTTTAAGAATATTCCCTTATCCGCTATTTCGGCTATGCTTGGTCATAGTAAATTATCCACCACCCAAATCTATCTAAAATCACTCCCTAGCAATATTATTGACACCTATCAGGAGGAGTTAAATATTTTGTAAAGCGTTAAAACAAGTTGAAATGTATCTAAGACACCAATTAAAAATCAGTATTATAGGTTCTTAAAAAGACCCTATAATACCTCATTCTCTATTTTAAGTTTAAGTTATTGTAAAATATCATCTAAGAACTAGAAACATAGTCGTGTCTTTAATTAAATCCAAATTGTTCTCCCATTTCATTTAAAAGCATAGTAAGCGAAGGAAGATAGGGTTTAAACGAGCACATGAATTGGAAAACTTAATAAGTCAGTTAGCGCCTTAATTTTTATTAGTTTTCAATTGTCGATTGGTACTTAAACTACTTTTTAGCTTTGGGCAACCTAGAAATGGTAACTTCCTTAAAAAGGAAACTTTGCGTTGGTGTTAAATTTTCACCCTTTACCTACCTCTGAAATAATTGTACATATTACTAAAAATTACTCTAGTTTAACAACCCAGTAATTATAATCACCTGTTGATCCTTCGCCAGCTTCGACAATATTTGTATACCATGACCCTGCAACAATATATCCGCTATCAGTAGCTTGTTCTATTGAAAATCCATAATCATTTCCTGGCCCTCCTAAATTCGTTTGCCAGATGATACTTGCAGATACATCTAATCTTAAAATCCAGAAGTCTGTCGCACCATTATTGGAACTTATATCTCCATCGAATGAGCTTGTGCTACAAACGGCTATAAATCCTCCTTCTGTAACTTCCTTAATCTCATTTATTACTTCTGAACTTGAACCTCCAACTGTTTTTTCCCAAAGCAATTCTCCAGAAACATTTAACTTTATAATCCAAGCATCACTTGATCCTTGGTTTTCTCCTACATTACCATTAGACGAATTAGAATACCCTCCAACTATAAATCCATTATCCAAAGTTTGTTGCACAGAAATAGCTTCATCATTTTCAGACCCCCCTAGTTTTTTTTCCCACACTAAACTACCCGAAGCATCCAATTGTGCAACCCACAAATCTCTTTTGTTTTCTGCTGTACTGGTATACCCAGCCAGAATGAATCCCAAATCAATAGTCTGGTCGACAGAAACGGCAATATCACCCCCAGAACCGCCCAGATTAGTTTCCCAAATTAAACTTCCCGAGGCATCAAGTCTTACGACCCAGGCATCTGCACCTCCATTATTCTCTGTGACATTTCCATCAGCAGAAGATGAAAAACCTGCAGCAACATAACCTCCATCTTCAGTTTGTAATATAGATTCTAAAATATCATCCTTAGAACCCCCTAATGAAGTTTCCCACACCAAATTTCCTGAAGCATTTAGTTTTACAATCCAAAAGTCTCGCATTCCATTATTACCACTAACATCACCATCACTCGATGAAGAAAATGCTCCAACAATATACCCTCCATCTGTTGTTTGTTGTATGCCATGAATAGTTTCATTACCCGACCCACCAAGGCTGGTTTCCCATACTATATTCCCAAGATTATCAAGCTTTACGACCCAACAATCTTTAGCTCCTTTATTAGCCCCTATATCACCATCTATAGATTCTGATGAACCTCCAATAATATATCCACCGTCATTAGTTCGCTGTATCTCGTAAGCTTCATCGTCTAAGGTGCCTCCTAAAGATTTTTGCCATACTACAGCAACTTCTTTATCAAAGATTTCATCTTCTGCTGTTATAAAATCAAATGTATTTTCTGAGGTATTTCCGTTACTGTCAGAAGCTACAACTTTGCCTTTATAATTGGTTTGAGCTTGCAGGCTTTCTAAAAGAAATTCTGTTGTTTCCAAATTCGTCTGCGCTTCGGTTTCTCCAAGAAATATGGTGTATGTTACTTTATCATTATCTGGGTCTACAGCTGCATTCCAATTCAGTAATGAACTATTATTGGTAATTTGAGTAACCTCAACAGTAAAATCTCCCGGATTTTGATTATGGGGTATTTTAATTAGGTTTTCATCTTCTTTTTTACAACCTGATATAAGTAGGGCGAACAATACGATTCTAATTGCTATTTTCATTTTTTAAAATTTTTAAAAACGACATCTTTGTAATTTGCATTAATCATAAAGCTAATCCCATATAAAATAGAATATTCCTGTGAGGTTTTCAATTTCTTGATTTTCATTTAACGATGTACCGTATAGACCTCTAAATAGTGGTTCCTTATCCTCTGAATCGAAGGATAACGACCCCCTCATATATGTAATCTCTCCTCCAGAAAGGTTAGTGATAAAATCTATAGATAAAGTGCCTTCATCAGTAATCGACCAATTTCCTGAAACTATTAATGCTGGGTTACTGTATCTTTCCATAGAGACACTACCATTTTCATTTAACTGGAGACCATAATCATTAAAAACGGTAAGAATTATTTCATCGGGGTCACTAACCTTTTGAAAACCACCACTAAAAAAACCTTCTATAAATGTATTAGTCAAGGTTATTTCTACAGTTGTAGTTGTCACTCCACTTTGTGCAGTAATGCTAAAATCATAAATGCCAATTGGAAAGTCTTTACCCCACGAAAAATGTCCCGTAATTGTATCGAACGCTATTACGTTTTCTTGCAATATTCCCGTTGATGAGCTAATGCTGTAAGTACCTGGTTCACCATCCCAATTAAGAATAACAGGAGCGGTACTTCCCGCCGTTGAAAAGATGAGGTTGATTTCCGTTTCAGGATATCCTAATTCAATTTGTCTGGTCTTTGTTTCGTCTTTACTGCAACTTAATAGGATGCAAAAAAATAGGAAATAAAAGATTTTTTTCATGATAAATTTATTTTAATTCATACAATACAACAAGGTCATAGGAATATTCTCCTGCTGTACGGTTATAATACAATGATGTTGCATAGTGTTTGATGTATTTTCTGATATTGAAATAACTTTACCAATTTTTCTTTTCATAGCCTTGGCAAGTACAATAGTTATATTATAAATTTTATCAAAAGGTCATTTGTATTATTTTCAGCTTCTTCACTTAATCTTCCAAACCGAAATATTCAGCTACCTGGAGGTAATTATTAATATCTACCCCAGCAGCTTTTAATTTATTAATGGGAGTAAGGTAATTGGCACCGACTTTACTTGAAATAGACGATTCGATGATAACTATTCTTAAATAGTCAATATCACCAGCTGCAACCGGTATGTATGCAGAACCAATACCATTATAATTACGCTTTAGGGATATTACTGTGCAACCCCCAGTAAATAACTCAAGCTCTATATCAGCCGATATACTATTAATTATCACACGACCTGGAATAGGGTTAAAACGACCATTATGATTGGTTTTTATATAAAATAAAATAGCATCATTCTCAATAGCTTGCGTTGTCAATTCACTCCAATAAACACTATAATTTACCACGCCTGAAGGGTCATTCCAACCGGAGAGATCAAATTTTTTGCTTATGACATTGGCAGTACCGTTTTCTCCCTTTTCTCCTTGAATGCCCTGTTCTCCATCCTCTCCATTTGTACCATCTGTTCCGTTTTCGCCTTGCATTCCTTGTTCGCCCTGCGAGCCTTGTGCCCCAATCGGCCCTTGGCTCACTTCTTTAGAGCATGCCAAAAGTAGAACGCCGATAAAGGCTAAATTCGTGATACGTATTATTGTTTTCATCATTAAATGATTTTAAGTTTGAATATCTCAGGATATTTCTGAAAATTGAATTTGTCAACTTAATATTTATAATAGCGAAACCCCCGACATGACAATTTGCCTTTTAATTGGGGGTAGCACTAACCATTTTCTTATTCTTCTATTCCGAAATGTGCAGTTACTTCTTCGTAACTCATTTTTGTATAATCTAAAGTTGCCGTTTTAGAACCTAGACCACCTATTCCGTTACTAGCTTCAACTTCTCCAGGAATCAAAACATATCTATATTCCCCAAAAAATGGAACCCCCACATTTTCACCTTGTTCATTTGCTGCTACTACAATATCAAGTTCTTCGGCTGCTTCGGCCCTAAAGTAATGTGACTGTTGCAGACTGGCACCAAATACAATGGGAAGACCGTATACATCAGTGTCAAATGAAACTGGATTAGGCTTTGATTTACCAAAAACCAGAATAACTCCTGTATCTATAAATTCTTGTGTCATTGATGGGGCATCTATAGTGAAAGAGGCTGAGGTGGTATTAATGTTAGCATCAAATTCGGAATCTATCCAATCCGAATAAATAACATTGGCCGTGCCTGTAGCTCCGTCCTCGCCATCTTCACCGTCAACACCATCAGCGCCATCAACACCATCAGACCCTGCAACACCTTGCTCTCCTTGAGCTCCTGCTGGCCCTATCGCTCCATCTTTCCCATCGTCTTTTGAACAAGCAAATAAAAGGCTTGCTATAAAAATTAGAGTAACTAATTGTTTTGTAAATTTCATAGTTTTCATAATTAAATTTTTAAATGTTATTGATTCAAACTTACTATAGATGTGATTGGGGAAGTCCTGAATCTTTTAGATTTAAAAAATTAGGATACATTGAGAGAAATCATATGTTTTATGAGAGATATTTTGTCCTACTGAGGTCCTTTCTACCAAATAAAAACATGTTGAATCATATAATCGATGCATGCGCCAAAAAGTGTTTCGGGTTTATGTTGATTGCTGGGCGTTTTACAACGCAGTAAGCATCACTAAAATAGTCCACCTCTTCAGTTCTACCCACACTTACATAGCCATGCTTATAGAACACAATGGTTCTGTTGTATTTACCATCCATGGTATTTGCCCAACTATTTTCCGGTTTGGATTCTCTACCCGTTTTAAAGTTTATAGCGAGATTATAGTGGCATGAATCTCTTTTCGAACCAAGATTGTTAGGTGACCCCGCACTTACAAATTCGTTTCTGTATCAAGTATAAACGGTATTATTTTTCCCATCTATCGTCATATTTACAAGAAGGTCCGGGGTATAGGAAACCCTGGTATATGAATATATAGGTAAAATACAAAAGTGATCTGCTGGCTTTCTTACTGATTCTATTTTTTTTGATTCTAGCGCACTACAACAATCGTTCTTATACCAAACGAAATTCAAATTTACGTCGCCATCGGTCCGCATTCCTACAATATCCCATTTTATAAAGCGTGCTGTTGGGGTTTAGTTTTCTGGTAGTGAATAGAAGTAAGGTTTCTATATTTGATGAAATGCTTTGGTATTTCTGCCGTAACATGAAAGCCATATACCGGAGACCCTATAATTTGATTGAAACAACCAGAAACTAGAGAAACGGCTGATAGTTCTTCATCTGAACTATCTGGTATGAAATTGAATTCTTATTTGAACATGAAGAAATAAAAATGATACACCTAAGACTAATATGTAAATTATAAAATTTTCCATATAATTTAAGTCATATGTATAACATCTAGAAATACAAATTTTTTTGATTCCTGAATCTTTAAATTCTAAGTATCAAGACACATACGCGCATCTGTCCCGATATTCTTTGGGCGTAATACCAGTATGTTTTTTAAAGGCGGAATAAAAAGCCGATTTGGAATTGAATCCAGCTTCAAGACCGACCGAAATAATAGTGTAGTGAGCAAACGCCTTTGAATTTAGGTTACGTTTTACATCAGCAATTCGATATTCGTTAATAAAATCGATATAGCTCTTGTTTAATAAACTATTTACCATACTGGACAAGTAACACGCTGAGATCCCTAGAACTTCCGCCACAGATGAAAGACTAAGGCATGGGTTACGATATAGTTTTTTGAAACGCATGAGTTCTTCCAACTTTTTAAAATATTGATTGGCCTTGCTGAAATTTTTTTTGTTATTGACGCCAAGTTCTTTAATCTTTTGACCGCACAAGGCGGCAATAATGGTTAATAGGTACAAATGTTTTTCTGTGAAAAACCCCATCTCGGGGTGTTCGGAATCTATAATTCCGAAAAGTGTTCCATTTATGACAATAGGTACACAAATCTCTGAGAGTCTATATTCATCATCCTTTATGTATCGTGGGTCTTTAGATGTGTCCCTAATGATTTTTGCGTTACCTGTTAGAGCCACACTTCCAACGATACCTTCGCCTAGAGCTATGTTGATTTGGTTATAGATTTTCTCCCCTATCGGGTTTTTAACACCATAAGCAGCTCTTTGGGTCAATAGTTCCCGGTCTACATCATAGGTGTAGATAATGCAATCAACAAAGCCTAACTGGTGAATCACGTTTTTGGTAATGTCCCACAGCACTTCCTCAATAGATTCTTTTAAGTAGAGCGAAGAGGAAAAATAACTAATAGCCCTTATTTCGGCCAATCCGCAGAATTGTGTATCTATCATTATCTTTTTGTTTTCAAAGCTAACAGCGAAGACAAATTGATAGCTGTTGGTATGTAACAAAAAGATGGACTATTGTAACGCGACGGATTTTTAAGGCTTCTTCTGCTCGCTAAATTGGCTTGGGGTTAATTGAAAATGCGCCTTGAATGATTTCATGAAATATTCAGGGGTATTAAAACCGGCAGAGTAAGCCACTTCGTTTATGGTTAAATCACTTTTAAGTAATAAATCCGCCGCTAGTTTTAATCGCTGTGATTTGATAAAGGCCGAAGTAGTGAGACCAGTATAAGCCTGTAATTTGCGATGTAACTGCATGCGGCTCATTTTAGCTTTTTTGCTAAAGACAGCCGAATTAAATTCAGAATCCGTCAAGTGTTGGTCCAGTATTTCCTGTATTTTACTTAGAAAAACGGCATCACTTGGCGTTACCGTAATATCTTTTGGTTTTAAAATCAACTCTTGGCTATAGCGATTTCGTAGTGCTTGTCTTACTGCTATTAAATTAGCGATGCGCTGTTCCAAAACGGTTATCTTAAAAGGTTTGGTGACAAAATCGTCGGCGCCTGATGTTAGTCCTGTCAACTCATCTTCTTCTCCCATACTAGCAGTCAGAAGAATTATCGGAATATGACTAGTGCGCTCGTCTATTTTTAGGGCATTACATAGTTGTATGCCGTTTTGGACAGGCATGCGGATGTCTGAAAGAACGATATCGGGAATTTGGGAGAGAGCGATTTCCATACCTATTTTTCCGTTTTCGGCCTCCAGAATGCGATATTTTGATTCTAGTGCCAGCTTAATAAAAGTGCGTACTTCTTTATGATCTTCTACGATAAGCAATATGGGAAGCGCTTCCTTTATTCCTTCAGAGGCCTCATAGTCAATATCCAAAATCCCCGATTTTATATCTATACATTTCGAGTTATCTTTAATTTCTCTGATGGCGTCCACTTCAAAAGCCGAACGGATAATGGGTAATTTGACCATAAAATATAATATTTCGCCTCCTTCTAAAGAAGCCTCAATTGTACCTCCATATACTTTCACCAGTTCTTTAACTAAAGAAAGACCAACACCCATACCTTCTGAATACTGATCATATTGATAAAAACGTGTAAACAACTTTTCTAATTGGAGTTGTGATGCATTAAGCGCAGTATTCTTGATATGCATATTTACAAAATCTCCTTTACTTTCGATTGAGAAAATACAAACGCCATTTTTTGGGGAATACTTTAATGCGTTTGAAAGTAGGTTGGTAGCTATCTTTTCTATGATATCCTCGTCATACCAAACTTCACCCATTGAATCTATTGTTACGGTATACGCTATATCCTTCAAATAGGCTTGATATTCAAAAGATTGTGAAATAATGTGCATAAAAAGGGAAAGGTCGCCTCGAGAGACGTTGAGGTTGATTTTGCCGTCTTCCAATTTGGCGAGTTCTAATAATTGGTCTACTAAAGAAGTTAGACGTGTAGTATTTCGTTTTACGATAGAAAAATTCGCACGATCAAAATCCGTAAGGTTTCCTTGCGAAAGTTTTTGGTCTATCGGTCCAGAAATCAAGGTTAGCGGAGTTTTGAATTCATGGGCAATATCTGTATACATGTTCGATTTAAAATCATTCAGTTTTTGTAACCGTTCTGCCTCTTCTTCCTTTAACTGTAAGCTTAACTGCATTCGCAATCGCCATTTTAAGTAACAAAATATACCAAGGCCTAAAAGACAGAAGAGTAAAAAATAAACTAGTTTTACGAAAGAGGTAAGATACCAAGGAGATTTTATGGAGAAGGAAAAGGTTTCGGGCGTTTCATTCCAAACACCGTCATAATTGCTGGACTTTACTTGAAATTCATAATCTCCGGGAGGAAGCAATGTATAACGTACATAATTATTGTTTCCTGCAGAAACCCAATTATCGTCATAATTCAATAGCCGATATTGGAACTGATTTTTTGCAGGAAGCGAAAACTGTAAGCAGGAAAAGGTAAAGGCTAATGTATTTTCATTGCTTTCCAACTCTGTTTCGTAGTCCATCGAATGTGTCTCGTCCAACACTTCAAAACTTGAAATCGTTGTTTTGGGCAAAACGGTATTATCCTTGATATTTTCGGGTTGAAACCAATAAAACCCATCGAGTCCACCAAAATATAAATTTTCGTTTTCATCCTTAAAATAAGCACCAGTGTTGAATTCGGTAGCCAGGCCGTCGTAGTTGTTAAAATTAACAATATCAGGAGCTTTTTGCCATGAACTTTTTGGCGTGAACTTGGTAATACCCTTGTTCGAACTTAGCCAAAGGTTTTCCGCAGCGTCTGGCAGTATGGCATAGATTACGTCGTTTGCCAATCCATCTGTCGTCGTAAACCCATAGACTGTATCATTTTTAATATCAAGGGCATTCAGTCCGAAACCGTTTGTACCTATCCAAAGAATATCATTTGGATCGTGGAATAGTGATTTAATTGAGTTTTTTGACAATGCTTTCATTTCCGGGATTTTGGAAGTCGTAAAAATCTCTTCTGTAATATTAAATTTTATAACGCCGTTAGTATCGGTGCCCAACCAAAGATCGCCATTTAAATCTTCGGTAATCACTCGGATAGAATTACTAATCGTAAATTTGTCTTTAGAAAAAAGGGGATTAAATTTTTTTATTTCTCCGAGCTTCTTGTCAAATTGTATTAGTCCGTTTTCATTAGTGGCCAACCAAAAATGCCCATTTTTATCCTTATAAATATCCCAAATGGTTTTGGCCGATAGGGTAATTTTAGTCTGTTCAGAATAATTATCAAATGTTCCATCAGCATTCAATATTGAAAGACCGTTTCCTTGAGTGCCAATCCATAAGTCCCTGTTATTATTGATATATAGGCTCATAATACGATTCGAGGGAAGGGCTGAATTCTGTTGCGAGAATGTTTTCCAGATATCATTTTTTTGATCAAACCGTGTAAGTCCTTTACCCGAAGTGCCCGTCCAAACGATACTATCTCGGGTTACAGCAAGTGACCGAACTACATCTATATTAATATTTTCTGGCGTTTGGCTATTGGTTAGTGAATTGAATTTTTCGAGGTATTCATCGTAATAACTTAGCCCTGCGCCGTCCGTTCCAAACCAGAGTGTTCCTAGATAATCTTCATAAATACAGAGAATGTCATTGTAATGGAGCGTTCTAAGATTGTGTTTTTCATTTGTAAAATGTATTATTTTATAGGTTTCTACATTAACCATGTATAATCCCTGACCGTATGTAGCGACCCATAATCTATTTTTTGAATCGAGATATAAATCTAGAATATTGAGATTGGTAGGCAATGTTTCCTCAAAGGAATAGGTAGGCATCCGATCCAGTTGATTACTTTCATTTTTTTTGATGAACAATCCCTTTCCATGAGTGCCTATATAATTTTCTCCTGAATTACCAGCTACTAACGTGCTAAAATTAGTTTGCAAAGCTTTCCCAGCAGATTCTTCGGGTTGTATAAAAAAACTGTCTTTAGATTCGATGGAGATTTTGACAAATTCGTTTTCTCCAAGTAGCAGAAGCGTATCGGAATGTATTTCAACAATATCATTTATAATGCCTTGGTGCGGTTTTTCAAATATTATTTTTGAGATTTCTTCAGATATTCCGTTTACAAAAAACAGTTCTTTTCCATAGGTAGATATCCAATAATTTAGATTGCTATCCTGAAATATTGAATAGGCATTGTCAATATCTAACATGGGCTGAAATACATCACTTTCAACATCATATTTATAAGGAATATTATCTGTAGGGATAATCCATAATTGTTTTTTCTTATCCAAATAGATTTTTCCTAAATGGCTGTAGTCTGGCCGCGTGATATCGGTAAATTGAAATGGATATTTGGTGAACTTGCGCCCGTCATATTTATTTAGGCCATCTTGGGTAGCAATCCAAAGATACCCTGTACTGTCTTGTAATACACCTATAGCGCTATTTTGTGACAAGCCATCTTTAACCGAAAGTTGCCTAAATGTAATTTGGTCTTGCGCGAAGGCATTCACACTCCAAAAAAAAATAAGACAATATAAGAAATATTCGATGCGGATTTTTGATATTAGATGTACAAGCTTAATGCCGAACTCAGCAGTAATTATCCTTTCTACAATTAGCATCGCTCTGAAGCACATGATGATTTTTTTTAGCAAGGGGAACTAAAATTTCTATTGTATAGAAATTTTTAAAGATACAGATATAGTGTAGAAAAGTAGCTCCAAAATTCAAAAAGGTAGACACATTTAAACTAGAAATAATAACTGCATCCCTTAAACCCATAAAATCAAGTTAGCTACAAGTCATGTTACTATTTTTGCTCAATATTCATATCAGAATAACCCACTTAACCTTATATCTTAATGATCCAGAACTTTTATCCGTAAGAATAAAAAACATCTAATCTTTCAAAAAATAGCTAAGGAAGCTAAATAGGACAATTAGATTGAACAAATAGGCTACATAATTTTGCAGCCTTGTTTGGCATTGCGAAAAAATTGACATCTTGTGCATCAAGATATAGTTTTGCTACCCAAAGCTGTTTAAAAATATTCTGCTATCTTATATTTTCACAATACTTGATCATAGTAAATTATACATCACCCAGAGATGTCTGAACTCTCTTTTTAGCAATGTTCTTGACAACTATCAACAAGTGTTAAACATTCTTTAAGTGTTTATTGAATAAATAACCCTTCAAGTGCATCTAAAGTGTCCCGTAATATAGAAATAACGTAGAATACTAAAAAAGACTAGAAATAGGGCACTTTGCCGATAGATTTTGTGTTTCAGAAAAACCGTCCCTCAATTGAACGTTTTAAAGGACAAATAAAGTCCCCAAATCTTACCATAACTTACCTGCGCATGGATCCTGTGTAATTTTTGTAGCGTTCCGGCAGATAAGCGTTAAGCAAAAATTCCATAGGGCGCATTCTACTTTTGAATTGGAACACTATCTTTTTCTTTTATCCATTTCTGGTACGATTGATAATGCTCGGGGTTTTGGTCAAAATATCCTTTTAGGTTTGAAATGACTTCTTGCTCACCCTTGGCGAAGGCCTTTTCTTTCATTTCATCTATTCCAGATACTTTGAAAGCTAAATAGCCGATAATAATCAAGGAGGTTATCCAAATAGAGTAGAGAATCCATACCTGCACTCTAGGAATCAACCTTACTTTTGAAATTTGCTCAGTAATACCTCGAACGAATTCATCAAGCCTTGAATTATTAGCCTTCTCGGAATTCAGATACGTTTTCAACATATCCTCAATTTCCGAAATATCAGGTTTTATGGTTATATTTTCCATATTCTGTGTTAACCTTTCCAGTCTAATTATGGACTTGTTGAACCCGTCCAGTTCATCGGTCAGAAGTTCCATCACTTCGTCCAGTTTCTTATATCCCATAGCTTTTGTTTTAATATCCGATTCCCGTATCAATGGCTTTCTTAATTGTTTTTTTGATGATGTTCTTGGCGATGCTTGTAGCAAAATTGGTACTCATTTCCATAGTTTTCCCAAGTAAATTGATGGTCTTCCCTAGCTTTATTGGTTTAGTTATACCATAATTTTGGGAAAGCTGCGCCATTATTCTTCCGCCAGACATAGAGCGATGAACCTCGCTTGCTTTGAAGTTATGACCTTGATATTTGAAACGAAACCCTTGTAATCTGTTCGCCTTGTTGATGCTCGGAATGACGCTAACGTTCCTTTCCTGCATCGCTTTTATATAAGAGTCTAAGGTTTTAGGGCTTTCGGTCATCATTACGTTCTGATGAATATTCTTAATTTCAAGCCTGACTTTTATGAAATTCCGTCCCCTTTCCAGTTGTACTTCCTTGACCGTGGTAAGCCCCATTTCCTTGGCAACATTTTCTGCGGCCAGTTGGCTGCGTTTTCCGATAAAGCTATCATTATAAGCCTTACCATCGAAACCAATACGATTGACATAAAGATGCACATGAGTATGTGCCTTGTCTCTATGGACAAAAGCGATGGCTTGATTCTCCTTCAATTGCATTTGCTTAATGAACCTTTGGGCGACTTCTCCTAACTGTTCCTTGGAAAAGTTCTTACCCTCTTCGGGTATAGGGCTAAGAATGAAGCTCAAGGTGTTCTTTTGGCAACGGGTGTTTTGTTCCTGTATCAGTTTGAACTCTTCTGTTATCTGTTGAGGGTCAGTTCCTGCCAAATGCTCGCTAAATACAATTTCGGCATCTTTCTCCTGATTCCAACCGTATTCGATACTTGTCCCCGTATGCCCTATGGAAGTCCCCTTGCCTATCATTTCGTTATTTTTTTAAAATTATAGAGGTGTGTTCGAATTTCCTCTGCTAGTTTCTCGACCTCGCTTGCCAGTTTCGGGTTGTGTTTCTTGAACATATTTCCGATACGGATAAAGTTGCCCTTGTACTTCACTAGCATTTTATAATGGGCCAATTGTTCCTCCGTCAAACGCTCGATAACCGAATTGCCAAAAGCAGAACTTCGGCAATATTCAGAAAGAGAAATACCTGCCCGTTCCGCTCTCTTTTTTAGCAGCTTTTTCTCGTAGATAGAACACCGAAATTTGATATAGGTTCGTTTCATTTCTTTTTTTCTTTGCGACCGCCGGGAGTAAAGCGAGTTTGTTTTTGTGGTAACAAAAACACATCTCGCACTCCCTGACCAAATCCATTTTTAGCATTAAAAATCAACCATTCGTTCATATCCTTATAACCCTCATATAGACTTGATTTGTCTAGGCAATTATCGGAATGGGTAATTAGTTTTTCGGTCGTTGCTTTACCATTTCTGTCATTATCCAAATAGAGGTCGATTTGATGATAATCATCAATAACTTTCATCGCTTTGTTTAAAAATGCAGTAGAGTTCAAAACCAAAAAATCATATTCCGATTCCAAATTTTTAGTACTATCCAAAATCGATAATAGGTCGAACATCCCTTCAGTAATAATGAGTTTCTTATTTCCATTTTTGATTTGGGTGATATCCTTAGGTGAACTAGAGTTCTTATAATACTTGTTTCGTAATTCCCATCCGTTTGAGTTGTTTTTAAGTCCGATAGCAAAGTAAGACCTTCCCTTATGCAGATAGCGAACCTCATAGCAGTACATAGCTACTGTGGCTATAGATATGCTTCGTTCCGCTACATATTTTAATAGACTGTAATGTTGTAAGGGTCGTGCATAAAGAATTTGAAGTCCTTTATCTTTTTCAGTTTTAATTACGGGCTGCTGCTGAAAAGAAAAAGAGTCTTGATCCTCTGCTATAAATTTTAAAGTTTCACTAACGGTAGATTCTGTAATCAAACAAATAAGGTCAATTACATTTCCGCCTTTACCTTCTCCGTGGTCGTACCATCTATTTAGTTTCTTAGACACCTTAAAAGAGGCTTGAATTTCTGAGCGGAACGGACTCAAGAACCAAGCTTCTTTATCGTTTGTCTTGGTTGGAAAGTGCCCTAGTTTTGCCAGCGCTTTTTCGATGGGAAAAGCTCGGGCTCTTTCACACGATAATCTGATTGTTCTTTCTTTTTTCATAAGCCATATGTTTTTAAGTGTTTTTTTGATGTTTTGATGACAAACCCTTAGTAAGCCTTATTTTAATTAGGTTTCTACTTCATCATTCTCTTCATCGATTCATCGTTTTTACTTTTTTTATGTTAGTTTTTGTCATCGTTTTATTTTTTGATGAACAAATGATGATATACTGATGACAGCTTTAGCATCGATAGCTAAAGGGAAAAACTTAATCTGTCATCGATTCATCAAAATTGTCAAGTAAAAAGAGTTTGTCCACTACAAAATAGCGTCCCTTGGCATCCAATAATTGCATAGATGCATCCTGCCAAATCACTAATTTTTGATAGCTCAGAGAATTGTCTTTGTTCTCCAATTTCCAATCCCTTTTTAGTAATCTTCTTAGCTGGGTCAAATCCGTCTTTATTCGTGTCCTATTTAATAATTGTAGCGCATCCAAAGGACAAATATCTATTTCTTCAATATCGAATTGTTCCATGGCACCTAGAAGAATCGTAGCAAGTTCCTTTTCAACCCTGTTACGATTATTTTGCACTAACTTTTTTAAAGCCGATGTCTTTATCTGATTTGGAGTAAACCACATTCTAGTAGTATGATTCGTTGAAAGCTGCCTTTGTCTTAAATAAAAAAGGAATGCGGGTACTTCCGATATCAATTGATTGAGAAAATTGGTCTCCTCTTTTTTGAGTACTGGTATTTTCAGCACCCAAAAACGGGTCTCGTTCCCGTCTATCTTGATAAAGTTGTCCTCATTGTTGCTGCATAGGACGAACTTGCCAAAGAACTCCACTTCCCGTTTGTCCTTTCCCTTGGCCTCCAACTTGTTGATGTTGGTCGTACTCAGGTACTTGATACGCTCGGTAAGCTCCTCCTTGTTAAACAATACTTCGTCTATACATATAAGTAATTTGTTTGCCCAGTCCGCATTAAACTGGCTGCTGAAACTGTCGTTGGTCAAATAGGTCATATTGTTCTCGAATAGGGCCTTCATCCATTTCAGGAAGGTGCTTTTGCCCGTGGAACGCTCTTTGGAGACCAAACACAGAATAGGCAGTACCTGTACAGGTCTGGTGTAGAGCAATTGCAGGTAGTCCAGCCCCAATTCATAATGTTTGCCGAAGATATGTTTCACGAAATCCAGCGAGGTTGTGCATTCTCCTTCTTTCGGGACTGCCGGTAAAGGGGAATAGGTGTTATAGAACCCTTTGTATTCCTGTTTGAAATCGATGTGGCTCGGTATGCAGGTAAAGCCATCGTACTTTGGAACCTTGCTCAGGTAATCCTTACCATGGTCTTGGCGGATGGTCTCGATGTTCCAATGCACCAATATTTCATTGAAATGCCCTGCGATAGTCGGTGCCTGCACCAGTTTATAGTACGAGGTTCCTACCCGTAAGTACGGTATTGTTTTCATAAGATTTGTTTTGAACGCCAAGGGAATACCCTTGGCGAAATGATTGAGCTATGGGCTGTTTAGATTTCCTGAGCGGAGTTCCTTTGGTTTTGGAGCAACCAACTGACTATTTTCTTACGTTCGAAAAATATCAGTTTTCCGTTGGGTTTGGAGTGCGGGATTATGCCCGCTGCGGTAAGTTTGTACAGATAGCTTTTGGAAATTCCCGTATAGTTACAGGTTTCCTCAAAAGTCAATACCTTTTTGTTCGCTATCAGAAGTTTTTCCAAACGGTCGAGCCGTTCGAGAATCAAAAAATTGTCCATTGTTTTCCTTTTTTAGGGTCAAGAAATGAACAAAAGCGCTTTTGTTTTCTTTCAATATTGTTACTTGATAAATGTATGAAAATAGGTGAATGTGGGAAGGTGTTTACGTAAAATAGTTATTCACAAATGATTGATATATAACACATTAAGCCATATTATACCAAAATAAATAACAATTACGAATCATACATTTTATTTAGTTTCATTTAATTGCAAATAAAACTAAATTGTATATCGGCTAATAGGTGTTTTTAGCGAAGATAACGGGGTTATCAACAATTGAAAAAGTAAAAATTGGAAAATCAGAATTTTAAAAAGACTAATTCTTATTCTGTTCTACCCCAATATTATGATTTTTGATGGCTAGTATAACACAAGGGATATTCGTCAATTGGATTGCGCTACAATGAAAATATAATGATTTTATAATTGCATTGATATGATTTGTATCAAAATGATACGGAATGAGATTTTTTTAGAAAAAAATCAATTCTATGTGCAAATTATGTGCAAATAAAAAAGGCTTTAGGAGTGTAAACTCTCTAAAGCCTTGCTGTTACTAGCTCCCCCTCTTGGGCTCGAACCAAGGACCCTCTGATTAACAGTCAGATGCTCTAACCAACTGAGCTAAGGAGGAAAATAACCCGTTTTAGTTTCCTAAAGCGGGTGCAAATATAGTGGTTTTTTGAAAGTCGCCAAATAAATAAATTATTTTTTTTATTTAAATATCAATTTGTAAACATCATTACCGTTTGCGAACAGTAAAAGGGCTATTAAAATAAAGAAGCCTGTTACTTGTGCGTACTCTAAAAACTTATCGCTTGGCTTTCTCCCAGTAACCATTTCATATAGCAAAAACATAACGTGTCCGCCATCTAAAGCAGGAATAGGTAGTATATTCATAAATGCCAGAATAATAGATATAAACGCAGTTGTTGCCCAAAACGCTGGCCAGTTCCAAGTATCTGGAAACATACCACCAATGGCAGCAAAACCACCAACCTCTTTATAGGCACCTGTATCAGGATTGAAGATTTTCTTCATCCCCTTAATATAATCTGTAAGGGTCTTAACGCCTTTGTTCCATCCTGCAGGGATGGATTCTATGAAAGTATACTTTAATGTTTCTACTTTATAGTAACCTAATTTCTCATAATCTTCTAAACTATCAAACCCAAGTACAACCCCTACTTTACCCTCATCAGATATTTTAGCATGTAATGGTACATTTGTCCCGTTTCTTCTTACGACCACATTTACAGTTTTCCCCTTATTACTTTCCAATAAAGGACTTACTTGATCCAAATATTCAACAGAAGCACCTTCAATTTCAATTAAAGCATCTCCTTTTTTGAAGCCAGTATCAACATTTGGTGAATTCTCAGGAATAGTATTGATTATAAAAGGACTTCTTCGGCTTATAAAACGTGCGTTCTCTTTATTATTAGATATGGTCTCAATAAAATCAACCGGAATTTCTTTTTCTATGATATTACCATCACGTTCAATAGTAATATTCTCACCATAAACCACTTCTGGAACAATACTATTTATAGACACTATTTTTTTATCATCTACAGCTATAATTTTATCTCCGGTTTTAACGCCAAGAGCATCTCCCAAAGTAGTATCCGTAACCCATATACCATCTTTCAAGCTGTCATTTGCTACATATTGCTCTCCATAAGCATATGCCAAACCGATAAAAATAATAACTGCAAGTACGAAATTGACAGTAACCCCACCTAACATTATAATTAAACGTTGCCAAGCTGGTTTGCTTCTAAACTCCCACTCCTTTGGTTCTTCTGCCATGGCTTCTTTGTCCATGCTTTCATCTATCATTCCAGATATTTTCACATATCCGCCTAAAGGCAACCAACCAATACCGTATTCGGTCTCCCCTATTTTCTTTTTGAAAAGCGAAAACTTAACATCAAAGAATAAGTAGAATTTCTCTACTCTAGTTTTAAAATATTTTGCTGGTATAAAATGCCCTAACTCGTGTAGTACAATAAGTATAGATAGGCTTAAAAAAAATTGTATTGTCTTTATTATAATAGGGCTCATTCTTTTTTCCTGAATATTAAAATCGCACAAAAGTACATTTTTACAACCGCTAAAAAAAAGAAACACACTGAGGTAGTGGTATTTTATGAATATTTTATAACCTGAACATGCCTATTCGCTTGAAAAATAAAGCACCCTGGCGTACCTTTGTAAAAAATTCGTATGCGTTCTTTTTTTGCTAAATTCAAGTTATTCGGTCTTGTACTACTGCCAATTTCTGCAGTAATAATGTACTTATTCTATAATGCGCTGCAACCCGTAATATTGCTTCCGGTGTATTCACCTGCCATGGTAAATGCAGAATTGGTCTCTGAAGAGATTCAGCATGTTAGAAAATACCACACTATTGGCGACTTCTCGTTAACCAACCAGAACGGAGAAACCATTACACAAGAAAACTACAAGGATAAAATATACGTTGCAGATTTCTTTTTCACCACTTGCCCTACCATTTGCCCAATAATGACGAAAAATATGGCGGATTTACAAAAAGCGTTGGGCAGCGATAGCGAGGTTATGTTATTATCTCATTCAGTAACACCCGAAATTGATTCTGTAGCACAACTAAAAAAATATGCTATTGAAAAAGGAGTGGACGATGCAACATGGAATTTAGTGACAGGTGATAAAAAACAAATCTATGACCTTGCCCGTAAATCTTACTTAGCCGTAAAAACAGATGGTGATGGCGGACCATTTGATATGATACATACCGAAAACTTCATTTTAGTCGATAAGAAGAAAAGAATTAGAGGTTTTTATGATGGAACCAAAAAAGAGGATATTGAGAAGATTTTGGCCGACATTGAAATTTTGAAAAAGTCTTACGACGAACATAGTAAATAGTACAAACTAATAATACATTAGGACAGCGTTAGTTTTAGGATGTATTAATTTCCTAATTGAATTATTTCCTTTACTTTTGCCTTACTTATAATGAATCTAAATAAAGATTGGAAACTACAGTCGCACATTTAAAAAGAGGTCAAAAGGGAATTATAAAAGAATTCACTGAGAACCTACTACCTATTAAATTACTTGAATTAGGCTGTTTGCCTGGCAATGTAGTAGAACTTGTGCAAGTAGCTCCTTTAAAGGACCCTATTTACATTAACGTAAATGGGTCGCATATTGCCATTAGAAGAGAAATGGCACTACATATAGCACTTGATATTATTGAAGACAATGCGGTTCTATGAGCAAGCAAATTAATGTAGCCCTTATTGGAAATCCAAACACAGGTAAAACATCTGTATTTAATCAACTAACCGGACTTAAACAGAAGGTTGGTAATTACCCAGGTATTACTGTAGAGAAAAAAGAAGGTATTTGTAAATTACCTCGTGGCGTAAAAGCTCATATTTTAGACCTACCAGGTACATATAGTCTAAACACAACATCTTTAGATGAAAGTGTGGCTGTAGAATTACTATTGAACAAAAACGACAAGGATCACCCAGATGTCGCCGTAGTTGTTTCTGATGTTGAAAATTTAAAACGTAACCTTCTCCTTTTTACCCAGATTAAAGATTTAAAAATACCTGCGATATTGGTCATTAATATGGCAGATCGTATGTCTAGAAAAGGTATTTCGATTGATATTGATTTATTAGAAAAGAAACTTAACTCTAAAATTGCCTTAGTAAGTACCCGTAAAGAAACTGGTATTGATAAACTTAAAGAGTTGATTGCCGATTACAAGAATTTATCAAAAACACAAAATGTTGATACTTCTGTAATAGCACCAGAATATTTTGAAAAGCTTAGAGAGACTTTCCCAAAAGAGGATGTGTACAAATTGTGGTTGGTTATTACCCAAGATGTCAACTTTATGCCGCTTGAAAAGAAGTTGTTTAAAGACGCTACATCATTCGCAACCAAATCAAAATCTGAGCTTAAACGATTACAACAAAAGGAGACTATTCTTAGATACCAATTTATTAATGGTATTTTAAAAGAAACCTATAAGATTGATGTTAATGCTGCGAAAGGTTTCAGAGCAACTTTAGATAAAGTACTTACCCATAAGGTTTTTGGTTATGTGATATTCTTTTTAATCCTTTTAACCATATTTCAAGCTATTTACGGCTGGAGCGAATACCCGATGGACCTCATAGACGGTTTCTTTGCCTCAGCTACAGAATGGGTTAAAGATACATTGCCACCAGGCGTATTTACCAATCTAATCGCTGAAGGAATTTTAGCTGGTATTGGAGGTATAGTCATATTCATTCCACAGATAGCTTTCCTATTTCTATTTATAGCATTATTAGAAGAAACAGGCTACATGAGTAGAGTGGTCTTTTTAATGGATAGAATAATGCGTCCGTTTGGTTTAAGCGGTAAAAGTGTAGTTCCATTAATATCTGGTACCGCCTGTGCCATACCTGCTGTAATGGCTACTAGAACCATAGAGAATTGGAAAGAACGACTAATTACCATATTGGTAACTCCGTTTACCACATGCTCTGCCCGTTTACCTGTTTACTTGATAATTATAGCATTGGTAATACCAGAAGGCAGCTTTTTAGGGTTAAGCTATAAAGCCTTGACATTAATGTCGTTATACCTAATGGGGTTTGGGGCAGCTATTGTATCAGCTGTTATTTTAAACAAAATATTAAATATCAAGAGCAAATCTTTCTTTGTAGTTGAAATGCCAAACTACAAATTGCCATTACTTAAAAATGTAGGGTATACTGTTCTTGAAAAAACTAAAAGTTTCGTTTTCGGAGCGGGTAAAATTATACTAGCTATTTCAATTATACTATGGTTTTTGGGCTCTAACGGATTTTCTGATGAATTTAAAAACGCAGAAACTATTGTTACCAATAGAGTAAACGAAGAAGGTTTTAGCAGTAGTAGTGAAATTTATTTCGAAACTCACCAAGATGGTTTAGATATAAACGATTCAGACATATCTAATCAGCAAAAAGAACTAGAAGAACGAGCCTTGGCCCAAGAAATAGCAGGCTATAAATTAGAGCATTCATATATGGGTTATATGGGTAAAGCTATAGAACCTGTTGTAAGACCTTTGGGATATGATTGGAAAATTGGTATTGCCGTTCTAACGTCATTTGCTGCCAGAGAAGTTTTTGTGGGTACCCTTGCTACTATTTATAGTGTTGGTAATGATGAAGAAGAAACCATTAAAAATAGAATGGCTGCCGAGATAAACCCAAGAACAAAAAAACCTTTATTTAATTTAGCTTCTGGAATTTCCCTACTTCTATTCTATGCCTTTGCTATGCAATGCATGAGTACCTTAGCAGTAGTAAAAAGGGAGACCAATTCTTGGAAATGGCCTGCCGGACAACTAGTTTTTATGAGCTTATTTGCTTATATTGTTGCTTTCATTGCTTATCAATTATTAAAATAAAATGGATATACTACAACACATATTAGTTTACATCACTTTAGCTATTTCTGTTGGTTATGTAGCTACAAAATTTTTCATTCCAAAATCTCTATGGTCTAGCAAAAAAAGTAGTTCGAAAGCTTGTGGTCAAAACGATTGCGGCTGTCACTAGATTTCAATTTTTAGTTAAATTAAATAAAAAAGACTCATAACAGTTTCTAAAATTGTAACGTTTCTTTCTTTGGTTCGTTTAGATTGCGTAGGAATAATCTAACACCATGAACACTAAAAAACTTCTTCTTCCATTTTTTACATTACTATTTTTAAACATATTTAATACCAACGCGCAGAATCTAACCGCTTTTGTTATTGATAGTATAAGCCAACAGCCAATACCCTTTGCCACAGTACAATTAAAAGAAAAAGGTGTTATCACCAATGAAGAAGGTAACTTTAATTTCATATTAAACGAGACCATTACGGAGTCTGATTCCCTGACCATTTCCTCAATGGGTTATGAAACCCTATCGAAACCCATATCTGAATTTACTACAGCTAAAATATTACTGGTGCCCAAGGCAATTGAACTACGAGAGGTAATAGTCTCCAACAAAAATTATACTGCTGAAGAAATCATAGATCTAGTAGAAGATAATCTAGATGAGAACTACACTAATGACCTTACCAAAAAAAGATTATTTCATAGATCATCCTATTTTAACAGATGGACAAAAAGTAATTTCAAAGTCAAAAAATCCTCTATTGATGTACTAAACCAAAAATTCATTGATAGTATCATTTCTACCGTTCCTAAAAATGATGCTTATTATCAAGAATTAGTGGGCGACCTTTTTGGTAATTATGATGAAGAGGTACAAAAACTAGATTTATTAAAAGCATCTAAATTATACGATAAAAGTACTGCACTTGATCAAGAGAAAATAGAAGAACAGTTTAATAGTATTCTAAAAGAAAATGTAAAGCCTGGGTCTTATTTTAAAATTAAATCTGGGTTACTATCCTTTAAAATAGATGCTGATGAGGTCAGTGAGCTGTTTGAAGAAGATGTAGATTCTACAGATGTAGCTGCTGTTAATGCAGAACTGGAAAAAAAGAAAAAAGATAAGGAAGAACGACAAAAAAACTTTGCCCACTGGAAAAGGAATAATTTGGGTTCCATTCTAAATGGATTACCAACCCAAGATGGTAGTGATCTTAATTTTATACTCAAATCTAGAAAGTACGATTTCGCCCTTAATGAATTCACTTATTTAGGTGATGCCGCTGTATATGTTGTCTCTTTCAAACCAGATGGATCAGCAGATTTTGAAGGCACTTTATATATAAATGCAGATGACTTTGCAGTTATACAGGTAGATTACAGCAATGTAAAACCTATTAGTAAATTCAATTTATTAGGAATTTCCACCAACAAATATCTGTCTAAAGGAAAAATTATCTACCATAAAGGTGCAAATGGTTTTTACGGTTTACATTATTATGAATCTGAAGTAGGAGAACGAATTGGTGTTAGAAGGCCTTTAAAAATTATTGAAAAGAACAAAATCGTTAAAGGTAAAAACAAACAGAACGAGCTATCTGGAGATATGGATTTTGTTTTTATTAATGTTGAAAAAAATGAAATGATAGTTTTTGAGACAGAAAATATCAGTCAGGCTACATTTGATGATTTCACAGAAAATAATGTCGTATTGCCTACTTATTTGCCAAAATACGACCCAACATTCTGGGAAGGTTATGCTATTATGGAACCCAACACAGCAATTAAGGAATTTAAGTCCGTTTCATCAAAATAGACTATACAAAGTTCTTTATGAAGTTATAGAATAACAATCCCCAACCTATTACTAGAAAGAGTCCGCCAAGAGGAGTTATAGGCCCCAGTATTTTCATTTTATTTCCTTTGGATGCTGTAATGCACAATCCGTAGATACTAAAGGAAAATAAGACGGTTCCAATAATTAGACAATAGATTATACTTTTCTCTAAGCTCGTTTCTAAGTTGAGATTAAAACTTAGCATAAGTATCAACAGCGCATGATACATCTGATATTTTACACCAGTTTCAAAACTGTTTAATTGATCTTTAGTGAAGGTTTTCTTGAGTAAATGTGCTCCGAAAGCACCAAAAATAACCGCCAACAATCCTAATAAAGCTCCCACTAACTGTGCTACTAATACCATGAAATTTTTATTTCAAAGATAACTGCATCAAATTAAATGTATACCTTCCTATTATCTTTATCTCAGAAAAATGAAAAAGTTTATTTCTATTTGTATCATATCTATTTTATTTATGTACGGCTGTGGCACAACAAAAAATACAAATAACAAGGACAATAACCAAACGTCTTTAGATAAAGAATTAAGAGAAAAGAATAGAGCTAATGTTTCGCTATTACAGCGCATACGTCAAAAGCCCGGGATAGTGCTTCACTATAATATTCCTATTTTAAACAAGACTACTAATTCTTTTGTTTCGGGTGGTAAGCAAGAACCTTTGTATGTTCTGAACAATCAAGTTATAGGAAATTCTTTTCAATCCGTCAATGAACTAATTGAAAGTTATAATGTAAAGAAAATTGTTATTCTATCTGGTGCAGACGCTTCAGGTTATGGTACACAAGGCTCTAACGGAGTTATTAAAATAACGAGTTACTAAAGATTAGTTACTGGAGACTAATATTCATTTCCATATTTGAATTAAACGTAAAGACACATTCATCAAATTTTGGAGGACCAAACATTTTCATTTTACCCTTAGAAAACGCAATTTGTTCTTTTGGTATACCTAGCATATTGGTATCCAAATTCTTATTTCCGTTTGCATCATGAAAAATTGCTATGGCATAATCCCCATCGGGCAAATCTGTAATATTAACGGCTGTTTTTCCCTTTACCGCCTTTTCTGATCCTGACTTATAAACTTTATCAAACTTTAAAAAAGACCCTTCGTCATTATAAATGGCAAAACAAATATTACCATCTTCAGAGGCTACACCCTCGATGTTTAAGCTAAGATTATGCTGTGCAAAACCTCCAGTGGACATCAACCCTAAAACCAATAGCGACAATAGATTTCTTTTTATCATTCTATAAATTTTAAAATCAAAACAGTTTCAATAGTTATGCCAAAGCGTTGACTACTTTAACGTTATTTTTAAATCCTTAATTAGGCGTACTCAAAGAACCTATTTTGGTGCTTAGCTTCTGAAATAATTGAACCGTTTCGACAGAATCCTTTAAATTAAAATATACATAAGTAGAATCTTTATAGACCAACTTTACTTTGTTCTGATTGATATTATCAACAAAGACACGCACTTTCTTATCTGTCAAAGAATCTTTAAATTCTCTAAAAATACCTTTCTCCTTATCAAATGCAGAAAAACCATGCAAACGCTGCATTGGTGGAATTCTTTCTACCAAAACAACACTATCCAGTTCATTTAACGGAATTTCCACATTGTAAAACCCTGAGCGTAAACTAAGGCTACTTACATCATCGCCTACCCAGTTTTTAACATGCAGTATTAAAATGAAACCACAGACGATTACAGTTACTATCAAGGTAATTGACCAGACCCAATTTTTCTTAGAAGAGTGCATAAAAATTTAAAGTATCAAGTTAACAATACTATAGCCTTAAACGGTGAAAATGGCATTAAATTACTGTCTATTAAAAAAACTCTTTTTAATCATTTAATGAAAAGGCAGAGGTCTATAGACCTAACCTAAACCAACATCCAAGGTCATCATAATTATGAAACCACCAATAAAGCCCATAGTGGCTATATCTGTATATTTATCTTGTTGCGTTTCTGGTATTACTTCCTCTACTACAACAAAAATCATAGCACCTGCTGCAAATGAAAGTGCATATGGTAAAATAGGCTGAAATGTCATTACCGCCCATGCACCAAGAACAGCAGCAACAGGTTCCACAAGTGCAGATGCCTGACCGTACATAAAGCTCTTTGTCCTACTTAATCCATGTCTTCTTAATGGCATTGCTACGGCAAAACCTTCTGGAAAGTTTTGTAAACCAATACCAAGTGCCAAAGCAACGGCCCCACCAATAGATGCTCCGTCAAAACCAGCTGCAACACCTCCAAAAAGAACACCTACTGCCAACCCTTCGGGAATGTTGTGTAGTGTTATCGCCAAAGTCAATAATGTAGTTCTACGCCATGGCGTTTTTACACCTTCTGCTTCACTCTCTTTAAAATTAATATGTAAATGAGGTAACACTTTATCTAACGCAAAAATGAACATGGCACCAAGAAAAAAGCCGACGGCAGCAGGTATAACTTTTACAAATCCTTCACCAGGACTCATTTCAATACCAGGTGCCAATAAGCTCCAGAAACTAGCGGCTACCATAACCCCACCGGTAAACCCTAACATTCCGTCTAAAACGGCACGATTCATTGTTTTGAACAAAAAAACCAATGCAGCACCAGCCGCAGTAAGTCCCCATGTAAACAACGTCGCATAAAACGCTGCCAACACTGGGTCAATCGATTCAAAATATGCTATAATTTGATCCATAATTTAAAAGTTAACTATTTAAAACATTACTCTTCATCTACTATCTCTAAAAACAAATTCGTCGCTATCTGTTTGGAAATATTAATAGACCCTGCCCTTGTAGAAATAGTTACAGATCCATCGAAATCTTCTCTTTCCAATATTTTAAAAGTATCGCCTAAAGCAATTTTATTCTTATCTAAAAACTTTAAAAAAGCTGCAGACGAATCATTTACCCCAACACAAACTCCTTGACTACCAACTGGTAATTCACTTATTAATTTTTTAATTGATTTTGTAAAAACACCATCTTTATTTGGAATTGGATCTCCGTGCGGATCTACTTTAGGATATCCTAAATGGGCATCTAACTTATCAATTAAAGCATCACTCTTTATATGCTCTAATTGCTCTGCCACTACATGAACCTCATCCCAAGAAAAATTCAGCTTATCTACCAAAAACACTTCCCATAAACGATGTTTTCTAATAATAGATAATGCGACCAATCTCCCCTTTTCTGAAAGCGAAACACCTTGGTACTTCTTATAATTTACTAAGGACTTTTCAGACAATTTTTTAACCATATCCGTTACTGAAGATGGCTTTGTTTTCATCTGCTCGGCTATTGCATTGGTAGCAACAGACTTACTATTAAACTCACTTAAGTGGTAAATACTTTTTATGTAATCTTCTTCTGATAGTGTCATGTTAAAACAATATAAGTGCAAAAATACATTTTTATATGTAAAAACAATTATTTAGGTTTGTCTAAAATTAAATTTAGATGATTAAAATAATATTTTTCGCCATATCTATTTTATCCTTCACTACAGTAGGTGCTCAAAATTCAACCTTATCGGGAACAATTTCCTCAAAAGACAATCCAGAAGCTTTTGTAAATATTTATTTAAAAAGTACCGAAATCGGTACGGCTTCAGATGAAAATGGTAATTATATTTTAAGAAACATACCAGAGGGTAAGTACACCATTATTGCCTCTAACATCGGTTTTAAAAAGTATTATAAAACAATTACAATTTCTGACGGGGAAGATCAAGTAATCAATATCAAAATCGAACCTTCAACCGAATCTTTAGATGAAATGGTAGTTACAGGAACGCTAAAACCAGTAAGCAGATTAGAAAGTCCCGTTCCAGTAGAAGTTTACAAGCCTACTTTTTTCAAGAAAAACCCAACTGCAAGTATTTTTGAAGCACTACAGAATGTAAATGGCGTACGTCCACAAATAAACTGTAATGTTTGTAATACCGGCGACATTCATATTAACGGTTTAGAAGGTCCATATACGTTGGTACTTATAGATGGTATGCCTATTGTTAGTGGTCTAGGTACCGTTTACGGATTATCTGGAATACCAAATTCTCTTATCGAACAAATTGAAATAGTAAAGGGTCCCGCCTCTACGCTTTATGGTAGTGAGGCTGTAGGCGGACTTATAAATATTATTACAAAAAACAACTTAACGTCCCCAGATTTCTTTGCGGACAGTTTCGTTACCGGTTGGGGAGAATTCAATCTCGATGTAGGTACTAAATTCAATATTGGCAAAAAAACCAATGTTCTTGTAGGCGCTAACTATTTTAAATACGACAACGCTATTGATAATAATGGGGATAATTTCACAGACCTTACGCTACAAGACAGGATTTCAGTATTTCAAAAATGGAATTTTACCAGAAAAAACTCTCGTGTTTTATCCTTGGCGGGTCGCTTTTTTTATGAAGATCGTTGGGGAGGAGAAATGCAATGGACTCCAGAATTTAGAGGAAGAGACGAAGTTTATGGAGAAAGTATATATACCCGTAGATGGGAAGTATTAGGTAAATATCAATTACCAGTAGAAGAGCAACTTATGTTGTCTTTTTCTTATAACGACCACAAACAAAACTCGGTTTATGGTGATGTGCCTTATTTAGCAGATCAACGTATAGGTTTCACACAATTAACCTGGGACAAAACAGTAGGCAAACATAGCTTTCTAGCAGGTACTGCTTTACGATACAATTACTACGATGACAATACACCTGCTACATTAGATGTAGATGGCAACAAACCAGACGAAGTAGTAATTCCAAGTCTATTTGTACAAGATGAAATCGCCTTCAATAAAAAGCATTCGTTGCTTTTAGGGGGTAGATACGATTATGATGAGCGCCACGGAAGCATTTTTACTCCTAGAGGAGCATATCGTTTTAAATTTACGGACAATGACATTATACGTGTAAATGCTGGCACAGGTTTTAGGGTTGTGAACTTATTTACAGAGGAACATGCCGCACTGACCGGATCACGAGACGTTATAATCGCAGAAGAATTGAAACCAGAACGCTCATTCAATATCAACCTAAATTACTTAAAGAAAATATATGGGGACAACGGTACCTTTGTTGGTTTGGATGCATCGGTATTCTATACCAATTTTCAGAATGTAATTATCCCCGATTACGACACAAATCCCAATCAAATTATATATGACAACTTAAATGGAAAATCCATTTCAAAAGGTATTAGTGCCAATATTGATGTTTCCTTTTACAACGGTATTAAAGTTATGGTAGGTGGTACTTTACAAAATGTAAGCAATACCGAAAACGGAGTAAAACAGAGGCAAATTCTTACTGAAAGCTATTCTGCAAACTGGAGTATTAGTTATGATATACGTGCCTTGGATCTAACCGTTGACTACACAGGAAATTTATATGGACCTATGCGCTTACCAACTTTAGGAGAAAATGATCCACGAAGGGATTTTTCACCTGTATGGAGCATTCAAAATATTCAGTTTACCTATGATGGATTAAAGGATTTTGAATTCTACGGAGGCGTTAAAAACCTACTTGATTGGACACCTAACAATGGTAATCCTTTTATAATAGCCCGCGCCAACGACCCATTTGACAAGGAAGTTACTTTTGATGAAAATGGCAATGCTCTTGCAACACCCAACAACCCAAATGGATTAACTTTCGACCCATCGTATGTATATGGACCAAACCAAGGAATTCGTTCGTTTTTTGGAGTACGCTACACCTTAAATTAACCGCAAAAGACAATTGCTATTTCGTATTTTTGAAATTCTCAGGGAGTATAGTTCCTGAAACAGTTTAAAAGTCATGAACGAATACGATTATATTATTATAGGGGCAGGAGCATCTGGTTTATTACTAGCGGATGCTATGCTTAACGATTCGTTTTTTGATAGTAAAAAGATTCTACTTCTTGATAAAGAACAAAAAAACACCAATGATCGCACTTGGTGTTTTTGGGAAGAAGGTAATGGTCAGTTTGAGGCCATTGTCCATAAAAAATGGGATTCTATTCATTTTCAAGGAGATGATGTTCTAAAAAGAACGAACATTAGCCCCTACTCCTATAAAATGCTTAGGAGTATCGATTTTTACAATTACTATTTAGCTAAAATCAAAGACAGCTCAAACATCACTTTTATTACTGATGAAGTAGTAAACATTGATGAAGATAATACAGAGGTTTCCGTGAAAACGGCTGCTGAAATATATAAAGGAAAGTATGTTTTCAATAGTCTTTTCAATTATAAAATGGCAACCCAACAAAAAAAATACCCTGTGTTGCAACAACATTTTGTAGGTTGGGTCATAAAAACAGAAAAGCCCATTTTCAATGCTTCAGAGGTTACCTATATGGATTTTTCCATTCCTCAAAAAGGTAATACTCGGTTTATGTATGTACTACCCTATTCCAACAATACCGCATTAATTGAATACACATTATTTTCAGATAAATTATTACCTAAAGAAGAGTACGAAGTAGCAATTAAGGAATATATTTTGAATCGTTTTCAATGCGAAACATATGAAATTGTTGAAAAAGAAGCTGGTAGTATTCCTATGACAGCATATGATTTTAGAGAACACCATACCAATAGAATACGATATATAGGTACCGCTGGCGGGTGGGCAAAACCAAGTACCGGTTACACCCTAATGAGTACTGCTAAGAAAATCCCCAAACTAATTCAACTTATTAAGCAAGGAACACCGCTTAAGAAAATGAAGCTAAAAAATAAATTCTGGTTTTATGACATGCTCTTTTTAGATGTACTGCAACATGATAACGGAAATGGTCATGTGATTTTTGAATCCATTTTCAAATCACTAAAACCACAAATGGTATTTAAATTTTTAGATGAAAAAACTAACTTAAAGGAAGATCTCATTTATATAAATTCCTGCCCTAAAGCTCCTTTTATTAAAGCACTGCTTAAGCGTCTCTTTTAAACAGTTCTATTCATAAGGTTTTCACCAAATTGACGTAGAAGGTCTTGTTTCTCTTGTTCAATATCCATTTCCTCAAGAACATCAAAAGCTTTAGCTGTATAATCGGCAATTGCTCCTTTAGTAGCATTGTCTGCTCCCGTTTTTTCAAAAATAGAACGTACTGCCTTAATCTTAGCGTCTGATTCTTTTGGTTGTATAGAATATAAATGCTCCAGCTCTTTTGACATTACTTCAGAGCCCGAATTCAATGCTTTTAGATATAGATAGGTTTTCTTATTCTCAATAATATCTCCGCCAACTTGCTTTCCAAAAGTTTCTGGATCTCCGAAAACATCTAAATAATCATCTTGTAATTGAAAGGCAATACCAAGGTTCAATCCGAAATTATACATCTGCTCTTGTGCAGTATCTGATGCACCTGCAATAATAGCACCCATTTTCAATGCTGCAGCAACAAGTACGGCTGTCTTATATTCAATCATTTTCAAATACTCAGGCAACATTACATCATCTCTCGTCTCAAAATCAACATCATATTGTTGACCCTCACAAACCTCTAATGCCGTTTTACTGAAAAGTTTAGCCAAATCTCTAAATATATTTGGTTCATAATTTTCAAATAATTGGTACGCCATAATAAGCATAGCATCGCCTGAAAGAATACCAGTATTAATATCCCACTTCTCGTGTACAGTAGTTTTACCTCTACGAACTGGGGCATCGTCCATAATATCATCATGCACTAAAGAGAAATTATGAAACACTTCAACCGCTACAGCTGCATCCAATGCTTTTCTATAATCAGCTTTGAATATTTCTGCGGTCATTAAAACCAAAACCGGTCTTAACCTCTTGCCTCCTAACCCAAGAATATAGGTTATTGGCTCATAAAGATTTCTCGGTTCTTTAGTAATACTCTTAGAGTTTAAATATGTAATAAACTCATCTCTATACTCATTAATAGCGTGCATTCTTAGCAATTTTCTACAAAAATACGTCCTATTTTACAAACAGTTCTTTTTTATAGACTACTTGAAATAAAAAACCTACATAATACTTTAGTGGCTTTCAAACTCACCGTCTTTACAGACAAAGATCATCTAATCAAGAAAACAATTACCGACCTAAAAATTTTCAAAATCTATAATCCAAATTCAACTCATAACAGTACTACCCGAAATGAATTCGTAAATAAAACCAATAGGATAAACTCGATGAGAAGAAATAGAAACAAGTCTACATAGCTAGAAATGAAGCATTAAACAATGATTAAAAAATATAACGCAACATTAAATAATTGTAAAACTTTGGAAACTTTTATAGTTTTTAAAGTTTCCTGACTTATATTTGTACCCGTTATGAAAGAAAAAATTAGGGATACAGCTTCGCAGCTTTTCTTAGAACGTGGTTTTAAGAGTATTACCATGGACGATATTGCCAATGAAATTGGTATGTCCAAAAAAACCATTTACAGCGAGTATAGTAATAAAACTTCGTTGGTAGAAGATTGTGTTATGAACAAATTCTGCGATTTAAGTAATGGTATCGATTTAATAATAGCGATGGACAAGAACGCTATAGAAGAACTATATGAGATAAAAAAGTATGTAATGTCTCATTTAAATGATGAAAAAAGTTCTCCTCAATATCAACTTATGAAGTATTATCCAAAAATCCATAAAAATCTTAAGCTGATGCAATTTGATAAAATGCACAGTTGTGTACTATCTAATGTTGATCGAGGGCTAGCACAAGGTTTATTTAGAGATAATATAGAGCCAGAGTTTGTTGCTAGAATATATTTTACTGGAATGAACAGTATTAAAGACCAAAACATATTTCCTCTTAACCGTTTTCCCATCTCTAATTTAATGGATTCATTTTTAGAGTATCACTTAAGAGGTATCGTTACCCCAAAAGGTAAATCAATTTTAAATAAAATCATCAATTCAAATCAAGAATAAATGCGAAATCAATTCTTAATACTAATCACCTTTCTAAGCATTAGCTTGGGATATTCACAAGAGCAGACCAACAGTTTCACTTTAGAAGAAGCTATTCAATTTGCTTTAGAAAACAATTATTCTGCCATTAATGCAAATAGGGATATCATAGATGCCCAAAAACAAAAATGGGAAACTATTGCAGGCGGTTTACCGCAAATTAATGGTTCTTTAGGCTATCAAAATCAATTAAAACAGCCAGTAACTTTATTACCAGCAGAACTTGTTGGTGGTGCAGCAGGGGAATTTATACCAGTAGTTTTCTCTCAACCACAATCGGCTACCGCAACTGCAACGTTAACCCAGCAAATTTTTGATGGCTCTTATATAGTTGGTGTTCAAGCGACAAAAGCATTCTTAAGCTATAGCGCTAACAACAAGGAAAAAACAGAGCTAGACGTAAGAAAACAAGTAGTCGAGGCTTACGGCAATGTTCTATTGGCAGAAGAGAGTGTTGAAATCTTGGAGAAGAACAAAGCTACACTTGAAAAGAATCTTTATGAAACTTCTAAGCTGTATGAAAACGGACTAGGAGAAGAAGAGAGTGTTGATCAACTTCAAATTACGCTTTCGTCTATAGAAAATCAATTACAGAATGCAATTAGACTTAAGCAGATTACATTACAAATGCTGAATGTTAGCATGGGTATAGATTTAAATGCACCAACCCAATTGCAAGAAGAACTAGAAGACTTAACACTATCTAAGATGGATTTAAGTATTCTTGGTACAGACTTTAATATTAACGACAATGTTGATTATAAACTAGCCGAAAACTTAAACGAACAACGCTTTTTTGAATGGAAATTGGCAAGAAGTCGTGCATTACCAACACTAAATGCCTTTGTTAATTACGGTAGCTCTGCTTATTCTGAAAGTTTTGATTTTTTCAGCGGAGAGCAAGAATGGTTTGATTCTTCTGTTCTTGGCTTTGACCTCAACATACCAATCTTTAGCTCATTTAAAAGAAGTGCTACTACTCAGCGTGCTAAAATTGCTTTAGAAAAGGCAAAAACACAACTAACCGAAGCCGAACAACAAATTAGATTACAGTTAGAAAATGCTAAGAACAATTATACGCTAGCCATCGATAATTATGAAACTGCAAAACAAAACCTTATGCTATCTGAACGTATAGAAAATAAGAACCAGATAAAATATAAAGAAGGTCTCGCTACCAGTTTTGAACTAAGACAAGCACAAACACAATTGTATGCAACTCAACAAGAGTTCTTACAGTCAATGGTAGAGGTCATCAATAAAAAAACCGAATTGGAAATTATTTTAAATACGAAAGCCTAAACAATCAATCATTAAAAATACAATCATGAAAAAAATACTAGTATTATTAATTGCAACCATCGGCCTATTTTCTTGCGGCGGAGGAGAGCAATCGGTAAATGAAATTATTGAGCAGCAGAATCTTGAATCTATAAGAGCCAAGAAGAACGAAATCACAACTCAACAAAAGCTAATTGAAACGCAACTTAAATCATTAGACTCTGCGATTGCAGTTTTAGGTAATGAAGAGAAGTTGCCATTAGTAAATACATTGACAGCTAAAAAAGAGTTATTCAATCACTATTTAGAATTACAAGGTGATGTTAGTACAAAGCAAAATGTTCTAATTTACCCAGAAATGCCAGGTACGCTACAAAGAGTATATGTTAAAGAAGGTGATAAAGTATCTAAAGGTCAAATTTTAGCTACAATTGACGATGGCGGTATGTCAAGCCAATTAAGTCAATTAAAATCACAAGCAGCTTTAGCTAAAACTACTTTTGAGCGTCAAGAGCGTTTATGGAACCAGAACATTGGTTCTGAAATTCAATATCTACAAGCTAAGACCAATTACGAAGCTTCTGAGAATATGGTTTCACAAACACAGAGTCAATTGGGTAAATCTACCATTAGAGCACCATTTTCAGGTATTATAGATAAGGTAATTAAAGATCAAGGAACCGTAGTTGCACCTGGGCAAGGTTCAGAGGTTTTTCGTATTGTAAATTTATCTAATATGTACATTGAGGTTGAAGTACCAGAATCTTATTTAGCTAATGTCACTAAAGGGAAAGAAGCAGTAGTTTACTTCCCGGTTTTGGGTGACAGTATTGTTTCAAAAATTAGAGAAACAGGTAACTTCATTAATCCCTCAAACAGATCTTTTGAAGCTGAAATACCAGTTCCTAATAAAGAAGGTAAAATAAAACCAAACTTAAGTGCTAAGGTTAATATAAACGACTACACGAGCGAAGATGCCATACTTATACCAACCAGTATAATATCTGAAAATGCAGAAGGAGAACAGTACGTATTCGTTGCAGAAGAACCAAATGCTGAAGGTGAGTCAATCGTAAAAAGAGTAATCATTGCAACAGGAAAAACACAAGGTGCTAATATAGAAGTCTTATCTGGTTTAGAGGACGGAAACCATATTATCAATGAAGGCGCAAGAAGTGTTAAAGATGGTCAAAAAGTTAAAATAAAAAAATAAAGATCGATGAGCAAAGTACAAAAGAACGCCGATAAAGAATTCGGTCTATCGTCTTGGGCCATTGATAACCCTTCGGTTATTTATGTCATGATAGCCATTTTTCTTTGGTTGGGATTTAGCGCCTATATGGCGATGCCCAGAGAAGATTTTCCTGAAATTATAGAGACCAAAATCTACATTAGTACACCTTACCCAGGTAACACTGCCGAGGATATTGAAAAACTGATAACGGATCCTTTAGAAGATAGGTTAAAGAACATCAGTAATGTTGTAGAAGTAATCTCTACGTCGCAAGAAGATTATGCCATTTTAACTGTAGAGTTCGATGAGGAAATTACGGTTGAACAAGCAAAGCAAAAGGTTAAAGATGAAGTAGACAGTGAAAAAGCAAGTGAAGACTGGCCAACATTTAATGGTGCCAAGGTAGAACCTAATGTTTTTGACTTGAATTTCTCTGAAGAAGTTCCCATTATGAATATCAACTTTACAGGTGATTATCCTGTGGAGAAACTGAAAGAATTTGCGGAATACTTACAAGATGAAGTAGAGGATCTTCCTGAAATTAAACAGGCCGATATTCGAGGGGCACAAGATTTAGAAGTTGAAGTGGGTGTTGATATTTACAAAATGATGGCTGCAAAAATCAGCTTTCAAGATGTTATCAGTGCCATTAGTAATGGTAATATGACCATGTCTGCAGGTAATTTAAAAACCGTAGGGCAAAGACGTACCATTCGTATTCTAGGGGAAGTTGAAGACCCTAAGGAATTGAACAATTTTGTAGTTAAATCAGAAAATGGTGCTGTTTATTTAAAAGATATTGCGTCAATCAACTTTCAGTCAAAAGACAAAACTACTTATGCCCGTGAATTCGGGAAAAATGTAGTGATGCTTGATGTGAAAAAAAGAGCTGGTAGAAACTCTATTTCCGCTGCTGACAAAATAAAGGAATTGGTAAAGAAAGAAACAGCTGAATACTTTCCGCCAGATTTAAATATTTCTATTGCCAATGATTCATCTACCCGTACATTAAATCAAGTAGATGATTTGGTAAACAATATCATTTTTGGAATTATTCTGGTAGTTACTGTTTTAATGTTCTTCTTAGGATTTAGAAATGCATTATTTGTTGGTTTCGCCATACCTATGTCAATGTTCATGTCTTTCGTAATATTGTCATGGCTTGGATATACACTGAACACTATGATTCTTTTCGGAATGATCATGGGTCTTGGTATGTTAGTGGACAACGGTATTGTTGTAGTTGAAAACGTATACCGTTTAATGGACGAAGGATTGTCTAGAACTGAAGCTGCTAAAAAAGGTATTGGTGAAATAGCCTACCCTATAATTATATCAACAGCGACAACTGTTGCGGCCTTTGTACCGCTAGGTCTTTGGCCAGGTATATTCGGCCAATTCATGATCTATTTCCCTATTACCCTTTCTGTAGTTTTAGGATCATCTTTATTCGTAGCAATTTTCATGAACTCTATGTTAGTTTCAAAATTCATGAGTACAGATGAGAAAGAACTTACTCTAAAGCAATTGATTAGAATGAGTGTTATTCTAGGAGTTCTTGGAGCTTTGATTCTAATTTTCGGTGGCGCAATGCGTGGTTTAGGTTCCGTTTTAATTCTTACAGGCATCATGTTCTGGGCTTATAAATACATTATAAAAGGTTCAGCTATCAGGTTTCAAAAGAGAACCATGTCTCGTTTCGAGAATTGGTATGAAAGACGTCTTAAGCATGCCTTAAGAGGTAGTAATGTGTATTGGTATTTTGGTGTCACATTCTTAATGTTGATTGGTGTATTTATGTTATTTGGCATGTCTGTAGGTAGCGGTCGTACTAAAATTGAATTCTTCCCAGACAACAAACCGAATGAAATCTATGTGTATGTAGAATATCCTGAAGGAACATCTATAGAGAAAACCAATGAGATCACCAAAGAGATTGAGAGTCAGGTTTACGCTATAATGGATGATCCTAAATACCAAAAGGACGGTAAAAACTTTATGATGACCTCTGCCGTTTCCGTTGTAGGTGAAGGTGCCGGTAACCCACTTACCGATGGTGGTTCTTCTGCAGAAATGCCACATAAAGGAAAAGTAACCGTAAACTTTAGTGAATACAAATATCGTGAGGGTTTAAATACCGAAGATATAAGAGGTAGAGTTCAAGCTGCTCTACAAGGTATATACCCTGGTGTTGCCATTTCTGTTGAGAAAGATGCCAATGGTCCGCCTGCAGGTTTCCCCATTAACATTGAACTTGAAGGTAACGACTATGATGAATTGATCAACACTGCAGAAGACATTAAGAATTTCATTAATACGAAGAATATTGCAGGTATTGAAGAATTGAAGATTGATGTAAATAAAGGCAAACCAGCAATGCAAGTAATTGTAGATCGCGAGAAGGCAGGTGAACTTGGTGTTGCCGTAGGTCAAGTTGGTAACCAGTTAAGACGCTCTATTTTTGGAGAAAAAGCAGGTGTTTATAAAGAAGATGGTGAGGATTATGATATCAATATTAGATTTAATGAAGATTTAAGATATAATAAGAGTGCCTTATTCAATCAGAACATCATTTTTAGAGATCCTGCGAATGGTCAGATTAAGGAAATTCCTATTTCTGCAGTAGCTACGGAGAAAAATACATCAGGGTTTAGTGCGATAAAACACCGTGACGGGAAACGAGTGGTTACTATTTACTCCGGATTAAAACCTGGCTTTACAGATGCCGGTGCAATTGTTGCTGAAATTCAAAGAGAGATGGATAGTTTTGAAGGGACTCCAACAACAGTTAAAATTGACTACACAGGCCAATTAGAAGAGCAAGCAAAACAACAAGCGTTCTTGGTAGGTGCTTTCTTTTCTGGTTTAGGGTTGATTATGCTTATTCTAATTTTCCAATTTGGTGGTATTTCAAAACCGTTGATTATTATGATCGCCATTTTCTTAAGCTTCATCGGTGTATTTGGTGGATTGATGATCACAGGATGGTCGTTCGTTATTATGATGACAATGATGGGTATTATTTCATTGGCAGGTATTGTGGTAAATAACGGCGTTGTACTTCTCGATTACACCCAAATTTTGGTGGATCGTAAAAAAGTTCGATTAGGAATGGATGATAGTGATCTATTGACAATTGACGATGCAACAGATTCTATGATCGTTGGTGGTAAAGCTAGATTAAGACCAGTTATTTTGACCGCAATTACTACCGTATTAGGATTGATTCCACTTGCAATCGGACTCAACATTGATTTCTTTTCGCTATTCTCAGAATTTAACCCTCATATCTATATAGGTGGTGATAATGTTGTATTCTGGGGACCTTTGGCTTGGACTGTAATCTTCGGGTTAATCGTTGCGACCTTCTTAACTTTAATTATAGTTCCGGTATTATTTAATATTGTGTACCGTATTAAAATTAAGTTTGGAAGCGTGGGAAACAAAAGCACGGAAAACAATGAACAACTAGAAGGTGTAGCCTAGTTATACCTTAAGAATAATCATCATAAAAAAAGCCCGTATCAAAATTGATACGGGCTTTTTTTTATTTGTGTTAGTTGAGTTATTTATTAATAACAACAGGTGCTTTAGAGTTTACTTTAGAAACGCTAGCAATTTTATTGTTGTCAAAACTTACTTCACTTTTTACATCACCTTCCCAGAATAACCATTTTCCAGTTTTAACACCGTTCTCATAATTACCCATGGCAATTTTATCTCCTTTGTCGTTGAACATTTTCCACTGTCCATCTAACTTTTCGTTTAAAAAGTAACCTTCTTGAGATTTTTCGCCATTTGCATGAAAATAGGTAGCCTTTACTTTATCTCCTTCTTTTACAAAAGATGGATCAACTTGAGCGTATGCTCCAAAAGACAATGCCATAACGGCTATAATTAGAATTTTTTTCATCGGATATATATTTTTAAATTGATATTTCGCTTAACAGTAACATTACAAATATACATACATTTCCTTATTAATCAATGTTAAGATAACAATTACATAACGTTAAATTAACATTAAACTTGTAATACAATGATATTTAGTATGTTATGTATACCAATTTTTATGCTTCAATCAACTCCAATCATTAGGAAAACCTAGGTACTATATAGACCTATAATGAAATAGACTTCTTAAATTTGCCCTTTCATTAAAGCACGTATTATGTATAGAAGCCATTCCTGCGGGGAGTTAAGAGAATCACACATTGGCAAAACAGTTACCCTATCTGGTTGGGTAGCTAAGACTAGAGACAAAGGTTTCGTTGTTTGGGTAGATTTACGAGACCGTTATGGCATTACACAACTTGTTTTAGATGAAGATCGTACGTCGAAAGAATTATTAGAGCAGGCAAGAAGTTTAGGTCGCGAATTCGTTATTCAGATAAAAGGAGCGGTTATTGAAAGAACTTCGAAAAACGCTAATATCCCTACAGGGAACATAGAAGTTTTAGTTTCTGAGTTAACAATTTTGAACGAATCTAAAACTCCGCCATTCACTATAGAAAATGAAACAGACGGTGGTGAAGACCTTCGTATGAAATATAGGTATTTAGACATCCGTAGAAATCCTGTAAAGAACAATCTTATTTTTAGAAGTAAGGTAACTATGGAGGTTCGTAAGTTTTTATCTGATGAAGGCTTTATAGAAGTTGAGACTCCATACTTAATAAAATCTACACCAGAAGGCGCAAGAGATTTCGTAGTACCAAGTCGAATGAACGAAGGTCAATTTTATGCCTTACCACAATCTCCACAAACCTTCAAACAGTTATTGATGGTTGGTGGTATGGATAAATACTTTCAGATTGTAAAGTGTTTTAGGGATGAAGATTTACGTGCAGACAGACAACCAGAATTTACACAGATAGATTGTGAAATGGCGTTCGTAGAGCAAGAAGATATTTTAAATGTCTTTGAAAACTTAACGAAGTACCTTTTAAAAGAAGTGAATGGTGTTGAGATCGATTCTTTCCCTAGAATGACTTATGATGATGCCATGGCAAAATATGGTAATGATAAGCCAGATATTCGTTTCGGGATGGAATTCGCAGAATTAAATGCCGTTGCTCAACATAAAGAATTTGGAGTTTTTAACTCCGCCGAATTAGTAGTCGGTATTGCAGTACCTGATGCCGCCTTATATACTAGAAAAGAATTAGACGCCTTGGTAAATTGGGTAAAACGCCCACAAGTAGGCGCTAATGGTATGGTCTATGTAAAATGTAATGAAGACGGTAGCTTTAAATCTACCGTAGATAAATTCTATGACCAAAACGATTTAGCAAAATGGGCAGAAGCTACAGGTGCTAAACCAGGTGATCTTATTTGTGTACTTTCTGGCGATGCCAATAAAACAAGAACACAACTAAGTGCGCTTAGAATGGAAATGGCAACTAGACTGGGATTAAGAAAACCAAATGAGTTTGCCCCGTTATGGGTAGTTGATTTCCCATTATTGGAACTTGATGAAGAAACAGGACATTACCATGCAATGCACCACCCGTTTACATCACCAAAACCAGGTCAGTTAGAATTGTTGGATACCGATCCAGGTGCAGTACGTGCGAATGCATATGACTTAGTATTGAACGGTAATGAAATAGGCGGTGGTTCTATTCGTATTCACGATAAAGACATGCAAGCAACAATGTTCAAGCATTTAGGATTCACACCTGAAGAAGCAAAAGCACAATTCGGATTTTTAATGGATGCATTCCAATATGGCGCTCCACCACATGGCGGACTAGCATTTGGTTTGGATAGATTAGTTGCAATTTTAGGCGGACAAGAGACAATTAGAGATTTCATTGCCTTCCCTAAAAACAATAGTGGTAGAGATGTTATGATTGATGCTCCAGCTGCAATTGATGTTGCACAATTGAAAGAATTGAGTTTAAAATTAGATATTAAAGAATAGTCAATACTGATAAAATCTTAATTAAAAATCCTGCCCAGTGCAGGATTTTTTTTGTTTTAATATGGATACTTGAACAATAGCGACTTCACAGAAATGTTACACCAAATTTATATTGAAGATTTAGAAGAACTCAAAACCAAAATCATAGCTAGTAATTAAATACCTTTGAATACCATTTCTGATTTGGTTAAAAAATGCCCATTCAAAAAAACAAACTTTTAAAACGTATTTACAAGTGGAGATATAAACACATCTCCCAGAAGACCTTTGTTTATATATTAAGTGTTGTGGTAGGTCTTCTAGCAGGGTTAGCATCGGTAACACTTAAAAACATTACGTACTTTATTGAAGCATCCCTTGAGACCGGAATCATATTCTCTAGTAATCAATTGTATTTTATTCTACCTATAATTGGTCTTACGCTAGTATACTTATACGTAAAATATATTCATAAAGAAAAATTGAAACATGCCGTTTCTTCCATTCTATTTTCACTTTCAAAAAACAAGGGTCGTATAGATGTGAAGCAGGTATATACACAATTAATTATAGCCCCTTTAACAGTAGGCTTTGGTGGTTCAGTGGGCTTACTAGGTCCCGCTGTAGCTACAGGTGCAGCCATAAGTTCCAATTTAGGTCGCCTTTTTCATATTAACAGTAAGACACGTTCATTATTAATTGCTTGTGCATCTGCTGGTGCCATATCGTCAATTTTTCAATCACCAATTGCAGCCATTATTTTCGCTGTAGAAGTGTTCAGTTTGGATTTAACGATGATATCTATGCTTCCACTTTTATTGGCATCAATAAGTGGTGTGCTTACCTCCTATTTCTTTATGGGTAACGAGGTATTGTTCAATTTCTCCATTAGTGAGCCATTTGAAATAAAGGATACTTTGTTTTATGTTCTTCTCGGTGTTGGCACAGCGGTAGCCTCCATCTATTTCACCAAAATGTACTTTGGTATCATTAATCTATTTAAACCATTAAAAAGCCCTAAATACCGTCTTTTAGTAGGAGGGCTAGCTATAGGAATTATGTTGTATACGATTCCTCCTCTATATGGTGAAGGTTTTACGTTTATTAATAACCTATTAATTGGTGATCACATTCAAGCTTTAGGTAAAACTCCTTTCGACGCTTACATTGGTAATATTTGGGTGGTAATAGCTTTACTATTTGGCATTACTATTTTTAAAGCGGTTGCGATGACTACCACTTTGGCTGCAGGTGGAGCCGGTGGAATATTTATCCCCACCATGGTTATGGGTAGTGCACTAGGAAATGTTGTTGCCAAACTCATTAATAATTCCGGCTTAGGCTTTTCAGTTTCTGAAAGTAATTTTACTTTAATTGGTATGGCAGGTCTTATAGCCGGTGTGCAACACGCACCTTTGACGGCTATATTCTTAATTGCCGAGATTACGGGTGGTTACGCATTATTTGTCCCCTTAATGATTACTGCTTCTATCTCATATATTATTACAAAAAATACGGTCGATTACACTATTTACACTAGAGAATTGGCAGAAAGCGGAGACCTGTTAACCCATAATAAAGATCAAGCGGTACTAACCCTTATGGATTTAGATACCGTTATAGAAACTAACTTTAAAATTGTACACCCAGACATGACCTTGGGTGAAATGCTACACGACTCCGTTGCAAAATCTGCACGAAACATTTTCCCTGTTGTAGATGTAGATCATAAGTTTCTAGGAATTATCTTACTAGATGATATTAGAGAATTTATGTTCGATACCAAATTGTATGACACCACAAAAGTTGAGACATTTACGCATAAAGCTCCAGACCATATTTATTATGGGTTAGACAGTATGCAAATTGTAATGCAAAAATTTCAAGATAGTGGCGCATGGAATTTACCTGTGGTGAAAAACGGAAAATATATGGGCTTTGTTTCTAAATCCAAACTTCTAACCGCTTACCGAAGAGAGCTTATAAAATTTACCAAGTAAAAGAGACAGCCATGAAATACATCATTATTGCCATAGTTTTAATCTCCGTCGGATTGATTATTTACGGATTCAGCTTAGATGTTACCCAGGAAAGTCTATCGCATAAATATATCGGTTCAGGTACTTTGGTTCTATTTTTGGTGGCTATGCCGCTTTTTCTAATTAAAGAAAGTAAAGGGAAAAAATTCAACGATTATATGCTTACCGATGAAAATGTAAGAAAAATGCAAGGGAAAGAGCCTAAAAACACTGATAATCAAGACTCTCCAAAAAATTAATACTTCATTTTCCTACCAATCAAACTAAAATTATCTTAAATTTAGTATGATAATATTAAAATTTCAATACAATGATTGGTACCGTTAAATTTTACAATGAATCTAAGGGTTATGGATTTATAACCAATGAAGAAACTGGAAAAGATATTTTTGTTCACGCCACTTCTTTACATGGCACAGAAATTAGAGAAGGTGAAAAGGTGAGCTATGAAGAGGAAGAAGGAAGAAAAGGTACGGTTGCAGGACAAGTACAGGTACTATAGCAATCCCCACTTAATTAAAACATCAGAGAACCACGCTCTTGCGTGGTTTTGCATTTAGGTCTAATTCTCTATGTTCTTTTTTTAGCAAAGAACTGTTGAAGCAAACGTGCTGCATCATCTTTGAGAATACCACCCGTTATATTAGTTTTAGGATGTAAAGTAGTGCCCATTACACCACAGCCACGTTGCAAATCTTTTGCTCCATATACAATTTTGCCTATTTGGCTCCAATACAAAGCACCCGCACACATTTGACAAGGCTCTAAGGTTACGTATAAAGTGCAATCTTTCAAGTACTTTCCACCAAGAAAATTTGCTGCAGAAGTAATTGCCTGCATTTCTGCGTGGGCAGTAACATCATTCAATTTTTCAGTTAAATTATGCGCTCTTGCTATGATTCTATCTTGTACAACAATTACTGCACCAACAGGCACTTCACCAGCTTCAAGTGCATATTCTGCCTCTTGTAGTGCCTTCTTCATATAATAAGTATCATCGTAAGGTAAAACCATAGGTACAAAAATACGATTGTTTCATTTTTAAAAAAGTATTTTTGTGCCCATTAAACCGGCAATTTGAAATCAATTCTAGAACATATCAATTCACCTAGTGACCTAAAAACTTTATCCATAAAAGATTTAGAGCAATTAGCTATTGAACTACGTGAGTTTATTATTGATATTGTTTCAGTTAAAGAAGGGCATTTGGGTGCCAGTTTAGGGGTTATAGAATTAACCATTGCTCTCCATCATGTATTTAATACTCCTATAGATAAATTGATTTGGGATGTAGGCCACCAAGCATACGGACATAAAATACTGACCGGTAGAAAAGACATTTTTGAAACCAACAGACAATTTGGTGGTATTAGTGGCTTTCCTAAAATGAAAGAAAGTGAATACGATGCTTTTGGCACTGGTCATAGCTCTACCTCAATTTCTGCATTACTAGGTATGGCACTGGCCGCAAAATTACAAGGTAAATTTCAGAGACAGCACATAGCCGTAATTGGCGATGCTTCTATAGCCAGTGGTATGGCTTTTGAAGGCCTTAACCACGCTGGTGTTACTAATGCAAATATGTTAGTAGTACTTAATGACAATGCCATGGGTATAGACCCAAGTGTAGGTGCCTTAAAAAAATACCTCACCAATGTAAAAACGGGTACTGCAAAAGAAGAGAATATCTTTGAATGCCTAAATTTTCATTACACGGGTCCTATAGACGGTCATGACTTACCAACTTTAGTAAAAGAATTAGAACGATTAAAAAAGATAGAGGGACCTAAACTACTACATGTAATTACCACCAAAGGAAAAGGGTTAAAAAAGGCAGAAGAAAACCAAGTAACCTATCATGCCCCTGGTAAATTTGACAAGCAAACGGGTGAGTTACAGAAAAAAGGTGATACTATAGAAACACCTAAGTTTCAAGATGTTTTTGGGAAGACTTTGGTAGAATTAGCCTTAAAAAATGAAAAAATAGTAGGCATAACTCCTGCAATGCCAACTGGTAGCTCATTAAAATATATGATGGAGACCATACCACAAAGAGCTTTTGATGTTGGTATTGCTGAGCAGCATGCAGTAACCATGGCTGCAGGTATGGCTACTGACGGTTTCGTTGTATTCTGTAATATTTATTCTACTTTTTTACAACGTGCATACGACCAAGTTATACATGATGTAGCTATACAGAATTTACCTGTAATTTTCTGTTTGGATCGGGCTGGTTTAGTCGGCGAAGATGGACCAACGCATCATGGTGTATTCGATATTTCTTATTTAAGATGTATTCCAAACCTAATTATCTGTTCTCCATTAAATGAAATTGAGCTCAGAAACATCATGTACACAGCTCAGCTTGGTTTAAAACATCCTATTGCCATAAGATATCCCCGTGGTCGTGGAAAAGAAGTCAATTGGCAACTACCTATGAAAAAGCTCAACATAGGCGAAGGTCAACTTTTAAAAGAAGGAAGTAAAATTGCCATTTTAAGTACAGGACCTATCGGTAATATGGTAACTGAAGTAATTAATGAATTGGATAATAATCTAGAAATCGCCCATTATAACTTCCCGTTTATAAAACCTTTAGATATGGCTTTATTGGAAGAAATACTACAGAAATTCAATCATATTATCACGTTAGAAGATGGTTCAGCAATTGGCGGATTTGGAAGTGGTTTGTTACAATTTGCAAATAATATTGGAATCCATAAAATAATTAAGATATTTGGTATTCCTGATAGCTTTATAACTCACGGTGCTACCGAAGAACTGTATAAAAAAGCAGGGATAGATAAGATGTCCGTAAAACAATATGTACAACAATTTCTATGAAAAGAATAGCTTCAAAATTGCTTAAATGTTTATTTCCGTTACTATTTCTGGTAACCTTTATATGTAATGGTCAAGATACAATACCAGCACCAATTATTGTTGATAGCGTTACTGTAGACAGTATAGTTGTAGATACTATTGTTATCCGCAGAACAGTAGATAAAATTTATTCTCCTAGAAAAGACGTAAACCTTCAAATACCCAATATAGATTTTAAAAAAACAAAAACTTTACAAAAAGGTTTTCAGCGATTTAGAGTACCATCATTCTGGGAAACCGAAAATAGCTTTGGTATTAATATAAGTGAAGTTGCTTTTGTTAATTGGAACGCCGGTGGTGATAATGCCGTGAGTGGTCTAGGATTTTTAAAATTTGCCAGAAAGTATAAATTCAGCAATTTCCAGTGGGATAATAACCTAGAACTACGTTACGGTTTAAATGCGCAAGAAGGGCGCAAACTTAGAAAGACTGAAGATGTAATACGTTTAAGTTCGAATCTAGGTTTCAAAAAAAGTAATACTAGTAATTGGTTTTATTCCGTTCAGTTGAATTTCAATACACAATTTTCTAACGGTTACAAATATCCAGATAGAGACGCACCTATTTCTAGGTTTATGGCTCCTGGCTATCTACTATTTGGTGCTGGTACATCTTACATTACCAAGGATGAAAAATTCAACCTTTACCTATCACCATTAACACAAAAATCTACTTTTGTTTTAGATCAAGATTTAGCAGACAATGGTTCTTTTGGTGTTCAAGAGGCTATATTAGATGCTGACGGCAATATTATTACACCTGGGGAAAATCATTTATTAGAATTAGGTATCCTGATCACTAATAATTTTAATATCAACGTTGCCGACAATATTGAATTAAAGAGTAGACTTAATTTGTATACGGATTATATTAAAAGTTTTGGTAACGTAGATGTTGATTGGGAGCTTACTCTAAACATGAAAGTGAATAAATTTATAAGCACCAGTTTAGGTACACAAATGATTTATGACGACGACATACTTTTCGATATCGTCAAAAACGATAATGGTACCATTGTAAACCCTGGTGTTCCTAAAATTCAGTTCAAACAAGTATTAGGCGTGGGTATTCTATACGGGTTCTAAAGCTGTTTTCCTTTTATCTTATTATGCATGTGTACCGCAGCACTATCAGATAGGCTAGCAACATAACAACAAGTATTCAATACTATCTTATAAAGAGATGCATCAGTTTGCTGATAAAAGCCCGGTAAGGTTCTTAGAATAAGCTTGTGATAATTAGATGCGTTATTGTTTCTTTTACCAATAAGAGCATCGATATACACATCTAAAATATCAGAAATAATAGTGTAACCAGCTATCTCCTTTTCAACCACTTCTTGAGATTGATATATTTTCTGAACGCTTAAGCTTATAATATCTGCTATTTGTGCTTTAAATCCGCTTTTATCCAATAAAGACACCTCAAAAGTTCCATTTAAGATATTTTCTTCATTCTCTACAAAAATAGAAACAGCGTCTTGTATTAGCGTGTTTATAGCGAGTGCCCGCAAGTAGCTAAGCCTATCTTCCATATATTCCAAAGAATTATACTTCTTGGTATTTATGGTATCCTTAACCAATTTTATTAAATATTCTAAGGCATAGTCTTCAGAAATAAGTCCTAAATTAATACCGTCTTCAAAATCAATAATAGTATAGCAAATATCATCAGCAGCTTCAACTAAGAAAGTTAATGGGTGTCTGCCATAAGAAACCGTTCCGTTATTCTCTCTAGTTGGCAAACCTAAATCTTTGGCTACCTCTTCAAATATGTACTTTTCACTTTGAAAGAATCCGAATTTCTTATCACAAATATGATTTGTAGGTTTCTTAGGCAATGATTCTTTAGGGTATTTCATAAAAGCACCCAACGTAGCATAGCTTAAACGAAGACCTCCAAGAACTCCTGCCCTATCTTGTGTCATTAATCTGAATCCGTTCGCATTACCTTCAAAATCGATGATATCTTGATATTCAACCTCAGATAGTTGATCCTTAAATTTAAGACCATTTCCAGTTTTAAAATATTCGCCAATTGCCTTTTCTCCACTGTGACCAAAAGGTGGGTTACCAATATCATGTGCGAGTGATGCCGCAGCTACAATACCACCAAAATCATTGAACTGATAGCCATGAATCTCTTTTAGATAAGGATGTTTTTCAATTATTTTTTTACCAGCTAATCTACCCAAGCTCCTACCTACGACAGAAACTTCTAGACTATGGGTTAGTCTGGTATGTACAAAATCTGTCTTTGACAACGGAATAACTTGGGTTTTATCTTGAAGACTTCTAAAAGCTGAAGAAAATATTATTCGGTCATAATCAACATCAAACCCTAAACGAGTTTCATCTTGTTCATTTCGCAAACGTTTATTTGTATCGCCTTGCCTACGCAGAGAAAGTAATTGCTCCCAATTCATGTTCATCATTTTTGAAGACTGCAAGATACATTTTTTGCAATTTCATTAAAGGTTCAGCAATCTTTAAATGAAAAAGGATAAACAATACCTTAACCATTTCGATATATATTGATAATCGCTACCTAACCTTAAGTTAACGTAGCCATAGTTTCTTTGTAAAAGAAATTTAAAGCAACCATGAAAACCATTTTTTTATTACTTACGCTTATTATTAGCATTTATGCTTTTGGGCAAGAAAACAGCTCTATTCAAGGTAACATATTAGACGGGGAACTATTTAACGAGCCATTATTAATGGCAAATGTATCCATCGAAAACACAGCGATATCTACCCACACTAATTTTCGAGGAAATTTTGAATTTGATGACCTTACACCAGGTTCATATAATGTTGTAGTTCAATTTCTAGGATATGAAACAATTGAGTTACCTGTAACTGTTGCCCCGGGAGAAACAACTAATATTCAAGCAAGCTTAAAAGCCTTAAATATTACTGGCTTGACGGCTGTTAAAACCAAATAAAATTAAAGATTACTTAATGTTAGCATTACAAATAGTTAAGCAATATATCTGATCTTCGTAATTGTCTAAAGACACAATTGATTTCTGTTACTATTAGTTTTTGTCGACTAGTTTTTAGAAATCCTAAAGCTACCTTGTTCAAGGTAGCTTTTTTTTGCACCCTATTTCTCCTATCCTCATCCAGTATTTGGGTATAATAATAAAACACGTACCAAGAGTTAATATTAAGAATACATTAACTTAACATTCATTTAAGTAATTTGCAATCGACAAAAACTAATACTTGATGAAAATCAATCCGTTCTGGCTATGCCTGTTTTTTTTAATTTCAATTATAGGTCAAAGCCAAGAATCTAATGCCCCAACTTTTGGAAAAGGTCTTTTCAACCTCGTTGGCAAAGACAGTACATGGACAATGAATGTTGGAGCTAGAATGCAAATTTTAGCAATTTCTAGTTGGGATGCTACTGATGGAGGTTTGCAAAATCCCGAACAAAATTTCCTTATACGTAGAGCACGACTTAAATTCGGCGGATTCGCTTATTCTCCAAAACTACAGTACAAAATAGAACTTGGTCTATCTAACAGAGATATTTCAGGAGCTTCGCAATTTACCAGCAACGCACCAAGATATATACTAGATGCCGTAGTGAAATGGAATTTTTACGAGAATTTTGTGCTATGGTTCGGACAAACCAAATTACCAGGTAATATTGAACGTGTTATATCATCTGCCAATTTAATGCAAGTAGATCGCTCTTTATTGAACAGCAGGTTTAATATTGATCGCGACATGGGTTTTCAATTAAGACATCATTTTAACCTTTCAGAAAAATTCTTAGTACGTGAAATATTTGCAGTTTCTCAAGGGGAAGGAAGGAATATTACAAGTGGAAATATTGGAGGTCATCAATTTACAACACGTTTAGAGGTATTACCTTTTGGTGAATTTTTGAGCAAAGGTGAATACAAAGGCAGTGATCAAAAAAGAGAAAAAACACCAAAATTAATGGTAGCAGCTACTTTTGATAGTAATCAGAAAGCAGTAAAAACTAGAAGTAACCAAGGGTCTTACATGTTTACTGATAGTGGTTTTTTCGAAACCGACATCAACACATTATTCATCGACGTCATGTTTAAATACAATGGATTTTCTTTTATGGGTGAATATGCGCATAGAACTGCCGATAATCCTATAGCCGCGAATTTAGATGGTTCGTTAACTGGTGATGTTGTACAAATAGGCGATGGTCTAAATCTTCAAACAGGATATTTATTTAAGAATAACTGGGAAGTATCCAGTCGTTATACAAACATTAAATTAGACGAAGAAATAACAGGTAGAAATCCTCAAGATCAATATACTTTAGGATTATCAAAATACATTGTAGGGCATAAATTAAAAGTACAAACTGATCTTAGTTACCTGTCGGAAGACGGTGGTCAAGATCGTTTAATGTATAGATTACAATTAGATGTTCATTTTTAGCAATATAATAACCTTAACATAACACAATAGCAAATAGCGATAATGATATTTGCAAATTAATAGAGTAATTCAATTATGGATAATATTTATTTTATAATGCTTATCGCATTAGCTGTTTTAGCTGTAGCAGATCTTGTTGTAGGAGTTAGTAATGATGCAGTGAATTTTTTAAATTCAGCTATCGGTTCTAAAGCTATTTCTTTTAAAACGATTATGATTGTCGCTAGTTTTGGTATTGCAGCTGGCGCACTATTTTCAAGCGGTATGATGGAGGTAGCCAGAAAAGGAATATTTAATCCTGGTGAATTTTACTTCGATGAGATTATGTTCATTTTCATGGCCGTAATGATTACGGATATCTTGTTATTAGATTTCTTTAATACGCTTGGTATGCCAACTTCTACAACTGTATCAATTGTATTTGAGTTGTTAGGAGCAGCTGTTGCAATGTCATTAATTAAAATTGGTGCAGATAATGGTAGCTTCACAGATGTCGTTAATTATATTAATAATGACAAGGCCATTCAAATTATATTCGGAATATTACTTTCTGTTGTAGTTGCTTTTTCTATTGGGGCATTGGTACAATGGGTATCAAGATTACTTTTATCCTATAATTTTGAGAAAAAACCAACATGGGTTGGTGCTCTTTTTGGAGGTTTTGCCTTATCATCAATCACCTATTTCATATTAATGAAAGGTATTGGAGGAACAGCTTTTGCAGGAGAAAGCTATGATTTAATTGGTGGTATTACTATCAAAGAATTCTTAGAAACTCAATTGATTATACTAGTACTTGTTAACTTTTTAGTGTGGTCATTACTTTCTTTCATCTTAATGAAAGCTGCCAAAGTAAATATTTACAAATTAATTATTGGTGTTGGTACGTTTGCCCTAGCCTTAGCTTTTGCAGGTAATGATTTAGTTAATTTTATTGGTGTACCTATTGCAGCTTGGCAATCATATGAAGCATGGGTAGCCTCTGGTGTTGCAGCTTCAGAATTTAGCATGGGTATTTTAGCTAAAAAGGTTCCTACACCAACACTACTTTTGTTTATTGCAGGTATGATCATGGTACTTACCTTATGGTTTTCTAGCAAAGCAAAAAGTGTTGTTAAAACCTCGATAGATTTATCTAGCCAAGAAGACACAAAAGAAAGATTTCAACCAAATTTCTTATCAAGAGGGTTAGTACGTATTGCGATTTCAGTTTCTGACATACTTACATCAGTAATGCCGAAATCATTACAAGCTAAAATAGACAAGCAATTTGATAAGCCAGTTATTGCATTATCTAAAAACAAGGTTCATGAACTTCCTGCATTTGACATGGTTCGTGCTGCGGTAAACTTAATGGTTGCCGGTATTTTGATTTCAATTGCTACATCTTATAAACTACCGTTATCTACTACCTATGTAACTTTTATGGTAGCAATGGGTACTTCACTTGCCGATAGAGCTTGGGGAGCAGAGAGCGCGGTATACAGGGTGGCAGGTGTACTTAACGTTATCGGTGGATGGTTCGGTACTGCTATAATAGCTTTTATCGCTTCAGGTATCATATTAACGCTAATTAGCTTTGGTAAAGGTGCCGCTCTAGCAATCTTATTATTTGCAGCTGTACTTTTATTAGCCAGAAACTATATTTCTCACAACAAAAAGGCAAAAGAGCTTAAAGCAGAAGACTCATTGAACAGAGCAGAAAGTAGTTCTATTCAAGGAGTAATTTTTGAAAGTGCCATGAATATCTCTAACGTTTTAAAGAGAACTAATAAGATTTTCACGAATTCTATTAACGGACTGGCAAAACAAGATGTTAGCCTACTGAAAAAGAATAAGAAACAAGGAGAGAAACTTTCAAATGAAATAGATGATCTACGTGACCATATTTTCTATTTTATCAAAAACCTTGATGACAATAGTATTGGTGCAAGTAACTTTTACATTAACACTCTTGGTTATTTGACCGATATCGCTCAATCTTTAGAGTACATTGGTAAAGTCAGCCATAAGCATGTTAACAACAACCATAAAAAATTAAAATACAATCAGATAAAAGAGCTTAAGCAAATTGATTTAAAACTAGAGGAAATATTAAATCAGACTCAAGATGCTTTTTCCAATCAGTCTTTTGAACAGATAGGGCTTGTTTTGAACAAAAAACAAGAATTATTTGATATGGTTTCAGATAAGATTCAAACACAAGTTGCTAGAACGCGTACAGAAGAGTCGAGTCCAAAAAACACGACACTATACTTCTCGTTACTTTTAGAAACGAAAGATTTAATGACCTCTGTTATGAATTTATTACAACAATACCATAACGAGCATGATAGCTCTGTAACACCAGCTACAATAGAGCAGCTAAAAAAGTAAAAACTACTTTTAAAAATTAAAATTATAAGTACCTTGTCATCATAAACTAAAATGATGATCAGGTACTTTTTTTTATCCATTTCACTACTACTAAGTGTTTCTCTTTCTTCTCAAGAACTTACAGGAGAACAACTACTTGAGAAAGCAATTTCATATCACGACCCAGAAGACAACTGGTCTACCTTTAAAGGCAAGATGCTGATAGAAATGAAAAACCCAAAAGGTAGCCCACGGAGCACGGTTGTTGAAATGAAACTGCCTAGCAACTATTTTAAAACTACGGTAAAAAAAGACAATTATACCATAGAATCAGAACTGGACAATGGTGAATGCACCTTAAAATTAAATGGCAGCACTTCTATTTTTCCTAAAATAAAGGATAGTTTAAACATTAGCTGTGAACGCGCTAAAATGATGAAAAACTATTACACATACCTATATGGACTTCCTATGAAATTGAAAGATCCGGGGACAAATATAGATTCTAAGGTCATCAAAAAAACATTCAAAGGAAAAGAGTATTTAGTATTGAAAGCCGGTTATGACAAAGAAGTAGGTAGTGATACTTGGTATTTCTATTTTGACCCTAAGACATACGCCATGGAAGTGTACCAATTCTTTCATGACGAAAGCAAAAACGACGGAGAATACATTTTACTCTCAGAAATGATTAACGTTAATGGAATAAAAATTCCGAAAGTCCGCAAATGGTATTATAACAAAGGAGATGTCTTTCTTGCTACCGATAATTTACGCAAAGCAAACTCCCTTTAATTTAGCAGAAACATACTAAATCATAGCCTTTATTAGTTATTTAATGAACCCTAATTCCATTTAACAATGAGAAAGAGTCATTTTATAATTCTAGTATTGGTTATAGCCTTAGTTCTTTTTGATATTGACCCAATGTATGCCGGTCCAGGTGGTACAGTTGTAAAAGCGATATTTAAGACATGGTGGGGTAAAATACTTATGTCCATTATAGGTATTATTCTACTTCCACTTACCATCTATGTTTACTTCAGGGAGTATATCGCCATAAATAAATGTAAAAAAGAACTATTAATTTTAGGCAAAAGAAACAGGGATTTCGCTTGGTTAAACTTAGATAAAAACGTCCGTCATATTTTTAGTAGAGTATATATAGCATGGAATAATCAAGACCTAAAAGAGGCATCTAGCTATATAAGTCATTGGTACTGGCAAAATCAACAATTGGTGCATTTGGATGAATGGAAAAAAGAAAACCTCAAAAATGTTTGTAAAGTAGATGGTATTAAATCTGTTAAACCACTTTATTTAGAGATTACAGATGACGAAAATTTAGAAGGCTCAAGAATCGCCTTTTTAATAACAGCAAACATTATGGATTACCTCAAAAACAAGGACACCAATAAAATTGTTCAAGGTAGTAGTAAGTTTGATGATGAAGAAAAAATTTGGATAATGGAATATACCGATGGAAACTGGGTATTAGATGATATCCAAGACGGGCAATTATCCCTTGCGTTTGCTAAGACTAAAAATGTTATTCCGACGAATTTAGTGCCAGTTCAATAATCCAAAATAACAAAGCTAATTTCTATCTGTAAAAATTCATTTCATCCATATACTTCCACACTTCTGGTGGCAGTAAAGGTTTTATGTTTTTACCGTTTTTATGTTCCCTTCTTATAAAGGTGGAAGATATTTCCATAATCGGAGCATTTACACGAGTTATTTTATCGTGCTCTTTAAATTGATGATCTATAGCTCCTTCAGAAATTCTTGGGTATACGTACAGATTATGGAGCTCTAAAATAGCTTCATAGTTCTTCCATTTATGAAGTCCCTTTAAATTATCCTCACCCATTATCAATGAAAACTCATAACCTTTCGGGTATTTTTCATTCAAATGGACTAAGGTATTTATAGTGTAATTGGGTTGTGGCAGATTAAACTCAATATTACTAGGATTTAATTTAGGATAATCCTTCGTTGCTTCATACACCATTTCAAATCTCTGATGATTATCTAGAAGTGTTTTCTTAGTCTTAAACGGGCTTTGTGGTGTAACTACAAACCATACCTCATCTAAATCTGAAAACTCCACCATATGGTTCGCTATGACCAAATGACCAATATGAATAGGGTTAAAGGTACCAAAGTATAATCCTACCTTTTTCATGTGCAATTATTCTTTGTCTTCAGCTATAAAAGAGGCTACTAAATCTACAGCTTCTTCTAATGCAACATCAAGATCATAATTTTTAATAATCTTATCAAATTGTGGAGCTGTTGCCAATTCCACTGAAGCTTTTGCAATACGCATGTTTATCTTATCCTCGCTTTCAGTACTGCGTTTCTTAAGTCTAATCTTAAGTTCATCAACACTCGGTGGCTTTACGAAAACCGCTAAAGTTTGATCTGGGAATTTCTTTTTAATTCTCAAGCCTCCAACTACATCGATATCAAAAATTACGTTTTTTCCTTCAGCCCAAAGTCGTTCTACTTCACTTTTTAAAGTACCATAAAAGTTATCTCTATACACCTCTTCCCATTCTAAAAAATCATCATTTTTAATATGATTCTTAAACTCTGAAACAGACATAAAATAATAATGCTCTTTATTCTTTTCTTTTCCCCTTCTAGGACGAGAGGTTGCAGACACAGAAAAAGCTAAATTTAATTCGGGTTGTGCCAAAAGATGGCGAACAATGGTTGTTTTCCCACTTCCAGAGGGTGCAGAAAAAATGATTAGTTTTCCACCTTTCATCTATAATACGTTTAACATTTGTTCCTTAATCTTTTCTAACTCATCTTTCATTTGAACCACAATCTGTTGCATGGGTGCAAAGTTTGCCTTAGAACCAATAGTATTGATTTCACGACCTATTTCTTGGGAAATAAACCCTAATTTCTTACCATTACTATCGTCTGATTGTAAAGTTTTACTGAAATAATCTAAATGATTTGACAAACGTACTTTTTCTTCGGTAATATCATATTTCTCTAAATAGTAAATAAGCTCTTGCTCAAATCTATTTGCATCTACATCTGCCTTTAAATCTTGTACCGCTTTCTCTAGTCGCTCACGAATTGTAGCTTGTCTATCTGGATCAATGGTAATAACCTCTTCTAACAATTTATTCAAAGAAGTAATTCTATCTAAAAAGTCTTTTTCTAGGACATTTCCTTCTTCAGATCTAAACTCATTGATTTCTACCAATGCACCTTGCAAAGCTTCTTTGATGGCTTCGTATTCCTCCTCATCAATATCTTCCTTATCCGTTTTCATTGCATCAGGAAAACGCAATGCCAATTCTAACAATCTTAAATCATCACCATCAGCAATGTTCTTTAATTGATTCATATACTGTTTTACGGCAACCTCATTCACTTGAGTAGAAGTAGTATCTCCAGTAAGCTCTACGTAAAGATTAAAATCTACCTTACCACGAAGCAAAGAATTAGCGACCAATTTTCTTAGTTCTAATTCTTTTTCACGATAGCTAGAAGGCATACGTGCATTTAAATCAATGCTCTTGCTGTTAAGAGATTTTATTTCTACCGTAATTTTTTTATTAGGCAATTGAACTACATGCTTTCCAAAGCCGGTCATGGATTGAATCATAAATACATTTTAGATTAAGACAAAGGTAAGGTAATTGAAAAATTTAATGCAAAACAGTCACCCTACATAAATAATAAAGGAGCAAACAAGATATTTTTTTTGTTTACTCCTTTATTTCAAGTTATATCATTTTAAAGCTCTCTTACCCAAATATTTCTAAAACTAACCCGGCTATCATCACCGTGGTCTTGTAGTAATAAAGGACCTTTACCATGAGCTGGATTCTTTGGCCAACCAACATAAGGTGTAGTTCCTTTAAGCTCAACATGATCTTGAACCAACACACCATTATGTATTACAGTAATATCTCCAGATTTGATCTTTCCACCATCCACATTAAATTCTGGTGCATGATAAATGATGTCGTAAGTATTCCACTCACCTGTAGGAACTGAAGCCATTGCTAATGGTACGTGTTGCTTGTAGATAGAACTCACCTGACCATTTACATAGGTTTCATTATCATTCTGATCTAAAACCTGTACTTCATAAATTCCATTTAAGAAAACACCACTATTAGCTCTGTTTTGACCTTCTCTTTGTACCGGTAAAGGAGATTTCCATTCAATATGCAACTGCACATCGCCAAAATTCTGTTTTGTTTGTATGTTTCCTGTTTTGTCATTAACAGTCATACTACCATCCTTGTTTAAATGCCACTTAGCTGCTGTGCTATCGTTTACACTGATCCAATTATCTAAGCTAGTACCATCAAAAAGAACAATCGCATCGCTAGGTGCAGTACCAACGGCACCAGGCCTAACTACTGCAACCTTTGGTTCGTAATACTCAGTTCCCTCTGGTGTAGTAGGTTCATCTGCCATGTATTCTTCATGAACTATAACACTATCCTTTGCTGTCATAACATCCCCAACAGCATCAACTGTTACTTTTTCTTGACAGGACATGATACTTAAAGAAGCAATTAACAAAATTAAAACGTTTCTATTTTTCATATGTTAATACTATTAAAGTTGTTTAATTTTTATGTTTTTGAAAGCGACTACGTTTCCATGATCTTGTAATCCAATTTTACCAGTAGTAAACTTGCCGAAACCTTCCCAGCCTGCGAATTTAGATTTCGCTACCATGGCATTCCACTCCTCATTGGCAACAGGAAATGTAACCATTACCGTTCCGTTCAAAGTAACACTCCCTAAATGTTCCTTATGGTTTACTGTTATGATCATAGTATTCCATTCGCCAATAGGTTTTGTCACATCTTTTGCTGGTGAGACCATGTCATACAAAGCACCAGCTTGGTGTGTAGTACCGGCTTTTGCATCTGGGTGCTTATCATTATCCAAAATTTGAATTTCTGGACCGGTTTGATAACCTGTTCCAAATTTTTCATCTTCACTAACACCCCAGAATACACCACTGTTACCAGCCTCTGAAATTTTCCAATCTAAGCTTAATACAAAATCTGTAAATTCCTTTTTGGTAACAAGATCATGATTTTTCTTCTCCTCCCCTTCAGCAGGTGGAGTATAAACCAACGTTTCTCCTTCAATCTTCCAAGCATCACTAACACCATCGGTTTTGAATTCTTTCCATTGATCTAAAGAAGTTCCATCAAATAAAACCTCCCATTCGTTTTGAACAACTTCAACCTTTTCAACGGCTACCTCAGAAGTTTCTTTTTTCTCTTGTTTACATGCGACGAAAGCTAATAAGCACACCGCACTAACTATAATTTTTTTCATTTTGCTTCTATTTAAAGTCCTAACATTTTCTTCAACATTTCTTTATCTGTTTCTGCGCCGGCAAAATCATCAAAAGTTTTTTCTGTAGCTTCTATGATATGATCTTGAATGAATTTAGCGCCTTCGCGCGCACCCTGTTCTGGACTTTTAATACAGCATTCCCATTCCATAACTGCCCAGACATCACAACCATATTGAGTCAATTTAGAGAATATGGTTTTAAAGTCTATTTGACCATCACCTAATGAACGGTATCTACCTGCTCTATCGCCCCAATCATTATAACCACCAAAGGCACCTTTTTTTCCTGTAGGGTTAAACTCAGAATCCTTCACGTGAAAAGACTTTATAAACTCATGATAATGATCTATATATGTAATATAATCTAACTGTTGCAATACAAAGTGACTAGGGTCATAAAGGATATTGACCCTTTTATGATTACCTGTAGCTTCTAGAAAACGCTCAAAAGTATCACCATCATGCAAATCTTCACCAGGGTGAATTTCGTAACAAACATCTACTCCCTCTTTATCAAAATGATTTAAGATAGGAGTCCATCTTTTTGCTAATTCCTCGAATCCCATTTCAACTAAACCGGCTGGTCTCTGTGGCCATGGGTGCATGGTGTGCCATAATAATGAACCAGAGAAAGTTGCGTGTACATTTAATCCCAATCTTCTACTAGCAGTAGCAGCTTTTTTTACGGTTTCTACCGCCCACTCAGTTCTCGCTTTCGGGTTTCCGTGAACATTTTTAGGAGCAAAAGAATCGAACATTAAATCATATGCAGGGTTAACCGCTACTAACTGCCCTTGTAAATGAGTAGAAAGCTCTGTAATTTCTAAACCATAAGAGTTTACTTTAGCTTTTAACTCATCGCAGTAGGTTTGACTTTCTGCTGCTTTGTCCAAGTCGATTAAAAAAGTTTCCCAAGTAGGAATTTGAATTCCCTTATATCCAAGATCAGATGCCCATTTACACATTCCGTCCAATGAATTGAATGGGGCTTTGCTGTCTACAAACTGCGCCAAAAATACGGCTGGTCCTTTGATTGTTTTCATAAAATATACTATCTGTTGTTGTTTGAATTAGTTGTTGAATTTGACATCTAAAGTGAGTCAAAATATCTTATATTTAAGAATTGTATCGGGTTCCTCTCAATACTTTGGAGATTTGCCTATAAATATAGGCAATACCATCAAAAAAAGATAAAAATTCAAGCATGAATCAGGACGAAATATTCGATGCAATTGTTGTCGGAACAGGAATAAGCGGCGGGTGGGCTGCTAAGGAATTAACAGAGAAGGGCTTAAAAACACTTGTTTTGGAACGCGGTCCTATGGTAAAGCATATAGAAGATTATCCTACCATGAACGATGACCCTTGGGATTATCCGTTGAAAGGACAATTATCAAAAGAAGACAAGAAAAAATATCATGTACAGCAACGAGTTAATTGGGCACCAACAGAAGACTCTAAGCACTTTTTCGTAAATGATCTTGACCATCCTTACGTAGAAACAAAACGATTTGATTGGATACGTGGGTATCAAGTTGGGGGACGATCACTTACTTGGGGAAGACAAAGTTACCGATGGAGCGATATTGACTTTGAAGCAAACAAAAAAGAAGGTGTTGGGGTAGATTGGCCGGTTAGGTATAAAGACATTTCGCCTTGGTACGATAAAGTTGAGAAATATATTGGAGTTAGTGGCGAAGCATTAGGTTTGGAAGTATTGCCAGACGGTATATTTCAACCAGCCATGAAATTAAATTGTGTAGAAGAAGATTTTAAAAAAACTACTTCAGATAAGTTTGATGATGGTAGGTTAGTTACCATAGGAAGAACTGCACATATTACCGATCCAAAAGCAACCTTTGAAGGTCGTGGAACGTGCCAAAACAGAGATCGTTGTTGGCGTGGATGCCCATTTGGCGGTTATTTTAGCAGTAACTCTTCTACTCTACCAGCAGCAGAACGAACTGGGAACATGACCTTGAGACCAAATTCTATAGTTCATGAAATAATGTATGACGATATAACTAAGAAAGCCACAGGGGTTAGCGTAATTGATGCTGAAACAAATGAAAAGATAATCTTTAAAGCTAAAGTCATATTTCTTTGTGCTTCATCTATGGCTTCTGTAGGTATTTTGTTGCAATCTAAATCTGAACGTTTTCCTAATGGTCTTGGTAATGATTCTGATGCTTTAGGAAGAGGTATTATGGATCACCATTATAAATTAGGCGCAACTGCAAAAGTTGATGGTTACTTAGATAAATACTATAAGGGAAGACGTGCAAACGGATTCTACATACCACGATTTGTAAATTTGAACGAACAAACCAAACGTGAAGGTTATTTGCGTGGGTTTGGCTATCAAGGTACAGCTAGCAGAGGAGATTGGTCTAAAGAAATAGGTGAATTAGGATATGGAAAAGACTTAAAAGAAACGGTATTAAAACCTGGTCGTTGGACGATTGGTGTAACCGGTTTTGGAGAGTTTTTGCCTTATGATGATAATAGAGTAACACTTAGCACAACAGAAAAAGACAAATGGGGATTACCACAATTAGCTTTTGATGTAGAGTTTAAAGAGAACGAATATAAAATGCGCGAAGACATAAAAAAGGAAATTGTTTCTATGTTTAAGGCTGCAGGCTTTAAAGATGTATCATCTTATGATGAAGCTAGCGGACCAGGGCTGGGCATACATGAAATGGGTGGTGCACGAATGGGACACACTGCAAAGACTTCTATATTAAACAAACACAATCAAGTACATTTAGTACCCAATGTTTATGTTACCGATGGAGCATTTATGTCATCATCTAGTTGTGTAAACCCGTCTTTAACATATATGGCTTTTACGGCAAGAGCAGCAAACCATGCTGCAGAACAATTAAAATCAGGTAAATTTTCATGATTTTAAAATTAAACACCAACTATAACGTTTAGTAAATCCAATAGATTAAAGTAAATATCAACTTATGGAAAACGCTTCTGCCAGAAATATGTGGGGAGAATATTTAAAAACCCATCTAGAGCACGTTTTTGAACACGCACCTAAAACTTGCTATTTTGGCGATAATGAAACAGATGCCAACAATTTTGCAGAAATGACCAAAAAGGAGACTAAAAAAGCAGTTTCCCATTCGTTATTAGGTTTGCAAAACAGGATTGAACCTTTACCAAAAATAGGAGATTTTATAGTACTCACAGATTGGGCTGGTGAAGCGCAATGTATCGTTCGTACAAAATCAGTTTCCCTTAAACCATATTTTAGTGTTGATTCAACTTATGCCCAAAAAGAAGGACATGGTGATAAATCATTAGAGCAATGGAAAAATTATTATTGGAACCTTTTCACCAATGAACTTCAGAAATTTGAAAGAGAACCTAGGGAAAGTATGATTGTAGTATGCCAAGAATTTGAAAAAGTATACTAAAGATCATCTCTATATAAAAAGTAAAAAGAGCCGCAAATTGCGGCTCTTTTTATATTAAAATAATCTTGATTATTTCTCTAAAGCCACCCACGTATTTCCACTTTTATGTGAATCTACCGTTGCTTCAATAAAGTTCATACCACGAACACCATCTGTCATTGTAGGGAATTCGCCGTCGTTGTACTCTTGACCTCTAATAGCTTTGGCTACACCTTTATAAATATTGGCCATAGAATCAAAAATACCTTCTGGATGACCAGCTGGTAATTTGGTTCCGTCTAAAGACAACTCTGAATTATAAGCGTGACCCGGCTTGTATATCTGAGTTGGCTCCGTATCACTTAACTTGTACAGAAAATTTGGACGTTCTTGCTCCCAACGAAAAGCTCCTTTCTCACCATAAATGGAAATTGCCAATCCGTTTTCTTCACCTGTTGCAACTTGGCTACCTCTAATCACTCCTTTTACATGGTCTCCCATACGTACAAGTACAGTACCATCAACATCCATTTTATTATCCTCATAAAGATAATTGAAGTCGCAAAGTAGTTCGTTAATCTTAAGACCTGTAGTATACTCTACAAGATTAAAGGCATGAACACCAATGTCGCCCATGCATGAGCTTATACCGGCCTTCTTTGGGTCTAATCTCCAAACAGAAGATCTTTTCTCCTTATCATGGATAATGGTATTGATCCAACCTTGATAATAAACTGCATCAACCTTATGAATCTTACCTAATGCTCCAGCTTTAATCATTTCACGCATTTGACGCACCATCGGGTAACCCGTATAGGTATGTGTCAAAGCGAAAACTGTACCTGATTTTTCATGAGATTTTTGAAGGTCTTTTGCTTCTGCCAATGAAGTCGTCATTGGTTTTTCACAAATTACGTGGAAACCATTATCCAATAATTTCTTCGCCATTGGGTAATGTAAAAAGTTTGGCGTTAAAATTGAACATACTTGAATACGTTCATCTTCTGGCAATTTTAATTCTTCCTCTATTAAAGTATCAAAATCCTTATAAATTCTATTTAAAGGCACATCTATTTCTTTCGCAAAAGCCATGCTAGCATCAAAATCAGGATTAAACACAGCTCCTGTAATTTGATAATTGTCATTAATAAATGATGCTACCCTATGTAACACTCCTATTAGGGAATCTCCTCCTCCACCTAATATTCCTAATCGTATTTTCTTTGGCATTTTCTGTTGTTGTTTAAGTTGAAAATATTATTGTTCAAAATCCGTATGGATTTATACTATTACTGTAATTTGAAAATTATTCACCGCATTTACTCGTTAAAAACAGATACGCCAATCTTTACGTAACAATTTTCAGGCGTTTAAATTAAAGAATTTATCTAAGACTGATAATCTATTTTTTCTGTTTTAAAGAAAATAGCGAACAAAATAAATACAGCTAACGCAAAACCAGCAGGATACATCCAAATGGTTTCCCAAACATGTTTTCCATCTTCTAAAAGGTAGGCAGTTGAAATTTTTCCCGCAATCCAAAATCCTATCAACATTCCAACTCCATAAGTTGCTAATGTTATAAGCCCTTGAGCAGAACTTTTAAATTTTTCGCCAGCTTTACTATCTGTATAAATTTGCCCCGATACAAAGAAAAAGTCATAACATATTCCATGAAGCGCAATCCCTACAATTAACATGAAGCCAAGTTCTTCAACATCACCAAATGCAAATAATAAATAACGCACTACCCAAGCTCCCATCGCAACAAGAATAGTTTTCTTAAATCCGAATTTAGTAAAGAAATAGGGCAACAATAACATAAAGGCTATTTCTGAAATTTGACCTAATGTCATTTTTCCAGTCGGATTATCCATGCCGATTTCTACTAGAAATGGATTTGCATTTTGATAATAGAAGGCTAACGGAATACATATTAAAACCGAAGAGATAAAGAATATTAAAAAGTTCTTATCCTTAAAAAGGCTCAATGAATCCAACCCTAAAATCTCTTTAATATTCACTTCACCAGTACTAACCGCTCTCGGTGGTGTTTTAGGTAACGTAAAACTGAACAATCCTAGAATTAATGATGCAATAGCAGTCATTAAGAAAGTGTTTCTTAGTAATCCTTCTCCAATATTCTGACCTTGATCCCAGTTAAAAACATAACTAATGGAAAGACCTGCAATTATCCATCCTGCAGTTCCAAATACTCTAACCATAGAAAACTCCTTAGCAGGATTTTTCATTTGATTAAAGGATACCGAATTTACTAAAGCTAAGGTTGGCATATATAAAATCATATATGCTAACACCAAAATATAAAAACCATCGAAGGCAGTACTTTGGTACATAAAATACATAAGAACTGCGCCTAGAAGATGTAAAATCCCTAAGATTTTCTCTGCATTAAAATATCTATCTGCAATTATTCCAATAACAAAGGGAGCAATGATAGCTCCCCATGATTGTGTTGAAAATGCCAATGCTATTTCTCCATCTGTTGCTTTAAGATTGTTTCCTAAAAATGTACCAAGGGTTACAAACCAAGCACCCCAAATAAAAAATTCTAAAAACATCATTAAGCAAAGCTGCGCTCTGACTTTATTTTTCATTTATCTTTTGTAATAAACGTAATCTGAACCAATAGGGTTTTCGCCATTATTTCTAAAATCTACAGCAATTTGTCCTCGATGATTCGTAGAATGATTTATGATATGAAATAAGATATCCTGCAAGGTATTTGTAAATAAACGCCCTTCTGTATTTTCATAGTCAATACGCCGATCAAAACTATCGGCATTGGAAACGATTTCAAAAGAACTGCGCTGATTTTCATAATGAATATCAGCCCAGTCTTTTATATCGTGCTCCTGCCATACTTCAAATTCACTAGGTTTATTTAAAATTCTAGCATTCCACAGATGATGTGCATTTAAAATATGACTAAACAAACTCATTGTTTTAGGCGGTATAGTATTTAGCGCCAAACATTCATCTATTAATGTCTTATTGCAGTGAAAATTATAATCGAATATTTCATTAAAAAAAGCTTCCATAAATCATATTCTAGATTACTGAATTTCTTTTGCGGCTTTTAATAGAAGATCTCTAGTAGCGATTATTCCTGCTTCCTCACTAATTTCTGAACCTTCAAATTCTACACCTATAAAACCAGTGTACCCAGCTTTATTTACAATTCTTAGCATTTCAACATAGTCTATACCAGTATCATATCCTTCTGCATCAAAATTGTTAGATTTTGCACTTACCGCTTTAGCGTATGGCATTAATTCTTTAACACCCTTGTACTTATCGTACTCCTTTAAACAATCCCAACTTTCTGGTTTACGTTCTATACAAAAGTTACCAAAATCAGGTAAACTTCCACAGTTATCCATATTAACCGTTTTCATTACCTCTGCATGAAGTTCACCGTTAGATGATAAACCACCATGGTTCTCAACCAATATATTTATGTTCTTGGTTTTTGCATAGGTAGCTAGTTTGGTCAATCCGTCTACAGAATTCTTGATCCATTCTTCTGGCACAGTACTACCATTAAGGTTGACTCTAATAGCATGACAACCCATAGCTGCAGCAGCATCTACCCATTTTTTATGTTTCTCAACCGTTTCGTTTCTTTCGGCTTCGTCGTTTACAGCTAAATTGCCCTGACCATCGATCATGATCAAAACATTCTTCATTCCATATTTTTTAGCCTCTGCATTTGATTTAGCAACAAAATTTGCCATTGCTTCATCAGAGTAATTTGCATCTGCCAATTCCGGATTATATAATTGACTCACATATTCCAATCCTGTAAATCCCCAATTTTTTGCTTTCTCTGCAAAAGAATAAGGGTCAACACCTTCATCTTTTATCATTTTATGCATGGACCATTGCGCTAATGACAATTCAAAAAATGGCTCTGCATTACTGTTATCTGCAACGACTTCAGGGTTTTCTACTTTTTCTTTTTTCGTTTCCTTACAAGCGTAAGTTCCTAGTAACGAGATTCCAATACCTACTGCTGAGGCAAATCGAATAAAACTTTTTCTTTTCATTTTTGGTAATTTGTTGTTGTTTGAAATATAACCTTAACAGTTAGCGTTAAAATTATTGTTTGGTTCATTAATCTTACGAGAAGCTTGGTTTAGCGAATTTCGCAAGAAGAATGGGCATTAAATGTATAGAATTAATTTTATATTTAATAAATTTAGAGAATAAACAACTTTCATGAGCAAATTTTATTATAACGAAGAACAAGAGTCCTACGACGCAATTGTAGTAGGAACGGGAATTAGTGGTGGTTGGGCCGCAAAAGAATTATGCGAGGCAGGCCTTAAAACATTGGTTTTAGAACGTGGTCGAATGGTAAAGCATATAGAGGACTATGAAACTGCAAATAAGGATCCTTGGGATTTTCCAAATGCAGGTGCACCTACCAAAGAAATAATAGAACAACAACCAAAACAAAATAGAACAGGTTATACCACGAACCAAGCAAGTAGTATGTGGTTTGTAAATGATCTTAAACATCCATATAACGAAACAAAGAGGTTTGACTGGATGAGAGGTTACCACCTAGGTGGTCGTTCTCTTCAATGGGGGCGCCAAAGTTATAGGCTAAGTGATATTGATTTTGAAGCGAACAAAAATGAAAACATTGCTGTAGATTGGCCAGTTCGTTATAAAGATATTGCGCCTTGGTATGATAAAGTAGAAACATATATTGGTGTAAGTGGTGAAAATTTAGGTTTGAAGCAATTACCTGATGGTCAGTTTTTACCTATGATGGATTTAAATTGTGTAGAACAAGAATTTAGAGAGAAAGTAGCTGAGAATTTTGACGGTCGTGTAGTAACTGCTGGTAGAACCGCACATATTACTGGTACTAAACAATTTGACGGTAGAAGTAAATGTCAATTTAGAAATAGATGTATTAGAGGGTGTCCTTTTGGAGCTTATTTCAGTAGTTTATCTTCTACATTACCAGCAGCAGAAGCAACTGGAAATATGACCCTTAGACCAGATTCTATTGTACATGAGGTTATGTACGACCCAAAAACTAAAAAAGCAACAGGTGTTAAAGTCATTGACGCCAACACTAAAGAAGTATTTGAGTTTAAAGCGAAAGTAATTTTCCTTTGTGCATCTTCAATTGCTTCCACTTCAATTTTAATGCAATCTAAATCTGATACGTTCCCTAATGGTATGGGTAATGAATCTGATCAATTAGGTCGTAATGTTATGGATCACCAACTACAAGTTGGAGCTTCGGGTAAATTTGATGGTTTCGAAGATAAATATTACAAAGGCAGAAAGCCTAGTGGTATCTATATTCCTAGGTTTAGAAACTTAGGCGGAGAATCTGACAGAAAAGATTATAAGAGAGGGTTTGGTTACCAAGGTAGCGCCTCTAGAGGTAATTGGGAAGAATCTATTGCTGAACTTTCTCATGGTAAAGATTTAAAAGAAGCAGTTTTAAAACCAGGTGGATGGACATTTGGTATGATGGGCTTTGGAGAAGTATTACCTTATGAAAACAACAGATTTACATTAGACTACGACAAATTAGATGATTGGGGTTTACCTACCGTAACATTTGATGCTGAGCTTCAAGAAAATGAACTTAAGATGCGTAAAGATATTTTAGAATCTGCTGTTGACATGTTAGAAAAAGCAGGTCTTAGAGATGTCCAAGGGTATGATAACGAAAGTGCCTTAGGTTTAGGTATTCATGAAATGGGAACTGCTCGTATGGGTAGAGATAGAAAAACATCTGTTTTAAATGGAAACAACCAACTGCATGATGTACCTAATGTATATGTAACCGATGGATCTTTTATGACCTCTGCAAGTTGCGTAAACCCATCATTAACTTACATGGCCTTTACGGCAAGAGCTGCAGACCATGCAGTTAAAGAACTTAAAAAAGGAAACATATAATGGATAGAAGACGCGTATTAAAAAATATGGGAATGTCACTTGGATATATGGTGGCCACCCCAACATTATTATCAATCGTTCAAAGTTGTAAGAGTGAACCAGCGATTAGCTGGACACCAGAATTTTTAGCTCCAAATGAAGGTGTTGTTCTTTCTAAATTAGTAGATATCATTTTACCTAAAACAGACACTCCTTCTGCTTCAGAAGTTCAAGTGCATGTTTTTATTGATAAATTTTCAAAAGAGGTCATGGAAAAGGAACAACAAGATTTCCTTAAAATGTCTATGAGTAAATTTATAAACAAAGCATTGGCTGATTCTGGTAAAGAAAATGCAGAAGACTTAACTGCTGAAGATTTAGAACCGGTTTTAGCAAGTTCATTAAAATATACCAAAGACCAACAAACTGAGATGTTTGAGTCTATAAACAGTTATACCGAAGCTATCGCAGAAGGTACAACTGGCGAATTAGATGATGAGGTTACAAGATTTGCTTTTGCAAACAATCTAAGGGGCATGACTATTTGGGGCTATAAGGTTTCTGAGTATGTAGGTGAAGAGGTTTTAGCCTATTTACCTGTGCCAGGTGAATATGTGCCTTGTGGAGATGTTCAAGAGCTTACTGGTGGTAAGGCATGGTCCTTATAACCAAATAATATTCTAACATTTAGTAGCCAAGAGCGTGAACTTTAATCGCTCTTGGCTATTTTTATTTAAACGTACTACTCATGAAAAGAAGAAGTTTTATCCAAAAATCTGCACTTAGTACTGGTGCCCTAACAATGGCTAGTACAATGACGTATGCCAACACGTTGACCAACACTACAAATGCGCATCAATTTAATTTGAAATACGCACCACATATTGGCATGTTCAAGCACCTTGCTGGAGATGACCTGATTGCTCAGCTTAACTTTATGGCAGACCAAGGTTTTACAGCTTTTGAGGATAATGAAATGCGTAAACGCCCCATAGAAGTTCAAGAAAAAATGGCTGATACCATGAAAAAACGTGGTTTAGAAATGGGGGTGTTTGTAGCACACGAAATATATTGGAAAACAGCAAATTTAACTTCAGGAGATTTAGATAAACGTAAAGAATTTTTAAACGATATAAAAAGCTCTATAGAAGTAGCCAAGCGTGTAAACGCTAAATGGATGACCGTAGTACCCGGGCATTTAGATTTGAAGCTAAGAATAGGTCACCAAACAGCTAACGTTGTTGAAAGCTTAAAACAAGCATCTGCTTTATTAGAACCGCATGGTATAGTTATGGTATTGGAACCCTTGAACTTTAGAAATCATCCAGGGTTATTTCTTACCGATTCGCCACAGGCTTATGAAATTTGTAAAGCAGTTAATTCTCCATCTTGTAAAATTTTGTTTGACATCTACCATCAACAGATTCAAGAAGGTAACCTAATTCCAAATATGGAAGCGGCTTGGTCAGAAATCGCATATATTCAAATTGGTGACAACCCTGGCAGAAAGGAACCGACTACAGGCGAAATAAACTACAACAATGTATTCAAATGGATTCATGAACAAGGGTTCAATGGTGTTTTAGGAATGGAACACGGTAATTCTAGAGATGGGAAAGAAGGGGAACTTGCCGTTATAGAAGCTTATAAAAAAGTAGATGACTTTCTATAAATTAAAACTATCATGTTTTAACATTTAAATAGTAAAAAGAAGAGTATAAAATGTATTTCATCGAATAAATAAGCATAATTCGATGAAATGCATTTTCAGTACGTAAGAAACAACCTACTTTTTCGTTTATTTGTATATGTCCCAATACCTACAAACATTACTCGTCTATGCCGGATTACTTCTGGCCTCAAAATTATCCTTTTATATCTATAAGGGGATTAAGTCAAATTCATTTGAATTACTACAAATGAAATTAATGGCTAAATGGTTTAATTTCAAAAATATACTAAAATTGAGTTTTCATAGTTTATTTAATGATACGATCAAGTTTCCGTAATCCAAAATGGAATTTTGCCCGTATATAACTTACACCCCTATACTTAAGCTATGGAAAACTACATTACAATATTGATGATATATGCAGCTGCGTTGATATTTACGACAGTATTAAAGCCTTATATTAAAAACGATAAATAAGATTCCCCTTACTTAACCTCGGCTTAGCCGTATATAAAAAAGACCCCTTAATTTGGGGTCTTTTTTATTCTCTTTTTTAAACTATACACCAATAACCAAGCGTAAGGTCATCTTTTCTTTAATGATAGCCTGTAATAATAGACCTATATTAAGTTTAAATTGTGTCAGTAACTTAGAAATAGCTCATTGAACCATTACCACTTAGATTTCAGTCACTTCATTTATTGGCACCTACTTATAATTTACTATTATCTAATAGTAAATTAAATGGCATTAACAATTGCCTTTGCTTGATAATAATACATTGGTAATTGACTATAACTTAAGTTGGTGGAACCTGAAATATCAGTACCGTAAACAGTGAGTATATTAGCCAATTAAGTTGCACTTCTTTAGGTAGAAGCCTTTAGAAATTAAAAAAAGTAGGTAATTCGATTGTGGAAATAAAAAATGTACGGCCCCACTAATGTTTCAATTATGAAAAATGCCCACCAAGTCTAATAAAGGTAGTTCCCCCGAAACCTTTTCTTAGAACGTAATCCTACGACAAGTCGTAGTTATACTTATTTTGGCGCTCAAACATTAGATATAAGATAACATACACTACCCTATAAAGAACCGTACTAAAGTTTAAATTTTTATATCAGCACTAAAAGAACCCTTGACATTCAAAGATTCTCCATTTGCATTTTCTAGTTGCACTTCTAACTTACCACCGACATTGTCAGCGTAGTTTTCAGTAATAGTAATATCCCCCGATTTCACAAAATATGGCAGCTCGCTAACAGTAGCTAAATCTGCAAAACCATAGACACCTCTAAAACTATTAATAAGGTGATCTAGCTTTTTTATTTTATATATTCCAGATGGCACACCACCCTGTTCTATTTTATTATTTGCAATTACAAATTCTAATTGTTGAATTTGATTGGCACCACATGTGGTGAAATTTAATACTAGCTTATCTACCTTGTTACCATGCTTATCTTCTTCCGTGCTATTTTCAAATATTGCACCCCCATCAATATGGAAACTTAAGTTCCCATCAACATTAAAACTACAAGTACCTAACTCCAAACTAGAATTATCACTAACACTTTTAGAACCACCTGACACCAAAACAAACGGTATAACCCCAAAGCAAAATACCTTTACAGACTTTCCTAAAAATCGAATCATTTTCAACATCGCTTGAAATAAGATTTATAGTTATGGTTTATCTATTTTATGTTTTTGATCATCAAATGCTATGGTTATCTTTTGGTTCAAATTTTTATCTTCTTTCATTAATTGAGAAGCAATCACTAAGACTACTATTAACAATGCCAACATAATGCTGCATTTTCTCATATCAATTTCTCTATAACCTATTGATGATCTTTGTTAAAGGTAATTTTAAGCTGAAAACACATTACCCTATTTTGTATAACCTGCACCTTTTTATGTATAAACGGAAGGCAAAAAAATTCTAAATTGAGCCAAATATAATATTTGTAGTATTTTTCTTTCTTTTTAATGTGATGGATGTAGATTTCACACCTTTAATCTAAAATATACCGATTACACTAAAATTACATCCATTGATACAAAATAGCATATGAAAGCAGTCCAAGCGCTTAATTTTTCATAACTTTCTAACTTGATACCCGATTTCTTATGCTACAAGCTGTAATAGTTGATGATGAAATTAAAGCACTACAAAGCTTAACATGGGAGCTTACTAATTTTAGTGATGAAATAAATGTTATTGCCTCGTTCACTAATCCAAATGAAGCACTTTCCTATTTAGATAAAAATACTCCTGATTGCCTTTTTTTAGATATAGAAATGCCAACTATGGACGGTTTTCAATTTATTAAAAAACTAACGAATAAGAATTTTCCGGTAGTTATAACAACAGCATATAATCAATATGCACTTAAGGCAATAAAAAGCCAAGCGTTAGATTATTTATTAAAACCGATAGATACAGATGATCTTGAGGAGACGATTGTAAAAATTAAAAAATTTAATAGTAAAAATTTCTCTGTTGAAAAACTAGAAATGGCTCTTTTAAACTATAATTCTAGGTCTGTCCATAAGCGAATCACCCTTAATACCGATGGTAAACTTTTATTTCTTGAAAGTGATGAAATTCTATATGCAGAATCCGACGGAAATTACAGTACAATTTTTTTAACGGATGGTCAAAAAATAGTGTTAACCAAAAAATTAAAAGAGGTCAATGATCTACTGCCCTCAGACTCATTTTTTAGAATTCATAATTCATACATCATCAATCTCAATAAAATAAAGGAGTTCTTGAAAACCGATGGATATGTCGTGTTGAAATCGAACCACAAAATACCAGTATCAAGGCAAAAAAAATCAGATTTTTTAGATATGTTATAAGCCATTAAAATGGTTTCCATACATCTAACAATTAAGCTTATTTTCAAAAAATATAGTGTATAAATCCAAGTACAAATTTCTATTTTTCATACTGTACACTTTAGTGCTCTCACACCTTAGTTACTCACAAGAAATACCTAATATTTTAAAGGAAAAAGTAGATAGTCTGCTAATGAAAAACCCAAAAACATGCCAAGAAATTGACAAGTTTTTAGAGCCCTTTAGCCACGACAGTATTTCTTTACGGTATATAGAAACCAAATCTATATCTAAAAAGTACTTAATAGGGCAAGCATATGCATTAAATCAATTAGGAAGTGTATATAGGGATTTAACTCAATACAATAAAGCTTTAGAATTTTATCAAAAAGCGTTAAGAGCATCTGTTGAAGCAGATAATATTGAGTTTAGAGTATATACCCTAAATATGATCAGCACTGTTTACAGACGTACAGAAGCTGTCAAATCTGCATTAGATTACAGCCAAGAAGCTTTAGAGCTAGCCGAAACTGTAATTGAACCAAAAATTGGTTTAAAAACAAGTATTATAACATCCCTAAACAGCATTGGCGGCATCTATCAAATGCTAGAACAATATGATCTTGCTATTGAAAAATATGAGAATTCAATGATTCTGGAAAAACAATTGGATGATAAGGCAGGTTTAGCGGTAAATCATCAAAATCTAGGTGAATGCTATGAATCTCAAGGGAAACTGGAATCTGCCTTAAATAACTTTAGAAAATCACTTGTGTATAACGAAATGGTTGGTTCTAAAAGAGGAAAAATAATATGTAATTATAGCATTGCTCATGTTTATGTCCATTTGGGTAAAGTAAACGAAGCAACCACTATTTTACAGAATAATCTACTAAAAGCAATTTCTCTTGGCGACCAAAAAATAATTACGACCATTTACATAAACTTAGGATGGTCATTAATACGCTTAGGAGACTATGACAATGCAGAAACCAATCTTGAATCTGGTCTTGCCTTGGCTAAAACTAATAATCTAAATGCAGAAATAGCAGAGGCAAATAAGTTTCTATCTGAGCTCTGGATCAAGCGTGATGATTACGAAAAGGGAATGAGCTACTTTAAGGAGTCTAGAAAGTATGAAGAGCGTATTACCAATTCACTCAATCTACGTTATGTGAATGATATGATTTTGCGTTACGAATCTCAAATGAGAGCTAACCAATTAGATCGTCTAGCAGAAGAAAATGAAACGGTGCGTTTAAAACTAAGGAAAAACAGGACGATGCTAATCATCATCGGTATTTTCTTGATATTACTCATAGGTATCTTATACATCTTATACCGCCAGAGCCAACTGAATGCAGATAAAAAGCTTTTAACTCTCGAACAGAGTATGCTGCGTAGTCAAATGAATCCTCATTTCTTATTTAATTCACTGAATTCCATTAAATTATATATTATAAATAATGAAAAAAAGAATGCTGTTCATTATTTAAACAAGTTTTCAAAACTAGTACGAAAGATATTAGAAGCGTCTTCTCAACGAGAGATTTCATTGGCAGACGAATTAGAAACCGTTGAGTTATATATGAACATTGAAAATATTAGATTCTCAAATGAGATTAATTTTAATATTCATATTAAAGATGATATTGACACACATAACATAAAAATACCATCGCTTATTCTACAGCCATTTTTAGAGAACGCCTTATGGCATGGACTATCTTCTAAAGATGGATCAAAAAATATAGATTTAGAGATTAAAAAAGGTAAAAACGGTTTTATAGAAATAGTTATTACAGATAACGGGGTAGGTAGAGATGCTGCAGAAAAAATTAAGGACAATAAGCTTTTAAAAAGAAAATCTGTGGGTATAGATATTACTAAGGAACGATTAGCTAATTTTTCTCGTGATTATGAAAATTTCTTCCATGTAGATATTATTGACAAATTTGATGACGACACCAAACCTACTGGCACTCAAATAGTCATATACATACCAACTATTTAAGATGATCTTTAGCAACAACCTCTAGCTCAGTATACCATTCTTCGCCAAATTTTCTAATTAGGGCTTCTTTAACGAATTTATAAACTGGCACTTTTAACTCATCACCCAAAGCACATGCAGGGTCGCAAATTTGCCATTTATGGTAATTAACCGCAGTAAGTTCGGTATACTCACGTACACGTATTGGATACAAGTGGCATGAAACAGGTTTCTTCCACTTAATCTTACCCTGGTTATATGCTTCTTCTATACCACATTTTGCAATCTTCTTTTCATCGAAAATAACATAAGCACATTCACTTCCGTTTACCAATGGGGTTTCCCATTCACCATCTTCACCTTTTACGAAAGCACCTTGATCTTCAATAACCGCAATACCTTCTGGACGTAGAAAAGGTTTAACTTTTGAATAAATATCAACCATGATTTCTGTTTCTGAATCTTCTACAGGCGCACCTGCTTCACCATCTACACAGCAACCACCTTTGCATGCGCTAAGGTTGCAAACAAAATCGTTTTCGATTATTTCTTCCGATACTATAGTTTTCCCTAATTGAAACATGACCTAATTTAAGGGGCGCAAGATACATTTTTTAAAAACCAATGGTCTCAGAAAATTTACGTTTATAAACATCCAAGTGCATATTTATAAACGTAAATTTGCAAAAAATTTGAAGGATGAAATTTCAATTTGATTTAAGAGAGATCGCTACTGCTAGTATGGTATTGTTTGCTGTTATTGATATTCTAGGTAGTATTCCTATTATCATTGGGCTTAGAAAAAAAGTAGGACATATTCAATCAGAAAAGGCATCTGTGGTTGCTGCCGTTATTATGGTAGCATTTCTATTTCTTGGAGAAGAGATTTTAAATTTAATTGGAATAGATGTAAATTCATTTGCTGTTGCCGGCGCGTTCATCATATTCTTTTTAGCTATTGAAATGATTTTAGGTATTCAACTATACAAAGATGATGAGCCTGAAAGTGCTTCAATTGTTCCAATAGCATTCCCCTTAATTGCAGGTGCTGGTACCCTTACCTCTTTACTTTCTTTAAGAGCCGAGTTTTTTGTAGAGAATATCATTATTGCAATTATCGTAAATATTATTTTTGTTTTTATCGTACTTAAATCATCGGTTAAGATTGAAAGAATGTTGGGTAAAAACGGAGTAAATGTAATTAGAAAAGTATTTGGAGTAATTCTTATGGCAATTGCTGTTAAATTATTCGCAGCTAACATTAATGAGCTTTTCTAGACCGCTAGAAGGTTGTATTTTTATAAAAACAAGTATATGAGCAAGAAAATATCCATTATTTTTATAGTAGTTGCAATAGGTCTTATTGCCTATAATGTAACCCTGGTGAATTTTGCAGACCCTTTTGAAAAAAATAGTACAATTGCCTTAATTGGAATTATGGCTTCGTTATGCGCTATAGTATTACTTCTGGTGTTTGTTACCAGTAAAAAGATTCAAGATAAAATCAACAAGGATTAATTATTGGCTTTTATCTCGCTAGATTCTTCTTGCTTAATAATGCCACCATCTAATTCTAGTACCTTTTGAAGCATGAGATCTTCATCGGCTTTTATTTTTGCGTGTATATTGGTATTAAACAATTGTTCTGCAATATTAGCCTTCAGAAACTGCTTTATACTTTTCTCATAGTCATAAAAATTCATCCTTAAATTTCTATCGACAGAGTATTCCACAAATCTTTCAAATAGAATATCGTCTACTTTAAAATCGTTCACAAATTCCTCTTGGGAGTATTGAGCGTATCTTTCACGATCATCTTCTAAATGTTCAAATACGAAAAAGGATAAAAAACCTAAATTATCCATACTCTCAACTGCTTCCTCTTCATTACTACCAATAGGCACAAAAACATCAGGGATAATACCTCCACCACCATAAACAACTTTTCCTTTAGGTGTTATAAATTTTAGTGAATCTGCTACTTTAATACTATCCACAGAAATCATTTCTCCACTATGAAATCTATCGGTAAAACGTTGATAATAGTCTTTAGTACCATTGGCATACGTTTTTTGAATACTTCTTCCTGTAGGCGTATAATACCTAGAAACGGTAAGCCGTACTGCCGAACCATCACCTAGAGCCATTTCTCGCTGTACCAAACCTTTTCCAAAAGAGCGCCGACCAACAATGGTACCCACGTCATTATCCTGTAATGCACCTGCAACAATTTCACTTGCAGATGCAGACCTTTCGTTGATTAGCACATAAATAGGCTTATCCTCAAAACTACCTTCATCCGTAGCGAAACTCTTGTTTATTTTACCTTTTTTGTTCTTAGTAAACAAGATAAGTTTACCATCTTCTAGAAACTCATCTGCCATTTCCTCTGCCATCCCTAAATAGCCGCCAGGGTTATCTCGCAAATCAAGCACTAATTTCTTAGCGCCACGCTTTTGCAATCTAACTAAGGCATCTTTAAACTCTTTATAAGTTGATTCGGCAAATCTATTTACTTTGATATAGCCAATGTCTTTAGTTAGCATGTAAAAAGCATCAACACTTTTTAAAGGAACAATACCGCGCTTTACCTTTACGTCAAATGTTCTATTTTCTGCTTTTCTAAATACTGTAAGATTTATAGAAGTACCTTCTTTACCCTTTAATTTATCTACAATAGTTTCACTAGGAAAATCTTTACCATACAAAGTGTCTTTATCTGCCATTAAGATACGATCTCCAGGTAGTATACCTTTTAAAAAACTTGGACCATCCTTAACCGTTTTTATAACTGCAATAGTATCGTGATATGAATAGAAGTTAATACCAATGCCCACAAAATCACCCTTCATATTTTCTGTAACACCAGACATTTCTTTTTCGGAAATGTAAACTGAATGGGGGTCTAATTTTTCTAAAATACTATTTACGGTAACATCAACAATACTATCGGTATTAACATCATCTACATATTCATAGTCAATGTAATCTATAAGCCTATTGAGTTTATCTTTTTTAGAATTAGTCGAGAAAAGACGTTCTGGAGAGTCACTAAAATTCAGTTTCCCGCCAATAAAAAATCCTAATGCAAGCGCAGAAGCGATAATTAAAGGAAATAGAGCACTGTATTTTTTATTCATCATTAGTGTAAACGTTAGATAGTAACATTTATTTCTGGCATGTGTTGTAATTCGACCCCAGCTTTTTCTAAAAACTGCAAACCAGAATCATCTTTATATCCAACTTGATACACTACACGTTTAATGCCAGATTGGTGTATAAGCTTACTACATTCTCTACAAGGTGATAATGTGATGTACAATGTAGCTCCTTGACAAGACTGCGTAGAACCAGCTACTTTAAGTATGGCATTAGCCTCTGCGTGTAAAACATACCATTTGGTATACCCTTCTTCATCTTCACAAAAATTTTCAAATCCAGTAGGTGTACCGTTGTATCCGTCAGAAATAATCATCCTATCTTTTACAATTATGGCACCAACTTGCTTTCGTTTGCAAGAAGATAACATACCCCACTCTTTGGCCATTCTCAAATAGGCCCTATCATATTTTAGTTGTTTTTCTTTCTTCATTTATAATAGGCTTTTAAAAAGCATATAACTCTAAGGTACCCGCTTTAAAAAGCAAGGCAATAACTTAGGCTAAAATTTAACAGTCTTAAAAAGGAAATGTTTCATAAAGTAATGGAAGTGTTATTAAAATTATTAAAATACTCCCCACCATTATGAATATGCTTTGTTTGACCTTTAAAATAGTTTGAATTACATATGCCAGTAGCAATACCAAGAGAACTATAATTACTTGAGAAATTTCAATACCGCCTGCAAAACCAAGTAAAGGTGCCAATTTATCTTCTGCTCCCATAATCATCATTTTAAAATAATTTGAGAATCCAAAACCATGTATTAATCCAAAAAAGCCTGTTACAAATACATGGAACCAAATTGTTCGATCTTCTTTCTGATCATTACTATCAACCAAATTGAACAACGCTGTACTTACTATGGTTACCGGAATTAAAAACTCGATCCAGCTAGCTTCTATTACTAGTATCTCATAAACAGAGAATACTAATGCCAAACAGTGGGTAAAAGTAAAAACGGTAGCCAACAACAATACGTTCTTCCAACTTTTAAAAGTAAAAGGAAGCGCCAAGGCTGCTAAAAATAATATATGGTCATAAGCATTAATGTCTAAAACATGCTGTAAACCCAATTCTATATAAAACCAAAATTCTTGCATTATACTATCTTTAAACGATTATTCCCTTAATTTAAACCTCGCTCTTTTTGTATCGTCTCGTAAGCTGTCTGTACCTGTTTAAACTTTTCTTCGGCACCTTTTTTTATGGCTTCATCTTGCGTGTTAACTCTATCTGGGTGGTATTTTTTTGCCATTTCCCTATAAGCTTTTTTAACCTCAGCATCTGTAGCAGATTTTGCAATGTCTAAAATCTTATAAGAGTTATTAGCAGACTTCACAAACATTGCCTTAATACTATCAAATTCATTTAGGGGTACTCTAAGGTAACCAGCAATTTCACGAATCTTTTGAATTTCAGGATTACTAATACTACCATCTGCCTGCGCTATACCGAATAAGAAATGAAGCAGTTGTAAACGCACCTCGTATCGTGTACGCTGTGCCAAAAAAGTACATACCTTTTGTGCAGATATCTGTCCTTTTTTATTTATTTCGTTAAAGCTTCTAAAAATTGCATTTGCTTTATCCTTACCATATGTACTCACAAAATACTGACGTACATAATCCATTTCTGACTGACTTACCTGCCCATCTGCCTTAATAACAATGGAACATAACGATAGTAGATTAAGCTCAAAATCTGCAGCTGTTACATTAGGTCTTGTATAGTCTTCAAATACACTACGTGCATTACCTTTACTAGAGCCAAAAAAATTATCTATAATACTACCGGCAAAGAAGCCTAAAACCGCCCCGGACAAACCTCTTATAAAAAAACCAACTACGGCCCCCAACCATTTTATCATTTCGTATTCTCAATTTGGCCAAAGATAAAATATTACCAGTAGAAAGTTAGGCCAATGAAAAGTTAAGGTGTAGATCACTCCTACGACTAATTGATTATCTTTGTAATAGATTAATTAAAATTAAAAATTATGTACCCTGCAGAATTAGTAAAACCAATGAGAGATGATCTGGCTTCTGCCGGATTTGAAGAATTATATACAGCGGATGCAGTAGCAAATGCAATCAACAAGGAAGGAACAACTTTAGTAGTTGTTAACTCTGTTTGTGGTTGTGCAGCGGCGAATGCAAGACCTGCGGCTAAAATGAGCCTACAGAACGATAAAAAACCAGACTTTGCAGTTACTGTATTTGCTGGTGTAGATAAAGAAGCTGTTGATGCGGCAAGAAATCTTATGATTCCTTTTCCTCCTTCTTCTCCTTCTATGGCATTATTTAAAAATGGCGAACTAGTTCATATGATTGAGCGTCACCATATTGAAGGTAGACCAGCGGAGATGATAGCTCAGAATTTAGCACAAGCTTACGACGAGTTTTGTTAAAATTTTTAGCTTAGGCTATATTCTAATAAAATAATAGGATTAAAAAACCGCTCTAATAGAGCGGTTTTTTATTTTTGTAATATGCAGAAGTTGCTTTCTTATATTCTTACGCCATTTTTTTTCGTGTCCTTTGGGCTATGTTTACTTATTTTTCACCCTATACAATGGTTGGGTTTTAAAATATTTGGGTACGGCGGATTAAAGCCTGTAGTTAGTAAGTTGAATTATTGCCTAATGCGTAGTACTAACATCTTAGGAACTACATACAGGTTTACGAACAACTTTGACTTACCTACGGACAGGCCTTTGATAATTGTCACCAATCATCAAAGTATGTACGACATACCACCTATAATTTGGCATATGCGAAAGCACCATCCAAAATTTGTAAGTAAAAAAGAATTAGGAAAAGGTATACCTAGTGTATCATTTAACCTTGTTCATGGCGGTTCTGCGCTTATTGACCGTAATGATGGCAAGTCTGCTTTAATTGAAATAGGTAGGCTAGGTAGCTATATTGAAGAACATACGAGAAGTGCAGTGATATTTCCCGAAGGAACACGAAGCAGAGATGGGCACCCAAAGGCATTTAAACCCATGGGACTTAAAATGCTTCTTAAAAAAGCACCATCAGCATTGATTGTTCCTATCAGTATTAATAATTCGTGGAAGCTTGTGCGTTTTGGGCAGTTTCCAATGGGTTTAGGTGCAAAAGTTCAATTAGATGTACAACAACCCATTGAAAATAATGGAAACTATGACGAACTAATCAAACAAATAGAAGCTTCCGTAGTTAGCGGGATAAATTCCTTTAAATGACCAACTCAGAAATTGTAGAAGAAACCATAACCTTTGTCAAAGAAACTTTAAAAAATGCCGAAGGAGGGCATGATTGGTTTCATATTCAGCGCGTTTTTAACAACAGTATGTTAATCGCAAAAGAAGAGGAAGATGTAAATATATTAGTCGTAAGTCTTGGTGCTCTTCTTCATGATATTGCTGATGCAAAATTTAATGACGGTGACGAATATCTTGGACCTAAAATGGCTGAAGACTTTTTACTAAGCCTTGGCGTTCCAAAAAGAACCATAAATCACGTAACTAATATTATCAAGTACAGCTCATTTAAAGCTAGTTTAACCGACGGTAAGATGAAGAAGAAACTATTCTCATCTAAAGAGCTTAAAGTAGTACAAGATGCTGACCGTTTAGACGCAATTGGTGCAATTGGTATTGCACGCGCATTTAATTATGGAGGATTTAAGAATCGAGCCCTCTATGACCCGAGTATACCACCTAACCTAGACATGACCAAAGAGGAGTATAAAAAGTCTGAAGCGCCAACAATAAATCACTTTTACGAAAAACTATTATTGCTACAAGACAAAATGAATACGGAAACAGGAAAACACCTTGCAGCAGAACGGCACCAATATATGATTGACTTTCTAGAGCAGTTTTATCAAGAATGGAATCCTTTAAAAAATCTAAGCTAGTTTTATCATTTATCAAAAACACAGTATATAAAAAAGGGTCTCAATTTACATTGAGACCCTTTTTAAATTTTATATCGTAATCTTATTTCTGTGGCAACTCTCTTGTTAACCAACCACTTCTACTTGCCGTAACGATAGCATAAGGAGTAATCCAAAATAAACCGAACGTAAAAAGCACGCTGTAAGAATATGCCCAAATAGACTCTGAAAAAGAGTATCTTTTTGCATAAAATAGTACTGGAAAAGTTGATAAAACCAATATACTTACGAAAGTAGAACTTAAGAATAATAATGGATGTGTAAGTACAAATACCAACATGAATAACACAAATGGGTAACAAAGTACAATTCTTGAGAATTGGCTAAAGAATAATAATCTTGTACCTGCTTTTGGCCCTTTTCTAAAGTTTGTAAATACATACTTAGACATTTGAATGTTCTCACGTACATTACTTCTACCCCATCTAATGAACATTTTGTAAAGTCCTTGATATTTTTCAGGAACATTAGTATAAGCAAATGCATTTCCTTGAAACAATACGTGGAAACCTTGCTTTAAAATCATGTTTGTCATTGCTCTATCCTCACCAATATCTGAAGCTTGACCCATGAACGTTTGATTAATCCACGCATCTAAACAAACGAATACCGCAGTAGCTCTATAAGCTGCTAAAGCACCTGGAGTACATAAAACTGAATTTAAAGTACTTTCAGATGAACGTACAAACTCAAAACTAAGTGCAAAACTTACGTCTAACATCTTAGGTAGAATCTTGTCATTATTTAAAACACGAATGTTACCTGCAACAGCACCACAATTTTCATCTACTATAAATGGACTAACTAAGTTTCTTAAGGTATCCTTATCAACTATAGAATCACTATCAACCGTTACAAATATCTCACCTGTACCTTCATTAAAACCTCTATATAATGCGTGACGTTTACCCATGTTCCTAGGTTGCTGACATACAGAAACTCTATCCCCTAATTCTTTCTTAGCTTCCAACATCCAGTTCCAAGTATCATCTTTACTTCCATCATCGATGGCTAATAATTGAATTTTGTGCTCTGGATAATCACTTTCAGCCAAACTCTTTAAAGTTGCCCAAACTTGTTTTCCTTCATTGTATGCCGGTACAATTACTGTAACAGTTGGTAATTCTTCGTCTGTTACCGATGGTATTGCTTTGTATTTTAAGAATCTTATAAAAGTGTATATGAAAAAGGTCAATTTAAAAACGAAAAAAGCAGCCGCTACAATCATGAAAATCAATCCAATCATTGTGCTTCTTCTCTCTAAATGTAATTGAGTAAAATCGTTTTGTAATATATAAGCTAAATAAGCTGAACCGAACATTAGCACGAAGGTGCTTCCCATTACGAAAATACCCCATGCATTGGCATTTTCAATTAGATGTTTGATTCTAGAAAAGAAAGGTTTCTTCTCGGTTGTTTTGGTATTGTTTTTTAACGTGTTCATATCGTTTTTGGTAGTGTTCTTGGTTTTCATAAATGGTTCTAATATTTATAACATTCCACCTATTTACGGACGTATTGCACTTTTGGACTTTATTTTAACAAAAGTTTTCAAAGATTTTTCTAGCACTTAACTATTGCATGCCATTAAATTTTAACATGCTAGTTTGAAACAGCAAATTATTGACTTATTCCAAATATTTCTCTCATTTTCATGCAGTTATACCAATTATTTAGGAAACACCTCGTTTTAGCCTATATTTAAAAAACATAAATATATTTTAGATGAAACACCTATTTCTCCTACTACTTTTAACCGTGTCTTTAGGGTATGGACAAAACGATGAAGAATCGATTATTTCACTTCTTGAGAAAGAATCTGCCACTTGGCGTTCTGGTGATGTAGCAGCTCATGCAGATTGCTGGTCAATACAACCATACAGTAGAATATTTGTATCAACATCAGATGGAAATAGTATAGATGTACCGCCAGCAATGATGATCAATCCTCCAGAAAACATGATGGGTCAAGGTGGGACATCTAAGAATTCTAATTACAAAATGAATATTAATGGTAATCATGCATGGGTTAGTCATAATGAGGAATCAACCAATACAGAAGGAGTTAAAACTTACACTTATGAAATACGTATTCTAGAAAAAATAGAAGGAAATTGGAAATTGGTAGGTCAATCTATTCACCCAAGAAAAAGGAAATAGTTTTAAAATAATTTTAATTGACCGTCTTTATATGACTCGTGTAAACTGGTATTTAGTTTAGGAAAGTTTCTGCCTTTAAAATATTTACGTTTCGCCAAACGAACCATATCATGAATTTGAGTAGCTATTACACCCTCTCCTCTACCTCGCACACCATATCTGCTATCGTTTAAAGAACCTCCGTGACAATCTTGAATTTGATGCAATACTTTTTCTGCTTTATCCGGTAGTGTTTTACGAATCCAATCTGTGAATATTTCACCAATAGCTCCATTTAATCGTACTACAGTAAATGCCATAGAAACAGCACCATTATCAGAAACTGATTTTGCCAAATTCAATATTTCATGACTGTTTATGCCAGGAATAATTGGAGCTAGCATCGCATTCACCGGAATACCAGCCTCTGACAGTACTTTAATAGCTTCCAGCCTTTTTTTTATAGTTGTAGTTCTCGGTTCTAGTATTCTTCTTGTTTCCTCAGATAAAGAGGTAACGGAAATATTTACTCCAATTAATCCATGTGCATTTAATTCCTTAAGAATATCTAGATCCCGTAAAATAAGAGCATTTTTGGTGATGATACCCACGGGGTGTCTATACTTTAAAAACACCTCTAAACATTTTCGAGTTAATTCAAACTCCCGTTCAGCTGGTTGGTAACAATCCGTATTCCCAGACATTACAATGGTACAAGCCTTCCAATTTTTACTTTTGAGTTTCGCTTCTAGAAGTTTTGGAGCATCGTGTTTTACTAAAATTTTACGTTCAAAATCTAATCCGGCACTGTAGCCCCAAAATTCGTGTGTATTTCTGGCATAACAATAAATACAACCATGCTCACAACCTTGATACATGTTCATAGAGTAACTCATACCCACATCTGGGCTAGTTACTTTATTCACTATCGTTTTTGGAAAAATGGGAATGTATTGGGTTTTATTTCTGTCGGCAACCTCCCCTTCTACACGGCAGAATTCCAGAAAATCATCTCGCGTTTCAAAACTGTATGCAGAGAATTTGTTATTCGTGTTTTTTTGAGCACCTCTGCCCTTAACCGGAGAACCAGAATTCATTAATATTAGGATTTATTCCAAAATTATGGAATAAATCCTAATATTATATTTATTTAACACCTACTTGAACTAGTTGTTTTTTAGTTCCTCTTTTAGCGTAGAACATTAATTCATCATTTTTACGATCAATGTATGGCACAGAAACCATTAAAGGTAAACGAGCTTCTGTATCATCTATAACCTTACTGTATTTCATGTGTCCGTTTTCATCCAATCGTATTAAGAAAACATTTCTGTTTCTACTTAAACCTTGCTTAAACATTATACGGTCATCGCTAAGTTGTTGTGGATTTTCTGAAGAGGTACTTATAAAAAAGTATGTTGTATTATTTTTAGTGTAAGCGCTGTAAGATGCATAAGCACCGTCACCTTGGGTAACTTCAGTTTTGTTAATGTTTCTTGCCCAAACCAAATCTCCAGTTACACTTAATTTTGCGCTAATAATATCGTTATGGTGATATCTAGTCACCATTACACGACCTCCACTAGAGTTAGACTGTATGCTATTACTGGTAAAATATTCTTCGGCGTTAAAAAGGATGTTTCCTTCATTGGTAATATCCATACCCTTAAATACTAAATCTTTAATAGCCTTATCTTCTTCCCTTCCAAACTTATCCATCATAAATTGTTCTGAAAACGGATTAAATTTTTCGGTTTTGATTTCTAAAGATTTTGAATCTAAATTAAAGAATGAAATACCATTATATCGATTATCCTTTCTATCGGCATAAAACCCTATACAAAGTAGTTCGTTACCTCTGAAAATCGGTTTTAGCGCTTCTGGGAATTTACCCGGAGTATAGAAAGATTGTATACTTCGACTGGAGTTAGAAATTCTAACCATTTCATATTGAAACTTACGTTCTGTTGCATTAAAACGTTTTTTCTTGAAGTAGGCTTTACCTACTAAATACACATTCTGTAAATCTTTAGAGAAAGCTATATTTTCAAAAGCATAGTTCTTTTCCTCTACTTCATCAGAAAAATCGTGCTCCATTAACTTGTTCAAATTAGCATTGAACACGTGTATAATACGCTGGTCTACTTTTCTCTTCTTATAATGTGTAGTTATAGCGAATGCAGATTTTTCATCATTGAACAAAATAGATGTTGTAAACCCAGATGAGAAATTTCGATTATAAAAATTTCTATCTAAAGGTTGTTCGACAGGATCAGATTCAATAGATAGAATAGTTTCTTTAGTAAATTGAAATTGAGAAAACGGGCTTCTATGAACCTCGTATTGGTAACTTCTGTTATTATAGTTGTACTCTAAGAACAATAGGTACACTTGACCGTTTGTAACGTACGCATCTATAAAATTGGCATTTTTCAACTTATAATTATACTCAGAAACCAGTTCTAAATCTTTATTGTAATGCTCAATAAAATATCCTTTAGGTTTTAAAACAATTCCTGTATAATATGCACGAACCACAACTGTGCCTTCTTTTCCATCATCTGCGATGGCAAGCATGTTTGAATATCGATATTTATCGTGGAATTTTTCGCCAATGGTATAAGAAACAAGCTCTTCTTGAGCAAAAGAGCTTAAAGCATTGATGATGAATAGGAATAAGAAAGCGCTACGTTTTAACATAACCAGTTTGGTTTATGTCATGAACCCGGAAAATCTGCTTTTCTTTTTTCTAAAAATGCAGTAGTACCCTCGGCAAAATCATCTGTTCCAAAACAGGCGCCAAAAGCTTCAATTTCCTGCTCATAACCATTTACAGTATTCTTAAAACCAGCATTTACTGCTTTTATTGCATGAGAAATGGCAACAGATGAGTTATTGGTTATTCTTGATATTATTTTATGGCATAGTGGCAGTAATTCTTCTTGTGTAGTTACGTGGTTTACCAAACCATAAGCATGTGCCTGTTCTGCCGAAATCATACCTGCCGTCATAATCATTTCCATAGCCCTGCCCTTGCCTACTAACTGAGGTAAACGCTGTGTACCACCATAACCAGGTATTACCCCTAACGACACTTCTGGAAGTCCCATTTTTGCATTATCGCTTGCAACTCTAAAGTGACATGCCATTGCCAATTCTAGTCCGCCACCTAAGGCAAAACCATTAACCGCAGCAATTACAGGAGTATTCAAATTTTCAACAAAATCAAACAATTGCTTTTGACCTTTTGCCGCTAATTTTTTTCCTTCCTTTTCACTAAAGTCCGAAAACTCTGAAATATCTGCACCTGCTACAAATGCCTTTTCACCACTGCCCGTTAAAATGATAGCTTTAATTTTTTTATCCTTTTGCAAATCCTTAAATGCATCGTGCAATTCACCTATAGTTTCCTTGTTTAGAGCATTCAATTTATTTGGACGATTAATTGTAACGATTGCAGTTGACGCATCTTTATTAATTAAAATAGTATCGTATGACATAGCAGTAGTTTTTTAATTTTATAAATTCTCTTTTGGAAATTTTACACAAAATACAGTTCCTTTTCCTAATTGAGATGTGAATTTGATAGTTCCTTTATACGTTTCCACAATATTTTTCACCATTCCCAATCCTAATCCCATTCCACTGGTTTTGGTAGTAAACTTAGGTTCAAAGATTTTTTCTTCATTATCTTTTTCAATACCGTGCCCATTATCGGCGACCGATATTTTAACCATATCACCCTCCGATGCTACACTTACCAAAACTCTTGGCGACTCCACATCCGGCACAGCCTGTATGGCATTTTTAACCAAATTAGTAACTACCCGTATAAGTTGTGTACGGTCTAATTTCGCAATAATTTCTTCTTCGTCGGTTATGAAATGAATATAATCTTCATTGAAAATATCTATTGCCAATTTTACAATTTTTACCACATTTAAGGTTTCATTTTGTTGCGCAGGCATTTCTGCAAAATTGGAAAATGCAGACGCAATGCTACTCATGGTATCTATTTGCTGAATTAAGGTGTTAGAATACTCTTTTAATTTATCATGAATTAGCGGGTCGTTTGGGTCAAACTTACGCTCAAAACTCTGTACAGTTAAACGCATAGGAGTTAGTGGGTTCTTAATTTCGTGCGCTACTTGTTTCGCCATTTCACGCCATGCTTGTTCCCGTTCGCTACGAGCTAATTTCACAGCACTTTGCCCTAGCTCATCAATCATACCATTATAAGCAGCAATTAGCTTTTCTATTTCTTCCCCAGGATTGTCTATGTAAATCTTTTTATTTTGTTTACTTAGATTGGTACGCCCCATCATAGTCGAAATAGTTTCTAATGAACGGGTAATGTATTTAGATATAATAAAAGCGAATGCAATAGCCAATAATAGCATTAATAAATACACCCCAGACAAACGAAATAAAAACTCTTTCAATTCATAATCGTTGAAAGAATTGTCTTCAAAATAAGGCAGGTTGAGAATACCTATAGGTTTAAACTTTTGATCCGCGATATAGGTAAATGAAGCTTGATATTTATCACCTGCCAAAGCATTTTCACGCACATAACGTTTATCCGGACTTATCTCTAATTTGTTCAACACCTCAGAATCTAAGCACATAGAAATAGAATCGTTGGCAAATTTTGGTCGCGAACTTTTTATGAGTTCGCCTTCTAAACTATAGATATTGAAATTCATGTTCTGCACTACGGCAATCTCATATATCTCGTTCTTGAAAATTAAATCTAGGTTTTCGGTTGTAACAGGGTAAGTGGTTTTTTGAATAGCGAGGTCAATACTTTGTCGTATTTGTTCCTCTTTACGTTCCATTCTATTCTCGTGGTAATCCTTAGACTGCTCGCGGTATTGATACACCGTTACACCAGCAATTAATACCGATGCTATAAGCACCAAAAATATCATGGATAAGAAAATGCGTGACCGTAAAGATACCCTCGTTAACAAGATTCTGTTATTTCGTTTAAAGTTAGCAAATATCGAACCAAAACATATGAATTGTCAAGTACAAACAAAAAATACAAATTTAATGAGTGAATTAATATATTAACTATGATATAAAGTTTGTAACTTATATACCCCTAACATACATTTTTATATAAATGCAATACTTTAGTATTCAATTATAAACAGAAGAAATAATTTATATTATCGTACCACATTTTGTTTTTTAAATTTTCAAAATAGCGTACAAATACTTTGTTATGACTTGTTCTTACTAGAGGGTAGCCTAAAGAACTACTTGGTCAATTAATGTAATTATAATCTGAAATTGACCAATGAAGAAATTAGCACATAATTACAACAGTGTAACTTATTAGCAACTAGAGTAATCCATTATATAAACAAATCAAAAATTGAAAGTAATTTCTTACATTTATTTACGTTAACACTAAGCATATCTTTAAAGGTTCGGCATGACGTCAAAATACTATTTTAGGTTTATTTCCTTTTTTATTGTTATTCTTTCTTTTTGTAGAGTACAATCTCAATATTCAGAACCTCTTAGCTTTCAGCATATTCAAGACGGTATGTCGCAAAGTACCGCTACCGAACTTTTAGAAGATAGTTTCGGTTTTATCTGGATAGGCACTCGTAATGGGCTTAACCGATACGACGGTAAAGACTTTGAAATATATAGCAAAAGTTTAGATGGTAAAACTGGTCTTAACCACGAATATATTAGGACCTTATATGAAGATGGTCAAAATATTATAATCGGCACAAATGAAGGCCTAAGTCTTTATAATCGCAGTTTAAATATTATAACTCCCTACCCATTCAAGAATGAAGGTACTTCGATTAAAAATATAGTATTTGAAACAATAGTTAAAAAAGATGGTATGCTTTGGCTAGGTGCCGAGTCTAGAGGTCTTTATAGATACGAGTTAGAAACTGGTGAATTAAAGCATTTTCCACCTCCAAATGAACACGTAAACCTTAAAAATCCTAGATTAAACAAAGTTGTAAAAATAGAGATTTTAGATACTGACCGAATACTTATTGTTTTCACTTATAACACTCTAGTAATAAATCATGACATGGATGTCATAAGCGATATTCAAGAAACTGAGGAAATTATCAGCGGCATTGGGGCATCAAAAAACACCTATCTACTAGGATCAGGCATGGGCTCTTTATATAAACTAATAATAGATGGTACTTCCACCTTTATTACCAATGCAAAAGATATTAGCCCTGGTTTTGCTATTCGATCTTTAGAAAAAAACTTAGATAATGAACTTTGGATTGGCACTGAAAACAACGGTCTATATATTTATTCAAACGACTTAGATTTTATTAGACATATTCAATACAGTGTTACAAGACCTAATTCTCTTTCAGGTGATTCTATTTGGTCCTTGTTATGTACACGCAATGGCACAATGTGGATTGCCCCATACAGAAGTGGACTTAATGTCTATGATAAAGATTTTTTCAAATTTCAACATGTAAATTCTGACCCCTTCAACCCCAAATCATTAAGTAATAAATTAGTAAACTGCTTTGTCGAAGATGAAAAAGGTAATTTATGGATTGGAACAGATGGCGGCGGCATAGATTACTGGAACAGATCTTTAGATACATTCGACAACTACTCATTAAAGGACAAAACATTTAACAGCAATGTAGTGCTCACAATTCTACAGACGAAAGAAGATGAATTATGGGCAGGAACATGGACTCATGGTATAGCCGTTCTCAATACCAATAACAAAAAATTTAGAGTATTAACTGCAGAAAATTCATTTTTAAAATCGAATATAATAATTGACCTTTTAAAGGATAAAAAAGGAAGAATTTGGATTGTAAACTACTTCTCGGGAGTACAAGTGTACGACCCTGCTACAGATACACATGAAAACATAACTCTTAAGTCAGAGATAGATAAAACTGACATTAATTCATTATATCAGATATTCGAAGACAACCAAGGTAACATTTGGATAGGAACATTAAACTCTGGTTTATTCAAGTTGACCGAAAATAACGAAACATGGTCAAGTACCCACTACCATACCGGTAATAGCCTAAGCAATCGATTCATTAATGCAATAATTCAAGATAACGAGAATACACTTTGGGTGGGTACTCAAGGAGGTCTAAACAAGTATTTACCCGAAACCGATTCCTTTCTATCTATAACAAAATCAGATGGCTTAAAAAATGATGCTATTAAAGGAATTATTGATGATAAAGATAAATACCTATGGTTAAGTACAGAAAATGGCATTATTAGGTATGATACTCATACAGGAGAAACAATTAACTATGATGTAGGCGACGGGTTACAATCTAAAGAATTTATAGCAAGCTCGTCTATTACCACTAATAAAGGGGAGTATATATTTGGAGGTATCAACGGATTTAACATATTCACTTCCAGCGAAGTCGAAAAACAAAAAGATAAACTTACATTATTTGTTTCGGGACTAAAAATCTTCAACCAACCTGTATTACCCAATGACGATTTTGGTGTATTAAAAAAGGATATCTCTCAAGTAGATTCTTTAACCTTTAATTATGATCATTCGGTAATCAATATTGATTTCAAGGCCCTTACTTTTAGACATCCTGAAAGTGTAAATTACGCCTTTTACTTAGAAGGTTTTGAAAAAAATTGGAATTATGTAGGCAACAAACCAAGTGCTACATATACAAACTTAAGCCCTGGAGAATACACGTTAAAGATTAAATCTACCAATTCAGACGGGGTCTGGATCGATAACGAAAAAGATTTATACATTACAATTACACCTCCTTATTGGCAAACCTGGTGGTTTAAGTCCTTAATCATTGCACTAGTTTTATTACTATTCTATATAGCCCATTATATTAAACTGAGAAATATTAAAAAAAATCAACGAAGACTAGAATTAAAGGTAGCGGAACGGACAAAAGAGTTAGAATTTCAAAAAAATAAACTCATAGAAGCTGCAAGTAATTTAGAATCAAAAAATGAGGAAATACAACGATTTACCTATGCGGTTTCTCACGATTTAAAAAGTCCATTAAATAATATAAAAGGACTCGCCAGTCTTATACCTATAGAAATTCCGATTAAGGAATATCCAAATATAGAAGAGTATCTGAACCTTATTAATATTTCATGTACCAATATGAACGAATTAATTTTGGATATTACCGAAATTGCAAGACTCGGTAAAATCGAAAATAAAAATGAGTTATTAAATACTAATGAAATATTAGATTTATCAAGAAATCTCATAAAGAGTAAGCTAAAAAAGGAAAATATAGCACTTAATATTGCAGAAAACTTACCCGACATTTTTGGCGACCGTAATAGAATTATCCAAGTTTTTGGTAATTTCTTAGACAATGCAGTTAAATATATGGGAGACCAACCAAATCCCGTCATATGTGTAGAGTACGAGGATAATGGTGAAACAAATAGCTTCTTAATACGTGATAACGGATTAGGTATGAATGAACGCGCCTTAAAAAAACTCTTTACACCTTTCGAGCGTTTTCACGAGAATATAAAAGGAACTGGTTTAGGTCTTTATATGGTTAAACAAATAGCTGTAAACCATGGTGGAACCATAATTGCAGAATCTGAGGGTGAGGGAAAAGGAACAACCTTTAAACTTATTCTACCTAAAGCCAAAATTGCCGCGCAAAAAGCTAAAAAAACATTGACATCTTAGAACTAAAAAGTTTAAGATCTGTTATGCTTCTGGGTTCTTGTTTCTAATTCTCTTATAGAGCTTAATCCCTAGCATTAATAATACACCTAATACAATGATTCCTACGACTCCAAAAATCCAGTTGAAGGTATGTTTTAGCATTACAAGGAAGACGATAGCAAAAAGAATAAGAGTTGCACCTTCATTCCACATACGCATGTAGTTAGAAGTATATCTAATATCATCGCGCTGAAATCTTTTAAAAATTTGATGGTTCTTTAAATGGTATAAAATCAATAATAGCACAAAACCAAGTTTTACATGCATCCAAGGTTGTGTTAACCAACCAGGATAAATGACAAGCAACCAAATAGCAAAGAATATTGCTAAAACTGCAGATGGCCAAGTAATGATAAACCATAGCCGTTTGGTCATTAACTTTAATTGCTTTGAAAGAATTTCCTTTTCAGGAGAAAGTTTCAAATTGGCTTCAATGTGATAAATGAACAATCTAGGAATATAAAAAAGCCCTGCAAACCATGTTATTACGAAGATGAGATGCAGGGATTTTATATAATTGTAATACTCGCTCATAATGCTCAAAGTTCAAACTTTTGAATCAAGTTCAAAGTTAGCAAAAGCGAATAGATTCTATGTTATAATCTTACAGCTCCAATTCCGGTATTCCAAAGCACCTTGTTGTATGTAGGAATAGCGGTATTTATAAACTGATTACCTCTAGCTTTTAAACCCGACCATTGTACGTCTAATTCAGCTTTACGCTCTTTACTAGACCTATTCAATCTAGGAATACTACTATTGGTCTGATTGATCATAAATATATACTCAGCCGTAAATTTATTCGAGAAATTTTCAACATCGTCATAAGCTTGAGATTTGCGTTGTACCATGTCATTATCCCATGCTTTCATATCTGCCAGTAATTTCTCTCCTTCTTTTTTAACTTCAGCGTCTGTAACTTTCGTCAATACCTCAGTCAACTCTTTTTGAACAGCATATAACTGATTAACCATGCTATGCATTGAAGTCAATTCAGCCTCTGCAATGGTCATAAAAGTATCAAAAGCTTCATATTGCCCTGGTTTAGTTTCATAAGTAGGCAGCTCTTTTATCATTCCTGTAGTAGAAACTTTTTGACCATCGACACTTAGAGAAAAGGTATACGAACCCGGTGAAACCTTATGTCCACTAAAACCTGCCTCAATATAAACACCTGGTATACCTGGCATAATTGGGTATTTCATATCCCAAACAAAACGGTTTAATCCTTCTTCTTTACTTAAAACCGGTGCAGGTGGAGCACTACCGCCGTTATGAGGTTTATAACTAGGGTCTTTTTCTGAGGTTATAGTTCTAATGACTTTTCCTTTAGCATCTGATATTTCTAAAGTTATAGCTGAACTATCCTTTAGTTTTGGAAGCTCATAGTATAACACAACACCATTAGCAGGGTTGATACCTTCAAAATCATCGCTACCCGTAAACTCATCAGAATTACCACTTAATGGGCTACCCCAAGAACCATTATAAGCAACTTTAGGTTTCAAAATTTGAAGCCCTTTTTTAGAAGGTTGATATTGACCTAAGGCAACAATATCATCAAGAATCCAAAATGAACGCCCCGATGTGGCAACGACCAAATCACCTTTATGAACTTTTAAATCTGTTATTGGGGTCTTTGGTAAATTCAATTGAAACGGTTCCCAAGATTTACCACCGTTCCAAGAAGCATATATTCCTTTTTCAGTACCTGCATATAACAAGTCCTTTTTAAACTCGTCTTCTCTAACTACACGTGTAAAAGCACCGTAAGGGATTCCTGAGTTTATTGCACTCCATGTTTTTCCATAATCTGTCGTTTTATAAAAACCTGGCGTATAATCATTAAACTTATATCTAGTTGTAGCAATATAAGCTGTTGCAGGATCATGAGGAGAAACCTCAATCGCATTTATCAAACACTCTTTTAAACCTTTAGGCGTTACATTTTCCCATGTTTCCCCTCCGTTTTTTGTCAAGTGAACCAATCCGTCATCGCTACCTGTCCAGATATATCCTTTTTCGTGTGGAGATTCTAAGATATAGGCTAATGTTCCGTAATTCTCGGCACCTACCGCCTCATTGGTATATGGACCACCACCGTTACCTTGTTTTGCATCGATATCGCGTGTTAAATCTGGAGAGATTTTATCCCAAGTTTCACCCATATCTCTAGTTCTAAATACAAATTGGGCTCCATGATAAAAAGTCCCGAGTTCATGAGTAGAAGCTATAATAGGTGCATTCCAATTAAACAAGTATTTCATGTCTCTCGCCTCACGACCTAAATATTGAATAGGAGCTTGCATTATTTGAGTAGCAGCTTTAGACTCCATATCCATAACTTCAACAGTCCCTAAATATTGACCGCCCATAACATATCTTGGATTATCTGGATCAAAAGCTAAAAATGCACTTTCACCACCTGCAGAATCTGTCCAATCTCTAGTGGTAATACTACTGCTACCGGTAGATAAACTTGCTATTCTTACTGATCTATTATCTTGCTGACCACCATAAATATTATAAGGAAATAAATTATCTACGCTAATTCTATAAAACTGAGCTGTTGGCATATTGCTCTGCGTAGACCACGTTTTTCCGTAATCAAAAGAAACAGAAGCACCACCATCATCTGCCAACACCATATTTTTAGAATTGCTAGGGTTGATCCATAAATCGTGTGTATCTCCATGAGCAACCTCAACATTCTCCCATGTTTTTCCACCATCCTCAGAACGTAATGCCGGTGCACTTAATACATACACGGTATCTTCATCATTAGGATCCACAAAAACCTCTATATAATACCAAGCACGCTGTACCAATCTATTATCTCCACTTACCATAGACCAAGATTCACCTGCATCGTTAGAAACGAAGAGACCGCCTTTATCAGCGTTAGAATCACTTTCTATTAATGCATATACCTTGTTAGAATTTGACGGACTAACAGAAATAGCCATTTTCCCTTTTTCTTCTGGTAGACCTTTATGAATTTTCTTCCATGTCTCGCCTGCATCTGTAGATTTATAAAGTCCACTACCTGGCCCTCCACTTACTACCATGTTCGGCATACGTTGATGTTCCCACATGGCAGCGTACATAATCTCAGGATAATTGGCATCCATAGAAAGCTCGGACGCGCCCGTTAAATTATTAACAAACAGGGTGTTTGTCCACGTTTTACCTCCATCAATAGATTTATAGATTCCGCGCTCGGCATTGCCTTCAAAAAGTGCCCCTTGCGCAGCCACATAAACGATTTCTGGATTTGTAGGATGAATGATGATACGAGAAATATGCTGGGTTTTCTCAAGACCCATTTTCTTCCAAGTTTTACCTGCATCTGTAGATTTAAACACGCCGTCCCCATAAGATGTCATTACACCACGAGGGGCATGCTCCCCCATACCTACATAAACAATATTAGGGTTGGATGCCGATACGGAAACTGCACCTACAGATCCTAATTCAAAAAAACCGTCTGAAATATTTTCCCAACGTTGCCCTGCAGATTCTGTTTTCCATACTCCGCCACCAGTTGTTCCCATATAATAGGTCATTGGATCACCAATAACCCCTGTTGCCGTCACAGAGCGCCCTCCTCTAAAAGGACCAATATTTCTATATTTTAAAGGCTGAAAATAATCATTAGCAGCCTGAGCAAAAGTTATGGTAGTCACGAGAACCGCCATAAAAAAAAGTAGTAGTTTTTTCATTATAGTTATTTGGTTGTTGTCATTTATTTTCTGGATAAACTAAAAAAAAAAATCCTCTCTAGAAATAGAGAGGATTATAAATATTAATTATTTGCTATCGTCAATAAACAAGTAATTCAAATTAAGCTCATTAAAGCTTTTATTAAATTCTTTAAGCTCTGAAGAAATTACGCTATCAAAAATTTGCAACTCTTTATTAATCTTGGTTGTAAGTTCATTCTTAACCGCAATATCTTGCTCCGTTGGTGGGAAGTCCCCAATTGACACCAAGCTATTTAAATGACCTAATTTATTAGTCAATTTAATTGGAAAATTCAATGGATCTTGACCACTTCTGTTTTGGGTCTGGTATAATGCCTTTTCAACTTCACCCAACTTATCTTTCATAGTCTTAGCCTTTTCAACTAATTCCTTTGTACGCTCATCTTCCTTGTATTGCTCTGTAAAAGCATTCAACTGCTCCGTCACATTTCTAATCTTCTTAATAGATTGATGTGCGTTTTCAATTGTGGTATTAATATCAGTAATAAAATCGAACTGTTTTTTCATTTCAGCAACAGAACTTTCTGCCCTTGGATCAGGCTTAATTGTAAAGGTTTCACTGCTATTGGTACCATTTACATTCAGATGAACCTTATAATCACCAGGAACCGCTTTTGCGCCATCAAAATTCGCCCACCAAAAAATCATTCCTTCTAATTTGGTAGCACCTTTACCACGTGTATCCCAAATAAATGTATTACCACCTTTCTTAACTTCTAGCTTCGTATCTTTTTTCTTAGAAGAAGTACTGTAATTTGCCAAAGTATCACCTGCCATACTAGTGAAAGTCAATTGAACCGTATCCTTTTCAATATAGTTCTTTAATAAGAAATGTGTGATAACGCCGTTTTCTAAATTTTCTCCCGCAGTTTTTGAAGGTTTTTTAGATACTCTACCTTTTGTACGGTAAGAATCTTTTGGCTTAAACAAAAGGGTATTTGAATTCTTCTTACTTTCATCTAATTGATGTAGTACCGTTAAATCATCAATGATCCAAAGGCTACGCCCTTGCGTTGCTACAATTAGATTATCATCTTTAATAGTTAAATCTGTTATAGGCACAATAGGTAAATTCATCTGAAAAGGAGACCAATTAGCACCATCATTAAACGAAACATACATTCCTGTTTCAGTACCTGCATATAACAAACCTTTCTTCTTTGGGTCTTCACGAACAACTCTTGTAAAATGTTCTGAAGGAATACCGTTCGTTATTTTTGTCCACGTTTTACCGTAATCAGTTGTTTTATATAGATATGGTTGAAAATCACCCAGTTTATATCTAGTAGCAGCAACATAGCAAGTACCTTCATCAAAATTAGAAGGATCAATACTATTGATCATATTCCACTCTGGCATATTTGGCGGAGTAACATTCTCCCACGTAGCACCAGAATCTTTTGAAACATGAATTAATCCGTCATCACTACCTACCCAAAGAAGACCTTCTTTCAAAGGGCTCTCATTCGCTGCAAAAATGGTACAGTAGTATTCTACACTAGTATTATCTTGTGTAATTGGACCACCACTAGATCCTAATTTTGTTGGATCGTTTCTCGTTAAATCACCACTTAAAACTTCCCAACTTTGACCTTCATTTTCTGTAACATGTACGTAGTTAGAAAAGGTGTATAATTTATTAGGATTATGCCTACTGAACATAATAGGGAAATTCCATTGAAAACGATACTTCATTGCCTCTGCACCAGCACCCATTGGGTTGTCTGGCCAAACGTTTATACCTCTTACTGTTTTCTTTTTATGATTAACACGAGTTAAGAAACCGTCGTAACTACCGCCATATACAATGTCATTATCTTTTGGGTCTACGGCTATCCATGCAGATTCTCCACCAGCAGTTTCTTCCCAGTTACTTTCATCAATAGCACTCCCATCACTTCTATGGTCTATACGTAAAGTTGAGTTGTCTTGTTGTGCAACATAAATTCTATATGGAAAAGAATTATCTGTCGTAACCCTATAAAATTGTGCCGTAGGTTGGTTATAATAAGTACTCCAAGTTTCTCCACCATCGTATGAAATTTGCGCGCCACCATCATCACCAATAATCATACGTTGAGAATCTTCTGGAGATATCCATAAATCGTGATGATCCCCATGTGGTGCATTAAAAGTATTGAATGACTTACCACCATCGGTAGACTTGTGATAGTTTACATTCAACACATAAACGACATCCTCATCTTGCGTATCTGCATATACTCTGGTATAGTACCAAGCACGTTGACGAATTTTTCTTTCTTCATTTACAACAGCCCAAGTTTTACCTCCATCTTCTGAACGATACAAGCCACCTTTTTCTTTATTTTCTACGATAGCCCAAACCTTCTCAGAGTTTTTCGGGGAAACAGCTACACCAATAATACCTAAAGTATCTTTAGGAAAACCTTCATTTTTAGAAATTTCTGTCCAGGTTTCTCCACTGTCCATACTTTTCCATAAAGCAGAACCATCGCCACCACTAATTAAACTATAAGGTGTACGTTGCGCATGCCAAGTAGAAGCATATAAAATTCTTGGGTTATTAGGGTCAAAAGTCAAATCGACCGCCCCAGCTTGTTCATTTACAAAAAGAACTTGCTTCCAGTTTTTACCGCCGTCAGTACTTTTGTAAATACCACGTTCTTTTGTTGGCTTATAGATATCACCTAATACAGCTGCATATACCGTATTAAAATCTGTAGGATGTACACGAAGTCTTGGCACATGTCTACTTTTTTCTAATCCTGCAGTAGCCCATGTTTTACCACCGTCTTCTGTTTTCCAAACTCCGTAACCAGATGAAACATTACCCCTTAAGGTTTTTTCACCACCACCTACGTATATAACATTTGGGTCACTTTTCGCAACCTCAATAGCACCAATACTTCCGCCAAAAAATCCATCAGAAATATTATCCCAAGAACGTCCTCCATCCAATGTTTTCCATACTCCACCACCGGCAGCACCGAAGTAAAACAAGTTAGGCTCGCCAGGTACACCCGTTACTGCAGCAGAACGACCACCACGAAACGGACCAATGGACCTGTATTCTAAACTAGAATATAATTCTTCTGGATAAGTTGGTGTGTTATTTTGAGATTTGTTCCTTCTTTGAGATAACAAGGATAGGGGCAATAGTAAAAGTGCCAGCATGATAATGCTAGCATTGGTAAGGTGCTTTTTCATTTTGATAGTTTGATATTAGTCTCCTCTAAAATTAAACAAATAGTTGTAAAAATGTTGATTTTAAGATTTTATTGGGAGTTACGGAACGCTACATTTATCAAATTATCAATATGGATATCTTTTTAATTAACAATCCTCAGATTAGATTTTTAATTCAATAAAAATCTAATCTGAGGATTGGATAGGTTTTAAACAAAAGCCTTCTACTGGAATGGCATTATAATATTCAAGACCAAAAAATTAACGCTTAATTCTAGAAGCTGTAGAAATATCTTCTTTAAGTAGTTTCATGTAAGTGTTTTGATTGATAATCAATTCCTTAAGTTTCCAAGCTAAAAGAAAGATGGAAAAAGCGATTAATTGCGACAATATAAAATTCATAATAATATTCTTTAGTATTTCTAAAGCTACCTACGATAAATATTTTTTTAGGTTTGTTTTTTAAGTGGATTTAACCAAATTGGTATTGATTTCTTTTCGTAAAAAATAACCAGTAACAATTGTAGCAAGCACATCTGCAATAGGGAAAGAAATCCAAACGCCTAGCTCACCCAAATAATTTGGAAGTATTAAAATTAATGGGATGAAGAAAAATCCTTGTCGGCACAATGTCAGTAATAATGCCGGCACAGCTTTACCTATTGCTTGAAAATAGGCAGCTCCAATAAGTTGTAATGCTATAATTGGTGTAGCTGCAAATACCCAACGCATAGCAGAAGGTGTATTCTCTAAAACAAAAGAATTAGTAGCAATTTCCAATTCGCTCATACCTGGCTTATGACTTAGAAATAATCCGGCAATTTCCGCTGGAAAAATCATAAGTCCGGTAAAAACTATAGTTGCTAATATCGCAGCAAATTTTATGGCTGTATAGATAGACTCTTTTACCCTATCATATTTACCCGCACCGTAATTAAATCCTGCAATTGGCAAAAACCCTTGTGTAACACCGAACACCGGAAACAATGCAAACATTAGCATTCTACCAATTATAGCATATACCGCTACCATTGCCTCGCCACCCAAATCAAAGAGAATATTATTCATTAACAGATAAATAATACTAACAACCGCTTGTCTAGAAAGGGTCACAAACCCAAGAGAACTAATTTCTTTTAAAATCGAAAAATCAATTTTAAAATACTGCAGATTCAGTTTTAGTTCTGAGTGCTTTGACAGAAAGAAATATAGGATATAACTAAAACAAAGAAAGTAGCTAATAGTAGTTGCCCAAGCAGCTCCTTCCATTCCATAATCAAACACATTAATAAATAGATAATCTAATACAAGATTTCCTATTGATGGAATAATCATGGCTATCATGGCAAATTTAGGTTTGCCTTCTGCCCGTATAACCGTATTGCCCATCATGTTAAGTGCTAGAAACGGCACACCATATAAGACAATAACATAGTAGATTTTAGCAAATTCAAAAATAGAACCTTTGCCACCAAATGCAGGAATTAGGGTATCTACAAATGTAAGACCCACTGCAACCATAACAGTAGTAATCAAAATAGTAAAGGATATTTGATTGCCAAAAGTGCGTAGCGCCTTTTCTTTATGATCAGCACCCAATGCACGAGATATAATACTGGCTCCACCAATACCAATTGCCATACCTAAAGCACCAATAAAGAAAGAAATTGGAAGAACAACATTGATTGCCGCAATGGCAATAGACCCTATCCAATTACCTACGAAGATAGAATCTACCAATACATTGAGCGACATTACCAGTATACCTATACTAGCTGGTAATGCCTGTTTTATAAGCAAACTTGAAATTGATTCCGTGCCCAATTGTTCTGCGGAAACGTTTGCCATTTTATTTTAGTTTTATGAATTAGAAGTGATTCTCCAATAATTGCTTTTAAGTACTTGGAGCAACATCTAATTTATCTGTAGCTTGCCAATCATTTACCCATTTTGCCATCACCTTTACCCAAACCTCATTATCGTTCATACAAGGAATATGCTTATAGTCCTCACCACCAGCTTCCATGAACTGATGTTTACCTTCCATAGCGATTTCCTCTAAAGTTTCTAAACAATCACTTACAAATGCTGGGGTAATAACAGCTAATTTCTTCTTACCTTCTTTTGCCAAACGCTCAAACTCATAATCGGTATATGGTTTTAACCATGGATCACCAGCTAAACGAGATTGAAAAGAAGTACTAATCTGTTCTTCTTGTAAACCCAAATAAGCCTTAACCATTTTGGTAGTATCGTAAACTTGATGTCTATAACATGTATTATGAGCTACAGAATTAACATTACAACAGCTGCCATCTATTTTACAATGAAAACGAGTTGGATCACTTTTGCGAATATGACGCTCTGGAATACCATGGTAAGAGAATAAAATATGGTCGTAATCAAAATCTTTTAATCCATCTTTTATACTTTCCGCAAGTGCCTTTATAAATTCTGGATGCTTGTAAAATGCAGGTAAAGTGGTAATTTTCATTTCTGGAAAACTAGCCTCTTGTTCTTCTAAAACCTTCACTACAACAGTCTCAAAACTAGACATCGCGTAATGTGGGTATAACGGCACTAAAAGCACATCATCAACACCTTTATCTTTCAACTCTTGCATCGCATTTTTAATGGACATAGTACCATAGCGCATACCTAACGCAACAGGCATTTCGGTTTCTCCCTTAAGCTTATTTGAAAAACGTTCTGAAATCACCACCAATGGCGAACCTTCTTCCCACCATATTTTAGCATATGCTTCTGCAGATTTTTTTGGTCTGGTCTGTAAAATTATACCTCTTACAAGTATAGTTCTTAACCATTTAGGAGCGTCAATAACACGCTCATCCATTAAAAATTCATCTAAATAGGGCTTAACATCTTTTGGTGTTGGGCTATCAGGTGAACCTAAATTGACCAATAATACTCCTTTCATAGCATTTGTGTTTGTTATTCATTTGCAAAAATAACACATGCAAATCGATGAAATTTTAATTTAAGGCAATAGTTTTTCTATACTCTTATAAAGCAATCTAATAATTAGTCAATAAATTTTTAGTCCTGTTAAATTTTAGTAAGTTGTAATAGATCAAAAACCAGAACCCATTTTAAATGAATACATTTTTTGATAATGTACCTAAAAGTGCACTATATTTCTTCTTAGCCTCGACCCTAAGTGTTCTCATTGCATATTGGTTAGTTTCCTATTTCGTTAAAAAATATGACAAAGACCCAAAATACCTATTACCAAACGGAGCGTTCAAAAAAATAAGTCGACCCATTATTTTCATCTTTCTTTCTATTTTGGTGCGATCAGCGTCACTACGTAAATTATTACAAGTAGAGCACCATGAGTATTGGTTTAAGAAGGCAAGTACTATACTATTTATCTTTTCTATTACGTGGTTATTACTAAATGTGTTGAAAATTGTAAAAAGTGTTATTGTTGGTAATTACGATGTGCATGTAGAAAATAATTTAAAGGCTCGTAAAATATATACCCAGTTCAATATTCTTGAACGCATTTTTATTTTCACTATAGTCATATTAGCTATTGGCGCGGTACTTATGAGTTTTGAAAGTATTCGCGAGCTAGGCGTAAGTATTTTTGCCTCTGCGGGTGTAGCGGGAATTATCATAGGGTTCTCTGCCCAAAAAATGATAGGGACAGTGTTAGCAGGTATTCAAATTGCCATAGCTCAACCCATAAAAATTGATGATGTTGTAATTGTTGAAGGTGAATGGGGGCGTATTGAAGAAATAACCTTAACCTATGTTGTTGTGAAAATCTGGGATAAACGTCGATTGATTGTACCTACCCCCTATTTTATTGAAAAACCCTTTCAAAATTGGACCAAGACTTCGTCAGATATTTTAGGTACCGTCTTTCTTTACACTGATTACAATGTTCCGTTTGATGCTATTCGTGAAGAATTAACCAGAATATTGGAAAGCACAGACCTTTGGGACAAAGAGGTAAATGTTTTACAAGTAACAGACAGTAAACAAAATAGTGTGGAAATAAGAGCCTTAATGAGTGCCAGAGATTCACCAACCGCGTGGGATTTACGTGTGCTAGTTCGTGAAAAACTGATTACATTTTTACAAAAGAACTACCCAGAGAGTATTGCTCGGAATAGGGTTTTGTTAGAAAAATCTTCGGATGAAAATAACAATTCATAATTTAGCAAAATGAAACAAACATTAACATTCTTCTTTCTTATAGGATACCTCTCTTTTAGCTATTCCCAACAAATAACCTGTTCACCAAAAGACAAATCAGCTGTTGAAAATAAGCTCATAGAGATTGACGGAATGTATCTGGACAACTTCGGAGAAACCATGGTTAGTATTGGTAAAACCTTCATGAAAACGCCGTACGTAGCTAAAACGTTAGAAATAGGAGATACCGAAACTCTAGTAGTAAACCTTCAAGGATTAGATTGCACGACATTTGTCGAAAATGTACTGGCATTCTCGAAACTTCAAAGAAAAAAGGAGGGTTCTTTTGATGCTTTCATCGACAACCTAGAAGTTATTAGATATAAAGACGGCGAACTAGATGGGTACGCCTCTAGATTACATTACTTTTCTGAATGGATTGCAAATAATGCAGAGAAAGGACTTCTTAAAGATATAACGGGAGAAATTGGTGGTGCAGAAATTACCAAAGACATTAATTTTATGAGTACACATAGAGATTTATATCCCTTTTTAGCTGATGATGTCAACTACGGTAAAATAAAAGCTTCAGAAAATTATTTGAACAATCAGGCTATTTGTGTATTAGCACAAGATAAAATTGCCGAGAACGAGCATTTAATCCAGTCAGGAGATATTATAGCTCTGGCTACATCAATAAATGGATTAGATGTTACCCATACAGGAATTGCTACTCGCGAAAAGGATGGTAGAATTCATTTGTTACATGCATCTACCGGATCTATGGAAGTGGAAGTTTCCAAATTACCACTTGCAGATTACCTAAAAGGCATTAAAAGTAATACTGGAATTATGGTAGCAAGACCGTTGTAATTTTCTAACTACCCGCTAAGGCCAATAAGTATTTCTTAGGTGTAGTATTGTACTTTTTCTTAAATGCCGCAATAAAGTGACTTGAAGTACTATACCCTACTTTTAGCCCAATTTCGTTAACATTATACTGACCGGTTTCTAAAAGTCTTTTGGCATAATCCATTTTATGATCAAATAAGAAACTGTAGACCGAATCGCCATAAATTTGCTTGAATCCTTCTTTTAAACGCTTTAAGCTTAATCCTATTTCGCTAGACAGTTCTGCTAAAGTTGGAGGCTCTGCCATATTCGCTAAAATAATTTCTTTGGCTTTTTTTATTTTTTTCACGTTTTCTTCATCTGCCAAATATGGGCATTGCTCAATATCTGCATTTGGGCTTCTATTAAAATACAGTGCTATTAATTCATAAATCTTCCCTTTTACGTATAAAGATTTTATTGAGGGATGTAAGTTGAAATTAACAATCTGACTTAAAATAACAGCTATGGAAGGTGAAAAAGGTTCTTGTGCATAATACTTCTTCTCCTCATTATCTTTACTTAAAAACGGAATGTAATCTGCTTCTGCAGTAAACAAAGAATGAAATTTACGCAAAGTCATAACCACAGAAACTAAAGATGATTTTGGGTCTAGTTTTAAATTTAAAGGGAGATCTAACTGTGTGTTATACAACAACAAAGAATTCTCTTCTCTTACATTTAAGCTATAATTTCCTTGATTAAATATATAGGTTCCACTACCCTTTAAACAGAAATGAAATTGAATGAAACGTTTATTAATCTCTCGTGAATACTGCACTACGGTATCCTCTTCATTTTGAAATTTAAGTACGTAAAATCCGTCCTCAATCAAAACTTCATCATATGACCCTTGAGCGTTACTTTTAACCTCCATTTTATTAATTCTATTTTAATCTATTTAGAAAGCATCTAAATAAAATACATGAAATTCCCTGACAGCTCCATAAAATTATAGCTAATTAACTGATAAATGTCATTTTTTGTCTAAAAATTCGGCAGACGACATTAATTGTACCTCTAGCGTTGTTTTTATTGAAAGTATGCCCATACTTTTGTATCCGCTTTATGAAAGACTATCACATTTCTAAACACAACTCTTTTTACACCATTGGCCTTAATTACAAAAAGGCTGATGCTGAGGCTCGTGGTAAATTCAGTTTAGACGAAGTCGCTGTAAATTCACTTTTAGTAGAAGCTAAGAACCAAGGTATAGATGGTTTGCTAGCTACATCTACTTGCAACCGTACAGAATTGCACGGTTTTGCACAACATCCTTTTCAACTCATCAAATTATTATGCGACCATTCGAATGGAACCGTTGAGGCGTTTCAAGAAGTTGCATATGTATATAAAAATAAAGAAGCTATCAACCACCTATTTAGAGTAGGAACAGGATTAGATAGTCAGATTTTAGGAGATTTTGAAATTATAAGTCAATTAAAACAGAGTTTTAAGCGTTCAAAAGAGTTGGGTATTGCCAATCCTTTTATAGAACGTCTTTGCAACAGTATTATACAAGCAAGCAAGCGTATTAAGAACGAAACCGAAATATCATCGGGAGCTACATCTGTAGCATTTGCATCGGTTCAATATATTTTACGCAATGTTGAAAATGTAGCGGAAAAGAATATTCTTTTATTCGGAACAGGAAAAATAGGTCGCAATACGTGTGAAAATTTAATTAAGCACACTAAAAATCCGCATATCACCCTAATCAATAGAACCAAAGGAAAAGCCGAGCAAATAGCTGGTAAGTTTAACCTTATGGTAAAGGATTATGGAGATTTACAATCAGAAATAAGGACTTCAGATATTTTGGTAGTTGCTACAGGAGCTCAAAAACCTACTATTACCAAAGAATTGATCTATACGAACAAACCGTTATTGATTTTAGACCTTTCGGTTCCTAAAAATGTTGACGCATCCATTTCAGATATGGAAAACGTAACAGTTATTCATTTAGATCACTTATCTCAAATGACTGATGAAACTTTAGAGCGTAGAAAACAATTTATTCCTGAGGCAGAAGCAATTAACGAAGAAGTAAAGAACGATTTTAACCAATGGTTAGAAACTAGAAAATTTGCTCCTGTCATTAAAGCTTTAAAGAAGAAATTGAAGACTATAAAGGATGAGGAACTTGATTATCAATCTAAAAAAACGGTCGACTTCAATGCAGACCAAGCAGATGTGATAACTAATCGCATCATTCAAAAAATAACCAAGCAATTTGCAAATCATCTCAAAGATGACACGGTAGATTCCAATTCAAGTTTAGAATTTATCCAAAAAGTATTTCAATTAGAATTGGACGAAAAATGAGTAAAGTAATACGATTAGGCACACGCGATAGCGAATTAGCGCTATGGCAAGCGAATACCGTTAAAAAACAACTTCAAGCTTTAGGACACAGTGTTAAATTAGTTCCGGTAAAATCTACTGGGGACTTAATTTTAGACAAGCCCCTTTACGAATTAGGTGTTACAGGTGTTTTTACAAAAACATTAGATGTTGCTATGATCAATGGCGATATAGATATTGCAGTACACTCCATGAAAGATGTACCTACTGCCTTGCCACAAGGTATTGTAAAAGCCGCTGTTTTAAAGCGTGGTAACTACATGGACATCATGGCGTTCAATGATAACGAAGAGTTTTTAGGCTCTCGTGACGCTGTAATTGCAACTGGTAGTTTACGTAGGCAAGCACAATGGTTAAATAGATACCCAACACATACTGTTGTTGATTTAAGAGGCAATATTAATAGCCGTTTAGAAAAACTATATACTAATGACTGGAACGGCGCTATTTTCGCTGCTGTCGGTTTAGAACGTATTGGTCTAGAACCAGAAAATACTATTGGTTTAACTTGGATGCTGCCTGCACCTGCTCAAGGTGCCATTATGGTAGTTGCAATGGAGGATGACGAAGAAATACGTGAAGCATGTGCCCAGTTAAACCATGAAGAAACAGATACCTGTGTTTCTTTAGAAAGAGAATTTCTTAGAGAATTAGAAGGTGGATGTAGCGCACCAATTGGAGCGTTATCATATATTAATAAAGAGAACATTGTTACCCTTAAAGGTGTATTACTTAATGTTGATGGAACCAAAAAGTTAGAAGCAGAATTAACTGCGCCTTTAGGCAAACATCAAAACTTAGGTATTGATTGTGCTAAAAGTATTTTAGCAAGAGGTGGTAAAAGACTTATGACCGAGTTGGCTAATGCGAATTTAGAAGTAAACATTTTTTCTACTAAAAAGCTGACTCCGCCACAACAACTACTTCTTAATATTTCAGTGAATGCAGATTCAGATGATTTTATAAAAATTAATCCAAACCGTATTTCACCTATCATTCTTAAAAAAGCACATAAAAATGTTGTTTTTACTAGCAAGAATGCTGTAGAAGCGGTGTTATCTAGTAGAAGTGCTGCTGAATTAGACTTTGAAAACATTTACTGTGTTGGTAGAAAAACCCGTCGATTCATTAAAAACAAGTTTGGTAAAATCACTCACTTTGAGAACAACGCTAAAGATTTAGCAAACCACTTGGTAGAATTTATTGATGGCTCTGAGGTTACTTATTTTCATGGTAACTTAAGCTTAGATGAAATACCTAGCATTTTAGAAGAAAACAATATTACGGTAAATGCGATAGAAGCTTATAGAACAAAACTATCTGGTAAATCTATACCAGAAACTGCACAAGGTATTATGTTCTATAGTCCGTCAAATGTTGAAAGTTACCTAAAAGAGAATCCAGCAAATAAAGTAGCCTATTGCATAGGTGAAACCACGGCAAAAGTAGCAAGAGAGCATTTCAAAGAAGTTAAAGTTGCTAAAATACCTACTGTAGAAAGTGTAATTGAACTGGTAAACAAAGATTATCTCGATTAGCGGTCAGCTATTGGTTATTGGCAAAAAATTATAACATTAACGTCTTTGCGAGAATAGCGAAGCAATCTGTTTCATAGGAACACCAAACATACAGATTGCTGCGGAGCAAAAAGGCTCCTCGCAATGACGAACATCATAAAGAATATGAGCTTAAAAAACGACCTATTTCTTAAAGCCTTAAAAGGTGAAACTGTAGAAAGACCACCAGTTTGGATGATGCGCCAGGCAGGTAGATATTTGCCAGAATTTATGGCAATCAAAGAAAAGTACGATTTCTTCACCCGTTGCCAAACACCAGAGTTAGCATCAGAAATTACAGTACAACCTATTCGTAGATATGGTATGGACGCCGCTATTTTGTTCAGTGATATTTTGGTAATACCACAGGCAATGAACATTCATGTAGAAATGAAGCCAAATTTTGGACCGTATTTACCAAATCCAATTCGTACTCAAAAAGATTTAGATAGTGTAATTGTACCAGATGTTCATGAAACATTAGGTTATGTAATGGAAGCTATAAAAGCTACTAAGGAGAAATTGAACGATGAAGTTCCGCTAATCGGTTTTGCAGGTTCTCCTTGGACCATATTATGCTACTGTGTACAAGGTCAAGGAAGCAAGACTTTTGATAAAGCCAAAGAATTATGCTTTACACAGCCAGTAGTTGCACATGAATTATTGCAAAAAATTACTGACACAACTATTGCTTACTTAAAAGCAAAAGTTGCTGCGGGCGTTAATGCAGTACAAGTATTTGACTCATGGGGTGGTATGCTATCACCTACCGATTATCAAGAATTTTCTTGGCAATATATACAGCAAATTATTGACGCACTTAAAGATGAAACTCCTGTCATCGTTTTCGGTAAAGGATGCTGGTTTGCTTTAGGTGATATGGCAAAATCTGGTGCTTCAGCATTAGGTGTAGATTGGACCTGCTCTGCAAGAAATGCACGTTATCTAAGTGGAGGTAAAATTACTTTACAAGGTAACTTTGACCCTTCTCGTTTGTTGTCTCCACCTTCGGATATTAAGAAGATGGTACACCAAATGATCAATGAATTTGGAAAGGATAGCTATATCGTAAATTTAGGGCATGGTATTTTACCAAATGTACCAGTTGAAAATGCAAAAGCATTTATTGATGCCGTAAAGGAATACAAGCAAGTTTAATATTGCTTTCCATTACGGGAATTAAACTGTAGCCGAAATTATAGGAAATCTATGAATTCAATTCTACTACCACATTTCGAAATCAACCCCATTTCTGAAAGAGATGGGTGGCGATTGTGTGATTTTATTTCTGCAAATGCTGATTATATAAAAAGATACTTTCCAAAGACGGTTGCTGCAAATCTAAATCCGACTTTATCAAACATTTTTGTTTTAGATAAGGTATCAAAATTTCTATCTGGCAAAGAGTATTTATTTACTCTTAAAGAACCTGAGCACAGAAAAATTATAGGTTTGGTTTACCTTAAAGAATTAAAAAGGGCAACCAAAGAAGCAGAACTTGCTTACTGCATAGCATATCCATATAAAAGCAAAGGTTTCGCGTCACTAGCTGTTAAAGCCATTTCTGAATGGGGACTTACAGATCAGCATTTAAAGCAACTTAGAATTATAGTTCACAAATCTAATATTGGTAGTATTAAGGTAGCAGAAAATTGTGGTTATATTTGGAAAGAAACCTTATTAAAAGAACATACTCCGCCTAATGAAGACCCGTTAGATATGGAACTTTACGTCTTAAAAAATGAAAGATAAATTTTACGCATATATAGAACAACTTCAAGATACCATTACCGCTAAATTGCAAGAGGTCGATGGTAAAGCCACATTTAAAGAAGACATTTGGGTACGCCCAGAAGGTGGTGGAGGCCGTACCCGTGTAATTGAAGATGGTGCTGTTTTTGAAAAAGGTGGCGTAAATATTTCTGGGGTACATGGAGAACTTCCAGATAGCATGAAAGCTTATTTTAAAGTTGAAGATGCTAATTTTTTTGCTTGCGGACTTAGTTTAGTTCTTCACCCAAAAAATCCAATGGTTCCCACGGTTCATGCGAACTGGCGTTATTTTGAACTGTACGGAAAAGATGGTGAAATAGTAGATCAATGGTTTGGAGGTGGTCAAGATTTAACTCCGTATTACCTGTTTGATGAAGATGCCAAACATTTTCATGAGGTTTGTAAATCTGCTTGCGATAAACACAACGATACTTTTTACAACACCTATAAAAAACGTTGCGATGAGTATTTTTGGAATACACATAGAAACGAAGCACGTGGTATTGGCGGTTTATTTTTCGATTATTGCAAGGCTATAGAAACTACTGATATACCAGACTGGTATAATTTTGTAACCGAAGTTGGCAATAGCTTTTTAAATAGTTATGTACCGATTGTTATAAAAAGAAAAGACTTTGAATACACTAAAGAACAAAGGGATTGGCAAGAAATTAGAAGAGGTAGATATGTCGAATTCAATCTAGTTCATGATAAGGGAACCTTATTCGGTTTAAAGACAAACGGAAGAATAGAAAGTATACTAATGAGCCTACCTCCACATGTACAATGGGTATATGACCACCAACCTGAGGAAGGAAGTGAAGAAGAACGATTGTTGAATATTCTAAGCGCTCCAAAAGAATGGGTTTAAGAACACTATTATTTTTGTGCATGTTATGCTCAATACATTTATGTTCTGCTCAAAACTCTCATTACAAAGAAGCGTTTCCTGACAAAATAACCTTTCGGTTAGCCTTACAGACCACTTCTAATAATTTCACGCTTAGAGATAAGATAACACGCAGTAAAACAGAATTTATACCTAATGATAAAAGCTATTTAGGGATATCTGTTTTATTTCGCTTTTTAGAAGTAGATTTTGGTTATGCTCCCAACTTTTTATCTGAAAATAAAGACAATGGCGACTCTAAGTTAATTACGTTTAATATTCGCACTTTTTTTGGTCAATACATGCAAACCGTAGATATCTACAAACAAAAAGGTTTCTTTATTCGCACCTCAGATTTAACCCTGCCAATAAATGATTTAAAAACGTTTAAAATTGGCGGAACATCAAGTTATATTTTCAATTCTAATTTTTCTTTTCGTGCTATTGGGTTTCAAAACGAATGGCAGAAACAAAGTGTAGGCAGCTTTATTCCTAGTATCTCTTACTATTACACCAAGTTTAAATTAGAAGATCCTATCATAGAAAATCAACTTGAGCATTCTTTCAAATTAGCTATTGGTCCTGGGTATTACTACAATTGGGTTTTTGACGAGAACTATCTTATTTCTGCCGGTGCTACTGGTGGCTTAGGATTTAACCTATCAAAATCTCAAGGAGTTACCTCTTTTAACGGATTGGCACAATTGGTTTTTAGATTGACCGGTGGTTATAACTCAGAGTCTTTTTTTAGTGGAGTAAATATCAATACACAACTTCTCACACACACCTCAGCAGACAACTTCATTTTAGATGATTCTATTAGCTTTCTAGAATTTTATGTGGGATACCGTTTCGATGCTCCAAAAAAGTGGATTGCTAAGGCCGATGAGATAAGTCGTAAATTCGGAATAGAATAATATTAGCTATCCATGAAACAGAAAATATATCAAATAGACGCTTTTACCACCAAATTATACGGCGGAAATCCGGCAGCGGTTTGCATTCTTGACAACTGGTTAGATACTGAATTGATGCAAACAATAGCAGCAGAAAATAACTTAGCTGAAACCGCTTTTGCTGTCAATAAAAATGACCATTATGAACTGCGTTGGTTTACACCCGAAATTGAAGTTGACCTATGTGGCCATGCAACCTTGGCAACTGCCTTTGTTATCTTTAACTATTACGGTTTCAAAGAAAATACGCTTCGGTTTATTTCTCCAAGAAGTGGTGAGTTATTAGTTCAAAAAAATAATGAAGGACTATTAACAATGGACTTCCCTACAGATGATTTGATTACCGTTTCAGAACAACGCAACATTTCAAAAGCAATAGGCAAAAAACCTTTAGAAACATTTAAGGGTAAAACTGACTATTTACTCATCTATAACACACAAGAAGAAATTGAAGCTATTACCCCAGATTTCTTTTTATTAAATGAATTAGATTGTAGAGGGATCATTGTTTCATCTAAAGGAAAAGATGTTGACTTTGTATCTCGCTTTTTTGCACCACAATGTGGCATTCCAGAAGATCCTGTAACAGGATCGGCACATACTACACTTACACCATATTGGTCACCGAAACTAAATAAGAAAACATTATCGGCAAAACAACTATCTGAACGTGGTGGTGAATTAGAATGTGAATTTAACGGAAATAGGGTAAAAATATCTGGACATGGTGTTTGTTATTTGGTTGGCGAAATAGAGATTTAAACTTTCTATTTATTACAACTTCTAAGTGATTGTCTTTTATAATACTTCATTGATTTCGGAAATCGTGAATATAGTACCCTAACAATGTAAAAACCTGTCCGTTATATGACAAATGCCATTTACGAACAGGTTTTTTATTAATTTAATAGAAATCAATTACTCCTCTACTGACTCTAGATTATCATCAGAATTACGATCAATTAACTTATTGTAAGGGTCTATACCCGCTTTTAATGGTTTTTCATCTGTAACTATAGTAAAAGTATTGTCGCCAGAAGAAAGCCACTTTATTTCAAAGTAAAACGGGTTCTTAATGGTAACGCCATCGTCTCCGGTAATGTCCTCTCCAAATAAACCAATATCAACAAGGTTCTTTTTCTCGTCTACCAATTTTTCTTTACCGGTATCATCGTAATAAATCTTCTTTGAGTTAACTGTGAATGTGGTCTCCCATTTACTGTTATCCAATTTTTTAGTTTTGGCATTCATAACCCGATTCTCATACAACACTATTTCTTTAAAACCATCATCGACTTTATACTTTAAAGAATCTGGGGTAACATTATAAATAGATTTATACAAATCTTCTGAAGTAGGGTAAACACCTTTTTCAAAATACTTGTATTCATTTAAAAAAGTTTTAAGTCCAGCATTTATAACATCCTCACCAATAACATCCTGTAAATCATACATGATCATCGACCCTTTCTGGTACCAAATATGCTGACCAGTTTCAACATCTATTAACGGACGCTCAGGCTTAAAACTGAATGATCTTCTAGAAAGGTAAGTATCTAATGAAGGTTTTAAAAAGCCTTTAATTCCGTTTTCACCATATTCATGTTTCAAAGACATTAGAGAAACATACTCCGCTAAAGTTTCTGAAATAATATTTGCTCCCCTTGTTTTACTTGGCGCAACAATATGACCCCACCATTGATGTGCAATTTCGTGAGCTGTTACACTGAAGGCATAATTAAAATCTTTTTCGTTTGAAAAGTCAGCAACAAATCCGAAATCTTCTGAATAAGGAATAGTTGTTGCAAATGATTGTGCAAATGTCGTGTGCGCAGGAAACTCAATTATTCTGATTACCGAGTATGGATATTCATAAAAGTTTTTTGAATTATAATCCATCGAAACTTTAACTCCTTTAATAAAAGAGGCTAAATTTCTCTTATGTTTCGGAGAGTGATAAACTTCAATAATCACTTTCTTTCCACTTGGGGCTATCCAAACATCTTTTTCTATATCATACGCTGCAGAAACAAAATTGAAGAAGTAATCAGATTTATCTTCCATTTTATAATTAAAATAGCTTCTATCTTCATGATCCCATTGTTCAACTAAAACCCCAGGTGCAACTGCTATTTGTCCCTTTGTAGTACTTAGCGTTGCTTCAAAATTCATAAAGTCACTATCCTCGTTAAATAAATTTTTCTTTAACGCGATACTATCAGTTCTTGGTGGAAAGATGAAATCAATTTTCTCTAAACCATACTTTTCACGAACGCCATTCTCCATCAAGGCCACTTCATAGTGGAATTTCGGAAAAATACCATCGTTAAAAAACGTTCCATTACCTAAAACCGCAGTTTCTCTATCCATAGCAAAACCATGTGTGCGTACCTGTGTCTCAATTACCAAATTTGCAGTGTCTTTCGGCTGAAGTGGTTTTGGTAATTTATAGATGTTCAATCGATATAACGAATCTATCAAAAATGGTTGAATCTCTTGGTCATTATAGATCACCTTAACAATCTTAGTGTCATACGTTGGAAATGCTATCTCCATTAACACAGTATCTATAGGCACTTCTGAAGGATTTATAACCTTGAAGACACCTTTAGCATCCACACCACGAGTTTCAGTAAGAATATTAATATCCGCTTTCAAATCAATAACCTGAATATGAGGTTTGTTAATATACTTTCCATAAGCCTTTTCAGCATCTGCAGATAGTTTATTACTAAAATCCTCATCTTCCATATGATTCAGCACTTTAATATTATAATAGCTATATGCGCCTACAGAGACGAAGGCAAAGAAGAAAAACATAGTATAAGCCACCGTTTTACCTTTAAACCTACTTTTTGCCAATTTAAAACGTTCTTTTGCCGAAGAATAGAATCCTCTATTCCAAAATACCCTACCAATAGCAGCCAAAGTGCATGTAAAAAGAATCCAATATAAATTCAACCAAAACTGGCCAGTAAGGTAATGTCCAAATCCATTTAAGTCACTTAGAAAGCTCGGTGTTGTTTCTCCAAAACCTAAAAGTGGATTACTCGTTTTTAGCGCTAAGCTAACGAGTATAGGTATACCTACATATACAACGATTACTATAAAGTGACCCAGAAATTTATTATTCACCAAAACATGAATAAAAAATGCCAACAATAATGTTGCAACATATGAAGGGAAAAGTGAAGTAAAATTATAAGTAAGGTACATACCCAATTCATAATTAAAATAGCCATTTACCGTTTGGTATATTATACCAACTAGTATGTTGACGAAAACCAATAAAACAGACACTCCAACAAGGGAAATAATTTTTGACAAGTAGAGTGTAGTGTTACTTACCGGTAGGGCATCATAGAATTCAAAAGTCTTATTGTTTCGTGTACGATGCACAGCCTCACCTGAATAAATAATAAGTATAATAGTTGAAAATAATGCTAATCCAGCAGAAATATAAGTCACCATAAATCTGGTAAGTGGTAATGACGCCGTACCATTATACTGATTGTTTTGATACGTAATAAAACCTGCTAATAAAACTCCTATTACAATTAAAACAAGAAATACAGGTTCCTTTACAATAGATAAAAATTCTATTTTACTTAAGGACCATAAATTTTGGCGTTGCGCTTTTTTACTAAATTCTTGAACAACGTTAATAGTTTCTGTAGACGCCACTAAATCATTATCTTCTTTTATGTTCTTTTTCTTCTTAGAAGTTAAAAACCCTAAATAAGAGAATCTAAACAGTGTAATTAAGAAAATAATTAACCCTAAACCTAGCCATAACAATCGGTTTAATAAAAACTTTCCAGTTAAAGCGAGTTGCGTGGTATTTAGTTCAGTTACCGACCAATACTTCGTTAAATATGCATAAGCAGATATACCAAATGGATCTATATAAATACTAAGCCATTCTGTATCTAAATTTGACAGTAATTGTCGCGATAAAATTGTTCCTATAAAGATTATAATTCCGCCTAAATATAATATTGGCATTCTTTTAAAAAATGTCATTAAACAGAAGAAAAGTGTCCCGATAAAGAACGAATTAAATACCAACAGATACAAAAATGGGAAAAAGTAAGACCAAAAATTAAAATCGGCATAGGTACCGTAGTCAGGTCTATCCAATAAAGCTCCTAAAACAAAGCCAAAAATAGCACCGAACATAGCTGCTAAATTCAATATGGTAACTATAGTAAAACTACCCCAAAAACGACCTAATATATAACTCTTCTCAGATATTGGATACGTAAAATAGGTCTGTGCCGTTTTATGTTCTTCGTCCCTATAAACAGGCACGCCCATAATTGCAGCATAAAAGAATAATGCGAAAATACTTAAACCTCCTAATACACTAACTATAGCACTAGGGCTATTGGTAAATTCTGCTGTAACAGATTTTTCAAAAACCGCCAATAACAACGGTATTAAAAACATCATGAATATATAGATATACGTCGCCGGACGTTTTAATCTATATTTAAGTTCGAATAAGAATATTTCTTTCATGACTATACTGTTTGTGGTTGGTTAATACTATAGAAATAAAAGTCTTCTAAATTATTGGCAACCTCTTCAAACCCTTCTCCTGGTATACCTTCTGCAAATACATTTACATAAAGATTACCACTACGTAAATAAGTAGATAACACATTGTATTCCGATTGATATAATTCAGTTTCCTCTTTAGAAATACTCTTACGGTATACTTTACCATTTAAAGTATTGGACAACTCTAACGGATGACCTTGAACAACTACTCTACCTTCATTAAAGACTGCCATATTGGTGCAAAGATTTACCACATCATCAACAATATGGGTAGACAAAATCACTACTGAATCCTCTCCCAATTCACTTAATAAATTATGAAAACGGTTACGTTCTAAAGGATCTAAACCAGCGGTTGGCTCATCTACGATTATTAATTTAGGATTACCTATTAAGGCTTGGGCTATACCAAATCGCTGTCTCATACCACCAGAGTAATCACCCAAATTACGTTTGCGAAATTTGTAGAGATTTACCTTATTCAATAAATCTGCTACATATGCTTTACGGTCAGTTTTACTTTGAATACCCTTAATTTTTGCAATATGATTTAACATCATTTCTGCAGAAACTTTTGGGTATACTCCGAAATCTTGAGGCAAGTAGCCCAATAATTTTCTAACCTCATCTGGTTCTTCAAAAACGTTTATATCATTAAATTCTATATGACCGCTATCTGCCTGTTGTAACGTAGCAATAGTTCTCATTAAAGATGACTTCCCAGCTCCATTTGGTCCAAGTAGTCCAAACATTCCAGTGCCAATTTCTAGATTAACATTGTTTAAGGCTTGTGTTCCGTTAGGGTAGGTTTTGTTTAAATTGGTTATTGAAAGCATAGTTTTTTGAATTTAATGGCTAGTGTTTAGTTTATTGATATGTGTCTAAAATTTTAGAAATGTTACAATTTTATTTGTAGTTGCTTCTGTAAATAAAGCGTAATTAACACCTCACAAACAAGTAAAATCGCCCCATATTTATAAAAATAGGAAAGCAAAAACAAACACAACAATTTGGATATTAGGTAATTAAAAATTATATACATAAAACAGTTGAAAAAGTGAGATTTAATAGGAACCTGTTTTTCTATTAGTTAAAGCTATTCAGATTTTTTAAGAATCTGAATAGCCTTATTCAATTACTTATTAGATTTTATTTTACAAGCTGTTTAAATACGTAACTACCTCGGTTGCTCCTGACACTTTTGCATAGTCCAAGGCTGTCGCTCCAATTTTAGATTTTTTTGAGGTATTCGCACCTTCTGTTACTAATATTTTAACAATATCTAATTGATTGTAACGAGATGCATACATTAGAGCTGTCATTTTAGCTCTGGTATTAGACACTTGCTCAATATCGGCTCCATAAACTATAAAACTTTTCACAACAGCAACATCATCTTCTACAATCGCTAATACCATTGGCGATATATTGGTAATGTTTGTTTTGTTGATTTTACTGATTCTATTTCCTGAATTTGTATTTGCACTTACTGTACTAAATACCGTACATACTAAAATTCCGAATGCGATAATTGATTTTTTCATAATTTAAAATTTAAGATTAACTATTTGTAATTATTGATTTAAAAAAGGACTCCGAACTTCTATTAAAATATTAGCTTAATACGATCGTATAATTTTAAAAGTGAACGGTAATCTTTTTGGTAAAGAAAGGACTGTTTCTCTCTTCAAAACAAGTCATACTACCCTAAATTTATAAAAATAGGTTAGGTTAATTAATTTCAACTATATGATTGTCAATATCTTATGTTCTTAATTACGAAAACAATACTCTTTGGGAATCACCACCCCATAAAAGCTATTTTTAGTGCTTTTTATTGATGTTTTTAATAAATGTGGAAGGAGACAAACCTGTATTTTGTTTGAAGTATTTACTAAAAGAATCTGCGCTTTTATACCCAATCTCTTCTGCAATTGCCTTTACCGAATACGAGCGCATTTGCTTATTCGTTTTTAGTTCATTTATGATATAATCGATTCTTATATCATTTACAAAAGCAGAAAATGTAGTCCCTAGGTTATTATTGATAACACTGGATAGGTAAGAGGTATTTGTTTTTAATTTCTTGGCAGTATTGTATAGTGTAGTTTTTTGTTTTAAAAAGAACCCTTCTTTTTTTAAGGCTGCTATATCACGAATCAAAGCAGACACTTTTTCGTCATTTATCGCTATTGTGGTAGCGTCAGAAATTGGTGGAGCAACTGAAGTCGATTCATTATGTACTCTTTTCATCAAGTCATTAAACTTTCTTTTTTCTTTTTTTTGCTTCCACAGAAAAAACGCAATAAAGAATAACACGATGGCACTTATGGCATACCATAAGTAACTTACTTTATTCTTATAACTTTTAGTATCGTTACTACTCTCTATCAGTATACGCTGTTTATCTATATCGTAGAGATTATCTAGCGTATTAAATTTAAAGCTATTATAAGTTTCTAATGCATTATAATACTTTTGTTCATATTCCTTTCTTAAAACTTCTTCACCCGTTTTTTGATAAATTTCTATGTATAATTTATAGAAATCAGGGGAAATGAATTTTTGTTCTTTTAAAAATATGGCTTGATTTTTAATTAAATTTAAATTGCTCAGCGCACTATCTACTTCACCTAAAGCCAAATGAGCCTTACTCTTATTAATGAGTAAGGGAGTATCGTATTCCTTGAACCTATTAAAAACCCAATTACTATAAATTCTATAATTATCAATAGACTCCCTAAACTTCTCATCTTTAAAATCAATATTGGCCTCATTTTTTAATAATAAAAAACGTCCTCGTCCATCATCTAGAAACTCATCAATATGTTTTTTATATAAATTTCTATAATAATAGGTAGAGTCTTCAATACCCAGTTCATTATATAAATTGGACATATCTAAAAACTGTCGATAGTACCAAGAATCATTTCTTTTTTTTAAGAAGTCTCCCTTAGTTCTATAAATGTTTAATTTAATATCTAATGCATCTCTGTATTTACCAATTAACTCATAAAACACTGCCATTTCTATTTCAGATGTAATAGCCAGGTATTCGTAGTTACTGTCATTTATTAATTGAGCTAAAGACTTAAACAGTTTAAAAGATTTATCGTATTCATAATTTCCTTCAAAGGCAGTTGCTAAATAGAAATTAGAAAGAACCTTTTCGTAATTAAAATTATTTTGCTTAGCCATTTCGCGAGAAATATGACAGTTTTCTATAGCTTCCTCATACTTACCTTCTGCTATTTGAAAATCTATTAAAACTAAATAGATAGCAACCTGCTCTTTAATATTATACCTGTCAATATTTTTGAATATTTGATTTACGGCAGATAATGTCTGTTCTCCTGTCTCATAGTTTTCACTATAAATTTTTTGAACTTGGGTTATCAAACTATCAGATATACCCTCCATATCTTGTTGACCATGTGCTTTATCATTAAACCAACAGAAGAGTATTAATAGAATAGCTATAGACCGAAATTTAAACCGACTTAAATTTTGAAAAATCATTTAACTATCCTTATTGAATTTCTTAATATACGATGACGGAGACAAGCCGGTATTCTTTTTAAAATATTTACTGGAAGAATCTGCACTTTTATATCCAATCTCTTCTGCAATGGCTTTTACCGAATAGGAACGCAACTGCTTATTAGTTTTGAGCTCGTTTATGATGGAATTGATTCTTAAATACAATGGAAGAGTTAACAATTTACGCTAGTATAAGATTTTGGCTACAAATTATAGATTTAAATTGGAAATAGACTGCTTTAATAGGCTTCTCTTGTAAGAATCATTTAGCGGCTACCTCATAAAAATAAGCAACAACGGCTGTAGCAATTATTCAAATTCACCTATTTTTGTATAACTTCAAAATACATATGCTTTGATGAAGTAAAGTCTAGACTTTGCAGATAAAAAGCAATAAAGCGTTTGAATCTAAATATTCGGGTATGGCAAAAAAAGGCAAGGCTAAAAATACAGTGAACAAAGCAAAGCATACCAAGCTAATGGATAGAAAGAAGAACAAATTGAAAAAGGAAGCTGCGCTAAGAAAAGAACGTTTAAAAAGCATTATCAGAAAAAGTAAGGAATCTGAATAAATATTGAAACAAATAATAGAATTATGTACCCACTTATTAGAAATAGAAGACTTAGAAGTTCAGAAGCTATACGTAGTTTGGTAAGAGAAACTATAATTTCGCCAAGTGATTTTTTAGTCCCGCTTTTCGTAGTTGAAGGTAAAGGTGTTAAAGAGGAAATCGCCTCAATGCCTAACTATTACCGCCTAAGTCTTGACAACCTTACCAAAGAAGTGAAAGAACTTTGGAAAATGGGCTTACGTTCCGTTTTATTATTTGTAAAAGTACCTGATAAGTTAAAGGACAATCAAGGTTCTGAAGCTTTGAATGAAAACGGGTTAATGCAATTGGCCATTAAAACGGTTAAAAATGCGTGTCCTGAAATGCTGGTAATGACCGATGTAGCACTAGACCCCTACTCTTCTTACGGTCATGATGGTATTGTTGCTGACGGACAGATTCTTAATGATGAAAGTGTAGAGGTTCTAGCGGAAATGAGTGTTTCGCATGCCAAAGCTGGTGCAGATTTTGTTGCCCCTAGCGATATGATGGATGGTAGAATACTCAGCATTCGTGAAGCCTTAGAAGACGAAGGATATTTAAACACCGGTATTATGGCGTATAGCGCCAAATATGCCAGTGCATTTTACGGTCCTTTTAGAGATGCTTTAGATTCTGCACCGGTAGATCTTAAAAATGTACCTAAGGATAAAAAAACATATCAGATGGATTACGCGAATAGATTTGAAGCTATTCGTGAAACACAAATGGATATTGAAGAAGGAGCAGATATCGTTATGGTAAAACCAGGACTTTGCTATCTTGATATTGTACGTGAAATTAAAAATGAAGTTGATGTGCCAGTTGCCGTATATCAAGTTTCTGGTGAATATGCTATGGTAAAAGCTGCTACTGAAAGAGGGTGGCTAGATCATGATGCTGTGATGATGGAACAACTTACGGCCATTAAGCGAGCAGGAGCAAATATAATAGCAAGCTACTTCGCTAAAGATGCCGTTAAGCTTCTTGGATAAAGTACATATACACGTAATGAATAAGATATTTTTTATACTATTTGGTTTATTTAGTTCTTTTCTTGTCGCACAAGAAGAGAAGCACAACCAGTTATTACTACCTATTGATTCCAGTTTGCAGGAATCCACTATGGCTAAATATACACTTGATTCTGTACAGATATACAGAGAGGTAGATAGTATAATAACAAATGGTATAAAAAATAAAGCCTTTCCTGGAGCTCAAATATTAATTGCAAAAGAAGGGAACATTATTTTTCATAATGCTTACGGTTTTCATACTTACGACAGTATTCAACCAGTTGCTCTAAATGATATTTACGATCTGGCCTCGGTAACCAAAATATTAGGTCCGTTGCCTGCAATTATGAAATTGGTTGATGAAGGCAAGCTAAATTTAGATGCACCTTTTAGTACCTATTGGAAACCTTGGAAAAGGCAAAAAGACAAGAGAAACATAACGCTTAGGGAAATTTTAGCACATCAGGCTGGTTTACAACCTTACATTGTTTTTCTCGGAGAGACTTTAAAAAATAACGGTCGGTTTAAAAATAGATTTATTCGTAAAAATTCGAATAACAGATTTAGTAATGTAGCATTTGAAGGTATCTATGTTAAAAATAGATTCAATAGAAAAATGTACAGAATCATAAATCGTTCTGATGTTTCGGTAGATAAAAAATACAAATATTCAGGCTTATCTTTTCTAATCTTTCCCGAGTTAATTTCCCAGATTACGGGAATGCCCTATGCTGAATACCTGGATCAAGAGTTTTACAAACCACTTGGTATGAAAACTTTTGGATTTTTACCAAGTACTAAAGAATTTTCTAATAAAATTGTCCCTACAGAAGAAGATACTATTTTCAGACATACGTTAACACAAGGTTGGGTACATGATGAAAATGCATCATTATTAGGAGGTGTTTCTGGTAATGCAGGTCTATTTGGTACCGCAGATGATTTAGCAATTATTATGCAAATGTTTGCGCAAAAAGGGTTGTATGCCGGAAAGCAATATATCTCAAAAAAAACAATGGAGGAATTTACACAAGTTCAATATCCAGAAAATGAAAACAGAAGAGGTTTAGGTTTCGATAAGCCATATTTGAATAATGATCAATTCACATTGGCAAATTCTTACCCCGCTCCAGAAGTTGGTGCAACGAGCTTTGGTCATAGTGGTTTTACAGGAACCTTTGTTTGGGCAGATCCAGAAAATCAATTGATTTATATATTTCTTTCTAATAGAGTGTATCCTTCTAGAGAAAATCGTAATATTTATGACTTAAATATTCGGCCATCGATTCAACAAATATTTTATCAGGCATTTGATAAATCAAAACAGCACAATCCTTAGTATATTTATTAATATCTTCGATTTATAAAACAACCCTATGGGATTACTACTTTTTTACGCGTTTATATCTATTTTCTTCTCTTTTCTATGTTCTATATTAGAAGCAGTGTTATTGAGTATCACCCCAACTTTCATAAATGTAAAAATGAAAGAAGGTCATGCTTATGCAAAAACCTTAGAGGCACTTAAAAAAGATGTAGACCAACCTTTAATTGCTATTTTAACAATAAACACTATTGCCCATACTGTAGGTGCAATTTTAGTTGGTGTACAAGCGAAAGTTGCTTACGCTGAATTATACGGTAGCGAAACCAAAACAATACTTGGTGTATCATTTACAGAAGATTTAATGGTTGGGGTAGTTTCTACCCTCATGACTATTCTTATTTTGGTTGCGTCTGAAATAATCCCAAAAACTATTGGAGCTACATACTGGAAACAACTAGCCAATTTTTCAACCAAAACCTTAAAAATTATGGTTTTAGGTTTAAAATATACTGGACTATTATGGTTATTGCGTTTATTCACTAAAATGGTCGGTGGCGGCAAACACCATGGTAGTGTTTTAAGTAGAGAAGATTTTCATGCCATGACAGATATGGCACATGAAGAAGGTGTCTTTGAAAAATCTGAATCTACCATCATTAAAAACTTATTAAAGTTCGATGAAGTTTTGGTGAAAGATATTATGACTCCAAGAGCTGTAATGAAAGTAGCTTCCGACGAAAAAACAATTGCTAATTTCTTTACCGATAATCCGAAATTGCGATTTTCTAGAATTCCTGTTTACACTGAAAACATTGATAATATTACTGGTTTTGTTTTGAAGGATAATGTTCTAGAAGAAATGATCAATCAGAACGGAGAAATTCCGTTAAAAGAAATTAAGCGCGAAATTCTAGTAACACGTAGAAGTACTCCTATACCGACCCTATTTGAAATATTCATTGAAAAACGTGAAGCAATTGCGTTGGTCGTAGATGAATATGGTTCTGTTAGTGGAATAGTAACTATGGAAGATGTAATAGAAACGCTTCTAGGGCTTGAAATAATGGATGAGAGCGACAGTATTGCCGATCTGCAGAGTCTTGCTCGTAAAAACTGGGAAAAACGTGCTCAGGCAACCGGAGTGATCGAAAAGCCTACTTCGCCAGACGAATAAACTTCAAGAATACTATGGAAGAGGATATTGCTTTTATAAATACTCCCCTAGGCGTTGCCAAAATTATTGGCGATGCTGATGGACTTACCTCTATAACCGTACTTAATTCTGATGAACCCCTTACCGATGTTATACCTGAATCTTTAGAAGATGCCGTTTATCAATTAAACGAATATTTTGAAGGGATAAGAAACAACTTCGATCTAAAACTGAACCCTGAAGGAACAAAATTTCAAAAGAAGGTTTGGGTAGCGTTGCAGAACATATCTTATGGAAAATCGAAGTCTTATTTAGAGCTTGCAAAAACTTTAGGTGATCCCAATGCAACCAGAGCTGTCGCATCTGCAAATGCACGAAATCCGTTATGGATCGTAGTACCTTGTCATAGAGTAATCGGTACCGATGGTTCACTTACTGGTTACGCTGGAGGTCTACATAGAAAACAGTGGTTATTGAACCATGAGAGTCCGTTTAAACAGCAAAGCTTGTTCTAAAACAACTGCTTTACCTGACTACTTAACAAACCACTTGGTTTATTTCCTTTCAAAATTCCCCTTTATACATCGTACACCTTGCATTTTGTCGATACAATTGCGATTGCTGTCGTTACTTTCAACAATTATAAACACATTCTATAAGTAAAAAACAGACTGGTTGGTCGGTTCATTGATATTAGCCATTTTCTATCAATTACTATTAATAATTATTTAAACCTATATAATTTATAGCGATTCCGGGTTTACGCAATGGAATATAACCTATTAATTGTAGGTTTATTCTTTAATAGTATATTAGGGACCAGACCAAATAAACAATTGTTAACGGTCATACGAAAACACCAACTAGTTACTAATTATTCAAAACAATATTAATTTTGAACTATGAAATTTAAGCATGCCTTACTTTTGATAATACTTATTATCACCTATTATCAAACAACCGCACAAAAAATTAAAGCGGGGTTCAACCCACAGGAATACAAAGAATTGCTTTCCATTAGTGTCAAGAATTTTTATCCCTCTGAAACTAAGGATATTCCTTATCCTGCTAACTATAAAAGAAAATATCGTTCTCAACCTATGGGTCTAGATAATGTTTGGGAGTTATGGACTACCACTGATAGCACTGCTGTGATAAGTATTAGAGGCACAAGTGCAGACCCAAGTAGTTTTTTAGCAAATGCCTATGCAGCTATGGTTTCTGCTAATGGAAAACTAACCATTGCGGAGAATAATGTTTTTGAATATGAGTTATCCGAAAATCCGAAAGCCGCAGTGCATATAGGCTGGTTAACCTCAATGGCTTTTTTATCCCAAGATATATTACCAAAAATTGATTCTTGTTATCAAACTGGAATTAAAGATATTTATATTACGGGGCACAGTCAGGGTGGTGCAATAGCTATCCTAATCACATCGTACTTTAATAATTTACAAAAACAAGGAGCTATCCCACCAGACATTCGCTTTAAAACGTATAGTTCAGCAGGCCCAAAAGTTGGTAATCAATACTTCGCTAATGATTATAATATCTTAACACAGGATGGTTGGGGATATAATGTTATAAATCCGAACGATTGGGTACCAGAAAGCTTTTTGACAGTTCAAACAATGGAAGACTTTCCTGATATCAACATTTTTGCTACCGTTAAAGACGGAATTGATAATCAGTCGTTTTTCAAAAAAATTATAGCAAAGACCTTGTACAATAAAGTAGCTAAACCATCCAAAAAAGCCCAACGCAAATATCAAAAATACTTCGGCAAAATGGTTTCAAAAAGAATTAAAGAAAAGCTACCCGGATTTATCAATCCTACATATTACCATAGTAGCAATTATATACAGTCAGGAAATATTTATGTACTGAAAGCTGATTCGGATTATCATAAATTATTCCCTTATGATAAAACAAAATTAATGCAACATCACCAACCCAACGCTTATTACTATTTGATAAATGAAGTATTAAAAAGAGATAGTACGAACCGCTAACAATGTTTATAAAAATTAAGCGAATAAGTACAAAATTCAAGGCTTTTGGCTCGTATAAAACTTTGTACTTAACCGAAAGTGAAGTGCATCAAAATCGCCTGCTTTTCATATACTAACCGTTACCTTCAAGTTGAAAAAATATGATTAGACCGTTCAAACCCGATGACAAAGAAAGCTTACTGAGAATTTTCAGGTTAAATGTTCCTGAATTCTTTGACAAAAAAGAAATAAAAGATTTTGCAGAATATCTAAATCAAAATACAGAAACCTATCTGACTGTTGAAGTGGATAATACTATTGTTGGCGGAACTGGATATTACGTGAATGAAGATGATAATTCTGGACGAATAACGTGGATTTTTTTTGATCCAAGTTATTCTGGACAAGGACTGGGAAAACAGTCGGTAGAACATTGTTTAAATATATTAAGTAAAGATAATAGGGTAGAAAAATTCATTGTAACAACATCTCAGCTTGCATATAAGTTTTTTGAAAAATTTGATTATAAAATTAATCGCATCGAAAAAAATTATTGGGGAAAAGATCTTGATTTATACGAAATGGAAAAGTTTAATAAATAAAAAACTGCAGCTTACAATACCTATAGGTAATGCGGAGTTTGGCACTTAATTCAATGGTATGCGTATATTTAAAGTGTCCGCAAAATCTTTAAGATTTTGCTCTGAAACAAAATAAAAAGCTTTGGCTACGTGCGCAGACGGAAACGAAAAATTTCTTTGTCTATGCACTACGCTTAGCCTCTCTGTGGTAAAAAACCTATTACAAACATACTTCTACTATCAAAAAAAGAGTTTCTAATTCATGAGCACCAAAACACAGACCAAAAACACCTTAAAAACGGACTGGCACACCTTTATAAGTAGTTCTGCATGGCGTTGGTTTAAGAAAGTAACTGTATTGATTATTTTCTCGTTGGTCATAAATCATTTAGCGACACCAGATAGCTTTCCTGGTAGTGATTATTATAGATTCCCCATTGAAGGTTTTCTGGCATCTATTGTTTTGTGTATTATCATTGGCATCATCACCGAGATTAACTTTCAATATTACAAGAAAAAGCATTTCTATAAAAAAGTTGAAATGGCAACTATAGTATGGTTCATGGCCTCAACTCTAGGGTATATTACACTCATGTATATTCCTGTAAATTTTATTTTTAGTCTTGTCGTAGATGGACAGATTGAGTTCTATTATTTATTAATTGGTTTACTGATTACCTTACTATTGAGTTTTATACTTATAGGATTGTCGTATGCCCAAGACGTATACAATTTATATAAGTCATCTATAAGAGATGCTGTTGTAACTATAGAAAGCGGTGCAAAAACTACAAAGCTCGCTTATGAAAGTATTGCATGTTTTTACAGCGAAAACAAAGTTGTATTTGCTGTAAAAAATGATGGCACAACTATTAGTACAGATTTTATATTGAATGAGCTGGAAGAAAAAATAAATAATCAATTGTTTTATAGAGCCAACCGGCAAATTATCGTTCACAAAGATGCTGTAGAAGAAATAGAAAAAATTGAGAATGGTAAACTACGTATTCAATTAAAAGCTGCTATTGAAAACGATGCTATTAAAGAAATAAATATCAGTCGGTACAAGCGAAAGGAATTTATGAATTGGTTTCAATAAAAAATACCGACTATTCAGTTATTAATATACTACCATTCAGTAAGAGCATAAGTAATTAAAGGGGGTTTAAGCGTTTTTGTTCATTAATTCGCTTAGAATTTAAAACCTAAAATAATGAACAAAGTTACCTTACGACAAACCTTAATTCCATTAATTACCGTTGCAGTCATCTGCTTTATATGGTTCGGACCACTTAATTTAAGTTATATAGAAAACATCGTTGTTTCTCTATTAATCATCTTCTCCAATTATATAGAATACAAAGGAAAACCATTTTTAGCTCTAGGATTACAACGCGAAAAATTTACAGTCAAAAACATCTTCGTATTAGCGCCATTAGTTGCATTAGGTCTCTTTACTTTTTATGCCTTTTTATTGGTTCCTGGAATCACAAAACTCACAGGAGTTCCCATAGATTATTCAAGTTTTAAAGAATTAGAAGGAAATCTTTCTGCTTGCTTAATTGCTTTGGTAGTCGTATGGGCTACTGCTGGGTTTGGAGAAGAAATTATCTTTCGGGGTTATTTTATGAGACAATTTGTAAAATTCTTTGGAGAAAGCAAATTCAGTATTGTTCTTAATATTGTCTTGTTAGCTTGTTTTTTTGGTTTCATGCATAGTTATCAAGGAATTACCGGGCAAATTGTTGCAGGTACGGTCGGAGGGCTCATAGCGCTGATATTCTACTTACGCAAATACGATTTGTGGTTTGTAATTGCAGTACATGGTTTTTTTGACACCATTTCGTTGATTTGTATTTACTACGGATTGGCTTAATAATAACTGGAAACAATTTATACATCGCGAACTCACCTGATTAGATGTACCTTTTTGCTTATACCCCATTAAAATCAAATAGTGAACACAGTACTAACTTAGTAAAACTAACAACAAAACAGATTTACGTTTTACGTGTCTTCGGAAAGAAACATAAAACGTAAATCTCCATAATTTCATAGCGGAAAGTAAAAATTAGTTTGTTCTAACCTTACTTTTATAATACCAAAAAACAAACTACTTAGTTTGTTTAGTACCTAAAACACCAATTTAACTTCGTACTCTTTGCATTTAGTCGATACAATTACGATTGCCGTCGTTACTTTCAACAATTATAAACGCATTCTACAAGTAAAAAAAAGACTAGTTAGTCGGTTCGCTATTTTTAAGGCAATTCTCTTCTAAGTTCCATTAATAAACAACTAGTGCTATATAATTTATAGTGTTTATGGTATTCCGTAATAGAATGTAGCCTGTTAATTGTAGGTTTATTCTTTAATAGTATATTAGCTAGATAAGCTATAATCAACAGGAAATAAACGTACCCTGTTCAGTTTATACATACGTTGGCAAGCATTAAAAAAAAATGAAAAGAAAATTAGAAACAATAGGGTTATGTATTGGTTGGTTTGCCATATTAGCACAGTTTTTCTTGATGTTTCAAAACAGGCAAACGGACATTCTTGAAATGGTTATTCGTTTCTTTAGTTTTTTTACCATTTTAACTAATATTTTGGTAACACTATATTTCACGGCATCTGTTTTCAAACTAAAATTGATTCCCTTTAAATGGTTCTTTTCAAAAGGAACAATCACTGCAATTACTGCGTTTATTCTTATAGTCGGCTTGGTTTATCAAGTAGCATTAAGAGGTGTATGGCAACCTACAGGACTGCAACGGATTGTTGACGAACTACTGCATACCATAATTCCTTTATATGTACTTATTTATTGGTGTATTAAAGTCAGAAAAAATGATTTGAGGTTGAAATCATTTTTAGGCTGGCTGTTATATCCTGTACTATTTATTGTATTTATACTCGCAAGAGGACATTTCTCTGGGTTTTATCCCTATCCATTTTTAAATGTTCCTGAAATAGGATACGAAAAAACACTCTTAAATATTAGCATTGTTTTTGCTACAACTTTGACAATATTTACAAGCCTAATATTAATAGGAAAAATTATAATTAAAAAACAAACCAAAATCTAATGATTATGAAAACAAAAACCACATTGTTGATTGCCATTTTTAGCTTCGTTATGATTTCTTGTGGAACCAAAAAAAATGTTGCTAGCGAGAAATTTTACAACACCACTTGGGAACTAGAATACATTTCTGGACCACGTATTGCTTTTAATGGTTTGTATCCCGACAAAAAGCCTGAAATCACATTCGATAAAGTAACTAAAAAAGTTACTGGAAATAATAGTTGCAATGGCTATTCTGCCGATTATACTTTAGATAATGATTCAATGTCCTTTGGAGTGCCTGGTCCAACTACAATGATGTTTTGCGGAGAAGGAGAAAAAGTGTTTTTGAATATGATAAAAAAAATAAACAAATTCAGTTTTGACCAAGACGGAAAATTAAACCTCCTAATAGATAATGTTCCTATGATGCGGTTTAAAAGAGTAGAAAACCAATGAAGATAATTAGAAGAACAAGTGCTTTTTGCTTTTTATTCTTGTGTCTATCTTGCCTAGGTGAAATTAATCAACAATCACCGCAAAGCAATATCAAAACAATAAGCAATTCGGTAGTATCAAAACAAGAAACCGTTCATAAAAAGGAAATAAATAACCCGAACGGTATTTATTTTAAAGCCTCGGGAACAGAACCTTTTTGGAGTTTGGAACTATCGGAAAAGCAACTAAAACTTAAAACAATAACAGATTCTGTTTTTACACCTTCTGCAAAACCTTCACAGGCTATGGACAGTAATGTGAAGAGGTATAAAATCCAAACAGAATCCGGCCAACTCGATATTCAGATTACGCAATCGGAATGTACCAACGCAATGTCGGGAAAGTTATCGCCATACACCGTTTACGTGACATATAAAAAGAACTCGGAAACCTCTATGCATAAATTAGAAGGTTGTGGCAATTATATAACCGATTATCGTTTACACGATATTTGGGTGCTGGAAAAACTGGACGGAAATGAAGTAACAATAGAAAATTTCAAAAAGGATTTACCTTCAATTGAAATCAATGCTGCATCAAACTCGTTTACGGGCTATGCAGGATGTAACCAGATCAATGGTAAACTGTTTTTTGAAAAAGGATTGCTTCGATTTACCGACATCGCGACCACCAAGATGCTTTGCGACCCTAAAAACAAAGAAACTACATTTTTAGAAGCATTGCGAAGTGTAACTACATATAAAATCGAAAACAACCGCTTGTGGCTTTCAAATCCATCAGATAAAGAATTATTAATATTCAAAAAAATCGATTAACCTAAGAATAAAACTTATGAGAAAATTAGCATTAGTAGCACTTGCATTTATAACCATAGTAGCTTGTAAAAACAATACTAAAACAGAAAAAAAATCGGTAACAAAAGAAGAAAAACCAAACGAGAAATCAACTAAAAAAACGATTTTAGATAAAGGTTGCTACGAATACAATAGCAATGACAACACAATTAAAATGGAAATCACTGAAGTAAATGAAAACGTAACGGGAAATTTAAACATTGCTTATGCCGAAAAAGATGCCAATCAAGGAACTTTTGTTGGTAACTTAAATGACGACAAGCTATTTGGAACTTATACTTTTAATGCGGAAGGAAAAGAAAGCTCAAGGGAAATAGCATTTTTGGTTAAGGGTAACCAACTTATTGAAGGTTTTGGAGAATTAAATGACAATGGCACAAAATTCAAGGATGTGAATACCATAAAATACAACTCTTCAATACATTTAACAAAAGTAGATTGCAACCAATGAAGAGCGGAATGTTTGTTTAAAAACGGTAGGTCATTTTCCAAGTTAAAACAAACCTGTTTAGAGTTGGGTACTATTCTTATACTAAACCGTTCTCCCACAAGTAAAAACTCCAATCTTTTGCCAAACCGAGTAAAAATGTAAGTACGTCAGCAATAAAATTGCGTTAAATTCCTACTTATTAGTAACTTACCTTTCTATGCCTGATAAATTACAATTAGACAACATCCTCTTCTTAGATATAGAAACCGTACCTGAAAAAAGCTCATTTGACCAGTTAGATGAAACCACACAAGAATTGTGGGCACACAAATCTCAATACCAAAGAAAAGATAATGTAACCGCAGAAGAGTTCTACGAGCGTGCCGGAATTTGGGCGGAGTTCGGTAAGATTATTTGCATATCCGTTGGTTATTTTACGTTTCAAAATGAGGTTAGAAATTTTAGAGTAACCACTTTTCACGGAGACGAAGCGAAGCTCTTGGCTGATTTCAAAATCTTATTAGACGAGCATTTTAATCATGTTAAAAACGTGCTTTGTGCTCATAACGGTAAAGAATTCGACTTTCCGTATATCGCTAGAAGAATGATTATTCATGGAATAACCTTACCACAAAAGCTAGATCTATTTGGCAAAAAACCATGGGAGATTCCGCATATAGACACCATGGAGCTTTGGAAATTTGGCGACTACAAGCATTTTACTTCATTAAAATTAATGGCACATGTACTGGGCATACCTTCCCCTAAAGAAGATATAGATGGTAGTATGGTTCGTGTAGTATACTATGAAGAAAACGATCTAAACCGTATAATAACCTATTGCGAATTAGACGTATTAACCACTGCACAGGTTTATTTAAGGTTACGAAATCAAGAATTACTAAAAGATAGTGAAGTTAAAAAAGTAGCTAATTAATAGAAACACGTTAAAAATAGCATTCAACGATATAAAAATAGGACTAATGATGTAATTTTGTTAGTAACGTCATTTGTTCAAAAACGAGCCATATCTATGAAAAAAATCATCTTATTATTCTCTGTAGTTGTATTACTGGCAAGCTGTTTACAAGAAAAGGAAATAAGCTCTATACATCCAGAAAACTGGACGAAGAGAAAAGTAACCATGAAGGTTCAAGATTCTTTAGAGCATGGTAAGTCTTATTTATCTATCTATTCTCAAATCTATAGTAGCTCTGAACATAAGACCCATAATTTAACCGCTATGGTCAGCTTACGTAATACAAGTGATGTAGATACTATTTACCTTTCTAAAGCTGAGTATTTTGACACACATGGGGTTTCGTTAAGGAATTACTTTAACCACCCTATTTATTTGGCTCCTTTAGAAACGGCTGAAATTATTATTGACGAAATGGATGTTGAAGGTGGTACCGGTTCTAACTTCATTTTTGAATGGCAAGCACCAAAAGATTGCCCAGAGCCATTATTTGAAGGCGTAATGAATTCAACGGTTGGTCAACAAGGTCTTTCATTTACTACACAATCAAGAAGAATAAAATAACGCTATTTAGTACTTATAGAATTTAGTGCTTTTGTTTACGTTAAAATCTTGAATCTGTAATACATATAGTCCAGAAGGAAGATCAGAAACATTTATTCTTGAATTTGTAGCTGAATCCATTTTCAATTCTACTCCACTAGTGCTCATTATTCTATAAACCGAGGTTTCTGAAGTTTGAACATTTAATTGAATTTCATCTACTGCAGGGTTTGGATATACGCTGAAAGGAATTTCAGAATCAGCACTTAAAGCATTAAGGGTTTCTAATACCGTGTCTTCTCCGCTAAAAGTAAATGTAGCTACTTCACTAAATTCAGAAGCTATATTCTGAGAACAAAATGTTCTAAGTCTAAAAGAATACGTAGTGTCAAGTAATAGCCCCTTCCAGCTAAAATTATTTACTGAAATGTATTCTGTAGCCCAATTCTGTTGGTGTACTTCTTTGTACTGAATTTCGTAAAGTGCATCTTCCGAAGCATTCCAAGTTAAGTTTACACTAGATGCTTCAGTTTCCTCAAGGCTAATATCGTCTGGTGCATTAATAGAACATGTAGTCATTTGAACACCTGAAACGATCAGTGAAAAATCTTGTGCGTTATTTACAAGGTCTCCCTTATGCGATACGGTAATTGTATAAGTACCATCTGCATTAGGAATTTCAATTCTTTCAAAAGGATCAACTCTATTATCTCCTTTAGTAGCAGCATTATTAGCTTGACTAGGATTTAATTTCCAAGGTAAAAATGTTTGCCCGTTTTTAGTGATTCTAATATCTAGGTCATTTACCAATGCAGCAGTAGTATTGTTTAATTCACCAGAGTTAATAAAACTAGATTCTACATCTGTCCAAGAAATAGAAGCGATTATTGTTTCATTACCGTTTGCAGTTATTTCAAAAGAAAACTCTTCGCCATTTTCTAAAGACTCCTCGGCAACATGACTAGAAAAGTCTTTATTATTTAATACCTCAGCGGCATTTTTCGAATTCATAATACCCCAACCCATTTTGTAATCAGGTCCTAGAGCATCTATATCATCTGCTGTATGTAAAGCCAACCCTTTTAAAGTAGCTGCTTTCATATATGAACCATATAACTCTTTGTTGTACTGTTGCAATAATAATAAAGAACCCGTAACACCCGGTGTTGCCATAGAAGTTCCAGAAGATGTGTTATAACTAGTATTACTAGCAGAATCTGTAGAAAGAATAGAACCACCATTACCTGCGATGTCTGGCTTAATACGACCATCATCAACAGGACCAAAACTACTGTAAGTAGAAACATCGGCACTTTTTAAATTTCCGTTTCTATCTATATTTGAATTTGCACCGGCAACCGTAATATTATTTTTTGAAATAGTAAAGCCTAATAAAACATCAAAACCATCTGAGGTCTTACCATAAGTAGGTGTTTGGTTATCTCTACTTTTCTGCGCATTACCTGCAGCAGTAACCATTAAATAATAAGGAGCATTATACATGATTTTATCCCAATCTTGGGCAACCTTGGTATAGGCGCCAAAATACCAATCTGGCACACGGTCTGCTTTAATACCATAAGAGTGATTAGAAAGAAGAAGACCTTCAGCAGCAGCATCGGCTACTTCTATTTTATCTCTTGTCCAATCATGAGAAACAATTTTAGCCATACTGGCTACACCTTTAGCATCTTTTTTAAGTCCGGTTGAGATAATACTACCAGAAACTCTTGTAGCATGTGCATCTACCTCAGCATTATCATCACCTATAGTTACTCTAGAAGCATATTCAATATGATTACTTAAAGCAACACCAGCATCCCAAACACCAACTTTCATTCCGTTACCATCTAAATGCAATCCCATCATACCATCTGTATTCAATGTGCTTGCTCTAGAAACTAAACCAGCTTCATCTGAATATGTTTCATAATATAAAGGACTACCATCTGTACCTATACCTTGTAATTCAATTTTCTTACCGTTTACAAGCGTTTCCTTTAATTTCCAATTATTCTGCCTTGCGACCTCATGAAGACGAGTTTTTTCAAGAGCATATTCAGAAACTAAATTAGATTTGAAATTTGCCAATTCGGTCTTCTTATCATTTGCTGCGATACTTAGTCGTTGCTTAGAAGTTTGTCCGTTAACGATATTCGCTGCTGAGAACACTAAAAATAGTAGTATTAGAATACTACTTGTACGGTAGGTTGAATTATTGGTATTCATCGGTAGGTTATAATTGTAAGGTTTGGACTACAAATATATAAACCATGTACTGTGTTCGGTGAATGAACACTTTTATTCGATGAATTACCTAGACATTACGTTGACCTTGTTGTGAAAGCATCAATTTATGATGTGTAGGATTTTTCCTTCTATTTTGAATCTATCAAGAATTAAATGTAAACATAGCATAGACGGGAAAATGATCGCTGTAACCACCCATATATCTATCTGAAACGAATGTTCTATAAGGTGATCCTTTATACTTCCCTTTTTTCTCCTTCAATGATTTATCATCATAGATAGCAGCAGAATCAAAACTATGCGTATTCTTTTCGTAGTTGAAAAAAGAATTAGACACCAAAATCTGATCAAACATATTCCACTTGTTACCATAAACAGAAGAACCTTGGCTATCTGGAATATGTAATGTTTCCATTGGGTTGAATAGCGCTGCCCCTTCTTTTAAATCTTGGAGACTCTTTGAGGAAGGGTCATCATTAAAATCTCCCATAACAATTATATTAGGATCTAATTCCTCTAACCTAATTTGCTCTATTTTTTGTACAATCTCTTCAGCGGCAATAACCCGTTTGTATTCTGTCTCTACCCCTCCATCTCTTCTAGACGGCCAGTGGTTTACGAATACATGAACCAATTCTTTATTTAATTCCCCCTTTACATATAGTATATCTCTAGTAGTATCTCTAACGCCACCTGGGTTATCTACCAATAAAACCAAGGGCTCTGAGTGTAATACCTTAAAAAAACGTTTTCGATAAATAAGTCCTGTATCTATACCACGTTCATCTGGCGAATCAAAATGAACAAACCCGTAATCAAAATCATCTAAAGGGTCTGTATTCAATAGCGCATCTAATACACTATTATTCTCTGCTTCGGCAACACCAATTAAAGCAGGAGGGTAAGGGTGATCCTTTTCACCGATATTGGCAATTGTTCTGGCGAGTTTTTCCAATTTTCTTTGGTATCTTTCTATTGTCCACTTTTTTACACCATTAGGAGTATAATCTTTATCTAAGATTTTGGTGTTTCGCTCAGGATCAAATAGATTTTCTAAATTGTAGAACGCAACTGTATAACGCTGTTTTTTAGTCTTTTTCTTAAAGAATGGAAATTGCATGTATCGTTTTAATGAGTCAATAAAAATACGAAATAGCTTATGGGTAATTGCTTAATTTTGCACTTTACATTATTATGATAGAAAAGAAGAAGGTAGATTATGAAAAAGCGGTACTTATTGGTATAATCAATAAAGACCAAAATGAGGAAAAGGTTAAGGAGTATCTAGATGAACTAGAGTTTCTAACCTATACCGCTGGTGGAGAAGTATACAAACGCTTTACCCAACGAATGGATGTTCCCAACCCAAAAACCATGATTGGAACTGGGAAAATGGAAGAAATTGAGAAGTATGTTGATGAGCATGAGATAGGTTCTGTAATTTTTGATGATGAACTAACGCCTGGTCAACAACGTAATATTGAAAAACAATTACGATGTAAAATAATTGACCGTACCAGTTTAATATTAGACATTTTTGCACAACGTGCACAAACAAGTTATGCTAGAACACAAGTAGAACTTGCTCAGTATGAATTTTTATTACCTAGACTAACCGGGCTTTGGACTCACCTTGAGCGTCAAAAAGGTGGTATAGGTATGCGTGGTCCTGGGGAAACGGAAATTGAAACGGATAGACGTATTGTACGTGACCGTATCACCTTATTAAAAAAGAAACTTCTCAAGATAGATCGCCAAATGGAAACCCAAAGAGGTAACCGTGGTGCTTTGGTAAGAGTTGCCTTGGTCGGATATACCAATGTTGGTAAGTCTACACTAATGAATGTTGTCAGTAAAAGTGATGTATTTGCAGAGAATAAGTTATTTGCTACATTAGACACTACGGTAAGAAAGGTTGTTATAGGTAACCTACCCTTTCTTTTAAGTGATACAGTAGGATTTATTAGAAAACTACCTACACAGTTAGTAGAAAGCTTTAAAAGTACTTTAGATGAAGTACGTGAAGCAGATTTGCTGCTACACGTAGTAGATATCTCTCACCCTCAATTTGAAGAGCATATAGCATCTGTAAACCAAACTCTATCTGAAATAAAAAGTTCGGATAAGAAGATGATCATGGTCTTTAATAAGATTGATCAATATGAGCATGATACTATTGATGATGATGATTTAATAACAGAACGCACCGGAAGACATTTTACCATTAATGATTGGAAACAAACGTGGATGGAAAAGGTTGGTGACCGTGCTATATTTATATCTGCCTTAAACAAAGAAAATCTAGATGAATTTAGAAAACGTGTTTATGACGAGGTAAGAGATATTCACATTACTCGTTTTCCATATAATAACTTCCTTTATCCAGAACATTTAGACGAGTATTAAATGCTAATTATAATGGAATTGATGTAGTTTATCGATGAAATGAAACCATTGGTAAATCTCACCACATTTTGAGTTCAGTTCACAACATAAATTGTTTTCAACAAGACCTTATGCATTAATTTTACAGTGTACTTAAGTATAAGTCTTGACCCCAAATCGATATTTAACTTATGAAAACTACAAAGTAAAATCCCAAATTTTACGATAATTACTTAACCGAAAAAAGCCCTCTATAAAGAGGGCTTTTTTATTATATACTATTTTCTAAAATACTATCTAAGACTACAAAGAGTAGTTAAGACCAACTAAGAAGTATGTCTGTAATTTGTTGTCAACAGTATCGAATGTTTCAGTAGGAGTATCAATTAATGCGAAGTTCAAAGCTTCTTGCTTGTTATCACGTAAACCAAATTCAAAACCTAAGCCAATACCGTTCCATAACGTGTAACCAAATGAGTTGATCCATGTAGTGTTAGAAAGGTTACCGCTCTCGTAGCTTTGAAACATAGAAAGGTTAGACTTAAAGTTAACCGCTCCAATTTGCTTCGTATAATCAGCAACAATTTTAGCACCTAAAGAAGATTCAAATACAGAATCGCCTTTACTAAATACGAAGTTGTAGTTTAATGGGTGAATTACAACAACTAAATCAGCAATAGGAGTCCAAGTAGCACCAACACCAAAGTCAAGGTATCCTGGATCGTTGAAGTTATCAAGAATTGTTGTTCTGTACTCAGCTAAACCAGAGATTGCCCATTTTTCGTTAAGCTTTCTTCCGTAAAGAGAAGTGATGTTGAAAACGTCAGTTCCTTTTTTGAAACTGTCATCATCAGTATCATCATTCTTATCGTCAAACTTTACCCATGCTAAATTTAAGTTACCAGAGTTTCTCCAAAAGAATTTCTCCTCGTTCAAATTTGCAAAAGCATTTACTGTTACACCAATACTACCAGAAGATAAATCTGGAGTACCTTGTCCGTACCAGTTGTTAAAGCTACTAAGGTTTCCACCTATAGTACCGAATGCACCTTTTTTCCAACCTGGTAATGCATCTATTGCACCTTGAATAGCATCAGCTCTTCCTTGAATAGCAGCTATCGAATCTTTAGCAGCACCTAATTCACCTTTGAGTTCTTCTTCTGTCTGAGAAAAACCGACGGTTGCAATAAATGCAAATGTTAGTGTTAATACAATTCTCTTCATAATAATTAATGTTTATAATTTATAGTGGCGCAAAGGTAATAATAAGTCCCAACTTCTATAAGTTGGATTATGTTATTTTCTTTTGTATAACGGCACTGAAGAGCATGCTTCGCCATACATAATAGACCTTGCCACTGGTTTTAAACGCTCCGCAAGAAACAGATAAGCGTTTGCAGGCACAGGTTTTTTACTGCATCCTTTTATAATGATCAACTTATCTTGATACTCAGAAATATCAAGTTTTTCTATAATAGATTGATAGATACTGGTCTCTAAATCTACCAATGACCCATGAATAATTTTCTTGGCAATACCACCAAGCTTGACACTTAGTAAAATATAAGCCCAACCAGGTACTATTGCATCTGTAGAACAATGCATAGCAACATAAGCCCCATCGTATTGAGACCAATCGTGTTCTTCTACAAAAGCTCTAAACTCTTTCTCCTTTAAGATAAAACCCTCAAAAAGCCAGTCTTTGATATCCAATACCATTCTGTCCCCTTTAGGGTAGTAATCCTCTAGGTTAAAAGTAATCAGTTTGCTTTGAGCAACTTTATTTACAATTTCATCTTGCATAAGCTTCTTTTAAATCAGCACTAGCTTAAAGTAGCCCTAACTCTAATTTTGCTTCTTCGCTCATTAAATCTTGCGTCCAAGGTGGATCAAAAGTAATTTCTACCTCGGCATCTTTAATCTCGTTAAGCGATTTCACCTTCTCTTCTACCTCTGCAGGTAAAGACTCAGCAACTGGGCAATTAGGTGATGTAAGCGTCATTAGAATTTTAACTTCGTTATCCTCATTGACCAAAACATCATAAATTAATCCTAGTTCGTAAATATCTACAGGAATCTCTGGATCATAAATAGTTTTTAAAATTCTAACAATTTTCTCCCCTAAATCTGCACTGCCTTCAGCTATATTTTCTTCACTCATAATCTTAATCTTCAATTTGTGTTTGATACGCTACAGCGTATAATTTTAATTGTTTGATCATACTAACCAAACCATTTGCCCGTGTTGGCGACAAATGCTCTTTCAATCCAATTTCATCAATAAAATGAGTATCGGCATCTAAGATATCTTGTGGTTTTTGGTTACTAAATGCACGTATTAGAATAGCAATAATACCTTTCGTAATTATAGCATCACTATCTGCAGTGAAAACCAATTTATTATCTTCTAATTCGGCATGTACCCAAACCTTACTTTGACAACCTTTAATAATGTTATCGTCTGTCTTAAATTCTTCGTTAATTAATGGAAGTGATTTACCAAGATCAATCATGTACTCATATCGCTGCATCCAATCATCGAACATGGAAAATTCATCTATAATCTCTTCCTGTATCTCTTTAATTTCCATTGCTTTATTTTATGCAAAAATACGATAACAATTGAAGCATTTCAAACCTTAACGTTATCGATGACTCTTTGGTTTACAACAACATACTTTTAGCTTTAATAACACCCGCAATAAGAATATCTACTTCTTCTATTGTGTTATAAAATGCAAAGCTAGCACGTACTGTTCCAGGGATTTTAAAGAAATCCATTATGGGTTGTGCACAATGGTGTCCTGTACGTACTGCAATACCTAATTTATCTAAAATACTACCCATATCATATGGGTGAATGCCTTCAATATTGAAGGAGATTACAGATGTTTTATTCTTTGCAGTACCGTATATTTTTAAACCCTCAATTTTTAATAGTTCTTGAGTAGCATATTCTAATAGTTCATGCTCATATTTGGCGATTTCTTCAAAGCCAATAGCATTCATATAATCTAATGCGGCACCAAAAGCGATACCACCACATATATTAGGTGTACCTGCTTCAAATTTATGAGGTAAATCGGCGTAAGTAGTTTTTTCAAAAGTAACCTCGGCTATCATTTCACCACCACCTTGGTACGGCGGTAACTTATTTAACCAATCTTCTTTACCGTACAACATACCAACACCCGTTGGTCCGCATATTTTATGTGCAGAACACGTATAGAAATCCACATCTAAAGCTTGTACATCGGCAACTAAATGCGGAGCAGCTTGTGCGCCATCAATTAAAACCGCAGCACCAACTTTATGTGCTTTTTCTATAATTTCTTCAATAGGATTAATGGTCCCTAAAGCATTAGAAATATGGTTACAGAAAACCAATTTTGTTTTATCATTTAATAGTTCATCGTAAACATCCATTCGCAATTCCCCTTCTTGGTTCATTGGAATCACTTTTAAGATTGCTCCAGTACGTTCGCATAACATTTGCCATGGCACAATGTTAGAATGATGCTCCATAGCAGAAACTAAAACCTCATCTCCTTTTTTAATTAAGGCAGAGAATCCGTTGGCTACAAGGTTAATACTATGCGTTGTGCCTGAAGTAAAAATTATCTCGTAAGAATTAGCCGCATTAAAATGCTTTTGAATCTTTAATCTTGCTTGCTCATATTTATCCGTAGCTTCTTGAGAAAGCGTATGAACCCCACGGTGTATGTTTGCATTGTAGTTTTGATAGTAATCTACAATGGCATCTATAACCTGTTGCGGAGTTTGTGAAGTAGCGGCATTGTCTAAATAGACCAATGGCTTACCATTTACCTGACGCTTAAGAATTGGAAAATCTTCTCTTATTTTTTTAATATCTAACATAGTCAATCTTCTTATATACAAAGATACCAAGAGTACTTTTATTATAAGGATAACGTTAGATATATTACACTAAAACAACTTATATCCCAAAATTATAGATTGACCACTATATTGGGCAGAGGTATAAATGTATTTCAAAATTTCTCGATTCAAATTATACCTTAGCTCAGCACTAAATTTATTGTTATAGGTATATCCTATACCAAAAGCAGCTGTTGTACTATTATCAATGTCTTGATATTGCCCGAAGCTTACAACATTTGAGTCGGCAGTGCTCATCGCAAGTACCATTGAGCCATTCATAAATAGTTTTGATTTTTTATTTAAAAAAATATAGTGCCTCAAGCCTATGCCAAGCCCAATATAATTATAATCAACCATATTAATTCGACCATAACCTTGCTCTTGTTCAGTCTTATATGAGTTGTAAAATGGTTCTGCTAGAATAGCCCATTTATTTTTATTAAACGGTAATATCATTTCTATTTCAACACCAATTCTAAATGATAATTCTCTATCAAAGTTTATTTCTTGAGTTCTATTGAAAACGTTTCCTGTTTGAGAGCTCTTAACTATAGAACTATTTACACCAGGTCTAACTGATAGGTTAAACCAATCATTTTTTTCATTTTTCAAAACAGGTTTTATTTTACCGTTATAAGCATTGAAAATGCCAATTAAATCATTTTCTCGGTAATTTATTTTTAATATTTTTTTTTGTAAAAGACCATCATCGTTTAAGTCGTTCCATAACTGCTGTTTGTATTGATTGTTTTCAGCAATTGTATTAACTCCTTTAATATATTTTTTATAAATCAGTGGTTTTATTTCAGTGACTTCGGTTTTATAAAAATATTTTCTTCCATTACTATTCTCATATAGAAATAGAGTTGCTTTTCCTTCAACCAATACTTTTAAAAATAGTTCTCGTTTTATGAAAATTGGTTCGCGTACTCTGCTTAATTTTTTTACTTCATCAACTGAGGTGTCTAAATCAACAGAAGACTTAATATATCTTGATTCTTTATCTACACCAAATTCCTTAACATTTTCTATAGTTAATGTTTTAGCATCTTCGCCTTCAGAAAATTTATACTTGAATTCGGTAGGATTTTTCATCCAATCCACATTCTTAATAAGACAAGTGGTTTTTTGACCGTTATTATCTACGTAATATCCTTTTTCAAAATCAATTTGCGAATAGGAGTTAAATGCAATGAATGCCGTAAAAAGGCTGTTTAATAAAAAAATTCTCATGAAATTGATTTTTCACAAAAAACATGTATTAAGAATTAAATAAAAAGAATTTTCGTTAAAACATTAACAATAGAAGACTAAAAGAAAACATTCGAGTATTGCCTTAATGTTTACAAAAAAAATGATAGTTGAAACCTACCTATGCTTTCTCTTAAAAACGGAATCCGACACCAGCTTTTATAAAGCCTGTTTTCTCTTTAAAATTATAATTACTTGTTTGACCATTAATTTCAGATTCTCCTTTATATTTTATATTAAGATAATCGTATTGTGCCTGAACAAAAAAACGTTTAGATATATCGTAAGACAATCCCACATTTAGGTTTAATCCTCCTTCGGTATTGGTATTATCAACAAAAAACTGATCCCCATTATCATAATATATATCTACTATACTAAACGAATAGCCTATACCAATTTGAGGTCTAAGAGCTGATAGACCTGGAATAGGCAACTCAGCAAATACTTTAGGCTGTAATATAAACTGTTTTGCTTTGTAATCGAATTCTTGGTCCTGAAATCCAGGACCACCGTAAGTAAAACTGTCAAAGTTTTTCAAATATGCCGCATTAAACCCCCCGCCTAAAATAACAGGACCCACATTCGCAAACCTGTATTTAATACCCAAATCCAAAACTCCGTTAAAATCATTTTGAAGATTACTATTAGCAACTAAAGGGTAGTTAGCCTCAATACTCCATTTCTGGTCTTGAGCGTGCACTATAAAAGAAGCGAAAACTAAAAAAGAGGCAAGAATAACTTTTTTCATATTTATTTTAGTAAAGAATTAACATAGCTAAAATAGATTATACTGGTGTAGGAAAATACAACGGTTCGTTAAGAATAACCTAACGAACCGTTAATTTTTATTGAATAAAATAATGAATGTATCTACAAATCAAACCCAAGGTTTACCCCTAACTTCTTTGCTATCAATTTATTGATTCTAGCTTTTAATTCAGGAATACGTACAGAAGACAATACATTATTTGCAAATGCATACATTAATAATGCTCTAGCTTCTTTTTCTGGAATACCTCTAGATTGTAAGTAGAACAATGCATCTTTATCTAATTGACCAATAGTACAACCGTGAGAACATTTTACGTCATCTGCAAAAATCTCTAATTGTGGCTTTGAATTGATGCTTGCCTTATCGCTAATAAGAATATTATTATTCTTCTGAAAAGCATTTGTTTTTTGGGCAATCTTATCTACTATAATTTTACCGTTAAAAACACCTGTAGAACTATCTCCGTAAATACCTTTATAATCTTGGTGACTTTCGCAGTTAGGTTGAATATGATGTACCAATGTATGGTGATCCACATGTTGCTTTTCCCCTAAAATAGTAACCCCTTTCATAGTAGAGTCGATATACTCTCCATTCTGATAAAAGTTAAGATTGTTACGCGTTAACTTACCACCAAAAGAGAATGTATGAATCTTTACAAGACTCTTATCTTTCTGATCTACATACGTATTATCGATCAATGATGCCGTAGCAGCGTCGTTCTGTATTTTATATAAATCAACGATAGCACTTTTAGCAGCGAATATTTCGGTTACCGCATTAGTAAGTACTTCGTTAGAAGTTAAACTCTGGTGACGCTCAATAATTTGTACCTCAGCATTTTCTTCTACTACAATTAAATTTCTTGGTTGTAACAAAAGAGAAGCCTCGTTACCTGTTGAGAAATGTAAAATCTCAATTGGCTTTTTAGGCATCTTGTTTTTAGGGATATAGATATATGCCCCTTCGCGACTAAATGCAGTATTCAATGAAGTTAATGACTCGTCTTTAGATGCAATTTTATTGAAATACACATCTATAACTTGCTTGTACATTGGCTTTGTAAGCGCTGCACTCATTAAACAGATATCTACCCCGTCATGTGTTGTTTCGGACAAGTAAGAACTATAAATACCATCTACGAAAACAATTTTATAGGTATCGATTTCGTGAATAAAATAACGCTTTACGTCTTTGTACTCCAACGCATTTTCCTGTTTAGGGAATATGCTAAAATCTATTTTCTGAATATTATTTAATGAAGTATACTTCCAAGCCTCTTCCTTTTTAGAAGGAAATCCTTTTTCCTCAAAATTCTTAATGGCGGCCATACGAACATCGTGTACGGGATGCTCCACATCCACGTTATTCTCAAACGCCATAAAAGAGGAAATCAATTTATCTTTTAAATCCATATTTTTTCAATTGCCAGTTGGCAGTGGCAGAAAACCATTCTACAGAATGTTTACTGCTACTGTATACTTAATTATACCGCAGTTTCTTGCTTTAACCAGTCGTATCCTTTTTCTTCTAGTTCTAAGGCAAGTTCTTTACCTCCAGATTTTACAATTTTACCATTATGTAAAACGTGAACAAAATCAGGTACGATATACTCTAACAAACGTTGGTAGTGCGTAATTAAGATTACTGCATTATCCTTACTCTTCAATTTATTAACACCACTAGCAACAATACGTAATGCATCGATATCTAATCCTGAATCGGTTTCATCCAAGATTGCAACTTTTGGCTCTAACATTGCCATTTGAAAAATCTCGTTACGTTTCTTTTCTCCACCAGAGAAACCTTCGTTTAAAGATCTTGATAAGAACTTACGATCAATCTCTAATAACTCAGATTTTTCACGAATCAATTTCAACATATCTTTTGCTGGCATATCTTCTAAACCTTTTGCCTTACGAGACTCGTTAATAGCCGTTTTCATAAAGTTGGTTACAGAAACACCCGGAATTTCAATAGGATACTGAAAAGAAAGAAAAACACCTTTATGCGCTCTCTCTTCTGGAGAAACATCTTCTAAATCTTCTCCTTCTAGTTCTACTGAACCTTGAGTAACTTCAAAATTATCATTCCCTGCAATTACAGAAGCTAATGTACTTTTACCAGAACCATTAGGTCCCATTATAGCATGTACTTCACCTGCTTTTATCTCTAGGTTAATTCCCCTTAATATCTCCTTATCGTCTACGCTAGCATGTAGATCTTTAATTTTCAACATAATATGTTACTTTAAATATTGTGGCGCCTAAGGCGTTTTACTAAAATCTTAATTACTATTTATCCTACAGAACCTTCTAAACTAATTTCCAATAATTTTTGTGCCTCTACAGCAAATTCCATTGGTAATTTATTCAGTACTTCTTTACTAAAACCGTTTACAATTAATGCAATAGCCTTCTCTGTTGGTATACCTCTTTGGTTACAATAAAAAATTTGGTCTTCACCAATTTTACTTGTTGTAGCCTCATGCTCTATCATTGCGGTTTTGTTCTTCGCTTCAATATACGGGAAGGTATGTGCACCACACTCGTTACCCATTAACAAAGAATCGCATTGAGAGAAGTTACGAGCTCCATCTGCACGGCTATTCACCTGTACCAATCCGCGGTAACTATTTTGAGATTTACCCGCAGAAATACCTTTAGATATAATAGTACTCTTAGTGTTTTTACCAAGATGAACCATTTTAGTACCCGTATCTGCCTGTTGGTAATTGTTTGTTACAGCGATAGAATAAAATTCACCTATAGAGTTATCTCCTTTTAAAATACAAGATGGATATTTCCATGTTACTGCGGAACCTGTTTCAACTTGTGTCCAAGAAACCTTCGCGTTCTTTTCGCAGATGGCTCTTTTAGTAACGAAGTTAAAAACCCCTCCTTTACCTTCCTTATTACCAGGAAACCAGTTTTGAACGGTAGAATATTTTATCTCAGCACCGTCTAGGGCAATTAGCTCTACAACTGCTGCATGTAATTGATTTTCATCTCTTGAAGGAGCAGTACAACCTTCTAAATAACTTACATAACTATCTTCATCTGCAATAAGCAATGTACGCTCAAATTGACCTGTACCTGCTTGATTAATTCTAAAGTATGTAGAAAGCTCCATTGGACATCTTACACCTTTTGGTATGTAACAAAAAGAACCATCGGTAAATACCGCTGAATTTAGAGCGGCATAAAAATTATCTTTTTGTGGCACTACAGTACCCATATATTTTTTAACTAACTCTGGGTGCTCTTTTATAGCCTCTGAAATTGGCATAAAAATGATTCCCTTTTCTGCCAAGGTCTTTTTAAAAGTCGTTGCTACAGAAACAGAATCGACAACAATGTCAACAGCTACATTCTGCAATTTCTTTTGTTCATCAACAGAAATACCAAGCTTACGATACATTTCTAACAAATCTGGATCTACATCATCCAAGGTTTTATTAGGGTCAGCAGATTTTGGCGCAGAATAATAACTAATATTCTGAAAATCTGGTTTATCGTAATGTACATTCGCCCATGTAGGCTCTTCCATACTTTTCCAAATTCGAAAAGCTTCTAAACGCCAAAGTGTCATCCACTCCGGTTCTTCTTTTTTCTTTGAAATGGCAATAACAATTTCTTCGTTTAAGCCAATAGGGAATGTATCAGATTCTATATCTGTATAGAAACCATATTCGTACTCTTTGGTTTCCAATTCTTTCTTTAATTCTTCTTCTGTATATGCCATATATTATACTTAATAAGCAAAAAATAAATGAGTTTAAAAATTACCCAAATATCCTTTTACAAATTTAAAACTTCACTTCTTCTTATAATGAAAAACTCTCGCCACAACCACACGTTCTTTGTGCGTTCGGATTGTTAAAAACAAACCCCTTTCCGTTAAGACCTCCAGAGTACTCTAAAACTGTACCCACTAAATATAAAAAGCTTTTTTTATCTACAATGATACGTACGTTGTTGTCTTCGAATACTTTATCCGCATCGTCTTTCTTATTATCGAAGTTTAACTCGTATGACAATCCGCTACATCCGCCACTCTTGACACCCACACGAACAAAATCCGTTGTTGCATCAAAACCTTCTTCCGTCATAAGGTTGATAACTTTCTGTTTAGCCGTTTCTGATACTTGAATCATAATTAACTAGATTTAATCTAAATAGTTTACAAATATACATCATAAGTAGGTTTTTTCCATAGAACCTAACATTAATATAAAGTATAAGTTCATAGAGAAATACTATAATTGAAAACAAGAGTATTATTAATAATTATAAAGGAATAAACTTGTGTTTTCTATTCTTGCTGAGGATTGGAGCACTTACCTAAGTTACTCCTCAACCACCACCAATCCTCCCCCTGCATATTCCTAGCAACCCAGATAATTTCTTTTCTAAAAACTATCTTCGTAATCCATTGAGAATCCTCTTAAGAACACCTGCTTATTTATCCATATCCCTTAGTCTGTACATGACAAAAAGTAAAGAAAATGTTAAAAGACTAATCAACCTAATTACATAAATTATTAATTATCAACACTTAACGTTTTAAAATATAATCGTAACCAAGTCATTAGACCAAACAACTATCCTGAAATTCAAAGAATTAAATTACCTTCAATACTAAATCAAACAACAACAACCTATGTCAAACAACAAATCAAACGACAAAAACAACACTCGAAGAAAATTCATGAAGAATACCGGCATGGCCGCAGCTGGTTTTATGATCGTACCAAGACACGTATTAGGTGGCACCGGTTATATTGCGCCGAGCGATAAACTAAATATTGCGGGTATAGGTGCAGGTGGAAAAGGAAAAAGTGATATTGCTTCCTTTGCCGAAAGCCCTAATGTAAACATCGTTTCTTTATGCGACGTTGATGATAGACAAGCGGTTGCTTCTAGAGAGGCATTCCCAAAAGCCAGCTATTATAATGATTTTAGAGAAATGTTAGATAAAGAAGGCAAAAACATAGATGCCGTATCTGTATCTACACCAGATCACAACCATGCCGTTGCAGCTTACCAGGCAATGTCTATGGGCAAGCATGTTTATGTTCAAAAACCTTTGACCCATGATATTTGGGAAGCAAGAATGCTTACAGAAGCTGCTAAAAAATTCCAAGTAGTTACTCAGATGGGTAACCAAGGTGGTTCAGGAGATGGTGTTCGTACCATGAAAGAAATTTATGATACAGGAATTATTGGTGAAGTACATACCGTAAAATGCTGGACAAATAGAGCTATTTGGCCACAAGCCTTACAAACACCTACAAAAAAAGACCGCGTACCAAAAGGATTAAATTGGGATCTTTGGTTAGGTACCGCAGCAATGAGAGATTACAACAATGCATACTTACCTTTTGATTGGAGAGGATGGTCAGATTTTGGAACAGGTGCACTTGGCGATATGGCTTGCCATATTATGGACCCAGTATATAGAATATTACCAATATTATATCCAGATACTGTAGAATGTAGTGTTTCCGATTCTTTCGTTGGTAATTTCCAGTATAAAGATTATCCAAAAAGTTTCCCGAATTCTAGCAAAATACATTTAAGCTACCCAAGAACAGACGGGAAAGGAAAAATAAAAGTTACCTGGATGGACGGTGGATTACTACCGGAAAGACCAGAAGAATTAGGTGATGATGAGGCACTAGGAAACTGGGATGGTGGCGTACTATTTATTGGTACAAAAGGCAAATTAATGGCAGATTGCTATGGTGCCAACCCACGTTTATTACCATTGACTCTTAACGAACAGTTTGAAGTAGAACAAACAATTAAACGCGTCCCTGAAGGTCATTATTTACAATGGGTAAATGCATGTATGGCAGGTTACGGAAATGCAGAAACCAGTTCTTCATTTGATTACGCAGGACCATTTACCGAAAGTATACTTATCGGAAACTTGGCACTTAAATCTTATTTTGAAGTAGACCCAACTGTTGAAAATCAGAGTTTCTGGGGTAGTGGAAAACAATATTACGGTAGAAAACGTCTACAGTGGGATGCTGCAAATATGAAAATTACCAATTTTGAGCCAGCAAACAAATATGTAAAACGTACATATAGAGATGGCTATTCAGTAGGATAGGCTTAAATATTCTACATAAATTTAATACTAAAACCGAAGTTGAAAAGCTTCGGTTTTTTTTATGCCATACATCTTGTTTTACTTCTTATTTTTGCAACATGCTAGAAGATAAAGAACAAGAAAAAACCTCATTAGAGAAATTAGGTGAATTCGGACTCATAGAACACCTTACCAAAGATTTTAAAATCAAACAAGAATCTACCATAAAAGCAATTGGTGATGATGCTGCAGTTTTAGATTTTAAAAATAAAAAAACAGTCATAAGTACAGACCTTTTAATAGAGGGTGTACATTTTGACCTTGCTTATATGCCATTAAAACATTTGGGCTATAAATCTATCATGGTAAATCTATCTGATATTTATGCCATGAATGCTACTGCTACTCAAGTAACCATTTCAATTGCTGTTTCCAATAGATTTCCTTTAGAAGCACTTGAAGAGTTTTATGCAGGTGTAGCTACAGCATGCAAAAGCTATAATGTTGATTTAGTTGGTGGCGATACTACCTCATCAAAAACTGGGTTAATGATTAGTGTAACCGCTATTGGTGTCGCTAATGAAGAAGATATTGCCTATAGATCAGGTGCTAAAGAAAATAACCTATTGGTAGTCACAGGAGATTTAGGCGCATCTTACATGGGGCTACAAGTATTAGAGCGCGAAAAAGAAGTTTTTAAAGTAAACCCAAATAGTCAACCAGACTTAGAGCCGTATTCTTATATAGTAGAGCGACAGTTAAAGCCAGAAGCTAGAAAAGATATTACCGATTTATTAAAAACATTAGATGTTCACCCTACATCAATGATCGATATAAGCGATGGACTTTCATCTGAGATTTTACACCTAAGTAAAAGCAGCGGAATAGGTTTTGATCTATATGAGGATAAAATTCCACTAGACCCAACGGTTATTTCTGCTTGTGAAGAATTTAAGATGGACAGCACCCTTGTTGCACTAAGTGGCGGTGAGGATTATGAATTATTATTCACTATTGACCAAAAAGAATTCCCGAAAATAAAAGGCAATCCAAACTTAACCGTTATAGGGCATACCACGGGAAAAGACGAAGGAGCATTCTTGGTTTCCAGGAACAATACTAAGATTCCATTGACCGCACAGGGTTGGAATTCCTTTAACTAAAAAAGATACTTATGCAACTTGTTGCGTAGCAGTATGTCTTCTTTGGTAAATATGCTCTAAAGTTCTATTGATATCTTGTAATTCAGGAGTTAAAATGGATAGGTTACCACTTACATCTGTAGTTACTTGTTTTTGACAGTGAATACATTTGTACTCTTTAATATGAGAGGTTACTTTTTTGGAAATAGAATAATGATGTCCGAAAATGCTGCAGAATATTTTTTTCATGCTGTAGGTATTTTTGCAAAAATTCCGATTTGGGTGATCGAGAAAATGCGATTAATATTTTGGGTTGAAACTCAAGGAAATATGCATACGCTTATTTTCCTTTGGTTAAAGTACTGTATATTAAAGGCCTGTACCAGTATTTGTTGTGAGTTTTACGTAACCTGTTGTCAATGTGCTTTTTTTTGCTGTTTCAGAAAATCAAAAACCTTGGCTTACCTGTTATTTAATAATCTTTCACTTAATTTGTACCCATGTTTAAAAAGAAGGAAACACTCGTTACAGCCTTTGCCTTGTTCTCGCTTTTTTTTGGAGCGGGTAACTTAATTTTACCACCATTATTAGGTTTTAATTCTGGAAATCAATGGCTAATTGTTACAATAGGTTTTGGATTGTCTGCAGTGGCTATTCCTGTTTTTGGCATTTTGGCACATGCAAAGCTGCAAGGCACATTAATTGATTTTGGCAATAAAGTCTCACCAACCTTCAGTTTAATCTATGCGTTTTTCATTTATGCCATAGCAATCGCCTTACCAAGCCCTAGAACAGCATCTGTAACGCACGAAATGGCTATTCAGCCCTATTGGGATATCTCATCTTGGTTTACAAGTAGCGTTTACTTCGCTTTGGTTTTATTATTTGCATTAAACCGTTCTAAAATTTTAAACATATTAGGCAAAATTTTAACGCCTGCAATTATCATTATTCTGCTTTTAATAATTGGAATAACAATTTTCTCATTCCCATTTGACCTTGGAACTACTTCTTTCGCTAGTCCGTTTACCAATGGAATATTAGAAGGTTATCAAACATTTGATGCTATAGGGGCTGTAGTCGTTGGCGGCGTAATCATTATTTCAATTAATTTAAAATACACCCATGCTTCTTATGAGGATAAGAAAACATTGATTAGGAACGCGGCATGGTTTGCCGGGCTAGCATTGTTCTTAATTTATATGGGACTAATTCTTTCTGGTGCATTATCACATACCGTTTTTAGTGCAGAGACTACTAGAACAGAGATTTTGTCTGGTTTGGCAAAACAAAGCCTTGGAAACATTGGTAATTTGTTTCTGAGTATTCTAGTAGGGCTCGCATGCTTTACTACTGCAGTGGGTATTGTTACGGGTACTGCAGATTTTGTAGCATCAAGATTTAATAATTCAAAACCGGTCTATACCGTAACCGCAATTCTTGGAAGTGTACTTGGGGTATTAGTAGGGCAATTTAATGTCGCCTATATTATTGCAGTAGCTATACCCTCATTAATGTTTATTTACCCAATTACTATAATTCTTATTTTACTGAATGTAGTACCAGATAAATATGCTTCATCTTTAGTTTTTAGGGCAGTAACGATTACCACTATACTTTTTAGTATTCCAGACTTTTTAGGAAGCATAAGCGCCTTAGCAACCGCAGAAGATACATTTTCATGGATTCCACTTCAGCAGTATAGTTTAGGTTGGGTATTACCTGCTTTGATTGTGTTTGTACTTTCCAATATTTATATAAACGCGACCAAAAAATAAATTACTGAAAATTTATTTTATCTAATTCATACCCAAAAACCAAACCTTCGCTATTTGGTTTCCGTAAGTGAGGTATACTAAAAAATTAGATTATGAAAATTTCAAATACGATTAAACTTGCTACTCTTGCCTTAACTATAGGACTTACTACTTCATCCTTCGCTCAAGATGGCGGAATGGAAATGAAGAAGGATAAGAAAATGATGAAAAAGGAAAAAATGATGATGGAGACCAAAATGGTCGGTGGCGCAGAAATGTATCCTAACAAAAACATCATTGAAAATGCAGTGAACTCAAAAGATCATACAACACTAGTTGCAGCAGTAAAAGCAGCCGAATTAGTAGAAACTTTACAAGGCGAAGGTCCGTTTACAGTTTTTGCTCCTACAAATGAAGCATTTGAGAAATTACCAAAAGGGACTGTTGAGACCTTATTGATGGCTGAAAACAAAGCAAAATTACAATCAGTATTAACATACCATGTAGTTGCTGGAAAAGTCAGCGCTATGGATTTAATGAAGATGATTAAAGATGGTAACGGAAAAGCTGAATTAACTACAGTAAACGGCGGTACTTTAACCGCAATGCTAAAAGGAAAGAAGGTTCAATTAAAAGATGCCGCGGGTAATATATCTACTGTAACAATTGCAGATGTAAACCAATCTAACGGTGTTATACATGTAGTTGATACTGTTGTATTACCAGGAATGTAAAAAAAGCACACAAGATAAAAAAAGGCCCATTTCTAATGGGCCTTTTTTTGTTTTAAAATTCTATTTCCAAACTAATAGGACAATGATCACTACCCATAACCTGGTCGTGTATCTCAGCCGATGTTACTTTATCCCAGATAGATTCACTTACTAAAAAGTAATCTAAGCGCCAACCAACGTTTCGTCCTCTTGCACCACCTCTTGCACTCCAAAAGGTATATTTATCGAACGTAGTCGGGTGTAATTTTCTAAAACTATCTACCAAATTTATTTCTTTAAGCATGTGCTCAAATCCGTCTATCTCAACCTGTGTAAATCCAGATGTTTTGTTGTAATTACTTTTCGGATTCGCCAAATCATTAGCAGTATGTGCTACATTAAAATCGCCCGTGATAATTAAAGGCTTGGTTTTTGACAATTCTTTAAGGTAGTTGGTAAAATCTTTATCCCACTGTGCGCGGTAATCGAGTCGTTTTAATCCGCTACCACTATTAGGTATGTAAACATTTATTAAATGAAAATGTTCAAATTCTGAATGTGTAATTCTACCTTCTAGGTCATGAACATTAACACCCATATCCTTATCAAACTTTACAGGTGTACTTTTAGATAAAATACCAGTTCCTGAATATCCTTTTCTTTCTGAACTATTACTAAAAAGCTCATAGTCACTAACATCTTTCAATGCTTCAGCAACCTGATCATCTTGTGCTTTTGTTTCTTGAACACAAAATACATCTGCATCAAAATCTTTTACGATTTCTTCAAATCCTTTTTTAACTGAAGCTCTAATGCCATTAACGTTCCACGATACTAATTTCATTCTCTAATCTTATTTGTTCATTAATTCCTCAATCTCATCAGCCTTAATAGGAATATTTGCCATTAAGTTAAAAGGCTCTCCTTTTTCTTGAATTACCACATCATCTTCTAAACGAATACCCATATTTTCTTCTGGAATATAAATTCCTGGTTCTACGGTGAATACCATATTTGCTTTCATAGGCGTTTTCAACGCACCATAATCATGAGTATTTAACCCTATATGGTGACTTGTACCGTGCATGAAGTATTTCTTATATGCAGGCCATTCAGGATTTTCGTTTTGCACATCGGCTTTATCCAATAAACCCAAACCTAAAAGTTCAGAAGTCATTAGTTTACCACATTCCTTATGGTATTCTGCCCATAATGTACCTGGCACTAACATCTTAGTGGCATCATCTTTAACACGTAACACGGCATTATACACCTCTTTTTGGCGCTTAGTAAATTTACCGTCTACGGGAATAGTTCTTGTTAAGTCACTTGAATAATTAGCATACTCAGCAGCTACATCCATCAAAATTAAATCTCCTGCGTTACATGGTTTATTATTTTCCAAATAGTGCAAAACATTGGCATTATTACCAGAGGCAATTATTGGTGGGTATGCAAAACCTTTAGACTTGTTTCGTACAAATTCATGTAATAGTTCTGCTTCAATCTCATATTCTATGACTCCTGGTTTCACAAAACCAAGTAATCTGCGAAATCCTTTTTCTGTGATATTACATGCAGTTTGCATGATATCAATTTCCTCAGGTTCTTTGATTCCTCTTATTTCCTGAAGAATAGGATTGCTTTTAGCAACTTTATGTGCTGGATATTCACGCTTACATTTCTCAATGAATCTATCTTCACGTGTCTGTGTTTCTACAGCTTGTCTATAATGCTCATTAGTATTGAAGTAAATAGTCTCGGCCTCGGTCATCAAATCAAAGAAAATTTTATCAAATTCCTTCAACCAACAAATCATTTCTATGCCAGAGACATCGGTGCCTTTCTCTTTTGTTAATTTAGCACCTTCCCAAATGGCAATATGCTCATTAGTTTCACGAACAAATAAAATTTCGCGGTGTTTTTTATTAATAGCATCAGGAAAAAGCACCAAAATGGTTTCCTCTTGATCAGCTCCAGATAGATAGTAAATATCTCTATGCTGCTCAAAAGGCAAGACACTATCGGCTCCTATAGGGTAAATATCATTAGAGTTAAATACAGCAATACTCTTAGGCTGCATGCGATCCATAAACTTCTTACGGTTCTTTATAAATAGGGAGTTAGGTATTTGATCGTATTTCATGAATTTTAATTTTGACATAAAATTACGCATTATGTGTTGTTTCCTCAGAAAATAGGGCATAGAATTATATAATTTACAAGAAACCAACCACATATTCTTAGCAACAAATTAGCTAACTTGTATGCTTCAACCAAAAACAAACAACTCCATGAAAAAAATCGCTTACCTATTAATTGGCGCCCTATGCCTACAAGCATGTTCAGAAACCAAAAAAGAAGAATCTCAATCTGAACTATTTACCAGAATAGATACCGAGATCAAACAAAATTCTAAAGGTTATAGCGCCTTAAAAGAGGCTACAGAGACCATTGGTCATAGACTAACTGGATCTACAAACGGAGCCAAGGCAGAAGAATACACGTTCAATAAATTCAAGGAATATGGTTTTGAAGATGTTGCTTACCAAACTTTTGAAGTAGAAGCATGGGCAAGAGGCGAAGTTTCTTTACAAATTAATGATAAAGACATTAAAGTTGTAACGCTAGGTCACGCACCTATTAAAGCAAATGTTACAGGAGAGATAATAGATATGGGCAATGGTTTAGATGCTGACTATGCGGCTAACCCAGATGCTGTGAAAGGAAAAATTTCATTGGTCTACATTTCTATTTTACCAGGTAGCGCAGAAGGACTTAGCAATTTACACCGAAGCGAAAAAACTGCTTTAGCTATTAAATATGGAGCAATTGGCATCATCATTATTAATCAAGTAGATAACGGTGTCTTATTAACTGGTACCGCTTCTGTAACAGGAGAATTGATTCCTATACCTGCCATATGTATTGGTAAAGAAGATGGTATGGCGTTAAAAGAGACGTTAAAATCTAAAAAAGCCACTGCTAAAATTGATATGACCAATACAAGTGATGTTATTAAAGCAAGAAATGTTGTAGCTACATTACCTGGAAGCGAAATACCACAAGAAGAAATTGTACTTGGAGGTCATTTAGATTCTTGGGATTTAGCAACTGGCGCCATTGATAACGGTATTGGTTCTTTCGCTGTTTTAGATATTGCAAGAGCTTTCAAGGCAAACAACTTACAACCAAAACGTACGGTGAAATTTGTAATGTTCATGGGAGAAGAACAAGGACTACTTGGTTCTAAATTTTTAGTAGAACAGGCTATTGAAAACAACACAATTGAGAACATCAAATACATGATGAACTTAGATATGTCTGGTAACCCAATTGGCATGAACGCTGGCGGAAAGCTAGATGATGAAAAATTCTTTAAAGATTTAGGCGCTGCAATTCAGCAGCAGGATACTATTTATCAAAATACTTTTTCAAATAAATCTGGCTTACATAGCGATCACCAACCGTTTATGTTAGAAGGTGTTCCAATTTTATCTGTACACAGTAATTTAGACCGCTCTATTTATGGTTGTTATCATTCTGATTGTGATGATTTTAATCTGGTAAACGAAGACCATATGAAAAACACGGCTCGTTTTGGTACTATGATGTTATATGCAGTAGCAAATGCCGATAAGTTACCAGCGACGAAAATGGATAGCGAAACCACTAAAGAGTTCATGATCAAGAACGATTTAAAAGAGAAATTGATTATTGGTAATGAATGGAAATGGGAGGAATAACATTTAAATATGTGTATAAAAAAATAAAGATGAAACGGAGTATTATACTTTCAATACTCTGTTTCTCTTTTTTAACGGGATGCTCTCAGCATTCTGAAGAAATATCAGTGGATTATTTTAGTTTAATAAGACCCGAATTTACGGGCAAGATTGCATATGAAACCACAGATTTTGTGGAGGATTATTGGCGTGTTGTTGGTAATACAGGATTCAATAAAACCATCTACCTAATAGCAGATAGCCTACAAGCGGCCGGTTATGTTTTAGAAGAGAATGCCAAGGCAGAAGACCGACTTACCTATCGTATAGAAAAACGGGCTATGGACAACCAAACTTGGGAACCCATATCTGCTTCATTACAAATTGCAGGAACTGAAAAACCATTGTTACTTTCTGAAACGAACCGGAATATGACCTATTTAAATTCCGTTTCCACACCAAAAGAGGGAATTAAAGCTGAACTGGTTTGGATAAAATCTGTAGATGATTTAAATACTATTTCGGTAAAAGGAAAAGTAGTTTTTGCCGAACTAAAAGCTCGTCAAATCTACAAGATAGCTATTGAAAAAGGTGCCATAGGTATTATCACCTATGACAATCCTGATTATTTACAACCAGAAAAAAACAAAACCTCCATTCAGTTCAGAAGTCTTCCTTCTCAAAATGACACCAATTTTTGGGGCATTGCATTATCCTACGAAGCGAAAGAAAAGTTAACGGCAAAGCTTAAAAAAGGGTCAACCGAAGTAATGGTCAATATACAGACCAAAAGGTACCCATCAGAAGAACTAACCATTATTGCTAATATAAAAGGTAGTGTATTACCAGATGAACGCTTGGTATATAGTGCACATATTCAAGAACCTGGCGCTAATGACAACGCAACTGGTGTAGGTGCTCAATTAGAAATGGCTAAAACGGCTGCTAAGTTATACTCTGAAAGCAAAATTGAGTTTGACAGAACCATGACCTTTTTATGGGGAGATGAAATTATTTCTACTCGCAGGTATATTGAAGAAGACTCAAAACGAGCCAAAGGCATTAAATGGGGAATTAGTTTGGACATGGTCGGCGAAAACACTGCGATTACAGGAGGTACTTTTTTAATCGAAAAAATGCCAGACCCAAGTGCTATATGGACCCGTGGAAATGACAAACATAGTGAATGGGGTGGTGATGTTTTATCTATAGAAGATATGAAGCCGCATTACTTAAACGATTTCATACTTTCCACTTTTAAAAAACAAGGCAAACACGCCAATTGGGTGGTAGAAACCAATCCTTTTGAAGGAGGTAGTGATCACACTCCATTTTTAAAAGCAAATATCCCCGGACTACTACTTTGGCATTTTACGGATCAATTTTACCATACCGATAATGACCGTATTGATAAGGTATCTCAAGAAACATTGAAAAATGTTGGGACGGCAGCTTTAGTTAGTGGTTTAGAGTTGGTAAATGCAGGTTCAAATTTTGCATTAAATCAAATCTCAGATTTAGAACGCAGAGCAATTGAACGTTTAGAAAATGAATTTCAATTAAGTCTTAAAGCAATTAAAACAGGTGAAAAAATTGATGATGAAATTGTCATTTTAAGAGCTTGGGAAGATTGGTATAAAAAAGCCATCGCAACAGTAAAAGATGTAGTGCCCAATACAGATAATACAGTGTCAAGTGCTATTAAAAAAGCACATTTAAATATTAGCTCTAAATCTAATGAATTTACTAAATCTCTGAGCGAGACAAAATAGTAGTATAAGCACAATTAATACCAAGAGAAAAAGTAATCATTAACTTACCACTAGCTATATAAAACATGAAAATGAAACAGTTCTACTTTCTATTATTTACTAGTATTTCAATTGCATCGGCACAAATTCAGCCTACTACTTCACAAAAAGTAAACGAATCTTTAATGGTTAAAAAAACCATGGACGCTAGTTCTTTGGTTCAAAATATACCGTTGAAAAATATTGGCCCGTCTGTAATGAGCGGTCGTGTAGTAGATTTAGCGGTAAACGAAGATAACCCCACAGAGTATTATGTTGCTTATGCTTCTGGCGGTTTGTGGTATACCAATAATAACGGAAATACTTTTACTCCTGTAATGGATGAAACCCAGACCCAGAATCTTGGTGATATAGCGGTACACTGGCAAAGTGGAACAATTTGGGTAGGTACAGGTGAGAATAATTCTTCTCGTTCTTCATATGCAGGAATCGGGATTTTAAAGTCTACCGACAAAGGCAAAACGTGGCAACATATGGGCTTAAGCGATTCGCATCATATTGGGAGAATTGTAATTAACCCGAACAATTCAAATGATGTAACAATTGGTGTAACCGGACATTTGTATTCGCCGAATAAGGAACGTGGAATTTATAAAACCACAGATGGTGGTAAAACTTGGAAAAATACATTGTTCATTAATGAAGAAACCGGTATTATAGATGTAGCGATTTCTCCAAACAATTATAACGTTCAGTATGCCGCTGCATGGCAAAAAGATAGAAAAGCTTGGGATTTTATTGGAAACGGCGAAGGATCTGGCATTTACAAAAGTATAGATGCAGGAAATACTTGGGCTAAAATTTCTACCCCAACAAGTGGATTCCCTACAGGAGATGGAGTTGGCAGAATAGGCTTAGCTGTCTTTGATGACAATACCGTATATGCTGTTCATGACAATCAATTTAGAAGAAATAAATCAAAGGAGAAGAAAGAAAAATCAGTTGGCTTAACAAAAGCCGATTTCAAATCCCTTTCAAAAGAACAATTTCTAGACCTGAATGATAAGGACCTGAACGAGTTTTTAAAGACCAATAACTTTCAAGAAAAATATAGAGCTGCCAATGTAAAGCAAATGGTACGTAGTAATTCGGTGCAACCTGCAGATTTAGCACTGTATTTAGAAGATGCAAATTCTATGTTGTTTGATACGCCTGTAATAGGCGCTGAAGTATTTCGTAGCAATGATGCCGGAAAAACATGGGCAAAACAAAACGATGAATATATAGATGATCTTTTCTATAGCTACGGTTACTATTTTGCTCAAATAAGTGTAGACCCTAATAATGTTGATGCTATTTATTTATCTGGAGTGCCTATTATTTCTTCTAAAGATGGTGGCAACACGTATACTTCAATCAATGACGATAATGTACATTCTGATCACCATTCACTTTGGGTCAACCCTAATTTACCAGGACACTTAATCAATGGTAACGATGGTGGAGTAAACACTAGTTATGATGATGGTAAAAATTGGTTTAAAAACAACTCGCCAACAGTAGGTCAATTCTATGCCATTGCTGTAGATAATGAAGAACCATACAACGTATACGGTGGGCTACAGGATAATGGAGTTTGGATGGGACCACATAATGCCGAAGAAAACACAAAATGGCAACAAACAGGTCAGTACCCATGGAAATCTATTTTAGGTGGAGACGGTATGCAAGTTCAAGTAGATAGTAGAAATGCAAGTATTGTTTATACAGGGTATCAATTTGGTAATTACTTTAGAATAGATTTAGAAAAAGACCAGAGAAATTACATTCAGCCAAAACATGAATTGGGAGAGACTCCGTATCGATTTAATTGGCAATCTCCTATTCTATTATCTCCCCATAATCAAGATATATTATACATGGGAAGCAATAAGCTGCATCGCTCATTGAACCAAGGTGATACTTGGGAAACCATTTCGGGCGATTTAACTCAAGGCGGTAAAAAAGGAAATGTAGCCTTTGGAACCTTAGCGACTATTTCTGAATCTCCATTTAAATTCGGATTGATGTATACCGGTAGTGATGACGGACTTATACAACGAACAGAAAATGGTGGTGGAAGCTGGGAGGTTATTTCTAAAAACCTACCTCAGAACTTATGGGTAAGCAGGGTAATCGCTTCTAAACATAAAAAGAATAGAGTATATACAACTTTAAATGGGTATCGTTCAGATGATTTTACACCTTATGTTTATGTTAGTGAGGATAAAGGTGCTACTTGGAAAAATATTTCAAGCAACATACCTACAGCTGCCGTAAATGTTATCATTGAAGATACCGAAAATGAGAATGTGTTATTTGTAGGTACCGACAATGGTTTATATGTGAGCTTTGATCGCGGGGCATCATGGAATTCTTTTCAAAATGGAATGCCTTATGTGGCTGTACATGATTTAACTATTCAAAAAAAGGCTAAACATCTATTGGTTGCTACTCACGGTAGAAGTATTTACAAGGCAGATATCTCATCGCTTCAAAATATGACGTCAGATATATTAAATAAGAAATTACATATATATCCTATTGAAAACATACAACATTCTAAACGATGGGGTAATTCATGGAGCTCTTGGTCAAAAGCAAGTACACCAGGTTTAGATATTACTTTTTATTCTGATAATGATGATCTTTACCAAGCTAAAATTAAATCTGCCGATGATATTATTGTTAGCGAAACCGAAATCATAGCAAACAAAGGTTTAAACATTTTATCATACGATTTAGCATTCTCAAAAATTGGAAAGCTGAATTACCTTAAAAAACATAAAACAGAATTAAAGCAATCAGATAACGGCAGTACGTATCTACCAAAAGGTTCATTTACAGTAGAAATTAAAGGTAACGGCACCACTGAAAACATCACTTTTGAAATAGAATAGTCCAATGAAGATAGTTGACTGGAATGAACTACAAGATTTAGAAGTTAGCCATAATGCGGAGATTAAAAAAAGAACATTGATAAATCGTGGTGAAATACCTCAATTAATGATGTACGGTACTGCCGCTTTTAAACCCGGTCAACAAGTAGAATTACACCAGCATGATACTATGTATGAGGTATTTCATATTCAAACTGGCAACGCAATTTTTACAATTTCAGGAAAAGATTATGAAGTTGGACCGGGTAATTGTATAACCATAGAACCGGGCGAGATACATGGGCAACGCAATCCTTTTTCAGTAGATGTTACTTGGACCTATTTTGGCATAGCCACAGATTAAGAAGAACTAAATATGGAATTAACTTTAGGAATACCAGCACTACTCTTTCCCGCCATTTCTCTAACTATGCTTGCCTATAACGCGCGCTATCTAGCCATTGCAGCATTAATACGTCAATTACATCAAAAATATCAGGAAACCGCATCTCCTTCTGTTGGTTTACAAGTACAAAAATTACGCAAGCGACTAACAATCATAAAAAACATGCAAGCTACAGCGATTATAAGTTTTCTATTGGCTGTTATAACTATGGCTCTAATTTATGCTGATTTAATTTTTTGGGCTAGTTTAATATTTAGTATTAGCCTATTTGCGTTAATGATCTCTTTAGTACTATCATTAATAGAAGTTCAATTATCGACAAAAGCCTTAGAAATTCAATTAAAGGATATGGAAAAGTAATTTTACTTTTTTTATAAACTGATTCTAACTAATAAGCATACCGTTTATCGATGTTTTTATAAGCTATTCAGGTAATAATCAGTATTTTTGCCTCCCGTTAAGAAACAGGCATGAAACGAATTCGAGAACTCGAATTATTTAATCAAATCAGAGAGATTAGGGAATTTGAATTTGGTGTATTCTACTTCTTCAAAGGAGGTATTGTTATATCAGAAATGCACGAAGGAGTTCGTTTCAAATGGGATAATGCAAAAAAAGCTGTCTACGCAGCTCAAGAAATTTATGATGATACAATTCCATTAATATATATTGCCAATAGAATCAATAAATATAATGTAGCTCCATTTGATTGGTTCAAGTTTCACAAAAACCGTTTTGACATGCAGCATATTGCTTCAGTAGGTCCCTTAAATGGCAACATAGTTAGTTTGATGTTAAAACGTTTAATTTTTCCAAAAAGAATTAAAGAATTCAAAGATTTAGACAAAGCGGTAGAATGGGCATTGAATATTTCAAAAAAACCAGCTAAAGCAGATATTCTATAATTACCGTTTTGTTGAAAGATTCATAATTCCGAAGCCTTAATTCAAGGTAAACCTTAAACATCTTGAAAATTGATTTTAAAATCAATCTAAATAGGCATACTAAAACCCATTAATTCTTGTTAATAACTTGCTTGTGATGTAAATTCGCATATAAAATTAACAACTAATGAGCGGATTTTTTAAATCTTCGATTGGTAGAAAGTACGCAATGGCGCTTTCTGCTTTCTTTTTAATGTTTTTTCTACTTCAGCATTTTGCAATTAACATGTTATCGGTTTTCAGTCCAGATGCGTTCAATGAAGCTTCGCATTTTATGGGTACTTTTTGGGCCGTTCAGTATGTGTTGCAACCTGTCCTAATTTTCGGTGTAGTCTATCACTTTGTTATGGGTTTCATTTTAGAAGCAAGGAATAGAGGTGCTAGAGTAAAGAAATATGCTAAAAACAATGGTGCAGCAAATTCATCATGGATGAGCCGTAATATGATTTATAGCGGTTTAACCATTTTGGCTTTCTTGGTACTTCACTTTATTGATTTTTGGATTCCAGAAATTAATACGAAGTATATTCAAGGCGACATGACCGGTTTAGTGCCAAATGGTGAAGGCTTCAGATATTTTGAAGAACTTGCCCATAAGTTTGAAAACCCACTTCGGGTTGGTGCTTATGTTATCGCTTTTGTTTTCTTATCACTACACCTTATGCACGGTTTTAGTTCTGCATTTCAGTCTGCCGGTGCATCTAGTATGAGAAAAGAAAAATTACAATTTTTTGGTAAACTGTATGCAATAATAATTCCGTTAGGTTTTATTTTCATTGCTCTTTTTCATCATTTTAATCATCATTAACACCTATTACTTATGTCTGTATTAGACTCAAAAGTACCTAAAGGTCCGTTGAAAACGAAGTGGACCGATTATAAGAACCATATTGATTTGGTTAACCCTGCCAACAAACGTAATATTGATGTTATAGTCGTTGGTACTGGATTAGCAGGTGGTTCCGCAGCTGCAACTTTAGCAGAATTAGGCTATAATGTAAAAACATTTTGCTACCAAGATTCTCCGAGAAGAGCACACTCTATTGCTGCACAAGGTGGTATTAACGCTGCAAAAAATTATCAAGGAGATGGTGATTCAACTTACCGTTTATTTTATGATACCGTAAAAGGTGGTGATTACCGTTCAAGAGAAGCAAACGTATATAGATTAGCAGAAGTATCTGCAAACATTATTGACCAATGTGTTGCTCAAGGTGTACCATTTGCACGTGATTATGGCGGATTATTAGACAACCGTTCTTTCGGTGGTGTATTGGTTTCCCGTACTTTCTATGCTAAAGGACAAACAGGACAACAATTATTATTAGGAGCTTATTCTGCAATGAACAGACAAATCGCACGTGGTAAAATTACCCCGTTCAACCGTCATGAAATGTTAGATGTTGTTAAGGTAAATGGCAAGGCTCGTGGTATTATTGCTCGTAACTTAGTTACTGGTGAAATAGAACGCCACTCTGCACATGCCGTTGTTATTGCTTCTGGTGGTTACGGAAATGTTTATTTCCTTTCAACCAATGCAATGGGTTCTAACGCTACCGCAGCTTGGAAAATACATAAAAAGGGAGCATATTTTGCTAACCCTTGTTATACACAAATTCACCCAACTTGTATTCCTCGTTCTGGAGATTATCAGTCTAAACTTACGTTGATGTCTGAATCTTTACGTAACGATGGTCGTATTTGGGTTCCTAAGAATATGGAAGATGTAATGGCAATTCGCGAAGGCAAGAAAAAGCCAACCGATTTGTCTGAAGATGAAAGAGATTATTACTTAGAGCGTCGTTACCCTGCATTCGGTAACCTAGTTCCACGTGACGTTGCTTCTAGAGCTGCAAAAGAACGTTGTGATGCTGGTTATGGTGTTAATGCAACTGGCGAGGCAGTTTATTTAGATTTTGCATCTGCTATTCAGCGCTACGGAGTTGAGCAAGCTAAGATCCACAATATAGAAAACGCATCAAAAGATAAAATATATGAATTAGGTGCCGCTATCGTTAAAGCGAAGTATGGTAACCTATTTCAAATGTATGAGAAGATTGTTGATCAAGATCCATACAAAACTCCTATGATGATTTATCCAGCGGTACATTATACTATGGGTGGTGTTTGGGTTGATTATAACTTAATGACTACAGTTGAAGGTCTTTATTGTATAGGTGAAGCTAACTTCTCTGATCACGGTGCAAACAGACTTGGAGCTTCTGCTTTAATGCAAGGTTTGGCTGATGGTTATTTTGTATTGCCATATACTATTGGAGACTATTTATCTCATGAAATTCGTACTGGTAAAATAGCTACCGATACACCAGAATTTGATGAAGCAGAAAAATCAGTTAACGATCAAATTAATTTCTTCATAAATAATAAAGGTTCACACTCTGTAGATTATTACCACAAGAAATTAGGTAAGATTATGTGGGATAAATGTGGAATGTCTCGTAACGCAGAAGGTCTGAAAGAAGCTATGGCTGAAATTAAAGCTTTACGCGAAGATTTCTACAAAAACGTAAGTGTACCTGGTACTGCAACCGAGCTTAATGCTGAATTAGAGAAAGCTGGTCGTGTAGCAGATTTCTTAGAACTAGGCGAATTATTCGCTAAAGATGCATTGGCAAGAGAAGAATCTTGTGGAGGTCACTTTAGAGAAGAATCTGTAGAGTTAGATGGCGAGCAAGAAGGAGAAGCTAAACGTAACGATGTTGATTTCGCATTCGTTTCGGCATGGGAATATAAAGGAGAACCTGGTGATGCAGTTTTGCATAAAGAAGAACTAGAGTTCAACGAAATCGAATTAAAACAAAGAAGTTATAAATAAATAGTATTGAGCTATTACAAATGATATACTTCATTAAATAATACTCACTACTCAATACTTAAAATATGAATCTGACATTAAAAATTTGGAGACAATCAAATGCCCAAGCTAAGGGTAAAATGGTCGATTATAAAGTGACAGAGATTTCTGAACATATGTCATTCTTAGAAATGATGGATGTTCTTAACGAACAACTAATTAACAAAGGTGAAGAACCTGTAGCTTTTGATCACGATTGTAGAGAAGGTATCTGCGGTATGTGTTCAATGTTTATAAATGGTGAAGCACACGGTCCAGATAGAGGTGTAACAACATGTCAATTGCACATGCGTATGTTTAAAGATGGTGACACTATCACTATTGAACCATTTAGAGCAAAAGCATTTCCTGTAATTAAAGATTTAGTTGTTGACAGAAGTTCTTTCGACCGTATTCAACATGCTGGTGGTTACATTTCTGTAAACACATCGGGTAATACACAAGATGCCAATGCAATTCCTATTTCTAAACATGCTGCAGATGAAGCTATGGATGCTGCAACATGTATTGGTTGTGGTGCTTGTGTTGCAAGTTGTAAAAATGCATCAGCTATGTTATTTGTAGGTGCTAAAGTATCTCAATACGCATTATTGCCTCAAGGTAAAGTTGAAGCCATTGACCGTGTACAAAACATGGTTGCACAGATGGATTTGGAAGGTTTTGGTAACTGTACCAATACTGGTGCTTGTGAAGTTGAATGTCCAAAAGGAATTTCATTAGAAAATATCGCAAGAATGAACCGCGAATTCTTAAGCGCTAACATTAAAGGTTAAACTTATTTTCATAAAACTTTAAAAATCCCGACCATAAAGGTTCGGGATTTTTTATTTTTATGATATGCCAGACGAGTATTCCAAAGAACGAATCAAAGTACCAAGATTCAATGAAGAATCTGGCTTCTACACTACTCCACAACGCTCAAAAATCATGAGCAAAATAAAAAGTAAGAACACTAAGCCAGAACTTGCTTTTAGAAAAGCGCTATATGCTAAAGGTTTTCGATACCGTATAGATTACAAAAAGTTAATAGGCAAACCAGACATTGCTTTACCTAAATACAAAACTGTAATATTTATTGATGGAGAATATTGGCATGATAAAAACTGGGAAGAACGAAAACCCAAAGTTAAAACCAATAGAGAATTTTGGATTGCAAAAATTGAGCGAAATATTCAACGTGATGTTGAAGTAAATAAAGAACTAATTAGTTTAGGATACACCGTAATAAGATTCTGGGAAACGGAAGTGAAAAAAAATCTTGAAGGATGTATCACCAAAACTATTGAACACTTAAAAACTGTGCAAATGAGCACAAAATGAGATTTATAAAGTTCATTTAATAAATGTTTAACCCTTGGAAACCCTTATTTAATATAGCCTTAACGACTTACACCATATCTAATTTGTAACTTAGTGTCAGACAAATTATTAATCGTTAAAACTATATAATATGAAGAGGATAGCAATATTAGCTACAAATGGATTTGAAGAAAGCGAATTAAAATCTCCAAAAGAAGCCATGGAAAAAGAAGGCTTTAATGTAGAAATAGTAAGTTTAGAAAAAGGAGAAATAAAAAGTTGGGCAGATGGAAATTGGTCTAACAGTTATAAAGTAGACAAAACATTAAGTGAAGTAAAGGCAGAAGATTATAATGCACTAGTATTACCCGGAGGAGTTATTAATCCAGATTTATTAAGAAGAGAAGAAACAGCATTAGACTTTGTACGCGACTTCTTTAAATTAAAGAAACCTGTAGCGGCAATTTGCCATGCTCCATGGACATTAATTAGTGCAGGAGTAGTAGAAGGAAGAAAAATGACATCATTTAATTCTATTAAAGATGATTTAATAAATGCAGGAGCCAATTGGGTAGACCAGGAAGTTGTAGTAGACCAAGGATTTGTAACAAGTAGAAATCCTAACGACTTGCCTGCTTTTAATTCCAAATTAATTGAGGAAATAAAAGAAGGTAAACATGAAATGCAACATGCATAATTCATTTTAATGGAATTGAAAAGCCCGACCAAATGGTCGGGCTTTTTTTATGAGCATTCTCAAAATTCATACATTTACTATTATGGATTATAGATCACTTATTAATGCATCAAAATTACCCGATGTTAAAACGACGATTTTTACAACAGTAGGTAATCTTGCAAGAGAACATAATGCTATTGATTTATCACAAGGCTTTCCAAACTTTGAAGCCGATCATAAGTTAAAATCACTGGTTACAGATGCTTTGAATAATGGTCACAATCAGTATGCACCTATGCCAGGCTATTTTGGTCTTCGGGAAATTATATCAGAAAAAATAGAAACACTTCATAATCGCACCTATAATCCAGAAAATGAAATAACTGTTACTGTTGGAGCAACAGAAGCTATTTTTACTGCCATTACAGCGTTTATTAGCAAGGGTGACGAGGTAATTGTCATAAAACCTGCATACGATTGCTATGAGCCGGCAATTATCTTAAATGGTGGCGTTCCAGTTTATGTTCAATTGGATGCTCCAGACTACAAAATTGATTGGTCAGCATTTCAACAAAAGATTTCGAATAATACCAAAATGGTCATTTTAAACACACCTCATAATCCTAGCGGCACAATCTTATCAAAATTAGATATGGAGCAATTAGAAGCCATCTTAAAACCAACTAACATACTCCTATTAAGTGACGAAGTCTATGAGCATATAATTTTTGATAATCAAGCTCACGAGAGCGCATCTCGATTTAAAGATTTAGCAAACAGAAGTTTCATCTGCGCTTCTTTTGGAAAAACATTTCACGTAACGGGTTGGAAAGTTGGCTACTGCGTTGCACCATCAGAATTAATGAAAGAGTTTAGAAAGGTGCATCAATTTGCGGTGTTCTGTGTAGACCACCCTGTACAGCGAGCATTAGCTGAGTATTTAAAAAACCCATCACATTATCTACAGTTGAACAATTTTTACCAGAAAAAACGTGATTTCTTTCTAAAAGGAATAAAATCGTCCAAATTTAAATTCAAACCATCAAAAGGCACATATTTCCAGTTATTGGATTATTCTAATATTTCAATGGAACAGGATGAAATTATCGGCAAGCGATTAATAACCGAAAACAAATTGGCTGCTATACCAATATCATCTTTTAATGTTGATAACAGAAATGACCATATGCTAAGATTCTGCTTTGCAAAAAAACAAGAAACATTAGAACAAGCAGTTCAAATTCTCTGTGAATTCTAATAATTGCTATTTAGAAAGCCGCATTTAATTTTGTCATAAATTCCCCTACTTTACTAGGTTCTAGCCAACGGGTTACCACTACCAAATCGTGCTCTTTATCTATCACAATAAAATTACCGCCAAAACCGGCAGCGTAGTATATGTTTTCAGATAATCCCTCCCAATGTCTATCTCCTTTTTTGTTCAACCACCACATATATCCGTAGTTAGCATTAGGTGCCGAAGGAGTAGTTGCTTTCTTAATCCATTTTTCTGAAATCAATTGTTCATTACTCCATTTTCCATTATTTAAGAACAACAGTCCAAAACGAGCCATATCTTCTGCACTAATAAACATACCAGCACCAGAATGTCCTCCTCCAGTAACCGACTTCATCTGCAGTCCGTCAATTTCCGTCCAGGCATTATCATAACCAAACCAGCGCCATGTAGTAGTGGCTCCAATTTTATCCATAATTTTCTCTTTCAAAACCAAAGGCATTGGTTTGCGCCAAACATGGGTAAGTGAATATGCTAAAACATTTACACGAACATCATTATATTCCATAACCGTACCAGGCTCTTTAGGTCTTTCTAATTTCCAGTCATCAATGTCACCTTCACTCGGTGGTCTGTCTGCCCAGTCTTTACCTCCCCAAAGTTCACCAGACCAAGCTGAGTTTTGTTGTAGCAAATGTTCCCATGTAATCTTAGAATTATGTGCACCATCAAAAGTACCGTCCCAGATATAATCGCCTACTACATTCTTTGTGTCAGCTATTTTGCCTTCATCCTCGGCAATACCAGCCATTGTACTTAAAAAACTTTTGGTTACACTAAAGGTCATATCTACTCTTTTAGTATCTCCCCATTGTGCAACAACATATCCATTTTTAATTATCATACCAGCAGGTCCACCACGCTTTTTAGTACGACCCAATATTTGATGAAATGGTTCGCGCTCAAAACCTTTTGCTATTGCAATACGCAAATCTCTAGAACCTGAATATTCGTTCGCCTCAGCAAAGGCAACTGCCTCTTGTAACGGGGCGTCTTTAATTTTAAAAGTTTTAGGAGATTTTTGTTCCCAATCTGCATTTGCTTGAGGAAAATAATATTCTTGGGCACTTAGATTTAAGAAACCGCAAAGCGCGAAGAAAACGAGGTAATTAAATTTCATATGAGTTAGTTTGATGTTACAAGGTACTTAAATTGAGACGCATTAACCAATCTGTTTGTTCATCCGAACCTATAAAATAGGGATGGGTATCAAATTTTTGAAAACCATGACGTTCATAAAATTTTATAGCTTTTTTATTCTCCTGCCACACTCCTAACCAAAGCATCTTCTTATTTCTTTTTAATACCAACTCTTTTATGTGATTAAGAAGTTTTTCGCCAATACCTAGTCCTTGGTATTTAGACAACACATAAATACGTTCAAGCTCCATACTATCATCTCTTTTTATATCCGATTGTGCTGCTTCAACATTAAGCTTAAAATATGCTACTATTTGATTTTTATGATATGCGAAGAAGAAATCGCTATTAGGATTTAACAATTCTTCCTTTATCCTTTCTAATGCAAATGCTTTTTCCAAATAATTTTTAAAATCAATAGGATTATTATCTTTTGCGAAGGCAATAGAAAAAGTTTCTTCTGAAATTTGTCTTAGTTGTTGCAGATTTTCTAGTGAGCATAAGGTATATATAAGTTCCATACCACTAAAATAAAAAAAGGAGCAAATTACTTTGCTCCTAGTTGGGGGAAATGTTATAAAAAGGTTGATTTGGTATTTTTTTATACTTTGTATTGACGATTATATACAATACAATTATTCTTGGGCATTTTTCAATTGCGAACTTATTATTGTTTTTCTGCGAATACTTTACCCTCTGTTCTAATGAGCATTACTCCTTCATCGGTTTCCTTCATTTCTACAAAATCATCTGGGAAATCTGTACCTGGATAGCTTACCGTATAAATAGTACCGTTTACACTCCAATTGAAATCTGTTAGGTATACCACTTGTCCATTCTTATAGCCGTGAAATCTTCCTAAATAGACATCATTAAATATCCATTCTTCATTATCAACAACCATTTTATTTGTATTGGTAGCGGTTTTCACGGTATGCTGCCAAATACCAATAATTGGATCATTATTTTCTTCAATTTTTGAACACGAGGTAGTTACTACCAACAAGATAAGACAACTTAATAAGTACTTCATTTTAGGTTAAGTTTCAAAAGCGATTTGGGATTCACTCTTTATTTCACTTCAAATGTATGTAGTCTTTTTCTTACAAAATAATATTTGTGGTAAAAAGTATTAAAACTGTGGTGAACTATATCAAGTTAGTTCATCAACAGAAAAGATAAAATATATTCATAGAGATTAATACCGTAACGCTTGTAGAACATTATAGACGATAAGGTAAAAAAGAGCAAAAAAAAGAGCGACTTAAAAAGTCGCTCTTTTATAATCTCTTAAAAGTAATTTACAACATAAATAACTTTTTAGTAAGTCTTAAAAATCCGCTAAAGAAATCATTTCTATAAACTTGAATTTTGTTTTCGCTAGCAGTGTGGTTAATTTGAGAATTCATGATGGTTAAGTAATTAATAGGTTATGGGGTTTAATCGAGTTTTAAAGATACATCGGTTTTCCTGATTTTTAAAAATAATTGTTGTGTACAGAATATAACATGTTGTGAAAAAAATAAAAAACACAATTCACCGATGATTTACCTATACATTCATCTCTAAGACTTCACCTTTAATAATTAGATTACCTTCGGTAGCAGCTTTAATTTCTTCTACAGTAACACCAGGAGCTCGTTCTAATAACAAGAATCCATCATCTGTCACTTCTAGCACCGCTAAATTGGTGACAATCTTCTTAACACAACCAACACCTGTTAATGGTAAACTACATCTTTTTAAAAGTTTAGACTCACCTGCTCTGTTTGTATGCATCATAGCAACAATAATATTCTCTGCAGATGCAACCAAATCCATTGCTCCACCCATACCTTTTACCATTTTACCGGGAATTTTCCAATTGGCTATGTCACCATTCTGTGAAACTTCCATAGCGCCCAAAATAGTAAGGTCTACGTGCTTTCCTCTAATCATAGCAAAACTAGTAGCAGAATCAAAATATGATGCGCCAGGTAAAGCGGTAATGGTTTGCTTACCGGCATTTATCAAATCTGCATCTTCTTCTCCTTCTATAGGAAAAGGACCCATACCCAAAATTCCATTTTCACTTTGAAATTCTACACTTATATCTTCACGAACATAATTTGCAACCAAAGTTGGAATACCGATACCAAGGTTTACATAATAGCCGTCTTCCACTTCTTGTGCAATTCTTTTTGCAATTCCGTTTTTATCTAACATGAGCTTATTTTTGACGTACAGTTCTTTGTTCTATTCTTTTCTCGTAATCTTTTCCTTGAAAAATGCGTTGCACAAAAATTCCAGGAATGTGTATTTGGTTAGGGTCTAATTCCCCTTCAGGAACTAACTCTTCAACTTCGGCAACAGTAATTGTTGCAGCCCCACACATACAAGGATTAAAGTTTCTTGCCGTTCCTTTAAAAATCAAATTCCCCGCAGCATCGCCCTTCCAAGCCTTTACAAAGGCGAAATCTGCCTTAAAAGCCTCTTCTAAAATGTACATTTTACCATTAAACTCACGAACTTCTTTTCCTTCGGCAACTTCGGTACCATAACCTGCAGGAGTAAAAAATGCAGGAAAACCAGCTTGTGCCGCTCTACATTTCTCTGCCAAAGTACCTTGAGGCGTCAACTCTACTTCTAATTCCCCACTAAGCATTTGGCGTTCGAACTCATCATTCTCACCTACATATGAAGACACCATTTTTTTTATTTGATGTTGATGCAACAATAATCCCAAGCCAAAATCATCTACTCCAGCATTATTAGAAATGCAAGTAATATCCTTTACACCTAATCTTACTAACTCGCTAATAGCATTTTCAGGAATACCGCAAAGACCGAAACCACCTAACATAAAGGTCATTCCATCCTGTACTCCAGCTAATGCATCGGTTACATTTGTTACTGTTTTACGTATCATTTTATTCTTAATTATCTTGTTACTAAAATACCGATTATAAATGGGATAAAACAAAAAAAGGTCTTAGCGAATGCTAAGACCTTTTTATATACGTAATGCTATACTATTAAAAATCTAAATCATCTAAGTCGTCTTCAATATCATTGTCTTTCTGAATACCTTCAGAAAACTTATCGCAATCAATTTCGATCGACATGTTAATTGGTCGTTCAAAATCTTCTTTAGAAATACCTAATTCTTCATCTGCATAGTTTTTGGTCATGTAAAGGCCCCAAATAGGTAGAGCCATTGATGCTCCTTGACCATAAGTAATACTTTTAAAGTGAACCGCTCTTTCCTCTCCACCTACCCAAACACCAGTAACTAAATTTGGAACCATACCCATAAACCAACCATCGCTATTATTTTGGGTTGTACCTGTTTTACCTGCTATTGGGTTTGTTAACTTATATGGGTACCCAGTTATAATCTCATCATATTCTTTCCTCCATTTATTAGCACCTGTGGTACGTAAACGTGTACCTGATCCACCTTGGGTTACCCCTTTCAATAAATCTAGAATAGCGTATGAAACATCTTTACTCAACACATCTTTAGTTTCAGGAACATATTCATATAATACCGTTCCGTCTTTATTTTCGATACGAGTAACCATAACTGGTTTTACATAAACCCCTTGATTGGCAAAAGCACCATATGCACCTACCATTTCATAGACATTAACATCTAAAGCTCCTAACGCAATAGAAGGCACTTCTAAAATATCTCCAGATAATCCTAAGTTACGAACCATGCTTACCACAGATTTTGGTCCAACCTCATCTATTAATTGAGCAGTAACCGTATTCACAGAATTTGCTAATGCCCTTTTTAAAGTATAGCTAGTTCCTGAATACTTCATATCGGAGTTTCTAGGACACCAAGGCTCTACGTTACCGTGTTTGCCAGCTTCTATACAATATTGCGTATCTGGGCGAGTTTCACAAGGCGATAATCGCAATTGATCAATCGCTGCAGCATATACAAAAGGTTTGAATGTAGAACCTGCCTGTCTTGCACCTTGAATAACATTATCATATTGAAAATGCTTATAATTGATACCACCTACCCATGCCTTAACATGACCTGTTTGTGGCTCCATTGACATCATCGCCGTTCTTAAAAATGCTTTATAATAGCGAATGGAATCTATTGGGGTAAGAATGGTATCCTTTTCTTTAGTAGGACTTTCCCAATCGAAAACCGTCATTTCAGTTTTCTTTTTAAAAGACTCTCTGATTTCCTTTTCAGATTTACCTGCGCCCTCCATAATTTTCCATCTTTCGGAAGTTTTCATGGCGCGCTCTAAAATTTTATTGGTCTCTTCTGGAGTAATATCTAGAAAAGGAGCTGTTTTATTCCTATCAGGTGTATTCTGATGGAAGAACTCAGCTTGCAATTTTGTCATATGCTCATTAACAGCCTCTTCTGCATTAGCCTGCATTTTAGAATCTATGGTGGTATATATTTTAAGTCCGTCTAAATAAAGGTTGTATTTATCAGATTCGTCTCCAATAGCCGGTTTAGGATTTTTGTTTATCCAGCCTTTCATAAAACGCTGTAAATACATTCTAAAATAAGTAGCCAAACCAACACTATGTGTTTCTGGATTATAATTAATATCCATTTTGGTAGCCTGTAGCGAATCTTTTTCTACTTCTGTAATGAAGTCATATTTTGCCATTTGCGCCAAAACAACGTCTCTTCGATTCTTCACCATTTCTTCTCTACGAAGAGGATTAAAAAGTGATGAATTTTTAAACATACCCACTAACATTGCCGACTCTTCTGTTTTAAGATCTGTTGGCTCTTTACCGAAATAAATACGTGCTGCTGAACGAATACCATCAGCATTATTACCAAAATCGTATATATTGAAATACATACTTATTATTTCCTCTTTGGTATAACTACGCTCTAATCTAATGGCTAAAACCCATTCCTTAATCTTCTGTTTTATAGCATCGAACTTACTTCTAGAACGAACCCCAACAAATAGTTGACGCGCCAATTGTTGAGATATAGTACTTGCGCCACCTTTGCTTCCTAAATAAGCAAATGCTCTAAATGTACCTCTTGCGTCAATACCAGAATGATCCTTAAAACGTGCATCTTCAGTTGCAATCAATGCATTAACCAAATTCTCTGGTAAATCATCAAATTTTACATCTGTACGGTTATCATCTAAGTAAAATTTACCTAGCAAATTACCATCAGAAGATATAATTTGAGAAGCTAAGTTCGTCTGCGGATTTTCTAAATACTCATAAGGAGGAAGTTCGCCGAACAGACCCCAAGAGGCAGACAAGAATATTAATGCCACTAAGGCAATACCTGACGCAAATAAAATCCAAAACCACATGATGAATTTGGAGAAACTATTGGTTGTTTTTTTCTTTACCGCTTTTGCCATTTTTTTAAGGGGTGCTTTTTGTTACTTCTATACCTACATCGGTAATACCTTCTAGTCCAATTACACCAGAAACATTACCATTTTTACGCATCGCCTGTGATACCTCAATAGTATATACGCCAGAAGATGAAAAAACGATGTTTTCTTTATACCACAATTTATTTTCTTTGATACTGCCACTACCTTTTCCTAACCAAGTACCATCTGGTAATGACATAGCATACTCTAAAGTATCTTTAGTCACTTGGCCTTCTGGAGTAGTTATTGCAGCTATAATAAATAAGTTACTATAGGGAAAGGTGTTATCGTTTCTAACATTTATAAATATATCATGCCCAGAAACGGTATCCATTTTAGAAAGGGAGAACTCTAGAACATTATCTTTATTCCAAACACCATCTACTAAACTTTGATATTCAGATTTTATAATATTACTGTCACAAGATGCAAAAAGCACTAAGGCTAAAAAGCAACAAGATAAGCTACGCATTGTTCTGATTTTTGTTACGATTTTTGTTCTTGTTCTTATTTCGGTTTCTATTCCGATTCTTATTTTTGTTCTTGTTGACACTACCCTTAGGCTTATCGAAACGCGTTAAGCTATCTTGACCAACAACATTTTCAAAAACTACCTTTTCTTCTACGACAATTTCCATTGCGTACATTTCTAAACTAGCGACCTTTTCTTTCTTCTTATTTTTATCTAAGATCTCATTTACTTGATCTTTTGAAAGAACGTGCCAATTACCCGGGTCCTCTTTGTATGAAAACCAAAGCATCTCTTTGAAAATATCGGTTTTTTGACAAAAAGCGAGTCCTTTATCGGTAAATAACTTGGTTTCTTGAGAAGGAAAATCCTTTAGAGCATCTAAATAGACATCTAACTCATAGTTAAGGCAACATTTCAATTTTCCACATTGACCTGCAAGTTTTTGCGGATTCAATGATAACTGTTGATAACGAGCCGCAGAAGTACTTACAGACCTAAAATCGGTAAGCCATGTAGAACAACATAATTCTCTACCACAAGAGCCTATACCTCCAAGTCTTTGAGCTTCTTGACGATATCCAATTTGACGCATTTCAATACGTATACCAAATGCTTTCGCCATGTCTTTTATAAGCTGACGAAAATCTACACGTTCATCTGCCGTATAATAAAAAGTGGCTTTAGAGCCATCTCCTTGAAATTCGACATCAGAAATCTTCATTTGAAGCTTTAAGATAATAGCAATTTCACGCGCTCTTTTCTTTATTTCTTCTTCTCGATCACGACATTTCTGCCAAATGTCTATGTCTTTCTGACTTGCTTTTCTATAAACTTTTGGAGCATCTTTATCAGTAAAAGATTCTTTTTTTCGCTTCATTTGCACACGTACAAGCTCACCCGTTAAGGTAACCATACCAATATCATGACCTGATTCTGCTTGTGTGGCAACTATATCGCCAATGGAAAGTGAAAGATTTTCTGTGTTTTGAAAAAATTCTTTTCTACTATTTTTAAATCGTACTTCAACAAAATCGAATGGTCGTTCCCCATTAGGGAGCGACATATTTGAAAGCCAGTCAAAGACTGTCAATTTATTGCAACCATCTGTACCGCAAGTACCGTTGTTCTTGCATCCCTTTGGTTGTCCATCCTTACCGGTAGAACAACTACTACAACCCATAATATATATATTGACTTGGTCGAATCTTTTAAAATTCACCAAAAAAGGTTCATAAAAAACTTATAGGTAAAGATACAGTTTTTTTAATGTGAAATAAAAGCTAAGTTGACGGCAACTATTTTAAATAGTGACTTTACCCATAGTTTACGAAAGTTGAAAAATCAAGGTTCAACATACATAAATCAGGTATTATTTAAAATTAAAACTAGGTCTAACAACCTAATTTAAACAGGCATTCTAGCCTCTATTTTTTAAACTTCAATACCTCTGAACGACCCTTTTTAAAAATCTTATTACTAACAACTTTACCTTTTCTTAATGCTTTTTGTTCCTCAAAAGGTAGCTCATGAACCTCTTTGCAAGCGTCTGAACAACAGTTATTCATTTTTTCAGCGCAAGATTTACATTGAATGAATAACAAATGGCAAGCCTCATTAGCACAATTTACATGCTCGTCACAAGATTCGCCGCATTGATGACAGTTAGCAATCACATCATCACTAATTCGCTCACCCCTTCTATGGTCAAAAACAAAGTTCTTTCCCTTGAACTTATTTTCAAGATTATTTTTCTCGACCTGTCTTGTATATTCAATGATTCCGCCTTCTAACTGATATACCTGTTCAAAGCCTTTATGTTTGTAATAAGCACTAGCTTTCTCACAACGAATTCCACCAGTACAATACATTACCAGTTTTTTGTCTTTTTTATGATCAGCCAAATCCTTTTCAATAATGTCCAATGAATCTCTAAACGTATCTACATCTGGAGTTACAGCATTTTTAAAATGACCTATTTCACTTTCGTAGTGATTACGCATATCTACGAGAACCGTATCTGGGTCTTCAATTAGTTCATTGAATTTTTCAGCGTCTACATGAATCCCTTTATTAGTAACATCAAAAGTGTTGTCATTTAATCCGTCCGCAACAATCTTATTGCGAACTTTCACTTTTAACTTTAAAAAAGAAAGGTTGTCTTGCTCTATGGCAATATTCAGACGCACATTTTCTAGAAAAGAAATACCATCTAAGTGCTCTTTGAAAATATTAAAATTTTCAGCTGGTACAGAAAGTTGCGCATTTATACCCTCTTGGGCTACATAAATACGCCCAAGAACATCCATCTCGTTCCAGTTAATAAAAAGGTGATTTCTAAAAATGTCGGTATTACCAATGTGTGCATAAGTATAGAAAGAGATAGTAAGTCGTTCCTTACCCGCTTCTTCAATTAAAGCTGCTCTTTCTATTGCACTTAACGTATTGTACAGTTGCATGCTATACTAATAATTTAAGTCTGCCTATTGGCAGAAAGTTTATAGAAAAATTTCGAAGAGCAAAAATAACGATAATATTGAAAAATGCACCTATTATATTAAGGTTAACCACCTTATAAAATAAAAAAGAGCCTTGTTTTATACAAGACTCTTTGTTGAATATTTCATTTTTTCTTTTTCATAGCATTCTTGAAAGAATACAAAAAGGAAATACCCAAGTTTATTTGTTGTTACTACTACACCGGCACATTACCTAAAAAGCAACTTCTATTTCTTATAGATACTAATTGCCTAAAATGGTTGCGTAATACAATTCGTATATTATTCAAATCAAAAAAGATTTGGTAATTTAGCTTTCCAAAAAAATAGAAAATGAGTTCTGAAAAAGAAGCAAAATTAAAAGCATTAAAGTTAACCCTTGACAAAATGGATAAGACCTATGGTAAGGGCGCTGTAATGAAATTGGGAGATAGTGTTGTTGCAGATGTTGAAGTGATACCTTCTGGCTCATTAGGTTTAGATATTGCCTTAGGCGTAGGTGGCTACCCAAGAGGCCGTGTAGTTGAAATATATGGACCAGAATCTTCAGGTAAAACAACCTTGACCTTACATGCTATAGCAGAAGCACAAAAAAAAGGAGGTATTGCTGCATTTATTGATGCCGAGCATGCTTTTGACCGTTTTTACGCTCAAAAATTGGGTGTTGATATAGATAACCTAATTATTTCACAACCAGATAACGGTGAGCAAGGATTAGAGATAGCAGATAACTTAATTCGTTCTGGAGCAATCGATATTGTAGTAATAGATTCAGTTGCCGCATTGACACCTAAAAGTGAAATTGAAGGTGAAATGGGAGATTCTAAAATGGGACTTCACGCACGTTTAATGTCTCAGGCACTTAGAAAATTAACCGGTTCTATCAGTAAAACAAATTGTACCGTTATATTCATTAATCAATTACGTGAAAAAATTGGTGTAATGTTCGGTAACCCAGAAACTACTACTGGTGGTAATGCGCTTAAATTTTACGCATCTGTTCGTTTAGACATTAGAAGATCTACACAAATAAAAGATACCGATGGTAATGTTCAAGGAAACAAGACCAGAGTAAAAGTTGTTAAGAATAAAGTAGCACCACCTTTCCGTACCACTGAATTTGATATTATGTATGGTGAAGGTATTTCTAAAGTTGGTGAAGTTATTGACTTAGGTGTTGAATACGAAATTATAAAAAAGAGTGGATCATGGTTTAGCTATGGCGACACAAAACTAGGTCAAGGTCGTGATGCTGTTAAAAACATACTTTTAGATAATCCTGAACTTTTTGAGGAATTAGATGGTAAAATTAGAGAAGCAATTGCTGCCTTAAATGCTTAAATCCAGTTTTATTTAAATTAACATAAATGAATTAACGCAACCATTGCACTTCATTTTCATCTTATAAACAAAACTGTTATATGATGAGAAATAAGTTAATACTATTGACCATGGTCTTAGTATTTATATGCAATGGTTGTTCTATTGATGATGATGGCGCCAATTTTCATTTTACTGCTTTAGAAATTGTCGATGCAGAAGTACCAGAATCTTTTGATTTAAATCAAACCTATAAGATATCTGTAAATTACCTTAAACCTGACAGTTGCACATACTACGAAGGTTTTGATGTTGTTAAAGATTCCTTGACCGTTAGAAGTATTGTTGCCATTGGTGCAGTAAGAACTGATTTTGATAATTGCATGGAGGAACTTGTTCAAGAAACAGCATCTTTCAACTTTCAAGTAATCTATACCGATCCCTATACATTTAAATTTTATATTGGAGACAATAATGAAGGAGAGGCCCAGTATTTAGAAATTGTCGTGCCTGTAAATAAACCTTAAAACAACCAACCATTTGTGAGTCTAGAAGAACTCATACATAATTGCAAAAAAGGAGACCGTAAAGCGCAGGAACTATTGTATAGAGCCTATGCTACTACCCTCTTTGGTATATGCTTAAAATACTCCAAATCTAAAACTCAGGCCGAAGACACCCTACATGATAGTTTCATGACTATTTATGAGAAAATAGGTCAGTTTAAAAACACAGGTTCTTTTGAAGGTTGGATGAAAAGGATTACCGTAAATACCGCCTTACAGAAATACAGAAAAGAGGAGTATTTAAATGTCGTTTCTGAAAATACAGAAGAGGAAGTTACCGTAGATGATGCCTTTAGCGATATTAGTTTACAATCACTACTAGGCTTTATACAAGAATTACCAAATAAGTATCGTGCTACATTCAATTTATATGTTTTGGATGGATACACCCACAAAGAGATTAGTGAATTGTTAGGTACCTCCATAGGTACTTCCAAATCTAATCTTGCCAGGGCAAGAGCATTATTAAAAGAAAAAATAGAGACAAAGCTGACGCAATCAATTATTAGCGTCCTCATTATAATATCAACACACTTTTTATAATCTTTTAGATTATAGACAGAAATAGTACTAGATGCAAAAGAAGAATTTAGACGAACTTTTCCGAGATAAGCTATCGGACTTCAAGCAAACTCCAGACAATAAAGTCTGGCGGGCAATTGATGCGTCATTAAATAAGAAGAAAAAAAGACGAGTGATTCCGATTTGGTGGCAATTAAGTGGTATTGCAGCTGCACTGGCTTTAGGTTTAATCCTATTTAACTCACTTTCAAGCGACCAACAAGCGAATCAAATATTGGTTGACACCGATAACCCGATAGAGGAAGCTATTGAAAAACAATCAAATTCAACAAAAGAAATACTGGCTGACCCAATAGACATTGATAACAATGAACTAGTTGAGCAAAGTAGTATTGAAAAGGGTAATCATAACAATTTGGAAAGTTCTATTCATACTGGGCAAAATGAATCCACTAGTGTTGATGATATAGCAAATAAAAACAACATAAATCATAAACCTAAATCCCAACCATCAGTTGTTTTTAGTGAAAGTGATAGTAAATCTAACAGCAACACATCTCATGCTTTAGTAGCAGAGAATAGCACTATAAAAGAAGTAAATAAGAACAACATAGATTCATCAGACAACAATCATTTCAAGAATATAGATATTGCCAAAAATGATGAAAAATCTAGAAATTCAATAGACTTCAAAAATATTGAAGCAGAAAATACTATTGCTGAAAATAGTGAAACCAAAGAAGTTGTAAAGAAGCCTAAAACAGATAAGAAATCTATATTTGAAGAAATAGAAAATCAAGAGGAGTTAAAGAAAGAAAAAGTTGCTAGTAACAGGTGGTCTGCAGGACCTAATGTTGCACCAGTATATTTTAGCGCGCTTGGAGAGGGATCTCCCGTAAATTCAATTTTTACACCTAATTCCAAATCAGGAAATGTAAATATGAGTTATGGTGTTTCTGTAGCATACGCTGTTACAAAGAAACTAACCATAAGGTCCGGTATTAATAAAGTGGATTATGGATACGACACCGAAGATGTTGCTTTTTCCTCTTCTTCAAGTTTCGCGTCTAGCAATGGACAATTAGCTACCATCGATTATGCAGAAACATCTAATACATTAACTATTTCTAGTAAGATAGTTACTTCAGACAAGTATAGTACAACTAACTCTGCGCTAGATGTAACGGCAAAAAGCCCAACTAGAGATGGCTACATGTCTCAACAATTTGGATACCTAGAGCTACCTGTTGAACTGAATTACGCACTTATTGACAAGAAATTCGGTGTAAATATAATTGGCGGCGTAAGTTCTCTACTTCTTATAAACAACTCCGTTTCTTTGACAGCAGGCGAACTTACCACTGAAATTGGTGAAGCGAACAACATAAACGACGTAAATTTTAGTGCCAATATGGGACTTGGACTTAACTATAACTTTTCTCAAAAAATCCGTTTCAATGTAGAGCCAATATTCAAATATCAATTAAATACCTTCTCAGAAATTAATGGGACTTTTAGACCATATTCTGTTGGCGTTTATAGTGGTCTTACTTTTAAGTTTTAAAAAGCTAAATCATGAAAAAATTAATTTTGTTTTGCACCTGTCTTTTAAATATTTCGATTTACTCTCAAGATGTAGATGATCAAATACTTACTTCAGATAAGAATCAAGAATTAAAAATAAATGGACTCTTTTTAATCTTAGGTGCCATTGAGGTAGACTATCAATATTTATTGAACGATGAGTCGGGCATTGGTGTCGATGTTTTATTTGCCTTTGATGACGAGACTATTGATATCAATTATTATGTATCTCCATATTACCGTCAGTATTTTGGAAAAAAGTATGCGTCGGGTTTCTTTGTGGAAGCTTTTGGTATGTTAAATTCCGTTGAAGACTATACTTCTGAATATACATTTGACCAAGCTACCGATTCTTACTACTACGATTATGGATACAATGAAAGTATTGTCGATTTTGCTTTGGGTATAGGTACTGGTGTAAAGCTATTAACCAAAAGGGGCTTTATTGTTGAAGTAGATTTAGGTATTGGTCGAAACTTATTTAAAAATGATAGAGATTTTACATTGATAGGTAAAGGCGGAGTTAATCTAGGTTACAGGTTTTAACCAAGTCTTTAAGTATTGTTTCACGAACCCCTTCTCTTAATTTTGAGGTATCCTCTGCTTCCAGTGACTTTGTTTCTATAAATGGATGTACTTTAGCCCGGCATTTACCAGGACCTCCACTTAAAAAAGTAAATGAAAACCGCTTCTTGTTATCATAAAAGGTTATTGGCACCACAGGAATTTTATGGGCAATAGCCATTTTAAAAGCACCATCCTTAAATTTATCAAGTAACACATGCTCTTCTGGCACGCCACCTTCCGGAAAAATACAGATACTTAAACCTTGTTGAAGTCTTTTTTGAGCCCTTCTATACACACCCGTTCTACTTTGGGTATTGTCTCTGTCTACCATAATACATACACGTTTATAGAAGAATCCGAATAAAGGAATTTTAACCAACTCCTTTTTACCAACGAATACAAATGGATTTCTACTAACCACGAGCATTAGCATTATATCCAACATACTGGTATGGTTAGCAACCAACATATAGCTCTTTCGTTTAACCAAACGCTCTTCATACTTAATTCTCGGCCAACAGAACATTCCATAAAGTATAGGTCTTGCCCAAAGGTTACGTGCCATCCAAAAAAACTGAGGATACCACGCTTCTTTAGAGGCGAAAAGCACCAAAAAAGGAAAAAACAAAAGGATTGGAATGGCTACTAAAATATAAAACCAAATTCGATATAAGGTTTGACCGGTTTGTCTGACGACTTTAAGCATAAATCAAAAGTAGTTATTTGCGATAGTTTTTTTGTATTTGTTTTACCTTTGCTTTCTTAGAAATAAAGATAATGGCAAGAATTTTAACTGGTATACAAAGTACAGGTACACCACATTTAGGAAATATACTAGGGGCTATAAAGCCTGCAATTGAAATGGCTAATAACCCTGCTAATGAATCTTTTCTTTTCATTGCAGACATGCATTCGTTAACTCAAATAAAAAATGGCGAAGAATTACGCCATAATACCTATGCCGTTGCTGCTACGTGGCTTGCATTTGGCTTAGATATTGAGAATACTGTTTTTTATAGACAAAGTGATGTACCGCAAACTACAGAGCTATCTTGGTACCTAAGCTGTTTTTTTCCATACCAACGGTTAACTCTTGCTCACTCTTTTAAAGATAAAGCAGATAGACTTGATGATGTAAATGCCGGACTTTTTACTTACCCAATGTTAATGGCGGCAGATATATTATTATACGACGCCAATGTAGTTCCTGTTGGAAAAGATCAAATGCAACATATAGAAATGACACGCGATGTTGCTTCTCGTTTTCATGCCCAATTAGGAGAAACTTTTGTTTTGCCTGATGGAAAGGTTCAAGAAGAAACTATGTACATACCAGGCACCGATGGTGCTAAAATGAGTAAGAGTAAAGGAAACCTAATCAGTCTTTTTCAAACGGATAAGCAATTGAGAAAGCAAATTATGGGAATACAAACGGATAGCACTCCAATGGAGGACCCTAAAGACCCTACCAATGATAACATATTTGCTTTGTATAAAATTTTAGCCTCACAGCCACAAATTGAAGAAATGAGTGCCAATTACTTAGCCGGAAATTATGGTTACGGACACGCAAAACAAGCGCTATACGAAGTGATAGTTAACAAGTTCGAAGAGCCTCGTGAAAAGTTCAATTATTACATGAACAACCTTAATGAGATTGATGAAGCATTAGCTTTAGGCGCAGAAAAAGCTAGAAAAGTAGCGGACGGAGTACTAGAAAGAGTTCGTGAAAAGTTGGGTTATTAATTAATCAAACAGAATACTACAAATATTAAAAAACCGACCTAGTGGTCGGTTTTTTGTTTTCAATATATTCGCCACCTCTTTTCATTTTCCGATTTGGAATGACATAGTATCGATGAAAAGAATAATTAATTAAAACTAATCACAGTATACCTCAAGAAACAAACCAACCAGTTTGTAAAAAATCTAAATCGCCTCGAACAATTTACCTGGCAATGGTCTAATGACCCCCTTCATTTCCATATTTAACAAGGTAGATGAGGTTCTAAAAATAGGAAGTTTACAATCTAACGCAATTGTATCTAAAACTTGTTTACCATTATTCTGTAAGTAGGTATAGATACCTTGTTCAATTTCGTTAAGCTCTATAAAGAGTTGTTTTTGAATAGGATTGTTTTTCTTCTCCTCTATATCCCAATCTAATAGATAAATTAAATCTGCGCCCGAGGTCATTACATGGGCTTTTTGCTGTTTAATTAGATTATTACAGCCCAAACTATACTTATCGGTTGTTCTACCAGGTACAGCAAAAACATCTCTGTTATAACTATTGGCTATATCTGCAGTTACAAGGCTTCCTCCTTTTTCAGCAGATTCAACCACTACAGTAGCTTCACTCACTCCTGCTATTATTCTATTCCGTTTTAAAAAATTTTCTCGTTCAGGATTACTAGTACTCCAGAACTCGGTATAGAATCCACCATTCTTTAGAACATCTGCTTGGTACTTAGCATGAACCTTTGGGTAAATTTGGTTTAACCCGTGTGCCAAGCATCCTATGGTTTGTAAACCGTGCTTTATTGCTTCCCTTTGAATACAAATATCTACTCCGTACGCAAAACCGCTAATTATTACAGGATCAAGCGGAGCTACCTCTTCAATAAACTGCTCACAAAAAGCCATGCCATAACTAGTAATATTTCTTGTACCTATTACACTAATCAATTTACGATGTTGCAGATCAATATTCCCTTTCTGAAATAAAAGAATAGGTCCATCAATACAATGTTTCAAATATGTAGGGTACGAATCGTCAAGAAAATACGTACACGTTATATCGTTCTTTAAAACATAATTATATTCTGCTTCCGCAGCTTCTAAATGTTCCAAGTCGAATAAATGCCTAATAGTATGCGTACCAATTCCATCAATTTTAAGCAGATTTTCCTTTTTGTCTCCGAAAATTGCAGATGGACTCCCGCAATGCGAAATTAATTTCTTTGCAAGGATATCTCCAATATTTGGAACATGTTGCAACCGAAGTATTGCAACGAGTTCATCAGCAGTGTGTTGTATAGTTTTCATTTCCTGTTCACAAATTAGGGGAAAAAATATGTTAATAAAAAGTTACCAAAGATGTTTTTATACCTCTTTATTTTTTTCATATTTGCGCAACTATGGTTCTAGAGCACTATATCAGCGATTTACTTTATAGGTACAACTGTGTTGTTGTCCCCGGTTTTGGTGCATTCCTTGCCCAAAAAAATTCTGCCAAATTAAACGTGGTTACCAATACGTTTAGCGCGCCTAATAAGTCTATTGTATTCAATAAACAACTTATTACAAACGACGGGCTATTGGTTTCTTATGTATCAAATGCAGAAAAGGTTTCTTTTGAAACAGCATTGGTAGAAATAGAAAATCAAGTAAAAGCATGGCAAGATGTTTTATCTCAAGAAACATCGCTATACTTAAAAAATATAGGTTCTTTATCAAAAAGTAATGAAGACAAGATATTGTTTCAACCAGCTAATGAAACAAACTACCTAACTTCATCTTTTGGGCTTTCGAATTTTAACTCTATTCCTGTTACTAGGGAAATTTTAAAAGAAGAAGTTGTTCAAATTGAAGAAAAAGTACCGTTTACAATTAGTCCTGAACGCAGAGAAAATAGCGGTTTTAGACCTTATTTAAAATATGCAGCTATTCTAATGCTAGCATTTTCTACTGGTGTAACCGGTTACCGTGCTTTCCAACAGCAACGTACCAATGAGCAAGTTGCAAGACAAGATGCTCAAGAGTTTGTAAACAAACAAATTCAAGAGGCTACCTTTTTTGATTTATCTCCTTTAGAGCTACCTACAGTAACTGTTGATGCATCTACTATCTCAAATGTCACTTCTTTAACAAACGATAATAGTGAAATCCACTATATTGTTGCAGGTGCTTTTAGGGTAAAAGGTAATGCTGACAGAAAAATTGAGCAGCTTAAGGCTAATGGATTTAATGCTGGCTATTATGGCACGAATACCCACGGTCTTCATATGGTTACTTTTGACAGTTATACAAACTCTACCGATGCATTGAATGCATTGCGTGAAATTAAGCGTACCCAATCAAAAGACGCTTGGTTATTATCTGAAAAATAAACCTGTACACATTTTATAACTACTGTTGATGCCCGTATCTTTGCGGAAAATTTCTAATTAATGGAAACAAAATCTCCAGCAGCATCTCGTACTACAATGACCGATATGGTACTCCCAAGTGAGACCAATGCACTTCAAAATCTATTTGGAGGAGAATTATTGGCCCGTATGGATCGTGCTGCAAGTATTGCTGCCGGTAGACATAGTCGTAGAATTACCGTTACCGCATCTGTAAATCATGTAGCTTTTAATTTAGCGATACCCTTAGGAAGTGTAGTTACAGTTGAAGCAGCCGTTTCTAGAGCATATAACACCTCCATGGAGGTCTACATAGATGTTTGGATTGAAGACCGCTTTAACGGTAAGCGCACTAAGGCAAATGAGGCTATTTACACCTTTGTTGCAGTAGATGATACAGGAAAACCTACAGAAGTACCTGAATTAGTTCCAGAAACACCTCTAGAAATTACTCGTTTTGAAGGTGCTCTTCGTAGAAAGCAATTAAGCTTGGTTTTAGCAGGTAAAATGAAACCAGATGACGCAACGGAACTAAAAGCCTTGTTTACAAAATAAACAGCCTTCCATTCAAAATAATAGTAGCGTAAGATTATAGAATTTTAGCCATCTAAAAAACACTCTAGATATTTCTCGATTAAAAATTGAAATTGTCGGGATCGGGACCGGTGCGTTCTCCTGTTTCTAAACCATCTAGGAATGATACATCCTCATTAGATAATTCAAAATCAAAAATATCGGCATTAGATGCTATTCGTTTCGCATGTACTGATTTTGGTATTGCAACAATACCTTTCTGAAGGTTCCAGCGAAGTATAATTTGAGCTACACTCTTATTGTATTTTTTAGCTATATCGGTACAAATATCCAATTCAAAAACCTTACCCTGCATAAAAGGAGACCAAGACTCATATTGAATGTAATTTTCAATACAAAAATCAATTAAATCTTGTTGAACCAAATAGGGATGAAACTCCATTTGGTTGACCATTGGTACTACCTTGCAATCTTTCATTACATCTTCTAGGTGATGCTTTAAAAAATTACTTACCCCAATTGCCTTTATTTTCTTCTGAGCATAGAGATACTCTAGCGCTTTCCATGTTTCTTTATACTTGCCAACTTCTGGCCAATGAATAAGATATAGATCTAAATATTCTAAACCCATTCGGTCTAAACTTTCATCAAAAGCTTTTAAAGTTTCCTCATAACCTTGATCCGCATTCCAAACCTTAGAGACTACAAAAATATCGTTACGATCCACTTCGCTTTCACGAATACCTCTACCAACACCTTCTTCATTTTTATAAACTGAAGCGGTATCTAAATGTCGATATCCTAACTGAAGTGCATTTTTAACAGCATCTACTACTTCTTGATCATTCTCTGACTGATACGTACCTAAGCCTAAATAAGGCATCTTTACTCCATTCTTTAATGTGAAGCTTCCTTTAATATCTGTTATTATTGATTTAATCATATAAGTAAAATTTTAAAGACGATAAACCCATTCTTCTGGGTTTAAGCGAGAAGTATCTTGATACAAGTAAAATTTTAGTCGAGTTTGACCATTATTCCTATTGGTATATACCACACCAAGTTCTTCTTTACTAGCTACTTTATCCCCTTTTTTTACATACAGTTCAGACAGATTGTAATAGGTACTTATAAAGTTACCATGCTTAATCTGCACTCCTTTATTACCACCAGGTACCGCCAAAATAGCAATAACCTCACCTTCAAAAATGGCACGGGCTTTAGACCCTTCGTCCGTAGCTATAATTACCCCATTACTTTGGTGCTTTATTCCTGGATATACTGGATCTGCATACACTCCAAATCCCTGACTTTTAATTCCTTTCTCCACAGGCCATATTAACTTTCCTTTATTTGCAGAAAAGTTATTTGCGATAATAGTAGCCTCTGGTGTTAATACAAACTTGCTAGTGTTTTTAGTGGTGCTACCAGATTTCTTATTTGAAGCGGCAATTGCACTTCTAATAAGCTTCTCTATCTGTTGATCGATTTTTCTAGCTTCCTTCTTTTTAGTATCAATGGCGCTAGCATACTTACTCTCGTTCTTACGAATGGTGCCCAACAAGGCTTTTTGACTTTGTATTTCGCCAAATAATTGGTTTTTTGCTTTCTTATTCTGAGCCAGTAATACTTCTTTTACCTTTCTCTCTTCGTTTAGATCTGAATTTAAACGTGACAGCTCTTCTGTTTTAGCTAAAATTTGAGCTCCCTGCTCTTTTCTATAGTCCGTATACTGCTTCATGTATTGCAGCCTTTTAAATGCCTGAAAAAAGCTTTCAGAGGATAATAAGAACATTAGCCTATTTTGTTTGGATTTGTTCTGATATGATTTCTGAATCATCTTAGCATACTCATCCTTAACCTCTAGTAGTTCGGTTTTTAGTTTACCAATATTTCTAATATTAGCATTGATTTGCCTATTCAACAAATTAGATTGTTGATTGGTTACCCGTATTAATTGCTGGCGAACAGTAATCTTTTTATCAAGGGCTTCCATTTGATCCAAGACATTACCTTTTTCCTTTTTTTCTGCGAAAAGCAAGCGGTTTATATCACGAATTTCTGACTGAAGCTGTTCACGTTTTTCTTCCAAAGCCTTTTGCTCACTAGTTTGCCCAAAAGCAGACACAGTAGTGACCAATACTAACAGAAAAAGATAATTTCTTAGTTTGAACAACATCTTCTTAAAGCTCTATTTCATTAAAACCTTTTGGTATTGAATAAGGAAAATTAACTGCACCATTCAATTCCAAATTCTTAAACTCAAGGTCTATATTATTTACTTTGTCTTTACTAATTGCCCTTATCATAATTACATTAGGTAAAATTTCCTTATCCAAAATTTGATAGTTCTGATAGGAAATTTCTAGTAATCGTTTCTCTGTAGGTTGAGAAAGTTGCTGTAAAGCCATTTTATAATTCTTAGGCTCAACTTGGAATAAAGTCTTATATAAAGTTCCTTGCTGTTTTGGTGTTAGCCTATAGGAATCATCAGAAATATCAATATCGTACTTTTCTTGTCTTAGGTCTACAATTGCTTGACCGGTTAATAAATTTTGTAAAATGGAAAAATCTACCTCGGTACCTAACAGTTCACTCAGATAAGAAAAATCACCATCAAAATATTCGTTCTGCAACTTGTTATAGAATGATACTCTATCAGGGGTAATATATGCCTTTACAATACCAAGTGGAGCACTCATCCAAATAGCTTTGTCCTTTTCCATTCGTATACTCACTGAAACATTCTGAGATGATTCTCCATCTGAATAGCCAATCTTTACCCTACCACTCAATGTTTTAAAGCCAGCTTCATTTTGGTAGTGCGCCTTTATAACTGATTTAGATGATAATTTCTCATCCACAGTAACTCCAGAAACCACTTTTGTACTTTTACATGAAGCCATAAAAACTATCATAACTACAGTAAAAATCTGCTTTGATTTAATCATTCTCAAAAACTTCATCATCTAAAATCAAGATTTAATTTTACTAAGGTACATATTTGCCTTAGACGTATTGTTGGTACCGGTATAGGCATTTGCCAATTCTTTATAAATAGCGTTTTCTAAAGTAACATCATCAATAAGATAATCTAATGCTGTCTCTAAAACATCTATAGCCTCTTTATGTTTCTGAGCTTTATTTAAAGCCGCTCCGTACGCGTAATAAAAATAAGGTTGAGACGGAAAATTCTCTATTGCTTCTTCTGTGGTTTGAAGCAGCTTTTCATTATAAATAGTTGAGCCAAGTAAAATTTCAATTTGTGATTTATAACCCTCTACACTATCCAAATCTTGACTAGAAATCGGTTTTATCGACTCCACAATAAGATTGGTTTTCATTGATTGCTTAGCGATGGAATCTGTAATTTTCATTTCTAAACGCTCATATTTCTTCGGAATCTTTACCCCTTTCAATACAGATTTTGCATTTAGATAATTACCTTTTAAAAAATATATTTCAGCAATGTTTCCTCTTAAAACAGTATTGTTCCATGACAATTCCTCTTTTACTTCTTCAATTACCGATTTTCTAGCTTCAACTATATTAACTAGAGTTTCCGCATACCAATAATTTTCTGGTTCACCGTTTAGCGCCTCTAAAGCATATTCTTGAGCTATGACCAATTGCTTATCATACAAATGAAACTTAGCCAATTCAAAAGAGACTACGGTATTTTGTGGCTGTAACTTTTTACACTCTAAAAAATAGGTGATAGCACGGTCATAATTCCTGATTCCTTTTTGCTTTAACCCTTCAAAAAAGTTCTCTTGAAAAGTGTCTGAGTATTCCTCTAGAAATACCTCTGCACTTTGTTCAACTTCAATTTCTTGATCTTCTTGAGCGTAACTTGACATTGGAGAATTAAAAACTCCAATAACCAAACCCAAAAAGATTAACTTCTTCATATAATTCTATAAGATATTACTTTACACCAGTACTACCGAAGCCGCCTTCGCCCCTTGCCGTTTCAGATAAATTATCTACAACATTCCACTCTGCACGTTCGTGTTTGGCAATGACCATTTGCGCAATACGTTCACCATTTTCCACTATAAAATCTTCACCAGAAAGGTTTACCAATATTACACCAATCTCTCCTCTATAATCTGCATCAATTGTACCCGGTGCATTAAGTACGGTAACACCCTTTTTAGCAGCCAAACCGCTTCTAGGTCTCACCTGTGCTTCTACTCCAACAGGTAATTCTATAAATAGACCAGTTGGTATAATAGCTCTACCTAAAGACTGCAATGTAACAGCTTCAGTAAGGTTTGCTCTTAAGTCCATACCCGCAGATGCCTCTGTTTCGTAATGTGGTAAATCGTGATTCGATTTATTTATAATTTTTATGTTCATCTATTTAAATATAATTTTTTAAGATTCTCGAATTCTAACTTATACACCAAGACCAAGAATAATAATAGTAATGGTATACCTACTAAAAGATTCCTATCAAAAATGTAAAATGAAATAGCAGAAAACAAGATGGATACTACTAAATAAAAGATAATTTTTCTGAAGTTATAAGGGATTGGATAATACATCCTTCCAAAGTAAAAAGAAAGTAACATCATTGTTCCATAAGCTAATAGTGTCGCCACTGCCGAAGCCATATAACCAAAGTAGGGTATGAATATCAGGTTAACAATTATAGTCAATACTGCCCCAATTAATGAAATATATGCCCCAAATTTAGTGCGGTCTGTAACTTTATACCAAACGGAAAGGTTATGGTAAATACCTAAAAAGAAACTAGCTAGAACAATTAAAGGAACGATTGGCATAGCATCCCAATACGCATCATTAAGCACCAAAAGTCGCTTAAGAACATCAGAAAAAACCACAACTGTCAACAAAATAATACTCCCTAAAACCACAAAATAATTGGTGATTTGCGCATAAGCTTTTTGAGGGTTTTTAGTATCTGAATGACTAAAGAAAAATGGCTCTATTCCCATACGAAAGGCCGTCGCAAAAAGTGTCATAAAAAGTGCCAATTTATAACAAGCGGAATATTTTCCCATCTCACTTTTGGCGATATCTACAGGTAATAATTCGGAAAGCAAATAACGGTCAAAAACCTCGTTAATAGTAAATGCTACACCAGCAACCATAACAGGCATTGCATAACGAACCATTCTTTTCCAAAGCACCTTATCGAACTCATAGGGTCTACGTATATACACCCTTATCATTAATAACAATGTTATTGCGCTTGCAATTAAATTAGCAATTAAAATGTATGGTATTTCATAGTCGGCTTTATATAGGGAATGTAAAAATCCGGTCGATGTTTCTTGAGCCATTTTAGGCAACAGAATTAAGAAAAATAATGTAAGACCTAGATTAAGCGAAACATTTAGAATTTTTACAATAGCATATCGCATTGGTTTTTCGTTAGCTCTAAGCCATGCAAACGGTATTATTGCCAATGCATCTAAAGCTAAAATTCCCAACACATAATTCATGAAAGGCAGATCAATATTTAATGCTGCAGATAATTTTTCTTTAAATAAAATACCAATTACCACCAATAATGCCGTAGAGCCCATTATAGATAATAAAGAAGTACTAACTACTTTCTTTCTATTCTCCGATTCCTTATAAAACCTAAAAAAGGCAGTTTCCATTCCGTAGGCTAGAAAAACGTTGAATATAGCAAACCAAGAGAAAATAAGAGTAACCTCGCCATACTTACCTGGCGCCATTACATCTGTATAAATAGGCACCAACAAGAACGAAATCATCCTTGGCAAGACAGTAGCCAAGCCATAAATTGCCGTTTGTTTAAAAAGTTTTTTGAGTGGATTCAAGCACTATAAATTCAGGTGATAAAAGTACCTATTAAAAGCCTAGTTACAAAGTTAGTTTTTAGGTGCGCCCTTATAAATTAATGGCTGCTTTTGTTTTATGTCCTTAACCTTAGCATATCTAATTTCACCATTTTCAAGATAGCTTATAACTGCTTCATCTGAATTTAATGATAAGTCCAATGTTTCTGCCGATTCTGGGCTATCCTTGGGTATTCTAACTACAATTACTTTTTTATTTTCAACCGTATGTACAAGAGCCTTCACTTGTTTTCCCCGAAAATAAACTTCGCTCACTTCAATATCAGAATTATCCAATAAAGAAACCGGAATTTTTAATTCTGTACCAGAACCGCTTTCTTCTCTTCCACCAACATACTGTTGGCAAGTAGCTTTACCTATATCAAATGGAATTTCGGTCTGTAATTTCTTTTGAGATGTACAGCTCGTTAGACAAAGACAGAAAAGTATAAAACAACTATATAAATATTTCATTAGACCCATATTATCCATATAAAGATATGAAGTAATATGGGTTTAATTAGTCATTTAACATTGCTATCACAAATAAACAATTAGTCCTGCACTTGTAATTGTTTCAGTTTAGAGAGTTCGCTTTTTATCTGTTTATATATAAATACACAGAAAATTAGAAGAAACACTATTGATGAGAATAGTATATAGAGATAAAAACCATGAGATAACGTAGCTTTAAACAGGGGTAATAGAATCACAAATCCGATAGCATAAATCATCAAAGCTAAAGGTGTAACTAGATAATGAATATATTTTCTAAAGCTATAATAATTGGTTAAATCACTTTTAAAAGTACTTGAATCCTTACTAAAATTTATACTTCTTAACTTCTTTAGGCTATACAATTCAATAGCAATTCTAACAACTAAACTCCCTATCATTAGACTAATTCCCAATAAAAATGTGTTACTCTTATATCCAGAAACATAGATTAAAAATGAAGCTAGTATAATGATTGTTATTGTTAAAACAATGTTTCCTATCCTTTGTTTGTTCTCTATAGATTTTACACTATGCAACAAGGTTTCGAACCCGTTGTCGGTAGCAGACGTTCCAGATTGGTTCTGCCATTTATTTTGTAATTCTTCAAAATTATTCATTGTTGACACATTTTGTAAGTTGTTGTTTTATTCTATGTATTCTAGTTCGAATAGCTTCATGTTTTATTCCCATAATCTCAGAAATTTCTAATTGAGGCAAACCTTCTAACTCCAATAAAATAATAGCTTTATTAGTACTACTTAATTTATTGATACAGCCGTATAATTGAACCAACATATCCTCTTTTTCGGTAGGATCCTCATTAGAATCACTTACTTGAAAAGTATCAATTGATAGGTTTCTATCTTTTTTACGTTGTTTTCGTATTTCAGCTAAACACGTATTTACACATATTCGGTAAATCCAAGTTCCAATTCCACTTTCATTTCTAAAACCATCCAAATTTTGCCAAACCTTTATAAAGGTTTCTTGAGCTAAATCTTTAGCAAGAGCTTCGTCACCTACCGTATAACCCATGCATAAACGCATGACCTTAGGATAGTTTTCCTGGTAAATATTCTTGTATTTATTCTCTTTAGAAACCATTAGTTGTTCAAAGCTTTTTTAAGATTTTCTAAAAACCATTTTGGTTGATCGTACATGATAAAGTGCGATGATCCATTGGCAAACTCTATAGTATATTCGCCTAGAGCATTATACTGCGTATCATAAGTAGATTTAGCCATCTCTAGTCCATAAGGCTCCGTGGCGGCTAAAATAGTTACCGGTATATTTATTTTAGAAAGATCTTCACGTAAATCTAGCTTTAATAAATCGGTATAGCCATACACATAGGTTTCTCTATCTGCCTTAATCATCCAGTCCTTAATTTGTAATTGTTTTAATTTATCGGAAGACATGCTACCTGCCATTTGACTCGCCATATTTTCGAAATCTGCATTATTCATCTCTAATACCTGTTTGTTATACGGAGAATCATACACCATATATTCACTTTTAAAATCAGGCATCATTAATGCACCTGTTGATGGTAACGCATCTACAACAATCAACTTTTTGTAAGAGCTACTTTCAGTAGCCATCCATAAAGCTAACGCACCACCCAAACTATGACCAATAACTATTGGATTTTCCAATTTATTTTTGGAAATGTAGGTAAGGACTCCTTCTTTTATTTTTGGAAGCCATGGTTTTTCTATAGCGGGAACATCACCAAAACCTGCGAAAGTAAAAACATGACATTCATAGTTTTTAGATAGTTCGATGACAGTTTCATTCCATACATCACCTGTACATGCAAATCCTGGAAATAAAAGAATTGGTTCGCCAGTACCAACTACATCAACCTTAAAAGGATTGTTCTGAGCAGTAATTGAAAAAGCACAAAGAATAATAAATGCGAATAGTAAATTTTTAAAATTTTTCATCTTAAGAGTTTTTGTTTGTTTGCCCTTTAGATTCAATTCTCGAAAAATGTTACATGGAAAAATAGAAAATATTTATTCTGGCTCTACATCCATACGTTTTATAGCAGTATAAGCTAATACAAACGCCACTAAAAGAAATAAAGCTGCTAAAGCATATGGAGCGCCCGGGAAATAAATAGATGTCTCAGGTCGTATAAAATAATAAAATACAGGAGCAAATATGAATTGACCTAAAATAGCAGTAACACTAACAAGACCAGTTATAGATCCCTGTAAAATTCCCTGTTCTTTTTCAGATACTTGATTGGAAATTACTCCTTGTACAGTTGGACCAGCAATACCACCCAATGCATAAGGAATTAGGAAGGCATATAGCATCCAGGGTTCTTTAGCGAAAGAGAATAGAAACATACCAACTGTCCATAATAGGAAGCCGAATGTAATTACCTTTCGTTTTCCAAATTTCTTTACAATCTTACCCACTAAAAATCCTTGTACGATGGCCACAAACAGCCCAACCACCATAAGTGACAAACCAATTTCTTTTGGACTCCAATCGTAACGCTCAATACCGTAATACGACCAAGTTGATGGTAATGCCTGCCCTGCAAGATTTGCCAAAAAGAAGGCAGATATCAATAAAAGGATGCCTTTATAATTTCGCAAAGCAAACAAAGAAACCCCAGGAATCATCTTTGTAAAATTAATTTGTCGCCTATTCTCCGCAGTCAAAGATTCAGGCACAAAGAAATAGCCAAAAAGGAAATTGGCAAATGTTAAGCCTGCAGCAATATAAAAAGGTAATCGAATATTAATTTCTCCGAAAAACCCTCCGATACCAGGACCAATAATAAAACCGATTCCAAAGGCAGCACCAATTAGTCCGAAATTTTTTGCTTTATTTTCTTTTGTACTTACATCTGCTATGTACGCTGATGCAACAGTAAAACTAGCACCTGTAATTCCTGCTAAAAAACGACCTAAGAATAACCATGTTATAGTTGGTGCCCAAGCATGAATTAAATAATCTATACTAAGACCTAAGAGTGCTAAAAGCAAAATAGGGCGTCTACCAAACCTATCTGATATTTCCCCTAATACCGGTGAAAACAAAAATTGCATACCAGCAAAGGCGGTCGTAAGCCACATGCCATATATAATAGCCATGTGATTGCCCTCTCCTGTTAAATCCATTATCAAATCAGGTATAATTGGCAGGATGATACCAATACCAATAACATCAACTAGAATGGTAATGAAAATAAAAAGTAAGGCTGTTTTGTTAGATTTCATGGTCAAGACAAAAGTCGGATAAAAAAAGGACTCTAAAATGTAGAAAAAGAAAAACCCCACTATATAGTGGGGTTTTAAATAACATAAAATTATATAATTGCCTAGCTAATTTAGCAAGAGCAATTAATTATTCAAAGCTTCTGCTCCGCCAACAATTTCCAAAATCTCATTGGTAATAGCTGCTTGTCTTGCTTTGTTATACGTTAACTTTAACTGGTCACGCATTTCTGTAGCGTTATCAGTTGCTTTGTGCATTGCGGTCATACGTGCACCATGCTCACTTGCAAATGAATCTCTAATACCTTTATATAATTGTGTCTTTAAAGACTTAGGAATTAATTCTTCAATTATTTCAATTTTTGTAGGCTCAAATGTATAATCTGCACTTGCAGTTACCTCAATTTCCTCTAATGGAACAATTGGCAAAAACTGCTCTGTCATTACTATTTGTGTAGCCGCATTTTTGAATTTATTATATATAATTTCAATACGGTCATATGCACCAGCAGTAAAAAGTTCCATTAAACCTTCTGCAATATCAGCTACATTATCAAAAGTTAAATCGTCATATACACCACTATGGTTTGCAATAACATTAAAACGTTTTCCTAAATAGTCATTTGCTTTTTTTCCAATAGCTACAAAGTCAACTTCTTTACCAGCGTAAACATTCTCTGCAAGGTTAACCGACTGCTTTAATATATTAGTATTAAAAGCACCACAAAGACCTCTATTAGAAGTAATAGAAACCACTAAAACTTTATTTACAACACGATTATCGGCATAAACACTCCCTGTATCACCTTCTAAACTAGAACTTAAGTTTTGTAGTAATTCAGTTAGTTTATCTGAGTATGGTCGCATTGCGGTAATAGCATCTTGCGCTTTCTTCAGTTTAGCAGCAGATACCATTTTCATGGCACTGGTTATCTGCATCGTTGAAGAAACCGATGAAATCCTATTTCGTATCTCCTTTAAATTTGCCATTATATTCAGTGTTTAGCAAAAAGTACAAACTATTACTAATAGGTAAAAGTTTGTACCTCTAACTCAGTACTTATTTATTTCTTATATTTTGCAGAAAGCTCTTTACAAACAGAAGTCAATGTATCAGTTACTTCATCAGTAAGTTTACCTGCCTTCAATGTATCAAGAATATCTCTATGCTTAGCGTTCAAAAATTCTAAATAATCACGTTCGAATTCTTTTACTTTCTCAACAGGTACATCTCTTAACAAGTTCTTAGAACCAGCATAGATTATTGCAACCTGATCTTCAACAGTGAAAGGATCATTTTGTGCTTGTTTCAAAATTTCAACGTTTCTACGTCCTTTTTCAATTACGTTTAAAGTAGCAGCATCTAAATCTGAACCGAACTTAGCAAAAGCTTCCAATTCACGAAACTGTGCTTGATCCAGTTTCAAAGTACCTGCAACTTTTTTCATTGATTTAATCTGAGCGTTACCACCAACACGAGATACAGAAATACCTACGTTAATTGCTGGTCTTACACCTTGGTTGAATAAATCTTGCTCTAAGAATATCTGTCCGTCAGTAATAGAAATTACGTTAGTTGGGATATAAGCAGAAACATCACCTGCTTGTGTTTCAATAATTGGCAAAGCCGTTAAAGAACCACCACCTTTTACCATTGGCTTTAACACCTCTGGCAAATCATTCATTTCTTTTGCGATATCATCATCATTGATAACTTTTGCAGCACGCTCTAATAATCTAGAATGCAGGTAGAAAACATCACCTGGGTAAGCTTCACGTCCCGGTGGTCTTCTTAACAAAAGAGATACCTCACGGTAAGCTACCGCTTGTTTTGATAAATCATCATATATAATTAATGCAGGACGACCTGTATCACGGAAATACTCACCAATAGATGCTCCTGTGAACGGTGCATAAACTTGCATTGGTGCTGGATCAGATGCGTTAGCGGCTACAATGGTAGTATATGCCATTGCACCTTTATCTTCTAATACTTGAGCAATACCAGCAACAGTAGATGCTTTCTGACCTATGGCAACATAGATACAGTAAACAGGTTTACCAGCATCATAAAATTCTCTTTGGTTCAAAATGGTATCGATACAAACTGTAGTCTTACCAGTTTGACGGTCACCAATAACAAGCTCTCTTTGCCCTCTACCAACTGGGATCATAGCATCAATTGCTTTAATACCAGATTGCATTGGCTCGGTTACAGGCTCTCTATAGATTACACCTGGAGCTTTACGCTCTAAAGGCATTTCATAAGTATCACCAGTTATAGGTCCTTTACCATCGATTGGATTACCTAGAGTATCAACCACACGACCAACAATTCCTTCACCAACTTTTACAGAAGCGATTCGTTGTGTACGTTTTACCGTATCTCCTTCACCAACAGATTTAGAAGGTCCCAAAAGAACCACACCTACGTTATCTTCTTCCAGGTTAAGAACGATACCTTCAAGTCCACCTTCGAACTCAACTAATTCTCCATATTGAGCATTAGCTAATCCGTAGATTCTTGCAATACCATCACCTACAGTTAATACAGTACCTACTTCGTCTAAAGTAGCGGTAGCATCAAATCCTGATAATTGTTTCTTTAAAATTGCTGATACTTCAGCGGCTTTTACTCCTGCCATTTTTAATTAGTATAAGATATTAGGCTATGGACAAAACGTCCTTTGCCTTATATAGTTATTATAGACTATTAGAAAATTCTCTTTTTAAATTGTTAAGCTTATTGCTTACACTAGCATCGTATTGTAAGTCTCCAACTCTTAAGATAAAACCACCGATTATACTCTCGTCGATTTTATTCTCAATAGTTACCTCATCAGCAGTGATCGTAGCAATATATTTAAGTACTTTTTTCTCTGTAGCAGTATCTAAAGGAACAGCAGTAGTAACATAAGCCACACCTTTTCCTTTTAATTGCTCATTAAGAATAATGTATTTTAAAGCAACTTCATTTAGCATACCCACACGCTTGTTATCAACCAACATGCCAATAGTGCCTTCAGTAATTGAATCACATCCTTTGAAAATTTCAAGCAATGCATTCTTTTTAGAAGTACCAGATACAACAGGACTTGCTAATACATCTTTTAATTCTTTACTATCTGAAATAGTAGCGACGATTGAACGCATATCTTTCTCAACAGCAACCAAGGCTTTATTTTCCTTGGCCATGTCCAATATCGCCTTTGCGTAACGTAATGCGGCTCTAGATTCGCTCATTATTTTTTTTAGTTAAGTTTTATGTCGCTCAACATTGTATCAACCAACTTCAATTGCTTTTCGTTGCTAGATAATTCCTCTTTTATAACTTTCTCTGCGATAGCTACAGATAATTCTGCAACTTGATTCTTAATATCTGCAACAGCAGCTTTCTTCTCGCTTTCAATAGCAGCTTGCGCTTGCTTCAACATTTTATCGCCTTCTATCTTAGCCTGCTCCTTAGAATCTGAAATCATTTTCTCTTTGATCTCACGAGCTTCTTTCAACATAGCTTCACGTTCAGAACGAGCTTCTTGAAGCATTTTTTCATTATCAGCCTGTAAGTTCTGCATATCTGCTTTAGCTTTCTCAGCTGCAGCTAATGCTTCTTGTATACCACTCTCTCTTTCGTTCAACGAATTCAAAATAGGTTTCCAAGCGAATTTTACCATTAAGAATATTAAACCTAACAATAATATTGTCTGTACTACAAACAAACCTGGTGAAAAATCGTTCAATAAAACTTCCATATCTTAAATCTTTAAAATCTAAATCAATAATTAAAAAACATTTCCTGTAACCAACCGTTACAGGAAGATGTCTTTGGGTTTTCGAGTTCTTATTTTCCTAAGAACAAAGCACCGAATGCTAAACCTTCTAAAAGTGCAGCTACAATAATCATTGCAGTTTGAATTTTTCCTGCCGCTTCTGGTTGACGAGCAATACCTTCCATTGCTTTACCACCGATTTGACCAAGACCTACACCTGCTCCGATTACGATTAAACCTGCTCCAATTAAATTGTAAGTTACCATACTAATTGATTTATATAATTAAATTAAAAAAAACTCTTGTTAAATAAAATCTCCTCTTACATCTTCTGCATCAACCACCTCATTACCATGAGAATCATGCCCATGATCATGATCATGTTCTGCAACAGCCATACCTATAAATAAAGCTGAAAGCGCAGTAAATATATATGCCTGTAAAAAGGCTACCAAAACCTCAATAAGGGTGATGAAAAACGACAACACCAAAGATAAACCAGTAGCTCCTGCAACCCCTAAGCTTTCCTTAAGTGTAAACATAATTGCAATTAAACTCATTACTACAATATGCCCAGCAGATATGTTTGCAAACAAACGAACCAATAACGAAAATGGTTTAATAATAAACGCACCTGCTAATTCTATAATAGCCAAAATAGGCTTCACAAAAACTGGCACACCTGGCATCCACAATATGTGCATCCAATAATCTCTGTTTCCGCTAACAGTATAAATAACTAAAGTAAATATCGCTAAACATGCGGTTACCGCAATCTGACCAGTTACGTTAAAACCGAAAGGGGTAAGACCCATTAAGTTTAGTATCCATATAAAAAAGAATACAGTTAAAAGGTATCCAGTAAATTTTCTATAATGCTTTTCACCAATGTTTGGCCTAGCTATTTCATCTCTAACATAAAGAACCAAAGGCTCCAATACTCTACCGAACCCAGTAGGAATACTTTTCTTAGCATATTGCTTAGCTAATGAAGAAAATGCCAATAACATTAAAAGACCTACCAATAATACCCCAACAACACTTTTAGTAATAGAAAAATCTAAAACTTTATGAGCATTGGTTGCATGGTGCTCTTCGTCAAAACTAACAGAAGATGCTCCATTGTCTAATTCGTATATTTTACTATGAAGTTTTACAAATTTAGAGCCGTTTCTCTCAACGATAACCTGACCATTATCGTCATGATGGAATTCTGATGACATAAAAGTCGCCAAACCGTTGTTAGACCATAAAATTACTGGTAAAGGAAAACCAACGTGCTTTCTTTCTCCTGCATCATTAGAATAAGAGAACAAATGAAAATCGTGAGAATCTTTAAGGTGATGTAAAATATACTCATCTACCTGTTCCTTAGTACTTACTGCGCCTTCTTGCTCCGTATCGGAGAACGCAAAACTCTGCATTGAAAAACAAAGTATTAGAAGTTGTAATAAGGTTTTAAACGTATTTGAAACTTGCATCATTAGTTATTTGTCAAAAATTAAGCCCCTAGAAATTTTGCGCAAAAGTAGTTAATTATTGCATAAACTACCCAATTTTAAAGCTTTAAAATTTAGAGTCTTTTATTACCCATAATTTTAGAAATAAAAAACACTTCTAGAAACAAAAAAATAATCGCTGGCAACAAGAGTAAACCCCTATATAATTGAGGCATAACAAATTCCCCTAATAGGTACGGATAGAATATAACTGCAACTAGGGTTATCTTAAAAACGAGCATGCCCATATATATGAAACCCAACTGTTCAAAAAAAGATTTGTTTTTTGATGCAATTAAGAACACGATAACCAATGTTAATGAAAACAAGTAATGAAAACTATATGCCTTAACCAACAACGGACCAAAATAGGATGGTGGGGTCGATAAAACGAAATCTTGTAGAAAATAAGAAGTCGCGCCCACCACAGTGAACACGACTATATATAATATGATATTTTTTAACAACGCTTATTTATTTAATGCCATAACTTTTTTTATGACCAAATAGATAGACAAAAATACAGCAAGTAATGTAAATGTATCCTCTAAAAACGTTTTTTCAAATTTTTGATCTAACCATTCTCCTAAAAGATTGCCCAAGAATATAGTGACGCCCATTTGTATGGCTACACCAGATAAGCTTGCGGCATTTCTTAAAAGTTCAGAATTGTCATTACGAGGCTTTTGCGGATCCATTACCATTAGGTGATTTATGGCCTTCATTGCTAGTTGTTCCTTTTTTACCACCCATATTACAAGATGCATTAAAAGTAGCGCCAGGTTCTACAGCTAATTTGCTTACGGAAACTACACCTTCTATTACTGCAGATGCTTTTAGAGATAATAAATCAGATACTAAAAGTTCTCCATTAAAGCTACCTTCAATATCAGCATTTACACATTCTACTTTACCATGTATATAACCATCTTTACCTATAACTACTTTACCAGAGGTTTTTACGTTACCATCTAGTTTACCATCGATACGAAAATCTGCTTCAGAAATTATATCTCCTTTAATCTTTGTATTCTTTTCAATTCTATTAGGTTGCCCTCCTACTTCACTCATAGTCTTAGGTTTTTGTCTGTCTGAAAACATTGTTCACGGTTTTGGGGTTAAAAGCGTATTTCTATAATCGATTATATTTTTGTGCACTTGTATAATCTTATAGTTCTCCGATAAAACTACAAAATTCTCATCAGCAACGCGGTAATCCTTATTGTTTTTTAGCAGCTCTGCATACCCAAGTGCAAATTCTTTTGACTTAAAGCCATGAACCACTACAAATTGGTCTTCTAGGTTATAAATATCCCTAGAAACTACATTCTTATATTTAAGATCTTCGATAGATTTATCTAACAATTCCATTAACTTTAATGCATTCTCTGTATTACTCCTTTTAAAAGGAAAAACTACTTTCCAGTTAGATGTTCCTTTAGAATCTGTCTCTGGAGAAAACTCTTTTGGTTCTAATTTTGGAAGCTGTTCAGCAATCATTTGCTCTGCCTTTTTACCTTCCGGATTGTTAGGGTAGGTCAATGCAACATAATTAAGTGCTTCTTTAAATAACTCAAAACCTTGTAATCTACCGATTGCGTTTGCTTTCAGCATTTCAAATTTTGGAACTATAGGGTCACCTGTAAATCTATTGATGTTTTCCTCTGCTCCAGTAATAACTTGTAAATATTGTTGGTCCTTATACTGTTTGAACAAATTCTCATAACGCTTTTCTGGACTATCAGAACTGTTGGCCAACACTGCTTGCGGATTCAATAGAATCTCTGCGTATCTAGAATCTCCATGGTTGGCAATGATATCTGCCTTCATAGCTTCCTTCAACGGACTATCTACTTCTTCATATATTTTATACAAATTGTATTTAGAAGGAAGAATCAATCGTTCTTCAGAATTGGATGCCAAAACATTCTCTAATTTGCCAGCCGCCAAAAGGTTTTCATTAAACTTCTCCTTATATATTAACCCAAGTTGATAGTTAGCAAAATTACGTTCTGTCTTTAAGCTGTCAATTACGGTAACATCTGTTGGTAAACGATCCATATAATAGTCTAATGAGAATTTCTCATCTTCACTAACTACACTTAAACTATCATTAGCCCCTACAACGTTTTGTAGCGCTACATTTTCATTATTGATTACCGATTTATCTGACCAACGCCAGTCATCGGTTAATTCCCTATTACCCCATCTATTTTTAAAATCGTTTTGACCGTAACCTAAACTGGTAATATTATAGAAATAGAATTTCCCTTTATTCTCTTTACCACCTTTACTATTTGAAAATGCGGCAAAGCCATCTGTAATTCTTTCTTTTTCCTTTTTCTGAGCAGCTTCTTTAGCTTTTTGCAACTCCTCTATATGCTTCCCAAAATATGCCAATTGCTCATCTTTTGGCATTTGATATACTGTAATTACACTATCCGCGTATTGTACGATGTCTTCATATTTTATAACATCCTCTAAATTGTCTCGCTTCTTTTTAATAGCACGAAACTTTTTAGTATTCTCATTTAAGTTAGTAAGCACACTATCGTAATATGCACCTGCAGGCTTATAAACACTTTCATAGAAGTTATACTCCGCTAAATTCTCATAATTAAGCGCATTCAGTTTAGGCTTGTTTTGAGATACACGTAAAGATTTGTTGAAATACACCAATGCCAAACTATCAGACTCCTGCGCTAAATGAAACTCTGCCAATTGTCTATATATGTTATCTAAAAAGGGTCTATTCTCCCTATTCAATTCCATGTTAGTTAAATACTCTAATACCTCTTCTTTATTTTCAGCGGTAATTTCAGTATTCTTTAATTTTTCAATTTTCGCATTGATCATGTAAACCCTAGGCGATTTTCTATTTAAATCTATCACCTTGTCAAAAGCATAATTAGCACTATCCTTATAACCCAGCTGATTGTACAACTGTCCTATTATATAATAGTATCTTCCTTTCTCTGGATTTTTACTTGTGTAATGAGATGCAACTTTAAGATTTTGAACCGCTGTATCGGGTGCATTAAGATTTATAAATGCTTGCGCCATCATTGCTCTTGCATCTGCATACTCTTGATCCTTTAAACGCTCGTACTTCATTAAGCGTTTTAAATTCTTAATAGCCAGATCATCGTTCTCTAATCTAATATTTACCTTTTCTCTCCAAATACTAGCTTCGTTAAGCTTATCGCTTTGAGAGTACTTGTTTAAGATGTAATTAAATGATTCTAATGCCGGAATGTAGCGTTCATCAAAATAACGAGCTTTCCCTAATAGTAGAAAAGCTTCATCTATTTGCGGGTTACGCTCCTCATCTTTAATATCCATACTATGGCGTTGAATAGCTTTAGTAGCTTTCTCTTCCGCAATAAGAAAATTAGGATTGTTGTCTTCTGAATCCAGTTTTATTTCGCCGCTAACCTCTAAACGCTCTATTGGCAAGACTTCAAAATAGTCATCTTGATAGGTGTCGTTTAAGGTATTACGCCCTTCTTCAAAAGCAATGTTACCGTTATATAATGTGTTGTATTTAGTGTTTAGCGAATGCCAATTACGATTAATAAAAGCATCTTTCTTGGTCGAACATGCATTAAAAAGCATACTCGCCAAAACACCGGATAAAATAAGTTTGTTTCTAAGATTCAAAATAGATGATCTACGTATGTATGTTTAACTTAAAAACAACCAGAATATTATACCGTTCATCGGTAAACCGCATATTTATTTTTGGGTATTTGTAACACTTATAAACTTATACCATCAAATTTTACCGACCGGGTAGTTTGTTCTCTACCAAAATCTTGAAGTATAATTCTATTTCTTGCACTTTATCTAGCGAATAACATATTCATCGGAATTTAACTTTCTTCGGATAAAATGATAGAAATGAAAAACCGACCATTGGGTTGGTTTTATACTTTTTATCGCATTTCTGATGAATTGTAGTTCGTCTGATTCTGCATATTCCAGAAATGGTTGATTTAACACTTACTTTTCGTTCTCAACTGTTTTCGAACAGACAAATCTGAATTTGATTTATTCTATAACTACCGTAGCACTTTCTGCTCCAAAGAATACTTCAAGCTCTTTTAATGTCTCGGTAGAAGTTTGGATATCTTTTACAACTTCACCTTTATTCAATACCACAATTCGTTCGCATACTTCGGTAACGTGAATTAAATCGTGACTAGAAACCAAAACGGTTACATCATTTTGTTCCGCTAGCTCTTTGATAATTTGCTTAAGACGAATTTGAGTAGTTGGGTCAAGATTAGCAAATGGCTCATCTAATATGACCACTTTAGGGTTCCCTATAAATGAAGCCACTATACCTGCCTTTTTTTGGTTTCCTTTAGACAAGTCTCTCAAATACTTTTTCTGACCTAAAATCTCTCCATGAAAGAAATCATCATACTGCGATAACAGAGCATCAACATCAGCTTTATTTTGTCCGCGCAAATCACCTATAAAATAGAAGTACTCTTCGGGTGTTAAATAACCGATCAAAAACGTTTCATCTATAAAGGAAGAAGTAAACGGTTTCCAATCTTCACTAGTATTTACTTGAACTTCATTATTTATAATATGACCAGTAGTAGGTTGTATTAGGTCGAGCAGCAAACTAAACAACGTTGTCTTACCTGCCCCGTTATTACCTACTAATCCAAAACTTTGCCCTGTAGGGATATTTAAAGATTCTATATTCAATACTTCCTGTGAACCGTATATTTTTGATAAATTTTCTATTGTAATCATAATCTTATTGTTCTAATGTTTTAAAATGAAATGTGATGCGATAAATGGATAAAGCTTAACTCGCCTTTTCTTTAAAGCCAGCGATCATTCCGTATTTCTTTTTCTTGTACTGCTCTGTGATGATTCCCATTAAATAATTCTTCATGGCAAAACCAATGATACCTAATACCGAAAGTACCCCAACTGCCACTTCTAAATTAAAGATGAAATAAAAGATGGAAAATATAATCATAGGCACTATTAAAACCGGAATCATTATTAGAAACTGTGTAGCACTTGTACCCTGCATATTGCCAAAAGTGCTTTGATCTAACTCAATTCTTTTTTTATTAAAAGAGCCGAAGTATAAAATGACAGGTATATTAACTCCAAGATTATAAAGCGCACAACCAAAATTAATAGCTAAAGCATCCCAACCAAAGTAAACATAGGGTATGGTCAATAGAAACATAAATACAACGCTAACGGTAATTAAGGAGACTTTAGAATCTAAATACTTACGCATGGGTATGTTTTGTGACATCATCATACTATAATAACTACTATCCCAAGCAGGTATAAATTGACCAAAATTACTTAAGAAAATTCCTGTCATTAGAATACCAACAATTGCTTTCATTGGCATCATACTACTATAGCCATCTTGAGTGTAAATAAATAACCCATAAAACACAAAAAGTATAGAAATATATACTTGAGATTTTGTTCTTTTATTTCGCCAAATCATTTTTAAATCAAGTTGCAAGAAAGAACCCATTTCTCCAAAACGCTTTGTCCACGCCAAATCTGAAGTATGTGCCTCTACCGACTTTGGTTTTAAGGTCGCATCCAAATAAATTTTATTTCTCAGATATTGATAATTAACATAGTATATGAATACTGCCAAAGCAATAGGAACCAAAACGGTTACAGGATATGCATATAATGCATGAAAAACAGGAGCAAAAAACTCTTTTACAGAAAATACTCCGAAATAATCCAAAGCATAGCCCACAACAAGAATACTACCTATACCAATTAGTGCTTTCTCGTTTTTATTAATAAGTAGGTTTACGTAATTAATACAAAAAACTATTGCCATAACACCCACTATCCAGAGTAAAATATTTAATGCAGGATAACCATTAAACAATAACGCGATAGCAAAGGGTACTATGAAAAACAGCGTCATTAAATTGTAAATAGACGCCGCAGACCTACCTAATATGTAATGTGCAATTGTACTTTTCTTTACCGGAGTGGTCAAGAATGGTTTTATATCCATTACAGGTAGTTTTTGCATGAAATACCTAAGAAACAATTCTATTAAAATCCAGTATATAAAGTATTGGCTAATACTCCACATTGGGCTTTGATCCGGGAATATATCTTTTAAGATAAAGTATAGTACGCCACCCATTCCCATAAGGGTAAGTAGCATATATAGTCCGAAAAAGCCCATCAAGATTTTTATCCCAAGACCTTTACTAAAGTTAGAAGACCTAAAAAAGGATTTCCATTGTAATGAAGTAAATCGTTTAAACATTCGGTTGGTTTATTGTGTATAGAACATAAGTAAGAAAAATCTTGAATTTGTTACAAGACAAATCAAATATATATTTCTAAACTGCAAAAACCGAAAGAAGCATAATTATCTTTTCAAAGTAAAATGACCTGTAATTGTTTGATTATCAGAATACCAATATTTAAACCAGTAATCTGATTCGGGTAAAGAAATTCCGTTCATAGTTCCATCCCAACCTTTAGAAGTTGAACTCATCTGTTTTAAAAATTTACCGTATCTGTCATAAATAAACACTTGAGAATCAGGATACAGTTCGCCACCGATGATATTCCAATATTCGTTATTTCCATCTCCATTAGGAGTGAAAAATCGCTGATAACCAATTGCAATTACATCTTCCGTTATAACCCTGCACTCCAATAAATCTCTAACAAACACTGTATGTTCTCCAGGAAAGACCACAAATTCATTACTAGCTTGATACTTTTCACCATCTACTGAATATTCAAAAGGTCCCGTTCCTGTCGCGTTAATTGTAATATCTATTTGGTCTGAAAATCCGTTAATCTCAACTTCCATAGTTTCTGGTGCACCAGATGATAACACTTCAAATGATTGGGAATTTTCACAACGTACCCCGTTTGTAGTTTGGCTTACGGTTAATTGATATGCACCTAAATCAGACACATTAAAATTTCTGATAGTACTTAGTTCTACACCATCAAAATTTTGCCAAGACCACGATTCAAAATCACCTCCATCAATAACTAAAGCAGGACTATCTGGACAAATAACATAACGTTCTTCTAAGTTTATCTGTGGTAAAGAATTGATAATAATTTCAAAGGATGTCGTGGCGTAGCAATTATCTAGATTGGTAGGCTGAACCCTAGCGTAAATAGTTTCTTGATTCAATACATTAGTAAATGCCGATGAATCTAAAGTATTTGTATTGTTTTCAGCATCAGCTTGAGAAGTGAAATACGTTACCTTGAAATCGTTGACAGATTGATTGCCTAAAATCTCTACATCTTTTTGGGTCAAATCTATGGTTTGAATACCTGTTCCGTTATCATCACATAGAATTATTGGTGTTGGTACTTGTGCAAACGGTGTGTTATATACTTCAATTTCAAAACTATTTGTCACAATACACGTTATGTTACTATTATTTTCAATACTGTAAAATATAGATTGAGGATTTGAGGTGTTTTGATACAAACCATTAATTTCATTTTGAGCCAAATTAGCATCTGCTAAATTCTCATAATAATGCACCGTAAAATCAGCTACATTTTGATTTCCTAATATTTCTGCATTCTTTTCGGTAAGGTCGAAAACAGCAACACCATTGTTATCATTGTCACACACATTCCAATCTGTGACTGACGGAGTATTTGGAGCATCAAAAACTTGCAATTCAAAATTGGTAATTGCATAACAACTAGCATCAGTAGCATTTTGCACTCTAACGAATATAGTTTGATTATAATTAATGGTATTTGTAAAGCTATCGGATAATGAATCTGTACCATTTTCAGCATCTACCATGGTGGTATGGTATGTTACTAGTAAACTAGTTGAACTTTGTGTTCCAATGATTTCCGCTTCCGTATCGCTTAACAAAAATGTTGCGAAACCATCATTATTATCATCACAGACCTCTAAATTATTTGGGGTATTTGCAATAACACCGGGGCTGATCTCTATAGTAAAACTATCAATTTTATAACAATCGGTATGTGTGCTGTTTTGCAAGCGAACAAATATTTCTTCAACAGCTAACGTATTGGTATAGTTGAAAGGCAAGGGGTTAATGCTAGCATCGGCATCTGCTTGAGAGGCAAAATAACTTACATCAAAAACAGTTTCATCTTGACCATTATAAATTTCAGCATTCATTTCAGTTAAATCAAATGTATAAAATCCGTCAAGGTCATCGTCACAAATAGTCCAATCGTTTATAGTTTCTAATATTGGTTCTTGCTGGGCAATGACATTAAACTGGGTTGTATCATAACAAACTGTATTATTTCTATTGGAAACTCGTGCATAAACTGCCGTACTCCCTAGCGGAAAGTCATAACCCAATGCCAACGGATTACTATTTGCATCTGCATCAGTTTGTGATGAAAAATAGGTGACATCAAAATTAGTCGGGTTTTGAGTTTCTAAAATTGAAACATCCAAAGTAGATAAATCTAAAGTATAGATATTTTGTTCAATGCAACTTTCTATATCATTTATTGTTGAAGCTAAGGGAGTTTCGAAAATGGTAATATCCTTAGTTTCTGTTTGGGTCTCCGTTAAAGTTGTTACGGTAACTGACACTGTGTAATCTCCAGCGGTTGCATAGATATGACTAGGATTTTCTAAAGTAGAGGTATTACCGTCACCAAACTCCCATGTAGTGGAAACTGGATTGGCACTGATAGCACTTTCAAAGGTTGTAGGGCTACCTTCACAAAAGCCTTCTGCTTCAATATCAACCTGAAAATAACTACTAATAAATGGTGGTAAACCGTTTACACTTAATCTACCACCTAAATCAACTGCATTATAATTTAGGTTACAGGCTAAACCCTGCAAATTTGGGTTTTCGAGTACACTAAGCGTTGGTTTTAAATAGTCTGCTATATAGATTTTACCGTCTATACCCAACTGAATTGCATGTCCGCCATTATCTTCGGTATCAATTGAAATCCTAGACGCCTTAATATCAGCAGCTGCTGTATCATACTGAAGTAAATCCCATTCACTTCTATTTGCAACGTATAGAAATCTACTGTTAGGGGAAAATTCTACACCGTAAAATAGCTTATACGCTTCGCTAAGGTCAAAGAGGTTTAGCGCATTACTTAGTACGCCAGTGGCTGAGTCAAAGTCTAACAGTTCTGTAGTAAGACCCATATGCGCAACTGCCACTTTTGTTCCATCGGGAGATGCTTTGATATAACCTGGCGCATGAAACCTAGATTCGAAAAAATAGGTGCTTAAATTAATACCTACGTTAGATATTACCGGGTTGATATCTACACCCACTGGAGATACCCTGTAAGCAAAAAAAGCATCCGTATAAGCATCGTGTGTCAATACCCAAATATCGGTGCCATTAGCATGACTTACAGCCGTAAGTTTTTCTGTAGCAGGGGTTACCAATTGTATGTTCTTTTGAATTATATCTCCAAAACCACCTGCCAAAGAAATATCTACCAAAGAATAGTTTATACCATTCTCACCTTTTAATTGATCCGCCGTAAAAATATAGAACTGTGTTGCAATACCAGGATGCGGAACAATAATTGCAGATTGTGCCGCAGAAGGATCCCCAAATAATCCCATTCCGTTGGGCATAGGTATGTGGTTGCGGTTCCAAACGGTTATACCATCAGTATAAAATAATAAAGCACCATTAAAATCTGAAATGACTGCACAGCCTTCATGTGTATTTATCTGCCCATCTAATAACGCCACAGGTGCACCACTATTAAAATCAAGCCCCGCATTTTCGCCAAAATACCAAATAGCGGCTTCTTTTTGGGCGTGTAAGGTATAAGTTGATATAAATAAGATGAAAATAGAAAATAACTTTTTCAAGTATAAGTAGGTTATTTGATTTAAAGCTAATGTAACGATTACAACACATAACGTAAGTAAAATACTTCATAGTGTTGAAAACCTCGATAAGCTGCTTTTAAATTTTGCTTGGTTAACTCCCTATTTAATTAATCCTGATCTCTTGTTAATCAAAAAATCTCTCTCTAGCGAATTCGTAGTTTCAGCCAATGCTTTATCCAAAAAAGAAATCGACAAATCTTTCTCACCTATTTTCATATAATATTCTGCATAACAACCATAATACAGATACCCTCTTTGACCTAAATCGGTCACTTCAATGCTTTTTAATAACTGTAGTGTTTTCTCAAAATCATTCAATTGCAACTGTACAATAGCTTGATTAAGTAACGTAAATATTGTTGGCTGAAAGGCATACAGTTGCTCATACCAATTAGAGATATTTCCCCAGTTGGTGTCTGCAAATGTTTTGGCATTTAAATGTTCTGATGCAATTGCCGCTTCGTAATGATAAACAGACGTGTCGTCATATTCTACAGCTTTATTCATAGCACTATTTCCCATTCTTACCAATGGAAAATACCATTTGGTACGGTCTTGATTTTTTAAACTAACTATTTGGTTGTCAATACTAATCTTACTTTCCAAACGAGACATATGAAAACATAGCAATGCAAAAAGAGCATACAAACTTCCTGTTCTAAATTGCTCTTTTTTCAATAGAAGTTGACAAAGCCTAATGGCTTCGCCACACAAATCTTCCTTTACTAATTTATCTGTATTGGTAGAATGAAACCCTTCATTGAATGTCAAATAGATAACTTCCATAACTCTTACCATTCTTTCATGAATAGCTTCGGGAGGCGGGTATTTAAATTGAATATTATTCTCTCGAATAGATTTTTTTGCACGGGTTAATCGCTTGACTATTGTTTCTTCTTTAGTCAATAATGCGGCAGCGATTTCCTTAGTACTAAATCCTGAAATGGTTTTTAAAGCAAAAGCAATTTGCTCGTTCGGGTGTAGACTTGGGTGGCTGGCAACGAAAATCATTCGTAACTGACTATCTGCAACCTCGTGGTCTAAAAATAATTCGTCTATCTGTAACGATGATGCCCCTGTAGTAATCGTAAAATTCCTATTCTTTTCGGCTTGTATACTTCGTAGAATATCTATGGTTCTATTTTTGGCTACCCTGTTCAACCATGCTTCAGGATTATCGGGAATCTTTGTCCTCCATTGAGAAGTTGCTTTTATAAACGTATCCTGCACCGCATCTTCAATAGTTTCGATGTAAGAGAGTCCAAAAAAGCGGGTTAAAATAGCGACCATCTTTCCGTAATGATGTCTAAAAAGATGGTCTACTACTTTATGTTCCATATATCTTATTGTTCAAAAACCATTACTTCCCTGATTTCAACAGTTCCGTCTAAATCATAATCTGGATAATCTTCGGCAATCTTAACCACTGCGTCAGCATTTTCCGCCTGTACAATATAAAAACCACCGATCAATTCTTTTCCTTCTATTAAAGGAGCATCGGTTACGGTACGTTTAGGTCCAGAAACTCTTTTTACACTCGGTACTAAAGCTTCACCTCCCTTAACAATTCCTTGCTTTTGCATTTTTTCGTTCCAAGCGAACCACTTACCCATTCGTGTTTGTAATTCTTCTGGAGATAAACCTAATTCTTGGTAATCTGCACCGATGAAAATCATCATAAAATCTTTCATAATTAAACTGTTTTAATTTTACATAGAACTCGCTCTAAGTTCTCATTGTTAACCCCATGACGTTACCAAAATCAAATTAGGGACATTTTTTAGAACTTTTTTTTTCTAAAAAGAAAAATTAAGGATTATTTACCTGAAACAATCATTGAAAAACTTAGAGATTTAGATTTTTTGACAAATGTCATTCTATATCGTAAAAGCAATGCTTAATTTTGTAATTCGAATTAAAGAAACGAACATATGTCGCATTTTCACCCACTAACGGTAAAACATATTAAGAAATTAACGCCAACTTCTGTTGCCGTTACATTTTCAATTCCGAAAGAATTGGCACAAACTTTCACTTTTACGGCAGGTCAGTACATCACCATAAAAAAAGAAATAAAAGGTAAAGAACTTAGAAGAGCATATTCTATTAGTTCATCTACCGAAAAAGATGGTATTACCATTGGAATTAAAAAAGTAGATAATGGCGGATTCTCTAATTACGCGAACTCACAATTAAAAGTTGGTGATACGTTAGAAGTTATGGAGCCAGAAGGTCGTTTCGTTTTTAAAACAACGAAAGATGTCCAGAACATAGCGGCTTTCGCTGCAGGTAGTGGTATTACTCCTATAATGAGCATTGTAAAATCTGTTTTGGACAATAATTCTAAAAACAAATTTGTTTTGGTTTACGGTAACAAATCGTACGAAGAAACCATGTTTTACACTGATTTAGTAAAACTGGAGCTAGAATATGCCAATCGGTTTTTTGTATACTTCACTAACAGTCAAACTCGTGAAGACAAGGCTTTGTTTGGTAGAATTGATACCTCAACTGTTAATTATGCTTTATTGAACAAGCATAAGAATGTTGATTTTGACGGATACTATTTATGTGGCCCAGAAGAAATGATTCGCTTAGTACAGGATACTTTGTTAGAAAATGATGTGGAAAAGGATAAAATTCATTTTGAGCTTTTTACCCCAACAGAAATAAAAGAAGAATTACCGGTACAAGCAGACGGCCAAACTTCTATTACCGTACTTGTAGATGATGAGGAATTTCAGTTTACTATGGATAAGAAAACAGTAATTCTTGATGCTGTTTTAAAAGAAAATATTGATGCTCCATATTCTTGCCAAGGCGGAGTTTGCAGTAGCTGTATTGCCAAAGTAACTGAAGGAAAAGCAGAAATGGTGATGAACCAAATTCTAACAGACAAAGAAATAGCAGACGGATTTATTCTTACCTGCCAAGCACACGCTACTACACCTACTATTAAGGTAGATTATGATGATGTTTAGTAGATAGCCGAATTCAATTCAATAATAACGTCTTTGCGATGTACGAAACAATCTGACAGATAGGAAACAACTATTCAACAGATGACTTTACTACGTTCGCAAAGACGTTTTTTCTACCCCCTATTTACACTTTTAAAAGCCAAAATATATTTGATTGAGTTATTCTTGCTGGGACGTTAAAATATCTTTGATAGTATTTTCAACTCTCACTAGCTATGTCTATAGAAATCATTGGTGTATTCATAATAATCGTAGCAGTAATTATCTTGTTTGCTTTTGAGATTTTTCCGATGGACAAAATATCCTTCTGCATTATTGCCGCTCTATTACTTACAGGGTTGGTTTCTCCAGAGGAAGCCGTCAGTGGATTCTCTAACAAAGCGGTCATTACGATATTATGTTTGATGATTTTAGCAATTGGATTAGAAGAGAACGGAGCAATATCATATCTCGCCAAAGGATTAAAAATTTTAAAAAACTGGCCGGTAGTTTTAGCAATGGTTGCCATTATGCTAATTGCGGGCAGCATTTCTGCTTTTGTAAGTTCAACAGCTGTAGTCATTGTATTTATAAAGATTGTTGCAGAATTACGGGAAAAGTATCAATTACCTCCTGGCAAGCTTTTGTTACCTATTTCTTTTGCAAGTATTTTAGGTGGTAGCTGTACTTTAATGGGGACCTCAACTAACTTATTGGTCAGTAATATTGCAGCCAGATACACAGGCGAGAAACTTGGATTTTTTGAATTCTCATTGTTTGGCATCACCTTTTTGGGTATTTCAATGGGTATTATTGCAATCTTTTATCGCTTTTTACCAAAAGACACTGGTGAACTTTCAGATAATTATGACCTAGACCGCTACCTATTAACCCTGACCATAGAATCCAATTCCCCTTTGGTAGAAAAACCCATAGGTGAAAGTTTTATGTTTAAAGAAGTGGACATTACCGTTTTGCGTTTAACACGGAATGGGTACGACCAAAATTTGTTAAATCATGATTTACTCATTAAGCCAAACGATGTTATTCTTTTACACTGTAGTTTAGAGAATCTTCAAAAAATGCGAGGCGAAGGTTATTTTGATATTGATTTAGAAGAAAAAGACCATTTCAAATCCACCAAAAACACCCAGATTAAAAAGGTAAGCGATTCAAATAAAAAAGCTGAAGAAAATACCGAGACAAAAGACGAAAATTTATTGTTAGAGTTATTGTTATTGCCTGGGTCTAAATTTCTTGGCAGAAACTTATCTGAATTAAAAACCATGTTAATCCCTAGGGCAATCCCCTTAGCGGTCAATAAAAGAAAAAAACTTAGAATTCTTCAAAATCGCTTACACCAGAATAACCATGAATTCACTAAACTTCATGTTGGTGACCGACTATTGATCCAAACCAAACACGAGTATGTTTCAAATTTTGAAAACAGTAATAACTTAGCAGTGCTAAACCAATATGAGGGTCGTACACCTGCTACGCCATTCAAAAGAAATTTATCCATCTTAATTCTAATTGCTACCATAACCATGGCAGCAACTGGAGTGTTTGAAGTAATGACAAGTGTAATTACAGGAACGCTAGCCATGCTACTTTTTAAATGTGTGGAACTAAACCGTATTTATGAAAAGATAAACTGGCAAATAATATTCTTATTGGCAGGGATGATACCGTTAGGTATTGCCATGAGTAACGCAAAAGCAGATACGTGGATTACCGAGGAATTATTAGCGTTAATGGCAGGACAACAACCGATATTTATTATTGGCTTATTGTTTTTGACCACAATGGTTTTAAGCAGTGTAGTTTCTAATAACGCCACCGCCATAATTATGGCCCCTATAGGTATTTCATTAGCCAGCGGTCTAAGCTTAGGTCCAAAACCCTTTATACTATGTGTAATGTTCGCTGCAAACTTTAGCTTTTTCACCCCATTAGGCTACCAAACAAACGCACTAATTTACAGTATGGGAATATATAAATTTAAACACTTTTTAGTAATAGGAGGAGTAATTTCTTTAGTGCTATGGATTGTTGGCACCTTATTATTAAGTGCCATGCTTTAGGCAATAAAATTATTCAGGAAAAATTGCCTTAAATTTATTTACTGCAGTTTCATAACCTATTGCATATGCTTTCTCAATTCCTCTTCTATCTAGTAAACCGATATGTTCTAATTCTTGTGATTCAATAATTAGGTGACAACTATTAATTTTTTGCCGATTGATGGCGTAAATCATTAGTCCGGTTACACGACCCGTTAATTGAAAAGAATTATTCAGGTGTTTTTTCTCTAATTTAGAAACGACTGAAACGTTGCTACCTATAACATATTCTACTTTTGATAATACTGGTTCAGAAGGGAAGTTGTTCATAATTCCTCCATCAGCATATAATTCACCTTTATACTCTACGGGACTAAAAACGGGTGGTAATGCTGCAGAAGCCAATAAAGGTTTAATCAATTCCCCTTCATTTATAAAGAGTTCTTCGCCTTTCTGTAGGTTAGTGGCTACCACATGAAGTTCACTGTTTAAAGCTTCAAAACTATCTTCTGGAAAATATTGTTTAAAAGAATTTATATAGCTTTCACTATTTAATAGTCCGGGTTTTGCTACTGCAAAGTAATTGTATTTGAACAGTGGAGTTTCCTTAAAGAATCGCAACATATCAACAACAGGTTTATCTGCTGCGTACAAAGCGCCTACTAAAGCGCCAATACTACTTCCGGATACAACATTGGCCTCTAAACCAAACTCTTGCATTGCCTTAATAACACCTATATGTGCCATACCTCGAATACCTCCACCGGAAAGCACCAAACCTATGGACTTAGAACCTATTTGCATCTATCTAGAATTAATTCAAAAAAAATGCCGAACGAATACTATTATCCGCTCGGCATAAAATTAATCATTAATGCGGACTATGAATCTAATCCGAAGGCATAATAATATTTACTTCCATCTTCATAAATACCTTCTATCATAACTCCACCTTTCTTGCCTTCTAACGCAGATGCTACATCATCAACATCCTTTACACGTTTACCATCAATATGAGTGATGATAAACCCTTCACGCATTTGAGTTTCTTGCTTGATCTTTCCAGGATATAATTTAGTAACCTGAACAGCACCGTCTAAACCAAACTTCTTACCTAGCTCTTTATTGACATTTTCAAAATCGGCTCCAAGAAGGTTAAATACTTCTTTCTCTTCCTTTTTGATAATGTTTGTGCCGCCTTGAGAATTATGAAGCTCTACTTCTAACTCTTTCTCTTTACCGTTTCTATTTACAACTATAGCCACTTTATCACCTGGTCGTTTACCGGCAATAATTTCTTGAAGTCTTGGTGAGGTAGCAGTTTCTTTACCATTTACACTAATAATAATATCTCCAGATTCGATACCGGCCAAATCTGCACCACTATCTTCACCTACTTGCTCTACCCACACACCTTTGGTAAAATCAACAGCTTTCTCTTTAGCCAAATTGCTATCCATAGTTCTAATGGTTACCCCTAACATACCACGTTGTACATTACCATATTTTAAAAGGTCTTCAACCACTTTGGTAACAATATTACTAGGCACTGCAAATCCGTATCCAGTATAAGTACCGGTTGTACTAGCAATAGCCGTATTTATTCCAACCAAATTCCCGTCAAGATTTACTAGAGCACCACCGCTATTACCAGGGTTAATAGCTGCATCTGTCTGTATAAAGCTTTCTACGGCAAACTTATCTGCGTTAATTTGAATATTTCTTGCTTTTGCACTAACAATACCTGCAGTAACTGTAGAATTCAACCCTAGCGGATTACCAACAGCCAACACCCATTCCCCTACTTCAACGTCATCAGAATTTACTAATGACATTGTTTTTAAATTGTCAGCTTTAATTTGTAAAAGTGCTAAGTCTGTAGTTGGGTCCGTACCAATTACGGTAGCCTTGTACGATTGATTATTATATAAAGTAACCTCAACTTCATCTGCATTATCAATTACATGATTATTGGTTACGATATAACCTTTGTCATTTATGATAACGCCAGATCCCGTACCAACTCTAGGTTGCGAACGCGTACCTTCTGGAGATTGTCCTTTAAACATATCACCAAAAAACTCTTTAAAAGGATCTGGCAATTCTCGTGCCCCTTTGTTTTGATAAGATGCCCCTGTTTGGGTAGATTTAATATGCACCACAGCATCTAAAACCTTCTTTGAAGTATCGGTGAAATCTAATGGTTTAATGTTTCCTTCGTTATCCTTAGTATATAAGGCGTGTGCTCCAGGAACAGATTCAACCACTGTTACACCATTGTTTTCCTTTTCATTTTGTTTGTTCAATTGTATTACCCCCAAACTAACTGCAAGGGCAATAATCGCTGAGAAGAAGTAAACCTTCCAAGCGCTTTTGGTATTTGTATCTGATTTCATATATAATTAATTTTTAAAATTCTTCTGATGAACTAGTTTCAATAGCTATGCCATGCCTAAGCTTGTAAATGCTAAAAAAAAATTAAAACTTACTGAAATTTTAAGGATATTTTTAGACTAACCAGTCTGTAACCTAAAAATTGGCTTGAAAAATAGTTCAACAAGGTGCTGTTTATCTTATTTAAGTTCATCTTTATAGTTGATTGTATAAGGTAATTGGTCAAACTAGTTATGTAAAACCGACCACACGGTCTGAAACTGACATTTTGACTTAAAGTAAGATATTTTGCATGTTTTAATCATACAAATTATATATACTTAGAAAACCTTTGCTTTATTTTTACGTAAGTTTAACAACAAGAAAGAAAATTTAATTGAATTCACTGGGTACTACTGCAATTTTGGTATTTGCCAATTCCGCCAAAGAAGACTTGGCGAATAAGTCAATTCCTAAAGGTGAACAATTATTTGATGTACTTACTCAGACGACTCTTAAAAAAGCAAAAAACACAGGTCTACCTGTTTTTCACTTTTCAGACAAAGATCAAGTCGGTGCTACTTTTGGCGAACGTTTCACAAATGCCATTGCTACTGTTTTTGATAAAGGATTTTCAAATTTAATTACCATTGGTAATGATACTCCTCATTTAAAAACACAACATCTTAAACACACCGCCAAGCAATTAGCTTTAGGTAAGACAGTAATAGGTCCTTCTATTGATGGTGGTTTCTATTTATTGGGTTTACAAAAATCTAATTTTAATGTTGCTGGTTTTCAAAAACTTCCATGGCAACGTTTTAGTCTTTACCATCAAATATCAAAATGGCTACTAAAAGAGTCATCTGAATTAATTAAACTACCCGTTTTACAGGATTTGGACAATGAAAAGGATTTACAATCCTTATTGTCATTTTCTAGAAGTCTATCGTCAACCTTGCTTTTGTTGATAATAGGGTTATTAAAAATAAAAAGAAGTTTATACTTCACTATCCTGAACATCTCAAATCTGTTTCCTGACAGATTCATGTACAATAAAGGCTCTCCTGAAGTTTCATTTATCTAAATCCCCCTTTGCCCAATAGTTGGGTAAATGTAAACTCAGTTCAAAAGCTTTTTATGAAACACTTATTATTGGTGTTGACCCTGTTAATGATAAACATGGTTAATGCTCAAGAAACAATTACAGGACTTGTAACCGATACCGATGGAAATTCTGTACCGTATGTAAACATTATATTGTCTGGCACCTTAACCGGTTCGACGACCAATGAAGACGGAATGTATTCATTAGAAGTTCCCAACCTCTCGGGAGCAATTGAATTTTCAGTTTTAGGTTATGAGTCGCAGTTAATTCCTATTAATAATCGCCGTACTATTAATGTAAACCTTGACGATTCTTCTGAAGTTTTAGATGAAGTAGTATTGACCGCATTAGGGCTTAAGCGAGAAACAAAAGAACTAGGCTACGTTGTGCAAAGTTTAGATGCAAAAGGAGTTACTGAAGTAAAATCTGTAAATTTCTTGGATAACCTTTCGGGAAAATTAGCGGGTGTAACTATTAACCAAGGCGCAACTGGCGTTGGTTCTTCCTCAAAAATCACTATTCGTGGTGAAGCCTCTTTTTCCAATAACAATCCGTTGTTTATTGTAGATGGTGTTCCCATTAATAATAACTCGGTTTTTAATTTCACCAGTGAAGCTGCTGCCGGATTTCAAGAAATCGATTTTGGAAATGGCGCTATGGATGTGAATCCTGATGATATTGCAGAAGTGTCCGTTTTAAAAGGACCTAGTGCTGCTGCACTTTACGGCACAAGAGCATCTAATGGTGTTATTATTATTGAAACCAAAAGTGGTAAGGACACTAAAGGATTAGGAGTAAGTTACAACACCAGCTTTTTTGTGGATTCCGCTTTTCAATTACCAGATTTTCAAAATGAATACGGACAAGGTAATTCTGGAGAATTTGCTTTTGTTGACGGATTAGGCGGTGGTACCAATGACTTGATCACCTACAGCTGGGGACCACGTTTAGATGTTGGTAACTTAGTTCCGCAATACGATAGTCCGGTTACGTTGGCAGATGGCACTGTTGTTCGCGGTGGCGATACTGCTCTTTATAATGGAAATACGATTACACCAACGGAGTTTAAATCGAATCCTGAAAACTTGAAGAACTTCTATGAAACCGGAACAACTTTAATAAACAACATTGCCATTTCATCTGGTTTTGACAAAGGCAACTATCGTCTCTCTTTTACAGATTTACGAAGTGAATCAATTATTCCTGGGGTTAATCTAGATAGACAAACCATTAGTACGCGATTAAGTTTTCAACCTATAGATAAACTCCGTATTAATTCATCAATTAGTTATATTAATTCGAGTAGTGACAACAGACCTTCAAATGGTTACGGCTCTGAAAACGCAAATTATTCTTTGGTAGCATGGGGACCTCGTTCCTTAAACATTGAAAATTTAAAAAACTATTGGCAACCTGGTTTAGAAGGCATACAACAATATTCTTATAACTATACCTTTTTTGATAATCCTTATTTTATTCTTAATGAAAACACCAATTCTTTCAATAGAGATCGTGTTTTCGGAAACATCTCAGCCAGCTATGATATCACAGAGCACATAACGGCATCTATACGAACAGGAATGGATTACTCCAGTGAATTACGCCAATTAAAAAGGGCCTATAGTTCTAATCGTTTCTCTAATGGTGCTTATGCCGAGCATGATGTTTTTTATAGAGAAGTAAATACCGATTTTCTATTAAATTATTCAAATCAATTCAATGACTTTAAAATTGATGTATCCCTTGGTGGAAATCGATTAAATCAAAAAGCATTCACCTCACAAGCACAAACCACAAGTTTGGCACAACCGGGTATTTTTAGATTATCGAATGCCGCTTCACCAATTGAAGTATTCGAATTTGAATCAAATAAAAGAATAAACAGTTTTTACGGTTTAGCAAAATTCGGATACAAAGATTTCCTTTTTTTGGATATTACAGGAAGAAACGATTGGTCTAGTGCATTGGCAACTCCGTTTTCAGTAGATAATACCTCATTCTTTTACCCATCGGTATCTAGTAGTTTTATTCTATCAGAAGTAGTTGATCTACCTAAAACAATTTCATTTGCAAAATTACGGGCAAGTTGGGCACAGGTAGGTAACGATACAAATCCATATCAAACTACAGGGGCATTTGTTGCCCAAACACCTTTCAGTAGTCAGCCAACGTTTAGTAATTCAAATACTATCGCAAACGCGAATCTTAAACCAGAATTGACATCCTCTTTTGAAGTAGGTGCAGATGTAAGATTGTTCGGTGATCAGGTTCGTTTTGATATCTCGTACTATAACGCATTAACAAAAGACCAGATTATCTCATTGCCTATTGGTATCTCATCAGGGTATACCCAACAAGTAGTCAATGGTGGAGAGGTACGATCAAAAGGTGTAGAGATTATTCTAGGCATTTCCCCTGTAATCAGTCAAAATCTGAAATGGAATAGTACTTTAAATTTTAGCACGAACAAGTCTACTGTTGAAAGCTTACCACAAGATGAAGGTAGATTAACACTGGCTTATTCAAGAATATATGACAGTCAAAACCAAACGGTATTTTTACAGGCAGAAAAAGGTGGACGTGTTGGTGATTTATATGGCACAGGATATTTAAAGAATGAAAACGACGATTTTATCCTTACGGACGAGGGCAGATATATTCCAGATAATGAACTACAAAAATTAGGGAATTACAATCCAGCTTTTATGTTGGGTTTCAATAACCAGTTCAATTATAAAAACTGGAATTTAGGTTTCTTATTTGATTGGCGACAAGGCGGTATTATCGTTTCCAGAACAAGGGCCTTAGGTAATGTTGGTGGTCAGTTGGCAGAAACAGCTTTTAGACCAGAAGAAGGAATTGTGCCCGAAGGCGTTGTAAATACAGGCACTACTGACAATCCGGTTTATGCACAAAATACAGTGGCAGTTTCAGCAGAAAGTTACTACCGACAATTTTATGACCGAAACCATGAGGAAAACAACACTTATGATGCGTCCTTTTTAAAGCTTAGACAATTATCTGTTGGTTACACTTTTGATAATCTTAGTGTATTTAACCAAGATGCAACGTTGAGCTTGTCTTTAATAGGCAAGAACTTATTTGCCATTACAGAGAATCCGCATTTTGACCCAGAACAATTAGCAGTACAGGGACAAGGGTTTATTAGCGGTGTAGAAGATATGTCTTATGCTACAACAAGAAGTATAGGTTTTAAAGCAGGATTTAATTTTTAAGAAAAAGAAGATGAAATATATATATACCGTTCTAGTCTTAATGTTGGTCATTAGCTGTACAAAAGACTTTAAGGAAATTAATACGAATACAAACGCGCCTGTAACAGTGCAACCTAGTTTATTACTTAGGCAAGTAATCTATGATTATGGAGAACAAATGTCTTATGAAGGCTTTACTGCCGGTAATTTACTAGGGCAATATAGCACAGCTCTTGATTTCAACTTATTTGATAGACATGATTTAAAATCACCACAATTGGGAGGCAATCCTTGGCCTATATTCTATCAAAATCTAAGAGACAATGAAATCATACTGAATTTATCTCAAAAAAATACTGCCTTTGCGGTCTATGAAGGTCCTGCAAGAATAATGAAAGCTTACATGGCAGCAGGATTAACAGATTTATTTGGAGATGTTCCTTATTCTGAAGCATTCAAAGGTGATACAGAAACCGTTACTCCGATCTATGATTCTCAAGAATCGATTTACATGGATGAAGATGGTGTTTTTGATAATCTTGACAAAGGTATCGCTGCTTTAGAAAACTATACCGGTACAATTGCACTAGAAGGTGATATTCTGTTTAATGGAGGTTTAGACGGATGGATTCGTTTTGCAAATTCGCTAAAGATTAAATATCTAATGCGAGTTTCGGGCAAAATAGATGTTGCCCCCCAATTACAAACCATAGCTGCCGAAGGTAATTTCATTGATGATAATAGCGAAAATGCTATTTTCAATTTTACCGATGGAGAACCAAATAATTTTAGATTGGCCAGACTAAGAATAGGCGATTTCAACAACTACGTTCTTTCTGAAACTATGAACGAAATATTGACCGGCTTAAACGACCCACGTATTGATCGCCTTTACCGCCCATTTGCAAATAGTACAGATAACGGATATAATGGACTTTTAAATGGAATAGACGCATCTGCGGGAGTTTCTTTAGCTGATTATTCTTTGTTAGGAACAATTTTTAGAGAGAATACAGGGTTGTTAGACGCCAATTTTATGACAAGCATGGAAACACATTTCCTGTTAGCTGAAGCTGCTCAAAAAGGTCTTATAACAGCTGATACAGAAACGTTGTACAACATGGGAGTAACTCAAGCTTTTGATTATTGGCAAGTAGAAATACCTATGGATTATTTAACAGTTGATGCCGCATTGGACAATGGTAACGCATTAGAAAATATCATCACTCAGAAATGGATTGCCAATACCATAAACGGCTATGAAGGTTGGGTAGAATATAGAAGAACCGGTTTCCCTCAATTGAAAACGATATCGGCTAGTTTAAATAATGATTTAATTCCAATTCGCATGCCTTATCCTTCTGAAGAAGAAGCTTTAAATAGTGTCAATTATACCAATGCTTCAAACAATACGGAAGGCAATAGTATAAATGTACCTGTTTGGTGGGATGAGTAAAAATTAAGGGTTAAGAAAAAATAGAACAATTATGACTGAAGTGAAAATTTGGCAATGGGGATTAATAATAGCATCAAGTTTGGTGTTGTTTTTCCTTTCTCCATGGGCAAAAGACACAAATCAGTTTTTTAAGGCAGTCCAGAAAAAAAAGGCACCCAATACATTTATGTTGATGGGTAGCTTAATCATCTCTTGGATTTTTGCAAAGAGTATTACTAATGCTGCAAATTTAGGATTGGATTTCGGTATTGTTGGTGGTGTGGCTTATGCTGGATATTATTTATCTTTTGCAGTTGCAGGTATCGTCATTTATAAAATGAGGCTACATGGTAAATACACCAGTATACATCATTTTCTATCGTCTAAATTTGGTAAAACAGCAGTTACAATCTTTTCTATACTAATAGCATTTCGGTTATTTAATGAAGTATGGAGTAACACCATGGTTATTGGCTCTTACTTTGGTGATATGGGAACAAGCGCCTATTATTGGTCAATTTTAGTGTTTACAGCTTTGACTCTGGCTTATGTTCTAAAAGGAGGTATGAGTAGTTCAATTTTTACCGATGTTGTCCAAATGGGGCTATTTTCTATACTTTTAGCGGTAATATTGTTCACAATTTTTGGAAAGGAAACAGATTTATCTGTTACAGAAGTTGCAAATACTGGTATTTGGTCATTTGAAACAGGTCTTAATTTACTGTTCGCAGCACTACTACAATCCTTCAGCTATCCCTTTCATGATCCGGTTTTGACGGATAGAGGATTTATCAGCAGTCCAAAAGTTACACTAAAGAGTTTTTTATGGGCTAGCGTATTGGGTGCTATTTGTATAATTCTATTTAGTATTATTGGTGTTTACGCGCAAACTCAAGGTATGCAGGGGCAGGCAGCCGTACAGGTTGGAAAAGCTTTTGGAACAATCATATTATTGGTTATAAATTTCATTATGATCACTTCCGCAGCCTCTACATTAGATTCCACATTCTCGTCTTTTTCTAAACTATTGGCTCTTGACTTAAACTTAGGAAACACTTTAAAATTCGGTCGTTGGTCAATGGTTGCTATTGCAGTGTTAGGTACAATTCCTGTTTTTTTAGATGCAGAAATATTGTCCGCCACCACTATTAGCGGAACTATGGTCATAGGTTTGACCCCTATTTTTATATTTTGGAAAGACAAAGCACCTAAAATCAGTTTTCACTTAAGTGTTTTTGTCGGATTGTTGTTTGGCTTCCTTTTAATTTTTAATTGGTTTCCAGAAAATATGATATTTACCACTGGTAAATACGCCAGTTTACTTTGGATTAATTTTTGGGGCATTATCTGTTGCCTATTCGTTTATATAATACCTACATGGATAAAAAAATAAAACATATTGGTGTAAAAGAAGGAAAGCTACTGCTTTTCGGAGGGGTTTATAGCAACCTACAAGCTTTAGAGAAATTAATTTCCATTGCTGAGGAGGCTGGTGTAAAACCAGAGAACTGTATAAGCACTGGTGACCTTACCGGTTACTGTGCACAACCAGAAGAAACTATTCAATTATTTCAAAAATGGGGCGCATTAAGCATTGCAGGTAATGTAGAACTACAACTAGCTAGTGACAGTGAAGATTGCGGCTGTGACTTTAAGGCTGGCGGTCGTTGTGATGATTTTTCAAAAATGTGGTTTCCGTATACGAAAGGGCATTTATCACAACAATCTTTAGATTGGATGACGCAAATACCGGAGTATATCAGTTTTGAATATGGAACAAAAAAAGTAACCGTTGTCCATGGAAATTATGGAAATACTTCTGAATTCGTGTTTAAGTCAAATGCCACCGAAAGTAAAGAACGCTGTTTTAATGAGACTAAAAGTGATATCATCATAGCAGGTCATTGCGGTCTACCATTTCATCAATCTATCAAAGATCAGCTATGGCTTAACCCTGGCGTAATTGGTATGCCAGCAAATGATGGCACAACTAGAGTTTGGTATATGCTTTTAGATGTTATTGATGGGGAAGTAACCTACACACATCGATCATTTGAATACGATGCCGAAGCAGCACAAAAATTAATGTACAAAAATCATTTACCTGAAGCCTATGGTGACACACTTACTTCTGGCATTTGGGATAACATGGAAATCCTCCCCGAAATAGAAAAAATGGGACAAGGAATTCCTATTCATTTTAACCAAGAACAAAAAGATTCGATTCAAACTAAAACACAAAAAAAGATGGCAAATACGTATTACGACCCAGCAGATTTAAGAAAATTTGGAAAAATTACCGAGTGGAGCGAAGAATTAGGAACTAAATTTTTCGATTATTATGGTAAGGTTTTCGAAGAAGGCGCACTAAGTGCTAGAGAAAAGTCTCTAATTGCACTAGCTGTATCTCATGTTGTTAAATGTCCGTACTGTATTGATGCCTATACCAAAGACGGATTACAAAAGGGAATAACAAAAGAAGAAATGATGGAGTCTGTACATGTTGGGGCTGCAATTGAAAGTGGTGCAACTTTAGTGCACAGTGTACAAATGATGAATAAGTATAATAAACTATCGATGTAATAGGGTTTAAAATTTTTCGAATCTGTTTTTAAAAACATCTCGAACTAAATTCAAAATCCAATCAAAAATAGAAATTGCTATCTATTAAAAAGAAATTAAAATAAGTTGAAAGGTCTATTCTACTGTTGATATTAATAATGAAAACAGCAGTTTACCATCAACTAACAATTTAAAAAAATGGCTACAAAATCATTAAAAGCGACAGGAAACGATTTAGCAGTTTCCAATAAGCAATTAGAAATATTAAACGGAGGAATTTTTGCTGATGGCGAGCTTCCTTATTTTAAAGATAAAATTGCCGAAATAGGACATTTTCCTTTACGACCTAAAAAGTTGGAAATCTTACAAATTAATGTGGGTTACATGTGTAATCAAGTTTGTGAACATTGTCATGTAGATGCTGGTCCCGACCGTAAAGAGATTATGACACGTGAGACCATGAAACAATGTCTGGAGGTCATTAAAAATACAGGAGCTCACACTTTAGATTTAACTGGTGGAGCACCAGAAATGAACCCGGATTTTGAGTGGTTTGTAGAAGAAGCTGCTAAAGCCGGAATTAAAGATTTTATTGTTCGTTCTAACCTAACTATTATTAGAGCAAACAAAAAATACTATCACTTACCAGATTTCTTTAAGAAACATAATGTTCATGTAATCTCCTCAATGCCACACTATACTCGTGGCAAAACGGATAAGCAAAGAGGGGACGGAGTTTTTGATAAATCTATAAAAGCATTACAGGAATTAAACGAAAGAGGATACGGTTTACCAGGTAGTGGACTTCGTTTAGATTTGGTTTATAATCCGTCTGGTGCATATTTACCAGGTGACCAAGTCGCTATGGAAAAGGACTTTAAAAAAGCTTTAAAGGAAGATTTTGATATTCAATTTCATAGTCTTTTTGCAATTACAAATTTACCTATTGCACGTTTCTTAGATTATTTGATAGCCTCAGAAAATTATGAGGACTATATGTATGCCCTAGTAGAAGCTTATAACCCTATGGCTGTAGAAAACGTAATGTGTACAAACACTATTTCCATTAGTTGGGACGGGTGGTTGTATGATTGCGATTTTAACCAAATGTTAGACTTAAAAGTAGCTAGCAAGGTAAAACACATTAAAGATTATAACGAAGACTTATTAAACGATAGAAATATTATTATTTCACAACATTGTTATGGGTGTACTGCTGGAGCTGGTAGTAGTTGCCAAGGTACGGTAGCTTAAAACAAAAAAGCCTTAAATATTTAACCGCTCGATGCTTTACATCGGGCGGTTTTTGTTTAAATACTTTTAAAATCTAATTAAATAAGGAAACCTTAACTGACCACTTGGTTTGTAAACGGGTTAAAAAAGAGTGTTACACAACTATATAATGTACGTTTATCGAAAAAAAATGCATCTAGTCTATAAATATTAAAGCTTATTAGAAATCGGAAGTTCTATATACAGACCATATGGTCGGATTTACCCAAAATCTCAATATTATGAACAAGAGCTTAAAGCGCATGGCAACTATGCAACGTATGCAAACCACAGGATTAGAGTTATTTTATGCAAAAGGTTATTATGACACTAGCATTGATGACATCTTAAAAAAACTACATCTTTCAAAAGGAGCATTTTATTATCATTTTGATTCTAAAGAAGACTTCTTTGTTCAAATCATTCAAAACTTACTTGCTCGTAAAATTTATAGCACATTAATAGAACCTATTGAAGGGCACGATAATCCACTAACCTTAATTACAAAATGTTTCGACGATGCTATGGAAACAGCCGTACATAATGAACTTGATTATGGTTGTATTCTTAGCAATTTCATAACTGAATTTAATGGCAAGAATGATATAATTATGCGTCACCTAAACGAAATTGTAACTGTTTGGGAAGTGAATTTGGTTACGGCATTACAAAAAGGAAAATTCAATGGGTATTTAGATCGTCATGTAGATTGCGAAGCCGCGGCTACTTTTTTAATGAGCTCTTATTTTGGTGTAAGAACTTTAATGACAAGTGCTGCACCAGCAGCTAAAAAGTATCGATTTATGTCTCAGTTGCGTCAATACTTTAAGAGTATAGAGTCAAAAGTTATATCTTAAACATTCGTATTTAAAACCTCTATTACTTTTGCAACAACTGTTTCAGGTTTAATAGATTCCATGACACTTTCATAACCCTCGGGATATTTATTCCCATAAATGGATGTAGGGATTTCTGGAAATTTATTTCTATCGGATAATAGAGCATTGTTTTTAGGTTGATTAAACGGGTAAAAACCGGCATAGGGATGAGTAATGCCCCAAATGGTTACGGTTGGCACTGCGTACATCGCCGCTAAATGAGCATTACCGCTATCCATTGCCAACATTAGTTTTAAGTTTGATATTAAACTAAGTTCGTCAGAAAATGATAATTGTCCTGCCGCGTTGTGGCAATTGCTATACTGCAGTTTCCAAGTATTAAGTACTTCTGCTTCCTTTTTTCCTCCTCCGAATAATATAATATTATACTTATCGGTATCGTTTAAGTTTTTTATTACTTTTTCCATTAAAGGCAACGGATACATTTTACCCTGAAACGCAGCAAATGGAGCAATTCCGATAAAAACCTTCTCATTTGTAACATTTAAACCTAATATCTTTTCGGTAATAGGTTTTGAAGATAAAGTCTTCATTTCATTGCTAGCAATTGAATACCCTAGCTTATTAAAGACATTTGCATAGCGTTCAAAAGTAGAAGTAAGTGGTTGTAATGAAACCCGGTTAGGGTTAATCAATTCCTTCTTTTCAGCCCTTCCTTTATCTATTTGTAAAACTGGAATAGATGAAAGTATGAAAAACTGTTTTAAGATGGTGCTACGCAATACATTGTGTAAATCTGCAACAACATCTATATTTAGTGCTTTCAATTCACGATACAGTCTCCAAAGCCCCTTAAAACCCTTATGTCTACCTTTTACATCAGCGATAAAAACAGAAACGTTTGGTATATCTGTAAATATTGGTGCAGTAAACGATTTAGTAAGAACAGTAATCTTAACCTTCGGATACTTTTTTACTAAACCTAAAATAACAGGAACGGTCATCGCAACATCACCCATTGCAGATAATCTTATCACCAGAATATGGACAGTATTATTTATTGCCACGAAGGATGGGGTTTAGTTCCTCATCATTATACATCTTCATTTGCTTATAAACCTTCATATACTTTGTGCCATTTTCAATATCACTAAGTAATTGATCAATAGCCAATGAAAGATCTTTTTTCTGTTCCAATAGAATATTCAACTTGGCTTGACATTTCTCTTTGTGCTCCATTGAGGCATCTACCCTTGTTGCTTCTTCTTTCATATGAAAAACCTTCAATGCCAAAATGGAAAGGCGATCAATAGCCCAAGCCGGACTTTCGGTATTAATAGTAGCTGACGGTTTTACCTCTACTGACTTATACTTATCTAGAAAATAACTATCGATAAATTCTACCAAATCTGTTCTATCTTGATTACTAGCATCAATCTTGCGTTTAAGAATTAACGCATCATTGGGATTGATATCAGGATTTCTAATGATATCCTCATAATGCCATTGCACAGTATCTATCCAATTCTTTCGGTATAACAAATGTTCTATATCATCTTTAGAATAAGGATTATCAAAACTTTGATACACATCATCTTTAACATGATATTTTTCAATACTGGTATTAAATATATTAAATGCGAGTTCGCTAAACATAGAGTCCTTTTTTACAAAGATAAAGTTTAAAGAGGAAACCTATAGTTTGGTAACAAAAACTATAATTGGTACAACAATACTAGAAATAAGTACTAGCTCAAGAAATTTAGGCTTTTTAATAGACTCGAGATAATTAACGATAAAAATTACAGAAGGGAAAAACGTAATCATAACTGCATTGTTATTATCTGAAGTAACCAGAATATTAACGACAAGTCCAAGTATAAAAGAAAATGCAATTAACCTCATTACAATGACTTTGCCCACACCAGATTTACTCAAATGTATAAATGTGGAAAATGCAAGTGCCGTATTCAATATAGCAAACAATGACATTTTTAAACTAGACCACCATTTAATAGGGAATATTGCGTCATAATCTATAGCAAAATCATAATGCTCTTGTATGAATGAAGGTTTATCCAATAGTATTAAAATACCATATAGTATTGAAATGAAACAAACTCCTACTGATATAATTACCAGCCAGTTTCTAATGTTTTTAGGCTCATAGATATAAATTGCAGCAAAAACCAAAAGTAAATAAAGTAGCGCCCATTCATAAAAGATGCTTGAAATACAAATCCAAAGTCCGGCATCGAAAATTTTAAGTTTGATGTTTTTTAAAGATTTAATACTTAACAAGCGCCTCATTGCAAGTAATAAGAAAAAACTTGTGAAAATTGCTTTGTTATCACCTAAGGTTTCGGGAAAAACCACAAATAGGAGCGTAAAAAAAAGAATAGCAAAGGAGTTGGATCCAGTTAGTTTATTACGTTTAACTACAAAATCGACGATAAAAACACTGAATAAAAGAATAGTTAAAATACCGATTGACGGCAGTAATTCTACCTCGCTAAACGTTGAATCTAGTAGATAAAATTGAACTGACCAGTAGAATAAAAACAAAAAAACCAGAAGAATGATGAAATTCACCGGTTTTGTTTTCTCAAAAATGCTTGAAATCATCTAAGCTTTTTATATTTTTGCTGGTAAATATAGTAATAAGATGAAATCATTTTTTGAAGGAATTGCAGATTTGTTCGTAAATGTTCTATTTGTACCATTAGATTTTTTACGTTTTGCCGATAGTTGGGCTTTGGCAAATATTCTTAATTGGGTATTTATGTTGATAGGTTCCGTAGCATTCGTTTACTGGATGCTTCAATTGAAGAAGTATAATGACAGTGGAGTAGAAGACAAGACCAGTACTTCTCACTCTTACTTATAATTTAATTTTATCGACTCTATAGTTTTAGAGTCGATAAAATTAATATTACTTAAAGATCAAAACCTAGATCTTTTCTATAATTCATTCCTTCGAAGGAAAGCTTTTCTACATTATCATACGATTTTGATAACGCAGATCTAAAATCTGTCCCAAAAGACGTAATTGCCATTACTCTACCCCCATTTGTAACAACCTTACCATCTTTTAAAGTTGTACCTGCGTGGAATACCAAGGAATCTTTAATAGATTCTATTCCTATAATCTCTTTTCCTTTTTCATAAGAACCAGGATAACCACCAGAAACTGTCATTACTGTCGTAGCTGTTCTATCATCTAACTGTAACTCAATCTTCGATAATGTTTGATTAGCAACTGCTTGAAGTAATTCAACCAAATCGTTCTGAATTCGAGGAAGTACAACTTCTGTTTCAGGATCACCCATTCTAACATTATACTCAATAACCTTAGGATCTTCACCTACTTTAATGAGCCCTATGAAGATAAATCCTTTATAAGGCATGTTATCCTTTTTAAGCCCCTCTACGGTAGGTTTCACAATTCGCTGCTCTATCTTATCCATAAGAGCCTTATCAGCAAAAGGAACCGGTGAAATTGCCCCCATACCGCCTGTGTTGAGTCCGGTATCGCCCTCACCTATTCTTTTATAATCCTTTGCCGTTGGCAAAACCTTGTAACTATCCCCATCAGTAAGTACAAATACACTTAACTCTATACCGTCAAGAAACTCTTCGATAACAACAGTAGCACTTGCGGAACCAAATTTCTTATCAACCAACATAGACTTAAGTTCTATTTTGGCTTCATTAAGATCATTTAGAATTACAACACCCTTACCCGCTGCTAAACCGTCAGCTTTTAAAACGAATGGAGGATTCAATTCTTCTAAAAATTTAAAGCCATCCTCTACCGTTTCAGAAGTGAAGCTTTTATACTGAGCAGTAGGAATCTGATGCCTCATCATAAATTCCTTTGCAAACTCTTTACTACCCTCTAATGTTGCTGCTAATTTTTCTGGACCAACAACTGCAACGGTTTTTAATTCTTCATCATTTAAAAAGAAATCATGAATTCCATTTACCAAAGGATCTTCAGGTCCTACAAAAACAAGTTCAATATTTTCTTTTAATACTAATTTCTTAATAGCATCAAAGTCATTTACACCAATTGGTATGTTAGTTGCTATTTTTTCTGTTCCAGCATTACCTGGAGCAACAAAAAGTTTAGAAAGTTTTTTACTTTGGGTTAATTTCCAAGCAAAAGTATGTTCACGTCCTCCCGATCCAAGAATTAAAATATTCATTTATTCAATTTTAGCAAAAATACTAATTGCTTTGTTATTGTATTACTTTGTAGAAAAATCTCCATGCTCTTTTTTCTGTAAATCCACTGGAGACAACGATTTGAAATAATCGTATACGATTATTATAATAAAAAATTATTGCTTTACTGGACCAACAACCAATAAAATCTAATATTAGTGATTGCTTAAAGTACTCTTCTAATAAACGTTAATATTTAAACACCCCTGGAAAACAAAACAGTAGTCACGGTTTTAAATACAATACGTAAATCTAGAGTAATAGACCTATTTTTAATATAATACAAATCATACTCCAACTTCTTAATTGAGTCTTCTAAATTTTCCCCATACTTATATTTCACCTGAGCCCAACCAGTAATACCAGGTTTAATTAAATGTCTAGTTCCGTAAAAAGGTACTAATGAATTCAATTGATTAACAAATATCTTGCGCTCTGGTCTAGGACCTATGAATTGCATATCACCTTTAATCACAGAAATGATTTGTGGTAATTCATCAATTCTAAATATCCTTAGAATTCTTCCGAATGGGGTTATTCTAGTATCATTCTTAACAGCCATTTTAGCACCTTCCTTTTCTGCATTAACAACCATAGATCTAAACTTATATATTTTAAATTCATTCCCGTGAAGACCAACACGTTTTTGAGTATAAAATAATGGTCCTTTGTTAAAAAAAAGATTTAAGACAAAAACAAAAGGGATACATATTAATAAAGTGATGCCAACAAAAAGAGAAAGAATAAAATTTACAATGAAACTAAAAATGGTATGTAAATATCTAATTTTTCTATTTCTCAATTGTAAAATCTCATAAAAACTATCGTTATGAGATTGAATTGGCAAAGCTTCATAAGTATTTTCGTAAAACGAAGTATACGAAATTACTTCCTTTCCTTTCAAAATTGATCTTAGTAATATCTTTTCCAAATCATCAGGAAAATCACTATAATTCTTAATATTAACCACCCATGAGTCAACTTTTTCAGTTGCTACGAGAAACTTTTTTCTTATCTCAGTATGTTGATTAAGATTATAAGTTAACTTGACTTTATAAAATGTTTCTACATCCTCACCGTCAATAGAAGAAGTTACTTCCCTAAAATGTTTTTCTGTTTCCTTATCATAAATTAATAATACATTCCTCGTAGTCGGTATAACCCTAAAAACATTAACAAAAAAAAGTCTCCAAAGAGCAATTTCTATTGGTGTAAGTATAAGGAAAACTAATAGAGGTATTCTCCAAAAACTAGTATCAAAAAACAACACAGAAAATATAAAAACTATAAAAACAAACAATGCTGTTATATATAGGGCTTGAGATACCACGTACTTTCTTTTTAAAGTTCTTTGAAGATTGTATAAGTCTAAAATATAAGAAAGCGTTAGAAAGGAGAATACACCAAATAAAGTAACTATCACCTTTAGCTTGAACGATACAAATTCAATATCAATTGCATTATTTACAAATACATTAAGACTGGCAACAATAATTACTAAATCTCCTACTAAAAGTATAAATTTTCGCTCTATTGAATTTAAAATGGAAGGGTTTGGCATAATACTGAAAGTAAAAGATTCGCAATTTATATTAAATTTTTTCGATTACCCGTATTGATAAAGAAAACCGTAAAAAAAACAAAAAAGAAAAGGCCTCTTTGCATATATAAAAAATCTTCAATAAAGCAAAGACCAAGAACCAAAATTAAAAAATATTGAAAAATTAAATTACCGCTCTTAAAAGCAAAAAAGATTAAATAACCTAACAAAAAAAATAGTATAATCAGTCCCAACAACCCATTCGATAATAGTTCTTTTAAAAATGAATTATGAGGTATTAATACCGTATTTACTTCATTTATTTCTACCGTATATTTTAATATATTCTTTTCTCCTATACCAAATAATAAATTATCCTCTATTATTTCTAAAGACTTTTTAAAAAATACTGTTCTATCAAAGTAAGATTTTGTCAAAGATTTAAAAATCCATTCTTTAACAAGAAAAAAGCCAAAGGCAATCGATATAAATAAAGGTAAAATCAGTATTCTGTAATATTTTAATAATAACAACGTATTTATGATTAAAAATAAACCCATTGTTAATTTAGATCCAAGAAAAAAAATAGCACTTAATTCTAATAAGAAAACAAATCCGTAACCAATTTTATCTTTTATATTCCGCCCTTTAATGTACCGATTCAATACATATACTGAGGACAAAACAATATAAGAGCCTATGTACGTTCTGTGGAAAGTGCCGGGAAAATTATTTTCTATTGTCCAAAATAAATAATTGTCTATCTGAACAGTATATCTAGGGTGAGAATAGATGAAATAAAAGTAATATAATATGCAGTATAGAATATAAGTTAAAACACCAATCGTAAAAACCTCAAGTATGGAGGACTGTATTGTTTTTAGTTTAAATTTCAATTTAAGATTGATCACCATCATAGGCAAAACTGCACAAATAATCTTTACATCATTAATTATAGTATTTTCCAGGAAGCTTCTCCCAGAGAAAAAGGAAGACAATAAGTCAGATATAAAAAATAAAAAAAAAGCTAAAGACAAAAAATCAATACCAATTGGTTTTTTAAATAAAATAATGCAGTTTATAATTAAAAGTGCTGCAGCAAATGACGATACAATCAATGGTAATGGTAATGGTAATAAAAACGCAAAAATGTAAAATCCGAAAAAATCTTTATCCAATTTCATAAGTTCTCATAGATATCCAATAGTTCGGCCATAATTTGTGAATTAGAAAAATGAGTAGCAACTCTTTCTCTAGCATTTATTCCCATTTGAGTAACTAATTCCTTGTCAAAAGATAATTTATCTATAGCTTCGGTTAACTCTAATATATTAGAAGGTTCAACTGTTATTCCAGTTACATTATCTAAACTCACATAAGGCACACCTGTAGGTAAATTGGTATTTATAATTGGCTTACCATAAGACATGGCTTCAAGTTGTATAATACCAAAAGCTTCACTCGCAGCTATAGAGGGGAATACAAAGAAAAGAGCGTTTTGCAAAAAACTTTGCTTTTCATTCTCATCTACAAATCGATTAATAAATTTGATTTTTTTACTTGTGCTTCGTTGAGTAGCTAATATTAATTCGACTATACTTTTATCGCCATCACCTATAATTAATAACTCTTTATCCGTTTGAGTTTTTAAAAAGGCTTCTAACAGAATATCAATACCTTTATAGTATGATAGCCTCCCCAAACAAAGGATATATTCACCTAAAGGGTATTCTTTATTTTCAAAATCGTATTCGATTCCTAATGGCAATATGCAAACCTTATTAGAGTACTGCTTTAAAACCGCAGAAAAATCAAGTAAATTGGGCGATGTAGTAGTAATAATAGATGCCTTTTTACATAGAAACGATTGAAAATGTTCAACAAAACGTTTTAATGATTTTTGTTTAATTATATCACTATGCCAGGTAACGATAATTTTCTTCTTTTCATTTAAAAATAAAGACAAAATTGAAGCTAAGGGAAAAGGCTCATGAAAATGAAAAACATCAAATTCTCTATAATATTTAAAAAAATAGTAAAAAAAAGAAAGCGAAATAGGCATAGACATAAAGCTTCCAAAAGATGAACATCTAATTACTTCAATTCCATTAATATTTTCCTCAACCGTCTTAAGGCAAAAATGTTTATGAACACATAAGACTTTAACTGTATGATGATACTTTAATGCTTGAGCATATTGATTCACAACAGTTTCAACTCCACCGATATCAGGATAAAAATATTTATTTACTTGTAAAATTTTCAATCCTTTTTAGAATATAGTTTTATTAATTTACTTACGTGCGAATTAATAGAATATGTGTTCATCTGATTTAAGTTATTCTCCAAAATCTCAAATTGCTCCTTTGAACCTAATAGATTAATACATAAACTGAGTTTTTCAACTAACCCGCCAATATCCTTCTTCAAAAACAAATAACCTGTTTGACCATCTTTTATTAAATCGATATTGCCATTACAGTCTGAAGCAACCACAGGAACCTTACTTAAACCAGCCTCAATAATTGAAGTTGGTAAACCTTCGGATAATGACGTTGACAAATATATATCAAAATTATTCACATAATTACCAGCCCCTTGTATATCGCCCCATAAATAAATTTGATCTTTACTTGATAATGTTTTTATAACGTTGTCGACTTCATTTTTATATGATTCGTCACCGGTAAGAAAACCTCCCATGATATGAAGAGCAGCCTCAGTATTTTTTAATAGATTAAAACTTTTCACCATTGTAATAATATCCTTGACCTCATCTATTCTTGATAAGCTTACAATATTAATTCTATACCTATCTACCACCATTTGCATATTCATAGGTAATGAACTTTGTGTAATTTCCACGCCATTTCCTATTACCTCTACTTTTTCTGCTTTAACACCAGTAATCTTTAAATAAAATTCTTTTTCAGAAGGGCTAACAGCAACGGCTTTTACATAAAACAACGAGAATAATTTTTCAAAATAAATATGAAATTTATGCTTGATACCCGTATATTTTATATGAAAACCTCTAAAAGTGTAAAATATTTTCTTTCTATAAAATATGAATAATAAAAAAGCATATAGCCCGCCACCTTTTCCGTTAGCATGAATAATATCAGGTTTAATCTTTCTGACAATCCTAAGTAATTTTACAAATGATTTCAATTTAAAACTAGTCAAATCAACATCGAAACTTTCTTCTGTCTCATGAACATATTCTGCAAATAGCTGGTCGTCAACCTTATAAGCTGCCGCATAATTAAAAACTTTACCTTTGCTCCCTTTTATGAACCTTAGTACATTCACAGGAGCCCCTCCTATTTTATAAGCCGGAAATAAATGAAGTGCCTTTTTCATTGAAAAAATTCTAAGTTTGCGTAATAGTATTTGTAATTTTTAAGTGCTAACAATAATGCAGCCAAAAGAAATAATACGATTCTAGTGCCCATTTTAGAATTTTTAATTAAAAATGCAAACAAAATTCCTTCAACAGCAATAAAATAATATGTGATTCTAATCATGTATGAAAAGCTATTGAGGAAAAAATTGAGAGAAACTCCAAGAATAAATAAATTAAGTAGAAAGGAGTATATGGGGTTGTTAATCCTTTTTTTCTCTACTACAAAAATAACGGAAATAAATATATACCATAATTGAATTGGTGAAAACCCAACTCTTTCCATTTTTGAAGCATAATTTAATAGTTTAGAGAAAATAAATTCACCCCAAAAAAAACTGAATTTGACAGCAAATTGGAATACCTCTACCAAGGATATAAAAACAAATAAAAATGATATACCTAATAACGACAATAAGGCATTTCTTTTTATTTTCAAGTCATAAAGCCACCAAGCCGGTATTAAAATAATTGCTGAAACATGAAACGTAGCAGCTAAAAATATAGATCCGAAAAACAATCTTTGGTTTTTTTCAATAATAAAATAAAGAGAAAAAAGACCGACACCTAATGCCATAGCTTGCCTAATCTGGTTTGCTTCAAGTGACAAAAAATATGTCCCAAATAATATAAATACACTAATTATTGGCAATGGGGACAATTTCTGAATGGCTCTAAATTTTATACCGACCGATATTACAGCAATACAGAAAAAATAAAAAACCTCATTATCGTAGAGTTTTTTAATTAAAGTAGAGATATATAAAAAGCCTAAATCTAAACCATCGTATCCTTTTACTTTGTGTCCAATATCATTGAAAAATGATAAATAATTTTCAGTATCAATACCATCGGTACCTCTAAAAGTCAATACCAAAACAACAGCAATAAATAAGGTTAAAAATAAACTCCATATTTTTTTAACTAATATGGTTTGCAGAAAAGAAATCGTAAAAAAATAAATATATAGAACAACATAATATATCATTAAAAAATAATTTACATATTTAATATTAGATCTTGATATTTATTTACAATAGAACTTATTCCATATCTTTCGTTTATCTCTTTACTTATTAATTTTTGAGATAAATCCCTAGAAGAAACTTCCTTACAAGTTCTCTCAAAAACCTCACTATCCTCCAAGTTAATAATATTACCATATAGAGGTTTATCTATAATTTCGTTAATACCCCCTTTATATGCATTGGCAATTACTGGCACATCACAAATAAGCGATTCTAAAACCACATTAGGGAAGCCCTCAAATCTAGAACTTGATATAAAAATTGTGGCTTTAGCAATATATTTATACGGATTACCTCTAAAGCCTAGAAGCGATACATGTTCCTCGATATTTAATTCTTTAATCAAATCGATTAAATCATCTTTTAATTTTCCCTTCCCTATTATAGAAATATGGTACTTATTTTTATCTTTAAATTTAGCAAATGATTTTAAAAGTATATCATATCCCTTTTGGTGGGTTAAACTACCAATAGATATTAAATTGATTTTATTAACAGGAAGTAGTTCATCACTCGTTTGCATTAAAGCTTGAATATGTTCTAAATCTACCGGGTTATTAATTTTAACTATTTGACCTTTTCTAAAATTATGAACAAGGTTTCTCAAATCTACCTCCATATCATTACTCTGAACAATAATTTTATCAAAGTTTTTATAAAAGAGTTTATAAAGTAGCAAGGTGATTTTATTATGATTACTCATGCTCACAATATTTGATTCTCTCCCAATTATCTTAACATTTTTAGGAATCATAAATGAAACAGCAGATAATAAAGCATTTAAATGGCCTAGTGTAGACAAAACAATTTCAGGTTGTTCTTTACGAAGATACTTTATGATAGGATAAATGGAATAACGAACTCTTGATACTCCTAAGTCATGAATTTCTATAGTTGGATCATTTTCTATTTGTGACAAAAACTCACCTTCTTTTTTTAAAAGACATAAAACAACTTTAAATTTGTCCTTGTCAAAATACTTGCACAAATTCATAAAAACCCTCTCAGAGCCTCCGCCACCAAGTGAAGGGAGTAAGAATACCACTCTTATCTTCATAAGTTTTAAGCTATAGTTTTATGGTCAGGCAATGCTACCATATCTCCAAGTTTATAGTCCCATTCTTTTGGAATAATAGGTCTAAAACCAGAATCATGGTTAAAGGTTATTTCTCCGAAATAAACTTTCTTATTATCCAAAGAATAAAAATCAACTCTAACGTACGGGAATGCTTCGCTTAATACTGTAGCAAAGTTTAACATAGTTTCTAAAGTTAAAGGACATGGAATCTCTTTATCATTAGGTAAAGTTTCACCTCCACTTTTTAATTTAGTAGACCAATGAAATTCGGTTCTTTCCCAATTAGTATTATACCAATTTCTAGAATGATTTCCCTTGCCTCTATCAACATCCAGTTGAATATATTTTGGCACACCTTTAAAGCAATGAATCTTATAATCTTCTGGTATATTACCTTCCTCTGTTATTAATAATTTTTCTACTAATATTTTAGGCGGTATATTTTTATATTGCCATTCCTTAGATTTATAATAGAAATTTGATTTTAGACTTTTCGAAAAAAAATTCCTCAAAGCATTCCAATCACCAACGTCATTTTTATCCTTTATGATCTTATAACTACCAGAGTCATGATTCGTTTTAACTATAAATGGTTCATTAGGTAAATTGTCAAAGCTTATATCTTGAATATCCTCTGTTATCATAATTAATGGAACCAAGTATTTTTCACCTATTTTCTCTGCCACATACCCCCTTACAGCAATTTTATCCGCGCAAATTGTATGTAGCGGAGTTCTATGATATAATTTTAACCATTGAATTTTTTCATTTAAAGTTTTAGGATTTTCCAGATTCAAATCATAACCCATTCTTCTCTTGAAGCGATTTTCTGTAAAAGATTTCTCACTGACTATACGATGCCTATATAAATCAAACAAATAAACTATAGGTTTTGCTAAGTTACTATAAGAGCCTCCACCATAATAATATTTTCCCAATTTTGATCTAATGCCCATAGATATAAGATTATATTTTCTTGCTAAATAATACCGATATAAAAACTCAAAAATATAAACAATAAAGACTACAAGAACAATATACTTAAAAGTTATTTGATTGAAGAAGTACAATACTAATATCAAAACTACGTAAAGCCCTGAAGACATTAGCATTGAGTGAAAAAGAAGTTTAAATTTATCGAAAACAATAAAACAATTTCTAGCTAAGAAAACAGATAAGGTAAGGAATAGAGAACTAAACAAGAATATTCTAATTTCATTTTCATTCAGTATTTCCTTGATGTTCAAAAAATAAAAAATATCGGCAAGAAAAATTTGTGTCATTAAAACCATCAACAAAACAAAAAGGAAGCTGTAAAAAGCAATTTTCTTTACAAAACTCATATTCAGGTCTTTAGCCACTTTTGGGTATATAGCTCCATTTATTGCTTCAATGGGCTGTGTAATAAATGAAATTAGTTTTATGGAAATATCATAAAGCGCAACTTCTTGCATTCCTAAAAAATATCCAACAATAAATACATTAAAGCGATCTTTAATAGAAATAACAAACGTAGAAGCGAAAAGATAAAAACTACTCTTTACATAATAATAGTAACGATTATAACTATAAAACCTAAAATTTACCTTTTTATAATTGAACATTACTACTAAACCAATAATACCACCTATAAATGCTCCTACACCAAAGAAAATAGGCACATTTAAAAAATCAGAAGCACTTTTAATAGTCAAGAACATTAAAATAACGAAGACTATTTTAACTGAAACATTTATAATAACAATATATTTCATTTCTTCCACTCCTTGAAAAAACCATTTAGGGAAGAGAATGAAATTAAAATTTAAGGCATAAAATAAAAGATACAAAGTTTCATCCCCTTTAAAGAATGGAACATTCATAACCACAATTGCATAAATAGCGAAAACAAGGATGCCAAAGAAAATTCTAAGCGGCACAATACATGAAACTATTTCCGATAATTTTAAAGCATTATCCCTATAAATTGAAACTTCTTTTACCGCAAATCTATCGAAGCCGAAATCTATGAATAAGGATAAGTAAAGTGCTAACGATTGCGCCAAAACTATTTTTCCCCATAATTCTAATCCAAACAAATCAATTAAAAAAGGATAAATGATAACTGGAAAAAACACATTAAAAACCTGTAATAATGTTAAGTAAGAAAAATTTTGGACAATGTTATTATACTTACTTAATAGCAGCTTGAACTTTTCCATCAATTAAAATTTTTCAAAAAAACCTCATATTCAAAATCAATCAAGCCTACTATTTTCTGGTCTTGACGCAAGATAAGTTGATTTATCATTATTAATTATTACTTTATTCGTAAGATTTTCTGTTTTTATAATCTTTTTGGCAAATTCAAACCATGTCATTTCAACCTTATCTGTAAAATGATATAAATTTGAATCAAGATTATCTAATATAACTAGTTGATTAATAAACTTAGCAAGGTTAAAAGCATTCGTTGGATAACCAACTTGAGTGTTAGAGATTTTTAGAGTATGATTGACCTTTGCAATATTTAATATTGTGGTATAAAAATTTTTTCCGAATTCCGAATATAGCCAAGAAGTCCTTATAATACTAAAATGATCCATTAACTCTTGGATATATTTCTCACCCATTAATTTAGACTTCCCATACTCGTTTATCGGGTTAGGAATATCATCTACAGTATACGGTTCGTTTTTTTCACCATCAAAAACATAATCTGTTGAAATATGAATTAAAACAGTCTGATGTTTTTTGCATGTTAGTGCTATGTTTTTTACACCCTCTGCATTAACCTTAAATGCTATCTCAGGTGTTTTTTCGGATTGTTCTACATTAGTGTAAGCGGCACAGTTTATACAATAATCAAACCTATGATTTACAAACAGTTTCTCTATTTCCAAGATTTCAGTGATATTTAATTCCGTAGAATTTTTAAATATGAAATCCAATTCTTTATAAATAGGAGCTAATTTTTGCAAACATTGACCTAACTGACCATTCGCACCTGTAACCAAAACTTTTTTCATTTTATTAAAGCTTTAAAACTAGGCAGCAGCTTATCTTTTTCTGAAACTACTAACTGAGCCTCTGGAAAATTCCAATTGATGGCTAAATTACTATCGTTGTAAAGAATTCCAGATTCCATCTTTTGATCATAATAATTGTCGCATAAATAGGTAAATATAACTTCCTTAGAGAGTGATAAAAATCCATGTGCCATACCTTTTGGTATAAAAACACTGGTGTAATTCTTACAAGATAAACTAATCTTTATATGATGACCATACGTTATACTGTCGGGTCTTATATCTACTATCACATCAAGGATTTCTCCTTTTTGGACCGAAACTAATTTTGCTTGAGCAGATTCCCCAATTTGAAAATGTAAACCCCTTAGAACTCCCTTTTTAGAGATAGATTTGTTCTCTTGCACAAAATCTATCTTATATCCTAGATTTTGCTCTAATTCCTTTTTTTTAAAAACTTCAAAGAACGACCCTCTACTATCTTTAAAAATTTTAGGTTGTAAAATAAAACATCCCTTTAGTTTAGTTTCGGTAATTATCATTTAATTAAGTTCATTAAATATTCTCCATAACCACTCTTTAATAAAGGTTCTGCAAGCACTTTTAATTGTTCTGTATCAATATATCCTTGTGTAAAGGCTACTTCTTCTATACAACCGATTTTTAAGCCCTGTCGTTCTTCAATTACCTGCACAAATTGTGACGCTTGCATTAATGAACTAAATGTACCTGTATCTAACCAAGCAATACCTTTGTCCAAAACACTTACTTGAAGTTTACCTTGTTCTAAATATGCCTTATTAACGTCTGTAATTTCTAATTCATTCCGTTTACTAGGCTTTATGCTTTCGGCAATACGTACAACCTCATTATCATAAAAATAAATACCAGGTATTGCAAAATTAGACTTTGGTTTTTCTGGTTTTTCAACTATTGATATAGCCTTTCCTTTTTCATCAAATTCTACGACACCGTACCGTTTAGGGTTGTTAACATGATATCCATATATGATTCCTCCTTTAGGCTTATAATTTTCTTTTAGTAGCTGCTCAAGTCCGTTTCCATAAAATATATTATCACCCAAAATTAAAGCAACCTTACTATTACCAATAAACTTCTTACCTATAATAAATGCTTCAGCCAGCCCCTTAGGCTTTGGCTGAATAGCATATTCAAATGTACATCCTAATTGATTTCCATTAGATAATAGCTTTTTAAATAATGGTAAATCTTCTGGAGTTGTTATAATTAAGATTTCCCGAATACCCGACATCATTAAAGTAGCCAAAGGGTAGTATATCATTGGCTTGTCGTAAATAGGCATCAACTGCTTGCTCAACGCTTTTGTTAATGGCCACAAACGAGAACCAGTGCCTCCTGCTAGTATAATTCCTTTCATATTTTAAGATTGATATTTATTTAAATACCAGTCAACTGTCTTTTCTAAACCAGATTCAAAATTTTCCAAAGCTTTCCACCCCAACTCGTTTGAAATTTTTGAAGCATCAATTGCGTATCTAAAATCATGCCCAAGACGATCTTGAACAAACTCAATTTGATTTAAATAGCTCCCGTTCTCCTTAGGAATTTTTGAATCTAAAATTTTACAAATCTTCTTGGCTATGGTTAAATTATCATATTCATTATTTCCACCTAAAAGGTAAGTTTCACCAGTGACACCCTGTTGGTAAATCTTATCAATCCCTATACAATGATCGTTTACAAATAACCAATCCCTAATATTCTTTCCATTACCATATATTGGAATCTTTACTCCTTTAATAGCAGACCTTATAATTGTAGGAATTAATTTTTCGTCATGTTGTTTAGGTCCATAATTGTTAGAACAATTACTGGTTACTACATTCATTCCATAAGTGTGATGATAACTTCTAACTAAAAAGTCAGATGAAGCTTTAGATGCGCTGTATGGACTATTTGGCTGATAAATCGAATCTTCAGTAAAATACCCATCTTTTGGCAATGACCCATAAACTTCATCTGTAGAAATATGATGAAATCTATACTCCTTTTCTTTCCAATATTTTCTAGCAATTTCTAATAGGTTAAAAGTACCTTCTATATTTGTTTTTATAAATTGACGTGGAGAATTTATAGAATTATCTACATGAGATTCCGCTGCGAAGTTAATAACCCCATTAACATCATAATCTTTAAACAATTTGCTAACTAACGCATAATCGCAAATGTCCCCTTCTATAAACGTATAATTTGGGTGAGTAATAATTTCATTTAAATTATTAAGATTGCCCGCATAGGTTATCTTATCTAAATTAACCACTTTAACATTAGGGTTTTTTTCCAAAAAATATGGAATAAAATTACTACCAATGAAACCGGCTCCCCCCGTAATTAAAACTGTACCATTGGTTAGGAGGTCAGCCATAATTTAAATTAAAGATTTAGACTTTTTATTTAAATACACAAGAGCTGATAAAATAAAAAATACACAAATAAATATTATAGGTATCAACACGATACTCTTACCAAAAAAGGATTTTTGTTCCACTTGAGGTTGACCCATGTTTATTATACTTACCGGTACTAAACGCTCTTGTAATTCTAATTTTTTAACCTCTATATCTCTAATTAAACCCGTTTTGTATTCAAAAATATCAGCAATATTGACTTGTTCTTGATTATCTAAAACAATTCTTTCACTTATTGTATTATTTGCTTCATTAGCTAAACCATTAGTATAATTAGTAATAATTTCATCTACTTGAACCAATAATTTTTCATCTTCAACAATACGTCCTTTGGCGTTACCTCGGTAAACTTCCAAAAGATTATTAAAATATTTATTAGTATTTATATAAGTCAAAATCTTTTCAGAGAATTCTTTACCAAAATCAGCATTTTTGTAATAAAATGTAATTCTATGATTAAAAGAGCTTTTATTTTCTAATTCTGCCCTAACGATATCAGCTATAGCATCCGTATTTTCGAAACTTTGAAGTAATTCTAAATACTGTATATCACTTTCTGAATTCCCTACCTCTGCTACACGAGTTATCTCGACATTTAAACCACTAAAATCAATACTATTTATGCCAATTGATTTAAAAAACAAAGTATCTTTTGATTTAATGTTAGACTGAATTTCATCAACAACATCATAAAGATAATTTTTACTCTCAATTTGTGGCTTTACAATAACCTCTGTTTTGTATTTTTTAGAAATGATTTGATTGAGTCCATAACCTATTGCAAGACCAAGAATTAAAAGACCAATTAATATGAAAATATTTTTTTTGAAGTATAAAAAAACTCTTAAAAACCAACGGAAAATGGCATTAAAACCCCTTCCTATTAACTGAAATAATTGCCCCAAATCAATTTCATCAGAATTACTTTGAGTAGACGGTGATTGATTACTTACCATTATGTATTAAATATTTGCTTTAATATTTTATCTGTAATAAGATATGTTGGTTTTACACCTGTGGTACCCAATCCGCCAGACGCTAATGTACTTCCGGTTTCTAGCGGGTTATCCGATGCGTAATATGCGTAACGTACTTTAACGTTTTCTCCGATACTCTTTCTTATTTTCGAAGCAGATTGTATTGCTTTTTGATAGTGAACCCCTTCCATCTCTAGTCCTATTACATTCCAAGTTGACTTATGAAAGAATTTCAATATATCCTTATTCTGAAGTGAAGTTCCTAAAACAGTAACCATAGTACCTTCAAAAACTTCTAAACCATAACCTTCAAAGTCCTTCGCACACAATTCATTTTTAAAAGGATAATTATCTGCTGTACCTTCAAAAATATGAGCTGAAGGAATCATTAAATCTCCTTTTCCACCTTCTAGAATACCTGCTTTTCCCATTATAGAAACAGAATCAACATTTATTAAAGACGGTGCATTCTTTTTAGTGATATAAGGCTTTAACAACTCGTCTATCGTTTCATAAGCTTGTTCACCAAATGCATAATCCATCACGAATATAACAGGTTTCTTATCTAGCTCCTTTTCAGAAAACTCATATGAACAATTGTTAATTTTAATTTTAGCTGTGTCAAAAATTTGAACATCAATATTAGTTCCAGAAGTATCATCCATGGAGATCATACCGTTTTTCTCTGCCAAATCAGTTACTTTTTTTCTAAGTGCAGCATTACCTGTACTACTTAGCGCCTCATAAATCTCTAAGGAATCTGTATTTGGAAATTCACTTTTTAAGGCGATTTTCGCAAATAGAGAATTCATAACACTATGCATATTGGCAGAAATGATATGAATAGGTCTATGTAAAAGATTGTTTTTAGTTAAAACCTCTTTAATATTATTAGCCCACCTTTCTCCGTGAATATGATGCCCTAATCTTTCTCTTAATAATGCGCTAAAAGTAATCGCTCTTTTCTCTCCAGAAATTTCTTCATCTAAAGCCAACTTACCTAACCAATAAATAACATTTAAGAAGCGATCAGGATTATTCTTTGTAGAGAATTTTTTATAGACCTCTAAAATTTCCTCAAAAGATCTTCCTAAGATATTTGCCGTATGTATTAAAGCGATTTCTCGTTCCGACTGTGTTAATTCATCCTTTTGAACCGCACTTTCAAGTTTAGCCCAATCTCTAATGGTTTTATCAGTATCGGTTATTAATACACGATTACATATTTTTTCCGATTCAATGAAAAGAAAAGTTAAGTGCGTTAGAATATCATAGATATCTGATCGACCTCTGGTAATTTCAATATTCATTTGCTCTTCGTCAATACGATAGCAATTTCTTCTTCTTTTTGGTGGTATAATAGGATTGATATGAGAAATACCATATCCTTCATCAGAAGTCAGGTTAATAAACGAACATTGTTCTATACCCTCTGGTAACCTTTCAAGCACATATATAAGACCATTTAGTTCAGCCTTATCCTCACCAACCGAACCGTAAATTTCAGGTCTTAATTGCAATAATGCATTTTTTAAAGCTTCACCAGAAACTCCGTTTGGTTTATAAAAACCCCTATTAAAAAGATGACGCATAGTAATATACATGCGTTCAATTGCATTTGTAGACTCTTGTGCCCTAGTTGTAGTAATTGCTTTTCCCATTGGTGATTTCAAACAAAATTACGATTTATAATTAGTTATTTAAAACTAGTTGTTTTGCTTCTTAAATTTAGATAGTCCATCAACAACTTTACGGTCATTAGATAATCTTTGTACTTTATTCTGACCACCTAGCTTACCAATTGATTTCATATACTCTAAAAACCCTCCATTTTTTACTGGAGTAACCTTTAGTGTTTGTAAAACTTTACCCACTATTAAGTCATAATAATAACTGTTCTGTTTCTGTAGCGCCAAATCCAATTCTTGTATAAAAAGGGCCATATTACTAGGTTCCTTTTCAAACTCTATAAACCATTCATGAAAAGGCAATTCATTTTCTTTCGGTGTAATTTGTGGTGCAACCGTAAACTCACTTACACTAGCATCAGTTGCACTGGTTGCTACTAACATTGCTTCTTCTACTTCTTTAGCAATAACATGTTCACCAAATGCTGAAATAAAATGCTTTATACGTCCTGAAACTACTATTTTAAAAGGATAAGTAGAAATAAACCGAATAGTATCTCCTAAATTATATGCCCATAACCCCGCATTAGTTGTAATTATCATAACATAATCTACACCTATTTCAACGTCCTTTAGTGTAATTCTTTTAGGGTGTTCACTAAAAAATTCGTCAGATTTTACAAACTCATAAAATATACCTGCATCTAACAACAGTAACATTCCATTTTCTTTTTGGGAATTTTGATATGCAAAAAATCCTTCACTGGCTGGAAACAATTCTATACTTGCAACTTTTCTTCCAATCAGAGCTTCAAATTTCTTCCTATAAGGCTCGTAGTTAACTCCACCATAAATAAAAAGTTCAAAGTTTTTAAACAAATCGCCAACATATTCACCGGTATTTTCTTTTAGCCTTTCAAAGTACATCTGAACCCAAGAAGGTATACCAGCAATAACGGTCATATCTTCATTCTTGGTTTCTTCAACAATAGCATTCACTTTGGTTTCCCAATCTTCAATACAATTTGTTTCCCAACTTGGCATTCTATTTTTCTGTAGATAATTAGGAACATAATGTGCCGAAATACCCGAAAGTCTTCCTAATTTGACTCCGTTTTTTTCTTGTAAAACAGGACTGCCTTGTAAGAAAATCATTTTCCCAGATACAAAATCCGCATTACCCGTTTCGTGTATGTAATTTAGAATTGCATTTCTTGATGCTTTCACTTGTTCTTTAATACTACCCTCGGTAATTGGTATGTATTTAGCACCAGAAGTTGTACCCGAAGTTTTTGCGAAATATAATGGCTTACCCGGCCATAAAATATTTTCTTCTCCTTTGACTGCTAAATTCACATATTCTTTAAGCTCCTCATAATCCCTAATTGGAACTTGAGCAATAAAATCACTATGAGATATTATTTTACTCAGTTTGTGATCCTTGCCAAATTTGGTCGTACTCCCTTTAGAAATTAGTTCTTTAAAAACTTTTTCTTGGGTCTCAATAGGGTTACTAACCCACTTAACCGTCCTTTTGGCAATGCGGTGTGCAAATATTTTAGCAGCAATGGTCTTTAAAGACATTTAATTTTAATTAAAATCAATATAATTTACAGGATCTATTGGTGTTCCATTGTCCCAAATTTCAAAATGAAGGTGTGGTCCTGTGGTAAGTTCTCCCGTATTCCCTACCGCGGCAATAACTTCACCTCCTCTAACTATATTACCTTGATATTTAGATAATGAGCCATTATGTTTATATACACTTAACAAACCACCTTCATGCTCAATAATAATAACATAACCAGTATCTGCTGTCCATTCAGAAAAGATAACAGTACCATTGGCAATTGCTTTAACAGGACTATCGGTGATAGCAGTAACATCGACAGCATAGTGTTTTTCATTCGGACTGAAACCCATTGAAATTGACCCAGAAACAGGCGTAAATAGAACCAAGTTTTTCTTATCAATAGTTCGCTCAAACAAATTGTACTTATCCTCAAGAGCAACTTCGGCTCGCAATAAGGAATCTTCCTTTATAGGGGTAAGGTCTACAGATGCCGGATCTAGTTTAAATTGTTGAAATAAAGAATCTCTATTTACTACAGTATTCTCTATATCACCCTTTAAAACCATACGAATGTTATCTAAATACTTATTGGTATAATTTAAGGTTCTAATTAATGAGTCTGTTTTATAAGTTAACACTGTAGCTTCTCTTTTTAGTCTAGTAGAGGAATATCCCGGAATATATTCACGCAATGGTGTAAAGGCAATTAACAAAGTAGTTAAGCCAATTAGTGTAATCATAAAAAGAGACCCTGTAACAAAAACATTAAGCCTACTTAATTTGAATGATATCTTTTCTTCGAAAGTACTTTCGTTCAATATTACCAAACGGTACTTATGAAGTAACTTTCGTTTTATTTCTTTACGCTTTTTGACTTTTTTCTTGGCCATCCTAACAAAGATAAACTTAGAATTTAATTATGACAGTCTTTAAAAGTAATTATTAAAAAGACTAATCCGATTTTTCTTTACTTCTGTTTTTATACTATTTCTGTTTTACAGTACAATTCATTCCATGTTTCAACTTAAAACTTAACACAAAAAAGACGCGGCTTATTCCCAAAATAAAAATGAGTATCTCTCAAATTACTACCGTTTTATTTGATAATAAAAATAACTTAAGGTGCTTCTTGCTCTATATTCGTTTTTTTAAAATTTAATGCAGGTCATGCTCAAATAAATAATGCAGATTACATAATAGAACTTCGCTCAACAAATATTAAGTTTATGTGGCGGTTCTAATGACAGCAGAAGTGCTATTACATAACATCAAAAACCAAAAATCTTAAAGCATTTAAAATACTTTTTGACTTAATCGAAGGTATAACTTATCAACCTGGAACCGCGGTTATTAATTCTCAAATGGGCTCTGGAGATTTTCTGTTATCCAAATTTGACCTTACCGACCTACTTTTCAAATTGAAAGACCTAGCAATGGAAATTGGCAAATTTCAGGTGATGAATAATTTAATTTTTACAAAACAGTAGATTGCGATAATGTCTATTCTCTAATAATGGCAGACTCTTTAAAGATGTTCATACTATTAACTACACACAAAATACCACTATAGAAACAGCAAGCCATAACGACTTAACTTCAAGTGGCTATAAGTTATTAATAGTTTTCCAAGTAAATCCACAATTCAATATGCATTATGCATATGATTCAACAAAGAACAACTTAGATACTTATGACTCGGGAGCTAAAGAAACTTTTCTACGTCTTTAGTTATTATCTAAAATAAAACGAATGAAATCACTTTGCTTCTTTAAAGACAAAAATATACCATTGTGTATATTACCAATAATCATAGATTCTAAACGAATATTCTATTGTGTGAAATCTTGTTCTTATTTAGAATAACAAATAAATATCACTTGCCTTTAATATTAACAACAAACTAATAACTTTTTAGTATCTTTGAAATCCATTTTAAATTATAGTCTTATGACAATCTTATCTACTTTTTTAGCTATAGGTGCCCCGCAAATAATTCTAGTAGTAGTGGTTATACTACTATTGTTCGGAGGAAAAAAAATCCCTGAACTTATGAGAGGTTTAGGTAGTGGTATCAAAGAATTTAAAGACGCATCCAAAGAAGATGAACAATTAGAAGAAAAGAAAAAGGACTAAATCCAATATTTTCTACTTATAAAATTATAAAGTCCTGTATTTCAGGGCTTTTTTTATGCCTTTGCATTTCTTAACATTCAATGACTTATTTTATACAGTAATTAATTCCCCATTAAACCCTCAAAATACCCGTTAAACGGTGCCATCCACTACAATGAGGCTACTAAATAGTATACATACACGACAAAAAAACCCTCTTTCACAACAATAAGTATTTAGAATATCCCTTTACAGCTAATTTCGATAGACATATAGTACTAAAAATCCATTAATAACCGTTGGTACTATACTTAAAACCCCTGTTGAGCGTAGAGTTCAGCTTAGAATTATGTCTATGAGAAGTGTATTAAACTTATTTTTTCTGGTCTTTATCATATTTGCCCAAGCTCAAAACGTTCAAGGTGAACTTGAGACTGAGGTATCAACCTATACTGATGCATCTCTAGTTTCCGAGTTTGAAGAAAATGATAAAAAGGAATTTCAAAAGGCGGCAGAATTAATTGCAATTCCATACAGGGCTTTTGAAAATATTAAAACCACAGAAAATGGATATTACGTAATTTCCGGAACCTTCTCTAAAAGCAGAAATTTAAAATCACAAGTAAAGAAGCTAAACAAAAAAGGTTTCAATGCAGGGTATTTTCAAAATCCTCAAAACGAATTATACTATCTATATTTAAACCATTACACTTCTTGGCAAGATGCTTTAAACGATTGTTCAACAAAATTTGACAACCGTTATGAAGATGAAGTATGGGTTCTTAAAATGTTAAACGGCGAAACCGAAACAGTTGAAGACATCGATTCAATAGTTGTTGAATCTGGATCAGTTAAAAATACAAGTTTGGGACCTTTTGAAACCGTATCGATTGAAGATACAAATGCTATACCTGTTGAAGATGTAACTTATAACATGTTAAGTGAAGCTAAAGACAATAGCACAGAAGCAAAGAGCAAATTAATCAAAAGAGCAGATGAATATTTTGACAAAATGTGGTACGCAGAAGCAGCTAAACTATATGAACAAGCTTTGTCTAAAGGAGAAAAATCTTATTCATACGAAGTATTAAAAAAAGCAGGAGATGCACATTACTTTAATACGGATATGGAAAATGCGTACAAATGGTACGATACACTCTATACTAGATATGAATCGGAAATGAGTTCTGACTACTTATTTAAGTATGCACACTCTCTTAAAGGAATTGGAAATTATAAAAGGTCTAAGCGACTTTTAAAGTTATACAACAGGAAATTAGCTGGTGAAGAAATTGAACCGGAAACGGAACAAAATGAAATTGTATTGGACGGACTTTTACGAATGCAAGAAAAGTTTGATATACAGAACATTAATATCAACTCAAAATATTCTGAATTTTCTCCAATGTATTATAGTGGGGACCAAATGGTTTATGCATCTGCAAAGGATTCATCCATATTTACTACGAGAAAGTATAAATGGAACAATCAACCATATTTAGATTTATTCGTTGCTAAAGTAAATGAAGAGTCTCAAGACTTTAAGGATGCTATTAAATTCTCTAAAAAGATAAACACAAAATATCATGAAGCATCTGTAGCGTTTTCTCCAGATAACGAAACAATGTATTTTACCAGAAATAATTATGGTAAAAAATTAAAGCGTGATAAAAACGGAATTAACCACCTTAAAATATACCGTTCAAAAAAAGTAAATGATGAGTGGCTAGAGGCAGAAGAAGTTTCATTTAATAGTGATAATTACTCAACTGGTCACCCAGCACTAAGTAAAGATGGTAAGCAATTATACTTTGTATCTGATATGCCAGGAAGTATAGGTGAAACAGATATTTTCGTTGTAGATGTATTAGAAGATGGTTCATTCTCTTCTCCTAGAAATCTTGGTCCAGAAATTAATACGGAACATAAAGAAATGTTCCCTTTTATAAATGACAAAAAACTATACTTTTCATCTGACGGTCATGTTGGTTTGGGCGGATTAGATGTTTTTGAAGTTGCCTTTGATGACGAAGTTGGTTTTTTAGAAGTACGCAATGTAGGTAAGCCTATTAATAGTAAAAAGGATGATTTTTCTTTTATAGTAAATGAAGAAACTCAAAAAGGATACTTTGCCTCTAACCGTGAAGGCGGTAAGGGAGATGATGATATTTATTCCTTTAAAACATTACAAGTTGAAGAAATACCTGCCAATATTAATGCAATATCTGGTATAGTAACAGAACTAATCACTGGAGATTTAATGCCAAATGCTTTAGTAGAGTTATTGGATGAGAATAACATTAAACTTAAAGAAATGGAGACCGATGAGAACGGTAACTTTATTTTTGAAGATTTAGATGCAGATACTAGATATGTATTAAAAACAACCAAAGGGTCTTACTTTAATGACACTAGGGAAGCTGCCACGAAGGACAATGAAATTGTTAATGTAGATGTCTCTATGAGAAAACTTAATGATATGATCGCTGTTGAAAATGGTATAAAGAAACTTAAGACAGAGATGATTCACTTTAATTTTGATAAATCTTATATACGTACAGATGCTGCTTTAGAACTTGATAAGTTAGTAGCCGTAATGAACGATTCTCCTAACATGGTTATTAAAATTGAATCTCATACGGATTCTAGAGGTGATGCAGTTTATAACAAATATTTATCTGACAAGCGTGCTAAATCTACTAGAGACTATATTATTGCGCAGGGTATAGACCCATCTAGAATAGAGAGTGCTATTGGTTATGGGGAAGAACAGTTAATTAACGAATGTGATGGTACAGTTCGTTGTACAGAAGAGCAACACTACCTTAACCGTAGATCAGAATTCATTATAGTAAATATGTAATATAAAATTCAGTTATAATAAAAGACCCAATTGGCGGGTCTTTTTGTTTTATATAAAATTCGATTTCAAAATTCCAAATTATTATAGCTAGTAAACATTAAATTATAAGTAGCTGGTGATCAATGCATACCGTTTCCGTTAATCCTATATTATAAACTATTTACCGACTTTCTTAAATGATTCTATAATGTAGTTTGCCTGCCTTAATTACCGTTCATAGAACTTCAATTTAACGACTTACTTTTTATAGAGTAAATTATCCTTTTAACTGATCTATTCAATAAAGGCCCTAATAATCAACATCTTTACCACAAGCAACAATAAAATTATTGAAAATGGAAAAAATTACTCTAGTTAAAGAAATATACGAAGAAGCTTTTAAAAATTGGAAAAGTTTCGTTTTAGAAAATTACTTCAAGATATTCTCTTGGTCATGTTTCCTATTGATTGCTTTTGCAGCATATGCATTAATATATAGAGTGTCAACTGGGTTTACATTCAGTAATTTATAAGCAAGTACAAAAATATAGGTGTACTAGTGTATTCTACATCAATTCACATAAAAAAGGCTCAGGAAATTCCTGAGCCTTTTACATTTATTATATTTTAAATTATGTTATTTCTCTTTTTCACCAACATTGAATCGAACTGACTTCATTATTGCCTCTAGCTCAAACATGTAATCTCTCTTTTTAGTGGCTGGAGCAAAAACAAAACCTTCAAGAATCAACTTACGGTTATTTTCTTTATCATTGATAATATAGGTCAAAAATGGTCCTGCCATCGGGTAAGCGGACATTTCCCAGATACCTCTTGCCTCTGCTGCCTTTTTTCCTGAAACCTCAGCAGGAAAGACGTATGGAGAAAAAGCCTTTTCAGTAATCATATGATTCTTTTTACCGGGTATATCTTCTCCGCCAATGTAAAGGTCACCAATAGAATCTCGCATTCTAACAATATCTTGTACAAAGGTAGAATCGTTCTGAAAGCTATCCCATGGCATAGTATAGGCGATTATATTCATGTTTCCTTTTTGAATCTGACGATCTATCCACACAAAATTATCTTCTTCCCTACCCACTCTATATATAGATGGGACTTTCATTGAAATATCAAATTTATTTTGAAATGCTTTTTCTTTACTTAAAGATTTTTCAAATCGCTTTTGGGCTTTTCCAATTTCTAATTCTTTAAAATCAGCAATAAACTCAGGTGCCGTCTTTTTGATGTTTGCAATTAGTTCTTCTTTATTTTGTCCCTTTATTACACCTACCTTCTGTGGTTTGGAGTACATATTAGACTTCATGTGAGCCACGTTTAAAGTATCTTCCATGATATACAATACAGAGCTAGTATTACGGATAGATCCTGAAAAAATTTGATGCGGAATTTGGGTAACACTAAATAGAGCTTCGTCCCAAGTTAATCCTTGAGCTGCTGCCGTGTAATTCTCTCGAATGGCATCACCTACACTACTATTCCAAAGGTCGTTATCTATTACTACCGTTAAGGTATTCATAGCCCCTACAGATTCTGGAAGATAATCTGCTTTACCTTCCTCTTTACAGGCAATCGATAATCCTAAAATTGCTAAAAAACAAAGTGAAATTCTTTTTTTCATTGGTGTTTTGGTTTACGATGAACAGTCGCACAATTTAAGTTTTGTGCCCGGTTTTAAGTTATTACCACTAATACCGTTCCACTTTCGTAAATTTTCAATACTTACACCAGGATATTTTCTAGAAATAGTCCATAATGAGTCACCACTTCTTACTTCATGGGTTTTTGAATTACTGGCAACGGCTTTCCTAGCTGGTGTTTCTCTAGGTTTTACAGATGAAGTAGCATTCTTTCTAGGGTATATAGTTAATCGTTGTCCAATACGTAAATTATTACTGCGTAAACCATTCCATTGTTTCAATTGACTTACTCGCACCCCAAAACGTTCAGCAATTTTCCCAAGAAAATCGCCATCTTTAACTTTATATCGAATACTATTTTCGCTTGCTTGCTTTGTTATTTCTGCAATCGGACTTTCCTTACTCTTTAATTCCTTTTCTACATGTGCATATATAGCTTCTTCATTGGCTACAAATTTTCCCATTTTTTGAACGGGTAGTCTTAACGCATGTGTTTTTCCTTCCACAAAAGGAATAACCTCTAACTTATAATGAGGATTTAAAACTTTAAGCTCTTCTTTATCGATATCCGTTAGCTCAGAAATCTGATCAAAAGTAATAAGGCTTTTTACGTGAATCGTATCTGTTTCAAAATAAGCGCGATCTGCTTTTTTAGCCTTTAAGCCATGTTCTTCTGCATATTCGAAAATATACATGGTTGCTTGAAAAGCTGGAACATAACCTGCTGTTTCTCTAGGCAAGTTGTGTCTAATATTCCAATAATTTCTTTTTCCACCACTTCTACGAATAGCCTTATTTACATTACCAGGTCCAGAATTATAAGCTGCCAATGCCAAGTCCCAATCATCATATATTCTATGTAATCTATTTAGGTAGTTAGCAGCTGCTGCAGTAGATTTAATAGGATCGCTACGTTCATCTACATAACTATTGATGTTCAATTTCATTTCTTTACCTGTACCATACATAAATTGCCATAGTCCAGTTGCTCCTACTCTAGAACGTGCCTTAGGGTTTAAAGCCGACTCAACAATAGACAAATATTTCATTTCTAATGGAATATTTTTATTGTCAAATTCTTGCTCAAATAAAGGAAAGTAAAATTGGCTAATAGTTAGCATACGTTCCATTAAACCTCTTTTTCTAGTCAAAAAGGATTTAATAACGCTTTCTAAAGATTTATTGTATTCTACATTAAATGGTGTCTTCGCATTTAATTTTGCCAAACGCATTTTTAATGTATCTGTCGGAAGATCGAAAACGATAGTAGAAGCCGTATCTAACTCCATAACCTCTTTATACATTTCATCAAAAAGAGGTGCAGCATCTACAAGTTCTTTCATCCATAGACTATCGAACTTTGCTGCCAGTTCATTATCCTGAAGATTATAGGAAGATGACTCTGTGGGTTTAAATAATACTAATTTTTCGGTCTTGGAACCTTGTACAACATCTAATTGATTTAATGGCACTACACTGTTTAGTGAATCATTTACAACTACAATATTGGCGTTTAAGGAATCTGTTACAGAAGAAATAGGATTCTTTTGCTGAGCTGATCCTAAGATTGGAACCAGTACTAGTCCTAAAAAATAAAAACAATTATAGGTTACTTTATTTATCATGGGGCGAAAATATGTTAACGGAACAAACGAAAATCGTACATTTTTTAATGAGAATAAAATATATTCTCTTAAAATGTACAAATTTTCGCTATATGCCGTTTGTCGATAACGCCTTTACTATGCTAATATTGCAGCGATACCAGGTAAGGTTTTACCTTCTAGACTTTCTAACATTGCACCTCCGCCTGTAGATACGTAACTAACTTTGTCTTCAAAGCCAAACTGTTTCACAGCAGCAACAGAATCTCCACCACCAACTAATGAAAAAGAGCCTGCTTTAGTAGCTTCGGCAATATAATTACCAACCGCTATAGTTCCTGCAGCAAATTTTTCCATTTCAAAAACACCAATAGGTCCGTTCCAAAGAATAGTCTTAGAAGCTAAAATTACTTTTTGGAAGTTTTGTAATGTATCTGGGCCAGCATCTAAACCTTGCCAACCATCTGGTATTTTATCAACATCTACCACTTGTGTATTTGCATTTGCATCAAAAGCATCTGCAGCAATTACATCTACTGGAATATGAACGTTCACACCTTTTTGCTTCGCTTTTTTAAGAATTTCCATAGCAAGTTCCATCTTATCATCTTCACAGATAGAATCTCCTACTTTACCTCCTTGAGCCTTAATAAAGGTATACGTCATTCCTCCACCAATAATTAAGTCATCTACTTTATCAAGTATATTTTCAATTATAGTAATCTTAGAAGAAACCTTTGCACCACCTAGTATCGCTAAAACTGGTTTTTCACCAGTAGCCATTACTTTTTCAATAGCTTCTATTTCCTTGGCTAATAAATAACCGAAACATTTAGCTTCTGGGAAAAACTTAGCTACTACAGTAGTAGAAGCATGTGCACGGTGTGCAGTACCAAAAGCGTCATTAACATATATATCCCCTAGTTTTGAAAGCTTTTCAGCAAAACCTTCATCACCCTTTTCTTCTTCGTTATAATATCTAAGATTCTCTAATAAAAGTACTTCTCCGTTCTTTAATTCAGCAACTGCCTTTTCAGCTTCTTCACCAACACAGTCTCCAACAAATTTTACGGCTACTCCAATAATTGCCGAAACAGCATCAACTATATAACTTAAAGACAAATCTGGATTACGTTCTCCTTTTGGTCTTCCTAAATGACTCATAAGTACAGCGCTACCACCGTCTTCCAAAACTTTAATAATAGTAGGTTTAGCAGCCTCTATTCTGTTTGTATCCGTTACTTCAAATTTGTCATTTAATGGAACATTAAAGTCCACTCTTATTAACGCCTTTTTATCTTCAAAATTAAAGTCATTCAATACTTTCATGTGATTTTCCTTTTATTAAGTAGCAAATGTAAAGATTAAAAGGCTTGGGATAAAGTGCTAAATAGGATAATTTCCACGTAATACCATTAAATTTGTTGTGCTTTAAACAACTATATTTGAATCTATGTTATTCAATGATATTCTAGGACTTTCTCATATTAAAAATCACTTATCTTCAAGTGCAGATGCTGGTAGAATACCTCATGCGCAATTATTTGTAGGTCCAGAAGGCTGTGGTCTTTTACCTATGGCCCTAGCCTACGCTCAATATGTTGTATGTCAAAACTCGAATGGAGAAAACAATGGTGGAAATGAAGCCTGTAATTTAAAATTCAAGTCATTTGCACATCCAGATGTTCATTTTGCATTTCCTGTATCTAATTCTGATAAGGTAAAGTCTCATGCTGTCAGCAACCATTACATGAAAGAATGGCGAGAGTTTATATTGGAACAGCCTTATGGGAATCTTTTTGACTGGTATCGCTATATCGAAATAGAGAAAAAGCAAGGACAAATTGGTGTTGGTGAAGCACAGGATATAGTAAAGAAACTGTCTTTGAAATCATATGAAGGAGGTTACAAAGTGATGTTGATTTGGATGGCTGAAAAAATGAACACTGCAGCTTCAAATAAATTATTGAAACTTATAGAAGAACCGCCCGATAAAACAATTTTCTTACTGTTGTGTGAGGATGAAGAGCAGATTATACAAACTATTAAATCTAGATGTCAAGTTGTTCATTTTCCTCCGTTGGCGGAAGATACTATAGCTAATGCTCTAATTGAAAAAGGTGCCGCTAAACCAGAAGCAATGCGTCTCGCTCATGAAGCAAACGGAAACTTTAATAAGGCTCTTGACCTATTAAACAATGATTCGGAAGATTTAGTGTTTGAAAACTGGTTTGTTCAATGGGTGCGTACTGCATTCAAAGCAAAAGGTAATAAAGCTGCCATTCATGAATTACTGTTGTGGAGCGAAGAAGTTGCAAAAACAGGTAGAGAGACTCAAAAGAATTTCTTAAGCTATTGCATAACTGTTATGAGGCAAGCCCTAATGATAAATTATGGAGCGGAAGAACTCGCATATCTAAAAATTCACGCGGAGGGATTTCAATTAAAAAAGTTTGCGCCTTTTGTGCATGAAAACAATATTTTAGATATCACTAAAGAATTAGAAGACGCCATTTATCATGTAGAAAGAAATGGAAATGCGAAAATAATTTTTACCGACCTATCTATTAAACTAACACGATTGCTTCACAGAAAAAAATCTGAACTTAAATAAACGACCACCATGAATACAGTATTGAATAATGCCACCGAAATATTACTATTGTTATTTTTAATCATCACTTTTTTGCAAAGTGGCTTTGATAAAATTACGGATTGGAACGGCAATATTTCTTGGTTAAAAGGACATTTTTCCGAAACACCGTTTAAAAACATTGTTCCGTTATTGGTCGGCATTATCTTAGTTACTGAGGTTATCGCCGGTTTACTTTGCATAGTTGGAATCTATCAAATTCTAAGTTCTGGAGCAACGGATTTTGCATTCTATGGCGCAATTCTCTCTAGCATAACATTACTTATGTTGTTATTTGGACAAAGACTTGCCAAAGATTATGAAGGTGCTAAAACTATTGCGGTATATTTTATACCCACCATTATACTGGTATTTCTTTTACAAGCTTAGAAATTTCATTTTTTTTAAGGATAGAAAACTGCCTTAAGAGTTATGGGTATCATTTTATTCTCAAATGGCAAGAAATAAAAAACCCTCCTAGTTGGAGGGTTTTGGAGGCATCGAGCGGATTCGAACCGCTGTACAAGCTTTTGCAGAGCTGCGCCTAGCCACTCGGCCACGATGCCATTTTTAAGCGAGAGCAAAAATAAACAATTATCCCAATCTAAGCTGCATTCAAAACCAAGAAATTATAGGAAATGTGTTATTTAAGGTCTAACACCTTAGTTTACTGTTTGTCCTCTTTGTAAATTCAATGATACTGTTACCTTTTCTACATCCCCATTTATAGGCGGATTAATTTTAGAAACGGAAACCATTGCGGTATCTACCGTTGGAAGTTCAATAAATATACGATTAATGATTCTTTTGGCTACATGCTCCAACAACTTAGATGGTATTGCCATTTCCTGCTTTACTATCCGGTTAATATGAACGTAATCTACCGTGTCTTTTAATTGATCGGAGACAGAAGCTGTCAATAAATCTGTATCTACAGAAACATTGACCAAATAATCACTGCCAATATTTGTTTCTTCAGCCAAACACCCATGATGGGCATATGCTTTTATATTCTCTAATTGTACTTTACCCATTTGCTATTTTCTGGAGAACAAACTTAATGAATCTCCATGAAGGATTAATACGTACAACGACAATTACTAATACCTTGAAATAAATCTACCCCTAGGGTGATTACGTGGGTACCTGAACTATAACCAAGAAGTTCGTTTAGAATTACCTGATAAGAATATCCGAAGTAAAAATTACTCTTCTTTAAACCTGCTATAGGAGCTATATAAAGCGGATTACCAATTTGATCATTTAAGAAACGATAGTTGATACCTGCATAGAAATAATCTTCAAAATCGTAAAATCTAAATTTCAAGTTTAAATCGGTAACAGAACGCCCATCACTTTCAAACAATTGAAACAACACAGAAGGCTCAATTTCCATCTTGCTGGTTCTTTTCTTCATGTATCTGTAACCAGTATACACGTAATAGTTTCTTAATCTATTAGGCTCATATAAAGCGTTGAAATTACTTAAATCCTTATCTAAAATATTAGAAGCATTTACACTGAAATAAAACTTATCATATCTATACAACAGACCTAAGTCAAAGTTATGGTTCGTTGTAGCCTTATCACCAACATAAGATGGATCGGCAACTAAATCTGGATTTGTATTATCAATTCTAAACTGGTTAAAGTTATACGAGATACCGAAAGACAAAAATTCATCGTCATAACGGTCTAAAGTAAGGTGGTGCGCAAAAGAAAACCTAGCCCCTTGTTGCTTTGTTTCACCATTACTATCATTATATAATAACGTACCAATACCAGATTTCTCTCCAATTCGCATATCTGCAGCTAGAGATTGGGTATCAGGAGCATCTTTAATACCTACCCATTGTGTAAGTCCGTTAAGTCTAATTTTAACGTGGTCACCAATACCTGCATATGTAGGTGACATTACAAAAGGGTTATCAGCAAGGTATTGAGATAATTGAGGTATCGTAAGCTCCTGCCCTCTAAGGGAGAAAACGCTTATAAATAATACCAATGTCAATAAACTGTTCCGCATCATCATTTTTAGGTTAAGTTTTAACGGTATAGGGTAAAGTGTCCAACAAATTCTCTTTCGTCTCTATCGCCATTCAGTTTAACTACATACCAGTAGTCTCCGGTTGGCAATTCATTCTCTAAATATGTTCCGTCCCAGCCTTCTGAATCAACAGATTGTTCTGAAACCACTCTACCATAACGATCAAATATTTTTATTAGTATTTGTGGGTATTGTTCTATGTTTCTAGGGATCCATAAATCATTTTGCCCATCACCGTCAGGTGTAAAGAAATTAGGCACTTCAATGTCTATGAACTCCATAAATATATTAGCAATTGAAGAACATCCGTTCTCATCAACAATACGAACCTCATAGGTATCTGTTCTTGTGATGTAGAACGTATTATTATCCCCATTATCATAACCATCGAAATAGTAAGTGTATCCTTCTCTACCACCTTCTACAACTGCAGTTATTTCGTTCATGTTATTTTGCTCTAATGCAAGTGTCAATGGTTCAAATGCTTCAATTACAAAGTCAATTGTTTGAATACATCCATTAGCGTGAGCTATGGTAATATAATGGTTACCTGGTGCTGTATTTCTGAAATCAGGGTTCAATTGTAAAGCGGAAGGGTCAACAGAATCTATCGCATATAGCACATCGCCAATAACACTACCATCTTCTAGAGTGATATTTACAAAGTTGTCTGGTATAGCACCCGAACATTCGTAAACTGGCTCTATGGTAGCATTTAAATTAACACCTGTTTCAATATCAACTACAACATTGGTATCACAACCATTAGCATCTTTAATCACTATTAAGTAATTACCTGCAGCCATGTCAAAGAATTCTGTTCTGTTCAGGACAAAGTCTGCGTCATTGTTAGAATTCAATGCTGTACTATATGGGGCCGTTCCACCTGTTATATCTAGAGTTATAGAACCATCTTGACTATCAACACATATTTCTGGTGTAGTCTCTACCGTTACAGCTAAACTGGACGGTTCTGAAATAGTATATGTCAAATACTCGAAGCAACCATTTTGGTCTTGAGCGATGACAGTATACTCGCCAGGAGCCAATTCCGTAAATACCCCTTCAGTATAGAATTGATTCAAGTTCGGAGAAATTGCGTATTGATAACCTCCTGCGCCACCAGAAAGTGTAACCGTTATCTCACCATCATTTTCACCAGAACATGTAATATCCACTACACTTTCTGTGTAGGTCAATGGTATAGGTTCGCTAATTATCACCTCTTCTGCTGCCGTTGTACAATCTTCACTAACTACAGTAACATAATATGTACCTGCCCCTAAGTCTCTAAATACTCCCTGTGATTGAGGACCTGCAATTCTGGAAGTTACATTTAAAGAACTATCGGTAAACAGTTCATATTGGTAGTTTCCTAATCCGCCATCAGCAGTTGCATAAATGATTGCAGTACTTTCTCCTGTACAGTTAAGTACAGCTGCTGTTCGATCAACCGTTAATTCCAAAGGTGGAATCTCGCTTTCAGTAATTGCATTAGAAATCGCAGACTCACATCCGTTAATGGCATCACGAACATAAAATTGATATCTACCAGCTTGATACGTACCCGTTTCTGGCAAGTAAACTACGTTGCCTGTCATTGGTAAGAAGTTGATATTATCAACACTATACTCATAAGTTCCGCTACCACCTGTTGCGGTAAGTTCAAATTCTGCTCCTGTTGCACAGGTTAAAGCATCGGTTCTAATTAAGCTAGCTTGTACTTCTGTTGGCTCTCTAACCTCAACTGTGTTGGTTGTAGTATCACAATTCCATCCGTCAACAACAGTAACACTGTAGAATCCAGCTCCTAAATCTCTAAAATTAGGACTCGTTTGTACTCCCGTTGTAGTTGTAATGGTTGAACCAATTGCATCATAATAATTTAATTGATATCCATATGTACCACTACCGCCACCTGTTACATTTGCTGTAACCACAGCACCTGTATCACCATAACAATCTAAGTCTGTCACAAGCGGAGTTGCATTAGCTATTATTGGAGTAGCAGGAGTCAATGTTTCTGTATAGTTTACTACACATCCGGCATCATCGGTTATACTTACTGTGAAATCACCAGCTGCCAATTCTGTGAAGATACCTTCATTAACATCATCCATTGTATATACATCACCAGTAGTGGTGTTTGTTAATACAATATCATAAGGCTTATATCCACCTTGTACCACAACTCTTATTTCTCCTTGGTCATCAGTACATGTAGCTTCTGCCAACGTAGTAACAAAACCACTTAAAGGTCTATCTGGAGATATAATAGTTATCATGTTCGTGTCTTCAGAACATAAAGGAATATCGGTCTCTGTAATAGTTACATAGTAGCTACCACCAGATAATCCTGGTATTGTTCTTGGATTAACACTAGTGTCAGTTGCAGTCGATGCTATTACTGAAACACCGGCGGCATTGAAAACTTCGTAATTGTAATTACCAGTGTATCCATTAATATCAATTTCTAAACTACCATTAGTATCACCGAAACAAGTAACTTCAGATGTTGCAGTAGCCGATGCGGTAATAAAATCGAACGGTGCAACAGTATAACTAGCTGTATTAACATAACAACCCGTATCTATATCTGTAACTCTAAATACATAAGAGCCAACAGTATCTAAATTAAACGTCGCGGTTGTTGCCGTAGAACTTAGCAATGTCGCGGTTGTATTACCTATTGGCAACAACTCATAACTATAGTTATGTGCCAAGCCATTGTCTGCAACAGTAATTGTTACTGTTTCATCAATAGTACAGTTGATCGCCACATCTTGAGCTATAGTTGCCGTAAATATATTTATTGGTTGAACTGTTACGGTATCGAACGTAGTACATCCTTTAGCATCTTTTACATATACATCAATAGTTTGTGCGCTTCCAGTATCTGTAACATTGAATGTGTTCGATGCTTGAAAGATAATATTATCTATACTGTATAAGTATGGAGCAGTACCTGTACCTGAACCAGCTGTTGCCGTTATGGTTGCAGCGTTTACACTGTTACTTGGGGAACAGCTAAATTCTGTTGCCACTGCACTAACCGTTAATTGTGTTGGCTCGGTAATAGTTTCATTCTTGATACCCTCGCAACCTCTACTAGAAATTACTCTTACTTGATAATCGCCTTCAACTAAGCCCGTGAATAACGGATTTGTCTGAGCAGGAACAATCGGAGTAACCAAATCAGAAATATCATATAATTCATATTGATATTCAGGATTCGTATTTGTAACTGGATCAATATTAGCTCTAATACTACCGTCTGTACCATTAAAACAACTCACGTTTACAATAGTTGCATCTAATAGCACTGGGTCTACTGGTGCATCTAAAGTTTGTGTTACTGTTCTATCACAAACAGGGTTTGTAGTATCTAGGTCAGTAACTATGAAAGAATATGATCCTGCCTCGGTTAAGTTTGTAAATACTCCTGTTGTTTGAGTTACTGTAGGACCTGTTGGAGGCGTCATTTCAAACTCAAGGTTTGTTGAACCACCGTTTACATTAACCGTAATCTCACCACCTGGTGTACCTGTACAATCTATAGATTTAACTACTGTAGTAGAAACATCCATTTGCTCGTATAATACCTCTGCAAGTGTTGTGAAAGGACAACCCCATTGATCTACAATTGAAACCTCATAACTACCAGCACCTAAACCAGAGAATACTCTAGTATTCTGAGGCGCACGGAAATTTGTACCGTCCTTGATCAATTGATATGTATAATTACTTCCTTGTCCGCCAGTTGGCGTACTAACTTCAATTTCTCCTTGTAAGTTTGTACAGTTTTCTATGTTTACTTGTAATGTTGCTGCTATCGGGTCTGGAACATCAAGTACAATATTATCTTGAATTAATCTTTCACAACCTTCAGCATCACGTGCCCAAGCTTGGTATGTACCTGTAGAAAGAGGTGAGAAAGTAGCACCTGCTACGAAATCTGTAGTTGCAGGAACACCTACACCTACAAAATATGTGTAGCCGCCCCATCCACCAACTACATTGGTAATAGTTATTGACCCGTCACTACCTGGATTACAAGTAATATCAGTTACTACAGTAGTTCCACCGATATCAGCTGTTGGTCCATTTATAGTGAATGCTTCTGTATTTGTACAGAATGGGTTATTATTTTGGGTTATAGAAACGTAGTAACTGCCAGCATTTAAATTGATATCTGCGGTTGGACCGTTTGCAGCTTCAGTATTAGAAATTTCAACCGTATCATCAGCAGTATTCGCTAAAGTACCATTGGTATTATAAATGGTCCATGTAAATCCGCCAGGGTATGTTGTATCAACTAGTTCAAAGTTTACTTCACCAGTAGCCGTTCCAAAACAAATAACATCACTTGTTTTAACAACGTTGATGGTAAATGTATTCGGTTCTGCTATAGTTTGTGCTGCAGAAACAATACAACCTGTATCTAAGTGCCTTGCCAATATCGTATACGATCCAGCAGACAATCCTCCGAACACGTTTGATACTTGGTAGTTTGTACCATTATTAATGCTATACTCGAACTTAGTAGGGTCACTTAACGTTGAATTCACGGTTACTGTCAATTCTCCGTCATTTCCTGGTGCACATGTAACGGTATTTGTTACACCTGCAGTTGCATCGATTATTGCATCAAAAGGAAGTACCGTAGCAGTTGTGCTACCTGAACAGCCTTTATCATCATAAACATTAATAGTATATGTATCTCCTGCTCTATTAGAAACATTCAATACATTAGATGCCCCAGATTGAACAATAGCAGAACTACTATCTACGAATTCGTAAATAACATAGTTACTACTACCGCCAGTAATCGCCGCTACATCTATAGTTATCGTTGCGTTATTTGGATTATTACCGGTGGTACAACCAAACTCAACAACAGCTGCATTCACATTAAGAATCTGCAATGGCTCATCTATAACAATGTTACCAGAAACTGAAGTACAACTGTTTGTACCTGTAGCAGTTACTACGTACGTATTTGGAGGTAAATTCTCGAACGTATTATTGGTAGCATTAAATGTGCCAGCTACAGGAGCAATTGTAAAGGTTAATGGATTAACACCATTTTCAGTTTGTGTCAGTGTAATTGAACCATTATTGGCTCCAAAACAGGTAATATCTATATGGGTATCAGCAAATATTGGCTGAATAGCCGGAGCTAATTCTTGCGTTATCGTTATTTGACAAACAGGGTTTGTAGTATCTAAATCTCTAATTAAGAAACTATAGGTACCATCATCTACAAGATCGGTAAAAATTGGATTATTCGCCTGAGTTACATCAGCACCTGTTGGAGGTGTCATTACAAACTCAAGGTTTGTAGAACCACCAGTAATATTAATTGATATTGTTCCACCAGGTGTACCCGTACAATCAATTGCTTTGTCTACGGAAGTAGTTGCACTTAATTGTTCGTATAATTCTACAGGTAACGTAGTAAATGTACAACCCCACTGATCTGTAACAATTACTTCGTAATCCCCAGCACCTAATCCTGAGAATACTCTGGTATTCTGTGGTACACGGAAATTAGCATTATCCATTACCAATTGGTAGGTGTAGTTACTTCCTTGTCCACCTGTTGGCAAACTAACTTCTATTTCTCCCTGTAGGTTTGTACAGTTCTCTATGTTTACTTGTAATGTTGCCGCAATTGGATCCGGAACATCAAGTACAATATTATCTTGAATAAGTTTCTCACAACCTTCAGCATCACGTACCCAAGCTTGGTATGTACCTGCAGGTAACGAATCAAAAGTAGCGTTGGCTACGAAATCAGTTGGCAATGTTGGAGCTACCGTGTCAACATAATATATATAACCGCCCCAACCACCGACAACATCAGTGATAGTAACTGTTCCGTCGCTTCCTGGCACACAAGTAATATCAGTTACTACAGTGTTTCCACTAATATCAACATCAGGACCTGCAATATTGAAATATTCAACATTGGTACAGAACGGATTATTAGCCTGTGAAATAGAAACATAGTATTCACCAACACCTAAATTAATAATTGGAGTTGGACCATTTGCCAGTTCCGAACCACTATCAACAGAAGTATTATCAGTTCGGAAAATTTCCCAATCAAAACCAGTGCTATATATAGCATCAACCAATTCAAAAGTTACTTCGCCTGTATCCGTTCCAATACAAACTACATCACTTGTCTTAACAACATCAATGGTAAACGTATTTGGTTCTTCAATTATAGCTGAAGCTGTTACAATACAACCAGTATCGGTATGTCTAACCAAGAAGTTATAATTTCCAGCAGACAATCCGCTAAACACATTGGTTGATACATAACTTGTTCCGTTATCTATACTGTATTCATATTTAGTATTATCGCTAGCAGAAGATGTTGCTGTAACCGTAATTACACCATCACTTCCTGGAGCACACGTAACTGTAGTAGTTACCGCAGCCGTTGCACCTGTCATTTCATCATAAGGAAGTACAGTAGCCGTTGTGCTACCAGAACAACCTTTATCATCATATACGTTGATAGTATAAGTTTCTCCCGTTCTATCTGTTACAGTCAATACATTTGACGCTCCAGATTGAACCACTGCAGAACTACTATCAATGAACTCATAGGTTACATATGTATTACTACCTCCAGTAATTGCAGCTGTATCTACTGTTACAGTCGCATTGTTTGAATTATTACCAACGGTACAACCAAATTCTATTACCGAGGCATCAACATTATTAATAGCATCTGGTTCTATAATGATTTGGGTGGTATCCACAAAACATCCATTAGCTGCAGTTGCCCTAATGGTATACGTAATTCCTGTTGTAACCGCGCCTTCTAAGCCTTCAAAAGTAGCCCTTGTTGCTGTAGACGATGTTGCCGCAATTGGAAAGGTTACGCTACTTCCTGGTCCTGAAATAATCTCAAAGGTGAAGGGGCTTATACCGCTATCTACTGCAGATACCGTAATAGTTCCATCATCAGAATCATTACAATTAGCGTCAACATAAGCGTCAATAGATATTACTGGCATTATTGCTGGCGGTACTGTTATAGTAAACACCCTATTACACTCAGGTAAGGAAGTATTATTGTCATATATGGTAATGATATAATCTTCTGGCACTAACGTATTAAAAATATATGGGTTAGTCGGCAGATTGGTCCTTGCTACTACAGCTCCCAAGCCATTAGAAATCTCATAATCATAATTACCAGAGCCAAAATTCACCTCAATCGTAATATCTGCATCAGGTAAAGAAGAGCAATCCAACAATTTAGTAAGACTAACATCAGCTTCTAAAACAGGATTAACATCTACCGTATCGGTATCTGTACATCCATTTCCGTCAATGATAGATACATTATATGCGCCTGAAGCTATATTGTTAAATACGCCTCCATTATCCAAATAAGTGGTTCCTCCATTTATAGAATACAGATATGTTCCCGTTCCACCAGTAGCATTTACTGTCAAACTTAGCGGTGTTGCACAATTTGCAATTGAAATACTATCAATTGATGGACTTTGGGCAGTATTCATTGAAACAGTCTGTGTTACCACTGTACAACCATACTGATCTGTTACATCAATATTTATATCAAAAGGAGTTGCTGTAACATCATTTAAATTAGAAATTGGAACCTCTATAGAGTTCAACGTTGTTACAATGTTTGAAGTGAAATTACTACTACTAAGGGTATAAGTATAAGTTCCGCCACCGCCTTGAATGTTCTGAATCTGTATTATTCCATTATTCGCACAAGTAATATCATTTAAGACGGCTGGTATATATGTTATTGGGTCTAATTCTCTAACACGAATATTTTCACCTCCGATAATACAATTATTGGGAGCCGTACCTCTAATTTCTACATAATAATCACCTTCTGGTAAACTTGCAGGGGTAGGTACTACAAAACTATCGCCCGAAGTAAATGTAGCCATAGTACCCGAATCAACAAGTGTTGGCGCTAAAGTAGGTTCTAATCTATAAAAATCCCAATCGAAAGAACCTCCTAGTTCTCCTAATGTGTTTTCAATGACAGTGTATGTAATTTGCCCATTATTAAGTCCGTCACAAGTTGGTGTTACCAAAGCATTAATTTGCACAGGTGGTGGCACAATATCATTCACGTTAACACTACTTTGTCGTAAACAAGGACTACTATCACGCACATAAAAAACATACGTACGCCCAGGAATTAACCCTGAATATACATGGTTTCCTGCTGTGGAAGCTGTCCATACAGCAGTAGATGGGTCAAAATTTGCCGGATCTTCCGAGTATGTATATTGGTATGGTGCTAAACCTGCCGTTCCTTGTACGGTAACCTCAAGATTGTTACAGCTAATAAGATTAGCGGTTAAGTCAATATTGAGATCATCCAAAGGATAAGGTATAGTGTATCTTGGCAAATCAATACGGCAATTAGTACCAACCACCCTAATAGCAGGTTCCACCTCAACTCCGGAAGCATAAGACGCACCCACGAATGAATTACCTGATTGCCATGTTGACCCTCCATTTGCACTAAATTCTAAAGTTCCCAAAGTAGTAGGATAGTTAATTAGCCTAAAACCGTACTGGTTTGGGTCAGGATCACATCCAGGAGGTAAGATAGGTTCAATATCTGCTAATAGTTCATCAGGATTAGCAATGTTTATTGGCGTATCAGAAATCAAACAACCATCGGTATCTCTAACGTTAATAGTATAATTTCCTGGAGAAAGATTATAAAATGTCGTTGTCGAGGTAACAACGTTGGTTAAAGTTTGGTTTGATGCTCCACCATTGTCTAAATCGATAATTTGCACGGTAAACGGGTTCTCGCCAGAAGTGACATTGACCTCAATATTTCCTAAACCATCATGACAAATTGGATTTGTAGCTGATGCTGTAAAAGTTAAAGCTACAGCAGGATCTACTTCTACCGTTTCCACATATTCACAGAAAGGCGTAACCGCTGCATTGTCTCTTACATATACATCATAAATACCTTCATTGCCAGGGGTTACTATATATGAATTTGATGATCCAAATAAGCCTGAAGGGCTTGTGGTCGTTGGAACAAAAGCATATGCATAATTGCCGTCACCTCCAGAAGGCGTTACCGTAATAGTGCCATCTGCACAATTACTTATATCGACAACATCAACAAAAGCTTGCAATTGTGGTTCTATGGTAATACTTTGTTGAGCAGAAGGACAGCCATAACTATCCCTTACATCTATAGTATAAGTTCCGTTTGCAAGATTACTAAAGGTATAAGTTATTGCATTACTTGGCGTTGGTGATAACCAAGATCCTGAATTAATTCTAAATTGGTAATCACCATTTCCTGCAGTAACATCTACAACAATAGTTGCATCATTACTACCACTATAACATAACGTTTCTTGAAGTGTAAATACCGGAGTTAATGGAGCAGTAACTACAATTGGTGTATCACTTAAGTCTGAACAACCATTTGCATCCCTCGCACGAACATAATACGTTCCGGCAGGCAGCCCGTTAAAAACGGTTTCTGTTTGGTATGCAGTTACAATTCCGAGTACATCTTCTTCTAATTGATACGTATAACCTGGAGTACCACCTGTTGCACTAGCCGTAATTTCTGCACCGCCATTGTTACATGTAAAATCTTGTGTAAGATCTGCATCGGCAACCACTAAGGTTGGCTCAATAATTGTTTGAGTCAATGTTACAGTACAACCAGCAATTGGATTATCAACATCTCTAACATAAATGGTATAATTACCCGCAGCTAAACCAGTTATTTGATGAGTAGATGCAGTATCGCTACCTTCAATAGTAGCAAAAGCACTGTCATAGCTATATTCATAACCTCCCGCTCCAAAATTGTCTACCTCGAAAGTAATAGTACCAGAAGCGTCTGCATTACAATCTAAATCTTCGTATGAAAGTATCGCAGATTCAAAAGCATTACCTGCTTGAACATCAACTATAATATCTGTTGTACACTCACTACCATAATCTACGGTAATTGTATGTTGACCAACAATTGCATTATTAAATATATTACTAGTTTGAGGCGTATTTCCATCAATACTATATGTAAATGATGCATCATTAGGTAGTATCGTAATATTTCCAGAACCATCACAATTGTATGTAATGCTACTGCTTAGTACAGGTTCTGTTGGTAAAGGTGCAATTATAATGTTTGAAAGACTTATTGTACATCCAATATTGTTCGCATCCCTAACTTGAACGGTATACGTATTGTCGGTCAAACCAGTGAAAACTGTTCCACCTGTAGTTGCAGCTGTCCAAGTACCACCATTTAAACTGTATTGATATGAACCAGAACCGCCAATTGTAGCGGTAACGCTACCTACCGTAATTTCAGCTAATTGATTACAAGTATAATCTACTGTTTGAACGTTCTCTGCAACTATTTGCGGCAATTCATCCACAGGAACAGACAAAGTAACCTCACAATTATTTACATCCCTTACCCTAACATCATAAGTGCCAGCAGTAAGATTGTTGAATAAGCTAACCGATCCAAAAGTAGTTCCTCCATCAACACTATACGTATATGGAGCTTCACCACCACTTGGAGCTAAAGAAATACTACCATTATTACCACCAAAACAAGTAACATCAACCACTGTTGGCGTTCCCGCTACTGGAGCATCTTGGTCAATAGTTAAATCATACATTGCAGGACATGCATCTGCTGCTCCACTTTTGTCAAGAACATACACATCATAATCACCAATACCTATTACGGTAACTGGATTTGTTGTTGCATAATCACCAGCCGTCGGAGTTACACCATCAGCAACCACTGCATATACATAATTACCATCACCACCTGCGGCAGTAATATTAATTTCACTATCAGTACCACAAGCTGTAATTGTACTAGCACTTGCGCTAACCGTAACTTGTTGTTCTATTGTTACTGTTTGAGCCGGAGCATCACAACCAAATGCATCAGTTACTTCAATAGTATATGTACCACTTGAAAGTCCGGTAAACGTATAAGATGTTGCATTTGCTGGAGTTGGAATTATATAAGAACCACCATTTATTCTAAATTGGTAATCACCATTTCCTGCAGTTACATCTACAATAATTGTAGCATCATTACTTCCACTATAACAAACTGTTTCTTCAAGCGTAAATACCGGAGTTAAAGGAGCGGTAATTACAATAGGTGCATCTATTAAATCTGAACACCCATTAGCGTCCATTACACGAACATTATATGTCCCTGCTAATAATCCACTAAAAACAGTGCCTGTTTGGTATGCCGTAATAGGTACACCTGCATTATCTTCTAATTGATACTCATATCCTGGTGTTCCACCAGTTGCACTAGCCGTAATTTCTGCACCACCATTGTTACATGTAAAGTCTTGTGTAAGATCTGCATCGGCAATTATTAACGTTGGCTCTAAAACAGTATGATCAAAGGAAGTTGAACAACCTGGTAGCGTACTACCTGCATCTCTAACATATACGGTATAATTTCCGGCTGAAAGACCTGATATAGTTTGTGGAGACACTGTAGTACTACCTAAAATACTTACAAAATTATCTAAACTATATTCGAAACCACTTGTTCCATAATTATCTACTTCGAATGTAATTGAACCAGAATTATCTGCATTACAATCTAAATCATCAGAAGATAACAATGCTGCCTCAAAAGCATTTCCTGCATCAACTGTTACATCTATTGAAACAGTTTGAGAACATTGTTCTGGACTTTGAAAAGCTTTGATATTATCAATAGCTACATCGTTACCATTCGTTCCCGTTGCTATTGTTCTAATAACAATATCAATTGTACTATTTGCACCAGGATTTAATGGTGGAATATTGATATTTCTCCAATCATTTACTCCTGTATTTTCATCAATTAACCCAGTAGTACCACTATCGATAATATTACCTAAAGGGTCAACAATTTCTACCAAAATATTTGGTCTAATTAATCCCGATCCCTGTCTAACTAAGTTGATAACATCTAAATCTACCTCAACATCTCTGTTAGGTATAATCTCTATGTTAGTTTTGCTATATACTATTGTGTTAACACCAGGGTTACCAACATTGACAGCTAAGTATCTACCATTTGGATTACCTGAATTATCAACGGGGCTAACCCATGCACCAAAAGGAGCAACAATTCTACTTGTAACACTGTATTGTAAATCGTTGATATTTAAATTTGCATCTGAACATGTACCTAATGAGGCATCTTGAGATTCATAACAATAGTACGTTGTATCAATTTGAGGAATAGAAACGTTTGGTCCTATTCCAAAATCTTCACGCATTAATTCGCTTCTTGCAGGAGGTATACTACTAATGTAGTCAACCGTAATCGTGTGTGTGCCTACTGGTACATCGGTGAACACGTTCGAATCTGCTGGTGTATTTGCTATTCCATTAAGATTATAGGTATAATCTAAATTTGGATTATCTGGAGTTATTGTAACTATACCTGTTCCGTCACATGAGTAATCAACTTCTGGAGTCAACACTACATTTGGAGGAGTTGGTGCTTGATCAATTGTAACACTCATTGGAAATGTACAATCATTGGCATCTTTAATATATAACGTATGGGTACCTGCCAAAAGAAACCCTATTGCACTAGTGCCGTACGTACTACCACCATCGAAACTATAGGTGTAAGGTGCTGTACCTCCTTGAGCATTAGTTACTCTAACCTCAGCACCGTCAGCGGGGTTACACTCAACTAGTTGAGTAACCGCAGCAGATGCAGAAAGTGTAAAAGGCTCAGAAATAGTATATACCTGGCTAACATCACAATTATTTACATCTCTAACACGAATGTTATATGTTCCAGCTCCAAGATTATTAAAAGTGTTTCCGGGTTGGTAGGTAGTACCATTGTTAATGCTATAAGTAAATGGAGCTTCTCCACCAGTTGCAACAATTGTCAAAGTCGCTTGGTTTTCACCACTACAAAGTATTTCAGAATTAGAAATGGCTAATGCCAAAGGAGCATCTTTATCTATTGTAATATCAAATGGTGTTTCGCAGAAATCCGTGTTTCCATTATTGTCCCTAACATACACATCATAATCACCTGTTCCGGTAACTGAAATTGTGCTGCTTGCGCCGAAATCACCCGTAGTCGGTGTAACTCCGTCACCCACAACTGCATATACGTAATTACCATCTCCACCAGCGGCAGAAATATCAATATCGGTATTTGTACCACAAGCTGTAATATTACTTGCGCTTGCACTTACAGTTAACGCTGGGTTAATTGTAATACTTTCAGAATCTATACAGTTATTGCCATCTCTAACATCAACAGTATATGTTCCTGCAGAAAGGTTAGCAAATACATTTGTACTACTAAAAACACCACCGTTTAAGCTATATCGAAAAGCACCATCGCCACCAGAAGAAACACTAGCTGTCAACGTCAATAAAACAGCATCATCAAAACAATCTTGGTTAGGTGTTATTACTAAAACTGGAGCCGTCGCTGGAACTAAATCAAACGTGAATGGAATACTACAATTGTTAGCATCTGTAATTGTACCGTTATAGGTTCCTGATTGAGTTAAGCCTGTAAAAGTACCTGTTGTATTGTTTCCAAATACAGATGCATCAGGGTTGTTTAAAACATATGCGTAACTACCCCATCCACCAGTTGCAAGAACACTAACACTACCATCAGAAGTACAACTTGGTTGTGTTTCTATTAAACTTGAAATTGTCAATGCCGAAGCCGGACCTTCTAATTCATGTGTAACCGTATAAGTACAGTTTGTATCAGTATCTAAAATATCCAAGGTATAATCACCGGCAACTAGTCCATTAATATTATCAATAACAGCTTCTGTACCACCAGTTCTAACAACGCCTGTTGGACCTGTAACCGTGTACGTAAAATTTTGACCTGCTTGGAAATTTACATTAAAACGAATGATACCATCGGCAGCACCAAAGCAACTAATTGGCTGTGTAGTTGTACCACTCGCTGACAATGGAATAATAGCATTAATCGTATAATTTTCATCATAAAAACAACCATCGGAATCTGTAACTCTTACCGTATAAGTGTCAGGAGCCAAACCATTAAAAGCAGCTTCGTTTCCTGTTGTACTTGTTGGTGCAATTGTAGCTGGTGAAATAATTGAATACGTATAAGGCGCTGTACCGTTAATTGCATTTACCGTTAAATTGGCTGTTTGCGCCGGACATGTAATTTGAGACTCAACAATTGTTAAATCGGTTGGTGGATTTGGTCTATCAATTACTATTTGATTTGTAATAAAAGTACAATCGTTAGCATCTCTTATAGTAACGGTATAAGAACCATCTGTTAAGTTTTCAAAACGATTTGCATTTGCAGTTGTATCTGGAACAAAGTTGATCCCGTCAATACTATATGAATAAGGAGCAGTACCACCAGCAACATTTTGTGCTTCAATGATACCGTCTTGTAAACAAGTATAATCTTGAACTAAAACAGCATCTCCACTAATTGCGGCTAAAGGGGCAGCAATGGTAAATGTCTCTTCTGAATCACAAGAAGCAGTACCTCTAGTTTGATTTATGGTAACTTTATAGTCACCTGTCGCTAAATTTGGAAAATTACCAGAACTATTATTTGCCAAAGGTTGATCTGCAGAATCATATAACGTAAATAGTAATGTATACCCATTAGCATTTGTAATGGTATATTGAATTCTACCTGTAGCTTCACCGAAACAAAGCACATCTACAACTGTTGTTGGGTCAAAATCTGCAGTCGGTTGGTACTCTATAGAAACAGTATTAGATTCTACATAACACCCATTTCTATCCAATACTAAGAACGTATAATCCCCTGCCGCCGAAACATTGAATGTTTGACTAGTTTGAAAGTTAGTCGCTGGTATGTCTGCAAAAGTTGGAAACGAAGTAACTGTAGTTCCACCTTCATCAACATAAGTCCAAATGGCATATGAATATTCTGGGTTTCCACCAGTAGCACTCATTAAAATAGTACCATCTTCACAAGTAATAGCTTGAGAAACACTAGCGGTTACCGCTAAATCATTTTCATCTATTATGGTAATTTCTTCACTATAAGAGCAACCTTCGTCTGTAGAAATATAAGCGATATAATCACCTGCACTTACATCTGTAAAAGTGTAATTATTATCTCCATGACCATTTTGGCTATCTATTAAAGTTCCAAGCCCCCCGTTTGCACCGTCATTACTTCTTATTTCAAATGCATATGGTGCATCTGCATCAGTAATCTGAAGATTAATAGTTCCTAAACTAAAACATGTTTCTGGAGTAACATTAACATCGTATGTTATTGCACGTTCACGAATACCTATAACGGGAGTTGTGAAAATACAAGCGTCTTCTATAATATCGCCGTTTGTATCTAGTTGAGTAACCTCTACTCTATATGATCCATTTTCGCCAGTAGCGAAGTCAAAACTTGGACCATTATTAGCGCTAAAAGGAACAATTATATTGTTGGTGTCATTATCAACAAGTTGAAATCCATATCCACTTCCAAGATTTGTAATCGTAATATTACCATCAGTATCACAAACAATATCTCTATTATTAAAGTCAATATCTAAGTTATTCTGAAAACCTTTAAAATAGAAACGACTTGTACATCCATTCTGATAAATAACAGAAAGTCTATATTCTCCAGGTGCGTTTAATAAATAGTTACTACCAGTACCTACTTCTGTCCAAGAACAGGTAAGTGCTTTATTGGCACAATCTTCTCCTACAACAGCATTAACTCCACAACTACCTACATCTAACAACTCCCAAGAAACACTTAATGCATCAACGATATTTACAGCTAATGGCTGCGAATCATTTATACCACATAAGAATATTTTTGGTAAAAAAGAGCTGTCATCACTACAGAAAACTATTTCACCAGGAATATCATTACTTGGGTCCGTATCACTATTTACTTCATTGAAATATTCTGTTACCGGGTTTGGTAAATTGCCAGAACCAAACGGCTCAACTGTAATGATTTCTTTAAATCCTTTACAAGGATCAGCAACAATCTTATCTACTATATATTGACCAACAAGTGTTACAACTTGAGTACTAGGGTCATTATCTGGATCACCATCATTAATTTCAATGTCGGTAGCATCTATTTCGCCATTGGAATTGGTATCCCTATACCATACATATGAATCAAAACCATCGCCTGCATTTAAAATGGCACTTGTACCGCAAAGCTCGATTGTTCTCTGAAAATTACAATCAGACAAATCATCTAAAAGGAAGTTGGTTGCCCCTGGTATTACAAATCCACAAGTATTAAAATCAGTTACACTTGGATCATCGTTAACTTGTGCCGAATTATTTTCTCCTCTATAAGAACTATAGGCAAGGTTTTCTATTAAGTCTGAACATGCATTTATAAAATCAAAACAGTTTTCTGCTACTTGTACTCTAAAGATTATTGAATACTCTCCATCTTCATCTTCTACGTATACATCTGGTATATTAAAAACAATTTCTCTTGTTAAAGGATCATAGGTATAGGTAATCTCATAACAGGTTCTTGGAGAACCCGTACATATTGGTGCAGGAAAAGAAAAATCAGACGCATTAAAGAAGCTTCGTCCATCTGGAGGAGAAACATTAACAGGTAGAACATCTCTTATAGTGTAATTAACACCATCATCGTTACCAATGTTTTCAAAGGTTAATACATAGTCTAGCGTTTGTCCTAAATTTACACCTTGACCTGTAATGTCGACACCACCAGGTGTCTGTACTCTTTTTTCCAATACAATATTGGGAGCAATAATATCTACATCAAAAGAAGTAAAGAAGATATCGTATTTATCTTGAGAAGAACTAGCTCTTAAAATAGCACTTGTTGAGCCGTTAGGAATTATTGTATTGCTTGCTCCACCATTAGGTATTTCAAAAAGACCAACATCCCAACCTAAAGTATTTATACTGTTTGGGTTTCTATTGGTGTATTGCGAATCAAATTGAGTAATACTAGAATTAAAGAAATTGTTTCCTGGGTTCTCTCCATTTGATAATGTAGTAAAAGTACCGTTTGCATTTATCTGCAATGCGTCGCCACCTATTCTATTATCACCTTCTAAAGCGGCAACACCCATATTAGCGTATACTGGGAAAGGTGCTGGTAATGTTGTAAATCCGTTTACCGGAATATCAATACTCTCTCCAGATTTAACACCTGCATAACCATCAAAAGTGGTAATAAATTTATCTCCAGGTAAGTTTGGATTCTCATAAACAATAACCATTTTCCATCCACCAGAAATACCACCAGAAACACTATTTCCTGTACTAGCTCTTACATTGGCAACATAATAATCTCCATTAGGATTTGCTAAACCAGAAACAATTGAAGTTACATCTTTGTAAGCTGCGTAAGGACTATAATAACCAAAATCTACATCACCATTTCCATCAAATATAATTTCATCTGCAGTAATGTTTTGATAAGCTCCACCCGGGGCTCTAAACTTAATATCATCAATATTACTTCTATCAGGATTTACATAAACAGCAGACCAATACAAACCTGCATATCGAACCAAAGAACAATCTACATCTGGTATTTCTAAGTTTGCACTACTTGAACTAAATGTGGTGTTATCATTATCAACATCAATATATTGCATGTTGTAATTATCATTAAAATCGGAAGAACTACCCGTAGCATTCAGCGGATCATTGGGTGAAACCGCAGGTATAGTTACATCTTCCCTTCTCCAACTTCCATTTCTATAGACCCATCGTCGCTCAGTACGTTCAGCTATCTGTCTGTTGACTATATTGTTTGCAATAAAGGTTAATTCTCCACGAATATCTGCCTCGTAACGAACATCAAAATCGTTTTTAACCTGCGATACCGCAGTTTGCAAACCTAACGCCAAGAATAAAATGAAAAATAAACATTTTGAGTAATGTTTTCCCATAAGAGAAATGTATTTGGTAAATTCTAAAAAACTAGTCAGTTTGGTCATCCTCTATAATTTCTGAAGAATTCATTCAATCGATATTAATTTCATATCGTTCCACGCGGAATTCTCCAATAACAAATATTAACCTTAGTACTTACGTGAAGAATTTATTGTTGTAGCAACGATGTTTTATGTTGTGAAACAGCAAATAGAATGGGTTTGTTTTTTTATAAAACAGTGCATTTCAACGATAATACACCTACTAGCGCTATCTCAATATTTACTCGTTTGAGATAATTTCAACAAAATAAAGCGTGAAAATATTTTTGAAGAGCTGCAAAAATTTCGTCTTTTTCAGAGTAATTTTATCTAAAACACCCCCTCTTTATTTGCTGTTTTATTTGAGTTATAAATACTAGAGTTTAAACTTAGAAAACATCTTTTCAACAGCTAAAACACTCATATAAAACAACACATATTTAGCATTATTGCTTTAATTATATAGAGAAAATAAAAACTGAAAGTGTTTTTTGAATAAGATAATTTTACACTTTATAGGTTAATTGAGTACAAAATAGAGCCCTTTTAAAATGTAACCTTAACTAAAACCTATTTTAAAAAACAAGGCTGTAGAATTAAAATAAGCCGCTCTAGCGGCTTATCATATACTAGTACGTTATTTTTCTAGGGCAGTTACGAAAGCACACTTTTTTGGGCTTAAAAACAGTGCTGCGCAATCCTAATACGAGTAATGCATAACCAGGCTGTTAGCAAGTATCATTTTATTTATTGGTAATGTTAATCAACCGAGAAATATTAGTTCAAAATTTCTATCTTTAAAATCTGTTATACTAATTCAACATATTATCTGAGTCTTTCTAAAAAGACAATCTCGATAAACGAGTAAATAAATGCATAGAAATTTTCTTATGCCCAGATAATTATACCAAATTATTTTATCAAATTTTAAACAAAACAATTGATTATAAATCGATTGAATTATCACTTTGGTTTGTAAATAACTTTTCAAAATGTGATGATTAACATGATGAATTAAAGATGAAAAATAAACAGTTGATAAGTAGAAATATAGAAGTCTTTTATAATAAAGCATCTGAAGAAACTAGACTTGAAAAAGGTATGGGAATAATTGAATTTGAAAGAATTAAATCTCTCATTGAAAAGTATATCCCTTCAACAACTTCAAAAATTATTGATATAGGTGGAGGAACAGGTAAGTATTCGGAATGGCTTGCTCGGAAAGGACATCAGGTTCATTTAGTTGAGCCTGTTATCAAACATTTACAAATAGCAGAAGAAAGAGCTAATAAACTTAAGAATAAGTTCCATGTTAAATTGGGTGAATCTAAAAAATTAGACTTCCCAAATAAATTTGCTGATCTCATAATTCTTCATGGACCACTTTATCACCTACAAAAAAAAGAAGATAGAGATATAAGTATTAAAGAGGCTAAACGTGTTTTAAAAAATAATGGCATCATTTTGGGTTTTGCTATAAATTATACGGCATCAACTTTAGTTGGTCTATTAAATGGTCTTATTCATAAAAAGTCATTCTTTGAAATGTGTAAGAGCGAATTGACAACCGGAATTCACAATCCCCCAGATGATTTTCCTTGGCTTTTAGCTGAGGCTTATTATCACAAACCTGAACAATTAAAAGATGAATTTATAAATCAGGAATTAACATACCTAAACACCTATGCCGTTGAAGGAATGGCTTGGCTCGATAAAGACTACTTCATTAATATGCTCAATGATAAAAAGAAAAAGAATTTAATGGATCTTATTCAAATTACAGAAAACGACAGCTACATTTTACCTTTTAGTCCACATATGATGATAGCAGTAAAAAAAACTAAATATGGAAAATAAAGAAAGGTACTTTAAAGCCCTGATTAAAAATAACGGTCAATTGAATGAACTAGACCTTGGAGAAAGTATTCAACTAGATGAAGATGAAACAAGAGAAATAATAGCACAACTATTATCTGAACATAGAATTAAATATGAAATAAACAGAGTTTGTAATTACAATATTATATAAAGTATAATCAGAGAATAATAGGGCAGATTAGAACTGTTGTAAAATTGGAGTTGATTTATAAATTTGAATCATCGTACTTTTCATCTGCCCTAAAACTCAAATAATAATAGTTGATTATCTCAAATACTGGGCACTTTCTTAAAATGAAGTAACGTGTTTTGATTTCATTCGTCTTGTTTTTATGAAAGGCATAATAGCACTACTTCTTATAAATTTTAGAAGACCACCTTTCAGTCTCCAAAACATAAGATAGTTTTAGGTTAAAATGGTTTCCTAATCAACCAACACTACTAAATATGAATTTGAATAAAAATTGGAAATTAGACTACTAATTGAAAAAGGGGAAATTACAATCGCTTTAAGAGTTCAAACAGTATTATAACTACGGTTAAAATATAATTATAGGTATGTTTTGTTAGGCTTTTTCCTATCTAACAAATTACTCTTTTCAAAAGGGTAATAGAAAAGAACACGATTACATATTTAAACCAAAAGGAAATATAAGCACTAGACACTCTAAAAGAGCACCTAAACTAACAGTTCTTGATTAACCCGCATAATCCACATTTTATCATTATAAGCATCGTTCAGCTTAGAGTAATATGAGATTAAAGCATTGGTCCAAGAGTCGTGCTTTTTAAGATACACATATCTGTAATTGTTCTTAGGGTTAATAAAATAACTCGCACTTAAACCGAATGAATTTAATAGTGCTACAAATTTCTTAGCATTGTTTGGGTTTGCAAATACATTGGCAATTAAGTAATAACCAGATCCAGCTCCATCAATATTTATATTCTTAGAATCAGCATCGGTAGAGGCAACATTATCCCTTACTACAACATTAGAAGTAAGTACATCAGAATCATATTTAGATTTCTTTTCTTTAATCTTGTTTACATTACTTGCATATGCTTCATTAGTGTATTTGTTGTCTACATTCATAATCCACATGGCACCATCGTACCTGCCGTTTAGTTTAGAATCATATGCGGCTTCAGCCTCTTCAAAAGTTTCATAACGGTCCAAATAAACATACTTTAAACCAGTATTCGGGTTATCAATATAATCGGCATTAATACCCTTCTCATTTAGGTCATTAATAAAGTTATTCATATACTGACCACCTTTGTATACATTGGCAACTACATAGTAACCGTTGGTAACATCTGGTAAATCTTTAAACCTTCTACTTTTAACTGCATCTTGTTCAACTTCTCTTGTTGTTTTTGCTACAGGTATTGAAGTATTTCGAGGTCTATTTGAAACTACGGCGTCTTTAGGTTGAACTTGTTCTTTAAACCTGCTTTCCACTGAAGTATTATTATCTGTACTAGACTCAGCAACTTCTTGAGTTTCGGTAACAGGATTCTTTTTATTATTAGAAGCAACCACTATCCTATCTTGTTGGTTTTGTTTAACAGCTTCATTTGTTGTAACCGACTCTTCCGAATTACTTGGATTATAATTAGAAGTCACCTCGGGCTGGCTTGAATTATTTGGGTTATAGTTAGATGCCACTTCGGTATTACTGTTCTCATCAAGGAAAAGCTCTTTCGCTTTTTGTTCCAAATCAGGTCGGTCGCCGTTTGTCTCATTACGTACCATACGCATGACCATGGCAAAACGTCTTTCTAAATCAGATTGGCGAATAGTTTCTAATGAATCTTGACGGAACATTAACTCCTCAATAATGGCATCATTTTCTGCCAATTTCATCTTCAATTCTTCAATCTCTTCATTGGTAGCTATATTCTCTGGCTCTTCATCATTCTGTACCAAATCATCTTCATATTCATCTTCTAACATTACCCTATCTTCAGTAAGGTTAGGTGAGAATGAGTATGCAAATGATATTTCGTGAGTAACTCCAAAATTATCGAAGTTGTTAGACAACCCTTTTTCCATGGTATAGCCTAAAGAAATCCTTTGGTTAAGGTTAAAACCTACACCGGCAGCTGCACCATAAAAACTATCGTACCCACCTTGAATCCACCCTAATTTTGGAAGATCAAGAATTAAGCTACCACCTAAGGTTACATCTTCTTCACCCACTTTTCTAACTCTTGCCAAAGGCATCAATCTACCCTCTTCAAAAATTCCTGTTTGATTTTCAAACTGATGGGTATATTGTAAGTGACCTGAATATGTTTTGTCTTTAAACTCTGTCACCGATTCACTTGTTTTTAAGTTATAATCGAAAAGGTTTTCTGCGAACATACCAACATCAAACTTACCATAAGAAAGGTTGAAACCTGGTTGAAAGGATAATAAGTTCTGATCTTGCAATCCGGCTAAAAAAGGATCTTCTTCTACCGTTGAAGCTCTACCGTTATCAAAGCCACTTTGGTAATACGATACGTTTGCACCAAATGTAAAGTTACTTTTGTCATTCAGTTTTATACCATAGGCATAATTCGCAAGTACACCAAAGTTACTAAGTATACCTTCTCTTTGTGAATATAAGCTTAACCCAAGTCCTGTTTTATCACTAATACGACCACTATAGCTTAAGAAATAGTTCTGATTGTTATCATCAAATTGTACCGATTGGTTTCGGTGTAACAAGTTGACATAAGATTTATCTTCCCTAACCGTTGAAAACGTTGGGTTGATTAAAAATCGGTTATACTTCAATAAGTTTTGGGCAGGAACGTCGTATGATACAAACGGATTCTCCTCTTGCCCGCTAACCTTCATGATAGCTAACACAAATAACAATAGATATAAAACACTTTTCTTTAGCATGGTGAGCTTAACGTATTACTGTGATCGTACCTTGTTTAAGTACTTCACTGGCATTTCTAATTTTATAGTAGAATACCATATTTTGTTTAGTGAACGCAGTAGTTGACTGCGGCCAATTATTTTTATAATCAAATTCGTTTACAATCTCTTGACCTTGTTCGTTGTATATAATCACATTTACATCGACTTTATTAGAATAAGAGTTTGGAATAACCCATTGGTCATTAATACCATCTCCGTTAACTGTAATTACATTAGGTACTTTGAATGTATCTAAGTAAGATACTTCTACCTGTCTTACAATCTCACAGTTATCAATAGACGCTATTAAGGTATACGTACCTGCATCGATAAAAGATACACTGTCAGAATTGCTTAATTCAACCGCATTCGCATCTAACCATCTATAGGCAGTACCTCCACTTGCAGTTACCGTTCTAGTAGTACCTTCTGGCATTACAACTTCAGTACCTGGGTCAAGTGTAATAAGATTCTCATCTAATGGTGTAACTACAATCTCATTAGAGATCAAAGAACATCCATCCTTGTCTATAGCTAGTCTATAAGTACCTGCTGTAGAAACCGTCAAAACAGCATCTGTCGTATTAATTGAAGTACCATCTAATTGCCATTCGTAAGAAGATGAACTTAAATCGTTGGTTGTACTAAGTGTAATAGTTTCTCCTCCACTACAAAAAACAGTTCCAGAACTAGTAATCGAAATAGTCTCATTAGTTAAAAGCTGTATAGATAATGAGTTAGAATCTATATTAAAACTGTCAATGGTCGCATTTAATTCATAGTCCCCGTTTTCTAGGTTCGATGCTAAACTAATAGTGTTACTTGTTGCACCATTTACATCGGCACCACCTTTACTCCATTGATAGGTAAACCCATCAACTAAAGCACTTGTAACATCTGTTTTTGTGCCATCTGTTGCAATAGCATTTATTTGCTCAACACCTAAGATTGTACTTGTTGATTCACAAGAAGTATACGCATCAGTATAATTTATGGTTATTTCAAAAGAAGCTGGAGATACTACGGTTGTAGTTTCAGAATTTTTTGATGATATAGCACATGCGCCTCCCGTTTGTGTAACCTCTGCATAATATTCACCATCTTGAGATATCGTAATTGAACTACTTGTCTCTCCGCTTACTTCAACATTGTTTCTAAACCATTTGTAACTTGGTGTATTAGCTGTTGTACTAACACTTAATACTTGAGTTTGTGTTGGTAATAAAACCGTATTGATTTCATTTTCCACGGTTACAGTATACAACTCTGCATTGTTCATTGCTACTACTACTGATCTTTCATTACAAATACCAGTTCCAGATATCTCAACTGCATAGTCTCCTTCAAATCCTACATTAGCAGCATTTACAGTATATGTTGTTCCTGTCGCTCCTAAAATTGCAGCATCATCCTTAAACCATTGGTAGCTCCATGAAGCATTAGTTTGATCTATACTTAAAATTTCGGTATCCGTACTACACAAAGAAGTCTTGCTTGGAGCGGTAACTGCAATACCAGTTCCAGAACCTCCAATAGTTACGTCTACTATATTTGAATCTGTATTACCAGATCCAGTACAACGTGGTCCATAATTAATATAAACATTGTACATACCAGATTGGGTTACATTTAAAGTAGCTCCTGTTTCCGATGTTAATTCTGTTCCACTACGAAACCAAATATATTGGTAGGTCTCAGGGTTAGCTATATTATCAACTTGTAAAGTAATAGGTCCTGTACTACAAACAGTACCTGGAGGAACACCATCGGCTTTTTCGCTTATATTAAGATTAGAAGTTACATCCATGTAATACATGTTATATGCATCAGACTCACTACCGACCTTAACTGGATCCGTACTTCTAACTCTCATCTTATACCCTTCGCCACGTGTATCTGTAGGTATGGCAAAACTGGTGTCAAAATCCTTTACGGCATTTTGATCCGTAATAGTTTGCAATGTTTGTGCATTTGCAAAACTTCCACTGGCGTCAGATAATTCGAGAATAAACTCGTTACCTGCGTTTGCAGTACCAATCCATGTAACATTTACATAGTATTCGTTAAAACCTCCATTACCTGCACAAACGGCAGACCACGGAGTACTTCCTGACAGATTCGGGTTGTCTGCAGGTTCTGGAGCATTAATTACTATTGCTTGCGCAGATAATTGAAAAGCGCAGAATAGCATGGATAGTGCTGTAAATACGGTAAGTTTCTTCAAAGTTTTCATAGGTATTTGTAGTTATGGGGGCCACTACGGTTGAAAAGTTGGTTAATAAATTATTTCACTAATCCATCATTTCATAGACAAATATGTTATTTAATACGACGAAGTGAAATTTTATGTTGTCGGAAGGAAGATTTATGTTGTGAAACTCATTTTATGTAAGGTGTACTTAATTTAAACCTATCCTTTAACCCATTTTTCCTACTTTTGTACCCTGAAATATAATGACATGAGCGAGACATCAAAGTCTTTGAATTTTATTGAACAAATTGTTGAAGAGGACTTGGTAAATGGTTATACCCAAGAAGAGTTACGTTTTCGTTTTCCTCCAGAGCCTAATGGTTATTTGCATATTGGGCACGCTAGTTCTATCTGTTTAAATTTTGGTTTAGGTCTTAGATATAACGCACCCGTTAACCTAAGATTTGATGATACAAACCCTGCTAAAGAAGAGCAAGAATTTGTAGATGCTATCAAAAAAGACGTGGAATGGCTAGGCTTTAGATGGGATACCGAACGGTATGCGTCTGATTATTTTCAGCAGCTATATGATTGGGCCGTAGAATTAGTTAAACAAGGAAAAGCATATGTGGACAATCAATCTTCTGAAGATATGGCTGCCCAAAAAGGAACTCCTACTGAACCAGGTACAGACAGTCCAAATAGAAATAGATCTATAGAAGAGAATTTAGAGCTCTTTGAAAAAATGAAAAACGGAGAGTTCAAAGAAGGAACTCACGTATTAAGAGCTAAAATAGATATGACCTCATCTAATATGTTGATGAGAGATCCTATCATGTACCGTATACTACATAAAGCACACCATAGAACAAATACCGATTGGTGCATTTACCCAATGTATGACTGGACACATGGCGAAAGTGATTACATAGAGCAAGTATCGCACTCCTTTTGTACGTTAGAGTTCGCTATGCACCGCGAATTGTATAACTGGTTTTTGGATCAAGTGTATGATTCTAAAAAAGTACGCCCTAAGCAACGTGAGTTTGCACGTCGTAATCTAAGCCATACAGTTGTTAGTAAGCGAAAACTGGCGAAATTGGTAGAAAAAGGTATTGTTACCGGATGGGATGACCCAAGAATGCCTACTATTTCTGGTTTAAGAAGAAGAGGGTATACACCAGAATCTATTCGCAATTTTGTAGATACTATAGGTATAGCAAAAAGAGATAACCTTATAGATGTTTCTTTACTTGAATTCAATATTAGGGAACATCTAAATAAAACTACCCACAGAGTAATGGGGGTTCTGAACCCTCTTAAAGTGGTAATCACAAATTATCCTGAAGGTGAAACGGAATGGTTAGAAGCAGAAAATTCTCCAGAAGATGAAAATGCAGGTTCACGAGAAGTACCATTTTCCAGAGAAATTTATATCGAACAAGAAGACTTTAGAGAAGCTGCCAATAAAAAATTCTTCCGTTTAAAATTAGGTTATGAAGTTCGCTTAAAGAACGGTTACATTATTAAAGCGGAAAGCTGTACAAAAGATACCGAAGGGAATATAACTGAAGTACAATGTACTTATGACCCAAAAAGTAAAAGTGGAAGTGGTACAGAAGAAAGCTTGCGTAAAGTTAAGGGAACATTACACTGGGTATCTATTGAGCATGCTGTTAAAACAGAAGTTAGATTATATGATCGTCTATTTACAGATGAAAGTCCAGATACGCATAAAGACAAAGATTTCTTAGATTTTATAAATTCAGATTCTTTAACTGTTATTACCGGATTTGTAGAACCTGCATTAAAAAATGCACAACCCGGAGATACTTTTCAGTTTCAACGAATAGGTTATTTTTGTGTTGACCCAGATACAACTGTCGATAATTTAGTTTTTAACAGAACTGTTGGTTTAAGAGATTCTTGGGCTAAAGTTCAAGAGAAAAAATAATATAAGCATACGTTATTATTGAAACCCATTTTTATTAGGGTTTACTATAAAAAACCACCTGCAGACAACGCGTCTACGGGTGGTTTTTTTGTTTTAGACTAATTGGTATTAATCCGAATAAAGTAGCCGTTTACGGCTTTAAAATAGCCTTTTGGTTAGCTATCTAACTAAAGAAGTTTGAAAATCGAACCTAAATTAAAATGACATAAAAAAACCCAAGAACAAATGTTCTCGGGTTTTCCCTTTAAATATTCAAACCTAAAATTAGTTATTCTTTAAGTTTAGGTTTATTTGTTTTTTTCATTGTTTCGCCGATCATATTACTAGCAGTAAAGCTAGCGACCATATTATTCAGCATATCACTACCAGCTTGTGGAGAGTTAGGTAATAATATTAAATTCGTATTAGTAGCTTCCCCTATACTCTGTAACGTATCGTAATGTTGTGTTACAACTATTAATGCCGAAGCTTCTTGAGAATTAATACCAACTTTATTTAGTACCTCTACAGATTCTTCTAGACCACGTGCAATCTCTCTTCTTTGATCTGCAATACCCATACCCTGTAATCTTTTACTTTCAGCCTCCGCTTTTGCTTTTTCCACTATAAGAATACGTGCTGCATCACCTTCAAACTGCGCAGCAGTTTTTTGACGCTCAGAAGCATTAATACGGTTCATTGCCTCTTTTACCTGTGCATCGGGATCAATATCGGTAACCAACGTTTTTATAATATCAAACCCGTAATCTAACATTGCCTGTTGCAATTCTGATTTTACCGCGATAGCAATATCATCCTTTTTAACAAAAACATCATCCAATTTCATTTTAGGTACTTCTGCCCTAACCACATCAAATACATAAGAAGTAATTTGCTCATGCGGATATTCCAGTTGGTAATATGCTTCATAAACCTTCTCCTTAATCACAACGTATTGTACAGATACTTTTAGTTTAACAAATACATCATCAAGCGTTTTTGTTTCTATAATAACGTCTAATTGTTGAATTTTTAAACCAATACGTGCGGAAATTCGTTGTACAAAAGGAATTTTAAACTGAATACCGGACTGCCTAACACTCGTAAATTTTCCGAACGTTTCTATTAAAACAGCTGTTTGTTGTTTTACAATAAATACTCCCGATAGAATAGTGGCAATCACTAAAAACGCAATCGGAATCCAAATAAATGAGCCCATAATTATTTATTTTAAGGTTAATATTGAAAGATACTAAATGCCTTCATAGTATTAGTAGCATTTATTTCATATTTGTTACAGAATAGCGCCTAGAAATACATAATCTTCAATTTGCCTTCTGATTATGATAGGTTTTCAAACTATATCAATGAACTTCTGACATTCACAACTTAGGTTTAGATTGATTAATTTAGAGCTAATCAAAACACACAAACTATGCTTGTCTCTATAAATCCGAAGTTACCGATGCGAAACAAAAGTGCTACCATAGATTATTATGTTAATTTGCTCGGGTTTAAAAAAGTAGGCACAATTAATTATCCTGACTATTTGATGATAGAAAAAGATAACATCGAAATACACTTCTTTTTGTTCGAAGCTCTAAATCCAAAAGAAAACTATGGTCAAGTATATATACGCACTAACGAAATAGGTTTGTTATACCAATCGTTATTAAAAACCAACATAGCTATACACCCTAACGGAAAACTAGAGGTTAAACCTTGGAAACAAAAGGAGTTTGCTCTATTAGACCCTGACAGTAATTTACTGACATTTGGAGAATCATTGAGCAAATGAAAAGTATTTAAAAAGAAAAAGGCAGCTCATTATAGCTGCCTTTTTAATATTTATAACGCGAATATATTAGATATCAAAACGATCTAAGTTCATAACCTTCGTCCAAGTTCTAGCGAAGTCACGAACAAACTTTTGTTTCGCATCTTCTGTACCATATACTTCTGCCAATGCACGTAACTCAGAATTAGAACCAAAGATTAAATCTGCTCTAGTTCCTTTCCATTTTACATGACCAGTTTTACGATCACTACCTTCAAATATTGTATCGTTATCAGAAGCTGCCTTCCAAGTAGTTCCCATATCCAATAAATTGATAAAGAAATCATTAGTTAACAATCCTGGTTTATCTGTAAATACTCCATTATCAGAACCATCATAGTTGGTGCCAAGTACCCGAAGACCACCTACAAGAACCGTCATCTCTGGAGCAGTTAAAGTCAACAAGTTTGCTCTATCAATCAACAACTCTTCTGCCTGAACAGATAGTTTTTGTTTGGTATAGTTTCTGAATCCGTCTGCCATAGGTTCAAGCGCATCGAAAGATTCAATATCGGTATTTGTTTGGGTGGCATCTGTACGACCTGCGTTAAAAGCAACCTTAGTATCAAACCCAGCTAATTTAGCAGCATTTTCTATTGCAGCTGAACCAGCAAGAACAACTAAATCGGCAAAAGATACTTTCTTATTACCAGACTGGTTATCATTAAATTCTTTCTGAATTCTCTCTAGGGTAGCGGTAACTTTTGCTAATTGCGTAGGGTTATTAACTTTCCAACCTTTTTGAGGGGCTAAACGTACACGACCACCATTGGCACCACCACGCTTATCTGATCCTCTAAAAGTTGAAGCAGAAGCCCAAGCGGTAGAAACCAATTCAGCAGTAGAAAGTCCCGAAGCTAAAATTAATGTCTTTAAATTTTTAATATCGATATCATCAATTAAGTCAAAATCTACAGCAGGTACTGGATCTTGCCATATCTGTACCTCTTTTGGTACTTCTGATCCTAAATAACGATCAGTAGGACCCATATCACGGTGAGTAAGTTTATACCAAGCTCTTGCATAGGCATCTTTAAACTCATCTGGGTTCTCTAAAAAGTTTCTAGAAATCTTTTCGTATTCAGGATCTAAACGTAAAGACATATCTGTAACCAACATAAATGGTTGGTGTGTTTTCCCTGGAATATGAGCATCTGGCATTTCTCCTGCTCCAGCATCGCCAACTGGTTTATATTGCCAAGCTCCTGCAGGACTCTTAGTTAATTCCCACTCGAAGCCAAATAAATTTTGAAAGAAATAATGACTCCATTTAGTAGGTGTTTGAGTCCAAGCTCCTTCTATACCACTAGTAATAGTATCGGCACCCGAACCAGTACCATAAGTACTTTTCCAGCCTAAGCCTTGTTCTGTAATATCTGCGGCAGCTGGTTCTCCACCAACATATTTTTCTGGATCAGCAGCACCGTGTGTTTTTCCGAATGTATGTCCACCTGCAATTAATGCAACTGTCTCATAATCATCCATTGCCATTCTTTTGAATGTTTGTCTAATATAGTGTGCAGCTTCTAACGGATCAGGATTTGCATTATGTCCTTCTGGGTTTACATAAATTAAGCCCATATGTGCAGCACCAAGAGGGTTTTCTAATTCCTTGCCATCTTTATCATAACGTTGTTTATTACCTAACCACTCTGTTTCTGACCCCCAATAAATATCCTCTTCTGGTTGCCAAATGTCTTCACGACCACCAGCAAAACCGAACATTGGTAATCCCATACTTTCGTGAGCAACATTCCCGGTAAGAATCAATAAATCTGCCCAAGAAATTTTCTTTCCATATTTCTGTTTAATAGGCCACAATAATAAACGTGCCTTATCTAAGTTAGCATTGTCTGGCCAGCTATTTAATGGCGCAAAACGTTGGTTTCCTGCACTTGCACCACCTCTACCATCAGAAATACGGTAAGTCCCTGCACTGTGCCAAGCCATACGTATAAAGAATGGTCCATAATGTCCGTAATCGGCAGGCCACCAGTCTTGACTAGTAGTCATCAAATCTGTCAAATCTTTTTTAACGGCGGCTAAATCAAGAGATTTAAACTCTTCAACATAATTAAAATCATCATCCATTGGATTTGCCATTTTAGAATGCAATCTTAAAATATTAAGATTCAACATATTTGGCCACCAATCTTTATTTGTTCTTCCACCACCAGCTGCTTGATGCATTTCACCATTTAAAAATGGGCAATTTGCTGCAGCGGGATCATTTACATCCCAAGCTTCACCTTTTCCGTTAGTACTACTCATGATTATATAAATTTTAAGTTGTTTTTAATTTTGAATTGTAAAATTATAAATATTTTACTTATCAATATTTAGTTTCAAATAGATAAAATCTATTGTGCAATATATTAAAGGTCTATGATACTTCAAATCAATTGTCAAACTGACCTGATTATTCCCATAAATATTAGAATATCATAAAGATAATCACTTATAAGCGCTTTATAACACTAGCTATCTCATATTTAATAAATTAGTACGTCAAACCAACAGCCTTACTACATGAAATCATTTGATAAAAGCATATTATCAAAATACAAAAAATTAAAAGCGGCATTTACACATCCGGTTTTAACTTCAATATCCATTTTATTTATACTTGTATTTATTCTACCATCAAATGCACAGGTAATTCCCAACCCTAATGAAGTAATTGGGTTTGAAATAGGTTCAGATTTTCATTTAGCTACATATGAACAGTCCATAAATTATTTTAAAACGCTAGATGCGGCAAGTGATATGGTAGAAATGAGATATGCCGGAAAAACTTCTGAAGGCAGGGAATGGCAATATGTTTTAATTTCTACACCAGAAAACCTACAAAAAATAGAACATTATAAATCTATTTCACAACAATTAGCGCATCCTGAAAACCTAACAAGAGAAATGGCCAAAACCTTAGCAAAGGAGGGGAAAGCGATTGTGGATATCAGTGGAGGCTTACATGCTTCTGAAGTTGCCGGTGCACAGCACATTATAACTTTGGCTTATGAATTAGTAAGTAATGCTAAAACAGAAAAGTATGAAGCAATATTTGAAGATGTAATTCTTATTCTTTGGCCTTCGTTAAATCCTGATGGTCAAGATATCATTGCAAATTGGTATTTAAGTAATGTTGGTACTCCTTATGAAACCGCACCTACGCCATGGTTATATCAAAAGTATGTAGGCCATGATAATAACCGTGATGCCTATATGCTAAACCAGCTTGAATCTCGTGTTGTTGGTAGCACTTGGCGTGAATGGGAACCAAATATTATTCATGTACATCACCAATCTTCACCATTCCCAACTAGAATATGGCTTCCGCCATTTGCAGAACCAATTGCACCACAAACTCCGCCCTTAGTTGCCAGAGAAGTAAATATGATTGGTATGGCTATGGCACAAGAGTTAGAAACGGAAGGTTTACCCGGAGCTGTTCATATGGGAAAAGGATTTGATGCATGGTACCCTGGATATATTGACTATATGCCAGTAATGCAAAATATACCCTCTTTTTGGACAGAAACCTCTTTATACAAATTTGCAACACCTCATTTTTATACCATTAGGGATTTTCCGAAGGAAAGAGCCGATTTACGTATAGAATCTCTTTACTCTAGCCCTTGGAAAGGCGGGTGGTGGCGCTTAGGCGATGCTGTTCAATATATGCAAACAGCATCAATCGCAGTTTTGGATTATGCAGCAAAATATAAGGAAACCTTGCTTTTCAATAAGTATCAAGCAGGGATAACCACTATTAAAAAATACAGACAAGAACCACCTTATGCATATTTCATAAAACAAAAACAACGTGATCCTGTTCGCCCTGTAGAATTTTTGAAGAGACTTGCTTTTAATGGAATTAGAATATCACAATTAGACACTGAAATAGCCTTTGAAGGAAATACATATCCTAAAGGTACCTGGGTTATTCCTATGGATCAAGAATTTGGAGAATTGGCAAGGCAACTAATAGATATTCAAGAATACCCGGATTTAAGGGAGTCTGAAGACGGACCATTAGAACAACCATATGATGCAGCGGGTTGGACTTTACCTTACCAAATGGAAGTAGAGGTGGTTGCAGCAATGTCTCCTTTGCCCGAAATAATATCATCTTCCTTAGTTCCTGTTAAGGGAATAGCCATAGAGGAAAATGTAAATACTAATATAGATTTAAGTAAAGCAGATTTTATTGGCGGAGCTGGTTTTGACACCAATGAAGTTGCTGCAGGAATAGTGCCATTACCAGGAACTTTAAAGGGTAGTGGAGGTACATTGGTTATTGACCCAAAAGAGAACAATTCCTTTAGAATAATTGGAGATGCAATGAACCAAAATCTAGCTATTGGTTATAACCCAAAAAAACAAACGTATGCTATAAGTAATGCATCAAGATCACAAATGCAAAAGTGGGTGAAAGATTATGCCGTAAATGCTAGACTTACATCAAGCAGACCGAGAACCAAGGTACAATCTAAAATAGCAGTTTATGACCCATGGACGGCTAGTATGGACATGGGCTGGACAAGATGGCTCTTAGATAATTTTAATATACCATATGTTATTATTAGAAATGCAGATATCAACAATGGAAATTTAAATGACAGGTTTGACGTTATTTTAATGGCTTCAGAAAGACCGGGAATCATAGAAAATGGCTTTCAAAAAGGTATGGCGCCACCGCAATATGCTGGGGGTCTAAAAGGCTTGGGGGTAAGAAACATAGATACTTTTGTTAGCTCTGGTGGAACATTAGTTTGCCTAAATAAAAGCACAGATTTTGCTATAAACGAACTTCATTTACCTATTGAAAACAATGTACAACATCTTACAAAAAATCAATTTTTTACGGGCGGCTCTATACTAGAAGTAACTAATAATAATCAACACCCGGTTATGGCGGGTATGCCAGAAAAATCGAGTGTATTCGTTTTTGGTAGTCCCGTTTTTAAAACCCTAGATGGTTTTGAAGGTGAGGTATTATCAAAGTACCAAGAAAAAGGTTCACCTCTATTATCTGGATATTTGGTTGGTGAAGAATATATGAATAATAAGGCAGCGGCTGTAGATGTTCGGTATAAAAATGGGCATGTTGTCCTTTTTGGATTTCAACCTCAATGGCGAGGGCAATCTATGGGAACATTTAGAGCTTTATTTAATGCTTTATTATATACCAATGATATAACGAAAGACCATGAATCTTTAGAAAAATGGAATTCTACCGAAGAACCAAAAATTGAAGAAGAGTCAGAAGCAGAAGAGAAAAATTCTAATTAAAATCTACCAGAATAATTGCTCTTAAATTGCTTTAAAATGTTAAACATTTTATTTTAACAATTCCTTCTAATAACGCTTTTATAAATCTGATTATATTGCCTGTTAACCGACCAAACTAATGCAAAAAGATACTAAAAGACAGACACAAGCGAAATGGTTGCGTAATTTTAGAAAAGTACACAGGGTTACTGGTGCTGCACTATTTATCTTCTTTTTCTTTATTGCAATTAGCGGACTCCTTTTAGGGTGGAAAAAACACAGCGGAGGAATCATTTTATCTAAATCTTATGAGGGAGTATCCACCAACTTAAAAGATTGGTTACCCGTTGATCGTTTACACACCATCGCAAATACTTATCTCTTAGATTCTATATCGCCTGATTTGTCCACAAAAATTGACAGAATAGATATTAGAAAAGATAAAGGGATGGTGAAATTCGTTTACACCAATCATATATGGAGTCTACAAGTAGATGGAACAACTGGTCAAATATTACATGTAGAAAGAAGATACTCAGATATCATAGAACAAATACACGATGGTTCTATTTTAGATCATTATTTAAGTACTAGTAATAATCAAATAAAAGTATTTTACACCACGGTTATGGGTGTAGCCCTACTAGTTTTTACGATTACTGGGTTTTGGCTATGGTATGGACCAAAGAGGATGCGAAGAAATAAAGCTAGTGCTTAAAAAATTGCTTTAGCTTTGAAGTCTCAATAACTAATTTTTATTATGGCAGACTCAAAGAAGAAAGAGGAATTAGAAAAACCAACTTTACACCCTAGAAATAAACATACTGGTCGTTACGATTTAAAAGAACTAAAGGTGGTAAACCCTGAACTGAAGGAGTTTGTTACCAAAAATAAATATGGAAATTTCACTGTTGATTTCTTTAATCCAAAGGCTGTAAAAGCTTTAAACAAAGCTCTTTTGATTTCTCAATATGGTTTAGATTTTTGGGATATACCAGATGGTTTTCTTTGTCCGCCAATACCTGGTCGCGCAGATTACATACATCACATTTCTGATATTTTAGCTGCAAGTAATGATGGGGTTTTAGTAAAAGGTGACGCAATAAAGTGTTTAGATATTGGGGTAGGAGCCAATTGTGTATATCCAATCGTTGGAAATAGCGAATACGGTTGGTCGTTTATTGGTACTGACATTGACCCTAAGGGAATTGAAGCTGCACAAAAAATTGTAACATCAAACCCTTCTCTTCATGGTAAAGTAGAATTTAGAGTACAGCCAAAACCTGAGCATATTTTTTTGGGAGTTTTGAAAGAAACTGAAAAAGTTGATTTGACTATTTGCAACCCTCCATTTCATGCTACTCAAGCAGAAGCCGAGGCGGGTACTTTACGTAAGTTGACTAATCTAAAGAAAAAAAGAATTAAGAAAGCTGAACTGAATTTTAGCGGTCAAGGTGGAGAACTTTGGACAGATGGCGGAGAAAAACGCTTTGTTTTGAATATGATCAATGAAAGCGCACAATTTTCTAAAAATTCCGCTTGGTTTTCTACACTAGTTTCTAAACAATCAAATTTACGTTCATTCTATGATAGGTTAGAAAAAGTGGGCGTTGTAGAACACAAGACCACACCAATGGGACAAGGGAATAAGATGAGTAGAATAATTGCTTGGACATTTCTATCGCCAACCGAAATGAAAGCATGGTCAGAAGAACGTTGGGAAAGTAAGTAAACGAGCCTTAAACGTTTCATTATAAATTTAAACATGCCGTGTTTTAAGCCACTCTAAACTGTTAAAAGACCCGAAGGGTCGATTTTTATTTTCAAACCCCGTAAAAACGCTCGTAAAGCAGCAGAAACTGATCTTAATATTATATTAAAGAGTTTAGAGTACAATTTAAAGTTGAGCTACTATATTTTAAATACTTTTTGGCTTATCAACAAAATATCAAGAGGAGATATTTTGTTTGAGTTTTAAAGTGCGGAGAGAACTACAATCTAGTTGCAGTAAATTATCATGACCAAACTTTCGTATCTACAAAAGACAGTAGAATTTTTAGGTAAATTTTCAAGGAAGTAAGCAGTTCTTACTTCCTTGAAAATTAATAATTAACCTAATGTATTTAGCGCTATTTTTATACGAGAAATACTTTCCTCTTTTCCAATCATTGCCATAATGTCGAAAATATGAGGTCCTTTCATATCACCAACTAAGAACAGACGCAGAGGAGGCATTACTTTTCCGAAAGACAATTCCTTCTCCCCAATCCAAGATTTTACAATGCTCTCGGTATTTTCTGAAGAAAAATCTTCTATAGGTTCTACAACAGAAATAAGATCATTCATGATTGCTTCAGTATCTTCTTTCCATTGTTTTTTAGCAGCCTTTTCATTGTATTCTAAAGGAGCCTTAAAAAAGTAATCACTTAAATCCCAAAAATCAGAAACGAAAACCGCACGTTCTTTTATTAAAGTAACAACTTTAGTAATGTACTCTAAATTCAATTTTCCTTCTTCTGTAATGTGTTCTTTTACAGTTGGCAAGAACATTTCGGCTAGTACTTCATCAGCCGTTTCTTGTAGATAATGTTGGTTGTACCATTTGGTCTTTTCTGGATCAAAACGAGCACCAGACTTATTTACACGGTCTAAACTAAACGTTTCTACCAATTCATCTAATGAAAACAGCTCTTGTTCTGTACCAGGATTCCATCCTAATAAAGCCAAGAAATTTATAACCGCTTCTGGGAAATAACCAGATTCTTTATAGCCTACAGATTCGTTCCAAGAAAGCGGAAAAACAGGAAAGCCCATTTTCTCACCATCGCGCTTACTTAACTTACCTTTTCCAACAGGTTTCATTATTAATGGTAAATGTGCGAATTTTGGAGAATCCCAACCAAATGCATCATACAATTGTTTGTGCAACGCCATTGAAGGCAACCATTCTTCTCCACGTATCACATGGGTAATTTCCATTAAATGGTCATCAACAATATTTGCCAAATGATATGTTGGCATACCATCACTTTTAAAAAGCACTTTATCATCTAACACATTGGTATCTATTTGAATAGAACCTCGTATTAAATCTTTTAAATGTAATTTTTCATCTGGGGGAGTTAAAAAACGAATAACATAATCGACCCCATTATCCAACCTACTTTTTACTTCTTCTGGCATTAATGACAAAGAATTGTCAAGTTTTAACCTATTATGCCAGTTGTAGATAAAGGTTTTCCCTTTTTCTTCATGGTCTTTTCTGTGTGCATCTAGACTTTCTGAAGAATCAAAAGCATAATACGCATTACCACTTTCAATTAAGTCGTCAGCATATTTTTTATATAACAATTTACGCTCGCTCTGTCTATACGGACCAAAACCACCATCTTTACCAATACCTTCATCAAAAGGAATTCCGCACCAGTTTAATGAATCTATAATATATTGCTCCGCACCTTCTACATATCTATTTTGGTCGGTATCTTCTATACGTAGTATAAAATCGCCACCATGTTTTTTGGCAAATAAATAATTAAATAGGGCAGTACGAACACCGCCAATATGTAAAGGTCCTGTAGGACTAGGAGCAAAACGAACACGTACTTTTTTTGTCATGTAACAAAGGTATAAAAACAGGCTTAGTCATTAAGCTTCAAATATTAATTTATTATATCAACAATCAATTGATAATCTAATATCTCATTATCAATCTATCAAATTATATTATAATTTATTTAAAACACCACTTAATTTTAAATAGAAAATTCAGGTCTTTTAAGTATTTAAAAACCATACGAATTGTAACCATGAATCGTTTTTATGAAAAAATATGACCACTTATTTACCTACTTTTTAATTTTATCTTAAGGCGCGTGTAGTTCAGATTATACCGATGATGCTATTGAATTTGTTGACAATGAACAAGAAGAAATTACCCTAAGTTCTTTCGATATAGATTTTGAAAATATAACTCAAACAAGTGCAAAAATTATTTGGACAGAGGTTACAGCATCAAATGAAAGTAGCGTAAACTACAGTTTGTTTCTTGATGATGAATCACTAGCAGAAAATCTTAGCGAAATAGAATATATTGTTGAGGAATTAGAAATAAATTCAAGCTATGAAATTGTAGTAACTGCAAGAGCACAAAACACTTATAAAACTAAAGCGACTATAACATATTTAACTACTTCTAACGATTATTCTGTACATCCCGAAATATCTGTACCAGAAACAAAGTTAATTACTCCAGAAAGTCAATACTTTGAAGGTCAATTGATTGTAACTTTTTCTGAAGAATTGAACAATTTTGAAATTCGGGAATGGGTTGCGGTGAGTTATGAAATAGCAAATTATAGTACCAATGTTTCTTCAGTTTATAGCAACGTATTAAGTCAAGAAAACTATAATTCTTTAGCCACTGATAAAACAGACTACTTTCTTATTGAAGATAATGGTGTAGTTTACCAACTAAATTAGGAGGTGATTATGGAAACATATTAGATTTACCAAGAATTACTTTCTAAAGGGTGCGATGTATATTTGATATATTTCGGACCTTTTTAGTTTAAATTGACAATGAGTTGAATTTCCTTTTAACAAATAATTCCTACTAATCAGTCTTTTAATCTGTTATCTTGGTATAAAAAAGGACAATTGCAAGACTATAAGCACATTTTAGACCGGTTAAATCAATTCATTCAAAAGCATTATTCTCAAGTTCTTTTAAAAGGAATTTTACTGTTTTTTGCCTTAGGATTATTGTTTTTCCTTATGATATTAGGAATAGAATATTTTTTATGGTTGAACACAACTGGCCGATTGGTATTATTTGCAATATTTATAAGTGTTGAGCTCTTTTTACTCTTCAAATATATACTGACTCCTATTTTTTATCTTTTAAAATTGAAAAAGAGATTAGGACCAAAAGATGCTGCTACTATTATTGGCAAGCACTTCCCTGAAGTAGGAGATAAGTTAACGAACCTATTAGACCTAGCAGAAAATCCTCAACAATCTGAATTATTATTAGCCAGTATCTCTCAACGGTCCAAACAAATGGACCCAATTCCTTTTTCTAATGCAATAGATTTTAAAGATTCCCTAAAATATTTAAAGTATACCATCATTCCAATACTCATTGTTGGAGTATTATACCTCTCGGGAAATTGGAATAACTTTTTTAAAACCTATGTGCGTGTTGTTAACTACGAAATAGCTTACGAAAAACCAGCTCCATTTAAGTTTGAAATATTATCAAAAAAACTAAGCACTTTACAAGACGAATCTTTCACCATTTCAGTTGCAACAAAAGGAATCGTAAAACCAGAAAATGTATTTATTAAAATTGAAGGCCAATCTATTTTGCTACAACAACAAAACGGGTTCTATGAATATACTTTTTCACCTCCAATTAATACCACAAATTTCAATTTTAGTGCAAATGAAATTAATTCAAGAGAATATACCCTTGTTGCATTAGAAACACCCTCCATTATAGATTTCACCATGGATTTAACATATCCGTCCTATTTAAAAAAGAAAAATGAAACAATAAAAAGTACCGGGTACGCTGTAATTCCTGAAGGAACGAAAATTACTTGGAGAATACAGGGAGAAAATACCGATAAGATTAATCTAAACACCCAAGACACCATAATACCCTTTAATAAAAAGGAAAACACATTTTCTATTGACCAACGAGTATACAATGACCTTAACTACGAATTAACCACTACAAACAAAAACGTGCAAGATTATGAGCGACTAGCCTATAATTTTAAAGTTATAAAAGATGGCTATCCTACAATTAAAGTAAATCAGGTTTTAGATTCCATTAACCCGAATGTTTCATACTACATGGGTAGTGCAACAGATGATTACGGTTTAACCAATATCGATTTAATTTATTTTGAAGTTGGAAATGAAAACGAGTCAAAGACGATTAGCCTTAACAAGCCAAAAAATAATTACGAGCAATTTTATTACACATTCCCATCAGGTTTAGAAATAGAAGCTGGAAAAAATTATGGATTCTATTTTCAGGTTACAGATAACGATGCCATACACAATGGTAAGAAAGCAAAAAGTCAACTATATGAACAGGTATTGCTAGACGAAAATCAACTTAAAAACAAAGAACTTGAGTCTCAACAATCTATAATTAAAGAATTAGATAAATCGTTACAGCGTTCAAAAGAACAAAAGGAGTCTTTAGAAGAAATTAACCAAAATCAAAAGGAAAAGACAAGTCTTAATTTCAATGATAAAAATCAAATAAAAGACTACCTAAAAAAGCAAGAGCGTCAAGAACAACAGATGCAAAAATTCAGTAAAGAACTAAAGGAAAATCTTAATAACGAAAACAAGGACAACAAATTAAACCAATTGTTACAAGAGCGTTTAGAGCGACAAGAGCAAGAAGCAAAAAAGAATCAAAAACTTCTTGAAGAATTAAACCAAGTAGCTGATAAAATTAAAAAGGAAGATCTCACCAAACGCCTAGAGGAGCTAGGAAAGAAGCAACAAAACAGTGAAAGAAGTTTAGAGCAATTATTAGAACTGACCAAACGGTATTATGTTACAGAAAAAGCATCTCAACTAGCGAGAGATTTAGACGATATTGCAAAGAAACAAGAAGAATTATCTAAGAAAAATAAAGAAGAAAATACCACTGATAAACAAGAAGAATTAAATAAAGAATTCCAAAAGCTTTCAGACGAATTGGACGACCTAAAAAAGAACAACGAAAAGCTCAAAAAACCAATTGATATAAAATTAGATAATAACAAGAAAGAATCAGTAAAAAAAGATCAGAAAGAAGCCCTTGAACAACTAGAAAAAGAGGAAAAATCGGATAATTCATCAGAATCAAAACAAAAATCTGATGCCAGTAAAAAACAAAAATCAGCAGCAGATAAAATGAAAGAAATGAGCGAACAATTAGGGGAGTCTTCCTCTGGTGGTGGAGGTGGTTCTTCTGTTGCTGAAGATGCAGAAATGTTGCGACAAATACTTGACAACCTTATCATATTCTCATTTAAGCAAGAAACACTATTTGATAAACTTACTGCTAAAGAAGACCAAGATGCATCTCAATATTCAGAAACTGTTCGTGACCAAAATGAATTAAGAGGTCTTTTTGAACATGTAGACGATAGCCTATTCGCATTATCACTTAGACAAGCTGAACTTTCAGAATTTGTAAATGAGCAAATAACCGAAGTGTATTACAATATTGATAAATCATTAGAAACGATGGCAGATGGGCAAATGTTTCAAGGCATATCGCATCAAAAATACGTTCTAACTGCCGCAAATAGTCTTGCTGATTTTCTTGCCGGTGTTATGGATAATATGCAAGAGAGTATGCAAATGGGAAAAGGCTCTGGACAAAGCCAAGGAGGTTTTCAATTACCTGATATTATAAAAGGGCAGCAACAATTGGGCGAAAAAATGGGACAGCAAGGCAAATCTGGTAAAGAAGGAAAAAGTGGTGAAGGAAAACAGGGTGAAAATGGAGAAAAAGGAGATGGTGGAAAACATGGAGAAAGCGGTAAACAGGGTGCTAATGGTAAAATAGGAGAAGATGAAAATGGCGAAAATGGTAATGGAAAAAACAATAAAAATGGACAAGGAGGAAGTGAGGGGCAAGGAAATGGACAAAACGGTATAAATGGTGGGGAGGGACAAGGACAGGGCTCAATAAGTGAAGCTGAATTAAGAGAAATCTATGAAATTTACCAAAGCCAACAGAAAATTAGACAAGAATTGGAAAATCAACTAAAAAACATGATTAATAGCGGAGATCAAAAACTTGGTCAAAAACTAATTAAACAAATGGAAGATTTTGAGAATGACTTATTAGAAAACGGAATAACACAGCGTACAATCAACAAAGTCAACACTATACAATATGAATTATTGAAATTAGAAAATGCAGCTTTAAAGCAGGGGGAGAAGTCTGAACGAGAAAGTAGCAGAAATACTAAAGATTTCACAAATCCCATTACTACTAAACCCTCATTATTAGATAATTATCATAATGAAGTTGAAATTTTAAATAGGCAAAGCTTACCTTTGCGGCAAAATTTTCAAACAAAGGTTAAAGAGTATTTTAAAGCAAATGATTAATTACAATTACCTAAGCGATTTTAAAATAGTAGAAGAAGAAACATTCAATTTATGGATAACAGAATCTTGCCAAACGGAAGATTTTAGAATTCAAGAATTAAATTACATATTTTGTGATGATGAATATCTACTAAAAATCAATCAAGATTACCTACAACACGATTATTTAACCGACATTATTACTTTTGATTATGTTTCAGGTAAAAATATTTCTGGAGACCTATATATTTCTATTGATCGTGTTAAAGAGAATGCAACAGAATTTAATGTAACTTTTGAGAACGAATTAAAGCGTGTAATGATTCATGGGGTTTTACACCTTATGGGTTATTCGGATAAATCGGATACAGCTACTACCGAAATGCGCGCTAAAGAAGAAGAAAAAATAAAGCTGTTCCACGTGGAACAATAGAAGATATGTTTGGAGAAGAATATGATGTAATTGTAGTTGGCGGAGGACACGCCGGTGCAGAAGCGGCAGCGGCAGCTGCAAATTTGGGTTCAAAAACCCTATTAGTAACCATGAATCTGCAAAATATTGGTCAGATGTCATGCAATCCTGCGATGGGTGGAATTGCAAAAGGTCAAATTGTTAGAGAAATAGATGCTCTTGGTGGATACAGCGGAATAGTATCAGATAAATCTGCTATACAATTTAAGATGCTTAACAAATCTAAAGGACCTGCGATGTGGAGTCCAAGAACCCAAAATGATAGAATGCGTTTTGCTGAAGAATGGCGTTTAATGTTAGAACGAACATCTAACGTAGATTTTTATCAGGAAATGGTTTCTGGATTATTAATAGAAAATCACAAAGTTGTTGGTGTAAAAACCTCCTTGGGTATAAATATTAAATCCAAATCTGTTGTTTTAACCAACGGAACATTCCTTAACGGATTGATACATATTGGTGAAAAACAATTTGGTGGAGGTAGAGCTGGTGAAAGAGCAGCCACCGGAATTACCGAACAATTACTTGAATTAGGTTTCGAAAGTGGAAGAATGAAAACTGGAACGCCGCCGAGAGTAGACGGTAGATCTTTAGATTATTCTAAAATGATTGTACAACCAGGAGATACAATTCCTGAAAAGTTCTCATATACCAAAACAAAACCATTAGCACATCAACGTGATTGTTATATGACACATACAAGTGCCATGGTTCATGATTTATTAAGAGAAGGTTTTGACAGATCCCCAATGTTCAATGGAAGAATTAAAAGTATAGGACCTAGATACTGTCCGTCCATAGAAGATAAAATAAATAGGTTTGCTGATAAAGACAGTCATCAAATGTTTATTGAACCAGAAGGATGGGAAACAGTAGAAGTTTATGTAAATGGATTTTCAACTTCCTTACCTGAAGATGTACAATTTAAAGCACTAAGATCTGTTGTTGGTTTTGAAAACGTAAAATTCTTTAGACCGGGTTATGCTATAGAATACGATTACTTTCCACCTACACAATTGAAACATACCTTAGAAACTAAGTTAGTTGAAAATTTATATTTTGCTGGACAAATTAACGGAACTACAGGTTATGAAGAAGCTGCTTCACAAGGTTTAATGGCAGGAATAAATGCGCATCTAAAACTTAAAGAAAAAGAGGCTTTAATATTAAAAAGAGATGAAGCTTATATTGGTGTACTTATAGATGACCTAATTACAAAAGGTACAGAAGAACCTTATAGAATGTTTACTTCAAGGGCAGAATATAGAACCTTACTTAGACAGGATAATGCTGATTTAAGATTGACGCCTTTAAGCCATTCAATAGGTTTAGCCACCGATACTCGTATGAAAAGAATGGAAGAAAAACTAGAGCAATCAGAAGCATTGGTTAACTTCTTTAGAGAAACAAGTGTTCTTCCAAAAGACATTAATCCGATTTTCAAGAGTGTTGATTCAGCCTTAGTAAAACAATCTGATAAAATGTACAAAGCATTTTCAAGACCTAACGTAACCATGGACCATATGTTACAATTAGAAGATGTATCTACATTTGTAAAGGATAATAATTTTGACGGAGAAGTACTAGAACAAGCAGAAGTACAAATCAAATACTCTGGTTATATTGCGAAAGAAAAACTAAATGCTGATAAACTTCATAGATTAGAAGCAGTAAAGATTCCAGCAAATTTTGATTACTCGAAATTAAAATCTTTATCATTTGAAGCAAGAGAAAAGATGACGAAAATTCAACCCGTAACAATTTCTCAAGCATCAAGAATTAGTGGAGTTACACCAAGCGACATTAGTGTACTTTTAGTTTTTCTCGGAAGGTAGGACGAATTGTTCCACGTGGAACATTAATAATTCAATCAAAATAGTATCATAATAACAAGCCTAATTTATGCTTGAAAAGAATATAAAGATTAAGACAAAAGATTATCTAGTAAGTCAAGAAAAATTCAATCTAATTTTTGATGAAGAATCCGACATGCTAATAACCAATCCTGAACCAAAAAATTTAGAAAAATATTATGATCCAAAAAACTATATTTCTCACTCCGATGAAAAAAATAGTTTCATAGAAAAAGTCTATCAAGAAGTTAAAAAAATTACATTAAAGAAAAAGGTAAAGTTAATTGACCAATATTCTTTAAAAGAAAAAACACTTTTAGATATTGGATGTGGAACAGGAGAATTTTTAGCTTACGCAAAAAACAAAAAATGGAATACCGTTGGAGTAGAAGTAAACCAAATGGCAAGTAAAAAAGCTACTAATAAAAATCTTGAAATATATAAAACCACAAAAGATTTACCATCTACAAAATATAATATAATAACACTTTGGCATGTATTAGAACACTTACCAAATTTAGATGAACAAATAAATAATATCAAAAAACGATTAGAAAAAAATGGAACATTAATAATTGCAGTTCCTAATTACAAATCTTACGATGCAGAATATTATAAAGAATTTTGGGCAGCATATGACACACCAAGACATTTATGGCATTTCTCTCAAAACGCAATTAAAATAATATTTGAGAAACATAATTTTAGAGTGGATAAAACATTACCCATGTATTTTGATTCCTATTACGTTTCTCTTTTATCAGAGAAATATAAAAATGGTAAATCAAATTACCTAAAAGCCTTTTACCGTGGTTTGGTATCAAATATTATTGCAAAATCTAATGGAGAGTATTCATCCCTCATATATGTCCTTAAAAAGGAGTAAAAACTAATTTTAAAGAGATTTAAAAGATTATAAATGATAAACCATATACTTTATCGCTAAATATTTAAAAAGCTTTTAAATACACCTTAAAATACTTCATTAATATAAGATTTATTTATCATAATAATATATTCCATAAGAATATTTTATTAAAGTATAAAACCACATACTATTATTAATTTTAAAACATTTACATTCTAAAACCTTTATTACTTTTGCATCTCACAAAAATGAAAAAATGAAAAACCTAATTGTAATTTTTGCTATTGCATTATTAGCTTCTTGCCAACAAGAAAAAATTGGATACGTAGATAACGTAAAATTGATGGATGAGTATCAACAAAAAATTGATGTTGAATCTCAATTCAAAGTAAAGGCAGATGCCTTAGCTAAAACAAGAGATAGTATTTCTCAAGCATTTCAATTCGAAGCTCAAGCTTTCCAGACAAAAGCTCAATCAATGTCTCAATCTAAAGCACAAGAAGAATATGCTGCTATGCAACAGAGAGGACAAATTATTGGTCAACAACTTCAACAACAAGATCAACAATTACAAATGGAAGGACAGACTGAAATGGATAGCATTGTATCTAAAGTTAAAGAAGAAATAAAAGCTTACGGAAAATCTAATGGTTACTCTTTTATTTTAGGTGGAGGAGATGGTGGAAGTGTACTTTACGGTACAGAGGACAATGATCTTACAGCAGATATTGTTAAACTACTTAATGATAAGTACAAGAAATAAAAGTATACATACTTAGTTTTAAAAGCCGGTTAATAGCCGGCTTTTTTATTCTATAATATTAGTCTCGAATCTTTCCAATTCGTGTTCTATATTAAACTGATTTTTCGGTAAGAACCCTTTTACAACAAGAACTAATCCACATATAATAAGAATAATACCAATAATCTTTTTGACTAATAATATTCTAGCTGGAGTTAACTTTCTTTTTAATTGCTTTGCTAACAAAATTTTAAAAATGTCAGTAACAAAATAGGAGAGAAGTACAGTTGAAAAGAAAGTAAAAAAACGACTTGGTTGATTATCTAAACTAGGACCAATAATAATAATAATACCTAACCAAAATACGAGAACCCCTATATTAATAAAGTTCAATAAAAAACCTTTTATAAATAGACCAAGAAAATCTGATTTTCGAATTTTCTTAGACTCGTCTGGTATAACCTTTTTATCAACTTTAAAAAAAGTTACAAGTCCATATATTAATAGAATTACACCACCGAAAACATATAAACCTGGTTGATTACTTAAATTTTCAAGTAGTTGAAAACTACTAAAATAAGCAACAAGTATAAAGAGTATATCTGCTAATAATACCCCAAAGTCGAAAGTAATAGCAGCTCTAAACCCTTTAACAGCACTAGTTTGTAAAAGAACAAAGAAAACAGGACCAACCATAAAACTTAAGAAAAAACCTAAGGGAATTGCTGCCTGAATATCTTCTAACATCTACTTTTACATTCTTTTAATTGTCCCACCAAAAACTGTTTTCTCTTCAAGTTTTTTTGGATTACCATACACTAATACCTCACCGCCAGCCTTTACTGTAGCCTTAACATAGTCTTTTGCATTAATTTCTGCCCGTGATCCTGCATTAACATTGATGGTAGAAAAATTTGTTTTAAAATTCTTGCCTTCATAAACACCACCAGTGTTTATCTGAACATCTTGAAGATTAGAACTACCCGTAGTTCTGATTATACCACCAGAAACAGACTTTATTAACATTTGTTCAACATTGGCACTTACTATTAATTCACCACCTTCTTGAGCTTTTAACTCCAATACATCTTGTTGAATTAAATCTTCAGTTACTATTCTAGCATCTTCATTGACATCTATTACCAAGATATCACCAGCATAATATAAATCTACAAAGGTTTTATAACCACTGAAAATCTTACCGATTTGCATCCGTATTTTTAAAACACCTTCGTTATTAACAACAGCAACCTTATCCGTATTTTCACCTGAAATAATTACTTTATATTCTGTTGACTTTATTAAGTTAATAGACAAGCCATCAAATCCTTTTAATTCCTTAAAAGGTTCTAAACTTTGGGTAATCTTATTATCCTGGCCAGTAACCAAAAGACATCCTAAGAGAAACATTAATATTAAAACTTGTTTCATTCTTTTACGTGTAATGTTTGTTGAAAAACTATTTTAACCATAGTTTTCCCTATTTAGCCATCATATACCAAAATCTATTCCAAACTATTTATTGCTATCTGGAATCAAAGCAAAATCTAAATGCCTTTTGACTAAATCGGTACTCTTAACCATTACAGTTATCTCGTCACCTAAAGTATATTTCTTCTTGGTACGTTCGCCAACAATAGCATATTGCTTCTCATCAAAGATATAATAATCTCCTTTTATGTCTCTAATACGAATCATACCCTCACATTTGTTTGCTATGATTTCAACATAAATTCCCCATTCCGTAACTCCGCTAATAACACCACGGAATTCTTCGTCCTTATGATCTTGCATGAACTTGATCTGCATATACTTAATAGAATCTCGCTCTGCGCTAGATGCTAAATACTCCATATCTGAAGAATGCTTACATTTCTTTTCAAACTCCTCGGCATTAGCAGAACTACCACCATCTAAATAGTGTTGTAATAACCTATGCACCATAACATCTGGATACCTACGAATAGGAGATGTAAAGTGAGTGTAATAATCAAAAGCTAAACCATAATGACCAATATTATCAATAGTATAAATAGCTTTACTCATACTACGAATAGTAAGCGTATCTACCATATTCTGTTCTTTTTTACCTTTTACATCTTGTAGTAATTGGTTTAAAGAAGAACTAATAGATTTCTTGTCCTTAAAATCTAATTTATGTCCGAATTTAGATACAATACCGTTCAAAGCCATTAACTTATCTGGGTCTGGATCATCATGAATTCTATAAACAAAAGTCTTTTTAGGTTTTTGTTTTCCAATAAATTCTGCCACTTTTCTATTAGCTAATAGCATAAACTCTTCTATTAGCTTATTAGCATCTTTAGATTCTTTAAAGTAAACTCCTATTGGATTACTATTTTCATCAAGATTAAAACGTACTTCAACTTTATCAAAGGATAATGCCCCTTGATCCATACGTTTATCTCGCATTATTTTGGCTAACCTGTCCATTTCTAAGGTTGCCTCAACAACATCTTTAGAAACTGTATAAGCAGCATTCCTTATAGATATATCTTGCGGTATATCGCCGTTACCGGTCTCAATGATATACTGTGCCTCTTCATAGGCAAAACGTTCGTTAGAATCGATTACAGTTCTACCAAACCATTGATTTCTTATAATTGCATTAGTATCTAATTCAAATATTGCCGAAAAGGTATATTTCTCTTCATTCGGTCTTAATGAACACGCATTGTTAGAAAGAACTTCTGGTAACATAGGTACCACACGATCAACTAAATATACAGATGTTGCTCTTTGGTAAGCTTCATCATCTAATATAGTATCTTTTTGTAAGTAATGAGATACATCGGCAATATGAATACCTATCTCATAATTACCGTTTTCTAATTTTTGAAAAGATAATGCATCATCAAAATCTTTTGCATCTTTTGGATCTATAGTAAACGTAAGAACATCACGTACATCTCTACGCTTTAAAATTTCCTCTTCTTTTATACTTGTATCTAATCCATCGGCAAAATTCTGAACATCTGCAGGAAAAGAATATGGTAAACCGTATTCAGCTAAAATAGAATGAATTTCGGTGTCATGTTCCCCTGGTATTCCTAATACCTCAGTAACTTTACCAAAAGGGGAGTCAACATCCTCTGGCCAATCGGTAATTTCAACTAATACTTTCTCACCATCTTTTGCATCACCTAATTTATCTTTTGATACAAAAATATCGGTATACATTCTAAAATCAGAAGGTCTAACAAAAGCAAAAGTCTTTTGCATATCAACAATACCAACAAAAGTTGTTTTGTATCTTTCAAGTACTTTAACTATCTCACCTTCAAGCTTTTTACTTTTACTTCTTGGATAGATATAAACTTCTACTTTATCTTTATGAAAAGCTTTATTTAATTTATTGGAAGGAATAAATATATCGTCATCCATACCATCAACAACAATGTAGGCATTTCCTTTACCAGTAACATCTACAGTACCTTCGTAATAAGATTTAGTATTTTCTAAAACTTTATACTGACCTCTATCCACTTCTTGAATTCTCTTTTTCTCTTTAAGCTCAGTTAACCTTTTAATAAGGGTATTTCTATCTTGAGCTTCTGTAATATTTATCTTAGCAGCAATCTGCTTATAGTTGAAACTTTGATTCGGGTCCTTCTCTAGAACAGTGAAAATACCTTTAGTAATTTCGTTCTTTTTATGATTATTCGCCTTCTTATTTCTTTTTGACATTAAACTTTTAATTTATTGGAAAATTACGAATTATAATTCACTACCTGTTAGTCTACTTCTTATTGAAAAGTTAAGTAAATAAGTTGTTATTAACATATATATCATAAATGGCATTTTTTCTTTTAAATTAAATTAAATATTAATGATTATTATAGCTTGTTAATATCTGCAATAACTTATTTGGATATTACTTGACAATATGAGATACGAATACTTGTTGACAATCTATTTATGTAATCTACAATTGAGAACCAGTATTTTGAGGAGTTATTAAACGTGGTTTATAACTGCTATTAACATGAATTTATTAATAACTAAATGTAATTTTTATGTTAACTAGGGTTGTTAATTTGATGAAAATCATCTAACACTTTATAATATTTAAATTCGTGTTAAGAAGATTAAAAGTGTAAGCAGATGTCAACTTTAATAACCAAATTTTTAAGCAACTTTTTCTAAACAATTTATGCAGTGAGTAATCACGCTTATAACATACTAATTAACAATTATTATTATTTACATGGCAACTATTGTTGTCAACCCCTCTAATTTTGTTGTGAAACGCTGATTATTGTACCTTTAGCATGGTTTAGTTCCACCCCCACTGGATATAAATCATGAACTATTAACCTTAAAATATTACGCATATGAAAATAGCTATTGGTAACGACCATGCTGGTACAGAATATAAATTAGCTATTATAGGTCTATTAAAATCTAAACAGATAGAAGTTATAAATTATGGTACTGATGGCACAGATAGTGTTGATTATCCAGATTTCGCGCACCCTGTTGCATTAGATGTTGAAAATGGTATTGCAGATTTTGGTGTTTTAATCTGTGGTAGTGGTAATGGAGCTTGTATGACCGCTAATAAACAACAAAATGTTAGAGCTGCCTTATGTTGGACTAAAGAGATAACCAAATTAGCTAGAGAACATAATGATGCTAATATTTTAAGTTTACCAGCTAGATATATAGCACTACCTCAGGCACTTGAAATGGTATCTACTTTCTTAAATACTTCTTTTGAAGGAGGAAGGCATGAGCGTAGAATTGAAAAAATTCCACTACAATAATCTGTTATTAACATTGTTAATAACCTAAAATTAGGTATTTAATTAATTCATTTACAAATAGTTATTGGTTTATAGATATGAACATAACTAGTTAAATAAACAAATTAATGTTAGATATTAAAATTAAAGAATTTAAAGAATTTGATATTCAAGAGCTTTATAAAGTATTACAATTACGAAGTGAGATTTTTGTTGTGGAGCAGGACTGTGTTTATCAAGATATAGATGGTAAAGATGATAAAGCCCTTCATGTAATAGGACTAAGTAATAATGAGGTAGTTGCTTATACCCGTATTTTTAAATCAGGTATTTATTTTGATCAGGCTAGTATAGGTAGAGTAGCTGTACATAAACAACATAGAAAATTTGGTTATGGTAAAATTATAATGGAAGCTTCAATAAAAGCGGTACAAGAGCATTATAAAGAACATGAAATAAAAATTTCAGCACAAAAATATCTTACTAAGTTTTATACAGATTTAGGTTTTACTATTATAGGAGAAGATTATTTAGAAGATGGTATACCACATATAGCAATGATTAGAAAATAAAAATGTCCGCAACTTGCGGACATTTTTTATATGTATTATTAAAATAGATTTTTTAAATTTTAATTGGTGTTTTGTTAGTTAAGTTAATATCCTCTAACATGCTATCTGTAAATTTATAATGACCCCTGGTAGTTATAATTCTAAATCTATTAGAGTTCATTCTACTTAAGGTATCTAAAAAGAGCCATTTAGATTTAAGCAGCCTTGTTTTAGGAGATTTAAGACTAATATCAAAATAATATTTTCTACCATTTTTAATAGCTACAATATCTGGTGTAATATTGTCTTCTTTTCCTTTTCTAGTATAAGATTTAGGAGTTTCGTAACCCTCCATATCAGCTTTTATATTCTCGAACCCAGTAGCTTCTAAATGTTGAATTGATTTCTCTAAAAATTCTATATTTTCTGACTTTTCTACTTTTACCATACCTAATAAAATAACAAAAAAAAGGACAATTCCTAATTTTAAACGTTGATTAACAATATGTTGTGGTTAAAAATCAAAAAGAAGAGCGTTATTCTGAATAGTATGTATATCTCAGAAAATATAAATATTAAGAAAGTACACTAGGTAGTTTTAATTTTTTCGGCAAGAGTTTCACCAATTTTTTTAACAACACCAACTACTAGCGCATTACCCATAAAAAAAGCTCTTTTAGTATTTGAGATACCTTCTAGATACGTATGGTTGTCAGGGAACATATTTAGGCGTTCCAATTCAACAGGGGTTAATCTTCGTAGTCCTTTTTTAGTATGAATAACATGTTTAAATCTTGAAGCGCTTTTACCACCTTCTCCTGTAATAATTGTTCTGGAAGCATTATCCAACGCATCAGGGAAAATCATACTACCTTCATTATAATGATATACAAAACCAGATTTAGACGTTCTCGTTTCTTTTTTAGCACCTTTTAAATAATGCCACTTATCATGGTCTTCAATAGGAATATAAAATTCTTCTGGTATACTTTCCTTTTGCAAAACATCTGCTAAAACTGTTCTTTTTCCAACATAGCTAGCGGTAGTCTTGGTGGTATGAACCTTGCCATTTATAAAAACTCCGGTATTTAGAAATGGAGATAATTTTTCACCCAAGTTAAAATTTTCTGATAATGAAACAAGATCATCTGTTATATCAAAAGTCATCATTTTAGATGAAGTACTGGTCACTGGGAATGCCGATGCAATTGTACCTTTTTCAAAAATCCACTCTTCAGGTTTAGCCTTTTTAAATTGTTTATAAAGTGGCGTAGATTTATGGTATCCTAAGAAAAAAATACGTCTACGTCGTTGTGGCAATCCATAATCAGCAGCGTTAATAACTCTCCATTCTACGGCATAACCTAAATCATCTAAGCTTTTTAGCATGATTGCAAAATCTCTACCGCGTTGACTAGAAGGAGATTTTAGTAGTCTATCAACATTTTCAAGAAACAGGTATTTTGGAGGGTTATTTTTTTCCGATAAAATTCTATGAATGCTCCACCACAACACACCCTTTTTACCAATAAGACCTTTAGAGTTATTTAATGTTGCTGCAACCGAGTAATCTTGACATGGAAAGCCACCCACTAGAATATCTGCATCGGCAATATCTTTAGTGGGCACTTCAGAAATATCTTGATTGCGATGATTCTGGGGTCCAAATCTAGCTTCATAAACCTTCGATGCATGCTGTGTTTTAGTACTGGGTTCAAATTGATTGCTCCAAACTACCTCATAGTTATCAGTATCCTCCAACCCTAAGCGAAATCCACCAACACCTGCAAAAAGCTCTATGACCCTTAGTTTCTTCATTTGCGATAAAATTACATAATTTCACATGGTAAATACTACTAGAAATTATTTTAGAGATGAAGAGAATAATGTTACAGAAGACTTTTGTGTTGATTTTGATTGCTTTAAATACGGCATGTGGCGTTCATATGGACGAAAAAAAATTAATGGCGAATGAAATTGAAAGTATCAAAAATGTTTTTGCACCAGATAAACGAACGGCACTTTTTAATTTAGAAGTATTAGATGGTCCCTCAGGTTTTACGTTGGTTGGTGAAACTAATTTACCAAATGCAATAGATTCTTTAATCATCGTTTTAAAAGAAAAAGGTATAAATGCTAAGAATGAAGTAAAAATATTACCTGCTGATAATTTAGAAGGGATGACAAAAGCAGTTATTAATATTTCTGCAGCAAACCTTAGAAGTAACCCAAAACACTCTGCAGAGTTAGCTACACAAGCTACGTTGGGTACTGTGGTTAATGTTTTAAAGAAGGAAGGAGATTGGTATTTAATACAAACACCAGATATGTATTTGGCATGGGTAGATCCAGGCGGAATACAGTTGATGACAGAGGATGATGTAGCGCAATGGACAGCATCAGAAAAGATTATTTATACCTCTACATATGGGCATGCATTTAAATCTATAGATGCTAAAAATAGAGTGTCTGATCTAGTTGCAGGAAGCTTATTAAAAGTTCTAAATAGTGATGATGATTTTTATGAAGTAGAATTTCCAGATAGTAGAAAAGCTTATGTATCTAAAGAAGAGGCTTTAGAATATAACACCTGGTTATCAAACTTAGATTATCAGGCAGATTCACTTATAGAAACTTCACGAACTTTAATTGGTGTTCCATATTTATGGGGTGGTACTTCTACAAAAGGTGTTGATTGTAGTGGGTACACAAAAACTATTTACTTTCTAAATGGAATGGTAATACCTAGAGATGCATCGCAACAAGTACATGCTGGTATGCCAATAGACTCGGTTGCTGATTTTAGTAAATTAGAAAAAGGCGATTTGTTATTCTTTGGAAGAAAAGCAACAGAAACAACTTCAGAAAAAGTAGTTCATGTTGGTATGTGGATTGGTGATAATCAGTTTATACATGCATCTGAAATGGTACGTATAAGTAGTGTAGATAAAGATTCTCCAAATTACGACGAATTTAATGTAGGAAGGTATTTAAGAACCCAACGATTATTAAATCAAGAAGATCCTCTATTAAAGAATTTGAATATTATTAAACCGCTTAAAGATTAACCTATTTTGTAGAATTGGTAGTTCATCGTTTTTAAGATAAAAATTATAACATTGTTATGTTAAGCTCGTTTTATGATAGTTCACTATCAATTACTTGCTATGAAAAAAACGTTGTTTCTTGTTTTAATCTGCTGTTTTTTAGGATCATTTACCACCATGGCTCAAAACGATGTTGCTACTTTATATTTTAAGGATGGAAGGAAACTTCATGGACTTGCAAAGCTCATAAATGGCGACCAAGTAAAGTTTAGAAATGCAAAAGGGGAGAAAGCAGAAAGATATCATTTTGAAGATTTAGCGCAAGTGGTTATCAATGACAGAGAAGAACCTTCCACGTATATCTATTTAGAAATTCGCAAAGGCTTTTTTAATGTTGTTAGAGAACTAGAAATAGGACCTGTAAGTTTATATGTTCTTGAGCAAAGAGGCTATTCAGCACCTATGTATATGGCTGGTGCAAATAGTCAAATGAATATGATGCATAGTAACTTTTACGATTTAAATAACTTATATGTAAGTAAGGGAAATAAAGGAGAAATTACCCATTTAGGTTCAAATCAACTTTTTAGTAAAAATTTTAAAAATGCTGCATCAGAATATTTTTCTGATTGTCCAGTTTTAGTGACAAAGATTCAGAACAAAGAATTCAAAAAAAAACATGTTAAGGACATTGTCAACTTTTACAACCTTAAGTGCAATGAGCAGCATGCAGTTATCCTAGAGAAAAAACAGTAATAAAAATTCCTTTTTAATCTCCTATTCTGAAGTTATAAATTCACGGATATCTTTACTTAATTTAATTAAATCTGGTTCATGTGTATACATCATATGTCCCGCTTCATAATATTTCATATCAACACGTTCCTTTACTATGCCGTTTCTATCAAAGGTATATTCAGCATCGAAAAACGGAGTAATTAAATCATAATAACCACTTGCAACCATTATTTTCATAGCGGTATTTCTACGCATGGTTTCGCCCAAATCTGGAGCAGTATTTACAGGCATTGGTTCCCAATATTTACCATCTGGCACAGTTCTCCATCTCCAATTAGATCCACCACCAGAAGTAATATATGGCCTATCCATTTTAATATTTAGTTCAGATGCGAAGTAATGATTTAAACTAGCAGTATAAGCAGCACTTATTTGGTAGCTGGCAGCATCACCCAAATGAGGATTTTCAGATACTTTATCTACTTCATCACCCATAAACCGACCATCAAGCCTACCGATGGCTAAACCCTTGTCAGACAATAATTGTTTTTGAAAACGGCCCATTAAAATTCGTAGATCAGATTGTATAATATAGTTCTTGTCCAATCCTGTGAAATAAGATAATTTTTCAGCAACGGCATCTTTCTCGGTTTTACTTAAAGAGTTTCCTTTATAGAGTGCTGGTATATAAGTATTGTACGTAAAATCTCGGCATTCTTGGGTAAAGCTTTCCAAAGTAGCACCTTTTCCTGCCTTTTTATGGTACCATGCGGTTGCCGCCATACTAGGTAAATAAGTAATAAATGAAGTTATGTTGTTAGATACAGAAGTAGACCCTGCATAATCTAATGCTTGTGAAATTAAAATCATTCCGTTTAAAGCCATATTCTGACCAGAACCTTCTAAGGTTTTCCCCAATGCAGCAGCACGTGTAGTTCCATAACTTTCACCCGCTAAATATTTAGGAGAAAACCAACGTTCGTTTTCGGTAACCCACTTTCTTATAAATTGTGCGAAGGAATCTACATCTTCTTTTAATCCGTAAAAATCTTTTCCTTCTCCCTTACCAACTAATCTGCTATAACCAGTACCAACTGGGTCAATAAAGACTAAATCTGTAATATCTAATAATCCATGTTCATTATTTACTAAATTGTAAGGAGCCGCACCATCATCGTTTTTAGCATCAGAATCTACTTTTACAACCTTAGGTCCAAAAAACCCCATATGCAACCACATTGATGCAGAACCCGGACCACCATTAAATACAAAGGTTACAGGTCTTTTCTTAACATCTATCAAATTGTTTTTTGTATAAGCTACAGACCAAAATGTAGCAATAGAATCGCCCTCTTTATTGGTTAAAAAAGTTTCTTTTGCAGTTGTAGTATAGTCGATAGATGCACCACCAAAAACGCCTTTATGCTTTGTAATAAATGACTTTGCTTCAGGTATTGGCTTAGTAGTGTTTTCCTTTTTTAAATCTTGAGCTTGAGTAAATGTGTTTAGCAATAAGCAGCTTGCAATGAATAATAGATTTCGCATGGTTAGAAGTGTTGTTTGGCTATAACTTTAAATAATCATTTTAAAAGTAGCTATAATAAATCAACAGATTACGCAACTCTTTAAATTCATTTCCTATTTAATATCCATCAATCTATTATAGATAACATTTGTTATATTTAGTAAGGCTCTAATAAAAACAAAACCTTGCGACTATGAACATAATTATCATTTGGTCATTATTAAAAAAATCAACTTTTGTTTTGCTAGTTGTAATTACAATGGTGATGTTTAGTAGCTATGTACAGGGTCAAGAAACTCTTGAAGGCAAATCTATAATCGCAGTATTTGCACATCCAGATGATGAAAGTACCATTGCACCTATTTTAGCAAGATATATAAGAGAAGGAGCTACGGTTACATTGGTTGTTGTTACAGATGGTAGATTTGGAACAAATGATTTTCATGATCATATAGCAGGAGAAACTTTGGTTGTAATTAGAAAAGAAGAAATGAAATGTGCAGCAGAGAAATTAGGGGCAGATTTAATTCACTTAGACTATCATGATCAATTAAAAGCTGCAGACGGTTATGATGGTCATGTACCACACGCAAGAGCTATGATATTGGAACTAAATAGTATTGTAAAAAAGTTGGAACCAGATGTATTAATTACATGGGGTCCAGATGGTGGATCTACCCATATGGACCATAGATTGGTCGGCGCTTCTGTAACACAGGTTTTTCTAAGCTCGGATTGGAAAAAATCAATGTCTTTATTCTATTATGGTACACCAGAAGAAAACATTAAGGGTGAAGAAAATAAAATACTTAGAAGTCAAAACAAGAAATACTTAAGAACTAAAGTCTCGTATTCAGAAGTAGATTTTGACAAAGCCTATAACTCTTACAAATGTCACTATAGCCAAATTGACTCGACATTAACGAAAGAGGAGTTTAGAAACAGGGGTAACAAAAAAGATAATGTCATTTATCTTAGAAGATTTGTAGCTCCACAAAATGATTCCGATACAGTTTTCGATTAATTAAAATCCCAATTTAACAGGACTAATTATTTTAAGATATTACTATACTTGGAGTTATTGCTTAATAATTCTGTAGCTGCTAAAATAGCATCATCATTATTTAAGTAATATTGGTATAGACCGTTTCTGTAGAAATAGCGTTTAACAATTTCATCTTCTAGATTTTTTTGAATTTCGCTCTGGTACTTATCTAACGCATTAATTTTACCTTTTTCTATGTTCGCTAACAAGGTTTTGTAGCTATCCTTTACATCAGAACCTAAAAAGTCATTTTCGTCGCCTGAGAGTGCCTTTTTAATTGCCTGCTCTGCCTTGGTTTCAAAAGAGAACCTACTTTGCTTTACATAATTTTTAAATTCATTAAAATCAGAATCGGAGAATTTAAAATCAGTAACATTATTTAAATTATGAGAATAATGATAATTGGTAGCATAATCGAATATGACATTGTTTTGTAGCAATGCCAAAGTAAGGTCATTGGTTTTAGAAGTTGCCACTTCAATGTCTGGTAAAATACCACCACCATCTTGTACTTTTCTACCGTTACGGGTAGTAAAATCATTAAAAGTGGTATTACGTACGGCATTACCACTTTCATCTCTGTTCCAATAATCTAACGATTGTATGCAACGACCAGATGAGGTGTAATATCTAGAAATAGTAACCTTTAGTTGCGTACCATATGTTAATTTAAGAGGGCGTTGTACTAAGCCTTTTCCAAAACTTCTTGCGCCCATAATTACTGCTCTATCTAAATCTTGTAAACTACCTGAAACAATTTCACTTGCAGAAGCACTGCTACCGTTTACTAAGACTACCAGTGGAATTTCTTCATCTATAGGTTGATTGTTGGTATGATACTCACGATTAAATTTCTTGACCTTAGATTTTGTAGTAACCACTAACTCCCCTTTTGGAACAAACAGATTGGTAACATTTATCGCTTCAGATAATAATCCGCCTGGATTTCCCCTTAGGTCTAAAATAATTTTCTCGGCACCCTTTCCTTTTAAGTCTAATAGGGCAGCTTTAGTTTGCTCGGTAGCTTTAGCATTGAACTTGGCCAAAACAATGTATCCGGTTTTGTTGTCGATCATTTTAAAGAAAGGAACGGCATCTACCTCTATACCTTCACGGGTAATTTTTGTAGAATTTATTTTTCCTTGTCTTTTGTATGTTACATTAACCGTAGATCCATTACCCCCTTTTAAGAGCTCACTGGCATTATTTTCAAAATCGGCAACTTTGATGTCTCCAATTTGTATTATTTCGTCACCGGCCTTTAAACCAGCTTTATCTGCAGGGTAACCTTCGTGTGGCTCAACAATTAACAGCTTATCATCAAAAGAACGTACCATTGCACCAATACCCGAGTATTCTCCTGCATTGTTTATTCGGTAAGTCTCTACGTCTTGTTCGTTTAGAAATTTGGTATAAGGATCTAATTCCTCTAGCATATTTTTAATGGCTGTATCCATTAATTCTGCCGGGTTAGTTTCATCCACATAATTCATGTTCAATTCTTTGAACAAGGTGGTGAAGATTTCAATCTGTTTAGCTATTTCAAAAAAGTCACTTTTATAACTACTTCCAATAAAAAGAAAGGCTATGGCAATAATGGGTACAAGTACTTTTTTACTTACTATTTTTTTCATCAATCTGTAGCTTAAACTTGTTTAAAACGAGCTTCATTTTATGATCTAACTGCTCAAAGGTGGGCATATCCTTACCAAGGTATAAAAATAGAAACGCAAAGTTTGCATCTGTATTGTTAAAAACCAGTGCTTTATTAAGTCTATAAGACTCTCTAAGCAAACGTTTAATCATGTTTCTATCTACGGCACTTTTAAAATTACGTTTGGCAACCGTAACTCCAGTTTTTATTGGCACTTCTTTATTCTCTACGGATAGATAAATTAATTTCAACGGATATACAGAAATACCTTTACCCTCTTCAAACAATTGTGTGATGAGTGTTTTGCTTTTAAGTTTTTCCTTTTTTCCGAAGGATTTATCCATTATAAAATAAATATTAAAAAAAATTTGCCCCCAAGAAGGGGGCATAAATATCTAAAATTTTAGAAGAAGATACTATTCTGCTTGCCAAACATTATTTTCTAAATTCACATCAGCCATTAGCTGAGATGGATCTAAAACAATTGCTTTTATGGAAGACATTGGTTTATTAATTACAAAATCATAGGTAGGGTAAGCCCAAGCCCAATCTTCTATAACCGTTCTTTCAATGCCATCATATGGGTTTGCTTTTTCACCGCGCATCATACGTAACGGAGCATAAAAAGTTTCTCTGGTATCGTCATTGTATACGACTAAAATATCCATAGGCATAGGCATTAAACCAATACGCTCTAAGGTAACTTTGGTTGTGTTTTCTGTAGCGGCTACTTCTTTTATACCATAATCAATAGTATTGGTAGTCTGTGTCCAGTCGGTCAAGTACCAATCTAATTCAAAGCCAGATACTTTTTCGGCAACACGTTTAACATCATTAGGCACAGGATGTTTAAATTTAAACTCATCGTAATACTGACGAATAGTTTCCATTAATTTATCTTGACCAATAACATACCCTAGTTGAGATAGAAAAATAGAACCCTTGCTATATGCAGAAATTCCATAGGCAAAGTTAAGATCGTAACGATCTGCATAAGTACCTTGAGGTTGTTCTTTACCTGAAAGTGCTAAGTTTCTATAACCCTTGTACGTACTCTCAAAAGGATTTTCTTTTTCATAATCCATTATTTCACTCATGCAAAGCTTAGATATAAATGAAGTAAATCCTTCATCCATCCATTCATGTTTAGCTTCGTTAGTTGCTAAAATATGTTGAAACCACGAGTGGGCCATTTCATGTGCCATTACACCGACTAGGCTGCTAAATTTGCGGTCGCCTGTTATTAGTGTTGACATGGCATATTCCATACCACCATCACCACCTTGAATTACCGAATATTGATCATAAGGATATTGACCAATGTTCTTATTGAAAAACTCCATTGCCTCTACTGTTTTAGGCTGAAGATTTTTCCAGTTTTCTAAGATTTTAGGATTGTCCTTATAAAGAAAATGAAGTACTGGTCCATTAGGGACTTGTTGAATATCATGAATATATTCTGGATCTGCAGCCCACATAAAATCATGTACCATTGGTGCTTTAAAGTGCCAAGTTAAGGTCTTGCCTTTTTGCTTTTTAACCTTAGTACCTGGTGTTTCATAACCATGACCAATTTCATTTGGGTTTTGTAGATAACCTGTTCCACCAACCGTATAATTTTTATCAATAGTAAGTTTTACATCAAAATCACCCCATACACCTTGAAACTCACGTGCTATATAAGGATCTGCATGCCAACCTTCAAAGTCGTATTCAGCCAATTTTGGAAACCATTGGCTCATTGATAGCGCAACACCTTCTTCACTATTTCTACCAGAACGTCTAATCTGTAATGGTACCTGACCTTTAAATTCCATGTTAAAAGTGGACTTTTCTCCTGCTGGTATCGGCTTGGCTAAATCAACAACCAAAACGGTACCTTCTTCAGAAAAAGAAACTTTACTACCATCTTGTGTTAAAGAAGAAGCATGTAAGTAACCCATTTCACTTTCAGTAAGTATAGATATTCTACTCTTCTTGTCTTCCGTAATCATTCGTCCGTCCGGATCTGCAATCGATTGTAGACGAATATCCATTTCACTACCTGGCTGAAAAGCATTAAAATACAAATGGAAATACACTCGTTTTAACTCATCTGGAGAATTGTTGGTGTAGACCAAAGTCTGCGTACCTGTATATTGAAAATTGTCAACATCCATATCTACAGCCATGGTATAATCTACATGTTGTTGCCAATAGTCGGTCTTATTCTGAGCAAACAATCCAACTGTAAATAATACTGTAAATAGTGTAAAAAATGATTTAGTCATATGAGTTGTGTAATTATTATAATTTAACCTGTCCTGCAGCTACTTTACTTGCTAGTACCAATGCATTGTAAGCATTTGCAATTTTACCAGATGTAGATATTTGATCTAATGTATCACTTTTGGTACCAGCTGAGCCTAAAACAACTTTCGATTTTATAGGCAAACCAGACTGTAGAATAATTTTTTTAACCTGAGCAGCCGTTAGGCTTGGGTATTGAGACATTACTAAAGCAGCAACACCAGCAACACCAGGAGCGGCCATAGATGTACCAGGAGAATATTCGTATTCATTATTTGGATAGGTAGAGTAGATATCTGTACCTGGGGCAAAAACATCAACATTTATTTTACCGTAGTTAGAATAGCTAGCCACCAATTCAGAACCATATTTAGGATTTAAAGCACCAACAGTTATTACGTTATCTGCAATTTCTGGTCCGTTGTTTATTTGATCATTAGGGAAATTTGCATTGATAGGGTCATCTAAATTAGCGCCGTCGTTACCAGCAGCATGAACAAAAAGCACATTTTTGTCAGCGGCATACTTTATAGCATCATTAACCCATTTGGCATTTGGTGAAAAAGATTTTCCGAAACTACCGTTGATTACACGCGCTCCATTATCTACAGCATATCTAATACCTCTTGCAATATCCTTGTCGTACTCATCTCCGTTAGGTACAGCCCTAATACTCATAATTGCAACGTTATTAGCAACCCCGTTTACACCTTTACCGTTATTACGCTCTGCGGCTATAATACCTGCTACGTGCGTACCATGACTTTCATCATCAACCCTGTTCTTAGGGTTTCCATTTCCGTAATTAACATCGGTAATATCATAAGCATCATCACCTACAGATTCTCTACCATTAAAATCTTTATTTAAATTATAATTAAGTTGTTCTGTATAATACGTAAGACCATTTTTTAAATCTTTAAGTACTTCAGGGATAGTGTCATTAATACCGAACATTTGATTTAATATGGCAACATTACGTTGCATAGTTTCATCTGTTGCTTTAATGCTAGACAAATCTTGTTTGGTATAAACTTCTTTCTTTAAATACTTTTGAACGTCTGCATCTGCATTTTTCACAGCTTGGTATATAGATTCATACTGCTCTTTACCTTGTAATGCTTCATTATATTTTGAGTCTAGTTTTGCTTTCGCTTTAGACAAGGTTGCTGCATCTCCAATATTTAAGCGTAGCATACGAACATATTCTAATTGCTCATTGTATGATTCACCTAAGAAATTATAACCGTGTATATCATCAATAAAACCATTTCCGTCATCATCAATACCGTTACCCGCTTTTTCTTTAGTGTTGGTCCATAATACGTTTACTAGATCTTCATGGTTTAAATCAATACCAGAATCAAGAACGGCAACGATAGTTTTTGTTCCTTTTCTATTTTTAATGATTTCTGAGTACGCTTTGTCAACACTCATACCTGGTATAGTATCGGTAACCAAGTCTAAATGTCCCCAATTATTTTTCTCACTAGTGGTTAAATCGGAAATTTTTAGAGGTGTAGTGTCAATGTTTTCAACAGGGGTAAGTACCAATCCGCTTCCGCCTGCAGTTTTTGTACTTCCACACCCAATTAATATTGCGGCAATAGAAAGGGCAAAAATTGTTTTAAAATATGTGTTTGTCATATGAGGGCAACTTTTAGTAAATGTTTATAGATTGTGTTTATTAGCGTAAAGTTAATTGAACAACTGATCAAATGTAAATACCTGATCCAAACGAACACCTTTTTCGGTGTGTTTTAAGGTACATAGTTGATTATGTGCATCGTGTTCAAAGAATAGATAATAGTTGTTTTCAACGGCCTCGTTTAAGAACAATTCTTTTTCTGTCATTGTAATCAATGGTCGTGTGTCATAACCAATAACATAGGGTAATGGAATATGACCTACTGTAGGTATAAGATCTGCTACGTAAGCTATTGTTTTGCCTTTGTATGAAAATTGTGGCAACATTTGTTTTTCTGTATGGCCGTCAACAAAACGGATATCAAAACCAAGAAGGCTATTTTTTAAGAAACTATCATTGGTATGGTCAATAAAATTTAGTTGACCACTTTCTTTCATGGGCATTAGGTTTTCTTTCAAAAAAGATGCCTTCTCTCTTGGGTTTGGTTCTGTAGCCCATTTCCAATGCTTTTCATTGGTCCAGAATTTGGCATTTTTAAAAGCAGGTTCATATCCTGTTCTGTCTTTGTTCCATTGAATTGCTCCACCAACGTGGTCGAAATGAAGGTGGGTTAAAAAAACATCGGTAATATCATCTCTATGAAACCCATGCTTTTTTAATGATATGTCAATATTGAAATCTCCCCAACGATAGTAGTATCCAAAAAATTGGTCAGATTGTTTATTGCCCATTCCGGTGTCAACTAAAATTAACCGATTACCGTCTTCAATTAAGAGACTTCTAGCTGCAATATCAATTAAATTATTATCGTCTGCCGGGTTTGTTCTTTGCCAAATAGTCTTTGGAACTACGCCAAACATAGCGCCGCCATCTAATTTAAAATTACCAGTTTCAACGGGATAAATTTTCATAAATGGCAAAATAATAAAAGTGCATGTAATCTTAGAAATATTAAGAAGATATTATCATTTAACCATTAGATTATATAAGGACTTTTTCAACTTTGATGTTGCCGAATTGAAATTAACAAGACCAAAAACTACCTCGTTTATTATGACACCTTCTTTGAAGGTAATTAGTCTTCTGCAAGTAGATTTCCTATTTGATGATGAGCCAATGGTTTGGTTAAATGTTTTCTAACTACAGGATATTCTTTTCCCTTGTCTGAATCTATTGAATCAATAGAAGAACTTAAAATATATACTCTACAATGGTTGATAAGTGAATCGGACATTTTTTGATATTCATCTAAAAACTCGAACCCGTTCATGCCAGGCATTTTAATATCAAGAAAAATAACATCTGGGTAAGTTTCGGTATTTTCGACTACACCGGTTAAATATTCTAAAGCATCTTGACCGGAGGTCATAGTCGTTATTTGAGAAATATTATCCTCTTTCGAAATAATGGCTTTATTAATGAAATTATCCACATCCGAATCGTCTATCAATAAAATATTTATATCCTTAGTCATATTATAATCTAACTGATTCATTTGGTATTTTTAAAGTAAAAGTTGAGCCTTCTCCAATTTTTGATTTTACTTCTATTTTACCATTTAATTTAAAAATTACTTCTTTAACAATATATAGACCTATACCAGACCCCATAACTTTAGAAGAGACCCTATAAAACATTTCAAAAATCTTTTCTAATTGATCTTTGGCCATACCAACTCCATTATCTTTTATTTCTATGATAGCCTCTTTTTTGGTCGTTTTTACACTAATCCAAATTGAAGGAGAAACCTTTTTTACATCATGATACTTAATAGCATTTGAAATAAAATTATTCAATAAAATTGAAATTCGTTTACTATCTGATGCAAATTCTATTATTTCATCTACACTTACTTCTATATTTATTTTACTGGTGTTATCTAAATACCAGAAGCTTTCAAGGGATTGTTCAATTAAGTTAGTAAAATTTATGGATTCTAGCTTAACTTGAACATGTTTATTTCGTGAATATTCAATTATGTCTTTAATGAAACTATCTAACCTTACAATTGATTTTTCCATCATATTAATATGTTGAAATAACTTTGGGTCTATTTCTTCCATTTGTATTAAATGAATTAAACCTAAAACAGAAGACAACGGAGCTCTTAATTCATGAGAGGCACTATACACAAAACTATCAAGTTCCGAGTTGGTTTTTTGAAGCTCAAAATACTGATTTTCTAAATTTATTTCTGCTTCTTTTCTTTTTGTATCATCAAATAAGCTTACTAAAAAGTTTTCTTTGTTGTTAAAATTCAACGGTTCAATAGATATTAAAATAGACCTTTTTTGACCATTTCTAAGGTATATAACAAGCTCTTGATTGATACATTTTCCAGTTTCCGAAAACTGCTCCAATATTTTAAAACGTTCTTTTTCGTCTACCTTAACAACACCGGTTTCTAAAATTATTTTACCAATAAGTTCTTCTCTATTGGTATTTAAAAGAGTGTAGGCGGTTTCATTAGCTTCGATAACCTTTCTCTCATTATCTATCATAATCATGCCTATTAGATTGGTCTGAAAAGCTTTTAAGAATTTCTCTTGACTTTCTATTAGGGCTTCTTCTGCTAATATGCTTTTGGTAATATCCATTGCCGTACCACGGTATATAATTGGTTTACCGTTAGTATCAAAGACTAATTCTGAAGAGGCTAAAAAGTATTTAAATGTTTTGTTTTTAAGTTGAATTCTATAAATACCAGGGGATTGGTGACTATCTTCTGGTTTAGAAGTTAAAATTTTATCCATTAAAATTAAATCTTCAGCGTAAATAGTATCTCTTACCATATCTACAGTCATAACAATACTAGGGTCTATTTCGTGCATCGCGAACATTTCTTTAGACCATTCTACAATATTGCAAGTCATATCCCAATGCCAATAACCTATATTTCCAATTCTTATAGCGGCATCCATTTTAGATTGAAGCGATACAATCTCTTTTTCTGCATTATTTTGTTTGGTAATGTCTACAATTGTTCCCCTGTATTTTATAGGTGTTTTTTCTTCGTTGCGAACAACCTCCATTTCGGCTAGCAAATGTTTTATAGAGCCATCTCTAACAATTATTCTGTATGATATGGAGTAGTTATCAATATCATCGGTTATGTTATTTACGAGTTCTCTATGTCTCTCAATATCATCGGGGTGCATTAATGTTTCAACAAACTGCAGGGTTATTTCGGTATCTGTATCAACATCATATATTTCAAATAATCTTGGAGACCAATGGATGGTTTTTGTGAAAAAATCATAATCCCAATACCCGATCTTACCAATACGCATGGCAATATCCATTTTATTCTTAAGTTCTAGAATCTCAATATCAGCCACTTTTTCTTTGGTAATATCGATTACGGTACCTCTAAAGTTAACCGCCATATTATCTGGATCTCTAATAACTTCAACTTCTACCATTAGATGTTTTATAGAACCATCAGTAACAATTATTCTGTAGGTAAATGTATGCGTGCTTTTTTCTATTATTAAATCTCTAACGTTTTGACGGTGCTTTTCTACATCATCTGGGTGAATAATCGTTTCTAAGAATGATATTGTTAGTACGTTATCTGGATCAATATCATAAATAGTATACATTAATGGGGAACAGATAAATGTTTCCGTTTTTACATCAAAATCCCAATACCCTATTTTACCAATTCTTATAGCGGCATTCATTTTGCCCTGTAGCTCTAGAATTTCTTTCTGCGATTTTTTACGTTCTGTAAGATCAAATCCTATAGAGCCGATACCTATAGGCTCATTTGTTGTTTTGTCTTTTATTATAAAACCCGAAAACTCTAGGGGTATTGTTTTTTTAGATTTTAAATTTTTAAGGGGAACTTCACCGGTCCATAAACCCTTTTCCATGATGGTTGGTAGGTGTTCATTCGTTACAACATCTTTATACTCCTCGGCGAAGAAATCATGTATTGTAGCATTTTTTATATCGAAATCGCATGGTAAGTCAATCAGTTTTTTACCAGCATCATTCAAAAAAAGGGGTTTGCCATCTATAGTGGCCAAACCAATAAACCCAGGACTATTTTCAATTACAGAAATAAGTTTTTGTTTTTCATGATCTTCTTTTTTTCTATGGGTGATGTCTCTAAAATATATTGATAACCCGGTTGCAGAAGGGTAAAGGTGATGTTCAATCCACTTACCTACTTTGGGGTGATACTGCTCAAAATAGGTATAAACCTGTCTTGCCATAGCACCTTTAAACATTGCGTAGCCTTCGGTTTTTTTGAATTCTGGATACTCATCCCAAACATTTTTGCCGAGCATTTCCTTAACATCCATGCCAACAACTTTTGCCGCCTTAGCATTAATATCAACAAAATTCCATTCACTATCAAATGCAACAAAGGCATCTGAAATTCGCTCTGTAAACTGTTTATATTTTCTCTCGCTATGTAGCGTTGCCAAGTTTGCATTATAAGCTTCCGTTTGGTCTATATACGTGCTTAAATTAAGCTTCTTACCTAAATATTCATAAGGCTCTATAGAAGTAATTAAATGAAGTTTATTCCCCTTCTTGTTCGTAAATTCAACTTCTATTTTATCAACTTGATCAGAACCATTAAAGACATTTAGACTGGGGTTTTTCTTTAATTCTTCTTCTAAATCAATTAAACCTAATTCTATAATTGTTTTTCCTTTTACTTCTTCTAACGTGTAACCAGTTAAATCTAGAAAATAACAATTGGCATCTACGAAGCGATTATTATGGTCTTTAATGGCCATGCCTACAAAACGATTGTTATATGCTTTGCTAAATTTTACTAAATTTTCTTCGGCAGCGAGCTCAAGCTCTTTTCTTTTGGTAATATCTCTTATAATACCTAAAACAGCAGTCTCGTTTAGTTTTTTGGCGCTTACTTCCCCATAAAATGGAGTGCCATCTTTTTTAATGAAATTACGTTCTGAACGAATGGTTTTACCTTCTTTTAATTTAAAAAACCGAGATGGTAGTTGAATCGAATCTTCGGTACTAACGAGGTCTTTTAAGTTTTTAGTCAATAATTCATCCTTATTATAACCAAACATTTGAACACCATAAGGGTTGATGTCTAATACGTTACCACTGAAATCACTTAAGACAATACAATCTGAAGCCTCTTCGATTAAAAGACGATATCTATCTTGACTGGATTTTAATAGTGCTGTTTTCTCTTCTACCAGTTTGTTTAATTTTGCTGGCTGCCTCATTAGAAACCAAGACAGAATTCCACAAACTAGAGATAATAATAAGCCTAAAATTGAAAACAGAAGCGTTGTTGTATAAGAACTATTTTTGTTAGAAAAAACATATAGTTTCCACTCTCCTTGGCTTGCTATAAGTGGTATTATTATAGCTTCCTCTTTGGTTATGTTTTCAGAAGCGTAAAAAGTTTCTTCAGAATTATTTGCATTAATCTTAACTAATTTATAAGAGAATTTTGATTCCTTAATAGTATCTAAATGTATAGCATTAATGACAGTCGATAGGCGCACAACGGCAGCTACAAAACCATTAAACTCACCTTCTTTGTATAAAGGTCTTCTTCCAATAATACCAGATCCGCCTTGTCTTAAAAAAATTGGTCCTGCGGTGTAATAATCTTCTTTTTCTAAAGTCGTCTTTGCACCAAATTTATTGTCGGGATCGTTTAAAATATTAAGTCCCAGAACCTCATTTCCTTTTAAGGGATAAACATGAGTAATTACTCCGTCACCATTTACTAATTCTAAAGCATCAATATTTTTATTGCTATTTAAAAGTAATTGTGCAACGCTGTCAAAATTTTCTGGAATTCCATAATGATCTACAATAAAAGACAAAGTTTGTGTGGCATAAAAGCCTTGGCTCAATACATTCTGTAAGTCCACCTTTAAGGTAGAAACCCTTTGTTCTATTTCTTGTCTTTCTGTCTTTTGATGAAGTTGGTTTTTTTGAAAGGCAATGAATTGGGTAATAATTAGCACAAGAAAAAACGCTAAAAAACCGTATAATAACGGGTTTTTAAAGACGGAACTCTTTTCGGGCTCAGACATTTTTGGTTTTTTCAATTATACCTGTGGTTTACTAGGTTTGTTATTTAATTCTACACTACCATACAAGTTGTATGGCTGTTTTTGGTAGATTACAAGAGACTTTCCCCATAAAAGAAGAATCAAGAACAAATGAAATCATTTTACCTAAAACAATATTCGGTTGAGCTCGTATGTTTGGTTCTAAGTTTGAAGATAATATATTCTGAATGATAAATTAGTTTAAAGGAAGGGTGATTTCGTGGTTGAGCTAGATACTAAATAGAGATATCGTCGCTTAGGTTTACGCTCTTCCTGAACTGATT
>DRFI01000016.1 GCA_011050675.1 Maribacter sp. | reverse complement strand
TCGTTCCTTTTTTGGAATTCTCAAAAACATAAGAGGTAGTCCTATCTTCATTCAAGATAGCTACGTCAAAAGTACTCTTCGATATATCAATACCGATGAAGTACGCAAAGTTCTGGTTTTGCATAATGATAAAATTAAAGGATTAAGACCAAAATCCCAGATTGCCATCGAACCCCTGATAATAGGTCTAAAAACCTGAATTTCCATCTGATGCCGGTCCAGAATAACCGAAAAGGGCTTTTATCAAATAATGCATAAGCCCGAAGCTTTGAATAGCGTATAATTCGCCCTTACCGGTTTTGGTCGTTATTCATAATTACTGAGGGTATTCCCCGATGAAAAGTTAGATAATTAAATATAAAAATTCACCACGTAAAAATCTCTATATAAACAACAATGCAAATCTAAGGGGAGTAGCAAGAGGGTAACACGCTGCGCGATGTTAGGCACTTCTATTAAATAGTAAATACTTGTATTTCAGTTGTTTATGGATTAACGAAATTCCAGACCTTCTACGATTTGCGACAAATGGACCGTGAACGCCCATTTTTAGGGAAGGATTTGCGACAAATCCTTAGAATAATGGATTTTCAATCATGGGAACTATTCAAAATAATTCAAGCGATTAAAAGGAATATTTAAAAAGAATCCTTGTCATTTTTCTTTTTCACCGGCCGTTTTTTTATTGTTTATGCCCTACCTTTCGGGAGGTCGTCAAGATTCACTTTTACGGGGATTTACAGCAAAACTTATCGGAAGTACTGAAAACAGGCTTTTTTTTGATGTAAAAAAAACAAAGCCCCGTCAATTCCTTTCCTTCTTGGAATTTTTAAACTTCAAGTAAAATCAGGCCCGATTAAAATAAGAGAGCCCACGCGTTGTATATGCTAGTAGCATTCAGTGAGTGTGACTGTTTACCCCACCTTACGGGTGTACAAGCACCCTCGAACAGTTTTCCTAATCCATAATGACCTCGAGACCTACTTTCTCCGCCTTGTACCTTATCTTTTCCATCAACTCGTAATAGCTCCAGTTCCGTAGTACGAACCCTTCCTCATTGGCAATTTCGATTTTCTCCCCTTGGTCCAATAGGATCAGCGTTCCCGCGCGGTGTTTTATACAGAAATCGATCAGCCTTCTACTGTACACATGTATCCTGTTCTGTACATAATTACTTTCATTTCTGCGGAGCCTTTCAACCGCCTTCAGTTTTCGTTTTGACCCCTTTCCCGATTTGGAAAAGGTCGCCCCGACCTGTGCCCTTTTAAGGGCCGCTTGGATGGCCAATCTTCTGTAGAGGAACTCCTCCCGGGTCCCGATGGTAAGCTTGGCATTTCCCGTCTTGACGACAATGGGATATTCAAGGGACAGGGAAGCCTCGGCAATCAGTTCTGGCCGTAGGGAATGTTCCTCCTTTTCGATCTCGAATACCGCCAACAGGAATATCTTGCCCTCCCTTAATTTTATATGTGAGGTCCGAAGCCTGGTCTCGCCGGTGATGACCCGTTCCAACAGCCTTCGCTTGTCCGTAAAATCTTTGCCCAAGTACGTTTTGAAAGGAATCTGGAACAAACGGAAGCAAAACGCCCTTTTATTTTCATCATAGGACAGTCCGCTGATGCCCTCCATATCGAAGGGAAAGGCCATGTCCCTCCTGAAGTTCTTGAGCGAGCGTTCCCCTCTCCAATATTCGGGCCTGTTTTGGTTGAACGAAGTGATCAAGGTCTTGTTCAGGTTGGACAGTATGTTCGTTGGAATCTCGCCCTTGAAACGGTCGGATACCACTCTATAGGTGGTATTCATACGTGAACGTTGCAGGATACCAAGTTCGTCCTTCTTTTCATCGGCCAGTTTATACTTTATCCCCTCCGAAAGGTAAAAGAATTCCTTGATCATTTCCTGTACGTAGAGATGGGAAACGATGAGATTGGCGGCACGAAAGCATCTGTTCTGCCATTGGTACAGCCGGTCCAATGCCTCCTTGCGTTCCTCCTTGGTGGGCAGGTCGACCAATAGCTGTATCTTTCGGGTGAGTTTTAGCGTGGACTTTTCCATATCAGGCCGATTTTAGTTCCTGTTGGTGTTTGTCCTGTAAGAACCTGTACGCGACCATGAACTCGCTATGTACCTCTTTTTGGGACAGTTGGAGCTCGGTGGCGATGGCGGCGAAGGAATATTGTTTTTCACATCGGAGTTTCAATATCCGTGCCTGTTCCTTGGTCATGCTACCTTGAACCTTTAGTGCATTTGGAGAACTCTTTTTACTTTTCAGTATCTGTCCTTGGTCAATGATGGTCTTGATATCAATTATGGCGAACTTCACTTCACGGCTGGTTTCGTTAATACTTTTTCCCATAACGCTGGAAATGGCCTTGTACCGGAAGCCGTATTTCAGGCAGAGCTCGATCAAGCGCCTGCGTTCAGGTTCGAGTACGGTCAATACCTTTTTGACCCTATCAAAGTTCCCTTGTTCGCTATTTTGATCTTCCAGATGTTCGGTATCGTCCACGGGATCGAAACCGGCCATATAGTCCTGATAGTTGTCGAAGTTTTCGAGGGAATGCACTTTCCTGGAGAAATTATTGGCGGGCCTTGCATAGAAATAACGGCATTCCCTGGCCATCACGAACCGCAGGAAATTAAAGATGTGTTGGGGCGATTCGATACGTTCCCTGTTGATCCACAATTTCAGGAACGTATCCTGTACCAAGGTCTCCACGACGAAACTGTCCTCGATCAGGCTCCTGCCCAGCCAGTAGATTTGTCGATGGTAAATGGCATGGATTTCCGATAGGGCGGAAGTGGAGCCCTTTTTTAAAAGTTCATATTTACGGTCTTTGGATGGCTTCATAAGGAACTACCTTTAGGTTATATTGGGCAAGGAATTTTTCCATGCAGAAATTTTGATTTAAATTAGTGGTGGAAACAGATGTAACCCACCAAAAGGGATTGTAAAATACCAAGACAAGCTTGTATTTTACCAAAACCGGAAACCATCGGGAAATAATGAATATCTTTAAGTTATGACGACAGAAACAAAACCCAACCATATAGGCCGGAAAATCGCTAGGATCAGGGAGCTACGGGGAATGAAGCAGGAAACCCTTGCCGAGGAACTGGGTATCAGCCAACAGAGCGTTTCTTCATTGGAGAAGAGTGAGACCCTTGAAGATGAGAAAATCCAAGAAGTAGCCAAAATTTTAGGTGTTACCAAAGAAGGAATTGAAAGTTTTTCTGAAGAGAACGTAATCAACTACTTTAATAACTTTTATGATAATAGTGCCTCGCAAGGAAATAGTTTTAATCAAGGAATCTATCCAACATTTAACCCTTTGGACAAAGTAGTAGAATTGTTCGAAGAGAATAAAAATTTATATGAGCGATTGTTACAAGCTGAAAAAGATAAAATCATTTATTTGGAAGAGCTATTGAAAAATAAATAGCCTCTTTCGATAAAAAATTTATGAAAACCTCGATTCACTAATATCGAGGTTTTTTTATTGATATTGGGAGTTATATTGCTTTATAAAGCAAGTCCACACCCTTAGGCGCGGACTTTATCGCTTATCCTCTTCGTTAAAAATTACCAGTTTTCTCTTCAAGGTTCAAAGCGAATGCTTTCGGTATTTTGCATTAAGAAAGTTTGCAAAGGATTAAAATTACTTAAATATATCAATTTTTAGCGTCATGTAAGCTAAGTGGCTTACTTTATTTTTCGGTTGTTTTTGGAAATTGCCGTATGTCCGAGCTTTCCAAAGAAAATGTGGCGCTTGCCAATAAAATCGCCAAAAGAATCAAGGCACTACGCCAAGAGGATACGGGGATGAAGCAAATGGATTTTGTAAGGAAATATAATGTAGAGAAGCAGACAATAAGTCGCTGGGAAAGCCAGATCAAAATTGATGACAATACCGGTAAGAGATCAGGAAGGGGTATCACTATCTATTCAGTTTCGGAGTTTTGTAACATTATTGGCATAACGCTTACGGATTTCTTCGATGATGATTTATTCAAATAATTCGGGTTGTTCATCGACGGATTTGGTCCTATCAATTTGATTATAAGATAACCAAATGATGTGTTTCTATATTATTTTACTTAAATTTATTATACGAAGAGTTCAGACTTCTTCAATACGTTCCATATAAAATGTGAGTTAATCGTGAGTCAAACAATGGTAGCGACTCGAGAAGCATATAATACTAGCGGTCTGGCAATTTTAAAAGCGTTCTGCCACCCCGACTAAAAGCCACTGAGAAATCAGTGGCTTTTTTTATTTATATAGTATCGGGTTAAGAAAATTGAAAAGTGGCGTTTTCTTTTAAATTTGTTATAAGCCTGTAATCCCTGAATTTTGTTGAATAACAAGCAATATTTAACTTAAATTTTGCTATTTTGATTATCAAATAGTTTTTGATGTAAAAGTGGTTATGTAACCTTCTTACAATAAAAATAGTAATTGGATTATAATGAATAAAAGGATACTTCTAATTGTCCTATGTTGCTTAAATGGTATACTTTCTCAAAGTCAGTTTAATAATTTCAAATTTGAAAACTTAGATACGGTAGACGGTTTGTCTAGCAGTACTTGTCTTACCATTTTTGAAGATTCTGAAGGATTTATATGGTTTGGTACTATAGATGGTCTTAATAAATATAACGGCTATGAGTTTGAAATTTATAAATCAATTTTAAATGACCCAAGCTCTCTTAGTAATAATAGAATAAATGCTATAGTTGAGGGGGCAGATGGTAATTTATGGATAGGTACGAATAATGGTCTCAACTATTACAATAAGAAAACAAATAGTTTTTTACGAGTAGATTTATATAAGCAACTATCACTATCAAATAATCCACGTAAATTTATTAATTCATTACTATTTGATAAAGAAAATAACGCTTTATGGGTAGCTACTAATAATGGGGTTATTAAAATTATTCTTGAAGATTTTACTACAGATGTAGCTGACTTAAAATTCTATTATTACCTAAATGATGATTCTAATTTAAATTCATTAGATAATAATATTGTTAACGTAATACTCAAAGATCAAAACGGTGTTATTTGGATTGGAACTAACGGTGAATACTTAAATAAATATAATAGGCAGCGCGATAACTTTGACCGTATTTTAATAGAAAGTAAAAATAATTACGAGCTTAACCATATACATAAGAACGTTTTTGTTGATGCGGATAATGATTTTTGGATAGGAAATAATCTATCTAATATAATTTATTGGGATAGAACAAATAATATCTTTTCACACAAATCCTTTACTTCAGAAAAGGATGTAGCTATTAGAGATATGCATTTAGATGCAGATGGTAATATATGGGCTTCTACAGATGGGAATGGAATATTTATATTAGATAAAAATGAGGAAAAAGTTGTTCGTAATCTAGTCAATAATATTTCGGATTCTTTCTCTTTACCAAATAACAAACCATCTAAAATTTATGAAGATAGCAATGGTATATTTTGGATAGGGAGCTATGATAAGGGTGTTAGTAAATTAGACCCTTCGCAATATGCTTTTGGACATTATTATTATCAACCAGGAAACCCAGAAGGACTTAATGAAAAAATTGTACAATCTGTTTTAGAAGACTCAAAAGAGCGAATTTGGATAAGTGCTTATAATGGTGGATTAAACCTGTTTGATAAAGAGAATAATACATTTAAGCATTTTCCTCATAATCCAAATAATACCAATAGTATAAGTTCAGACAGAATACTCTATACTTTTGAGTCTAATGATGGTCAAATTTGGGTCTGTACGTTAGATGGTGGGTTAAATAGATTTAATCCAGATACCTACAATGTAAAAAGATATTTGCATAACGAATCGGAAATAAATTCGATAGGGCAGAACTCTGTCTGGTCTGGTGTAGAGGATAAGGATGATAGAATATGGTTAGGGCTTCGAACAGAGGGCTTAAGTCTATTTGATCCTAAAAATGAAAAGTTTCACAATTTTAAAAATGTTGCGGGAAAAGAAAATGGTCTAGCCAGTAATTTTGTGTTTTTTTTGTTTGTTGATTCTAGAAATAGGTTGTTAATCGGCACATCTTTAGGTTTAAATTATATAGACCTTAATCAGTTAGAGAATAGAATTCCAGAGACACTTACTTTTAAGGAAATTAAAAAACCGGGTATAGAAGATAATCTTATAAATCATATCTCAGAAGACCAATTAGGAAATATTTGGATAGGAGCGGATACAGGAATATATAAACTTGATGCTGATTTTAATGTGTTGAAATCTTATTCTTCTAAAGAGGGGTTACCCAATAACCTGGTAGTGGGCATACAAGAAGATGATAATCATAATTTTTGGGTATCGACAAAAAGTGGATTATCCTTGTTAAACCCAGAAACAGACCAAATAAAGAATTTTAATATTCATGATGGTTTGCAAGGTCCTGAATACCAAAGTAAGTCTATAGATAAAACCATGGATGGTAGAATCTTAATAGGAGGTATTAATGGTTTCAATATTTTTAATCCAAATGATATAACGCTAAGAACTTCTATAGCATTACGACCCACCATAACCCAGTTTACCTTAAATAATAAGCCTATTGTCGTTGGCGATACGGTTAATGACAGGGTATTGCTAAAGGATAGGGTAGCAGACTTAGAAAACCTAAAATTAAATTATGATGAGAACTATGTAGCATTCGATTTTTTAGCACTCCATTTTGAAAATCCTGAAAGGGTGCGATATTCTTATAAATTAAAAGGGTTGGACAATGACTTTGAAACAATAGGGGCAAAAAGAGAAGTAAGTTATTCTAACCTTAGTTCTGGTAAATATGTGTTTGAAGTAAAAGCGTCGTTAGATGGTGATTGGGATAAAGCTGAGGCGGCTATTGTAAATTTTGAAGTTCTTTCCCCTCCATGGAAAACTTGGTGGGCATACTTAATTTATACTTTGTTAGGCTTGTTGGGTTCATATTTGGTTTTACGGTATTACACCCAAAAAGTTCAAGAAGCCCAAGAGCACGAATTAGATCAAATGAAGCTTCAATTCTTTGTCAATGTTTCTCATGAGTTTAGAACACCGCTTACTTTGATTATGAATCCTGTAGATAAAATTTTGTCTAGCTATACACATAATCCAGAAGAAGTAAAATCTTCCGCTATTTCCATACAGCGTAGTGCGCGTAGACTGTTGCATTTGGTAAATCAATTATTGGACTATAGAAAGATGGATGTAGGTATGGCACCGCTTCAATTGGAAAAGGGAGATATCGTTAAGTTCAGTGAAGATATTTTTTCATTATTCTTAAGTCTGGCAACAAAAAAGGAAATAGATTATAGGTTTGAATCCGAATCTGAGGATATTACTTTCTTGTTTGATTTTGATAAAGTAGAAAAAATAATTACCAACTTAATTTCCAACGCTTTAAAATTCACAAATGCAGGTGGTGAGATTACGGTTTCCATCAAAAAGATAGCACAGAAGAAAAGCTCGTCTAGATTGTTCTTTCTTAAGAAAGAAATGATTGGAGATTTTGTGGAGATTACGGTAAAAGATTCTGGTGTTGGATTAGATAAAGAGCAGCTTAAGAATATTTTTTCTCGTTTTTATCATATCGATATTACCAAATCGGGAACCGGAATTGGACTTAATTTTACACAAGCTTTGGTAGAAAAACATGGTGGCGAAATTTTTGTAGAAAGTGAATATGGTTTAGGTAGCAAGTTTGTTGTAAGACTACCATTGGATAGTAAGTCTGCACCGGTAGAGGTTGAAAGTGTCAAAAATGAATTCTTGATTAATTCAATGAAGTCTGTTGAATATGAAATGTACATTGCAGATGATGAGAATTTAGTTTTACCTAATCCAAATAGCGATAGTGAAATAGAAAAACCAACTATTTTATTGGTAGAGGATAACAAAGAATTACGACAACATTTAAAAAATGATTTGCAAGATAAGTATAAGGTACTTCAAGCAAAAAATGGAGAGGAAGGACTAGAAATGGTTAAGAAACGTTATCCAGATTTGGTGATTAGCGATGTAATGATGCCGAAAATGGACGGATTTGAAATGTGCAGATTATTAAAGACCGAATTTGAAACTTGCCATATCCCCATAATACTACTAACAGCAAGAAGTCTTGAAATTGATAGGGTAAGTGGTTATGATAATGGGGCAGATGCATATTTGTCAAAACCATTTGTTACTAGTGTTTTAAAATCGAGAATTAGAAATCTCATTGAAGCAAAGAAGAGACTAAGAAAACGCTTCTCGGAAATTGGAGGTATTTTCCCGTCAAGTGAGGTTACCACAAACAATATGGACGAAGTGTTTTTGGATAAAGCTACCAAAGTTGTGTTAGACAATGTAGATGATGAAGATTTTAAGCAAGATGATATTTTAAAGGAATTGGGTATAGGTAGATCTCAATTCTACCGAAAAATTAATACGTTAACAGGAAATAATCCTAGTCATTTTATAAGAACAATAAGATTAAGATATGCAGCTGAACTATTAGAGAAGAACTCTTATTCTATTAAGGAAGTTACCCATATGTGCGGATTTAATTCAACAGCATACTTTAGTAAAACTTTTAGAGAGCTGTTTAACGTAACACCTACAGAATATATGGAAGGTAATAAAAGCGAAATAACTGAGGATGATAAGTAATAACGTTCATTTAAAATGAATAGTAAATTGTTTAAACATAAAAAAAGGCAGCTATACTTAACGTATAACTGCCTTTAAACTAACTCAACACAATTATCTTAATAACCAGGATTCTGGTTTATATTATTGTTTAAACCTATTTGAGAAGTAGGTATTGGAAATAAATAATCATCTCTAGAGAAATTACGAGTTGATGATGGTTGAACTATTATCGCTCTTCTTTCACCAACACCAGTTGTAGTAACGCCCTCTCCAAATCCATATCCACCAGGGGTATATAAGTCTGGGTTATCTTCATAAACAGTACCTTCAATTACGGCACCATAAATAGTTTCACCCAATTCTTCTTCTGCAATTCCCCATCTTTTTAAATCATTGAACCTAGTTGCACCTTCTGCATAAAGCTCAATAGTACGCTCTCTTCTAATTTCTGTCTCTATATCCATATTATTGGTAGCTAAGAAAGAATTAGAGATTGCTGGTAATCCTGCTCTAGCTTTCACCAAGTTTATAGACTCATCCATTTGAGCATCTGTAAGACTACCATTTAGCTCGTATAAAGCCTCAGTATACATTAAATAAACTTCTGCCAAGCGAATAAAAGGCATGTCATAAGCTTCAGTTTTTGTTGCTCTATATGCTTCATCGGTACCCCATTTCCAACTCATGAATTTTGCATTGAAATATCCAAAATTATTGGTGCCATTTAATTTTACATCTCCGTTTTGAGGTATTTCACCAAGATTTTTATGGTAGGTAAAATAAGCTGTCATTCTGTAATCTCTATCTTGAAACTCATCAGGTGTATTTTCATAACCTTGAAATAAAGGAGACTGATCTATAGGTAAACCATCGATATTTAAGAATAGGTCCATCATTTTTCTACTAGGTTTAACCCTACCTTCATAAACATGACTTAGTAAGTCACCAGCTTGTCTAAATGTAAAATCGTATTTATTGTAAAAAATGAATTCCTTATTGGTAGCCTTGTCTAATCCCGCAGGGTTAGAGCCACCATCTTCTAGATTAAATAAGAAGTTTGAACTTAAATTATCTAAAACATCATTATAGTTCCAAAGTTCAAAACCACCTTGGTCCATTATTGTTTTAGTAAGCGTTACAACTTCTTGTAAATAAGGATTTACTTTAGAAGCATCAAAGCCTGCGCTACCTGCACCAATAGCAACACCGTCGCCATCTGTAGTAGTGCCAACGTATTTCATCCAAGTAGCTTCGTGTAATAAAACATCGGCTTTAAAAGCCATAGCAGCCCATTTGCTGATTTTACCTTTATCTTCTGAGGATATCTGTTGCTCTGTAGGTAATCCTGCAATTGCTTCATCTAAATCAGCCAAAATTTGAGCAACAACTTCATATCTGCTGTTACGAGGAGCATCTAGTTCTTCTGCACCAACGTCTAATGATCTTGTTACCAAAGTAACACCCCCAAAACGTTGTACTAGATTAAAATATTGATAAGCTCTATGAAACTTAGTAGCTGCAACATATGCAACAATACTTTCGTCACCTTCATAAACTTCCGCACGTTCTAGTAAAAGATTCATGTCTCTGATAGCTGCATAAGGACTTGAATAATAACCATCGGATTCTGGAGCTCGAGTATCACCTCTACTATATTCTTGCATACCACTATCTTCGGTATAACCAACTAAATCAGAACCGTGATCGGCGTATATGCCTTGATCAAACCTCCAAGTCATTAAGTTGGTGTAAAATCTGTTAGAGCCTGTTAAAAAATGTTCGGCTTCGGTGTAATATACCTGGTCTGTAATAGACGCAGGCGGATCCAAATCTATAAACTCGTCTTCACATGATGTAAAGAAGACCATTAAACATGGTATTATTATATATATTATTTTTTTCATCTGTTTATTATTTTATGATGTGTTAACTACTTCTCAATTATATTAAAGTGAAACTTTTAAACCTAATGCCCAAGTACGCATAAATGGGTAGGCACTATTGTTAGAGCTCGCTTGAAATTCAGGGTCATAACCATCTTTTACACTGGTTAATTCAAACAAATCATTTCCTGAAAAATAAATTCTAATATTATCAATGGGTGTTTTTCCTATTTGTAAATCTTTAAAATTATACCCTATGATAAGAGACTTTAATCTCATATATCTATTATTCTGTAAAATATGATCTTTACTTCTATAGTTCCATGCAGATAGGCCACGTTGCGTAGTTAATCTAGGGAATTCTGCATTTCTGTTATCTTCTGTCCAAGTTCTACCTAACCATGTGTTAGATTGGTTTTGCCATTCTGCTTGAAAAGGTTGAGCGAAGTATCCTGTTCTATAGATATTCTGTTCTAAAGCACCTTGAAAGAATGCACTAAGGTCAAAATTCTTATATTTTATATCAAAATTAAAACCATATACATAATGTTGTGCTGCATCGCCACTATACGTTAAATCTTCGTTGTCTAGTGTGCCATCTCCATTAGAATCTACCACTTTCATATCACCAGGACGTAAAGCATCGTTAGAGCTCTGAGAAGGTAAAATTCCACCTTCGTTTAAACTAGCATAATATGCATCAACTTCAGCTTGTGAGTCAAAATATCCATCGGTTTCCCATAAATAGAAAGAGTTAATTGGTTTCCCTAAAATATTCTCTCCGTCTTCAGCAGCGTTTAAATTCTCAAATATAGTTTGAGCCCCATCATATTCAGTGATTTCGTTTCTAGAATCACTCATGTTTGCACTTACTGAAAAATCTACTTCACCAATTTTACCTTGGTAACCTAGCATTGCTTCCCATCCATTTGTCTCTAAAGTACCAATATTGGTAAATGGAGTTGCAGTACCTAAAAGATCTGTCTCGATACCTCTCACTAACATACCAACATTATCTTTTTGATAAAGATCAAAAGAACCAAATATTTTACTGTTCAATAACCTAAAGTCAACACCAATTTCTTTGGTTACAATTCTTTCCCAAGTAGTGTTGCTACTAAACAGGCTACTTGCTCTAGACGTTGCTTGTTGTCCTGCATTTGTTTGTCCAAAAACAGTGGTTCCAAAACCAACAGTAGATAAATAACTAAAATCTCCAATACCAGAAGTACTACCTAACTCACCGTAACCACCTCTTAGTTTCAAAAATGAAATAAGGTTACTTTCATTAAGGAATTCTTCAGCACTAATTACCCAACCACCAGAAATACTACCGTAGTTAGACCATTTAGAACCTTCTGCGAATCTTGATGAACCATCTCGTCTTCCTTGTACTTCTAATAGGTATTTGCTTTTGTAATCATAATTTAATCTACCGATATACCCAAAGAATCCCCATGAGGTACCACCGCCAGAAGTTGTAACAAGTTGGTCTGTTGCACCTAAATTGATATCATAAACACCGTAATCAACAAAGCCATTTCGTCTAATATTATATTCGTTCACATCATTCTTCTCAGCTTCTATAGCTAAAAGACCAGAAAAGTTGTGATCACCAAACTGATTAGAATAGTTTAAAGCCCCTTTGTAATTTTTGTAAGTAATGTTGCCATCATTTTTGTCAGGACCAGTGCCTTCTTGAATGAAATTGGTGTTGTTTATATTGTTAGAGAAACTTCCTCCCCAACTGTAAAGTGGAACCGAAACAGCATAAGTTTGGTATTCACTATTTTGTCTACTAATTGCGTAAGAACCAGTAAAATCTAAATGATCTGTAAATTTATATTTAGCAAGTGCGGATATTTTAAATTGCTCAACGGTTTTGTTCTCACGACCACCGTCAATTACTTGAGCAACACCGTTTCTGTCACCTGTAATTAGATCACCTCCAAAGTTTGCATAATATTGTCCGTCTGCATTATAAGTAGGAAAAAGTGGTGCATCATAAGTTGCAGCTTCTCTTCCTAAACCTCCAGAAGGTCCAGAAAAATCATTATTGAAATAAGTAACATTAGTATTTATACTAAGTCTGTCGCTTATATCAGCACCATAGTTCATTGAGAAATTATATCTATCAGAACTATCGTCTGCAACCTTTAGACCACCAACATTGTTATCATACCCTGCAGAAATACGAAAGTTGCTACTTTCTGTACCTCCAGATATACTAATGTTATGCTGGCTAGAATAAGAATTACCGAACATTTCATCGAATCTAGGGGCGTTACCTAGCCAGATATTACCATTTATAGGTAAATCATAAAAACCTTCTTCACCAGATGCAATTCTATCTACAGTTTCAAGATCGTTCCAAAAGAAATATCTAGGCGGTTTTCCAGAAGCAATATCTTCACGAGCTGCAGCAGCATATAATTGACCATATTGAGACATTGTAGGTGTTGGTGGGCGTATACCTATAGTACCAACTCTAGAAACAGTGCTGATGTCAATTTTAATTTTTCCTTTACCTTTTTTTGTGGTCACTAAAATAACACCACCAGCGGCACGTGACCCATATACAGATGCAGACCCACCTTTTAATACACTAATACTTTCAATATCATTAGGGTTCATATCATTGAAAGAAGAAGAATTAATTGAAGGAATACCATCAATAACAATTAGTGGCTCTATACCGTTGATTGAAGAAGCCCCTCTAATTAGGAAGTTGACACCTTCATCTCCAGGTCTTGACGAGGTACGAGTAACTACCAGACCAGGAGTTCTACCTTGAAGCGCTAGTGCAGGACTACCAACAGCCAAATCTTCAAAAGCTTCTGCCTTTACCTGTTCTACAGAACCAGTTAAGGTTTCTTTTTTGGCAGTACCATAACCTACAACAATAACTTCATCCAAAGCAGTTGTATCTGGCGCTAGTGATATATTGATTTCACTTTTTGATCCAACTGCAATTTCTTGTTTTATAAATCCTAAATAGGATACTACAAGAATAGCATCGGCAGAGGGAACGGTTATAGAGTAATTACCGTCAAAATCGGTAACTGTACCTGTCGTTGTACCTTTTACTACAACGGCAACCCCAGGAAGTCCCATGCCGTCATCACTACTTACAATGTTACCTGTAACTGTAAGTTGTTGTTCTGCGTTTAATAAGTGTACGTCGCTAGTTAGAGTTGAACTAGCTGAAATCGCAAATGCTTGATTTGTACATAAAACTACAAACCCTACCAATAAAGGTATCATGGTTTGTAGTTTCCATTTAGAAAGTTTGATTAGTCTAATCATAAGATTGTTAATTTAATTAGTTAATTAATGTCGTTTCATCAGTTTCCTGATACAGTAATTATCATATTGATATTTGTTAAGCCAATGTTAATTATAATTGAAGCAAAGGATTATAAATTATTACTCAATGGATATAAATTATATTCCTTTTTGCTTAAACTGGGCTTAATTCCATTTTTTAAGGCTCTGTAAATTGGTTGATACGTATTTTTTTAACAGTTTTTTTGTCGGTATCTAATTCTAAGACACAAGCTAAAGTTTTCAGATAATTATCTATACCTATTATATAGTTACATATTCAGAATTATTAACATTTGAATTTAAGTTGTTGATAATAAGGTGTTTATGTGTTTAAAATGTAAGTTGTCTTCTCTCATTTGTATTGATTACTAAGCAGTAGTTTATTCTATCAAATACAATTCACATTCTTTTTACTTCTTGTAAAAGTTGATTTTTTTATTTGTAAGCATTAAATCAAAGTTTTTGATAGCTAATTAGAGTAATAGGCTGTAAAAGTCAGTTTTTGCGCGAATAATAAGTTATTTTGGACGGTATTTTATAGTGTTTGAATGATAGTTTATCTGCTTTAAAAGACATTCTTAATAAACTTGTTTAACAGTAATTCATCAGCAATTTTATCAGTAAAATTTTCCATTTCGAATCATTTTTACTGAATTAAACATTTACAAACTAAGGCGCCAATTTGCCTAATTATTAAGAAAAATATGAATCGATTATTCCTATTACTTTTCGCAGTAGCCTTAACCAATTGTACCGATAATAAAAAGGACAGCACGGTCGATATCGAAAAGATATTATTGCAAAACGTAGAAAAAACAAAAGAGACTTTAAAAGAGTTAACTCCAGACCAAGGATTTGCAAGAAATATTCCTAAAGGGCAAACTAATTGGGAATTGGTAGGTGCAAAAGATTGGTGTAGTGGTTTTTGGCCTGGTGTTATATGGTACGCATATGAAGCTTCGGGTGATGAGCAACTTAAGTTACAGGCAGAAAAATTTACTGAACCCTTAAAAAGTATAGCTTATAGTCCGGCAGAAAACCATGATATTGGTTTTATGCTATATACCAGTTATGGTAATGGATATAGGTTGACCAAGAATGAAGAATATAAAAATGTGCTATTGGCAGCTGCAGATACTTTGGCTACTCTTTATAATCCTAATGTGGGATCTATATTATCATGGCCTTCACAAACACAGTTTAGACATAATACTATTATAGATAATATGATGAACCTAGAACTTTTGTTTTGGGCAGCAAAAAATGGCGGTAAACAAGATTTGTATAAAGTAGCAGAAAGTCATGCTTTGGTGACTATGAAATATTTAGTTAGAAAAGATAGTGCTATATATCATGTAGGTTCTTTTGATGAAACTACGGGCGAATTTTTGAAAGGACAAACGCACCAAGGGTACGAAGATGAATCTATGTGGGCTAGGGGTCAAGCTTGGGGAATTTATGGTTTTAGTGTTGCCTATAGAGAAACGAACAGAAAAGAGTTTTTAGATACGGCTATAAAAGTTTCTGAACATTATTTAAATAGACTACCAGAAGATGGTATTCCATATTGGGATTTTGATGATGTAGATATCCCTAATGTTCCAAAAGATGCATCTGCAGCTGCCATAGCTGCCTGTGGCTTGTTGGAATTATCAAAGTATGTTGAAAATAAAGAGCAATCTAAAAAATATGAAAAGGCTGCTAGAAGAATGATAAACTTATTATCGGAAGCACCATATTATAGCGGAGATACCAATCAGGCACTTTTGTTACATTCAACAGGACATTTACCTCATGATTCTGAAATAGATATTCCAATTATATATGCTGATTATTATTACATGGAAGCATTATTAAGATTGAAGAAAATGGATGAAGAAAATTCATCTAAATCAATTAAGTCTTAAAATTCGCTCCGTGAAAAAGCTGTCAAATTTTCTTATAGTATTCCTTGTAGTTTTAGTTTTTCAAAACACTATTGCACAATCCATTCCATATACTAAAGGAAGAATACTTATAAGTTCAGATGGTAATGAACATGATCATGATGATTGGGCAGCTACACCAATGTCCTTAGCATTGCTTGCCTCTAAAGGCCTTCAAGATAGTTTAGTGCTTTACGCCTTTAGTGACCATATATGGGGTAGTAATATAGAAAAGGGCAACGGTAGGGAAGAAATGCAGAAAAGTGCTCTAAGAGGTAAAACGATATACAATTTTAAAAATTCACGGTTTATAGAAGCGGTAGCACAGAGTGATATTGCTGTAATCGGGATAACCGAGGAAATTAATAAATCTTCAAAAAACAATGGATTGTATATCATAGCAGCAGGTCCTATGCATGTAGTGGGGTCTGCCATTGCCAAAGCAGATATGAAGAAACTTCAATTTGTCCGGTTAATTTCACATTCTAATTGGAATAACAATCATGCCGATAAGCCATATGAATGGGAGAAACATAGTGGATGGACAATAAAAGAAATTAAAGAACAATTTGAATCTAAAGGGTTAAAAATAGACCAGATTGTAGACCAAAATGGAGGTAAAGATTATGAAGGGTTAAAAGCACCTAAAGAACTTTATGATTGGATAAAAACTTCGAATATAAGACAGCAGTCTATCAAAATAAAAAAACAATTAGACTGGTTGTATGAGCGACAATTAACATGTGTTAAAAAAGGAGATTTTGATCCTTCGGATGCTGGTATGATAGTGTATTTGCTAACTGGTAAGGAAAAGACCCATCCAGATGATGTAAAAAAAATTATTGAAAATCAAGAAGTGAATTAAAATGAATAAAAAAATACTTTTATGGTCTATAACCGCTGCATTAGCCGGGTTTCTATTTGGTTTTGATGTAGTCGTTATTTCGGGTGCTGATAAGAAATTACAAGAATTATGGCAATCATCAGATTCTTTTCATGGTTGGGTGGTTATGGGTATGGCGTTATGGGGTACGGTAGTTGGTGCTATTTTTGGCGGTAAACCTACCAATACATATGGTAGAAAAAATACCTTGATAGCTATTGGGGTACTATTCGCATTCTCTGCCATAGGTTCGGCATTGGCGAACGACCCTTATATTTTTGCCCTTTTTAGATTTATAGGTGGTATAGGTGTAGGAGCTTCTACCATTGCAGCACCAGCTTATATCTCTGAAATTTCACCAGCAAAGGAACGCGGAAAGTTAGTGGCTATGTATCAATTCAATATCGTCTTTGGTATTTTAGTAGCATTCCTATCTAACTATTTATTGAGTGGTAGTGGAGAAAACGATTGGCGTTGGATGTTGGGTGTGGAAGCTATACCTGCGGTATTATATATTCTTTTTGCTTTGAAATTACCTAAAAGTCCTAGATGGTTACTATCAAAAAATAAAATAGAAGACGCTAAAAAAGTATTGGCCGTAATTAACCCGAATATTGATGTTGAACAACAGCTTAAAGCTATTGACGGTGGAGATAAAAAACCAGATACATCAGAAACCATTTTCATCAAAAAATACCGTTTTACGCTAACTTTAGCCTTTTTAATTGCTTTTTTTAATCAATTTTCAGGAATAAACGCCTTTTTGTATTATGCACCTAGAATTTTTGAAGAAGCAGGATTGGGGGAAAGTACGGCACTTTTAAGTAGTGTTGGAATTGGAATTACAAATTTAGTTTTTACACTTTTAGGAGTCTTTTTAATAGATAAATTAGGGAGAAAAACCTTAATGTATTTTGGGTCTGTTGGCTATATTATTTCATTGAGTTTGGTTGCTACGGCTTTCTTTCTAAATTGGACAGGTATGGCAGTTCCCATTTTTTTATTCCTTTTTATAGCAGCTCATGCCATTGGTCAAGGAGCTGTAATCTGGGTATTTATCTCTGAAATATTCCCTAATCATTTAAGGGCATCGGGTCAATCATTCGGTAGTACAACGCATTGGATATTAGCGGCTTTAATTCCGTCATTAATTCCTTATTTATTTAGTCACCCCGCAATTGGGGCAGGAGTGGTATTTCTCTTTTTTGCAGCAATGATGGTTTTGCAATTACTTTTTGTAGCTTTTATGATGCCGGAAACAAAAGGCAAAACTCTAGAAGAGTTAGAGGAATTAATGTTGAATAATAAATCATTATAATATGAGTAAGAAAGTATTGAGCTTAATAATTCTATTTTTTCATATCACCATTTTTGTTTTCGCAGGAGATGTAGATACACTAATTGTGCATAGTAATGCAATGAATAAGGACATTAAAAATGTTGTTATTACGCCAGAAGGGTATGCAAAAAAAGATAGCGCCTATTCAGTTGTTTATTTATTGCATGGTGCTGGTGGAGATTATAAAACGTGGTTAAAAGTAGCACCTAAATTAAAGGAATACTCAGATTTTTATAATGTAATAATTGTATGTCCTGATGGTGAAAGAACAAGTTGGTACTTAGACAGCCCAATAGATTCAACTTATAAATATGAAACATATGTGTCAAAAGAACTCATTGCCACTGTCGATAAAAAGTATAATACCATTAAAGAAGCAAAAGGTAGAGCAATTTCTGGTTTAAGTATGGGTGGACATGGTGCATTATACTTGGCTTTTAGACATACCGATATTTGGGGAGCCGCCGCAAGTATGAGTGGTGGTGTGGATTTACGACCGTACGGTTTACGATGGGAGATACAAAAACGTTTGGGTAGTATAACTGAGCATCCAGAGTATTGGGAGGAAAATAGTGTCATCAATTTAATACATCTAATTAGCGATAAAAAGTTAACCTTTCAAATAGATTGCGGAACAGAGGATTTTTTCTACCCGGATAATAAGAGGTTACATGAAAAATTAATAGAAAGAAAAATTCCGCATGATTATACGGAAAGACCTGGTAAGCATAATACCGATTATTGGAGAAATTCTATTAAGTATCAATTGTTGTTTTTTAATGATTTCTTCAACAAATCAGAACAATAGGAATAGTGAATTTAAAATCTCAAATATTGAAAAATAAAAGGTTTTATCTATTGTTATTGGTTACAATAATTAGCGGTTCAACAGTTCTTGCTCAAGAGCCAATACACCCAAGAATTTATATAACAGACCAGAAAAAAGCGTCCTTCTTAGAATCTATTGAAACTGTAGAATGGAAAAAAGAATTGGTAGAGGAGAAAAAAGAACGATTACAAAAGTATATTCAGCTGTGGCAAAAAAATCCTGAATGGTTGGTTTCTAGATTACAAATGAATTGGAAGACCAAGCATGATAAAGTCTTTTTAAAAGGAGGAGATTTTTCGCATTCAGAAGGTAGTGCTCCTGTACCCACGGTTCGTTTTTCAGGAACAAGAGATTGGGCTACTGAATATAAAACACCTTCTTTAGAAGCTGTAGAGCCTTATTTAGATGACCCTAGAGGTTTATATTTAGAGCACAAGAAAACGGGTAAAAAAGAATGGGTTCATCCAAAAGAAGCAGGTCATACAATAGAAGGTATTAATCGTAAGGTTATGGCGCTGGTAGAAGATGCCGCGTTTCTATATTGGGTTACGGGCGATAAAGTCTATGCAGATTTTGCTACTCCTGTTTATATGACCTATGTAGAAGGAATGTATCATAGAAATGCGCCAATAGATTTAAGTAATTCAAATCAACAGTATATTTCTGGCTTAGCCACTTTTGAGGTAATCCATGAAAAAGTATTGGTCAATCTAGTAACAACCTATGACTTTTTATATGACCATTTTAAGGATAATAAACTAGATATATCCCAAAGTGAAGCTGTGTTTCAAAAATGGGGAGATCAAATTATAAAAAACGGCATACCTAATAATAATTGGAATCTTTTTCAAGCGAGGTTTCTTACCTACGTAGCACTGGTTTTAGAGCCAAATAAAAACTATAAAAATGGAAAGGGCAGGGAATATTTTTTAGAGCATACTTTTAATACTTCAACTGATAGACAAACTTCTCTTAAAGAATCTTTATTGGTATATGATCAAACAAACGGAATATGGCCAGAATCCGCTTCATATTCGGTTCATGTTATTACTACTCTTTTAAATATCATTACCCTTTTAGATAATGCTACCAACACCAATGAATTATCAAATTTTCCTGTTGTAGAGAAAGCAGCCTTATCATCATTTCAATATCTTTTCCCGTCAGGGTATACCATAGGTTTCGGCGATTCGAACCACAAAAAACTGCCACCAGAAAACTTTGAATTATTGATTACCAATTACGATAAATACAGTCAAAAAGATAAACTACAAGTTATATCTGGTTTGCTGAATGAAATGATCGCAGATGGGGATTATGAAAGAAGGGCAAAAAACCTTTTTCAATTATTCTTTTATGTGGATTCTCTAGAAGTGGATGAGGTTAATAAGGAGCAGGGAATACAGTTGACAACACCCACGTTTTATGCTCCAAACGTTAGTTGGTTTAACCAAAGATTGGGTAGTGGAGAAAATGCTATGATGGTGGCTACAACAGGTTCTTATGGTAACCATACACATGCAAATGGAGTGTCAATTGAGTTGTATGCAAATGGCTATGTTCTTGGTCCAGATATGGGTAAGGGTTCTAGTTATTGGCATGATGACCATAGACAATACTATTCTAGAATGCCTGCCCATAATACGGTAGTAGTAGATGGTATTTCAGATTATGAAGCTATGCGGAGTTATCATGCGTTTAGTTTGGAAAATAGTTTTCCATTATCTGGTGAATTTTCCACTTTCGATAAAATTATCTTTTCAAATGTTTCATTTTTAGAACCTAAAACAAAAGCCAAACAACAACGTTTTACATCTACTATTTTAGGACCATCTGGTCAAGGTTATGTAGTGGATATTTTTAGATCTAAAAAACAAAATGAAGGCATACAGAGACATGACTATTTTTACCATAATCTTGGTACAGAGCTAACATTAAAAACCAATCAAAACACTTTAGCTTTAGAAAGCACTAATGATTTAGGTAGTCATCAGGGAGACTTAAAAGCTTATGATTACTTAAAGGAAAAAAAGAAGGTTGAAACAACAAAAGATTTCACTGCAAATTTCAACTTAAATAAAGGAGAAGCTTCTACAAACCTAATGGAAGTTTGGGTTAAGGGTAGTGCTGATCAATCGGTATATACTGCTATGGCTCCAAAATCTAAAGCAGTAACAAGTGGTACAGTACCAAAATTTTTATTGGATAAACCGTTACCAACTTTAATAGTGCAACGTAATGCCGAAGCATGGAAGAATCCATTTGCGATGGTGTACAATCCTACTTCAAAAGACGGGTCTAACCCAATATCCAATGTTCAGTTTTCAAAATCGGAACAAAATGCTAGCACGCAGTTTGTAGAGGTGACATTTGCAGATGGTGTTACTAAAGATAGGTTTACCGTAAACGATTCTGAGGGAGCTATTTTACAGGAAGACGATCTATTTCAAAATGGACTATTATCTATTGTAAGAAAGAAAGAGAATAATCCTTCTTTCATTTTTCTATCGGGTATGTACAAATATGAACAAGATAATTGGGGTGTATTGGCAACAGGTGAACCGGTTACGGTCTCATTTGAAATTACCAAAGAAGAAATTACACTACAGAACAACAACCCTATAGTTTTCAATATACCACAACCAGAAATAGGTAAGGAAGCCATATTATTCGTCTATGAAGGTGAAAAACTAATAGACACTAGAAAAGGTTTAAAAAGCTGGGTAAATACTAAGCAATTAGAGTTTAGATTATCTAAAGGGTATACAAAAGCAATAGTTAAAATTAGAGACATTAAAAATGAAGAATAGAAAACAAAACTATTTCACAAAGTGGAACATGTTCTTATTGGTTATGTTTCTATGCGTCTCTGTATATGGGCAAAAAAAGTTTAGCAGCATTATTCCAAGAAAAGAGGTAAAGGAACTAATCTATAAGATTGTTGATGCCGATACCTTAAAAATGGAACTTTATTTTCCTGACAATTTAAAGAAGAACAAAAAGTACCCAACAATTGTTTTTTACTACGGTGGTGGATGGAATGGCGGTACAGTTGACCAATTTAGAGACCAAGCAGGGTATTTTGCATCTCGTGGAATGGTTACCGTATTAGTAGATTACAGGGTAAAAAGTAGACATGGTTCTACACCATATGAATCTGTAAAAGATGCTAAATCGGCTGTAAGATATTTAAAAGTACATGCAAAAGAATTGCATATAGATAAAAAGAAAATGGTAGCCTCAGGTGGATCTGCAGGTGGTCATTTAGCTGCGGCAGTAGCATTATTGCCAGGAGTTAATGAAAGTACTGACGATGTTTTGATCAACACAAAGGTAAGCGCCTTGGTATTGTATAATTCTGTGGTTGATAATGGTCCTGGACCTGGTGGATTTCAACATGAAAGAATGGGCGAAGCGTACTTGACCATTTCTCCTATTCATAATATTAAGAAAGGAGCACCGCCAACAATGTTTATTCTGGGCGATAAAGACCATTTAATTCCGGTTTCTGTAGCGTATGATTATAAGGGAAGAATGGATGCCGTTGGTAGTAGATGTGAAGTGCTAATTTATGAGGGTCAAGGTCATGGCTTTTTTAATAAAAGGGTAGACACAGATGAGTACTATATGATAACAACACGTGAGGTCGATAAATTTTTATCCTCACTTGGTTATATAAAGGGTGAACCCAAATTATAATAAGGCATATTTATGAATAGATATATACTTATTTCGTTAATAATGTTTCTGATGTTTTCATGTGCATCGGAAAATAAGTCAATGGAGCTATTTGTAAATCCGACGGAACTGGCAAAAGGTGATGGTTCAGAAGTAAATCCATTTTCAACCATACCCGAAGCAATTAAAAAAGCTGAGGAGGTAAAAAAGTCATTTCCCAATACCAAAATAACAATTACACTTCTTGAAGGGGAGTATTATTTAGAGGAAGCAATTAGTATTAAGCCATTATTAAACGGACTAACAATTACCGGAGTAGATGCTTCATTAGTCCATATAAAAGGATCAAGATTGTTACAGCCTAATTGGCAAAAACATGATGATAATACCTATGTCACTGAAGTACCTGCGAATTTAGAATTTGACCAATTAATCGTAAACAATACATCTCAAGTCTTAGCCAGATATCCTAATTATAACGAGGAAGGTGGGTATTGGCAAGGACACGCGGCAGATGCTATTAGTAAAGAAAGAGTATCTACATGGAAAAATCCTGTTGGAGCTTATTTTCATGTATTGCACAATGGAAAATGGGGTGGATTCCATTATAGAATAACCGGTGTTAATGAAGATGGAAGGCCAACATTGGAAGGCGGTCATCAAAATAATAGACCATCAAGACCACATGAAGAATATCGCATGGTTGAAAATGTGTTTGAAGAATTAGATGCACCTGGCGAATGGTTTTTAGATACAGATACTTCCAAGTTATACTTATATCCAACTGCAGAAACTAATTTGGAAAAAGCGAAAGTTGAGGTTTCTGTATTAAAAGACTTATTTCAATTGGTTGGATCCGAAAATGATCCAGTGAAGGACGTTACGATTTCTAATATTACCCTGGAGCATACCAAGCGCACTTTTATGGAGAAATATGAACCGCTATTACGAAGCGATTGGACAATCTATAGAGGCGGAGTTGTATTTTTTGAAGGCACTGAAAATTGTAAAATAGAACGTTGTACGCTTAAAGATTTGGGAGGCAATGCCATAGTAGTTAGTAACTATAATGACAACCTTCAGATAACAAAAAATCACATTTATGATTGTGGTGCAAGTGCCGTTAGTTTTATCGGTGATCCTTCTGCAGTACGGTCTCCCGCATTTCAGTATGGTGAAATAGTTCCCTATTCTGAAATGGATACATTACCTGGTCCAAAAAACGAACTGTATCCAAGAAATAGCTTGGTAGAGAATAACTTAATACATAGAATTGGCAGAACTGAAAAACAAACAGCAGGTGTACAAATAGCCATGGCTATGGATATAACCGTAAAAAGCAATAGTATTTATGATGTGCCAAGAGCGGGTATAAATATTGGCGACGGTACATGGGGCGGGCATATTATTGAAAAGAACGATGTTTTCAATACTGTTTTAGAGACCAGTGATCATGGTTCTTTTAATTCGTGGGGCAGAGATCGCTTTTGGCACCCTAATAGAAAAGTGATGGATAGTATGGCTGTAGAACACCCAGATATGTATACTTGGGATGCTATAAAAACAACTACGATCCGTCAAAACAGATTTAGATGTGACCATGGTTGGGATATAGATTTAGATGATGGTTCGTCTAACTATCATATTTACAATAACCTTTGTCTTAACAACGGTATAAAATTGAGAGAGGGTTTTGAAAGGGTTGTGGAGAATAACATTATAGTTAATAATTCTTTACATCCACATGTATGGTTTGCTAATAGTTTAGATGTTTTTAAACACAACATTATTGCCAAGGCATATCAAGATGTAAGATTAACAGGATGGGGAAAAGACTTAGATTATAATCTTTTTCCTAATGAAGAGAGCATGTTGAAATCTCAGATTTATAGTAGGGATATTCATAGTGTATTTGGTGACCCAAAATTTAAAAATCCCGCTCAACTAGATTTTACGGTAACAGCAGATTCTTTAACTACGGCTATAGGTTTTAATAATTTTTCAATGGATGAGTTTGGCGTACAAGTTCCAGAGTTAAAACGTTTAGCCAAAACTCCAGAAGTGCCAATTCTTGTTAAGGAAAACCATACAGAAAAGGAAGCTAGCCCAACTGTAGAATGGTTGCGAAATAGTCTAAAGAGTGTTGATTCTGAGCAAGAGCAATCTGCATACGGGTTGAATTCTCCCCATGGTGTAATTATACTAGGAGTTTGGAACAAAAGTCCGGCAGTGGAAAACAACGGACTTAAAAAAGGTGATGTAATACTTATGGCAGCTGGCAAGCCTGTTAAAAATGTAAAGGATTTTTTTACCATCGATCAGGATCTTCAAAAAGGAGAAAAGCTTGAAGTAGTGGTAATGCGCAATCAAGCAGAGAAAATACTATCTATTAAAACAAAATAAAAATCTAACAAAGTAAATAACAACGAAATGAATAAACTAACTAAAACACTATCGGTACTTGTGTTAATTGCAAGTATGAATATGGGTTGTGCCCAAACTAAGAAAGCGGTACAATTATCAGATGATGATCGAATGGAGTGGTGGCGCGATGCCAAATTCGGTATGTTCATTCACTGGGGTGCATACTCTATAATAGGCGGAGAAAGAGGCGAAAAAATAGCTGGCGGTGGTGCAGAATGGGCAATGGATAAATTGGATTATACCATTGAGGATTACGAGAAGTTTCCGGCAATGTTCAATCCAGAATTATTTAATGCAGATGACTGGGTGAAGATGGCTAAAGATGCAGGTATGAAATACATAGTAATCACATCAAAACACCATGATGGTTTTGCCCTTTGGGATTCACAAGTTTCAGATTATGATATTATGGATGCCGCTCCTTTCAAACGTGATATTATTAGAGAATTAGCGGAAGCTTCAAGAAAGCAAGGAATAAAATTTGGAGTTTATCACTCCATTGTAGATTGGCATCATCCACAGGCACAGGGTAATTTATTCCCTAATTATAATGCAGGTCAAAAAGATCAAAGTGTTGTAAATCCTGAATTTCCTCAATATTATAAAAACTATCTAAAACCACAGGTTAAAGAGTTATTGACCAATTACGGAGATATTGATGTTGTATGGTTCGATGGGGATTGGATTGCCGATTATACATCAGAAATGGGTAAGGAAATGTATAGTTTCATTAGAGAAATGCAACCTAATACTATTATAAATAACCGTGTGGATAAAGGAAGAAAAGGAATGGAAGGCATGGATATGGAAGGTAATTTTGCCGGTGATTTTGGTACACCAGAGCAAGAAATACCTGCAACTGGTATAGCTGAAGATTGGGAGGCATGTATGACCATGAACGGGACTTGGGGTTATAAGCCAGACGACACTAAATGGAAAAGCAGCGAAGATTTAATACAAAAGCTAGTGGATATCGTTTCTAAAGGAGGAAACTTTTTATTGAATATTGGTCCAGATGGTTTTGGTAGATTTCCTGCACAAAGTATAAGAAGATTAAAGGCGATGGGTGAGTGGACCGATGTTAATGGCGAGTCAGTTTATGGCGCTAAAGCAAGTCCGTTCGATATGCCAGAATGGGGTAGATATACGACCAAGGACGGAGTTATTTATGCCCATGTTTTTGACTGGCCAGAAGATGGTAAATTAAAGCTTCACAAAGATTTAAAAGTAAAAAAAGCAACTTTATTAGCAAATTCTAATGCAGAATTAAAAGTATTAGCAACCTCTAGAGAGGTATTAATAGATGTGCCAATGCAAGCTCCAGATGCTATTGTTTCTGTTGTTAAAATAGAATTGGCTAAATAGAGCGTTTTCTAGGTAGATTAATGTGGTTGTATAAGTCTTAAAAACATTGTGGTGACCTTTCGGCGAACCATAATGTTTTTTTGATAGTGAAACAATTTGAAAATATTGAAAATGAAAATAGTGAATAAATTAATACTGATTGCGGCATTTGCAATAGTAAACCTAAGTACTATTTATGCTCAGGAAAATATAGAAGCCCAAAAGTCAGACAATGAAAAGCTCACCGAATGGAAAAAGGTAAATGAAGAAGCTTTTAATGATACTTTAGAGAATCCATTTGAAAAACCCAATTGGGGTATATATACCAAAAAAGATGATATTATATATGCCCATGTGTATGATTGGCCATCTGATGGAAAGCTGATTATCGATAGAGATATGAAAGTAAGAACAGCTTACTTAGATTATGGGGAGAAAAAATTAAAAACGCAATTAACCGATGGTAATTTAATTGTTTTTTTACCTAATGAAGCGCCAAATGAAATCGCCACTATTGTGAAAATTGTATTAACACCTACTGAAGATTGGGCAAACCTAAACCGTTATAGGCAAGCAAATACTCAATTAAAAGTTCCTGCTAAGAAAGAACAAAGAGTAGTGTTTATAGGTAATTCTATAACAGACAATTGGACTAGAGATCACGGTCAATTTTTTGTGGCTAATCCATCTTATGTCAATAGAGGTATTAGTGGTCAAACAAGTGCACAAATGCTGTTAAGGTTTAGACCAGATGTTATCGAGCTGAAGCCAAAAGTAGTAGTTATCTCAGCCGGTACAAATGATATTGCCGGTAATAGAGGAGCTATAGGCATTAAGCGCATTGCTGGGAATATTTTTTCAATGGTAGAGTTAGCCAAGGCAAATAATATAAAAGTTGTTTTAGCTTCTGTATTACCAGCGTCAAGCTATTCTTGGAGTCCTTCTGTTGAACCAGCAGATAAAATTATTGAATTAAATAAACTCATAAAAGCGTATGCTAGTGAAAATAATGTCCTTTATCTAGATTATTATACGCCTATGGTTAATAAAGAAAAAGGGTTGAAAAAAGAATTAGGCAGAGACACGGTTCACCCCAATGAGCGAGGATACTTATTAATGGAGCCATTGGTAAAAGAAGCTATCGTTAAAGCCCTAAAGAAAAAATAATAGTAAGAGGGTATAAAAAACAATTGAGGTATACAAAGCACTGAAAATGATAAATGAGTAGCAATGGTTTATAAAATGAGTGTTTTAATGCTATATACCTGGTATTGGAACATAATTTATATGAGCTGCACACTATATTATATCCTATTCAGCCAAGAATCGATAACATTGTAATGTGATTGATTCTTGGCTTTTTTAATAAAACCATCGACAATATTATAGTTTGTCTTCTTAGACATGGGTCAATACTTAATTCTATATGATGAAAAAAACGCTTCAACTTATATATTGCTTTATGGCGATGGTTATTCTAAACCAAAATATTATAGGGCAAACTTCTTCTGTATATTTAGATATGTCGATTTATCTAAAATTTGCAGATAGCGATACTATCTACCCATCTTCTGAACAAATAGAAATACTTAAAAAGGTGATGCCTAAAGAAGCATTTCAACCCGCTTCCAAGATTTCAGATAGAGCGTATTGGAACAATATTGGGCAAACCAAATCAGGAAAGGATTATCTGATAAAAGCGAATGCGTTATTGGATATAAAACCAGAAGTTCCTATTTCAGATAGCATTTATAGATTAGCGAATAGGGAAGGTAATAGAGGTATTTATAAACCAAAATATTACAGGACTATGGACCGTTTAGAACATTTTATTTTAGCAGAATGTTTGGAGGACCAAGGGAGGTTTTTAACTCAGATAAAAAACTATAGCAATGCCATATTGAACATGAAGTCGTGGTTACATCCAAATCACGATGATGAAAATAATGGTGTGTTAGAAGGTAGGCGAGTTTCAATAGATTTAGGGGCACGTAAGTTTGGGTCTGTATTGGCATTGGCTAATTATCTATTAGAAGATAAACTACCAAAGGAATTAAAGGAAGAAATTAACGGGCAACTTCAAAAACGAATTACAGATTCCTATTTACATAGTACAAAATATTTAGACGAGAATAACAAATGGATTAAAAGTACCAGTAACTGGAACTCTGTTTGTACCAGTGGAGCCATTTTAGCGACCATAACAAACTCTAAAAGTTATGATGATAGACTTGCAGTAGTTGGTTCCGCTTTAAATAGTATGAATCATTACTTAAGTGGGTTTGGAGAAGATGGGTACTGTTCAGAAGGTTTAGGGTATTGGGGATATGGCTTTGGTCATTATTTGTATTTGGCTCAAATTTTATACGATTTTACAGAAGGAAGAATTGATTTGTTCGCATTCAATAATGCGGAGAAAATGAAGAATGTGGGGAACTTTCCTCAAAGCTTTGAAATTCAGAACGGAACCTGTGCGCCTTTTGCCGATGGGGTTTCTTCAATCTCAAGTAAAGGGAGCAACTTTGCCAATGTTTTATCTGCAAATTACTACGGAGCTATTATACCCACTGAAATTAGAATGGAGGAAGCGGCTGAACAATTAATAGCTTGGCAACATCCTAAAATGTTTGAAGTCAGCAATAATAGTATGATTTCCGAAATGCCTGATCATACCTATTTTAATGATTTTGGTATGGTGATATCCAGAGGAAAACAAGAAACACCATTCTCCATAGCAGTAAAGGCTGGTCATAACGCAGAGAACCATAATCATAGTGATGTAAGTACTTATGAGATTTTCTTAGATACCGATATGATAACCGGAGATATAGGAGCACCATCTTACAGAGCTGGTGCATTTTCACCTGATAATAAGGCAAGAAGTTCATGGGGTCATCCCGTTCCATTGATTAATAACAAATTACAATCTAATGGTATTGAATTTAAAGGTATTATTACCGAAACCGAATTCACAGAGGTAATGGACAAGGTGGTAATGAATATTTTACCAGCCTACGAACTACCTATGCTACAGACCTTGACTAGAACCATCACAAACGATAAATCAGGTGTGGGCACCATTATTATAGAAGATCAATTTAATGCAACGGGACCCATTAGTTTTGGCTCCTCTATAATGACACTGAATTCATATAAAATTGTCGATGATACAACGGTAATTTTAGAATCAGAAAACTATAAGGTAAAAGCTAAAATTAAGAGTGAAGGTTTTACTTTTAAAATAAAAGATGAAGTTGTTCCTGTTAAGCATTTAAGGGAAGGCGCACCTGCTTACAGAATAGGAATTGATGCTGATAAACAAGTTAAAGAAGGGAAGTTAACGATTACGTATACACCATTATAAATGATTAAAAATATACACCCAGAGGCTAAAATGGTTACAAGAACTAACATTTATTTAGGGATTATTACTAGAACATTCAGTGTAGTAGTTTTTTTCTGTTTGTTTACTATTAATATATTCGCTCAGAATGCTTCAAAAATACCGTTGCCAGAAAATTTAGAGCAAGGATATCCAAGAATATATATCACCAATTCAGAAAAAAAAGATTTACAGAAAACCATAAAAAAAGAAGCTTGGGCAAAAGAAGTTTTAGAAGGTCTTCATGACAAAGTTGATAATCATGTGGAGCGCCACGTTTCAGATTCTGAATGGATGGTTTCTCGTTTACAGATGTACTGGAAAACCAAAGCTACCAATGTATATGTGAATGGTGTAGATTATTCCCATGCAGATGGAGAAGCGCCTGTGCCTACTGTTAGGTTTACAGGTTCGCGTAATTCTGCTACACCATATGCCAAGCCTAAATTAGAAGATATACAACCCTATATGGATGACCCTAGAGGATTGTATTTGCCGAATAAAACAAAAGAAGGGCATCCATTCGAGTGGGCAGAGCCTTCTAAAACGGGAAATATAATTGTTTCTATTAATGAAGATATAATTGGTCTGGCTAGAGATGCGGCATTTCTGTACTGGTTAGAAAATGATGAACGTTTTTCAAAATTCGCCTATGATATTTTTCACACCTATATGGAGGGTATGTCTTACCGTAGCGAACCTATAGATTTATTGAATGGGCATATACAAACTCTTGTAGGTTTTACACATTTTCAAGTTATACACGAAAAAGCTTTGAGAGAAGTATCCATTTTATATGATTTTTTACATGGTTACATAGAATCAAATCATCCAGAAAATATTGCGATGTATGACAAGACCATTAAAAGATGGACAGATCAGGTAATTAAAAATGGAGTGCCACAGAACAATTGGAATCTTCATCAAGCAAACATCATTTTAAAAGCGGCAATGGTGTTGCAAGACAATGAAAATTATGAAGATAAAAAAGGGCGTGAGTACTACATTGATTACATTTTAAACGTTACCTCGGCAAGGCAATGGTCGTTATCTAAGTTTATAGATTACGGTTATGATAAAAGCAATGGGGTATGGAATGAATGCCCTAGTTATTCGCTTGGCGTTACTAGTAGTCTTACTCATTTCATTAGAGACTTTGACAATACATTTGATCACAATATTCTACCGTACACTCCGGTAATGAGTAAAGCTGTAAAAATGATGCCACAGTATCTGTTTCCTAACAATCAGATAGTTGCATTTGGCGATTCATATTATGGACCAATAAGTACAGAGGCAATAGGAGATATGATTAGGATTGCCCAAAAAAATGGGGATGATGATTTAGAAAATGAGTTTACTGGATTATATCGCTTATTTGCGGATGATGCTGAACAGTCAGGGAAAGATAGAGGTACAAAGTCAAAAAGCATCTCTTCTTTTTTTGCAAGTAAACCTTTGTCATTGAATCCCAAATATAAACAGCATGATTTAAAAGATTATATCACACAAACCTTTAATGCCCCAAATGTTAGTTGGCATGTACAGCGAATGGGAACCGGTAAAGATGGTATGATGGTCTCTTTAAACGGCTCTTTAGGTAATCATATGCATGCCAATGGTATAAATATGGAATTGTATGGAAAAGGCTTTGTTCAAGGTGCAGACCCAGGAAAGGGCGCCAATTATCTTGAGCCAATATATTTGGAATATTACTCTCAGTTTCCGGCACATAATACGGTTATGGTAGACGGAGCTTCATCATATACTGAAATGTTGAGCTACCATGCTTTTGATGTTATGGGCGAGTATCCTAAATCTGAGCAGAAAAAAGGGTTTTATTCAGATATCACCTATTCGGATGTTTTCTTCTTAGAACCGGAAACCCGTAGTGATCAATCTCGTTTAGTCAGTATTGTAAAAACAGGAGAAACAACAGGGTATTACATTGATGTTTTCCGTTCAAAAAAACAACGAGCAGGAGATAAATTCCATGATTATTACTATCATAATCTAGGTCAAACTATGAGTGTAATGGATACCGATGGTAACCCGTTAAAATTAATGCCTAGTGAAGAAATGGCATTTGCAGGCGGACATCTATATGCGTTGGATTATATGTGGGATAAAAAATCGGTTAAGTTAGAAGAGGACTACCAAGCAGAATGGAAGATTGATATGCCCGAAGGGGAAGATGATGTATTTATGAATCTATGGATGAAAGGTACAGAGGGACGCGAGGTTTTTTCTATAAAATCACCTCCCAACAAAGCCTTTAGAGGAAATCATGGTATACCATACAAAGTAGATAAAGAACCTTATTTAACCTTCGCGGCAAGACAGCATGGTGCTGCATGGGAAAAACCTTTTGTATCGGTTTACGAACCATTCACTTCGGCAGAAGGAAAAAGTATAGCAGCTATTTCAAGCTTTGATGACGAAAACGGAAATACTGAATTTGTGGGGCTAAATATTACTCATAAATCTGGTCGTGAAGATTTTGTTTTTTCATCGGCTAATCATCAAAAAGTAAACTATAAAGAGATGTCTAGCGATGCTACTTATACGCTAATAGCCAATGAAATGAATCGAGATTGGGTGATTTTTATAGGAAATGGAAAAGAAGTATCCGCTAAAGGATTTAGTGTTTCGGCGAATGAATTAGGTAATGTAGTATTAAAAGAAAAAAATGGTGAATTATGGTTGCATAACGAGGTTGAGGTGACCATATCTCACAATAATAAAGAACAAGAATTTAAGGCAGGTGATCTAAGGGTAATTTCAATAAACTAAATCATGAGAAAAAAATACATATTTCTAGGTAGTTTAATAGTGATAACATTATTTGGCTGTAAAGAGAATAAGAAAGTAGAAGAACCAAAAGAACAAAAGCGTCCTAACTTTTTATTTGTACTGGTTGATGACCAATCGCCGTTCGATTTCAAATTTTATGATTCCACTTCAACCTTAGATGCACCAACAATTACCAAGTTGGCTAATGATGGTATGGTAGTAGAAAGCGCAAGGCATATGGGAGCTATGGTGGGTGCAGTCTGTACACCGTCTAGACACATGATTATGAGTGGTAGAACGGTTTGGAGCTTACCATCTATGCAAGGTTATGTGAACCCTACGGCACCAGAAAACTTAGAAGATAATACTATAGGAGCTGTCTTTAATAGGGCAGGGTATAATACCATGCGTACGTGTAAAGTTGGTAATTCGTATCCTGCAGCAAATAAACAGTTTACGGTGGTTAAAGATGCTACTAAGAGAGGAGGGACAGAAGAATCAGGTAGCGCATGGCATGCAGAACAGGTGCTTTCTTATTTAGATGATAGAAGTGCGGTAAAAGAAGAAGATCCGTTCTTTATTTACTTCGGATTTTCTCATCCGCATGATATTAGAAACGGTACTCCAGAATTATTGGAGAAATATGGAGCAACAAACCATACCGATAAATATAGTCTTCCGCCCGCTAATGAAAAGCAACCGCCACTACCAGATAATTATTTAAATAAACATCCTTTTCATCATGGTCATTTAGAACTACGAGATGAAGAAAATGTTAGTGGAGTCTGGAAAAACAGAGATGAAATTACGGTAAGGAATGAGATTGGAAGAGAGTATGCCTGTACGGAAAATATAGATGCTCAGCTAAATAAAGTTTTGAGTAAGCTAGAGGCTATGGGCGAGTTAGATAATACTTATGTTATTTATACATCTGATCACGGTATTGCTGTAGGACGCCACGGCTTAATGGGCAAACAGAACTTGTACGAACACTCATGGAGAGTACCATTAATAGTTAAAGGTCCGGGTATAAAAGCTAATCAGCGTGTAAAAGGTAATATTTACTTGTCTGATGTATTACCTACACTTTGTGATCTTGCTGGTATAGAAATTCCTGAAACTGTACAAGGTAAAAGCTTTAAGCCTGTACTTATGGGTGAACAAGAAAGTTTGAGGGAGGTAATGTATGGTGTTTATGCAGGTGGCTCTACTCCGGGTATCCGTACAGTTAAAAAAGGAGATTGGAAGTTGATCAAGTATGATGTGTTGGACGGGAAGGTACAAGAAACTCAATTGTTCAATATAGCCGAAAACCCAAATGAATACATATTTCAACATGGTCAATCTTCAGAAATGCTCAATGATTTAGCTGAAAACCCAATGTATGCCGATAAGCTGGCAGAAATGGAGGAGTTGCTTTTAGAAGAAATGGAAACCTATGAGGATCCTTTTAGATTGTGGAATCAACAAACAGAATAAGAATGCATTATGAAAGAAAGGACTATAATTAGAGTAACCATTTTCACGATTCTTTTTTTGAACGTAATAAATGGCTTTGCGCAACAGGCGAAAATAACCGAGCAGCCTAATATCATTATATTTTTATGTGATGACTTAGGGTATGGAGATTTATCATCTTATGGACACCCATTTATAAAAACACCAAACATAGATAAGCTTGCCGAAACCGGAATAAAAATGACGAATTTTTATTCTGCAGCACCGGTTTGTTCCCCCTCCCGTGTAGGGTTGCTTACTGGGCGTAGTCCAAATAGAGCCGGAGTATATGACTTTATTCCGAGTCCCAAAAAAAGTGAGGATTTACGTAATCAGGTGCATTTGCAAAAAGGGGAGGAAACATTACCTGCAATGTTAAAAACGGTAGGTTATGAAACCGCATTGGTAGGCAAATGGCATTGCAGCTCTTTGTTTAATAATCCTGCACAACCACAACCAGATTATTTTGGATTTGACCACTGGTTTGCAACACATAACAACGCAAGACCAACACATGAAAATCCGGCTAATTTTGTAAGAAATGGCGAAAAAGTCGGGGAAATTGATGGATTTAGTTGCCAGATTGTTGTAGATGAAGCTATTAATTGGTTAAAAGACAAAAAAGGGGATAACCCTTTTTATCTTCAAGTAACTTTTCATGAACCGCATGAGCCAGTTGCTTCACCTGAAGATTTGGTTCAAGAGTATTTACCATATTCTAACGGATTGGCAGAAGCAGAGTTTTTTGCAAATGTTGCCAATGTAGATAAGGCAGTTGGTAGAATGTTGGATTATTTAAAAGAAAATGGAGATGATAATACAATTGTAATTTTTACTTCTGACAATGGTCCGGAAACATTTACACGCTACCCTGGTGCTAAACGAACTTTTGGTCAAACAGGAGGATTAAAGGGGAGAAAACTTTGGACAACAGAAGCTGGTATTCGTGTACCGGGAATAGTTAATTGGATAGGAAAACCAACGTTTAATGGAACTACGGATGCCGTTGTTTCAGCATTAGACTTTTTACCAACACTTGCAGAAATTACAGGAGCACAATTACCTAATAGAGAATTAGATGGTGAATCTTTTCTTCCATTACTACAAACAGGAGAGTTTAAAAGGTCTAAACCATTATTATGGGGTTTCTATAATGCCCTTAACGAGCACAAGGTTGTAATGCGTCATGGAGATTATAAGATATTGGCACGTCTCAAGAACAAGGGCGAATATTTGCCTCAGATAATGAATGTTTACAAAGGCAATGAAACATTGATAAAGTCAAGTCAATTAACAGACTTTGAACTATATAACTTAATGGAAGATCAAGCTGAATCTGTTAATCTAATTGATGAGAAACCTGAATTATTTATTGAAATGAAATCGCTTTTGAAAACCGAATATAATTCACTTTTAGAAGGTAGCCACATATGGGTGAAATCCGAGTAAATGATGGAATTAAACCAATTTTAATGTAATAGAAATTATGTTGTAGGTAAACCTATAGTAATCATTATGATATTAAAAAATCAAGAAATGAATAGTAAAATTTTAATAATGAATATAAAGGTTATGTTGATAGCTTGTGTGCTCTTTACAAGTTATACGGTATCTGCACAAACTAAGGTAAATTCTTTAGAAGAATTATTTCCGTATTTGCAGCAAGATGGTGTTGAGGTAGTTTTAAAGCCAGGAACGTATACTATAACCACAGAAGATATACGCAATGGTAAATTCAAATCAGAGACAGATATAGATAAGCACAAAGCTTTGGTGCTGTTGCTGTTTTCAGGTAATAGTAGCACTTATGATTTTACTGATGTTAACCTACATGTAGAAACAAAAGTTTTAACGGTGTATGGCGATTATGATGAGTTTTATGAAATTCAAGTAACGGGAAATAACAATGTGATTAAGAACCTTACCATGGCAGACGTGGGTTCGGTAAATGACTATCCTAAAAGAAGAGCTTGCAATATTGTTATGGATGGTGCAAATAATAGAATTGAAGGTTTTCATATTAGTACTAAAGGATCATATCCGTATGGATATGGAGAAGCTTTTGGGAAAGGTGGCAAAAATGTTATACCACACTATAAACATTCTGCATTTTTGGTTCGCGGGTATAAAAATCATGTTAAGAATTGTACAATAATCCATCGTTCTTACGGGCATGCACTTTTTATGCAAGCTGCAGATAAACCATTGATAGAGGGTTGCTACATTGAAGGCACAATGCGTTCATCTGATGATATGTTAGCTGAAGCAGGAACAGGGTCAGATGCGGACAAGGTTAATTTTATGACCTATTTCGATTATAAACTTCCTAAGGGGTACATGATGAGTCTTGGAGAAGGTGGCATTAGGGCATACAATGGTGGTGAAACGGTCATAGATGGGGTAGAATATATTAGAGGAACGTCTAACCCCACTATACTAAATTGTACGGTAAAAAATATGAGGGCTGGGGTAACGTTGACACATGCCACAGGAACTAAATATGTAAGTGGAACAACAGTTATAGGTTGCGAAAGAGGGTTTTGCATTGGCTCTGGTGATATTGTAGACAGCTATGCCGATACACAGTATGGACCAGCATTGGGTGTAGATTATATTACCGATAGTGGTATGAGTGCGGAAATTACCCTATTGCCTTATGAGGGGAAATCTTATAATGGTAGTGGTCATGCGGCTATAATAATTGGAAGTAACCACAAAATTACGCTTAAAAGTGCGAATCCTAATCCAGATCAAAACCTTAAGATTAATATTGGTGGCGATAACCGAACCATTGGTTTGCTTGCAAAAGATGAAAATTATTCTGCTTCGAATATTTTACTGCACAACTTAACAAAGTACCCTGTAGTGCTAGATGATAATAGTAGTAACTGTAAAGGTATAACGGCAGGTAAGGTATTAGATGAGGGACAGAATAATCATCTGTTCTTCAAAGAAATTTTAAAAGATTAAGCGGATAATTTATCCCTCGTATGAAACTAATTAAAGAATAAAAACAATTATAAACCTATGTTTTTAACAGCAACAAAATCAACCTTCAGAAACCATAATTATTTTTCTGTATCACTACTTATTTTAATATCATCTTTGTTGTTCTCATGTCAGGAGAAAAAGCAAATCACTATAGATAAAAAGAGTAAACCCAATGTTATATTAATATTGGTAGATGATCAAGGCTACGGTGATATTGCCGCATTGGGTAATCCATATATTAAAACACCTAATTTAGACAAGCTTCATTCCCAAAGTGCAAGATTTACAGATTATCACGTAAATCCTACTTGCGCACCAACAAGGGCTGCACTATTAACAGGTCATAATGCAAATAGGGCAGGTGTTTGGCATACCATAAACGGTAGGTCCATGTTATTGGAAACAGAAACGACTATGGCTCAAATTTTCAAGGACAACGGATATTCAACCTCCATGTTCGGGAAATGGCATTTAGGGGATAATTATCCTTTTAGACCACAAGACAAAGGTTTTGACGAAGTTTTATCTCACGGTGGTGGCGGTATGGAGCAAACAATGGACTATTGGGATAACGATTATTTTGACGATATGTATGTTCATAATGGTGAGCTTAAAAGATTTGAAGGTTATAGCACAGATATTTGGTTTAATGAAGCTATTAAACATATTGAAAAAAATAAGGACCAACCATTTTTTTGCTATCTGCCAACAAATACAGCTCACTCACCTTATTTTGTAGCGGATAAATATATTGAGCCTTACAAGAATAATGATAGTATTCCTCTGCCTGCCTTTTATGGTATGATTGCGAATATCGATGAGAATGTAGGCAAGCTTGTTACTTATCTAGAAAAGTCTAAAATCATGGATAATACCATATTGATTTTTACAACGGATAACGGTACGGCTCAAGGTGCTAAAACCGATGGTCATAGATTAGACGGTTTTATCAAGAAGGGCTACAATGCTGGTATGCGTGGGGTTAAGGCAAGTAAGTATGAAGGTGGGCACCGAGTACCATTATTTATTCATTGGAAAAATGGTGGTATAACAGTTGGGAAAGATATTGATGAACTAACTGCCCATTTTGATGTATTACCTACCTTGGTAGAAATGTGTAATCTTAAAGTAGATTTAGATATTAACTTCGATGGTAAAAGTTTACTTCCGCTCATTAATGAAGAGATCAACGACTTTGATGATAGAATTGTCATCACCAATTCTCAACGTACCGAGGTTCCAGAACCATGGCGCAGAACTTCTTTAATGCAAGGAAAATGGCGATTGGTAGATAGTACCGAGTTATATAATTTAGCAACTGATCCAGAGCAGCGGAAAAATATTGCCCAAGATCATCCAGAAAAAATTGCGGAGTTCAAAGAAGCTTATAATGATTGGTGGAAAGATTTGCTTCCAGGTTATGATGACTTACCTAGAATTTATGTTGGTCATGAAAAAGAAAATCCTGCGAAGTTATATTGCCATGATTGGCATACAGATGGTGATAGTCCGTGGCACCAAAGACATATTCGTACGGGATATATGGACAATGGGTATTGGGCTTTGAAAGTGGTGGAAGCAGGTACATATTCGGTTAAACTTAGAAGATGGCCAGAAGAAACACATTTGGCATTAAATGCCGAAGCAGCAATAAGACCAGCAAAAGAAGGTACAAGTGTGTCTGCAAGTAAACCTGGAAAATCTTTACCTATTACAAAGGCAAGATTAAAAGTGCAAAATGTAGATAAAGAAATAGAGGTAGATCCCACGCAAGAATATGCTGAATTTACTATTGATTTGACCAAAGGAGAAACAGATCTTCAAACTTGGTTTACATTAGATGATCAAGAAACCTTGGGAGCGTATTTTGTTAGTGTAGAAAAATTAGAATGATATAAAAGCTTGATTTTGAGTGGTTAATTTCTTCTTGATTCATAATTTATCAATAATGAACTATGAGTTATAAATAAATGAAAGCTAAAATCCCATATTGCATAGTATCGGAGTTAATCATTAAAAAGGGTCATGAGTCTAAAGAACAGTCACTATTTTAAATTATCAATATTTCTGTTGCTCACTGTACTTTTTAATTATAGTTGTGCTCCATCTTCCAAAGTATTTGCGTTAAATGATTCTTTAGAGGTCAAGTCGAAGTTACTTTACGAAGAAAATTTTGATGTTGCCTTAGATGACTGGCAAGTTGAACAAATGGACGGAGGCAGTACTATTTTAAAAGATAGTAAGCTAGAAATAGATGATGTTGCTGGTTGTACAATTTGGTATAAAAAAGAGCTGTCTGGACCTATTATGATTGAGTATGATACGTATATCATAGATGAAGGAGGTGCTAATGACCGAGTTTCTGATATGAATTGTTTTTGGATGGCAATAGATGTTGAGAGCCCAGAAAATTTGTTCGAAAATTCAGCATCAAGACAGGGTAAGTTTTCGAATTATGATAGTTTACGCCTGTATTACATGGGGGTAGGTGGTCATGATAATTCAAAAACTAGATTTAGACGGTATGTAGGCAATGGAGAAAGACCATTACTAGAAGAGCATGATTTTACTAAAAACAAGTATCTTTTAGAGGCGAATAAAAATTATCATATTAGAATTATTGCCTACAACAACGTAATTCAATATTATAGAAACGGAGTTAAAATGATTAACCTTTATGACGACAATCCGTATACTAGTGGTCATTTTGGATTTAGAACGGTCAATAACCATATGACCATTGATAATTTTAAAGTGTATAGATTAAAACAATAATAAAAAATATAATTAAATGTCTACAACCTATCAAACAAGATATGCTTCTAGTCCAGAGGCAGTTAAACAATATGATACTACAGCCCTAAGGGATGAATTTTTGATTGACAACCTGATGAAAAAAGGAGAAATCAATCTTACTTATACGCATTACGATCGATATATTGCTGGTTCAGCAGTTCCTGAAACCGCTTTGAAACTAGAAAGTATTGATCCTCTAAAAGCGGAATTTTTCTTGGAAAGAAGAGAAATGGGGATAATCAACGTTGGTGAAAGCGGTTCTGTTGAGGTAGATGGTAAAACTTATAGTCTAGGGCATAAAGATGCTTTATATATTGGCATGGGAGCTAAAGATGTCGTTTTTAAGAGCGATGACGCTAATAACCCTGCTAAATTCTACATCAATTCGGCCCCAGCACATACAACGTATCCAACCAAAAAGGTAAGTTTAGAAGAGGCTAATAAATTAGAATTAGGTTCTTTAGAAACGGCAAACCATAGAACGGTAAGTCAAATGATTATTGGTGGGGTAGTTACCACTTGCCAATTGCAAATGGGAATGACAAAATTGAAAACAGGTAGTGTTTGGAACACAATGCCGGCTCATGTTCACGACCGTAGAATGGAGGTCTACTTTTACTTAGATGTACCAGAAGGTCAGGCAGTATGTCACTTTATGGGGCAACCGCAAGAAACACGTCATATATGGATGCATAATCATCAAGCCGTAATTTCTCCGCCATGGTCTATTCATTGTGGTTCAGGAACGTCTAGCTATACTTTTATATGGGGTATGGCAGGTGAAAATTTAGACTACAGCGATATGGATGTAGCAGCAATAACAGATTTAAAGTAAAAATATGTCTACTGAATTATTTAATTTAAAAGGTAAAGTCGCTCTAGTAACCGGTAGTACGCATGGTTTGGGTATGGCTATGGCCAAGGGCCTAGGTTTGGCAGGTGCTAAATTGGTAGTAAATGGTAATTCATCACAATCTAAAATAGATGATGCTGTAGAATTTTATAAGTCATTGGGCATTGATGCTTATGGTTTTAAATTTAATGTCACTAATGAAGAGGAAGTTATTAAAGCTGTAAATGACATTCAGATCTCGGTTGGTTCAATAGATATACTTGTAAACAATGCAGGGATTATTAAACGAACCCCTTTAGAAGATATGGAAGTTGAAGATTTTAAAGAGGTTGTCAATGTTGATTTGGTGAGTCCGTTTATTGTTTCAAAACATGTGGTAAAAACCATGATAGCAAAGAAACAAGGTAAAATTATCAACATTTGCTCTATGATGAGTGAGTTGGGTAGAAATACCGTTGGTGCATACGCCGCTGCAAAAGGTGGTTTAAAAATGTTGACTCAGAATATGGCTACGGAATGGGCAAAACATAACATACAGGTAAATGGTATTGGGCCTGGTTATTTTGCAACTAGTCAAACGGCTCCAATACGTGTAGATGGTCACCCGTTTAATGAGTTTATTTTAAATAGAACACCTGCTGCAAAATGGGGAGATCCAGATGACTTGGCGGGTGCGGCAATATTTTTGTCCTCAAGAGCTAGCGATTTTGTAAATGGACATATACTGTATGTTGACGGTGGTATTTTGGCTACCATAGGTAAACCAAGTAATGAAAGCTAGAATTATGATCAATCTAAACTCTCTTAAGTATTGTACAGCTGTCGTAACCTTTTTTTTGGTGGGTTGCGCAAGCGAAACACCATTACAAATTCAGGTAAGTAACAACTTAGATATTGACCGTTCTTTCGAAACCGTTGAAATTGATTTGAATCTATTGGAATCAAATGAAGCGCTTAAGCTTACAGCAGGAAAAACGTATAAAATCAGTGAAGTAGGTACTACTTCAGAATTGGTTTCACAATTAAGTGATACTGATGGGGATGGTATTGCAGATGTACTATTGTTTCAACCAACAATAGATGCCAATTCAAGTAAATCTTTCACTGTTGGTCTTAAAGTTATCGAAGATCAAACAGATGAGATTCCTACCTGTTATTCACGATTCGTTCCTGAACGTACAGATGATTATGCTTGGGAAAATGATAGGGTCGCTTTTAGAACCTATGGTCCTGTTGCTCAGAAAATGATAGAGGACAGTGTGCCTGGCGGAACACTGTCAAGCGGAATGGATGCATGGTTGAAAAGAGTAGATTATCCTATCATTAATAAATGGTACAAAAAAGAGTTAGAGACAGATGGGTCTTATCATGAAGATGATGGTGAAGGTTTAGATAATTTTCATGTTGGTACTAGTAGAGGAGTAGGTGGTATTGCAATTAAGATAGATACCACATATCAATTTTCTAGAAATTTTACAGCATACGAAACAATTGAGACCGGACCATTAAGAACTAGTTTTTGGATCAGTTATGCGCCATGGAAAGCAGGAGATAAAACAATTATTGAAAAGAAATTTATTTCTCTGGATCATGGCAGCAACCTTACTAAATTCAGATTAGAAATCGAAGGTTCAGATAAGATATCTGTTGGTCTTACACTTCATGAGAAAGATGGGGAAACAACTACAGATGTCGAAGAAGGCTGGGTAAGTTATTGGGAACCATATTTTGGTTCTGAATTAGGAACCGGTATTGTGGTACCGTCCAAAAACTTATTGGATTATGATAAATATGTAACCGATGCAAAGGATTTAAGCAATTTATACGCACAACTGAAAGTAGTTGACGGTGAAGCAGTTTATTACACCGGATTTGGCTGGAAAAAAAGCAAACAGTTTAGTTCAAAAGAAGAATGGAATACCTATTTAAAGCAATTTGCTAAAAAAGTAAATAGTCCATTACAGGTTAAATTAGTACAATAAAATATACAGATGATTAGTATGCAATATGAGTTTTATATGCTCATAACTAGGATACTAATCGTCTGTTATTCTTAGTTTATTTTCTTGATTAAATGATTAGGAAAGTCTAATGTTCTTTCACAACAAACCTGTTCCATTATCTGTTGTAATTCAGTTTTTAATAATGAGATTGTATGGTTACCACCTTCATTTCCTAACGCGGCTACTCCGTACATAAATGATCGCCCTAAGAAAGTAAACTCTGCACCAGAGGCCATAGTTCTGGCAATATCTGGACCAGAGCGCAAACCACTATCCATCATTACCTTAATTTGTTCTCCATACTTCTCTGCTATTCTGGTCAATGGTCTAATTGTAGATTCACCGGCATCTAATTGTCTACCGCCATGGTTAGAAACAATGATACCATCTATTCCTAAGCGTATAGCTTTTTCAGCATCCATTTCGGACGCTACACCTTTTAGAACCAATTTGCCTTTCCACATATCGCGTATGGGTTTAATTTTTTCTTCGTTCAATCTACCTGTAAAGGTTTGGTCCATAAACTTGCCTAGTTGTTTTAAATCTAGATTTTTAGGCATATAGGGTTTTAGAGTTTCAAAATTAGGTTGGCCATGTAAAAGCGTTTTCATAGCCCATTCTGGTTTACCTAGAATTTGGAGTATATTTTTTAAACTCATATTTGGAGGCATTGCCAAACCATTTCTAATATCTCGTGGTCTAAAACCAAAAGTAGGTACATCTGATAAAATTACGAGAACGGGACATTCCGCCTGTGCAGCTCTATTAATCATGTCATCTCGTAATCTATTTTCTGTTGGATGGTATAATTGAAACCAAGCTTTACCCTCTGTAATCTCAGAAATTCTTTCAATACTACTTGTTGATACCGTGCTTAAAACAAATGGCACATTATGTTCAAATGCAGCTTTAGCTAAAATTTCTGGAGCGTTTGGCCACATTAAACCTTGTAGACCTACTGGTGCAATACCAAAAGGAGCATCGTATGTATGACCGAATAATTCGGTTTTCATATCAGAACCCGTATGCTTACTTAAATAACTAGGTGATAATTCCACCTCTCTTATTTCTGCAGTATTTTTTATAAGATTCACATCTTCATTACACCCACCGTCCAAGTATTCAAAAGCAAACTTTGGAATTTTCTTCTTTGCTTTATTTCGTAAGTCGGTAACAGAGGGGTAGTTGTTGTTTATGGCAAGTTTGGCTTTACTCATAATTCAAATATTTTGTTCGTTAATCGCCATTTTTCTCCAGGTTTAGAGTTTGGTATAGATTGTTGGTATTTCCACATCAAATTCTCCCATTCTTGGACTTTAACGTTGTTTTTATCTGCTTCTTGTTTCTTCTCAAAAGAGAATAAGGCATTGGTCTCCATAAGCATGAATAGCCGATTTTCAACCAGATAAATTTCCAGTTTTTCTATGTGAGAGTCTTTAATGCTTTCAATAATTTCTGGCCATACTTTTTTATGATGCGTAATATATTCATTTATAAGAACAGTATCATTCTTCAGGTCTAGAGCAAAACAATATTTTTGATTTTCCATTTAGTTTTGGTAGTATTTATTGGTCATATGCCCATAAAAAGCGATGATTACAAAACAGATCAAAGGTAAAATGAAGGAGAAATTTACTTCGGATAACCCTAAAATTTGAGTGTCATTCACACCAAATCCGCCAATATCAATAATTTTCCCTTGTAGCCCTGGCATTAAGGCTCCGCCTACAATAGCCATTACTAATCCGGCTGCGCCAATTTTTGATTCTTCTTCTTCTAAATTCTCTAAAGCAATACCGTAAATGGTAGGAAACATAACCGACATGCATAGCGACAAGGCTACCAAGCAGTAAAGTCCTATTTCACCCACTAAAAACATGGTTCCAAGAGATGCTGAAATAGCAGCAAAAGCATAAATTAAAAGTAATTTTCCAGATGATATGAATCTTAAAAGATAGGTGCCAATAACCCTACCTACTAAAAATAAAATAAAAGCTACAATTTGATAATTGGCAGCAGTTTCGCTATCCATACCAATAGCTTCTGCATATTGGTAAATATAGGTCCAACACATAATTTGTGCTCCAACGTAAAAAATTTGTGCAACCACACCAAAAACGTACTTTTTGTTCTTCTTCAAAGAGTTAAAAGTGTGACTTAAACTGGGTATGGAGCCATCACCTTTAGATTGTGGCATTTTACTTACTGTAATTAGTACTAATATAGCCAGTATTACCAGCCCTAAAATAACATACGGGTCTCTAATAACCATTAAATCAGAAGTTCTTATGAGCGCCTTTTTTGTTTCCGATAACGCACTGTAATTCTCTATATCGTCTGATTGTAAATTTTTAAGTACAAATTGTTGCGCCACCAAAAGCCCCAATAAAAGTCCTATAGGATTAAAAGCTTGAGCCAGATTTAACCGCTGTGTAGCTGTTTTAGGGTCTCCCATAGCTAATATATACGGATTAGCAGTGGTTTCTAAAAATGCTAGCCCAAAAGTTAAAATATATAGTCCCAAACAAAAGAACCAAAATTGTTCTGTAATGGCAGCGGGATAAAAAAGTAAAGCTCCTGTGGCATATAAAGCCAGACCAATAAGTACACCCACTTTGTAAGAATATTTTCTAACAAACAATGCTGCGGGTAGCGCCATACAGAAATACCCTCCGTAAAAAGCCATTTGTACCCAAGCCGCTTGTGAGTTAGATAGTTCTAAAACTTTTTTAAATGCCTGTACCATTGGGTCGGTAACGGCATTTGCAAATCCCCATAGCGCAAATAACGATGTAATTAAAATAAAAGGTAAAAGCGCTTTTTTGGAAACTATTGGTTTTTTATCCGTTTTCGACATTGCTGGTTGGTTTAGAGTTAGGTAATTTATTTACAATCTAGGGTAATGTTATAATGCACGATCTAAATGACTGTAACCACCATCTACAAATATTAGTTGACCAGTGGTATGACTGGATTTTTTAGATAATAAAAATGCGACCATATCTGCAATTTCCTCATCTGTAGTCATTCTATTTTCTAAAGGAATATTTTCTGTAATACCTTTTAATTTTTCTTCAGGGTTAGGTAGAGAATTTATCCATCTATCATACAATGGGGTATAACATTCGGCAACAATTACAGCATTAACTCTAATGGAGTATGGTAAAAGCTCTACCGCCCATTCTCTCGTAAGTGCATTTCTGCCTCCATTAGCCGCAGCATATCCAGAAGTTCCTCCTTGTCCGGTTACAGAAGTTTTAGATCCAATATTTACAATTGCACCTTTATTTTTTTTGAGTTGAGGTAATGCATAATGTGCCATCATATAATAATGTGTAAGATTTCTTGAAATAGATCTCATGAAATCATCATGGTTACCTTCCTCTAACCCTACAGAATCATTGACACCTGCATTGTTGACCAATCCATCAATCCTTCCAAACCTTGAAATACAACTATCAACAGCTTCCTTGCATTGTTCTGGGTTTGTAAGCTCGGCAAAAGCATAACCTGCCTGCCCACCGCTTTTTTCAATCTCTGAAATAACAGAAGCGATATTAGCTTTATTTCTTCCTAAGATGTAGGGAATTGCACCCTCTTTGGCAAGGCTAATACTTATTCCTCTACCAATACCAGATGAACCTCCAGAAACAATTATAATTTTATTTTTCAATTTTAAATCCATAGGATGGTATGTTTGATTTCTATTTAAATAGCTATTCCGTAAAAATGTAAAGCATTTAACCCCATTACTTGTTGTTGTTCTAGACTGGATAATTTCTTAATGTAAGTAGTAACTATCTCTTTGGTTTTTGAGTAATTTCCAGACAATAGGCATACGGGCCAATCTGATCCATACATGATACGATGTGCGCCGAATTCTTCGAAAACTAGATCGATATATGGGGTGAAATCTTCAGTTTTCCAGTTATGCCAATTTGCTTCTGTGGTTAAACCTGAAAGCTTGCAATACACATTGGGGAATGTTGCAAGTGTTTTAATCTCTGCTTTCCAAGATTCTATTTCCCCAGATTTTATGGAGGGTTTTGCTAAATGATTAAGTATAAATTTTTGATTTGGAAATTTTGAAACCAGTGTTTTACTATTTTTTAATTGGTGCGGATATATAAGAATATCGTACGCTAAATTTAATGGTTCTAGTTTTTTAATTCCATTATGGAACGCTTGGTCAAGCATAAAGTCATCCTTTTCTGCCTGTAAAATATGACGTACCCCTTTGAAGAGTGTATTTTGGCTAAAATATTCTAAGCGATTTTCAACCTCATTGTCACGAAGGTTTACCCAACCAACAATACCTTTGATGAACTTGTTATTTTTAGCTAAATCCAATAAAAATTCAGTTTCCTTTTCAGACTGGTCTGCCTGTATTGCAATGCAACCATCAATATTATTCGTTTTAAGTATGGGGTCAAGATCAGAAGGCAGAAAATCTCGCTGAATTATTTTCATAGTATCATCGATCCAACTATCTCTAACGGAATCATACTTCCAAAAATGTTGATGGCTGTCAATTATCATTTTGTATATGCCTTGGCTACTTGTTTAGAACTACCTAGTTTTTCTATACCTAATTCAACCACATCACCAGGATTTAAATATCTTGGAGGGTTGAATCCTAAGCCAACACCAAAAGGTGTTCCAGTTGAAATGATGTCACCTGGTAAAAGTGTCATGTATTGACTAATATAACTAACTAACTCAGGTACATTAAATACCAAATCTTCGGTGTTGCTATTCTGTAATAATTCACCATTTACCTTAAGCCAAAGATCTAAGTTATGTGGATTAGCAACTTCATCTTTAGTAGCTAAAAATGGACCAATAGGAGCAAAGGTGTCACAACTTTTTCCTTTAACCCATTGCCCTTCTTTTTCTAATTGAAATTCTCTTTCGCTATAATCGTTATGTAACATGTATCCCGCAACATAATCCATAGCATCAGCTTCTTCTACATAACTGGCTTTTTTGCCAATTACGACTGCCAATTCAACTTCCCAATCTGTTTTTTTACTGTTTTTAGGAATAATAACATCGTCATTAGGACCTACTATCGCAGATGTAGCCTTAAAAAATAAAACAGGCTCTTTTGGCACGGTCATACCACTTTCTGCAGCATGTTTTGCGTAATTTAAACCAACGCAAACTATTTTAGAAGGTTTTTTAAGGGGAGGAGCCAAGCGAGTGCTCTTGTCTATTTTTGGTAGATTTTCTGCTTTTTCATCAAGCCAAGATTTAAGTCGACTTAAGCCATCGTTTTGAAAAAAATGCTCATCATAATCTTCTCCAAAACTGGAAGTATCTGCCCACTCTCCATTTTTAAGGATTACACCTGGTTTTTCATTTTCTATTGTTCCAAATCGTATTAATTTCATGCTGTAAATTTTATCCGTTTAGTTTAATGAATCCCCCGTCTATAGGGAAATCTGTTCCTGTAATAAATGAAGCTTCGTCAGAGCAAAGATAAAGAGCTAGATCAGCTACTTCTTGTGGTTTGCCCATTCTGCCAATTGGTTGCGTTGCCGATAATTTATCGAACATTTCTTCTTCTTGACCAGGGTAGTTATTTTTTATAAATCCGTCAACAAAAGGGGTGTGTATTCTTGCAGGGGAAATACTGTTGCAACGAATCCCATCTTTAACATAATCCTTAGCAACAGAATAAGTCATGGTAAGCATAGCTCCTTTACTCATAGAGTATGCAAAACGATCATCTATACCTACGCTTGATGCAATTGATGCCATATTGATGATAACACCACCATTTTCTTTCATCTTGGGTATTAAGGCATACATACAATTATAAGGACCTTTTACATTTACATCATATATACGGTCTAAATCTGCTTCTGTCGTTTTTTCAATGTTTCCAACATGGGCAATACCCGCGTTGTTTACAAGAATAGAAACGTTATGCTTAGCTGTAATTTTATCTATGATATTAATAACTTGTTTTTGCGCGACTACGTTACAATTGTAAGCAAAAGCATTCCCACCTTGTTCCTTAATTACTTTAACGGTACTTTCCGCATTATCGGCATTTAGTTCTAAAATATGAACTGTAGCTCCCTGTGCAGCAAAAGTGGTAGAAATAGCCTTTCCTATGCCGCTACCGCCGCCAGTAATAATTACATTTTTACCTTTTAGGTTGAACTTCATGTATGTTATATTTAAATATTCTGTAATTCTTTTTTCCAAAATTCACCATCAGGAAAAGTATAGGTGTCTAAAGAATCTTCTTTCATTGTAATACTATAACCAGGTAATTTAGGGGGCATATAAGCCCCGTTTTTTATGACCACTGGCTCGTAAAAATGCTCATGCAAGTGATCTACATATTCAATTATTCTATTTTCCATGGTTCCACTGATAGCTATATAGTCTATCATGGACAAGTGTTGTACATATTCGCATAGACCAACACCGCCCGCATGTGGGCAAACAGGAATATTGAATTTAGCGGCCATTAATAAAATAGCTAAAATTTCATTTACCCCACCAACTCTACAACTATCTATTTGACAAATACCAATGGCACCTGCTTGCATAAGTTGCTTAAAGATAACTCTGTTTTGACAATGTTCGCCAGTGGCTACTTCAATTGGTTTTACTGCCTTTGCAATTTTAGCATGTCCTAAGATATCATCTGGACTTGTCGGCTCTTCGATCCACCAAGGGTTAAATTTTTTAAGCGATTCCATATTGGTAATAGCTTCATCAACATCCCATTTTTGATTGGCATCCATCATAAGCTTTAAATCATCGCCAATTTCTTCGCGAATAATTGCGGCGCGTCTCATATCATCTTTTAGGTCTGAACCAACCTTAATTTTCATATGTTTAAAACCACTTTCTTTTGCCTCTTTACAAAGACGTCTCATTTTATCGTCAGAATAACCTAACCACCCGGCAGATGTGGTGTATGCAGGATATCCTTTGTCTTCCAAATGAGCAATGCGTTCTTGTTTGGTAGCCTCTTTTTTAGATAACATTTCTAGGGCTTCTTGTGGTGTAATGGCATCGGTAATGTATGTGAAGTCAATACATGAAACCAGTTCCGCAGGGGTCATGTCTGCTAAAAGTTTCCAAAGCGGCTTCTTTTCTACTTTTGCGTATAAGTCCCAAACTGCATTAACAATGGCGCCAGTAGCTAAATGAATTACCCCTTTTTCTGGACCTAACCATCTAAGTTGGCTATCGCCAGTAATCATTTTCCAAAACGCTCCCATGTTTGCAGTAAAACTTTCGAGCGATTTACCAATAACCAAATGAGAAAGTGATTTTATGGCTTGGGTGCAAAGTTCATTACCTCTACCTATAGTAAAAGTAAGTCCGTGGCCTTCATAACCATCTGGGGCATTTGTTTTTAAAATAACGTATGCAGCACTATAATCTGGATCAGGGTTCATAGCATCAGAACCATCCAAAGATTTGCTAGTAGGAAAACGTATGTCCCTCGCTATTACATCAGTAATTATGATAGAATTTGACATTGATTAAGTTTTAATCAAAAATATCTCAATTAATACTTTAAAACCACCTAATAAAATACCAAATCTGATACTTTTTTTGCACTATAATTATAAATGCTTTTTATGTTGGCTTAAAAAGGAGGAAGGAGATTCATTTTTTATAATTCTAAACTGTCTATTGAAATTGGAAATATTTCCGAAACCACATGCATAGGCAATTGATGTAATGCTCTCTTTGTTTTCCAATAACATTTTACAAGCAAAGCCAATTCGAATTTCATTTAAAAATCTAGTAAATGGTTTGCGATGTATGGACTTGAAAAACCTACTGAATGCAGAAGCATTCATATTGGCTAATTCAGCAACGTCTTTAGAACTTATAGGTGTATGAAAGTTTTGATAAACGTATTCATAAATGATATTTAATCTTTTGTTTTCCGTTTGATGAAAAGTATTGATAAAACCGTTACTAGATAATAAGGAGTACTTTTTCGCTTGTTCAAGTGTACTTAAAATTTCAATTATTCTTGTTATTTTAATAGCAGGATTAAGACTCCTTAAGTTTATTAGTTCATTTTTTATGTTATCGGTAACATTGTGGAATTTAATTCCTTGGGATGCTTTTTTTAAAAAATGGGCTATCGGTTGCATTTCTGGCAATGACAAAAACTCTTTGCCTACAAAATTATCTTTAAAATGAACTGATACTGCTTGAGCGTTAAGATTGGAATTTTCTTCAAAATAAGCCTCGTCATTTAACCACATGTGTGGTACGTTTTTACCAATTAAAATTACTTCACCTGACTGAAATTTTTCAATACTATCGCCAACAAACCTGGTTCCAGTGCTCTTAACAATGTATACCAATTCTAGTTCTTCATGAAAATGCCAAACCTTTAAAAAGTTCTTATAATTATTTTGAGATACAGTAATGGATGTATTTCCTATACTGGATCTATCTAGTAAATGAAGTTTCATTTCATGAATTTAGTTCAAAATACAAACTATTTTCAATGTATAAAAAATATCTAATAAAAGGAGAAGGATTAAAGCTATTTCTTAGTTATAAAGCAATGAGCTACTGTAAAAAAGATTAGGGCGAAAACAACTATGTATTTTCGCCCTAATCTTTAAAAAATAAACACCACACAAAGTCTAAAACTAAATGTATTTACATCTTAATATTTTGTTTTGTCGTTTTTAGAAGCCCAGTTATTAAAAACTTCAACAGCTTCTTCCTGTAACATTTGCTTAAAATGAATCTGTCTGTCTTTCATATCGACTTCCAATTCATCGTAAATAAATTGGTCGTCAAAATTAATCGCTTTTGCATCTGCCTTGTCGCAACCATAATATACAGCTTTTGGTCTTGCCCAATAAATTGCACCAAAACACATAGGGCAAGGCTCGCAAGAGGTGTAAATAATGCAATTTGTAAGTTGAAAAGTACTTAATTTTTTACAGGCATCTCGTATTACTACCATTTCTGCGTGTGCAGTAGGGTCGTTTGTAGAGGTTACTTTATTATGACCTTCAGCAATAATTTCCCCGTCTTTTACAACTACAGCGCCAAATGGTCCGCCTGCATTAGAGTTCATTCCTTTAGCTGCCATTTCAATGGCTCTTCTCATAAAAAACTCGTGATCTTTCATCATATTCATATAATTCTAATAATATATATTGAGTAAACGGGGGTGCAAATTACGTCTTTTATATACAATTCTAGGGAGAGTTTTTTTTGAACATGAAAGGTCTTTTAGGGTAATTGTTAAAAAAATTATGAAAGATTAGGGTAATAATACGACTGAATGTTAAAACCGACCAGTTTTAAAAAGATTTAGGAGTATTATTTATTAGGTAATATTTATTGCATTTGCAGCTCCATAAAATCTACTCAACTGTCGTATGAAGTAACTCTGTTAAATTTAAAGTTTCTGCATACTGTTGATAATCAGTAATATTGGTTTTTGTTAAAATTATATATTGAAAGCAATTACGAAATATTGGTTCCTAGAAGGATTTAGCCTTTTTAAAAAGTTAGGTATGCCTTCTATGATGAAACTCTGTGATCACTTAGAAATGGATCATGTAGATAAAGGCAGTGTCATTGAAATAGGAGCAAGGGATAGAAAATGTATTTTCTTTTTGAAAAACGGATCTGTCAAAATTATGGACTCTGATAGTGACATTGTAAAGTATGTCGTGAAGAAGGGAAATATTTTTGGAGAACTATCCATTTATGATAAAGATAGCTCCTCTAAAGAAGTGGCATTAGCTTTAGAAGACGTTGTTATTTGTTATATCGAATCTGATATGATGGAGGATTTGATGGAAGAGCATAAGTCTTTAAAAAATGGCTTGCTTAAATTATATGGCCTACGCATTAGAAAATTAGAAACTAGACTTCAGGATTTATTGTATAAAGACAGTAAAACTAGAATCTCTGAATTTATTAAAGCTTATATAGAAGAGTTCGGTGAAAGTGATAAGGAAAGGGTAGTGGCAAAGAATCTTCTTTCTCACAAAGACATTGCCAACTTAACCAACTCTTCTAGACAGACGGTCAATAACGTATTAAGTACAATGCGAAAAGATAACGTCATTGATTATAATTCAAAATTTATATCATATTCACAAACCACTTTAAGTACAAACACTAAGTAAACCAACTATAATGAAAAAGTTCTCCCATTTTCTCCTAATCTTCCTTTTGGCATTAGTTACGAGTACTGTTTCTTCTCAAGAAATAGAGCAGTCCATTTATGTTACAGCCAACACATGGGATGTTTCTGATACTGAAGTGCTCTCTGAGATTTCAAAAAAATCGCAATTAGTAAATAAGCCTACCGTATTAATATTAGGAAACGCTGCACCTAAAACTGAAATAGAAAAATCATTGGATAAGCAGTTGTCTATATTATCAAATTTAGGAAGTGATGTCATTTTTATACCTGGCAATAAGGAATGGATAAATGGGTATAAAAGTGTTTCTGATATTGAAAAGTATATTCAGAAAAATAGCAAAGCCAAATTTTCTCCTGATGATGCAGAACCTATTAAACATCAAGATTTGGGGGAAAACGCAGTATTGATAACTGTAGATTCTCAATGGTTTTTAGAAAACTGGGACGATCACATTTATATTAATGAAGAATCTGAAATTCAGAATAGAACTTTATTCTTTTTAGAATTTGAAAATCGCATAAAAAAAGCACAAGGTAAAATCGTTTTTGTTGCGCTACATCACCCAACAAAAACAAATAGTAAACAAGGTTTTCTTAGTAATATCAGCGGATTCTCTACACAAGAATTTCAAAATAAGCAATACCGATCACTTAGAAACAGATTAAAGACAATTGCCATAGGGGCGGATAACGTTATCTTTTTATCAGGTCAAAGTGAAAATTTACAGTATATAAAAGGTAATGTACCTCAAATTATAAGTGGAGCAGCTGGTAAACTTGAAGCTGTAAAAAATGGCGAACAAGATGATTTTTCTATTGCTAAAAAGGGTTATGTACGTCTAGATATTACTACTAACGGTAGTGTATTGGCAAAATACTATGCTTTAGAAAACGGCACTTTTAATGAAGTTTTTAAGACAACGGTTCTTAAAAGCGAAACTGAAGATTTAGAAGTGTACAACTTCGAAAAAAATATAGGAATAACTAAATCAGCGGCTATTTATACTAAAGAAGCTGCTACTAAAAGTGGATTCTATAAAGCGCTTTGGGGTGAGCATTACCGCAAATTCTATGGTGAAGAAGTTGATGCGCCAGTTGTTTTCTTAGATACATTAATGGGAGGTTTAACTCCTTTGAAACGAGGAGGAGGGCAACAATCAAAATCACTTAGATTAGAAGATAAAGAAGGTAAACAGTATGTTATGCGCGCCTTAAAAAAGAGTACCATAAAGTTCTTGCAAGCCAATGCTTTTCAAGAAACTTTTATTGGCGATGTTTTAGACGGTACAACCGTAGATAAATTTTTAGCCGATTTTTATACAACTTCAAACCCATATACTCCTTTCGTTATAGGTGGTTTGTCTGATGCGGTTGGTGTCAATCATACTAATCCTATTTTATATTACATTCCTAAACAAGAAACTTTAGGTGTTTATAATGACGAGTTTGGTGATGAGTTATACATGATTGAAGAGCACGTGGGCGATACACAAATAGAAGCAGAGAGTTTTGGTAAACCGTTAAAAATATTAAGTACTGCTGATGTTTTACAAGAAATAAACAGATCGGGTAAATCTGTAGTAGATGAGCCTTCTTATATCCGTGCAAGAATATTCGATATGCTTTTAGGAGATTGGGACCGTCACGAAGACCAATGGCGCTGGGCGCTTTATAAAAATGAAGACGGAACGGAGTATTGCAGTCCAATACCTAGAGACCGAGATCAAGCATTTTCAAAGTACGACGGTACTTTAATTAGTTTTTTGACAAGGGTAATACCAGGGTTGCGCAAGATGCAAACTTATGATGAAGACCTTAGAAGTGTAAAATGGTTTGCATCGTCTCCTTATCATTTAGACTTAACATTTATTCATGCCTCTGGATGGGAAGAATGGGAGAAACAAACTGATCATATTCAAAAAGAACTATCAGATGCTGATATTGAAAATGCTTTTGAGGCAATTCCCGAAGAAATAAAAGGACCGGTTATCGATGATATAAAGCAGAAATTAAAAGGCAGACGAGATAATCTTAAAAAGATTTCAAAAGCGTATTACCTTCATTTGAATAAATTTCAAGTAGTTACTGGAACACAAAAAGCAGATGATTTTACAATAACAAGGCTAGCAGATGGAAAGACTTCGGTAAAAATAGACCGTAAAGATTTAGGTCTATTGAATCATACATTTTCAAGCGATATTACCAAAGAAATTTGGCTCTTCGGGTTAGATGGTAAAGATACATTTAAGGTAGAAGGAGAAGGAGATCATCCTATAAAAATTAAAATAGTTGGAGGGAAGAAAAATGATACTTACGATTTTAAGAATACTCGGAAAGTAAAATTATACGATTATAAGGATAAAGAGAATACAATTGTAAATAAAAGATCTAAAAAATGGTTGGTAAATGATTATGAATTAAATAATTACGATCATAAAAAAGTAAAATATAATTTTAATCAGTTGTTACCTATAATAGCATTTAATCCGGATGACGGAGTGAAATTAGGAGTTATAAGTAATCATACATCATATAGTTTACAACGCAATCCATTTACGTATAAACACAGTATCAATGCAGCATATTATACCAGTACGTCAGGTTTCGATTTGTCGTATAAAGGTGAATTCTCAAATATATTTCATAACTGGAATTTTGGGTTAGAAGGTTTATATACAAGTCCTAGTTTTTCAGAGAATTTCTTCGGCTTTGGAAATGAAACGCTTTATGATGCTGATGAGGAAGATTTAGATTTTAATAGAATTAGAATTAGTAAATTTAAAGCAGCGGTTTCATTACAATGGGAAGGTATTAACGGAGGTTCTTTCTATTTTAAACCTTTAATAGAATCTTTTGAGGTTGATAATACAGAGGATCGTTTTGTAGCACAACTACCACAGACTAATACAATTTTTGATAGGCAAACCTATGCAGGTGTAGAAACTGCTTATAATTTCAAAAATAAAAACAGTGCCGCTTTTCCTACCTTAGGATTGGATGCAGGATTGACCATAGGTTATAAAACGAACATAGATAATACCGACGCAGATAACAGTTTTGCATACATACAACCACAATTAGTCATTGATCATAAATTAACCAAAAGCGGAAGTATAGTTTTTGCGACAAAGATTGCAGGTGAAGCATTGATTGGTGATGATTTTGAGTTTTACCATGCAGCAACTATTGGTGGTATCAAAAGTTTAAGAGGATTTAGAAACGAAAGATTTACGGGAAAACAATCTTTTTATCAGAATACAGATTTGAGGTTTCCTTTAGGAGGGTTAAGAACCAGCCTTGTACCGTTTAGATTTGGACTTACCGGTAGTTTCGATTATGGTAGGGTTTGGGTTGAAGATGACACTTCTAATAAATGGCATAATTCGGTAGGTGCGTCAGCTTGGCTTATAGGAGCCGAGGCATTTACGGTAAATCTAGGATATTTTAATAGTGTAGATGGGGGGCGTATAGTCTTCGCACTAGGCTTTTCATTTTAACTAAAAAAACACAACCAATGAAAAAACCAATAGTAATTGCCCAAGTAAGTACACTTGAAAACAAAAAGCCAGAACACGCATTAGTAAATGGTTTGGATTTAGTTATTGTAAAATTTGATGATGATATTTCTGTATTGTACGGTAGATGTCTGCATAGAGGGGCATTAATGTCAGATGGTCATGTTGATGGTCATAACCTTATTTGTGGTGTTCACGGTTGGGATTATAGAGTAGATACTGGAGTTTCAGAATACAATAATGCAGAGGTATTACAAAAGTTTACTACCAAAATAGAAGGGGATAGTCTTTTTGTAGATGAAGAAGAGATAGATGCTTATTTAGTAGACAGTCCGCAGCCATTTAATAGAGATGCTTATTTGGGTGCTTACGCAGATACCCACCCTGAAGAAACAGAACCATATACAGGGTATATAAAAGAATTAGCCACAAACGGACTCAAAAATTTAGGTCACCACGGAGCTTCAGCTTCTATGGGAGTAGATAGAAATACGTTGCCAAAATGGAGCGATATACAGTTTTTGCCTGCTCAATTGGCAAGCAGACCTTTGTTAGATGAAGATGCCGTAGCAACAAAGGTGGTTATTGGTCCAAAAGCCAAAAAGCCTTTACATTTAGATATTCCACTTTTTGTTAGTGATATGAGTTTTGGCGCATTGTCTAGAGAAGCTAAAATAGCTTTATCTAAAGGTGCGCAATTAGCAGGTACAGGTATTTGTTCAGGAGAAGGTGGAATGTTACCTCATGAACAAGAGAACAACAGTAAGTATTTCTACGAACTAGCCTCAGCAAAGTTTGGATTTTCTTGGGATAAGCTAGACAAAGTACAGGCGTTCCATTTTAAAGGCGGACAAGGAGCAAAAACAGGAACTGGCGGTCATTTGCCTGGAATTAAAGTTAGCAAAGAAATTGCAGAGGTAAGAGGGTTAAAAGAAGGTGAGACAGCAATTTCACCAGCAACTTTTCCAGATTTTCATGGTGTAGATGATTTTAGATCTTTTGCAGAAAAAGTAAGAGAACGTACGGGTGGTATTCCAATTGGGTTTAAAATTGCAGCTAGTCATATAGAAAAAGACATTCAGTTTGCATTAGATGTGGGTGTAGATTATATCATTTTGGATGGTAGAGGTGGGGGAACAGGTTCTGCACCGACCATATTAAGAGATAATATTAATGTACCTACAATTCCTGCTTTAGCAAGAGCAAGAAAATATTTAGATAAAGTTGGTGCTACAGAGGTAACCTTGGTAATTACAGGAGGTTTACGTATTGCAGAAGATTTTGGAAAAGCACTTATGTTAGGAGCAGATGCTATTGCCGTATCCAATTCTGCTTTACAGGCTATCGGTTGTTTGGGTATGCGTGCTTGCGGTAGTAACAATTGTCCGGTGGGTATTGCAACTCAGAAAGAATCATTGCGAAGTAGATTGATTATTGATTCTTCGGCGAAACAATTACATAACTATTTTGATGCCACAAATAACCTTATAAAAGTTATTGCAAGAGCTTGTGGTCATGATGATATTTCAAAATTCAATTTTGATGACTTATCTACTTTCAATCATGATATGCATCGTTTAACAGGAATTAATTATGGCGGTGTTAACCCCTAAAAACAAAATATAGATGGAAAAAATGATGCACTTAGCAGCACAATATTTAGCAGCTGCAGGAATAAGTTTTGTAGAGAAAAAGACAGATGATAGCCACACTAATCTTGGATGGTCTATTGGTAAGCAACGTCTAGAAACTCACCCGTTATCAACAGATGGAGATGTATTAACCTTAAACTACAATACCTTTTCTTTGGAGTGGAATTCTCCTGAGAACAATGCTTCTTTTGCGTTGGATGGAAAAACACATCAACAAGTATTAGAATGGCTAGCAAGTTCTGCAGATTCATTTTTGGGTAAGAAGTATACCTATGATTTTCATTACGACTTGCCGTATTCAATTGATGATTCTTTCACCTTTAAGCTCGATGCTTTAAAATTAAAAGAGCTTGCGGATTTAAGATCATTGACGCAATCTAGTTTAGAAAAGACACTTGCCGTAAATGGTTTAGAATCAGATATTCGTATTTGGCCTCATCACTTCGATTCAGGTGCTTATGTTATAATTTCTGATGATTTGGCTATTGGCTTTGGTTTAGCTGTACCCGATACGATGATCAATGAGCATTATTTTTATATAAGCGGATACAAAGGTCACGATGGCATAGAAACATCAAGTTTTGATTCACTTTCATTAGGTGAATGGAAAAATGAAGGTTTTAAAGGAGCTGTTTTACCCGCTACAAAAATTAAAGAGGAACAAGCGATACAGTTTTTCACAGAAGCTATTAATATCTATAAAAAGTAAAAATGCAGGTAACCAGTCTTTCCTTAGAAGCCTTTAAAGAGATGGATTATTGGGCGGTTGAAAAATACAACCTGTCCATTGAATTGATGATGGAAAATGCAGGGCTTCAACTAGCAAGATTAGTAGCTAAGAGAGCATCTGAAACCTCAGTTATCACTATAGGTGTTGGTAATGGAAACAATGGAGGAGGCGGACTAGTAGCTGCTCGTAGACTTGCTGCTTGGGGATTTAATGTGAATTTAGACTTGGTAGTGCCAATTACCAAAGACTTGCCAAAAGCACAATTAGAAAGAGCGTTGTTATTTGGAGCTAAAGAAGGTATTCCAAAAATAACAGATATTTGGGTAGATGGATATCTAGGATTCTCACAACGATTACCCTTGTCAGATGCTTTTGTAAAAAGTATTGAATTAGCCAACGAATCATCGGCGTTTAGAATATCATTAGACATTCCCGTTGGTATTTCTAAAGATGGAAAGTTATCAGGATTTAAAGCCAACCAAGTAATGACCTTGGCAGCTCCTAAAACCATTTTAGAAAAATTACCAAGCGGAGTAGAAGTGTTTGTAGCTGATTTAGGAATTCCAGAATCGGTTTATGAGCATTTTAATATTAAGATGCCTGATTTTAAAGAACATCAGTTGATAAAGATAAAATAACCTGAAAAAACCCGACCCATGGAAAAGAAAGTAGTGTGGCATAAAGTGTTAGATAATAAAAAAAGATTGGCAGAAGGTCGTGTAATGACCGTTACTGCTGCTCATAAAGGTATTTGTCTAACACATTTTAAAGGCAAATTTTCTGCTCTGGATAATAAGTGCCCACACCAAGGTGGTCCTTTGGGAGAAGGTTCTATAGAAAACGGATTATTACGTTGCCCGTGGCACGGTTGGGATTTTGACCCTTGTACAGGTGTGCCGCCAGGTGGTTTTGATGATGGTATTGAAACTTTTCCAACAAAGGAAGAAGGTGATGAAATTTTTGTAGGTATCGAAGAGGAAGAGAAACACGCAGAAACTATTTCTGACGTGATGATAGAGACCATGATAAACTGGGGCGTTAATACTGGTTTTGGCATGGTAGGTCATTCTAACTTAGGAGTTGCCGATGCCATGATGCGTCAAGAAAAGAAAGGGAATTTTAGATTTTTTGGAATACGTCATGAAGGCGCTGCAGCATTTGCGGCATCCGCTTATGGTAAACTAATGGGGAAACCTGCAGTTTGTTTTGGTATTGCGGGTCCAGGTGCTACCAATATGTTTACGGGCATGTGGGATGCTAAAGTAGACCGCTCACCAATGCTGGTTATTTCTGGTCAGGTGAATACACAAGTACTGGGAACAGGTGCTTTTCAAGAAGTAGATTTAGTAGGTGCTTTTCAAACGGTAGCCAACTTTAATCATAGTGTGCAACAAAACTCTAAGCATAGTGAGTTAATGAGCTTGGCAATTAAAAGTGCACTTATAAATAGAGATGTATCTCATATTACTTTCCCAGATGAGGTTGCGTTTATGCCAAAGCCAGAGAATGAAAAAGCACAAACTCCCGAAAATAGAATTACACCTTTCAACATTTCTCCGCCACGACAAATGGTAGCGAAAGCGGTGGGTATGATTACGGAATCTGAACGACCTGCAATAATTGTGGGGCATGGAGCACGTTTTCAAATGGATGCTATTGTTGCATTCGCAGAAAAATTAAATTGTCCGGTAATCACCACCTTTAAAGGAAAAGGACAAATTTCTGACCATCATGAATTAGGTTGTGGTGTGTTAGGGCGAAGCGGAACACCTATAGCTTCTTGGTTTATGAACGAAAGTGATTTGCTCATTGTATTTGGAGCTTCGTTTTCTAACCATACAGGTATCACACCTAAAAAAACTATTATACAAGTCGATTATGACCCTGCAGCTTTAAGTAAATTTCATAAAGTTGATGCTGCTCTTTGGGGGGAGATTTCTGAAACGTTGACGATAATAGAAGAACAAACGGAAGGAAAAATAAATACGATAGATAGGCGACCAGAAATTGCAAAACGATGGGAGATTTGGCAAGAAGAAAAAGCAAGTAGGTTAGAAGATGAAAGTACCGTTGGTTTAAGTTCAATTGCTGTATTTGATGCTATGAATAAAGTAGTTCCAGATAATGCTGTTATTGCTGTAGATGTTGGTAACAATACCTATTCTTTTGGGCGTTATTTTGAACCAAAAAATCAATCAGTCTTAATGTCGGGTTACTTGGGTTCAATCGGTTTTGCGTTGCCAGCGGCAATGGGCGCTTGGGCAGCTCAAGGTAACGAAAGACCTATTTGGTCAGTTTCCGGTGATGGTGGCTTTGGTCAGTATTTAGGTGAAATGATGACGTTGGTAAAATACAATATGAATATTAAGCATGTGCTTTTAAACAACTCAGAAATTGGTAAAATTTCAAAGGAGCAAAAAGCGGCTGAATTAGATGTTTGGAAAACTTCTTTACACAATGCAAATTTCGCAAAATATGCAGAGAATTGTGGGGCACTTGGTATTAGGGTTACCAAAACAGAAGAATTAATACTTGCTTTAGAAAAACTAAAAGCACACGATGGTCCGGCATTACTGGAGATAATCACTGATGCTAATTTGATTTAAAAAGAAATTCATGCTCCAATCGTTTAGTATCATATTTTTAATTGCTGCGTTTTTTAGTTACATCAACTATAAGTGGTTAAAGCTGCCATCAACCATCGGGTTAATGATTTTGGCTTTGTCATTAGTGGTACTAATCACATTAACAAAAAATATATTTCCAGCATTTTATCTTTACTTCTGCGATTTAGTAATCAATACAGATTTTAGAAGCCTGCTAATGGACGGTATGTTGAGTTTCTTGCTTTTTGCGGGGTCTCTACACGTGAACATAGATGACTTGAAAAAAGAGCGAAAATCCATACTATTGTTTGCAACGTTAGGAGTTCTTATTTCTACAACTATAGTCGGCTTTTTAACCTATTATCTTGCTCAATATTTATCCATAGAATTACCACTTATGCACGCCTTGCTTTTTGGAGCATTAATTTCACCAACAGACCCCATTGCTGTAATGGCTATTTTAAAAAAGGCAAATATTCAGAAAAGCTTAGGTGTTAAAATTGAGGGTGAATCTTTATTTAATGATGGTATTGGGGTAGTGGTATTTTCTGGTTTGCTAATTGTTGCGCGTTTAGATGAAAATAGTAATGAATCATTAAGTAGTAGTATTGGCGAACTATTTTTAATGGAAGCCGTTGGCGGAATTATCTATGGTTTGGTTTTAGGTTTTATAGGATATAGAGTTATTAAATCGATTAATGAAAATCCGCAATTAGCGGTACTAATAAGTTTAGCCATTGTTATAGGTGGCTACGCAATAGCCTCTGTACTTCATGTTTCTGGACCTTTGGCTATGGTGGTTTCGGGTATGGTCATAGGTAATAAAATTAATATAGCATCAAATAAAGGAATGACCCGGAAAATGCTGAATAATATTTGGGAAGTTCTAGATGATGTTTTCAACGCTATTCTATTTGTTTTAATAGGGCTATCGATACATCTTCTCAAATTTGATTCGTTATATCTAACATTGGGCTTCTTGTCTATATTCGTGGTACTTTTGGCTCGTTTTATATCTGTATTATTACCGTATAGCTTACTTAAACATGAAGAAAGTAAACCTATAAAAACAGTAGCTATTTTAACCTGGGGTGGTTTGCGTGGTGGTATATCTATAGCGCTGGCACTTAGTTTGTCAGAAGACCTTTCTGCAGAAATTATATTGTATATAACCTATGTTGTCGTACTGGTGTCCGTACTTGTACAAGGGTTGAGTGTCGGTAAAGTAGCAAAAAAAATATATAGCTAGTAAAATTATTTAATGATGGACGAATCAGAAAAAGTAATAAAAAAGCAGGAAAAAGCGATTGATAAGCAATTGATTGCCGAATTAGGTATTGATAAGGAGAAACTGAAAGAATTAAAGAAGAAGCTTTCAAAAGTTGAACCTCGTTCAGAACGTGGAGCAGAAACGTTGTTTCGTTTGGTGTCTAAAAATCAGTATACCTTGAATACAATGATCGATAGAAAATCGAACATTCTTATTTCCATCAACGCACTTATTCTTTCTATAATTCTAGGTACCGTATTAAGTCAATTAGATAAAGACCCGCATCTTATATATCCGGCAATTATAATGTTGGGAACCAATCTCATTTCTATAGCATATGCAGTATTTGCGACCAGACCAGAACTTACACACGGCGATAAGGGGACTAATAACCTTTTGTTCTACGGTAATTTTAATACTATGAATGAGGAAGAGTATACTGAAGGGCTTACGAGTTTAATGTATAAGGGAGACGAACTTTATAAGACTATTGCAAGAGATACGTTTCATTTAGGTAAGACTATAGATAGAAAGTTTAAACTGCTTAGAAACTCTTTTCATGTTTTTTTAGTAGGTATTATTTTAGCAGTGATAGGATTTATAGCTTGCCATATTATGTTTGCTATGTAGTCTTAATCTAATAGTTCAGTGTTTGTTTTGATTCTAAAACAACGCTCTTCTCCTAGGTAAAGCGGATTCCCATGCTTTTCAGACCAAAATCCGTCTAGAATATCTTTACTGACGCATTGGTAAACCGCAACACCTTTGTAAACATTGTCGTCTTCGCCAGAATATCTAAAATTTATAACGAGAATATTGTTCTTAAAGAACCCTGTGCCTGCTTGCTCTTGGTTAGTGTTAATAGTCCACTTGGCAACTACCCTAGTATTCTCGTCCAATGATAAAACTAGCCTTCCTTTATAGTCATGTGATTCTTCATCTTGGTTGCTACCAATAATGTTGTACTCCCCAACTAAATCTTGAATATTCATGTGATGCGCTATTATAGCGAAAATATCAAAAAATTAATAAATATTTTTTTTGATTTTGCTTAAAAAGGATAGCCTGTCTTTTATAGTTTTTAAATTTAATTTAAACAGATAATTTTCTTTAGAAATTTTTAAAATCCATAAATTTAGAAAAACTTCAAAATGGTCTTAACTATAAAAGATGCGACGTTTACGGGTGATATTTTAAATCAAATAGAGATTGCTGTTAAAAATGAACGAACTACGGTCAAAGAATTAATATCTGCTAGAGTAGAATCTGAGGTAAACACGTACAATAAAAATCTTCCTGAATATTTTAAAGGTTTAATTCAGCCAAGTGAAGCTGAAAAAACATTAAACGGGTTTAGATTAAGAAAACGTGACAAACAGATAGATATAGAAAACAGATTTTGGTTGCTTTAGATGCCTTTCAAAAGAACGGTTATTTTATACTTATTGACAATAAACAAGCTGAAGATTTAGAACAAGAAGTTTTGGTATCTAAAACCACAGAAATTGCTTTTGTAAAGCTTACACAATTAGTAGGAGGATAGACTATGAAAGATATTATCAAGAAATTGTTTGGGGTGAATAACGACATTGAAAGTAAGTTAGAAATTAGTCCAGAGGTAATCAGTTTTCGTAAAGAATTTTTTGAAGAAGCCTTAGAATATAAAGATGGATATTCGGTTAAATTAACCGATATACCCAAGTATAAAGAACTCAAAAAGATGCTGTCTTCTTTTAGAAAAGAATTTATTTTTGATTTAATCTATCTCAAAAACGGTCAAACCAAAACAGATTTGGGAGATGATGGGTACTTTTTAAAAGACACCGCTAAAAATGTATTGAGTTTATTAATTAGGGCTTCAGATATACATTTTAATGATGAGGAAATCTTAGAAATTATAAATGGTTTTATGCATGGTAGCGAAGGACACTTATATAGCTTCAATTGGCCTATAGTACCGTTGGTAGGTAAAATAGAGAAAGAAGTACAGAAAACGGGAGTATCCCCAGAATTAAGGTCTACTTTAAATAAGGTGCAAAAAGCGATTACTAAAGGAAATTATTTATCTGCAGACGACATAAGACTGGGTACTAGAGTTTCAAACATTGGTAAAAATTCCTCGGAATTTGAGGTGGATCGTAACGATCCTTTGGGTAATAGTATTTATGAAACTATTACTTCTTTAAAAGAAAGTGATCAAGAGGTTTTTAAAGAATTATTAGAACACTTTTCTAAAGGAGGGGGAAAGAGTATGCCTGCCAACTCCTGGTTAAAAACATCTGGTGATTTAATTGCTAAAGTAGGTGTGGGCAAGGTAAAACCAAGTTTTATTAAATGGATAGAAGATACCTTAGATCTTTTTAGGCAGATACATAAAAATCAAGAATATGAGTTCGATTTTATTGCAGATAAGAATATTCAAATATTAAGGTCTGCTGTTTGGTCTAGTTCTGTAATAAATGATGATGAGCTAAACCAAATAATAGAGGTTTTAGGGTTGTTGAGTTATAAGAAATTAAGGAATTTTGGCGCGCTAAGCGCTAAATTAGGTAATGGTTGTATTTATTCTTTTTCTAAGCTTCCATATCAAGATGGTATTTCTAGACTTACTAAGTTTAGAATGAAAATTAAATATCCTTCAGTACAATCAATAATTACCAAAGCAATTGAGCGTGTAGCAAAAGCGGAAGGTAAGACTATGTATGAAATTGAAGAATTGGCTGTTCAGGATTTTGGTTTGAATTCGGACTTTCAGCTAATTCAAAAATTTGGAGAATACACAGCTATTGGTACAATTGAAAACAGTTCTAGTTTTAGTTTACTTTGGGAAAATGAAAGCGGCAAGAAGATAAAATCCATTCCGAAATTTGTCAAGGATAATTTCTCTGTAGAATTAAAAGAGTATAAGAAAAAGATAAAAGATATACAGTCAAACCTTACGGCTCAGAAAAGTAGAATTGAAAAGATATTTTTAGCTAAACGTGAATGGGATTTTGAACAATGGAAAAAGTTGTATTTAGATAATAATCTATTACGATTTTTTGGAACTAAATTAATTTGGAACTTCAAGATAGATGATAAAACTACAAGTGTCATTTATGAAAATAATGAGTTTATAGATGTTGATGAAGTAATCTTAAAAAATTATAAAAATGCCAAAATTACATTATGGCATCCTGTTAATTCTTCTATAAACGAAATTCAATCTTGGCGAAGATGGTTAGAGAAAAATGAAATAAAACAACCATTTAAACAAGCACATAGAGAGTTATATATTGTAACAGATGCAGAAAAAAACACGAATACATATTCCAATAGATTTGCGGCACATGTTTTAAGGCAACATATATTTATTGCGCTGTGTAGGGAGCGTGGTTGGGCATATACACTACAAGGTCAATGGGACTCTCATAATACACCTGTTTTAAAAATAGCTGCATGGAAATATCGTGTAGAGTTTTGGGTAGAAGGTATACAAGATTCTGCCAATGATTCGGGAATTTTTAACTACTTACAGACAGATCAGGTCCGTTTTTATGATGTGGAGAGTCAAGTAGAAATGGATAAAGTTCCTGCTATTGTTTTTTCTGAAGCTATGAGAGATATAGACCTTTTTGTAGGGGTAACCAGTATTGGGGCAGACCCAAATTGGCGAGATGGAGGAGAAGAAAGATTTCATGGATATTGGTCAGATTTTTCATTCGGTAACCTTGCTGTAAGTGGTCGGGAAAGAAAAGAACTTCTAGAAAATATTATTCCAAAGCTAAAAATAGCTGATCAATGCTCTTTTGAAGGTAATTTTCTTGTAGTTAAGGGAACTATCAGAATTTACAAAATACATTTAGGTAGTGGTAATATTCTAATGAAACCTAATGATCAATATTTGTGTATTGTAGCAGATAGATCAAAACGTGCTAACGAAGTCTTTCTTCCTTTTGAAGGAGATTCCACATTATCTGTAATTCTAAGTAAAGCTTTAATGCTTGCAGATGATACAAAGATTAAAGACAGAACTATTATTAGCCAAATTAAAAATTAGAGGGATAGTGGGTAATTTACGATTTGAATTAAATCAATTTTAAATTGGTCACAAGCAATTTACTTTATACATATTAAAAACAATGATGAAAATGAATTTAGTGAAGGCAATTGTAACATGTATATCAATTTTAGCTTTTATAGTACAGGGTAGTGCTCAAGAAAAGGAGTATGAAGAGAACCAACCGTATTCTTCTTATTGGTTTGTGGAAGACCTTTTGAAGTGGTCACCTGAAAACGATAAGGACGCTAAGTTTAATGTAAGTCATGTTTCTTTGGCGGATCGTTTTTTAAATGATAGCATTAATTTGAATGCTGATACCCAAGAGATTCCTGGTGTTATAGCTTTAATGGCGCCGCATACAACTAATTTCCATCCGTCTCAGGGCTTTTCTACAGTTAAACAATATGCGTTCCCATTTTGGCAATACATAGATTATTTTGTGCAATGGGGAGGGTCGGCAAACGAAGGTATTATTGTTACGCCAACTTCTTTTTGGACAGATGCTGCACATAAAAATGGAGTTAAGAGTATTGGTACTGTTTTTTTTCCACCTAATGTGTATGGCGGTAAAGAAAAATGGGTCTATGAGTTTCTAGTAAAAAATGATGATGGAAGCTTTCCAGTGGCCGATAAACTAATAGAAGTAGCTAATGCTTATAATTTCGATGGATGGTTTATTAATCAAGAAACATATGACTTGGTAGGGGATATGGGCGATTTAATGCAGCAATTCGTATCCTATTACAGGGAAAAATCCACTTTAAAGTTGGTTTGGTATGATGCTATGATAGATGACTCTAGGGTAATCTGGCAAGATGAACTCAATAACCATAATCAAATGTATTTCCAAAATGACGATACAAATATGTCTGATGTATTCTTTATTAATTTTAGGTATAACGAAGTTAACTTAGAAGACAGTAAAGCCTTAGCAAGACAACTGGGGAGAAGTGAGTGGGAATTGTTTGCAGGTATAGATATTCAATCTAAAAGTTTTAAGACTCCCGTAAAATGGGATATGTTGTATAAAGATGGTCAGCCTAATAATACTTCGATTGGGTTGTACTGGTCTAATTCTACTTTTGATATATCAGAAACAAAGACTCCAGAAGATGTATATAGTAATGAGCAAAAATTCTGGAATGGCGGTCCTACTATAGAAACCAGATTTGGAGAAAGTACTTGGTTGGGCTTCTCAGATTATTTTACTCCCCGTAGCGTAGTAAATGAATTGCCATTTAAAACCAACTTTAATTATGGACTTGGAAGGTTTTATAATGAGAAAGGGAAAACTGTATCAAATAAAGAATGGCATAATCTAAGTATTCAAGATGTATTACCAACTTGGCAATTTCAAGTAGATAGTACAAAGGTAAAGGCAACGATTAGTTTTGATGATAGTTATGAAGGTGGCAGCAGTTTATTCTTTGAGGTTATTGAAGATGCTGAAATTCCTTTATACAAAACAAAAATTGTTCTTGACAAAGCTGTAAAAGTTGAGGTTGTTTCAAAAGCAACTGACAACTTAGACTTAGACTTAGAATTGTATTGTCAACTATCTAATGGCGAAATATTGATTTTTCCGTTGAAGAAATCTAGTAGATGGAGTACAAACATTTTTTCTATACCAGCAAACAAAAATGTACAGCTTTCTGAAATTGGCGTAAAAACAAAAGGTAAGGGTAGTGCATTTCTGGGAGAGATTTCTTTATATAATAAGAAAGAAACAAAACCATCCACTTCGTCATTTACTGCGGAGATATTTGTAAAAGAAAAGAAGGCTGAATTGTATATTCATTTTAATGAAGTTCAAGAAAATATTTATCACAATATCTATTATATAAACGCCAATAATGAAAAAGTGTGGTTGGGTAAAACAGCGTCACAAGATTTCTATATTTCTGATGTATCTACTAATAATGGAAAAATTAATTTAATAACTCAATCTGTCGGTTTAGGTGGTGAAACAGGAAAAATAGTACGTAAAGTACTCGTTGTTTCGAAAAACTAAAACCTTAATTAAAGGGTGAAGATCTGATGCTTCTGTTTATGTGGATTCTGCTATATATTTGATAGGAAACCTGTTAAGATTAAAGAATAAATTTGTTAAAATTTACCTTAAGAATAATAGTCTATTATTTTTAAAATTTTCATATGGCCAATCATGAAATAAATAATTATCAAAATAATTTTAGAGGATTATTTTTATAGTTGATCTCAAATTTCTCTTCAGGTATAGGAGTTTAATTTATTGAAAATCAATTTATTAAAATGGTTTTAGTACATTTTGTAATTTCCTCATTTCTGGTCTAAAAATACAATTGTTGATAACCCTGTTAAAAGCTTAACAGGTAAAACATGAAATCAAGACGATTTATTTTTGACCTTTATACCTCTCTAACTAAGTATATCATTAACTTTTTTTTAACATGAAAATATCCGAAGTCATTAAAAGGGATTTCACCACGAAACCCTTCCATTTACACAAGATTACTAATGCCATTTTAAAGGCTATGACGGCTGTTGAACATGGTGGACCTGGTGAGGCTGAAATAATATCAAATAATGTTCATTTAGCACTCTTAGAAAGAAAGCAAGCTGATGATAATTATATACCTACTGTAGAGGAGGTTCAAGATTTTGTTGAAAATAAATTAATGGAAGGTGGTTATTTCGATGTAGCCAAGGGGTATATCCTTTATCGAAATGAACAAGCACAAAGAAGAAAGTCTAATGTCTTTGAAAAGCGTGTTAATCTTAAGCCATATGAATACCCTGCGTTGTATGATTATGTATCAGCAATAAGACACTCGTATTGGATACATACAGAATTCAACTTTACAAGTGATATTCAAGACTTTAAAACAGGGTTAAATGATATTGAGAGAAACGCGATAAAGAACACGATGTTGGCAATTTCTCAAATAGAAGTTGCGGTTAAAAGTTTTTGGGGAGATATCTATCACAAAATGCCTAAACCAGAAATAGGTTCGGTAGGTGCGACTTTTGCGGAAAGTGAAGTTAGACATCATGATGCATATTCACATTTGTTAGAGATATTAGGGTTAAACGAAGAGTTTAAAAATTTAAAGAAGAAGCCTGTAATAATGAAAAGGGTTCATTATTTAGAGACAGCCCTTAAGAACTCTAAGAGTGAGAACAATCAAGAATATGCAGAGTCAGTTTTATTGTTTTCATTATTTATAGAGCATGTGTCTTTATTTTCTCAGTTCTTGATAATTATGGCTTTTAATAAGCACAAGAATATGTTTAAGGGCATCTCTAATGTGGTAGAGGCAACCTCTAAAGAAGAACAGATTCATGGAGATTTTGGTATTGATATCATTAATATCATTAAGGATGAAAACCCTACATGGTTCAATAAAGAATTTCATGGTACTGTACAAGAAATGTGTAAGGAGGCATTCTTATCGGAAAGTGATATTATAGATTGGATTTTTGAAGCCGGTGAAATTGATTTCTTACCTAAGAAGTTAGTGAAAGAATTCATTAAAAAGAGATTTAACGATTCTATAGAGAGTATTGGAATTGAAAAAATATTTGACGTAGACGAAGAATTACTATCGCAAACAGAATGGTTCGATGATGAAATTATCGGGACAAAACATGGCGATTTCTTCGTAAAACGCTCTATCAACTACAGCAAAAGAACACAAAGTATAACCAGTGACGACTTATTTTAAATGAACGATTCAAAAATTAATTTAGAGAGCAGCATACTAGAAGAAACAAAACTGAATGGTTCTAACGAGCTGGTACAAGCTAGAAAAGAAGCTTTAAAAAGTTTAGTTAAAGACAAAGAAGAAGGTTTTAAGTGGTTAAATGAAGATAGCCGTAACTTTTTAGGTTCTGGTTATTTGTCTCCAGGGGTGTCTGCAGAAACTCGTATTCGTGAAATTGCTGATAGAGCAGAAAAAATATTGAACATGCCTGGTTTTTCAGACAAGTTCTACGGTTACATGAGTGAAGGTTTTTACTCATTGGCGTCACCAGTTTGGTCTAACTTCGGAAAAGAAAGAGGATTACCAATTAGCTGTTTTGGATCGAACATATCTGATGATATGGGTAATATTTTATATACTCAATCTGAAGTAGGTATGATGTCTAAGTTAGGTGGTGGTACATCTGGTTACTTTGGTAACATTAGACATAGAGGAGCAGAGGTAAAAAATAATGGTAAAGCTTCAGGAGCTGTACATATTATGCAGCTTTTTGAATCTATGGTAGATGTAGTAAGTCAAGGCTCTGTTCGTCGTGGTCGTTTTTCACCATACTTACCTGTAGAGCATGCAGATATTAAAGAATTCTTAGAAATAGGTACCGAAGGTAACCCTATTCAAGAGCTAACTCATGGTGTTACTGTTACCAATGAGTGGATGCAAGAAATGGTAGATGGCGATAATGAAAAGCGTTCTATCTGGGCAAAAGTATTACAAAGAAGAGGAGAGATGGGCTATCCATACATCTTCTTTAAGGATAATGCTAATAATGGTGCGGCAGATGTTTATAAAGAGAAAGGACATAAAATTCATGCAAGTAACCTTTGTACTGAGATTATGTTACCGTCAAGTGACGAGTGGTCGTTTGTATGTGTATTGTCTTCAGTAAACGTACTTCATTATGATAAATGGAAAGATACAGATGCAGTAGAAACAATGGTATTCTTTTTAGATGCTGTAATTACTGAATTCTGCGAAAAATTAGAAGCTTACCGTGATTCTGAAAGTCGCGAGGATCGCCAAACCTTCATGTTCATGGAACGTGCATATAACTTTGCAAAAGATAACCGTGCATTAGGTTTAGGTGTATTAGGATGGCATTCTTTATTGCAATCTAGAATGTTACCATTTAATAGTCAAGAAGCTTATAATTTGAATAGTGAAATATTCAAAACAATAAAAGAAAAGTCATACAGTGCTTCAGAAGAGTTAGCCGATAAATTTGGTGAGCCTGCGGTATTAAAAGGTTATGGTAGAAGAAATGCTACGTTGAACGCTATTGCACCAACTACGTCTTCTGCATTCATATTAGGTCAGGTTTCTCAAGGTATAGAGCCAATTTGGTCAAATACGTACGTGAAGGATATCGCAAAAGTAAAGACTACGATAAGAAACCCTTTTTTAGTAGATCTTTTAGAGGAAAAAGGAATGAACACTACAGAAGTATGGCATAGCATTCGTGATTATGATGGTTCTGTACAGCATTTAGAATTCCTTTCAGATTTAGAGAAAGATGTATTTAAAACCTATTCTGAAATAGATCAGATGGATATTATCTATCAAGCTGCAAACAGACAAAATCATATTGATCAAGGTCAGTCAGTGAATATCATTGTTCACCCAGATATGCCAGTAAAAGAAATCAATAAGATTCACGTTACTGCTTGGAAATTAGGGTTGAAATCATTGTACTACCAACATAGTATGAATGCAGCACAGAAATTTAAGCAAAAGAAAGATTGTGCTAGTTGTGAAGCATAATATTTCGGTAGACTAGAAATAGTTATAATATATAGTACATCTGGTGTATTAGCAAAGTGTCATTACTTTTCTAATACACCAGATTTTTTTTGTTTGAATAAGTAGCGTAAACAACTATTAAATTTATTATTTCCATTTTAAAAAGGGATGACTATGTTAAATTTTCAGTTAGATTAATCCTTTTTATTTTTTTATTGTCAAATAGAAATGCTTCGTTTGCGTTAAATCATGTTTTCTGTTAAAGGAAAGGGGAAAGGTGCTAAAACCTTGTTAAATATGACTTAATATATACCCAAAATTGGTGATTAGGTTTAGATTTGTTAGTAACCAAACAACCAAATTCCATCCTCAAACCCTATGAAAACAAAATACATTGTTTACAGTGTTTTGCTAATTGGAATTATCGCGCTAATTGTCTACCGCGTTAATGCAAATAGCGAAATAGGAGAACCAAAATCTTCATCAGAAATTACAACAGCTACAACAGTTAAAGGGTTGGTTCTGTATCCACAGAAATTCAACGATAACATTTCGCTTTCTGGCACCGTTGAAGCCAATGAGCAAATAGAGATTAGAAGTGAAGTATCTGGAGTAGTAGAAAGTATTAATTTTCAAGAAGGTGCTAAAGTAGCCCAAGGGCAGGTATTGTTTAAGGTTAACGATATTGAATTACAAGCTCAATTATCCAAAGTACAGACAGCTCAGAAGTTGGCGTCCGAAAATGAACGTCGTGCTAAGTTACTACTAGAGAAACAAGCTATTAGCCAAGAAGAGTATGATATTGTTAGTGCAGATTTTCAATCTGCCAGTGCAGAGTCTCAACTCATAAAAGCGCAATTATCTAAAACAATAGTTAGGGCACCTTTTTCAGGTACTATAGGTTTAAGGTCTATATCTAAAGGAACTTATGTAACACCAATAACACCAATCGCAAAACTGGTAAACACCAGTAAATTGAAAATTACTTTTTCAATTCCAGAAAAATATGCTTCTCAAGTTACCGTAGGGTCTAAATTAACCTTTACTACTTCAGATTCGACAGCGGAATACGAAGCCGAGGTTTATGCTATTGAACCGGAAGTTGAAATAGCTACGAGAACATTAAAAATGCGAGCAATTGCTGAGAATAGAGAAGGGAAATTATATCCTGGTACGTATGCAAATGTAATGCTGCCGTTAGAAAGTATAGATGATGCATTAATGGTACCATCAGAATCATTGATTCCTGTGCAAAATGGTAAACGTATTTTTATTTCGGACCACGGGTTGGCTAAGGAAATTGACGTAAAAATAGGTGCTCGTACGGGAAATGAAGTACGTGTGTTAACAGGCTTAAAGGCAGGTGATACCATTTTAACCTATGGTGTTATGGCCTTAAAAAACGGAACACCGGTAAATATAGATTTAGAGCAACCTGAAAAACATTTTGCAGAATAATGAATCTATCTACCTTAAGTATAAAAAGACCGGTACTCACCATTGTAATGAACCTTACCATAGTGCTATTTGGTATTATAGGGTATACCTATTTAGGAGTTCGAGAATTTCCATCTATTGATCCCGCCCAAGTATCAGTTAGAACTACATATTCAGGCGCTAATGCAGATATTATTGAATCGCAGATTACAGAGCCATTAGAAAAAGCCATTAATTCAATTGATGGAATTCGAAATGTTACCTCTTCAAGTGTTCAAGGTTCTAGCTCCATCAGTATTGAATTTAATTTGGACAAGAACTTGGAAGATGCGGCCAATGATGTTAGGGATAAGGTTTCCCAAGCTGTTAGAAGCTTACCAGATGATTTAGATGCACCACCAGTGGTATCAAAATCTGATGCCGATGCACAACGTATACTTTCCATGACCGTACAGAGTGACGGTAAAAATATACTAGAACTTTCCGATTATGCTGAAAATGTAATTGCTCAAAGAATAGAAACCATACCAGGCGTAAGTAGTGTGCAAATTTGGGGTCAACGTAGATATGCCATGCGCTTATGGATCGATCCATTAAAATTAGCATCATATGGTCTTACTGTAGCCGATGTACGAGCTGCTCTTTTGGCTCAAAATGTAGAATTACCATCAGGAAAGTTAACTGGCGATAATACCGAATTAACCGTAAAGACGATAGGTAACTTAAATACCGAAAAGCAATTTAATAATATCATTATCATGGCCGATAATGAAAAATTGGTGCGTTTAAGTGATATTGGTCAAGCCTCATTAGAAGGGGAGAATATGGAAACCAAAATGAGTGATTCTGGTCAACCGATGGTCGCAACAGCTGTTATTCCTCAACCTGGTACAAACTATTTGGAAATTGCCGATGCCTTTTATGAGGAGTATGAAAAACTGAAAAAAGATTTACCTGAAGGGTTCAAATTAAATATAGTAATAGATGATACCGTATTCGTTAGAAGAGCGGTTACAGAGGTTGCGGAGACATTGCTTATTTCGATCATATTAGTAATTCTAGTAATTTTTGTATTTTTTAGAAATTGGTCAATGGCAATGAGACCATTAATTGATATACCTGTTTCTCTAATAGCTACATTCTTTGTCATGTGGCTGTTTGGTTACTCTATAAATGTATTGACCTTATTGGCTATTGTTTTAGCCACAGGTCTTGTGGTGGATGATGGGATAGTTGTTACCGAGAATATCTATAAAAAGGTGGAAGAGGGTATGAGTCCTATTGAGGCAGCTATAAAAGGCTCAAATGAAATATTCTTTGCGGTCATTTCTATTTCCATAACATTAGCAGCAGTATTCTTACCGGTAATATTCTTAGAAGGATTTGTTGGCAGGTTATTTAGGGAGTTTGGTGTTGTGCTTGGTGCCGCAGTACTCATATCTGCTTTTGTATCGTTATCACTAACGCCAATGCTAAATGCATACCTTATTAAGCCAGGGAAGCAAAAGCGTTCAAAATTTTACAATGTAACGGAGAAGTATTTCTTGAAAATGAATCATTCGTATGCTGAATCATTACGTGTTTTTATGAAACGCAAATGGTTAAGTTTTCCAATACTTGCTGGTTGTCTGGGGCTTATAGCTTTATTCTATATTCTACTACCAAAAGAAACAGCGCCATACGATGATCGTAGTTTTATAAGGTTAAGCGTTAATGCTCCAGAGGGGTCATCATACGAGTATATGGACCGTTTAATGACGGATATTACAGAGCTAATCAATGATTCTGTTCCTGAGAAAAAAGTAAGTTTGGTACTGACTTCGCCCGGTTTTGGCTCATCATCTGTAAATAGTGGTAGAGCAAATATTGCATTGGTTGATCCTAGTGAACGAGAGCGATCACAACATGAAATAGCCGAAGATTTAGGACGATGGGCAAAAGACTACGTGGGTGGAAAATCAAACGTATCTGAAAGACCGACCATTTCAGTAAATAGAAGGGGAGGTCCTCCAATACAATTCATCATACAAGCTCAAAATTTCAAAAAATTAGAAGAGAATATTCCTGCATTCATGGCGGAAGCCGAGAAGGAACCAACCTTTTCATTTGTAGATGTAAATCTAAAATTTGATAAACCAGAAATTTACGTGACCATTGATCGTGAAAAAGCCGAGACTTTAGGTGTTTCTGTAATTGACGTCGCAGAAACATTACAATTATCATTAAGTGGGCAACGCTTCGGCTACTTTTTAATGAACGGGAAGCAATATCAAGTTATTGGGCAATTTGATAAAGAGGATAGAAATGCTCCAATGGATTTAACTTCCATCTTCGTAAAGAATAAAGATGGTTTATTAATTCAGTTGGATAACTTGGTGCAAACATCAGAACATAGTAGTCCGCCACAACTATACCATAATAATCGTTATATGTCTGCCACGGTCTCTGCAAATTTAGCACCTGGTAAAACCATTAATGATGGAATAGAAGCCATGGAGCGCATAAAGGATAAAGTTTTGGATGAATCCTTTACAACAGATTTAGGAGGGGAATCCAGAGATTTTGTGGAGAGTAGTTCCAATACGTTGTTTGCTTTCGGCTTGGCATTATTACTCATATTCTTAATACTTGCAGCACAGTTTGAAAGCTTTATTGATCCATTTATTATCATTCTAACAGTACCAATGGCAGTTGCTGGAGCTTTATTTTCGTTATGGTTATTTGGGCAATCTTGGAATATATTCAGTCAAATAGGTACGATAATGCTTATTGGTCTGGTGACTAAAAACGGTATTCTTATTGTAGAATTTGCAAACCAGTTACGAGAGCAAGGATTAGAAAAGAGGGAAGCTATTCTAAAAGCATCAGAATCTAGATTACGACCTATTTTAATGACCAGTTTAACCATTGCACTAGGTGCATTACCGATTGCATTATCATTAGGGGCAGCCTCTACCAGTAGAATAGGAATGGGTGTGGTAATCATTGGCGGCACCATGTTTTCATTAATGCTAACCTTATTTGTTATACCAGCACTTTATATGTTATGGTCAAGAGAGAAAGTAGAAAGACCAGAATTTAAAGCGCTAGAAACATTATAACATGAACAACTTAAAATACACAACTATTATATTATATCTAATTGCCTTTAATTGTTTTGGACAAGAGGTACTTACTATAACGGATGCGGTTAAAACTGCAGTTGAGAATAATTATCAAATAATTACAGCAGGTAATAATCTAAAAATAGATTCCCTATCGGTAAGTCCGGGTTTTGCGGGTATGCTACCAACTCTAGAAGCTAGTATTGATGATACCAATAGTGTTCAAAACCTATCACAAACCCGATCAGATGGTTCGCAAGTTGAACAGGATAATGCTAAGAACAATAACCTGTCTTATGGTGTAGCTTTAGACTGGACTTTATTTGATGGTCTAAGTATGTTCGCTAATTATGAGCAACTAAAGCAGAATCAAAATTTAGGAGCGGAAGAATTGAAGCAGGTGATTCTTACCAAGGTAGGAGAGGTGATGATTACGTATTATGACTTAGTGCAGCAGCAGCAGCAATTATCTGCTTTAGATAGTACTATCTTAATCTCAAAACAACGAGTAGAACTCGCTCAAAACCGATTTACAATTGGTAAAGCTTCAAAATTAGAAGTGCTAAATGCGCAGGTCGATTTAAATACCGATCAAACATTGATGCAACGTCAAAAGGAATTGTATGCCAATACCAAAATCGAATTGAATAGACAATTAGCAAGAGAATTGAAAACAGACTTCATAGCTGTACCAGAAATTTTTGTAGATGATAGTCTGCTACTATCTAATTTGGAAACGGAGGTAGTAACTAATAACCCTGAATTGAATGCCGAACGTATAAGTAAACGAATAAGTGAGTTAGAATTGAAACAGGTACGTGCGGCAAGATACCCTACCGTTTATGCAACTACTGGGTATAATTTTGGTCGTTCAGAATCCAGTCTTGGTTTTACCACCAGTTCAGATTCTAGAGGTTTTAATTATGGTTTTGGTGCTACATTAAATCTTTTTGATGGGTTCAAACAAAATAGAAATGAAAAAATAAGCAAGTTAGAGCTGGAAAATGCAGAGGTTGCCATAGAAGAACAGCAACAAGAACTGTTATCATTGTTGAGCACAACCTACCAAACTTATTTAACTAATATTAGTCTTATTGAACTAGAAGGTAACAATGAGTCTATCGCCAAGGAGAATTTAGATATCACCGTTGAAAAATATAGAATTGGTACCATACCTACCCTAGAGTTTAGAACAGCGCAATTAAACTATATTAATGCCAAGGTTCGATTTAGCAATGCTAAGTTTCAAGCAAAGTTATCAGAGATTATACTAAAACAATTATCGGGTAACTTAGATGTTTAGAACTACATTTTACTGTTTGTGGGAATTGCAAAAGATCTTGACGTTATAGTTATTTAGAAAATCAATGATATTTAAAGATGAATCGAATATAATTGGATTGTTACTGCCAAAGCTAATCTACATTCTTATACTTTCGTTTGCTTCGAATAAAATCTAATACTTTACCTGATAGGAAAGTAATCAACAAACTTTTTACAGTTTGGTTATGAGAAAAAGTGGCTCCTAAGCCTTGTCTTATTTGACGCGGAACCAAATCTGTTTTAGTTAGATTGAATTGTAGCTTAATGCTCTCTTGGTTAATTCGACGCTTTAGATTAAGAACCTTCAATTGCTCATCTATTTCCTTAAAAGAAAGGTATTGATTACTCATAATCAGTCAAAATAATATTTAGATAATTTTTTAAGTACGGGTTTATTCAACTGTTCTCTAAAAAGATAGAGTAGTATAGCGATAAGAATATAACAACCAGCTACGATGATAAAACCAATAAAGTAACTGCTCATTAGCTCGGAAAGCCATAAGCATGCTGCGAATGATACAAAAAGCAACGCAAAAATTGAGCTTACGCCAATTAGAATAAATTTTAGTAAACCTGTAACATTCTTCGATAAGACTTTAAAAATTTTAAGCCTGTAGTATTCATCGCTGTGTTCAATATATGACCTCACATCGGTTTTTATTCCCACGAGGTCATTTTTGAATTCTTCAAAAGGCATAGCTTATTTATTTAGTTGGGCATTCTTAGCTTTAAGGTCTTCAAGTTTTCGCTCTAACTTGTCAATAATATCATCTGCCTTATAGCTCATAGTAGAAATGGCTTCATCTAATTTTCTGTCAAATGCATCTTTCTTTTCATTTGCTGTTTTGGTTAGCTCATCTTTAGCATGTGAAACACGTTCAGCTAAATCATGACTAGTATCTTCTACTTTTCTTTTTATTTTATGACGGGTTTCAATGCCTTTGTCGGGAGCATAGAGAATACCTATTCCTGCACCAATTGCAGCTCCGGTTAAAAGAGCTAATAATACATTTCCACTATCGTTTTGCATGATATTTGTTTTTAATTTATTATGAAATTCTAATTCCATAATAAATTTAAGTACTAAAAAACGTTTTGGAAATGACAAACATCATATTCCGCAATTTATGTTCTGGGTAAATTGCTGAGTATGATGTCTAAGACTTGATGGAAAATTTGATAATAGTGGTAAGGTAATAACGGTACTATAAAAGTTAATTTTAGGGGTGTTTAGGCTATTATATTATATACTTGTTTTGCAATTTCTAATTCTTCATTAGTTGGAATCACCAATATTTTCACCTTAGAACTCTTCGTATTTACTTCACGAATAGTGGATGATCTTAAATCATTTTTAGCATCATCTAAATGAATATTAAAGTAGTTCATATCCTTACAGACTAATTGACGCATTAAGCTTGAATTTTCACCGATACCTGCTGTGAAAATGATAGCATCTAAACCGTTCATAGCGGCAGTATATGCACCAATATATTTTTTAATACGGTATGCATTCATTTCTAAAGCCATAGTACAGTTGGTGTTTCCTTTACTAGCCTCGCTTTCAATATCTCTTAAATCATTAAAGCCAGTAAGACCAAGCATACCACTCTTTTTATTCAGGAGTTCTTTGACATCATCTATACTATAGCCTAAAGTATCCACCATGTAAAAAATGATGGAATGGTCAATGTCTCCACTACGAGTACCCATTACAAGACCGTTAGAAGGAGCAAAACCCATACTATGATCTATACTTTTACCATTTTTAATTGCGGTTATACTGCATCCATTACCTAAGTGAATTGAAATGAGCTTAGTTTTTTTAATGTTTAAATACTCTATAGCTTTTTCAGATACATATTTGTGGCTAGTACCATGAAATCCATAAGCCTGAATTCCCTTTTCGTTATACAAATCTACAGGTATGGCATATTGCTTTGCTCTAACAGGAATTGTACCATGAAAAGCGGTATCAAAAACAACAAATTGTTTTGAAGTAATAAATATTTCTTCAGCCATTAGTATGCCCTCTAAATTAGCAGGGTTATGTAATGGTGCTAAGGGAGAAAGCGTTTTAATTTTGTTCTTAACTTCCTCATTTATAAGGGTTGTCTTTGTATAGCTACTACCACCATGTACAACACGATGCCCAATAGCATCGATATCCTCTGTGCTTTTTATGACCCCTTTTTCGCTATCGAGTAGAAGAGAAGTTATTCGTTTTAGACCGGCTTTATGGTCTTTAATTTCATAAATTTTTTCAATTTTAATATGGTCTGTTCTAAATGTAGAAATAGCTTCTGTACTACCTATGCGTTCTATTGATCCAAGGCAAATAATTTTTGCAGAAGGCATTTCTAAAAGTTGATATTTTATAGAAGAACTACCGGAATTGATAATTAAAATGTTCATGCTAATTGGTTTAAAATCCTTCTGCTTGAATAGCAGTAATTATTACGGTATTAAAAATATCATCTACGGTACAGCCTCGGCTTAAATCGTTAACAGGTTTATTTAAACCCTGTAACATTGGTCCGATTGCCAAAGCACCAGTTTCTCTTTGTACGGCTTTGTAAGTATTATTACCTGTATTTAAATCAGGAAATATAAATACACTAGCTTGCCCGGCTACTTCAGAATCGGGCAATTTACTAAGTCCGACTTTAGCATCTACAGCAGCGTCATATTGAATAGGACCTTCAACTTTAAGATCAGGTCTTTTTTCTCTAATAATTTCAGTAGCCTTACGAACTCTATCAACATCTTCACCAACACCAGAAGCACCAGATGAATAAGATAGCATGGCTATTTTTGGCTCAATACCAAAAGCTGCGCTTGTAGCAGCCGATGAAATAGCAATTTCAGATAACTGCTCAGAATTAGGATTAGGGTTAATGGCACAATCTCCAAAAACGGTAACCCTGTTTGGTAAACACATGAAAAAGATAGAAGAAACTATAGATACACCTGGTTTAGTTTTGATAAACTGTAAAGCAGGTCTTATAGTATGCTGGGTAGTATGTATAGCACCAGAAACCATACCGTCAGCATGACCTTTATATACCATCATTGTACCGTAATAAGATACATCTTCCATTAAGTCTTTAGCCATTGCCAAGTTTACATTTTTATGTTTACGCAATTCGAATAGGGTGGTGGCGTAATCTAAAAAGTGGTCAGATGCAGTTGGGTCGATGATATTGATATCATTGATGTTTAAATCGATATCTAATTCTTTAATTTTAGAAATAATCTGTTCTTTATTTCCTAAAAGAGTAATAGAAACGGCATCGGCATCAATCAGTTTTTTGGTCGCCAATAGAATACGTTCATCTAAACCTTCGGGTAACACGATATGCTTCTTCGAGGATTTTGCCTTTTGAAGAAGGTTATATTGAAACATTCTAGGTGTAATTCCCTTCGCATTAAACGTAATTAACTTTTCAGCTAGTTCTTCGGTAGGTACATACTTTTCAAACTCTTGAATAGACGTTTGTATTTTTTCTGTGTTTTCAGCATAAATACGTGGTCTAATAGTACCGATTTTATTGGTGACATAGAAAGTTCCCCTGGCAACCGATAGAATAGGGATAATATCAGAAAGACCTTCTATTAATTTTATAATAGACTCTTCGGGTATAAGACCACCAGTTAACACAATACCAGATAGACTAGGGTAATTTGTTGATATATTCGCCTGTAATGCTCCTAAAATTATATCTGCACGGTCACCAGGTGTTATTACTAGACTATCACTTTTTAAGTGTGTCAGGTAATTACGCAATTGCATGGCACCAACGCTAAAACTGCCCACTTGATTGTTTATGTAATCTTCACCAAAAAGAACTTTTGCATCTAGCTCTTGAGCAATTTCTTTTAATGTGGGGCTACCTAAAATACTGTTTACGGGTATGGTGCCAACCAAAACATCTTCAGGTAGTTTCTCTTTTAATCCGTTAGAAACAATAGTTACATTCTCTGGTTGTACTTTGTTGGCTACAATAAGAAGTACTTCAACACCTTTCTCTTTAAATGAGTCATACGCCATATAAAGATTGCCGACCAATTCATCTAAGGTCTTGTTTTTTCCACTGGCAAGAATAACTGCCGGAATACCTAAGTTCTTTGCGATAAGTACGTTAATATCCCATTCAATAATTGCTCCTTCACCAGAAAAATCGGTACCTTCTACCAATACGAAATCGAATCGATTTTCAATGGTTTTGTATTTATGAATGATATGACCAACGATTTCATCATCCTTATCTTTATTTTTTAATTGTACCACTTGGCTGCGCGTATAGGCATATGCTTCCTCTGGTTTCATATCTACATTAAAGTAGCTTAGAACCGTATCAATATGGTTATCAATTTTACCATTTGGAACATCATCTATAATAGGTCTGAAATAGCCTACTTTGGCAGTCTTGCCCAATAAAAGTTGCATAAGGCCTAAGGAAACAATTGATTTTCCACTATTAGGCTCGGTAGTGACAATATAAATAGCTTTACTCACGTGTATATGGTATTGGTATTAAACAAATTTATAGGATTCTTTATAGTTTCTGGCTCACCTTGTAAAAATCTACCATTTTATTCTGAAGTTCATAAATACTAATAATAATAATAATAATAATAATAGGGGAGTGAAAATATAACTTAGTTTAGGTATTAGCTTTTGAATTCTTACTTCTTTTTTTATTTATAGTTTGGTAGTTTTAATTGCTGTGTACAAATGTATATATGGTGCTTAGGTATAAATATGACCAAAGTCATATTCTTTGTATGAGCGGGTTAATAGCAGTATATAGATGTCTGTGAAAATTGTCTCATTAAAGTAAGTCTAATAACATTCAAATATGATTTATGTTTTTGATATAAGATAATTGTATTAGTTTTACAACCGTGAACAAATTGTTTTCCATATTATTATCGTCACTCATCATGCTGCAAAGCTTTGGTGTACATTATGATGATATTATTCAATTGGATGAGCTAGTTGAGCATGCGGAATTCCATAGTGAGCAATATGGAGATGATATAGTTGTTTTTCTTTCCAAACATTACGGGGAGTTAAAAGCGGATCATCAAAGAGATCACCAAGAAGAAAAAAAGGATCACGAGAAGCTTCCATTTAATCATAGTGCTCCACATACTTGTGTAGCCGATGTTTTTATTAGTACTTATAAGTCAGAATTGAATGAAATAGAGTTTTTAGATTTCACATCTTCTAATTTCTATTATCAAGCACCTACATCTTCATTACATTCACAAGGTATTTTACAACCACCACGCATTTCATAAAACAATCGATTTTTTAATTTTTTAGTTCAAATTCGCTTCTGTGAATTTGAGCGCTTAACATTGATTTATATGAAAACATGCTTTCACATATCATTAATTTCAGTTTAAAGAATAAACTTATTATTCTATTATTTACCGTATTCATAGTTGGCTACGGTCTATTTGCCCTTTCACAAATCCCTATTGGGGCAGTGCCAGATGTGACAAATAACCAAGTACAGGTAATTACAACGTCACGTAATCTTTCTACTCAAGATATGGAGCAATTTATCACCTATCCTGTAGAGTTGGAAATGGCAAATTTGCCCGGAGTCAAAGAAATTCGTTCGGTATCTAAGTTTGGTTTGTCTGTTGTTACTATCGTTTTTGAAGATGATTTAGGTACGTATTTGCCAAGACAATTAATTGCCGAAAAAATTGCTTCTGCTTCAGAGAAAATACCTGCGGGTTTTGGCACTCCGCAAATGGGACCTATAACAACAGGTTTAGGTGAAATTTATCAATATGTACTTGAAGTTGAACCTGAGTATAAAGATGATTATACCATCACAGATTTAAGAACCATTCAAGATTGGGTCGTTAAGCGGCAGTTGTCTGGTATACCTGGTGTTGTTGAGGTGAACACCTGGGGAGGATTTTTAAAGCAATATGAGGTTGCTATAAATACCCAGAAACTAAATGCAATGAATATCACTGCTAGCGATGTGTTTAAGGCATTGGAAAGTAATAACAGTGTTTCTGGTGGTGGTTACATAGAAAAAGTAAATCAGGCATTTTTTATTCGTGGTGAAGGATTGGTTTCATCGTTAGAGGACATACGAAATATCGTTATCGAGAATAAAGACGGTATCCCTATTTATATAAAGAATATTGCCACGGTAGATTTTGGTAGTGCCATACGTTTTGGAGCAATTACCGGTAATGGTGAAGGCGAGAAAGTCATGGGGCAAGTCATGATGCTAAAAGATGCGAACTCTAAAAAAGTAATAGAGGCGGTTAAAGAACGTGTTACTGAAATTTCAAAGTCGCTACCAAAAGGAGTTTATATTAATCCGTTTTTAGAGCGAAGTGAACTAATAGCGAAAACAACATTTACAGTAACAGAAAACTTAGTTTTAGGATGCTTGATTGTCATCTTCGTGGTTGTTTTGTTATTGGGGAACTTTAGGTCGGGTTTAGTCGTTGCATCGGTAATTCCATTGTGTTTGCTGTTCGCATTATCACTCATGTATATATTCGGGGTCGATGCCAATTTAATGAGCTTAGGAGCAATAGATTTCGGTATCATTATAGATGGTGCGGTAATAATTGTAGAGTTTATAGCCTTTGAAATAACCAGAAAACAGCATGCTCTAAATAGTTTAGACAAATTAGAGAAACAACATCTAAAAGATGAAATAACTTTTAATGGAGCCTCAAAAATGATGAATTCTGCCATATTTGGGCAACTCATAATTTTAATAGTTTTTATACCTATACTCTCATTGAGTGGTGTGGAGGGTAAAATGTTTAAGCCCATGGCACTGACATTTAGTTTTGCTTTAATTGGGGCAATGATTTTATGTTTTACCTATGTGCCGGTAGCTGCATCAATATTCTTAAAACCATCTAAAGAATCTGATAAGAATATTTCGGTTCGTTTAATGAAATGGTTGAACAAAAAATATGAACCAATTATACACTGGGCATTGCAAAGTAAAAAACTGGTTCTAGGTATTGCGTCAATTTTACTTTTATGTTCTGTTTACCTATATACAACTATGGGTGGGGAATTTGTACCCACATTAGACGAAGGTGATTTTGTGATACAACCAGTTTTAAAAACAGGAACATCATTAAGCAAGACCGTTGAGATTACTACTGAAATAGAAAAAATACTCTTGAAGAATTTTCCAGAAGTAGAGCAGGTGGTAACAAGAATTGGTGCAGCAGAAGTACCCACAGATCCCATGTCTATGGAAGAGAGTGATGTCATCATTAAACTGGCTCCAAAAGGGGAGTGGACTAGTGCCGATTCTAAAGATGAACTAGCCGATAAATTCAAAGAGGCATTGGCAGTAATCCCAGGTATGGAAGTAGAGTTTACCCAACCCATAGAAATGCGTTTTAATGAGTTAATTACCGGTGTACGGGCAGATATCGCCATTAAGATTTTTGGTCCAGATTTAGATGTTCTTGCTAAAAAAGGAAGCGAAATAGGGGCATTGATAAAGGATGTGGAAGGAGCGGCAGATATTAGTGTGGAGAAAATTGCTGGATTACCTGAAATGAGTGTTGACTACGACCGTGCTAAAATTGCCCGATTTGGGTTGAATATTCAAGAATTGAACGACATGGTGTCCATGAGTTTTGCTGGCAAAACAGCTGGCAGTGTTTTTGAGGGAGAAAAGCGATTCGATTTAGTGGTCCGTTTAGATAAGGATAAGCGGCAAGATATTGATGACCTTAAAAATTTATATGTCGATCTACCCATGGGCGGAAAGGTCCCATTAAGTGAATTGGCAGATATCAGTTATAAAAAAGGTGCAGCCAAAATATCTAGGGATGATACAAAACGGCGTACAGTAGTAGGGGTGAATGTACGTAACCGCGATTTACAATCTGTCGTGGATGATGTGCAAAAACTAATTAATGAAAATGTAAAATTACCCGCAGGATATACCATTACCTATGGTGGTCAATTCGAAAATTTACAGAGCGCTCGTGACCGATTGCTAATAGCCGTGCCAATAGCGTTAGTGTTAATATTTGTGCTGTTATATTTTGCTTTCAATTCGGTAAAAGAAGCACTTATGATTTATTCTGCTATTCCATTAGCAGCGGTAGGTGGCATATTGCTTTTATGGATGAGAGGTTTGCCATTTAGTATTTCTGCAGGAGTAGGTTTTATAGCACTTTTTGGTATAGCCGTGCTAAACGGAATAGTTTTAATAGAACATTTTAAAGAGCTTAAAAACCATTCATTCAATAGTATGGAAGATTTGATAAAACAAGGCACAAAAGACAGATTAAGAGCGGTATTGCTTACTGCTTCTGCCGCTGCACTTGGTTTTCTGCCAATGGCGATATCTACGAATGCAGGTGCAGAGGTTCAACGCCCATTAGCAACAGTGGTAATAGGAGGTTTGTTTACCGCAACTATATTGACTTTAGTAGTTTTACCTGTACTATATTCTATGTTTGAAAGCCATGATAATTCAAGAAAACCAATTCCTAAAACAACTTTAAAAAATGGTATTGCGTTTATTGCGATTCTTGTTTCTGTTGGAGTTTCGGCACAAGATACAAAAGGTCAAAATCTTGATGAGTTAATATCCTTGGCTATTGAAAACAATATGGGTTTAAAAGCTGGTAAATTAAAGGTTGAGGAATCTAAATCAATGATTAATAGCGCTTTCAATTTCAATAAAACGCATGTGTATTATGAATACGATGAAAATAATCTTGCTATTAATGATGTGCTATTAAAGGTATTTGGTATTCAGCAAGATTTTCGTTTTCCTACGGAATATTTTTCCCAAAAGAGAGTGAATAAGGTGAAGAATAATTTGGTGCAAACCGAGTATGATATTCAGAGTAAAGCTATAGAAAGAGATGTAACGATTGGGTATTATGAGTATCAAATTGCACGCGAAAAAGTAAGGGTGTATAAAAGGTTAGATAGTTTGTACGCTAATTTTTCATCTGTAGCAGCTAGAAAATTCGAATTGGGAGAAACCAATTATTTAGAAAAGATAACAGCAGCTTCAAAACAGCGAAAAATCAATCTAGATTACCAACAAGCGATACAACAGGTGTCAATAGCACATGCTAATTTGTTAAGAATAATTCAAGTAGAAGATAGTTTGGTGCTATCTGAAGAAATGAATCTTAAAATCGATTTGAAAGATATTACTGTAGAAAGTACTCCAGAGATTGCCTATTTCGAAACGAACATGCAATTAATGGCTGCCGAAAGTAATTTTGAAAAACAGCAATTACTTCCAGATATCAGTGTAGCCTACTTTCAAGGTTCCAACTCAGAACTGAACGATAATCTTATTGGATATCAATTGGGTTTAAAAATTCCGTTGTTGTTCAGTGGGCAAGCTGCTAGAATTAAAGCTTCTAAAATTGCCAAAGAACGGGCGGTAACAGAGTCTATTGATTATAAAATTCAGATAAAGTCGAAGCAAGAAATCTTACTCGAAGAAATTTCACAGATTCAAAATTCGCTGAATTATTATGAAAATGAAGGCACTGAGCTATCCGATGAAATTTTAAAAACCGCTCAAATAAGCTTTAAAAATGGTGAAATTGATTTCTATCAATATATACAGAGTTTAGAAAGCGCCTATGATATTAAATTGGGCTATCTAGATAAATTGAAAGAGTACAATAAAACCGCTACAAGCATTAATTTCTTAACCTTATAAATACTGCATCATGCAAAACCATATATATAAAATTTTAGCCTTATTCACTTTCGTCATATTATCAAGTTGTGGAGAAGCAGAAAAGCAATCCAATGAGAATGCGGCATCAGATGAAAATACTGATGACCGAATTCAAATTTCTCAAGAACAATTTGACCAAAACAACATGAAGTTAGATGTCATAAAAGAAATGGAATTTCCTGTAATGATTACAACTTCTGGAATGATAGATGTGCCACCAGAAAATAGGGCAGTAGTTAGCGCTACTATGGGCGGTTATATTAAAAGAACCCCTTTGTTAATAGGAGATAGGGTCCGTAAAGGTCAGTTATTGGTCACTATTGAAAATCCAGAATTTGTTAACTTACAGCAAGAATATATGGAGGTCAATGGTCAATTAAGTTACTTAAAGGCAGAGTATGATCGCCAGCAAACTATGGTTGAAGAGAAAATATCTTCACAGAAAAGCTTTCTAAAAGCAGAGAGCGACTATAAAACAGCAATAGCTAGGTATAATGGGTTACGAAAGCAATTAAGCATGTTGAATTTATCTGCAGAACAAGTTGAAAAAGGAGTTATAAGTTCGGTAGCATCCATTTTTGCACCAATAGATGGTAGTATTACCAAAGTAAATGTTTCAAAAGGAACATTTGTTTCGCCGTCGGTTTCAATCATGGAAATCATTAACAATGACCATATTCATTTAGAGTTGTCTGTTTTTGAAAAGGATATCATGAAGGTGAAAAAGGGACAATTGGTAGAGTTTAGAATACCAGAATCTTCAACAGAAACTTTTAAGGCAGAAATTCATTTGGTAGGTACTTCAATTGATGAGAATAGAACAATTAAAGTTCACGCGCATTTAGAAGACGAAAAGGAAGCTAATTTTCTAACTGGAATGTTTGTAGAGGCGAATATTAATACAGATTCATCAAAACAAAAGGCATTTCCAACAGACGCGATAGGTGTTATTGATGACCAAACCTATGTCTTAGTCTTAGATGAGAAAAAAGATAACAAATACTATTTCAGGCAGATAGCAGTTAAAACTATAGGTGACTACAAAGGAATGACAGCTTTGGGGAATTTACCGACTATTACCGCGGACACGCAATTTTTGTCAAAAGGTGCGTTTAGCTTGATAGGAGAATAGCCTTCTTATTTTTAAATAATTAAGAAACCTTAAGTAGTAATTAGAACAATAATTGAAACTTGCAACGCAAAGGAAATTTAGATGAAAAATATTTTAATAGTGTTATTTACTGTCCTAAGTATAAATTCTTCCTTTGCTCAAGAATGGCAATCGGACATTACGACAGCGCGGAAATTAGCCAAAGCTAATGATTTACCAATTATATTAGTTTTTCAAGGATCAGATTGGTGTGCCCCATGTATTAAATTAGATAGAGCTGTATGGGCAACAGATGAATTTAAAGCTTACGCGAAAGAGCATTATGTAATGTTACAAGCAGATTTTCCACGCAGAAAAAGTAATGCATTACCAGAAGAGCAATTGAATAAGAATAAAGCATTAGCAGAAAAGTATAATAGAAACGGAGTGTTTCCTTTCGTTGTCGTTATGAATGCTGAGGGCGAGGTATATGGTGAAACGAGTTACAAAAAACTTTCACCGAAAGAATATATGCATGAATTGAATTCATTCATTAAATAAGGTGAAGAACATATTTCTCATATTAACATTATTTTCTGTTGGCTTACTAGTAGCTCAAGAGCCCTATAAGCGCACCATAAAATTAATGGGTAGCCGTTTTGATATTACGGTGGTAGCTAAAGATCAAGTTGAAGCTGATGAATACATAGATTTGGCTGTCAATGAAATAACAAGAATAGAACAGCTAATTTCTTCGTGGGATTCAAATTCACAAACATCTGAAATTAATAGAAATGCTGGTTTACAACCAGTAAAAGTAGATGTTGAATTATTCTATTTAATTCAAAGAGCAAACGGTATTTCTAATCTAACGGACGGAGCTTTTGATATTAGCTATGCCTCGATGGATAAGATTTGGAAGTTTGATGGTAGTATGTCGGTGATGCCTTCTGTAGATTCAATTAAAGCATCTGTTTCAAAAGTTGGTTTTCAAAATATAGTATTAGATAAGGAAAGCAGTACGGTTTTTTTGAAACTAAAAGGGATGAAGATTGGTTTTGGAGCTATTGGCAAAGGCTATGCAGCAGATAAAGCAAAAGACCTATTGATTTCAAAAGGAGTAGTGTCGGGTATTATCAATGCTTCAGGAGATATGAATACCTGGGGTAAGCAGCCCGATGGTAGCGAATGGAAGGTAGCTATTACTAATCCTATGGATAAGAATAAGGTGTTCGCCTTATTACCTATAACTAACGGGGCAGTAGTGACATCAGGTAATTACGAGAAGTATGTGACTTTTAACGATGTTCGATATACCCATATTATCGACCCTCGAAGTGGGTATCCAGCAACAGGTATAATAAGTGTTACCGTGTTTGCCCCAAAAGCAGAATTGGCAGATGCTTTGGCGACATCAGTATTTGTGATGGGCATAGAAGTGGGGTTAAACCGTATTAATCAATTACCAAAAGTGGAGTGTATTATAATTGATGATAAAGGAAATATCATCACATCGAAAAATATAGAAATAGAAAAATCATGATAAAGAAGATTTTGATTATTGCTGTTATTGCCAGTTCATTTGGCAGTTGTACGGTGCTTAAAGAGTACGAGAAAATAAATATTAATGATCCAGATATGGTTTTGCAAGATAAAAAGGCAGACCGTAATTTAACTACAATGCATTCCTATAGAGAGGCAGCTGTAGGTGCTAATGGAGGAAAGACTGGCGGAGGCTGTGGATGTAATTAATTAAAATAGAATTTCACAAATAATGAAAATATTTAAATCGATTGGTTTTATAGTGACTCTACTTTTGGTTGCGTCGTGTTATTCGCAACAAGCTCAAGATTCTGTAAAAACATATAAGAAGAGAGTTTTAGAGACTACCGAGGTGGATTTCTTGACAAGCTATTACTCGCAAGACGGTGACAATGCTGCTGTAAGTGGAGGTTTAGGAACCGAAGAGCTTACAGACTTTACAGGTACATTTGTAGTGTCGATACCATTAAACGATGATGAAATATTAACTATAGATGCGGGCGTTTCTGCGTACACATCAGCATCTTCGAGTAATGTTGATCCATTTGATGGCGGGCAACCGGCAGATCCGTTTGTAGCTAGTTCTGGAGCATCTAGTTCAGATACTTGGGCAAACATATCTGGTTCCTATAGTCATAGTTCAGATGATAGAAATACAATTGTAACGGGTAAACTATCGGTATCTTCAGAATACGATTATTTCTCTTTAGGTTTTGGTGGTGGATTAACGAAACTATATAATGAGAAAAATACAGAAGTAAGTGTAAATGCTAATGTGTATTTAGATAAATGGAATGCTCTTTATCCCTCTGAATTAAGACCTTTTGCCAGTGGAGCAAATGGTTTGGCTAATGGTTTTTTTACCAATAATACAATTACTGGAAATACTGACTACAGTCCTATTTTTACTGAGTTCACTGATGAAACTAGAAATTCCTATTCTCTAGGGTTCGGATTTTCTCAAATTCTAAGCAAAAACCTTCAAGGTTCATTGGCTTTAGATTTTGTTCAGCAGCAAGGATTATTATCAACTCCGTTTCAACGAGTGTACTTTACAGATGTAGCAGATTCTTTTATTGATAATTTTCAATTGGCTGATGCTATAGAGCAATTACCAGATAGCCGCTTTAAAGTAGCTACAGGCGGTCGTTTAAACTGGTATGTGAATGAGACTGTTGTAGTACGTAGTTTCTATCGATATTACTATGATGATTGGGGAATAAGCTCGCATACGGCAAGTGTAGAAGTTCCGATAAAATTATCGGATAAGTTTACGGTATATCCTTCCTATAGATATTATCAGCAGACAGCTGCAGATTATTTTTACGGATATGAAGAAGCATTATCTACCGATACTTTTTACACTTCAGATTATGATTTATCGGAGTATTCGGCGAATCAATTTGGTATGGGAGTTTCGTACACAGATATATTTACAAAAATGCATATTTGGAAATTAGGGCTCAAAAGTATTGACTTGAAGTTTTATAAATATGATCGAGATACTACTTTTAGTTCTAGCATAGTTACCGCAGGTTTTAAATTTGTGATGGACTAATCAACGAATTAAAATATAATAAAAAGCAGGTCATACGACCTGCTTTTTATATTTAATGAATAGTTTTAATTTTAAAATCATTCAATAAGAACCAATTGAAATAGTTAACTTTTCGAATATATAGAAAGCATTAAAACTTTAATTTGAATGGAATTAAGAAAAGAGTATGACCTTATTTGCGTAGGTGCAGGTATTATGAGCGCAACGTTAGCATTATTGGTAAAACAGTTAAAGCCAGATCTTAATGTACTGATCGTTGAACGATTAGATAAAGTAGCGCAAGAAAGTTCAGCAGCTTGGAACAATGCAGGTACAGGTCATTCTGCGTTATGTGAACTTAATTATACGCCTGAAGATGAAGCTGGTCATGTGGATATAAAAAGGCAATTAATATTTGCACTCAATTTGAAACATCTAAACAATACTGGTCGTTTTTGGTGAACGAAGGTCTTATAAAAGATCCAAAGTCATTTATTACTCCAGTTCCTCACCATAGTTGGGTAAAAGGAAAAGAGAATTCAGATTATCTAGAAAACAGGTATAAGGCATTGAAAGAACATTTTATGTTCGATACCATTGAGTTTACTAGAGAGATAGCTAAAATGAAAGAGTGGTTTCCTTTAATGATGCATGGCAGAACAGAAGATGAGGTTATGGCAGGCTCTAGAATAGATAGAGGTACGGAAATGAACTACGGCTCGTTAACAGAACAATTGTATGCTATACTTGAGAAAGAATATAATACAAAAATATTGTTCAACACCGAAGTAGAAGATATTGATCCCGATACCGATATCGAATGGCTTCTTAAGATGCAGGATAGAAAAACAGGTAAGAAGGCAACGGTAGACGCTGAGCATGTTTTTATTGGCGCAGGTGGAGGTAGTTTGTTATTGTTACAAAAAGTAGAAATAGAGGAGAAGGATGGTTATGGAGGTTTTCCGGTTAGTGGAGAATGGTTGGTATGTAAGAACCGAGATATTATCGAACAACATAATGCAAAAGTTTATAGTAAAGCAGGCGTAGGTGATCCACCAATGTCTGTTCCGCATTTAGATACTAGATATATCAATGGTAAAAGAGAATTGTTATTTGGACCATTTGCAGGTTTCAGTCCTAAATTTTTAAAGGAAGGTTCTTTCTTAGACTTGCTTAATTCTATTCACCTAGACAATATCCCATCTATGTGGGGTGTTTTTTGGCATAATTTGCCACTTACGAAATACTTGATTGAACAAGTGGCCATGAGTTTTGATGATAGAATGGATTCATTAAGGCAATTTGTAAAAGATGCTAAAAACGAAGATTGGGAAATATTAGTTGCAGGTCAAAGAGTACAAACAATTAAGAAAGATGAGTTTGAAGGTGGCTCCTTAGAGTTTGGAACACAATTGGTTAGTAGTAAAGATGGTAGAGTTACATGTCTTCTAGGAGCATCTCCTGGAGCATCAACATCAGTAAAAATTATGTTAGATGTTCTTGAAAAAGCATTTCCAGAATTAACGTCAACAGAGAAAGGAAAACAACAATTAGCTAAAATGGTTCCCTTTTATAAGAAGGAAGTAACTAAAGATTTATTTGATCAAGAACTTTCAAGAGTTACTGAAATTTTAGAATTGTAATGAAGTCTTACATTTTCATTTAAGCTATTATTTTTCTTATAAGCACTAAATCAACACAATAAAAAGACAGTACTTGCATTATTGTATTTTACCACCATTGCAACAAATAGAAAATGCGAATTAGACTTCTTTTATTTTTTCTTTTTAGTATTAGTTATTTCTCACAAGCACAACTAAGCGATTTAGCCAGAATAGATTTTACGTTTATTCCTAATAAGGGATCTGATGTAGAGTACACACGTTCACGATTTCTTATAAATTACCCAGTAAAACTTAATAAAGAGGGCGAATACATACTCTTAGGGATAGATTATAGTAACATACATTTACGTTTTAAAATTGATGAACTACCATTCGATAGAAACTTATTGAACGATTTCAAATTATTGGATTTTACCATTGGGTATACAAAGCCATTAAATAATGGATGGCGTTTAGGTGTTCGCTTTCAGCCAGGTATAAGTACTAATCTTACTGCTAAAAGTCTAAATTCTAACGACTTGGTTTTTTCAGGAGACGTTGTATTTATTAAAAAGTTTGAAAATGATATGGATAAGCCATCTCGTTTAATTGTTGGATTATCTTATTCGCAAAATAGGGGATATGTTTTTCCGTTACCCTTTATAAGCTATTATAAAAAGTTTAAACCAGATTGGTCATATAATCTTGGTATTCCAAAAACCAATTTACAGTATCACTTGTCAGATAAGCACAGGTTTAAATTATTTGGACAGTTAGATGGTTTTACATCTAACATACAAAACGGGGCATTGGTTAACGGAACGGATACTGCTGAAATTATAAATATGTCTTTGATTAATGGTGGTCTACAATACGAGTATCATTTTACAGATCATTTACAATTAGATTTACGTGCGGCCTATAACTTTAGTCTAAATAATAAACTAAAAGACGGTAGTAACAATACATTGTTTACTATAGATAATGATTCTAGAAGTTATTTTAGAGCAGTGCTAAGGTTCAAGATATAATTAATTAGTAGAAAATAAAAACGCCGAAATCTTAGATTTCGGCGTTTTCGATTTACAATAGCATAAGGGCATTAGCCAATTACCGATTTTTCAGTAATAAATGGTTGATTGTAATGTCTTTGACCAGTAGCTTTATATAAGGCATTTGCCAATGCACCAATAATTGGTGGTAATGAAGGTTCTCCTAATCCTGTTGGATCAATACCGTTATCTACAAAGTAGGTTTCTATTTCTTTTGGAGCTTCTTTATGTCTTATTAAACGATAAGTGTCAAAATTTTTATGTTGAGGTATACCATTTTCAAAAGTCATTTCGCTGTACGTAGCATGACCAATACCATCAATGATACCTCCTTCAATTTGATTTTTAGCAGCCATTGGGTTAATAACAATACCGCAGTCAACAGCACACCATACTTTAGTGACCTTTGGTGATTTTGTATCGGTAGAAAGGTCTAGCACTTGTGCTACATAAGAGTTGTGGCAATAGTAGGCGGAAACACCTCTCGCGGCACCGTTTTTCTGACTACCGTCCCAACCAGATTTCTCTTTAACCAATTTTAAAACTCCTGCATAGCGTGATGGGTCATAATCATTTTTTTCTGGATCACCAACAGGGGCTTTAATAGCTCTGTCGAATAACTCTAGTCTAAATTCTATAGGATCTTTTCCGGCAGCTTCGGCAACTTCATCTAAGAAGGCTTGTTCTGCACCAGCAACAAAATTAGAACGAGGCGCACGCCACGCTCCTGTAGTTACATTAGTTTCTAAACTAAATTTTTCAGCCAAGTAATTATCTACGGCACCGGCAGGAAATCTATTTTCAAAAAGTAAATCGTCATTGGATCCAGCACCTTTTACATGCCAAGCAATTAGATTACCATCCTTATCTAAACCTGCTTTATATTTTACTTTGTATGTTGGACGATAGGTACCTTGTGTCATATCATCTTCACGTGTGTAGACCAATTTTATAGGTGCTTGCATGTGTTGAGAAATCACAGCTGCTTCTACACCAAATGTACCGTAAAGACGTCTACCAAAACCACCGCCCATTCGGCTCATTTTAATGTCAATTTTTTCAACTGGCATGTCTAATCTAGAAGCCAAGGTCTTTTCTAAAAACTCAGGAGTTTGTATTGGTCCGTTGAACAAGGCTCTCTCAGCTGTTACATCAGCGTAGAAGTTCATAGGTTCCATTGTATTATGCGCTAAAAAAGGAGCACTATAGGTACGTTCTATAACCTTATCTGCTTTTTTAAATGCACTAGCTACATTCCCGTCTTTACGAGCAGGTTCTTTAGAAGTAGTATTTAATAATTTAGTTAAAGCTTCATCATGGCCTGCTGTACTTTCTAAAGGTGAGGTTTTTTCCCATTCAACGTTCAATGCTTTTTTAGCCTGCATACATTGCCAAGTAGTCTCACCAACAATAGCTACTAATTTATCTATAGCACCACCATCAGACCATTGTCTTTCTATACCTTCGGGATAAACATCAATAGGAAAAACATTTTTTATACCGGGCATTGATTTTACAGCTTCGGCATCCATTGACTTATATGTCATACCAAAAGCAGGAGGATGAACAATCATTGCGATCATCATACCTTCTTCTTGAATATCAATACCGAATAAAGGCTTTCCTGTAACAATATTTGGTCCGTCTACATTTCTTTTATCAGTTCCGATTATATCAAAATCACTAGTTTCCTTTAAGGTTACTTCTTCAGGCACGGACATAGTAGCCGCCTTAGAAGCCATTTCTCCGAAGCTAGCAGATTTATCTGAACCGTTATGGGATATTACTCCCGCTTTAACTGTAATTTCTGAAGCTGGTACTTGCCATGCTTCAGCAGCAGCTGCAACAAGCATATGTCTAGCTGTAGCACCTGCCATTCTTAAACCAGACCATCCTGCACGTATAGATTGACTACCACCGGCAAGTTGTCTTTGAAAAATATCTGTATTTAATGGAGCTTGCTCAACGATTACATTTTTCCAATCGACTCCTAATTCATCTGCAACGATCATTGGCATAGAAGTTTTTACGTTCTGCCCAATTTCTGGATTTGGTGACATAATTGTGACCATACCATTATCACCAATTTTCAAGAAAGAATTAATATCGAACCATTCTTTTGGTATGTTGCTCACCTGTTCAGGAGTTGGTTTACAAGAGGCAAGCCAACTAAATCCTAAAATCATACCGCCACCGGCGAGCGAACTACTTTTTAAGAAAGAACGTCTATTATATGTTGTTTTTATGAGAGTCATCTGTTTATTTTTTGAAGGTTAATATCCCAGAACTGTGGGGCAATTAATTTACGCGTTAGAAATATTTGAAGCATTTTTGATTGCTTTTTTAATTCGCGTATATGTGCCACAACGACAGATATTACCGTTCATAGCATCCTCTATCTCTACATCTGTAGGATTAGGGTTTCGTTTTAAAAATGCACTGGCATTCATGATCTGGCCTGCTTGGCAATAACCACATTGGTATACATCTTCTTCTAACCATGCCTTTTGTACAGGATGATCTCCATTTTCTGAAAGACCTTCTATGGTAGTAATAGATTGTTCACCAACAGCTGAAACAGGTAGTTGACAAGAACGCACTGCATTATCACCTAAGTGAACGGTACAGGCACCACATTGTGCAATTCCACAGCCAAATTTTGTACCTACTAATTTTAAATGATCACGTAATACCCAAAGCATTGGAGTAGATGGGTCTACATCTACTTCTTGGGTTTTGCCATTAACTTTTAAACTGAAATTCGCCATTAGATTTTGATATTTATTTGAGTCCCTTGAAATTAGGTATTTTTTCAGAGTAAATGCCCTGATTTTCAATTAAAATATCATAAAAATTTAGTTGAATAAAGAACAAATACGAATTTAATGTGTTGAGTATATGTGTTTGATATGTAGTTGATTATGGATGTTTTGACGTTGTAATCATTAGAAGCAGGTATTAATGTGATTTTAAACTATAAAATGAAACGAGTTATTTATAAAAGTTATCGTGATACTGGTTTATAATTTACCTAGGTAATTTTAAATCCTGAATTATACCATTCTTTATCTAATCGAAATGGTTGTAAATACTAGAAAATGATAACTCAAAATATATCAGGCGTTGTTTCTGAATCAATTATAAGTACTGTGGGTAATACCCCTTTAGTACGATTAGATAGAATTTTGACAGGTAATTATTTCAATTTATATGGAAAATTAGAAGCGGCAAACCCTGCAGGTAGTATAAAGGATAGAACATCTCTATATATTTTACAAGAGGCACTTGCTTCTGGAAGAATAAAAAAAGGAGATACGGTAATAGAATCAAGCTCTGGTAATATGGCATTAGGTTTGGCTCAAACATGTTTATACTATGGTCTTCAGCTTATTGTAGTAGTGGATCCTAAGCTAAATTCACACACAGAAAAAATTCTTAAAACATATGGTGTACGAATAGAGCATGTAACAGAACCCAAAGAAGAAGGTGGATATTTGGCGGCTAGGTTAGAAAGGGTTCAGCACTTATTAGACAGTATTCCAAATAGTTTTTGGTCCAATCAATACGGTAACCCTGATAATCCTAAAACGCATCATAAAACCATGACGGAACTTATGGATTCGTTAAGCGGAAAATTAGATTATTTATTTGTGGCAACAAGTACTTGCGGAACGCTAATGGGTTGTGCAGATTTTATTTATGAGAACAAACTTGATACAAAAATAATTGCAGTAGATGCCGTAGGAAGCGTACTATTTGGGGGTCCGCCATTAAAAAGATTAATACCAGGGCATGGTGCCGGAGTACCTTCTCAATTTCTTGATACATCTAGAATTTATGACCATGTTTATGTTGATGATGTAGACTGTGCTCGTGGGTGTTGGTCTTTATTGGAAAAAGAAGCAATATTATGTGGAGGGTCTTCCGGTGGAATTTTAAGCGCAGTTAAAAAGTATAGTAAGAATATAGAAGAAGGCAGCAATTGTGCTATGTTTTTATGTGATCGAGGAGAACGGTATTTAGATACCATTTATAATCCGCAATGGTTACTTAATGAGTTACCGGAATGTAAGAATGCATTTATTCCAATAGGCGGGTGGCAATAAATTATATGGAGAATAGGAATACATATCGAATAGGGATTATAGGTTTTGGACCTAAAGGATTCTATGGTTTTGAAAGGTTGACAGCTCACTTAAGTCAACATACATTTCAGCAACATATTGAAATTCATATTTTCAATACTACCGAATTTTTTGCGGCAGGGGATGTTTATAGAAATGATCAACCGGAATATCTTATAATGAACTATGCGAATAGAAATATTAATTGCTGGTCATTACAAGAGCCACTTTCGAATGTGGAAAAAACCGTAGGTTTTGTGTCTTGGTTAAAGAACAATGGCTATACCAATGCGGCACCTGGAGATTATGCGCCGAGAAAAGTTGTTGGGGATTATCTTGTACATTGCTTTGAAGGGGTTGTGGACAGTTTACCTGAAACTATTAAAGTAATAACCCACATAGGTTCGGTAGCAAACGTTGAAAATAATGAAGAGTCTTATTTAGTAATCGGTAGCTACAGAAATATGGGCAATGAATTTAGTATTGATTGTCAAAATCTGCTATTTACTACTGGTCATCATTCATTTAAATCACAACATAACAAAACATTAAAAAATAAAAACAGAATTGATTTTATATACCCTGTCGATGAAAAATTAAGCTCAATAACACCACATTCCTTGGTTGCAGTTAAAGGATTCGGACTTACGGCTATAGATGCTATTCTAGCATTAACTGAGGGTAGAGGAGGAGAGTTTAAAAAGAACGAAAAGGGGGTTTTAAAATATATCTCATCTGGTAAAGAGCCTTATAAGATTTACCCTTTTTCTAGAACAGGCCTACCAATGGTGCCAAGAAATGGGTCGCCAACATCAGAAATGAAACTTCACTATTTCAACGAAACGGTAGTTGAAAATTTTAAGGAAAATAGACCAATTAGTCTTAATAGTACACTATTGCCATTATTTAAAAAAGAATTCTATTTTGCTTTTTATACTGCGCTATTCAATTCTCACGGTCATCAATTATATTTTGATGAGGATTTCACCGTAATAGAAAATCAAGTAAAATATTTCCATGAAGATAATCCTGAGTGCCCTGTTTTTAATTGGGAGACTATAGTTGACCCATTTAAAGATGAGTCAGTTTTATCATCTGTTGTCATACAGGTGTATTTAGAATTTTTATTAGAAGAAGCAAAACGAGGAGAAGATAAAAGTCCGTTCATGGCAGCTGTTGCCGTGTGGAGGAAAATTAGCCCAATTTTTAACGAATTATACAGTTTTGGAGGTTTAGACGCTGTTTCTCACAAAGAATTCGACACCTACTATTTTGGGTTGTTTAATAGATTGTCTTACGGTCCGCCGGTTAAAAATTCGCAAAAAATATTGGCATTGTGTAAAGCAGGTCTGCTAGATTTTTCTTTTGCAAAATCGGCAAGTATTACGGTAAATGAAGAGCTTAACAGTTTTAGTTTGAAAGTTGAGAACGGACAAGAAACAGAGATAGATTATCATATAAATGCTACAATTTCTAGAGCAAAAGGAAAGGGCTTTGAGAATGAGTTGTATGAAAATTTAAAAAGAAATAAACTTATTGTGGAGTTCGAAAATAAACTGAATACTTCATATAAGCCAGGTTGTTTAACATTGAACCATCAAGGAAATCCTATAAACGAAAATGGACTGATCAATCCAAATATTACATTTTATGGAACACCAACAGAGGGCATAACATTTGATAATGATACATTATCAAGAACTAGAAATGACTTCGCTACGGGGTGGGCAAAACAAACTACTGCAGCAATTTTAAAAAGAGATGAATCAACTGAGAATTATGAAAGAGAAAAAAATGTATTATAAGGGAGCGCCAAAATATGAATTAACACCAATAACCTCTAGTTGGATGCATGAGCTGTTCAATGATCAAGTTGTTTTAAGAGGATTAATTGAACGTTATGGCTCCCCTGTAAATATACATCATCTACCGTCTTTCAACGAAAACATTATAAATTACAAGGAGCTTTTTGAATCGTACGGATTAAAGTACAGAATTTTTTATGCCCGAAAAGCCAACAAATCAAAAGGTTTGGTAAAGCAAGCATTTACTTCGGGAATAGGTGTAGATACCGCAAGTTATAAAGAGCTAGAGCAATCTTTGTCTTTAGGTGGAAATGCCGAAAATTTGGTGTTGACCGCAGCCATTAAAACTGAAGAACAAATTAAATTAGCCATAGAAAATGGTGTGCCCATTATTTTAGATAACGAAGATGAATGTGTTTTGACACAATCTATTGCAAAAGAGATTGGTAAAATAGCAAGTGTCGGGTTTCGCATAAGTGGATTTGAGGTAGATGGAGAAAAGCTGTATAGTAGGTTTGGTTTTGATGTAGATGAGGTAGTTGATTTTATTGGATCTTATGTTGGGGAACAAAGAACTTTTGATTTTCTAAAAGTTACGGGACTCCATTTTCATTTAGATAGCTACTCTACCCATCAGCGTAGTGTAAGTTTAATTGCTAGTATTAAAATAGCATCGACCTTAAAAGAAAAGGGGCACGCGTTATCTTTTATAGATATTGGTGGTGGTATTTTAATGAACTATTTGGAGAAAGAAAACCAATGGCTAACCTTCAACGAAAACCTTAAAAAAGCAGTAGTAGAAAGTAATAACGATATTACGTATAATAATAATGGTCTAGGATTTAGACTAGAGGATGGTAAGCTAAGAGGTAAGTTGAATACTTATCCATTTTTCAATACTATAAACAAACGTTCTTTCTTAAAAGAAGTACTTGATTTTATAGATGATGAATCTGGGTTATCGGTAGCATCCTTATTACTGAAAAATGATATCGAAATTCGTATAGAGCCGGGTAGATCACTATTGGATCAAGTAGGTATGACGATTGCAAAAGTTAGCCACCGAAAAAAAGATGCTAAAGGACAATGGCTGGTGGGTTTAGAGATGAATATGAGCCAAATGATGAGCTCTAGCGCAGATTTTTTATTAGATCCTTTTATACTTTATGGTTCTGAGGTTGAGGTCGAAGAGTCGGTAGATGTATTTTTTACAGGAGCTTATTGTTTAGAAAGAGATGTATTGTTGAAACGTAAAATTACCCTACCCAAGTTGCCGGCAATAGGGGAGTATGTTGCATTCATAAATACAGCAGGTTATATGATGCACTTTTTTGAAACAGAGGCACACCTTTTTGAGCTTTCAACTAATTTAATTTTTACAGGTTCAAAAGAAAAGCTATCCTTTTTTCAATTTATTGACGATAATAAAATCGTATTGGATTCATAACTATCACTTTAAAAAAGCATTGTCAAATGCATCAATAACTAAGTGTTTTAAGACAATCTGAATTGCAGGTTGTGGGTAAATTGTATCAAAACAATATATCATGAAAATACAAGCATATTTAGCCTTCAACGGCAACTGTCAAGAAGCATTGAACTTCTACGCAAATCTGTTTAACGCAGAAATAAAAAACAGACAAACATACGAGGATAAGAAAATTGATGTCCCATCCTCTTTTAGACAAAAACTACAGCACGCAGAGTTAAAAGGAAAAGGAGTACATTTTATGACGTACGACGCTGCTCCAGATACTCCATTGAACAATGGTAACCAAATTAATATGAGTGTTGATACAAATGATTTAGATGAAGGAAAACAAATGTTCAATGATTTGTCTAGCGGGGGGCAAGTACATCACGAATTTAGAGAACGAGAATGGGGACATTTTGGTAGATGTACAGACCGTTTTGGTATTGGGTGGATGATTAATGTAGATAAATAAAAAAGTAATATGGATATAATATATGAGTACGACGGCGTAACAGCTAGTCCCAGATTAGAAGGTTATGCAGCTGAAAAATTGAATAAGCTTCATGACAAATTCGATGATATCATTAGAGCAGATGTTTTTCTAAAACAAGAAAATACATCGTCTGATGAAACAGGTATGATTTGTAACATACGTTTAAGTTTACCTGGTCCAAGAATTTTCGCAGAAGCCAGTAATGAGAATTTTGAAGAATCGGTGAATGAATCGGTTCGGGAATTAGAAAGGCAGCTGAAAAAGCGAAAAGATAAATTGAAAGCTTACTAAATTAATAGGCATAAAAAAGCCCTTGCAATTGCAAGGGCTTTAAATTTGTGGTGAGTTTTCTATCTATGATTTTCTAAAATCTCTGTAGTTTCCAAATCGTTCTGTAAACGTTCTTTTTGAGCTCTAATAATTTCTTTTAAACGATGTGGCATCATAGTCTCCGCCAATGCCTTATCATAATCTAGAATGGCAGCTTTATCACCTCTTACAACTTCTTCTAACATTGCATCATCATTATCTTCTGCGAAAAATGCTTTGACATCCATCCAGGTTCTATGTAATGTACCTGCACCGCTACCATCAATTTCTACTCTACCTAAATCTAATTCTGGTGCAGAAGCTCTAAGTTCTTTTAGAAACTGCATACGTTCTACAACTTTCTTCTCGAAATAACTTTTAATTCCTACTTCTTTTGAATTTTCAGATGCTTTCTCAAATCCTTTAATTGCATCTTCATTTTTACTTATCAAGTCTTTTAGACTATCCTCAATTTTTGCTATATCTGTATTCATAATATTATTTTTTTATAGGTATTTATACCTGTGATTAAATATGCTTTCTACCTCTAAGATACAGGTATGTCAACATTATCATTGACTATAAACAATAGTACTTTTGCTGTATTGAATAAACTGCAATATCCCATAAACACTATGTTTTTTAAATGTTTTACGCCTATTATTTCAGTGTATAGAGTTAAGAAGAAATAGATGCTCGTATTATTTTCGATAAGAACTTTAAAAATATAATTATGGGATTATCACCACTATTCGGAGTAGCAAAAATGTTAGTAAGAAGTAGGAAATTGAAAATGGCGGCTGTTGGTTTACAGCTTGCATATTTAGGGTATACCTACATTTCAGATAAAAGAAAAAATAAACAGGTATCAAAATAAAGTATTAATTAATATATGTATTTGATTTTTAATTAGTTATAATCATTTTTGAATTCTATGGTTTATCAATTTTACAAAAACCTATGAATTTTTATTAATAACAGATTGAATGAGTTGCTAGACCTTTGGAGTATTAAATCCCCAAAATCTAGTATTATGAACAATTCAATTAAAATCAGCCTTTTGTTTGCCTGTATGGCAACCATGGGTTATGGCCAAGATTTGGCCTACAATGACACTTCAACCAGTTTTCATGAAAAAAAGATTACTGAAGTATCTAATAGAGTAGAGAATTATGAAAAGCTAAAATCGCTTGGCTACTCAGATTCTGAAATATTTGAAGACCTTGGCAATGCCAACTTCTTAACCAAAAAATATGCGAATGCATTATACTGGTATGGTAAGCTAATTGAAATATCTGAAGACGGTACTTTAAAGAAAAGTTATCAGAAGAGATTTGACCATGCGGTATCTCAATTAGGAAAAGAAGTCCAGAATGAAATTGCCGATGAAAATTGGACTGAATTGGTGAAAGACGATTATAAGATGACGCATAACGTTGTACCTTCTCGTTTAACATCTAACAATAGAAGAAATTTTTTACCATGGGATGACCAAGGAACAAAAAAAGAATTTGCTTCAAACAGTGCTAGTCCGTTAAATACTACTGGTGAATACGCTCCACCGGTAGCACTTACTAATGGCGGTAATACGGCATACTACAGTAAAACAACATATCAAAGACCAGTAACCGGTATGTTTTCCAAAAAGAAAGAAATTCATAAAATTTACAAAGCCGATAAAGTTGGTGGAGAATGGAAAAAAATCACAGAAGTAGCTGTGTGTCCAGGAGACTATTCTGCAAAGCATCCTGCTATTTCACCAGATGGTAGTCGTTTATTCTTTGCATCTAACATGCCTGGTACATATGGTGAATATGATATTTATGTAGCAACCATTCAAAAAAATGGAATGTTGGGTCAAGCCAAAAACTTAGGCTCAAAAGTAAATACAGATAAGAATGATGTTCATCCAAACCCTATATCAAACGGTAGTTTAGTATTTGCTTCAGACGGTAGGGAAGGTTACGGAGGTCTAGATGTATATATGGTAGAAGTTGGTCAGCGAAGCGTTGGTCTAGCCATAAACATGGGCAATACCATTAATAGTTCTTACGACGAGTATTCTGTTAATCTATTGCAAGGAGATGGTTCTGGTTATGTAGTTTCTAATAGAATTGCAAAAGGTAAGCGAACACAAAATGTAGCTTTTAATTTAAATGATAAACCTATTAATGATAAAGATAGAGATGATCGCTTCTTAGAAGCATTCAACTCAGAAAGACAGACGCAGTATTCTAGTTCTGTATTTGAAGATGAATAACTACCCATTATTCATTTCCCTCAATTCATTTGACAAATTCAATTTTAATCGTAAAAATCAATCGTTATGGAAAGTCCGTTAAAATTCAATAGTTTTCTTATTGCATTACTTTTATTGGCCCTTGTCCAAACAGTAAAAGGTCAAGAAACCAATGCAAACTTAGGATCTAGTAGTACATACCACAATCAATTATTCTTCAATCGTTTTTTTATAAACCCAACATTCTCTTTGGTACGTGAGAACAAATCATATTTAAACATTCTTCATAGAAATCAATCTGCAACATTCGAGGATAATAGTCAAAACTATTTTCTAGGATTTAGTAACAAATTAAATGATCATACTGCAGTAGGTATTGGTGTATACAGCCAATGGTCTGGTGTTGTTCAAGAGTTTGGATTTAATGCCAACTACGCATCATCGGTACAATTAGGAGAAAAATCTGTACTTACATTCGGTACTAATGTTACTTATTTTAACCAAGGGTTAGATAAGAACAGAATTGTTGTTGCTCAAGACGATCCGCAGATTGCAGATTCAAGAAAAGAAAGTAAAATAGCTATACAGCCAGGTATAAATTTATCGCTAGGTAAATTCGATTTTGGTTTTTATGCAGAAGACTTATTTAAGTACAATCAAACAACAAACGAATTTTTAACTGATCTGTCTACAAAAAGTGTAAAGGGATCTGTACAATATACACACTCATTTGAGCATACAAGAGGTCTTTTTGAAGATGCTCGTTTAATGCCAATGGCTCAAGTAGGTCAAAACTTAGATGGTAGCTTATACTATTTTGGTTCTTTACTATTAGATCTACCAAATTATGGTTGGTTGCAAACCACAGTAGATCAGGAATATGGTGTAGCAGCAGGAGTAGGTTTCAATTTAAGTGAAAAAATGTCTTTAGGATATTTAATGGAGAAAGACCTTTCTAGTGTAGATGCAAACCTTGGGTGGAATCATGAGATTACCCTAGCGTATAAATTTAAAGATGATGATTTATCAATATCTGTAGCCGATAACTCATCAGACAATCAAATAGATAATATAGTACGTAACTATGAGGAGCAAATTGCTCACTTAATAGAAGAGCGTGATAGTGCAAGAAAATCGGGTCGTAAAAAGCAAGAAGCTTCTTCTAATACTTCTTCACCCGTTTCAGAAAGTAGTTTAGCTTATGAGAACAAAATAATTTTGGATGAACTTATTCTTCGACAAGACTCTATTGAAGATCAACGAATTGCGGCTTTTGAAGAACGTTTTGAATTAATAGTTAGAATGTTACGTAATGATATTGATACGACGATAAAAAGCTCTTTACAAGACTTTAGTGTGGAGGATAACACATCTTATGCATCTAATGACATTGATGATGATGCTATGGATTTTATAACAGAGCCTGCAGATGCTTTTGCCACTGCAAAGGCGTCATCAACTGTAGCAACAGCATCTTCTTCAAGAAGAGCTAATTTTAAAGAATTGCCATCGGCAAGAGATAATTTTAAAGCTTTACCTGTAAAAATGCTGGTAGATTCTGATGTAATAGATATGAACTCTGGTTACTATGTAATTGCAAATGTATATAGTCAAACAAAATATATGAATGCATTTATGAAGGAGCTAAAAGAGAAAGGTTTAGATCCAAAGCAGTTTTACAATAAAGAAAACGGTTTGTACTATGTGTACTTAGCAGACTACGATTATAAGAATGATGCCCAAATGGCAGCAAGTACAGATTTAAATGGAAAATACAATCAAGAGAAATGGATTATGCAGGTAAACGAAACAACGGCTACTGCGTCTAATACTTTTGAAGATGATTATATAACAAGAGAGTAACGAATTTAAAAGCCATTAATTTTTACGATTTTATGGTTGATTTGAATTGTCAATAAAAGGAGGGGTATTATCCGGGGGGATAATTGGGTCCCCTCCTTTATTTTTTGGTTTACAATAATGGTGATTCTCGATTTTAACTTTACGTTAACTATCGACGAATTACCTTCTTTTTTAAGAAAACTTGGTATTTGAACGAAAATTCTTATGTTTTCAACGGGTATATTACATTAATATCTATATTTCGATCACCAAATAGATTCAAACCCAATTGTATAACCCCAAATCCCCCCACAACCATGAATGAATTTAACCTACGTAATTCCAGTTCCAAAACACATCTTATTCTTCACAAGATTTCTGTTTTTTTAGTGTTAAGAAATCTCATTAATCCAAAGTTTGGCAAACGCCTCAGTATTACAAATTAATTCACTAGCGAAAATTCGTTTTTGATTTGATATTTATGACTGAACAAAGTCGAAGTACAATCTAATTTTACGATTGTTCTTTGGGGCAATAGTGCCATTTTATATGTAAAAATGAACTTTTAGTGTATGCTATTTGATCATAATACATGTCTGTTGTTTAGTTATTCTAGCCTTGTTAATACTCAAAAATAACTTTGGTTATTGTTCTATACTTAGAATGATAGCTGCAAAACTATGGAGATTATGAAAAATTCAAACATTAGAATAATACTATTAGAAAAAGATACATCATTACATTCTGTTTATAAAAATCACTTTGAAGATATTGAAGGATATGAAGTGGTAGGTAGCTATACCTCTGCTAAAGATGCCATTAAAGATTTCAAATTTACAAAACCGCATATTGTACTTTCTGAGATTGATTTGGCTGACATGAATGGTGTAGATGCTATCAAGCTCTTTAAAAAGAAAGACTGGGAAGTGAAAATTATAATGTTTAGCGAAATCAATGATTTCGAAATTATTAAAAATGCTTTCAAGAAAGGAGCAAATGGCTACTTGACAAAACCTTTGACTTTAGACAAACTAGAACATGCATTGCGCAGTATGGAAAAAGAAGGTGCTGCTATGAGCAATGATATTGTAAAGAAAATCATTAGTAATTTTCATAAAAAGACATTCGCATTTTTCTCTGAACGAGAAAACCAGATTGTAGATTTTTTATGCCAAGGAGCTACTTATAAGATGATTGCGCAAAAGTTATTTGTAACCCCAAGTGCGGTAAATTTTCATATTCAGAATATCTATTTAAAGTTAGATGTAAACTCGAAATCTGAAGCACTTTCTAAATTAGAACAACTTCAAAATCAACTAGAAGAGTATTAAGTTAGAGCATTAAAGTTCGTAAGGAAGAAGGTAATGCGAAAACCTTTTCGGAAATATTGATTAATATATTTTACAAATAACTAATTGATATACAGTTGTTTGAGGTGATTATTTACTGCTAGTTAATTTTTTGGATAAATGCACTTACGATAATTTTCGTACGGTAAATATCGATTGGATGGTATAGTAGCTATTTTTGGTTTAACTTATTACAGGAAAACCAATTTATACTATTTATGTACCATTTAGGATTAGATATAGGAAGTTCATCTATTAAGATTGCTCTAGTAAATGCTTCTACCGGAAAGAGTGTAGGAGTTGTTACAGAACCAGAGACAGAAATGTCTATGGAAGCCGTAAAAAACGGCTGGGCAGAACAAAGTCCAGAAGATTGGTGGCGCTACGTTTGTAGTGGTATCGAGAAATTATGTGTACAGAATTCTATTAATAAAGCCGATATTTCTGGTATCGGTATTTCATATCAAATGCACGGTCTAGTGCTTATTGATAAAGAAGGTAACCCCTTAAGAAAATCTATAATTTGGTGCGATAGTAGAGCAGTGGGTATAGGTCAAAACGCTTATGAAGAAATAGGTGCAGAAACTTGCGATACGCATCTACTAAATTCCCCTTCAAACTTTACAGCTTCTAAATTAAAATGGGTAAAAGAAAATGAGCCCGAAATTTACGCGCAGATTTATAAGATGATGCTTCCGGGAGATTATATCGCCTATAAGTTATCTGGTGTTGTAAATACTACGGTATCTGGTTTATCCGAAGGTATTTTCTGGGATTTCAAAGAAGATTCAATTGCCGATATAGTTTTAGAACATTACGGGTTGGATAAAGATATGATTCCTGATATCGTAGATACTTTTTCAGTACAATCTAAGGTCAATGTTAAAGGAGCTACAGAAAGCGGACTTTCTATTGGTACCCCGATATTATATAGAGCAGGAGATCAACCTAACAATGCCTTGACCTTGAACGTTTTTAATCCGGGTGAGGTTGCTGCAACTGGTGGAACATCTGGTGTAGTATATGCTGTAACAGATAACCTTTCTGTAAAAGAAAGTTCTCGTGTAAACAACTTTGCACATGTTAATTATTCTCTAGGAAAACCAGCTAGAATAGGGAAATTACTTTGTATTAACGGAGCTGGTATTCAATACCGATGGTTATTGAATAATCTTAATGTTGAATCTTACGAAGAGATGAACACCTTGGCAAATGAAGTGCCAATTGGTTCAGATGGCGTAACAATGATTCCGTTTGGAAACGGTGCAGAAAGAATGCTTAAAAACAAGGAAGTTGGCACCCGTATTGTAAACCTTAATTTAAATAATCACGGTAAAGGTCATTTGTGCAGGGCTGCATTAGAAGGTATAGCTTTCTCTTTCGTTTACGGTATGGAAATAATGAAGTCAGATGGCATTAAAGTAAATGTAATGCGTGCAGGTAACGACAACCTTTTTCGTTCAGAAATTTTCTCGAATACAGTAGCTACTTTAATAGGGTATGATATTGAGATTTATGATACCACTGGTGCGATAGGAGCAGCTAGAGCAGCAAATTTACATAAAGGCGATTTTGATGCCTTTGGTAAGGCAATATTGGATAACGATTATGTAATGACGTTTAGTCCTAAAAAAGATAAAAAGGTATACCAAGATGCATATGCAATTTGGAAAAATGAATTGGAATTAATTTTAAACAACTTATAAATCAATATAATGGCAAACAAGGAATATTTTAAAGGAATCGACAAAATTAAATTTGAAGGAAAGGAATCTGATAATCCTATGGCCTTTAAATATTACAATCCTGATCAAGTAGTGGCTGGTAAAACCATGAAAGACCATTTTAAATTTTCAACAGCCTACTGGCATACATTCTGTGGTCAAGGTTCAGATCCATTTGGTCCTGGTACACAAAGCTTTGAGTGGGATAAATCATCAGATGCAATTCAAGCAGCTAAGGATAAGGCAGATGCAGCATTTGAATTTTTTGATAAAATAGGATTTGATTACTACTGTTTTCATGATTTCGATTTAATTCAAGAAGGTTCAACTTTTGCAGAGTCTGAAAAGAGATTGGCAACAATTACAGATTATCTTAAGGTAAAACAAGAAGAATCTGGTAAGAAATTACTTTGGGGTACAGCTAACTGTTTCTCAAATCCAAGATATATGAACGGTGCTGCAACCAATCCAGATTTTAATGTATTGGCAAGAGCAGGTGGTCAAATTAAATTGGCGTTAGATGCTACTATTGCTTTAGGTGGTGAAAACTATGTATTTTGGGGTGGTAGAGAAGGTTATATGTCTTTGTTAAATACAGATTTAGGTCGCGAGGTTGATCATTTGGGTCAGTTTTTAACCATGGCAAGAGATTATGCTCGTAGCCAAGGGTTTAAAGGTAACTTCTTCATAGAGCCAAAACCTATGGAGCCAATGAAGCACCAGTACGATTTTGATTGTGCTACTGCAATCGGCTTCTTAAAAGAGTACGGTTTAGAAAACGATTTTAAAATGAACATTGAGGTAAATCATGCAACATTGGCACAACATACTTTTCAGCACGAGATTGCTGTAGCTGCTAAAGCAGGTATGTTAGGTAGTATGGATGCAAACAGAGGTGATTACCAAAATGGATGGGATACAGATCAGTTTCCAAATAACATTCAAGAAACAACAGAAGCAATGTTGGTATTCTTAGCCGCTGGAGGTTTACAAGGTGGTGGTGTTAATTTTGATGCCAAAATAAGAAGAAATAGTACAGATTTAGAAGATGTATTTCATGCACACATTGGTGGGGCAGATACTTTTGCCAGAGCTTTGATTACAGCAGATAAAATCATCTCATCATCTTCTTACAATAAGCTACGTGAAAACAGATATAGTTCTTTTGACACAGGTAAAGGAAAAGATTTCGAAAATGGTAAATTGAACATGAAGGATCTTTACACAATAGCCAAAGAAAATGGTGAGTTGGAATTACAGAGTGGTAAACAAGAATTGTTCGAGAATATCATCAACCAATACATATAAATTATACATCCCTTAGACTATGCTAAATAGTTGAAATTTGGGTAATAGTATTTATATAATATGAAGTAATCTGTCCCTTGGTTTTCCATTAGGGACAGTTTGCTTTAACCAATAATTTAAAGTGTCAATTTAAATCTGTTCTTTTGTAGTTATAAATTATGAAAAAAGTAACTCTAAAGGATATTGCCGGACATTTTCAGGTTTCTATTTCAACCGTTTCAAAAGCGATTAATGATAGTCATGAAATTAGTAATGACCTTAAGCTAAAGATTCAGGCATATGCAAAGGAAAAGCACTATAAACCAAATAGACTTGCACTTAATTTATTAAATAGGAGCACCAAAACTATTGGAGTGGTCGTACCTAACATATTGAATTACTTCTTTGTTCAAGTACTTTATGGTATAGAGAAAGTAGCCAATGAAAGTGGCTATAATATTATAAGCTGCATTAGTAACGAATCTAAAGCCAAAGAAACAAAAACACTTGAATTTTTTGATGCAGGTACCGTTGATGGGGTTATTATGTCCTTGGCAGAAGAAAGTCAGAATGAAGACAAACACGATGCTTTAATAGATGTTATTAATAACGATATACCTGTAGTTCTTTTTGATAGGGTATCCGACAACGTGCAATGCGATAAAGTAGTAGTAGATGATTTTGAAGCGGGATATAAAATCACGAAACATTTAATAAATATAGGTTGCAAAAATATAGCGGTTGTTAATCCTATATCTAGTTCTAGTGTTGGTAAATTAAGACTTTTAGGATATAAGAAAGCGCTTGAGGAATTTGAAATTCCATTTGACCCTAAATTGATTATCAATCTTACGGTTAAAGATGATTTAGATCTGTTAATGTCGTTTTTACTGAATTATAAAACCATTGATGGTATTATAGGTATCGATGAATTAATTGCCGTACAAGTATTGGAAGTAGTGAAAGCAAGAGGTTATAATGTGCCAAACGATATTTCAATAATTGGTTTCACAAACGGGCAGTTATCAAAATACGTAACACCATCATTGACCATGGTAAGTCAGCATGGTAAATATATAGGTGAGCTTACAGCTAAACTACTGATTAATAGAATAAAAGACCCAAGTTTACCTTACCAGACCAAGATTGTAAAAACAAGTTTATTGGTTAGGGATTCTACTAAAAAACTACAGTAATTTAAACCGTATTTGGGTGCGGATGTTCCCAATCTCCACGGTAACTTCGCTGTAATAGGGCAGTGGCTTCATAGTCATTTAAAACAGTTCTGCTTTTTGGGTCATAAACTAAAGCTCTTTTTAGATCCATAGAAAGATTAGCTAAAATGCAACTAGAAGATGAAATATGTCCCTGTTCAATATCTGCCACTGGTTTTGTTCCGTCTTTTATAGCCTTTAAAAAATCTATCATATGTCTACGGGTAGCAGGTGCCGCATGTAATTCTAGATCTTTCTCAAATAAGTCTTCAGGGTATTTTTCTTTCTCGTAAAGAACTTCAAATTTTATAGTTTCACTGCCATCTATTGGAATAAATTCAGCCTTCATAACATCACCTTTAAGAACACCTTTAGAACCATAAATTTTAAAAGCCCAAGGATATTCTTTGTCTGCTGGGTTTCCCCATGTTCTATGTTGCCAATTACAGTTGAGTCCGTCATATTCAAAAACGGCAGACTGCGTATCCGATATATTAGACTTCCCACCTTTCTGAACATAAATTCCGCCTTCGGAGCTAATACGTTTTGGCCATCCTAAATCTAACATCCAACGAACGGTATCTAACATATGTACACACATATCGCCTGTAATTCCGTTCCCATATTCTCTAAACGTTCGCCACCATCTTTTGTGGGGCAGACCATCGTAAGGTCTCATAGGTGCAGGTCCTGTCCACATTTCATAATTAAAAAAATCGGGTACTTCTTGAGCAGGAGGATTGCCATTGGCACGCATGTGGTAATAGCAGCTCATATCAACATGACCAATAGAACCAAGCAATCCAGTATCAATAATTTGCTTTTTAGCATCTATTAAATGCGGTGTACTTTTTCGTTGTGTTCCAACTTGTACGACCCTGTTATATTTTCTAGCTGCAGCAACCATAGCCTCACCTTCCATAACATCAACACTAATAGGCTTTTGAACATAAACATGTGCCCCAGATTTTAGCGCTTCAATACACGTTAATGCGTGCCAATGATCTGGTGTACCTATGAGTACGATATCTAGACTATTGCTTTTTAGCATGGTTCTATAATCGGAATAGAGCTTAGGTTCCTTTTTGTTTTTTTGACGTTCAGAAACTAATTGCGCGGCTGTGTTAAGTTGATTTTCATCAACATCGCAAAGTGCTACAACTTCAATATTAGCAACTTGAATAAGCCGCATTAAATCTCCGGTGCCATACCAACCAGTTCCAATAAGTGCTACCTTTTTCGGCTTTTCATTGGCGAAAAACTCAAACCCATATGAATTAAACGATGTTAGCAGCAATGAAGCTGACGCTACCTTAATAAAATTTCGTCTCTTAAAATTGGTAGGTGAAGTAGGCATGATAAGTTGATTATTAATAGATTATGAACATCTTAAAAAGAGATGTCAATATAACGATTACTTTAAAAATATTGTTGAATGTTTAAGAATTTGTCAGTATGATGCATTATTAGGTATATTTAAATCAAAATTAGTATCAAACCAATGAATTTACGTATTAGACTTATTTTACTGTGCTTTTTAGTAACAGGTCTCGCCAAAGCAGAAATTACATTACCTAAAATATTTTCAGATGAAATGGTCTTACAAAGAGAGACCAGTGTGTTATTGTATGGTTGGGCTAACCCAAATGAAGAAATTACCATTTACACAAGTTGGAACGATGCAACGGTAAATGTAAAAACAGGAAACAATGCTAAATGGGAGGTAACAGTTGAAACACCAAAAGCAGGTGGACCTTATCAAATATTTTTTAAAGGTAAAACCAATGAAATTATACTTAAAGATGTGCTGATAGGTGAGGTATGGATCTGTTCTGGACAGAGTAATATGGAATGGAGTGCAAATAGTAAAATTGAGAATAGAGATTTTGAAGTAGCCAATGCAAATTATCCTAATATTCGTTTGTTTACGGTAGCTAAAAGAACAGCAAAATATCCTCAAGAAGACGTATCTGGTTCTTGGGCAACCTGCTCACCAGAAACTATGCAAGATTTTAGTGCTGTCGCCTATTTTTTTGCTAGAAGAATTCAAGAAGAATTAAATATACCCATAGGGTTGATAGATAATGCATGGGGTGCGACAAGCGCAGAAGTTTGGACACCAGAGTCTGTTTTTAAAGAGCACCCAGAATTCGTGGAGGCTCATAAAATGATAAAACCGAATAAATGGGTGACTGTTGAAAAGTCTTCATTGTACAATGCTATGACCGCTCCTTTAACAAAATTTAAAATTGGTGGTGCTCTATGGTATCAAGGAGAGTCCAACGCTCCCAATGCAGAAAATTACCAGAATCTTTTTACTAATATGATAACTTCTTGGCGAACAGAATGGCAAGATGATTTTCCGTTTTACTACGTGCAAATAGCCCCATTTAAGTATGATGATGAGTTTAAAGGAGGTATAGTACGAGATCAACAGCGTAGAGCGCTTTCGTTAAAAAATACAGGGATGGCAATGACCAGTGATATTTGTAAAGTAGAAGATATTCACCCTTTAAATAAACAAGATGTTGGTTTGCGTTTAGGGAATATTGCATTAAAAAATCATTATAATTTGTTGCAAGATCAAGAAGTATACGGCCCGTTATTTGACTCTTCTGAAATCATAGGAAATCAAATTAAAATAAATTTCAATCACGCAGAGGGGTTATATAATAAAAGCAAAAAAATAGACCTTTTTGAAATCTCAAAAGAAGAAGGGCAGTGGTTTGCTGCTAAAGCCAAAATCAAAAATGGAGCGGTAATCGTTAGTTCAAAAGAAGTGAAGAATCCTAAAAGAGTAAGATATGCTTGGCGAAGTACAGATATTGGTGCGCTGTTCAATGAGGTTGGTTTGCCAGCATCTACATTTACTAGTGAGTAAAAAATGACATAAAGTGAACTAATGTGCTTTAAAAGTATACGCCCATCCAGTAACGATGGTTATTCAGCTAAAAACACAGGTTCTTATTTTAATAAATAGTTAAATTGTAATCAATAACTAATTTCAAATTATGCAGATAAAAGAATCCTCAGAAATCTTTGATGTTATCATCGTAGGTTCAGGAGCAGGTGGTGGTATGGCTACCAAGCAATTGGCAGATGCAGGTTTAAATGTAGCTGTTGTTGAGGCGGGTCCGTTTTTTGACCCAGCTGATCCAAAAACCATGACGCAATTAAAGCAGCCATATGATTCTCCACGAAGAGGAGCGGGTACAGATAGAGCTTTTGGCGAATGGGATATGTCTTGGGGAGATTGGGAAGTTGAAGGAGAACCATATACACATGCAGAAGGAACTGAATTTAGGTGGTGGCGTGCAAGAATGCTAGGAGGACGAACCAACCACTGGGGACGTATTTCTTTACGTTTTGGACCAAAGGATTTTAAAGGTAAAACACGTGATGGTCATGGAGATGATTGGCCAATAGGATATGATGATGTTAAACCTTATTACGATAAATTAGACAAGTTAATTGGTGTTTTTGGTACCAATGAAGGTAGAGAAAATGATCCTGATGGATTCTTTCTTCCTCCCCCGAAACCGAGATTACACGAGTTGTTTTATATAAATGGAGCAAAGAAGTCTAACGTACCGGTTATACCAGGTAGACTTTCTATGTTAACAAAAAGAATTAACGCAGATCGCGGAGTTTGTTTCTATTGTGGTCAATGTGGCAGATCATGTCAAATATATGCCGATTTCTCAGCAGGTAGTTGCTTGATATTTCCAGCTCAAAAGAGTGGTGGTCAGGTAAAACTGTTTGTAAATTCAATGGTACGTGAGGTTCTTACTAATGAAGAAGGTAAGGCGACAGGGGTTTCTTATATTAACAAAGAAGACAGAAAAGAATATACACTTAGAGGTAAAGTGGTTGTATTGGCTGCATCTGCATGTAGTTCTGCACGTATACTTTTAAACTCTAAGAGTAAGCAACACCCTAATGGTTTAGGAAACAGTAGTAATCTTGTTGGTAGATATTTACATGATTCTACAGGTTCAGGTGCTGCTGGTGTTATACCGGGCTTAATGGATAGAAAGACATCTTATAATGAAGATGGTGTAGGTGGTATGCACGTTTACTCACCTTGGTGGGGCGATAACTCTAAATTGAATTTCCCAAGAGGATATCATATTGAAGTTTGGGGAGGTATGAGTCAACCAAACTACGGTTTTGGTTGGGATCCAAATGCTTTGAACCAATACTTCGGACTAAAATCAGGAGGTTATGGTGATAGCTTACGTGATGATGTAAAGAAATATTATGGATCCGTAATAGGATTTGGTGGTCGTGGAGAAGCGATCGCTTACAAAGATAATTATTGTGAAATCGACCCTACAACGGTTGATCAATTTGGTATTCCTGTTTTGAAGTTTAACTATAAACATTCAGAATACGAAGTAAACCAGGCGAAGCACATGCAAGATACCTTTGAGGAGATTATCCATAATATGGGTGGTCACTATTTAGGAGACAAGCCAGGTAAGGATAAAGATTACGGATTGAACAAACCTGGTGAGATTATTCATGAGGTAGGTACGACCAGAATGGGAGATGACCCAAAGACATCGGTTACAAATAAGTTTCAGCAGTTACATGATGCGGACAATGTATTTATTGTAGATGCTGGTGTATTTGTTTCTCAAGCAGATAAGAACTGTACTTGGACAATTATGGCACTTTCATGGAGAGCTTCTGATTATATCATTGAACAACTTAAGGCACAAAATATTTAGAAGATGGATAGAAGAAAGAGTTTACAAACTTTAATACTTGGTGGCGCTGCGGCAACTACCGGTCTGGTCTTCAATTCTTGTAAGACTGAAAATGGTGAAACTATTGATGAAGCCATTGCAACCAGTAGCGAAAAGTATTTTGGAAGAACGCCTGCAGAATTAGAACGTATTGAAAAGATTAATGCTGAGCAACTTTTCAATGAACATGAGATGGAAACTATTGCAGCTTTAAGTATAGTTATACTACCTCCAAAAGAACCACATGGTGGTCCTATTGAGGCTGGTGTGCCAGAGCTTGTTGAGTTTATGGGTAAGGATATTCCAGATTTAGCACCTACTTTGTTAGGTGGTCTAATGTGGTTAGATCATAAAAGTAATACAGAATTCGGTACAGAATTTAAATCGGCGACCTTAGAACAAAAAAAGCAGATTTGCGATGAAATTTGCTGGCACGATACTGAAAAGCCATTAAGTGAGCAACCGCTTGAAATTCAATTTTTCTATACAATGCGTGGCCTAACGGTAACCGGTTACTATACTTCTAAAGTAGGTATTGCAGACTTAGGTTATAAAGGAAATTCACCAAATGTATGGGATGGCGTACCGCAAGATGTACTTGATCAACACGGTGTTGCTTATGACCCAGCATGGATAGCGAAATGTGTAGACCAAAGTCAACGAAACGTTATCGCAGAATGGGACGACGAAGGTAATTTACTTACGTAAATAGTAAAATGAGTATGAAAAAAGTAATAATAGCCGCTATCTTTTTAGGTAGTGGTTTTTTAGCGCAAGCCCAAGAAGTAGGTTTGCAATTATATAGCCTTAGAAATCAATTTAAAATGGATGTGTCAAACACATTGGGGTTGATTAATGAATGGGGTATCACTAAAATTGAAGGTGGTGAAACGTATGATTTACCAATTGAAGAATTTAAAGCTTTATTAGCCGAAAATGATTTAGATGTGGTAAGTGTAGGTGCTGGGTTTGGTGACTTGGAGAACGATGTAGAGAAGGTCATTAAAAATGCAAAAGATTTTGGAGCTAAATATGTAATGTGTGCATGGGTACCTCATGATGACAATAATTGGGCTTTGAAAGAAACCAAGCATGCTACAGAAGTATTCAACAAAGCTGGTAAAATTTTGAAAGAAAACGGACTGGTGCTAGCATACCACCCACATGGCTATGAGTTTAGACCGTATAAAAACGGAACCCTGTTTGATTATATGGCTAAAAATGCAACTCATTTTACTTTTGAGTTAGATGTATTTTGGGCACAACATGGAGGTGCGGACCCACTAGCGTTAATGAAGAAATATCCGAAGAAAATCACATTATTACATCTAAAGGATATGGAAAAAGGTATTGAAGGAAATAATACCGGTCATGAAGAAGATGATACCAATGTTGTTTTAGGAACAGGGCAAATAGATATTGCGGGAGTAGTTGCTGAAGCTAAAAAATTAGGAATTGAATACATGTTTATAGAAGATGAATCTAAGAATGTAGTCACTCAAGTACCAAAAAGCTTAGTTTATTTAAGTCAATTGGAAGAATAGTACCAATTACCAATACCAACCATTAGCCCCTATTTCATATTTGAAATAAGGGCTTTTTTTATTCTACTCGTTTAAATTGTAAAAGCCTGAAGTCACCAACTTGGCCTCCTTTAATCTCTATAGCTTTAAGTGTGAGTGTCCCACTTCCTTTAGTAAGGGTAATAATACCTAAATCAAGAGGAATGAAATCTTTAACATAAGATTCCGTTCTTAGAACTCTATCTTCGTTCATGCCTATTAAAATGGGGTCATGAGGCACCACATTTTTTTTAGCTATTCTACTATTTTTGAAACTTAGCTCAATAATTGACCCTAAATCCATTTGAGGGCATGTATAGTACATTTCTACCTGAAATCGGCCATCTTCAATTACTTCTACATTCCAAGTAATCGAATCTTTAACAGATTTCCAATTTCTAAAAAATGAGTCATTAGGCCATTTATTGCTCCGTTTAATATTTCCATGGGCTTCACCATCTCTGGCAGGAAGCTGAGTATATAACGCTTTTGAATAACCCAATGTAAAAGCTCGTTCATCATTTTCTTTGGTTATTTGTATCGTCTCTTTCTCCCAATTGTTTTTAGCCTTAATTAGTGAATCTGTGATTTGCGGATAATTATACGAAATATCATTTTTTTGACCTCGATCAGTTGTAATATCAAAAAGTCTATTTTCTTCATCTAATCTAAATTGTTGACTTCTTACGCTTGTTTTTCCATTCCAATGATTAAAGATAAAACGATCTTTAAAGTTTGTGGTATTCCCTAACAGTAATGCACTTAAATCCTCACCATCAATAGGTTTTTCTGTCTTAATAGGTATAGACAATAAACCAGAAAGGGTTGGTAATAGATCTATGCCACTAGCTATTTCGGTAAGGTTTAATCCTTTTTGAATATGATTTACCCATTGAATATAGAATGGAGTACGAACGCCACCCTCATCTACGTGTCCTTTTTTACCCTTCATGCCACCATTCCATCGGTATGCATTAGGTCCATTGTCCGAAAGATATATAATAATGGTATCCTCTTCTAATCCTAATTTTTTAATTTTATTGGTAACTCTGCCCACATTATCGTCTATATTTTCGACCATCGCCAACGCTGCTTTAGTAAATTGTAAATCTTCATCTACATCAGCTTCAGATAGTAAATCTAACGACTTGTGTTTCATTCTATCCCAATATTTATCCGGTACTTGCATTGGACTATGAGGGGTATTGTAGGGTAGGTAAAGAAAGAATGACTCATTGGCATTCTTCTCAATAAAATCAAGTCCTTTTTCTGTAAGGTCATCTACTAAAAAGCCATTCCCTTTTACTATCTCTCCATTATTTTCTAACATGGGACTAAAGTAATTACCCCAATGACCAGAAGCGAAACCATAATACTGGTCAAATCCTCTTGAATTTGGGTGATAGGGAGGCTGCATACCATTATGCCATTTGCCAAATGCCGCAGTTTGGTAACCTATATCTTTAAGAAGATCAGCTATGGTAGTTTCATTCAAATTAATACGTTCACCACCTGATGAGGTTTCGTAAACACCCATACGTGTAAAATATCTGCCGGTCAATAATTCGGCTCTTGTGGGGGAGCAAACAGGTTGAACATAAAAATTTTCAAAGGATGCGCCATTAATTCTTAAAGAGTCGATGTTTGGAGTATTAAGGTTGGAGTTTCCACTGCTGCTCAAATCACCCCAACCTTGGTCATCAGCAAGAATCAGAATTATGTTAGGTTTTTTTATTGAGGTTTTTGAGCTTTTTTCTTTTTCAACACAAGAAATTGCTACTGATAATAAGATGAGAATACTTAAAATTTTAAATAACTTCATATAATTGAAACTAAATACTTTAATAAATTTTCGTGACTAATATTATTTTTTAACGGCTAAGCCGACCATAGAATCTGCTGTACCATAGTATAGAAACCATTTATCTTTGAAATATACCAAGCCTTCAATAAAGGTTGTGCCAGCTTTATATTGTCCACTTATTTCGTGAGGTAAACTAGGACAAATGAAAGGAGTCTCTAATCGCTTTATCAATTTTGTAGGGTCATTTTTATCGAATAAGGCTTGACCACCACAATAGGTACCTTCTGGGTACTTAGCTGTTGCTCCTTCACCACTTAAATTTTTTCCGTTATATAATAGTAAAATACCATGTTCTGTGTATAAAGCAGGTGGTCCTGGTTCGGTTAAATGACTATCGAATTCATTTATAGATGGTGTAAAACTATGAAGCAATTCTTCTTTTTCATTTAGTGTAGGTTCCCAATCCACACCATTTGTAGAAGTAGCAAGATTCACAAACAATTCGCCCCAATACATTAAGTACTTTCCATTTATTTTTTTTGCAATTAATCTACCATCGACCAATTCGGTAACAATTGATCCAGATTTGCTCCATTTATTCAAAAATTTACCGTCGTAGGCATTCTCAAACACAGGACCTTGTTTCGTCCATTCTCTAAGGTTGATAGATGTGGCACTAGATAGACGGGCAATATCTTTATTCCAACTTGTATAGAGCATAATATAAGAACCGTCAGGTGTCTCTATAATACGTGGGTCTTCAATACCGCCAGGTTGATCATATTGTGAAAATTCGTCGTTATCGGGGAAAAGTACCGGAGTAGGATGTTTCGTGAAATTTATACCATCAATACTATAGGCTAAACCTATCCGAGAAGTTCTATGACCTAAAATAGCTTTAGGATTATCTTCTGCCCTAAATAGCAGAAAAACAGTATCGTTTTTTACAATTGCACCCGGATTGAATACGTCTGCTTTTTGCCATTGAACCTCTTTTTTAGAAATAGGATCTAAGAAAGTATAAGAAGAATCTGCTTTCATGATTGGGTTAATAGCTGTTTTTTCGAAACCTAATAACCAAGGTGATTCTATTGCTTCGTTTGTTTTAGTAATTGATTCCTTTTCATTTTTACAGGAGACACAAAAAAGAGCTAGAGTAAAAAGTAGGAATAGGTTGTTGTTCATCGTTTTTAGTTAAATTGCTGTAATTAAAGGTTTAAGTAAGGTAGCCATATTTCTATCAGAACTAACACTATTTAGTATAATATATTGAGCACCAAAAGAGTATAAAAAATGAGTTCGTTGATTATTTTAAAAAACAATTTTATGAGATACAAGTTTATTCTTGTAATGATTATAAGTCCGTTATTCTTGCAATCCTGTAAAGACAATTCTAAAACTACTGAACCAGAAACGATAATTACTGGTGTAGAAATCAACGAAGATTCTATTTCCAACATAAAACCAATAGCCATAAAAATTGAGAAGGAAATTACACTGTTGACTTCTTTAAAGGATACAACATTTGTACGCTTAGCAGATTATAGCGATGGCTTTGACTATGATTTACGATACGCAACCGATAATAATTTTCTAAAAGAAAAGGTATATGATTGTGCAGAATGCTATACACGAGTAAAGACAGTAAAAGCTTTGTTAATGGCTAATGAAGAGTTTAAAAAGAGCGGAGTAAAAATTAAGTTTTATGATTGCTACAGACCAAATTCGGTACAATACAAAATGTGGAAAATTGTACCTAATCCACAATATGTTGCTAATCCCGTAAAAGGCTCTATTCATAATAAAGGCGGTGCTGTAGATATAACTTTGGTTACTTTAGAAGGGGAGGAGTTGGATATGGGAACTGATTTTGATTATTTTGGAAAAAGAGCATATCACGATAATTTTGACTTACCAAAAAAAATTCTTGATAATAGGAAACTATTAAAAAGTACTATGGAAAAATATGGATTTTGGTCTACCCGAACAGAATGGTGGCATTATAACTTACAAGGGGCGTCACATGACCCAATAGCAAACTTTAAATGGGATTGTGAATAGTATAAATTATATAATATGAAAAACACACTATTGTTGTTATTGTTGCTAATGGTAAACAGCATCTTTGCTCAAGATACCATTATGCAGTTATGGCCTAAAGATAAAATACCTAATCACTTAAAAAGTGTAGAAAAAGAAATACATGAGCAAAATGAAATTTTGCGAATTAGTAAAGTTCAAGTCCCCAATATTGAGATTTTTTTACCATCAAAACGAGATGCAACAGGAGAGGCAGTTTTAATTTTTCCTGGAGGAGGGTATGGAATATTAGCCTATGATTGGGAAGGTACGGATATTGCAAAATTTTTGAACAGTAAGGGCATTGCAGGTATAGTTGTAAAATATCGTTTACCATCAGATATTTCGCAAACCGACAAAAAGTACGTGCCACTTATAGATGCTCAAAGAGCGGTAAGGCTAGTTCGTAGTAATGCTGAACAGTTTAATGTAAAGTTGGATAAAATAGGAATTATTGGATTTTCAGCTGGCGGACATTTAGCATCCACATTGGGAACGCATTTTAATGAAAAGGTTTATGACCCAATTGATGGTATAGATGATGAAAGTGCACGTCCAGATTTTATGGCGCTGGGGTATCCTGTAATTTCTTTTGGAGAAATGACGCACCTAGGCTCAAAGAAAAATTTAATAGGGGAAAACCCAACCACCGAATTAGTCAATTATTTTTCAAATGAAAAACAAGTTACAGAGCTAACTCCACCTACATTTTTGCTACACGCAACAGATGATACTGTAGTGCCGGTAGAAAATAGTTTATTATTCTACAAGGCTGTTAAGGATAAAGGTGTTTCAGCAACCATGCACATATATCCAAAAGGTGGCCACGGATTTGGATTAGGTTTACATGATGAACATTTAAAAGACTGGGGAGATAGAATGATAGATTGGATAGTATCTTTGAGATAACTAATTTAAGTTTTAGTAAAAGTTAGATATTAATCTATAGAACTTCTCTATTTTTGCAGGCTTAATTTCGGGATGTAGCGCAGTCCGGTAGCGCACTCGGCTGGGGGTCGAGTGGTCGCAGGTTCAAATCCTGTCATCCCGACAAAAAGGGTGTCATTTGACACCAAAACATATCTAATCTTATGATAATCAAGGGTTTTCATTTTTCTTGAAATCATAAGATTGGCTTTATTATCAAATCAAAGGTTACCTATTCGGTTACCTGGTTTATTACCAGAATTTTTACTATATTGGTAATTCAATAGATTTGACTTTCGCAACGATTTGACTTTCGTAAACAAATCGATTATTAATTTAAAGCGAGAGTTTATGCAGACTTCAAAGACTTTTAGTATTCATTTTTGGTTGAGTATGGCCAAGAAAAAAGACGATTTCGCACCCATATATGCCCGTATTACGGTCGATGGTAAACG
>DRFI01000015.1 GCA_011050675.1 Maribacter sp. | reverse complement strand
CCGCAACAACCAGCTTCATAAGCTACGGTAACTTCATACTCCTTGAAATGTTTTGAAACATAACTATGTAATTGCTTTGGGTCGGGTGACATACTGAAAGACTTACCAGCGAACAGATCTGTTGCACAATGTACTTTCCAACTTCCTTTGTGAATATCGATACCAATATATAACTTCGGGTAAGCAGTTTGTTGAGTGTTCATATCTTATTGTTTTAGAGAACATTAAAGATGCTCGACTTGCTGCTTTTTCATCGATGCTAAACGTAATTTGGACTTTAGAGCTAAGACCAAAGATCTGTGTATATTTATTAAGTCGCTAACTCTTATGGATTTAGCTTTGAGAAAGAAAGAATAAAACCATACAAAATTCTCAGTGATGCATCGATTTAGAAATCTCATCCATAACCTCTTTAACATAAGTTTTTGAGATAGGAATGTTATTATTGGCAATCGTAATCTTCTTTTTATCAAAACCAGTCACGTGGTTTTTATTTATGATATATGATCGATGTACCTGTAAAAATGAAGTAGAATTTACCTGTTTCATAAATTCTGAAATACTAGAACGAATTAATTTCACAGAATCCTTTAAATACAACGTTAGGTACTGATCATCTTTTTTTGCAAATAAGATACGTTCCTCTAGAATTACACTGTTTTTGTTTTTTTCCTTTACGATAATTTGAGCGGTATTCTGAATGGTATTAATCGCTAGTTCTACGGCAATATATAAGTCATTTGTATTAAATGGCTTAACTAGATAGTTAATTGGCTTTGTGATTATTGCCTTTTTTATGGTCTCCGAATCACTGAATGCGGTCAAATATATGAACGGCATCGTCAGTTGATTTCCCAGCCAAATACCGGTCTTGTTCCCTTCTACCCTAATATCTATTATAGCAATATCCGGTTTTAATGCTTGTATCTCCTCTAATGCCGTTTCTGCATCTGTTGCCATGCCGCAAATTTCAAACTTTAGACTTTCTAAAGTTTGTCTCAATAGCTCCTGGGTAATTATCTCGTCTTCTAAAATGTAAATTTTGACCATATTTATCTACGAAAAAATTAATGTGCATTTAAAACCATTGGAATTATCTATTTTCAAATCCCCTTTTAATTGTGTATTCATCATTTCTATGATTTTCATTCCCATAGATTCTTTTTTAATTCCCTCCATTTTAAAGTTCCCATTGTCTAAATATTTAAACTCGTAATTAGCATCGGTCTTGATAAAATTTATATGTATCTCTGGCTGCTCTTCTTCAGAAAAAGCGTGTTTGTGAGAATTGCTTATTAATTCGTTTAATAAAAGTGAAAGTGGCGTGGCCTTATCTATAGGTAGCATAGAACTATCAAAATTCAATGTATAAATCACCTTTTTTGGAAATAAAATCTGGTAGTATTTTATTATATTGTTTACATTCTGCTTAAAAGATAATGTTTCAAAATTATCGGAATTATACAGTAGGTTATGAATACCTGCTATTGATTCTATCCTACTTTGACTATCCTGTAATTTTAATTTTAGTTCTTCGTTTGCACTATTAATCATTTGCAGACCCAATAGACCTGATACTATTTGGAGATTATTTTTAATTCGGTGATGAATTTCTAACATCATCGAGGTTTTAATTTTGGCTTCGTTCAGTGCAATTTCATTTTTTACAAGTATTTTTTGCCTTCCCTTATATTGATAAAAAAGGTAGCTAACAGTACCAAAAGCCAGCAGAATCAATGCTAAAATAAACCACCAAGTCTTATAAAAGATTTTTTCGGAAATTACTCTGAGTTCAATAGTATTCCCGATTTTCTCGTTAGAAGCACTAACGGCTTTTACTTGCAAGGTATATTCACCAGGTGCTAAATTTGCAAATAAAATTTCTTTCCCGGGATAGCTTGTAAACCAATCCGAATCATTTCCTTTCTCTGACAAACGATATTTGTAAGCTATATCGTTACGATCTATTTGGCCAAAAACAGACATAGTTGCAGAAAACCGTTGATATTCAGAAGGTAAACTGATGGTTTGAATACTATCTAAAAAACGGGGAGATGAATGAGCCTTCCACCTATTTAATTCAGTATCAAAATATGAGATGGACGTAAATTGAGGTTGTGCATTTAGCTCTATAGTACTTAATTCATTCGGGTTAAAATAACTAAGCCCCCTATAGCTTCCCATCCAAATATTTCCTTCTGGATTTTTATATGTACTGTACCTGTTGCCTTCTAATTCGTAAACACCATCTTTTACGGTATACCGTCCTATTTTTTGCGTAGATCGATTTACAGAAACGATTCCCGCATATGTATTCAACCACAAATTATTGCTATTATCCGTAACCATACCCACAATAGATGCTTTTAATGGGTCTTCGTATAAGAGTTTAAGGCTCTTTTTATCCGAATCGTAAGTATAAATTTTACCGAATTTTGTAGAGACGAGAATACCATAATCCTGCAGGTAATTTATAGAAAGTAAATTTTCTGCTTTTTCATTTTCAAACACATGGGTTTCAAAAGAGCCGTTCTCGTATTCAAAAATTCCGTTAGCCACTGTGGTCGCAAATAAACGAGTACCGTTTGTAGCAAACTCCCTTATTTGAACGCTCTCTGTGTTCGGAATCTTGGTGTATTTTTTCTCGTTGATACTAAATTTAGAAATGATACCCCTTTGATCGGCAGTAAAGATGGTGTCCTCTATTTTTATGATTTCCTCACCAATAATTTTTAAACTTTTATCTTTTATTACCTTATAATTTGCGTCTGTCGTATACAAATTATCAGAATCATTTATGGTAATGGTATGGTCTTCATTTACATAAATATCCCTGGAATAATTCATGGATATCTCCTTATTATCTAATGTAAATTTTATTTTCTCCTCGGTATTATCCTTAGTGTTAATAGTATAAACCCCCTCTGTATCTGTTGCAACAATATATTTGTTTTCAGATAATTTTTTTATGGTCCGTATACTTTTTCCTCTAAGAAAAGTTTTGATTTTACTATTCATAAAACCGTAAGACTCCAACGTATTTCCGTTTAAAACCACTAAATCTTTACCAAATTGGTTGTAGGCTGTTTTGGAATAATTTTTAATTTGAATTTTTGAGGTTATTTGCGGGTGAAATCCATTAAAATCATAAAATTTAACTTCACTGTAGTCGCTTACCACCTCATTTAAAAAACCGTTTTCAAAATTATTATCAAATACCATATCCTTTTTTAAGGCGTAGGATTCGCTCGTATTCGGTATTTCAATAAACTTTGTGTTTTTTGGGTCGAACTTAAAAACGTTCTCATAGTCATCCAAGTAAAAAAAGTACTCATTGTTAACTGCGAAACTATTATGGATTTCATTGGGATAAAAAGTATGCCCTTGGTTATCTATAAAATCAGTTGAGACTATTTTCTTAGTAATCTTTCCCTGTTTATTTAAAAGTATACCCTCTTTTATAAATAACAATTTTACAATGGTTGAGGCTTCAGTATTTCTAATTTCTTCCAAAAATGGATTTTTAACAGGTCTATCAAAAGGGATAGAGTCTAGAATGCGTAATCCTAATCCAACCAATACTGCACTATAAAACTTTTCTTCTGAAGTAATAATAAGTCTTGTTTCATTATTTACCTGAAATTCCTTAGAAATAATATACTTTTTACTTAAATGGTTATAGGCATCTACAGGAGTGATTTGTAAGGTTTCTGTATCTATAAAAAATAGTTCTGCTCTATCATCGGTATAATATAACTTTAGATATAGCCCCTTCTCTTTATGCTTAAAAAAATGTCCCTCTTTTATTCTTTTATCAAAAGTATCTGGTAGTGATAAGTTAAAAAATATGGCTCCATCAAAGCGCTGTATAATGATTTCTTTATCCCCAAAAACATATTCGTTGGATATTTTGTTTTCACCTAACACCCAAAGCCAGCCCATGGAATCATAAATAGAATGGTAGGGATTAGAAATTAAATACCCGTCTCTAGAAGAGTATATGCTTTTATTAATTAAGATAGAAGGTTCTTGCTGACACCATAGCAGCATACTACAAAGTACAAAAAAAGCAAAAAGTAATTTTTTCAAAATTTGGTATTAGACAGAAAGGGGCAACAAATATAAAACAGCCTTTTTTTATCCAATCAAAAATAGCACATATACTGCTGCCTTTTTTCTTTAATTAAAATTCTGATAAACCGTTCACGACAAAAACAATACCGTTCACGACATTTCTTAAAAATATGCCCATTTACGCCTCAATACCGCCAATAATACAGTACTGCGCGTCGTTAATTTCGAAAGCCAAAAAAAAAATGTTCCGGTGATGAAACTCAATCCAAAGAAATTCCATCAATGAAAACTAACACAATTAAAAACCATCTACTATTAAATTAATATCATGAAAAAACTTACGCTTTTATTTTTTTTGTTTTGTGCTGCAATAAGCCTGGCACAAAATTTTACTGATGTCAATGGCATCGAATATCAAGTTACCTCGACAACCGCTCCTTTAACTGTTCAAGTATATAATTATACCGGAGCTAATGGTGTGTCTGTTAATATACCCGCCACTGTTATCGATAACGGAAATAGCTACAGTGTTACCGCTATCGGTAATAATGCTTTCATTTTTAAGGGATTGATCAGTGTCACCATTCCCAATAGTGTTACCACTATAGGTAATGAAGCTTTCGGTTATAACCAATTGACCAGTGTCACTATTCCCAACAGTGTAACAACTATAGGGAATTATGCTTTCGGTTATAACCAATTAACAAGTGTCACTATTCCCAACAGTGTTACAACTATCGGTAATGGTGCTTTCTATGAAAATCGATTGACTAGTGTCACCATTCCCAATAGTGTTACCTCTATAGGGAATTATGCTTTCGGTTATAACCAATTAATAAGTGTCACTATTCCCAAAAGTGTTACAACTATCGGTAATGGTGCTTTTAATGAGAATCGATTGACCAGTGTCGTCATACCCAACAGTGTTACCACTATTGGTAATAGTGCTTTCGAAAATAATCAATTGACAAGTATCTCCATACCCAACAGTGTTACCTCTATCGGTGACCGAGCTTTCTTTAATAATAAATTGACCGCTGTAGTCATACCAAACAATGTTACCGTTATCAATTTCCTTGCATTCGCTAGGAATGAATTGACAAGTGTAACCATACCCAACAGTGTTACCACTATAGGTAATAGTGCTTTCGGAGTGAATAAATTGACTAGTATCACCATACCCAACAGTGTTACCTTCATCGATAGTTATGCTTTCTATGAAAATGAATTCACCAGTTTCACCATACCCAACAATGTTACCATTATCAGTAACAGTACTTTTACTTTTAATCCGTTGACCAATGTCAACATTCACAATGGTATTACTTCTATCGGTGAATTGGCTTTTCAAGATACTCAGTTAACCAGTGTTACCATACCTAGCAGTGTTACCGCTATCGGCGGCGAAGTTTTCTATAATACTCCATTGAACGAAATAACATCGTTGAGTAAAACACCGGCCATCCTACCCGCCGATGCATTTGAAGGTAATAATAGTTCTGACAGACGACCCGACATTGATTTAATAATACCTTTTGGATCAGAAGCTGCTTATGTCAATGCTGGTTGGACGGGCTTCAAAAGCATTACCACTTTGGCAACCATTAACAATGTCACATCGTCCATCGCTGATGACATCTACGGCATCGGTACAATTATACCTATCCAAATCACCTTTGATGAAGCCGTTACGGTTACCGGTATACCCCAACTTACTTTAGAGACCGGGGCAACCGACCAGGTTGTTGATTATACCAGTGGATCAGGCACCACAACCCTATCCTTTGACTACACCATACAAGGTGGCGATATAAGCGCGGACCTGGATTATGTTTCAGCAACGGCCCTAGCTCTCAATGGCGGAACAATAAAAAATGGTAATGGTAACGCCGCTTTTCTAAATTTACCTGAACCTGGAGAAGCAAATACACTAGGTACCAACAAAGCCTTGGTTATAGATGGTGTAGCACCGTTGATTATCTTAACGGGAGACGCCCCTCAGACCGTTGAACAAGGAGCAGGCTATGCAGAATTAGGTGCAACTGCAAATGATGGTTCAACCGTAACTATAGATGCAACCGCATTCGTAGATGCCGTAGGAAATTATAGTATTACTTATAATGCCACAGATGCCTCAGGAAATGCTGCAACAGAAGTAGTTAGAACAGTAAATGTTATAGATACTACCGCACCAGTAATAACTCTAACTGAAGACGATCCACAGACCGTTGAACTCGGAGCTGGATATTCTGAATTAGGTGCTACTGCAAATGATGGTTCAACCGTAAACATAGATGCAACCGAATTTGTTGATGCCGTAGGAAATTATAGCATTACTTACAACGCTACAGATGCCTCAGGAAATGCCGCAACGGAAGTAGTTAGAACAGTAAATGTTATAGATACTACCGCACCAGTAATAACTCTAACTGAAGACAATCCACAGACCTTTGAACTCGGAGCAGGCTATTCTGAATTAGGTGCTACTACAAATGATGGTTCAACTGTAAATATAGATGCAACCACATTTGTTGATGCCGTAGGAAATTATAGTATTACTTACAACGCTACAGATGCCTCAGGAAATGATGCAACGGAAGTCATTAGAACAGTAAATGTTGTAGATACTACCGTGCCTGTAATTACCTTAACAGGAGACAATCCACAGATTATAGAACAGGGAACTGGTTATTCTGAATTAGGAGCAACTACAGATGATGGTACCACAGTGGTAATAAATAAGGATGCCTTTATTGATACCTTAGGAAATTATAGCATTACTTACAATGCCACGGATGCCTCAGGGAATACTGCAACGGAAGTCATTAGAACAGTAAATGTAGTAGATACCACTGCACCGGTAATTACCCTTATAGGAGCCGACCCACAGATCGTTGAACTAGGAGCAGGATATTCTGAATTAGGTGCTACAGCAAACGATGGTTCAACCGTAACTATAGATGCAACCACATTTGTTGATGCCGTAGGAAATTATAGCATTACCTACAACGCTACAAGTGCCTCAGGAAATAATGCAACGGAAGTCATTAGGACAGTAAATGTTGTAGACACCACTGCGCCTGTAATAACTCTAACAGGAGCCGACCCACAGACCGTTGAACTCGGAGCAGGTTATACAGAATTAGGTGCTACAGCTAACGATGGTTCAACCATAACTATTGATGCAACCACATTTGTTGATGCCGTAGGAAATTATAGCATTACCTACAACGCTACAAGTGCCTCAGGAAATAATGCAGTAGAGGTTACAAGAACAGTGAACGTGGTAGATAATTCAGTGCCAGCACAAAATACTACCATCAACGTACCAAAGGGGTTCTCGCCAAATGGTGATGGAATCAACGATACATGGGTCATTGACAACCTTGATGCTTATCCAGGCCACATCGTACACCTTTACAACCGTGTTGGAAGTGAAGTATTCACCGCTGAGAATTACAGCAACAACTGGGGCGGTATATCTAATGGCAAGCATGTCTTTGGAGGCTCCGATAAACTGCCCGCTGGTCCGTACTACTATGTAATAGAGACAGGGTCACAGACCGAGGCTGCCAAAACCGGTTGGATATACATCAACTACTAAGACCAAAATCACGTTCAAAAAATTCCATACTAAAAAAAATATGAAACAAATTATATCATTTTTAACCTTGGCCGCCCTTTTTATTACAACAGGTAGCCTTGCACAACAAGATCCGCATTTTACATTATACCGCTATAATATGAGTATCATCAATCCCGCTTACGCGGGTACCGAAGGAACGGTGGACGCCCTTCTTGGCGTACGCAGCCAATGGTCGGGTGTACAAGATGGGCCAGAGACCCAGACCTTTAACCTGAACGCCCCACTCGGCAACAACGTTGGTATGGGAATAAGCGTAGTGAACGACAAGGTTTTTGTATTGAGCGAGACCCATCTTTATGCCGATTTCAGCTACAGATTGCAGCTATCCGAGACCCTAGATCTTTATGCAGGACTTAAGGCCGGCGGTACGTTTTTAAACGTAAACCTTAGCGAAACGCGTATCATGAACGACCCACTTTTCACGGGTGACGTAAGCAGGTTTAACCCCAATGTAGGAGTGGGTCTTTACCTAAAAGCTGAAAAATACTATGTTACTCTCTCCGCTCCAGGGGTATTGGCGAACGACCGTTACGAAAAGGACGGTGCCGACCCGGTAGCGGCAAGTGACGACCTCGCGGCCTTCGTAGGCGGAGGATATTATTATAATATATCAGATCGTTTACAGCTACGCCCGTCCGTACTTGGAAGGTTTGTAAGTGGGGCACCGCTATCCATAGATTTAACCGGTTCTCTTCTCCTTGATGATACATTTGAACTTGGAACCAACTATAGAATTGATGAGAGCGTAGCAGTCTTTACCACTATTGGTCTATTGGACAATGCTATCAATTTTGGCTACGCTTATGAATTTGGAACCTCCTCAATTGGAGAATATAACAACGGCACGCATGAATTAATTTTGAAATTTAGATTATAATACCATAAACAGGATATCATTTCATCTAAATGCTGTAAATATTAAGAAAGCAGGCGAAGAAAAACATTTGTAAAAAAAGTATAAAACACACTTTAATCTTTAATTCAATTAGTTCAAATGATATCCTATATTTTGTTAAATTGCCATTCTTAATATTAATATTAATTGTGAACACGAAACTGAACACGTTTTGGAACACGATTTACTAGTAAAGCATCTCGAAACTGCCTATTTATAGGCAATTATAAATTTAAGATGGGAATTCATAACCCGGAGGTCGGGGGATCGTGCCCCCCCTCTCGCTACAGAAATAAAAGATACAGTATAAACGGCTTATCGAAAGTTAGAACGTTTTTTTATGCTCAAAATTTGCCCGCGATTACGTTTTATAACGAAACTGAACACGATTTATCTACAAAACCAAATTCCAATTCAATTGTAATTACTCCTGTTTTTATTCAAAACAAACTATTTTGGCAGATTTGAAACATTTTTTATGAAATTCATATTTCATTCCCTGTACCATTTACGATTTCAGAGTAACTTGAAGACTCTTTTATACAATTTAAATTAAAAATAGTATTTAGAAATTCTTATCTCCAAATACGATATGTTTAGTTGATTTTAATATTGGAATTCATATTTCTAAGTACACTAACTACACTTTTAACAGCTAAAAAACTCGTCTTTGGGTTATTTGGACTTGGCTTATTCTCGGTGCGCGTATAAATTTTTCCAAAACCACCTTCACAAGTTATCTCATGCATATTGCTATTAGCATTGGGGTCTGCGACTATTTCAATTATTAAATTCTCAAATTTAGATGCAAAATAGATACTTGCAGCCACATTTATGTTTTTAGGAAATTGTTTTACTGCATCACCAACTTTACCTTCCCAAATAGTCTGGTTAGTTTTTATTGATAATAAATCAATTTTTGAATTATCAAAAAATGGTGCACCTTCTAAACTTTTAGGATGCTTTGTAGTCTTTAGTTTTATTGAAGTAATTTCATCATTCACTGCTTTTATTGCGTCGAGCCCTGCAATTGCACCTACCGGTAAAATGATTTCACATTTATTGAGCTTTTTCAAAAGCAATTTATTCTCGTAAAGACCTCCTGTACTGATAATAATTAATTTCAAACCAGTACGATCAATTTCAGGAAATTTCAATAACTGAGTTACGACATCCTTATTTGCACATTCAATAATAATATCAACATCATTAATCAAATCCGGAGTAATTTCTTTTCTAAATTGAATAGATTGTTTTTTGAAATTACTATTCTCTTTATCAATTTCTTTTCTGGCTACTATATATCTTAAATCGAAACAAGAATCATTACTAATCCATTCCGCGAGATATTTACCAATATTTCCAAAACCTATTATAGCTATTCTCATTATGATAATTTAATTGTTTGAGTAAAATATTTTAACGGTGTTATTAACTTCATTAAACGTCATTATTAAACAGTTGTGGTCAAGTCCCAAACCAACGGTAGTACAATATAAACTACTACAGTTAGTATTAGGATGGATATAATATTTAGCCAAAACCCTTTTTTAACCATATCCTGCATTTCTAAATAGCCAGAACCAAAAACTACTGCATTTGGAGGCGTAGCTACAGGCAGCATAAAAGCACATGATGCTGCTAATGTTGCTGCAATCATTAAATAATAGGGGTGTACACCTAATACCGGAGCTAAGGATACTAAAACAGGTAAAAGAATAGCTGTAGTTGCTATATTAGAAGTAATCTCGGTCATGAAATTTACTATCGAAATCAAAATCATAAGTAATAAAAAGAACGGTAATACTTGTAAGGCAGATAATTTACTTCCTATCCAAAGTGCTAATCCACTAGTATCAAAACCCAATGCCAAGGTTAGTCCGCCACCAAATAACAATAATATTCCCCAAGGTAGTTTAACCGCATCTTGCCACTCTAACAATCTTTTACCTTTCTTTCTGGTAGGCAATAGAAATATAATTACTACGGTAATTATTGCAATTATCGTATCATCCATTTTAGGAATAAAACGTTGCAATAGAAACGAACGGGCAATCCATGCAAAAGCTGTTACAGCAAATACCACTAAAACAGATTTCTCTTCAAAGCCCATTTTTCCTAGTGCTTTTAATCTTGCCGAAATTTCAGAACGACCACCTGGAAATTCTTTTTGTTTAAATGTAAAAGCAAATCGTGTAAGATAAAACCAGCATAAAAAAAGTAGAATTATAGCTATTGGAAATCCTAAAATAAACCATTCTGAAAATGTAATTTCTTTACCGAAGCTAGTTTGTATAACTCCCGCTAAAACTAGATTTGTGGGTGTGCCAATTAACGTGGCAATACCGCCAATAGATGCACTATAGGCAATAGCAAGCATTAATGCTTTACCGAAGATTTTATTCTCATCTTTTTCCGTATCCGGATTGTCATTTAATTGATATACAATTGCCATTGCGATTGGCAATATAATTACCGCAGCTGCCGTGTTCGATATCCACATAGAAAGAAAAGCGGTGGCAAGCATAAAACCTAAAATAATATTAATGACATTTGTTCCTATAAGGTTTATAATAGTTAAAGCTATTCGCCTGTGTAAATTCCATTTCTCAATAGCAATGGCCAAAATAAATCCACCCATATAGAGAAAAATATATTTATGCCCGTAGGAGGTTGCTGTTTCAGACAGACTTAACCCACCTGTTAAAGGAAATAGTATTAAGGGCAATAATGCAGTTACGTAAATAGGAATTGCTTCTGTAACCCACCATATAGCTACCCAAGCTACAGAGGCCAAAACAGCATTTGCTTTATCGGATAAACCCTCTGGATGAAAGAATAAAAGAATAGAAAAGAAAACCAATGGCCCTAAAAACTTACCTATATTTTGTTTTGAAAATTGCATAATTATTTTTTTAAGATAAAGTCAACCCCAGCCATAGAATGAATTTTGGTAGTGTCAAATATTGGAATTTCTAAATCATCTTGAAAAATCATCAACGGAAACTCTGTACAGCCTAAAACCACCCCCTCTGCTCCTTCTTTAGTTGATTTCTGTATGACGTTCAATACATATTCTTTAGATGATTGAACTATAGTACCATAAGTAAGTTCTTCTATAATAATTCTATGAAGCTCATCAATTTCTTCTTGATCTTTTGGAACCAAAATATCGATGCCGTTATCCTCAATTCTTTTGGTAATAAAGTTTTCTTGCATACTATACTTCGTCCCTAAAAAAAGCACTTTCTTCAACCCTCTTTTATGAATCGCCTTAGCAGTGGCATCTGCAATATGTATAACCGGAAAGTCTAATTTATCTTGAACAGCATCATACACCTTATGTGGTGTATTGGCACAAAAAAGAACTACCTCAGCTCCTGCATTATTTAGGTTCAAACCTGCATTAACCAACATATGTGCTATAGAGTCCCATTTATTTTCTATTTGAAACCGATGTACTTCTGCCTGGTTCAAAGTATACACCAATAATGGAGGGTTTGTATTATTTCCAAAATGAGCATTTACAGTTTCATTTATGGCACTGTAATATTCTATGGTAGAATGCCAAGAAGTACCTCCTATTAGTCCTAATACATTCATTTTTTGATTGTTTTTGGTTTCGTCAACTGACTTAACAAGTTCTTTTTTCTCCTCAATATTAATGTCATTACAGGACACTAAAACCAAGGTCAATAGCAAATAGAAATATACTTTCATAATTATTTTGGGATCAAAACAATGAGTTAATGTGTTAATGTAAATTATTGGTTATGTAACATTTAACCCTAATTACCTTTACCAAGTAATGCTACCCATTGGTCTTTGTATCCTAAATTTCGCACTCCATTAGAGTGCGCTCTTTTTCCTTGCGGCACCTCTAAGTCAAACGCATAAACATTACTTTCGGGAATTTCCATTGCCTCATACGTCTCGATAATAACATGAGCAGTAGGTTCTTTGACATGATAGGTTCCATACCACCTATCAAGCGGTGTTTTACTACTTTTAAAATACCACTTGGCAATTTTATTCTTTGCTGAATAATCCCACCCGCCAGAAAAATCAATAACCCTGTGTACCAAATGAGTCTTTGCAATAAATGCCGACATTCCACCACCTTGAGATTGACCAGCGAGTGCAATTTCATTCCATTTCGGTTCTCCATTTTCTAAATAACGTTCCCATTTTCCACCTTTATCATTCTCGGCTAAATAAAATAACAGTTTGGTAAGTCTATTTACAATGGCATCATATGGCATATCTTCAATTAAGGTAAAAGTAGTATCGCCATATACTCTTCTATTTCTAAATTCTTCGGCACAATCAGTGTTCCCTATTAAATTATCTCCTTTACAAATTCGTGCAATAGCAGGTGTGTTTATATAGGACAAGTTAATTACTGCGTATCCTTGTTCTACAGCTGTACTGAACAAATGCATCGGTCCTTTTAAAGCTATACCATTTGTACCGGGAATAAAGAGAAGTAATTTTCCTTTTGTGTTAATTGAATTGTACGCAATAAAATGCGGAGTATTGGCAGTAGATATTCTTGAATCGGTTTTTGAAGGTTCAATTTTTAAAACCTTAGTTGACTCAGGAAACATCGTAACATCTTGTGCCTTTATACATACAACACTTAACAAACTTAAAACAGAAACAACTACTCTTATATTTATCATTGGATACAATTTTTAATCTTCAATTAATTCATTCCATCTATCAATAAACTTCACACTCGCGGTTATTTGGCGTTCAATGTTTTTTGCACCTCTTTCTAATGAAGCATCTTTTGGATCTAACTCACCCCAAACACCTGTGCTAGTCATTTCTTTAGTTGATGTTTTCTTTCCCGTTTCCACTCCTTTTAATCCTTCTGAAAGAAATAATAATTTAGCTGTTGGTTCCTCTTTTATAACATCTGGTAGCATTTTAGCTAAATGAATAGGGAGCGTTAATTTTGTTGCCGTAGCCTTTTCTTGTTGCACTAAACTAGGCATTAGGAATAAAGAGTCTGATGTTTCGCCAGTGCCTGCATGACGGTCTAATTTTGTTATATTCGCGTGTGCTACTTCTTTTAAAAAGGGTTTAGTTGCCACGGCATAATCTACGGCAACTGCAGATGTTTTTTGGTTTATCTGATCTACTAAAAATGTAGTTATAGCCGTATTTCCTCCGTGAGAATTCATAAAAACAAAGCGTTTAAATCCATGTTTAATTAAACTCTCTACGGTCTCCATATGCACTTTTACAATTACCTCTGCACTTAAAGTTATTGAACCGGCAAAAGCCATATGGTAAGGTGATTGACCTGCCATTAAAACCGGTGCTACCAGAATATCTCGTTCTTGCGCGATTAGTTTACAAAGCTCTACTCCATTTATAAAATCTGTACCAATTGGCAAATGACTTGAGTGCTGTTCTAAAGCCCCAATAGGTATGATAACCATATCTGATTTTTTCAGAAAAGCTTCTACTTCTGGTACCGTCATATGCGGTAAATAATTTTTAATCTTAGCCTCTTTCCAAAGGGGGTTGGTATTGATTGTGCTTGTCATGTAAATATTGTTGAAAGTTGCATATACTTCTTATGAAAATATAGCCGCTTTATTTAATTATTATGGTTTCTAAATGAACGGGAATGATAACGTTTGCATCTGGCATTACGTCTTTCACTTCTTCTATAAAAGGGAGCACCTTTTTCTTAATCGGATCTTCTTGAGAAAAGCCATAGGGGATTCTGAAATTATCCCAATGTGTCGGAATTATGGTTTTTGGGTATCCCGTCAGTTCTAACAGCCTTTCTGTATACTTATAAACTTCTAACCTAGAAAAGTTGATGCCTGGTATTAAAACGTCAGGCTTAAGTCCGGCTACCTCTCTTTCTATAAAATTCATTGATCCAGAGGTAAGTATTTTATGCGAATCAATACGTAGCAGAAACATAAGAGAACCACCCTCTACAAATTCCCCTACTGTTAATGGTGTATTCAATTCATTAGGATCTGAATATGTTTCTGATTCAAAATAACGCTTATCCCCTAAAGCTGAATGAATAGAAGGTATAATCCTTATCGAAAAATCATCGAACTGATAATCTTCTCCTCCTTTAACGGTTATCAATTGTTTTTGTGGTATACCGTAAGCCTTTAAAATTGTGGACGTAGTTTCTGTACCAATTACTACAGCTCCCGTCTTTTTGGCAATGTACGGCACATCTGCTAAATGATCTGTATGTGAATGATGCACTAAAATATAATCTGCCTTGGTAATTACTTTATTTATGGCAACCGTATCCGATTCATAAACATCATCGCTATTGAATATTTTACGTTCATCTCCTTCACCATAAAAACGAGAATTCCCCTTTAATTTAAGTCTAGATATATAAGGATCTACCAAAACAGTAAGGCTATCATTTGAAATTTCCCAACCTGCGACACCAAGATATTTCATTTTCAACTCTTGACTCATCAAATTTTGAGCACTTATAAGAATGCAATAAAAACAGATAGACTTAATGATAGGTGATTTTAACTTGAACATTTTAGTGTTTTTTAAATCTTTAATTTCGACTTTACCTCTTCAGCTTTTTCTCTAGGTCATGTAGCAATGACAATAGCTATCTGTTTAAAATTATAGTTTAGTCTCTAGTAGATTTAAAATCGGCAGCTTTCCATAATGGTTCACTTTCATAGTAATTACCATTAGTCATCACTGCAGAAACTGATCTTAAGTTTGTAATGTCCGTTAATGGGTTTTTGTCCAAGATGGCGATATCAGCCTCTTTACCAATTTCCAATGTTCCTGTTTTGTCACCCATACCCATTGCAGTTGCAGGAATAATAGTTGCTGTTTGAAGCGCTTCAAAAGGTGTTAATCCGCCATATTTATGGTATGTTTCCAATTCTAAAAAGTGTCCAAATCCTGGTGCAAAATTATCAGTACCAGCAACTACAGGGATTCCAGCTTTAAAAAACTTTCCAATAACCTCTGCAGATTTAATAATATTTTGCTTGGACAATTCCGCACGCTTTTCACTTGCTCCACTTCTAAATCTTTTGCTTTCAAAAAGCTCATACGCCATTCTACCAGCATCTGGCTCCAATATCTCCATTGGCTCTCCTTTCGGTAATGTACGAATGACACCTAAGCCAAGCGTAGGATCTAAAACGGTGCCATGCTTTAAATAAAAGGCAATCGCTTCATTTATTTGTGTATCTGTAATGTCATTTTTTGCCATGTAAAATGCTCCTAAGTCTGATATTTTTTGATCAGGAAACAATACTGCCAATATTCTATTAGAATGGCTCAACATATCCATACCGCTTTCCACAGCTGTATTAGCACTATTAACTAATGCTGGAACATGACCCGTTACTGTCATGCCCACTTTATGAGCCTCATCTGCCAAAACTTTTAAAATCTCTGGTTCTATAGAAGTGTATATCTTAATCTGATTATAACCATTAGAATGGTAAAGTTTCACAACCTCTTTAGCTTCTTCAACCGATCGTGCCCTTATTATACCGTTACCTTTAGGACCAGGTCCGTCGGTCATACCAGACAGCAATATATCTGGTCCTGTAGCACCTTCATTAGCTATAGCATCTCTAAACGCAGTAGCGAACTCTAGCTCATTACCATTATCTCTAATAGTGGTTACACCACCTGCCAAATAAGCGGGTCCCCATTGAACTTGATTAGAATGCGCATGCATATCCCACATACCAGGAATCAAAGTTTTACCTGTTACATCTATAATTTTAGCATTATCAGGAATATTAATTTCGGGGGAACTACCTATTGATGTTATGCGACCGTTTTCAATTATAACGGTCATATCTTTTTGTGTAGCATCTTGTAAACCATTAACAACATCACCACCTACCAAAGCAGTAATTTGTGATTCTTCACCTTTTAAGCTTTTAGTATAACCAGAAAGTTGCGCCATTTGCTCCTCTACATTCCCTTTAATAAAATATGGTTTAGCTTCTTCATATCCTTTTTTGATTAACTCTCTAATTTGGGTATTAGCCTTTACTACTGCAACCAAGTTCTTAGACTTGTCTAACCATATAGTTCTACCACCCCAATTGATGCCATCTACAACATAACGATCCAGTGCAACATCTTTACCGTCAATCTGTACAATATCTTCTCCTTTATGCGTCATAGATACTTCTCCTCTAGGTAATGTTGGTATTGAGGAATCACTATTATTTTTAAAATAATAATGATATAACATCATTTCAATTCCTGCGGGAATGTTACTGTTCACTGTAAAAAATGCATCTTTTTTATTTGTGGTAACCACATCAAAATGCTTTTCCCAAATGGAAACCTTATCTCCGTTTACTTCCATCTTAATGATATTGGTAGTATCATTATTAGAAATACGTCTACTGAAATAAGATATAGGTTCTAGGTCTGTTGTCAAGTATAGTTTTGACTCTACACCGCTGATTCTTCCTCTTTCATTCTCCCCTTGTATAGAGGTAACGATAATGGTGTCTTTATTTGAAGAAATATCATAAGTCTCCTCTCCTATTTGAGACTGTCTTCTATATACAAAAAAGGTACCTTCATCTTTAAAATTTTCCCACTCAGAAGTTTCAGAAGAGCATGCTGTAAGCAATGCTAAAAAAGCACAAGTAATTAAATATTTTACATTCATATTATTGCGTTAGTTATGTTCTTGTATTATTATAAAATCTTATGTTTTTATGGAAACTCAGGAGTAAATCTATTGAAGTAATAACGGTTTATCTCGTCTGAGTTACTTTCAATAATATCTAACTTGCCATCTCCATTTAAATCAAAAACAGTAATGTCGTACGTATTAAAATCTTCATCTGCCAAGGTTATTTTTTCCCAGGTTTTTCCTTCATTAGAATTAATGAAAACTGAATTAGATCCTCTGACATTAGCTATGATAATATCCATATCTCCGTCTTTATCCAAATCACCTAAAACTATAGAGTATGATTTATCATCGCTAGAATCAAATACTATCTTACGTTGGTACGTCTGCTTTTTATCCCCAAAATAAATCACATTAGATTCCCCGATATTCGCAGTTACAATATCTAAGAATCCGTCTTTGTCTATATCAGCAATAGCTACAGAACGCGTAATGTCATTACCTGTCCCGTATGGTATTTTCTTGGTAAACTTTAAATTACCTTCATTCAAATACACAAAATTAGGTTGGTCATCTCTATTCGCCAGTATAAGATCAAGATTACCATCACCGTTCATATCTGCAACTTCTACATCAATGGTAGAATCTTCCTTATTCCCGAAACCGATTGACTTAGAAAAAGTTCCATCGCCATTATTTAGGCAAATTTCATTCTCTTTACCTCTATTCGTTATTAGAATATCTTTATCTCCGTCTTGGTCAATATCTGCAACCACAATATTTCTTGTTGGTGCATACGCCACCCCAAAACTTGAAGCTCTTGTAAAGTCACCTTTGCCATCGTTTAGAAATATGTAGTTTGGTGCCATGTCATTACCTACAGCAATATCTAAATCTCCATCACCATCAAAATCGGCAAGTTCGGTTGAGTACGTAGTTTCACTTTCTAATCCTAAGCTTTTTGAAACTGTAAACACACCTCTTCCATTATTTAAAAATATTCTGTTTTGCCCTGGCCAGTGACGTCCGTTAGCTACTAAAATATCTGCATCACCGTCATTATCTATATCTCCAACACCTAAAGATGCTGTTCTTTCTTTATGCGTACCCAATATTAATCTACCACTGGTAAAAAACTCCAATGATTGAGCGTTAACGGTGGATAGAAAAAGAGAAAAAAGAAAAATTAATTTTACTTTCATTTTATATTTTATTTAAAGTGTTTGATACCCATTTTATTGTAAAGCTCTTCAGCGAAATAAAGATGTCCTCCTTTTATCGTCCACTCTACCCTTCTTATATCGCTTATATTTTCTAAGGGATTACCGTCAATAAGAATAAGGTCTGCTTTTTTACCTACTTCAATGGATCCTAAAGAATCTGAAACGCCAGTTATCTTAGCTGAGTTAATGGTAGCCATCTTAATAACTTCTGCAGCAGGTATACCCGCTTTCTCATATAACTCTAATTCTCTATGGTATAAAAACCCCGGTAAACCGTCTGTACCTGGTACTATAGATACACCTCTCTTATACAAATCATACAAGGCGTTAAGCATGTTAGAATAACTATCCTTATACAATGCCACTTGGACACCAGCTTTTGGTAGTCCTCCACTATAAAAAGCACGTTGCTCTATAAGTGGTAACCTATTCATAATTTTGTTGTAGGTAGGACTAGGCTCTCCTTTTTGAGAAACAAACATATTCTCAAAAATGGCCATTGTAGGATCAACTAGAATATCTTTAGATTTTAATAATGACACAAAATCTAAATACTCCTTAGATTTTAAATCTATATCAACGCCATGATTCGCTACCATGGTAAACCTTAATGGTGTTCTTGTATCTATCGTATCTGACATGAAATTCAAAAACAACATATTCATATGCTGAATTTCATTATAACCCTGGTTGATAGCTTGTGATGCCGTCATATAAGCTGGTATATGACCACTAACACGCATACCTAACTTATGCGCTTTATCAGCTAAAGGTTTTACCCACTCTGGTCTAATTGAACTGTATAATTTAATTTGATCATAATCCAAATCTTTATAAGATTGAATTTCAGCCAAACCTTCCTCTAAATTATCAACTACGTTTCTCTGATTTGCAAAAGGACCAGAACCATCTATAATACCAGAGAAGGTTACAATATTAGGACCTATAATCTCATTCTTATCGAACTGCCCACTTAGTTGATTCAATTGCTTATTATTCGCAAGATCCCTAACTGAGGTTACACCACCTGCTAAATGTAAAAGACCCCTGAATTTAGTATTGTGCGTATGCATATCGAACATACCAGGCAAAAGCGTTTTTCCTGTACCATCAATAACCTGAGCAGTTCCATTTAAAATTTTTCCTTTTGATGGTTTAATAGACTTAATCACTTTACCATCAATAAAGACATCTTGGTTGTATACAATAGTCCCTTCAGGCGAAAAGACATTTACATTTTTAATAATAGTCTTATCAACTTGATGGGAAAGCTCTTTTGATATTTTAATTAGATAATCATCCTCATACGTATCCTGTATAGATTTTAACTCTTTTCTAAACTCTTTAAAATCTTCTCTAATGATATGAAGGTTACCAGAAATGCTAGCTATCATTTCATTTTCCTGCATCCATAAATACGTCGGGTTCATATCTAAACCTTTGACCATCAAAAGGTTTACTGGCGTACTATCTGAAATTGTTATTGAAAAATTATCAACCAACTCCACATCTCCCTCAGGATATAGACTAATTTTCTTATCCTCTGACTTAAGTAAAAGTTGAGCCAGAATTTCATATACAGCAGGTGAACCATCGTGTCTAAAGTATAGCTGACTACTATTAAAATCGCCTTTGTCTTCACTCATTGGATTTTTCCATGAAGCAATACCACCTTTACCTGTGAAGTTTTCACTTATAGAATCTTTTAGGTAGTTCACACCTGTAATAGAATCGGATACTATAAAATTTTGATCGTTCAGCGTTATTTCTTCCGTAATTTCTGGTCCACGTCCCCGATCAGTATAGGTGTAATAATAGTTGAAACTATTATCGGCTGTACTCCATTTTTCATATGTTCCTGCAAGATTTTCACGAAACACAACATCGTATATCGTTTTTGTTTCGGTTTTTGATGTGCGATTGTCTTTGCACGAAAAGAGTATTCCAAAAATAAGGATGATGTAAATACTACTATTATTCATAAATGTGTTTTGTATTTCCTAGGTTAGGATAAATATTTCCAAATCTTTGTGTTATGATTTTAAGACTTCCTTATTGAAACGAATCCAGTTTTGACCTAATATTTTTTCTATATCTCCGGTACTATAACCTCTTTTGTCAAGTATTTTTGCTACCTGTAAATATCTATCAGGTTTATCTAGTTCAGGAATCCATGGTGGCCATTGTACTTTGTACGAGGGTTTAAATCTAGTTAGTCTTGGCACATACCAGTTTTCTCGTGTTGCTCCAGTAGCTTCTAGGCCCTGTACAGCGAAATCAGCGGCTACACCAACATTGTCAATCCCTCCTATTTTAACTGCATGGTCTATATGGTCAACATAAGTTTCTAAGGTTGTATCTGTTCCTAGATTAGGACCAATCATATACCCTAAACAAATGATACCTATAATACCTCCTTTATCTGCCATGGCCCGAATTTGCTCATCTGTTTTTGATCTTGGATGATTCTTATGTAATGCCTCACACATAGAATGATTTATAGAAACTGGAGATTTACTAAAGGCTATTCCGTCATTCGTTGTTTGCTTACCACAATGAGAAAGGTCAATAATGATTCCTAGTTCATTCATTCGTTCTACAACTTCAAGACCGTAGTCAGATAACCCTGCATTGGTTCTTTCTGTACTTCCATCTCCAATAAAATTACGAGAGTTGTAGGTAAGCTGCATCCATCTCATACCAGCTTCATAAAGCGTATCTAAATTTTCAATAGATTGTTCTAACATTCTAGAACTTTGAAAACCCAACATTACGGCTACTTTATCTTCTTTTTTGGCAGTAATGATATCGTTGGTACTTTTGGTCAACAATAACCTATCTGGATTATCTTTTATGATTTGCTGCCAATGATTTAGGTTTTTTAGTGCTTTTTTTAAGTTTCCGGAGTCTACAGATGCATTAAAACCAGTGTAGCCAGATTTAGCTAAAGCTTGAAAAGAATTTTCATCCCAATTACGAGAAATAATTAAGCCATCATATACTACAGCCTTTTTGAAAAGTTTTTCTATTCCTTTTTTCCCAAGGTCTTGTAATAACTGTTTACTTATATCTGAATTGGAGTCCGTATCTATGGATTCTAAAATGGTATTTAATGAATAAGCTGCTTGACCAGGAAATAATGCTCCTAACGAAAGTAGTTTCGCAAGATTTCTACGTTGTGTGTCCATATATTTCTTGATTTTTAAAGTAAAAAAAACCCAATATTTTCATTTTAAGAAAAAGTACACATTGAGAGAAACAATGAAGTCTCTCAATGTGTTTAAAAACTAACAAACGAATTAGTTCTGTAAATTAATACCCAGGATTTTGTTCTATATTAGGATTGACATCCGTCTCGTCTTGAGGTATCGGCATTATAACAGTATCTGCTCCATAAGGAATTAAACAAATCTGTGCCGTACAGTTGGTTCTAACAATATCCATTTGATTACGCATCAAATCCCAAAGTCGTTGTCCTTCAAAGGCCAACTCTAATCTTCGTTCCAAGAATATAGCATCATTAAGGGCGTCACCAGTATCTGTATTATCTGGTTCATCTGCAATTGCACGTTGACGTACCATATCTAAATCATCTTGCGCTCCTGCTATATCTGTACCCATTTCTGCTCTAGCTTCTGCACGTATCAAATACATTTCAGCTAATCTTACAACTTTTACATTATCAAAACCATTAATGTCCGGGTATTTGATCATCCTATTTGGCGCAAATTCTCCAGTTAATAAATCGTCTACTTCAAAAGTGCTTAATCGAGCATCATTTTCAGGATAAAGATCAGCTACATCATTAGAAGGAAGGTAATCTCCAAAACCTGCTTGTAGATAAAGACCCGCGATACCATTACCACCAACATTATCAGCTTCAGTCATTGAAATTTCAAAAATAGACTCAGAACTATTATCAGTAGTCCATAAGTCATAATAATTGGCATTAGAAACTAAACTATAATCACCTGATTCTATAACACTTGAAGACATTGCTTCTGCATTCGTCCAATCTTCTTGAAACAGATATACTTTAGCCAATAATGCTCTTACCGATGTTGGAGATAAGGTATTTGAATTACTGCTTCTAGAATTACCATTCATCAAAGAAATACCAGTAGTCATATCAGAAATAATTTGTTCATATACTTCTGCAACGGTACTTCTTGCAGGTTCATTATCCAAATCAAAATTTAATACAACAGGAACTCCTGGATGACTAGCACCTGAAGTAAAGTTATATTGCTGGGCAAACATGCGTACTAAATCAAAATACATCAAACCTCTTAACGCATAAGCCTCACCAATGATATGATTTTGCTCAGCTATAACAGCATCAGATAAAATAGTTTCCGAATTGATGATAGCATTAGCAGCATTAATTCCTTCATAAGCACTACCCCAAAGAGCTTGCGCCTGTCCATCGGATACTCTTTGAATATGTTCGGCATAATCCACAACTCTGTTGGCTTGACCATTTTGTTTTACGTCATCTGCCAATACATCTGGTATCATAATCATGTAACGACCATAATATTCTGATCCCGACAATTTATTATATATGCCAGTAATAGAAGATTCATAACCATCAAGATCCAATAAGGCATCGGTATCCGAAACAGATTGTTGCGGAGTAAGTTCTAAAAAAGAGTCTGAACAAGAGAATACGAGTCCAGCCAATATCGTTAATATAAATATTTTATATGTTTTCATGTTTTTCATCATTTAAAGTTGAATATCTAAACCAATGGATACAGTCTTCACTGCTGGTGTCTGTCCTGTATAGCTACCATTAATACCTTGTTCTGGATCGATGTACAGGATATCCTCTTTCACAAAGGTTAGGATATTAGTTCCTCTAGCATACAATCGCATAGAATTCAAACCTAATAGCGAAGTAATCTTATCGGTAAAATTATAGGCAACCGTTAAATCTCTTAATCGAATATAACTACCATCATATAACCATCTAGTTTGGTTTCCTTCATTACTACCATTACGACCACCCCAAATAAACTGAGGTACTAATGCATCTGTTGAACCAGGTTGCCATCTGTTATCATAAATAAAGTCAGCAGTACTTCTTGGCGTAAGTCTTCCATCACCTAATGTACCTCTTGCTCTAGAATCAAAAATATAATTACCGGAAGAATAGATAAAGTTGGCACTAAGGCTTATATCTTTATAAGTGAACATGGTATTGAAACCTCCAAAAAAGTCTGGAGTTGCAGATTTGTCGTCTAAAAAGCGTTCTGCATCACTGATATCATTGGTTATCGTAGTTTTTGAAGCATCTGTATACCATTGTGGATCACCATTTTCTTGGTTCACACCAGCCCAACTATATAAATAGAAAGATTGAAAATCTTCGCCTTCTTGTCTTCTATAAGCACCGTCTGTAAAATCGTCAGTAAGTTCTGTGATTTCATTCTTTAGAAAGGTGGTATTAAACCCAACATTCCAACTAAAATCTTCTTTGTCGATGATATCTGCATTCATTGAAATTTCCAGACCTGAGTTTTTCATTTCACCAAAATTTTGGGTCAACGAAGAGAAACCAGAGGTTAAGGTAATAGGCACATTCAAAATAAGATCTGAAGAAGTACGTTCAAAATATTCAACAGTACCACTTATTTTCGAAAACAGACCAAAATCTACACCTACGTTAAAATTCTGTTGACTCTCCCAAGTAAGATCAGGATTGGCTATTTGGTTTGGACTACCACCTGGATTACCATCATAATCTTGACCAAAAACATAAAGGCCTTGTGAAGGGAAATTACCAATTGCAGCATTACCTGTAACACCCCAAGAACTTCTTACTTTAAGTAAATCTAAAAAGGAAACATCTTCTAAAAAAGATTCCCTACTAGCAACCCAACTTCCTCCAAAGGAATAAAAAGTACCCCATCTGTTATCTGCACCAAATCTAGAAGACCCATCTCGTCTTAAACTACCTGAAAGAAAATATTTTCCATCGTAGTTATAATTTAACCTAGTAAAGGCAGAAACAAAGGTATACTCCGATTTTGACCCACTAATGGCAAACTCTGCCGATGCACTATTTAACGTTCTTAAACTTTGGTTAGGAAATTGCGTTCCAGAAGCACTAAAAGATTCATTGTTAGTTTCTTGAGCTTCAAAACCTCCTAAGACATTAAAATTATGATTATCGCCTAAATTAAAATTATAATCTGCTGTTTGCGTACCTACAAAGGTTCTAAGTGACGTATTCGCTTCGTAACCAATACCGCCAGAATTTCTTCCTCCTCCATATCTTGGATTTTGATATTGCGATTCGGTTAACGTAAGAAGGTCAAAATTCAATTGCGAACGTAATGTCAGATTTTTTATTGGTTTTATGGAAACCGCAAAATTATCGATAACCCTAAACTGTTTATTTTCCCAAAGGTCATCACCACTTAAAGCACCAACTGGGTTAGCACCTCCCAAAGGAAAATAGTCGGCATGTTCTCCATTAAATCTACCCTCTTCATCATAAATAGGAATTAACGGTGATAGCTCTAAAGAGTTTTTAAACGGATTGTTGAAAGAACCACCATCAAAAAACGTATTAGTTGTACTGTTTGAAACCGATATATTATTGGAAATGGTTAAATAATCTGTTGCTTTAAACTCTATGTTACTTCTAGCGCTCAACCTTTTGAAACCTGATCCTATGATATAGTTTTCTTGGTCATAATACCCCCCTGAGAAAAAGTATTTTAAATTGTCAGTACCACCACTAGCACTTAAATCATAACTTTGAGTTACTCCCGTTCTGGTAATTGCATCTAACCAATTGGTATCTGTGGGTTCGCCAGTTGAAGGATCAATCAATTGTTGAAAAGTAGCATCAAATCTAGCTTGTGCTTCTGCTGCTGTATCTCCACCATTAACATAACCTTCAAGAAAAAGCTCTGTGTACTCTGCTGCATTCAATGGTTTCAAAATCTTATTGTATGCTTGTGAGTTAAAGCCTGTTAATGTTTTTAAGCTAATTTTAGCCTTACCAGATTTTCCTGATTTTGTTGTAATTAAAATAACACCATTTGCACCTCTAGAACCATAAATTGCAGTTGAAGATGCATCTTTTAATACTGAAATTGATTCAATATCATTAGGGTTAATCGATGCCATAACATTGGTACTACTACCTCCATTATCTATAGTTCCAATACTACCGTTCTGCACAGGAATACCATCAATAACATACAATGGCTCACTAGAAGCCGATATAGAACCAATACCTCTTATTCTAACTTGTGTATTTCCACCTGGTGCACCATCTACCGCACTTGCCTGTAAACCTGCAGTACTACCTCTTAATGCTTGCTCGAAACTAGAAACCGGTGCTTGTTCAAAAGTTTCACTTTTTACAACACCTACAGAACCTGTTAAAGATTCTTTTGTTTGTGTACCATAGGCCACAACAACAACTTCATCTAAAGAAGCTACATCTTCTTGAAGTATAACATTAATGGTTGTTCTATCGTTAATAGAGACTTCTTTAGTAAGCATACCAATATAGGAAAAGACCAAAACGGTACCGTCAGCCATATCAATAGTATAATTACCATCAAAGTCTGATTGTGTACCTACGGTAGTTCCATTAATTAAAACATTTACCCCTGGCAACGGTTGTCCGCCTGCATCGGTAATTGTTCCGCTAATTGTATTTTGAAAAACTGTTTCCAAGCCTAAAGAATTATCTTTTGTTGAGCTTGGCGGTAACTTCTTTACAACTACCTGATTTCCAATAATTTTATAGCTTAAATCGGTGTTAGAAAAAGCTTTTTCCAAAACGACACTCATTTTGGCATTTTTCAGCTTTACCGAAATTTTCTTACTTGTATTTAAAACATTGTCCTTGTAAAAAAAGACATATTCACTTGATTTCTGAATTTCTTCGAAAAATTCTTCGACAGAGATATTCTTTACGTCTATCTGTATTTTATTTTGAGCAAATACAGAGTTAGCGTAAACAGATGATAGTCCTATACCGATAAATAGTAGAAATATTCTCATAATCGTTAGAATTCCGACTGGTATGATATTTTTCATATTTTTGTGTTGGTTATTTAATGTTGCTGTAAAACAGCAATATTGATATTAATTGCCGGAAGATGCGGGAACATCTTCTGGCTTTTTTACTTATTGCTACTTCAAAAAAAATTATTCAGTTCTATTTCATTGGCGATAAGGTTATTTGATTATTATTTTATTATCAGTTTTTAAATATTCCATATTAGTACTTTCTCTTATACTGTTTATCACAGAAAGTATATCTTCATTCAGATCAAGATACCCAGAGAAAGTTTCTGTAGCTAATTCTTCATTTTCTATAGCTATTTCTACATTATAGTATCGTGATATTCTCTTCATTATAAATTGCATATCATTATTCTTGAATATGAGAAAACCATCTTTCCATGAAAAGTAATTATCAACATCTACTTTCTCAGAAACAATACTTTTAGTGTTTTTGTCATAACTCGCTTTGGTCCCAGGAGAAATCTTCATCTTATCTGAATGAGAAGAAGCTGTTTTTATATCTTGATAGCTTATTTGAACACTACCACTTTTAAGGATGGTATTCGTTGAGTTTTCATCTGGATAATTTGTAACGCCAAAAACAGTTCCTAGTACTTCTACAACCTGTGTATCTGAAATAACATAAAAGGGTTTCTTTTTGTTATGGGTAACTTCAAAAATGGCTTCGCCCTCTATATAAACTTCTCTTTTATCTCCATGAAAGGCAATAGGGTATACTAATTTAGAACCTGAGTTCAACCAAACTTTACTTCCATCAGAAAGGGTCAACGTTGAACGTTTACCATAAGGAACCGATAATGTATTGAAAACAGCCTTCTCTGTATCTACAATATTTTGATTAAAAGTTTGACCATTACCAATAGTTACATTCTGTCCACTACTAGAATAATTAATAGCAGCAACGTCTTCTTTAATCTTTAAGTCGTTTCCTTTACCTAAAGTAAGAACTACTTCATTTGACGTTGAATTATTATTTTCAATGGTTGAAGAATTAACAAAATCAGTTATTGAATTTGTTTCTGAGGTCATATTATAGTTATAAAACCCAAGCCCTACAAAACCAATAAAACATGCAGCAGCTAAACTTTTATACCATACATTTCTATATGTTCTCTTATCCTTACGAATTGTAGCAAAAATTCGTTTTTTCAAATCCGTATTTTCTTCATCGGTAATTGATGAAAAATTTACATTATTCGGATTTATTTTTTCCATAGTCAGATTTAATTTCTTGATTAGGTTTATTTAAACCTATCATAAGCACTTCAAAATAATAAGCAAGGAATTCTAAGTTTATAGACAATTTAATTTAACAAACTACCTTAACGCCTTTAAAGCCCTATAAACAATAGTTCTAGCGGTTTGCACTGACACATCCATTATTTCAGAAATTTCTTCATAACTGCGATCTTGATTATACCTTAAAAACAAACCCTTTCTTTGTTTTTTGGTCAACGAATCAAGAGCAGCTGCCAAAATCATCCGTTTTTCGGTTACAAGTTCTTTTTTAATAATTTCTTCTTCACAAGAAGTAGTATAATTTCTTGTTTGTTGATTTAATGAATATTGGTATTCATCTGTAATAGATACTGTTTTGGTAGTGTACTTTCTATTAATCTTTCTTTTTAAACATTTAAATAAATAGAACTTAACATTATCTGTCATTGATAAATTCTCGCGATACTTGTATAAATCAACAAAAAGGTCATGAATACAATCCATGACATAAGTTCGATCTTTTGTACAATTTATACCATAGCTAAATAAACAGTCTACATATATATTATAAAGATCTCCAAGTGCAGCTTCATCTCCATTAATTAATTTTTTCCAAATGAGTGTCTCCGTATTCTTAACAACAAAAACTTTTTTCTTGTTTGCACTCAACTCTTTTTCTCCCTCTTCTTCCATCCCAAAATCAGAATTTACGGCTAAACTAAGTTTATTATGTTTTTGCATGAAATAAAGAATTTAATGGATTCATCAACAATCCCTTTCTATTCTAAGTAATATATTTAAGTTTTATAGACATTATTGAGAAATATTTAATGAAAAAAACAATTCATTCAATTTTATACTGTTAATATTTTGTTATTCTTAATTTAAATACATTAAAAATTTCATTTTGACAATTACTGTTTATTTACGTATTTGCTTAATTAGTATTAATTATAAGTCATGATGAGCTTTAAAATCAATAGATAAAGCAAATTATTCAGTAAGTCTTTGAATTTATAATATTTTGAATATATTTAAACTCAAATAAAATTAATCAGCGTATACGCTACCGAATACAATTTTATATAAAAAGTCTTGAAATAGTAATAAAATAAGGGATTTTGGACAATTCATAATCCGGAGGTCGGGGATTGTGCCTAAACCGCTGTTTTTAAAGATTTTAAGGAGTTAATTACCTTCGAATACGAAAATGAATACGTATTAGAACACGATTTGTCAACAAAAAGTAATTTCTCGGCTCCAAAAATCTACACCGCAAAGGGTGATCTCTCCAAAAGATGGTACGTCTATATTTCATTTAGGGACCTGATTACCAAAAAATTGGTGCGGATGAAGAATATTTATGGCAAAGCAAACAATTATAAGACCAAAGCTGATAGACTTACTATTTTAACATCTTACAGAAAAATTTTACTAAAATTGCTCATTTACGAAATCACCCTTCCTTTAAACTAATTGATTATTCTAAATATATTATCTTCAAACTTAGAACCAAGTATACGAGCTCAACCGTTAGCCACCATATGAAGAGACACACGTCCAAAATAGAAATTAGGATAGCAAATAAAGATGATGCGGGATTTATCGCATTACTTGGACGAATAACCTTTACTGAAACTTTCGGTCACTTTTTCAAAGACAAGCAGGACTTGCTTGACTATTACGGTTCGACTTTCACCGTGGACAAAATTGAAAACAGCATATACAAACCGAACAATGTATATTGGATTGCGTTTGTGGACAGATTAGCAGTCGGATATGCAAAACTTAAACTGAATTCGCAGTCGGAATTTATTACGGAGGAAAATGTTTGCCAACTACAAAAAATCTATGTTCTAAAAGACTTTCTATCAATGAAAATCGGATTTGAATTGCAAAACTCACTTCTTAAAACAGCGCAAGAAAAAGGTTTTAGCGAAATATGGCTTTCAGTACTAAATAGTAATGAACGAGCGGTTAATTTTTACATAAAAAACGAATTTAAGGGAATTGGAACTCACGATTTTCAAATCGGAAAGGAAAATTTTGAATTTATAGCAATGTCAAAGCAATTGGAATAAAATACGGTGACTAACAAAGTGCATAAAACATAGCTAGTAACTGTTAACCTGAGAAGTTCGCACCTAATTGCAAAGACTACCAAATTTTTAAATTTGGCTTTTATTCATAAAAATTAAAATCAAGAAGTAAAAATTTCTGCTCGTGCTAAATATAAAAGTCTGTATCTTTTTACACGCTACGAGCCATATACAAAACCGTTGTGCTTCATTATAAAAATCAGCCACACAAACAGCACATTTGGTTTTTTTCCGACACAAAGAACAACGCTTGAATACAAGGTGGAAACAAAATGAAAATGAAAACAGAACCACAAAAATTACCATCAGATTTAATTTCAGATATAAAAACCAGACTGAAAACATTAAGTGGTCAGATAAATGGCATTGTTAAAATGCTTGATGACGGAAAAGACCCTGAACAAATAAACATTCAGTTCAAATCCATTGACAAAGGAATTCAAAAGGCACATTACTTATTGTTGGATGAAGTTTATCGTAAGGCGCTCGCAATTGGAATCGTAAAGGCAGTTGACTCTTGCCCTGGAAATTGTGGCAATGAAGATAAAATTGAATATTTAAAGCGTGAATTTCCAAACTTGGAATTGTCTGACTTGACTGATAAATTGAAAGAAATCCAAACCATAGAAAACAGGTTAAAAGACTACAACGAAAAAAAGACTAAAAAAAATTAGGTTACCCCCTACCTTCGGTTCTCATCTTTGTTCTATTATTAATTTAAACTTCAAATAAGATGAAACGACAAATCGAAATTTTTACGGCAGGATGTCCAGTATGCGAGCCTGTGGTGCAATTGGTAAAAGAGACAGCAGGAAAAGACTGCGAAATTATACTTCATAACTTATCCGAGCAATGCGAAAGTAAAATCTGTATTTCAAAAATGAAGGAATATGGAGTTAAAAGAGTTCCTGCAATTGCTGTTAACGGAAAACTATTAGACTGCTGTACAAACATCGAAATAACAAAAGATGATTTGACTAATGCAGGAATAGGAAGCTGTTAGGTATGGCAATCGCTAAATTGAACAAAAAAGCATCTTTGGGAACTGCTGTATTTTCAGCAGTTTCTCTAAAGCTTTGCTGTTGGGGACCACTACTGTTAACAGGAGTTGCAGGGATTAGTGGTAGCTCGGTGTATTTCTCTTGGCTTATTGCCCTAAAACCTTATTTGTTAGCAATTGCTTTTTTGTCTTTGGGTTTTGCTTTTTATCAAGTTTACAAAAAGAAGAAGGTTGATTGCGGCAACTGTGAAACTGATAAACCATCATTTTTTAAATCAAAATTCTATGTTTGGTTGGTTGCTGTGTTTGTGGTTGTAATGACATTCGTTTCATATTATCCTCAATTATTTCATCAAACAAAGGGAAATGAAGTAGTGATTGTAAACCAAAGAGACATTCAATCAATAAAGTTAGATATTGAAGGGATGGTATGTCAAAGTTGCGAAACCAACATTAATAATTCTGTGAATAAAATTGATGGTGTAATACAAATCAAAACGTCTTTTAAAAAAGGTGTTTCAGTAATTGAATTTGATTCGACTAAAACTAATATCAATAACATAAAGGAAGTGATTCAATCAAAAGGATATGTAATTAAAAAAAGTAAAAATGAATAGACTAATAATACTATTAATAGGTGTACTTGCAACAACATCAGTATTTGCACAAGGCCCACCAATTTTTACAGAAACACCAATTTTACTGGGTTTAGATGGCGGAGGAATGAGAACTTTTGGCAGGTTTATAGTAAAAGAAAATGCTACAGTTTACGTTCAACCGTTAGCAATACCTTATAATTTAGGAAGCAAAACTCAAATAGGAATAGCAGGAAGATTTATAAATATTAATCTAAACAATTTTGAGTCTGTTTCTGGCTTTGGCGACCTTACTTTCTTCCTCAAACAACAGCTTTATCAAAAAGATGGAAAAGGCAAGACATTTAGAATTATAGCAAAATTAGACCAAGTATTTCCCATAGGTAAAACAAGTAGTATGCCATCCATTGGAAGTGATTCTTGGCAATCACAATTAAGTTTAGTAACTGGTTATGTAACCTTAAAATATGGCATTTACGGTCAGGTTGGTTATAACCTAACGTCAAATGGATTGCCAGATAATTTGATTTACAATGCTGCTTTTGTTTATCCGCTTTTGCCACAAAAATATCCACCAAATCAACTGAATTTGAATATTGGAATTAATGGAAAATTTTTTACTGATGTAAATAGTAATACTATTTTGGCGTCGGGCGGAATACAATGGATTACCAGTAAAACAGCTTTGTTTGAAGCTGGTATACAAATTCCAATAGTTGAAGAAGTACCTAAAGCTCAAAAAACAAACTATGTACTAACATTTGGTACACGAATATTAATTTTTTAAAACCTTTATTATGAAAATTATATTAAAAACTGGAATAATTACGCTACTTACATTTGCAACTTTTATATTATCTACTACAAATGTAAATGCACAAACTAAAAGCGAAACAGACAAGACCTATATTAAAATAGAAGTTGATGGACTTTCCTGTCCTTTTTGTGCCTATGGTTTAGAAAAAAAACTTAAACAAGCAGGGTCTAAAGATGTGCTCATCCAATTAGAAGAAGGCGAAGCAACGATGAGTGTTCCAAAAGACCAGCAACCAACAGAAGAAAAATTACGAAAAATCGTTAAAGACGCTGGTTTTACCCCTAAAGAAATAACCTTTTCTACAACACCATTTAAGATGAAAAAAGATGAAAAATAAGGTTGTATTCATAATAATAGCAGCTTTTTCAGGAACGTTGTTTCTTTTCTCTTGTAGAGGAGAGCAAGAGAAAAAAGCAGAAATTAATTCGCAGTGGAAATTTGTAAAAAATATTGATTTAAATAACGTTAATCCCATCGGGGTTGTAGCACAGGGAGATTTCTTGTGGCTTTCAGATGTGGACAATAACCGTATCGTAAAAATTGACCTTGACGGAAAAATCATGGAATCGTTTGATGGTTTTCAACGTCCAATGCACATCGCTATTCAAAAAAATAAAGTCTATGTTCCCGAATACACATCAGACAGCTTAAAAATTCTTGAAGATGGAAAAGTTTCAATCTATAAATTAAAAGAAAAACCAGATGCTATTGCTGGTGTTAGCATTGATGGAAATACTGCTGCTGCTGTGGATTTTTATAATAATCGAATTATTTTGCAACAAGATAATAAAGTAACAATTATAGGGAAAGAAGGGCATAAGAATGGAGAACTATACTACCCGACAGATGTAGAAATAAGCAATGATTTAATCTACGTTGCAGATGCTTATAATAATCGTGTACAGGTCTTTAATTTAAATGGGAATTATGTGAGAATGATTGGTTGGAATGAGGGCATTAAGGTAGCAACAGGTTTAAAAGTAACAGATTTACAGGTTATTATTGCTGATTTTGAAGGTAACCGGGTTTTGGTTTACGATTTAAATGGTAATCTTTTGCAGATTATATCGGACAAGTTCAATCAACCAACAGATATTGAAATTGTAAGTAATAAAATGTATGTGGTAAATTATAAAGGGAAAACAATTTCCGTCTTTAAAAAAGAATGACTTTAATGATACTAATTCTGTAATAAACAAAAAAAATATTACTAAAAAAGCCAACGCTAAAAGCTATACACATTTGCAATTCGCACCAGCCAGCACACCACCCAAAATTATAAAAAGTATGTCTTCGCAAACGCTATCAGCAGAACGGAAAAAATAATAATTTGCTGAGAATCAACCTTAAGGCGTATATAAAATAGCGTTTTGGTGCTTAAACGAAGTGAAATCCATAAATTTAAGGTCTTTGATAAACCGAAAAGATAGTGCATTAAAATCCGCTACGTTTCATACACAAAACCGTTGTCCTTCATTATCAGAAACCGTTAACCTATGATAAAATTCTTTAGAAAAATACGATATGACCTTATGGTGAAAAATAAAACTGGAAAGTATTTAAAATATGCTTTTGGAGAAATAGTGCTTGTCGTAATTGGAATTTTAATTGCGCTTCAGATTAGTAACTGGAATGAACGCAGAAAAACATCTGAAAAGGAATTAATTCTATTAACAGAGTTACAAAGCGCATTAAACTTAAATAAAGAAAAATTAAATTATCGCTCTGACAATTTCAAGAACGTCAGTATTGAAGGTAAACTACTTGAGGTACATTTGAGCAATAACCTAGCTTATAACGACTCTTTACAAAGCTATTTTACTATACCAACGACAGATTTCTCTTTTCAAATATCATATTCGACTTATGAAAATATAAAAAGTCAAGGGTTTGATATTGTTTCCAATTCTGAATTAAGGTTAAAAATAATAAACCTATATGATGAAGTTTTTGCTAACTCAAGAGACCAAGAGATTAAAACTTCCAATTTACTTACAAATAGTATACAACCAATTATGTTTAAATATTTTAAAGTAACACCTATTGGTTTTAAACCAACTGACTATAAAAGATTATTAAGTTCTGAAGAATATTCAAATGTTTTGTCTCTTATGGTAATGTTAGCTGATAATTATGAAGGGCTTTGTGAGTATTCTATTTCAGAAATAGACAAATTGTTAATTGATATTGAGTTAGAAATAGAAAAGCATAAATGATAACGAAAGCACAACAAAACCTAAACTTAATCCGGCGTTTAGGGTAAAAGCGCAAAGTATGGGCATATTTAAAATGTCGCTAAATATAAATTTTAGCGTTTACAAGGAGAAAAAAAATAGTTAAAATTTTATATTTAGCTAAGTCATAAACCGAAACGAAAGTACTAATCCCCTTCCCTACATATTTTATAATGTACATTATAGGAAAACTAAAACAAAGGATGAATAAAAATATGCGATTAATATTTCAAACGATTGCCTTTCTTCTTTTTACTACAATACTTCAGTCTCAAATAAGAGATACAATATATTTGTGGCCAGATAAAGTTCCTAATGAAAGAATGGAAAAACATCCACCTGTACAAACGGATAATACAACAGGGGATGTCACCAGAATCACAGATATAACAAATCCTGCTTTAGTTGTTTTTGAACCTAAAGATTCAAATAATTTAGGAGTTGGGGTAATTGTTTGTCCTGGAGGTTCATATAAAAAATTAGCTATCGATAAGGAAGGTTACGAAATAGCAGAATGGCTAAATAAGCTCGGCTATACAGCTTTTGTTCTACAATATCGAGTGCCAAACAATCAATTAGGTGCATTGAATGATATTCAAAGAGCTATTAGGATTGTACGGAATGAAACAAATAAGTATAGCCTAAATCCCGAGAAAATAGGTGTTATTGGCTTTTCGGCTGGAGGAAGTCTTTGTGCCAGAGCATCAACCCAGTTTGCAATAGATTCATACCCGAAAGTAGATACTATTGATACATTATCATGTAAACCGAATTTTTCTATGCTTGTATATCCAGCTTATCTGGATAATGGAGAAGATAGAAGCATTACACCTGAGTTGGTTTTGAGCAAAGATGTACCTCCATTTTTTATTTTTGGAACCTCTGATGATAGCCATGGAAATAGTTCACTAGTGTTTTCTCAAGCGCTTAGGGATAATCAAACGCCTATTGAACTTCATTTATTACAAGATGGTGGACATGGATACGGTATGCGACCCGGTAATATTGCAGCCAAAACATGGCCTTCGTTAGCTGAGGTCTGGTTAAATATGACTCTTAAATCAATTAACAAGAAGGTATGGACCCATAATTTTCCAAAATCAACAATTCATGTGAATTTGACACCCAAAAATAAAAATTTATGGGTATTTATTATGGCCGGACAATCGAACATGGCTGGTCGTGGATTTGTAGAACCGAAGGACACTATTCCATCGAAAAGAGTTTTTACAATAAATAAAAACAAGGAAATTATCCTTGCAAAAGCACCTCTTAATATTTATGAACCCTCGTTCAAAGGGCTAGATTGCGGTCTCTCATTCGGAAAAAGATTAATTGAACAAATACCTGATAGCATATCCGTATTAATACTTCCTACAGCTGTTGGTGGCAGTTCAATAAATCAGTGGCTAGGCGATTCAATACATCGAGATGTATCTTTATTATCAAACTTTAAAGATAAAGTTGAATTTGGAAAAAGTATGGGAATATTGAAAGGAATATTGTGGCATCAAGGCGAAAGTGATGCAAATAAGAATAATTTCTTAGAATATGAAGACAGACTGTCTGAGCTGTTTACAAATTTTCGGGCGATTTCAGGAGATCTTGAATTACCCATTCTATTAGGAGAACTTGGGGCATTCTCTAAGAACAAATATTTTAAAAGTATAAATAATCATATCAGGAATTATGCCTTAACTAATGATTTAATACTTATAAAGACTTCCGATTTAATTGACAAAGGTGACAAATTGCATTTTAATTCAGCAGGACAAAGATTAATGGGGCAAAGATTTGCCGATGAATATATCAAGAAATATTAAAAATCAGCCTATAATAATGTGTAAAAATAATAGCTAAAAGACTATAGTAAAAATAAGGATAAAGCTCATTTCAACTTTTTTGTAACTTAAAAAAAAAGGCAAGAATTCGGCTACTATTCTTATCAAACCGTTGTAGATCATACAAAATATCGAAAATCAAAAAATAATCTAAAGTGAAAACGGACAGGATTTAATTTAGAAAAGCTAAGCTTTCAGACACTTTAAGAATATCTGTTTTACTCAAAACAGTATACAGACATACGCAGTTAACGGAATAACTTTTGAATTCGCGAATTTTATTACAAAAAGGTTCTCTACCGACAACATTGAAAATATAATTAACGAAAACCCAAACCGATTGATAATTGCTTATCAGAATGGAAATATAATTGGAGTTGTTGAAATCTATGACAACACTTGTCTTATTAGTAAAATAGCTATTACCGAATTAAGTAAGTTATATCTATTGGAAAGGTTTTACGGGAAAGTAATTGGGTACAATCTTATGAATAAAGCGGAGAAAGAAATACTTAAAAATGGATACGCAGAATTTAATCTTGAAGTATATATTAATAATGAGAGAGCAATTTCATTTTATGAAAGGCAAGGTGATGTTTCAATAGTTAATGTAGTTTATCCAATTGAATCTAATACCTATGAAAACTTGGTAATGAATAAAGTGTTGAGCTTAAAAAATACGAACGTACAATACCGTTTAAAATAATAGCTAGTTTTAAGTTAAATCAAAGGTCTTTACTGTTTTGTTATGTCTCTCTTCTATTCTTTCTGATTATAAAATATACTACAAAATTCCTTCAATAATGGAAGGTATTTAAAAGTTAATATGATTTAACAATCGATAGTTTTGCATACCTCATGATTCAACTATCTTTATCATAACAGTAGAATTCCTATACCTGCATTGATAAATGAAATACAAATTAATTATCATATTCTTCTTATCTGCAATCCCGCAATGGATTTTAGGGCAAAACTTATTACCTCCTATTCAAAATTACAGTAGTTATGAATATAATGCCGCAAGTAAAAACTGGGGACTTGCCATCGATAATAATGGTGAATTATATGCTGCCAATAATAATGGATTGCTACATTTTAATGGTGAGAATTGGAGCCTAAACAAATTACCTAATAAAACAATTGTTCGTTCAGTAGCATTTGTAAATGGAAAAATATTTACTGGCTCTTATGAAGAATTCGGGTTCTGGGAGATGAATGATTACGGATCTTTAGTGTATACGTCATTAACTCATTTAATTAAAAATCACGAGTTTACAAATGAAGAATTCTGGCAAATCATACAACTTAATGATGCGATTATTTTTAGATCTTTTTCAACAGTATACATTTATAAGGACAATGAAATAACAATAATAGATGTCCCTTTTGTAGTTACCAATATAGCCAAGTATAAGAATCAAATTATAGTTGCAGGTGAACAACGAAGATTATTTTGGATTAAAAATAATTCTCTAACACCATTAGATTCACAAGAAATCTTAGAAGGTAAGACTATTGTTGACATGGTCCCTTTTGGAGATAACTTAATTATTGGGACCAAACTAAATGGATGTTTTTTACTTATTGATGGACAAGTTGAACTATTAGACGACTCCATTAACAAAGAGTTAAAAGAACATCAATTAAATAAGGTTTTATCGCTAGATAAAAATACCATTGCATTTGGAACAATAAAAAACGGAGTCTATACCTATAATATTAAATCCAATTCATTTAAGAATCTCAACAAGGCACTAGGGCTACAAAACAATACAGTCTTAGCTATGCTACAATATAAAGAGCAACTATGGCTAGGTCTAGATAATGGTATAGACAAGATTCAACTAAACAACCCTATCACCTATTATACTGATTATTCGGGAGTCTTAGGTACGGTGTATGACCTTGTGGATTATAAAGGCGAACTCTACTTGGGGAGCAACACTGGCATCTATTATTTTAAAAATAACTTATTACATTTTGTACCAGGATCACAAGGTCATGTTTGGGATTTGGAAGTTATTGACGGTGATCTCTTTTGTGGACATAATACCGGTACGTTTATATTGAAAAATGGTGAACTTAACAAGGTATCTGATATTTCTGGAGGATATCAAATGGTCAAAGTCCCTGAAACCCAATCTTCCTATATTCAAGGTACATACACAGGTTTAGCCAATTTCGAGAAGGATGCTAATGGCAATTGGCTAACAAGACGAGTTATTGGTATTGATTTTCCCGTAAAGCAATTATGCTTTGAAAATTCAAATACAATATGGGCGGCACATCCATACAAGGGTCTTTTCAAAATAAAAATGAATAATCTACACACCAAGGTATTGGACATTAAAGAAATAGAAACAGGTGTAATTCCCAACACCTACAATATAAAACTATACAATATTAAAAATCAAATAATATTATCTAGTGAAGGTAATTGGTATAAATATGACCCCATTTCAGATGTAATTTCGAAATTTAAAGAATTCGAAGATTATAAAAATATGGACTTGGTAAATTACAATTCCACAAATTATTGGTTTTTTGATAATGATAATCAAAAGAAAATCATCCATACCGATCTTGGTGTTAATCAATTTACTTTAGATGATGAGCAACTTAGAAAAAGATTGGCCATAGAAACAGAAACCATTGTAAATTACAATGATTCTATATATTATTTTACCCTTACCGACGGCTTTGGGAAACTAAACCTTAAAAAATTTGAGAAAGAGCTTCAAAATGTAGAATTACCCGCACCAAGAATAAGTTCTTTTATAGATGAAAATGAAACCCATTCATTAAATGAAAATCTATTTAAAATACCATTTAATAAATCCAAAAACATTAAAATAGCTGTTTCTGCAGGCAGTTTTAAGCAGTATACTTATTATTATGAACTTACTGGCACCGTAAAACAATCTAGCTATTTAGATTATGGCACTATTATTCTTCAAAATTTGCCCTTTGGATCTTATGCTTTAAAAATATATACAGTAGGCATAGGTAATGAACTCTCAAATCCTAAAATCATTGAATTTGAAATATTAAGACCATGGTACTTTTCTAACTGGAGCTTACTCGGTTACTTATTATTATTTACTGTAAGTATTCTTTTAGTACGTTGGTACAACAGACAAAAGTTAGCTAAAAAGCACAATCTATTAAAAATTAAATTGCAAAGAGAGCAAGAAGAGCGTTTGGCTCTAATAGAGAAAGAAAAACTAGAGAAAGAAATTAAAAGAAAACAAACCGAGCTGGCGAGAACAACTATGAGTGTTGCCAAGAAAAATGAATTAATTATTGAATTAAAAGAGCTTATCTCTTTAAACCAAGATGCTTTTTCTAATAAACAACGCTATAGATCCCTAACTAAAAAACTTGATAATTCAATGAACGAAGATCAAGATTGGAAACATTTCGAGCTAAGTTTTAAGGAATTACATGAAGATTTCTTTGAGAATCTTCTAAAAAAATACCCTAAATTAAGTCCTAAAGATCTTAGATTATGTGCCTATCTAAAAATGAATCATACAACCAAAGAAATAGCTCCTTTAATGGGTATATCTATAAGAGGAGTTGAAATACATAGGTACCGTCTTCGCAAAAAATTAAACATAGATAACAGTCAAAATTTATCAAATTATCTAATAACCTTTAAGTAAAACAACATTACTTCACTTATTTACTTACTTCAAATATTAAAAAAGGGTTAATTAGATACATCAATACTACATCAATACGTTAAAAATTACCTTTAAATTAACAAAAGCACTACTGCAAAACCTTGTGTACATGGGTTTTTAAGCTACTCATGATTATGATGTAATTATTATGTAGTCTTATAACTTTCTTCCCTTTCTTGTTTTGATAACTTGCTGTTGAAATTAACAACTTGATAATTTTACAACTCAATTATTAAACAATTATGAAAATAGGAATCAAATTTTTAACATTCTGCATTTTATTGACCCATGTGGCGGTTTTTGCGCAAGATGGGATTTCCGTTTCTGGTACAATCGTTGACGAAGTCGGTCAACCATTACCAGGCGCCAGTATTATAATAAAGGGTACTACAACAGGTGTCCAAACAGATTTTGATGGCATTTATGTATTAAACGATGTTCCAAGTAGTGGAACATTAGTTATCAGTTACATTGGTTTTTCTGCAAAAGAGGTTATGGTAAACAACCAAACTACAATTAATGTTTCGCTGGCTGAAGACACTCAATCTTTAGACGAAGTTGTAGTTGTAGGTTATGGTACTCAGAAAAAGGCAGATCTTACCGGATCAATTACAACAATTAAAACCGAGGACATAACAAGAACGCCAACTAGTGCAGCCATGCAATCCTTACAAGGTAAGGTAGCAGGTCTACAAGTAGTTAGTAGTGGTGCTCCTGGTACGGGACCAACTATTAGAGTGCGTGGTATAGGTTCTTACGTAGGTGGGGCTTCTGACCCGCTATATGTAGTTGACGGTACCTTTTTCGATGATATCGATTTTTTAAATACAGAAGATATCGAAACAATTTCAGTACTAAAAGATGCATCTGCCTCTGCTATCTACGGTGTAAGAGCAGCAAATGGAGTCGTACTTATAGAAACTAAATCTGGTAAAATCAATCAGAAACCACAAATAACCTATAATGGATATCAGGGTGTTCAGATAGCACAAAATGTGGTAAAACTTTCAAACTCCGAGCAATTTGCAACATTGGCTAGAGAATCAGGTTCCGACGCCGAGTCACAGTCTATAGACAATGCCTTACAGCGTTATGGAAGAAGTAGAATTAACCCTAATGTTCCTGATGTAAATACAGATTGGTACGATTTAATTCTACGACATGCGTTACAACAAAATCATAGTATTGGTGTAGCAGGTGGTACTGAAAACGTTACATACTCATTAGGTTTAAACTACTTCGAGCAAGAAGGTGTTTTAAATATGAAGAATGAGTATGAAAGATTTAATATACGTTCTAAAGTAGCAGTTGATATTACAGATAGATTAAACATTGGTGTATCCACCCTATTCAGTAATGCAACAAGATACCGTCCTGAGGATACTGCTTTTGCATTGGCCTACTACGCTGTGCCAACGATGCCAGTTCTTGACCCTTCTAAAACTGATGCTTACCCTAGACCATATGCAAATGCACAAGATTTAGGTTATAGAGGTACTCAAAATCCATTTCCCGTAATGGAAAATACTGAAAACAGGAATAAGATAAGGAATACACTAACTACGGTTGATTTGAATTATCAATTAATTCCAGATAAACTTACGCTTAAAACAGCTTTTTATCACAATTTTGAAACCCTTGAAACTAGAGAAGTACGTCTTCCTTACTTTTTTGGAAATGGAAATGCGTTTAGAGAGAATGCTGAATTGATTAAGCGAAATGAAACATTTTCAGAGCAGACTTGGGATAACACATTAACTTTCAACGATAGTTTTGGTAAACATAACCTTACCGCATTAGTAGGTACTTCATATAGAGATCGCTCTTTTGAGCAATTAGAAGCAAAAGGACTTAATTTTCCAAATGGTCCTGGTATCGGAGATGAATCATATTACTTAGACTTAGCTAAAACTATAGATGTAGATGGCGTTGGTGATAATGGCCTTAGACAATATTTCTTTTCATATTTTGGTCGTATTGCATATAATTTTGATAGTAAATATCTTCTTTACGGAACGTTTAGAGCAGATGGCACAAGTAAGTATCAAGAAAAATGGGGCTATTTCCCAACAGTAGGAATTGGATGGGTATTATCTGAAGAAACTTTTCTTGAGAATAGTAACGTAATTAATTTCTTGAAATTAAGAGCTAGTTGGGGTGAATTAGGTAATGCCAACGTAGCAGCCAGTACTGGAGGAATTACTTCAACTGAAGTAGACGCCACATTTGGAGATGTTCGCTATCCAGGTCTAATTACAAGTAGTGATTTTGAAGCACTAAAATGGGAAGTTACAGCTGAAACCAATGTTGGTTTAACAGCTAAATTATTTGACAATAAATTAACAATTGATTCTGATTACTATATTAGAGAAACTAGAGATGCTGTTATACCGGTATCCCGATTGTTAGTGCCAGGAGAAACTAGACAAAATGTAGGTGTTATAAGGAATACCGGTTTTGAAGTAGTTGCCAACTGGAACCAAAAAGTATCAGAAAATTTTAGTTTTAGTGTTGGAGGTAACTTTTCCACCCTTGACAATGAAGTTTTAGATTTGGCTGGACAAGAAAATCTTACTTCTGGTGGAGATACCGCACAACGTACTGTTGTGGGTGGAACTATCAGTCCATTCTACGGTTTAAAAGTTGATGGGGTTTATCAGACTCCTGAAGAAATACAAACAGATCCTGCAGCACAAGCCGCTATAGCAGATGGCTTAACAGTAGCTCCTGGTGATTTTAAATTTATTGATCAAAATGGGGATATGATAATAGACGCTCAAGATAGAGTTGATCTTGGTTCTTACCTACCAACATATTCTTTTGGATTTAACTTTGGAATGAATTACAAGGCGTGGGATTTTAATTTAAATGTCATAGGACAAGGTGGCAATGTTATAGCTAATCAAAAACGTTTTGCCATACGCCAAACACCAGATGCTAATATTGACAGAGATTTTGCAATAAATAGATGGAACGGTGCAGGAAGTACTAATAGCTACCCTTCTGCAAGGGGCATTAGAAATCCTTGGAGCAACCAGTTCTTAAATAGTTTCTTTGTTGAAAAAGGAGATTTTGTAAGACTACAGAATGTAACTTTAGGATATACCCTGCCTAAACTAAATGGAAAATTCAATCCAGATATTAGATTCTACATCACAGCAGAACGTCCATTAACATTCTTTAATTACAACGGTTTTACTCCTGAGGTTTCTGATGGTAGAGATAATCAAACATATCCTATACCTGGTGTTTACACATTTGGTGTCAATATTAAAATTTAAAAATACAGCTATGAAATATATAAAAGTAAATAAACTGACAGTGCTTTTAGCCTTTCTAGGTACTGTACTAATTGGTTGCTCCGATGAACTAGACCAACCTGAATTGAATAATAATTTTGCAGGAGGAACAGACTTCTCGCAAACAGATGATATGATATTCTCTCTAATTGGAGTTTATCAATCAGTTGCCGATAGAGGTTGGGAACAGCCTTTAGTAGTTGCTACTAGAGGTGATGATGTAAATGCCGCTGGTGATCAACAAGGTCTAAAAAATCAAGACCGTTATGTTTATGACAATTCTTTCTTTGGTTCTAGAACATTATGGGAAACCTATTATGGTGATATAATTGGTGCACATACGGGAATGGAACAGATAGAAAGATATATGGAGTTCGCAGATGATGAGGGGATAGCTTTAGGAAATCAATATATCGCCGAAGCAAAAGTATTAAGAGCTGTTCTACTTTTTCAATTATCACAAGTTTACGGTTCGGTATTTATTCCTACCTCCTCAGACCTTAATGATTTTGCAGAAGTTACGTCAGTACCGAGCAAAAATGAAGTAATGCAACATATCTCTGACCAAATGGACGAGGCAATTCCATTTTTGCTTGATTTAAGACCAAACGAACGTACAGATTTACCTGGCGGAGTTACAAAATACACTGCTTTGATGATTAAAGCGGAAGCAAATCAAGAATTAGAAAATTATCAAGCTGTTGCAGATGCTGCAGGTGAGATTATCGCATCTGGAAAATTCAGTTTGTTTCCTGATTATTACGAGTTGTTTAAAACTCCAGGAAAATTGAGCAATGAAAACTTATTTGAATTTCAATATTCCGATTTTGGAAATGGTGAAGGTGATAGAGTTAGCCATTTATATGCTCCTTATGGTCCAAACTCATGGAATCCAGAAATTGATGGGTCCAGTAATGGTTGGGGATTTTTTGAACCAAGCTTAAAATTTGTTGAATTCATGTTGGACAGAGGTGAAACCGAACGTTTAGAAACTTCTGTTTTCTTTAGCCAAAGAGGTATCGATAGTTTAATTACTACTACTTCGTATTCAGTGGAAACCTTACCGTCTTTTGTATCTCCTATTACTAGAGATGGTGATGAAAATACGTCTACAGTACGTTCTATATTTTCAAGTGGGAAGCACTACTTACCAACCAATCAATTAATTCCTGGTCGTACGGCTTATGGTAGTAATAAAAATAATATCGTTTTTAGATATTCCGAAACTTTATTAATGTACGCAGAGGCATTAGTACAAGGTGCTAGCAATTCAGCAATGACAGCAGATGAAGCGGTGAACGTAGTTCGCACAAGGGCAAACATGCCTCCGTTAAGCGGAGTTACCCTTGATCAGATTGTAGACGAAAAATATGCAGAGCTTTCAATGGAATGGGGTAAACGCTTTTTTGATATGGTTCGCTTAGGCAGATATGATGAATTAAGTTTTGATGGTAGAACATTTACCGAAGACAAGGCTTTTGTAACCTATCATCAAGATCAAATTGACGAGTTTCCAATATTGGGTGAAATAGCAAACTAAAAAATTACAACAATGAATAATTTTAAAAACATAATTACCGTCCTGTTAGCTACCCTTCTTTTGGTTGCCTGTGAAGATGGTATTGATTCACTTACCGAGGTTGATCCAGGTGCAGATGAAACTGCACCTAATATCACTATTACTTCACCTACCGAAGGTTTGGCAGTAAAAGTAAATGAAGAATTAGCTACAATTACAATAAAATTTGAAGCTGTAGATGATATAGAATTGGAATCTGTTGGTGTTTTGTTAGATGGGTCCTCAATTAAAAAATATACGGACTTTTTAGATTACAGAAGACTCATAGTTGATGATTTAATGTATGATAAACTTGCCGATGGTGAACATGTATTAACTATATCTGCAACTGATTTAGATGGTAAAACAACTAATAGCAGTGTTAACTTCACAAAAGAACCCGCTTATATTTCCAAATACCCTGGAGAGATACTATACATGCCCTTTGATGGAGCTTACGTGGATCTTATCAGTTTTGAAGAAGCCCAAGAATTTGGAAACCCATCCATCAGTGAAGAAAATATTGCTGGCGACGGATCATATGCTGGCGCTGCAGATACATATTTGACCTTAGATTCAGAGCGTTTTAAAAATACAGAATTCAGTGCTATTTTTTGGATGAAAGTAAATAGTACACCAGACCGTGCAGGTATTTTAACTTTAAGTCCACCATTAATCGATGGCACAGATAATGATCTTTCTAAAGGATTTAGATTTTTCCGTGAAAATGCAAATGGAATGCAACGCTTTAAATTAAACGTTGGTACCGGTACAGATGGCACTTGGTTCGATGGTGGTGAAGCTGCAGATGTAGATCCTACTACCAACGAATGGGTAAATTTAGCATTTACCATTACAGGCTCTGAAGCCACTGTTTACATAGACGGTCAAATAGTTAAAGAGGGAGATTTAGCCGGTATAGATTGGACTGGAGCAAATGTTTTATCGATTATGTCTGGAGCTCCTAATTTTACAGCTTGGAATCACTTATCGGATGAGAGCCTATTAGACGAGTTGCGTATTTTTAACAGAGCAATAACTCAACAGGAAATTCAACAAATAATGGCAGATGATTCTGGTCTATTTGTTTCTTCCTACCCTCCTACTTTCGACGGAGAAATGTTCTATATGCCTTTTGATGGCAGCTACAATGAACGTTTTAGAAATGTCGATGCTACCGAAGTCGGTACTCCTACTTTTGCAGATGAAAGTGTAGAAGGTGATAATGCATATGCAGGCGCTACCGATTCTTACTTGACTTTTCCAGCGAATGAATCTGGGGCTATTACCACAGACGAGTTTAGCACTACTTTATGGTATAAGCTAAACGCTAACCCAACAAGAGGTGCCATTTTGGTAATGGGTCCCGAAGATGTAGATAATGCAGGATATCCAGATGTACAGAACAAACGCACCAACGGTTTCCGATTCTTTAGGGAAGGTGATGCCACACGTCAAGTTTTTAAATTAAATGTAGGTAATGGAGAAGCTGATTCATGGTTTGATGGTGGTGATGCCGCAGCGTTAGATCCTTCAATCACTGATTGGGTACATCTTGCATTTACCATTTCTGGCACCGAGTGTGTAGTCTATATTGATGGCGAAGTTGTTGCCCAAGGAGATTTCACGGGTGTAGATTGGACAGGATGCGACATGCTATCCATCGGTTCAGGTGCTCCACGATTTACAGAATGGGGACACGGTTTTGATTTAAGTTTTATTGATGAACTTAGATTATACAACAAAGCATTGAGCCAGCAAGAAATTCAAGAGATAAGACAATCAGGTCTTTAAGCACGATAGTAGTTTAGTTTAATTGAGTTAATGCAGTAGTTATTTATGAGGTTATTTTTGTTTTCAATGGCCATTACAACTTTGTTAGTGGGTTGTAATGGTCATTCCTCTAAGTCCAAACTTAGAGATCAAGGAGAGAGTGTAGAAAAAATTAAGATTACGGATGAACAATTGTTGGATTCTGTACAAAAACAGACGTTCAATTATTTCTGGGAAGGTGCAGAACCTACTTCAGGGCTGGCAAGAGAAAGAATTCATTTAGATGATATTTATCCAACACATGATAAGGACATAATTACCATTGGTGGATCTGGTTTTGGTGTAATGGCAATTTTAGTTGGTATTGAAAGGGATTTTATAACACGTGAAAAAGGTCTTGCACGACTAGAAAAAGCAGTTGACTTCCTTGACAATGCCGATCGTTTTCATGGTGCATGGCCACATTGGCTTACTCCAAATGGTAAAATGACTCCATTTAGCAAAAAGGATAATGGCGGAGATCTTGTAGAAACTGCATTTCTTATTGAAGGTTTGTTAACCGTTAAAGAATACTTTGAAGATGGTAATGAAAGAGAGAAAAAACTAGCACAACGCATTCAAAAACTATGGGAGGAAGTAGAATGGGATTGGTACACAAAAGGTGAAAATGTTTTATACTGGCACTGGTCTCCAGAATATGAATGGGATATGAATTTTCCTGTAGGCGGATACAATGAAGCATTAATCATGTACATTCTGGCAGCAGCATCTCCAACGCACCCTATTAAAAAAGAGGTTTACGAGCAAGGTTGGGCAAGAAACGGCGCTATTACTAAAGACACTACATTTTATGGTCTACCTACTATTTTAGATCATTATGAAAGTGATGCATCACCCGTCGGGCCAATGTTCTGGGCACATTATTCTTTTACCGGTTTAAACCCGAAAGGCCTAAAAGATCAATATGCCGATTATTGGGAGTTGAATCGCAACCATACCATGATACAATATAAGTATGCCGTTGATAATCCTAAGAACTTTAAAGGATATGGCGAAGATTTATGGGGACTAACATCAAGTTATTCTATAAATGGTTACGCAGGTCATAGACCAGATAGAGACATTAGTGTTATTTCACCTACAGCAGCACTATCTTCTATGCCGTATGCTCCAAAAGAGAGCATGGCATTCTTAAGAAATCTATACACTAAGCATGATACGCTAATTGGAAAATACGGACCCTATGATGCTTTTAGTTTAGAAGAAAATTGGGTTTTACCAAGATATTTGGCCATCGATCAAGGTCCTATTCCGGTAATGATAGAAAATCATAGAAGTGGTTTATTCTGGATGTTATTTATGACTAATAAAGATGTAATCAAAGGCTTAGATAAATTAGGATTTTCAATAACAGCACCGCAATGAAAGGCAAAAATCGAATTAGGTACAAAAAGCAAATATTCCAAAAGACGATCGCTGTTTTCTTGGGATTCTTAACTATATTTTTATTGGCATGTTCATCATCAGAACCTAATGCCCCAACTGGAGAATCTGAACTGCCCGAAACACCCTCGACACCAGAACCTGAAGTTTCCGATATTTCAGATGAAGAACTTTTAGATCTAACTCAACAAGAAACCTTCAAGTATTTTTGGGATTTTGCCGAGGTTAATTCCGGTGCTGCTCGTGAACGTTATCATCCTAATGAACCATCGAACGATCCTAATACCGTAACTATTGGTGGAACAGGTTTTGGTTTAATGGCGTTATTGGTTGGCGTAGAACGAGGTTTCATTACACGTCAACAATCCGTAGAACGTATTGATCAAATTTTAAATTTCTTAGCATCTGCTGATCGCTTTCACGGTGCTTGGCCACATTGGTTAGACGGTACAAATGGGAATGTTAAACCCTTTAGTAATCTAGATAATGGAGGTGACCTTGTTGAAACAGCTTTTTTAGCACAAGGTTTAATTTGTATTAAAGAGTATTTTAAAGATGGGACCGACACCGAAAAATCTATAGCCGATAAAGCAGATGAACTTTGGAAAGGTGTTGAGTGGAACTGGTACACACAAGATAAGAATAGCCTCTACTGGCATTGGAGTCCTAATTTTGGTTTTGATATCAACTTAGAACTCAAAGGGTATAATGAAGTGCTGATTACTTACGTGATGGCAGCTGCTTCACCAGAATATTCCATTGAGAAAGAGGTCTACACTAATGGTTGGGCGTCAAACGGAGCAATTACAGATGCTACCAGCGCCTACAACATTCCGTTAATTGTAGATCACGCAGGAAACTCCCCTAAAGGCGGACCATTATTTTGGGCTCATTATTCATACTTAGGACTTAACCCAAAAAACTTGAACGATGGTTATGTAAACTATTGGGATGCCGCAGTAAATCATTCAAAAATCAATTATTTGTATTGTGTTGAAAACCCAAAAAAATATGCTGATTATGGCGAAAATTGTTGGGGATTAACCGCTAGCTATTCTAGAAATACAGATGGCACTTTAGGCTACAATGCTCATAGCCCAAGCAATGATACTGGCGTAATTTCACCAACGGCAGCTATAAGTTCCATTCCTTACACCCCCGAAGAATCTATAAAAGCATTACGTTATTTTTATCAGTACAAAGATCAATTATTAGGTCCTGCAGGGTTTTATGATGCTTTTAGTCCGCAAAACAATTTTTGGGTGGCAGAAGCATACTTAGCAATTGACCAAGGTCCTGAAATTGTAATGATAGAAAATTACAGAACTGGTCTCCTTTGGAATCTTTTTATGCAAAATGAAGACATTCAAAACGGTCTTGACAAACTCGGTTATACCTATGAAAAATAAACACTTTTTTATTCTTGCTTTACTTCTTGTTTGCAATTTCATAACCACAGCGCAAGATGTCAATTTATTTGAAAAAAAAGAATTGATTGTTGCAGCTGATACGTTGCGATATAGAATTCTATATCCTGAAAATTTTGATACAAAAAAATCTTATCCCCTAGTACTTTTTTTACATGGTGCAGGTGAAAGAGGCAATGATAACCAAAAGCAACTAACTCATGGTAGTTCTTTATTTCTTGACCAAAACAACAGAACCGAATTTCCTGCAATTGTACTTATGCCTCAATGTGCTACAAACGACTACTGGGCACAAGTAGATGTTAATCGCAACAATTACCCTGTAAAGTTAGATTTTCAGTTTAAAAATGGTCCTACCAAAGCAATGGGTTTGGTATTAAGTTTATTAGATAAGTTTAAAGAAGAAACTTTCGTCAATAAAAATCGAACGTACGTAATGGGTCTTTCTATGGGTGGCATGGGTACATATGAATTACTGGCTAGAAACCCTAATCGTTTTGCCGCTGCCATTGCTATATGTGGTGCGGGGGATCCTAAGTATGTAAATAACTATGCCAAAAAAATACCAGTTTGGGCATTTCACGGAGCAAAAGATAACGTAGTTGATCCTTTACAGTCTATGAAAATGGTTTCGGCATTATTGAATGAGGGAGCGTTCCCTCGGCTTACCTTATATGATTTTGCCAACCATAATAGTTGGGACCCTGCTTTTGCAGAACCAGAATTATTACAATGGCTTTTCTCTAATACCTTAAACGAAGAGAAATAAACCCGCAGCTACACTGTAACTCATTTAAATTAAAGCTAACATAAATGACTATTAAGAAAAACATATTTTCTATACTTCTACTAACTTTTGCTGTCTTCAATATTACAGCACAAGAGGCTATACCTGAGGTTGAAGCGCTATTAAATAAAATGACCTTAGATGAGAAAATAGGACAATTAAACTTATTGACTCCCGGCGGCGGTATAGCCACAGGTTCTGTAGTTAGTAAAAATGTAGAGTTAAAAATCAAAGAAGGCCAAGTAGGTGGGTTATTTGGTGTTTCTGGACCTGAAAAAGTAAGGCAGGCACAAGAAATTGCTATTAAGAATTCTAGATTAAAAATACCATTATTAATAGGTTCAGATATTATTCACGGGTATAAAACCACCTACCCTATTCCACTTGGCGTTGCTTCTAGTTGGAATATGGAATTAATTGAAAGTGCTGCAAAGATGGCCGCAAAAGAAGCTACTGCAGATGGTATCAACTGGAACTTCTCACCAATGGTTGATATATCTCGTGATGCCAGATGGGGAAGAATTTCTGAAGGCTCGGGTGAAGACCCTTACTTAGGATCAGCTATCGCAACTGCAATGGTAAAAGGCTACCAGGGTAATGATCTGAGTAATTCACAGACTATGATGGCAACCGTAAAACACCTTGCCCTTTATGGTGCTGTGGAAGCTGGGCGTGATTATAATTCCGTTGATATGAGTAAGGTAAAAATGTACAACCAATACCTACCACCCTACCAAGCTGCTGTAGATGCTGGTGTAGGTAGCGCAATGACCTCATTCAATGATATTGACGGCATACCTGCAACAGGCAACAAATGGTTAATTACCGATTTGCTAAGAAAACAATGGGGTTTTAAAGGTTTTGTAGTTTCAGATTATACTTCTGTGAATGAAATGACAGCTCACGGGTTGGGAGATTTACAAGCCGTATCCGCTCAAGCCCTTAATGCGGGACTTGACATGGACATGGTAGGTGAAGGTTTTTTAACCACACTTAAGAAATCCGTAAAAGAAGGCAAAGTAACCGAAGAAGCAATAACCATAGCCTGTAGAAGAATTTTAACCGCCAAGCATCAACTGGGTTTGTTTGATGATCCTTATAGGTATTCGGATACATCGAGACCTGAAAAAGACATTCTTACAACCGAAAATAGAGAAGCTGCAAGAAAAATTGCTACCCAATCTTTTGTATTACTTAAAAACGAAAACAACGTACTTCCATTAAAAAAGGATGCTAAAATCGCATTAGTTGGTCCTTTGGCAAACGACAAAAATAATATGTTGGGTACATGGGCACCTACAGGCGACCCACAACTTTCGATTCCTGTTTTAGAAGGATTAAAAAATGTAGCCCCTAAAGCTAGAATAAGCTACACCAAAGGTGCTAATATCACCAATGATGGTGAGTTTGCAAAACGTGTAAATGTATTCGGATTACGAGTAGATATCGATACCCGAACACCCGAAGCAATGTTATCGGAAGCTTTACAAAACAGTGAAAATGCTGATATTATAGTAGCAGTAGTTGGGGAAGCTTCTGAATTTGCAGGGGAAGCAGCAAGCAGAACGGAAATATCTATACCACCAAGTCAAAAAAAATTAATCAAAGCTTTAGTCGAAACCGGCAAACCAGTTGTACTGGTGCTATTTAGCGGTAGACCTTTAACGATATCTGATGAATTTACCTTACCAGTAAGTATTCTACAAGTTTGGAATCCTGGCGTTGAAGCTGGTAATGCAATTGCCGATGTAATCTTCGGCGATTATAACCCATCTGGGAAGCTAACAGCTAGTTGGCCTAGAAATGTTGGTCAAATTCCTATTTATCATAGTATGAAAAATACAGGGAGACCAGCGCCTACAAACCGATTTGAAAAATTTAAATCTAATTATTTAGATAGTGAGATTTCACCACTATTCCCATTTGGCTACGGTCTAAGTTATACGACTTTTGAGTATAGTGACCTTGTTGTAGAAAAGAAAAAAATTACGCAAGATGAACTCGTCAATATCTCGGTAACTGTAAAAAATACGGGAGATTACGATGGCGAAGAAGTAGTGCAATTGTACTTAAAAGATGAGGTTCGTAGTATTACCCCACCTGTAAGAGAGTTAAAGGGATTCAAAAAAATATTCCTAAAAAAAGGAGAGACAAAAACCGTTTCTTTAACACTTTATGCAAATGATTTAAAATTCTACAACAGTAACCTTCAATTTGTATCAGAGCCCGGGAAATTTGTAGTGTTTGTTGGTAGTGACTCAACTGCAGAAATGTCTGCTGAATTTGAATTGGAATAGTCTCCTAAACATTATTGTTTAAGAATAAAAATTAAAATATCTATGCGTTTAGGAATTCTAGTGTTAATGATTGGGTTCTTGAACCTTAATTGTAAAACATCCTTAAAGCCTAAGAACAAAGCAGATCAAAAGCCAAATATTTTATTTATTATGGCCGATGATCATGCGATACAAGCGATTAGTGCCTATGGACATCCTATCAGTAAACTTGCACCTACCCCTAATATTGATAGACTTGCTAAAAATGGCGTAATTTTTAATAACAGTTTTGTCACCAATTCTATTTGCGGACCAAGCAGAGCCGTCATATTAACAGGAAAACATAGTCATATAAATGGATTTAGACAAAATGGAGATCATTTTGATGGCAGCCAGCCCACATTGCCAAAAATGCTTCAGCAATCGGGATATGAAACCGCTGTAGTTGGTAAATGGCATTTACATGATTATCCTGAAGGTTTTGACCACTGGAAAATAATTGTAGATCAAGGAAACTATTATAATCCCGACTTTATTGAAAATGGAGATACTACTCGTATTGAGGGTTATGCGACTGATATTATTACTGAAGATGCGTTGAATTGGATAAAATATAAAAGAACTGATTCTCTTCCTTTTTTCTTAATGGTACAACATAAAGCACCTCATAGAAATTGGATGCCGGCACTACGCCATACCAATTTGTACGATTCGGTATTATTCCCATTACCAGATAGCTATTTTCCTGAATTTAACAAGCAATGGGCCGCCAAAGAGCAACTTCAAACTATATATAGAGATATGTATGAAGGTCATGACTTAAAAATGTCGACAGCTTATGGAAAAACAGAACTTGCCAATAACCCATGGACAACTGACTTTGATAGAATGACATCTAAGCAACGTAGGACTTGGAATGCAGCTTACCTATCCAAAAACAACGCTTTTCATAAATCAAAATTAACTGGTAAAGAATTGGCTATTTGGAAAGGGCAACGATATTTACAAGACTATATGGCAACTATTGCTGCTGTTGATGAAGGTGTAGGTAAAATTCTTGATTATTTAGAAAAGAGTGGCTTAGATAAAAATACATTGGTTGTTTATACTTCTGACCAAGGTTTTTGGATGGGCGAAAATGGTTGGTTCGATAAACGTTTTATGTACGAAGAATCTTTTAAAACTCCACTATTAATGCAATTACCTGGAACTATAAAACCTTCAAGTGAAATTGATGCATTAGTCCAGAATCTTGATTTTGCTCCTACTTTTTTAGATCTATCGGGATTGTCCGATTTAAGTTCTAATATGCAAGGTGAATCTTTTTTAGGTTTATTAAACGGAACGGAAAAAGAAGAAGATTTTCGTGATGTAGTATATTATCATTATTACGACTTTCCTGCTTTTCACATGGTAAAGAAACATTATGGAATTAGAACTGAGCGATTTAAACTTATTCACTTTTACGATGATATAGATACTTGGGAGCTCTATGATTTAAAAAAAGATCCAAACGAGAAAAACAATGTTATCCTCGACACTAATTATCAAAAAACCTTATCAGTAATGCACCATAAGCTGGATAGTGTTCAAAAAGTATATGAAATTACTAATACTGAATTCACAAAAGCACCTAAAGAGAAAGTGAACAAAGCATACAATCAATTTAAGAGGTTAAGAGGTGTCCCAGCATTTCACTAAATATTCTTTATAGAATCTGTAAACTGGTATTATTTAATCTTGGTTATCATGCCATCCATTAGTTCTACAATTTATTTATAGAAATAAAGAGGTCATTATTAGAATTTAATATTATTAATTGAACACGAAAATGAAAACGGCTTTCTAGTAAAACGTTTGCGTTAGCCTTTTTACCCTATAGTTACTATCAAAATTCTATATTAAATGCTTATCCAATTCAATCATTAATTGGATTCCTTTCATTATTTCTTTCCCATACCCCTAGCTATTAATTGGTACGTTTCAAAATCCAAGTACTGCCATTATATAACAAACTATCAGAAATGGGTATTTATAATAAAAGTTCACGTTCTGTGTGTCAGTCTCAAATTTTATAAAAAAACACCCGTTGAGAGAAATCTGCTTTCATATAATCCACAATCCTTTAAAGCACAATTATATCTTTCTTGACCAATCTCCAAATGAGTTCCTTTAAGGACTTAATATGGTAATTTCTCAGTACAGTTTTGAATATTACTCTGATATCAATTCCAAGTTATATCATTAAAATATATAACGTGAAATTGATTAGAATTTAAAAAAGCCATCTCTGTAGTGAGATGGCTAACTAAACTGAAATAGCAAACCCTTCAATTAAAATGAAGTGCATTCAAAAACTTAAGCAATATTCATAAATTCAGATATTGACATTAATGATATTAATTAAATTATTAACTGAAATAGCTCGAATCTTATCAAGATGATCTGATTAAAAGTAAACTCCATAATCTTTACAGTCAATATTAAATCAGTTAGGACAAGCCGTATTAAAAGAGCTTTTATAAATTACAACAACCTACAAGTATGTGGAATACAAACTTAATTTTTAAATTCATGCAAAATAACACAACTACAATTACCGAATCCATTACATTATTTTATAATCAATTCATAGAACAATTACCTGGTATTGGGATGGGAATATTACTTGTGATTTTAGGATTGCTAATTGGATCCTGGATTGGAGGTTTCGTTAAAAGAAGACTTTCAATAAAGACTGGAGATCCCCTAATGAGTAAATTTCTAGGACAAGCTATTAAATACATATTGGTGATTATCGCTGTTATGCTGGCTTTAGAAGCCTCTGGTCTTGGTTCAATAGCTACAGGAATATTGACCGCAGCGGGAGCTAGTGCAGTGGTATTAGGGTTTGCCTTTAAGGATATTGGTCAAAACTTTATTGCAGGAATCATTATGGCGTTTAGCAGACCTTTTGACGTTGATGATACCGTTCAAATAGATGACAATTTTGGTAAGGTTAAAGCTTTAGAATTTAGATATACAAAACTTAAAAGTTTTGATGGTAAGGATGTGTACATACCAAACAGTGATGTATTGACTAAACCAGTTACGAATTACACCGAAGATGGTTTTTTTAGATGGGATTTCACTATTGGAATTGCATATGAGGACAATATTGAAGGGGCAAAACAGACAGTATTAAAGGCTTTAAAAAAAGAACCAAATGTTATTGAGGATAAAGAACATGAGAATTTTGTAATTGAAGATGAACTTGCTACTAGCACTGTTAATTTAAAAGTGTTTTTTTGGGTCGACACCAAAGATTTTAGGAGAATGGCACTAATAACTAAAGGAAATGTAGTGCGAAATGTAAAAGAAGAGTTAGAATCGGCAGGTTATTACATGCCAGCTGATATACAAGAGATAAAGCTCTATGGTAGGGAAACTGAATTTCCACTTAGAATTAATTCATCAAAAAAATAATATCTAATATTTATCAACTCATTACATTAAAAGCGCTACTAGTAACTATAGATTACCATAAGCTCAACATTAGAAAAAAATGAAAACTACCCTTACCAATTATACCCCATTAATTATAATATCATCTATATTCCATAGTAAGGGTAAAAAGAAATAAATGATAGCACTAATAATTAAAATAGATATTATATTCATTAAAAAACCTGAGCGTAACATATCTGGTATACGTAAATAGCCAGAACCAAAGACTACCGCATTTGGTGGTGTTGCAACGGGAAGCATAAAAGCACAAGATGCAGCAGTAGTGCACGCAACTAATAATAAAAATGGATTTACATCTAAGCTAAGCGCCAAAGGAGCCATTACTGGAAGCATCATGGCGGTAGTTGCTAAATTAGAGGTTACCTCTGTAAGGAAATTTACACAGGTAATTATTAATAATAATATTATGAATAAAGGCAACCCTTCAAAAAAGAACATTCTAGACCCCAAGTAGCTCGCTAGACCAGTTTCATCAAAACCTTTAGCAATTGCCATTCCACCGCCAAATAATAATATTATTCCCCATGGAATACGAACAGCTTCACTCCATAGTAATAATGACCTTTTTTGAGAAAATGCTGGTATTATAAATAAGAGAATCACTGCTCCTATTGCTATAATGGTATCATCAATTTTAGGTAAGAATGACTGCAATAAAAATGAACGAGTAATCCAACAGAAAGCAGTCAATATAAAAACAATTAAAACTCTTTTCTCCTCTGCCTTCATCGGACCTAACTCTCTTAATTATCTATTGATTTCCTTTTTTCCACCAGGGAACCTCTTTTCCTTTTGCGGATATGCAATACGAGTTAAATAATACCATGATATAATCAGTAATAAAGTAGCCACAGGTAGACCAAATTTCATCCATTGCCAAAAGCTAATGTCTATACCGTAAGTCTTTTGAACAAAGCCTGCAAATACCAGATTAGGTGGAGTTCCAATTAATGTAGCCATACCACCAATAGAGGCCGAATATGCAATTGACAACATTAATAATTTGCTGAATGATTTATTGACGGAACTAATGCTATTAGGATTATCTTCTAATTGCTTAATTATTGAAATCGCCATGGGCAATACCATTACGCTCGTTGCCGTATTAGATATCCACATGGAAAGAAATGCTGTAGCAACCATAAAACCTAAAACAATAGTGTACATATTAGTACCTATTGCTTTAATAATCAAAAGCGCAATTCTTTTATGTAGTCCCCATTTTTCAATAGCCATAGCCAACATAAAACCACCCATATATAAAAAGACATATTTGTGCCCGTAACTAGCTGTAGTCTCACCTAGGCTAATAGTATCTAATAATGGAAATAGTACTATGGGAAGTAATGCAGTAACAGCTATGGGTAAAACTTCTAAAACCCACCATATACCAATCCAAACTGTTATGGCTAGAATATCTCGTCCTTGTCCAGATAAACCATCCCCGTCAAAATATAAATGTATGAGTATAAAAAATAAAGGACCAAGTATAAGTCCAATTCTTTTGGTTAGTGTCATTTAAGCTGAATTCAAATTAATACGATAAAAAAGGAGCAGCTACAAAAAATGTAAACTGCCCCCTAACCAATTCAAAATTGTTACTCCATATTCTCTTGCTCCATTGCGTATAGCAAATAAGGAATATTATAAGCATGTGTCCATCCAAAAACCCTTAATCCCTGGTTTGTCTGCCAATTGGTAAATTTCTTTTTACTATTTGGCAGGTTAGATATTTCTAACAAATCGGCACTATACTCCTTTGTATTATCATATTCATCAGATGATTTTTTCAACTCACCTATCTTCAGATATTCAGCCCGTGCCAATGCCTCATCTAAATACCCTTTTTCTCCACTAATTTCATATCCAAGAACCAATGGATAAATAGTTGCCAAATAAGATTCCATTTCATGATTTAATGGTGGTACATCTCTAACCCATCTAGCATGTTCTAGTAACGCTTTTCTTACTTTTTCATCACCAGTTATTTGTTGGTATTTATATAAACCTTGAGCTACATATGTTTGGCTATAGCCATATCTATCTAACAACAAATTACCCCCTTGTCTTTCTTGAAATTCAAGCATTAAACTTACACGCTCATCTAATTCTTTTTTATACTTATCGAGTTTGGTGGCATCATATAATTCAACCAAATTAAGCACAGACAAATACAACCTTCTCCCTCTTAAATCGTGATCCCCCCAAATTCTATTTAAATAAGTATCACCTGTCATTTTTGCAACCTCAAGTGCTCTATGATCTGCAGAAATATAGTAGGATGCAATCCAACCTTGGATCCAAACATGAGCACTTAATAATGCATACCAATGTTCATTTGCATGTCTTCTTCCAATACCTAAATATGGGGTAGATTCTGGTTCTTTTTGATAATTCCAAAAATCTATTGCATCGTTAATTTCACCATAATAGGTTCTTTTCTTAGGCCAATGAACATTATCTACATCCATTGTATGTCTACTCATGGATTGTGCAAGATTGAAGTATTTTGGATCACCTGTTCTCATAAAGTTAGTCCAAAACATAAAATCTACAGTGGGTTCATTATTAGTCCATTGCACCCAACGATCATTGAAAAAATAACTTTTACCATCACCATAATTAAACATACCGTACCATGGCTCATGCTTTTGGTTATAAGCCCACCAATCGTACCTATATTGTAAGGCATTTTCAAATTCAGGATGTTTGGTAGACTTTGGTGCCATATTACCATAAACCTTTGAGTTTGTATACCATTCTGGTGATGCATGTGCCACAGGACTATCTAAGACATAGTCCATTTTCTGACCCACCTCGTCTGTGTCTACATTATCATGAAAATAATAAATGAATTCAGTTGTCTTAGTAATACCTTGAGCAAAATTCGCTAACATACCACCATCAGGTTCTGTGTTATGTCTTGCGAAATTCATTGGACCATTTTCTAACGGCCAAATACTGCCTGTTAAAGACTTTGTAATAGGATCTACTTGAACACCTTTTGGATATTCTTTTAGGAAATTTTTGATACCAACACCAACACCTCGTTTTGTATCTGCTATATTAATCCAACCTTTTGCTCTTTGACTTTTTGCGATATTCTCATCACCATCAAAAATAGTTGCCTCAAAATTATAATCTTTCTTTTCTTCTTCATTACCGTCTTTTTTAAATCCGTTGACATACAAGCTTCTTAAACTTGTGCTTTTAACTCTCTCAGGGCCTTGTTGTAATAATCTTACAACGTTCTTATCATTTGATTTTATTTTTTGAATACTCAGTTTAGCATCATCATCTTGCCAACTACCTTCCATCATAGGAATAGAAATATTTACGTTATCGCTTAAGTGATATTTTAATTGAATACCACTAGCCGCTATTTCATCATTAGGTTGTGTCCATCCAATATCTTCTACAGTATTTTCTGATAGAATATTTTCATCTTGCGTTGCAATATTATAATGTTCGCCCTCTACAATTTTATGTTTGTCAGGTATACCGGTATAGGTTAATGTGTGTAGTACTTTTACATAGCTTTTACCTGCATATACATGCAACCACATTGTGAAAGGTGAAATGTTATTATCTTTTCTACTGTAGGTATAAGTACCTTCAATTCTAAATATATTATGCATTGGTCCAGAACCCTTTTCCCTAAATACTTCGTGAATTACAGCTTTTGATTTATCAATACCTGCATCATCTAAAATATCTAAAAATGACCCCCTATTCTCACCTTGCGAAGAACCTATAAGTTCCGTTTCCTCAAATTCACCATTGCCATTAGAATCTAAAAAAACTTCATCTAGAAATCCATTACCCATTTTATGTATGGCAAAAGAAAGAGGACCTGTATTTACATCGATTCCCCCTTGTGGTCTCATATTATTTGTTGATACAATTTTTTCTTTAGATCTAATAGGGATAATATTATCTCCATATTCTAAAGTATACTCGGTTCCTTCCTCAGAAAAGAAGAATACCCAAGCCCATTTTATACTATCATCTAATGGACCCCAATTAGCAACTTCTGTAGTCTGGCATGGAATCTCAACCCCATCTGAAGTCATTAAACGTAAATGATCCACAGATTTAAGTTCTCCTTTTGGAAAAGGGATTCCTAAAGTAACAGGTGCTCCTACTTTATTATTCTCAACTGTGATATTGATTTGTTTACCAATAGCAATTTCTTTTTCAGAACAAGAATTCAGAAGTAATATCCCGAGTAATGTTATTATAGTTAATCTCATTTAATTAGTTATTTTATTACAGACAAAGGGCCGCAGCTCCAAGAATTGGAGAATCGACTAAATCTGAAGTTTGAATTTTTAAATTTTCAATCTGTTTTTGATAGGCAAAAGATTCCAGACCTGTTCTTAGTGATTTTTCAAAAAATTGAAACGAATTACTAATAGATCCACCAAGAATGATAGCCTCTGGTGCATACATATAAAGAATAATCTTAATAGCTTCTGCCAAATGGATACCATATTCCTTAAATGCCCTTAAAGCATTCTCATTTCCCTCTAGTGCTTTATTGTATAGTACTAATGCCGAATTTTTATATTCTCTTTCAAAAAAGAAGCTACCGGTATAATGCTCAAGAATGCCATCTAAATATGGCACCATCCCTATTTCACCGGCACCACAAAGAACTCCATTATATAATTTTTCATCTATTATGATTCCCATTCCCATGCCTGTACCTAATGAAAGTGCTACACAGTTTTTAAATTCTCGTATTTTTCCAAATTGCTTTTCTCCAATTGCAAAACAATTGGCATCATTATTAATGTAAACAGGTACATTAAATTTCTCTTCAACTAAATTCTTTAAAGCTACATTAGTCCACGATGGAATATTTTGAACATCGAATATCGTTCCTGATTCTATGTCAACCACAGCAGGAACACCTATGCCGATTACCTTTACTGAATCTGTCATTAAAGCCTTCAACCCTTTATAAAGATTATCTAGCGTAACTTGCTCAAGATCATCTCGATTTACTGGAATTTTGCACTTCTGCAAAACCTTTCCGTTTACGACTCTTCCTATTTTAATATTAGTACCTCCTATGTCAACGCCTAAAATTTCATCTAGTAAAATGCTCATTTGTCTTTCTTTAGACTTATAGTTTTATTATTGACTAACGGCTTAGCCCAAAAACCTATTGATAGAATAAAACCCAGTGGAATAATTAAAAAGAACATACCAGACTTGAGTGTCATTAATTCTCCTAATCCACCAACTATAAATGGAATTACCGCACCACCCGCTATCCCTGTGCATAAAATTCCAGATAGTGAACCATGATGCTCCTTAACAGAATTTAGTGCTAAGGAAAAAATAACGGAATACATAACAGAAATAAAGAATCCTATTAATGGGAATCCTACCAATGCCATTTCTTTTGACCCAGTTAATGAAAAAATTAAAGCAAGAATAGTAATCGCAGTAGCTGAAATTAGAATTTTACGACTATCAAAGAATTTTAAAAGTAATAAGCCAAGTAAACAACCTACGGTGAGCATAGCCCAAAAATAGGATACGGTATCTGCACCAATTGTTTGTGGATTTAAATCATGATATTGGTATAAGAATTGTGAAATCCAATTACCAACTCCCTGCTCAGCGCCTACGTAACAGAATATTCCCAAAAAATATAAAATGGTCCATTTATTCTTTAGCAAGTCCAAATAAGAACTTTTATCCCCAGCTTTTTCATCTTCATTTTTATCGAATTTTGGATATTTATTTAAGAAAACATAAATAAATAGAACAAATGCGATTAAGGCAAAAACAATATATAACGAAGCCCATGGTAAATTAGCTGGCACCCATCCACGTAAAGTTTCAGCTAGTGCGTCATTACTATTACCTTCAGTATTGACTAAATACTTATAGAGGTATGGACTAAGAAAAGATGCTGCCCCAAAAACCAGTTGCGCAAGTACAGAATTAAAAGCAAAATGCTCTTCACCACCTGCAACTCTTAACATAGGGTTAATAATTACTTGTAGTACTGCCATACAACAACCAAGGGTAAAAAGGGTTATGCTAAACACTCCATAACTAGGAAAAATAGCAAAACCCAAAGAGGCAAGCCCCATCACCAAAAATGATATTGACAATAATGATTTTTCACTATACTTTTCTGAAAGAAATCCTGCTGGTATAGACATTATACCATAGGCAATAAAGAAAGTAAAAGGTAAAAAACCTGTAGATATAAGACTTAAATCAAAACTATCTTTTACATCTACTATTATTGAGTTTAGAATATTGGTAATGAATGATATTACAAAGAATACAAGCATTACTAAACCTATTATGTGATAATATCTTTTGGTGGTAGGCTTACTTTTCTCCATGGAAGGTTGGTTGGTTATTTAAATTAATTAGTGCTTATTTACTCCCTAACATTGGAAACATTTCTTTTATTTCCGCATCGGTTGGCTGCTTACCATACTCACAAATCTCAAAAAATTCAACTTGCTTAACCTTTGAAACATCTACATTCGGATACCACTTCTTTACAGTTTCTAAAGTAGCCGCATCTGGTTTTCTATTCATCCATTTATCTTTCAACCAAGCTAAACGTTCTTTTTCACCTGTAGGGATTGTAGATAAATCTGTGCCATTGGTCCAAGGAAGCCATTCGAACATTTGAGATTTATGTGCCGCTAAACCTTTTACTTTTGTATCTATTACATCATCAATGATAACTGCAATATCTTTTTGAAAAGGATAAGGTTTTTTGAAATGATCACTCATATAAAGAAAAACAGGATTCTTCTGTAATGGAGGTGTATCTGGAGCTACATTTGGTACAATATTCATATAAGCTGCATCTTGAACAACAGACCCAGCATTTCTATGATCTGGATGATAATCGTTAGGTCTAAGGCCTAAAACGATATCTGCATCCCAATTTCTAATTCTTCTTATAACCTCTAATCTTACGTTTAATGTTGGAAACAATTCACCATCATGATTATCTAAGACTTCGTACTCAGCTATACCTAATGCTTTTGCTGCGTCTTTTGCCTCTTGCCTACGTATTTTAGCTAAAGGACCACCACCCTTACTCTGGTGACCGGCATCGCCATTGGTAAGCGCTAAAAATTTAACATTATGTCCCATTTTAGCAAATAACGCAGCTGTGCCACCGAACTTCGAATCACAATCGTCTGGGTGAGCTCCAATCGCCAGAATATTTAATACTTTTTTCTCTTGTGCCTGCGTTGTCAAAAAGACAAAACTTAAGCAGATTAAGGATACAATTTTTCTCATTACACTTTTATTTAAAATTTGACATTAGTAGTTTGGTTCACCTTCAAGGAAGGTGAAAAGAATATGAATAAATTTGAATAGCTAATTATTTATGTGTCCACAGCCAACAAGTAGGCGATTCATGATATTGGGTCAACTGCAAACAACTCAAATAATTAAACTAACAAGTTTTTAATTTTGCACGAAATTTGGATTAATATCAATCTCTCTCTGAGGGATAAAAAAGAATTCTCTAGTTCCTGTTATAAATGGTTCTGCCTCTTGTATTTTACTATCAGAGTCAAATCTTTTTAAGTCTGGCCACCTATGGTTCTCAAAAGCTAGCTCTAATCTCCTTTCATTCAACAGTTTATCACTAAATGTTCCTGGCGTAGTAACGTCAATAGCATCAAGACCAGCTCTTTCTCTTACATCGTTTATAAGATCATAGCTTTCACTAGTTTCACCTAATGCTTCTGCTAACATTAATAATACATCAGCATAGCGAAAGACAACAAAATTGATATCAGAATCATTTTCTATTGCCGGGTCTGACCAGTACTTTTTCACATACCTAGATTCTATCGTTTCACCTTCCAAATTAACATAAGTGTCTCCCATAGAAACATCATACCTTAGATCTTCATCTTCATATGCTTCCATTAAAGAAATAGTTGGTCTATTTCTAGCAAAACCAGAACCTGTTTGTAAATCTGTACTAGGAGAAAAATCATTGGTAAAAAGGCTACCTTGACCAATACCTCCACTGATATATTGTATTTCAAATATAGATTCAGCATTATTCTCATTACCTATTCCCCATAAATCTGCATAATCATCAAGCAATTCATAACCGTAATCTGAAATTATTCGACGTAATACTGTTGCAGCTGCTGTATCATCGCCCGTAGATAATAATACTTTTGCTAACAAAGTTGCAGCAGCACCTTTGGTGATCCTACCTACATTATTACCAGAATAAGCGACTGGTAAGCCAGCTTCTGCATCTGTTAAATCTAAAATTAACTGATTTAATACAGTTGATTGATCTACTTGTGAAAGCTCATCGCCTGACACAAAGGGTGTTAATTGTAATGGAATATTACCATAAGCTACTGCCAAATGATAAAACATTAAAGACCTTATAAATAATGCCTCTCCAGTTATTCTACTCTTTAAACCTGAATCCATCTCAACGTCATCTATACGCGCTAGGATAACGTTACAGTTAGAAATTACTTTATATGATTCACTCCATACAGAGGAAACCTGCTCATTCAATGCATCTTCAGTAAAAGAATTTATTTCAGTGTATTGACGTGCCAAACCAGTAGCATCTGGTCCTTGATCAGTGTTATCACTTCTCATTTCGAACATTGTCCAATACCCCCTACCATAAACTCCAGTACTTTGTAAACCTGAATAACTTGCATTTATAGCTACTTCAAAATCAGCAGAGGTATTATAAAAGTCCGCCTCATTACGATTAGAAATTGGTGCGAGATCTGTGAAATCATCACTACATGAATTAAAACAAGCAGTGAAAAATATTATATATAGAATTCGTTTCATTTTTTTCGATTTTAGGTTAGAACTTTAAATTAACGCCCATGGTGAAAGACTTCGTTAATGGAAATGCACCATAATCTTCTCCTGGAGTTAAACTGTTTGTAGTAATACTACTCACCTCAGGATTGTAACCAAGATAATCTGTCACAGTAAATAGGTTAGTTCCCGTTATATAGAATCTAAGTCTATTAATAGAGCCTCCGAATAGGTTGTCTATAGGTAGGGTATAACCCAAAGTAACATTTCTAAGTCTCCAATAAGATCCATCTTCAACTTGAAAAGAAGAAGGTCTACTATTGTTACCATGATTACCAGACTCCCTATCAGCTCTTGGCATATATCCATTTCCTGGATTTTCAGCTGACCTCCATCTTTCATTAAAAATAGCATAGGAATTAAAATTCGCTTCTCCATTTTTTAAATGTCTAGATGTTAAATTTAAAATCTCATTACCTTCAACACCTTGAATTAAAAAGCTGAAGTCAACATTTTTATAGGTAAATGTATTGTTGATACCCCATGTGAAATCTGGAAAATAACTACCGGTTACTGTTCTATCATCTGGCGTAATTTCACCATCACCGTTTATATCTTTAAATCTAATATCTCCAGGTCCAGCATTTGGTGCTTGTGTATCTACCGGGGCAGCATCTATTTCTGCCTGTGTCTGATAAATACCATCTGTAACATAACCATAATAACTTCCTATAGGATCACCTACTCTAGTAACATGCCTTACTCCAGCACTACCAGATGAATATATTGGTTCATTACCCTCATTAAGAGAAATAACCTCATTTTTATTGGTAGAGAAGTTTATATCGGTACCCCATGTAAAATCTCCAATAAAGTTCTTAGTTCTCAAAGCCAATTCAAATCCTTTATTCTGTACTTCCCCAAGATTTCTTAAGGTTGTTTCAAAACCAGATACAGATGAAATTGCAACATTAAGTAAAAGATCTCTTGTTGTAGAATCGTAGTAGTCTGCTAAAACGAAAACTCTGTTATCGAACAAACCAACTTCTAACCCTACATCTACTTGTTCAGATTTTTCCCAAGTTAAATTAGGATTCGGTATTGTAGCCTGTACAAGTCCATTAATCTCATTTCCGCCTAAGTTATAATTCTGAGGAGACAATAGACCAACCGCACCGTAGTTCGGAATTTCAAAGTTCCCTGTTTGTCCCCAACTTGCTCTAAGCTTTAATTCTGATATAAATTCTGAATCAGCTAAGAAGTTTTCTTGGCTTAATCTCCATCCTGCAGAAAAGGAAGGGAAGTAACCAGTTTGGTTATTTTTTCCAAATCTTGATGATTTATCGGATCTAAATGTCCCGGTAAACAAATACTTGTCTTTATAACTATAGTTTACTCTTAAAAGAGAAGATAATAAAGACCATTGCTCTTTTACTGAATTACCCCCAAACACCTGGCCACCACTAATTGTTGGCACTAAGTCATCAGGATAATTATTAGCAAGAACTTGTTTTAACGTCAAGTTATCTTTTTGAGCTGTATAACCAAGAACCGCATCTAAATAATGATCACCAAATTCTTTCTTCCAGCTCAAGGTATTTTCCCAAAGCCAATTCGTTTCTGTAGAAGAAGATGCTTGACCATAAGGATTACCATCTGCAGAATCTCTGTACAACAACGTATTGGACCTATAGAAATCTTGATTGTAAACATTGATGTACACACCACCTAAAGTTTTAAAACTCAATTCTGGCGATATATCGTACGTTAAACTTAAGGTACCTCTATTTTGAAACTGAAACAACTGATCATCAACAGCTTGTATAATTGCCAATGGGTTACTTGCAGTTGTTGTACCACCACCTAAGTAAGATTGATTGTTTAATTGATTTATTGTACCGTCAGCATTATAAGGACTCACAGTTGGTGAGTGAACGATACCCGAATAAACAATACCCGGAGGTGTCGCAAAATATGGGGAGGATGCTGGTACCCTTTGATTTTCTGTTACCGTAGGAGCTAACCTTAAATCTAAATTCAATTTCTCAGACAATTGTGAATTTAAATTTAATAACACAGAATATCTTTCAAACTTAGACTTTTCAATAACCCCTGTTTGAGAAAAATAGCCTGTAGAGGCATAAAAACTGGTATTGTTTCTAACAGGTGATGCATATGAAAAATTATAACTCTGCACTATACCTGTCTTAAAAATTAAATCTTGCCAATCAGTATCAGTACCGTCCCAATTAACAAAGGATTCTGGTAATTCGTAATTAACATTACCACGGTCACCAGGAGAAATTGGATCATTGATTGATGCACCAGGTACAGAAGCTAAATAATTATTATTTCTAGCGTCAGTTGTATAATCTATAAGCTCCCTAGCATTCATTAAGTCTAATTTGTTTGCTACAGATTGCATACTTGCATAAGTATCAAAAGAATAAACACCTTCGTCAGAATTAGAACCCTTTTTCGTAGTAATCAATAGAACTCCATTTCCTCCTCTTGAACCATATATCGCAGCTGCACTGGCATCTTTTAAAACCTGTATAGATTCTATATCGTTAGGATTCAAGGTAGCCAATGGATTAATTGTTGGTGGTTGAAAAGAAGCTCGGCGATTAGCTACACCACCTAATTGACTAGAAGATGTTAAGTTTCTAGTAATAGGAATACCATCTACTACAAATAAAGGATCATTACCTGCTGAAATCGAGCCTGAGCCTCTAATTCTAATATTAGGGGCAGCACCCGGCTCTCCAGATACTTCTTGAACCTGTACCCCTGCTACTTGACCAATTAAAGCACCTTCTGCAGTCATTGCCGGAACTCTTACAATTGTTTCAGTATCTATCGATACTACTGAACCGGTAACTTTTGTTTTCGCCAATGTTCCATACCCTACTACTATTACCTCTTCTAAGGCAGCGGCATCTGGCTCTAAACTAACAGAAATAGATTCTTTACCTGAAACATCTACTTGTTTTGAGCGATATCCTAAATATGATACTTCAATTAACGTTACACCTATAGGTAATGTAATTTCAAAATTACCATCAAAATCAGTTGTAGTACCAACAGTAGTTCCTTTTGCTATAACAGTTGCTCCCGGTAATGGTATACCCGATTCATCTAAAACCTTACCATTAAGACTTGTTTGAAAATTTGATATCTCAACACTTTTTTCTGGTATTTTACCACTATAAACAGTCTTCCCTTTTCGTTTTACGACAATTTGATTTGAAATTATTTCATAGTCTAAATCTGTTCCTTTAAAAACTTCATCAAGTAATTCTTCAATAGGAAGAGCTTTTTTTGAAACTGTTACTTTACGACTCAAATCAACTTCGGTAGCTTCATAAAAAAATTTATGCCCTGTTGAATTGGTTATAGATTCAAAAACATCTCCTAAATTTTTATTTTTGAAATTTGCCGCCACGGTATCTTCTTGCTTACTGCTATTTGCAATTGCGTAGCTAAAAGATAGTGACATACATAGAAGAAAGATAAATTTTCTCCGAGCCTTAGCGGCCACAGTATAAATGGTTTTCTTTTTTTTCATAATTCATTCGGTCTAGTTAGTTTAGTTTAGTTTCTTTTTACTTAGAATTGATTCAAACCATAGGCTATTCTGTTTTTTTAATAGTTATTATTTTTCCTTTTTTTATGTACTTAAAATTTGTGTGAGTTTGAATCGTCTTTAAAATGGATTCAATATTTTCTTTATCGAATGCACCAGTAAATTGACGTTCTTCTAGAGTGTTATTTTCATTAATTATCTGAACATCGAACTGACGCTCTAATTTTTTTATAATTTGAGACATATTCGCATTTTGAAAAGAAATAATTCCCTCCACCCATGATACATATGGGGTGATATCAACGTTTTCTACAATAAATGAATTATTAGAATTAGTAATTTTCTGAGAAGGTTTAAGCATCGTTAAATTTTTATCTCTAAATCTGAGCTTATCACCTACACCAACAGAACCTTCTACCAAAACCACTTCAATATCATCATCGTCTTCATATGATGATATATTGAATACAGTTCCGTAAACCTGGGTAAATGTTTCATCTGTCTGGACAACAAATGGTTTTAATGGGTTTTTGGTGATTTCAAAAAAAGCTTCACCTTTAAGAATAACTTTTCTTGTATTCAAATTAGCAAAACTAGAAGGATACGATAGTTCTGAGCCTGAATTTAACTTTATAACTGAGCCATCATCCAGTGTTACAGACAAAGTTTTTCCGTAAGGAACTTTTAAAATATTATTTCTAGCATTAACGGTATTTTTAACTAAGCCGTTTTGTTTCAATATTCCGTTTTTTAATTGAATGCTAGCTAATCCATTTCCTACATTTATAATGGTATCATAGTTTGGATTAAGATTTATAGTTTCCCCATTATTTAATTGAAGAGTAATTTCATTATAATTTAAATTCGATTGAATTGATTCTGTAGACTTGTTATTAAGTATGTAATAGGTACTTGAAGCAATAAGTACAATTATAGCAGCAGCATATTTTAGAATATTATTGCTTGCATTAAAAGGAATGATTTTAGATTCTTCCTTATCCTTAATACTTTTTAGAAATTCTTGAAATGCTTCTTCTGAATCCCAGGATTCTTTTTTATATCTAACTAAATAATCGGCTTGGACCAATTTTTTGAAAGTATCTTGATTCCCATCTTTTTTTACCCATTCAAATAAAATGGCTATTTCTTCCTCAGTAGCTTCTTCTCTAAGGTATCTGGTAATAATAATTTTTATATCGAGGTTAGTCATTTAAAAAAATTAAGTGTCTTTTTACTAGAGACGCACATTTTTTTAAATACCCTTACTTAAAACCCAAATTTTTAACATTATTATTATTATTATTATTATGATAAGTACATATGTACACCAATTTACTTGTAGAAAATCTATTTTAATTACAGGAAAATAGTCAATTGAGTACGTAATCTTTTTAATGCCTTAGACATATGTACTTCGACTGTCTTTATTGATATATGAAGCTTTTCAGAAATTTCTTGATACTTTAACCCGTCCTTTTTACCTAGAATAAAAACTCTTTTACATTGATCCGGTAAGTTTTCTATTTCAGCTTCTATTAATTTAAGTTTTTGTTCGTATAGGCTGTTATCTATGTCCACCAAATTTGTATAAGCTTCAACTTTAAGATGTTCTAGTAGTTTATGATTTTTCTTCTCTTTTCGTTTGGCATCTATGAAGAGGTTATAAGCCATTCTGAAGAAGTAAGGTTTTAATGCATTATCTTGAATTGATAATGATTCTCTTTTGTCCCAGAGTTTTACAAAAGCTTGTTGCGCAATTTCCTCAGTTAATTCAGAATCACCGGAAATAGCTAATAAATAATTACAAAGGTCTTTATAATAATTATTGAAAAAGTAAGCATAAGCAACTTCAGACCCTTTTATTAGTCCTTCTAAAAGAAACTTCTCATTCATGTAGTTGTTATTGTCCATACTAGTAATTTTCAAAAATCAAATTCTGAGAACAGATTGATTTAAATTATACAATAAACAAACAAACCTATGATCGGTACTAAAAGCTAAGATAATCACCTGTATAAAGTAGAAACATTTAAATAGAATACCGAAGAATTCTATTTAAATACTAGTTCCATAAAAGCTCATCCAAACCAGTAGCTATTATGTAAGTAAGATTACACAATAGTTATAACTAATTGAAATACAATACTAAAATGTAAAAAGAAACTGTGTTGAATTTAATTAAAATAATCTTAATTATTAAAATAAATCTAGAATAAGATATAGATTTCTGATAAATACTAATATTTTAATTAAAATAATACAGATAATATTCAGACTTTAAACAGATTAAAAATCAAGGTTTAATAGAAGGACCATCAACTGACTTAAAAAAAATAGTAACACTAAAAGGAGACTTGTTCGGTATTTCGCTAACCACCGATAGAAAGGGAAAATGGAGTAAAATAATCGAAAACACCCTTGTACTGGCGAAGACAATCTAGTTTTAAAAATATACACTGTTAGATCAAACTTGTTTCAGAAAAAGAAACTCTTAATGTTTGGAATTATATAAAAAGGCTACTGAAAAATTAGACAAAACCGCTTTACGAAAAAACATTAAATCCATAAAAATGTCGCAGCATTCTAACAATGAAGTACAAAATGATAGTTTAGGTATAAATGAAGATGAGCCAATTAAGTTGGTCTATAAACTATCTATAGCATAGATAATGAATACATCAAGCTAAGCTTAAAACAAAAAAAAGTAAAGTTTACAACAAAAATGCTTCTCTAAAAATTAAATTCTATTTACAATAGAGGTGTTAGGGAATTCGATTAACCTTAATAATAGGCTTTTACGCTGGTGTACGAATTCACGTTAACACAATAAAGTCATTGCTCTTAGTCTTCACTTTCGATAAAGAATCTAATAATAGTTTTTTAAGTTCCTTAAAAGAAGATGACTTTTTCAAGAATTGATTGGCGCCATCTTGTTTTAGCTGATTCACCTCTCTTTCCCTATATATTGATGAATACGCTATGATGTAAATATTCTTAAACTTCTTAAAATTTCGAATATCCATTAAACATTCGAATCCATCCATAATGGGCATGTATAAATCTAAAAATATAACTTCTGGCAATGTATGGTCTGAAAATAGCCTATCCATTAAATCTACTCCATTATCAAAATGAGTTACATGGGTATTTATAGGAATATCTTCTAAAGCTTCCTTAAAAAAGCTTAAATCATCTAAATCATCATCCGCTATATAAATATTTAAATCTTTCATTAGTTCTTTATATCAATACATCCTCTAAAATTATGAGGAAATCATTTAAAAGTATTCGTCAATAAAATTGAATATTAACTCAAATGAAAACAGAACTAATCATTAAATTAAGCTATTGGATATTCCCATCTAATTAATGGACATGAATGCTTGAGTGATAGAATGACTTTACATTTAAATATGAGGTAATTATCAACCTCAACTTAATAGCTGATTAGGAGCCAATTAAAGGAATATAAAGGATATTAGAATAGGTAAGTTATTTTGTAATCGCTTGAATCATATTTCTAGAAATAGGTTTTTCATAGTACCCATCTATTGCTATATGGTTCTTAGCTCTTTCTCTGTCTTTAGCATTAGTAAATGCAGACATAATAAAAATTTTCATTTGGTTTAAACTGCCGTTATGGTTTTGTAGTTCATCAATAAACTCCCATCCAGTCATTTCTGGCATTATTAAATCAAGTAAAATATAATCGGGTATAGGTTTATTCTCTTCCTTTAATTCAGTTAATAAATTTAGGGCTTCGGTTGCACTGTCACAGACATAAATTTGCGCATCAAAATTAGATTGCTGCACGGCATACCTAGCAGTAAATTGTGACACCATATCATCATCAATCACCAGAAACACTTTACCCATCAATTTGTTTTTATATCCTTCTTAATCTACTAAAATTAAATATACACTAAAACAGTTATTTAGTATTAACTATTACGATAAATTTCATCCATAGTCAATTTTCATATTCCGCGATTATAAATTTAAAAAAAGGGTTCCTTAAAAAAAGGAACCCATTCTCAGCTGTATTAATTTAACACTAACCATTAACAACTAAACCACACAACTGATATTTTATAATCAACTTACGATAAGTTATAAAATTTAAAGTAAATTCTTTAATACTAAAAAAGTTGATTTTAATCTAATCGGGGAAACTTAATCTATGACACTTGGCTAAAAGATTAAAAATTAAAACCTACACTAAATAGAAAACGATTACCATCTCTTCCGTGATAAAAACCTAGATTTCCTGTTAATGCGCTGAAACCTGAAATCCATACAGAGCCACCAAAATCATTATGCCATTTGGTAGAATTATCATCATCTGTCCAAACACGACCATAATCAAATCCTGCACTAACTCCCAATTGTATGGGTACAAAATTTGTTCTAAATCTAGTAACACCAACTCTTAGATCTGTACTTTGGTAAAAGGAAGTCTTACCATTAAACCGTTCATTTCTATATGCTCGTAAACTTTGATTACCCCCTATAACCGCACCATGGTAAAATTCGTAATTATCACCAATAATTGTTTCACCAGCAATTTTAGTGGCAATAACAGCTATACCACTTGGGTGTAAAGGGTAAGTTAATGATAGTGATGGTTTTACATATCCAAAACTATTATCATATCCATTAATAGTAGAAGTATACCCTGTTACAATATCTGCTTGCATAGCCCGATTTGGAAAAGCCGGGTCATTTTCATTCTTGTATTTGTACCCAACCTCAGCAGTAGCATATAATTGTTTTTCATAAACATCATTATCTATGGAAAAAGATTGCCCAATAAAGCGGTCATCATCATTAGAAACATCAAAAGATTCTAACGCTGACCTAAAATGGTAACTACTACCGGCATCGGTATGGACCAAATAAGGAGAAACTTTCCATTGTCTTATACGAACTCGATTAAAATCTCTGTCTATCTCATTGTCATATGAAGTATCGTTACCCTCACCAAAATAGTTCGTTGTAAAATTTGGACTGGCATATCGTAAATCGAAACCTAAGTTCCAGTTATAGAATACATGAGCAAATTCTGCATTATAGTCAATTGCATATCCGTTGGTTGCAAAGAAATACTCCCCTCCTATGGTATGTTGCGCCTTAAAAGGATTATTAGCCAAGCCATAAGTTGTAAAACGATTTTTTAAACCGATTCTAAATCCTGAATCGCCATCGTAACCCAAACTCGGAAAAATTATATTTTCATTGTACTTTCTCTTTTGGTAATCATACGTATTGATGTCATATGAATCTGTTAACCATTTCTTTGATTTAGGATTAATAATAGTATTGTTCTTACTCTTATAATCATACAGCTTTACTTTTTTTGTTGAATTAAAATCATAAGTATCATCTTTCTTACCTCCTATAATTTTAATGTCAACAAGCTTATCTCCTTCCCCATTAACCGTAAACGTATCATTACCATCTAATCCGTAAACCCATATTTCTTTAGTCTCTTTAGAATTGTAGGTATTATTAAAGACTATGGTATCTTTTGATATAGAGATATAAGTATCTCCGTTAGGCTTTCTGGTAATTAAGAATTCATCATTATCTTCCGTTCCTATAACTACCTCAAAATTATTTAAATAATCATAATAGGTTCGTGCAATACTCTGTAGTTTATCTCGTCTAGATTGCAAGTTCTTTTTTATCTCCTCTATACTACTATCTTGTGCAGCTTCGGGTAAAGATTTAAAGGCTAGGCTTATATCTTCATCAGACAAATTTTCTTGAATAAAGTCTACTTGCGCTTTCCAATCATCCCAATCAGCATTTTTTATAAACGCCTTATCTAAAGGATAACCCGATAAATTAAACCACTTCTCATTCTTAATATCGTCATCAAAAGTTTCCATTTTTCGAAGCAATGGAAAAGCAAATTTCAACATACCAATGATGGGACCGTCGTATTTAGGAAAAACTTGATCCCAATCTCTAGGTATAGCTTCATATCTTTTTTTTCCATCTTCAGTTTTAAACTGAGCCCAACGCCACTGGTCTTGGTGTCTATCCCAATTACCCACCAACATATCAAACAATCGTGCGCGAATAAAACTTGGTTCGTCTACGTATGAATCTTTAGACTCCATAAGCTCTAAACGAAGATCTGTAGTGCTAATAATATCATCTGGATTGCCAAAGGTTTCAAAATTTTTGTTTTCGTCTCCTACATGTTCCTCTAACATAAAAAGTGCATCGCCATAATCTTCATTATAAATACCTAATCCTTTTTGCCTAGGTACATAATAGACATTTGGGTTTGCATGCAACACATTAATGGATTCCGACAGTTCGTTCATTGCGAATTGAGCATATGGATGAGCTGTAGTATAGAAATCGAGAACATAACGCTCTGCAACGGTGTTTTTAAGATAGTCTTCAACATAATGATGCTCTACAGCGTTTGTTTGCAGAAAACGTACTGCACTCTTTCGCAGAGCTCTTAAAGTATATTCATGTTCATTATCATCTATTAGTCTAAGAGATCTTGATTGTGTTCCACCACCCTCTGAAATTGGTCTAACATTATTGGGGAGTTCATTTATTTTTAAAACCGGTGCTTCTATTTCTTTACTATAAAGATTTCTAAAGTGATCTCCCCATACCCATTTATAAAATCCGCTTTTATCCGTTTCTTCTTTCGTATATATAGATGCCTTCGCAGTTGACCCAACATATTCTTTAGGGAAGGAAACATCTTCTATAAAAAGTCGTTCCCTTTTTATCTTTTGAGTAAAAGCAACTTTAGAGCCTCCATTTTTAACTTCAATTAAATCAACCTTAGAACTACCGTCTTTATATACAATCAATTTTGCATAACCATTATTGGTAGATTCAAAATGTTCTTCTTTAGGTGCTCTTGCTTTTTCAGTTTTACCAACTGCTCCACTAATAATTTGTGGAATACCATCATCTTCTAAATATTGTAGATTACGGTCCTTGCCAGATACAAATATGACATCTTCAAACTGACTAGCTATAGTCTCTAACTTACCTCGTAAAATTCTATTTTCTTTATTCTGATATGATTCTGGTGTAAATCCTCCCATTTTATCAATCATGGAAATTTTGGAATTACTCATTACGGGTTGGTACACAGCAACGATTACGGTTTTACCTTGGCTATCCTTTAAATCATCTTTAAACTCTGCCAAAAACTGACCCCTAGTTTTATGCTCACACTTTTCGTTTATGTATGGGTGATCATCCCAATCTTCTAAAAACCATTGAGAATCTACCATTTCTAGTACCACATCATCATTAATTGTTTCACGCTCTATAGGACAACCGTCATTTGGCCAAAACTTAGCTTTACTGTTATCCTGTAAAAAAGATTCTAGATCATCTATACTTTGAGGAGCATCCTTTAACCATTCGTTCTCTCCCGGGGTTAAGATGACATTACCATTAAACTTATCCCATATACTCATTAAAGGTCTTAGGTAAGACTTTCCTTTTTCTTGCATTTCATTGTTTGAAGAAAAACCATCTTTGTTTACTACATTCCCTAATAACAATAACGTTGCATCTTTATCATTATTAGATGCCAAATTAATCTCCTCCAAAATAATTTTTGCATCAGTAAAAGAAACATTACCAACGTTAGATGTAATATAGAATGAATGTGAAATCTCTTTTTCCTTCCCTAAATTGTTAGCTTCTACGTTTTGAGAAACAACTGTACTACAACAAAGGAGAAAGGCATGGGTAAAGAATATTGAACGCATGTATTAGTATTTTATATTACGTGTTGATGAAGTTAGAAGGATAGATTGTATTCCTATTTCAATTGAAAAAATATAAAGACAAAGTTAGATATGTACTGCACGTTCATTTAACTCAATAGGTATTATAAATAGCTATAAAAATCAACTGCCGTTATACCAATAATTTTGCCAATGGTTTACGTATTTTTGAAGCTTCAGTTACACCAAAAAAAGAATTAAAAAAACACGATTAGAGGTTAGACTTTTCAAATGCAGAATTTAAAAATCCATTACCACCCAGCGATAGAAAATTTAGAAAACAAGTCTATTTTCACAAGGTTAGCTACCAGAAGTATTGCAATACAAGAATCTAACATTCTGCTCCTTTATACAGAGAGATATCAAGATTACAGCCTGCCTGGTGGAGGATTGGATTTAGGAGAAGATAAAATAGAGGGAATGAAAAGGGAACTTATGGAAGAAACCGGAGCCCAAGACATAAGAAACATTAAGCCCTTTGGCATTTACGAAGAATACAGACCATGGTTCAAACCCGATTTTGATGTGCAACATATGATTTCTTATTGCTACACATGTGAAATCAACAAAGAGTTAGGTACATCTAAAATGGAGCATTACGAGATCAAAAATGGAATGACAGCCAAGTGGGTCAATATTTATGAAGCCATTAACCATAATAAGAAAACAATGTTTAATAGTGATAAAAAAGGAATGTCTATTGAAAGGGAAACTTTTCTTTTAGAACTTTTAGCAGAAAGTATAGCGAAAAAATAAAGGTTCTAAATTTCCATTCTAGAACCATTATTCATATACCCCAAACCATTTAGCAATTAAGAAAAATGAAGAGTCGATTATTTGTATTAATAGTACTGTGTATATGCTCACATACTTTAATGGGACAAACGGAAAATCAAATACAACAAGCAGAAGCTTATCACCAAAACCAACAGTTTCTTAATCGCTATACCAATTCGTGGTATTGGTTATTTGGTCCTTCTAATAGCAAACCTAATAACGATGAACACCCTATAGTAAATTGGGAACTAGAAGATGGCGGTTGGTATACAGGGCAAGGTAGAAATAGTGAGTATAGCGGATTCGGCATTCAGTACAAGCCTAAGGACAATGCTTATATCTTTAGCAAGTGGGAAAACACGAGCCCAAATGGAATGACTTTATCACAAAGCCTAGACTATAGTTTTTTAGGTACTTATGAAAATAAAGAGAAGAATGGTTTTGGTATTACCAAATGGTCTAACTATAAACCATTTACTAATGAAAATTATGAAAATGTCATAAAATTCATTGGCGAATACAAAGATGGAATATGGAATGGATACGGTATCATTTATTTTAGAAATGGAACTTATAAATCTGGAATTTTCATTGATAGCGTGTTAAGTAAAGAATTACCGAAAATTGAAGTTTTAGAGGCATTAGGGTTTTAATAATTTTGACCCAATTATAGAATCTAGAAAAGGGTAGCAATTTAAAATTGCTACCCTTGAACTTAAAATAAACAAACATTACTCTATGCCTTGAGCATCACTAATAACACGATCAATAAAATCTGTGTTGATATATAAGAGCCTAGCTAAATTGTACAATACATTTACCTCGCTATCGTCTATATGTCCATCTGCATAAGATATAATAGATAAGTCTCTAAGTATATTCAACTTTTGCATTACAGAAAGTACAATATGTAGGTCATGGGTTAGCTGCTGTACTTCGCTAATCATTTCATCTTCCGTAAGCCCCTTAATTGTCATCATACAATTAGCAAAAACTTTTGGAGCAACAATACTACTTAAAGCTTGTATTTCAGAATCATCAACAACACCATCTGCATTGGATATTAAATAGCCTCCTAAAAACATTAGGCGTTGTATTTTTTCTGAATGTTCACCTTCTTCGTCTAAGTTTTCTGGTTCCATTAAAGACATAATACGTTTAATCTCTACCTCCATTGCTTCTTCTGTAATTTCACCGGTTATGGTGTCATTAAAAGCCGCATAGGTTTCACTTTTATTAAAAAGCTCCAAAGCTTTAATTCGTAACGGACTAAAAGGATGACTGCTATACCAATCTGAAGGGTCATGGTTTGCATCATTCAACACCTCTTCTAAATCTACAAACTGTTCAATGTAAGAATTCAATTGAAAATCTAAAGAGTCTGTCGTTACACCAGAAGATAATTTAAAGAACGTACGACCTACCGCTTCAAAATTTTGACAACATAATAGTCCTGCTCTATCCGCACTTATTTCTGCATTTCTGTTCCAAGCATATAACTTCATTGCATGTATTGGTGCTAATTCATTTTCTCCCGCGTCCAAAATTTGTCTAACAGGATAATCGAAATGCTCAAAAAGAACATGACCAATTTCATGACCAACCACAAAAGTTAATTCATCTTTAGAAAAACGCTCTAAGATTCCAGAAGATAGAATTATATATAATTTATTTTCATCTGGCGGATAACAAGAGGCATTGAACATATCGCTTTGGTATACAAAAAACTCTATATCGGCTTTAAGTTTTAATGTGCTCTTACAATGCTCTCCAATTTCATGAAGCATTGGCGCCAAAGTTTTTGTCAACCTTAGACTAGATTTTAGTAAATGTTTCCTAGACTTAAATTTACCGCTGTTCTTGTTTATTTTTTCTAAAGTCCCTTGTATTAATTCATCTTGCTGAAAAGCGATAACATAGTCTCTATCTCCGTCGTAGACCAATAAATTTAAATCTACATCGGCACGTTTAGTAGTATATATTTGAGGTTCATCGGCTACGGTCGCCTTATGGTTTAAGGCATTAATTTCCTCTATTTTAGTAGTGTATTCTTTTGCCAATTCTGTTGTTATGTTTTGAAAGACAACACTGGCTTCTTGTATTTTTTCTAAATTACCAGATGCTTGAGCATCATTTAATTCGGTTAACATTTTTTCTTGAGCTGTATTAATAGCTGCTTGATGTTCTTTTTCTAAATCTGATAATGTTTGTGATGTGTATGTTGACATAATTTTAAGCTTGAACGGTTAATTTTGAGTTAGAAATTTTCATTAGTCTGCCTTTTAAATCAAATATTCCTAAAATTTGATCTTCTCCATTTTTGGCTACTACATTGTTACCAGGTAATTCTACTTCGTAACCTTTGGCTTTTAAATAAAAGAACAAACTGTATTTATGTGGAAATGTGTAATTGGCAGCTACTTGAGAAAAATGAGAACAGATTAAAGCTGGTGATGTTCTAGCCTTACTATCTGCTTCTTTAGAAGTAATGGTCACATATACTATTATGCCTTTAAACGTTAAAGGAACATAGCAGCTTTCTCCTGTCATAACAGAGGCTATAGTAGAGAAAAACACACCTGGATCAGATTCAACCTCCATTTTAGGAGTAGTAAAATCTTCAACTTTATAAGCTTCGCCCAATGCTTTTACCGCTAATGATGTTTGTAAAAATTTCTCTGGAATACCACTCTGTGTATTTGCCCAAGCCCATAACCAACTTTTCTCGTTCTCTGAATAGGTTCCAAGAATTTGAATATCAAAAACTTTGTCTTCCCCAAAGGTTAATTTACCTTCTAACATATCGCAGCTCCAGCCTAAGCCTTCAACGATTTCATTAAAAATCTCTTGTTTTTCTACAGATGTAACGAACGACTGGTTGTACAATTCATTTATGTCTAGCGTATTTGGAGTGTCAGCAGTATTCTCATTATTACTAGCTGATTCAGTAGTTGCCGTCTCTCTTTTGTTTTCAGCAAAATCTTCCAATTTATCTTCTAGTAAAGACACGATTCTTGCTGTTCTGTCCTCAACCTTATCCGCATTAATTACCGGACTGTGATTTATCTTTAACACACCATCCTCAAAAGTTATAGCTCGTTCTATGTTATGCTCATCATTTTCATTAACAATGATTACTTTTTTTAATCCTGCTTTTAAAAGATCAATACCCATATCATCTAAACAAATAGCTTTAAAACCTTCTATTAATGGTAGAAAATAGATTTTTGGAAAGGTTTCGTTATATAAATGAGAAAAGCGATCTTCCATTAAAGTGTCCCACATAATCTCAATTGCTACAGTGTAACCTGCTGCTCCATTAATTTCGGTCTCTAATGCTGGATATAAATCGTTTTCAAATGCTTTAATTATTCTTTTTTCTTTAAGTCCCATTTTGGTTTTATTTAAAAAATTATATTTTATTTATTTATAATATTCGAAGAAGTTTTTTTTCTAAAACTTCAGATAGTTTTGCAGGTAAAGCCTTATCTATAGCAATTGAAATAGTCAATGTATTTTCTTTAATATTGAGCTCTAATGTGTCGGCTTGCTGTAAAACCACAGTATCAATACCGCTCCAAGCCTCTTTACCTAATTCGTCTTTAGTTATTATACTAACTACACTCTTTAGAGCCGAAAAGACATCTTGTATGTTTAGTCTGTCATTTAATTCTTCAGTAGAAACAGCTTCAATATTGAATACTTGAATTTGATTTCCTAGCGTACTTTTCTCAGCACTTAACCAACGTTTAAGTTGTAAAACAGTAAGGTTTTCATTATCTGATGAAATTGGTCTACTAATAGCTCCTTTAGATAATTCAACAACCATTTTTTTAGGTTGTTTTATAGTAACAAGGGAAATAGTGTGAATATTGAAAAAGTAAACTTGTTCTTCTAGAGATAACATACACACAGATTTTTGGTGATCATTATCTTTAGTAATATCTAGAATTACACCTTCTAAATATGCTCCATTATTTAATGAAATCGCTATTAAAATGTCTTCCTCTTTCTTAAAAACAGTATGCAATACTTCCTCTGGCGTTTGAGCTACAAACGCTTTATAAAATGATTTTTCCATGATTTTAGGTGGTTTTAAGAATCTGCTATGAGATATTGGTAATCTTCTGGCAATTGACTAATTAGGTACATATAAATGCCATCACTAGGTGTGGTCTTGTAATCATAATAAGTATAAGTTTCCTTCTCTAATTTGGGATAGTTCATTTTTACAAAACCCATTCCAACACCCTTTGTTAAATTGACATTACCCTCAGATTCTTTTAGGTATTCATGTTTTTCAAAAGCGATGTAAAGAGAGTCTAGTTGAGATTGATGGACCCAAATATTATTTAAGTAAGCAGGAGAATCTGTTTTGGAAAATTCTTTTTGAACGATAGCACCAATACGCTCAGCTTTTTCTGAACCATAATTATTAGTAACAATAGCATTGTGTCTATATCTAAATGAATCGTTACTATCATCAATTGTGCTAGGCTTTACAATAAGCTCATAGAACCCTTTTGTTTCTTCTATAATTTTAAAACTAACATGAGCTTCTTGCATCCATGTATCTGGGTAATCCACCAATAAGCTACATATCTTATCAGAAAAAAATTGAAAATCTTGTAGCGTAGGTTCTGCTTTTAAACTTATATCTATAGTGTGGCTATAAACATTGACATCCAAATTATATAAATCTGCACGCAACAATTCATGCATTTCTTTACGTAATACAATTACTTGCTCTTCATAGCGTGTTAATGCTTCAATACCCCTGTCTCTACTGCTGTGAAATGAAAAATGTAAATCTTTACTTTTTGCATTCCATTCAAAGTTGATAATAATGTCTCTGTTTTCTTTGAGCGCTAACTCTACCCGGTATAGATTAGGGTTCATGTTAGCTGCATTAAAATTTCTTTTAAATGTTAGTATATCATATTTATTATGATGATACTTATTTAAATGCGCTACAAAGTCTCTTTTAGCTTTCAAATTAGAAAAACCAAAACCAGCGACAAACAGTAAAATTATTATCAGGACAAAGTAAAAAATGAATTTGAACATATCAATATTTATAACCTATTACACTTCAGTTTAAATGGTAGCTTATAGATTATTCTCTAATAATTCTATAAGAACACTTGTTCGTCTATCAACATCTTCGGCATTAATTATTGGGCTATGATCAAATGTTAGCACTCCATCTACAAATGAATATGCGTTACTTGGGTTATGGTGGTCTACTGTATTGGTTATACGTATTTCTTTTAGGCTATCCTTAAGAGCTTCTTTTCCCATATCGTCTGTAGCTATTGACTTGAAAGCTTCTATAATTGGGAAGAAATATATTTTTGGGTACGAATCATTATAAAGATGCATAAAGCGATCTTCAAATAATTTTTCCCATTCAATGTTCAAAGGCACATCAAAACCAGCGGCTTCATTTATTTGCCCCTTTAACTGTGGAAATTGTTCTTCTTGAAAAGTTTTTGTAAATCGATTTTCTTTTAATCCCATGATCTTTAATTTTAAGGGTTATTTGTTTATTTACCTCAAAACTATAGCATGGATAGCGTGATCTTGAAACCGTTTTAAATTTGCCGATTTCGTTTTGTATTTGCGCCTAAAGTGTTTCTAAAATCTGTTTTAGGTAAGTTTTCTTACGTGTTGCAACAGGTATTGTCTCATCATTAGTTAAGCGAACAGTATTATTAGAATTAACTGTTTTAATATATTTAATGTTCACCAAATGAGATTGATGTACACGTACAAAAGTGTGCTCACTTAATATATTTTCATAGTACTTTAAATTACGAGCACTCATGATTTTTTTATCTAGGGTGTGGAAAGTAGTATACGCCCCGTCTGATTGGCAACGAACAATATCTGTAATTTGAAGAAAATATTGAGCATCTGCAGTTTTAATCAATAATGTTTTCTGAATCTCTTTATCATTAATTTCAGAAACTTTCTCTACCGCATTTTTGTAAACTTGCTCTTTTTTAAAACTGACTCTAAACCTATCGATACAGTTAGATAATTCATCTGAATCTATAGGTTTTAATAAGTAATCTACCGTATCGAACTTAATTGCTTTTATAGCAAATTCATCATAAGCTGTAGTAAAGATTATTTTAAAAGCAATACTATCTAAAGCCTCTAGAATTTGAAATGCATTACCACCAATAAGTTCAATATCTAAGAAAACAAGATCAGGAGTATTCTCTTTTAAAAATGAAATAGCATCTTCGACATTATCTATCTTGGCAATAACTTCAATATCCTTTTGCGTGTATGCAATAAGTTTATCTAAAGTATTAAGAGCATTAAACTCATCTTCTACTATAATTGCTTTTATCATTAAAGTTTCAATTTAAAAAATACTTTTGTTCCAATAGGGGTATTATTATCGTCGAATAAATCTTCTATAACAAAAGATTTCTCTTCCCCTTTTTTCCTCATTTTTAAACGTTCTAAAAAGATAGTTGTTGCATGTAACTCTTCCGTTAACTTTTCTTTTTTTGCTTTTGCAGATCGACCTAAACCATTATCTAAAATAACGAACGATAACCCATTTGAATTGCTATCTATTTTCACAAAAAGCTCTCCTCCTACTTTCTTCTCTTTTAAACCATACTCAATGGCATTCTCTACAAAAGGCTGCAATAACATTGGGGGTACGTTTATGGCGTGTACGTCTAAAGAATCTTCTATTTCAATTTTATATGAAAAAATATTATTGAAACGTAATTGCTGCGTTTCTATATAATTAGAAATCATAGAAACCTCTTTGTCCAGTGTAATGGACTCCTTTCTAACGTAGTCGAAATTTTGTCGAATCAACTTAGAAAATCTAGCAATATAGTTTGATGATTTTATAGGGTTCCCTTCTAAGGTTATATTCTGAATAGCAGCTAGCGTATTGAATATAAAATGAGGATTCATTTGCACACGCAGTAGACTTTGTTCTAATTTCGATGCTTTATTAACTGCTTTTAATTTGGTGTTATATATATAAAACGCTGTTGCAATGAATAAGAAAACGAAAACCATTATCGTACTAATTAATAGCAACTGATTTCTATTATTGATTTCTTTTTGATGATTTATCTCGGTCTCCTTTTGTTTAACCTCATAGTTAACATTGGCGAAGTTTAAGAGCCTGTCCTTTTCTAAGCTACTTACATTTAACTGCAAGCTATCTCTAGCCATTTGGTTATCTAAAGCCGTAGTGTAATCTCCAGACATAATCGCTAAGGCTACGAGTTTATCTCTTACCTCTATTTCCTCTTTAAAATTGCTATTGGCAATGTAGATTTCTAATGCTTTCTTATAGTTTACTTCTGCCGAATCATTTTCTGCTTTCAATAAAAATAAATTACCCAATCCTTTATACGGAGCTGCGTTAATAGCTTTTATATTTTTATTTAAGGTAGCAGAACCTCTCAGAAACTTTTCTGCACTTTCATAATCTCCAGCTTCAATATAAGTGTAGCCAATATTATTTAGAATACTAACCAATGTTTTAGGATCCCTTTGCGATTGACTTAGCGCCATTGCCTCTGAATAACTAGACAAAGCCTTATTATACTCTTTTAATTTTAAGTATACACTGGCTTTATTACCCTTTATAGCTATAATAGAAGTGGTGTCAATACCTTTAGAGAATAAATTATCGGTTGCTGATATATAGACTAAGGCATTGTCGTAGTCTTTTAGTTTAAAATGAAGCTTAAATAATTGATTATAGGCTTTACCTTCTATACGCTTATCTCCAATTAATTGTGCCAAGCTCAATGCTTTTAACGCATATTTCTGTGCAGATTCTATATCTCCCATATGTAGCGCTGCACCACTTAATGAAATTAAACTTCTACTTTCATTATACGTATCGTTTAATTCAGCGAATAATTCGTTACACTTTAAATGGGTATTAAATGCTTCTTGATACTTATCGTTCAGATATAATGCCTCTCCTTTATTGAACAATAATATGGCTGTTTCTAATGTGGTTAAATGGGTACTGTTTTGCAATAAACTATCTAACTTTAATATAGATCGCTCTGGTTGCGTTAAGGTTAAACTATCTATTGCTAGCAAACTTTTCTCTATACTTGGGCGAATAGTATCTTGTTTTGTGCAGGCAAAAAACGTTAAAAAAATAAAAGCATAAAAACCTAATTGTTTTAGGCTCTTGTATTTTAAAATCATATAGGCTAAGATGGAAGTTGTTTGAATAGGCTAAAGTAAGGAATCATCTATATAAAATAAACGCGTTTAGCCTGCTCTTTTCTTGAAAAAGAAAAATTTAACTGTTTTAAATTTATAGTTATTTACATACATATTTGCATTATAAATAGATACCTAAAAGAATAAACAATTGGTCTGTGTATCTTTAAAATCATATATTCAAGTATAAATAGATTCTCATGATTACACAGTTTTCAAAAATCCTAAGACCTGCAGTAGTAATATTATGTTTTGCATTAACTATAAGTAGCTGTAAGAACAAGTCAAAATCAACCACAACAACCGTTGAACAAGACATTGTAACTTACCCAAGTGATGTAATCCCATTTATGGATGATTGGAAAATTCTTTGTGGAGATGGCAAAAGTTTTAGCGACCTGTTAGATACTAAACATGACGATTTCTTCTATGTAGAGAATGATGGCAAAACTGATTGGGTAGTTTATAAAGCACCCAATTCTGGAGTAACGTCTAGAACATCTAGTAATACCAGAACAGAACTAGGACAAAAAAAGGAATGGAAACCAAATACTGGCGGAAAACTAACAGGGACCTTAAAAGTGAAACATGTTTCTACTTCTGGTGATGCAAGGGTAGCTGCTTCTTATGCTGTTGTAGTTGGTCAAATTCATGGTACTGAAGGTCATGAAAACGAGCCTTTAAAAATCTTTTACAAAAAATTTCCTGGGCATACTAAAGGTTCTGTTTTTTGGAACTATGAAATAAATACCGAAGGCGATAACTCTAAAAGATGGGATTATTCATCTGCAGTTTGGGGAAATGATATGTCTGTTATCGGAGATACACCGACTACCTATCCTGCAGAACCAGAAGATGGTATTGCCCTTGGAGAAGAATTTAGCTATGAAGTAAACGTGTTTAAAGGTATTATGTATTTAACCTTTAAAAGCGAAGGTCATGAAACTAAAAAATTCGCCAAGAGTTTAATTAAAACAGATTTTGGAAAATCAACAGATATTCCAAAACAAATATTGACATTATACGCATCAATAGGTCGTGATGGTGTAGAGCGTGAAAATGCCTATGCTGGCGAATTACAAAATTTTAAACAAGGAGCTTACAATCAAACCAATGGTAAGGATCCTGAAGAGAATATAGTATGGCACACTGGTTCAGAAACATATGATGGTGATATAAACAAGCAGTACGCTAACGGATGCTATACAGAAGTATGGTTTAAAGAAGCAACCGTTGGTGAAGGAACAGCGCCTTTAAATTAATACACCTTTTTAGCCAACATCTATTTTAGTTGATGGAAGATATAAAATTCTATAAAAAAATTAAACAGTCTAAAGAATCGCTAATAGATTTATTAGATAACGAGGCAGATTTTAAAAATGTGCCAGGTAGTTGGCACGTCGTAGTTGTTGATATTCAAAATTCAACGAATGCGGTGAAAGAAGGTAATCACCATCAAGTGAACTTAACAGCTACAGGTGCCATTATTTCTGTTTTAAATACGGTTAGAAAATTTAAGGGAAATGTAGAAATACCTTATTTCTTTGGAGGTGACGGGGCTACTTTTATAGTTCCATTTTCACTTTTAGATAAAATAGTTCAGGTATTAAACAATTACAGAATACATATTAAAAGAAAGGTTAATCTAGTTTTAAGGGTAGGTCAAATTCCCGTAAAAGATTTAGTGGAACAAAATGTACAACTGAAAATTGCAAAACATCAACTAACCGAAAAACTTTCTATTCCCATTGTTCTAGGAAATGGTTTAAAGGTTGCCGAGCACCTTATAAAATCTTCGTTCAAGGAAAAAAATACCACATCGTTCGATGAATCCCTTTTAAATTTAGAAGGAATGGAATGTAGGTGGGATGAAATAAGTCCGGATAAGAGTCAGGCAAAAGTGGTCTGCCTATTATTAGATGTTTCTGAAGAAGCTTTTCAAAGTGACATCTACAAGCGAGTTCTTACTCAAATGGAAAAAGACTTTGGAAACTTTGAAAATAGACAACCAATAAAAAATACGATGCTAAAATTAGACGCAAACCCAAAAAAGGTTTTGGCAGAGATGAAAATCAGTCTTGTATCGAACAATTGGATGTACTTCTTAAAAAGTTGGCTTAAAACTAATTTCGGTAAAATATACCTTAAGCTAACAAGAAGCGGAAAACAATACCTCAAGCAAATAGGTCAACTTTCACATACATTTATGCTAGATGGTATGATTAATACAGTTTTCACCGCTGAGCAGAGTAAAATAGATAATTTCATATCTTTTCTAGATGAGCTAGAAAACGACAACAAGCTTATATATGGCATACATGTAACCCATGCTTCTGTAATGTCTTGTTATGTTTTGGACAAAAAAACCACTCATTCTCACTTTGTAGATGGCACAGAAGGCGGTTATACCTCTGCCGCAAAAATGTTTAAAGCAAAGAAAAAGGCAGCCATCACATAGTCAAGCCTTTACATACTTTCCCATATTTCTAAATTATAAATTTTATTAGGTCAATTAAAGTAATATTAGAGCAACTCTAAAATTGTTGGTCTTATTACCTTGTTCTTATAAGAATTAATATCTAAAACAAAACAGATGATTACAGAAGATAAAAGTAATGTGAAATCAATGTCCTCAGATAAGCTTTCAAATAAAGACCTAAAGAGTCAAGTAAATGCTAAAGAAAAAGATTCCAATGAAGAAATAGGAAATCCTGTAAATAATGGTGGCGTTGCAGTTGCCAAAAATGATTTACATCTAGAAGAGCAGTGGCTAGCAATACGAGACGAATACTTGTCCCATTTTCCAGAAACTAAAGATATGGCCATTGATTACGAGCAAAACAATATAAAATCCCTAATTACAGATATTGCCAATAAAAGACAGAAAACAATACAGGAAATTAAAGATGAAATTATAAACTGGACTGCAAAAAAGTAATTATGAAAAAGATTATCTATATATTAATTATAGTACTTATCGTAAGCTGGGTTTTAGGTTTTTTAGTTTTTAAAATTCTAGGAGCTTTAATTCATTTATTATTATTATTAGCTGTGGTATTACTGATATACAATTGGTTAAGTAATAAAAAAAGTACTTAACTAAAGACCATCTTAATTGATAGTTTTTCAAGATTATCCTCCTAAAACATCTATAAGTTTTTATTGCAGTTAGTAACAAGCATCACTTCTTATTACTAGTTTTGCATTTTTAAATTTATAGTATGATTTCAGTAGATAACTTAGCCGTAGAATTTAGTGGTACTACCCTATTCAGTGATGTATCATTTGTAATAAATCCAACCGATAAAATTGCCCTTATGGGTAAAAACGGAGCCGGTAAATCTACAATGATGAAGATTATTGCAGGCGAGCAAAAGGGCAACCGTGGCAATGTTAGGGTACCTAAAGATGCAGTAATTGCATATCTACCACAACATCTACTTACAGAAGACAACTGCACTGTATTTGAAGAAGCGGCAAAAGCATTTAAACACGTATTTTCTATGCGTGATGAAATGGAGAAGCTAAACAAGGAGTTAGAAACTAGAACAGATTATGAGAGTGATGCCTACATGTCTATCATTGAAAAAGTATCTGATTTAGGTGAAAAATATTATGCCTTAGATGAAGTAAATTACGATGCAGAGGTTGAAAAAGCTTTAAAAGGACTAGGATTTAAACAGGAAGATTTTACCAGACAAACTAATGAATTCAGTGGTGGTTGGCGTATGCGTATAGAGTTGGCAAAAATTCTATTACAAAAGCCCGATTTAATTCTATTAGATGAGCCTACTAACCATATTGATATTGAATCTGTTATTTGGTTAGAAGATTTCTTATTGAACAAAGCCAATGCGGTAATGGTAATTTCTCACGATAGAGCATTTATTGATAATATCACCAATAGAACGATAGAAGTTACTATGGGGCGTATATATGACTATAAAGCTAATTACTCTCACTATTTACAATTACGTGAAGATCGCAGGTCTCATCAAATAAAAGCATACCAAGAGCAACAGAAATTTATTGCCGACAATATGGCGTTTATAGAACGCTTTAAAGGCACCTATTCCAAAACAAATCAAGTTACGTCTAGAGAGCGAATGCTAGAAAAGCTTCAAATCATCGAAATCGATGAAATTGATACTTCTTCATTAAAATTAAGCTTTCCACCTGCCCCACGTTCAGGCGATTATCCCGTTACGGTTAAAGATGTATCTAAAGCATATGATGAGCATATTGTTTTTAAAGATGCGAATATGTCGATCGCAAGAGGTGAAAAAGTCTCTTTTGTTGGTCGTAATGGTGAAGGTAAATCAACCATGATAAAAGCTATTTTAGGTGAGATACCCGTAGAAGGTACTTACCAATTAGGCCATAATGTTAAGGTGGGGTATTTTGCACAGAACCAAGCATCTCTTTTAGACCCAGAACTTACTATTTTCCAAACTGTAGATGAAGTTGCTTTTGGTGACATCCGTAATCAAATAAAGAATATTCTAGGGCGGTTTATGTTTAGTGGTGATGATATCGATAAAAAGGTAGGCATGCTTTCTGGTGGGGAAAAAACTAGACTGGCAATGGTGAAATTATTGTTAGAACCCGTAAATCTTTTAATCTTAGATGAGCCTACCAATCACTTAGACCTAAAATCTAAAGATGTCCTCAAAGAAGCATTGTCTACTTATGATGGAACATTAATTTTAGTCTCTCACGATCGTGATTTTCTTCAAGGTTTATCACAGAAGGTTTTTGAATTTAAAGAACAACGTGTTATTGAACATTTTGAAACTATAGATGCCTTTTTAGAACGAAATAGAATTAAAAGCATTGCCGAAATAAATTTGATAAAATAAACGTAAGCTTAATTGATTTTTAAATTAGATAGTAGACTCACTTTATCACTCCCTCATAATTCAAATTATTTTCAAGCACATTGGGATTGACACAAGTTACCTAAAATCATAATTAATTAATATTAATTAGATCCGAACCTATTGTTATTTAACCCGTACTTAATAAGTTTCAAATTTTATATTCTATCAAATCCAAATTATTTTGGGCAAAAAAATTATATTTAAAATCTTCATATTACAATATTCGATAAAAGTTTTTCTCCCTAAAGCAATCTCATTTTCATTAACAATTTACCTCAGAAATTAATTATAGGTATTAATTCTAAATTAGAATACCACATTCATTAATTGGTAAATTACAGTATTCCTACATTTAAAAATTCTTACAAATTATCATTTTTCCTACAAATTACACGTACTTTATAGAATATATAAAGTTGATTTTTATCAATAAAAACTGTAGTTCATTAGTAATATTGTGTCTTTTTATAGTATTAAAGTACAATAATTAAGATTTCACAACAAGTTATAAGTACTTACACAACATTTTATTCTAAATTATTTAATAAGAAATACATTTGTCAATATAGTATTATTCTTACATTTAGATCTGATTTATACTATTATATAAATGTTAATTAAATAAAATAAAATAATGAAAGTATTAAGTGTAATTAAAGTGACATCGATTTCCAAACTACTTATTCTTTTTCTATTATCCATAACACTACATGGTAATGCCCAATCAGTAGGAATAAATACATTGAGCCCTGACGCCTCTGCAGCCTTGGATATTCAATCCACTACAGGAGGCTTGTTAATTCCAAGAATGACAACGGCACAAATTACAGCTCTTACGAATCCGGCAGACGGGTTATTGATTTTTGATACGGATAAACAAAATACAGTCATGTTCGTTCAAGGTGCTGTTTATGATTTATATAATCGTGTAGCTACTACAGCATTTACAATATTATCAGGTATTACACCTTCAGGGTGGTTAAGTGTAGATACCATATCTCCCGTAGAACTTTTAGGTTTAGCAATTCATAGATTTCAGTTAGACTTAACTAATGTTCGAGAAATGAGACTTGTTGCCAACATCACAGGTTTAACATTAAGCGGAGCTTCAGGTTTAGACATGTTATTACAATACTCAACAGACGACGGAGCTACATGGAATTCTTTAAATAGTGCAAGTTTTGGACCTGGACTATCTATATCTGTAAACGGTTTAGCTAAAACCCCATGGACTACAATTGATGCAGCTGCCCAAGCAGATGTAATGTTAAGAATAGTAGGGCAATCGCAAGGCGGTATTGTAGCTCAAGTAGGCGTAGGTTTAGTAATGATAGAAATGAGATAGAAGATTATTTGACTATCAGTATTTATTTCACAATTAACCATACAACTATGAAAACCACCCATATACTCGGAATATTTCTAATCTTTAATTTCTTTTTGCTATCAGCGCAAGATGGGTTGAATATTTCAGGAGCTAATATTTCAATAACTCCCGGAGCAACCATTCGTATAGATAAAGGAGATTTACGAATTTCAGGAAACGCTGAAGTAAAAAATGAGGCACAGATTAGTGTTGATGGTAATTGGCTAAATAATAATACAACAGGTCAAATCTTTACTACAGATTCAGAAGGGATCGTTACACTAACTAAAACAACTGATATTACTACAATTGGTGGTACAACTACTACTCTTTTTTATAATCTTATATTAGATGTAGACCAAGTTACATTAGAAGTAAATACTATAGTCGGTGGATCCGTTTCGGGTTCTAATTTAGGGGTATTAAATTTAAAAGATGTAAGCCTAAATCTAAATTCAAACAGTTTACAAATATCTAATTCATTAATTGGAGCGATTATTACCGATGAAGGATATATAATTAGTGAAGATGTACTTAACCAGAGTAAGGTTTTATGGCAAACATCTCCAACTGGAGCTATGTATACGGTACCTTTTGGTACAGTATCTGGGGCTAAAATTCCATTAAGTATTGAAAGAGCAGCTGGGGATTTAGGGCAAATTACGGTTTCAACTTATCCTACAGGGTTGAATATGACTCCATTTCCAACTCAGCCTGAGACTGTAAGCAGTACAGAAACCACAAATGGTAGCAATTTAATTAATAAGTCAATTAACAGGTTTTGGCAGTTAGATAAAACAGGTGCTGGCACGGCTAACCTAACATTTTCTTATGCAGATGCCGAAGTACCTAGTGGTGGGGAGAATGATCTTTCTTCATATAGATTTAATACGACTTTAAATAAATGGGAGTCAAAAGGAGTCAGCGCTATAGATATAGCCAATAATACCGTGACGGTTTCTGGAGTTAATGAATTTTCTCCTTGGACCTTAGGAGGAGGTACCCCAGAAGATTTTGATGGTGACGGTATAGTCAATGAGAACGATTTAGATAATGACAATGATGGAATTTTAGATGCGGATGAAGGTGTTTGTACGCCAAATCAGTCAGGTAATTGGGGTGGTTTTACAAATAATATTACCTATGATTATTTAGATGGTGTAGTGGTACGTATTACTAACGCAGCCGCACATTTAAATCTGAATAATTTTAATCCTGCTGGAGCTGGTTTCTGGTCAGAAAATTTGGCAGGAGACCCTTCTGCTTTAGGTAGTTTCGACTTTGGGGAAAGCGTAATTATAAGTTTTGAAGATGCTGCTGGAAACCCCGTTAAAGTAACCAATCCAGCCATTCATTTTGATAGATTAGGTGAGTCTGATGGTACCACTCAAAATTCTGCTGAAATTACTTTACAAGACGGATTAACTTGGCGTAAATTAGGGGGTACGGATGATTTTATAACAACCACGACCACGGCTAGAGATGGCGGTGCAGGTTTAACCGCGGCTCTTGCGGCAGGTGGCTATAGTGCAGAATCTACTCAGAATGATATAGATGGTACGGCTGCGGGTAGCTTACAGATTCAAGGAGTCATTAGTACGTTTACTTTAACATTTCCAAAGGCTGAACCAACTACAGGTACTCAGGATATTATTGAGATGATTATTTTTGCCTGTAAGCAAATAGATGATGATAATGATGGAACTCCTAACTTTTTAGATGTAGATAGTGATGGCGATGGTTGCCCAGATGCAATAGAAGGTGGCGCAAACCACGATTATGATGATCTGGATGAATATAATTCTTTAACTGCTACTGTAGATGCAACAGGTGTTCCCGGAGGAACCTCTCAGACCTTAGGAACTTCTCAAGATAAAACACAACAATCTGCAGAATGTAGTGAATGTCATCCAACACACCCCTCTTATGTAGATAGTGATAATGACACCATTGGGGATTTTTGTGATGTGGATGATGATAATGATGGTATTTTGGATACCGATGAATACGGAGAAATAGACTGTGTTGATGCCATAACACCGTTGTTTGGGATTGCCCAAGGCCCTAACCCTATTAATGGATCTGACCCAGCAAATCCATTGGTAGGAAATTCCTTTTTATATATAAATGTTTACAGTGGAATTGATGCTATAATTAAAATAGAAAGTTCGACCGACACAGAAATACTAGATTTTGATGTTAGCGGTAGTGGCATAGAGGATCACTTTCAGCCTCAAATCACTCATAGTACAGGTGACGGTTATACTGAGTTTTCTATTCAGTTTGTGCTAACAGGAACCAGTATCCCTGCTCCAAAAACTAATTACCTAGTAACGGCAGTAGATAATGATATTAGAGAATATATCGCATTCGAAGATTCTGTAGATGAAGTATATGTTGACACCCCTACAGATCAAGATGTGTACTCAGGAATAGGTACTAATGGCGGGTTTTCTAATGCCTATGTTAGTAATGGTGTGCTTGAAAATGGAATTATCGTGAATACCCCTAATACTCATGTATCTGGGCTATACCCTCAAACCAATAAAGTAATATTTAGATTAGGTAATACAGATGGTTCAATTTCAAATCACTCAATTGGATTTACACCATGTATTCCTCAGGATTTTTGGAATACGCCACCTACCCTTATTGGAGCTATAGATACCGATTCCGACGGGATAACCGATGATTTAGATAATGATAGCGATAGTGACGGATGCCCTGATGCCTTAGAAGGTAACGGTACTTATACTTTTACAGATATAGACGGTTCTGGAGCATTAACAGCTACCCCTAATGCAAATGGTCTTCCAGGAACCGCTCAAGGAATAGGTACGTCTAAAGACAGTTCACAAAAAAACGGGGAATGCGATGAGTGTAATTCTGGCCATCCTTTATTTGTAGATACAGATGGTGATGGGTATGGAGATTATTGTGATGATTTAGATGATGACAATGATGGTATTTTAGATACGGATGAATGCCTTGTGGAGCATCCAATAGAATGGAGTCATAATGCTGACAGTGGTAATTCTGATTTTGCAACTTATGGTAGTGATAATAACCAAACAATGACTTCTAGTTTTAGCGCAGCATCAAATATATCTTTTGGGGCAGGTTTAGATGAATCTGTAAACTACTCTTATACTTATATATTAGATGATGCTGATCAATTAACTTATGCGAATGCAAAGGCTAACAATGATTATGTTGAAATGTCTTATACTGTAGCAAATAACGTAATATTAAAAGCTATAGATGGCGGTTTTTACACAAATGGCCCTTCTGACCCTGATGCTACTTTAGGCTTTTTTAAAATAGCTTTAGAAATGTCTACAAGTCCAACTTTTGGAACTTCAACTCTAATATTTAAAGATAAACAAATTGGAGATTTATCAGTTGCTCCAAATTATGTTTCATTTTCTGACAACTATAGTATTTCTTTAATTGCTGGAACAACGTACTATTTTAGATACTATCTATATGATGAACAAAATTCGGACGCCACAGATAATAGAGTGCGTTTTGACGATATTCGTTACAGACATGATTCTGGTTGTGACACTGATAACGACGGGACTCCAGATTTTCAAGATAACGATAGTGATGGCGATGGCTGTCCAGATGCCTTAGAAGGCGATGGCAGCAATACTTATGCAGATTTAGATTCAAATTTAAGATTAATCGCTGCGGTAAATGGTAATGGTATTCCTGCAGGTACATCTCAAGGTGTAGGTACATCAACAGATGATACCCTGCAAGCAGATGAGTGTAGTCCATGTGACCCTTCACACCCATCTTACGTAGATAGTGATGGTGATGCCATTGGTGACTTCTGTGATTTAGATGATGATAATGACGGTATTTTAGATACGGTAGAATGTGCTGCAGTTTATTATAATGATTCTTTTGAAACACCTAACCTATCAATAGATACGGCTTCTCCCCCTAATAAACCAGATGGTGATTTGGACGGTGAGATTGATTTATTTATTAATCAGACCGCAATAGAAGGTTGGACGGTTTCCAATGGGGGAACGTTCGATATAATTTATGACCTTTTTAATGCAAATGATGGCTTGCAGAGTATTGATTTATATGGATCGCCAACGGCATCAAATATCCAAAAAACATATACTGGATTTACAGCTGGTACAACGGTTGATTTTTCACTAGATTATAGTTCTGCCGAGGCTGCTTTTGAGGCGAGTGTTTATGTAAATTCCGGTTCGGGAAGAACACTTGTAGCTATATTACAACCTTCTAGTGTAGCAACTATAAATGGCGCATCCGGAGTTGGTAACCGAGTTTCAACTGTTGTCTGGAGCACATTTTCAACACAACTGACACCTACAGCTACCTCCATTACTATAGAAATAGAAAGCTCTGGTTTATTGGGTACAGGAAGTACAGGTGTACTTATAGATAATATAATATTGTCGCAAGCATGTAATGATACTGATGGAGATGGCACAACGGATGATAAGGATATTGACAGTGATAACGATGGTTGTGCAGATGCTATTGAAGCAGGGCATTTAGATGATGATAATGATGGAGAAGTAGATGGTTCAGGGTATGATGCCAATGGGCAGGTAACAGGTGCAATAACAGCATATACGGGTACTATAAATGGAGTAACTACTGCGTCAGAAACTAGTATAGATACGGCACCAACAGACCAAGAAGAACGTGTTGGTGATGATGCTGTCTTTTCTGTTGTAGCATCTGCACTAGATGCTTCTGCATATGCTTCGGGAACCCCTACATATGATATTAATGCAAATGCAGGTTTAACCTATCAATGGCAGGTCAGTACGAACTCAGGTTCTACCTTCTCTGATATAGGAGGGGCAAACAGTGCTAGTTTAACCGTTGCGGATGTCACACTACTAATGGATGGAAACATTTATAAAGTGCTCGTTAGTAGTGCTAATAATTCCTGTCCGGAAGAAGCACAAGCTACTTTAAATGTTATAAATAATGTAGATGCCATAGATGATTCTGCTGGAATAACAGCGATAGATGGATTTTTTGGAGCTACGGATATATTAAATGTATTTGATAATGACGAATTTAATGGAGCTGTTCTTAATCCGGCAAGTGTTACCATAACTCCGGTAACAAATGGGCCTTTAACAGTTAATACTGACGGATCTGTAGATATTGCTAGTAATACAGGTACAGGTTCTTATACCGTAAATTATCAAATATGTGATGCTACGAACTCTGCAAATTGTGACATTGCTATAGTAACAGTAAATGTTGGAGTTAATAGTTTACCTACAGCTCAAGATGATGAGGTTTCTGTCGCTCAAGACACAAGCAACAATAGTATTGATGTTTTAGCTAATAATGGTAATGGTCCTGATTCCTTTGGTGGCGACGGTCCAAATACTGGCGCAATTACGCTTCCTAGTACAACAACAACTAATGGAGGTACTGTTTCTGTAGATAATAACAGTACTCCCCTTGACCCTACAGACGATACAGTATTGTATACTCCGGCAGTAGGTTATAGTGGAGCTGATTCGTTTACTTATACAATTACAGATGCCAATACGGATGCATCTACAGCTACTGTAAATGTTACAGTAATACCAACCCCTACCATTTCAATTAGTGTAGTCGCCCTTGATGATATCGTAAACGCTACCGAGGATGATAGTCCGGTGACCATATCCGGTACAACAACAAATGTAGAGGATGGACAAACGGTAACGGTCGTTCTTAACGGAACTACCTATTCTCCTACGGTTCTTTCCAATGCATGGACCTTTGATATCTCTGCGACCGAAGCGCAAGCTTTGGATCCTACGGAAACCATTACAGCGGATGTATCTAATGTTGCAGGGAATGTAGCGGTACAGGCAACTCGTGATATTCAGCATGTAGTGACCACTCCAATAGTTACCATTAGTGTAGTTGCAGTCGATGATATAATTAACGCTACCGAAGATGATAGTCCGGTGACCATATCCGGTACCACAACAAATGTAGAGGATGGACAAACGGTAACGGTCGTTCTTAACGGAACTACCTACTCGCCTACGGTTCTTTCCAATGCATGGACCTTTGATATCACTGCGACCGAAGCGCAAGCTTTGGATCCTACGGAAACCATTACAGCGGATGTAAATAATGTTGCAGGGAATACGGCCGTTCAGGCAACCCGTGATATTCAGCATGATGCAATTGCACCTATTCCAGTATTAGAAATAGATGATATAACCGTGGATAACATCCTGAACGCAACGGAAGCTGGTGCCGATGTTGCCGTAACAGGAACCGTATCCGGTGATTTCAATACAGGTGATACCGTTACTTTAACAGTAGACGGTACAGAT
>DRFI01000014.1 GCA_011050675.1 Maribacter sp. | reverse complement strand
TTAGGACGGTAATTGCTTTCCATTTTAAATCTTTACCCTCATTTTTTGCTTTTAACTCTAAAAGTTGTCCGAGAAACTTTGCTTCATTAAGTGATCGAGGAGGTTGACAACAACCATCACAGCCAGTAATTAAGATTTTATTGTATGGCTTTATTAGTTCATATATTTCGTTAATATCTTTTTGTTGTGTAACTATCATTTTACCAAACTCTTATTATTCACATTTTCTTGGATTTTTTCTTATTATTTTCTTGTTTTTTTAGCTTTAAAAATGTTTAAAAAATTCACTCCTTTTAGGATGTTAATTTATCAATTAACTTGTAAGGTTTGACACTTCTATTTTTCAGGCTAAGGTCTTGAAGATCAACCCCCAAAGCAATTGCCATGGCTTCGGTTAAATATAGGACGGGAATATCCAGTTCCTTTCCCGTTCTTCGAGATATTATTTTTTCCTTTCGATCATACTGAGTTGTACATGCAGGGCACACAGTAATTAAGGCATCAACTTCTTCTTCAAGTTCACATAATTCTGTCATCTTATCTTCGACTAAGTTTTCACCTATTTCTTCTTGTAATCGAGCACAGAACCCACAACATTCTAATTTACTAGCAAAATCTATTGTTTTAGCTCCGAGGGCTTCAAGAATTATATCTATTTTTTCAGGTTTCTCTGGGTGATCAAATTGCATAATTTTACTAGGTCTTATTAAATGACATCCATAATGAACAGCGAGAGTTAGGTTATCTAGGGGTTTTATTATTAAATTTTTGATTTTATCCAACCATTCTTGTTGACTAAATAATTCTACGAAACTATACACTTTAGTTTTTCCAGAATATTTGTAATTAATTTTCTTTAGTATTCTTTCAATTTTTTCTAAGTATTTCTCATCTTCTTCAAGTAATACGCTAACCGTTTTTAATGTTTCATAACAACCTGAACAGATGGTGAGAATATCTAAGCCCATTCTTTCAGCAATCGCCAAGTTTCTTGCTCCTAAAGTAACCCATGTATCAATATTTAATGATTGCAAAGATACAGGTTCAGGACAACAGCTCACACCCACCATTTCTTTCAATCTTAAATCTAAAATGCTTGCTACATCCCTAAACGCTTTCTCTAAATGAGGCATCTTTAAAGGTATTGTACACCCCAAATATAATGCAAGTTCCATCTTTATTCACCCTCCTTTTTTTTTGCGAGATCACCTAATCCTGTTTCTTCGATGATAAATCTTATTTCATCAAGGTTGGGACCAATAAATTCAGGCAATCCCATTCTAGTTCTTCTTCTATCTATATTAGCCTTTAGTCCACCGGTAAATGGTATTACAAATCCATTATTATAGATCGTTACTACAGTCCCTGAGTATTCTTTAGGGATTCTCCCTGCTTTAACCGACATATTTCGAAGAAGAGCAAGAATAAAAGAGTAATCCACATTTTTAGGGCATCTCTCAGTGCATCTATGGCATAAAGAACATGTCCATATTGCCTTACTTGCAAGTACTTCATCTTTTAACCCTAATAAACAAGATGCAACAACTCTGTGAGGTTGCATATCCACATATTCCGTCACAGTACAGCCGGAGCTGCAAACCCCACATTGAATGCAGTTTAAAAGTGATTTTGCTCCAACTTTTTTGCTAATTTCATAGCGAAACTGATGATCTAAATCCTTAGCATCTTTTTTTATCATTTCTACCACTTTTTATGCACTCTCCTTAACTTTTTCTTTTTTTTCAATTTTATCCCCTGTTTGAGAAAGCGGTCCCAGCTCTTTAATTTGGTTAACAAATTCAGTAACAACCTGAGAGAATCGTTTTCCTTCTGATGCGCTTATCCATTCAAGGTGATATCTATCGGAATTGACTCCCACACTTTCAAGTATATCTTTAAGTTCATTATAACGTTGTAACATATCATAATTGCCTTCTAAATAATGACAGTCACCAATATGACACCCTCCGACAAAGACTCCATCAGCACCTTCTAAAAATGCTTGTAAAATAAATCTTTTTGGTATTCTACCAGTACACATAACTCTGATTGGCCGAATATTGGTTGGATATTGGAAACGGCTAACTCCACATGTATCAGCTCCTGCATAACTACACCAATTACACAAGAAAGCTACAATTCTAGGTCTCTCATCTATATAATCGCCTTTCACAGCTTCACGAATCATTGGAATAATTTGATTATCTGCGAAATGGCTCATCGTTATCGCTCCTGCTGGACATGCCGCAGAGCAATCTCCGCATCCCTTGCATAAAAGCGGATTGGATTCTGAAACCAATATATCATTATCAAAATTAACTCCGATTGCTCCAAAGTTGCATACTTCTTCACATTTTTGGCAAGCTATACATAAAGCAGGATCTACGATCGAAACGAGCGGTTCATTTTCCACTTCACCTGAGATTAATGGAATTAAAGCATGAGCTGCCGCACCTCGACCTTGCGAAATTGAATCTGCAATTCCTTTAGGGCCATGACAAGTACCAGCTAGGTATATACCCCCCGTGGCAAAATCTATTGGTCTCAATTTCACGTGAGCCTCTAGAAAGTAACCATTTTGATCACGAGCACACTTAATCATTTCACCTAATTTTTGAGTATCATGAGGTATTAGAGGAGTAGATAAAACCACTTTATCAGCTTTGATAGTGAGGTCAATCTGCGTCAAAATATCTTTAACTACTACCTTTAACTCACCATTATTAGGATTGACAGTAGGGTATTCGGTAAATCTTATATAATTTACGTCCTCACGTGCTTTCCAATAATATTGTTCTTCGTGAGTGCCCACCCGGATATCTCTATATAACACATAAATTGTGGAATTTGGGTATGTTTCTCTTACATATAAAGCATGTCTAATTGATTCTGAGCAACATATTAATGAGCAATAAGTAACCCCATTTCCACCTTCTGGCTGTCTAGAACCCACACAATGGATAAAAACAAAAGTTTGCCCATCCTGCAGTTCATTATTCCGAAGTTTTTCAGATAATTCTAGTTGAGTCATAACATTAGCATTTTCACCATAGTGGTACCATCCATTGGGTTTATACTCATAAGCTCCCGTAGCAGTAATAATTGTACCAACATTCAAGTTAGTATCTTTTCCTTCAATTCTATCTTTAACTATAACTTTGAAATTTCCAATTGAACCTTTAACATCAGTGACATTTGAATTTAGATAGACTATAATGTTCTTCTGTTCATTAAATTCTTTTAATTTCGTATTTAAGAAGTTCTGTGAATCAATTCTGTCGAAATTAATTTTATAAATTAAGTTTAATTGACCCCCTAATTTATTATCTTTTTCTACTAAATGTACTTTAAATCCTTTATTAGCGATTTCCAAAGCGGCACTTATTCCAGTTATTCCACCACCAATTACTAAAGCTTCAGGAACAACTTCACTCTTGATTTTTAATTCTGCTTTTTGTGCTGCGACACGAGCTACTCCCATTCTAATAAGGTCCTTTGCCTTATCGGTTGCTCTAGGATTATCGTTCATGTGTACCCATGAATCTAATTCCCTAATACTCACGAAATTAAATAAGTATTCATTCAAACCTGCTTCTCTAATGGTTTTTTGGAATAAAGGTTCGTGAGTTCTTGGTGTACATGCCGAAACTACAACTCGGTTTAAATTTAATTCTTCAATCTTTTCTTTAATAACATCTTGAGTTAATTGAGAGCAGCTATATTTATTTTCCATAGAAAATATTACATTTGGAAGAGTTTTTGCATATTCTACTAAGGTTGGAACATTAATATATCCAGCAATGTTACTACCACATCGACAAACGAATACACCAATACGAGGTTCATCCTTTGGTTTTACAATTTTAAGAGGTGGTAGTTCAACTTTTATTTCCTCACTGTTTAAAGGAACGGCATGAGTTGCAGCTAAAGCAGCCGCTCCACACGCTTTTGCTACAGAATTTGCAATATCATCAGGAGATTGACACGAACCAGTTACGTAAATTCCCTCTCTGGTAGAACGTAGATCCTCTGTGCTGTCCTTGGTTTTGAAGAATCCAAACTCGTTTTGTTCAATTCCTAAAATCTTCGCCAATTGGTTAGCATCTTTTCGAGGAATAACAGCGTTTGCGAGAACAACTAAGTCAAACTCATTAACTTCAACATCACCTGTATCTAGATTTGCATGTTTTACATAGAGATTATTGGTTTTTGGATTTTGGCGTATATCTCCAGGAATCCCCCTATAATAGACAAGACCATAATCACTCTTTGCCCTTTCAATAAATTCCTCTTGATTCTTACCAATAACTCTAATATCATTAAAGAAAATTGTGACATTAGTGTCAGGGGAATGTTCTCTCGTGACTACACCTTCTTTAGTTTGATACATACAACAAAACTTAGAGCAGTAAGAACATAGATCGATGTTTCTAGAGCCTACACAACTAATAAAGCATATATTTCTCACATGTTCTTTATCTGAAGGTCGTAGCAATTCACCCTCAGTGGGACCAGATGCACTTAATAACCGTTCATACTGCATAGCAGTAATTACATTTGGATATTCCCCATAATGATATCGATCAAGAATGCTTGGATCTAAGAGATCAAATCCCGTTGCACATATGATAGAAGCAACATTGTATTCAACGACTTCATCCTGCATATCCCAAGTAATAGCACCAGCCTCACATTCTTTTTCACAAAGCTTACAGGCATTTTTTGTTAAATACAAACATTTTTCCGCATCAATAATAGCTTTTCTTGGTACAGCTTGGGGAAATGGGATGTAAATGGCAGTTCGATTACCCATACTTTCTTCAAATTCCGATTGTATCTTCTTCATCGGGCATTTTTCCATGCATTGTCCGCAACCCGTACAAGCATCCCAATTAACATACTTAGCTTTCTTTAGGATTTTAACATTGAAATTTCCTTCTTGGCCTGAAATTTCTTGTACTTCAGAGTAAGCAAGGAGTTCTATATTAGGATGTCTAGACACTTCTACCATCTTGGGAGCAAGAATACATATACTGCAATCTAAAGTAGGAAAAGTTTTGTCGAGTTGTGCCATTCGGCCTCCAACAGAAGGAGATTTTTCTACTAGAATTACCCTATATCCTTGTTCACCTAGAGTTAATGCCGATTCTATTCCACTTATACCTGCACCGATAATTAAAATATTGCTATTTTTCATGATTTCTTTATTTCCAT
>DRFI01000013.1 GCA_011050675.1 Maribacter sp. | reverse complement strand
ACTTCCTCGCTTCGTTTCCCTTAGGTGTTTCCCTAAGCGGCTGCAAATATACAACTGTTTTTTAACCTGACAACTTATTTTGAAAAAAAATATTTTTTCTTTTTTCTCGCCAACCCAATCAACATATATATGAACTTTCCGACCCCCGATTCCAAACCTAATCTTCCTCGTTTGCGGGGTGCAAATGTACACACTATTTCTAAATACACAACAACTTTTAAAACAAAATAATTCAAATTTTTTCCAACCCCACACAACAGCTTTGTTTACAGGATTTTAACTCCAAAATAAAAAACACACAACCACATTTAATTACAAACCCAATACCAAATTCAATAACAAACTATAATTACCCAATCATATATTATGACCACATCACCCCCTACTACCACTATATAACATCGAACAAATCAACTCCTCAAACAACCCCGATAAAACCAAAGATCAAAACATAACACCATTCTATTGTAGACGTGGATAGTTCATATTATCTTTGCACCCCTATAATATGTAAGACAAATGATTAAAATTACACTACCCGATGGATCGGTTAAGGAGTTTGAAAAAGGAACAACCCCTATAGAAGTTGCAAAAAGCATTAGCGAGGGATTAGCTCGTAATATTATTTCAGCAAAATTCAACAATACAATAGTTGAAACTGTCACCTCATTAGAAACTGATGGCAGCTTAATATTATATACGTGGAATGACAAGGAAGGTAAAACAGCTTTTTGGCATTCTACCTCACATATTGTAGCACAAGCTGTAGAAGAACTTTATCCTGGAGTAAAATTAACAATAGGACCAGCGATAGACAATGGATTCTATTATGATATAGAACTCCCTAATGGTTCCATATCAGATAAAGACTTTCTTGCTATCGAGAAAAAGGCAATAGAGATAGCCCGAGGCAAGCATGAATATAAAATGAGAGAAGTATCAAAAGCTGATGCTTTAACCTTTTATAAAAAGCAAGGGAACGAGTACAAAGTAGAATTGATAGAGAATTTGGAAGATGGTACTATAACATTTTGTGATCATGATACATTTACAGATTTATGTAGAGGTGGGCACATACCAAATACAGGTATTGTAAAAGCAATCAAAATTTTAAGTGTTGCGGGTGCATATTGGAGAGGAAACGAAAACAACCCTCAGCTTACTCGTATATATGGTATATCATTTCCTAAACAAAAAGAACTTACTGAATATCTTGAACTTTTAGAAGAAGCCAAAAAGCGTGATCATAGAAAATTAGGAAAAGAGTTAGAGCTATTCACTTTCTCTCAAAAAGTTGGACAGGGTTTACCTTTATGGTTACCTAAAGGAGCCGCATTACGTGAACGCCTTGAACAATTTCTAAAAAAGGCGCAAAAGAAAGCTGGGTATGAAATGGTAATTACACCACATATTGGTCAAAAAGAACTTTATGTAACTTCTGGCCATTATGAAAAGTATGGGGCAGATAGCTTTCAACCGATACATACTCCTAAAGAAGATGAGGAATTCTTATTAAAACCAATGAATTGCCCTCATCACTGTGAAATTTACAATGCAAAGCCTTTTAGCTATAGAGAGCTTCCTAAAAGATTTGCTGAGTTTGGTACAGTATATAGGTACGAACAAAGTGGAGAACTTCATGGACTTACAAGAGTTAGAGGATTCACTCAAGATGACGCACATATTTTCTGTACACCAGATCAACTTGACGAAGAATTTAAAAATGTTATTGACCTATCTTTATATGTATTAGAATCATTAGGTTTTGACAATTACACCGCTCAAGTATCTGTCCGCGATTTAGACAATCCAGAAAAATACATTGGATCAGTTGAAAACTGGGAAAAAGCTGAACAAGCGATAATAAATGCAGCTAAAGAAAAAGGGCTGAATTATGTTATAGAAAGTGGTGAAGCCGCTTTTTACGGTCCGAAGTTAGATTTCATGGTTAAAGATGCCTTAGGAAGACAATGGCAACTAGGAACAATTCAAGTAGATTACAATCTACCAGAACGGTTTGATTTAACTTATAAAGGCAGTGATAACGAACTACATAGACCAGTAATGATTCACCGTGCTCCATTTGGAAGTATGGAACGTTTTATTGCTCTATTATTGGAACATACTGGTGGTAATTTCCCTTTATGGTTAACCCCTGAACAAGCAATAATTCTTCCTGTTAGCGAAAAACATGAAAAATATGCTGAAAAAGTTTTAAAATCCCTAGAAAATAACGAAATTCGCGCCCTTATCGATAGTAGAAACGAGACAATTGGTAAGAAAATACGAGAAGCAGAAATGAGTAAAATACCATTTATGCTTATCGTTGGGGAAAATGATGAAGTTGCAAATACGATTTCTGTGCGTAAACACGGAGGTGAAGACTTAGGAGCGATAGACGTAACTATGTTTACAGACTTGGTCAATAAAGAAATAAATAGTACCTTAAAGACGTTTAAAGAATAAAAGTTTAATTAAAAATATTTAGTCATAGCAATACGTAAAAGATTTCGACCACAACCTAGAAGGGAAAATAAGAATCCCCACAATATCAATGAAAAGATAACGGCCCCAAAAGTTAGGTTGGTAGGTGACAATGTTGAAGTAGGTGTATATCCTTTTCCTCAGGCTCTTGAGAAAGCAGTAGAATTAGGTTTGGATTTGGTGGAGATTTCCCCAAAAGCAGACCCTCCTGTTTGTAAAATAATGGAGTATAAAAAGTTTTTATACGAACAAAAGAAAAGGGATAAAGCCATGAAAGCGAAAGCTTCCAAGGTTGTAGTTAAGGAAATAAGATTTGGTCCTAATACAGATGATCATGATTATGACTTTAAAAAGAAACATGCTGAAAAATTTCTTCAAGAAGGAGCTAAATTAAAAGCATACGTTTTTTTTAAAGGTCGTTCTATTGTTTATAAAGATCAGGGTGAAATTTTATTATTAAAACTAGCTTCTGAATTAGAAGAGTTAGGAAAGGTAGAACAGATGCCTAAATTAGAAGGTAAGCGTATGACGATGTTCATTGCCCCTAAGACTAAAGGAAAGTAAAATAATAATTCGGCTTCGTTCTGCGACCGAATCTATTTATAAAATACTAAACGCTGCTTGCAATTGTAGGCAGCGTTTAGCATGCAAAGTGAGATTAATATATAAACTAGGAGAAAATGCCTAAACAAAAAACAAAATCCAGTGCTAAAAAGCGTTTTAAGCTTACAGGTACAGGTAAAATTAAAAGAAAGCACGCCTTTAAGAGTCACATCTTGACTAAAAAGTCTAAAAAGCGTAAGCTTAGGTTAACACATGATGGTTTAGTTCATCAAGCAGATGTTAACAGTATTAAAGAACAGTTACGTTTAAAGTAGACCAAGTTCTTTAAAAGGTAAAATTATTAACCATGGAGTTAGGCCATAAAAGTTCCTTAAAATAAAGAGGGCGCCTACTACAAAAAATTAGAAAAAATGCCAAGATCAGTAAATGCAGTAGCTTCTAGAGCCAGAAGAAAAAAGGTGATGAAGCAAGCCAAAGGTTACTTTGGAAGACGTAAAAACGTTTGGACAGTAGCCAAAAATGCGGTTGAAAAAGCAATGTTATATGCTTACAGAGATCGTAGAAACAAGAAAAGAACTTTCCGTTCATTATGGATTACCCGTATTAATGCAGGTGCCAGACAACACGGAATGTCCTACTCTCAATTTATGGGAAAAGTAAAAGCTAAAAATATAGAACTGAACAGAAAAGTTCTTGCAGATTTAGCAATGAATCACCCAGATGCCTTTAAGGCAGTTGTAGATCAGGTAAAATAAATTAATAACAATCTCACTTTTGAAAAATCCGATTCTCACGAATCGGATTTTTTAATTTTAGCAATAGCCGCTTTAAATTCCTCCCAATCTATTAGCTCATCACCATTCTTATCATATCCTTCAATAAGCTTTGACCCTACAATACCTCTTATAAATCCGCTTATTTCAGCTTCCTTCAATAGCTTAACTATCTCCCCTTTTGTGAGTTTCTGGTCATTATCCTCATCAAAAAAATCAAATGCCATTTCAGGTGTTTCAAAATGATTAGTAATGAGTATTTGTATCTTATTTAAAATAGATTCTTCAGTTGTCATAATTCTCTTGTTTTTATTGAACTTAAGTTAAATCAATTTCCCCACAATGTCAATACAAGGTTTCTACCTGACGCATAATTTCTATGTTCACAAAGATAAATTCCTTGCCATATACCCATATTTAATTTGCCATTTGTTACCGGCACTTGTACAGATGCACCCATTAATGAAGATTTAATATGCGCTGGCATATCATCTGCCCCCTCATAGTCATGTTTATAATATGGTGCATTTTCAGGTACTAAAATATTAATATGTGATTCAAAATCTTCTCTTACAGTAGGATCTGCATTCTCATTAATAGTAAGACTTGCAGATGTATGTTTTATAAATACCTGTAGAAAACCATTATTCATTTCTTTTATCTCTGGTACTTTTGAAACTATATGTTCTGTAATAATGTGAAACCCTCTTAAATATGCAGGCAGAACTATCTCTTTTTGAAACAACTTCATCTTATATGATTTATTAAATAAAGGTAAAACTTTAAGCTTTACCCCCCTTGTTAACCCGCATTCAAATATCTTTACAGCAAAATTGAATGTATATGGATTTATCAAAGATAAAAATGGTTGTTTCTGATATGGATGGGACTCTTCTAAACTCAAAACATCAAGTTAGTGACCATTTCTTTGAACTCTTTGAAGGTTTAAAATCTCAAGGTATCATCTTTGTAGCCGCAAGTGGAAGACAGTATAATAGCATAATTGATAAATTATATACTATTAAAGATGATATCATAGTTATTGCTGAAAACGGTGGCTTTGCAATGAAACAGCAAACTGAGCTTTTAGCTACTCCTCTCCACAAAAATTACGTCGAAGATATATTGAAAACCATTAATGAAATACCAGGAATTCATCCAGTTATATGCACTAAACATAAAGCATACCTTACTAACAAGTCTAACGAATTTGCCGAAAAATTAGCTGAGTATTATACCGAATATGAAATAGTAGACAATCTATCTAACTTCGAATCTGAAGTCATTAAAATTGCCATTTATCATTTTGAAAGTTCTGAGCAACATATTTATCCTTTCGTAAAACACTTTGAAGATAATATGAAGGTTAAGGTCTCTGGAGAAAATTGGTTAGACATTTCAAGTATGAATGCCAATAAAGGGTACGCCTTAGAAAAATTAATGAAAACCTACAACCTAAATTCAGATGAAATAATGGTATTCGGTGACTACAACAATGATCTAGAGATGCTTGCTTTGTCAGATTTTGGCTTTGCTATGAAAAATGCACATCCTAATGTAAAGAAAATTGCCAAGTACGAAACGCTGAGTAATGATGATAATGGTGTTGAACATATACTTAAAATGTTAATTAAATAAGATTTCAGTTCAATACCAATTGTAAACTCTAAGGTAACCTTACATGGCAAACGAATTATTGAACTGCAGGTTTTAACTCGCTTGGTACATACCCCATAGTTCTTTTGAATGCAGTCGTAAAATGTTGTGGATTGGCATAACCAACTTCATATGCTGCAAATGCAATAGTTGCTCCATCTTGCGTAATTAAAGTTTTGGCAGCCTCCATTCTCAAAGCAGTTATATACTTGAATACAGGAACTCCATATACCTTTTTAAAATCTCTTTTTAACTTTGTGGTATTAAATCCTGCTATATCTGCCAAATCCAAGATTTTTAATGGTTCCTTCAAGTTCTTTCTTATGTAAGCCTCTACTTTCACCAACGCCAGATAGTCTGAATTCAGCAATTTTATATTGTTCTTGGAGAGTTTAGAAGTCTGTCTTCCCAGGAGAAAATCTATTAATAGTACCGTAAGCTTACTTTCTAAATATGTTTTTCTAATCTCGCCTTTATATGGACACTGTATGATCTCATTAATCTTACTTCGAATGTTAGGGGGTATAAATTTACTTTTGTCCCACAATACAAATGAATTAGAATGGACAATAGCCTCTTTTAATTTCTTAAAGGAATTTTCAAATTCAGTCCCTAAAAGATTTTGCAACAAACTAGGCTTAACATAAATCTCAAACAACTTAGCGTTACTCTTAAAGAAAATATCCCTACCCTCAGTTGTTGGATAGTAAAACATATTACAGTGATTCTCGGGAATTTGAACCAAATATTTTATGTGCCTTAATGGCTGGTAATTGTATGCTCCCTCTAAAGAAAAATGAAATTTAATTAAATGTTTATCACTGGTAACACAAATCTCAGAATCAAATTGTTGAATTAATTTTGCATTAGAAAAGTTGGCTCCTCTTATAAAAGAAGTATTATCCTTAGTTGTTACCTCTACTTCGTTGAACTGCACAGAGTTATTAATGTAGCTATTTCTAAACAACTCTTTCACCCTAATATCTTTACGTAGCAACTCTATATTCATATACTTTTTCTATCGCAAAACATTACTTCCTTTCGCGTATGTTTAAATTCCTTTCTCGGCACTTCCCTTTTCAATCCTGCGTTAGATTTGCAAAACTAATTTATTTAGACTAAATCTTAATAAAGATTAGTAGCTTTTTTAAATCCAGATGAAAAACTTATTAACGTCAATTCTTTTATTGTTATTTATATCTGTTCAAGGGCAAGATATTTTCTGTTCAATTTCAGGTATAGTAAAAGACACATCGGGCGAGCCATTACCTTTTGCTAGTGTTCTTATAGAAAGTTCAAAACTTGGTGTCCTTACTGATGACAATGGGTATTTCACTATTAACAAAATACTCAAAGGAAAGCATAATGTTATCGTATCATTTGTTGGTTATACTACACGTTCAAAGACTTTTGAGTTTAAAGAAAATACTAGCGTAAAGGAGATAAATTTCACCCTACAGGAATCCACAGAAAATTTAGATGAAGTAACAGTAAAAGGTAAAACAAAAGAAACCCAAATTGAAACCAAGGGTTTTGCGGTAAATGCAATAAATACGGAAGAAGCTAGCCTAAGAAACATTCAAACCAATGAATTATTAAACACTACAGTAGGTGTCAAAATTCGCCAAAATGGAGGACTTGGTTCTGAAGTCACTTATAGTTTAAATGGATTATCAGGAAACTCGGTTCGCATATTTATCGACGGAATCCCTATTTCTACTTATGGAAATTCATTTAACCTAAACAGCATTCCACCTTCAATGATTAAGAATATTGAAGTTTACAAAGGGGTGGTACCAGTGCATTTAGCAGATGATGCTTTAGGCGGTGCGATAAACATCGTATTGCATAATGATGCAAAAACAAATTTCAATGCATCGGTTTCTTACGGATCATTTAACACTTTACAAACTAATGTAAATGGATTATATCGTTTTGAAAAATCAGGATTTACCGTTAAAGCATCTCTTTTTCATAACTATTCGGACAATGACTATAAAGTATCAGGTAGAAGTGTAGTTGTAACAGGTTTAGGAGGAGTACAAACCCCCATAACAGCAAGAAGATTTAACGATGCATACAGATCTACCGGAGGAAGGGCCGAAATTGGTTTTACCGATGTAAAATGGGCAGATCAATTTTTCATTGGCGTTACTGGTTCTGATGATTATAAAGAGGTTCAACATGGAGCCTTTATGACGATAACACCATACAAGGATAGATTTCTAGAGTCTGATGCACTATTAGGAAGTATAAGTTATCAAAAGAAAGACCTATTCACCAAAGGACTTGATTTTTCCATTAACGGTTTGTTCGGAAAAAGAAACCGTGTAGTTAATGATACTGTTTCTTGGGCCTATAGTTGGAACGGAGAACGAGCTATTGATTTTAGAGGAAATGAATATCAATACACATGGCGTTCTCAACAAGAAGGTGGTCCTACCCTAGCAAAAATTAAAAGAAATGTAGCATCAATTAGAACTGGAGTTTCATATGCCATTAACCACAACCACAACCACAAATTATCTATAAATCATGTATATAGTGGAATTGACAGAGAAGACAGCGATGCTCTAAGATCTGTATTGGAAAACACCTTTCTTGGCACACGAGATTTACATAAAAACATCTATTCTTTATCCTATGAATTAACCGCTTTTGATGAAAAATTAAAAGCGAGTCTTTTTGGCAAACATTATCAGCAAAAGACTGTAAGTGTTGATCCTGCTATAGAAACTGATTCCAACGGAAACGATGCTATTGTTAATGAAGTTGTTAGTAGTAATAAGAAATATGACGGGTATGGTTTTGCGACTTCTTATGAAATTACACCAAACATAACACTTTTAGCATCTGCAGAAAAAGCTATACGTCTACCTAATGAAACAGAGGTTTTTGGAGATGATGGAGATAACGTAGTTGCTAATTCAAGTATTGACCCAGAAAGTAGCGACAACTACAACCTAGGGTTCCGATTTGGATCTTTTAATATCAAAAAACACGACTTTACAGTTTCCACAAACGTATTTACCAGAAATATTAAAGATAGAATTGGTCTACCGATTGAAACGTCTTTGAACGTTGATGACGAATTAATTGTTTACGTAAATCAAGGTAGTGGTACATCTAAGGGTTTCGATGCACAATTAAACTACTCTTACAATAACAATTTTGGACTCAACTTTAATATCTCTCGGTTCGATTTAAAAATTATAAATCAAGGAATTGAAATAGATGTTCCTAACACCCCATTCTTTACCATGAATGCTGGCTTACGATATTTCTTTAAAGATGTAGTTCTAAAAAAATCTCAATTGAATCTTTTCTACAATGCTTATTTCACTGATGAATTTTCATTCTTAACCTCACAAGGAACAAATACTGTTGGAAATGAGTTTTTTGAAGTTCCACAACAACTATCACAAGATATCGGACTTAGTTACACTTTCCCTAAAAAAAAGTTTGTAATGAGTTTTGACATCAAAAATATATTCGATAAACCTGTCTACGATAATCTATCTGTACAAAAACCAGGTCGAGCTTTTTATCTAAAATTAAATTACGCAATAAATAAATTTTAATCTTTTAAATAACACCTAAAATGAAACGTACTTTTCTAAACATTAAAACCTTTGCCGCAATTATACTAACAGCTGGTCTAATGACCGCTTGTAGCAGTGAAGATGATACAGTCGTAACACCAGAACCAGATACTGAAGAACCAGAAACAGAAGATTCAGAAGAACCGAGATGGATAACTGTAGCTGCTGCTAAAATGGGTGATAACCCTGGTGATGGTAACGGAGGAACCTTAATTTATTCTGTAACTAGCGATGATGCAAAAGACCCAACAGTATCTATAGCGCCTTTTGAAAACGGTTTTATTGCACCTTCTAACAGAACGGCAAGATTGCAATCTTCTGAAGATGGAAATACTATTTTTAATATTAGCTACGCAGGAGATACTGGTGGTAATTACACGAAATATACCGTAGAAGGCGGACAAATTTTCACACCGTCTGGTTCAGAGGTAAGTATCGCACCTTATGTAGGTACTGCTCCAAGATGGATAAAATTGTTTGATGGAGACCAAACGGGCGCTGCTGTTTATGTAAATACAGAAAATGAATTTGATGAAAATGACACTTACACTCGTACAGAAGCAACAATTGGTGTTGTGACTTTAGATTTGGTAAATTCTTCAATAAAAGAATTTCAAGAACATAGTGTTGCATTAAGTGCTGAAGAGGAAGCAAACGGATATTATATCTCTAGAATTGATATGCCTACTTTAAATCAAGCGGGAGACAAATTATATATTGGAGCTCGTTTAAGTAAAGTTGATCCTGCAACTGCAGAAAGCGCTAGTGATTATGAGATTTTAGGTTCTAAAACTATCATTTTGGATTACCCTTCCCTACTTAATCCATCTGTTATAACTTCTACATTAGGTCATGGCAACACAAACGGATACCGTAGTATTAATTCTTTCGAATACAACGGTAGTGTTTATCAAGCTAACCAAAGTGACCCAGAAGGTTCTTATATCTTAAAGATAGGTGCAGATAATGAATATGACGATACTTACGACTTTAATCTAGATGATGCTTTAGGAATTGAGGGTGCTTATATTCTTGCATGGAGACCAGCAGCAAATGGCAAAGCTGTATTAGCTTACCGTCATGATGGTTCTGCAGAAGGTGTTGCAGGTGCTCAAGGATTTTTTGCAATGGTAGATTTAAATGCTAAAACAGCGGTTAAAATTGACGCTATTCCTTACGATCCAGATTTCTATCTATTCCAATACCAAGGTTTTGTAGTTGACGGAACAGAAATTTATGTTACTCAAGGTGCTGTAGGAGAAAACGGAAATATATATGTTGTTGAAACAGAAACTGGTGAAGTCACAAAAGGTGCAAAATTAGTAAATGTTGCTGGTAGTCACTTTATAGGAGTATTCTAGACCAGTATTTATTTCGAATTCATTTCGAAAATAAATATCACTTATTAAAAAACCGTTGTCAAAATTTAAGTTTTGACAACGGTTTTTGCTTACATCAACTTTAAAGTTGCTATTAAGTCTTCTGTTTTTTCTTTTTTGCAGCCGGAAACAACACATTATTTAAAATTAAACGATATCCCGGCGAAGTAGGATGTAGCTCTAACTCTGTTTTTGGGTCTCCTACCCTATGTTGATAATCTTCAGGGTCATGACCTCCATAAAATGTAAAAAATCCTTTGCCTTTAATTCCGTGAATATATCTAGCCTCTTCGTTTAACTTGTTTTCACCTAACACTAAAACAGTTGGTTTAATTTGGTTACGAGTAAATGCAGTTGTTTGCCCCATAAAACCTTTAACTAAAGATGTATGATTTTGACATAACATAGTAGGAACAGGATCCCATTTTGCCGAAAAATCCATCAAAGAAAAGTAATCGGATTCTTTTGGCACGTTCCCTCGTTTATTAGTCATATCAATTGATGAAAACTCATATTTCAAAGGACTTCTTTCTAATATAAAATCTGTAAAAGCAAAAGTTTTATTATACTCTAAACTCGCCTGATAATTAGGATCAGAAGCATCACCATCAAACATTGGCTCTACAATATCAATTCCGTCTGCGGCTAAAGCGATATCAAAACTATCTGTTGCAGAACACATAGCAAACATGAATCCGCCACCGATAACATAATTTCTAATTTTTAATGCAACCGCTCTCTTTTCTTCAGATACTTTATCATACCCTAATTTATTTGCTAGTTTCTCTGCATTCTTCTTTCCTTCAATATACCAAGGTGTTGCTCTGTAAGCACCATAGAATTTACCATATTGTCCTGTAAAATCTTCATGATGTAAGTGTAACCAATCATATAAAGCTAATTTATCTCCTAATACTTCTTCGTCATATATAGTGGTATACGGAATTTCTGCATAGGTCAATGCCATAGTTACCGCATCATCCCATGGTTGTTTGTCTTTTGGAGAATAAACGGCTATTCTCGGTGCTTTCTCTAGTATTACAGCATCTTGATTCTTTGAAGGACTACTAATTTCATCTAAGATTCCGTTCGCCTGTGCATCTGATAATATTTCAAAGCTAACTCCTCTTATTTGACATTCTTTTCTAATACTTTCTCCATCCGGAAGTAAAAATGACCCTCCACGATAGTTCAATAACCACTGTACTTTTTGCTGTTTTGCCAAAACCCAATAGGTAATTCCGTAAGCTTTTAAATGGTTTTTTTGAGTATCGGAATCCATCGGAATCAATATCGATGACGCAAATAGCTGGACTGATAAAAGAAGAAAGAAAACTGACGATACAATTTTTGACATATATTATATTCAAGACATTAATTCAAAGATAAAGTAAAAACTTTGGTCACAAATTTGGTTATCGTTAAAGCTGTTGTAAAGTGATATTCCACAAAATCGAATTGTTACAAACGCAAAAAGTCTCCACTACTGGAGACTTTTTAATTATAAATTTATTCTACAATTTAAAATGGAACATCGTTATCCTCATCTAAATCTGGACTATTATTCATACTACTACCAAAAGCATCATCTGCACTTGGTAAGTTTTTGGTTGCAAAAGGGTTCTCTTCGTTTGCATTCATTTTAGATTGAAATTCGAACGGAGAATCAAAATCGTCAAGGTTATCAAACTTACCTTGATTACCAATAAACTTCAATCTAATATTCTCTAGACCACCGTTTCTGTGTTTCGCAACGATAAATTCTGCTTGACCTTGAGTTGGTGTACGTTCTTCATCATCCCATTCTTCTATCTTATAATATTCAGGTCTATAAATAAAAGAAACAATATCGGCATCTTGCTCAATTGCTCCAGATTCCCTCAAATCCGATAGAATAGGTCTCTTACTACCACCACGTGTTTCAACTGCACGCGACAACTGTGATAACGCAATTACTGGCACACTTAATTCTTTTGCTAATGCCTTTAAGTTTCTAGAAATCGTAGAAATTTCTTGTTCCCTGTTTCCTCCTTTTTGACTACCACCAGCTGTCATCAACTGCAAATAATCAATCATTATCATCTTGATACCATGCTGAGATGCAAGTCTTCTTGCCTTTGCACGTAAATCGAAAATAGAAAGTGACGGAGTATCATCAATAAACAATGGGGCTTTCTCCAAAGCCTTCACCTTAACGTTCAATTGCTCCCATTCGTGTTTTTCAAGCTTACCAGTTCTTAATTTCTCTGAAGACAAACCTGTTTCGGAAGAAATCAATCTGGTAATCAACTGTACTGAAGACATCTCTAGTGAAAAGAATGCCACAGGTGTATTTGTATTTACGGCCATATTTCTAGCCATAGATAAGGTCAAAGCCGTTTTACCCATACCAGGACGTGCCGCAACGATTATTAAATCACTTGGCTGCCACCCAGATGTAAGCTTATCTAGCTTATCAAATCCAGAAGCAATACCACTCATCCCCTCTTTACCTGCAATCTCTTCAATTCGTTTTTTAGCTTGTATAACCAAATCTTGAGCAGTCTCTGCAGAACGCTTTAAGTTACCTTGGGTAACATCATATAATTTTGCTTCCGCAGCATCCAATAAATCAAAAACATCAGTTGCTTCATCATATGCCTCTTCAATAATTTCACCCGAAATTTTAATTAAACTTCGCTGAATATACTTTTGAAGTATGATACGTGCATGAAACTCAATATGCGCTGAAGAAGCTACTTTTTGAGTTAATTTTATCAAATAAAAATCACCTCCACTTACCTCTAATTTGCCAACTTTCTTAAGTTGTGACGAAACGGTTAATAAATCGACCGGTTGAGATTCTTCGAAAAGTACAAAGATGGCTTCATAGATAAATCTATGGGCATCTTTATAGAAAACATCTGGGTGTAAAATATCGATTACTTCATCTACACCTTTTTTATCTATCATCATCGCACCTAATACAACCTCCTCTAAATCAACGGCTTGTGGTGGAATTTTACCTCTCTCAAGGTTTATAATAGTAGATTTGTCAATCTTTCGAGCGACAAAAGGTTTCGTGTTCTCCATAGTGCGAAAGTATACAATTAACCCTTAGTTAATGTTAAAAGCATCGTTTACGATGTTCACAGTTGACTAACAATTGATTGTTAATAAGTTACGATTTTCTGTTAATAACATAAAAAAACCGAGGAATAAAATCCTCGGTATATTTTAAAGAAGCCTAAAATGCAGATTATCCGTTAAAAACACCCATTTGGGCATATTTATCCATGCGCTGATTTACTAATTCTTTTGGTGATAACTTTTGCAAGTTCTCAAAATGAGAAGAAATTTTATTTTTTACAGTATCAAAAGTCTTTTCTCTGTTGGAGTGAGCACCACCAGCAGGTTCTCTTATGATTTCATCGATTAATTTCAATTTCTTCATATCGGTAGCCGTAAGTTTCAAAGCTTCAGCAGCTTTTTCCTTATACTCCCAACTTCTCCATAAAATAGAAGAACAAGATTCTGGTGAAATAACAGAATACCAAGTATTCTCAAGCATTAGTACTTTATCACCTACACCTATACCTAATGCACCACCAGACGCTCCTTCACCAATAATCACAACAATTATAGGCACTTTAAGGCGTGTCATTTCAAGAATGTTTCTAGCGATTGCTTCTCCTTGTCCTCTTTCCTCTGCTTCTATACCTGGGTAAGCACCCGGTGTATCAATTAAACAAACGACAGGGACTTGAAATTTTTCGGCAGATTTCATTAAGCGCAAGGCTTTTCTATACCCTTCTGGGTTTGCCATACCAAAATTTCTATACTGTCGAGTTTTAGTATTATAGCCTTTTTGTTGACCAATGAACATATAGCTCTGATCACCAATTTTACCTAAACCACCGATCATGGCCTTATCATCTTTCACGGTACGATCACCATGAAGTTCCAAGAACGTCTCACCACAAATAGCTTTTATATAATCTAATGTATAAGGTCTATTTGGATGCCTAGATAATTGTACGCGTTGCCATGCAGTTAAGTTTTTATAAATCTCTTTCCTAGTATCGGCAAGTTTCTTCTCAATCTGTTTGCATGTTTCAGTAACATCAACATCACTTTCCTCCCCAATTACCATGCACTTGTCCAATTGCTCTTCCAGTTCTTTAATAGGAAGTTCAAAATCCAAATATTCCATATTTCAATAAAGTTTCTTTAGTTGCGGCTCAAAGATAAAACTTTAATACCTAAATCTTGGGTACCCTTTTTTTAATATTCGCTCTTTGTTTCAAAATACCGTTGGCAATGACCGTACTGAGTATGATTAGGGCTCCAACATAAAACATTGGTTTCATTTCCTCGTCAGAGCCAAATATGAGCCAAGCCAATAAAATACCGTATACTGGTTCTAGATTTGTAGTCAACATAACCGTATATGGTGTTAAAACACGCATAATCTTTACCGATGCTATAAATGCATAAGCAGTACAGATAAGTGCCAATATCAACATATACACCCAATCCATACTAGGTAATGTCACTAGTGACATGTTCCAGTCTCCTTTAATTATTAAAATTATAGATAAGAAAACAACACCTACCCCTAGTTCATAAAAGGAAATTACAGACGGTTTATGATTTTGCACCAACTTGCCATTTATAAGGGAAAAAACAGCTGCTAAAAAGGCTGATATCAATGCTATGGTCATGCCATACACATATTCTGTCTCTACTTTAAAAATTAAATAGAGCCCCACGACTACCATTAAGCCAAAGAAAATTTCGTAACCTATAATTTTACGCTTGTACCAAAACGGTTCCATTAAGGCTGTAAAAAACGCTCCTGTAGACATCATTGCCAGTGCTACAGAGACCGTAGAAACTTTTATCGCCAAAAAGAAGGTTACCCAGTGCAAGGCAACAACAATACCACCACCTACCAACCACCAAAGTGTTTGTTTGGAAACCTTTAAACTAAACTTGGCAATTAAAATGTAAACTGCAATAAAGAGCGTAGCCAAACCCATTCTTATCCAAACCAAGGGTAATGAATCTATAGTAATAAGCTTTCCTAAAATGGCTGTAAAGCCCCAAATAAAGACTATAAAATGTAAATGTAATAGGTTTAGATTTTTATCTTTTTGCATTTTGAAGTAGATAAAATGCTAAACATCCAAAAACAACATTAGGTATAATTACAGCAAGTAAAGGCGAAAAGCCAGATTGCTCCGCTAGTACTCCAAATACCTTATCAAAAAATATAAATATAAATGCAATCAATATACCGAATGCCAAATTAGCTCCCATACCACCGCGCCTTTTAACAGAGGAAACCGATACTGCAATAAGAGTTAAAATAAATGCAGTTAGTGGTAATGCCCAACGCTTGTATTTTACTAAAATATAAGTGTTTATGTTAGATGCTCCCTTTCGTTTTTGATCTTTAATAAACGAATCCAGCTCAAATAAATTTTTTGTCTCTGCTACGTAAGATACCGGAGTTAAATCTCCAATATCAAACGCAAAGATAGTATCTAATCTTCGTTTACTTTCTATAAAAGCTGTGTCCCCTAAAACGGTTCTTTTTTTATAAGATGTAAGTCTATAATTAGAATCTTTCTCTACCCAGCGAATATTTGCTGCAGAAATTTTAAAATCAAGTTCATTATTTTCATTAAAACGCTCAAAAGTAAAGTTGTGCCCTAGCTGTCTTGCGGGATCAAAACTACTTACGTAAATAAAATCAGATTCATTTAGTTGATTGAATATATTGTTAGTAACCCTATCCTGTTTCCCTTTTTTAAGGTATTTGTATTTAAATTCATTAAAGCCAACACTTGCATTGGGCACAATGAACATGGTCATAAAAAACATTAAAACAGCGATCATGGATGCTCCAATTATGTATGGTCTCAAGAAACGACCATACGAAACCCCAGAGCTTAAAATGGCTACAATTTCAGTATTGTTCGCCAACTTAGATGTAAAAAATATAACGGAGAGGAATAAGAATATTGGAAATAATAGATTACCAATGTAAATAGTGAAATTCACATAATACATTACAATTTCATTCAACGGTGCTTCATTATCGATCATTTTACCGATCTGCTCTGCCAAATTCACCATAATACCTATGGGAATGAACAACAGGAGCATCAACGAAAACGTCGCCAAATACCGTTTAAGAATGTATTTATCTATTATTGATAGCATTATAGCCTTTTATCCATTTGTTTTACCATAATATCTTTCCATGCTCTAAAATCTCCTGCGATGATATGTTTACGAGCTTCACGCACTAACCACATATAAAAGCCTAAGTTATGAATTGTTGCTATTTGTTTACCTAAATATTCATTGGCTGCGAACAAATGTCTTAAATAAGCCTTAGAATACTCACGGTCTACAAAAGTAGTTCCCATTTCATCTAAAGGAGAAAAATCATCTTCCCATTTCTTATTTTTAATATTTATGGTACCATGCGCCGTAAACAACATTCCGTTTCTAGCGTTTCTTGTCGGCATCACACAATCGAACATGTCTATACCTAGTGCTATATTCTCTAAAATATTAATTGGAGTTCCTACTCCCATTAAATACCTTGGCTTATCTTCTGGTAGAATTTCACAAACCACTTCGGTCATGCCATACATTTCTTCTGCTGGTTCTCCTACAGAAAGTCCGCCAATTGCATTACCTTCTGCACCCGCATTTGCAATATATTCAGCAGATTGTCTTCTTAAATCTTTATAAGTAGAACCCTGTACTATCGGAAAAAACGTTTGCTCATAGTCATATTCAAAAGGTGTTTTTTCTAAATGATTAATACACCTATCTAACCACCTATGTGTCATGTGCATAGATCGCTTTGCATAATTATAATCACAAGGGTAAGGTGTGCATTCATCAAAAGCCATAATGATATCAGCTCCTATGACACGTTGAATTTCCATTACATTCTCAGGCGTAAACAAATGCATTGATCCATCTATATGCGATTTAAACTTTACGCCTTCTTCCTTTATCTTTCTATTTGCTGAAAGAGAATATACTTGGTACCCACCACTATCAGTAAGTATGTTTCTATCCCATCCCATAAATTTATGAAGTCCGCCAGCCTTTTTTAAAATTTCAGTTTTTGGACGAAGGAATAAATGATAAGTATTCCCAAGAATAATATCAGGATTTACTTCTTCTCTTAATTCTTTTTGATGCACCCCTTTTACGGAAGCAACCGTGCCAACGGGCATAAAAATTGGAGTTTCAATAGTACCATGATCAGTTACAATAGTTCCTGCCCTAGCTTTTGATTGAATATCGGTATTGTGTAGTGTAAATTTCAAAGTTTCTAAATCTAGCTGCAAATATAATGAACTGAGTTTGGGAAAAACTTAATAAAAAGCAAAGATGTTAGTGAAACAGCTAAAGCGAGATGTTCAAAATTGTAACTTAATAAAATTGAGATTGATCCAAAAACAATGATAAACAATAAAGGTATTTTACCTCCGTTCTGATGGTATAACGAGAAATGGAGCATTTGGTATCGTATTTGCTACATGTTCCACCTAAACAACAATGAATATGAAAAAAACAATTTTAGTTGCCTTTATGGCACTCTCTGGGTTTTATGGGGTAGCGCAGAGCGATTCGGGATTCGGAATTAAAGGAGGATTAAACTATAACGCAAACGGAGATTATTTTGAATCTGCCGGTGATGCTGCAAGAAACCCTGATAGAAATGTGGGTTACCATGTGGGTGTATTCGGAAAATTTGGAGCTTCTAAAGTTTATGTAAGACCTGAATTGATGTATACTAAAACAAAGTCTGATTATGACGGATCTGATTTTGACATGAGTAAATTAGATGCACCTATTCTTTTAGGTATTAATTTAATTGGTCCTTTACATGTATTTGCCGGACCAAGTTTTCAATATATCTTAGATACCAAGTTTGATGGTGTAACTATAAATGATGTAGAGAATGATTTTTCCGTTGGGATGAATATTGGTGCCGGAGTTAGCTTTGGTAAATTAGGTATTGACTTACGGTATGAAAGAGGATTTAGCGAAAATGAAATATCCTTCATTAACACCAACGTTACAACTCTAGGTCCTAGTAGAATCGATACAAGACCAGATCAATTGATATTGAGTTTGTCTTTGGCGCTATAAACGCAAACTAACAAGAAATAAAAAACCTCTTAAAAAATCTTAAGAGGTTTTTTTATGTATTACAATTAATGACTATAAATCATTATCAAGATGATCAGGAGTACCGTCACCGTCTGTATCTAAGAATCCTACAAAATTACCATCTGCATCTAACTCTATTTCATCAATGGTTAAAATACCATCATTATCATCATCTGTATCATTAAAGTTAGCTAAATACACAGAAAAACCTTCAGCTTCATCATCTGTATTATCATCATTTAAATTTCCGTTACCATTTAAATCTTCTAAAATTGATGGAATACCATCGCCATCAAAATCTGAATCTGGCTCATAGGTCATGGCATCAACTTTAAAAATTAACGGAGAATACGAAGGTACACTTGAATTTGGTGACGAATCAAAATACGCTAAAGCTGCAGGCATGAAAATAGCTCCAATACCATAATCTTCATAACTTACAGTTCCATCTCCATTTTCAAAAGGGCCGGTTCCGGTTTGAAAATTTTTCATTCCATTACCAAAACCTCTTACTACAGAAGATAAGTTAAAACGTATTGGCTGATTTGTAGATGCGTCAAAAAGAGTACCGTCTAATAACAAACCTTCATATCTAAGTATAGCGAAATCTCCAATTGTTGGTTTACCGTCAACACCACCCTGCCTTACTACCAAAGTGTATAATGTTTGGTCAATTATCTCACCATCATCTGCTCTTCCTAAATTCTCAGAATCAACAGAAATTGTTTGAGTAATTAAATTTGGATGGTCAAAAATTGAGCGTTTTGTACTGTTCTCACCAGCAATAGTATCAAACCTTATTTTAAAATCGAAACCTTCAGGTGGCGTTTCAAACTCATCTTCGTTAAAAAAATGTGTTTTTAAAAATTCTATGATTTCGGCATCGTCCTCAACAGTTACTTCACTTAATAACCTTGGTGGCACAACTTCTCCAATAGAATCATCGTCCTTCTTACATGAACTTATTATAAGTAAGCCAGCTATTAGCAAATAGGCATTTTTCAATTTCATCAATAATATATTTTAAACGCGCAAGATACAATTTTCCCCTATTTTTGTTTGGAAGTTAACAAAGAAATACAACCTGTAATGCGCATAGATAAATTCTTGTGGAGCACACGATATTTTAAAACACGAAACATTGCCACTACTGCCTGTAAAAAAGGGCATGCAAAAATTAATGGTCTTACTGCTAAACCTGGAAGGGAAGTATTCCCAATGGATCAAATTATAGTGCGTAAAAATCAAATTGATTATAAATTTACAGTTCTTGACATACCGCCAAGTCGTGTAGGTGCAAAATTGGTTGACATATATAGAAAGGACACTACACCAAAAGAAGCTTTTGAACATAATGAGCTTTTACAATATTCTAAAGATTACTATCGTAAAAAAGGTATAGGTAGACCTACAAAAAAAGACAGACGAGATATTGATGATTATTTAGATGCACCTTCTAAAGATGATGATGCCAAAACTGTAGAACCAGATAATAATAGTAAAGAGGCTGAGGATTAACCTTATCTTTTAAAAACATACTTATCTTTATTCTTTTAAGAACAACACATGGAACAAACCATACTTACACACCAACAGATTCAGCATAAAATTGAACGAATAGCATATCAAATTTATGAAGCAAATGTTTCTGAACAGGAAATTATTATTGCAGGTATCGAGGGTGGCGGACTTCAATTTGCGAAGAAAATTGTAGCTAAGCTTAAAAAAATTACAGAGGCAAAAATTGTTCTTTGTAAGCTATCAATGGACAAAAAAAATCCATTATCAAGTGGAGTTACCACATCAATACCAGATGAAGAGTTCACTAATAAATCTGTAGTTATAGTAGATGACGTGTTAAATTCTGGCACAACATTAATTTATGGTGTACACCATTTTCTAAAAACTCCTTTAAAGCAGCTTAAAACAGCTGTATTAGTGAATAGAAATCATAAGAAGTACCCGGTAAAAGCAGACTACAAGGGAATTTCTTTATCCACCTCATTGCAAGAGCATGTAAACGTTCATTTTCAAACTAAAAATGATAGGGTGTATTTAAGCTAGTTTATTTACTATAATTTCTGCAATCTCGGCAGGAGTACTATTATTACTTTTTATCTTTTGATGCGCTTGATTGTAAAAGAAACTTCTTTCAAATAAATGTTTACCTATAAACTCGGTCAGTTCTTCATCTTGTAGATGAGAGATCATAGGGCGATGACTTTTTTCTTTTAACAAACGATTTACAAGTTCGTTTATACCCACATTTAAGTAAAAAGAATTCAATGTTTTATCATTTACCAACTTCATATTTTCACCAAAACAAGGAGTACCACCGCCAAGAGAAAGGACAAAACTGTCATCAGTGGAAAATATTTTATTTAAATATTCAATTTCTTTTTTTCTAAAATATATCTCACCCTTTGTATCAAAAATAGAAGCTATAGACATATTCTCACTCTCCTCGATATAATCATCTAAATCTAAAAAATTAATATTCAAATGGTTAGCAACTATTCTTCCTACAGTTGACTTTCCACTCCCCATATACCCAACCAATACTATTTTCACATTTTTCATTTGCACAAAATTGAACTAATTAATACGTTTTTCAAAAAAAAATAAATTTATCTTGAAAAGGGTTTGTTAAATAAAGTAATCGACTTATATTTGCACCCGCATTGAGGGAATTATTTTCCGAATTTGCTTTTGACCTGGTAGCTCAGTTGGTAGAGCATCTCCCTTTTAAGGAGAGGGTCCTGGGTTCGAGCCCCAGCCCGGTCACCAATAAATAGTAGCCTCTTCACCAAAAAGAGGCTTTTTTATTTAAACGTTCAAGCTTATTTTATAAGTAATTAACGTTGACGTTCTTAAGATTTTTTGACCTGGTAGCTCAGTTGGTAGAGCATCTCCCTTTTAAGGAGAGGGTCCTGGGTTCGAGCCCCAGCCCGGTCACTTTTAAACCTTCAAATATTCATTATTTGGAGGTTTTTTTGTTTTATCAGAATTCTTGTTGGCAACCTGTTTTTCTAGCTTAGTTAAAAGAAATATTAATCTGTAATATTTTAAATTCAATTAGGTCTATAGTTCACACAGAACTGATATATCTACAAAAAAAGGGAAGGAGCATTGCTCCTTCCCTTTTTTTGTTTTTACTCTTGAATTGTTTGATTCTATTTCACCACAATGAATTCCGATCGTCTGTTCAGCTGATGGTTCTCCTTGCTACAAGGTACATCATTGCTACAGCCATTAGTAAGCTCTGTTTCTCCGTATCCTTCATTGGAGATACGCTCGCTTGCGATACCTGCCTCTATAAGGTATTCTGCGGTCGCCTTTGCCCTGTTCGCCGATAATGTGATGTTGTACGCATCGTTCGCACGTGAATCGGTATGGGAACGTACCTGTACCTTTACTTTTGGAAACTCGTTCAAATATGCCAATACTTTGCCGATACTCATCCTTGCATCTTCACTTATGAAGTACTTATCGAAATCGAAGTAAATCGGTTCTATGTTCAGATATTTAGCTAGATCCGTGCCTACTGGGACGGACTTGTCCACCTGTGCAAGTACGATCTCTATTCCGATCGCGTCCTTCGCCTTTACCGTCATAAAGGTCTTATTGCCTTCTTCATAATCAGTCTTGGTAGCTACCACTTTGTAGTCACCGTCCGTACATTTGCCTTCCATCACAAACGCCCCGTTGGCATCCGTTCGCGAGATCGATACTTCTTTGTTATCCTTGTCGTATACCTTTACAGATGCATCCGTTAATAACTCGTTCGTTTCCTTGTCCTTCACGATTCCTGTTATAGCCGTATGACAGGTGAAATCTAGAGGGGTCATTTCTACAAAACTATATATATCGTCGTTCCCCAGTCCTCCTTTTCGGTTCGATGCGAAAAAGCCTTTCTTAGTCTCTTCGTTTATAATGTACGAGAAGTCGTCTTCTTCTCCGTTCAAAGGTCGTCCTACATTGTAGATCTCCCCGTTCTCGTTCCTTAAGTCCGTCGCGAAAACGTCAAGTCCTCCAAGTCCCGGGTGTCCGTCCGAAGAGAAATATAATTTGTCAGATTCCGTAACATAAGGAAACGTCTCCCTTGATTCCGTATTGATTCTTTCCCCTAGGTTCTTCGGTGTATTAAAAGTACCGTCCTTGTTGATGTCCGTTACATAGATATCCGATTCTCCTTTTGTTCCTGGCATGTCCGAGGCAAAGTATAGTTTCGTTTCATCGCTGTTCAACGTTGGGTGTGCTACCGAATAGCTGTCCCCGTTAAAAGGAAGTTCTTCTATGTTGTTCCATTCGCCGTTTTCTTTGGTCGCCCTGTAAATCTTCAATCGGCTTACACCGTCTTCGTCCCTTTCAAACTTTCCGTCGTCGGAGTTGTTCCTTGTAAAGTACATGGTCTTCCCGTCCTTGGTAAATGCCGTTGACGATTCATGGGTCTTTTTATTCAATCTTTTGCTTAGCTTGTCCACTCCCGTAAAATTGCCTTGGTCGTCCTGTGCAGCTTTATATAAATTTAAAAAAGAGCCGTTGTTCCATCTATGGATGTTCTTCGATAACAGTCCGCTGTCCCTTGCCGTTGAAAAGACCAGTCCGTCTTCATAGAAAGATGGTGCAAAATCCGACACCTTTGAGTTCAGCCCGATATTCTTGAGTTCGTACCTTCCCGAACGCGCTTCGATCTGTTCTAGGTAGTCCTGGTTCTCATCGAATACCAACGCGCGTTGGTCGTTCGTTCTTGCTATCTTGAACTTGTTCATCCATACGTCGGATTCTTTATAGTTCTCCAATGACTTGAGTGTCTGTGCATAACGGTACATATACTCTGGGTCGATATCCGCTCCTTCAAGTGCGAACAACTTGCCGTACCAGCTAGATGCCTCTTCGTAGTTCGCGTTCAGGTAGTTCGCGTTGCCAAGGTTCTTATATACTTCTTCTTCGGTATACCCGTCCTTTACCAGTTCCTCGTACGATTGTATCGCAGAGGCATAGGCGTAGTTCGTGAATTTCGTATCCGCTTTTTTGATCTTCTTGTCCTGTGCGCTTGCCATCATAGCCATTAGCGCCAAGCCACAAAAAATATATCCTATTTTTTTCATGTCGTTTTTTTAAAAGAATCTTGGGGTGATCACTCGTTTGTACTTGTTCAGAAATTCATATCTCAGCATGATCTCGAAAGATCCGTCATTGAACCTGGTAGCTCCCAAATCCGTCGTTTCCTTATCATAGGCAAGCCCTAACATGAACTGGTCGTTCAGCTGAAAACCGAACAGTGCGCTCAATGCCGCATCCCATCTATACGCCGCTCCTAAAGAGAACTTGTCATTGAAAAGGAAGTTAGCACTAAGGTCCACCTGTAACGGTGCTCCCTTTACTGCTTTAATCAAAGCAGCGGGCTTGAACTTTACGTTGTTCTTAAGATCGAACACATAACCCGTGATCAAATAGAAGTTCAAACGCTCCTGTGCGATCAAACTGGAACTGTTCGTATCCGAACTGTCGAAATGATCCGTCTGTAAAAAGTTGGGTACTGATAGCCCTGCATAGAACCGATCCGTATGGTAATAGATACCTGCACCGAAATTCGGCGAGAACTTGTTGTCGATGTTCGGAAGGTTGCTCTCTGCCCCATAGTTCCTAAGCTTCGTAAAATCCACATTGAACAGATGTCCGCCGGCTTTTAGTCCAAAGGAAAGTTTGCCTTCCTCAGAGGTATTCACCGTATAACTAAACGCCGCATCGATATATGTATCTTGATTGGTACCGTTACCGATCTCGTCGTTCACTACCGATAGTCCAAGACCTACATGGTCCGATACTGGGGTATGGAAGTTCAGCGTCTGCGTCGTAGGTGCGCCGTCAAGCCCCACCCACTGCGAACGGTGCAGGGCAACTATGCTCAACACCCCTCGGGAACCCGCATAAGCAGGGTTCACCGATATCGTATTGTACATGTACTGCGTGTACTGGGCGTCCTGTTGGGAATATCCCATCACAAGGCCCGCAACGGTAATTAATATGGATAGAAAATATTTGTTCATCGTATTATTTTTTTTGAGGAAATTTTTTATCTGTTTATATATAGGTAGCCAGACTTGTTAAGGCTGTTCCCGTCATTATCGTACTTGATCACATAGAAATATACACCGACTGGTAGTTTAGCATCTGTTTGAATTGTTACTCTTCCGTTAGAAACGCCTTTAAAGGTGTTCGTAACATTATCGTAACCGTTCATTTCGTATACTATGATACCCCATCGGTTATAGATCTGAACCGTGTTGTTCGGGAAAGACTCGATATTATCTATTAAGAACTCATCATTGGTACCATCATTATCAGGAGTGATAATCTCATTGATTACAGAAATACCTGTGTCAACCAATTCTGGATCACAACCAGCTTCAAGTGTAGGTACCCCGTTCAATGAATCACATGGATTCAATGGATCCGTACCGTCTTCGATCTCTTGACCATCCACGATAGTATCACCATCGGTATCCGCAACATCTGGATCCGTACCTATCGCTAATTCTTGAGAAGTGGTCAATCCATCTCCGTCACAATCAGAGATTAAGTAATCACCACCTTGTTCAACAGTAATACTACCTTCATCGAAATCACAAGGATCTTCTGGATTGGTATCATCTTCAATCTCTTGCCCGTTAAGAACACCATCGCCATCACAATCAGCAACTAAGTAATCACCTGAGAAAGCCAAAGTAACATTCTCTATTACGTAATCACAAGGGTCATACTTATCTGTCCCGTCTGCTTCTTCTTGTGTATCAAGAACACCATCGCCATCACTATCACCTATTTCTCTAAAGTTTACTTCAGGTGTAGTATCATCGTCATCATTATCCGTACCATCGGCTCCTGTATCCAAATCATTGTTTACATCTAGACCTGGTGTCTTATCAAAGCCATCATCCAGTCCATCATTATCGGAATCAACACCAGTAAAAGTACCTTCATCTGTTTCATCAATATCTAGAACACCATCATCTTCAGAATCAAGATCTAAGTAATCTGGAGTTCCGTCACCGTCCGTATCTTCTGGAACCAATCCACCTGGGTAGTTTATATCCAACCCTACTTCATCAAAAGCATCGGCAGGAACAACATACGCTAAGGTAGGTTGAGCTTCTACGTTATCTGGAATACCATCATCATCAGCATCAATATCTAAGAAGTTAGCTTCACCTGTACCATCGGTATTTGGTGGAGTCGTTCCTTCAGAATCGTCTGCTTGACCATTATTGTCTGCATCTGCAAAACCAGTATCGTTACTATCAATAACACCGTCATTGTTGGTGTCTAAAGCATCATTACCCGCTTCGTACACATCAAAAATTCCGTCATTATCTCCATCTAAATCAAAGTGGTTTGGAATACCATCACCGTCAAAATCAAACGCTGGTTCTGTTGTTCCGTTTACATCTCCAACCAATGGATCATTAGGATCGTCATCTGAATGGTTAGGAACACCATCATTATCATCATCTGCACTTGGGTCGATTCCGTTAGCCTCATCTAAATCTGAGATACCATCGTTATCATCATCAAGATCTATGGTATCAGGAATACCATCTTTATCAAAATCTAGGATATCTCTAAAATCAACCTGAGATAAATCAGCATCATCATCGTTCTCCGTTGAAATGGCACCTGTATCTAAATCATTGTTTACATCTAAACCAGGAGTATCATCATAGGCATCGTTTAGGCCATCTCCGTCAGCATCGGCTAAAGAATCAGTCAACGTTCCTTGTCCAGCTTCAAGAGCATCAGAAACACCATCGGCATCTGAGTCGTCATCTAAATAATCAGGAATACCATCCATATCTGTATCTGCTGGGGCTAATCCGCTTGGATAATTTGTATCCAATCCAGTTGCGTCAAAAGCATCTGCTGGTACTATATAAGCATCAGTAGGTTGCGCTTCTACATTATCTGGAATACCATCATCATCTGCATCTATATCCAAGAAGTTAGCTTCACCTGAACCATCTGTATTTGGTGGTGTTGTTCCTTCCGAATTATCTGCTTGACCATTATCATCAGCATCTGCAAATCCAGTATCGTTGCTATCTATAACACCGTCATTGTTCGTGTCAAGATTTCCGTTACCTGCTTCTACGACATCTACGATACCATCATTATCGGCATCAATATCAAAGTGGTTAGGGATTCCGTCACCGTCAAAATCGAACGCTGGTTCAGTTGTTCCGTTTACATCTCCGATTGTAGGATTATTAGGATCATCATCGGAATGGTTAGGAACACCATCGTTATCATCATCTGCGCTTGGGTCGATACCGTTTGCTTCATCTAAATCTAAAATACCATCGTTATCGTCATCAAGATCTACCGTATCAGGAATACCATCTTGATCGAAATCTAGAATATCTCTAAAATCTACCTGAGTTAAATCAGCATCATCTTCGTTATCAGTAGCAATTGCTCCTGTATCCAAATCATTATTTACATCATTACCAGGTGTATCGTCATAGGCATCATTAAGTCCGTCTCCATCAGCATCGGCTAAAGGATCAGTCAACGTTCCTTGTCCAGCTTCAAGAGCATCAGAAACACCATCGGCATCTGAGTCGTCATCTAAATAATCAGGAATACCATCCATATCTGTATCTTCTGGGGCTAATCCGCTTGGGTAGTTCGTATCCAATCCGGTTGCGTCAAAAGCATCTGCTGGTACGATATACGCATCAGTAGGTTGTGCTTCTACGTTATCTGGAATACCATCATCATCTGCATCTATATCCAAGAAGTTAGCCTCACCTGAACCATCTGTATTTGGTGGTGTCGTTCCTTCTGAATCGTCAGCCTGACCGTTAGCACCAGTATCAGCGAAACCAGTATCGTTAGTATCAATAACACCGTCATTGTTCGTATCTAAAGCATCATTACCAGCTTCGTATACATCAAATATACCGTCGTTATCTGCATCAGTATCAAAATGGTTTGGAATACCATCACCATCAAAATCAAATGTTGGTTCAGTTGTTCCGTTTACATCTCCGATTGTAGGATCGTTAGGATCATCATCGGAATGGTTAGGAACACCGTCGTTATCATCATCGGCACTTGGGTCGATTCCGTTGGCTTCATCTAAATCTGAGATACCATCGTTATCATCATCAAGGTCTACTGTATCAGGGATACCATCACCATCAAAATCAAGTACAGATCTAAAATCAACCTCAGCAGTGTCATCATCGTCTACGTTATCAGTTGCAATTGCACCTGTATCTAAATCATTATTGACATCGTTACCTGATGTATCATCAAAAGCATCATTTAATCCGTCATTATCAGCATCTGCTAAAGAATCTACAAGAATACCTTGACCAGCTTCTAACATATCTGAAATACCATCGTCATCAGAATCAGCATCCAAATAATCAGGAGTTAAATCTGTATCCGCATCCTCAGGTCTTAATCCGTTCAGGTAGTTTGCGTCTACACCATCTCTATTAAATGTATCTGCAGGAGCCACATAACCTGTTGTTGGTTGTGCTTCTACGTTATCTGGAATACCATCGTCATCAGCATCGATATCCAAGAAATCTGCATTACCTGTTGTATCTGTATTCAGTGGCGTTGTACCTTCTGTACTATCTGCTTGACCGTCATTATTATTATCTTCAAAATCAGTATCGTTACTATCGATAACTCCATCGTTGTTCGTGTCTAAAACATCATTACCAGCTTCGTACACATCAAAGATTCCGTCATTATCAGCATCAATATCAAAATGGTTTGGTATACCGTCACCATCAAAATCAAATGTTAGTTCAGTTGTTCCGTTTACATCACCAATTAATGGATCAGCAGGATCGTCATCTAAATAATTTACGATACCATCATTATCATCATCGGCACTGGGATCGATACCATTAGATTCATCTAAATCTGAGATACCATCATTGTCATCATCTATATCAACGATATCCATAATACCATCTTGGTCGCGATCTAATATAGATCTGAAATCAACCTCAGCAGTATCAACATCATCTTCGTTATCAGTTGCGATTGCACCCGTATCCAAATCATTGTTTACATCATTACCTGGTGTATCATCAAACCCATCGTTTAATCCGTCGTCGTCGGCATCAGCCAAAGGATCTGTAATTGCACCTTGACCTGCTTCGATAACATCTGGTGTACCATCATTATCAGAATCAGCATCCAAATAATCAGGAGTTAAATCTGTGTCTGTATCTACAGGTCTTAATCCGTTAGGGTAGTTAGTATCTACACCATTAGAAGAAAAAGCATCCGCGGGAGCAATGTAAACTGTAGTAGGTTGTGCTTCTACGTTATCAGGAATACCATCGTCGTCAGCATCTATATCTAAGAAATCTGCATTACCCGTAGAATCTGTATTAGAAGGAGTTGTACCTTCTGAATTATCTGCTTGACCGTTATCATCTACATCTGCAAAACCAGTATCGTTACTATCAATAACACCGTCATTGTTTGTATCTAAATCATCATTACCAGCTTCGTATACATCAAATATACCGTCATTATCCCCATCTAAATCAAAGTGATTTGGAATACCATCACCATCAAAATCGAATGCAGGTTCTGTTGTTCCGTTTACATCACCAATTAATGAATCGTTAGGATCATCATCAGAATGATTAGGAACACCATCATTATCATCATCAGCACTTGGGTCGATTCCGTTCGCCTCATCTAAATCTGAGATACCATCGTTATCATCATCAAGGTCTGCTGTATCAGGGATACCATCACCATCAAAATCCAATACCGATCTAAAATCAACCTCAGCTACATCTGAATTATCTTCGTTGTCAGTTGCAATAGCACCCGTATCCAAATCATTGTTTACGTCGTTACCGACTGTATCATCAAAGGCATCGTTTAACCCGTCATTATCAGCATCGGCTAATGGATCTACAATAGTTCCTTGTCCAGCTTCTAAGACATCATCAATACCGTCATTATCAGAATCTGCATCCAAATAATCAGGAATTAAATCATTATCAGTGTCCGCAGGTGTGATTCCGTTTGGATAATTGGTATCTAAACCATTTGTATCAAAAGCATCATCTGGAGCATCATAAGCTGCCGTTGTTTGCGCTTCTACATTATCTGGAATACCATCATCATCTGCATCAATATCTATGTAGTTTGCACCACCTGTTGTATCTGTATTTATTGGCGCAGTACCTTCTGTAGCATCAGCTTGACCATTGTCATTTGCATCTAAAAAGACATCATCATCACTGTCAATAGCACCATCATTATTGGTATCTAAAGCACCAGTTCCATTTTCAACTATATCTAGAATACCATCATTATCAGCATCTATATCTAAGTGATCTGGATTAGCATCACCATCAAAATTATCTATTGGTAACGCTGTACCTGGACCATCTGTAGCAGTTGGTGTTGTATTATCATCTGTATCTACGATATCTGAAAGTCCGTCACCATCTGCATCTGAAATAAGTCCTGTACCAATAACACCATCGTTATCTGGGTCTAAACCACCAGCTTCAGTTACATCTGGAATACCATCATTATCAGAATCAGTATCTATTCTATCATCAAATCCGTCACCATCGGTATCAGGATTTTCAAGTGGTGTACCTGGTGTAGTAGCATCAACTGGATCCACGCTATCTGCTAAACCATCACGGTCTGTATCTGTAGCGAAAGTATCTATAACACCATCACCATCCGTATCTGGACCACCGGCTTCCGTTACATCTGGAATACCATCGTTATCTGAATCTAAGTCTATTCTATCCTCAATACCATCACCATCAGAATCTTCATCTGGTAAAGGAGTCGTTGCAATTTCATCTGCAAGACCATCATTATTAGTATCTGTCATAGAGGTTGGGTCACCAGGAGTTGGGTAGTCTATATGACCATCTGCATCTGCATCTATACCGCCAGCCTCTATAGTATCTGGAATACCATCATTATCAGAATCTAAATCAATACTATCTGGAATACCATCACCATCTGTATCCCCAGTTTCATCTATATCTAAGATTCCGTCATTATCATCATCTAAATCAACAGTATTCATTATACCATCACCATCAGAATCCAATATAGATCTAAAATCAACCTCTGCAGGATCTAAGTCATCTACATTATCTGTAGCAATCGCACCTGTATCTAGGTCATTGTTTACATCATAACCTGAAGTTGTATCATCAAAAGCATCGTTTAATCCATCATTATCTGCATCAGCTAAAGAATCTATGATCGATCCTTGACCAGCTTCTACTACATCACTAACACCATCGGCATCAGAATCAGCATCTAAATAATCTGGAATTAAATCATTATCCGTATCTACGGGAGTTAAACCAACAGGGTAGTTAGTATCTAATCCGTTAGTAGCTTCAGCATCTGCAGGAGCAGTATAACTAGCTGTTAATTGTGCTTCTATATTATCAGGAATACCATCATCATCTGCATCGATATCTAAATAATTAGGTCCGCCTGTACCGTCTGTATTTGTTAAAGGTAGTGGCGAAGCTGCCGTAGCATCATCCCAACCATCTGTTGTGGTTGTATCATCAAAACCATCTATGATACCATCACCATTAACATCAGTGCCGCCAGCTTCAGTTGTATCTGTAATACCATCATTATCAGAATCTACGTCTAAATAATTAGGAATAGTATCATTATCAAAGTCATTTACAGGAAGCGCAGTTCCTGTGCCATCATTAGGAGTACCAAGAGTGGTGTTATCATCTGGATCTACAATATCTGAAAGTCCGTCTCCATCATCATCAGTTATAATACCTGTTCCTATTCTACCATCATTATCAGGATCCGTACCACCAGCTTCAATAACATCTGGAATACCATCATTTTCAGAATCTAAATCTATTCTATCATCTAAACCATCATTATCAGAATCTGGATTTAATAAAGGTGTACCTGGAGTAGTAGGGCCAACTGGGTCTACACTATCTGCAAGTCCGTCATTATCCGTATCAGTTGCAAAAGTATCTATAATGCCGTCACTGTTTGTGTCTGTACCACCAGCTTCTGTAACATCTGGTATACCATCGTTATCAGAATCTAAATCTAATCTATCTTCAATACCATCATTATCAGAATCTTCATCTAGTAATGGAGTCGTTGCTATTTCATCTGCAAGTCCGTCATCATCAATATCATTCATAGAAGTTGCGTCGCCTGGGGTTGGGTAGTCAATATGACCATCACCATCTGTATCGGCACCACCTGCTTCTATAATATCTGTAACACCATCGTTATCAGAATCTAAATCTATTCTATCTTTAATTCCGTCATTATCAGTGTCTTCATCTGGTAAAGGAGTCGTTGCAATTTCATCTGCAAGTCCGTCATTATTCGTATCAATCATAGAGGTTGGATCCCCTGAAACTGGGTAATCTACACGACCATCAGCATCTAAATCTACACCACCTGCTTCTATAATATCTGTAATACCATCATTATCAGAATCTAAATCTAAACTATCAGGTATACCATCGTTATCTGTGTCACCAGTTTCATCGGTATCTAATATTCCATCATTGTCGTCATCAATATCATCTAGATTTCCAATACCATCATTGTCAGTATCATATTGTACTGTAATCGTTTCAGATAAATCATCTGTATTTGTAATTGGATCTGCTAAATTATCTGCAACAGCGGGACCGCTAATTGTATTTGTAATTGATGTACCTTCTGTACCGGTATTTACAGAAGCTCTAATTTGTATACTGGCAGAAGATCCAACAGTAAGATCGCCAATTGCCCAAAGACCAGTGTTATTATCATAAGTGTTTATTGTTCCTCCTGTTGGGTTTAGTGAATTGATAAAAGTTAACCCGGCAGGTAAAAGATCGGTAACTTCAACATTAGTTACATCTTCAGGTCCATTATTGGTTACATTTAAACTGAAGGTTATTACATCTCCCTCTAAAGGCGTACTATTATCGACTGTTTTTGTAGTAACTAAATCACTATCAATAGTAGAACTAAAACAATAATCTAAAACCGGAAAAACCCCACAATCTAGAGAATTATAAATGCTAGTTCCTGTACTATCACCGTCCCCAACGTTTCCTTCTGCCTTATGTCCACCAAAACAAGGCTCGTCTTGTCCGAATTTTTTAACTAATATATAATGCCCAGAAATACCTATATAACTTGCAAATTCACTACCCTGAACAAAACCATCCGGAACTCTTGGACTATTGTATTGAGCTCCTGAACCTGTAAGCATACTTGTACTATTGTCACCCCAAAAATATGGTGTACCATCACTAGTAATGGCACCAGCAGCTGGGTGCCCAGGACTATTATCTGCAGCACTTAAAAAGTTCACATTTTCAAGATCACCAGTATTATCGGCATTTTGAACAATTACCCATGACAATTGATCTGTAACACTACCTATACCTAGTTGTCCATCTTTGTTTTCACCAAAGGTATATATTTTGTTATCGTTTGGATTTAGTGCGTAATAAGACATTAAATCACCGTTGTCGCCACTTGCTGTTACCGCTAATGAAGTTGCTTGTCCTAAAAAAGGGGCCACCATCTGGGTAGGTACATTTCTAGAAGCAAACGCGGTACCATCACCTAAAGCAGTTAAATTTCCCCAGGTAAAATAATCACCTGATGAATTCATGGCAAATATGGCTTTCTCAGTTACTTTAACATTTGATATATTAGATACGTTAGCTTTGTGCCAATTTGTATCTAATGCTATAGCCCCATCACCAAATAATTCAAAGTCATCATCTGCCATAACATAAACATCACCACTGTTTGTAAGTAAAACAATTACACCTTTAGATGCTGACATATATTTAATATCTATAGGATTAATGCCAATTGGCATTCCAGTTACAGGATTTCCTGTTGGAGCTGTTACTGTTAATAATTGAAAGGCTTCGCTTGATGTAAGGGCGCCATTAACTACTGCATTCTCTTGACCCCAAACATACATACCTGCTGTGGTAAGTATAAAGTTTTGCGGATTTGCTCCACCTTGAGCATCATCACCTATAGTTCCTAACAAGGTAGTACCATTATACGTATAATCATTAGCAGGTGTTATTGCCTGTGGGGTACCTGTAGTACCACCATTTGCTAATGCATTATCTCCCCATATCACAAATCCTGTTTCTGTACGAACCATTGTACTATGGTAACCTTCTATTAGAATTTCAGAATCATTTGTAAAAGGTAAGGAAGGACAATCTTGAGCAACTAGTCCATTTAAGGATAAGACTAAAATCGATATTGTAGAGATAGTTTTGTGCTTATTGAATTCAAAGAAATCATGAAATCTAATTTCGGAACCAAAAATATCGTTCAGAATATACTTGCAAAAAGAAAAGAATAAAATAAAGAACTTGTCTAAATTTCTCATAGGGGGAATTATGGTTTAGTGTTTAAATTTTACATCTACACATATGTAGGAATAAAATTATTTTGTGCGTATTATGTTTACAAACATAAAAATGAGTTCAAGCAATATTTAAAATTTGTTGTCTGACCTTACTTATATTGTTGTGAAATGTTCATAAATGAATATGAGGACATTATCAGAATATGCACCTTATCGACAAAACCAATGTTTTCGGGAAACTAAAAGGTTTTATATAAGTTATATATCCTTATGAATAGACAATACCTAACTCCCTATAATAAAATTTTTTTACTTTTAAATATTATAATTGCAGACAATTAAAATATTTTACAAGGCTAGATCTGCCAATTTCATTATTTTTTTTATGCTATTTTTTGTAAGAAAAGACTATTTCTTCAGAAATAAACACATACTGATTTACTTTGAATGATCTCTTTTCTTGATTCACAATGGTTGTTAAGATTAGCTATTGAACCTTATCTTTTAGTAAAATATTGCTGACCTTTATATATCGCAATTGAAATGAAATAGATATGACATCAGTTGAAGAGAAACTAAAAGAGCGAGTTAAAGAACTTACCTGTCTTTATGAGGTAACATCTATAATTGTTAATTCTGATTTTGGTCAGTTAGAAACATCTTTGGAAGCTATTGTATATTGTCTAAAGAGAGCTTGGCAACATGAAAAAGTTACTGAAGCTTTTGTAACTGTGGGTGAATACCAAGTACAGACAGACGATTATAAAACCAATATGGTTACTTTGAAAACAAATATTAAGGTTTTCAATAAAATAGAAGGTCAAGTAATTGTTGGTTATCCATCTAATAAGTACACCATTGATGATTTTTTAATTGAAGAGCAAACCTTACTGAACAACGTAGCCTTAGCTATTGGCAATCTTATGGAGCGTAAGCAGATTAGAGATAGTGAAGCTATTACAAGAAGGCAGATGGAGCGTACTGACCGTTTACATATTCTTGGTGAAATTACTGCAGGTATTGCCCATGAACTTAATACTCCCCTTGCTAACATTCTTGGTTTTGCAGAATTACTTTCAGAAAAAATAACAGATAAAGACACTGTTAGAGATTTAGAAAAAATAATGGATAGCGCTATATTTAGCCGTGAAATTGTAAAAAAGCTTATGTTTTTTGCTTGTGAAATGCCACAAGAAATGAAGACAGTAAAATTGATACCCATTGTTATCAATGTTATAAAACTGCTCGAACCTTCTTTACGTGCCAACAATTTAAAGTTGACGAAAATCTTTGATAATAAAGACATAGAATTAAGGGCAGATACAGTACAAATGACACAGGTAATGTTCAACCTAATAATGAATGCTATTTATTACTCTCCACAAGGTGCATCTATTGGTGTGCATATTTTAGAAAGCGATAGTCATATAACCATTGAAATTTTAGATGAAGGAAAAGGAATTCCGATTGATTTAGAAGACAAAGTATTTGAACCCTTCTTCACTACAAAACCAATTGGTGAAGGTTCTGGTTTGGGGCTAAGTGTGGTACATGGTATTATTACTAGCCATAAAGGAAAGATAGAACACAAGAGGAATATACCAAAAGGAACTATATTTACTGTCGGTTTTCCTAAATTGTAATTATGGATTTGCGTAAAGAAAACATTCTTATTGTTGATGACGACATTGATATTCTTGAGCTTTTACAAAGGCACTTACAATCAATGGACTATCATACCTATAAAGCGGTTTCTGTAAAAGAAGCACTATTTATACTAAAAGATACGTTTATAGATTTACTCATTACAGATATACAAATGCCCGAAATAGATGGGCTACAGTTATTAAAATTCGCTAGCGAGCATTACCCAGAAATTCCTAAACTGGTGGTTACCGGGTACCCTTCAGTTGAAGGTACTTTAGAGGTTATTAAATCTGGTGCCACAGATTATCTTACTAAACCGTTTACAAAATCTGAGCTCAATGAGGCTATAGATAAAGCACTTTTACAGAATACGACAAGAAAAAAGAGTCGAAGTATTAGTATAAACTCAACCTCTAATATCCATTCAGATATGGTGGGTGAATCTACTGCCTTTCGTAAAGTAACCAACATCATAGAAAGGGTTAAGGATAATAAAGCAACGGTAATTGTAACCGGTGAAAGTGGTACCGGAAAAGAATTGGTTGCCCGTGCTATACATTATTCTGGTAAGTTTTCTAGAGAACCGTTCATTGCTGTAAACTGTGCTGCTATCCCAGAAAATTTACAAGAAGCAGAACTCTTTGGGTATATGAAAGGTGCCTTTACCGGAGCAAATGAAAATAGGAACGGATTCTTTCAAGCAGCAAAAGGAGGAACCTTATTTTTAGATGAAATAGGCACAGCATCACTTTCCGTACAAACAAAATTATTACGGGCACTACAGGAAAAAGAGATTACCAGAGTAGGATCGCAAAAAGTTGAAAAGGTTGATATTAGAATTATTGCGGCTACGAATGCCGATTTAAGAGAAGAAATTAAAAACAATACGTTTAGAGAAGACCTTTATTATAGGTTAACTGTAGTTGAAATTAATGTACCACCACTAAGAGAACGAAAATCTGATATTTCTTTATTAGCCGAAAAATTCATTCGTAAATACGGTATAGAATTTAAAGACCGATTGTTACGCATATCTCCCGAAGCGCTTCAAATTTTAGAACGATACAATTGGCCCGGAAATATTAGAGAACTTGAAAATGTAATTCAACGTGCCGTTATAATGTCTGATGGAACTATAGAAGTAAAAGACCTACCAGATGTTTTAAAATATCAAATTTATTTTCCAAATAACGAGTTACGTCCACTTCGTGAAATGGAGAAAGAATATGTACAACGTGTACTTACCCATACTAAAGGCAATAAAACAAAAGCTGCCGAAATTCTACAGATAGACCGCAAGACCTTGCGTGAAAAACTAAAATAATACCGAGTAATTTCTCCTCAACCGAGGAATATTTACCCAATCAAATTTACTTAATTATTTTTAATTTAATTATTAATAACTGAAAATCAGTGTATTATGATTTATGGCACGCTACTATAATGTAACGGGCATATCAATTGCTATATACATCTCGCAAAAGACAACTACTTCTAAAAGCCCAATACACAATCTTGAAATTAAATTCAAATGTGTGCAAACCAGAAGTAGCAAGTAGAACCTTTTAAATAGTAGCAGATGAAGTATGGTAGTCTTGTTTTTGAAACAAATGAATTCTTGATAATCAAAAAATATCAAGAAATGAATTACACAATTGAAGATTATGCGCACAAGAACGTGTTAGATGTTCTTACCCAGAACATGACCTCTGCCTTGTGTTTAAACAAAGTTGATATCCCTTATGATATCATAACCATGTACACTACTATTAAAGTTAGCAGTGCCTTTGGTATTCGCCAAACATTTCAGGTAGTACCACCTAACGAAGTTAATCTAAAAGAGAACAAAATATCTGTGATCAGCAGTTTAGGTGCATCTGTTATTGGACGTGCCCAGGGAGATAGAATTTCTTATGGGTTACCTGGTGATACGGTGTCTTTAGTAATCGAAAAAGTGAAACAACCAAAAACAGCCAACAAAACTACTACCAAAGGAGATATGACCGAAGAAGTAAATATTCATTAATTATAAATTATTCAGTTATGATCAAATACGCAATAGCCCTATTATTTTCAGTAAGTATAATGAACGCACAAGACATCGTTACCACACAAACAAGTGTAGATGTAGGTGATGTTTTTGAAATAGGTAAACCAGAAACGAACAAATACAAACATATAGACTTCCCTCGTGAAAATTTCATTATTAAACGTGGTGGAATTGCCAATTATAGGCAGGCTCACGGAGAGAAAGTAGTAGTTACCGCTGTTAAGGAAAAAAAGGACGGTACTACACAAATTAAGATTAAGCGAAATGATGGTGGTCGTTTCTTTGGAAGTCACACTGTTGTAACTGCAGACTTTAAAGAGGCCATTGATTCTGGGGAATTACAAGCTTTATAATTTTTTTTAGTTGGTTGATGTAATCCACTTGGCTTCTATAAATAAGTTGGCTGATTTATTAAGAAATCACCAAGTGGATTTCTCTCAAATTAAAGATGAATGAACGATTAAAGTTTAATTAAAAAACAGGACCCATGTTTAAAAAGCAACAAACTCCACAAAGAATCAATGCCGGTTTTATTCTGGCTATTGCATTTTTATTGGTATTGGGGTCAAATAGATTAAACAAAAGACACTTTCACACGTTACAAAACACGGTAAATTCTGTGTATAAAGACAGGGTGTTGGTTCAAGATTACATCTATCAACTTAACAACATTTTTCAAACAAAAAAACTTCGATTTATAACCGAAGATGATTTTACCCCATCAGCAAATGAAAATGAGAAAGTTGAAAAAATCTTGCTTGATTTTGCTTCTACAGAACTGACTACAAACGAATACAACACACTTAATGAGTTAAATCTGCAATTTGAAAAGCTAAAGAAATCTGAAAACAAGGTCTTGCATTCAAAAGATAATCTAAGAAATGGTGTGGCTGTATTATCAAAACAAACTTTTCAAAAGATAAATGAAAATTTAGATGTGTTGGCTAAAATACAGGTTCAAGAAAGTGAGCAAATGACTCATCTATCTAACAAATCTTTAGAAACGAATATTCTCTTGTCTAAACTTGAGCTGGCTTTTTTAATAGTGATCGGGGTTGCCTTGTTGGCTTTAATTTTTTACCCCATGAAAACGAAACAACCTGTTTTGGAATAACGGACTCTTTTAAGTGAACTTTTTAAGAACATCATAATTTAAGTGCAATGAAAAATTATATGCGGAGCATATGCTCAACCTGTACGCACACGCCACATTGTTCATTAACAAGAAACAAAAGTTCAATTGTTTCGTGCAGTGAATATGTGCATGTATTGGACATTACCAATAAACCTACAATGATCATTTCAAACGAAATGGCAAGTACTGAAGAATTTAATAACGAATTAGTCTTAAATCTATAATAATGATAGCAAAAGTAGCATCTAAAAAAAAGCCTAAACAAGGCATGCTAGAAAATGTTATGCGACAGTTTGATAATGCCGCAGACATCATCGAACTAAACACCAATATTAGAAAAATTCTTGAGGTAACCAATAATGAAATCGTTGTCCATTTTCCTGTTCGTATGGACAATGGCGAAGTGGAAATTTTCACCGGTTACCGTGTACAACATAACAATGCATTAGGGCCATACAAAGGTGGCCTTCGTTATCACCCAACGGTTGATATCGATGCTGCAAAAGCATTGGCAATGTGGATGACCTGGAAAACCTCATTAGCAGGTTTGCCGTATGGTGGTGCAAAAGGGGGTATACAGTTAGATCCTAATAAATATTCAGATTCAGAACTAGAGCGTATTACCAGAAGATTCACGTACGCATTGGGTGATAATATTGGTCCAGAATTAGATATTCCTGCACCAGATGTAAATACCAATCCGCAGACTATGGCTTGGATTTTAGATACTTACATGTCTACCAAATCGCCTGCTGAACGTTCTACAAATATGCACGTAGTAACAGGTAAGCCTATTGGTGCCGGTGGCTCTAAAGGGAGAGACAGGGCTACAGGTTTTGGTGTATTCCTTACCATTAAATTTTGGGCAGAAAGTAACAATGTAGACTTAAAGGACAAGAAGTTCATTGTTCAAGGTTTTGGTAATGTGGGGTATTGGGCCGCTTATTTCTTAGTAAACGAAGGTGCCATTTTAACTGCAGTACAAGATGCCTATGGTAGTATTGTTAATGAAGAAGGTATAGATGTAGATCAATTACTTACGTATACAAAAGGTAATAAAGGCAGCATACTAGGTTACTCAAAAGCACGCACATTAGACAACGCCGACTTCTTTTCATTAGACTGTGATATCTGTATACCAGCAGCCTTAGGAAATCAAATTACAGCTAAGAATGCCAGTAAAATAAAGGCATATCTAATAGCGGAAGGTGCTAACGGACCAACAGATGTAGATGCAGAAGAAATTCTATTGAAAAAAGGTATTGATATCATTCCAGATATTCTTTGCAACTCTGGTGGGGTTATCGGTAGTTATTTTGAGTGGCTACAAAACCGTAACGGTGAAATTTGGACCCTAGATGAAGTAATGGAGAAGCTAGAAAAGAAAATGCGAGAGTCTTTCACTACGGTTTTAGAAGCATCAAAAAATAGAAATGTAGATATGCGTACCGCAGCTTTTGTAATTGCCATTGAACGTTTAGAAGAGGCATATGTACAACGTGGTATTTTTCCATGATAAATTATAAATGATTCATTTATAGAAAGGGGCTTAAAAGGTATATACAACATGCCGCCGCAAAAGGCGTAGTCGATATGACTTGAAACCAAACTAACTAACGTTATTGGCTGCCATAAATGGCTGTTTTATATGCCTTTTAAACACCCCTTATTACAATAAAAAAAATTAGACAATGAAGTACGGGAATCTGGTTATAGAGAAAAAAGAATATGTAGTACTGAAAAGATTAATGAATCTGTCCGGGTATTATAAAGATGATACATTACGTAAATCTGTGCAAAAATTAGTGGGAGAACTAGAGACCGCTATTATTCGTGATGCATCAGAAATGTATGAAGATGTTATTAGGTTCAATACAACGGTTACTATAGTATCCGAGAACGGGTGGCACAAGAAATTTAAACTGGTAATGCCTACCGACAGTGATATTAAAAACGATAAAATATCTATTCTGACTCCTATGGGAGCAGCAGTAATGGGATATAGTGAAGGGGATTCTGTAGTGTGGGAGTTTCCATCTGGAGAACAAAAATTAACCATTGAAAAAGTAGAACAAGAGAATGCACCTATAAACTTGAACATGGTATTATGATCGCATCTAAACATTTTTATCCTCATGAATCTGACAAAAGAATTATGATGAAGAAGGACAGGCTAGAAATAAATAATTGGACGGATGAGCTAGAGTTTCTAAATAAAGAACTTGACTTCTATTTAGATATTGAAGACATCATGATACAAAACTCAAAACTGTACCAAGAGCTACATGGCACACGCAGAGAAAATGCATTAATGCTGGCTTCCTTGTACAGGTATGACAATAGCGTTGGTAAAGCCATTGAGTGCGATACCGTAGAATGTGATGCTTACTACCTAAACCATCACGAAAAAAAAAGAGATACCTATTTATCTCATATTACTAATTACAGAAATTTAAAACTAAAAGTTTTATCGCAAATACTATTAAATGCAAAAAGTTAAGTGAATATAAATTGAACTAAAAATCGCCTTAAAACAACCAAAAAACTAAGGGCTAAAACTATACCATCATGGAAAAGAGAATACTATTGCCTACAGATTTTTCAAAAAACTCATGGAATGCTATTAAGTATGCCATTAAACTTTTTGAAAAAAAACAATGTGAATTTTATATTATACATACGTATGCTAAAGAAACCCATGGACTAGACAGTTTAACCCTTTTAGATCCAGACGAAGCTTTTAATAAAATGTCTGAAATTAAATCTAAAGAAGGTTTAGGCGATATTCTAATAAAACTATCGAAACTAGAGAACAATACAAACCATTGCTTTCATGTAGTTTCTGAATCTACCCTATTATTGGATGCAATTAAGTATCTGAATAAAAAGCTACATTTTGATATGATAGTAATGGGTGCCAAGGGCATTAATAACAAGCAAGGTGAATCTTATGGAAAGCACACTTTAGAGATATTAAAGTCTATTAGAAAATGTCCGATTTTGGTAGTACCTGCCAATGTAGATTTTAACCACCCTAAAGAGATTGTACTGACTACAGATTTTAATACTGACATTAAAATATCTGAAATAAAAAATTTGGTTGAAATAGCAAAACTTAGTAATGCCAGTATCCAAGTCTTGAGTATAACGCAACCTAGTAAATTGAGCTTTTTCCAGAAAAGAAATAAAGTTGTAATTCGTAAGCAATTAAAAGAGGTCGACCATAATTTTAATACGTTACGCAATGTAAAAATGAGAATTGCACTAAGTTGCTTTGTAGCAATTAGACACTCTAATATGATCAGTTACATAGACAAAAAACCTTCTTTGTGGCAACGTCTTGGTCTTGGTAAACTAAACCTTAATAAATTAGGGTATTATGCTGATGTACCCGTATTGGCACTACATAGCAAATAAGCTATTTACCAGCCTCAACTCCCCTACTAGCTAATGCATATATCGTACCTTTGCATAGGAAAAAAGAATATGCAAAATGAAGGATGATTTTCACAAAATACTATATAATTACCTTGTTGAAACAGGACTTAACGAAACTTCTGCTTCGTATTTAAATCTTACAATTTTATTAGTAATCGCACTTATATTAGCGTGGTTCTTAGATTTGATCATTTGGAAGGTCTTACGTTCTGCCTCCCTTAGGCTAGCACGAAAATCGAAAACTAATTTCGATAATTTTTTAGTAGCTAATAGAGTGCCTAGATATTTAGCTCATATTCTACCATTGAGCATTCTGGTAGAACTTGTACCTTTTGGTTTTATAGGATTTGAGTTTGCTGCGGTCATAGCATTAAAATTCTTGAATGTCCTTTTTGTGGTACTCACGCTTTATGTGGTTAGAAGTGTATTTAAGAGTATAAATGATTATTTAAAGACCAAACCCAGGTTTAGAGATAAACCAATGGGCAGTTATATACAGGTCTTTATGATTTTTGCTTGGGTATTGGGCATTTTTACCATTTTCGCTATTGTAACAGAAATTCAGGTTTGGAAATTTTTCACAGCTCTTGGTGCAGGATCCGCTGTAATACTATTAATTTTTAAAGATTCAATACTAGGCTTGGTTGCCAGTATACAAGTAAGTATCAATGATATGGTACGCATTGGGGACTGGATCAGTTTTGACAAGTTTGGTGCAGATGGTGATGTTATCGAGATATCGTTGGCTACGGTTAAAGTGCAGAATTTTGATAAAACCATCACCACTATCCCTACCTACGCATTAATATCAGATTCATTTAAGAACTGGCGAGGAATGCAAGAAGCTGGTGGAAGACGTATTAAACGTGCTTTGATCATCAGTCAAAAAAGCATTCGGTTTCTGTCTGATACAGATTTAGAAGAATTTCAAAAAATACAACTTATTGAGCCTTATCTAACAACACGTAGCGAACAGATCAATACTTACAATACCAGCAACAACATTAATAAAGACCTTGCCATCAACGGTAGAAATTTGACCAACATTGGTGTCTTTAGAAAATATGTCAATGATTATCTTCAAAACCATTCTGCAGTAAATAAAGGCATGACTTTAATGGTGCGTCAATTACCGCCAACACCACAGGGTATACCTTTAGAAATTTATGCGTTTAGTTCAGACAAACGTTGGGAGAATTACGAGTATGTAATGGCAGACATCTTTGATCATTTAATTGCCGCACTACCCTACTTTCATTTACAGGTTTATGAAATTCCGGTTCCGGAAAGTGTCATTGCCCAAGGGTGATTTTTCAATTACCATTTACCATAACCCATTTTTGGTTTTAGATGGAAATTGTATCTTTCTTAAGTATATAATTATAATCACCTAAATCTATGTGTTATAAAACATTAAAATATAAATGAAAGATTTTTTTGAAAATTATGGTCTTTATAAAAGGTTTACACTGCATAAAGAGTATACACCAGGAGGCAATAAATTTATAGTGCCAACAGATTTTGTTGGGCAAACATTTGAATACATATGTAAAAAAGAGGGAGCGTTTCGAACTTTTGAAATTGAATTAGAACAATCTTATGAGCCCTATTATGGGATAATGTGTAATTTATCCGATGATTTTATAGTAGAGGGAAAATTAAATCATACATTCAAAGCTATTTGTAAATGTAAATCTTGTAAGGAATATCATATAGAATTTCAACTACATGTATATTCTAGCGATTTAATAACAAAGGACTTAGGACGCATTAGTAAACCACCTTCTAATGTTTCTACTCTTACTACTCCCAAAACAAAACCTGAAATATTTATAGAAAAAATTGGAGCTTACCCTGAAATTAAAATTATTCCGAACAAATTAATTACAAATTATTTTGACAGGGAATCTAACAAGTGGTATTATAAAGGTATTAATGCACTAGCTCAAAACTTTGGTATTGGTGCATTAGCATACTTTCGTAGAATAGTAGAGAAAGAGTTAATTCATATTATTGAGAGCATCAAATTACTGCCTGATTCTCATGATACTGAAATTCAAAAACTATTAGACAAGCATAACGAAAAACCTAAAGTTAGCACCATCTATGATAATATTTTTGAATATTTACCAAATTCCTTAAAAATACTTGGAGACAATCCAATTAAGTTATTATATAATCAAACTTCCGAAGGACTTCATTCTTTAACAGAATCAGAATCTTTAGAAAAAGCTAGCAAAATATTAGTACTATTAGACTTTGTTATAAAAAAAATTAATGAAGAAAGGTCCGAGATAAAAGATTTAAAAGAAATTATCAAAGGGTTAAAATGAAAATGGTTTACATTAAATATATTCAAAACAATGGCAATGGGTATAATAAAAAAAATTGTGTAAACTCATGAAGTCACTAAACCTTTTAAACTATGCCTTGGACAAAAAAAGTAAAATTTAAAAACTAAGATCGATACTTCATTCAGATTATATGTTTTTTATAAATGATTTTCATAGGTAACCATTGAATCTAATTTAAAAAACTATGAAAACTAATTTTAATTTTGAAGAATTAAAAAGCAAAATAGAAAGTGCTACAAAAAAGTGTTTCAAAGAAAATAGTAAGAAATATGGTTCTGACATTTGCTCTTTTTCATTGATAAGTGATGATGGGGCGATGACGATAGTTCCATTTACAAATACTAAAAGTCATTTAAAAGAACTACAATTAGAGGACCCTACATATAAAGACTCTTACGAGTTTGAACCTGCAGAATGGTTTACATCAGATGGAGCTAATACTGAGTTTAATGACATATGTAAAATGATATTTGATGAAATCGATAATGACGATTTAGATTTCGAAGGTTTTAGAAACACCTTGTTTGAAACCTGTGTTCAAGTATTAGAAAAACTACGGACAGAAAAATTCTTTAGAAATGAGTTAGGTAAAAATCTCTTAGTTCTGTTTAGTATTTCTGATACAAGTGAACCTAAAGAAAATTTAATACAATGGGGAAAACGTCTTAATAACGAAGAAACAGGAAATCGTTTTGAGGATTATTTAAATTATGAATATGAGTAAATATTTGCCACACTATTGCTGATTATTCATTACTATTAAAGTACATTTTTAGTAGATTACTAATCTGAAATTTATAATAAATAGTTTGCATAAAAATTCAACTACAATGAAAAAAAATTACGCTTCTTATTGCCTTATCTCAATAATAGCATTGACAATTTTCAGTTGTAATACTCATAAGCCCGAAGTAAAAAAACCGAATATTCTGTTTATATCTATTGATGACCTTAGACCTACTTTGGGTGTGTATGGAGATTCAATAGCCGTAACGCCGAATATTGATTATTTTGCTTCTGAAGGAATGACCTTTAGACAGACTTTTACCCAGTCGGCAGTATGTGCACCTTCTAGAGCAAGTTTAATGACAGGTTTAAGACCAGATTCCACCCGTGTTTGGCACCTAGGAGATAAGTTTCGTGAACTTAAACCAGATGTGGTAACAATGCCACAACATTTTTCCAAATTTGGCTATCATACCGTTAATGTAGGTAAGATGTTTCATAACTATATGCCTGATTCTATATCTTGGGATGAACCAGACTTGCGTCCTGAGCAATTTAAACGTCCAACCTGGCTTAATAGAGATGGAGAAACTTTTTATATAAGTAAGGATGTTCAAAAATCACAAGCTACAAAACGAGATTCCTTATTAAAGTTAAGACCTATGAGGTATGCCGATGGCTGGAATACAGGACCGGCCTGGGAGTCTGCTGATGTACACGATTCTCTATATTATGACGGAGCGCAAACCGAGATTGCAAAAAGAGCCCTAACGAGATTGGCTAAAAACGACAAACCATTTTATATGGGTCTGGGGTATTTTCGTCCTCACCTTCCATTTGCAGCACCTAAAAAGTATTGGGATTATTACAATCCAGAAGAAATACCTTTAGCTGCTAATCCTAATGTTCCTAAAAATGCACCAGGGTACACTATGAATTCAATGTATGAATTACGTTCGTACGACGGATTCAATAAAATTGGGCATCCGCAATCTGATTTTAAAATAAAGGAAGAAACTTCGAGAAAATTAAAGCATGGATATTATGCTAGTGTAAGTTACATAGATGGTTTGCTAGGTGATCTATTTGCTCACATGAAAGAAATTGGAATTTATGAAAATACTATCATCATCATTTGGGGAGATCACGGCTGGAAGTTAGGTGAACATAATAGTTGGGGTAAAATGACTAATTATAACATTGACCTTAAAGTGCCCATGATTATTCGCTATCCAAATCAAGAAAATAGAGGTATGCAGACATTTGCATTTACAGAATTAGTAGATATGTTTCCTTCGTTATGTGAGTTGGCCGGTATTGAAACACCAAAATATATGCAAGGTACTAGTTTTGTCCCCTTAATAAAAGAGCCTAATCGCCAATGGAAAAATGCTGCCTTTAGCCAATTTCACAGAAGACCCAAAGTTTCCGCAGACGGCAACCGTTATATGGGTTACTCTATAAACACAAAGAAACATCATTATATAGAGTGGTATTCCTGGAATCCAGAAACAGGAACTAGAGGAGATCAAAAAGACGTTGAGTTGTACGATATAGAAAGTGATCCTAATGAGTTTGTAAATATTGCAAGTAATTCTAATCAGAAAAAGATTGTTGAAACGTTATCAAAACAACTTGAAGGTGGATGGCGAAAAGCACTACCAAATTGAATTCAATTCAATTATCCCTTTTAATTCTAACTATGGTAATTTTTAGCCCTTGAAATATACTTCTGAAATTAAACCTTAATGAAATATATGAATTAAAATTCTCATAACCAGCATTCTACATTTAACTAAATCTTTTCATTTTTTAAAATACCACACGCTATTTTTAGTGAAAATACACCTATTGCGTAAATATGTACTCTTAGTGTTCTTATTTTCATTCGTCTCTTATACAGGGTTTTGCCAAAAAGACACCGCCGTTTTAAAAGGTAAGATAGCAAGCCTAAATAATGATGTTAGCAATGTTTTAATAATTAACTTGAATTCTAAAAAATCTACCATTACAGATTCTTTGGGGCTATTCTCCATATATGTAAAATTGCAAGACTCGCTGCGTATTACAGCAGTACAATACCTCTCCAAAGAAATTATCATTACTAATGACCTAATAAATAAGGGTGTGGTTGTTATACACCTTATTGAAAATATCATAGACTTAAGTGAGGTTACAGTTACCCCATACAATCTTACAGGTGAAATTGATCGCGATATTGATAGACTTAACATTAAGCCCACCATTACCTCATACTCGCTAGGTTTACCTAATTCGGATGTAACGAAAATGACACAAAGCCAAAGGTTGTTACAAGAAGCGGATAGAGATAAATACATAAAGATTGAAAAAAAAGATCCTGAAGGTACCGACCAATTAAGTGAGATTCTCAGTTACACTTCTATAAGCGTAGTCATAAACACACACAAAATAATGAACCGCCTTTCCGGTAGAACCAAATCACTTGAAGAGATGGTTGCCCGTGATGAGAAGACTGAAATGGAAAGGGATATCATTGATAAATTTTCCAAAAAAGTAATCTGTGATAGTTTTCAGATTTCAGAAGAAAATTTTGAGGGATTTATTACTTTTTGCATTTCTCAAAATGATTTTTTAGAATTGACCCAATCAGGTAATTCTCTACAGATTTGGGAATATTTAAAATCTAAAAGTATAGAATTTAAAGAAGCAGATATCTTAAGAGAATAGTTCATTTTAGATTAAAATCGGTTCAATTTCCATGTTCTATTTTCAATAAATTTTATTTAGGTCTATGTATATTTATAAAATAGAAATGTAAACTATTTGACTTTATTTAGCTTTACTAAAATCATGATTATTCTACTTAACAATTATAGCCTAATCATTAAAAAATCAATAAACCGACCGTTAAAATGAAACACTGGTCTTCGATACTATTAATTTTAGCGATAATCAATTGCACCAATAAAATGGATATAAAATCTATTCCCTACAACAATCAATTAAAGAAAATAGCTCTTACAGAAATCACCTTTAATACTATTACTTTAGATCAAATACCTGAACCCTTCTATAAAGATTATTCTCACCATAAAAGTGCTACAGCCAATTCACACAAGTCATATGATACCATGGGTTTCAGAGATATTTTATTAAAGCAGTTGTCTACTAATTTAGAAGATACCGTTTTAAGGCTAATGGTTATTACACCAAGTGAACAGGAACTACCCTATGATGCTTTTGCTTTTTTATCCAACAAAAATATAGTTGCTTTCCGTTTACCGAGCAATGCCAATTTCAAAATGTGGATGGATATCATTTTTGAAAGGCAATACGAACAGCTCGAAGAATATAAAACAAACGGACAATTTGAAAAACAACCAGAGCTTAACCCGAACCCAAAATTTATGCTAACGCTAGGGAAAGGAGAGTTTTCTCAAAAATGGGTGAATTCTGGTATGTTAGTAGATGAAAGACCTTTTGAAAATACAGGAGCATATTTATATAAAAAAGCACCTAAGCAATATAACGAAGCTAAGATTGCAAAAGAGAAACAGAATTACCTTAAAAAATATATAGATACTAGTGGTGCTAAATTAAATTTAGTAGAACTACAGGAACTATTCAACACATTTATAACTACAAAAAACCTAAGTATTAACCCCCCAGAAAATAAAGAACAAATTTATAAAGAATTTGAATCTTTGGCGAACTATAAATTTCCTGATGAGCTAAAAGCGCTATTAAGTAAAAGCAACGGTATTGAAAGTAAAAGCTTTTTGACCGCTGAACAAATACTTGCCGAATGGAAAAATTGGAAGGTAATATATGATGAACCAAATTGGATGCTTATTGATTTAACAGGAAATAATCAACCAGATGGCAGAAAGACAATAGGTATATATACGAACCCTTATTGGGTGCCTTTTATAAGTTTTGGTGACGGAAATTTTATAGGTATAGATTATGCACCTGGAAGTAAAGGTACATCGGGACAAATAATTGCCTTTGGTGCCGATGAAAATAAAATAAGATTCATAGCCGAAAATATGACCGACTTTTTACAACAGTGGATAGAAGGAAGAGGTGTTTTAAATAACGGATTTTAGATTAGAAAACCCAATAACAATGCGAAAAGAAATAAACATTAAGGAATGGTATAGAAAAGATCACTTTGAATTTTTCTCTAAATTCAGCGAGCCATTTTTTGGTGTTACAGCTAAAATTGATTGTACGTTAGCCTATAAAATTTCAAAAGAGAATGGCTATTCTTTCTTTCTATACTATCTACATAAAACGCTAGTAACAACAAATAAAATAGAACCGTTTAGGTATAGAATTATTGAGGGTAAACTTTTTGAATATGAAGCAATAAATGCTTCACCTACAATTAATCGCGAAAATGGTTCTTTCGGATTTTCATATTTAGATTATCATGAAGATTTTAAAACGTTCTGTGACTTGGCAGCACCAAGAATTGAAGAAGTTAGAAACTCTAATAGTTTAATGCCTGCGTTATCGGGCGAAAACGTAATTCATTTTTCAGCATTACCTTGGATAGATTTCACTTCTCTTTCCCACGCCAGACATTATGATTTTCCTGACAGTTGCCCTAAAATAAGTTTTGGTAAAATGATAACGGAAAATGACAGGCAAATGATGTCAGTTTCTGTTCACGTACATCATGGTCTAATGGACGGTCTACATGTTGGGCAATTCTTTGAAGAACTTCAAGAGCTTATGAATGAAAACGATTAAAGAATATTTACCACTACTTAATTAGAATAACAAAAATCTATTAATTACTTTAAGCTCAAAGTTAGTTTCATCATATTTGAACTCAAGGAAAACAACCAGCGTAATTGCTCCCATATCAATTGTTCTTCTTGATGATTTCGTTTTAACGCACCATTATCTTCGGAACTTAAATTCACCTGTTCTGATTCGAATTTGGGCAATTGTTTTTCAAAGGAAATAACGGCATCAAAATTTGGCTCTTGGTCTCCTGTTGCTTCCTTAGATAACGATTGAAGCACCACAGTAAGATTTTCGTCGATCTTAGTTATAATAGCATTAAAACGCTCAGAAGCCTCTGTGGTCGTATGATGTTGAATATAAATACTCAATGATGCCAATGATGATAAGAAGTTATGGTTCAATTCAACCAACTCATATATCTTATTCAAATTCTTTTGTTTTGAATGAGGTTCTTGGGTCATTCGCTGAAATGCCGAACTTAGGTTAGATGTTTCTAAAAAAGCGTTTTTACGCGCTAACCTATAACTCGTAGGCACACTGCCTTTATGTATATAAAAGTCCGCAATTTTAGATAAATATATCCTGTTCGCTTCTACACTTTTAGTTACATCTTTTCGTATTTCCTGAAAGCCCCAACTTGGCCATAAAAACAAAAACCCTAAGTAAGATAATCCTGCCCCTAACAAAGTATCTAGTATACGGTATTGAATAACCGTCATAACATCGGGCTGTAGAATTCCATAAATAAATACGATACTTAAAGTGATATATATAGCAGATGCTTTATAATTTTTCTGAAGCATTGAAAGTGCTATTACAAAAGAAACCAATGCCAATGCAGCGTAAACATACACATCTTGTATTAGGAATACGATAACTGTGGCGATTACACCACCTATGATTGTACCTATTGTTCTGTCTTTAGAACGTGTTTTTGTAAGACCGTAATTAGGTCTCATAATCAAGATAATAGTTAAAAGTATCCAATACGGATTCTGAAAAGAAAACAAATTACCTAAAACAAAACCGATCATTAAGGTTACCGCCAACCGTAGCGAGTGCCTAAATATGGTAGATCTAAAACTAAGATTCCGTAGTAATATACGCGGACTATAATCTTGAGATATCAAAAATCGTTTTAGAATTTCTTTATCAATAAATTCTTCTGAAGCAACGTCATGATCGCTCAATAGCCATTTTATTCTTTTTAGCTTATCGAATTGCTTTTCTTGATATTCCAATAAATTTTGAAACATGATAAATGCCTCATAAGCCTTCGCCTCTTTAATTTTACCAAGCTCTAAAATCTTAATTCGTATGTCTTCAAAAAGCGCGGTTAAGCCATCATGTTTTGGTATTTTATTTGGCTTGTTGCCTATTTCTGAAATCAACTGTAATTGATTTGCCATTTCAAATATTAGGTTTTGAAAGAGAGTTGTAAACTCAGGATGAATTTTAAATTGATCATCCATTTTTAAATAGTTTACAGGGTTGGCTCCTGAAGTTTCCAACATTTCTATAAGTTGCGCCAATACCAAAACCCTTTTACCATTGTAAACCGATCTACCTGAACTTTTTCGTGAAAGAATTAAAATTTCACGCAATATGTCATGTTGTTCGGTAAGTTGGCTCTGCAATAAGAACAGGCTTTCCTGTAACTTTTTTCTGTTAGATTCTTGGTCAATTAGTGTACCTCGTTTCTTTAAAAGCTTCCCCGTATTACTAATGGTTTCATACAGTACCTCTTCTGTTTGTCCCTTCGGGTTTATTTTAAACCATAACAAAGACAAGCCTAAATACCAGAGACTGCCTAGACCAACTAATAACGAGTACTCATAAATTTGTAGTTTATCTGGAGTATGCGCAAAACTTAAAATCAATGCTAAGAGTCCAGAGAAACTAATAAGGGATGCTCTAAAACCGTAGGCAGAAATAAAGGAAATAGCAAAACTCATCAATCCTAAAATCACTAAAGAAAGCCATAGAGAATAATGTAAATAGCCACCTATAAAACTTACGACCATTACCAACGCACCAGAAAAGAGTATACCTAGAACTTTGTGCCGTTGACTGCCATGAACGTCACTTGGAGAACACCAAAAGGCACCAAAGCAAATAGCTATCCCAATTTCTGTATGCCCTGTTAATACACCAATGGCAATAGGTATAATAACCGCAATTACAGTAAGCACAGATTTTGTGAAATTAGTGCTGACCAGAAACTGAACCAGTTCTTTAAAATAAACAGAAATGTAATGTTGAATGTTTTCCAATACTTATAAAATCAAGCACAAAGATACACTATGGTAAAAGAAGCCATTGACCCTAAATAAAGCAAAAAGTGTTGGGGTAATTAAACCTCAACACCTATTCTATATTTAAATTTATGTGAACTTAAATTTTAAGTATCATTACCTATAGTGAACTGCAATTTGAGCTAGTTGACCAACAATTTTTACGGAGTCTTTCATTGAAAGTTTAGAACGATCTGCATGTATCCATCTTTTTAACGGTTGCTCACAAATCATTCTCTTTACCTCTGTTTTACCAAAATATCTTTTCATTCTCATAAAAAGCTCAACATCAAACAACCAATTGGTAACAAATTCTTTAGTGAACATTTTAGAAGCAACTTCACGGTCCATTACCATGGCACCACATTGTGCATCTTTAAAGGGCATCCACAAAATGGTTTGGATAATTAAATTAATAGTCATGCTAATCACCTTATGAGCAGACTCTTTTGTAATATTAGCTCCCATTCTTGATATACGGGAACCGCTTACTATTTTAAAATCTGACTGTTCAATCGTTATTACCAAATCATTAAAATCTCTAAAATCAGTCGATAGATCTGCATCTAAAAATCCGATATAATCAAATTGTTTATCTTTTACTAGCTGAAGAACACCTTGGCGAACCGCTTCTGCTTTACCTCCATTTTGCTTGTAATTGTACACGCTAATATTAGAAGGATTTTCTTTTTGTAGTTTCTGTAATACAGCCATGGTATTATCTGTACTACCATCATTTACAAAACAAAGGTGGTAGCCTAAATTTTTATGAGCGAAGTCTTTAAACTCTTCACATGAAAGTCTTGTCTCCTCATTATAACACGGAATTACTACACCAATGCAATTTTTCTGAAGCATACGGGTGTCAGATATTGTTGTTGTAGTTATCCCATTGTTTTCCGGCGCTCCAATTATTCTCTTAATTCTAGCAGCCATTTCATCTAGACTTACTGGTTTTTTCAAGTAGTCATTTACGCCTAGATTAAAATTTTTCATAATTAATGCCTCATCCGTATTACCGGACATTACAAGGATAGGAGTATCATTTTTCATAAATACACGAATGTATTTAACTACTTCTGTACCTGTACATGACACCAATTCTGTCCCAGCCATTTCTGGCATATTCATATCTAATAAAACCAAGTCGGGTTTAAATGAATCGAACAACCTAATACCTGTTTCAATTGAATTGGCCGTTTCTACTTCATAGCCCAATTCTGATAATCGTTTTTCAACAGATAGTAAAATTAGTTTTTGGTCATCTATGGCTAAGATTTTCATGTATAAGATTTTGGTTAGTATTTGGTTGCTTTATATGGTTACACCTTAAAAGTACTTTTCAGACACATCGATTTTGGAACTAAAAAGATGACCCCCGTTTTTCTGTAGACGAATGGTTTTATTAGTTCGCTGACTCATTGCCAAGAAAATAAAATGAAAAAAATAAATATTCAATCAACAGATAACCAATTGATTTACATACCGTCATCGCAGTAATACAGAAAAATAATATTTGTAAGAATCGAGATTTAATTTTATATTGAACTTGTTTCTGAAAAAAATTAAGCGCCCAAAATATCGAAAAAACAAAAAGGGAGTAGCTAACCACACTACTCCCTTTTTCACCAAACCTAACCAAATAGTTTATAACATTAATTCTTTTTCTACCATAGGCACATCTAAAGTGAAACCTTTCGATTTTGCTAATTGTAATACTTTAAAATACTCTAAGTACATTTTTGTAATATCTGACATAGGAAAAGAGGAAGCTGCTCTATAATTTGCCTTTGCTAAATATGCTCTATACGAATCGTGGACCAGAATATTCTCTATAGCATCTGCCAAAGAATCTGCACTTTCAGGCTCAAAAAACTCACCTTTATAACCTTCTTCTTTTACCAAAGTACTTAAGTGTCCCAAATCTGGTAACACAACTGCCTTACCATAGCTGCCAGCTTGGTGAAGAACTCCAGAACTACCTGTAGTAGAAGTATAAGGAAAAACCACCACAGCACTTTCACCAAAAATTACTGGTACATCTTCTTCTGCAACATAACCTGTAAAATGTAATTGTTCTACATGTGCATATTTCTTTTTCACACCTTCTAAATAACCAGGGGTATTGAGGCTATTGGTGCCGGCAATTACAATTTCGATGTCTTCATTTGTACGCTTTCTTACCAATTCTATCGCTTCAATCATAATCTCTACCTTTTTATAAGTACCGAACTTTCCAAAAGCCATAATTTTCTTTGGTCCTACGGGCAATCTATAGTCAGGTTCTGGTGGAGTTTCAAAAGAGCCGTGCGGAATTAGAGCCACATTTCTAGACTCGTATTTGTTCTCTAATATGGTTTGATATTTACTTATCGTTACCGCAACAACATCTGAAGCCAATACAAATCTTGTTAGCATATTACCAATTGTCCCACAAAACTTTTGCACTAGTTTATTAGAAGTAATACCGGCATTTTCTAAATCTACTTGCTCCAAAATATTATGCAATAATGAAATAGTAGGTATTCCCTTTAATTTGCACATTAATGGTAACATTAAACCAAGGGCTGCGGGTATTTTCTTATCCCCAAATTTTAAGAACTGTAAGTTAAAAAGTACTGCGTCTGGTTTTGTTTCTGTAATTACACGGTTAATTTTGAAAAGGTTCGTGTAGTCATTAAAACTCCAACATTCTTTTACCGTAATCTTACATCCGTCTTCATTGAAATTAAGATCTTTCTCTCCTTTAGTTTTGTCGGTAATCAATATTATTTCCGTTACTTCTTTTTGAAGTCTAAAATGTTTTACTAAGTGATATCCGTATTCGGTTAAGGTCACTTTACTTGGGGGATATGCAGTAACAATTGCAAGCTTCATAGGTTAAGGTTTAAATACTATTTGGGTTATTTCTGGAACAAATATCCAACTAAGACGAAGCTTTTATAGCGATTTTAGGTGGATGAAGATTTACTGTAGACGAATGGAAGTAAATACGCGTTAAGCCATAAATTCACCTTTACACACCACTATATAAATCACTTATAATAACACACTGTTCATCTATAAACATGTGGACATTATATAATAACCTAAAATGCGAGATTTCCTCGAGGTTATATTTTTCTAGGACGATAGGATGAAGTCGTCTTATTTAAAATATTATTATGTGTAAAATAAAATAGCTGAGCAACCAACAATGCTACCATTGCTATAATTTGAATTTGAACTACCATATATAAGGTACTATGAAAGAAAATGATCATTACAATTTGTGAAATTCCAAGAACACCAGAAAGTATAAAAGTAACATACTGATTTAATGATAAAAAGTAATAAGCAAATATATTGGAGATTGCGAGTAACGACGTAGCAAGTGTATATTGCCATAATAATGTTACTATTGATATATAAGCCTCACCAAAAATTAATGGCATTATAAATTCTGGAAAAACGGCACAGCAGAAAATTATAGAAATTGCCAGTACGCCCACATAGCTTATATACTTAATTAGTATTGGTGCAGTAGCTTCACCACCTTTTTGCTTTTGTACCACAGCGGGCAACAATAACATTCCGAACATCCAAGCCACAAAATAAACCACATGCCAAATCATGGCCAATGAAGAATAAAGACCTGTATTTACAGTATCAAAATAATGCTTAACCAATAGGTTATTGGCTAAAGCAAAAATGAATATACCAATTAGCATCCAAAAACATAATGCATATGTATACAAAAGTTGCTTTATAGCAATCCAATCATCATAGATAAATAATATTGCGAATTTTGCAGTGGCAAGTTGAAAGGTCGTTCCTAAAAAGGATAGCACCAGTAATAAGATTATAATTAATGCTGCTTCCCTATATATTGCAGGACCAAGCAATCTACCCAAGATAACATTATAGAGATAATTATCTCCATTAATGACCAGTACACTCCCCATGAATAATTTTTCGGGAGAAACTTTATTAAATACTAGTTTTATTGCCGTCTTGATTACGTTTTTTAGAGTCCAAAAATTGACTTGGTTATAAATCAAATATCATGAAGGCTAGCATTATTTTATCAAGCATTTAGGTCGGTGACCAATTACCTACCATATATTTTAGTCCCCAAGTATACAACGCAGTTGAAATATTTGCAGATATACCTGGTAATATCTCAGAAAAAACAACCTACATGGTTAGTGCGGCCAAAGGTATTCAACTAGTAGAGGATGATGTTAAAACAGTTATTTTTAGGACTGAAGCTTCTATACAAGATCATTTCTATAAGCGTTTTAGCTTAAATATTTATGGTAAGTATAGTAATATTGCATCGGCAAAGCAGCTGGATTCGAGTTTACCGAAATAGTTGTAAAAGCGAAGTAGTTATTTTAAGAGAAACCACTATTTTATAGAAGCTTAAATCTTGATTAAACCGTTTATAATAACCCCTACTATTTCATTTTAATTTTACAATTTCATGTATAACTATACCCAAAAATTACTTTTGGTATTGTAAAACAATCTCTTACATAAAAAATCCTACAAAAATTTAAAGTATTTATTGCATAATCGTAGCTTAAGCAGTTAAATTATTAGAAAAAAACCAGTTAATTGTAAGAATTTTACTTACTTTAGCGTAAGAACATTAAATTCCCCCATTGTAGAATTACTATAGAAAATGAGACTCTAATCGAGCTTATATGTGGAAGAGAGTTTTTAAAATGTTTATAGGTTTATATGTTCCGTTGGTAGCCCTAACAATGTACATCTTTTATTCGCAAAAAGAGAAGCAGATTATTGCCTTATCTGAATATCAACAACGAGATGCTATATTAAAAAAGAATTATTTTCTTGAACAATGTAATGCTCTACTTGATGACACGGTGTACTGGTCTAACTTAGAATACCCAGTAAGTTTTGACCCCATGGGAAAGCATACTTCTTTCATGGACCGATATATCGAATTAATAAAAGAAATAACAGATTATGATCAATTTCGTTTCATAGATCTCCATGGACAAGAATTTTTTAGAGCCGTAAGAAATAGCGCAGACTCAGTAACCATTGGCAACTTACAGAATAAAGAAAACCATCAATATGTTAGGGCTGGTTTGGCATTGTCCAAAAATCAGTTATATCTATCTCAAATAAGTTTAAATAGGGAAAATGGCATCATTGAAAAACCTAACAAGCCAGTTCTTAGAGCAGTAGCTCCAATTTTTGACACTACTCAAACTAAAATAGGTGTAGTTGTTATTAATTTTAAAATGAAAAGAGTACTTGACCAACTTAAATCTAAAGTTGCCGATACAGAACTTTTTTTATTAGATGAAAACCACCGCGTAATAAGCTCAAGTCTGCATGAAGAAGACTTACCATATGAAACTGGTAATGTTGATAACGTTTTTCCCATTGATTTAATATCAAATATAAAAGGCATAACACTTGACACTACAATTGTAGATGATGATCACATTTGGCGATTGCAACCTATAGTTTTAAATGGAACTAAAAGTTCGTTTGGTTCAAAATCTAATTTACCATCAGAGATTGTTACGCCAAGTAATTGGTACATGATTTTAGAAATACCGCCAAGGTTAATAAAATCTTACGTACAGCCTTTATTAGATAGTTTTATTACGTTTAATATCATCGCCATTATTGGTCTGTTTACTTTAAGTTATGTTTTTCAAAAAAAGAAAGCGGAAAAAGATCTGTTTTATAAAGAATTAGAGAGTAAGAATATATTGCTTACAAGAAGTAAGGACCAATTAGAGGAGAATAACGTGATTGTCAATGAAATGAATAATAGTTTAGAAATACGTAACAAGCAGTTAAGCGATTTCAATTATTTAATTTCTCATAACCTTAGGGCGCCTGTAACTAGTATGTCGGTCATTGTAGAAATGATTAGAATCGAAAAAAATCCTGAGATACTAAATCAACTCTTACCTAAATTAGAACAGGTTTCTAACAGTATAACGAACCTAACAAAAGATATAAATAAGTACGTATCTATCTTAGACAGTAAGGAAATTAAAATTACAAATATTGACCTTCAAGAACTTATAGCGGAAGTAAAACATGAATTTACCGAAACACTTTTAGAAGATACCGGATTTGAAGTATTGATAAACATAGATGCATGGGATCATATCTCGTATTCCAAATTCTATTTACAAAGCATAATTCACAACTTTATATCAAATTCCATAAAATATAAAAGAGATGATGTTGCGTCATATATAGAGTTTAAAACAGCAATAGAAAATAAGCATAAGGTCTTATATGTGAGGGATAATGGAATAGGATTAAATATGGAACGTCATGGAGACAATGTATTTAAACTCTACAAAAGATTTCATAGAAATATTTCTGGCAAAGGTATGGGGCTGTTTTTAGTAAAATCTCAACTAGACGCACTCAACGCAACCATAACAATAAATAGTAAAGAAGGAGTAGGAACCACGTTTAAACTAATATTTTAAAATGACAACAAAACCAAACATTTTACTAGTCGATGATGACGAACTGTATTTATATTTAATGAAAAAGACCATTCACCAATTATCGAAAGATTTGGTGGTAAGTACATTTACAGATGGAGAACAAGCTGTTGAATACATTTCTAAATGTACCGAAGAAAAAATTGATCTTCCTGAAGTTATTTTCTTAGACATTAACATGCCATTCTTAGATGGATGGGGATTTTTAAACGAGTTTAAAAAACTTAAGGACAAAATTCAAAACGACGTAAATATCTATATGGTGAGTTCTTCTATGCGCGACAGTGATATTAAAAAGGCCTCACACTTCGAAGAGTTAACAGGCTATGTTGTTAAGCCAGTAAACAAGATTGAGCTAGCAGAAATCTTTAAAAAGATTTACCACGAAAATTGGTAAATAAAATATCTGTTATAGTAGGTTTAATCGTCTCATTAATTCTGGACGATTAGATCGGCTTATAGGCACTACATTTTTTGCAATCAATACACTATTATCCTCTATATCAATAATTTTAGTAAAATTAATAATGTACGATCGGTGTATTTGAAGAAACAATTTTTCGGGTAATTTTTCCTTAATTTTCTTTAAGGTTGTATGTACTCTGTGTTCTTCTTTTTCTGTTTTAACATCTATATAATCTCCTTTGGCCTCAATAACCAAAATTTCATCAAGCTTTAGCTTTATCAACCTTCTATCAATATTTATATATAAATCTTCACCTACCGCCGAATCCGCGTTAGCTGCTACCTTTGCTTGTGGTTTTTGAGTTGAAGCGCTATGAATCTTTGCAATACTTTTTTCAAATCGTTCTAACGTAATCGGTTTTACTAAATAATCAACGATACATTCATATTCATAAGCAGCAATCGCAAAATCAGTGTCAGAAGTAGTCATAACTACTTTTGGTGGATCTTTAAGTGTCTGTACAAAATCAACACCACTAAAACCAGGCATATGAATATCTAAAAATATGACATCTATATCCTGTTGATTTAGAAATTTAATTGCTGATATGGCATTATCAAATTCCTCAATGACATCAAGCCCTGGTATTTTAGAACACAATTGTCTTACAATTGCCCTTGCCATAGCTTCGTCATCAATAATAATACAGTTCATTTATATTGTTTTAATATATTCTTCAATAGTTTCTAAAATTTCTTTGAATTTAGATTGGCTATCGTGCTTGCCTTCTAATAATTCCATTTCATAGACAACAGCCAACTTATAGGAATTTTCCATGCCCAGAATATTGAATTTGTGTTTTAATTTATGAACGATTTCAGCTGTTTCTTTTACCCTAGTATTAGATACATGACCAAAATATTCTTCTTTTTCCTGGGGGAACTCGTTCTTGATTATATCGATGAATTGACCTCTAAATTCAACATCGTCACCGGCAAGTTCATTTACATAATTAAGGTTAGGTTGATCTATCATGAATTCTTTTTTAAAGTTATAAAAAATGTAGTGCCTACATTTTCTTCTGACTCCAACCATACATCACCTTCATAAAGAACTGCAATTTTCTTAACAATTGCAAGTCCTATACCGGTTGCATTATTAGCTGTTTCTAGCTTTTTAAACATTTCAAAGATTCCTTTTTGATGTTTAACTGCAATTCCTTTACCGTTATCGGAAACACTAAATTTCCAATATACATCATCTGGTTCGTAGCCAATTTTAATTATTCCTTTTCCTACGTTTTCAGTAGCAGTAATGGCATTTGTAAACAAGTTCATGAACAATTGTTCTAAACGTGCCTTTTCAAAGACCATCTGTGGCAGCTCCACAGGATACTCAAATGTTATATTATCTGGAACATAAATTGTTCGCTCTATATCTTTTAAACTATCTATTAAACCGAACGAAACCTTAAACTCTTCTGTTTCGCCCAATGTCGCATGGCTTAGTATACCCGAAATAAGTTTATCCATCTTTGCCAGGTTTTGAGATACCAATGAACAATTTTCTTTACTGGTGTTAGAGAATTTGTCCTTCTCATCTTGCATTATCCAACTCATTAGAGCGTTAATGTTTCTAATTGGTGATTTTAAATCATGCGATACCATTTGCGCATAATTGTTTAAAGATTCATTTTGGTTTTCTAAACTGATAAGAAGTTTATCTTTTTCAACTGTCATCTTAGAAAACTGAGATGCTAAATTACTTATGTAACCTGCAAGATCTTCTGCATTAAATTCGTTTTGTATTTTTTGACCAAATAATTGCTCTTCGTTTAAACTATCTGTTAAACTACGAATGGCATTTTCTAATGAATTTAAAATATTTTTCTGCTGTTCGGCTTCTTTTTGTAATTTCTTATTTGCTTCAAAAAGTTCATCAGAGCTAATTGTAGAAGCTCTGTGGAGCATAGAAAATTTATCATCGTAATTTTCATACGATTTTTCTATTGCCTCTAAAAACTTATCCAATTCGGGATTTGATTCTAGATCACTAGGTAAATATTTTCGAATCTGTCTTTTTAATAGTGAATGCATTATTCGCTAAATAAGGTTAATGTCATGGTCTGGTTATGTAATTTACAACTATCTTGACCACTAAATGGGGCCATTTCGCCATAAGAATAAAACCCGCCAATTACAGTATTATCACCTATTACAGCTTTCACTTCTTCTATTTCTTCTTCCGTTCTTTGATCCATTACCAATTTTCTGCCAATGCAACTAATTAATAATGCTAGCTCTGGAGGATTCTTTCTATCGTTCATTGCTAATTCTGCTGCATGAAAAGCACCATTAGCAATATCATCAACAGAAGACATCATTAATTGCACCCTAGCCCCTTCCGGAACGTCGCCTGCAAGTGTCATCGTATTTTCTACTTCATCTATATTTAGAATAGTACGCACCAATGCTTCAGAATCTTGTGTCGTTTTTACACTCAAAGGATATAGCAAAGCTGACTTTGGCAACTCTTTTGCTTTATCACCTAAATAAGTTTTATATAAATCTAAAGCTGGTTTACCATCTAGCTCATAAAGTACATTACCATCAGATTTTGTAATTATTCGTTCTGGACCAAAAGTTGTCCATCCACCATAATTAGAACTAGTGATTTCTAAAGTTTCGCCATAAAAACCAATAGCTATAATTTCACCTTCTTTAGGGTTTTCATTATAGGAAGCCAATGTTCGTTCAAAACGATCATCATCACCACAGAGCCCACCAGAAAGTCCAAAACTAGTATTTCCTAAATGTTCAATTCCCGCGATAAGAGCGCTACCATTTACCGTACTACCTTCTGATATAACAAATACGTGCTTTAAATTTTCTCTAGGAAATTCGTCCATAAGGCTCCTCCCTAATTTTTCATCATCGTTGTTAAAATCGTTAACATTACTCCTTTTTACCAAAATTGAACTTTTTTCAAATTCAATTGCAGTTAAGACAACAGAATTATCAAGAACGGTATCATCTATAATCTCACCAGATGTAGTACCAAATACAATATGACCGTTAGGGAACATTTCTCTAACCTCTGCATAAATTTGATTACTTTCTAATAAATATCTATTACCAAAAACTAATACCAACGGCTCTTTTAACGCAACAGAATTATTGAGTTTAAAAGGTTCGTTAGATTTTTTTATTGCTTGAACTATTTTCATTTTCGGAAGTATTAGTTATGGTGTTTCTTTATGGTAAAATGAAATTGGGTTCCTTCCCCTACTACACTATCTACCCATACACTACCTTGGTATCGATCAACAATTTTCTTAACTATAGAAAGTCCTATACCTGTAGATCTTTCATTATTTCCGATAGATTGAAATATGTCGAAAATCTTTTTATGATATTCTTCTGGGATACCCACTCCATTATCGCTAATCGTAAACTGCCAGAATTCTCCATCATCTTTAAAGAGAACTTCTACAAGCCCTTCTTCCCTTTCTATATGTACAACGGCATTACCAATAATGTTTTGAAAAACCTGATGAACCTTAATTCTATCTGCCATAATCGTTGGCAATGGTTTAGGGATTACCAATTTTACGTGTTCAGGTATATATATAGTTTCACCTATATCTGAAATGACTTCGTTTAAATTCACTTTAGAATCATCTAAAGCAGAACTATTGGCGGTTGAATATTCTAGAATACCATGAATTAATTTATCCATCGATGCAACCTTCTCTTGCATAAGGTCAAGATTTTGTCGTCCACCTTCATCTAGTACATCTTTATAATCATCGCTTAACCAAGTAGCCAATGCACTAATACTTCTCAAAGGCGATTTAAGATCATGAGAAACAATATGGGCATACTCTTGTAAACCCTGGTTACTATTCTCTAAATCTTTAACTAATGTTTCTTTTTGCAGTTCTAATTCTTTTTGATCGGTAATATCTAAATGTATACCTATTGAGCCAATTACCGAACCAGTATCATCATATCTAGGTGCACCACTAATTAGCCAATGCTTTACATTATCATTTTTATCTATTACTTCTACTTCGTAAGATTCTGATTTGCCACCAAGTCTATTCTGATTCTTCTTTTCAATAATGCCACCATCTTTGAATTTAACAACCTTAGAAGCTACTTTACCTATAAGGTAATCACTTTCATAACCGCTCATATTACAAAAACTTTGATTGACCATCTGTATAATATCTTCATTATCAACCTCAACTAAACCTAAATTCATGTTAGCTATTATACTACCATATTTTTCACGTTGAGCTTCTAAATTTTTTCTGTAGTTTTTACTTATAGTAATATCATGGTATGCCCATAGATGACCTTTGTAGTCGCCATCATTATCAATAGGAATAAAATCTCTTGCTAAAACCCTACCATCTATCATCTCTAACTCATCTGCCAATACAGTTTCTTTCTTTGCTAGAATTTCTTCAATTCTAGTTACAAAATTATCGGGATTTTTAAAGAGTTTTTTATTCTCCTCTTCAGATTCTTCGCAATCAACTCCAATAAGGTTTTTAGGAGTCTTTTTAATATCGAAAATATTACAGAACATTTGGTTGGTCAATGCTACTTTACCATTTTCATCTTCTAAGAGCACCCCTGTTTGTAAGTTAGAAATCAATGCAGACAATCTATTTTCAGATGCTTTTAGCTTTCTATCAGCTTCTAATTGATGAGATATATCTTCTATAATTGCTACTTGATAATCGGTTTTTCTATGGTCATCGTGTATAGCAGACATCATAGTCTTAGCCATAATAGTGGTGCCATCTTTTTTAGTAAATTTCCATACTTCGGTAAACTTATCTAGCCTACCTGCGCACATTTCATCTATTGGGTGTATTTCATTCTCGATTTTTTCGGGTTGAGATATAGACTTAAAAGAGACATGTTTAAGTTCATTCTCTTTATAACCTAGCATTTCAACAAACGTATTATTCGTCTTTAGAATTTCACCATCGACAGAAAGTACAATACCTAAAGGAGAGTTTTCTACGATAATATCTAATTGCGCCTTTTGTTCGGCAACAAGCCTTTTTACTTCTGTTTCTTGAGAAATATCCCTAATGATGCCTTGTGCGGCAATCGGTCTTTGGTTTTTGTCATAAACAAGACTAGCATTTATTTGAATCCATTTTTCAACACCACCGTCAAGAATAATCTTTGCTCGGTAATTCTTTAAACTACCAACTTCCAACATGGAGCTCATAGATTCTTGGGTATATGCTAAAAAATCTGGATGTATAAAATGCGAAAGGTTTACCAATTTGTCTACATGGTCAAATCCCAAAAATTCTTTGGCCGATCTGTTCATGTTTATTACATTGAACTGAAGATCCATAACGACGTAAGGATCTATTATATTTATAAAAATACCATCAAGCTCTGAGGTTTTTTCACTCAGTAAATTTTCAAGCTTTTGGTTAGATTCTCTTAGATGGTGCGTAACATCGTAAAGTTCTTTAGATTTTTCCTCTAAAATCCCCTCAGCCTGTTTACGTGCTTTTTTTTGCCTTTCAAGGGCTTTTTTTAAGAGAACAACTTCTTTATTATCCATGTTGTACAACATCAAATTTCACTTCTGTTCCATCTTCCTTAAGAAGTTCATAACTTATATCTGCCTTACCATTAAAATGTTCAAATGCTTTTTCAATTAGCCCATGGGCTAATCTATACAAACCTCTAGATGAGGAATATATCATTGAAATTGAAGTGTCTGTCTTTTCAAGAATTTTAAATGTAGGTAACTCAGCTTCTGGATACAGCTTTTTTACATGTACATGTATGTGATCTTCTATAGAATATAGTAAACCAATTGGTGTTTTGTAGTTTTGAATAACTTCTGGGTGGGCATTCTTTAAACTTGAAAACAAGTATAGTCCAAAGGCATAAATTAAATCACCCGCAGGCAAATCTACCTCTATACTTAATTGGGTAATCAACGCCACCATTTCATTGAATTCATAGGTGGCAACAGAAGTATAGATACCCTCGGATGGCAGATTGGATTTTTCAATAATATTATCAACAGTCTCTAAACCGAACTCCGATTCGACCATTTCTAAAAACTCTGTAAACACTATGCCTTTCATTCGAAAATATTTGATTTATTCTCAAACGTAGGAAATTTAATACAGAAATAATGGAAAATGTTGTGAAATGAGCTTTTTTGTTAGCCTTTAACCAATTGGTTAACATTCCAGTACTCTAAAACAGCATTTAGCTTATATTCATAATCCTCGTATTTCAAAGGCTTAATTACATAACCTGCTATACCGGCTTGGTAACATTTTAATAGATCGGCTCTATTTTCAGATGTGGTTAAAATAACAGTTGGTAAATACTGAAGTACTTCATCTTCCTTTAAAATAGCTAGAAATTCTATACCATTCATTCTTGGCATATTCAAATCTAAAAGAATAATATCTGGTAATTTCTCACCTGATCTTAAAAAGGTTAATGCTTCTTCACCATTTTTTGCTTCTTTAATAGAATGCTTTAAATTAAGTTTAGAAACCGTACGTTTCAACTTCATTACTTCGATTAAATCGTCTTCTATTAATAATATATCCATTGCTCATTTATTTGATACGACAAATGTCAAGGATTAATGATTGTTAAAATGACAACTATAGGTGAATGGCTGTTTAGTGTCGGTGAATGGTGATTCTATGCCGATGAGTATTTTTTGAAATTCTTTAAAATGCTCTTTCTGGACTAAAAGCAACAAGGTTCATAGATGGCTTAGTATCAGATAATAAATCCGTAACTAGCTTACCAGTTGCAGGTCCTAAACTCCACCCCATCATAGCATGACCTGTGGCAATTGTAAGGTTCGTAAACTTTGTAGATTTACCTATATACGGCAAACCGTCTGGTGACACGGGTCGTAAACCTGTCTTAACTTCCTTTATTTCAGTATCGTTTATTTCTATATCAGGATAAAACGAACGTGCACCATTGACAATAGCATGTACCCTTTCTTTTCTAACGAAATCATTGTTACCTGAAAACTCCATAGTACCTGCAAATCTCGTAAATCCGTTCATAGGCGTTACCGCTATTTTAGATTCCATTAATATTGCTGGTACTGAAATACCTGTTTCGCGTGCTACATTTATGCTATAGCCTTTACCTCCTTGCAATGATAGTTTTAAATTCAGTTTTTTAGCAAGTTTTCCACTCCAAGAACCCGCCGCCAAAACAACCTCATCTGGTCTATAGTTATCTTTATCTGTAATTACTTCCTTAATTGTAGTTCCAGAACTTTTAATATCAAGTACCTCTTCATTTGTCTTAATAATAACACCTTGCTCTTTTAAGTAAGATAATAGCTTTGGCATTATTTCAGTTGGTGTGGTATGTCCATCACACTCGTAATGTATAGCTCCTTCTGCATCAATATTTACATTAGGTTCTAATTTATGCAATTCAGACTTGTTTAAATCAGAGACCTTAAGACCTTCAAAATTCACCCTTTCGGCAACTTTCTTTTCATGTAGATAACTTGCTTCGGTCTTATACAACATTAGTAAACCCTTACGCTCTAATTGAAAATCTCCTAAATCACCCGAATTTTTTATATCAGTAAATAATTGTCTACTTATAAGGTTGATATCCTTGATCAGAGGAATAGCTTTTTCCACTTTTGCTAAAGTTGAAGATTTATGAAAATACCATGACCATTTAAGAAAATCTACATCAAGTCTTGGTTTCATATAAAACGGACTCGCTGAATTAAACATCATTTTAATTCCTTTGGCAATCATACCTGGTGATGCTAAAGGAATTATATGACTTGGTGTTATATAACCGGCATTTACAAACGATGCGCCAGAGGTAATGTCTCCTTTATCAATTATAGTAACTTGAAATCCTTCTTTTAATAAATAATACGCAGTGCTTAAACCGACAATACCAGCACCAATAACAACTACATTTTTCATTTTAGATCATTGCTAAGTTTATATTACCTGAAAACCATGAGCATACGGGTCATCATCATCTATGGTAATGGTGTTGTGACCATAAATTTTCGCCCAACCTTTTATACTGGGTATAATGGCTAGTTTACCTGCCAATTCTGTTACCTCCTCGACGCGCCCCACAAATTGAGACCCTATATAACTTTCGTGAATAAAATCTTCGGCCACAGCCAATTTATCTTTTGCATACCATTGCGCCATTCGAGCAGAAGTACCTGTACCACATGGTGAACGATCAATTGCTTTATCGCCATAAAAAACAGCATTTCTTGCTGTAGCAGTGTCAGACATCGTGGTACCAGTCCATAACATATGGCTCACATTTCTAATAGTCATATCCTCTGGATGGATAAATAAATTAGGATACTTACTATTAATTTCTATTCTTAACTCTTGACTAAACTGTATCAATTCGTTGGCTGAATAATCTTGTATTCCGCTAAAGTTTTTTTGTGGATCAATAATGGCGTAAAAATTACCTCCGTAGGATACATCAAAACTCAGTTCTCCCAAATGAGAAGATTCAATAATCAAATTGGTTGCCGCCAAATAAGACTTTACATTAATCAATTTTACCCAATCTACTTTCTTTCCTGTTTGCTGATAAGTAACATGTACTAAACCTGCAGGAGTTTCCATACGAACCTGTCCGTGTATTTTAGGCACTATCAATCCCTCCTCAATACCAATTGTTATCGCTCCTATAGTTCCGTGCCCACACATAGGTAAACAGCCACTTGTTTCGATAAATAAAATACCTAAATCATTATTAGGATCACTTGGCGCATAGAATATACTGCCGCTCATCATATCATGCCCACGAGGCTCAAACATTAATCCTTTACGGATCCAATCATATTCCTTTAGAAAATGCTGGCGTTTTTCACTCATTGTATTTCCAATTAAATTAGGACCACCGTGCTTAATCACCCTAACAGGATTTCCGCAGGTGTGCGCATCAATACAAACAAAAGTGCTACTTGCCATTTAGAAACATTACTTACCGTTGTTCAATTTAATATTTTTTAGTTCTTGCCATATACGCCTTCGACTAGACGTGTAATTTCAAGCGGATTTTCATTTTGTAAAGCTTGTGGTAATAATCTGTTAGGCCAATCTTGAAAAGAAACCGGGCGTACCCATCTTTTTATGGCCGATGTACCAACAGAAGTAAAACGAGCATCTGTAGAAGCAGGGAATGGACCACCATGAACCATAGAAGAACATACTTCTACACCTGTAGGCACACCATTAAATAATAAACGCCCAACTCTACTTTGCAGCGCATCAACAATATTTGTATGCTTTTCCAAATCATCTTCAGATCCTAAAACAGTACCTGTTAATTGACCTTCTAGATGATTAAGAATATTTTCCAATTCAGAAGCATTCTCACAAGTAACAACTACCGAAAACGGTCCAAAGACTTCTTTATGTAATTTGGTGTTTACCAAAAAATCTACTCCGCTAACCTTTAAAATAGATGGTTGCGCGGTATTTACCATTGTATCCTTTTTATAGTCTGCAGTAACAGTTACTCCATATTGACCAGATAATTCTTTCTTACCCTCTTCATATTTGGCATATATATTTGGGTGGAGCATACATGTAGGCTCTAATTTTAAAATTTCTTCGGACAATGTATTTATAAATCTATCTAACTTTGCTCCTTTTAATCCAAGCACCAAACCTGGGTTGGTACAAAACTGACCCGCACCCATAGTAATTGACGAAGCGTATTTGGTTGCCCATGCATCACCATCATTCTCTAATGCCGAGGGTAATATAACAACAGGATTGATACTACCCATTTCTGCAAATACAGGTATAGGTTCATCACGTTCATTGGCTAATTTATATAGTGCCGTTCCACCATTTATACTACCGGTAAAACCTACAGCTTTCACTTTAGGGTGTTTTACCAATTGCTGACCTACTTCTATTCCACTACTATTTAAATTAGAGAATACACCATTTGGCATACCTGTTTTTTCTGCTGCTTTAATTATTGCTAATGATACTAATTCACCAGTACCTGCATGCATTGGATGACTTTTTACAATAACCGGGCAACCTGCCGCTAGTGCACTAGCTGTATCTCCTCCAGCAGTTGAAAACGCTAATGGAAAATTGCTGGCTCCGAATACTACCACTGGACCTAATGGAAACAACATTTTACGTATATCCGATTTTGGCATTGGTTCTCTATTAGGCTTTGCTTTCTCAATAACAGCTTCTATCCAAGAACCTTCTTTTAAAACATTGGCAAAAGCACGTAATTGCCCCATGGTACGACCGCGTTCTCCTCTTGCTCTACCTTCTGGTAAACCAGATTCTTTACAATAGGTGTCAATCAATTCGTCTCCCAAAGCTTCTATTTCTGTTGCTATTTCTTCTAGAAACTCAGCCTTTCTTGTTCCAGAAAAATGTTTATACACTTTAAAAGCGTCTGTTGCCAGTTCAACAGCTTCATCAATTTCATTAGAAGTTGCCTCATAAAAAGTCCACTCCGTATTTTTATTTTCTTTTGGGTTAAAAGTCTTAAAGGTTATTTTACCCTCCCTTGAAGATTTGTTCCCTATTGAATTTGTACCGCTTATCATTCTTTATATTTATCGTGTTACTCAAAAGTAAAGAAAGAACCTGTAATAAATTTAGCATCTTTCTGGACAATTGTCTAAAGTTGAAAAAATACTCAATTCGTATAGCACCTATTTACAATTAATTTATTCCTTTATAATTTGGCAATGTAGGTCGTGTAGCCATACCTAGTTTTATAACTGCAGCAACTCGTTCTCTCTCAACACCTATTAATGGTAACCTTGGCGCCCTAACATATTCAGTTCCTATACCAGTGGCTACTTCTGCCATTTTAATATTCTGTACCAATTGCGGACTAATATCTAATTCTAATAATGGTAAAAACCATCTGTAAATTTCTAAAGCTTCTGTAATTCTGCCAGCTTTTGCCAACTCAAAAACCGCACAAGTTTCTGCAGGAAAAGCACAAACTAATCCAGCTACCCATCCATCGGCACCCATTAAAGTACTTTCCAGACCCAGTGTATCAACACCTGTTAATACATTAAGTCGATTGCCAAACCTTGTCTTAATTCGGGTAATGTTCGATATATCTCTTGTAGATTCTTTTACAGCCTGTATATTATCACATTCCATTAATTCTTCTAACATATCTAAAGTGACCATTATGCCATAATCTATAGGATTATTATAAATCATAATTGGCAGCTTGGTACTATGTGCCGTTTCTTTAAAATAAGTTACCGTTTCATGGTCATTAGCTTTATAACGCATAGGCGGTAACATCATTAATCCTGTTGCTCCACATTCTTCTGCAACATGCGCAGCATGTATAGCACCCTTTGTAGTCTGTTCTGCAATATTGATAATAACAGGTACTTTACCTTTTACGAGCTTAACGGTTTCTTTCATTAAAACCTTCTTTTCATCATAAGTAAGCGTACTTGCCTCACCTAAAGTTCCACCAAGAATAATCCCGCTCACCCCTGCTTCTAATTGCGCTTCAATATTAACCGAAAACATATCTAGGTCCAATTCATCTTTATCGGTAAACTTTGTAGTAACTGCTGGCATAACGCCTGTCCATGAAATACTCATACTATTTTGTTTTTAATGCTACTCAAAATTACGGGTCACATTACCGATAAGGTGTTTTCATATTATCCAGACATGGTACTATATTATCATCTTAATTGTTTATATATAATTTAATATGATAAATTAGATGCATATGAAAGTGTATCCTTTTAAAATACCAAAACCTATCGATGAACATTTAATAGTTCAGATAGATAAAGAACCCCTTTTTTATAATCGCCTACATCATCATGAAGAAATTCAAATAAGTCATATTATAAATGGTAATGGAAAATTATTGGTAGGTGATAGCGTACATCAATTTTCAGCAGGAGATACTTATATAATTGGCAGCAACCTACCACATATATTTAAAAGTATACCTCAGGAAAAAGATGCACATATGGTAACCGTATTTTTTACCGAAAAATCTTTTGGAAATGATTTTTTTATGCTTCCATATTTTAAAGATTTAAAGCCATTCTTCTTAAATGCAACAACTGGTTTTAAAGTAATTTCTAACCAAAAAATTATAGCGCAACAATTAATAGAACTACAATTTCAAAATAGGTTGAAACGTTTTATATCATTTTTAGAATTGCTAGAACAATTGTCACAGTTAAGCACAGAACCTTTGAGTAGTTTTATATATTCAAAAACACTTAGTGTAAATGAAGGCGAACGATTACAGGAAATATTTGATTTTGTTTTGAAGAATTTTCAACAATCCATTTCATTAGACGAGATATCTAAAATGGCATTCATGACCCCAAATGCATTTTGTAAATTTTTTAAACAGCGAACGAATAAAACATTTTTTCAATTTTTAATTGAGCTTCGAATTGAACATGCTTGCCAGTTACTTTCTTCCAAAAAAGAGTTGAATATAAATTTAGTATCCGATCAGTCTGGCTTTAATTCCATATCTAATTTCAACAAAAAATTTAAAAAGCTAAAAGGAATTACACCAACCCAATATCAGCAGTCGCTTCTTCTATAAAAAGTTGACACATATATTATCATCAATAAATTTTAAATTGCATAATAGGTTTCTATATTTGCGGTCCAATATACTTCGTATTAGCCCACGTGGTGAAATTGGTAGACATGCTACCTTGAGGGGGTAGTGTTCGTAAGGACGTGCTAGTTCGAATCTAGTCGTGGGCACAAAAGGTTAGATCGAAATCTAACCTTTTTTTATTTTGATAATTTTAACTTTCTGGTAGTGATAAGCATTTCAATAAATTGTAGATTTGTTTAATCCTTTTTCAGAAATCATGAACAATGTAAAAAAGCAGTTTAGTATTAGAGATTTAGAAAACCTCTCTGGTATTAAGGCACACACCATTAGAATTTGGGAAAAAAGATATAATCTTTTATCACCTGAGCGTACAGACACTAACATTAGAACTTATAGCCTTTCTAGCCTTCAAAAGTTACTTAACGTTACATTATTGTACAATAACGGGCACAAAATCTCAAAAATCGCTAAGATATCTGATAAGGATATTCCTTACGTAGTTCGTGAAATTGTAGCAAAACACAGTCACAAGAGTCAAGCTATAAATGCGTTTAAACTTGCAATGGTCAATTTTGACCAGACCATGTTTTTTAATACTTACAATGCTTTATTAAGTGAAAGCTCTTTTAGGGAAATTTTCAAAGAAACATTTGTTCCTTTATTAAACGAACTTGGTCTTTTATGGCAAACAGATACTATTAGTCCTGCTCACGAGCATTTTATGAGTAGCCTAATAAAACAGAAAATTCTAATAAACACAGAAAAGCTTCAACATTTAGAACCTACTAAAAAGAATAAAGTGTTTGTCGCTTTCTTGCCAGAAAATGAAATTCATGATATTGGTCTATTGTATATCAATTATGAAATCATTCTTAAAGGATATAAATGTATTTACCTAGGACCAACCATACCTATGGAAAATCTTGAAGATGTATTAAAGTATTTTGATGACATCTACTTTGTATCATATTTTACCGTTTTTCCTGAAAAAGACAGGGTAAATAAGTATCTCGAAGAATTTAAGGCTATAGTAGCTAACTACAACAACCCTAATATTTGGCTTTTAGGACGACAAACAAATTTTATTGACGAAGCTACTAAACCAAAATTTTGTAGAACATTCACATCTATTGATAGTTTGGTAAACAATTTATAATCTCACAGAAATACATGAAGAAAAATTGCATTGTAATAGGTTCTGGTTTCTCGTCATTATCAGCAGCATGTTACTTGGCAAAGGACGGCTGGAATGTTTCTATTTTTGAGAAAAACGAATCTGTCGGTGGTCGTGCCTCTCAATTTATTAAAGATGGATTCACTTTTGACATGGGTCCAAGTTGGTATTGGATGCCAGATATTTTTGATAAATTTTTTGCAGATTTCAATAAACAAACTTCAGACTATTATCAATTAGACAAATTAAGTCCTGCCTACAAAATTTTCTTTTCAGATGATGTAATCACCATTGGTGATAGTATGGATAAAATCTGTAAAGAATTTGAAAGAATAGAACCAGGTAGTTCAAAAGCGTTAAAAAAATTCATTGATAAGGCGCAAGAAAATTATGACATTGCAATTAATAAGGTAGTTCTAAGACCAGGGCTCTCTCCCTTAGAATTGGTAACCAAAGAAACTATTTTAAAAGTTGATCAGTTTTTTAAAACCATTAGCTCGCAAGTACGTAAGTCTTTTAAAAATCCAAAGTTGGTATCTACATTAGAATTTCCGGTATTATTTCTTGGCGCAAAACCAAGTAAAACTCCGTCGTTCTATAATTTTATGAACTTTGCCGATTTTGGTTTAGGCACATGGCATCCCAAAGGTGGTATGTATGAAGTTATTAAAGCAATGGAAAGTCTTGCTAAAGAGCTTGGCGTTACCATACATACAAATTCACCCGTAGAGCATATATTAGTTGTCGATGGTAAGGCTACAGGTGTTTCTTGTAACGGTGAAATTCATACAGCCGATGTAGTTTTAAGCGGAGCCGATTATCAACACTCAGAAAGCTTATTAGAAGAAAAGTACCAACAGTATAGCAAGAATTATTGGAATAAAAAGGTATTTGCTCCATCATCTCTTCTGTTTTATATTGGATTTGATATCAAATTAAAAAATGTAGAACATCACAATTTGTTTTTTGACACAGATTTCGAATTACATGCACAAGAAATTTATGATGATCCTAAATGGCCTACAAATCCATTATTCTATGCTAATTTTCCATCTATAACAGATGAAAGTATGGCACCTATGGGTTGTGAAACAGCCTTTTTTCTAGTGCCTATTGCTACAGCTCTTGAGGATACAGAGGCTTTAAGAAATCAATATTTTGATATAATTATTGACCGTTTTGAAAAAAGAACAAAGCAAGACATTAGAAATAATATTATATTCAAAGAAACATTCTGTGTTAACGATTTTGTAGAGAGATATAATTCATATAAGGGGAATGCTTATGGCATGGCCAACACTTTAACCCAGACTGCGTTTTTGAGACCAAATTTAAGAAGTAAAAAAGTAGTTGATTTATATTTTACAGGACAACTGACTGTACCTGGCCCAGGAGTGCCACCCGCACTGATTTCTGGGAAATTAGTGTCAGAATTAATTATAAAAGATAATTAGTTAACCTATGAAAGATACTTTTGATCAAGTCTCGTACCAATGTAGTAAAATTGTAACCAAAAGATATAGTACATCTTTTGCGTTAGCTACTAAAATGCTACATTCATCTATACGCGGTCATATTTATAATATTTACGGATTTGTTCGTTTTGCCGATGAAATCGTAGATACGTTTCATGACTATGACAAGGAATTACTCTTTAATAAATTCGAGCAAGAATTAGAAGCATCCCTTCGTGATAAAATTAGTTTAAATCCAATTTTAAACTCATTTCAACACACCTATCATACATTCAACATACCTAAGCATTTGGTTGATTCTTTTATGAAAAGCATGCGCATGGATCTGGTAAAGAATATTTACCGTACAGATGCAGAATACAAAGAATACATCTATGGTTCTGCTGATGTAGTTGGTTTAATGTGTCTTCAAGTCTTTGTAAAAGGTGATATTGAAGCTTATGATAAATTGAAGGAATCTGCAATGGCACTTGGCTCTGCATTTCAAAAAGTAAATTTCTTAAGAGATGTAAAAGCAGATTTTGAAGAATTGAATAGATCTTATTTTCCGAATACCAATTTAAAAGAGCTTGACGAGAATTCAAAAAAACGAATAGTTGATGAAATAAAATCTGATTTTAAAAAAGGGTATGAAGGCATTATCGGCTTACCAACCGAAGCCAAGTTTGGAGTTTATACAGCTTATAAATATTATTATAAATTATTAAATAAACTACAGAGCACACCATCTTTAGAAATTAAAAATGCACGAATAAGAGTACCTAATTATCAGAAATTTGGGCTACTAGCTCGTTCTTACGTTAAATTTAAAATGAACTTAGTATAATGGATATAGTTATTGGAATATTGATTTTTCTAGGAACTTTTTTGTTCATGGAATTCATGGCGTGGTTTACGCATAAATATGTAATGCATGGTTTTTTGTGGAGTCTTCATAGAGATCACCATAAAAAAGACCATAATTCTTGGTTTGAAAGAAACGATTTATTCTTTATTTTCTATGCTATTGTAAGCATGTCCTTATTTTATTCGGGTACTACAGGTTTTTGGTATGGCTATCCTTTAGGCTTTGGAATTTTAGCCTATGGTATCGCTTATTTCTTAGTACACGACATTTTTATTCACCAACGTTTTAAACTATTCAGGAATGCAAATAACTGGTATAGTAGAGGTGTTAGAAGAGCTCATAAAATGCATCATAAGCACTTGGGTAAAGGAGAAGGAGAATGTTTTGGAATGCTTTTCGTTCCGTTTAAATACTTTAAAAAATAATAAACTATTCGGTTTTATTTAAGCCGTTTACTTAGAAATCAATCCGTTTAATAGATTATTAATTTTCTCATTGTCCCAATCTGCTATAGCATTTTGGTGTATTATGATTGAACCATCTTTATCTATTAAATATGATCCTGGTGGTTTTAGTAATGAAATTGGGCTCGGCTCTCCGATAATTTGATAAGTAACTGGAAAAGTATACCCCTGTTCATTCATAAAAAGCTCTACAGGAGCTCTTTCTTCGTTAGTAATAACATAGAACTTAATCTTATCCCCGTAGGTATCAAAAAGATACTGAACGTCTTTTAACTGTGCCTGAGAAGGCATATGCCATGTAGTCCAAAAAGTAATGAAGGTTACCTTACCTTTTGCTTCTTCAAAATTGATGTATTTCCAATTTTCATCTTTCAGCTTCCAATCATAGTCTGCAATCTTTCCTCTTTTTTCTGTCTTAATAATAGTCGGAGATGTTGCAAAAACCCTATTGAGTATAATTTTGCTGTAATCACCCAATGGAGTAACAAAAAAAGAAAGTACAAAAGCAATAATCAATAAGGTAAAAACTGTTTGTCTCTTCATAAAAGTCAGATAGGGTTCAAAACTAAAAAACTCCTGAATAATATCAGGAGTTTTTCTCACTAATTTTTATTTATTGAATTAAGAAGCGTTTTCTCTCTTAATAACATTTAAAGCAGAACCTTCTCTATACCATCCAATTTGGGCAGCATTATAAGTATGGTTTACTTTAATTACATCTTTACTACCATCTGCATGAACAACCTCAATAGTTAATTGCTTATCTGGTGCAAATTCTGCAATATCAGTAAAGTTAAATGTATCGTCTTCTTGTATAAGATCATAATCACTTTCATTTGAGAAAGTCAAACCTAACATACCTTGTTTCTTAAGGTTAGTTTCGTGAATACGTGCAAATGATTTAACGATTACAGCAGCTACACCTAAATGACGAGGCTCCATTGCAGCATGTTCTCTTGAAGAACCTTCTCCATAGTTATGATCACCGATTACGATACTTCTTACACCTGCTGCTTTATAAGCACGTGCAGTATCTGGAACACCACCAAATTCTCCTGTTAATTGGTTTTTAACCAAATTGGTCTTCTGACCAAATGCATTTACAGCACCAATTAAACAGTTATTTGAAATATTATCTAAATGTCCACGGAAACGTAACCATGGTCCTGCCATAGAAATATGATCCGTAGTACATTTACCAAATGCCTTAATTAACAATTTAGCACCCGTTAAACTTTCGTCTTTTATGGGAGTAAATGGTTCTAATAATTGTAATCTTTCAGAATCTGTAGCTACTTTCACCTCTACACCAGTACCATCAGCATCTGGAGCAAGATAACCTGCATCTTCTACTTCAAAACCTTTAGGAGGCAATTCCCATCCTGTTGGCTCCTCGAACATAACTTCTTCTCCCTTTTCATTGATTAGTTTATCCGTCATCGGGTTAAAATCTAATCTACCAGCAATAGCTATTGCAGCTGTAATTTCTGGTGAAGCAACGAAAGCATGTGTATTTGGGTTACCATCCGCACGCTTAGCAAAGTTTCTGTTGAAAGAGTGAACTATACTGTTCTTTGGTGCATTTTTTGGATCACTATAACGTGCCCATTGACCAATACATGGTCCACATGCGTTAGTAAATATCTTAGCATCTAATTTCTCGAATATTCCAAGAATACCATCACGAGCTGCAGTATAACGTACTTGTTCAGAACCAGGATTAATTCCTAATTCCGCTTTCATTTTAATTCCTTTATCAATAGCTTGTTGTGCAATAGAAGAAGCTCTAGACAAATCTTCGTAAGAAGAGTTTGTACAAGAACCAATCAAGCCCCATTCAACAGCTAAAGGCCATTCATGAGAAGTAGCTTTTTCTGTCATATCACTACCAACTTTAGTAGATAAATCTGGAGTGAAAGGACCATTTAATAATGGAGTTAAATCAGATAAGTTAATTTCTATTACCTCATCAAAATATTGTTCTGGATTAGCGTACACCTCTGCATCTGCAGTTAAATGCTCTCTTACCTCATTTGCAGCATCTGCAATATCAGCTCTATCCGTAGCTCTTAAGTAACGCTCCATAGAATCGTCATACCCAAAAGTAGAAGTGGTAGCTCCTATTTCAGCACCCATGTTACAGATGGTTCCTTTACCAGTACATGATAAAGATTTAGCACCTGAACCAAAATATTCAACGATTGCTCCTGTTCCACCTTTTACCGTAAGAATCTCGGCAACTTTTAATATAACATCTTTTGGTGCAGTCCATCCAGAAATAGTTCCTGTTAACTTAACACCTATTAATTTAGGGAATTTTAACTCCCAAGCCATACCAGCCATAACATCAACAGCATCTGCACCACCAACACCAATAGCTACCATACCTAAACCACCTGCGTTTACAGTGTGTGAATCAGTACCTATCATCATTCCACCTGGGAATGCATAATTCTCCAATACTACTTGGTGAATAATACCTGCACCTGGCTTCCAAAAACCGATTCCGTATTTATTAGAAACAGATTCCAAGAAATCAAAAACTTCAGCACTTGTAGTGTTCGCAGATTTCAAATCGGCAGTAGCACCATTCTTAGCTTGGATCAAGTGATCACAATGTACTGTAGTTGGCACTGCTACTTTTGGCTTACCAGCTTGCATAAACTGTAATAAAGCCATTTGAGCAGTAGCATCTTGACAAGCAATACGATCCGGAGCAAAATCAACGTAATCTTTTCCTCTTGTAAATGCTTTAGATGGTGTTCCATCCCAAAGGTGTGAATACAAAATTTTCTCAGAAAGGGTAAGTGGTTTCCCTACAATATTCCTAGCCTCGTCAACACGTTTAGCCATATTGGCGTAAACTCCTTTAATCATATCAATATCAAATGCCATTCTTTATCTAATTTTAAGTTAGCGCAATTCTGTAAATTTAAGAAAATCTATAACGCAATTAAAATTAAATAAGTATGATTAATCCCTTTTTATCAAATAAGACCAATTAGTAGATACAACAGGACATGGCAGAAAGCGACTATTATCACAATTTGCTATTAAAAAACTAAAAAAAAGAAGTGAAAATTAAAGCAGTTTATCAATGATATCCTCTTCACTGATGCCTTCTGCTTCTGCCTTGTAGTTTTTAATAATACGATGACGAAGAATACCTTTTACAACAGCATGTACATCTTCAATATCTGGGGAAAATTTACCGTGTATAGCGGCATTGGCCTTAGCACCTAAAATTAGGTTTTGAGAGGCTCTTGGTCCTGCTCCCCAATCTAAATACTGTTTTACGTAATCTGAAGCGGAATCTAAATTAGGTCTTGTACTGTTTACCAATTTAACTGCATATTCTACAACATTATCGGCAACAGGAATTCGCCTTACCAATTCTTGAATAGCTATGATATCTTGGGCATTGAAAAGCGGATTTACAACCTGCTTAATATTTGCTGTAGTATTTTTAACTACTTGAATTTCTTCGGCAATTGAAGGGTATTTCAATTCAATTGCAAACATAAAACGGTCTAATTGAGCTTCTGGCAAAGGATAAGTTCCTTCTTGCTCAATTGGGTTTTGTGTTGCTAAAACGAAATACGGTAATTCTAATTTGTGTTGGTGACCAGCAATAGTTACTGCTCTCTCTTGCATGGCTTCTAATAGTGCCGCCTGTGTTTTTGGTGGAGTTCTATTAATTTCATCCGCCAAAATAATATTAGAAAATATCGGACCTTTTAGGAATTTAAAATTTCTATTCTGATCTAATATTTCACTACCAAGAATATCACTTGGCATTAAATCTGGAGTAAATTGTATTCTTTTAAAATCGAGACCTAACGCTTGTGCAATGGTATTAACCATTAAAGTTTTTGCCAAGCCTGGAACACCAATCAGCAATGAATGTCCACCTGTATAAATAGAAAGCAGAATATGTTCGATAACCTCATCTTGACCTACAATGATTTTGGCTATTTCTTTCTTAAGCTCAGCATGTTTTACTACTAGGCGTTCTATTGCAGCAACGTCTGACATATTTTTATTCTTTTACCCAATTATTAGCGAACTCACAATCTTTGTTCTCATCGTTAACACTAATATAGGTATCTTTAATATGCTTGTCCATCCATTTTTTAATGGCGTTGTATTTCTTTTCTGTTAGCGCCAATTCTTGAATTTTAGTGTAATCTTTCGAGAAATCAGCTACATGCTCATCATACCTATTGGTAATCTTTAGAATTTTATATTTTGGAGCACCACCTCTTTGATCTTGTTCTAGTACCGGATAAGTAATTTCATTATCCTTCAAGTTCTGAACCTGATTGTACAAAGTAGGATCCATCTTCGTTAATTCGAATTTAGAATCGAAGTTTACAGGGTTACGTAAAAGTCCACCGTCAAATTTTGTTTCCTTTTCATCAGAAAAATTTAATGCCGCCTGTGCGAACGTAAATTCTTCATTGATGATTTTCTTACGAATAGTATCCAATTCTGCCTTGGCTGCATCCAAAACACTTTGAGAAATTTCTGGCTGAACCAATATATGTCTCAAATCTAATTCTTGACCTCTAATTTTTTCAATAAAAATAATGTGGTACCCAAATGCAGTTTCAAAAGGCTCAGAAACTTCACCTTCTTTTAAACTAAAGGCAACATCTTTAAATTTCTTATCAAAACCTGTCTCTTTAGTAATGCTATAAAAACCACCTTTAGATTTTGAACCTGGATCCTGAGAATACAAAATAGCTTTTACACTAAAACTAGCGTCGTTATCTTCAACATCTGCTTTTATCTGATTAAGCTTATCTATTACTTTTTGTTTTTCCTCCTCAGATGGTTCTGGCTCTTTCGTAATTTGTGCAATCTCTAATTCTGCACCAAACACTGGGCGTTCATCTTGTGGGATTTTATTAAAAAATTGACGAACCTCTTCAGGTGTAATTTCAATCTCTTTTATGATATCTTGTTGCATACGCTCAGAAAGCATACGCAGTTTATTAATTTTATAAAGCTCTTCTCTAAAACTAGCCTCGTCTTCCTTTTTATAATATTTCAAGACTTTGTCCATCGAACCAATTTGCTGAACTAAAGACTGTAATTGACGATCACCAGTAGCATTTACCTCATCGTCAGATACCAATATACTATCTTGAACTGCTTGGTTTGCATACAACCGATCTTCCATCAACTTACCTAAAAGTCCACAGTGGGTAATATCGTCAGTTGAAGCTCCTTGACTTTTAAGGTCAATAAGTGTTTTTTCTATATCAGAATCTAAGATCACATAATCCCCTACTACCGCAGCGATACCATCTAATTTAATTCTCTTAAAATTAATTGAAGAGTCTTTTTTTACAGGAGCCGCTTCTGCAACAGCCTCCATTGGCTCTACTTGATTATCCGTTACAGTTGGTATAGAATCTTGTGCAGTTACTACACTTGAGAACAGCAATACTGCCCCGATATAAATACTATTTTTTGTTTTCGAAAACTTCAAATTCATTATCCTTGATTGCTTCATCTAATAATTCAGTTTCTAATTTGCGTAGGTAGTCCATTTTTCTACGACTTAATAAAACTTGTTCTATGGTAGGCTTAATAAAAGTCAAAGGTGCAATATCATTGATATCCTTTGTTTCCTCTATTTTCCCCAAATATACCCCGATTGAATCCTCTAATTCAAAAAATTGTGAGTTTTTTAAGTACTTATTGGCATTGTCAACCGTAATTGGAGGGATTTCTTCGAATATTCTACTATAACGCACCCATATAGAGTCGTTAAAATTTAGTTTATTGAACTGAACGCCAATAGAATCTAAGTAACGTACGTCATCTTTCTTGAATCTCTTTAAGCGCTTACCAACCTCATCTTTATCCAAAAAACCTTTTGGCAAGGCAACAAACCTAATCCTTGCGATTCTTTCTTTTAGCTTAAAATTCTCTTTTGCGTTTTCGTAAAATTTATTCAGTTGCTGATCTGTAATTACAGTATCTGTAGCTTGTGTCACCAATGCTTCTTTATAAACACGGGTATACAACTCCGTCCTATAATCATCTACCAGAGCATTATATTCTGCTAACTTTTCTTCGGATAAATTAATCTTGGCTTTGGAAAGCAGTAATTGTTTTGAAGCCCAGTTATTAATATAATTGATAGCGAAAGAAGCGCTATCGCCTTTTGTCATATTTTCAGTAAGTAAAGGAGCTAAATCTTCATGATATAAAAATGACTCACCTACTCTAGCTATAACTTTCTTTTCTTCATCCTTTTTCAAAAGACCATCGCATGAAATAAACAAAATAGTCAATAACCCTAAACTAGCTAAAGGGTAGAACTTGCGGAATATAAATTTAGATTTCTTAAAAAACATCGAGCAAAAATAGCAATAACCTATTCGTATGCAAATGCTTATTGATTTACTTAACACGAATTTTAGGAATACAAGATATAACAAATACCTTATAAAGAACTAAAAGTAGACTTTTTACAAAATTGCAATCTCTAGCAAAACAGGACATGAACTGAGGTTTTTTAGGTAAATTTGCCTATTGATTTTTATAATTTAACACCACTTATTCTTGAACCGACAAATAAAATTAATTTGGGATTTTAGAGGTCCTGCAGCATTAAAAACTGCAGAACACCATGTTAAGCACCTCAATGAATTTATAGCCATGGAAAAAACCGAACTGAACATTACCGGTTTTAAAGAAATAAATGACATGCACAGCATTGCATTTATGATCGTGGAAGAAAAAGAAATGATATCTGTTAGAGATTTATTGAAGCCACACCGTGGTGAAGTTTACGTAGCTTAACTTAAATGCATAATTATGAAGCATTTTTTACTTTTAATAAGTTGTGTAGCTATAGCTTCTTGTTCTCAACAAAAACAAAATTTAAATTTTCTAGAGGTTGCTTTATCATCAGATAATATAAAAATTAAACGGGTGGTAGATAGTATTGACGACTATCAAGTTCAAATCAAATACACTCAAATAGACAGAAGAAATGACAGTGTATTTTTCACCGACTATGATTTTCAGGTTAACGATAGTATGTACTTCTATCCTGCAAGCACGGTAAAATTCCCGACAGCGGTATTAGCTTTAGAAAAACTAAATAAGGTCGATAGCCTTTCCATGCACACAAAGTATTATGTGGAAGGTGACACTGTTGAAAGTACAGTCGCAAAAGATGTATCTGAAATATTCGCAGTAAGCGACAATTTAGCAAACAATAGATTGGTTGAATTTTTAGGGTTCGAAGCCATCAATCAGGAATTAAGGGATAAAGGAATATCCCCAATCAGAATTACGCATAGATTAGGACATCGCTCAGATGACCTAAGAACCAAACCGATAATAATCTACCTAAACGATTCTACTATTGGTATTACCTCTTCTATATTAAACAAAACCCCAGAAGAACTAGAACTTCTGGAAATAGCAAAAGGATTAGGCTATTATGAAGATGATGAATTAATAAATACACCTTTTAATTTCAGTCAAAAAAACTTCTACCCTATCACATCGCAGCATAATGTTATAAAAAGAGTCATATTTCCTCAAAATTTTAAAGAATCAGAACGTTTTCATATAAGCGATAAACAAAGAGAACATCTGCTCGAAGCAATGCATACTTTACCCCAAAAGGTAGGTTATGACAACACAACCTTCTATGATAGCTATTGCAAATTTTTCCTTTACGGCGATACTAAAGAAAATATCCCAGAGCATATCGAAATTTACAATAAAGTAGGATTTGCATACGGTACTCTTACTGATTGTGCTTACGTAAAGGATACAGAGAAAAACGTAGAGTTTCTTTTAACCGCAACTATATTAGTAAACAAAGATGGTATCTTTAATGATGATGCCTATGAATATGAAGAAATTGGAATTCCGTTTTTAGCACAATTGGGCAGGGAAATCTATCAACAGGAATTAAACCGTAAATAAAATTAGAAACAGCACGCTGACTATGCAAGACAATACTAATAAAACAAGAATCAATAAATACTTAAGTGAAGCTGGTTATTGCTCTCGTAGGGCTGCAGATAAGCTTATTGATCAAGGTAGAGTTACCATCAATGGAGAAGTTCCAGAAATGGGAACTAAAATTTCGGCAGGTGATATTGTAAAAGTTGATGGTGAATTAATAAAAGAATCAAAGGGAAAATCAACTTACTTAGCGTTCAATAAACCTGTAGGCATAGTTTGTACGACAGATACAGGTGTTGAAAAAGATAATATTATTGATTTTATTAACTACCATAAACGAATTTTCCCAATTGGTAGATTAGACAAACCCAGTGAAGGACTCATTTTTCTTACCGATGATGGTGATATTGTAAATAAGATTTTACGTGCTCGAAACAATCATGAAAAAGAATATTTAGTAACAGTTGATAAACCTATTACTATTGATTTTTTAAATAGAATGCGTAAAGGCATTCCTATTCTTGATACCGTTACCAGAGAATGTCAAGTATTTGAAGTAAGTACTTATCAGTTTAGAATTATTCTAACCCAGGGTCTTAACAGGCAAATACGCCGTATGTGCGAATATTTAGAATACAGGGTAAAAAAATTGAAACGAATTAGAATCATGAATGTTCAATTGGATATACCTGTAGGGGAATATCGTGACCTAACACAAGAAGAATTAGCTGAAATCAATAGACTCGTAAGTTCCTCATCAAAAACATTTGACGGTAAGAAATAGCAAACAGGTTATCTCGCTTGTTTTCTTAATTTGATAATACAAATAATTAAAGTTCAACAAAGTAGCTTAATTCACTAAAAATCACTATTTTAAAATAAAAAGCTACGTTATGTCAAAAGAGAAAAAAAATCACATAAAACACCATACTATAAAGTATGTATTTATTCTACTTATTTCTATAGCCACAGCAGCTACTTCTTTGTTGGCCCAAACCATTACTTATTCGGAGTATACTGGAGAGGTATTAGATTCCAATAGCAAAAAAGCTTTAGTATTTGCAACATTAACTGTGGATAATACCAATGTTACCACAATTACTAATTCGGAAGGTCAATTTTCATTAAAAGTACCTAATGAATACAGCAGTAATAATTTAACTATCAGTTTTTTAGGATATAAAACAAAGCAAATTTCCATTTCAGAATTGGAAAACGAGAAGAATAAAATTTTCATGGAAGAATTTGCTATGGCTTTGTCAGAAGCAAGAATCGATGCTCCTAACGACGCAGAAGCCTTAGTTAGAGAAACCCTAGATAAAAAAGGTAGTAATTATTTAAATGAAAATACGGTAATGACCGCATTTTATAGGGAGACAATTAAAAAGAGAAGAACTAACGTTAGTCTTTCTGAAGCTGTCGTAAATATTTACAAAACCCCATATTCATCTAAGAAGACAGATGCATTAGAGCTATACAAGGCTCGTAAGAGTACAGATTACACCAAGTTAGACACCGTAGCTCTAAAACTTCAGGGAGGACCGTTCAATACTTTGTTCGTTGATATGGTAAAGTACCCTAATTATATTTTTACACCAGAGACATTGGGGTATTATGATTTTTCCTTTGACACATCAACTCGTGTAAATGACCAATTAATTTATGTTATCGACTTTAAACAAAAGCCAGGAATTATTGACCCATTATACAATGGCAAACTATATATAGATGCAGAAAACAAAATTCTAACAAGCGCCATTTATTCTCTTAACATTACAGATAAAAAACTAGCTTCTCAAATGTTCGTACGTAGAAAACCAAAGAATGCAGAGGTGTGGCCGACAGAAGTATCTTACCGAGTAGATTATAGAGAAAAGGACGGGAAATGGTACTATGGTTACAGTAATGTATTGTTAGAATTTAAAATCAACTGGGATAAACGTCTGTTTAATTCTGTTTATAGTATGAGCTGTGAAATGGCTATTACAGATTGGGAGAAAAATATTGATAATATAATACCGAGGTCTAAAGACAGAATGAAAGCGTCAATTATTTTAAGTGATGAAGCCATTGGTTTTGCGGATCCAGATTTCTGGGGAGAGTATAATATTATAGAACCAGAAAAATCAATTGAATCCGCTATTAAAAAGATTCAAAGACAACTACGCAGAGAAAAACCAAATAATGGCACATCTGCACGCTAGAAACCGTTAAATAATAATAAAAAATCCCTTTGTAGTTCTTTACGAATAACAAAGGGATTTTTTATATAACACTAGCAAATTATGGGTTTAATTTGCCACCTCACTTATAAATTTAAGTCTATACAACCGCAATTCCTCCTCCTCATAGTCTCCGTCAAATTCAGCCATAGCTTCCTCTAAATCATCACTATCAGCTTCTAAGAAATAATCATGAATTTCCTCTTGTTGGTCTTCATCCAAAATTTCATCGATCCAATAGTTCAAATTCAATTTGGTACCACTGTAAACTATTTGTTCCATTTCCTTTATAAGGTCAGGTATTTCCAATCCTTTTGAGGATGCTATATCTGACAAAGGTAATTTTCTATCTACGTTCTGTATTACATAAAGCTTCAATGCAGAATTAGCCCCAGTACTTTTAACTACTAAATCATCTGGTCTAATTATTTCATTTTCTACAACATATGAATTAATGAATGCTAAAAATGGCTTACCATATTTCTTAGCCTTTCCTTCTCCTACTCCATGTACGTTTAATAATTCATCATGTGATATAGGATATTTCAACGCCATATCTTCCAATGAAGGGTCTTGAAATACAACAAAAGGAGGCACATCTAATTTCTTTGCCTGCGCTTTTCTCAGGTCTTTTAATTGCTTCAATAATTTCTCATCGGCAATACCACCAGACTTGGCAGCACCTACTATTGCATTATCATTTTCGGCATTATAAACATGATCCTTAGTCATCATAAACGATACTGGAGCATCTAAAAATTCATTGCCATTATCAGTTAAATGCAGAACACCATACTGCTCAATTTCTTTTCGCAGAAGACCTGCTACCAAAGTTTGACGAATTAATGCCATCCAATGACTCTTGTCTTTTTCTGAACCAATTCCAAAAAATTCTTTTTCGTTGGTTTTATGAGATGAAATTATAGCATTCGTTTTTCCGCGAATTGTATTTACAACTTCTTTAGATTTAAACTTTTCACTAGTACCTCTAACTACTTTAAGTAATTTAATGACATCATCTTTAGCCTCTTCTTTCTCTTTTGGATTTCTGGTATTATCATCCATTTCGGCACCATCACCGTTAACGTCGTCAAATTCCTCTCCAAAATAATGCAGCATAAACTTACGCCTAGACATAGATGTCTCTGCATATGCTACCACTTCTTGTAACAGCGCATTTCCTATTTCTTGTTCTGCTACTGGCTTGCCAGACATGAACTTCTCTAATTTCTCAATATCCTTATAAGAATAATATGCCAAACAGTGACCTTCTCCACCATCACGGCCAGCTCTACCGGTTTCTTGGTAATAGCTTTCTATACTCTTAGGAATATCATGATGAATTACAAAACGAACATCTGGTTTATCGATTCCCATACCAAAGGCAATTGTAGCAACAACAACATCTACATCTTCCATCAAGAACATATCTTGATATTTAGATCTTGTCTTGGCATCAAAACCAGCATGGTATGGCACGGCACTAACTCCGTTTACTTGTAAAACTTGTGCCAATTCCTCCACCTTTTTACGGCTTAGGCAATATATTATTCCTGATTTACCCGAGTTTTGTTTTACAAAACGAATAAGGTCAGCCTCTATATTCTCTGTTTTAGTTCGTACTTCGTAAAATAGGTTTGGTCTATTAAAAGAAGCTTTAAACAACTTCGCGCCACCAATACCTAAATTTTTTATAATATCTTCTTGAACCTTAGGTGTAGCAGTCGCGGTAAGTCCAATAATTGGAATATTATCACCCAAACGCTCCACTATAGATTTCAAATTTCTATACTCAGGTCTAAAATCATGACCCCATTCAGAAATACAATGCGCCTCATCTACCGCAACAAAAGAAACGGTAACTGAACGCAAAAACTCAACATTCTCTTCTTTGGTCAGCGACTCTGGCGCCACATATAACAACTTGGTTATCCCATCTGTTATATCTTGTTTCACCTGTTTAATCTCTCCTTTATTCAATGAAGAATTAAGTACATGTGCTATTCCGTTTTCAGATGAAATACCACGAATGGCATCTACCTGATTCTTCATTAAGGCAATTAATGGAGATACAATTATTGCCGTACCCTCTTGCATAAGGGCTGGTAATTGGTAGCAAAGAGATTTACCACCACCAGTTGGCATTATTACAAACGTATTATTCTGTCGTAAAACATTTTTGATTACTTCCTCTTGAAGTCCTTTAAACTGAGAAAAACCAAAATATTTTTTTAAAGAGGAATGTAAATCGATATTGTCAAATTCTTTACTGTCTGTCACATTTTACATTTAAGGGGACACTACTTACTTTAAAATTAATAAGCGAACAAAATTACAATTTGCCTAGCTTGGCATTACTAAATTATTATGCTATAATCGGCATTTAAAATTAAGTTTGTTTAATTTTGTCATCTTAAAGATAATACATTCTTTTAGGAATACAATCCATAATTTGAATAATAGATTGATTGCAACGGACACCATTATTGACTTAGCCAAAAAAACCATTGAAACTGAGCGTGATGCTATAGCTCAACTTTCCTCTCTTTTAACAGAAGATTTTGCGAGTATAGTAAACTGCATTATTGATTCAAAAGGGCGTGTTATAATTTCTGGCATTGGCAAAAGTGCCATTATTGCGGCAAAAATTGTAGCTACTCTTAATTCAACTGGCACCCCTGCTATTTTCATGCATGCTGGTGATGCTATTCATGGAGATTTAGGCACGGTTCAAGATAATGACGTGGTTATATGCATCTCTAACAGTGGTAATACCCCAGAGATTAAAATGTTAGTTCCATTAATAAAAAGAGGCACGAACAAACTAATTGCTATGACGGGTAACACCGAATCTTTTTTGGCAAAGCAAGCAGATTATATTTTAAACACCCATGTTGAAAAAGAAGCTTGCCCTAATGGTTTAGCACCTACAACCAGCACCACTGCACAATTGGTAATGGGAGATGCACTTGCTATAGTTCTCTTAGAAATAAAAGGATTTAGCAGTTCTGATTTTGCAAAATACCACCCTGGTGGGTCTTTGGGAAAAAGACTGTACTTAAGAGTATCTGATTTAGTAAGTAAAAATCAAGTACCTAAAGTTCAAAAAAAGGAATCAGTTAAAAAAGTGATTGTAGAAATCTCTAAAAAAATGTTAGGGGTTACAGCAGTACTTGATGGCGAAAAAGTTGTAGGTATCGTTACCGATGGCGATATTAGGCGTATGCTAAACAAGCACGACAATATAAAAGGGTTGATGGCAGAAGATATCATGACAAGTAATCCTAAAACCATACCTGCTGACACATTAGCAATCAAAGCTTTAGAGCACATGCAAAAAAAGGGTATATCTCAATTACTTGCTATGGATAATGACACCTATGTTGGTGTTATCCATTTACATAATTTAATAAACGAAGGTATTTTATAATGAGTTCCAAAGCTTCCAAACCTCACAACGAGATGTCATTTCTCGACCATTTAGAAGAATTAAGATGGCATTTAATTAGATCCGTATTGGCTGTTGTCATAATTGGAAGTGTTGCCTTTTTAATGAAGGGTTTCATTTTTGATACGATTATTTTCGGACCTAAAAACATGGATTTTCCAACATATCGCTTTTTCTGCGATGTGGCTACATGGTTAAACAAAATCCAGTCTTTTACACTAATAGATTCTTCATTCTGTGCCGATGAATTTCCTTTTACAATTCAGAGTCGTGAAATGGGCGGGCAATTTTCAGCCCATATCTGGACCTCTATTTGGGCAGGTGTTATCATTGGATTCCCCTATATTTTATGGGAAATGTGGAAATTTATTAGCCCTGGACTTCATGCGAACGAACGCAAGAATTCCCGAGGATTTATATTAATTGCTTCTTTATTATTTTTTATTGGAGTGTTATTTGGATACTATATCGTAGCGCCGCTTTCTATTAACTTCTTAGGATCTTACGTAGTTAGTGATACTGTATTAAACGAGTTCGACCTTGATTCTTACATAGGCACGCTAAAAATATCTGTTCTTGCTTGCGGTATTTTATTCGAGTTACCTATTATCATTTTCTTTTTAACCAAAGTAGGTTTGGTTACTCCAGAATTAATGAAAAAGTACCGAAAAATTGCTTTGGTAATTGTTTTAATACTCTCTGCGGTAATTACTCCTCCTGATGTTACAAGTCAAATCATAGTTGCTATACCAGTTATATTTTTATACCAAATAAGTATTTTTATTTCTGCGATGGTACTAAGAAAGGAAAGAAAAAAAGCTGAAAAAGAAAAAAAGAAAAATAGAAATGTCAAACCAAATTGAAAAATTTAATGCTTACCGTTCTAAGATGAACGATAAGTTGTTGGCCGATAATAATAAAATTGTAAAACGCATATTTAACTTAGACACCAACGCTTTTGCTGCGGGCGCTTTAGATGTAAAGACCAAAGAGTTATTAGGTCTTGTAGCATCGGCAGTTCTTCGTTGCGACGATTGTGTAAAGTATCATTTAGAAAGTTCTTATAATGAAGGAGTTTCTAAAGAAGAGGTCATGGAAACTTTAAGTATTGCTACTTTGGTGGGCGGTACTATCGTTATTCCACATTTAAGAAAAGCATATGAGTATTGGGAAGAATTAGAAAACCAACAAGGTTAAATAATCCCTAATTACTTTTCTAACAGACCAATAACCAATAGATTTGAAAACATGAAGTTACGTGCCGACAATATAATGAAGTCCTACAGAGGTCGTAGGGTGGTTAAAGGAATTTCCCTGGAAGTTAACCAAGGAGAAATCGTTGGATTATTAGGACCAAATGGTGCTGGTAAAACAACCTCCTTTTATATGATTGTTGGGCTTATTAAACCTAACGGTGGCAGTATCTATTTAGATGACATGGAGATTACAAAATTCCCCATGTACAAAAGAGCTCAGAATGGTATTGGTTATTTGGCACAAGAGGCTTCTGTTTTTAGAAAACTTAGTATTGAAAAGAATATTTTAAGTGTACTTCAATTGACCAAATTGAGTAAGAAAGAGCAACATATGAAAATGGAATCTCTTATTGAGGAATTTGGTCTTGGTCATATTCGTAAGAGCCGTGGTGATTTATTATCTGGTGGCGAACGAAGAAGAACAGAAATCGCTAGAGCATTGGCTACCGACCCCAAATTTATTTTACTTGATGAACCTTTCGCCGGTGTCGATCCTGTAGCCGTAGAAGACATACAACGTATCGTAGCTCAATTAAAAGACAAAAACATTGGTATTCTTATTACCGACCACAACGTACAGGAAACGCTTGCTATTACAGAGCGTTCTTACTTAATGTTCGAAGGCGGCATCTTAAAATCTGGTGAACCTGAAGAATTGGCTGCCGATGAAATGGTACGTAAAGTATACTTGGGGCAAAATTTTGAACTACGTAAGAAGAAGTTAGATTTTTAAAAAAGATTAAACTTAAAATTCTTCTTTGTACTTCTTTAGGTTGTATAATCCCCATCCAAAAAACAATAGCTCTAGAATTAATGCAGGAATAAATAGTGGCGATATACCGTCAACTAATGTACTTACTATTCTTCCAAAAGAAATTCCTCCCATAAAAAGCACATTACACAATGTTGCTCCATACCAAATTCTGGATTTAAAAGCACCTATTAGCCAATACAGCCCTACACCCAAATAAATACCCATTACGGCACGCAACATATTCTTCAATTCCAAGTCTACCACCTCAAACCCTAAAAGTTCTGGCATTATAAAAGCTGGATGACCACCATATACCACCCCGGCAATGATTACTATAATTCCGGATAAAACTAGATTAAGATATTTTGGAATTTTCATTGAATTGTTTACCATAAAGTTGAAGATATCTAAATGCAGCTATACCACCAATAAATGAAAATACAGCTAACATCCAAAACACATGTTGGTGTCCTTCCAAACCTGGTGAAGCATCTAGCAAGTAACCCATTGCAGGACCAGCAAAAATATCTGGCGTATATCCTACTAAAGAAATAAGCCCGACTGCAGTACCCGTTAATACCAAAGGAATTTTACCACTCTGCATAACTGCAAAGTATAAAGATCGGATGGCGTAAACGCCTAATGCCACAATCATTATAGAAAATAAAAACATAAAATAGGAAACATCCGCAACCATACCAGAAGCAAATAGTAATGAACCTATTAGTGCAATTACAAAACCTATAAACAAAAACAAGCTTGGTCTAGAACGGTCGGCAACAATCCCTATAAAAACACCCACAACCGGTCTTGCAAATAATAAGTACGTACCTACCTCTGCAGAGCCAACCTCATCTAGCAACATAACATCTTGGGCGTAGAGTGAAAATATATCAGTGATTTTATATCCTACATAAGCACATAGAATAATAATCATTAATAATAATACGGAAGGGAGTCGAAGGACTTCTTTAATTTGTGAAACCGTAATTCTCTCAACAACAATCTCTTTCTCTTGATGCTCGGGCAGCTTCATAAACGACCAAACCAAAACACCTACGACAGCAACAATTCCTGAAGAAACCAAAATAACATACCGAAACGCAAATCTACTTTCCTGCAAGGTTGCAACTTCTAAATCTGCCGACATAAAGTGAGCAAAAACAAGAACGCCTAAAGTTCCGAAAAGAGCACCTACCAATCCCCTACCTCCATCTAATAATCCGAATGCTTTGCCTTGAGAATTTTGACCGCCCCAAACCCTTGTAGCTTTTATCATAGGAGACCAAAAAAGAAAAATAGTGGTAAAGCCCCAGAAACCATATAATATTTGAAGCGCTAAATAATCGGGAAAGGTTGCAAAAACTAATCCGCCTAAAGCGGTCATCCATAAAGCAATAGCTATTAATTTTCTAGGTTGATATTTATCTGCCAAAGGTCCGCCCAATAAATAAGATACTAATGCCACAAAGCCATATACAGAAAAACAAAGTCCCAAAGAAACATTGTCTAGCTCAAATACTTTTAATACGGTAGGTCTAAAGACTCGCTGTAAAACAAAAGGCAAAATAAAGACGCTCTCTCCTGCTAAAATTAATAGTAACAAGTAATACCAGGGCGCTTTTTCGGGTTGTTTCATTTCGTTTTAATCGGAATCCAAATCTCCTCTTCAGAGGCAGGATCATTGTTTTTGTATTTATCGCCCAACACTTCAAAATGTGGACGGTCATCTAAAATATAATCTGATTTAGAAATCCATTCCCCATAAATATATTGAAAAAAAGCTGGGGCACTTTCTACAGTACCTTTATAATCAAAGACAGCATAAAGACCGCCCTCTATAATTAAATTTTGAAAATCTGTAGAAATGTCTTCTATTACATTCACTTCTACACATGCCCATTTTACAAATTTTTTAGCAGGAGAGAACGTTTCAAAATAACCTTCTGGATAAACTTGTAATGAGATAAAGTCTTGAGACGACTTATTTAAAATATCGTTACTACGCTGCCTGAAATTTTTCCAAAGTTCAAAAGTCTTATTATCAATTAGACTCATTTTTTGATTGATTCCTAATAGTTGTTTCGATTTTAATTCAACGATTCTAGGCTTCATTATTCACTTTCTTTAAATCAATTTCAAATAAACAAACAGGTCCTTCTTTATAATGAGGTGGAAGTTCATCTACGTTCGGCAAATCAAACATGCCTAAAAAATTAAAACCACAAGTACAGTAATGATTAATTAAGCGGGTATTATCCCCTATGGTATCTAAGCGAATGAATTGTTTTGCATGAGTTTTTGCATAATCTTTTGCCCAATCTACGATTAAGGCAACAAAATTATGACCGCGAAAATCTGGGTTTGTAGCTATACGATGAATATAAATGGCTGGATCCTCATTTCTTTTTTCCCATATTTGAGCATCAGAAAAAGTAATAGCCCAAATACAAGCAATATCATTATCAATTATTAATTTAAACTGTCTTTGTTCTGCTATCTCAGAAGTAACCATGCTTCTATCAAATTCTGGCCAGACTACTACAGATTTCTTACTTTTCTGATATGCTGAGGCAATATTGTACAAGTTGAAAACATCATCTATTTCTTTTAATCCAATATTTTCAACTTTCATATATAATACACTTAAATTATAAAACTAAAAGTCCGTGCTCACGCAAACCAGTTATTTGCTTAGAGTACCAAAAAAGCTCAAAATCTTCTAATTGAGATTCGTAATCCTTTTTTAACTGACCGTAACTTAATGGTTTATTTTCAGGTTTCAATTTTTCTAAACTAGAAAGCAACCATTCCCCTTTATCCTTATCCACTGTTATTTCGTACTTATCAACCTTTGTATGAAAGCTTAATTCTAATTGTTGCCAAGTCATTCCTTTTTTCTTCTTTACACGCTCACTAGTTATAGGCATTGGACCAATCCAAGCCACCTTAGCTGTGGATTTAGTATTTAGCACCAACTGTTGTTCTAAGCAATTATATATATAATCTGGAGCTATTGTTGACGTCGGAATTTTAAAATCGAACCATTCTTGCAAACTCATATCAAAACCGATACCATGCATAAAATTGAAGAGTGATTTTTTTAGACCGTAACTAAATTCGCCATGGTCTACACCAATTTTATCTTTGAAGTCAATATCGTTATTAGCAAAGCTGATAGCTTTTAAATCTGGAATAACACCATAATTTTCGGGATTTAGACCCACCGGACTATGTGCTGTTAATGCAAATTGATGCCAAAAACCCGATTGTATTATTCCCAGCTCGAACAACTGTCGCACCATTTCTAAACTATCTACCGTTTCTTGTACCGTTTGGGTTGGGTAGCCGTACATTAAATACGAATGCACCATAATATTTGATTCGGTCAAATTACGTGTCACTTGGGCAACTTGCTCTACTGTAACGCCTTTATCAATCAATTTCAGTAAACGGTCTGATGCAACTTCTAATCCTCCAGAAACGGCAATACAGCCTGATGCTTTCAATAAAAAACATAAATCTTGGGTAAAGTTTTTTTCAAAACGAATATTTGTCCACCATGTAATAGTCAGATTTCTTTTCAGAATCTCCAACGCAAATGCCTTCATTAAAGAAGGCGGTGCAGCTTCATCTACAAAATGAAAACCCGATTCACCTGTTTGTTCTATTAATGTTTCTACACGATCCACCAAGAGACTAGCAGCGACAGGTTCATATATTTTAATATAGTCTAAAGAGATATCACAAAAAGTACATTTACCCCAATAACAACCGTGTGCCATGGTAAGTTTATTCCAACGACCATCGCTCCATAAACTATGCATAGGGTTTGCTATCTCTATTACCGATACATATTTATCCAAATATAAATCTGAATAATCCGGAGTACCTATTGCCTGTTGTTTATAATCTGGGTTAGCACTATTATTTTTATATACTACTTGGTTGTCCTCTAAAATGAAGGTTCTTTTTAATTCCCCTTCACCATTAATTACATATTGATGAACCAGTTCTAAGGGGAGTTCTCCATCATCTAACGAAATAAAATCGAAGAATTCAAAGACACGAACATCGGTAAGGCTTCGTAATTCTGTATTAGGAAAACCACCACCCATAGCAATCTTAATCGATGGATGATTTTTCTTTATGAACTGTGCACAGCGAAAAGCACTATACAAATTACCAGGGAAAGGCACTGAAAAACATACCAATTTAGGATTAATGGCTATTAATTGTTCTCCTAATAATTTAAGCGTTAATTCATCAATAAATGTTGGGTCTTCGTTTAAATGATTATAAAGTTCATCAAATGAATTGGCACTTCTTCCTAACCGTTCGGCATATCTACTGAAACCAAAATTAGGGTCTATACATTCTACAATAAAATCAGATAAATCTTCAAGATATAAGGTTGCCAAATGCTTGGCTTTATCTTGCATACCCATATTACCAAAAGCCCATTCTAAATCATCCAATTGCTGAAAACGTGAAGCTTGAGGCAAAAAATTATCGGTACACAACTGCCTGGCTAATGTATCATTTTTCCCTTGTAGAAACAGAATTACAGCATCTAAAGTCTTCAAATAATCTTGGCGCAGGGCATATATTCTCTGGCAGTTTTCAGAAACAATAGCACCTGCTTCAAAAGCCATTTCAAATAGTTGCTGAAAGGTACTTTTATTAAAAAGTGATAATATAACCTCAATACCTAGATCCGATTGAAACGAGGAGATATTCTTCGTATTCAAAAACCCTTTTATATAAGCCGTTGCCGGATATGGGGTATTCAGTTGGGTAAAAGGTGGTGTTATTAAAAGAAGGTCTTTCACAAGGCTATTTTAGAACAATGTTGCAAAGATAACGGATACCTTACTCATTATTCAATATCTCGCGAACCGCTTGCTGATATTAAGAAAAAGTATTTAATCTTCTTTTTTATCTGCTATTAATACTTTGAAAAAATCGATAACCCTTGAAGCCCCTGTCTTACCATTATCATCCATATTTGACAAAACAACAATGGTGTACTTCTCTTTCATAAAATCCATAAGTTCATTGTGTATGCCATACCAACCTCCGCTATGTCCTTGTATTATTTGATTATACCGTTGATCAATATCTATTCCATACCCTAAACTGGTGTTATAGCCTTTTACTTTAGGTTCAAACATTAATTCTGACGTTGATTTTTTTAACAATACTCCATTTCTAAGGGCGTATGAAAACTTAAACAAATCTTCAACTGTAGCATAATGAAAACCGCCAGGTGATGCTTTTGAAAGATAGTAATCGTTTCTTTTCGGAATTTTACTATCCCCAAAAAACGTAGTATAACCACTTGCCCTATTACTTACAACTGAATCAATTTCTAACTCAGTTGAGTTGGTCATATCTGCTGGTGTAAAAATATTATCCTTTACATAATCGTAATAACTTTCACCACTAACCTTTTCTATTATTAGTCCTAAAATGACAAAACCAGAAGCACTATAATTATATGTAGCACCTGGACTGGAAAGCAATGTATCCTTTACAAAGAGTGGAACAAAATCTGAAATATTTTTATATTGTAATTTATTCGTATCCAAAAAACCACCCACATAAAAATTATTGTTTCCTGAAGTATGGGTTAAAAGCTGATGAATAGTCACCGAGTCCCTCACCAATTCATTTGGATAATCCGGAAGATATTTCCCGATAGAAACATCTAGTTCTACCAGTCCTTTCTCATATAACTGCAAAGTAGAAACGGCAGTAAACATTTTTGTGATAGACGCCAGGTTAAACTTAGTATAAACCTTGTTTTTAATGTTATACTCTATACTGGCAAGACCATAAGCTCTTTTCTCAATTATACTATCATTATGTGCCACCAAAATCGCACCAGAAAAATCTGATGAAACCAATCCATCCAAGAACTCATCAATTTGGTTGGTTTTATCTTGACTGAAACAGGCAGTACATATAAATAATAAAATTATCGTAAAGTATCCCTTTCTATTCATAATTATTTGTAGTCAAATCAGATAAATTCAACTAAAGATAACTTTAAACTTTTTCATTATTCAATATCTCGCGAACCGCTTGCTGATATGCCTTAGGGTTATTAGCTTTCTTTATTTTCTTGAATGCCTTATGTGGATTAGAAGTTGATTGAGCGAAATACTCCCAAAAGCCCTGCATTTTCATTTTAATTGGTGTTGGTCCTGATAATGCTTCGTCATACTGCTGATAAATAGTATCATGAAACTCAGAGAAAATCTTCCAACGGTCTTTTGGGTATTCGGTGGTATTATTCTTAATCATGCTAGGTAAAAATGGGTCGGAAATTAAACCTCTTCCCATCATAAAATGATCAATTGAAGGGAAACGCTCTTGCATTTCTTGAAATTTTGCTACTGTAGTTATATCTCCGTTATAATATAATTTGTGCTTAGTACTTTCTACACATTTCTGAAAAGCATCTAAATCCACTCCACCTTTATATAGTTGCTTTCCTATACGTGCATGAATGGCAATATTCTTTAATGGATAAGAATCTAGGATAGGAAAAACAGCTAAAATCTCTTCTGCATTTTCATAGCCCATTCTCATTTTCATAGAAACTACAACATCTGTTTCTTCATGAGCACGTTTTAAAATAAGGTCTATTTTCTCGGGATTACAAATGAGTCCGCTACCCATACCTTGTTTCGTAACCATAGGATAAGGGCAACCTAAATTCCAATTCAGTTCTTTATACCCTAAACTCTGAATGTATTTTATTACGAACAAAAATTCATCGGCATCACCAGTCATTACCTGTGGAATAACTTCTAGTGTGGTGTTATTTTCTGGCTGTAAATCTTTTTGATAAGAATTCTTAATCACCATTTTCCCATTCAAACGAATGTACGGTGCATAGAAGGTATCAATACCTCCAAAATATTTATGGAATGCATTTCGGAATCTAAAATCGGTAAAACCCTGTAATGGTGATGATAGTAAAATAACTGACATGTATTTATGACTGCGTTATGTGCAAATTCTTAAGTCTTGCAACAACAGATTCAGCTGCAAAAATAGCGCCTTCCATGTAACCAGAGTGATGTTTTGACGTTTCTGCTCCAGAAATAAATAATTTATTACCAAATAAAGGTTCTTGGTACAGTGAATGTCCGCCGTTTTGATGCGGAAACAAATTATCTTCCTGTCTGTTAGATTTGGTAAACTCCTCATTATACCAAGCCGTTTCGTTATACGATTCGTATTGCAAAGCCTCATCCCCAAAAACCATTTTCAGTTGCGCTTCTATTTTCTCTATTCTTTGTTCTTTTGTAAAACGAGCACAGCTACCAGAGGCAAAACCAACAAGGGCATAAGATTCATTTTCCAAATTAGATTGGTCGTAAAATTCGGTAAGTGGACCAACATTACTAAATATGGTTCCCGATTTACCCTGCTCTCGCCAGAAAGGTTTCTTATAGGTTAATGCAACTTTAATAGAATCTTGCATCCACGTGTGTGTCTGTTCTGCCAGTGATATTAGTTCGCTTGGTAAAGCAGGTGTAAATTTAATCTGGTCTATTAATGCCGCAGGTGGTAAGGTGGTAATAACTACATCTGCTTTTAAAGTTCTAGAATTGGTTTTTACTTCTGAGGTACTTATAGAGATTATAATCTCATTTACCGTTTCGTTCAAAAAAACGGTATTGGGTTTTAGTTTAGTATATATTGAATTCAATAAATCTATGGTTCCATTTTTAAATCGGTAACTAGGGCTATCGTTCGGTACTGCAATCTCTTGAGGCGGCACGTTTGAAAAGGTTTGAAAATAAGATTTACCAGTCATAAATTGTTCAAAATAAGGAACCTTGAACTCTTCTATAATATCCAACAAATGGTAATGACTTTGATTAAACCAAGTGGCACCCATTTCAACTTTTGCGTTCCCAGATTGAATGGTATGAATTCTACCTCCTATGCGGTCTCGTCCTTCTAACACCTTTACATTATACCCAAGTTCTTGCAAAAGGTATGCAGTTAAAAGTCCTGTTAAGCCTGCACCGACAATCACTACCGATTTTTCCATTATTCTATATAATTCTGATTAAAACCGGGCTAAGAAATTTTTGATTGCAGTACACTAACAGTTACTAATAACTGACCAATATGTCTTTGACTATGTTCTGCTGCATGAAACAACAGACCTATAACCGTAGTTGGTAGTTTTTTCCTGCCCACAGTTCTTTTCTCTGTAAGTGTATCTTCTGGAAGGGTCTTAAAATATGCTAAAGCCTCCGCAACCTTTGCAGAAAACTGTTCTTGCAAACCTTCGACTTCAATAGTTAAATTAAAAGAACCTTCTTGTTTTAAAAATTGAAATTGCTCTGCCGTAAGAGACTCACTCTTGGCGTAAGTCATCATTCTATCTAAAACGCCAGTTATATGATTCATATGAAAACCAACCGATGCTCTACCAGATGTCTTAGCCCATAAAAGTTCTTTAGGGAAATCTGCAGTATACTTTTTTAATTCTCTTTCAGATTGCAAAAGCGCATGTGCCGCAGGCTGCAAAATATCTGGAATATTGAGTATAGGTCCTGCTAACCAAAATTCCATTTGTTCCTGTCCATCATCCATAATACTCTTACTTTTCAATTCTATTTATAAAGTCTCTCTTGAATCATAGAACTTACCACATAAAAGAGGATAATTAAAGGTATCGCCATAAACTTCATGGTTACGATAAGTATTAAACTAATAATGATAAAAATATAACGCATGGCATTATCCTTAAAACTTGTATTCTTAAATTTTAAAGCGAATAAAGGAAGATTAGCATTTAATAGATACGCACTAACAATAGTTAGTAATATTAAAAACCACTGATTAAGAATCAATGTATTTAAAAAATCATTGTTTTGATAGAGTAATATAAGTGGTAATGATAATATTAATAACGCATTAGCTGGTGTAGGTAATCCTATAAAGGAAGAAGTCTGATTTTCATCAATATTAAATTTCGCCAATCTGTAACCAGATGCCATAGTTATCACAAAACCAAAGAATGGTATAAGGTGTACTAATTTTAGGTCTCCCGCTTCTATAAAAAAGTGAGACCCATCTCCCCAGCCACTAGTTTGTGACATTGCCAATAATTGAAACATTACGATACCAGGCACAAGACCACTAGTAATCATATCTGCAAGAGAATCTAATTGCAAACCAAGTTCGCTTTTTACATCTAGAACCCTAGCTGCCAATCCGTCGAAAAAATCAAAAAATATACCCAAGGCAACAAAAATAGCTGCAATCTCTAATTTATTAAGCACGGCAAAAACAGTTGCCACACAGCCGCAAAAAACGTTTAATAGGGTAATAAAATTGGGAATATGTTTTTTCATGATAGTTAATATAATGTCACAAATTACAAAGGTAAATGTACCCTTTCATCAATATTTGCTCTAAAATAATATAATTAAACGGTGGTATTGGTATTCCCTTCTAAAAACCAATAATTACATCTTCATTTCTAAAGGTAAAATTTTCTCCTTAATGATGTATAATCTGGCTAACCAACAAATTTACAACTCGTTAGGTTGTTTGCATTGAAATTAAAACTACCTTCTATTTAGTCTTATCACAAATTAATTGCTAAATGAAAAATATTATGCATGCATAGTATTGTTTTCTTAAAATTTTAGAATTAAATTATAGCCTTTGTAACAATTTACCCTAAAAAATGAAAATTTGTAACAAATACTATTAAACACTAACCATTAAATACATTGCCAAAAATGAAAATTAAAAAGGTTTTAGTAGCTAACCGAAGTGAAATTGCAATTAGAGTATTACGTGCCTGTTCTGAACTAAACATTAAGACAGTTGCTATATATACGTATGAAGATCGCTATTCACAACACCGAAACAAGGCCGATGAATCTTACCAAATAGGTGAAGACAATCAACCGTTAAAACCTTATTTAGATATTCCACAAATTATAGCGTTAGCGAAAGCTAAAAATGTAGATGCTATACACCCAGGTTACGGATTTCTATCTGAAAACTCAGAGTTTGCAAGGCAATGTGCAGCTAACGATATTATTTTTATAGGTCCAGACCCAAAAGTAATGGATGCCTTAGGTGATAAAATTACCGCTAAGAAAGTTGCTGTAAAATGTAATGTCCCAATTATTGAGAGTAACAAGAAAAAACTAAGCACACTAAAAGTAGCTTTATCGGAAGCTGCAACTATAGGTTACCCACTAATGCTAAAAGCTGCTTCTGGTGGTGGAGGTCGTGGTATGCGTATTATTAGAAAAGATGAAGATTTAAAAATGAATTTTGATTCTGCCAGAAACGAAGCACTTAATGCTTTTGGCGATGATACTATGTTTCTAGAAAAGTATGTAGAAAACCCAAAACATATAGAAGTACAAATAGTAGCAGATAACCACGGAAATATTCGCCATTTACATGAGCGCGATTGCTCTGTGCAACGTCGTCATCAAAAAGTTGTTGAGATTGCCCCTTCACATAATGTGAGTGAGGAAGTAAAACAAAATCTATATAAATATGCTGTAAATATTGCCAAAGAGGTCAATTACAATAATATTGGGACGGTAGAATTTTTAGTAGATCCAGATGATAATATTTATTTCATTGAAGTAAACCCACGTATTCAAGTAGAGCATACCGTAACCGAAATGGTAACTGGTATCGATTTGGTGAAAACCCAAATTTTCGTTGCTGGCAATTATAAGTTAGACAGTCAGCAAATTAAAATTTACGGTCAAGATACTATTGCAACATATGGTTTTGCACTACAATGTAGATTAACAACAGAAGATCCAGGCAATAACTTTACTCCAGATTATGGTACGGTAACTACATACAGAAGTGCATCTGGTATGGGTATTCGTTTAGATGCCGGTAGTATTTACCAAGGGTATCAAGTTAGCCCGTTTTTTGATTCTATGTTGGTAAAAGTATCATCTCACGGTAGAACCTTAGATGGTGCTACTCGAAAAATGGTACGTGCACTAAAGGAATTTAGAATTAGAGGAGTTGAAACTAACATTCATTTTCTACAGAATGTTATTCAGCATCCCACATTTAAAGCAGGTAAGGTAACTGTCAATTTTATTCAAAACACTCCTGCCCTATTCAAAATAAAACTTCCTCAAGATAGAACATCCAAGGTGGTGAACTTTTTGGCTGAAGTAATTGTAAATGGAAACTCTGATGTTAAATATATAGATCAAAACAAAGTTTTCAGAAATCCGAAAGTTCCAAAATTCAATCCATTGGAAGCACATCCGAAAGGAACAAAAGATATGCTCACCGAAATGGGTCCTGAAAAATTCTGTGCTTGGTTAATGGATGAAAATAAAATTCATTTTACAGACACGACAATGCGCGATGCGCATCAATCTTTATTGGCAACCAGAATGCGTACCTATGATATGTTGCGTGTCGCAGAAAGTTATGCCAAAAATCACCCAAATACCTTTAGTATGGAAGTTTGGGGAGGTGCAACTTTTGATGTTTGTATGCGCTTCTTGCATGAGAGCCCGTGGACACGTTTACGAGAATTGAGAAAAGCGGTACCAAATATCTTGTTTCAAATGTTATTGCGCGGTTCTAACGGTGTAGGTTACAAAGCATACCCTGATAATTTAATTGAAAAATTCGTTGAAAAATCTTGGGAAAACGGAGTCGATATTTTTAGAATTTTCGATTCATTGAACTGGGTAAAAGCAATGGAGCCAAGCATCAATTATGTACGAAACAAAACAGGTGGTATTGCGGAAGCTGCGATAAGTTATACTGGTGACATATTAGATGTCAACGAAAGTAAATACACTCTAAAATATTATACTCAGCTTGCGAAAGATTTAGAAAATGCAGGCGCTCATATGATTGCCATAAAAGATATGGCAGGTCTACTAAAACCATATGCTGCTACTGAATTGGTAACTGCACTGAAAGACACTGTAAACCTACCTATTCATTTACACACACATGACACCTCTTCTTTACAGACTACAACGTATCTAAAAGCTATTGAAGCTGGTGTAGATGTAGTAGATGTAGCATTAGGTGGATTATCTGGATTAACATCTCAACCCAACTTTAATTCGGTGGTAGAGATGATGAAGAATCAGCCAAGAGCGCATGAGTTTGATATGCCAAAATTAAATCAGTTTTCTAACTTCTGGGAAGATACAAGAGAGTTATATTATCCTTTTGAATCGGGATTAAAAGCAGGTACAGCTGAAGTATATTCTCATGAAATTCCTGGTGGGCAGTATTCTAATTTGCGTCCGCAAGCAACTGCATTAGGTCTAGGAGACAAATTTGAAGAGGTTAAAAAGATGTATGCAGAGGTTAATAAACTCTTCGGAAATCTAATTAAAGTTACCCCTAGCTCTAAAGTTGTTGGCGACATGGCAATTTTCATGGTAACCAACGATTTAACAACCGAGGATGTTATGACACGTGGTGAGGAAATATCCTTCCCAGATTCGGTTATTAGCTTCTTTATGGGCGATTTAGGGCAACCAGTTGGTGGGTTTCCTAAAAAACTGCAGAAGATTATTCTTAAAAATAAAAAGCCCTACACGAACAGACCAAATGCACATTTAGAACCTACCGATTTTGACAAGGAGTTTAAAGCCTTTAAAAAGAAGTTTCAAAAAGGATTTACTCGTGGCATTGAAATGGAAGATTTTCTTTCATATACCTTATACCCAAAGGTTTTCGAACAGGCACATGAAAATTATAAGCTGTACGGTAATTTAGCACTTGTACAAACAAAGCATTTCTTCTACGGAATGAAACTTCGTGAAGAAACGCTAATAGAATTAGAGCCTGGTAAAACTGTAATTGTAAGGTTACTTTCTGTGGGTATACCTAACGAACTAGGTATGCGCACCGTATTTTTCCAGGTAAACGGGGAGAATAGATTTGTAGATGTTTTAGATACTTCTTTAAACTTGAAGATTGAAGAAAATGAAAAAATAGATACAGATAACACCAACCAGATTGGGGCTCCGTTACAAGGTTCACTTTATAAAGTATTGGTCAAAAAAGGGCAAACCATAAAAGAGAACGATCCTTTATTTGTGATTGAAGCTATGAAAATGGAAACTACCGTTACTTCTTTTAAATCAGGGACTGTTAAATCGGTAAGTCTAAAAGAAGGTAGTATGGTAAAACAAGATGATTTAATCATCACTTTTGAATAGAAACCATATTGCTTGATAGTACTACAAAAAGCTGCCCAAATGGGCGGCTTTTACTTTTAGCGCCAACCACTCACTTTATATTAAAATCTTTCACATAAAATTATAAAAAAGCTATATCCCTCTATTCTGTTATTATTCGCATCTTTGCAGCTATTATGAACTAGTAAAAATATGTTCAAAAAGCTCACTTTTTTTTTAATGCTACTTTGTACTGCATTTTGGGGACAATCTCAAAATGTTGAGCTTTCCCCATTATCAAAAATTAGTTTATTGACAGTTGGCACAGGAGAAGATCTAGCTGCTAAATTTGGACACAGTGCCATTCGTCTACAAGACCCTACTTTGGGTATAGATGAAGTTTATGGTTATGGAACCTATGATTTTGAAGATCCTAATTTTTATTTGAATTTTACCCGAGGTAAATTATCATATACCATTTCTAGAATTCCTTTTAAGTACTTTGACTACTCTTACCAACAAGAAAAGCGATGGATTAAAGAGCAAGCTCTAGATTTAGATATACAACAACGTACCAAAATCGTTGCTTTCTTAGAAAACAATTTACTTCCTGAAAATAAAAAATACAAGTACGATTTTTTGTTTGATAATTGTGCCACTAGAATACCAATGGTATTTGAAAAGACTTTAGGAAGCAATTTCAATTTTGATTACAGCTACCTAGAAAACCAATTAACTTTTCGTGAACTAATTAGATTAAAATTAAACCCTAATTCTTGGTCTAATTTCGGTATTGATTTAGCGTTAGGTTCTGTTATTGATAGAGAGGCTACGCCATATGAACATCTGTTTTTACCTATTTATGTGTATGAACAAATGAAACATACCACGCTAGATGGCAAACCAATAGTTAAAAAAGAGTCTATTTTATTAGATATTCCAGAACAAGAAGACCGAGCTCTTATTTTCTTGACACCTCTTTTTTGGCTTAGTATATTATTGTTGTTGGTCAGTTATATTACCTACACCGACTATAAAAATTTTAGAAGAAATAGGTGGTTAGACTTTTCGCTGTTCTTAGTAACAGGTTTGGCAGGCGTTCTTATAGTCTTTCTTTGGTATGGTACAGACCACTTGGCAACTAAAGGCAACTTTAATTCGCTGTGGGCATTTGCTCCGAATATATTTATAGCATTTTTAATGGTTAAGAAGGTAGTTCCAGAATGGATTATTACCTATATCATATTCCTCTCCATATTATTAGGAATCACTTGTGTTCTTTGGATGTTTAAAATTCAAGTGTTTTCCATATTATTAGTTATAGTATTACTAGCATTAGCTATACGATATCTATATCTGATATATTATTTAAAAAGTAAACATCTAGCGAAAAAATAAAAATCAAGATACCTTACATGAATTTACTTACCGTTGAAAATATTTCTAAATCCTATGGCGAATTGGTGCTTTTTGATAACCTATCATTTGGTATCAATAAAGACCAAAAAATTGCTTTGATCGCTAAAAACGGTACAGGAAAAACATCTATACTTAATATACTGTCAGGAGCAGACACGCCAGATTCTGGGCAAGTAAATTATCGTAAATCTACCAGAGTATCCTTTTTGGCTCAAGAGCCGGTAATGGATCCTAATTTAACCGTAGAGGAAACTATTTTCGCTTCAGATAATGAGGTACTAACGGTATTGGCTAATTACGAAAAGGCATTACTAAACCCTGAAGATGCAGATGCTTACCAAAAAGCATTTGATGCGATGGACCGTTTTGAAGCTTGGGATTTTGAAACCCAGTATAAACAAATTCTATCTAAGCTAAAGCTCGAAGATTTAGATGCTAAAGTTGATAAATTATCTGGTGGTCAAAAGAAACGTTTGGCTCTAGCCAATGCGCTTATTAATAAACCAGACCTTTTGGTATTGGATGAGCCTACCAACCATTTAGATTTAGAAATGATTGAATGGTTAGAGGAATTTTTCGCTAAAGAAAACATGACCTTATTTATGGTAACACACGACCGTTACTTTTTAGAGCGTGTTTGTAACGAAATCATTGAACTTGAAAACGGTAAGTTATATCCATATAAAGGCAACTATTCTTATTATTTAGAGAAAAAAGAAGCCCGTATAGAACAAGAAGCTACCGAACAGCATAAAACAGAACTACTTTTTAAGAAGGAATTAGACTGGATGAGAAGGCAACCAAAAGCCCGTACCACCAAGTCTAAATCTAGAATTGATGATTTTGCAGTAATTAAGGATAAGGCAAGTCAAAGAAGAAAGGACCATCAGGTACAATTAGAGCTTAACATGGAGCGTGTTGGGAGCAAAATTCTTGAACTTCATAAAATATCTAAGTCGTACCCTAACAAACCTATACTTGACAAATTCGAATATGTTTTTCAAAAAGGAGAGCGTATTGGTATTATTGGCAAGAATGGTACAGGTAAGTCTACCTTTTTAAATATTCTTAGTGGAATAGACCAGCCTGATAGCGGAAAAGTAATTGTTGGTGAAACTATAAAGTTTGGGTACTACACTCAAAAAGGTATTGATATAAAGCAAGGGCAAAAGGTTATTGATGTCATTCGTGAATTTGGAGATTACATACCTCTAATGAAAGGAAAACAGATATCAGCACAACAATTACTAGAACGTTTTCTATTTGACAGAAAAAAACAATATGATTTTGTAGATAAACTAAGTGGTGGTGAACGCAAACGTCTTTACTTGTGTACTATACTTATTCAGAATCCTAATTTTCTAATACTTGATGAGCCTACCAACGATTTAGATATTGTAACGCTTAACGTATTAGAGAGTTTCTTGATGGACTTTCAAGGATGTTTAATGGTTGTTTCTCACGACCGTTACTTTATGGATAAGATTGTAGATCATCTATTTGTATTTAGAGGTGATGCCGTTGTTGAAGATTTTCCAGGCAACTACTCAGATTACAGAGCTTACGAAGACAGCCAAATCATAGAAAAAAGAGAACAAAAAGAAACTCAAAGTTCTACAAAAACAAATTGGAAAGAGCCAGACACATCTCCTAAAGTCTCTTACGCAGACCAGCAGGAGTATAAAAAGTTAGAGCGTGAAATTCAGAAATTGGAAAAGAAAAAAGTAACTCTCCAAGAAAAATTCACCGATGATTCATTGGGTGGCGATGATATTAAAGCCCTATCCATTGAGTTAAAAGAACTGACCGACTCTATTGAAAGTAAAACCGAACGATGGTTTGAACTTTCAGCAATAATGGAGGGTTAGACACTATTTACACTTAGACTTCACATTACATTTTACTACTTCTATAAATAGTAGACGGGTGGTTTTTACCATTCGTCTACAGTAAAATGTCGCCCAACTATATGTGGCAAATTATGTTTGTTTATGCCTGTACTTTAGCAGTGTAAAACAAATATCATGAAATCAATTATCCTTTTAACTGTTCTTTTCTTCACTACTTTCTTAGCGCAAGCGCAAGCGAACAATGAGAATGTTTCTTTAGAGATTGAAACTGTACAAGTTGAGATGATCGAAGCGATTGATACTGAAAATACAATGGAAGTTGCTAGATTATACAAGAACAAAAACAACAGAGTAATCAAGGCATTAAAATTCTCAACGAAATTGAACAACGCTAAACTTTCATAATCAATATTAATTATCCTTTTCGCCCCAATCTTTTACCTACCCCTTCTCTTACCATTATTTACCTATTAAATAACTATCCCATCCCGTTTTACAACCAACCACTACTCCAGACATTTTATATATCGATTTAGATATTACATCAAATTATGTGATCAGGTTTAGTATCGTTAAACTAAATGCTCGTTAAAAGGGATTTATCCTCCGAATAGAAAGCCACAAACAATCCGACACATCAATAACTACAGAAGGTTAACGTATAACCGCTACCAGCTTTCAGTGCACATATCCTTTCCCTCCAATAGTAATGAACGTACCATAATTACCATT
>DRFI01000012.1 GCA_011050675.1 Maribacter sp. | reverse complement strand
GAATGGAAGTCTCAGATGCAATTCAAATCGCCGCATATGGAATGCCTGTTGGTGAACCAGACACTCCAATTGTAGAACTCGGTATGGGTACCATGGACACTGAAAACAAGGCAACAATTTTGATGATTGGACATAATGTTGCACCTGGTGTAGAATTAGTTGATTATATACGAGAGAAAGGTTTAGATGATAAGCTTGATATTGGTGCAATATGCTGCACTGCTCATGATTTAACGAGATATTACGATGGAGCAAAAATCATCGGTTCTTTTTCAAGACAATTAACAGTTATTCGTTCTGGTTTAGCTGATGTTGTGATGGTTGATGAACAATGTGTAGTTACACAAACTTACGACGAGGCAAAGAAAGTTGGTGCTCCCTATATCACTACTAACGCAAAAGTTATGGCTGGGTTACCAGATAGAACTGGTGATCCAGTTGATGAAATCGTAGATGATTTAGTAAGTGGAAAGTTAGATGGAGTTTTAATTTTAAATCCAACAAAAGCAGGAGCTGTTGCCGCCGAAACAGCTGTAAAAATTAAACCTATTAGAAATGCTAAAAGTGGTGTTCCTGATGAGAAAGGTTCAATAGTAATGGCAATGAGATGTAATGGTTGCGGTAATTGTCAGAGAAACTGTCCAAACGATTTACCCCTTGTTGAAGCTGTAGGTCTAGCAAAAGACGGGGATTTTACTCTACTCTCGAGTCTTTTTGATGAATGTTTAGCGTGTGGAAGATGTGAAGCTGATTGTATGAAAGATGTCTCTCCTTTAACCTTAATTATGCACGCATCAAGGGAATACATAAAAACTGAAAGATATAAATGTAGATCGGGACGCGGACCTATTCTAGACACAGAGATTCGAAATGTAGGTGCCCCTATCGTACTTGGTGAGATCCCTGGCATTATTGCATTGATCGGATGTTCAAATTATGCACACAGTATTCGAGAACTCTATACTATGGCAGAAGAATTTTTAATCCGAAATTACATAGTGTGTGTGAGCGGGTGTGCTGCTATGGACATTGGTCTTATAACGGATGACGAAGGTAAAACTCTGTATGAAAGATTCCCAGGTGATTTCGATCGTGGAGGTTTGGTTAACGTTGGAAGTTGTGTCGCCAATGCGTGGATAACGGGGGCAGCAATTAAAGTTGCTAACATATTTGCGAGAAGACCACTACGAGGTAATTTTGAAGAAATCGCAGACTATATTTTAAATCGTCTTGGTGCAGTAGGTGTAGCTTGGGGCGCATACTCTCAAAAGGCAGCTAGTATAGCAAGTATGGCTAATGGATTAGGTATTCCCGCTGTTATTGGGCCACACGGTGCTGAGTATCGTCGTATGTATCTTAGCAGGTCTGATGATGAGGAAACATGGAAAGTTTTTAATGCACGGGATGGGAGTGAGGGACATCTAGTAGGTCCTGGACCAGAACATCTTTTAACTCCTGCTGAAAGTATTGAGCAAGCTATTTGTTTAGTCGCTAAGCTTGCAATAAGACCCGCCGATAACTCTAAGGGACGGATGATAAAACTATCCCACTGGGTTGATTTAGAACGGAAATATAAAGGAGTTAAATTCCCGAACGACTTGGAGAAATTTATAAGACTCGAAGCAGATATCCCTATTAGTATGAAAACTGAAATACAAGAATTTCTCAAAGAAAAAGGCTGGGAACCTAAAGAAATCGTAGATCCAACTTTGTTAAAGAGAATGTGTAGAACAGCTTAACTAACTTTTCTTTTTTATTTTTATTTTTCTTTTTTAAGATTAACTAATAATAATAACATATTGTTATTTATCTAATTTTATTTCAGGAGAATGTTTACAAACGAAATTCTGTTCCTACAACACCTAAAGTATGTGAAGCATGGTTACGCATAGCTCTGTTAAATTCAAAACCAGTACAGTGCACTCCACAGGTTACTTTCGGATCTAGCTGCTCTATAAAGCCGACTGCAGATTTAATCGCTTCGGAACTTAGATTTTCTTTATGAAAACCCCCTATTATAGCATGCACCTTTTTAATTCTTGTAATTTTCTGAGCATGCTTTATAGTATTAACTATGCCAACATGACCGCAACCTGTTAAAATAACTAATCCCTTATCTTCAATATTAATGTATAATGAGATCTCGTCTCTAAAGGTATGCTCTTCAAATAATTTAGGATTCTTTTCAGAATAAAAACCCTTAGATACCTCATCTTTATCTAAAATCTCAATTTCCCCGCTAGCAATTATTCCTTCGTGGATTTGCATAGATTTAGATGTCTCTATAATTTCAACAGCATTTTTATTCGCAAGATCATATATAACGTCTCGATCAAGCCTTTCAAGTTTTCTATGTTTTATCCTACCTTCTCTAGTTAATTCTTCTAAATTAGAACTTAATTCATTAACAGGAATTCTTTTTTCGGTGAGGTTGAATATAATATGATATTGATCAAAACAAGTTTTATGTAAGTAAATCTTTGATCCTTCATTCAATTTCGGGATTATTGCTGTTAGACCACCAAAATGATCGAAGTGCCCATGGCTTAGTATAATTTTTTCTATTTCATCATACTTTACACCCAATGCTTCAATATT
>DRFI01000011.1 GCA_011050675.1 Maribacter sp. | reverse complement strand
ATGAAGATGATTGTGATTATTGTTTTCATGACTTGCGTTTGTTACACTAATAGAACGCCGCAGGCCTTGTTTCACTAGGTTGTGAATCGCTGAAAAACCTATAATTCTCGTTAGTTTACACGTGTTCGGCTAAAGTGTAAAATCGCACCGATTAACAACACACCACCCAAAATCACCTTACCGATATTTGATGTCGTTAACCGATATTTCAAAATTTCATATTGAAAGTTTAGTGAGATAATCAAGTTTAGATTTATGAATTAGGTTGAATTATAAATTCAAGTCCTAGAGTGATTAAGTAAATTAGAAGAACTGTCAATCTCAAAAATATCTAATCTCCCTATTTTTTAATCAGACTATAGTAATACTAGTTACATAACACTATGTTCTTGCAACATAAACCCTAAACTTTCTACTTATTACTTATACTTAAATTCTTCCACATTAAAGCGTACCTTTGCCGCTTATTAAAATTTTATGACATTTAAAGAACTCGGCTTAGCCGAACCAATCCTAAAGGCCTTAGAAGCCGAAGGTTATACTCACCCTACTCCAATTCAAGAACAATCAATTCCTATATTACTAAAAGGCAAAGACTTACTAGGTGTTGCACAAACAGGTACTGGTAAAACAGCTGCTTTTGGTATTCCTATCCTTCATCAACTATATGAAGGTATTAGCTTAAGCCAATCAAAACGTAAGGTAAAAGCATTAGTAGTTACACCTACTCGTGAGCTTGCAATACAAATTGGTGAAAGCTTTACCGCTTATGGTAAATATACCGGTCTACGCAACACTGTTATTTTTGGCGGTGTAAAACAAGGGAAACAAGTAAGTGCCTTAAGAGGAGGCGTTGATATATTAATTGCTACTCCTGGTCGTTTGCTAGATTTAATGAACCAAGGGTTTATCTCTTTCAGAGATTTAGAACATGTAGTATTAGATGAAGCCGACCAAATGTTGGACATGGGCTTTATACATGATATAAAGAAAATCATTGCTAAATTACCTGCAAAAAGACAATCGTTATTCTTTTCGGCAACAATGCCAAAAGATATTGTAGAACTGTCTAGAAAAATGCTAGGTGATTTTGAACGTGTTACCATTAAGCCAGAACAAGCAACGGCAGAGAAAGTTGAACAAGGTGTCTATTTTATAAGCAAGGCCAATAAGCCTAAGTTACTTGTTCACCTTATTAATGAGAATCCAGATAATACACTTATCGTTTTTTCAAGAACCAAGCATGGTGCAAATAAAATTGTAAAGAAACTTGACCAAGCCGGTATTAGATCTGCTGCCATTCATGGTAATAAATCTCAAGCGGCAAGGCAAAAGGCTTTAGGCGGTTTTAAAGAAGGAAAACTAAAAGTTTTAATAGCTACTGATATTGCTGCAAGAGGTATAGATGTTGAAGATTTATCATTGGTAGTCAACTATGACCTACCTAATGTTTCTGAAACTTATGTACACCGTATTGGTAGAACTGGACGAGCAAATGCTAGTGGTATGGCAATTTCTTTTTGTGATAAAGAGGAGAGAGCTTACCTACGTGATATTGAAAAGCTTATTAAGCAACAAATACCTCGTATGCCAGAGCATCAATTCACAGATGAGGATTCGGCTGAGGATAAAGACGAAAGACCGGCACAACGCCCTAGAAACAGCGGAAATTCTGGTAACAAAAATAAGAACAGACCAGGTGGCAACAATTTTCGTGGAAAGAATAACAGAAATACAAGTAAAAAAAAGCCGAATAGAAATTCGACAAGTAGTAGTGATTAACAGATAGGTTTTACCATTACATATAAAATTGCTAAACCTCCATGATATTTCTATCATGGAGGTTTTTAATTATACATCCATCGCCCATCGCTACGGCACTTTTTATGAATTTGTTAGCCACAATAATTACATTTAAAATAAAGCTTTAAATGGTTTTAATTCTACTCAATAATAATGCTTTATGTGATTTACCAATCGGTATCACTTTTCTTTCAATCTCTAAATGACCATCTGCCAACACATCTAATTTTGAAATATTGATGATGTAAGAACGGTGTACCCGCACAAAATTGAGGCTTGGTAATTTTTCTTCCATAACCTTAAGAGTACATGTGAGAACATGTTTTATATGGTGCGTAACTAAAGAGCAATAGTTACGATCAGCTTCAATATATAGAATATCTTCTAGTAGAAGTTTTTCCATTCTACCATTATGCCTTACAAAAATACGATCATCAAGTACTTCTATATTTTCTTCAATTGATGGTGACTCGCTTACATCTTTTAATTGTTCAACAACTAATGAAATGGTGCGCTCTAAACTTAACTTATTAAACGGTTTGGCTATAAAAGCTTTCGGTTGTGTTTCTTTGGCCAATTCAAATGTAGCATCATCACTATTTGCCGTTAAGTAAATTATAGCAATATTCTTTTCTTTGAGTATTGCCTTCGCCGTAGCAATTCCATTAAGGTTTCCTTTTAGATTAATATCCATTAAAATAATTTGAGGAGCTTGTTCCCTAACATGAATTATAGCCTCTTCTCCCCTTGGCAATATGCCTGTAACCTCATAACCCAAACTGGTTAATTGAATAGAAAGATTGGCCGCAATAATCATATCATCCTCAACTATTAATACTTTAATCGGGCTATTCTTCATCAGGCAGCTTTTATATTTTGAAATTGGATGTGAACGGTGGTTCCTAGGTTGGTCAAAAGCTCCATCTTTCCGTCTAATTGTTTTACCAACAAATTAACCAAATGTGTTCCAAAACCTGTTCCGCTCTTTTGGCTATTATGATACATACCAATACCATTGTCACTAACTTCTAAAACCAGTAATTCTTTCTTTTTTATTAGTGATAAAACAATATTACCTTTTCTATCAGCCGGAAAAGCATATTTTAAAGAATTAGTAATCAACTCATTAACAATCAAACCTATAGGTATTGCCAAGTCTACATCTAATTCAAGTTCTTTCATCTCAATATTGACAGTTATCTGTTCATTCTTACCAAATGAATGTATGATATAATCACTTAAATTATTAAAATAATCTTTCATTTCAATAGTAGCCAATTTTTCGCCCAAGTATAATTTTTGATGAATCATACCCATACTATGAATTCGATGCTGACTTTGCTCCATTGCATCCAAAATTTTTGGATCTGTAATTAATGATGCCTGTAGCGATAATAGACTAGAAACAATTTCTAAATTGTTCTTTACCCGATGATGTATTTCCTTCAACAGAAATTCTTTTTCGGCATTTTTACTTTGTAAAAGTTTGTTCTTCTTGACATTATTAGAGATTGCCTTATAAGCTAAAACTAATAGAAGTAATAATAAAAATGTAATAATGATTATGAGGTGCTGTCGTGTTTGCTGCTTCTTAATTTGAATTTCTTGTAGCGCAATTGTATTCTCTTTTTTAGCAACATCAAATTCCGTTCTTAGTTGTGATATTCGTTGATCCGCTTCTGCGGTAAACACTTCGTTTTTTAAAGAATCATATTTAGCAAATGCATTAAAGGCTTTTTTATATTCTTGTTCCCCGGCATATGCGTTACCTAATTCTTTATAGGCATCGCCCAAATAGTAGGCATCACCAAAGTCTTCCGTTGCTATTCTAATTGATTTGTTGAGTCCGTTAATAGCCTCTAAATAATTTCCTCGTTTATTCTGCATTTTCGCTACAGCTAACCAAGAACGCATTATCATAAAATTGTTATCTAGAAGTTCTGCATACTTAACAGCATTTTCACCTGCTTCGTTGGCATTTTCAAATTCGCCTAAGTAAGTATAAAGGTCTACTAATGAAATATAAACATCACTTAAATTGTTGTAAAACCCGTATCGCTCGCCAATTATAATTGATTGTTCATAATACTTGCGGGCCTTTTCGTAATTGCCTAAAGCCAAATAATTATTTCCTGTAATATATAGGGTAAAATCATAATCCAAATCAGTGAAACCCCAAGCTTCAAAAAGTGCTAAAGAACGAAGCCCATATTCCAAACCCGACTCAAATTTACCTTGTTTCCAAAATAGATTACTTATATCGCTATACCCCATAGCTATTGCCTTAGTGTCATTATTTTCTTGACCCAATTCAATTGATATCAAGGCATAATCGGCTGCTTTATCAAGTTGGCTTTTACGTTCATATACATAGCCTAATTGAGTATTTAGAAATGCTAAATCTGATTGGTCAACTTTTGTTTTTGCCAACTCTAGTACTGTTTGCGCGATATCTAGTTTTTCCATTCGCAAAAGAATAGCTCCTTGCGTAATTTGAAACCTACCATGCCACAAGGAATCGGTTTCTACTGTACAGTCCAACCCAATCTTTGTAAACACCAATGCTTTATTTAAGTTTCTAGTATGCCAATAATAGGCCAGATCATTAAGCATAGAAAACTTGACCGTATCAATCTTGACCCTGTTGTAATTTTGCTCTAAAGTATCTAGGTAAGAAGCACCGAAGTTATCTGTTTCAACAAATACTTTTTTATAAGGCTGTTCGCTTGTTAAATCTACTATTTGCCCATAGCCAAAAAGCTGTCCTAAAAAACATAACAGAATTAAATAGTATATTTTTTGATAGTTGACTCTCATTTTACAAGTTAGTTCTCACCTAGGGAAAATGAGTTTTCATTAAATGTACAACAATCTTCACAGTGTTTTCCTTGATCAAAAATTATCATTATTCGGACAATAGACAAATGAATTCATCCTTTTAAAATTTAATATTCAAGAATTTATAGCTTAGTTAAGGTAATGTGGAACCTCCAAAATCCTCTGACATGAAAACTCTCAGCATAACTTTGTTCGCTATAGTATTAGTAGTAATAATAGCATGTAGAGATAAAGAAACTATTAGGAACAAGAATACATCAACCACAATCAACGATAGCAACAACACCCTAAAGAAAAATACGAAGGATTATATAAATGCATGGAGCGAGTATGACACGTTGCTTCAGCAATCTATCACCATACAAGAAATTGTACGTAACGTTAATGGTGATAATATTTCTTTCTCCCAGCACCAACTATTTAATTCAATGCATTTTTGGTACAAGGTTATGCCAGACCTTAAAATTGTAGATAAAGAAATAATTGTAGTCGAAAATAGAACGTATGTTAATTGGGAGGCTACCGGAACTAACACTGGTATGTTTGGAGAAATACCGCCAACCGGAAAAGTGGGACAGATAAATGGGTTCAGTATTCTTACATTCAATAACGATAATAAAATAATCCATGAAATAGCCTTTTTCGACAAGCTAAGTCTTATGGAAGCCTGGGGCTATTCTTTGGCACCACCGGTAATGAACTAAACCAGTAAGCATGTTATTTTTAAAAAAATAATTCCACTATACTTTCTATTTTGAAATAGAATCAATTATTTTTCCTTCATGAAAAAACAGCTCTTAATTTACGGTAGTGGAAGGCATACTGTTCCATTTTTAAAATATATGGCAGAAGCTACAGGTAAAAAAAAACCGAATCTTTGCTTTATACCTACTGCTAGCGGAGAGGATCAGGAATATATAGATTCGTTTTATCAAGTTTGTTCCCAAATTAATGTAACTCCCCATGTTTTAAGTGTATGGATAAACTCATACGACCAAAAAGAATCTTTTGAAGAGATAATTTCATCTATGGATGCTATCGTAGTAGGTGGCGGAAATACTTTGAACATGCTAGCGATATGGAAGGCTCAAGGCATTGACATTGCCCTAAAAAAAGCCTATGACAATGGTGTTATTATGGGTGGTGGTAGTGCTGGATCATTGTGTTGGTTCAATGGTGGAACTACAGACTCTAGACCTAAAGATTTAAGTATTGTTAAAGGCATGTGTTTTATAGATAAAAGCCATTGTCCCCACTACAATTCAGAGAAGTCCAGAAGACCATTGTATCATAACAATATTATTTCTGGAGAACTAACAGATGGTTACGCTTGTGATGATCGTTCTGCTATTCACTTTATAGATGATAAAGTACACACTTCAGTATCATTAGACCGTGATAATAAATCATATTACGTATATCTAAAAAAGGATGGTTTAATAGAAGAAAAACTTATTCCTAATACTATAATATCTTAAAATTACAGCTTTTACCCTAGAATTATTTTTAAAAATAGCTAAGCTTAAATACCTTGTATTTTAAGAGTATTTATTCATGCTTTAATATCTCCTACCCAAATTTCACCATCCTTCTTCATTAATTGTTGCTGTTTGACAATTAACTGAATTGTGCTTTTACATGCCATTTTTTTCCTTTCTAAAAAACTATATTTCTTTAATTCTTTTCTGTACCTAATTCTCGGTAAATAAAAAGTGGCATTCGGACAGTTTAAAATCCCATCCGTCCAAAACCGTTCGTATTTCATGCCAAATAGTGATTTCTTTAAAGTAGTTCCTCCTCTTTAGAATTTCATAAAGCACTATTAATCTTTAAATCGAGAAATTATGAAAAGAATAAAAATCACATTGCTTTTTGTAGCGATGGCATTTGGAGCAACTTTGAGCAATGCACAGGAACCTAGTGCAACTTTAGATTTTGACAATGGTAAAACTGCAATGGAAACGCTAAAGAAGTACATAACCGCAATACAAAATGCCGATGTCGAGAATATCTCTAATCTAATGACCAAAGATGCAATGGTCTACGGTCTTGGAAGTGGATCAGATTCTTTGAACGCAACACAACACAAAGATTATTGGATCAACAGCTTAGCCAACTACAATCATAATATTTCTAAAGATCTATACTTACCTGTAAAGGTTGAAAATAGTTGGAACGAAGGAGAATGGCTGCTTACCTGGGGCGTGAATACTCTTGAAAATAATAAAACCGGAGTGGTAACTCCCGTGCCATACCACATAGCAGCAGTAGTCAAGGACGACAAAATAGCTGCCATGCATTATTACCTAGACTATATCAGCTTACTCACAAAACAAGGATATACGGTCATACCCCCAGACACAGCTGAAAAATAATACAACTAAGTAATTTGTAACGACCAAAAGTATATAACTAGCTTCTAAAAATTTCTTTGCATTGGAGTACTTAAAATATAATTGTTCAAGTTTCAAACGAACCTAAATAGTATTACCAATACAACAATAAAGGGCAGACAAAATTCGGGGGAATATATTTTGACAATAAAAACATAACTGTTTTTGAAATTAGCCAATTTTCTGTTGTCAAAATATCTGTCTTTTTTTTAAAATAAAATTCAAACCACTATTAAAATTTAAAGCAAAAATTATGAAAAAATTTATTCTAGTAATCGCGTTGATGACATCGTTTATCACAATTGCTCAAAAGAAAAATGGCACTGTTTATATAGAGCACCCAGCTATTGATGTAGTAAATAGTTTTACACAGGCATTTGTTAAAGGAGACACCGTTAAATTAGCCAGTCTTTTAACAGATGATTTTAAAAACTATAATGGTGTTTCTACAAACCCCGGTGATAAAGGCACTGACAAAGCTAAATATGTAAAAAATTCATATCGTTGGTTTGATGAGCTAGATTATTTTTCAATTTCTGATTATCCGGGTGCATATCCTGATGCCGTTGAGTATAAAGAAGATAATAAAGATGGAGAAATTTGGGTACAAACTTGGGATTTACTTAAAGGTGTACATAAAGAAACTGGTGTAAAATTCACATCTCCAATCCATCGTCTTATAGTTGTTACAAAAGACAATAAGATAAAAACAATCATTAATTATAATAATGATGGCATTTTTAATGAATTACAACAAAGTTTTTCTGACCGTACAAATGGTACTATTTACAACCACCATGAAAATATAAATACAGTTCGAAAAGCAGTGTATGCTTTTGAGAATGCAGATTTAGAAAAAGCACTTAGTTTTTATAGCGATGATGCTTTTTTTTTAAATATAAATGATGATTTAGATAAGCCGGAAACTAAAGATAATGTGAAAAAAATTCGACAAGAATTTTTAGATGCTTTTGAAATTACAAGTATTGATATGATTGGCTATCCCGATTATTTAGAATACGAAATGGCTAACGGAAGAGTAGTAATGTCTTGGTGGGATTTTCACTTGGTTAGAAAATCAGATAAAAAGAAAATTACGCTTCCAATGCATATAAGTGATGATTTTGATGAAGACGGTAATATCACCTCTGAAATCTTATACTTCAATAGATCCGCATTAGAAAAGTAAAAAAAATGCCATGAAGTCTTGATTTGACTTTATGGCATTTTTACATTTTATTTAAAATTATTAACATCAATATATATTTTAAGGATGGACAATTTGAAAATTATAGACAATTTATATAAAGCTTTCGCAACAGGAGATATACCAGTTGTATTAGGCTTATTAGATAAAAATGTGGAGTGGAACGAAGCTGAAGGTAATGCACTTGCAGAAGGTAACCCATATATAGGTCCTGATGCAGTTCTAAACGGAGTATTTATAAGACTCTCAGAAGAACATGAATATTTTAACCTAAAGGATATTGAACTTCATGATATGGTTAATGATAAAGTTCTGGCAACCCTACGCTACGATGCAAAAAGAAAAAATAATGGTGCAGAATACAATGCTCAAGTTGCACATTTTTGGGAGTTGAAAAATGGAAAAATTATAGCATTTCAGCAATATGTCGACACCCAAAAATTGGCAGAAGCAACGAACAAATAAGTATTGAACAGCAACATTGAACCAATATGAAAAAAACTATAAGTGTCATTTTACTCGTAGCTACTTTGTGTTTTGGATGTAACCAAAATAATACAGAAAAGACACCCGTTGAACTACCGCCAATAGAAGTAAAAGCAGAAGTGCCAGAATACTTTCAACTACGACCAGAAGTTGAAAAATTGTTTGGGTATTCCCATGCTGTAAAAATTGGAAATGATATTAAAATATCTGGTGCGGTAAGTATGGATGTCGACGGCACCCCTACTGCCGTTGGTAATTTTGAACAGCAAATGATTAATTGCTATGCAGATTTACAGAAAATTTTAAATCATTATGGTTGCACGTTCGATGATGTTGTTGTCGAGAATATTTTCACTACCAACATGCCCAAATTTTTAGAGGCTGCAGCGTATAGAAATGAAATTTATACAAAACAGTTTCCCGCGGGTTCTTGGTTAGGGGTAAAAGAATTGGCCATGCCAGAGTTTATGATCGAAATAGAATTGGAAGTATACAAAGCAGAATAAAAAGACATCTAGTTGAAATTGCCTATATATGAAATTTTCAATACTGGTTACCTGCTTTTAAAAGAAAATGGCATTTAATAATTAATAAATTATATATCATGGAAGCACTAGCTAAAACACAAGTTGATCCCTCAAAAATCATGCAAATAGGGACGGGATTTATGGCTACTAAGACCTTGCTCACAGCTGTAAACATGGAACTTTTCACCATCCTTTCGAGTAGAGAAATATCTGGTGCTGAAATTCAGTCAAGACTTGGCCTGCAATCGCGAAGTCTTTATGATTTTTTAGATGCATTAGTTGCGTTAGGTTTTTTAAAAAGAACTGGGTTAAAGGAAACAGCAAGTTATAGAAATGCAGAGGATGCCGATATGTTTCTTGATAAAAACAAGCAAAGTTATATAGGCGGAATTTTAGAAATGTGCAATAACAGATTATATCCTTTTTGGAATGATTTAGAAGAAGGGTTAAAAACAGGATTACCTCAAAATGAAACTAAAAATGGTGGCAAACCAATTTTTGAAGAAGTATATGCGAACCCCCAAAAACTAAAGGAATTTGTAGGTGCGATGGGTGGTGTTCAAATGGGGAATTTTATGGCATTTGCCAAACAATTTAATTTTTTAAGCTATAAAACCTTATGCGACATTGGTGGTGCAGGAGGTTTTCTTTCTGCACATGTATCCTTAAATAACCCACATATGCAATGTAGTTCTTTCGATTTGCCCCCAGTAGAACCAATTGCAAAAGAAAATATTAAAAATCTGGGTCTTGAAAATAAAGTAAAAGTGCTTTCAGGAGATTTTTTTAAAGTTGATTTCCCTAAAGCAGATGTTATTACCATGGGCAACATTCTTCATGATTGGGGCGCTGAAGAAAAAAAATTGTTAATCAATAAGGCATATGATGCATTGCCTAAAAAAGGAGCACTTGTTATCATTGAAAATATAATAGATGATAACAGAAGTGAAAATGCCTTTGGGTTGTTGATGTCTTTAAATATGCTTATCGAAACATCTGAAGGTTACGATTTTTCGGCTGCAGATTTTAGCATATTGGCCAAAGAAGCTGGCTTTCAAGAAATCTCTATTATCAAACTTACGGGGCCAACAAGTGCTGTAATTGCATATAAATGATTTAAAAAAAATATCAACTTGATTTCAGTATTTGTTTGAATTAGCTATGTATTAAACTGGCCAACACTTTCAAGACCCGAATGTACATTTTGGGTCTTCTTTAAATAGAAATCAATCATACAAACTAAAATCTTTAAAACAGGATGCTGAGTATACGGACTTTTTAAGAATATAATCTATATGATGATTTCGGCTTTCAGCCTTCAAACAATAGTATTTTTCGTCGATATATTAAATAATATGAACGAAGAAGAGGTTTTTGAGTAATTGGGAGAATAAATCTATATCAATTCTAAAATAGCAGCTTGGAAGTTTAGAAACGTACAACGATCCATTCGGTTTTTAGCCATTAGCCTTATTTTATTACTGATAACTGCAGTTTACTATGGAGTACTAAGAATCGTTTAACTATGATGAAATTCTCATGTAAAATAGCCGACATTATACTTTTTAAAATAAAATTATGAAAACAATCAAATACCTTTTAATGCTTGTAATATGCACATTAACTACAATTGTTGCAGCCCAGACAAATACTGAAAAAGCATCAGAAACCGTAAGTATAAGCAAAATTGAAGGTCATATCTATTTTTTAGCAGATGATGTGCTAAAAGGACGTGAAACTGGATCTCCAGAATTGAAAATCGCAGCATCTTATTTAGCTAATACCTTACGCAGTTATGGCGTAAAACCAAATCCTGATAGTGGCAATTATTATCAAAAAGTTGAAATGTTTCGGTTCTATTTAAATGAAAAAATAGACCTCTCTCTTAATGGTATAAAATTCCCAGAAGTAGTTGCTTTCGATATCGATCCCATAGATAGTGAGGAAAATGCAGTATATCTAAACTATGGACTTGAAGCTGATTATAATGGTAAAGATGTTAAGGGTAAGATAATTATAGTTAAAGCAGGTACACCTGACGCCTTAGATTTAAGACCCGCCCTTGGTAGTAGATCTTCAAAAAGAGAACTGGCCATAAAAAATGGCGCGAAAGGATTAATTGAAATAGGTGCTTTTGACCAAGTTATATGGCCACGTTTTAAACATGCATTTGAGGAACGTGTTAGTCTTAGTGAAGGTAATAAAGAACCCTTACCACTACATGTATGGGTTCAAACCAGTAAAGAGAAATTAGATAAATTAGGTCCTGAAACTATAAATATTAAAATTAAGAGTAATGGCATTCAAAAGGAGATTCTCCAAAGCCAAAATGTGATTGGGGTTTTAGAAGGAACAGACCCTAAACTCAAAGACGAATATGTGATATATTCAGCACATTACGATCATATAGGTATCGGCAAACCCGATGCTAAAGGAGATAGTATTTATAATGGGGCACGTGATAATGCCATTGGCACTACAGCTGTTTTGAGTATGGCGGAAAACTTAGCCAAATACCCCACAAAACGCTCAGCCCTTTTTATATTATTTACCGGTGAAGAAGTTGGGCTGTTGGGAAGTCAATACTATGTTCAAAATCCTGTATTACCCCTAAACCAGATGATTTATTGTTTTAATACAGACGGTGGTGGTTATAATAATACTAGCTTGGCTACAATTGCAGGACTGAACCGCACTACAGCAAAAGATAAAATGATAAACGGGGCCAAAACTTTTGGGTTAAAAGCCTTGGATATTGATGACGTAGCACCAGATGAAGGCCTTTTCGACAGAAGTGACAATGTCAGTTTTGCAAAAGTAGGCATCCCTGCACCCACCTACTCTACCGGTTTTGATGACTTTGATGATGAAATTAACAAATACTACCATCAAGCTGCCGATGAAGCCGATAGTATAGATTATGATTACTTGGTGAAATTTTATCAAGGGTATATACTTTCAGGACGGTCTATCGCCAATGACCCGGTGAGACCTTATTGGATTAAAGGCGACAAATATGAAGCTGCTGCAAATGTTTTATACGGTAAGATTCCTGAGGCTCCTATTAAAAACTAAAACAATCCTCAAATAAAACAAAGCGTAATTTAGAAATCAATCCTAAAAAAATGAATCTACCAGACACTTTAAAACAATACAATTGCAGACTACTATTTGTAATTATCGCCCTACCATTTTTTGCCATAGCCACTGTACAATCGCAAGGCACTAGATTATTACGACAACCAGACATAAGCACTAACCATATTACATTTACCTATGGGGGCGATATTTGGGTGAGTAATCTTAATGGTGGCGAAGCAAAAAGAATTACAAGTACACAGGCTGTAGAATCCAATCCTTATTTTTCCCCTGATGGAAAACAAATAGCTTTTTCTTCTAATAGAGTGGGATATCAAGCGATTTATATAGTGTCCGCAGAAGGTGGCGAGGCAAAACAAATTACTTGGCACCCTAGCGGTTCTTTGGTAAGGGGATGGAGCAATGATGGTAAACGTATTCTCTACGCTAGTAACCGAGATACAGCTCCAAGTCCCTTTAATCGTTTATGGACTACTGACGTTACCGAAAACATTCCCTCGTTGGTTCATCCGCAATGGGGTTTTGATGGCGCTTTTGCACCTGATGGCAAGCACTTGATTATCGATAGAATAAGCCGTTGGGACAGCGAATGGCGCGGATACAGAGGAGGTCAAAATACACCATTGATTATCTTGAACACCACAACTTCAGAAGAAGAATTATTACCTAACGAAAGTACTACTGACATTCAACCTCTATGGTTGGGCGATGTAGTCTATTTTATATCGGATCGTGATTTGGTAGCGAATATTTGGTCATACAATACTAAAAGCAAAGAATTACATCAAGTTTCAGAATTCAAAGGTGCAGATGTTAAATGGTTGGCGGGAAATGATACTACACTCGCTTATGAACGTGAAGGTTATTTATACCTGTTAGATTTAAATACGAAAACAACAAAACAAATACAAATAGATATTATTGGTGATTTTCCTTGGGCTGCTATTAAATGGGAAGATGTAAGTTCCTCTGCACGTGCTGCATCCCTATCTCCCAATGGAAAGAGGGTCATTGTAGAATCACGAGGCGATATTTTTACGATACCTGTGGAGTTTGGCGACTCTAGAAATATAACGGAAACTGCAAATGCCGCAGATAGAGCACCCATTTGGTCACCAAAAGGGGATCAATTAGCCTGGTTTTCTGATATAGATGGAAAAGGGTATGCACTGATGCTGGCATCACAAGACGGGTTAGATGCACCTACGCCAATTGCTATAGGAGAATCTAAAATGGCATGGGACCCTAGTTGGTCGCCCGACGGAAAATATATCGCCTTTGTAGATGATGATGTTCGCTTACGGGTATTAAATTTAGAAACAAAAACCATACAGACTATAGATGTTGGGGGAACTAATATAGAACGTGGTAGTATTACTATGAACTGGTCGCCAGATTCTAATTGGCTAGCGTATGCAAAAGCTGGCAGTAATAATTTCAGACAGATTTTTATATGGTCGGTCATGGATGGACAAAAAAGAGCTATTACAGATGTTTTTGCAGATTCGTTTTCACCCGTTTGGGATTTAAACCATAAACAATTTTACTTTTTAGCGAGTACCGAAGTGGCATTGGGCTCAGGTTGGGCAAATACGAGTTCAATGTCATCAAGTCCATCATATGCCGCCTATATCGTTAATTTACAGCAGGACGACCCCTCTCCTTTTAAACCAAAAAGTGATGAGGAAACTCCTGAAAAGAAAGTCGACGATAAAAAAGACGGCGATAAAAAAGACGGCGATAAAAAGAAGAATAAAAAAGGAAAGGATGAAGAGGCTCCAAAAAAGACCGTAAAAATAGATTTTGACAATTTAAGCCGACGCACATTAGCACTCCCAGTTCCAGAACGCGAATACTACTTTATTGCTGCAGGACCAGAAGGTGCTGTATTTTTGGGAGAATACGTTCCTAATCAAAAAGGTCTCTCCCTTAAAAAATTTACGCTAGAAGATCAAAAAGGCAAAGACTTCCTTTCAGGCGCAGAAAATGTATCCATCACAGGTAACGGAGAACATTTATTGGCAAAAGTAAACGGTCAATGGAACGTTATGGACACCAAAGGTGATAGTGGTGAAAAAGGAAAAACGGTAAAAGTAGAACTACAAATGAAATTAGATCGCTCCATGGAATGGAAACAGATGTTCGAAGAAGCATGGCGATATGAGCGCGATTATTTTTATGACCCAAATCTTCATGGTCGTGATTGGAATACGGTTTATGAACGTTACGCGCCGCTAGTGCCTTTTATAAAACATAGAGCAGACCTTACCTATGTTTTAGACCAGGTAAACGGTGAGCTTTCTGTAGGTCATAGTTTTGTGTTTGGAGGGGATTATCCAGAAGTTGCCGATTCCAAAATGGGAATGCTTGGAGCGGATATGACTGTCGAAAACAATCGCTGGAAAATAAATAGAATGTATACTACCGAAAGTTGGAATCCAGGTTTATCTGGACCCTTAGATGCCCCTGGCCTCAACATAAAAAACGGTTATTATGTAGTAGGTATCAATGGCGATGAACTTAAAGGCACCGACAATATCTACAAGTATTTAGATGGCACAGTAGACAAGCAAACCATTGTACATATCAATAGCGAACCAACTTTTGAAGGAGCATGGAAAGAAATCGTAAAACCTATAAAAAGTGAAAACTCTTTAAGGCAACGTACATGGGTAGAAGATAATCGTAGAATGGTAGATTCGCTTTCCAACGGTAGATTGGGCTATGTTTGGTTACCTAATACATCGGATGAAGGCTATGTCTCCTTTAATCGCTATTATTTTGCACAGCAAGACAAAGAAGGTGCGGTCATTGATGAACGTTTTAATGGCGGCGGACTCCTAGACGACTACATGGTAGACCTTATGACTAGAAGTTTACGGGCAGGCTTAACAAACGAAGTACCCAATGGAAAACCCATGCAATTACCTGCAGGTATTTTAGGACCAAAAGTGCTCTTAATCAACGAAATGGCCGGTTCTGGCGGGGATTTCTTTCCATGGGTATTCCGTCAACAAAAAGCAGGTAAGCTTATTGGTGTGACCACATGGGGCGGTTTAGTAAAATCTTCTGTTCATTATGCTTTGGTAGATGGCGGCGCACTGACCTCTCCCGATAATGCCGTTTTCGACCCTATAAACAACAAATGGGTTGCGGAAAACACTGGGGTTGCCCCAGATATAGAAGTGCGTCAAGATGCATTATCTATATCCAATGGAAAAGATCCACAACTAGAAAGAGCAGTCCAAGAACTATTAAAACAACTAGGAACAAAAATGAGTATTGTTCCTCCAAAATTTTCGACTCCCGCAACAGGAAATTAAAGTAAATAGAAAGATATGACTATGATAAAATTATTTTAAAAATCTTACAACATTTCTTAGAAGAAAATAATGAACAAGCCAAACCAGGTAATATCAACTAAAAATGAAAACCAAATTACTATTCTTCAGCCTTATTGTAACCCTTCAATTAAGTGCCCAAAACTATCAAAACATCCATAACAAAGCAATTTTTGTGGATACTCACAACGATTTTCTTACCCAAACAATGGAAAAGGGTTTCGTTTTCGATTCTGATTTAAAAGGCAAAACCCACAGCGATCTTAATAGAATGAAAGATGGTGGAATAGATGCACAATTCTTTTCTGTTTGGAGCGATGGCGAACAGCTGAACCCGTATGCATTTGCCAATAGACAACTAGATAGTTTGGATGCCGTTATAAAACGAAATCCTGATAAAATAGTAAAAGTGGTCAATTCAAAAGAACTTCTAAAAGTAGTAGAACAAAATAAAATAGCTGCGTTGATCGGGCTTGAAGGCGGTCATCAATTTGAAAACGATTTGGACAATATGGAAGTCCTATATAATCGTGGTGTACGGTATATTACGTTGACATGGAACAATTCTACACCTTGGGCAACAAGTGCTGCAGACGAAACCAATCCGGAAGGAGCAAAAAATTCTGAAGGTAAAAATGGACTGACGATGTTTGGAAAAGAAGTGGTTCAAAAAATGAATGCTTTGGGTATTATTGTAGATATTTCACATGTTGGGGAACAAACTTTTTACGATGTTATTGCTACGACTTCAAAACCTGTTATTGCTTCTCATAGCTCAGTTTACAAACTTTGTCCACACCCTCGTAATTTGAACGATACCCAAATAAAAGCCGTCGCTAAAAATGGTGGCGTTATACAAATCAATTTTAATTCTGGATTTATAGATCCTTCGGTTGAACCAAGGGAAATTGTATTTATAGAAAAGCATAAAATTGAAATAGACTCCCTCGAGAAAAGTGGAGTATTGTTATATCATGCTGAGGAATCTATGTACAGAAAATATACAAATGAGTCCTATGAACTTCGTGCGCCTTTCGAGTTTGTTATTAAACATATTGAATACGTCATAAACCTGGTGGGGGTGGATTATGTTGGCATCGGCTCTGATTTTGACGGTATCTATCAACCACCAAAAGAATTAGACGATGTAACGGATTATTTAAAAATTACAAAAGTATTGGTCGAAAAAGGATACAGTAAAAATGATATCGATAAAATACTTGGTGGCAACCTGTTACGAGTTTTTAAGGCGAATGAAACCAAATAAAAGCTACTCCTAGCCCCTTCCAAGAGGGAAATTTTTGTAGCTATGATTAAATTATTTCGTGAAATCCGTCAAAACTTGCTCAATGAAAACTAAATGGCATGTATAGAATAAATGTAAACGATCAAAATAAATACTATGAAAAAGACGATAATACTCACAGTTGCATTTACAACATGTATTTCCATTTTTGCGCAAACTAAAGATGAGAAATATGCCAAAGATGTACAATCTATAGATGCAATTATAAATGCCTATTACGATGTAATATCTGGCTCTAGCAAAGAACCTTGGCAGTATGAAAGAGATAGTTTTATCCACTCTACAAATGCAGTTATCATACGTTTAGATGAAAATGGCAATACTAACCCACATACCTTGGAATCAGAATACATTCCAATGGGCTTATCTCCCCGTCAAGACTTTTATGAAATAGAACTTAAAAGAAACGTCAACCATTTTGGAAATCTAGCTCAAGTATGGAGCGCATTTGAAATACGAACAGACCCGAAAATTACCTCGGACATAAGGGGATTGAATAGTATTCAACTTCATTTTGAAAATGGTAGATGGTTTATAGACAGCTGGACCTGTGAGATGGAATCTGAAAGAATTAGGTTGGTTTCAAGCTTCTTGAACGAGAATTAATAGTTTGTTAGGTAGCGAAAGATTTATAAATCTTCAATACATTTTCAATTTTAGCTTCTGTCTCCGTATCTATATTCTGATGTTCTGGGTTTTCTTTTAACCACTTAATAGTTCTTTTAATTCCTTCCGAAAACGGAATGGTTGCTTTAAAACCAGGTACAAAGGTTTTAATCTTGGTATTATCGAACAAAACACTTTCTGCCTTATCCGCTAACAAAGTGCCCGTAAATGAAGGTTCTACTTTGCATATAAAATCTGAAGCAATATGTACCACCTTTGCTTCTTTCCCTAAAGCATCTGCCAAAATCTTATAAATCATATTCCAGCTAAGTACCTCATCTGAGGTGATGTGAAATGCATGTCCAATAGCTGGTGTATTTCCCAACAACCCAACAAATCCTTTCGCAAAATCGTCGGCGTGTGTTACTGTCCAAAGCGAGGTACCATCGCCATGTACAATAATTTCTTTACCATCTAGAATTCGTTGTGCCGTATTGTATTTATTAAATCCGCCAATAGCAATCGGTATTACGGTATCGTACGTTAAAGATGGACGAACAATAGTGATAGGAAACCCTTCTTCTCTATATGCTTTTTGCAAACGATCTTCGCATTGTATTTTACCTTGAGAATAGTCCCACAGATTATTACACAGCGGAGTAGATTCGGTTATCACCGGATAGCTCAAAGGCGTCTGGTAACATGATGCTGAACTAATAAAAATATATTGTTTTGTTTTCCCTCTAAACAATTCAATATCACGCTCAATGTCTTCTGGTGTAAAAGCTATCCAGTTTACGACAACATCCCAGTCATATTTTTTAAGCTCAGTAAGTTCTTCGGGTTTATTAATATCGCCAATAATAGAATTTGCACCTTCAATTTCTACCTTCGCCTTCCCCCTATTCAATACATATAAATCCATTCCTTTAGCTACTGCCAATCTGCTACTTGGTGTACTAATGTTTCCTGTTCCTCCTATAAATAATACTTTCATTTTTATATTTTAAAATACTAACAATCAGAAAATTAAAACAATTCACCTTATATATCTGTATAAAAGGGTAATCCGTTTTTAAATAAACTACAGAAGGCAAGTACCTCAAGTACATACCATACCGTAAGTACCAGATGAATTTGATATAAGTAACCTTTATCTTCTTTAATGTGAAAATACAAAAAGAGAATGTTAAGAACATCGATATTTTAATAAGTTTACTGTAGTCTAAGGCGTCTCTTTTTAAGCTTTATTATTATCTTCATGCTATCTATTTCAAACCAAATTCAACACTATGAAGATTATTATTAAAACACTATTTCTCTTACTGTTTACAGTATCTGTAACTGCACAAGTTTCTTCTAATCTTGAGCTTACCGATATCTTTAACATGGAGTTTGTATCTGACCCTCAGATATCACCTGATGGAACCAAAATTATCTATGTCCGAAATTTTAAGGACATCATGACAGATAAGAACTTATCGAACTTATGGATGGTAAATTATGATGGTTCGCAGAACAGACCAATAACCACTGGTAACCAAAACGATAATTACCCACGTTGGTCACATGATGGTAAAAAAATCATCTTTAAATCGAACAAAACCGATGATAAGATGAAATTGTATATCATGTGGATGGATACAAAAGAAATTGCACCATTAACCAATACGCCAAAAGCTCCTGGAGCGGTTAGTTGGTCTAACGACGACCGTTATTTGGCATTTACCATGTTTGTGCCAGAAGCTGAAGAATCTATAGTTAAATTACCGGCTAAACCAGAGGGTGCAAAATGGAATACACCACCGACTTACATTGACAAATTGAATTACAGAGGTGACGGTCAAGGTTACATTAAAGGTGGACACGACCAAATTTTCACTCTTTCAATTGATGGTGGTACACCTAATCAATTGACGGCAACAACATTTGATCACGGTGCACCTGTTTGGGCTAAAAATGACAAGACACTTTACTTCTCTGCTAATTTTAATCCTGACGAGGCTTTTGAACCTGCTAATAGTGAAGTATATGCGCTTAGCATTTCTAAAGGCGAAGTTTCTCCGTTGACTACACGATATGGTCCAGACAGTTCACCAACAGTTTCACCTGATGGTAAAATGATTGCTTACACGGGTAATGATGATAAACTAATGGGGTATCAGATTACCAATTTATATGTAATGAATACCGATGGTACAAACTCAAAATTGCTTTCTGGAAATTTTGATAGAGATATAGCCAATGCACAATGGGCTAACGATGGTAAAGGTCTTTATTTTCAATATGACACTGAAGGTACTACCAAAATTGGACACATTACTCTTGAAGGAAAAATCACAACTTTAGTTGAGGGTCTTGGTGGTTTGTCATTAGGAAGACCTTATAATGCAGGTGATTTTACAGTTTCTAAAAACTCACGATTTGCATATACTCTTGGTAATACGGAACACCCTTCTGATTTAGGTGCTGCCGATAAAAAAGGATCTAAACGTTTAACTTTTGTAAACGATGATCTTTTCTCGTTCAGGAACTTGGGTAAAACTGAAGAAATTTGGTGGGAGTCTTCTTATGACCAACAAAAGATTCAAGGATGGGTGGTTACTCCGCCAAATTTTGATCCAAATAAGAAATACCCGTTTATTCTTGAAATTCATGGAGGACCGTTTACTAGCTACGGTTCTGTTTATAGTGCCGAAATACAAGCATATGCCGCCGCAGGTTATGTGGTTCTATATAGCAACCCTAGAGGTAGTACAAGTTACGGAGCAGAATTTGGAAATTTAATTCACCACGACTACCCTAATCATGATTATGAAGATTTAATGAGTGGTGTAGATGCCGTTATTGAAAAGGGATATATAGATACAGACAATCTTTTTGTTACCGGTGGTAGTGGCGGCGGTGTGCTTACTGCTTGGATTGTGGGAAAAACAGACCGATTTAAAGCTGCTGTAGTTGCCAAGCCAGTAATTAACTGGACAAGCTTTGTATTGTATGCGGATGGTGCTGCATTTTTCTCTAAATATTGGTTTGGTAAAAAACCATGGGAAGATCCTGAAAATTATTTTAGACGTTCCCCTTTAATGTATGTTGCCAATGTAACTACACCCACCATGTTACTTACTGGTGAAGAAGATTATAGAACTCCAATTGCAGAATCTGAACAATTCTATACCGCACTAAAATTAGAAGGTGTAGAAACTGCTATGGTACGTATACCAGGTGCTGGGCATGGGATTGCTAATAGACCAAGTAATTTGATTGCAAAAATTGCCAGTGTTTTAGCTTGGTTCGAGAAATACAAAGAAGCAGAATAGCCGTATGAAAGCACAAAAATTTATTTTCACTCTAGCGTTATTCATCTCGCTTTTAAATATATACGGACAAGAAATTAAGGTATTGTCGTACAATATTAAATATGATAATGTAAACGATACCGTAAATAATTGGAACGACCGAAAAGTCGCTATGGTTGACCTTTTGAACCACTATGGACCAGGTATTATTGGTATGCAAGAGGTTCTTGATCATCAGTTGATTTACTTAAATCAGAACTTATTAGATTACACCTCTATTGGTGTAGGTCGAGATGATGGAAAGAAAAAAGGGGAATACTCCCCTATTCTTTACAATATCAAAAAGTATAAGCTTTTAAAAAGTGAAACGTTCTGGCTTTCTGAAACTCCCCAAGAAATTTCTGTGGGTTGGGACGCTTCTATGGAACGTATATGTACGTATGGTGTATTTGTAGATTTAGCAACTAGTAAACAGTTTATGGTTTTTAATACCCATTTTGATCATAAAGGTACTGTTGCTCGTGAAAAATCTGCTGACCTTATTGTGGCTAAAATCAAAGAAGTCAATTCAGATAAGCTTCCGGTAGTTCTTATGGGTGATTTAAATTTGAGCCCTAATGAAACTCCTATCAAATACTTACAAGGTGCTTTAACGGATGGACAATCTATCACCAAAAAACCTTTCTATGGTCCTACAGGTTCCTTTAGCGGTTTTGACCATAATAAAGTCTTAACCAACCGTATCGACTATGTGTTTGTTGAGAATTTTAAAGTTCTAGAGTATATTCATATTGATGATAGAATGGAAAACAACAAACATATTTCTGATCATTTGCCCGTACTCGCAAACTTAGAAATGATGAACTAAGCTTTTCTTAGAAACCATAAAAAAATCCCGATTGTTTACACAATCGGGATTTTTATTTAAAAGATATTTTATATTATTTCTTTAAAAATGAAATTAATATTTCATTCAATTCTTCTGTGTGAGTTACATTAAGTCCGTGCGGAGCTCCTTTGATAATCTCCAGCGTACTATACTTAATTCCTTCTGCAGCTTGTTTTGCCGAAGTTTCAAGAGGTACCGTTGCATCTGCGTCACCATGAACAATTAATGTTGGCACTGTTACATTTTTTAATTCGGGTCTAAAATCGGTATGCATCCATGCAAGCGCCGCTTGTATTGTTGCTCTAGGTGAAGCAAATGATGCTATATTAAAGTCATAGTCTAATTGTGCCTGACTTACTCGATTATTCTTATTATCCTCATAATTGTAGAATCCTTTGCTAAATTCCTTTAAGAATCCAACTCTATCTTTCTGTAAGGCATCTATAATACCTTCTAAAGCTTCTTCTGGCACTCCAGCTGGATTATCAGATTTATGTTTTACTAATGGAACGATAGAGCTTATTAATGCTGCTTTTGAAATTCTACTAGAGCCATAATCCGTTAAATACCGCACTACTTCCCCTCCTCCCATTGAAAAACCTACAATAACAGCGTCTTTCAAATCTAACTCTTCAATAATGGCGTTTAAATCACTCGCCAGAGCAGAATAGTCATATTCTCCCCAAGGTGCAGATGATGTTCCAAAACCTCTACGGTCATATGATATACAACGATAGCCTTCTTCCACTATTTTCCATACCTGTTGTTCCCAAGATTTACGGCTTAGAGGCCACCCGTGTATTAATATTACAGGTTGTCCGCTTCCATAATCTTCATAGAAAATGTCTACTTGTTCTTTTGCTTTTGTATTTGTTATAAATGGCATATTCTTATTTTAAAATTCTAATACAAGATAATTAGGATTTTGTCAATTGCTTAGCACTAAACATTAAATATTTGGTTCTAAAAGCAATTACATAAAACTAGTATATTTACGTTTAAAACCAACCCATATGTATATTCCCGAACACTACAAGAACAATGATATTAATGATATTAATGAGATTCATGACTTTCTAAAAGGCAATAGTTTTGGTATTTTAATTAATACTATCGATGGTAAGCCTTGGGGTACTCATATTCCTTTAGAACTTGGGAAAAATGCTACAGGTAATGACGTACTGGTTGGGCATATAGCAAAAGCCAATTTACAGAGCAAAAAAATAATTAATGGTGATGAAGTGCTTTGTATTTTTAATGGCCCACATAGTTACGTCTCCTCTTCTTGGTATCAGCAAGAAGAAGTACCTACTTGGAACTATATTGCCGTTCATGTTTATGGTACTGTAAAAATTCAAACCTCAGAAAAACTACTTACTTCTTTACATGAGCTTGTTAATAAATATGAGCAGAAGTCTGAGCATCCTATTTCATTGAACGATATGTCTGATAAAACTATGAGACAGGTTAGTGGCATTATCGGGTTTGAAATTGAAATTAATGATATACAAGCCGTAAACAAACTCTCTCAAGGCAGAAGCCATGACCATCCAAAAATTATTTCGGAATTAGAAAAACAAGGTCCTTCAGAAAAAGCTGTTGCTGATGAAATGAAAAAACGTATGCCTTAAAAATTGGCAAACAAGTTAAAATTAAAAGGTTTAGAGTATTAGTGCTATTCTGCTTTCATCTAATTTTATAATCAGTTTCTATCATTTCAAACTATTATAATTATGAGCGAAGTACTTTCCATTTTTAAATTTAATAAAGCATCCAAGATTAAAGAATGGCATATAGTCAATGATGATGTTATGGGTGGTTTATCTATGGGGCTCATACAAATTAATCCTCAAGGAAATGGCGTATTTAGCGGGCACGTATCCTTAAAAAATAATGGAGGATTTTGTCTTGTAAGGCATGATTTAGAAAGAATTACTGTAGATACTTTCTCTGCTTTTGTAATTCGATTAAAAGGCGATGGCAAAAAATATGCTTTTAGATGTAAATCTGGTGAACATCAACGGCATACTTATAGCTATGACTTTAAACCTAGTAAAGAATGGCAAACCATTGAAATTCCATTTAAAGAAATGGAACCTGTATTTAGAGGTGAAGAATTAAAACTACCCAATTACCATGGCGATTATCTTGCTCAAATCGCTATTATCATTAAGAACGGAATTGAAGAAGATTTCACCTTAGAAATCGAGAGTATTCAATTAAAATAAAAAAGAGCCATATTACATATGGCTCTTTTCAATTAATAGACTTCTATTTTCTAGCTATCTTTTAAAGACTTCATGTCAATTACAAATCTATACTTCACATCTGATTTTTGTAATCTATCGTATGCATCGTTAATGTTCTGAATGTCGATCATTTCAATATCTGAAACTACATTATGCTCACCACAGAAATCTAACATTTCTTGAGTCTCTTTTAGACCTCCAATTAATGAACCAGCAATACTTTTTCTACCCATTATTAAACTACCACCATGTAATGGATCCAAAGGTTCTACCGCCCCTACAATTACCATAGTTGCATCTCTTTTCAATAAAGCCGCATATGGATTCATATCATGACCCACAGGTATAGTATTTAATAAGAAATCAAATGAATTCGCATGTTCATTCATCTGTGCTTCATCTTTCGATATTAATACTTCATCTGCACCTAATTTCTTAGCATCTTCACTTTTAGATGGAGATGTGGTAATCATAACTGTATGAGCCCCCATTGCATGTGCAAACTTGATACCCATATGACCTAAACCGCCTAAACCAATAACACCTACTTTATCTCCTTTTTTAACACCCCAATGTGCTAATGGAGAATAGGTGGTTATACCAGCACATAATAATGGTGCCGCTGCCTTAGGGTCTAAATTTTCAGGTACTTTTAAAACAAATTCCTTATTTACGGTTACACTTTCAGAATAACCACCGAAAGTATGCCCTCCAGAATGTTTGTCTTTACTATTATAAGTAAACGTTGCACCTTTCTCGCAAAATTGTTCTAAATCATCTTTACATGCGCTACACGTTTGGCATGAATCTACCAAACAACCAACACCTACTAAATCACCTACTTTGAATTTGGTAACACCATTACCCACCTCTAAAACCTTACCTATAATTTCATGCCCTGGAACTACCGGATATGCTGAATTTTTCCAATCGTTACGTACTTGGTGCAAATCGCTATGACATACGCCACAATATAAAATATCGATTTTTACATCATCCTTTAGAGTTTCTCTTCTTTCTATTTCTAACGGCTTCAAATTCGCATCTTTATTATCTGCCGCGTATGCTTTTATCTTAGTCATATATATTACTTTTCAAATTCAAAGGTACACTTTAGCCCCCTTAATTATTGACTCTAAAAGGCTTTAACCCAATTTTAACGATGTGTGTAAAATTAAATTTATGAAGCTAAAATTTAAAAGGGATAGCGATAATTAATCAGTTTGAATTAACTACAATCAAAATAGCAAACTGATAATTATCATATCATAAATCATTTATCTATCTTAAGTTTAAGAAACCAATACCAACCAAAATGAACGAACAACTACTTCCGTTAAAAAAGTTGATCATCCCATTTAGAATAGATGCCTTATTACCTAATATTTTAGTTTTAATTCCTAGAGTATTTACAGGATACTTACTTGCTTTTGTTTTTGCAGTGAATAAATTTGGTACTCCATGGACTCCGAAATCTGCCGAACTAGGCTTATTAGAAGTTTCTGATTGGTTTGTTGAGCTGGTGAGACAATTCGGAATTCCTTTTTCTTATATGCCAGAATTCTTTGCCTGGTCTGCGGGGATGACAGAAGCTCTTGGTGGTATTTTATTAATTTTAGGGTTAAATACAAGAATAACAGCCTTCTTTGTTACCATAACTATGTTTACCACTATCGTATTTAGACCATGGGATGATTCTTGGAATATTATGCCAACTTTTACATTATTCTGTTTAGGGCTCTTTTTTATGGGGTTTGGCTCTGGTAAATTCGGTCTAGACTATTTCATCACCAAAAGAAAGTAACATTTTTCAAATCACTCACTTTTCTCTATTATCTCCCCTCTTATACAGTTCAGGATTGTATTTCTACAACTGAGTTAGTTTCATTTTCAAAAAGCGTATTCATAAGGCATCTTTGAAACATCAATTAATCTTTAAAACCTTATAAAATGAAAAAGTTACTATTTACCATTACTGTACTAGCTATGACCCTTACCATGAATGCCCAAGAGAAAGAGGGCGTTACCCTAACTGTTATAATCGAAAATGTCTTAAACAATGAAGGTCACGTATTAAGTGCTTTACACAGTGAAGACACTTTTATGAAGGCTGACGGAATTAAAACGACCTATGACAAAGCTGAAGAAGGTGAGTTAATTTTAACCATTGAAAATGTTCAACCAGGCGATTATGCTTTTTCAGTTTTACATGATGCCAACGATAATCAACGTATGGATTTTGAAACCAACGGTATGCCGTTGGAAAACTATGCCATGAGTAACAATCCTATGCTTATGGGACCGCCAACATTTAGCGATGTTAAGTTTTCAGTAGCTACAGATGATATGGAGATAAAGCTGAGATTCTAAAGAAAATAAACGGTACATCAGCCAGTTGTAATAGGTTATAATAATGGATTTTAGTAATTTTATAGACTTAAACTATACATATGACTATTACCCAATTACAATATGTTCTTGCCGTTGCCGAGTATAAGAATTTTACATTGGCAGCCGAGAAAAGTTTTGTAACGCAACCCACTTTAAGCATGCAAGTTCAAAAGCTAGAAGATGAGTTAGATATACTACTTTTTGATCGTAGTAAAAAACCTATTACAATTACCGAAGTAGGTAAGAAAATAGTGGCTCAGGCAAAAAATATTGTAAACGAAGCTGCTCGTATCAAAGATATTGTAGAGCAAGAAAAAGGGTATATAGGAGGGGATTATGTGTTGGGAATTATACCAACTATAATGCCCACTTTATTACCAATGTTTCTTAAAAACTTCATTCAGAAATACCCGAAAGTAAACCTTATCATTAAGGAACAAAATACAGAAAGTCTTATTCAAAATATAGAAGACGGTCACCTAGATGCTGCTATTGCCGCTACTCCGTTAGAAGTTGATTTTATTACGGAGAGACCTTTATATTATGAACCTTTTGTAGGGTATGTACCTAAAGAACATCGTTTGGGAGATAGTACCCAAATTACACCAGATGATTTAGATATTGAAGATATTTTACTTCTACAAGATGGTCACTGTTTTAGAGAAGGAGTTTTAAACCTTTGTAAAACCCCAAAAATGGGCGGCGAACATTTTAGTTTACAAAGCGGTAGTTTTGAGACACTTATAAATCTTTCTAATGAAGGTTTGGGTATGACACTTCTACCCTATTTAAACACTTTAGACCTTGATGAAGTAAAGAAAAAGAATCTAAAGTATTTTAAAGATCCTTCGCCTGCACGTGAAGTAAGTCTTATCTATCATAAGAAAGAACTAAAAGTTCAAATAACCGAAGCTTTACGCGATGTAATAACCGGAATTGTTCGTGGTGCCATTGCTTTTCAAGATGTGAAGATTATAAGTCCGCTGAATAAGTAAATTCTATTCTTTCATAAAACGATACAAACAACCTTCTATACAAATACTTGGATATGAAGGTGACAGCGTTAACCTTGTTTTGTTTTCGTTGAAACTTGCTATATACCCTAATGTATCTTTTTTACCTTCGGTAAGAAAGTATAAATAGAGTTCATTTTCTTTAATTTCATACTCGCCCCTACGTTCTATTTTTATATTGAAATCGGTTTCTTCGTAATTACCGAATTCATCAAAGAAATATCGATTTCCTTCTTCGACATCTTTCCATTCTGCAGCACCACCAGGACTTATATATGATTCGTACAACAACCACTCACCAACTAAACTTGTATCGTCTACAGCTGTATCATCAAATGGCATGTCATCATTTTGACATTGCATTAAGAATAACGAAAATATTAAAACAAAAAATCTAATAGCCATCTGTTTTTTTTATAAAAGATACCTAAACTATCTAATGGTTGCTTAAAAAAAAGAGCCACATTATGTGGCTCTTTTATTATGCTTTTAAATAAACTAAACTTTGTTGTAATTCTGGTTTATCTGTTATGTAACTTTCTAACCAGACTTTTAATTCTTCCACCTCTTCAGGTAGTAACGTCATTATGGCTTTCTTTAATTCTTTGCAGAAAAGCAAGGTATCAAAACTAACCTTTTTAAGTACTGTTTTACTATACTCTAGCATTGACTTAGACATGTTGTTGTTAGATTAATATATTTGTTGTTGTATAAAGGTAAACAGAAATGCATGTCTAATATTGTGTATAAAAAGTTAAAGTAATACTCTTCGTGTTAAATTTTTATCGTATTAATAAGTATTCTATTTTGTACATTCGAATTCATGAAAAATTTTCTTTTTATAGGCATCGTAATTTTGGCATTATCTGCCTGTGTTTCAAAAAAGTCAGTTATTAGAAAAGATTTTAATAATCAGCTTTCTTCTACATTTTATAAAAATCAATTTACGGGTGTTTTAGTCATAGATGCAGCTACAAAAGACACTATCTATAATCATGATAGTCATAAATATTTTATACCTGCCAGCAATACCAAAATCTTCACATTATTTACCGCACTAAATCTTTTACCAGAAGAAATACCCGCATTAAAATACATCTATACCAGCGATACTTTATATTTTGAAGGAACAGGTGACCCCTCATTTCTTCATCCTTATATAAAGGATTCAACTGCATTAAAATTTTTGAAAAATCAGAAAAATATAGTCTACGCTACTGGGAATTTTGAAGATGAAAAATATGGACCAGGTTGGGCATGGGACGATTATCAATGGTACTATTCTCCAGAGAAAAGTATACTCCCTATTCATGGAAATGTAGTAATGGCGTATAAAAACAATGCGCTACAGGTATCACCTACTTATTTTAAAGACAGTGTTCTAGAGCTGACCAATAAAAGAAACAGGAATGAATTTTCTAATGTATTCTATTATTCACCACAGTCTAGAGATACCTTAGAGACTCCTTTTATCACAAGCGCTTTAACTACAAAATCAATATTAGAAAACATATTGAAAACAAAAGTGGGTATTACCGCTAGCATGCCATTGGGACAGAAACAAACCTTATATGGTGTGCCTTCTGATTCACTTTATAAAAGAATGATGCATGAAAGTGATAATTTTATTGCCGAACAATTATTACTAATTTCTTCATCACAGTTAAACGATATCTTAAATAGTAAAGCAATACGAGTTCATATATTAGAAAATGAGTTGGGTGACTTAAAACAAGAACCCAGATGGGTTGACGGATCGGGACTTTCTCGTTACAATCTATTCACTCCGCAAAATATGGTTGCTGTTTTAGACAAATTGCACTCGCAAATTCCGCAAGAACGTTTATTCGCCATCTTCCCCGCTGGCGGAGTATCAGGTACTTTAGAAAATAGATTCGCCGGTGAAGAACAACCTTACATTTATGCCAAGTCGGGTAGTTTAAGCAATAACTATTGTCTTAGTGGCTATCTAGTAACAAATTCAGGTAAAACCTTGATTTTTAGTTTTATGATTAATCATTTTAGAGAATCAGTATCCGAAGAAAGATTTCGTCTAGAGCAAATGTTACAAACACTTAGAGATAAGTATTAAGCTATTATTTTATAGCTACATGTTGAATGTATTTCTCCTTTAATAATTTAATTTTAGGTGATATGTGTGTTTTACAAAATGGCTTCTCCGTATCGCTAAAATAGTAATTCTGAAATTGTTCTTGGGATGATGTAAAAGCCCCGAATAGAATAATAGATGTAATTATAGGTATATCGAAATCTTTTTGCAATTCCTTCATAATTTCCGCTAAAACAGACTCTTCTCTCTTTTCAAAAAAATAGACACCAGACCTATACTTATTGCGCATAGAATGGTTTTGGGTGCTACGGTGCGTATCTAAGTGAATAGCTACTAAATCTTTTAATGCTATAATATCGGGATTAAAATATACAATAACAGCTTCAGAAAAATCTTCTGTATTTTCTTTAGGGGAAATAAAGCCTTGCTCTACTTTGGTTACACCACGTAAAGACATAAAAACAGCTTCGGTACACCAGTGGCATCCTCCTCCAAATCCGACTTTACTCAAATTTCGCATACTAATTAAGTCGAATTAAACTGCTTAAACTAACCCGGTTAATTTTGCATGTTGTAATAACATTATGGTCTTAGCGTCTTTAATTTCACCGGTTGCCACCATATGCATCGCCTTATCGAAATCTATTTCTAACACCTCTATATTCTCAGTTTCATCTTCTGCTCCTCCACCATCACTGACTTTCATACTTTCATCATACTCACCAACAAAAAGATACACTATTTCGGTCACCGAACCGGGCGACATGTAGGTTTGAAATACCTTCTGTACATTACTGATTTTATATCCTGTTTCTTCCTCCGTTTCCTTACGCACACAATCGGCAGGGTTATCGCCATCTAAAAGACCTGCACACACCTCAATCATCATTCCGTCTTCATTTCCATTTACATACGTTGGCATTCGAAATTGTCTAGTAAGCACAATAGTCTTTTTTTTAGAGTTATACAATAAAATGGCAGCACCATTACCTCTATCGTAAGCTTCACGATTTTGAGTTTCCCATGTACCATCAGGTTTTTGATACTTATAGGTGTATTTATTGAGTGTATACCAGTTATCTGATAAAATTTCTCTTTTAATATCTTTTAAATTTTTATTTGGCATCTGGAAATCTATTTAACTATACTTTAATTTTTAGCTAACATAATTTGAAACCTACTAAGATACACCGCACAAACTATTAATCAGACTACATTACTATATGCGGAAATCCAAAAAATCTAGATAAATCTCATTGCAATTATTTTATCGATAAAATTGTAACTTCAGTTTTCAAAACCAAACCTATGAAATTTCTAACTTCTACTTTCTGGACTATCGCATTAAGTCTACTATTATTGAATGGATGTAAGATTGCTACAAAAGAATACGGCACCATGTTAATACATGGCGGTCCGATTTACACTGTTGATTCAGTACAAACAATAGTTGAAGCTGTAGTTACGAAAGATAATATTATCCTTTTTTCCGGAAAACTCGAAGAAGCCGAAAAGTACAAAAACGAACAAACCCAAGTCATCGATTTAGAAGGAAAAACTATGACTCCGGGACTGATTGAAGGACACGGACATTTTATGGGCTTGGGATACAATGAATTGGAACTAGATTTGATAAATACGACAAGCTATCAAGAAATCGTAGATGCAGTGACCGAAAAAGCAAAAACCATCGCCCCAGGTGAATGGATTCTTGGTGGAGGTTGGCATCAAAGCAAATGGGATTCATTACCAGTAGATGCTGTAAATGGATTTCAAAGACACGACTTGTTAAGTGCTGCAACTCCAAATAACCCTGTGTTTTTGAGCCATGCCAGTGGCCATGCAGGTTTTGCAAATGCTAAGGCCATGGAAATAGCGGGAATTGAGATATTGCCCAAGGATGGTATTGATAAATTACACGTCGAAGGTGGTGAAGTAATGCGCGATGAACTAGGAAGACCTACCGGAATTTTCAATGAGCGGGCACAAGGTCTGATCTGGCAGCATATTCCAGAAAGCACTCCCGAGCAAAATAATAAAGCATTTGAACTGGCGGTGGCAGCTTGTCACAGAAACGGTATTACTGGTTTTCACGATGCAGGTATCGGTCGAGAAACAATAGCATTGTACGAACAAATGAAAACAGCGGACAGAATGAAAGTTCGTTTATACGTTATGCTCACCGGGCGGGACAAAGAATTACTCGGCGAATGGTATGAAAAAGGACCGTTAGTAGATCCTGATAATTTAGTGACCATACGTTCCGTGAAATTAAATTGTGATGGAGCTCTAGGGTCACGTGGTGCTTGGTTGTTAGAACCCTACACCGACCGACCAGGACATTTTGGACATGAAACGTTACCTATGGAAATGGTTCTAGAAACTGCCTTAAATGGTTTGCGAAAAGGCTTTCAGGTATGCTCCCATGCCATTGGTGATCGTGCCAATAAAGAAATTTTAGACCGTTACGAAACTGCCTTTAAAAAATTGCCCGATTTAAAAACTGATCACCGATTTCGAATAGAACATGCCCAACATTTACATCCTGATGATATTCCCCGTTTTGCACAACTAGGTGTAATACCTGCAATGCAAGCTATTCACTTATCTTCTGATAGGTCTTGGGCTATTGACCGTTTGGGAGAAAAACGAATTAAAGAAGGGGCGTATATGTGGCAAGCCCTTCTAAAAAGCGGTATACCTATTGTAAATGGTACCGATGTACCGGTAGAGCCGCTAAATCCGATTGCGAGTTTATATGCCAGTATCAGTCGTAAAACATTAAAAGGTTTACCTGAAGGCGGTTATGAACCGGAACAGAAAATGACTAGGGAACAAGCCTTAAAATCGTATACGCTTGATGCTGCCTATGGCGCTTTTGAAGAAAATATTAAAGGGTCGATTACTGCTGGTAAACTGGCTGACTTTACTATTTACAATCAAGATATAATGACCATACCGGAAGATGAATTCTTAAAAACAGAAATAGCTATGACCATTTTTGATGGTAAAGTGGTTTTTAAAAATACAGATTAGTACGTAAGAATTTTTAGATTGTAAACTCCAACGATTATTAAATTATAATGAGGATTTGCCAAATTTACAAGTATCGGGAAATGGGTGGTAGCTTACTACATTTTCTACTATTTTTTCAGATTGAAAAGAGCCCGAATAATTAAGAATTTAATACATGTATAGAGAACTTTTTAAATAATTAAGAAGTTTACATAAGCAAACTCTTATATAGTTAAATAGCATACTCAAATTTGATTGACTTTTGCATTAATCGCTCTAAACAGGTTGTACAGCAAAAAGAATACTTTTCCGTATCATTTTTTTTCTATCTTTTCCATTCAAACAACTTAATACCTACCATCTTGAAACATTTATACACATTTGCTATTTTAATTTTAGTATTGGTCTCTTCATGTAAAGACAACCAAGCAGAAGAAAAAAAACTACCACGAATTGCAATTGCAGGTTTAGGCATTGAGAGTAGCACCTTCTCACCTGCCCTTTCTACAGAAGAAGCTTTTCACGCAAAAATTGGTGATTCCGTTTTTACGAGATATCCGTTTCTACAGGTAGATTCTTTGAATAGAAATAGAGCAGAATGGGTACCTACGTTAGTAGGGAAATCTTTACCAGGCGGAACGGTTACTCGAGAAGCTTACGAATCATTAGTAACCAAAAGTTTGCAACTATTAGAGGAAAACAAGCCTTATGACGGACTCTTCTTTGATATTCACGGGGCAATGAGTGTTGTGGGGCTAGATGACCCAGAAGGTGATTTAATACAACGTATACGTGCTGTTATAGGTGATGATGTTCTCATATCCACTTCTATGGACTTACATGGAAATGTTTCTGAAAGATTAGCGCAGCATACAGATTTAATTACCTGTTACCGTATGGCACCACATGAAGATGCTATTGAATCTAAAAAACGAGCAGTTACCAACTTAATTGACCGTTTAGAAAGTGGTAAAGGAAAACCGGGGTATAAGGCTTGGGTTCCCGTTCCAATTCTATTACCAGGTGAAAAGACAAGCACACGTATTGAGCCAGGCAAAAGTCTATATGCCAAAATACCAGATATTACGAAACAAGACGGAGTTATTGATGCCGCCATTTGGATAGGTTATGCCTGGGCAGATGAACCTAGAAACCATGCCGTAGTAATGGTTACCGGTGATGATAAGGAGAAAGTAGAACAAGGTGCTGAAAAATTAGCCCAAAGTTTTTGGGATGTTAGAAATGAATTTGAATTTGTTGCACCCACAACTACATTAGAAGAAAGCTTAAAACTTGCATTAGCTAGTGATAAGAAACCTTATATGATCAGTGATATGGGAGATAACCCAACGGCTGGTGGTGCCGGTGATGTTACTTGGACATTAAAAGAACTATTGGCGAGATCTGAGTTTAAATCAACAAAAGGAAAATCTTTAATTTATGCATCTATACCAGGTCCTGAATTTGTAAAAAAAGCAATGGAAATAGGTGTTGGAGGAAAAATAAAAGCGGAAGCTGGTGCTGCCGTAGACAATAGATTTGCCGGCCCATTACTATTAGATGGTACTATTACTGCCATAAAAAAAGGTGACAAAGATGCCGTGGTCGAAGTGGTCGTTAAAGTAGGTAATATCGATGTTATCGTAACCAAAAAACGGAAGCCCTACCATCATTTAAGTGATTTTACCAACTTAGGGTTAGATCCTAAAAATGCTGATGTTGTCGTTGTGAAAATTGGTTATTTAGTTCCAGAATTGTACGAAATGCGCGGCGATTGGACAATGGCATTAACTCCCGGAGGCGTTGACCAAGACTTGAACAGATTAGGATATAAAAGAATCAATAGACCTATGTTTCCTATAGATAGTGCTATGACACAACCTAACTTAAAAGCTAGGCTAATACCTGCTGCTGATTCTAAATAACTATACGGTAATCGCCTTATTTAAATAGCGCCTGAAAGGGAGCATATCTTTGTATGCCTCAATTAATTGGTCGTCAAAATTACTAGTGCTAGTTTCTTTGGTGTCAAATTCTTGAAATACGGCAAAGGTTTTATTCTTAAGCAGCTCAATGTATCGATGGTCTTTGTCAAATCCTTTCGGTGCATTGGTTAATTTTACATCTTCGTAAAGTCCTCCAAAACGAGTTTTGAAGGACTTTTTATTTAAGATTTTCTCTAAGTTTTCACCATCATAATCAATAGCATCGCGAACACTTCGTAGTACTTTTGATTCTGGTCGCCATAATCCGCCTGCAAAAGTGCAACGTTCTATACCTAGTTCAAAATAGAAATCTGCTGTCTTTGGTTTCTTATCGAACCCAGCACCAAAATGGTCTTTGTAAACGGGTTTATTGGGGTGAAACATGAGGTTATTATTGATACGGTTAATTCCTTTTTTACCAGGTGTATCATAATATTCGTTATCAGTAGCAGAAAGTCTTGTATTCATACTATTTAACCAACCAATATATTCATCGCGAACTTGCTTGTACCGTTTTCTATTGGCATCCATCCATTCCTTAGAATTGTTCTTCTGTAGTTCCTTCAGGAATTCAATTTGATTTTTGAAACTCATATGCTACAAGTTCAAACTCAAGTATCAATTTCAACTACAAAGCTTATGTATTTGAGCTTGATACTTGAACTTGAGTTTAATTTTATTTATAAATATCTGTAATCTCCTTCTAACGTTAATTCTTTCCTCCCCCAAAGATACATCCAATGGAAACACCAAAATAGCTATCTTTAACACTTCCTGCAATATCCCCATTAGGCACTTGTATTTTTGTTTTAGGAATACTATTATACTCTAGTCCAAGACGAAATTTACCGAGTTCAAATCCACCTCTCACTAATAGACCCATTTGTCCTTTAACTTTGGTGGTAGATGCTAAATTCACATCATGGTTATCCTTGGTGGAAATATTACTTATTCCACTTAGTTTATAATAACTGAGTCCGCCACCTATAAAAGGTTGAAATCTACTATTTGCTTTGCCTAAATACCTGTCAAAAGTAGCTGCCAAAGAGTAGATTTCATGTAAACTAAACCCTTCTTCTATAATGTATTGAGATTTCATTGATTCTTCAATATTTCTTCCCAATAGAAAAGCTACTCCCAACCGAAGACCAACAGTACTATTTTCGTTAATAATAAATTTGGGCTCAAGCGCAGCTAAAAAAGCTATATCTGCACCTTTCGCAGGGCCTAGTTCTAAACCAACCCTAATTCTATTTTCCTCTTGGGCATATAATGTGTAAACACATAATAATAGAAATATAAATGCTGATTTTTCTTTTCGTAACATAATTTATGAAATAGAATTACTGAAATTAATATTCATATTTCTGAGCTTAACAATTACTTTTTTAGCCTTTTTTGAATTTAGTAAACGGAAAAATCATGGGCACCCGCTTTTGGTATGCTTCATAATCTTTACCTATAATTTTTTTCAAATCTTTCTCTTCTAAAAATTTAACCGCAATTAAAATATATGCTGTTGTTACCACAGCGAACAAAAGGCGACCAAAAGTCATGGTGGGTGCGGCCCAAAAGGCGATGATGAAGCCTAACATTATGGGATGCCTTACCAACTTATAAAACCAATTAACCTGAAATTTAGGAGTGGTCAATGATTGGTTCTTAAAGTTCTGATAAATCTGCGTTAGGCCAAACAGCTCAAAGTGACTGATCATTAAAGTAGAAAGGAAAACAATTAACCAACCTGAAAAGAAAACCACCATTAAAATAGATGATACCGTAGCTTCCGTCTCCCAAACAATGGCTGTCATGGGTTGCCATTTCCAATACATAAAAAGAAGAATTAAACTCGACAATAAGATATAAGTACTGCGTTCAATAGCCGGATTAATAAACTGTGTAAACCATTTTTTAAAAGCAGGCCGTGCCATAATACTATGTTGAAGTGCAAAAAGGCTTAATAACCCAAGATTAATGAGAACTGCAGGTATCTGAGAAATTTCTTCCCCAGAATCTATCGATTTGGGCACGAAAAGGTTCCCGACAAAGCCGATAGCGTAAAGAAAGGCGGTTAGAAAAACTATATAGGCTAAGATTCCGTAAATTACTATTAATACTTTTTTCATGATTGTTGTTTTAAGAATTATACTTGATTTTATAGATTGCCAGTTAGTGCCGTGTTCTTCAATACGTATTAATCCATTGACCATACATCATTTAAATAAGAGTCGCCAAATATGCCGCCTCTACCTCCAATAAGCCAAATTTTATCATTAAACACGACAGAGGTATGTCCACTTCTTTTACTAAAAGGGGTTTCTGCAATAACTTTATTCCATGTAATTCCATCAATACTTTGATAAATATTATTTTGGTTTAGACGAGAATCACGCCCCGCTATTAGCCACATTTTATCGTCAAATACCACTGTAGTGTGATTTGCAATTCCTTCCGTGGCTGTTTCCTCGGCAACCTTTACCCATTCACTACCATCAGCACTTTGCCACACATCTTGCAATACATTTTGAAAGCCATTAAATGTGATTCCCCCTATAATCCATATTTTACCATCAAAAACCACAGTTGACTGATTATATCTTTCAGGGAAAGGTGCTTCCACAGCGACTGGTATCCATGTTTCGCCATCACCGCTTTGCCATATTTTATTTGATAGTTTTGCAGATTCATCAAGACTACCAATAACCCATAATTTATCTTTAAAAACCACAGCAGAGTGGAGACCATTTTGAGGGAATGGTGAAGCACCAGTAATTTTAGCCCAAGTTTCCCCGTCAGAACTTTTCCATATATCTCTTAAAAAATCCACACCTGTAAAACCACCGATAACATATATTTCATTATTAAAAACTACAGAAGTATGACCACTTCTTCTATGAAATGGCGCTTCTGCTGTAATTTGAGTCCATGTTTCCCCATCAGAACTTTGCCAGATATCGTTTAAATATGAAAAACCATCATACCCACCTATGACCCAAATTTTGTTATCAAAAACGACTGAAGTATGATCTGTTCTTTCTGAGAAAGTTGCATTTTCGGTTACTGGGGTTTCGGAGATCTGAAGATTTCTTGTCGTAAAACTGAAGGTCTCACTAGAAGTCTCATTTCCTTCGGAATCATTCGCTACCACTTTCCAGAACAAGTCTTGTTGTAAAGGCAATCTTTCTTCTAAGGTAAAATTAGTGTCGTTGATATCGCTTGCAATCCTTGTTATAGGTGTATTGATATCATCCATATACAGTTCATAGATTATGTTATCTCCATCGGGGTCTATTGCAGCGTTCCATAGAAACTCAGGTTTTACATCTACGTCCGTTGCACCATCCATAACAGCTACCAGACTAAAGTCTTCTGGTGCTTGGTTGACTGTTTTATCTGGTTGATTAGGTGTTTCGCCTTCTTCTAAGATTACTTTATCATCATCACTACTACAATTAATGAATGTAAAGGACAATGCGATAAATGAAAAGAGCACGAAATACATTTTCTTTGTGTTCATCGTATTTGTTTTAGATTTTACAATAATTAGCTAAGAGTTTGGGAAATTATTTTCATTAGCGATTGATAATACTACCCTGAAAGATTTTACAGCGCTCCCTGAGTAGTATTTTATGCTAACAATTCCTTGTTATTCTTCTATATCAAAATGAGTAATCAATTCTTCATATGTCATTTCACTAAAGTCATTGCTGTTTTTAGCAGAATTCACAGGAGAAGAAGGTGAAGAAAAAGAAGAAGCCGGAATTACAAATATTTTGAATTCATCAAAAATCACTTCCTCTAAATAAGCAAATAAAGTACCTAACTCATATAGATTTACGATAAAATCAGAACTTGGACCACCAGAGAGTAGAGCAGAGCTTCCCTCTATGATTACCCTTGTTTCAAATAATGTAGGCGTTCCTCTACCAGGAACAGGTACCCAGCGTTTTTTGGTTACAAAAGAATTTCCAGCATTGGGTGTTTGAGTAACCTCAGCATAAAAACCTAAAACTAAACTCTCATTTAATTCATTTAGTGATACACCGTCCATAGGGTAAGTAACCTTACCGGTAGTAATGGTTTCTGATTCATATTCTATTACTTGAACGTCTGCATTACCATCTTCGCCATCTGTACCATCTACTCCATCAGATCCATCAACTCCGTCAGTTCCATCTGCACCATCAACTCCGACGAGACCATCTGAACCAGTTTCACCTTGAGTACCAGCGGGACCAACAGCTCCATCTTCACCGTCTTTACCACAAGAGGTAATTGTTAATGATAAAATGATTAATGCGTAGGTAAAAAGTTTCATTGTAGTTTTCATAATGTTTGTTTTAATTATTATGATACAATGATATTGTGCATTAATAAAAAGGACTTGTACAATTAATTCAAATAGTAGTATTATTGGTTCATTGACATAAAAAAGCAAGCACTATTATTGCATTTTATGCAATAATAAAATATCAAACAACTGAATATCAATTATTTATGAATACTACTTGGAGAAATTCCAAATTCGTCTCTAAAAGCTCTACTGAACCAAGAAGGGTCGTTAAAACCAACCTCATAGGCAATTTCGGAGATTGTTTTATTAGTGGTTTCAATTAATTCTTTAGCTTTTTGTAGTCGAATAGATCGAATAAAAACTGCTGTAGATTTATCGGTAATTGCTTTTAATTTTCTGTAGATTTGAGACTCACTTAAATGAATTTCTTTAGCTAATTGAGATGTTCCAAAATCAGCATCATCCAAATTATCATGAATGACTTTTATTACGTGTTGTAAAAATTTGGTTTGAGGATTTTCTATTTTATTCTTAACTAGAGCTGCAAATCCATGTTTTTCTAATTTACCAATCAATTTTTTGCGTACCAAAATTAATTGATCCAAACGTGTAAATAGTTCCTCTTTTATAAAAGGCTTTCCCAAATAGGCATCGGCACCATGGGTTAGCCCAGTAAGTCGATCTTCTGTAGTAACCTTTGCGGTTAAAAGTATTATAGGAATATGATCTGTACGTTCATCTGTCTTCAAGGTTGCACAAACTTCATAACCATCCTTGCCAGGCATCATTACATCACTTATAATGATATCAGGTATTTTTTCGTAGGCCATTTCTATACCTATGTTACCATTATTGGCATGCAAGGTTTGGTATTTTCCTTTTAAACATGTTTTTAAATAGTGGGCCACATCCATATTGTCCTCAATTATTAGAACTAAAGGTAATTCGGCAACTGTCTCTTGAATTTTGGTTACTTGTTTCGATTTAGTTCTAATTATTGGAAAGGTAGAATCTAAAGTCTGCGGAACTTTTGATATTGCTTTTGCTTTATTAGTAATAGGAATTTTAACGCTAAACTCACTTCCTTTGTTAAGTTTACTTTTAACCTCTATAGTTCCATTCATTAATTCAACAAGCTGTTTTGTAAGCGCTAAACCAATGCCTGTGCCTTCATTTTTTCTTACAGTTGATGCATCTGTTTGATAAAAACGATTAAATATGTTTGGTAGTTCTTCACTACCAATACCAATACCACTATCTTTTATTTTTATTAATAAGTAGGATTGTTCTTTCTGAATTATTACATTGATATGAACAATAATTTCACCTTGCGCTTCTGTGAATTTTACCGCATTTGAAAGCAAGTTAGATACAATTGAGGTAAGTTTGTTACCGTCAAAATCCATTATTAAATACTCTATTTCACTATAAATAGTAAGTTTTATATCATTTTCCATCGCAAAAGAACTGAAACTTTCACCTAAATATTTTATAAAGAAAATTACATCAGATTGTATCAATTGCAATTCCATATTACCACTTTCTAACTTAGATAAATCTAACATCTCATTTACCAAGTGTAACAGGTTATTACTATTACGTTCAATCATTTCTAATGAATTCTGAACGTCTTCTGGTTTTTTATTATGTAAATCAGATTTAATGATATCTGTCATACCTTTAATAACCGTAAGTGGTGTTCTAAATTCATGAGTTATGTTTGTGAATAAAGCATTTTTTAGCGCATTGATTTCTCTAAGTCTTTTTCTCTTCGAGGTTTCTATTTTTCGGTAAATAATAAAATATGCTGTGCTTATAAAAAATACGAGTAATCCAAGAATTAAGAACAAATTTCGTTCCTTACTTTTTTTGTTCAGACCTTCTTCATAGGTTCTACTAAGCAGCTCTTTTTCTTGTGCTTTGGCAATGCTATCTGTAGTTAACTGATTGTTGAAAATGATACTCTGAATTTCTGTTCTTGATTTATTCTCTTCCTCGTCATCAATTACAAGTTGATATTTTTCATAATACGCAAGTGCAATTTTATATTTATTTAATTTTTTATTGATGTCATAAAGACTTTTTAAAATATCCGATTCAAGCTCCCAATTATTTAGTTCATAAATTTTCTCACATGCTTCACATTCTCTTAAAGCTCTATTATAATTACCTAAGCCATAATCTATTTGACATTTCCATAGATTAATATTTAAAGAAAAACTTCTACTATACTTAGAAGTTGTGTATTGGCTTGTTACTGTTTCATATTCTTCTACATGTTTCTTAGCAGTAATAAGGCGCTTATCCTCTATTAGTATGCCAATAAGGTCTGCAGTACCAAGTGAAGCATATTCATGATTTCCTGTTTCTTTTGCTAGAGTAATAGCTTCCGTATAATATTTTATAGATTTTTCAACATCTCCAAGCTTATAATTTATAAAACCCAAATTGCCTTTTGCACCAGCAATACTGTGTTTTATATCATACTTTGTACTCGATTTTAAATGCTCTAAATGATATTTTTCTGCTTCTTTAAAATCTCCTAATTCACCCAAGATGCTACCTATATAGCCAAGACTCCAACCTTCATTTAGACTATCTCCTATATTTGTACTATACTCTTCAGATTTCAATAATGTTTTAAATGCTTTAGTATAGTCTTTGTAATCACTATACAATCCTCCTAATCTGAAGAGTTTGTCAGAATATAGAAAACTATCTTGGATAGAAAGTGCTCTTTCTAAGCCTTTTGTGTAATACGTTGTAGCGTTCTCATTTTCTTTTTTTTCAAAATAAACCTTACCTATTATCGTTAGGGCTTCTGCTTCGTATTTAGGTTTCTTTTTATTTTGAGCGAGTTCTAGCATTTGATAGCCTAATACTAGTGCACTATCTGTTTTTTTAAATAAATAATGATAGTTAATTAAATAGGCCATGGCTTTAAACCGTGTTGAATCTTGTATGCTTATATTATCCCAAACATGAAAAAGTGAGTCTTTTTCTTTTTGGGCAAAAATAGTACTGATAAAAAGTAATGAGATTAATAATGTTAGAACAAGTTTCATTCTTTAATTAAATTGGTGACAGAACAAGAATAACTTATTCTTATCATTTTTTTTGCATATCAATACTATATTATGACTTACGACTAACTGAATAACAACAAGTTATAGCTAAGTGGGAAGTAATAAATTAAGTGAAAAATTACGGGGATTGCAACTTATAATGTGTCTTTGGCTTTTAAATGCTTTTTTTAGGTAAAAATGTCTTATCCTTTTTTAATAATTAAATTGAGCCCATCTGTAAAAGCGGTAGGATAGGCATTTACTTGGATTAGATTTTTACATTCATCCGATTCGAATGTCTACCGAATAGAAGTTATTGGGTTATTAATAATTTCCTCGCCAAATTAGACAAGTTTAAGACTATCGTTAATAATTCGGGTGAGGCCTTTCTTAGGGTAAATTCAATATAAGATTTGAGTTTCCTCCATTTTTCACTTGGCTTTTAGAAAAATTGACCCATTTGCACTCCAAATGAAATTAGAGCTAACAAAAAACAGGTCTAAATTTGGATTTTCGCTATCATAACGAATTTAGTAAAGCGGCTCCCCAATACTTAATGTAACTGTACAATAAGAGATTATCCAAGTTTTGTTAGCTAATTATTCTGTGTAGACGGTAAATCAATAGCGTATGATAACATAATTTATAGCATTCTATGAACAATAGTTTTAATAATTTGTATTGGTTGTATATTCCTTAAAACGAGCCGAATAATATATCCTACATTAAAGGCTCTTTTGAACCGATACAAATTATTAAGACGAACGACGTAGGCTATTTCTGAAAGCCTTAGGTCCGAAATTTGTTATTGTTCTTTCCTATTTCTCAATCGTATTAATTAGAACAAACAATAGTATAATTAAAACCTATTATCACCACCAACAATATCACCTAATGTACCTAATATACTACCTTCTCCTTTATCCTTTCCTCCTCTTGGTATCGACGCCAATACTCTACCTGCTAAACGACTAAATGGTAATGATTGAATGTAAACGGTACCTGGTCCGCGAAGCGTTGCGAAGAACAATCCTTCCCCTCCAAAAACCGTATTACGAATACCGCCTACAAATTCAATATCATAGTCTACATCTTTTGTGAAACCAACAATACAACCTGTATCAACTTTCAATACTTCTCCAGGTCCTAATGTTCTTTTAGCCAACGTACCGCCTGCATGAATGAATGCCATACCATCACCTTCTAATTTTTGCATGATAAAACCTTCTCCTCCAAATAATCCGCGACCTAGTTTCTTTGAAACCTCTATACCTACGGAAACCCCTTGTGCAGCACACAAAAAAGCATCTTTCTGACAAATAAAGCGCCCGCCCATTTCAGATAAATCTATTGGTAAAATTTTACCTGGATATGGCGAAGCAAAACTTACTTTCTTCTTGCCTTGACCAATATTTAAAAATGCGGTCATGAACAAACTTTCACCAGTAAGCATACGTTTACCTGCAGAGAAAATCTTACCTAAAACACTATTATCTTGATTGCTACCATCGCCAAAAATAGTACTCATTTTAATATCTGTTTCCATCATCATAAAGCTACCAGCTTCGGCAACAACTGCCTCTTGCGGATCAAGCTCTATTTCAACATATTGCATTTCTTCACCTAAAATCTCGTAATCTATTTCGTGTGCGTTCATTTCTTAATTTTTTTTGATTGATGCTTATTAGTTGTAGGATGGAGTCCTTTTGTTACAGCAAATCAACTATTTTTTGATATGGATTTCAAAAATTCTTGAGACCTTTGCGTACCAATAAGGTATTTCTTTCCATTTTTAAGTGTTAAAGAAATGCCTTCTTTTCCCTTAACATTAAAAACAGTACCGTACTTTTTAGTTTTTCTAATGCCATATCCCACAAAGTCATAATTAATAGCTGTTGCCTCTACAATATCGCTTAGACTAATTACTTTTTTAAAGAACATAAGATGCCGAATTTTAATAGTATCAGATACCACCACTTTTAGCTTTGCTATTGCTAAAAACAAAATGGTAAGCAAGTAAAGTAGAACAAATACTATTTTACTAAGAGGTATTCTATTTGCTATCCACATCATGCTGTTGTTACCAGAATCATCTGGAATGTAACCACTAAAAACAACCATAATACTACTTACTATTTTTAATCCAGTTAAGATTATTGGAGCCAGTATTATCAACCACAGCCACCATTGGGTGAATTTCTGTGTTTCCTGAAAATTAAATGAAGATGCTCCCATTTTTAAAATAAATTTATACAGTTAATTTTCTTAAAATATATATTATCACTTTAAACAATTTACGAGCAATTTATTAAAAATATAATAGTTATAATTTTACTGAAACAGATTTAATTTCAACCGCTATTTATCATGTACAAAACACTTTCAAAAATTATTCTACTCCTTTTTATTACTGTATTCATATCATGTGGAAAAGAAGAGTCGGCAGATAATTTGACCTATACTACTGATGATCAATTTTTTAACGACGGAGATATTGAAATCGTTTTTGAAAATAATAAGAGTAATGGCATTAACGTAATATTTCTTGGAGATATCTATTTTCAAAATGATTTAGAGGCAGAAAATGGAAAATATAGAACACATGCTCTAAGTAATATCAATTATCTTTTTAACACTCCTCCATTTTCTGAATACAAGGAATATTTTAATGCATATATTATATATGCAGAATCTAAATCCTCTAAATCCGATGATGGTGGTCTTGTAGTGGAAACTCCTTTTGGTGCTTATGTAGATTCTGATGGAAATCTACTTCTTGAGAATTGGAATCCTATTACTGAATATTTAGAAAAACAGAATTTTGACCCACAGAACGGGAAAAACCTAGTGCTTTTATCTGTAAATGGTAAAAATGCAAAGGTTAATGGATTCGCAGTTCTTAATGGAAATCTTGCAGTATTTGGAGATGGAAATAACGAAATAATGATTCATGAGGTTGGTCATGCCTTTGCAAGTTTGGGAGATGAGTATATTAGAGAGGATTACCCGGCATACGCCTTAGCAAATAATACTGCCAATTTAGATTCCACCAATAATTTGACTTCCATTAAATGGAAACATTTTATAGGACTTGATGGATATGAACATGTAGGAGCTTATGAAGGGGGTAATTATAGAAGTACTGGTTTCTGGAGACCAGAACAGACAAGTATTATGGGAGTTAGCTATCTAGCAAATTCTTTTAATACCCCAAGTAGAGAAGCGATTGTAAAGAAAATTTTTGAACTCCATAATATGGAATATTCTTTTGAAGACTTTTTGAAAATTGATGAAAATGCAAATAAATCATCAAAACAATTAAAAGCGAAAACGGAAATCCAAAGCTTGCAAAAATTTAAATGCGCTACTATTCAATTCTAATATATATACCTTATTAAAACGATAACATTTGCTGTCATTAAGCTACAAACTTTAGTTTTTAACTATTAAATACCATCGTAATATGTCTTAAAATGAGTATTTTTTTCTATTAATTGGCATTAAGCATTACTTCTTCAACCTCACCGTCCATTCAAAATCAAAGGTACTTACCACTACTCCATCTTCATTTACGCCAACAGATTTCATCCAAATGGTTTGCCCTTCTCCTGTTGCAATAGTTTTATCTAAAGCTTCTTTTATTAAATGCCCGTCATTACAAGTAAATGTAATTTTACCGGTTGCCTTCTTTGAAAAATTGGCTTTATTATTAGCAACCAACATAGATATTTTCTTACCACTAGTTTCTATTTGGTCTATCATCATGGCACCTGTAGACAATTCTGCCGCCATACCTTGCACTGCCCAAAACATAGATTTAAACGGATTCTGATTGATCCATCTATGTCTTACGGTGACAATTGCCCTGCTTTTATCTACTTCTCTTAAACGTACTCCGCACCACCATGCTGCTGGTAATTTTAAAAATGAGAACATGTTGAATTTACTAGCTGTGATCGCCATATTATTTAATTATTTTGATAAAAGTAGCTATTATTTACAGTATTCTAAAATGTTAATATATTGTTAAATATTAGTACTATGCGTTACATAGTACCTTTTTTTAGCCATATATTTGCATAGGAAGTTAATAGGTTATCAAAGTAATTGGCTTTTACATAGTATTAAAATCAATCATCATCATCAACGAACCAATCATGACAGAAACAATAACAAAGCACGAAAGAAACCTCTCTGCACTCATCCATGCAAGTACGTTCTCTAAATTCTTTATTCCGTTTGGGAACTTCATCATTCCACTTGTATTATGGACAGCGAATAAAAAAGAATATTCGTTTGTAGACCACAATGGCAAACAGGCGCTAAACTTTCAAATTAGTATTCTACTCTACTCTATTCTTGTAGGTATGATTAGCATACCTTTTTTCTTAGGTGGGTTTCTACCAAACGTTTTTGACTTTGACAATTTTGCTTTATCCAATATGCACAGTTTCAAAAATATCAGTTTCAATTTTGATACCGATGATCTTTTTGGTCCTTGGATGATACCAGTAGCATTACTCGGCTTAGCCCAATCAGCCATATTTATCATCAATATTGTATACACCATTTTAGCAACTATTAAAACTAATGAAGGTGAAGTTTTCGAATATCCTTTAACCATAAAATTCATCAAATAGAGTAATAGTTTATAGTAAAGCAGGGTATTAATCACACCTTTAGGAGTTTATTTATCAATCAAAAAAATCAATCAAGATGTTTATTCATCAAACAAAAAACGAACAGTTAATCTATGCAGACAACAGAGACGATGGAGCAATCCCCTCCGAAAGCGGGACTGCATAAAAAGCAAAAAGAGATTATGAATGTAGAAAATACAAAAGCGCAAATGCGTAAAGGGGTTTTGGAGTATTGCATCCTGTCCATATTAAACGGGCAAGACAAGTATGCTTCTGAAATCTTAGGAACGCTAAAAGATGCTAAAATGCTTGTAGTAGAAGGAACTATTTATCCGCTACTTACCAGATTAAAAAATGCAGGACTTCTAAACTACCGTTGGGAAGAATCTACTTCTGGACCACCACGTAAATACTATACCCTAACCGAGACCGGTAAACTTTTTCTTAAGGAACTAGATACTACTTGGGACGAATTAAGAAAAGCCACCAACCTGGTAACCAACTCAAAAAACAGCTAACGATGAACAAGACAGTAAATATAAATTTAGCAAACATGCTCTTCCATATAGACGAAGAGGCATATAATATAATGCGTAGGTATTTAGAATCTGTAAAACGTTCTTTTGCCAATACACCGGGGAGCGATGAAATCATTGCCGATATAGAAGCTCGTATAGCTGAACTTTTTCACGATAAGTTAGAAAACGAAAGACAGGTAATCACTCAAAAAGAAGTAGATGAAGTTATCGCCATCATGGGACAACCCGAAGATTATATGGTAGATGAAGACATCTTTGAAGACGAACCTAGAACTAAAACGACTACAGCCCAAAACAGGGTTAAAAAGTTATACAGAGATACTGAAAAGAAATATGTTGCCGGTGTATCTGCCGGGTTAGCACATTACTTTAGTATTGATCCTTTATGGATTCGTCTACTTTGGATTTTCTTGACCATTTTTACTTGGGGCGGATTCATCTTTATCTACGGTCTTCTTTGGATTCTTATTCCTGAAGCTAAAACTACTGCTCAAAAATTAGATATGAGCGGTGAAACGGTTAATATCAGTAATATAGAACGTAAAGTTAAAGAGGGTTTTGATGACGTAGCGGATCGTGTAAAAAGTGTTGACTATGAAAAAGTAGGCAATACCGTCAAAAAAGGAGGTAGAACGATTTTTGACACCTTTGGTGACATCGTAATGTTCCTTTTTAAGATTTTCGGCAAATTCATTGGTATTCTACTGGTTATCATTGGTGCCGCTACATTAATTGGACTTTTTGTAGGTCTGTTTACTGTTGGTATTTTAGATATTATTCATGTACCTGGTATTGATTTCTATAACGTAGTAAACTCTACCGATTTACCTATATGGGTGGTATCATTATTAGCGTTTTTTGCTATCGGTATTCCATTTTTCTTCTTAATGTACTTAGGATTAAAAATATTGGTAAACAACCTGAAATCTATTGGCAGGGTTGCTAAGTTCTCTTTATTAGGATTATGGTTGATTTCTATAATACTATTAATTGTCTTTGGTATTAGAGAAGCGGCATCTCATGCATACACAGGTAGTACTTCTGTAGAAAGTGAAATTACCTCAATCATGCCTTCAGATACTTTAAATATTAGGTTAGTATCTACAGATGAGTATGACTACGAAAAGGATATGCATATGGGTGATACCTTTATATCTTATGACGAAGCTGGTAACAAGGTTTTAGTTTCAGACGATGTTAGATTCCGTATTCGTAAGTCTCAAGACACTTTGGTGCGCATTCAAATACGTAGAGAAGCTGACGGACCATCTAACAGAGAAGCAAAAGAGATCGCTAACCAAATCGTATATGAGTATGAGGTAAACGGCAACACTCTTTCTTTTGACGATTACTTAACTACGCAAGGACCTAAGTTTAAGGATCAAGAAGTAAGAGTAAATATATTCTTGCCCGTAGGTACTATTTTAACCTATGACCAAATGAGTTCTAGAGAATGGATCACTACCGTGAATACGGACAGAGATATTGACGGACTTGAAGGATATGTTTGGAAAATGACCGAAGATGGCGAGCTTGAATGTCTAGATTGTCCAGAATTTATTGAAATGGAAGACGAAGATGACAACAGCTCTAATCGCATCAATATCAATGAAAATGGAATCGATATTAATATTAATGATAATGGCGATAAAGGTAAAATCATTATCAACGAAAACGGAATTGACATTGACGTTAATGATAACGGAGAATCGTTTAAAATGAAATTAGATCAAAATGGCGTAAAGATAGATGCCAACGATAGTATCAACTAATTACAGTTCAGACATCTTAAACAACAATTCAGTATTTATTAATCGTAGAAGAATTAAAAATCAATCATTTTTACATCATCAAATAACAATCATAAAACAAACAATCATGACAACACTAGTTAGAATTACAGTCGCACTCGTCTTAGCCTTATTACTTACATCTTGTGGCTTTGACATTAACTTCGGAGATTTTGGATCAGGTGAAACAGGTAACGGCGTAGTCGTTGAAGAAACTAGAGAAATAACCGGAGAATTTACAGAAGTATCTGCTTCTGAAGGTTTAGAAGTTTTCGTAACCCAAGGTTCAGATTTTGACATCTCTGTTGAAGCTGACGAAAATATTATGGACCTAATAGGTACTGATATTAAAAACGGAAAATTAAAAATTCATTGTATCGAAAACATTGGTCGCGCAACCAAAAAAGTATACGTGACCATGCCAAATGTTTCTGGACTTTACGCATCTAGCGGTTCTCATTTAACTACTGAAAATAAAATTCAATCAGATAAATTAGAAGTAGATGCAAGTAGCGGTGCTATTATAAATGCTAATGTCCACGCCACTAATATGGACATTGATGCCAGCAGCGGTGCAAACATATCTTTAGAAGGTACTGCCAAAGAAGTTTATGTGGATGCCAGTAGTGGTGCAAATATTAAAGCTAAAGACTTATCAACTTTAGTTGCTACCGCCGATGCTAGTAGTGGCGCCAACATTAGTATAGATGTTACCGATAACCTAACAGCAGAAGCTTCTAGTGGTGGTAACATATCTTACAAAGGTGATCCATCGGTACAGAAGAACAAATCGGTATCGGGTAGCGTACATAAGTACTAAAATATTCAATCATCAATTCAACATTTAAACCCACTGAAATATCAGTGGGTTTTCATTTTGTAGTCTATCCCTAATCTGTATATTAGTGGTATGCAAGTACACTTAAAAAAATACACTTTACCACTAAAACACACATTTAGTATTTCAAGAGAATCTCATGATTTTCAGGATACTATGATTGCATCATTAACCCTAAACGGTGAAACGGGGTATGGTGAAGCAACATCAAATCCGTATTATAAAATCACTACCCAGACCATGATGGATGAAATTAACGCCATTTCTTCTGAGATTGAACGATTTGATTTTACCAAACCCGAAATTTTTCATGCCTTTTTGGTAAACAAAGGCTTATCTAATTTTGCTATTTGTGCTTTAGATTTAGCCGCACATGATCTATACGGAAAGTTATTAGGTAAACCTTTATATAAAATTTGGGGAACTAGTATTGAAAACTACCCTACAACTAATTACACCATAGGTATTGCTTCTATAGATGTAATGTTGGCTAAAATGCAAGAAATGCCATGGCCTATCTATAAAATTAAATTAGGTACTAGTGATGATGTTGCTATTGTTCGCGAATTAAGAAAGCATACCGATGCCATTTTTAGAATAGATGCCAATTGCGCATGGACTGCAACAGAAACGATACACAACGCACCGCTTTTAAAAGAATTAGGAGTTGAATTTTTGGAGCAACCCCTAAAAGCAGATGATTGGTCTGGTATGGAAGAAGTCATGCACCATAGTATTTTACCTGTTATTGCAGATGAAAGCTGTATTGTAGAAAGTGATGTAGAAAAATGTGCACTGCATTTTAGCGGTATCAATATTAAGTTGACCAAATGTGGCGGACTCACCCCAGCCTTACGTATGATTAAAAAAGGAAAAGAATTAGGTCTTAGCGTTATGGTTGGTTGTATGACAGAATCTACAGTAGGTATTTCTGCTATTGCACAATTAATACCGCAATTAGATTATGTGGATATGGATGGTGCTTTGTTGTTAAAAAGTGATATTGCAACGGGAGTTCATATTGAACCTGACGGGAAAGTTATTTTCCCTAAACTAGCCGGTACTGGTGTTGAACTTTTAGGGTAATGTTTACTATTGATGAATTTCCTGGTAGGTCGATTACCATAGAAGGTATAAACTATCTATATTTTGGTGGTACATCGTATTTAGGGCTTCAAACTGATCCTGAATTTCAATCGCTATTCATCAATAATATTAAAAAATATGGCACGGCCTATGGCGCATCCCGTAAATCAAATATTAAAATTTCTGTATTTGATGAAATAGATGCGTATTTATCAAAAATGGTTGGTAGTGAAGCTTGTATTACCATGTCATCAGGTTATCTAGCCGGTCAATTAGTTTGCGCTTTTTTCAGAGATGATGAGTACCAGTCATTTTACGCCCTAAATACCCATTCTGCATTATATAGCGGTCAACAAGATTTGTATCTCAATTGGGATGAACTAACTAAAGCCATAAACAATAGTTCTAACAAGACACCTGTTCTCTTTTTAGATAGTATTGATTTTCATGGTGATAATTATCCTGATTATAAATTTCTAAACAAGCTGCCGTTACAAGATATTATTTTGGTAGTAGATGATTCTCACGGTATTGGTATAACTGGCAAAAACGGTGGTGGCAGCTTTAAATTCTTACAAACCTTACAACCAAAAGAACTTTTAGTTTCATGCTCGTTAGGCAAAGGTTTTGCTGTACAAGCTGGAGCTATATTTAGTACTCTAAAGATTATTGACCTTTTAAAGGAAACACAGTTTTTTGGTGGTGCAAGCCCCGCAACGCCTGCATCATTAGCTACATTAAAAAACGCCAGTCAACTTTTTGAAACCAAAAGAACCCAGCTATTCGAAAACACTACATTGTTTCTATCTAAATTAAAAAGCACCTCTCATTTTGTTCATGTTGAAGGTCACCCGACCTTTAATTTTCAAAACGAACCACTTGCCAATTACCTTGAAGAAAATGGAATCATTGTTACCAATTTCAGGTACCCTACCAAAAATGACCCTTTAATGAGTCGTATAGTTATAAGTGCTTCTCATACAAATAAAGACATTTTAAAGATTTGTAATATTCTAAATACTTTCTTCTAAAATGAAGAATTGATAATGTAGTAAGTTCACATTCATTATGTTATTCGTAATTATAGCATTGAATTTTTGTTAAATTCTAATTTATAATGCGTATCTTTTTAGTACACATTCAACTCTTTATTAACTAAACACCTTACCACTATGAAAAAAATTATAGGATTGGTATTGTTGATGCTATTATTGGTTTCCGCAGCCTCAACTAATTCCTTTAACGAAAATTACATGCATACCATTCAAGGTACATGGGAACTGGAAAGCTTTTATAATTATGACGGTCAACAGGTAATTGACACTGTACCTACGACTGATGGGTATAGACAGGTTAAAATGTACTATAATGGTAAAATTATGTGGAGCCGTTATGTACCTGTAGATAAAATTGGAAGATTTGGCTATGGCACTTATAAAATTACCGATGACAGGCTGATGGAAACACTTGAATATGGTGATAACGAAATGATTATGGCTATGGATACCATGCGAATATTCACTTTTGAACTACAACTCAACGATGACAGATTCAGTCAAATAAGTTTAGATGAAGAAGGAAATAGAACTTTTTCTGAAAACTATGTTAGAATAGATTAGCCCAATTAATTCAACAAAAAAAGAGCCCATTCTAATGAATGGGCTCTTTTGTACTATAAAACTTATTTATTACAATTTGTATTGGTCTGCAACTGCTTCTTCAACAGAACCAACAGATGCTAGGTAACGTTCTGCATCTAATGCAGCCATACAACCAGATCCTGCAGCTGTAACCGCTTGTCTATACTCTTTATCTTGAGCATCTCCACTAGCGAATACACCTGGTAAATTAGTTTTGGTAGACTTACCTTTTGTAATTAGGTAACCCGTTTCATCCATATCTAATTGACCTTTAAATATATCGGTATTCGGTTTATGGCCAATAGCGATAAATATACCAGTAATAGCGATTTCTTCTTTTTCGCCAGTTTGGTTATTTTTCATACGTAAGCCTTCAACAACTTGTTCTCCAAGAACTTCGTCTACCTCGGTATTATAACGTACCTCAATATTTTTAATACTATGTACCCTGTGTTGCATTGCTTTAGACGCTCTCATTTCGTCTTTACGCACCAACATAGTTACTTTATTACAAATATTTGCCAAGTAAGATGCTTCCTCAGCAGCAGTATCACCTGCCCCAACAATGGCTACATCTTGACCTTTATAGAAAAAACCATCACACACGGCACATGCAGAAACACCACCTCCACGCAAACGCTGTTCACTAGGGATGTTTAAATATTTAGCAGTTGCACCTGTAGAAATAATTATTGTTTCAGCTTCAATTTGCTTCTCACCATCAGCAGTAACTTTATGTATACCACCTTTTTCCTTTGAAAATTCAACTGAAGTAATCATACCTATTCTAACTTCGGTACCAAAACGTTCTGCTTGTTGTTGTAATTGCACCATCATTGTAGGTCCATCGATACCCTCTGGGTATCCTGGAAAATTATCTACTTCTGTTGTGGTTGTCAATTGACCTCCTGGCTCCATACCTGTATACATAACAGGCTTTAAATCTGCACGGGCAGCATAAATAGCTGCTGTATACCCTGCAGGGCCAGATCCTATAATTAATGTTTTTACACGTTCTATTTTATCAGACATAATATCTAGTGGTTCTATTTGATTCTCTATAACAAAAGTAGGTTTTTGATTGAAAAACTTACAATATAGTTATCAAAAGTTTTTATATGATAATTAGTAATGAAGATAAGTATTTATTAATTTCCCCCTGTTTTTCGATCTTTAAGATGATTATTAAATTGAGAAAAATGAACTTTCCCCCATTCTTTACGTATGTATATTAGAACTTATATCAATATTGAATGAAGACCTTTAAATGCGCTATCATAGAAGATTCCAATATTCAGAGGAAAATTCTTGAGCAAATTATTGAGCAAAATAAAAACTTAAAGCTTGTACTTTCCGCTAGTGCTAGTACCGAAAGTTTAAAAGAAATAAATGCCTCTAAGATAGATTTATTATTCCTTGATATTGAGATGCCTGTTATGAATGGGTTTGAATTTTTAGATGGATTAGAAATTCAACCACAAGTAATTATTACTAGTCAGAACCAGAAGTATGCTCTTGAGGCTTTTAATTTTAACGTAACAGATTTCCTGTTAAAACCCTTTAATACTGCTAGATTTGATGCTGCTATTAAAAAAGCAATAGACAAGGTGAAAATTGCAAAGCAGAAAAAACCTGAAAGTAAATTAGTGGTAAAGCACAATCTTAAACAAGTTGAGCTTAATGTAAATAATATCCTATATGTTGAAGCTTTAGGTGACTATGTAAAAGTAGTAACCGATGAGCGTAATTATATCATATTATCAACTATGAATGCCTTTAACGAAAGGCTTGGTTCAGAAAAATTTATAAGAATACACAAATCTTACATTGCTAATTTGAAAATGGTTGAACGCTACAACCATGAATTCATAGAAATTAAAAACAAAAAAATACCCATAAGCCGTGCCAAAATATTCGAATTGGACCGCCTTTTAAATTGTATGGATTAAGTTATCTGTTTTTACTTTTCTTCTAACATACTAACTGTAGCAACCGTTCTAAAACCTGTATGCTCTAACGAAGAATCCATACTAGAACCCATACGAGCAGACACGCGGTAACTAGCGCAATAAGATTCGCTACACAAAAAAGAACCTCCTTTAATTACTCTTTCTTTTGCTAACTGATTGTTTGGCGTAAAAGGACTTTCTGCACCTGTAGGGTTTACCAATATATTTTCACCTTCACTCATTTCTTTATAGTAATTGGTGTTATACCAATCACTTGTCCACTCCCAAACATTACCTGCCATATCATACAACCCATATGCATTTGGCGGATATGATTTTACAGGAGCCCGTAGCTCAAATCCATCGGCTTTAGTATTCTCTACAGGAAACTCCCCTTCCCAAGTATTTGCTTTTTCTTTTAAAACAGACTCATCATTACCCCAGTTATACACAGTACCATAAGAACCTGCTCTTGACGCCAGTTCCCATTCTGCCTCGGTTGGCAATCGCCTGTTCGCCCATTCACAGTAAGCTAATGCATCATCATAAGCAACTTGTACTACTGGATAATTCTCTTTGCCTTTAATAGTACTTTCAGGTCCGTTAGGGTGTTGCCAATCGGCTCCAATGGTCCAGTTCCACCATTGTGAAAAATCATATAAATTAGCCACTGTCGATTTAGATTTTTTAAATGTTAGTGAACCGGGTTGTAAAATAGAATCATTTGGTTTTTCGGTACCTACTGGTACTTGCTTTTTTAATTCCTCCCAGTCTATTCCTTTTTCAGCAACGGTTACATACCCTGTAGCTTTTATAAATTCTGCAAATTGGGCATTAGTAACTTCTGTCGCATCCATAAAAAAACCATCGACCATTACATCTATTGCTGGCTTTTCATGTTGCATTGCTACTTTATCATTACTTACCGCTCCCTGCTTAAAAATTGCACCAGATACCCAAACCATGCCTGCTGGAGTGATAACTTCTTCTGGTTTTTCAACTAATAGTGTATGATTAACTACTTCTTTAACAGCTGCCTCCTTTTCATTGACCGCTTTTAAATTTTTATTCTCTTTAGATTCTGACTTACAATTGACCATCCCTAATAGTAAGATGATAAAACCTAAATATTGTATACTTTTATTCATAGCCTAAATATACTTTCTCCGCTTTAAATTCTACAAGAATGCTGAAATTTTAACGTAAGAATTGATTTTTAAAAATTATTAATTACTTAATAATCCATTTTCTAAGAGTGGAATTTTGAATAGCTCTGTCTCAGGTTCTGTATGTTCTCTTTCAAATATTTTAGCTGCCTTCTTTAAGATTTCAGGATGTTTCGCTGCAATATTGTTAGTTTCAGTTGGATCATCCATTAAATTATACAGCTCTAAGGTTGGATTCTCCTCATCTTTTAAATGCTGACGAATAACTTTCCAGTCACCAATTCTAATGGCGACTTGACCACCATATTCTGGAAATTCCCAGTACATAAACTCGTGTTCTAATTGATTTTCTTCACCTAACAAAGTGGGTAAAAAGCTAATACCATCTGTATCTGTTGGTTTCTCAAAATCTAAGATATCAGCAAAAGTCGCCAACATATCATAATGTGCAGATGCATGATTGCTCGTTGTTGCAGGTTTAATTTTACCTGCCCAGGTAAAAAAAGTAGGAACCCTAATTCCGCCTTCATATACAAATCCTTTTCCTCTACCATACCCTCCATCAAACGGTTGTGCACTGTCAAAAAAAGCTGGATCTGCACCACCGGCATAACTTGGTCCGTTATCTGATGTAAATACAATCAAGGTATTGTCATAAATCCCTTCATCTTTTAACTGCTGTACTAACTTACCCACATTTTCATCAAAATAAGATACCATAGCCGCATATGCCGCATGTGGTGTTCGATGTGAAAAATAACCATTTCCATTACCCGATAAATAAGGTTCTTCTGCACCGAATTTTTCAATATAATAGTCCACCCAGCGCTGTGGTGCCTGTAACGCTACATGCGGAATAGGAGTTGCCCAATACAAGAAAAATGGATTGCCTTTTTGCTCTGCCACAAAACCGGTAAGTTCCTTGAACATTAAATCGGGCGCATATTTTGATAATGAATAATTTTTATAACTGTTAGGGTCTTTTGGGTCTAAACCTTTTGGAAATGGTGAACTTGGCGCAATGGTATCATTAGCCAAATGCACTCTATTTCTATTCTTATATAAATGTAATGGATAATAAGTATGTGCCTGTCGTTGGCAGTTAAAGCCGTAGAAAAAATCGAACCCCATTTCATTGGGTATGGAATGTGTATGCGGAGCCCCTAACCCCCATTTCCCCACTAATGCAGTCTTATACCCTTCTTCTTGTAAGTAATTGGCAATGGTTTTAGTTTCTTTGGGAACTGGACGTTGTCCTTCTAATGTAGAGTCTTTTGCCATCGCTTTATAATCCCAAACATCGCCACGATCGTTCCACTCATCATTACCACGAATAAATGAATTACCTGAATGTTTACCGGTCAAAAACATATATCTGGCGGGTGCACAAACTGGAGCGCTAGAATAATGCTGTGTGAAAATCATGCCTTCTTTTGATAAGGCATCAATATTGGGAGTTTCTATTTTTTCTTGACCAAAAGCACCTATTTCGGCATAACCCAAATCATCTGCTAAAATGTAAATGATGTTTGGCTTTTGGACTGTGGGTTCTTTTAGTTTTTTTTCTTCTTGACAAGAATATAGCTGAATAGCAACAAGTAAAAAGAGAAATAGGTTTTTCATTTATGGTGAATTGGTTGGTTGTTTTAAAGATACCTATTTTCCTAAAATCTCTTCTATTAAACCTTTAAACATCCGTATGCCAGAATCTATTAAATCATCGGGGAAATCGTAATTAGAATGATGCAATGCCGGTTGATTTTCTCCAGCTCCTAATCCAAAAATTGTACTTTTATAACGCTGAGAAAACCACCCAAAATCTTCTCCGAATTTTAATGAATTCGGATTCTCAACCAATTCTAAATTCTGTTGTTTTGCAACCTTTTCAACTAAAGCAACACATTCTTCATTATTATTAGATGCAGGAAAAAACTCGAACCATTCCATATCAAATACCAGCAAATGTTTATCTGCGATATCATTAGTCGCTTTCTTTATGTTATCTTCTAACTCCGTCATTAACTCACCACTCCATGTGCGTATGGTATAATGTAGTTCTGCTTCTTCAGCTGAAATACCATAATTCTTCTCCCCTAGGTTAATATATATCGGAGTCACTAAGGCAAAGTCTTTACGTTGTGCGTTTGGTTGTACAAAGCTAGATAGTATTTGGATCAATTCCGCTACCGCCAATGCAGGGTTTATCCCGCTTTCCGGCTCAGATGCATGTGCTTTTTTTCCCTTTAATTTAATGCTTATACTTTGTACCGTAGCCGAAAAATAACCTGATTTTACACTAATAGTATGTTTTTTAAACCCAGGTAGATTGTGAAGGGCAAATACATAATCGGGATTAAGAGTTGTAAACTTGGTATCTTCAATAACCTTAACCGCACCTTTACCAGTTTCTTCTGCAGGTTGAAATAATAATACTACTTTACCCTTTTTAAATGTCGCATTTGTTAACCAAATAGATAAACCTGCAACAATAGTCATATGCCCATCGTGTCCACATTTATGAGATACTCCGCTATTCTTCGATTGATGCTTAAAGGTATTCTCTTCTACTATGGGCAAGGCATCTAACTCGCAACGAATTAGTACTGTTGGTCCATCATTACCATATTCGTAGACCACTGCCACTCCTGCCCCACCAACATTACTAATAATATCTGTTGGGTTAAACCCTTTTACAAATTCCGTAATGCGTTTGGCTGTAGCGTGTTCATCACCAGAAAGCTCTGGGTGTTTGTGTAGTTCTTTTCTAAGCTGAACCAGTGTTTCATTCATAGAACTAAATATAGTGCATATAAAAACATCTTATCAGCTCTTCACGAATGCTACGTAATTAACTTTATTTGATTTTAACAATACCTATAATTTAAATACATCATTAATTCGTCCAATTTTAAATCCTTTTTCAAGTACTAAAAGACTTTCTTGACTATTAGGGTCCAACAATGGATTTGTATGGTTAAAATGGATAAAAACAACCTTGCTTCTATCCTTTTCACTTAAACCCTCAAATTTCTCAATACTTTCAATTACAAAGGGATGTGGAATTTCACTAATATCCCTATTATTAATTTCTTTACCGCTGTAAAAAGTGGCATCTATAAATGCGTAATCAACCTTCTTAATTTCAGCAACAATATCCTTCTCCCATTTATCCCATTTGTCAATATCAGGAATAAACAAAGCACTTTTACTTGGCCCTTTTATATGATATCCAACTGTTTCTGAGAACTCATCTCTATGTGGCACTAAAATTGGTGTTACCTCAATTGATTCTGATAAATGAACTGGAGCTTCATTTACCATCTTGTGGAGCACAATATTTTCTCTTTCTACAAGCTGATTCCAAGGTCCGTTTTCATTAAGAAAACTTTCCATTTTGGGCATCACATACACAGGTGTATTTTTGGCATCCATAGCTTCCTTTCCTAAATACATTAACCCAGTATAATGACCTATATGTGCATGTGTCAGAAAAACACCATCTACCAATTCCTTATCGCTTTTTGTCTCATATTTGGTAAGCATTTTCATCTGTTTACCAATGTCGGGTGTAGCATCAAACAAGTACGATTTTTGATTTTTCGTATCAATTAATCCTAACGAAATAACGCGCCTATCTATATTAGCATCCTCGAATAGCTCAATGCAACACACTTTTTTGCATCCTATTTGAGGTGAACCTGCGTCTTGTGCTGTTCCAAGAATAACGATCGAAGTGTTATATACATGAATTTCTGGACTAGGTAATACACCTTGTTTTGGTTTTGATTTTTCAGAACAGGAAAAAATCACGATAGCTAAAATAATTACAAGAAATCTATTCATTTTTATTTCTTACACGATGTTTATATATTACTAATAATAAGCGGAAATGTAGCGATTTACTCTTGTTTCAATTCTAACAACACATTCTTCGCATTTTCATTTTCCGGATTCAGTTCAATTGACTTCTCGTACATTTCTATTGCCTCAACCTTTTTATCTGCCATCAATAAAACCTCTCCATAACTATCAAATACATTAAAACTACCTGGAAAAAGTACTGTATTCAATTTAAAAACTTCCGTGGCCTTTTCTAATTCTTCATTTCTTAAAAATGAATACCCTAATTCATTTAGATCTTGTTCCGAACGATTGTTTACTTTAGTTTCAATAGACATTTCTATTGCATTATCTAAAACTTTTTGCAACAACTCTCTTTGCTGATTTTCATTTAATGTTTCTGAATACGCCTTTAAAATTGTGTTGATGATTAGCCCCGGATTATCTTGAAAGACCGCATGAGCACTTCCGTAAGCTATAATATTCTCTACATTGTCCTTATTGTTATTAAATTCTTTGTGAAGCTTTCTCCATCTATTTGAAAGCACCTCTGGAAAACCTGTAAATGAGTTTTCAGGAAATATATTTATGATAGGTATGCTGTTTGGGAATTCTATACTTCTCATATACCGCATAATTTCATTGAAATTTGAATTCATGTAATAATCACCCGAAGGCTTTACCATAGCACTTGTATCAAACATGTTATCTCTCATTGTCAGTAATTCTTCATTCCAGAAGTTATTAAGAGTAACATCTATTAAAACCACCGACTTTACCTTTTTAGGATGTTTATGTGCGTATAACAAGTTATATAAGCCACCGTACGAATGGGAAACCAATATTATTTCATTGTCATAACCCAACTTTGAAAGCCCTGCCTCCAGTTCCTTTATTCCATTTTCTATTCCAAAATCTGCATCGTTTTTCAAATTAGGATTTAATTCACTTGTTCCAAACCCTGAGCGATCATAGGTGATTAATGTAGTACCGGTAACATTATGAATTTTCTCTAGTATGTCGTTCCATACAGAAGCATCATTACCAGCCCCTGCTTCAAAAAGAATTGGAGTCCCCTCGCCTTTCATTATTTTAAAATGCATATTATAACCGCCGACGTTTACTAGTGTATCTAGGGTTTGAGAATGCATGGAAAGTGAAAGCAAGAATACTATCGAAAGATTGAAAAATTTCATTTGGTCAGTGGTTTAAAGCTTAATGGATGTTTTCTTTTGGTCTAATTGTTGAAACAAAAATCGTTCCAAAATAAGCCAAACTCTCAGGGTAAGATCAACCTGTAAAGTTTAATTACAATCTATTATTTCCAACCCTAAATCCCCATTATCTTGAATAACAAGCAATAGCTCCATTTCATCATATCTATCAAGTAACTCCATTCTTTTAAATTCTTCAGGATTTTCCTCTTCCATTGCTTTTAACAACTCTGAATGTCTATAAATATTAATTCTTTTCAAATCTTCGCTCAAGGTCCAGCTATAATAAGTTGATGACCCACTACCACAATAGTATAAAGACATAACCATTTATACAAACACATATCTGTCATGCTCGAACACCTTGTTATAGCAGATTATTTAATTAAACTTCGAGTTTTTCCATACGTTCATTAATTCTTCTTTTTCATTATCATTAATGTAATTTAGATTTACTCCAAAATCAAGGCCATTTATATATCTGCAATACAAATCTTGATATAGCATAACTCCTCCTTTTGGATTATAAACTGTAATTTGAAATAAATCAAATTCTAAATTATCAATCTTCTCTTTTTTAGAAATGGTATCAACCTTTAATCCATTTTCAACATAAGTTTTGTAGAGGATTTCCTTAACCATTTTCTTGTTTTCTTCATATTCGCCATCATACTCTAGTTCAAACTTTTCAGTTGTCGCTCCAAAAACATGCAATCTATCTTTTTGAAAACCAATAAGTTGTTTCAAATCATTGGCATCGTAATCAATACCATTTGCCTCATTTACTGCTTTTAGTCCTTTATTATTTCTCCTTTGTAATTCTTCTCTTTTGGTCACATTCCAGCCTTTTGGTATCTCTATTGTCCAACCTATTTCGCTATTATAATAAACGTTTTCTGTAATCTTTCCTTCATCAATTTCTTTGTTCGGATCGCTTTTACATGAAATTGAAATGATTAAAGCGAATACAGTTAAGATGTGTATTTTCATATTCAGGTTGTTTTTTGGGTTTATAAATGCAATCATGATCCAATTTTGTTTATGTCTTAGCACCAAGCAAAACCATTGTTGAGTTTATTTTTTTCTTGTCCAAAACTATATTTGACCTTTTCAATTCAGACCTAAACTCCAAATCACTTGCATGTCAAGTTGTTGGCACTTTTTTTATTGATGTTATATGTAAATTGTAAAACTCTTAAATTCCATAAAGTCAAGGTTTGTAATGCCGTAATATGTTCATTTTTAGAGCTTACAACTAGCTCATCCTTAAATGATTTAATAAATTTTGTCCATATGTTTCCTTTGGAGTCGTTTAGTAAAAAGTAAAAGCCACTATCACCGATTTTCTTTCCAGAAGAAGTTAAAATCAGTTCTCCATTCTCACCAACACTCGGACTTAAAATAACTGTAGCATTTCCGTTCGGCAATGGAAATATAGCTTTGATACAAGTTTGTCCAGAAGGTATTACACACGTCTCATAAACACCCGAATACACTACCTCCCCTGTTGCTTTAAAAGTTCTGAGCCATATGGTGCGTTTCACTTCTTTGGTTGTAGCATCTAATAAGTGAATTATATCACTTTTTAAGGATTCTGAATCCTTAATGTTTTCAATTGGTACGTTTAACTGTTCAATTCGATTACTAAATAATAATCGTAGCAGCACACCGAATCCTTTAAAAAAAGGGTTCCATTTTACTTTCAAATCAAAATCGTAGTTACTTGTGTTTTCGTAGAAATCAATAACGTTTTTAGATAATTTATTTCGTTCTTCACTAGATAAATACAACTGGTTTATGGATGATAATATCCCTTTATCATTTTCTTTCCCATCAACTATTAACTGCTCATTTTTAGCTAGTTGCTCAATAAATTTTACACCAATACCTTTTGTGCTCCCAAAAGGACCTAACAGCCATTTGTTTTGATCTTCAATAATTTTTTCTCCAAATAGTATTACCCATTGTTGTGTAATTAAATCTTGGAGGTTTTGTTTTAGAATTGCAACTCCCATTTAATTCTTTTTAAGATCAGGAATATAATTCTCTCTGCCTTTCCACGAACCAAACTCAGAAATAGGTTTAAAACGCAGGGTCGTAAATTCGAAATGAAAGTCTTTTCGCTCCCGCTCTTTCATCGCATTAGAATGTCTTTTTGGCTTTGGCATAGCACTATGACCGTGAACCATATTCGTCATTTTTTCTTCTGTTTTCCAAATTGAAAAAGTAGAAACGGTATTAGGAAATCTAACAGAGGCTAATGAAAGTAAAGTTCCTTCATGGTCACGAACTAATTTTTCAACAGGTCTTCCCCAATGTAAAAATCTAGGTACAGCCAATGGCTTCATTCTAGCAATTGTAACCGCTACAACCGGGGATGTTGGGGTTTCTAATTTTGCTTTCTGTTCAGGAATTTTGAATCCAGCTATTTTGCCCCATTCCCTCATGAATTCTAACCGAACGTGCCATCCTTTTGTCAAAAGTTTGCCGATTTTTTCTTTTTTCAGGTAATTTTCAAGAGCTTCTTCATTTTCCCATTGTACAAAAATTGCAACTTGTTTTATAAGAAATCTGGAAGTAGAAATAATTGGAGAGCCTAATGTCATCGCCGTCATATATTCAGCATGAATTAAGCCTTTGGTATTTTTATGTATTGGGCTGTAGAACAATCCTTTTATCGCCATTGTAAATGGTATGCTAACAAGATGATAAGAGAATATAGTCATGTATTTTTATTGATTCTGGTAGATTTTATTTCGTATTGCTTTAGTTCTTTGTGAATTAACAACTAACTAATGATTTTTCTATTTAATGGATGCAGCCATTAAAAGTATTTCTTTATTAATTATTTCAGCATTTTCCTTTCTTGTAATTATGGAACCATGGTTAGCATCAATAATAAATTGCTTCCCATTAGTAGATAGTTCTTTCAATTCTTTTTGCATTTTATACCATATTTCAATTTGTTTATCTGGGTCTATGCCTTCACTTCTATACTTTTCCTTTTGAGATTCCTTATACTGTTCAGTTGCAGTAAAGACCAAAACAGGTAAGGAATCTAAACTTTTAGTTTGACCTGCTCTAAAAAGAATTTTATCATTGATGTCATTTTCTTTTATGTATCTACGAAAGACTTTTCCTGTATATGCAGTAAGATTATGTGAGCGAATATGGCATTTTTTTGGTAAGCCATCATTCTCAGGTTCAGATTTAAATATTGTATTGTAAGCACCAACTATTCCCATATCTGCAAGTATTGCAATAGTTTTTACGAGAACTATTTGACTTTCGCTAAACAACTCTTTTTGTGCTAATCGTTCCCATTGTTCAGGATGACTCGAATCTAAGAAGACCATTCCTTTTACTTCATTAGGATATAGTTCTCTGAATATTTGATTATAAGGACCACCCATAGAATGACCTGCTAATATATAGGGTGGCTTTTCGCCACTTTTTTCAAGTAATTGATGTAATTGATTGGCATAAAATTCTGGTGTAATGCTGTCTTTACTTGATTCGCTAAACCATTTTCCTTCTCTATCATAACGAATAACTCGCAGGTTATTCTTCAATCCTTCTGCAATCCAATGCATCATATCTGTATTACTGCCTGCACCTGCTTCAAGAACAAGAGTTGGCAAATCATTTTTTTTACCTTCTGCTCTTATATGAAGTTGAGTTCCATTGACATCAACTAGTTTTCCTGGCGGAACTGGTTTTGAACCAAATAACCGGAAGCACAACCCCGATATCAATAGAAGAATTATAAGTCCAGCTAAAATTTTCCCAATCCACTTGAGTATTGTTAAAAATAAATTCATCGTAGTTTTCATAGATTACAGACCTTTCAGTAGTACTATAAAGTCCACCTTACGTTTCGATTTTGCTGTGCTACGTCATTTTTCTTTTAATTCAACATCTATTATCTGAATCATTATTTCGATTTTATCCATAAAAATCTGTTCATCTATGACATTCTCTTTTTTCCAGCTGAAAATATTGGCTGTCAAATCTTCCATTTCACGATTATTGAAGAACCATTGATAATCTGATGAATAAGTTCCTCTTGGAAATTCTTGATACCTTCCAGAAGGTGTTATGGTATTTAGAGCACTTAATTTACCATCGATAGAAGGCCAAAAACGTTCATTTAATAATCTTCTCACGTAACCATCTTCTTGGTTAGCATCTAAAATCATAGATTCAAAAGATGAAATGTAAGACTTCAAGTCAGAGTTTTGTAGGTAATCAATTTTGTTTGATGCAATAAGTGATTTGATATATCCATCTTTCGCTTCGAATGAGAATCCGCTAAAAGCATTTGAAGTCAGTGAATCCAATTTTAGTTCAGAAACATTTGAAACATCTGTTCCGAAGAGATGTAAAAGATAAATACCGTCTTCAAATTCTGACTTATGTTGTTTGTTTATTTTTTTTAGTTCTTCGAGGTTAAATTTTAATTCAGTTTTTAAATTATGAAGAATTTCTATTTCAGCATTTCTAATTTTTCGTTGCTCATTCCAATTATTTATCTGAAGCGCAATTAAAATTCCAATTACAACCAAAAGTATTTCTCCGAAAGCATATTTCAGGTATTTTCTAGTTTTCCCTTCCAAAAGTAAATTTTGTCTAATTTTTCTAAAAAATTTTATCATTGCTTAGTAGTTGGTCATAATGAATAATGGTTTGGCTATGAACAGTGCGGAGGAAGAAAGGCATTAGCCTTTCGGTCGAACACAAGCCGATTTTTAACAAATTCGATTTTTTTTGCAATAAGTCGAATTTGTTAAAATTCGGCGGTCTCCCAAATATACCCGAACTCTTAATTAAGCACAAACTCCCGCATTGCTTATGCGTTTTTGGCGATAGTTATTATCCGAATGGATTTGGATTTATAGCAAGCATTATTCCCCAAAATGAAATATTTACTCCTAATACTAAAAAAATAACTCCGAATAATTTCTTTGCAACAGAAACTGATTCCTTAATTAAAATTTCGACGCTTTGGATTGGTTTATCCGATTGCAAGATAGACCTTGATTTTTTAACCGTTAGGTTTTCAGGATTCTGAATTTCAATATGATATTCCCCAATATTTTCAATTTCAAAATGCAAATATTCAACACCGATTTCCCGATTTTTCCTAAATCGCCACTTTAGAAAATTCTCTTTCAACCTAATTTTTTCTTGACTATTACTTTTCGATATTAATATTTTAAATCCTACAGAGGTTTTAAGATATCCACCACCCAAAATACAAACGGAATATAATCCTGAACGATTTATTGTAAAATTCTTTATTTTTTCAGCAATAGGTAATTTCACAATAGCTTTAGATCTCAGAAGCCATTTAGCTCCGAAAAAAACCATTGTCAGACCAATTAACCCTATGATTAAATATAATATCTGCATTTTTTTTAATTATCGCCAACGTTTATGTATATGGAAAGTTGCGTGTTTGCGTGCGAGGATTTTCCGAAGGAAAATCAGACGTAGCAAACGTGCTACGACCTTTATTTTAGCACAAAACCAGCAATTTTTTATATACTGCTTAAGTTTGATTCTCAGTAAATTGTTGATATAACAAGAAAGAACAAAAGAGAGAATTAAGGTTACTATACACGGTGAAGCTTTAGACTTCGACAACATTGATAATTGGCTCTCTTTTACTACTTAAATCACGTTCAGTTCTGT
>DRFI01000010.1 GCA_011050675.1 Maribacter sp. | reverse complement strand
GGGCCCACCCCTTACCATTCCGAACAGGGAAGTTAAGACCGTTTGCGCCGATGGTACTGCTATACCAAGTGGGAGAGTAGGTAGCCGCCTTTTTTGAAAGCCCTTTACAGAAATGTAAGGGGCTTTTTTTATACCATAAAACCAAATAAATCTTTATAGATTTATATAGTATTGTAAATGATTCTTATTATAAGAACAATACATTTCATAAAACAGATGTCATATTTTTATTCATTAGATAAAGAAGAGAAATTTAATACCATTTCTCATGGTATAGGTGCCTTCTTAGCTATTATAGGTATGGTAGTTTTACTGTATTACAATACTGATAAATCGCCCTATGCTACTTGGGGTATTGTCATATATAGTATATCTCTTATAAGTATGCTGTTTGTTTCAACAGTATATCATGCAGTGGATAATAGAATTTGGAAACTGAGAATGAGAATACTTGATCATATTAATATATATTATCTCATAGCAGGAACCTACACTCCTGTTGCGCTAATAACATTAATTAATGGTAATGGTTGGCAAATATTCTTTACAGTATGGGCAATTGCGACTGTAGGAACTATATTGAAATTATTTTTTACAGGTAAATATGAAATAGTATCATTACTGTTATACTTGCTTATGGGTTGGCTTATAGTATTTGACTTTCAGAATTTAGTAGATAATACAACTGATAAAGGAATACAGCTGCTAATACTTGGAGGAGCCTTCTATACTATCGGTATTATTTTTTATGCTGTTAGGAGAATTCCGTGTAATCATTTTATATGGCATCTATTTGTATTATTTGGAGCTATTAGCCATTGGTTTTTTATTTATTTGGATGTGATTTGAGGTTTTAAACTCACCTAATAAATACGGCTTTCATTATTAAGAATCTATTACATCCTTATAATCTTCATAAAATTTCTCAATTTTCAGCATAGCGTTGTTTAAAAATTCCATTGTTTCTCTCCAGCTGTTTTTATTGTGGATAGATACATTGTTTAATTCAACATATATTCTGGATATTTCCTTTTGATTGTTTAAAGAATAAAAGTCTTCATAAATAGCATCAGGTAAGTAGTCATCATTTAAAATGGATTTTAAGGCAACTAACTTATCCCAGACTTTTATACGTTGGTCAAAGTCAGTATCAACATCAATGGAGACCATGGCAGTCTTTAAGCCAAAATGAAATTTAAAGGAAAGACCCTTTACTTTAGTTTTGTACAAAGTCCATTTATTCGGAAATGATTTGCCAAAGGAAATCCAAAAGTCTTCTCGTAATTTTCTAGAGTCTTCTTTACTGAACATTTACAAAAAATAAGCTATTGTTATACCAAATATAATCACTAATAATTTTCTCAGATTAAATTTATGACCTTCAGAACTTTCAAATAATATTACAGTAGATATATGTAGAAATATTCCTATCAATAAAGCATTTAAATAATCACTGTAGGTAGATAATAGGTTTATTGTATGTGCTAAATAAGTACCTAGTGGGGTCATTAAAGAGAATAATATCATAAACATACCAGCATGAATAGGCTTAATATTAGAACCTAATAAGAATATGCTTAGTATAATGGCAATAGGAATCTTATGTATTAGAATACCATATATTATGGTGTCATTAGTTCCAATAGGTAAGCCCTCTAATAGGGAATGTATACAAAGACTTATAAATAATAACCAAGGAAAAGTATTGTTCTCTTTTGACATATGTACATGACCGTGTTCTGCACCTTTAGAGAAAAATTCTAAAAATATTTGAAATAATATTCCTAGCATTATAAAAACGCCTATGGTCTTAGGGTCTATATTTAAATAGACTTCTGGTAGCATTTCAAATATGGTCAAGGCTAATAAAAAAGCACCACTAAATGCTAATAGGAGTTTAAAAGATTCATTTTTTTGAGGTTTAGCAACAACAACAAAAAGAAAACTAATGAGCACTCCAAGAATTGGTAAAATATAAATCATTTATATGCTAGTTATGCTTTTGAAAAAGGAAATTGGACATAAATTAAACTGGCGTTAAAATTAGCGTATTTTTGCGGTACGAGAAAAGATGGATATGAGTAATAATTTTAAAATGGTCGCTAAGACCTTATTTGGTTTTGAAGAACTTCTTTCAAAAGAACTTAGGAATCTTGGTGCAAGTAATGTTGTTGAAGGAGTTAGAAATGTATCTTTTGAAGGGGATATGGGCTTCATGTACAAAGCAAATCTATGTTTAAGAACTGCTATAAAAATTATTAAACCTATTCATTCATTTCGTGTTAGAGATGAAAATGATTTATATAAAAAGATATATGCAATGGAATGGACAGAATATCTTTCTGTCAGTGAAACATTTGCTATTGATGCCACGGTAAATTCTGAACAGTTTACCCATTCATTATATATTTCTCAAAAAACTAAAGATGCGATAGTAGATAAATTTAGAGATACTGATGGTACTAGACCAGATGTTGATGTAAAGGATCCAGATTTACGAATAAACATTCATATTCATAACAATGATTGTAATGTTTCTTTAGATAGTTCTGGTAATTCATTACACAAAAGGGGATATCGTACAGCAACAAATATTGCGCCTATTAATGAAGTCTTAGCCTCGGGATTGCTTTTATTGAGTGGTTGGGATGGACAAAGCGATTTTTTGGACCCAATGTGTGGTAGTGGAACAATGTTAACAGAGGCTGCAATGATTGCTTGTAATATACCGGCAAACATTAATAGAAAAGGTTTTGCTTTTGAAAAATGGACAGATTTCGATGCAGAACTATTTGAAAAAATCATCGATTCTAGCTTAAAGAAGACCAGAGAATTCCATCATAAGATTATTGGTTATGATAAAGCGCCTTCTGCAGTGAGAAAAGCCCAAGACAATATTGAAAATGCCAACCTAACGGATTATATAACTGTTGAACGAAAGGATTTTTTCAAAACTGATAAACAAACAAAAGGAACGCTGCATATGTGCTTTAATCCACCATATGGTGAACGATTAGATATAGATATGGAAAACTTCTATAGTGCTATTGGAGACACTTTAAAACAAGGGTATCCAGGAACCAATGCTTGGTTTATTACTAGTAATCTACCTGCTCTAAAGTTTGTTGGATTACGACCTTCTCGTAAGATAAAAGTTTTTAATAGTCATTTAGAATCTCGTTTGGTAAAATATGAGATGTACGAGGGTAGCAAAAAAGCGAAGTATCAAAAAGGTAATGAAGAATGAAACCTAAACATAAAGTTCTAATTTATAATTTCTTAGGTTTCGCTGGTCTCTTCGTGTTATTTCGTTTTATATTACATTTAACGCTAACAATAGACTCTTTTTATTTAGCGGTAATTTCAGCTATTGCGGCTTCTTTTTTAGCTCCAAAATTTGCCATTACTAAAATTGAGGGAGTAGAGAAGATTGTAATGAAATGGATTTTTATAAAAGGGTTTAAGATATTATAAACGCTCTTTTGGCTTTGGTGGGTCTTGTGGAGGTAACGATTCTTCAATTTTTTTCTTGACTTTATTTTTCTTTTTATAAAGAGGCAAGAAATAAGAGATGCTATAATTATATCCAACCCCAAAATTACTATCCCAAGTTACTTTATTAAAGCCTGGTACCCAGAGGTTAGGGAAGCGCTCGTCATCTTTTTGGCTTAAAATAAGACCTAGACGTATACTGGCTCCCATATATAAATTTGAAATTATTTCTATTTTCGTTCCAAAAACAGCTTCTATCCACGTGGCAGAAAGACCAGAAAATTTTTCAGGTATGTCAGATCCATTTGAAAAATTCTCTGCGTTCCAATATCTATTGGTATTGAAATATTGATAATTATTTAGGGTATTTTCAAAGGTGCTAAATGCTAATCTACCGCCTATGTAAATTAAATTATGCTCCCCGTACCAGTTAGCATATGTATTTTTGTTTACACCTATTTTTAAATAATTCCCAGAAGTGGTAAAATTGTAAAGGTCTTCTTGTCTTGTTTTTTCTTCGTTTCCAAGTTCGGCAGCGAGATACAAATTTTGATTTAACCTGTAATCGGCAACAATTTCAAAACCTTTGTAATTATCATCTAAAGCCCCTGTTATGATCCTACTTAAATCTATACCTAATCCAAGACCATAAGACTGTTTGTGCTCTACCGTATCTTTAGGGTTTAAATCTATGGGCTTGTTTTGACTAAATACCAAACAAGAACAAAGTAGAAATAAAAGATTAATGAAAAATCTTGACATGTGTAGAATCTGAGTTTGTGACTAGGGATTGTGTTATTTCAATATCTTGAATCCAGTTATTATCATCGGCAGTAAGACTTCCTTGAAGTTCATCATAATTGACAACAAAACCGCATCCTCGAGATAGAAAATCTTCTAAACGGTTATAGTAAAAAGTAATAGTATCAACATTTCCAGTTTCTGTGCCATCTTCATTTTTAGCAGAATCACTGATTAATATAAAACTTGTAGAATCCTCGTCTGTTTTCAAAGGAATAGAAATAGTACTTACTGTGCTTCTATCCGTTACGGTATTTACAGTAACATTTTGTCCAACTCCTACAACTCTTAAAGTCGTTACTTCTTTTAAAGCAGACGTATCTGTAACATCGTAAAATTCTATAACCAAAAGAGGTGTATCACCCTCAACGCAGATATCATCTTTCTCACATGATGATGCGAAGATAATACCTAGGAAAATCAATAATCCGATTTGAAATCTTCTCATTTTAAACTTTCTTTTCTAAAAGTACAACATTTTCTACGTGATGGGTCTGTGGAAACATGTCTACCGGCTGAACTTTGGTAATTGTATACATCTCTTTCATTAATTCTAAATCTCTAGCCTGCGTCGCGCTATTACAGCTAACATAAACTACTTTTTTAGGAGCGATGTTTAGTATTTGTTGAACAACGTCTTTATGCATGCCATCGCGTGGAGGATCAGTGATAATTACATCTGGCACACCATTTTGAGCAATAAATTGTTCGTTGAATACATTTTTCATATCGCCAACAAAGAAATCTACGTTCTCGATATTATTACGAAGCGCATTTGCTTTTGCATCTAAAATAGCTTCAGGAACAGATTCTATACCGACTACTTTTTTGGCTTTTTTTGAAACAAATTGTGCAATAGTACCAGTACCTGTGTAAAGGTCATACACCAACTCATCACCTTTTAAATCGGCAAAATTTCTAGTTATTTTATATAATTCGTAAGCTTGTTCAGAATTAGTTTGGTAAAATGATTTTGCATTGATTTTAAATTTCAATCCTTCCATTTCCTCAAAAATATGATCTCTACCAGCAAAACATATGATTTCTTGATCATATATTGTATCATTCTGTTTTGGGTTAATTACATATAATAGAGATGTAATTTCTGGAAATGTTGTTGAAAGATGACTGAGAAGTAATTCCCTTTTTTCTTTGTCATTTTCAAAAAACTGAACTAAAACCATAATCTCACCAGTAGATGTGGTACGGATCATTAAGGTGCGTAACATACCGTACTGATTTCTTGGATTAAAAAATGTTAATCCGTTTGCAGTAGCAAATTTTTTAGTCTCTAGACGAATAGCATTCGATGGGTCTTTTTGTAAGTGACATTTTTCTATGTCTAAAATTTTATCCCACATTCCAGGAATATGAAATCCTAGTGCATTCTTATCTTCTATTTGATTGTCAGACTGTATTTCATCTAGGGTTAGCCAGCGACTATCTGAAAATGAAAATTCCATTTTATTTCTATAGAAATATTGCTTTTCAGAACCAAGAATAGGGATTAGTTCTGGTAAATCTAAATGACCTATCCTTTTTAAATTATTCTCTACTTCTTTTTGTTTGTAAAACAATTGGTGCTCATAGCCCATATCTTGCCATTTGCAACCGCCACATACATTAAAATGTTGACAAACAGGTTCTACACGCTTATCTGAAAGGGAATGGAAATTTGTTGCGATACCCTCAAAATATGCTTTACGTTTTTTGGTCGTTTGTACATCGACCACATCGCCTGGTACGGTGTTGGTTAAAAAGATAACTCTTCCGTCAGGTGCTTTACCTATAGTTTTACCTTTTGCTGCTGCATCTGTTACAGTAACGTTTTCAAAAACCAGTCGCTTTGTCTTTTTTCGCATAGCGCAAAAGTAAGCATCCGTTTGCATTTATTACAACTAATACACGTACTAGGAACTATTTATTTTAGTTAAATATGGCTTAGGTTATTCTTAGTTTGCTTGGCGAGAGGTTATTATTTGCTATAATAATAATAAAAAAGTCAAGGAACCTTAAACAGGGTCCCTTGACTTTCAATATAAAAACAATTGTATTTTTTTTACTATTTACTTTTATTGAATTTATTTAAAATTCTTTCCATCTGTTTTCCTGCAGCTTCTCTACCACCAAGACTAAAAGAAAGCGCAATGGTGATGGCAATTGTACCTAAGGTAATACCAAATGCCATGTTTATAATGTTATCTCCAATACCCATTGTTTTAAGTCCCATAGCTTAGAATATCACTAAAATGCACATTCTTACAATTGATGCAACAAAAAAATTGTTTTCATTTATAGCCATTGTTTTATGAGCAGTAGATGCAATCCAATTCCCTATAATTAATATCATCAATACGAAAAGAATATTACCAGAAAAACCTACTAATGTGTCAAGTACTTTTGTTAGCTTTTGGAATTCTAATTTTTCTAAAGCCGTAGTAATTCCAAAAAGGACAATGAAGAAATAGACAATATTGCCTATCAATTTTGGTAGGTTCGCATTAGGAGAAATGTTACCTAAATTCATTCTAGTGATTATACCCTCTAAGTTTAAACTTTCTAATAAGTCGATAACTAATCCTGAAACAAATTCACCTTCAATTACAAAGATTAAAACTATAAGAACAGTTACTATAATTTTAGGAATAGTATTGAAAAATTGTTCTAGAATATGAGTTGTCGGTACCGAAATAGCATCCATATTCAATATATTCAAAACAATAATCAAGAACGGTATAAATATGAAAATAAAAACTACCTTTTTAAGTATGTTGACTAAATTTAAATTTTCTGGTAGTTTTAATTTAGGTACAAAACTCTGTATTGTTTCCCCAGAGAGTCCAACTAGCTCAGAAACAATAGTAGCTAGCATATAGCCGATATGGCTACTCAGCCAGTACCTACAATATTAGGTATGTAACCTTTAAATCCATTAATTGGATTTTTTACAGGATCTAGAACACTTGTAATGCCCAGTTTTTCTAAGGCTAGCATGAAGACAAATATCATAATGAAAAAATAAACAAGCTTGCCAGAGAAAGAGGAGAGTTCAATTTTGCCCGAGCCCAGTTTACTATCAACTTTTGTTCTTTTAATAAATTTGCTGATTAGTCTTTTTAAAAATCCTGCAATGAACCATCCAATAAGCAGTATCAATATTGCACCGATCGTACTCGGGAAAAAAGCCGCTAACTGAATTTGAAAGGCTAGCCATCATGTTCTATAAATAATTCATAATGTTCTTTTTATATAATAAATTGGTTGTATTTAGTAGAACGCAATTTTATGTAAAAGGTCAAATTTTACGGTACTTCATAGGTAATTTGTGATTTTATAGTGATTCAAAAAAAATATTTGTTAAGTTTGTAATTCCACAAGGATGATTTCTCTCCCACGCTGAATTTTCGACTCTTCGAAAGGAAAAAGGTATAGAAGGAATTGCTAAAGTTTTATTTAAAGTAATTTTTACCATGTCAATTTTAGAAAACATCTCTTCTAAGGATGCTATCGCATTAGAAGAAAAACACGGAGCCCACAATTATCACCCACTACCTGTAGTATTAAGTAAAGGTGAAGGTGTATTTGTATGGGACGTTGAAGGAAAAAAATATTATGATTTTCTTTCTGCATATTCTGCAGTAAACCAAGGTCATTGTCATCCAAAAATTGTAGATGCAATGACTGAACAAGCAAAAACCTTGTCATTGACGTCTAGAGCATTTTATAATGATATGCTGGGCAAGTACGAGAAGTATGCTACTGAAACTTTTCATTTCGATAAACTTTTGCCAATGAATACTGGTGCAGAGGCTGTAGAAACTGCATTGAAAATTTGTAGAAAGTGGGCTTATGAAAAGAAAGGAATAGCTGAAAATAGCGCAGAGATTGTCGTTTGTGAAAATAATTTTCACGGTCGTACTACAACTATAATTTCTTTCTCTAACGATCCTGTTGCCCGTAAAAATTTTGGACCGTATACTGACGGATTCATTAAAATAGAATACGATAATTTAAATGCTTTAGAAGAAGTATTAAAATCAAATTCAAATGTTGCAGGTTTCTTAGTTGAGCCTATACAAGGTGAAGCAGGTGTTTATGTGCCATCTGAAGGGTATTTAAGCGGAGCAAAAGCATTATGTGAAAAGTATAATGTACTGTTCATTGCTGACGAAGTACAAACAGGTATTGCTAGAACAGGTCGTTTATTAGCTACTTGTGGTAATTGCTCTTGTTCTGATAAGCATTGTAGTGGGACTCCAGAAATTAAACCAGATATTTTAATTTTAGGTAAAGCTTTGTCTGGTGGTGCCTACCCGGTTTCTGCTGTTTTGGCTAATGACTCTATAATGAGTGTTATTAGACCAGGAAATCACGGTAGTACGTTTGGTGGAAACCCTATTGCTGCTGCTGTAGGTATGGCGGCTCTTGAGGTTGTTAAAGATGAAAAATTAGCAGAGAATGCTTTTGTATTAGGAGAGCTTTTTAGAGCAGAACTAACCAAGTTTATTGAAACTAGCGATTTGGTAAATAGTGTACGCGGTAAAGGTCTCTTGAATGCGATACTAATTAATGATACAGAAGAAAGTAGTACAGCTTGGGATATATGTATGGCATTAAAGGAAAATGGGTTGTTAGCGAAACCAACTCATGGTAATATAATTCGTTTTGCACCGCCTTTGGTAATGACTAAAGAGGAACTACTAGATTGTGTTTCGATTATTATTAAAACACTGAAAGAGTTTAAAAAATAGAAATAAAAAATCCCCGATGTAAGTCGGGGATTTTTTTTGATTGTAATTTTATTTCTATTGAAAATCGGCTGAAGCAAGTACTGCTATTATTAAACCGAAGTAGACTATAGAAAGTATTAAAAGGATAATAGCTATTGCAAGACCAATGTAAGATAAAATCCTACCAGTATTTATATTTTCATATCCTCTATAATTACCAGGGTTGTTTTCATAAAACCTTTTTGCCTTCTTCGCACTGCTTAAACCAATAATGCTGAATATGGCTCCAAAAGGACCACAACAGAAAATGGTTAATACAATGGATAAAATTCCAAAGGTTAATGCGTTACTAGAACCTGGTATTTGTTCGTACTGAGAATTGTTCATTTAATTATTGTGAGAATTGTTCAGACATCATTTGAACTTGCTCCATGTAAGCATCCCATCCACCAATACTCATAACTCCGTATATAGAATATGCTAAATAAAGCACACCAATTACTAATACTATAATAGAAACAGTTTTAGTTGTTTTTAAGGTGCTATAGTTAGAATAATCTTGAGGATTTGCTTGGTAAGTCTTTTCATCTTTAGATGTTAAGAATAAAGCTATACCACCTAAGATAATTCCTGGTAGACCACCTAGACAGCAGCATACAAATCCTAAAATAGCAAGTACTAAAGCTAAGGTTACGTTGGGTAATTTTTGTTGTTCCATAATTTAAAGGTTTAGTTAAATAAATTTTAAAATATAATTGGTCAATATAAAACCTACGGTACTTACCATAAGCGTAATCGTAATTGTATTTGAATGTTTAAAGGAATAAATTTTATTAAGCCCTAAAAAACCGAAAAGCAGTAACATAGGGTATATAGCTGGGTACATTAAAAATGCAGAAATAAATTCGCCTTTTATCAAAAACAACAACGATCGTTGCAACCCACAGCCGGGGCAATCAACGCCTAATAACTGTTTTGTGAAACAGGGTAGCATAAAACTTTCTAATCCCAGAAAAATAATTAATGCCTTAAGGCGCATCTTTAAATAAATTAATAGTCCGAAAATTACCATTATTTTTGTGTATTCAAAACAAAAACATGTCTCATTTTAAGATTGGCGATACCGTAGAAACAATTGACGATGTCATAAAAGGCGTGGTTGAGTCTATTAATGATCGCAATGTTACCATTTTAAGTGATGATGGTTTTCCGTTAACTTTTGATTTTAAGGAGCTGGTTTTAATTTCTGATGATATTCGTGTTTCCAATTATGAAATTGCCAAAATCAAAAAAGAAAAGGAAATTCCTAAAAGAAGAAAAACCACAGTTTTAAGAACAAAAGAACGTACTGCACCTAAAATGGAGGTTGATTTACACATCAATCAATTGGTAAAAAACCCAAAAGCGATAAGTAAATTTGATATGTTGAATTTACAGTTAGATACAGCAAAACGACAATTAGATTTTGCCATTAGTAAGAGAATCCAGAAAATTGTCTTTATACATGGTGTAGGTGAGGGGGTATTGAAAGAAGAATTGGGTTATCTCTTTAGAAAGTACGACAATGTTAAGTACTATGATGCGGACTACCAAAAATACGGGCTAGGGGCAACAGAGGTTTATGTCTTTCAAAATTTTTAAATTAGCTGGCTGTAGTAGTTACGGTACCAAATTCACTTACTTGCAAATCGGTAATTCTACTTCCGTTTTCATTTAAAAATGTAATTCCACTTAGTTGAATAGTATGGGTGTATGTTATACTATCTTCTGTAGTAGTGGTGATAATAATGCTTCCGCCTTCTGCTTCAATTTCTTCTAAAACTGTTGGCGTTAGTGGTGGTGGCGAATCACAGAAATAAGCACTGGTTACGGTCTCAGAAAATATACGGTAGTTTACTTGGGAGCTACCAGGCACAGCACTGGTTAATTCTGTAGTACTAACTTCATTTTTTAAAAGCCCACTAGGTAATGTTACTATTAAAGCTTCATCACCATTTATTTTAAACAATACATTTTCGGTTGAGGCAGACACTGTATCGCAACTTTGAACGGTTTCTATACTATCAAAATCTACGGTTTCTATTTGTAAGTCACCATCATTACATCCAAAGAGTAAAATTGAACAACCAATTAAAAGGTATTTTTTCATAATTCAAATTTAATTTAAAATTTGGAAATCTGTCTGTAGCATCACGGTCATTTATGGGTTAATTAACTATTTTTGTTCTTTATTTATTTTTAGAGTATGGTAATATGAAACATGTATATTTAGATAATGCCGCCACTACACAAGTTCACCCTAATGTAATTGCTAAAATGCAAGATGCTTTAGCTACTTATGGAAACCCTTCTTCTACCCATAGTTTTGGGAGAACGGCAAAGACTGCTATTGAGAGTGCGCGTAAAACAATCGCTAAATATATTAATGCGCAACCGTCAGAAATTATTTTTACTTCTGGAGGCACCGAGGCAGATAATATGATTATTAGATGTGCTGTACGTGATTTAGGTGTAAAGACTATTATTACTTCTAGAATTGAACACCATGCGGTTTTGCATACTGTTGAAGAATTGGAGCAAAAAGCTGCAATTCAATTACTATATGTTGATTTGGATGAATATGGTAATCCAGATGTGGCACATTTAGAAACACTTTTGCAAAAAGATGATTCTAAAAAATTGGTCAGCTTAATGCACGTTAATAATGAAATAGGGAATAAAATTGATTTAGAAGAAATTACTCTTTTATCAAAAAGGTACGGAGCACTGGTTCATTCAGATACTGTTCAATCATTAGGTCATTACAATTGGGATGTAAAAGCTTTCCCTATTGATTTTTTAGCTGCTGCGGCTCATAAATTTCACGGCCCTAAAGGTGTTGGTTTTGCCTTTATTCGTAAAAATTCGGGATTAAGCTGTATGATTTCTGGTGGTTCACAAGAACGTGGACTAAGAGCTGGAACAGAATCATTCCATAATATTGTTGGTTTAGAAGAAGCTTTTATACATGCTTATGAGAACTTAGAGGCTGAAAAAAAATACGTTGAAGGACTTAAATCTTACTTTATAGCGCAAGTAAAGTCAACTATACCCGATGCTAAATTCAATGGTCATTCTGGTGATATGGATAAAAGTACTTATACTTTAGTAAATGTATGTCTTCCTATTACAGAAGATAAAGCTATGCTACTTTTGTTTAATCTAGATATGAAAGGAATTGCCTGTTCTAAAGGCAGTGCATGTCAATCTGGTAGTGATGCGGGTTCTCACGTACTTACACAAGTGCTATCTGCCGAGGATATGAAAAAACCATCGGTTCGTTTTTCATTCTCAACATATAATACAAAAGAAGATATTGATTATACTATAGGAGTATTAAAAGATATTATAGAAGCCTAATTAACTTTTGTTACGATCGCGTTTACGTTCTCTTTCGTAAGGAAATTTTCTAATGGCTAATTTCATCATTCGGTCAATAAGGTCGGTAGTATTTTTACCAGTCTTCTTATTTATTTCCTTTTCGTATTTCCAAAGAAGTTTACCAGAATCGCCATCACTTATTTTAATTCCTATTCTACCATAATTTGCGCCACCAGAGAAATAGTCTGTAAAACTAAATTCTGTAGGTACACCATTAGATAATAAAATATTTAAATCTAAAGTGCCACTTATAATACCATCTACACCCAGTATTTCACTTAATTCTTTGGTAGTGTAAACATCAATGTTTTCATAGCTGATATTTTTCTTTGCTAAAATGGCAGCAGTATTTTCAATATTTTGAAAAGTAACAGGCAAATTTTTCTTTTTGCTGCGCTTAGAAAAATAAGTTTCTAAAGCGTTTTGTACGGCGTAACCTTCATTTTCTTCTAGTCTTTTTTGTTCAGATTTAGATACTTTTTCGTTGAGATCTAAATTAGTTAAAAAAGGGATTATAGCTAGTACATTATGGTCTGCGCTTAATACGTCAAAGCTTGGGCTTTCGTAAATGTTTTTCTGGGCTACGACGGCAAAGGAAGAAATTAGTGTAATTAAGAAAAGTATTCTTTTCATCTGTGTTGTTTATAAGCGAATTCCTAATCTTAAATTTAATACTCTTGATGTAAGGTAATTTGGTACAGCATACTCATTCTTACTGTCCGCATCCCTTACCCATGTATTGGTAATTGAATTTTGATTATTGAATAAATTGAATATTTCAAAACCTAAACTCAATTCTTTAAAATTGTGAAGCCAATGTGTTTTTGGATATTGTTTGTCCTTGTTTGCAAAAATATAGGAAATTCCTAAATCAGCACGTTTATAATCTCTTAATCTATTCTGAAAAATGTATGGATCAGCATAACTGGGAGATCCACCGGGTACACCTGTTTGATAAACCAAATTTAAATACATTTTCAAATCTGGTATTGTTGGTATATAATCTTGAAAAAGTATGGCGAATTTTATTCTCTGATCTGTAGGTCTAGGTATATACCCTTTATTATCTCTGTTCTCTTCTGTTTTTAAATAACCAAGACTTACCCAAGATTCTGTGCCAGGTACAAAAGCACCGTTCATTCTAACTTCTGCGCCATATACATAAGCTTCTGTAGTATTATTCGCGGCATAACGTATTCTAACATCTTCTAGGGTATAAGGATTTACATTATTCGATTTTTTGTAATAAGCTTCACTAATTAGCGTGAACGGACGGTTCCATAATAAGAAGCTGTACTCGTTACCGGCAACAACATGAAATGATTTTTGTGCTTTTACATTAGGTCGTATCGTGCCAGTACTATCTCTTAATTCTCTATAAAATGGAGGTTGGTGATATAATCCTGTAGATATTCTAAATAACATATCTTTCTCCCACTCTGGTTTTATTGCAAATTGTGCTCTTGGGCTAAATACAGTTTGCGATACTTTTTCTACGTCAGTTCCGCTAACTGTCCAATGATGAGCACGTACGCCTACATTATAATACACATCAGCGTTGTTCCATGTTTTGTGTGTTCCTATTTGAGCGTAGCCCGAAAATCTATTTGTTTTTACAAAATTTAAAGCATTTACCCCGTTATAGGCAACTAAAGGTGCATTAAACGGTTCTGAAGGTTGGTTATTGATGAATTCAGACCTTGGCGGTCTTATAGAGAATCCGGCAGAGTCTATAAATTCAGATTCCCGTAATTGATCTCTAATATCTTCATGAGTATATTTTGCTCCCCATTCTAAAACAGAACTGTTTATAACATGGGTTCCTTTATGTTCTAGATTGAAAATAAGCGCATCTAAATCATTTCTTGTACGGTTAAATTGTGAGCCGATGCCACGAGATGTTAATACCTCGCCAGCAGTATTACTACCTAGATTACTGTCCACTTCGCCAAGTTCGTATGCCGCAACTACATCAGAATATTCTTCTTCGGTGGTATGGTAGATAGATGAAATAAGTTTGAAAGTTGTTTTGTCGTTTAAAAAGTAGCTACCTTTTAAAGCTCCTAGTGCAGTAGTGTATTTGTTAGTTTCTTGACCCTCATAATACACAACTAAAGCTTGTGGATTATCTAGTGTTCCAAAATTGGTTTGCCTATTTAATGGCTCGTTACTGTAATCGTTAACTGCTATGTTCCCTAAAAAATTGAGTTGGAATTTAGAGGATATATGATACGTTAAATAGCTTTGAATATCTGTGAATGCTGGGTTGAAATTACTTTGAGTTTGTTGGCTATTTACTAGCAAAGAATTATTTCTATAGCGAATTCCAGAAACTGAACTTAATTTTTTGTTTTTGGATACTGTTTCTAAACTGGCACTAGCACCTAAAAAACTTAAATCTGCACGTAATGAAAATAGAGTAGGGGTCTTGTATTTAATATCTAGAACAGATGCTAATTTATCGCCATATTTAGCTTGAAATCCACCGGCGGAAAATTTCACATCCTGTACCAAGTCGCTGTTTACAAAACTTAGTCCTTCCTGTTGTGCAGAACGTATTAAGAAAGGTCTATAGACTTCAATTTCGTTTACATATACTAAGTTCTCATCATAGTTGCCACCACGTACCGCGTATTGTGTACTTAGCTCATTATTTGATGATACACCTGGCAAAAGCTTTAGTATTGTTTCAACCCCAGAATTTGCACCGGGAATTTTTCTTATACTTTCAGGGGATATTGTTAATATACCATTTACAGTTTTTTCGCCGGTAGCAGAAACGGTAACCCCGTCTATTTGTGTAACCTCACTTTTTAAAATAGGGTTGAACTCAAATGTTTCGTTCGTGGTCAATATTAACTTTTCTAAAATCACATCTTGGTACGCGATATGAGAGAAGATTATAGTGTTTTCTTCGTCTGAAGTTATTTCTAGATGGTAGAAACCGTTAGCATCCGTTATTGTGCCTAAACCATTTGTGGTAATATTCACATTCGGTAAAGGTTCTTTTTCATTACCTAATACTATACCCGAAATAGTAGCATTTTGTGCAAAACCAAAGGTGCCGCACAGCAGTATTATAAGGCTTAGTACATTATGTAGTCTCAACTATATTATTTTCTATAAAAAGAGGTGGTTAAGGTATTTGTATTTCCTACATTATCTGTAACGGTAACTTTAAGAACACATTGCGTTTGGTCAGCTATCTTATCATCAAAATTATAGGTTAAGGTATTACGTTTAGGCTCGTACTCCATTAAAATCCATTCGCCATTTAATGTTGCAGAATATGTGTCTACACCACTTAAATCATCTGCTATTTGAACGCTCAGATATTTATAATTGTTAAGCCATTGTTTTTCCTTAAAGTTTTTTGTTCTAATAGTTGGAGCAACAGTATCGCGGGCTAGAGTATATGTGCCCAAGTTACGTGTACGAGTAGTAAATTCATTACCTCGTTTATATGTGTTTGCATGGTTAGGTCTAAGTTTAGAATCTAACCGAGCTATAAATAATTGTTTTTGTACTTCTTTTGAATATTTAGAGACGTCAAAAGTTATTGTAAAATTTCTATGTGCAGGTACGGTGTTGTTGTGTATGGTTACTGTGTCCTTACCTTTCTTTAAATCAATATAAAAATCTTCATAAAAGGTATTGGTAGGGAAGTATACCTTAGCGCCGTCCAAATCAAAATTGTTAGGTTTTTTTGCTATAACATAATTCTCTGTAGTCTCCTTTTCTTGTTTATTGCCCAATAAGTTCTTTACTCCATCAACTGGAATATTCAATTCAACTTTGTTACCAGCATAATCTTTAATCAATAATTTAGCGGTATAACTTAAGCCTTCGTTTACATCTAACTTTCCATTGTTATATAATTCTTTATAAATGCTCAGATTGTTTCCGGCAGATTTAAAGCTCTTTTGAATGCGCTGTCTATTTCTTCCGTAATAATCATAATCTACAAGTGTATTTATATATCTAGTTTCACCAAAAGAGAATGACTCAAAGTCGTATAATGAATATGTTTTACCGTTTACGCTAAGTTCAACACTATACACTCCGTTTTTGTTCGCAGCCATATCTAGTCGGTCAAAACCAATAAAACCTATGCCAATTTCTCCAAGTGCGGTAACCTTGTCAGCTAAGAAAGTGCCGTCACTTTGTTTGCTGAAATTTACCTGTGTTCTTTCGTAATTATTGTTAACATGAGATTTCTCGGTCAACGGATACACGAATAATTTTTCTAGGATAGGATTTGTTGCATCGGCAACATCCATACCATATAATAACGGATTGGTCGGCTTTTCTGAAATACTACTTCTAATCTCAAAATGTAAATGTGGACCTGCAGAGCCTCCTGTATTACCACTATATGCAATAAGCTCACCTTTGGAAACCTTTAACTCACCATAATCGGGGAAAACTTCTAGCTCAAAAGATTTTTTGTCATACTGAAGCTTTTTAATGTATGCCTCAATAGAAGGTGAGAATTTTTGAAGATGCCCATATACAGATGTATACCCGTTTGGATGTGCTATATATAGAACTTTACCATAACCCCATAGGGAAACTTTTATTCTGGTAATAGTACCATCGCCAATAGAATTAACCGGTACACCTTCTCGCTGTTGCGTTTTAATATCTACGCCAGAATGAAAATGATTTGAGCGTAGTTCGCCAAAAGTACCCGCTAAAATAATGGGTATATCCATTGGGGATGCAAAAGCGTCTTTAGGGTAGTCTTCTTGTGCAAAAAGAGTAAAGCAAAATAATAATAACAGGCCAAGGGATATTTTTCTCATAGGTACATAGCAATACTGCGAAAATAATTAATCAATAACAATTCCAAGAAGTTGGTCACGCTAAAGTTATTATAAAGCGTTTAACCTAGTGTATTATTATATAAGAACTATTGATTTGCGAATATTTCACAAAACTATTGCTAAGTCATATAATGTATGTTAACTTTGTGTAAATCGCATTGACTGTAATGTATGAGCGAGTTAATTAAAATCGTTGATTCTTTAGAAAATAAAATTAGCAAATTGTTGCATAAACTTGAGGTTTTAAACAATGCTAATGCTGAATTGGAAAAAGAATTAAGGAGTATAAAATCTTCACAAGAAAGCGCTAGTAAGACGGTTTCTGAGTGGGAAGAAAAATATAATTCTCTCAAACTTGCAAATTCAATGCTTGGCAGTAATACCAATAAAACAGAAGCTAAGCTTAAAATAAATACATTAATACGAGAGTTGGACCATTGTATCGCTCAATTGTCGGAGTAATGTTTATAATAATATGTCAGATAAGCTCAAAATAAAACTTTCTATTGCTGATAGGGTCTACCCATTGACTATTGACCCTGCTCAGGAAGAAGGCTTGCGTAAAGCAGCCAAGAATATAGAACAGTTGGCTAAGAAATTTGAGCAAAATTATGCAGTTAGGGACAAACAAGATGTATTGGCAATGTGTGCCTTACAGTTTGCTTCTAAAATTGAGCAAAATGGCATAGAGCAAACAGAAGGAACCAAAGAAGCCGAAGAACGTTTAAAAGCGCTTGAAGAATTGGTGAGCTCTAAATTAGCTATGAAATAAAAACGTTCTTATAAAAACATTAAGTTACTGCCCACATTGGTAATACCTTTTGACAAACTCAACATTTATTTTTTTTAAAAAGGGTGAGTTTAGATTGTAAAAGCAGGCCCTACTCGTATAGGGATCCTTGATCAGTCTGTTAGCCCTAAACCTGTTTACCGGAGTTTGATCAAAACTTCTCCAATGTGGGCTTTTTTTTTATTAATAAATTACACTATGGATAGTACAATGATAATTATTGCCGCAATAGTTGGGCTGGCAATCGGTTTTGCAATAGCAAAATTTTTGGAAAAAGGGAAAGCCTCTAAGACCATAATAAATGCAAAGAAAGACGCTGAACGCATACTGAAAGATGCAAATGCAGAAGGAGAGAGTGTTAAGAAAGAAAAGATTTTACAAGCGAAAGAGAAGTTTTTAGAGCTAAAAGCAGAGCATGAAAAGGTCATTAATAGTAAAGATAGAAAGATAAACGAAGCGGAGAAGAGAACGAGAGATAAAGAGTCTCAAGTTAGTAGTGAACTTGCGAAAAACAAGAATATGAACTCTCAGTTAGATAGTAAGCTGAAAGATGTAGAGCAGAAAAAAGAACTTTTTGACAAACGTCATGAGGAGTTGGATAAAATGCATAAAAGCCAAATTCAACAATTAGAAGTAATTTCTGGATTATCTGCTGATGATGCCAAAAACCAATTGGTAGAGAGCTTAAAGGAAACTGCGAAGTCTGATGCCATGGCATACATTCAGTCAACGGTAGAAGAATCTAAACTTACCGCACAACAAGAAGCACGTAAAATAATCATCAATACTATTCAGAGAATTGGTACAGAGGAAGCTGTTGAAAACTGTGTATCTGTTTTTAATATTGAATCTGATGATGTAAAAGGACGTATCATTGGTAGAGAAGGTAGAAATATTAGAGCATTAGAAGCTGCCACAGGTGTTGAAATTATTGTTGATGATACACCAGAAGCTATTATACTTTCTTGTTTTGATTCGGTTAGAAGAGAGGTTGCTAGACTTTCACTTCATAAATTAGTTACCGACGGTAGAATTCACCCTGCAAGAATTGAAGAAATAGTTAAGAAGACCGAAAAACAGATTGAAGCGGAAATCGTAGAGATTGGTAAGCGAACTGTTATAGATTTAGGTATTCATGGGTTACACCCAGAATTAATACGTGCAGTTGGTAGAATGAAATACCGTTCTTCTTACGGACAAAACCTTTTACAACACTCAAGAGAAGTAGCGAAACTTTGTGGTGTTATGGCTGCTGAATTAGGACTTAATCCTAAGATAGCTAAACGTGCAGGTCTTTTACATGATATCGGTAAAGTACCAAATACTGAAAATGAAGTGGAAACTCCACATGCAATCTTAGGAATGCAATGGGCTGAGAAATTTGGTGAAAAAGAGGAAGTTTGTAATGCTATCGGTGCGCACCACGATGAAATTGAAATGAAAACGTTAATTGCACCTATAGTTCAGGTTTGTGATGCTATTAGTGGTGCTAGACCTGGAGCAAGAAGACAAGTGTTAGATTCTTACATTCAGCGTTTAAAAGACCTTGAAGAGGTTGCTTTTGGATTTAGTGGTGTACAGAAGGCTTACGCAATTCAAGCAGGTAGAGAGCTTCGTGTAATTGTTGAAAGCGAGAAAGTAAATGATGATAGAGCAGCACAGTTGTCTTTTGAAATTTCACAGAAAATTCAAACAGATATGACTTATCCTGGTCAAGTAAAAGTTACTGTTATACGTGAGACAAGAGCTGTCAATGTAGCTAAGTAATTTATATTATATAAAAAAAAGCCCTCTATTTAATAGAGGGCTTTTTTTATGTCTTATTGAGAGAATCAATCCAAGTTCTTAACATTTTCTCTTCGGTAAGGGTTAATTTATTTTTTCTCCCTTTTGGCATTTTCTTCTTAAGGAATACTTGGTATTCTATGGCTTTAGCAAAATCGTTCATGTTTTTCAAGGTAAAGACTGTTCGACCCTTTTTATTTGAATGACAAAAATTACAATTCCTATTCAATACTGAAAATGCATCCTGCTTGGTACTATTTATTTGACGATTTAAAACTTCAGGTTTCTTAAATGAAGGTTTAGGTGATAAATTAATAACAGCTAAAATGATCAGTACTATTAGCTTCATGCGTCCAATACTAATTATGATAGGTTCTTGGAAAGTGTGAAATTGAAATATACCCCTTCTTTGTTGTCTTTTCTATTTCCTATGGTAATTTCACCGCCAAGTTTATCTATTAATGCTTTAATAGTAGTTAGACCAATACCTGTATCACTGGCACCTTTAGTGCCAAGTTTTTCAAATAAAGCAAAAACCTTCTCCCAATAACGTTCGGGTATTCCCGGACCGTTATCTTCATAGGTGAAGTAATAAAAATCGTCATCTTCTTTATAGGAGATTATGATTTCAATATTAGATTTATTGGTGAATTTTATACTGTTAGATATTAAGTCTCTTAATATTTGGCGAAAGCTATTTAAAGAATGATTTATGGTATGAGAGCAATTATCTAACTGTAGTTCTACCAAGCTACTTTCGGACTGTTGTCCAAGTATGGTTTGTATTTCTTTTGAGATTTCAAAATCCTCTAAATTTATCTCTGCATTTGTAATAGCATTGTAATTAATGATTCCATTAATTAACGACTCCATATATTCTACCCTGTTATCTATAATACCTAAGTAATTTGGTATTTCTGTCTCCTTATAAAATTCTGAATAGTCCTCTTTTATAAACCCAACAATAGAGCTAATACCTAAGAGTGGAGTTTTCATGTCATGTGCTAAACGGTATGACAGATGTTTTAGTTGATTGTTCTTAATACGTAATTCTTCGTTTATAAGCTTCTGCTGAATATTTTGCCTTCTAAGCTCAAATTGCGCCATTACCTGATTGGCTAAATCTTTTAAACTGGCTTGCTGTTTTTCTGTAAATTCAGCTCTAGGTTTTGTGTCAATTACGCATAACGTTCCAATAGATTCACCTTCTTTTGTATTTAATGGAGCTCCAGCATAAAACTGTACTTGCGGACCACCGGTTACTAAAGGGTTATCAAAGAAGCGTTCATCTTTATTGGCGTCATTTACCAATAATAAGGAATCTGGTGTGTTAACGGCATGTGCGCAGAATGCTAAATCTCGTGGAGTTTCGGAAGCATCTATTCCATGGTGAGATTTAAACCACTGTCTATCTTCATCTATCAAAGAAACCAGTGCGATAGGTGTATTGCAAATATCTGCGGCGATACGGGTAATAGCATCGTATTCTTGCTCTTCTAGAGTATCAAGAACATTAAAGCTTTTTAATGCCTTAAGTCTTTGCTGTTCGTTTTGTGGAATTTTTGGCTTCAACATATATTAGGTATGACTAAAACATCTATCTTTTAAAAGCAGGTATTTTCTTACATATGTAACATGCAAAGTATACTATTGTTATATGTCTTGTGTGTTCAATAAAATGACTCGATTTTTTACCGAATCATTTTATTTATTGAACCTCATTTTAATCTTTAAAACTATTCTTCAATTTTAGGTTCTTCAACATTTTCACCTTCTTCTTCATCTTTAACCAAATTGTTTTTTAAGATGTTTAGTTTTTTCAATTTAGCCTTCCAAGCAGTCAATGATTCTTTGTGTTGATTAACTCTTTTTATAACGTCTTGTACCAAAGGATTACTCTCAGAAGCATTTGAGAAAAATTGTAAGTTATTTTCTAGCTGTCTAATTTCGTCTTTGCTTTCCTCTATCTTTTTTCTAATGAATGATCGCTCATTCTGTATAGCACGTTCTTGATTATCATTACCGGTAAGCTGTTGAATTTTGTTACCATATTTAAGCAATTCAGATTCTTGTTTACTAATGCCTAATTTTTGATAAAGGGCATCTATAATTTTATCGAATTTCTGATTGATGTTCTTCTTTTTAAAGGGAACTCTACCATAAGTTTTCCATTCTTCAGAGAATTTTTTAATCGAAGCTAAATCTTTGCTTTTATCTCCACTTAGTTCAAATGCTTTAAGTCGATCGATACAATCTTCTTTTTGTTTGAAACTTTCTTCTTCCTCCTTAAAAGCATCATTTTTAAGAGCGTTTAACCTGTCAAAATAATGGTTGCAAGCTGTTTTAAACTCTTTCCATAACTTGTCGGAGTATTTTCTTGGTACGTGACCAATTTTTTTCCACTGTCCTTGAATTCGCTTCATTTCTGAAGTTGCAGCATCAAAATCTTCACTATCCTTTATTGAAACAGCAATCTCTAATAAAGCTCTTTTCTTATCAAGGTTTTCTTGTTGGTCTTTTTTAAGGTTTTTGTAGAATGCATTTTTGTTTTGATTAAATGCACGTACAGCTCCTTTGAAACTATTCCACGTTTTAGAATTTACTTTTTGGGGTACTTGACCGGCTTTAAAAAACGCTTCTCTAAGTTCCTCTAATTTTTTAATCTGTTGCTGAAGCGTACCATGGTTACTAGATACATTTTCACTAAGAGTATTTATCTCAGCAATAATAGCATGCTTACGCTCTAAATTCTCATCTTTTATTTTATCAAGATTTTTAAAATAATCTTGCCTTCTTTCGTGTATTATTTTGGTTGCAGCGCTAAAACGACCCCAAATTTCTTCTCTGTGCTCTTTACCTACGGGACCTAAGTCTTCTTTCCAAATTTTATGTAAAACTTGTAACTCTCTAAATGCTCTATTTAGGTCTGGTTCTTTAGATAATTCTTCTGCTCTAGCTACTATTTTGCCTTTTTCCTCTAGATTATGCTTAAAATCTAAGTCTCTTAAATCTCTGTTGATATTTAAAAAGTCATAGAAAATTTCAATGTGGTGGTGGTATGTTTTCCATACATTGTTATAGTCTGCACGAGGTATAGGACCAGCATGACGCCATTTTGCCTGTATATCCTTAAAATTATTATATGTGGTATTTATGTCCTCTTCAACGTTAACCAATGCCTTTAACTGTTCAATAAGATCTAACCTATATTCAAGATTTTCTTTATGACTTTTTTCTAAGCTTTTGTAATGTTGATTTCTTTTGTCTCTATACTCAGAATATACTTCGGTAAACTGTCTTTTGTCTACAGAATTATATCTAAAATCTATTTCATTACCACCGCTAGCTATGAACTCTTCCTTCTTTTCTTCTAAAAATTCATCAAACTTTTGGTTGAATTCGTCTTTTATAGCGTCTACGTGTTTTCTTATTGCCTGAACTTTTTCGTTCTTCACTAAGCGTTGTAATTCGCCTACTAAATTCTCCATGTTCATTTCATGGTAGTCTGGCATGGGAATTTCATGTCTCTTTTCCGTATCGGTATCCTCAGCATCTTCAGCATTAGAATCATCAATTTCGTCCATGACATCAGCTTCTACCGCAGCGTCGTTTGAGTCAGTTGATTCTTCTGGCTGTAATTTTGTTGAAATTTCTGGAGAATCAACTGTGTTTTCAGTAGTTTCTGTTACAGTTTTTTCTTCAATTGAAATTTCTGGTAGTTCTTGTTTTTTATCCTCAGACATAATCCTAAATTATATGCTTACAAGATAGTGACAACCCCAAGACTGGCAAAGAATTGATTGTTCTTTTTAGTTACCCTATAAAGGACTAAGCTAGCTGAAATCTATAATTTACATTCACTTTAAAAAATGGGGATTGTATCTGTTATTTATTGATTCCAGATTTCCCAAGATTTTTCAGCTTGAAATTCTAGCATTTTATGCCCGTTACAAATAGTAGCTCCATTTGCTTTTCCGGCTGCTAAAAATGCAGTTTCTTCTGGATTGTAAATAAGGTCGAACAAAAGATGTTCTTTAGTAATCTTGGTATACGGTATTGCTGGCTTTTCTTCAATATTAGGGAATGTGCCAACAGGTGAACTGTTGATTATTAAGGTATGGTCAATGATGATGTCATCGGTTAAGTCTTGGTAGGTGTAACCGTTATTTTTTCCACTTCTAGAAACAAAACTAAAATCTATGTCTAATTCTTCAAGAACAAAAGCAATGGCTTTTGATGCACCACCTGTACCTAATATTAATGCTTTGTTATGATGCTTTTTTAGGTGAGGTTCTATAGATTTTTTAAAACCATAGGCATCGGTATTAAAACCAATTAAACCATTTTTAGTAACCTTTATAGTGTTCACTGCTCCAATTTTTTTAGCAGCAATATTTATTTTATCTAAAAAGGGAATTACTTCTTCTTTATATGGTATGGTTACATTTAGACCTTTTACATCTAAGGTCTTTTCTAAGATGGAAGGGAATTCAGAAATACTTTTCAAATCGAAATTTTGATATGAGTGATTATTTAACCCCATATCTTCAAATTTCTTTTTGAAATATCCTCTTGAAAATGAATAAGAAATATCTTTTCCTACTAAGCCGAAATTAGCTTTCTGTTTTTCTGTTTTTTCCATACCAATCTAAAAGTAGCAAAATACTAATACCAATTATAATAAAGAAAATCGCTGTCCAGTTTTCTACAGTGGTCAAATCTGGAAGAAAGCGTTCGTAGTTCATTATTATTTTTTTTCCGTTAGTGTCTAAAATCAATTCACCGTCAAATCCGGTTTTGAAAATAGTTTTCTTCCATGGCCACACCACACCTAGAGATCCAGTTATAAATCCTAGTATAATTGCAGTTGTTACATGCTTATAATGTTTTAATACAAAGGTCAGTAAATGCGATAAGGTAACCAGACCAGTAGCTGATCCCAATGTAAATACTGCTAAAATTTTAAGGGTATGTAGTCTCTCGATGTTAGAGGTGAAGCTGAAATCACCTACTAATACTTCTGAAAAAGTATCATAAAGGGCATTTACCGAATCTACTAGTAGTAGTACATAATTTCCTAATAATATTAAAATGAAGGAACCTGAAAGTCCTGGAAGGGTCATGCCAGATACACTGATCATTCCGCATAAAAAGATGAATAACAGATTGTCGTTTTCTTTTGCAGGGTTAAGAAAACTAATTGCGACCCCAACACTTAAGCCAATAATTGCAGCAGTAAATGTTTTCTTTTTCCAGTAATCGAAATCCTTACCTATGTAATAGATTGAGCCTAGAATCATACCAAAAAAGGTAGCCCAAACAAATAGTTCTCGTTTAACTAAAAAATAGTCTAAAACTTTTGATATGCTGAAATAACTAACTAGCATACCAAATATAAGAAGGGTTAAAAAAGAGCCATTAATATAACGGTAGAAACTTTTAAACCTACCATTAATTAAGAGCTTAAAAGCTTTAGCATTTACTTTTTGAAGTGAATATATAAACTCTTCGTAAAAACCACCAACAAAGGCAACTATTCCCCCAGAGACCCCAGGTACTTTATTGGCTGTGCCCATGCAAAGACCCTTAATGACCAAGAAAAATTTATCGGTAAGGGATCGGGGTTGGTTCATGTATGTTTTCGCTTACTTCTTAGAAGCTGATTTTTCTAATATAAAAATAAGAGAAAAACCGATGATAGCGGCAACAATGGCAAAGGTTAATTGATTATCTCCAGAAAAAGCGAATGGAGAGATATTTTCGTCTATTATAATTTCTTTTTTTCCAATTTGAATAATCTCGATTATATTCTTCCAAGGCCATATTTTATTTAATGAACCAAGAATAAAACCAGTTAATACAGCAAGAGTAGCGTCTTTATAATTGGTGAACATCCATTTCAAAACTCTAGCAAAACTTAAAATACCAAAGGCGGCACCAAAGGCAAAGGTGACTATAATTCCAAAATCCTTTTCATTTACGGCTTCTAGAACTGTTTTGTAAGATCCTAATAAAACTAATATAAATGATCCAGAAATACCTGGTAAAACCATTGCGCAAATTGCTATGGCACCAGAGAGGAAAATAAAAGGCAAACTACCAGAACTAGCCGATGGGGGTAGGGTAGTTATGTAAAATGCACTTGCTGTGCCTATTATGAATAATAATATAGCTAAAATGTTCCATTTTTTTATGGACTTGGCTACGAATATTACACTTGCCAATACCAGTCCAAAAAAGAATGACCATGTTGGTATTGGGTGATCTTCTAATAACCACGCAATTACTTTGGATAGGGAGAAAATACTGATCATCATTCCAATGAGCAAAGCCAAAAGAAAATTACCGTTTAATTTCTTCCAAAACATTTTAAAACCTTCTTGTTTAAGTACTTTTAAGGTGGTTAGGTTTACATTGTTGATAGAAGTAATGAATTCTTCATAAATACCTGTTACAAAGGCTATTGTTCCGCCAGATACTCCAGGAACCAATTCGGCAATACCCATTCCCATACCTTTTAATGATATGAAAGTATAATCTTTAAGTTTTCTATTCTCCATGAAATGTAGAACCCTTTCTACGAGGTTTTATTGTATTTTTTCACAATTTCTTGTGTCCATTCAGACTTGCCGTATTTTGGAAAATTTTCTGTGAACAAATGTAGTTTTTTCTGCTTCTTATCAATTTTCAATGCATCCATCAACATTATACGTGCGTTAATAGGGTCTTCTGCAAGTAAAAGATAGCCAACAGATCTGTATAGTAATTTTAAGCTCTCTGGATAAAATTCTCTTCCTTGAGATAAAATCTCAACAGCTGCCGCTTGTTCACCATTAATATGCACAACCTCAGCCCAATTTAGCCACGTTTCCAATTCGTAATTTCCTAAATCTACTGCTTGTTTGAATGCGAAATTGGCTTGGTCATAGTTTTTAAGTGCCATATGAATTTTAGCACACTTTTTCCAATATTGCGGATTCTCTCCATCTATATTCAATGCCTTATTAATATAAAACACAGCTTTTTCATAATCCTTATTATTGTAGTAAAGATTTGTAATAGCTAACCAACCCTTGTCTAATTGAGGATCCTCGTGTACAGTCTGGTAGAAATAGTATTTTGCCATTTCAGTATCCTTCAACTTTTCGTAGCATTTTCCTATTCTTAAAAATGCATGAGATGTAGGGTCTTCAATAGAAATTGTAGTCTCGTAATTTTCGATAGCCTCTTTATGTCGACCTAATTTTTCAAGAACTTTTCCTTTTTCAAAATAGGCGCCTATAAATGTGTCATCTGAGATAATAGCAAAATCAAAAGCAGATAATGCCTCGGTGTACATTTCTTTATAGTAGTACTGTTTACCTAGTTGATGCCAAGCTACCTCACAATAAGGATTATTCTCTAAATACCCGTTCAAATAAATAATTGCACCTTCATAATCTTCAAGAAACTCAAAGCAATAGATAACATTGTACAACGATGAGTAATCTTGCTCGTCAAACTCTACGCACTTCATGAAGCTTTCTTTGGCATCGTTGAAGTTGTCCATGAACAAATACTCCATGCCTAAAAGACTATAAATATCAAAGCTGTTATTGGTGATGCTTAACGCCTTTTGAAGAAGTGCTATTGCACCTTCATGATTGTCTAGCTTAGAATAAATATTTGCGCGTTGAATATAAATTTCTTCATTGTGGTTGTCTAAAAGTTGAAGCTCATCTAAAAGCGCTTCAGCTTTATCCATTTGGTTTTCAAAAACCATGACTTCAACTTGAAGCAATTTTAATTCAATAGAACCGGGGTGTTGTTGCAGACCAATCTTAATTCCTTTTTTAGCCAAAGAAATTTTACCATGATTTAAATAATGGTGTACAATATCTTCAAAATCTTCGGCATCAAAGAAATAGACATCATCTGTCTTTAACATTGATTCGAATTTTGTTATTGGCTTGTCCGGTCTCTCGTTAGATTCTAACGCCATAGGAACTTTTTGGGTTTACTAGATAATTTAAAAGTAAGCGTTTGTACGGGGGTTAAGCCATTATAGCTATCTATATTATTAACAAATTAGTTAACAACATTGATTTACAAAGAATTAAGAAGTGCTAAAATAATCTCACAGCCTTCTTGAATCTCTTTTTCTGTTATGGTTAAAGGTGGTGATATACGAACAGCCCTATTTTCAAACAATAACCAAAACAAGATTAGATTTTTGTCTTTGGCGTGTAGTACTAACTTATTGGCTGTTTCTGGTGAATCCATAATAAGAGCCAACATTAATCCTCTACCTCTAATTTCTTTTATCTTCGGATGTTTTAATAGCTTCTTAAAAAGCAGTTCCTTTTTTAAAGTGTCCTCAATTAATGAGGAATTTAATAATACATCTAAGGTTGCTAAACTTGAAGCTGCGATTACCGGGTTTCCACCAAACGTGGTAATATGACCCATCTTTGGGTTTTCACTTAACGTATGCATTATTTCTTTACTAGAAGTAAAAGCACCAACTGGCAACCCAGATGCCATTCCCTTTCCAATCACCAATATATCTGGAATACAATCAAAGTGTGCAAAAGCGAATAACTTACCCGTTCTACCGAAACCAGGCTGTATTTCATCAAGAATTAACAATGCGCCCATCTCTTTACAACGCTCTTTTACTTTCTTTAAATAACCATTTTTAGGAAGTATAAAACCAGCGCCCCCTTGTATAGTTTCAAGTATTACACAAGCAGTTTTGTGAGTTATTTTTTCTAAATCTTTCTCATTATTAAATTCTATATGATAGATATCTGGGAGTAAAGGCCTGAATACACTTTTACGTTCTTCAAAATCCATAAGACTTAAACTGCCCATGGTATTCCCATGATATGCAGATTTTGCTGCGATAATTTCTGAACGTCCTGTATATCTCCGTGCAAGTTTTAAAGCACCCTCTATAGCTTCTGTACCTGAATTTACTAAATAAGTTACCTCTAAAGGTTCTGGTAAATTATCTGCTAATAATTTCGTGTACGTAGTTGCGGGAGATTGGACATATTCGCCATACACCATAACATGCATATATTTTTCTACCTGTTCTTTTATTGCGGAAACTACTTTAGGATGACAATGACCAAGTGTACATGCGGACACACCTGCTACAAAATCTAAATGTGCATTGCCATTGGTATCATAGATATAACTTCCGCTAGCGTGCGATACCTCCATTCCTAATGGATATGGAGAAGTTTGTGCTTGGTATTTTAAAAAGTCTTTGCTCATGTGAAATCTCTATTTCACTTTTTTCGGCTTTACAGAAGTTTTAGGGTCTGTAGCTTTACCTTGTGTAGGAATATTATTTATCGGGTCAGATTCGTTTTGACTTCGTTGCAACTCTTCGGCATCAATATCTATAGGGTTGTCAATTCCATTAATAATAACTAATTCTAAATTGTTATCATCTTCATCAAAAATATCTTCTTTGGTTAGTATGCGTTCATCGCCGCGCCACACAAAACCTTTTAAAATTCTACTGTTTTTCGGTAAATCTTTTTCAGGGAAAATATCTCCGTCGGGGTTTGTGTAAAAGGAGAGGTCTTCTATATCATTATCTGACATAGTAATACGAATCTTACTACAAACAGTTTTGTCTATACCTATTAATTCGTCATCATCGTTATACATATAGTATACAACTTCTGTATTCTGAACCAAGTCAATAAGTTTAAGCTCATTTTCTATAAACTTACCAAACAAATTAATTCCTTTTGCCTGATTATAGCCGGTCATACTAACACTATCAAGTGAAATGATGAAAGCATTTTTCAACACTTTTAACGAATCTAATTTTTCAGTTTCTAAATTTGATTTTAAGTGTATGCTATCACCGGTCATTTGATTGGCACCGTTCCAAATAACTGGATTTCTAATCAATTGCGTAATACCTGTTTTCTGCTCAGAATGTATACTATCACATTTACCACTTAAATCTGTCTTATAGAATTTAGCATTTCTAAATGCTCTTAAAACTCTGTCTTCTGGTTTTCCAGTTACCATTAGTGTATCACCATGTACAAACAATGAATCTTTTTCTTGTACAGAAATAGAAACGGCTCTTCTAGTAGCAAAAACAGAATCTTTGGCTTTGAACACTTCGGCATAATGAGCTCTAATTATTCCGTTGTTTATGGTATCTGTAACGGTAATATTATTGGTAGCGGAAGCAAACTCTTTTGCCTTGTTAAAATAGACGCTGTCACCTTCTATAATTCTATTGTTGTAATCTATTCGGGTGTTTTTAATTCCGTAACCGCTTTCAATTTTTGTGTCGTAAAAACCTCTCTCGCAATATATTTTATATGCCTCGCCATTAATGGTAGAAGGACCATACATGTACGCATTCTTAGATGTTGTATAATAATCTAATTGCTCAGAGTCTACCGTGTATTTCGGATTTTGAACATGTACGCTATCTAAAAATTGATATTTTTTAAGTTCCATAAAATACTTGCCAATTTTACTCGTCAATGTATTTGCAGAATCTACCACCGTGCCATTATCTTGGTAAAATGCTTCTTGCTTTTCACGGTCTAAACGCAGGGTGTCCGTTCTTAAAGTCATGTCTGAATTTGTAAGAACTACATTTCCCCAAGCTTTTGCCAATTTTACATCACCTAAATAGTTGATTTTTTTACTGGTCATTTCTACGGAATCCCCTTGCTTTAAAATGACATTTCCAATAGCCTCTAAACGGTTCTCTAATTGATAATAAATGGCAACATCGCACCACAGGTCAGCACCTTGGTGTTCAAATTGTACTTGGCGGTCATCTTTACTAAAGATAGATGCACCTGGGTATTCTACCTCATTTTTAGTGAAGTTGGCACCGTAGACAATATTAATTTGTTTCGGTCCTTCTTCAGCATTCTTTTCTTGGGCTATACCTAATAATGAGAAAGTGAAAAATAACAAGATGGTTACGCAAAAGTTTTTCAATCTACTTTTTTTTCAAAAATAGAACATTTTAAAAGAGCGCATAATACTATTAGCATACATTTAGTAAAGTACTACTGTATAGGCTCTGGTTTACGATTCTTTTTAAATTTTTGTCCGAATCCTGAATTGTTAGGTAGAAATGGTTCGTCTAGAGTGACATTAACGCCGTCTTCTGGTATGCTGTTTTCTTTTCCTAGGGCCCAATAAATTCCGTTCATTGCTATTTTTCGCGTTACCGGTAATTTTAAATCATAAGGATGTCCGAGTGTTGTAAAGAAAACTCTAGCCTTTTTACCTGATGTACCTGTATAGCTTTTAGTCCATGCTACAGGGTTATCCAAAGAAAACTCATCTAACTTACCATTTATTTCATGTTGAGATTTTGTTGAATGTCCCATTAAAATTGGCTCGCTATCTCCTTGTAGTTTCCAGTCGCCACCATCTACATGATATAACCATGAATATGCTTCAAATTCAGAAAATCCATTTAATATTGGATTCTCTGTCTGACCTTTTTTAATAGATATATTTGTTACAGGATACTTGCCATCATCAAAATGACCATGGTGAGTGATCCATTGTTGACCAAAAACTTTTGCAGGCCAAGCATTATTATATTCAACTAATGTAGAATCGTTATCATATTTAAAAGCATGTGAGGTAGTTCTAAAGCCAACCATAGGTTTGCCAGATTCTACATAGTTAGTAATGTAATCACGCTCGTTTTTAGGAAGATTTCTAAAACGCATAAATACGACCATTAAATCTGCAGTTTCTAATGCTTCCAACCCTGCAATATGGTCTGTTCTATTAGGGTCAATATAACCAAGACTATCTACTGAATAGACAACTGTAACCTTAGCGCCCAATTCTCTTTTTGCAAGCTTGGCTAACATAGGAAAAGATTCTTCTGAACGATATTCCTCTTCTCCTGTAACAAATACAATATGTGGAACCTTAGCTTCTTCTAAAACGGTCTCTTTTTTCTCTTTTCCTTTTTCGCCGCATGCGGTTAGTATGCTTAAAAAGAGTAGTGCTATATATTTCAATTTCATATAATCAATTTTATGATTGTTTATTTCATTGGATGTTCTTCTAACAACTCGTCTGGTGTATAAAAACTGTTACGGTCTTTAGTTGCCTCTCTGACCTCTTTTACTTTATTGGGGTGAATTACTGATGCCTTATTGCCAAAGGAATTTCTAACATAAGTAAGAACTGCTGCAATTTCATCATCTTTTAAAAGACCTTTAAAAGCCATCATAGGTACTTGACCTTCGTAGTGATTGCCCATTATGTTCATTGGCCCGTAAAGTCCGTGCAGTGCTAATTTTATTAACCGTTCTTCATCACCTAGAACCCATTCTTGCCCCACAAGTGTTGGGTAGCCGGCTTTTTGTAATCCCGTACCTGCTTCTTGGTGACAAGTTATGCAATACCCTTCGGTTTCATAAATTTTCTTTCCTTTTGCAAAGACTTCTAAATCATCGCCTTTTAAATGGGAGGCAAGTATTTTCTCTGATGCTTCTTCTAAAAATTTACCTGTTAATCTTGTTTCTGCAAAATTAAAGGAGTCCTGCATCCATTCGTCTAATGGATGTTTTCTAGCAACTTCCAATATTTCCATGCCTTCAGATTTTGGCAGCCATGATGCAGCTGTAATAGCTTCTAAACGAACTCTGCCATGTTTATCTGCTGCGGCAATTTTCAATAAATCTTGAGAGTTGTTCAATTGATGCCCCATATATCGAATTACTCTAACAACTGCAGCGCGAACTCTGTGATCTTTAGATTTTAATAAGGTTTCTAAAAGTGGTGCATCTACTTTATTTAATCCCCATGAAACCCATAAGGCTTCTAAGCGATTGTGGTCGTAATTGGAATCGCTTTTATCTAAGTTGGAAACCCAAGTATTTAGATAATTAAGAACTTTATCGGTATTTCTTCCTCGTAATTCGCGACGGGTTCTATAACGTGTTCTGTATTCGGGTAATTTTAAATTTTCAAATAATTGTGCGATCGAAGCTCCGTCAATTTTAGCGGGTTCAACCAAAGGTCTAGAAGGGTAGGTGATTCTATAAATTCTACCATGAACGTGATCTCTTAACGGATCACGGGCATTATGCTGCATATGACCTATTAAGACATTGTGCCAATCGACTACATATAAAGATCCATCTGGTGCAATTTCCATTTCAACAGGTCTAAAATTAGGATCGGTACTTGTTATTAAATCTTGTCTGTGTTTAGATGTGTAGCCTGTACCACTTTCCATCATTTGGTGCTGTTTTAAACCTAAGAACCCGATAGAATTGGCTAATAGCATATCACCTTGTACCTCATCTGGGAAATGGCTACTTGATATAAATTCCATTCCTGAAGTTGGTCTAACACGGTGTGCCTCTTCAACCAATTCTTCTGTTAATGGAGATGCTATGCCGTAAATTGGTTTTAGCGAGCTTGGCATCATCCAGTTTACTTTTGGACCTGAGGTGTGCAAAAAGAAATCTTGTCCCCATTCGTCAAAGGCTATTCCCCACGGATTTGGAATAGGAACCTGCAGCGTGCGTTCTAAGTGTTTTCTTTGTGGATTGTATCTGTAAAATCCACCATTGGTAGCTCTGATTGGTCCGTATGAGGTTTCAACATTGGTGTGTAGAAAAACTCCTTCAGACATATAAAATGCACCTGATGGATCTGCACAGAATGCAGATATGGCATGGTGTGTATCGTGATCATCGAACCCACTCAATACAATCTCTACTCTATCTGCTCTATCATCGCCATCGGTGTCAGTGTAAAGCTTCAAATTGGTGCCTTGACTTACATAAACTCCTTCCGGAGTAAATTCAAATCCTATAGGTAAGTGTAATTTATCGGCAAAGACAGTTTCTTTATCTGCCTTACCATCATTGTCGGTATCTTCTAATATAATAATCTTGTCATTTGGCTTTGGGTCACCAGGTTTGTAATGCGGATAAGAGGGCAGGGTAGCGACCCATAATCTACCTTTATTATCAAAAGATATCTGTGCAGGATTAGCCAGATTTGGAAATTCTTTTTCAGAGGCGAATAATTCTACTTTATAACCTTTTGGTACCGTTAAGGTCTCTATGGCTTCTTTACCATATTTATAATGAGTGATGTCTTCACCATCACCTAAATTGTAATTGGTTTCTACAGGGGGTAGTTTGCTTGTGAGTGCATCAGCTGATTTTATATCATATGAATTCCCTAATGTAGTTGCCCATATAGATGAATCTCTAATAGCAGTAAGTTCTCTTGTTTTCTTTATTTCGAAGGGATAGTTGTCTGGACCATAAGGAGCATGTCGTCTACCAAAAACATGTACGCCATTGGGAATTTTAAAATCGTTGTGCCAATGGAAATTCTTCTCTTTAACAGCTTCGTTTACCGCGACTCTTTTTTCTTCTGATTTTATAGTTTCATTTCCAGTAAGTTGATCGGCCAAGAATTCAGCGAGCTTATCATAACCGTCTTTGTTTAATTGAGAGCCATCTATAGTGAAATCAGTTTCAGTACTCTCAAACCATTTTTTTGAAGGATTGTATACGTCTATAAATGGAACATTATTGTTTGCAGATATAGCTCTCATTGCATCTGCATATAATTTGAGATTTTCATTCTCTAAATTACCATTAGGCACATCTACATGGTCGGATATGTTTTCAAAAGCAATAGGTGAAACAATAACCAGTTGTGGAGGGGTAGACCCATTATATTTTTGTTTAAGAGAATACTTTATGAATGCGTCCAATTCCAACTTGTAATTATCCAATCCAGCCGCGCCTTCAAAAGATTCATTGTAGCCGAAAAAGGCTAAAATGACATCAGCTTCTAAGCGTGTTAGCCATTCATCTGGAGTTTCAAAAATTCCTTCGCTACCAGAATTTTGCGCTAGTTCTGATTGAAATTTTTCTGCTCCTGGAAAAGCCCAAGGAGAAACACGGCCCGAATGCGGTCTAAAACCAGGTGTGTCAACACCATCACACATATTTCTAATTATAAGTGAATCGTTAGGGTAGCGAAGTTGTAATTCGGTTTCTAGACTCCCATAATTCAACATTCTAGAGCCTAAATTATTTCCAATTAAAACAATAGAAGAATGAGGTGTTATCTGTATTAGCGGTTCTTTGTTTTCGGTACAACTATAAATCAGTATAATACTAATGAATAGCAAGGCTAATCTAAATGGTAAAGTAAAGATTTTTGTCATTATTGAGTATGTTGTTTGAGGTTGGTACCTTTAAATATAGATATAAAAAAACCACTCGAAAGTGGTTTTTGTTATTTTACAGAATGATTTAGAAATTTCTATAATCACCCTCCAGAAAAGCATTTGCTTCTTCTTCAGCAAACTTGGCATTTTCACTGTCCCAATGCAAAACTTGATTTGGGAACCTGCCGGCAATAACTCCTAGCAAAATAGTTTCCGTTAGTCTAGACGCATATGAAAAAGGTGCGGTGGTTTCATCTGTGCCTAAGCATGCATCAACAAATTGATGGTAATGTTTAGGTCCTTCAGTATCATAATTACGAATTATGGTACCCATATTATTGGCTTTTTCTACGGCTTCTATTTCTGCAGAAATATCTACATATTCGCCATCTACTATTTTCTGTGGTAGTTGCATAAAGTGCGGAAGCAATAATCTTCCCTTTTCACCAATGAACATTGCTCCTTGGTCAGGTAATGTTCCTTCGCCAGCTGTCTTGGTATCTAAAGACATTTTATCTTCCATAGAATCTTTAGAAGTATCTTCAGTAGAAGTCATATTCTTTGCACCCGGTAATATTAAATCTTCATGATCATCTGGGGCACCAGGACCGTCATACCAAACCCATTTTAAAGTTTCTGCAGTATATTCAGTCTGCGGAAATTCATAGGTCACTACATTTTTCTGCGGAAAACCGAATCCGTTTGGTTCTCTACATTCATTTTTAATGGTTTTTGGTACTTGTAGATTTAAGGCATTGTATGGTGTATCAAATATATGTACACCCATATCTCCTAAGGTTCCACAACCATAGTCAACTAATTTTCTCCAATTTCCAGGGTGATAGAAACCTTCTTTGTATGGTCTTTCGGCTGAAGTTCCCAACCATAGATTCCAATCTAATGATTCTGGAATTGGATCTGATCCTGTAGGTTCCGTCCCGTCATATCCCCAATCTTTAGGAGACCATGCACGTACAGTATGTACTTTTCCAATGATTCCTGATTGTATTAATAAGGTGGCTAATTTATAATCGTAAAATGAATGTACTTGAATTCCCATTTGGGTAACCAAGCCTTTTTCTGCAGCTAGCTTGTTCATTGCTCTAGCTTCAGATACATAATGGGTAAGTGGTTTTTGACAATAAACCGGTTTATCCATTTCCATAGCCATCATTGAAGCTGGTGCATGTGTATGATCTGGTGTAGAAACTACAACAGCATCTATTTCATCGCCCATTTCTTTTAGCATTACCCTGTAATCGGTATATGTTTTTGCATTTGGATGTAGCTCTTTTGCTGCTGCCAAATTATTTGCATCTACATCACATAATACAGTTACATCAACTTTGGCATGAGATGAAATTGCTTTTAAATCTTCAGCTCCCATGTTACCAACACCAATATGTGCAGTACGAAGTCTAGTTAGTACTTTTTCCTCTTTCTTACATGACCAAAGTCCAGATGGTAATAATACGAATGTGGACAATGCGGCTGCGTTTTTTATAAAATCTCTTTTATTCATTGGTGTGGTGGTTAAAGTTTTTTAATTTTTATGTTGCGGAACCAAATAGGACTAGAATGGTCTTGGAAACCGATAAAGCCAGTTTTAAACTTACCATAATCTTCGCTATTCTTCCATTTGTCCGAGTTCTTTTTTTCGTACCAGGCCTCGTCCCATGGAATAAATGACACTACTTTTTTGCCATTTAACCAGTGCTCAACTTGCTCGGGTGTAAAAATAATTCTTGTAGTATTCCATTCACCTACTGGGTGTAATATCTTGCCTTCTGGATCTGCGGCATGCATAGCATAGTCAGAAGCAGTTTGTTGTAATGGTTTAAGCTCTTCTGGCTTGTCAGTATATCCTAAGCTTAAATTGTAATTGGTTAAATCATGAATACTTGCATAGTTTTCATCATCGATTAATTGATATTCTGGAGATACCTCTGGCGGACTGTCATATCCTTCTTTTAAATGATAAAAAATACCGCTATTACCACCTTTTGGCAATTTCCATTCTACATACAGCTCAAAATTATCAAATTCTTCATCACCAAATATGATGTCCGTTCCACCGGTGTAATCCTGTTCTTTTCCTAATTCTGTGTCAAATTGTAGTTCACCGTTCTTAGCAATCCATCCAGGAGGTAATTCTTTTCCGTTGTATGCGCGCCAGCCTTTAGTAGTTTCGCCATCGAACAAGGTAATCCACTCACCTTCAGATTTTTTTTCTTTAGCGACCTGCTCTTCAACTTTTTCTTTTTTTTCTGTTTTACATGCCGTAGCTAAAACAAGAAATAAAAGAAGAGTTGTGTAGGTTGTTTTTTTCATTATTTGATTTGTATTTAAGTTGTTGTTGAATTGTGAAAATGTAAATTTTACACAGTATGGAAAATACAAAAAAAAAGAATGGCGATAAAGGTATTTCCCTATATCGCCATTCCTGTAAGTTGAACAACCTATTCTGGTCGCTAAATGTCTACCTTAGAATTGTTTGAGTTCTGTCTGGACCTACTGAAACAATTTTAATTGGCACTTCTAATTCTTTTTCTAGAAAAGCTATATACTCATTAAGTGCTTTTGGTAATTGGTCAGCAGAAGTCATTTTAGTTAAATCTTCTTTCCAACCATCCATTTCTGAATATACCGGAGTAACATTTTCTGCTTCAATATTAAAAGGAAAATGCTCTATCTGCTCTCCTTTATAGTTATAAGCTGTACAAATTTTAAGTTTTTTGAATCCGCTAAGTACATCACCTTTCATCATCATTAGTTCGGTTACTCCATTTACACGAACTGCGTATTTTAAAGCAACTAAATCTAACCATCCACAACGTCTTGGTCTACCAGTAGTAGCGCCGAATTCATTTCCAACACGTCCCATTGTCTCACCATCTTCATCAAATAGCTCAGTAGGGAAAGGACCGCTACCAACTCTAGTAGTATATGCCTTGAATATTCCTTTTACATCACCAATTTGATTTGGTGCTACACCTAAACCTGTACAAGCGCCAGCAGCAGTTGTATTAGATGAGGTTACAAATGGGTATGTTCCAAAATCAATATCTAATAAAGATCCTTGGGCTCCTTCAGCTAATATTTTTTTACCTGCTTTTTGAGCTTGGTACAAATATTCTTCACTGTCAATAAAAGTTAATTGCTTTAGTTCGGTTACAGCTTTAAAGAAATCGGCCTCTAATTCGGCAAGATCATATTGAATGTCCACATCATAGAAACTAATCATAGCTTCATGCTTATTGGCTAAACTGCGATATTTTTCTTTCCAATCGCTTAATTCTAGATCTCCAATACGCATACCGTTTCTACCGGTTTTGTCCATATAAGTAGGACCAATACCTTTTAGCGTAGAACCTATTTTAGCTTTTCCTTTAGATGCTTCCGAAGCGGCATCTAATAATCTATGTGTAGGTAAAATTAAATGTGCCTTTCTAGAAATGAATAATTTAGATTTTATATCTAAATTAAATTTCTTCAAAGCATCTAATTCTTTTTGGAAAATAACTGGGTCTATAACAACACCATTACCAACTACGTTCACTGCATTTTCATGAAAAATTCCTGAAGGGATAGTGTGTAGAACATGTTTTATTCCGTCGAATTCCAAAGTGTGTCCAGCATTTGGTCCACCTTGAAAACGAGCAATAATGTCGTAATCTTGAGTTAATACATCAACAATTTTCCCTTTTCCTTCGTCACCCCATTGTAGGCCTAACAATAAATCTACTGCCATCTAAATATTATATACTGGTTAGTTCTATTTAATTTCTTTTTTGCCTGCATCTTTTGCAGGAGTATTTTTAGTCCCATAAAAATAAAGGGAGTGTGTATTGATTTTTATATCAAAAACTTCTTCTATAGTTTGCTTTATGGATTGTATACGTGGATCACAAAATTCCATTACTTCGCCGGTATCGGTTAAGATTACGTGATCGTGTTGGCGATCAAAATATGATTTTTCGTATTGAGCCTGATTTTTACCAAATTGGTGCTTGCGAACCAATTTACAATCTAAAAGAAGCTCTATTGTGTTGTAAAGTGTAGCCCTACTAACGCGATAATTTTTATTCTTCATTTTAATATAAAGTGATTCTATATCAAAATGCTCATCACTTACGTAGATTTCTTGAAGAATAGCGTAGCGCTCAGGTGTTTTTCTATGTCCTTTGTCCTCCAAAAAGGTAGTGAAGACGTTTTTTACAATTTCTTGATTTTTATCAGAAGACATATTTACTTATTAATACACAAAGGTACAGTTAAATTTTAATTTCCTTTTTCTAAATACGTGTAACTTTATCAATACCGTTGATGTTCATGAGATTATCGGTTAGCTTTTTTAATACAGCCTTATTTTTGACCACTACAGTAATTTTTCCTTTAAAGGTTCCACCATCGGTACTGAAATTTAAATTACGCATATTAACGTGCATAATATCAGATATAACCTCTGTAATATCACTTACGAGACCTAGGTTGTCAATACCCGTCATTACTATGTCCGCTTGGTATTCTTGTTGCGAAGAATCTATCCATTTGGCGCTAATAATGCGATAGGCATAATTAGACTGTAATGAAATTGCATTGGGACAATTCTTCTTATGAACTTTAATTCCTTCAGATACACTAACGAAACCAAACACCTCGTCACCTGGAATGGGATTACAACAAAGAGAAAGTTTATATTCTAATTTTTCTTCTTCCTTGCCAAAAACAAGCATATCGTATTTAGATGTAATTTCATCCTTATTGATATCTTCTTGTGTAGGTGATTTTCGCATTCTGTTCTTAAAGAAACTAATGAATGCGTTACTGTAAGAAGAGGCAAAATCTTTGAGCATGGTATTGTCAATAGAGCCAATGCCTACTCTGTAAAACAAGTCTAAACTAGTTTTAAGTTTAAAGAAGGATACCATTTTATTGATGGAATCTTCATTAAGCGAAATTTTTTGCGACTTAAGTTTTCTTCGTAATATTTCTTTTCCATCTTCGGCAACAGATTTCTTCTCTTCCCTTAAAACAGATTTAATTTTAGCTCGTGCTCTTGCCGTGGTAGCATAATCTAACCAGTTTTGATTAGGTTTTGCTTGATCAGAAGTGATAATTTCAAGTTGGTCTCCACTAGATAATGTTGTGTTTAATGGTACCAATTTACCATTCACTTTAGCACCTCTTGTGCGCATGCCTACTTCGGTATGTATGCTAAAGGCAAAATCTAAAGGTGTAGCACCTTTTGGTAAAGATTTTAATTCTCCTTTAGGGGTGAATACAAATATTTCTTTAGAATACAGGTTGAGCTTAAATTCTTCAACAAAATCGACTGCATTGGTATTTGCGTTTTCTAATGCTTCTTGAAGTTTGTTCAACCATACTTCTATTCCTTGTTCTTTTTGGTTGCCATGTTTATATTTAAAGTGCGCTGCATATCCTTTTTCGGCAATTTCGTGCATGCGTTCACTTCTAATCTGTACTTCTACCCATTTTCCTTTAGGTCCCATTACGGTAATATGTAATGCTTCGTATCCAGTAGATTTTGGAGACGAAATCCAATCACGTAATCTAACTGGGTTAGGGGTGAAGTGATCAGTTACTATGGAGTAAATTTTCCATGCAAGAAATTTTTCGTTCTGTACATCAGATTTATAGATGATTCGAATAGCGAACTTGTCATAGATTTCCTCAAAAGTGACATTTTGAGCAATCATCTTTTTACGCATCGAGAAGATAGATTTCATCCTCCCTTTAATAGTATAATTGAGCCCTTCTTTTTTAAGAGAATTATCAATGGTTCCAGAGAAAGCATCAATATAAGCTTGTTGCTCTTCTTTACTGTCTTCTATTTTGTCTTTAATAGACTTGTAAACTTCTGGCTCGGTATATTTTAAACTTAAGTCCTCTAGCTCCGATTTAATGTTGTAAAGACCTATTCTATGTGCTAAAGGCGCATAAATGTATAAAGTCTCAGAAGCGATTTTCACTTGCTTGTGCTCTGGCATGGAATCCATGGTAAGCATGTTGTGATATCGATCTGCAATTTTAATAATGATTACACGTACATCATCATTTAAGGTCAATAACATTTTTCTGAAGTTCTCCGCTTGTTGGGAGATATTCATGTCTTTCTTTAAATGCGATATTTTGGTGAGTCCGTCAACAATACGGGCAACGGTTTCACCGAACATGCGGTCAATGTCATCTAAGGTATACTCGGTATCTTCAACGACATCATGTAGTAAGGCAGATGCAATGGATACTGCATCTAAACCAATTTCTGATGCTACTATTTTTGCAACCGCTATAGGATGAAAAATGTAGGCTTCTCCAGATTTTCTACGTTGAGTTTTATGCGCATCAACAGCTATCTCAAAAGCACTACGTATTAGTTTCTTATCCTCATCCGTTAGGGTTTGGTAGCTAATACGCAATAATTCTTTGTACTCGTGAGCTATAAGCTTATTTTCCTCTTCTATTGCTGCCTGTGTCATACTAGATTAAAAATAAGATAATCTTATATGATGAGCAACAAAAATTATGCCTTTAAATTACGTATACGGTCGATTAAAGGTGGATGGGAATAATGCATGAAAACATATGCCGGATGCGGAGTTAAGTTGCTAAGACTGTTTTTTGATAGCTTTTTAAGAGATGTTACCAATGGTAAGGCTGCATAAGTGTTCTTTGCATAGTCATCTGCTTGGTATTCAAATTTTCTAGAAAAATGATTCATTAATAGTCCCGTAATTTCTGAAATAGGACTATATAGTATACCAAAGCCTATTAAGGCAGCATGAAAACTTGGTCTGTCTACACCGATTGCCAACGAAACTTCTGGATTATTGATGAATAAAGATAGAATTAACAACATAAGTCCTGTCAAAAGAATTGAAGTTGTTAAATTAAAAATGATGTGCTTTTTCTTATAGTGCCCTATTTCATGGGCTAAAACTGCAACAATTTCTTCCTCATCTAAATCATTGATTAAGGTGTCATATAATGTCACTCTTTTTTCCTTTCCAAATCCTGAAAAATAGGCATTGGCTTTTGTAGAGCGTTTAGATCCATTTATGACAAAAATGTTTTGTAAATCGAATCCTACTTGGGCTGCGTAATTTTCAATTTTTTCTTTTAGACTGCCGGCTTCTAAAGGTTCTTGCTTGTTGAACAACGGTACAATTAACTTGCTGTAGAATAGATTCATGAACAAAGTAAATACTGCAACAAGTGCCCAAGTGTAGAGCCAAAAGTTGGTTCCTGCCCATTGAAAAAACCAAATCACCAATGATAAAATGCTTCCGCCAACGACAACTGTCATGGTCCATTGCTTTAGTTTGTCTACAAAAAAGGTGGATTTAGATGTTTTATTAAAACCGAATTTTTCTTCGATTACAAATGTCTGGTAATATGAAAACGGAATGTTTAAGATATCGCTTCCAATCATAATAATACCAAAGAAAACTAGTGCTTGTATAATGATGTTTTCGCTTTGGCTTTGGGCAATATTATCTACCCAAGCAAATCCGTCAAAAAATAAAAACAGAAGAATTAGTATCAATGAAAATATTGACGTGAAAATGCCGAACTTATAATTGGTTAGTTTGTAATCTTGCGATTTTACATACTCTTCTGTATTGTAAACATCGCTAAGGTCTTTAGGTATTGGGTCTTTAAAACGTTTTGCGTTTAAGTAGTTCATTACCGTTGCAAGTATGAATTCTCCAATTAGAATAAAAAGAATGCAATAAAAGACTAGTGTTTTATCCATATAGTGTAGTTCCAAACGGAAATTTCAATAAAAAAAGTATATGTCTTAGTTGTTTAATTTACGTTGACGCTTGGCTTCAAAGATAAGTATTGCCGCAGATACCGAAACGTTCATAGAATCTATCTCACCTTCCATTGGTATAATAATGTTTTGGGTAGCATTATCTAACCACTCTTCACTTAATCCAGAATGCTCGGTTCCTACTACGATTGCTGTTGGTTCTTTAAAATCTACAGTAGTATAATCTTTAGAAGCAGAAAGTGCTGCGCAAAATATATTAAACCCTTCTTTATTTAAATAGGAAATGATTTCTGTTGTGCTCCCCATTTTAATAGTTCTGGAAAAAACACAGCCCACACTAGACCGAATTATATTTGGGTTGTATAAATCTGTTTTTGGGTTGGCAATAAGCACTGCGTCTAAATTGGCAGCATCTGCCGTTCGTAATAATGCTCCGATATTACCAGGTTTTTCTGGCGCTTCGGCAATTAGAACTAAAGGATTTTTTGTGTCGAAACTTAAACTTGAAAGCTGGTGGTCTTTACCTTTTACTATAGCTATAACTCCTTCGGTGGTATCTCGGTAGGCTATTTTTTTATAGACATCTAAACTTACAGATATATGTTTGTCTGCATTAATCGATTTTAAAATAGTATTGCTTTCAGAATTATCTATGATGTCATCACAATATAAAACTGTTTCTATCTCATATAAACCGTTATAAGCAATTTGCAATTCACGTAATCCTTCCAGAACAAAAAGACCTGTTTTTTTACGTTCCCTAGATTTTTCTTTTAATAATAAAACTTTCTTTATTAAAGAGTTTTGGGTACTGCTAATATGTTTGGTTACTTGCATGTGATGCAAAAATAAGTCAAATTAGTAAGTCTCATATAGTTTCTCGACTAAGCGGTTTCAAAAAATAATAAATAAGTAATTTAAATTATGAATAAATTTTACCTTTTAGTTTTAGCCTTAGCTGTTTTTTCATGTAAAGATGCTCCTAAAAAAGAAATAATTACTGAAGCTGCAAAGGAAGTAGTTGCACAGGTGAATTTAGATAAATATCCAACTGATTTAAATAAAGTGTTTGAAGCTCACGGAGGATTAAATGTTTGGAAAAGCTACCAAACCTTGAATTTTGAAATGCCAAATAGCGAATTCAACGAGATTCAAACGGTTGATCTTCATAAAAGAATAGAGAAAATTTCAACACCAGCGTATACACTTGGTTATAACGGTAGTGATGTTTGGTTATTGGATAATACTGGTGATTATGAAGGTAAGCCTAAGTTCTATCACAACTTAATGTTTTACTTCTATGCTATGCCATTTGTATTGTCGGATGACGGTATTAAATATGAAGAAGTTAGCGCATTAGAGTATGATGGTGTTTCGTATCCAGGTTATAAAATCACTTATAATAGTGGCGTAGGTGCATCTTCTACAGATGAATATTATATTCATTATGATGCAAAAACATATGAGATGAAATGGTTAGGGTATACCATGACTTATTTTAGTGGAGAGCCATCAACAAAAATCAATTGGATAAATTACGGAGAATGGGTAAAGGTCGATGAGGTATTGTTGCCTAAAGCTATAACATGGCATAAAGTTGAAAAAGGTGTTTTAAAAGGAGCTGCTAAAACGGTAAATTTTGAAAATGCTAGTTTATCTAAAGAAGCTATGCCAATGGATTTTTATTCTAAACCTGACAATGCAGTAATTGTAGAGTAGAAGTATTTTCAAAATCATATAATTATTTTAAAATAGGTGCCATTTTTATGGCACCTTGTTTTTTATAAGTAACTTGGAATTTATCTAATTTTAGATGATTATGAATGTACTTTTTTTTGGCATTACAAAAGATATTGTGGGGAGTTCTGAAATTAGTTTTTCTAATGAATTACAACCTACTAGTGTTGCTTCTTTAAAGAAACAACTTATTGAAAGCTATCCCGAATTTTCAAAATTAAATTCATTGGCGGTAGCAGTCAATAGTGAATATGCTGATGATAGTGTACTATTGAAAGGTAATGAAGAAATAGCAATAATACCACCAGTAAGCGGAGGCTAATGAAGAAAGTAGTAGAGATTGTTGACGTTATAGATACCGCTAAGGTGTATGCCGAATTAAGCGACGCTAATAGTGGCGGAATTTGTGTTTTCGTTGGTGCTGTTCGTGAGTTTACAAACAACGAAGAAGTAATAGCGTTGGAATTCGAAACATACGAAGCCATGGCTCTGAAAGAAATGAGTAAAATTGCGGATGAAGCTTTAGCAAAATGGTCTTTGAACAAAGTGCTTATAAGACATGCTGTAGGTGAAAAAGGTGTTGAAGAACCCGTTGTTATTGTAGGAGCATCATCTGCACATAGAGATGCTTGTTTTGAAGCCTGTCGGTTTTTAATCGATACCTTGAAGGAAACTGTTCCCATTTGGAAAAAAGAGAAGTTTAAAAATAAATCTGTTTGGGTTTCTGCACATCCATAAATTTGGGGTAGTAGTAATTCTGATGTAAAAGATTAAGGGTGAGAATTAAATCAAAGCACATTGTTCCTGAGCTTGATTTTTGAATTTTAATAAAATAAATGTTAATAGATAATCATAATAGAGCAATTAATTACCTGAGGTTGGCGGTTACGGATCGTTGTAATCTGCGTTGTAATTATTGTATGCCTGAGGAAGGCATCAATTTTGCGAAAAATGACAAACTGTTTACCATCGATGAGTTGGTAAAATTGAGTGAAATTGTAGTTGCTCAGGGCATTGACAAAATAAGAATCACTGGAGGCGAACCTTTTGTTCGTAAAGACCTTATGGTTCTGTTGCGTAGCTTATCAAAATTAGAAGGTCTAGATGATATCTCAATGACTACTAATGCAACACTTATAGGACCGTATATTGATGAATTGAAGGAATTAGGGATTAAGAACATCAATGTGAGTATGGATGCTATTAATCGAGAGACTTTTGAACGTATTACACGACGTAATGAATATGATGTTGTATATAACAATATCATTCGTTTAATTACCGAAGGCTTTAATGTTCGTATTAATTTTATAGCATTAGAAGGTCAAAATACGGAGGATATTATACCGATGTTAGAGCTTACAAAGCACTACAATGTGTCTGTGCGTTTTCTTGAAGAAATGCCTTTCAACGGCGGTTCTAAAAAATTCCAAACTATAAAATGGGATTTTAAGACCATTCTTGAACACATTAGAAATGCACATCCTGAGTATTATAAATTAGAATCACCAAAGACATCTACTTCAATAAATTATAAAATACCAGGCTTTAAAGGAACTTTTGGGGTAATTCCATCTTTTAGTAGAACTTTTTGTGGTAGCTGTAACCGGTTACGAATTTCGGCAACAGGTGATGTTATTACTTGCTTATATGCCAAAGCAAGTATGAATTTAAGAGATATAATGAGAAAGGATAATGTAGAGGAAAATATCAAAGAACAAATTTTAAAGGCTGTTGGTAACAGGGCTAAAACCGGTTTTGAAGCACAAGAAAAATATAAAGATGTATTTAGTAATTCAATGACTTCAATAGGAGGGTAATGCAGAAAAAATTATCACACATAGATGAATCGGGTAATGCTACTATGGTAGATGTTTCTCAAAAGGTAGCTTCAGTTCGCACTGCCATTGCTAGTGGAACTATTAAGTTTCCTTCAGAAGTATTTAAATCCTTGTCGGATCAAGATTTTGTTGGCAAAAAGGGAAGTATCGTACAAACCGCTGTTATTGCAGGCATACAAGGAGTGAAGAAAACGGCAGAACTAATTCCTTTATGTCACCAAATAAACCTTTCGAAAATTAATGTAGAAATAGAACCAAGTGTAGATGCTTTTCAAATTACATGTACTGTCAAGTGTAATGAGAAAACAGGTGTGGAGATGGAAGCTTTAACTGGCGTTTCAATAGCTGCATTAACCATTTACGATATGTGTAAAGCACTTTCTCAGGATATAGTTATTGGTGCAATTCAATTAGAACAAAAAACAGGAGGAAAGAATGATTTCCAACGCTAAGTTATACGGATTAGTGCTTTCGGGAGGTAAAAGCACGAGGATGGGAGAGGATAAGGGTTTAATAACTTATCATAATCTACCCCAACGCGAACATTTATATCATTTGTTGAACAAAGTATGCGAGCAAACATTTCTTAGTATTCGACAAGATCAAGAGAGAGAGATTCCAAATTCTTTCAATACTATAATTGATAAGGATGATTTTAGAGGTCCATATAATGGCTTGTTATCGGCGCATATTGCACATCCTGAAGCGGCTTGGTTAGTGTTAGCATGCGATTTGCCATTGATGGATAAAAAGGCACTACAAGAATTAATCGCTGCTAGAAATACGGGGAAGATAGCAAGTGCGTTTGCAGATGCAAATAACCCATTACCTGAGCCACTTTGCGCCATTTGGGAGCCAGAAGCACTTAAACAATCTATAGCTTATTTAGAAGCAGGCAATGGTTCTTGTCCAAGAAAATTTTTGATCAATGCCGATGTAAATTTGGTGTTCCCAGAATATAAGGAAGTGCTACTAAATGCAAATTCTAAGGCAGAATATAAAGAAGCGCTATTAAAAATAGCCCCATGAACGAAGAACGTTATCAAAGACAAACGATTTTAAACGGTTTTGGAATTGAAGGACAGCAAAAGCTTAGCCAAGCCAAAGTGCTTGTGATTGGTGCTGGCGGATTAGGAGTTCCTGTTTTAACCTACTTAAATGCGATGGGAGTGGGTACTTTAGGTATCGTAGATGCTGATGTAGTTTCGTTATCTAATTTACATCGTCAAGTGTTGTATTCAGAAGATATGGTTGGCACTCCTAAAGTAATTGCTGCTAAAAATCAACTTTTACGTCAAAATTCTAGTACTCAAATAAAAACATATCAAATCTATTTAACGGTCACTAATGCTCTTGATATTATTAAAGAATATGATGTAATTGTTGATGCTACAGATAATTTCCCTACTAGATATTTAATTAATGATACTTGTGTAATTGAGAATAAGCCATTTGTTTATGGGGCATTACATGCTTTTGAAGGTCAAGTAAGTGTGTTTAATTATCAAGGCGGACCAACATATCGTTGTTTGTTCCCTACAATGCCACAAGCAGACGCGGTGCCTAATTGTAATGAAAATGGTGTACTTGGAATTTTACCGGGTATTATTGGTAATCTACAGGCATTAGAAGTTGTAAAGATTATTGCAGGAATAGGAGAAGTGCTATCGGGCATTTTATTGCTTTTTGACACACTGACCCAACGTACACAACGAATCAAATTTAAGTTGCAGCTAGGTAATAATGAAATTAAGACCTTAGCTTCTAGTTATGAATTTGATTGTGAGCTTCCTTTAAAATCAATAAATGCTTATGAACTTCAATTACTACTTTCTACACAGTCTATTGAATTAATTGATGTAAGAACCAATAAGGAATTTAAGAGCCAATATTTAAAAGAATCCAAACATATTCCTTTAGCTGAATTGGGAAATAGGACTGCTGAGGTTAATATGGAGGCTTCGGTTTACATTATTTGCCAGTCTGGTGTTCGCAGTAAAAAAGCGATTAATAAATTACAAGAATTATTTCCAGGGAAAGATTTTATAAATATTTCGGGAGGTATGAACCAGATGAAAAACTATGTTGATACCAATTGAGCAACTTATATTATTGTGTATTGGGTTCTTTTTAATTGCTACCCTTTATTCTTCTGTTGGTTTTGGTGGTGGCTCTAGCTACCTTGCTTTATTGACGCTTTTTTTGAGTAGTTTTTTTGTTATTCGATCAATTGCGTTAGTGTGTAACTTAGTGGTAGTATCGGGCAGTACATATCTATATTTTAAAAATGGACATGCAAAATTAAAGGACTTCTTACCTTTTGTTTTGATAAGTATTCCATTGGCATATATTGGAGCAACATTCCGGTTAAAGGAAACAGTTTTCTTTATCATTTTAGGATGTTCACTTATTTTATCGGCATTGTTTTTAGCTGTCCAGACCTTAAATTTGAATAAATCTAAAAAAGAAATACAGAAGTACCCTAAAGCTATTAGTTATGTTTTAGGAGCTGGAATCGGATTCTTATCTGGACTAGTAGGTATAGGTGGGGGAATTTTCTTGGCTCCTATTTTAAATCATTTAAGATGGAATAAAGCCATAAAAATAGCAGCTCTAGCCAGTTTCTTTATTTTAGTAAATTCAGTATCTGGGTTGTTTGGATTAATAACCAGTGGCTCATTATCACTACCATGGCGAGAAACAATTTGCTTGGTCATAGCCGTTTTACTTGGTGGTCAGTTAGGTATTCGCATCAGCTTAAAAAAATTATCTGCAAACGGTATAAAAAGGGTGACCGCATTACTTGTGTTTGTTGTCGGTATTAGAGTTTTGTTGGTAAATGGTCTGGGTTTGTTTTAAGCTTACGATTACTATTTATACAATTCTAAAGCGTATATATTGAAATAGTTTTACCTTTAAAACTATGATTTCATTTAAAGAAGCTTTTCAAAAAGTTTTAAGTCACCCTTTAGATTTAGGGGTTGAACAAGTACCGCTTTTAAAAAGTCTTAATAGGATTTTAGCAGAAGATATTTATGCCGATCGAGACTTTCCGCCTTTTGATCGTGCCACCAAAGATGGTATAGCTGTGCAATATTCAGATTTAGTAAATTCTGAATATTCTTTTGTCATTGAAGGCGAGGCTGCTGCTGGTGTTGTACAACAAGTTTTGAACAATAAACGTCATTGTCTAGAAGTAATGACTGGTGCCGTTGTGCCTGAAAATTGTGATACAGTGATCATGTATGAGCATATTTCTATTGAAAACGGATTGGCTACATTAAATAAGAAAGTTACTAAAGGTCAGAATATACATTATCAAGGTAGCGATGAGAAAGAAGGTGCATTGCTACTTTTCAAGGGTACAAAAATTACACCTGCAGAAATAGGGGTGATGGCTACGGTTGGGAAAGCATTGGTGAAGGTTAAGGGTAATCCAAAAGTATGTACAATAGCTACCGGTAACGAATTAGTAGAAGTTGATATGTTACCCAAGCCGCATCAAATACGTAAATCAAATATGTTAACTATTGAAGCGGCTTTATTAAATGCTTCAATTAACGCTAATACACTACATCTATTAGATGATAAGGAAGTTATTAAACGTGAATTACAAAAGGCACTTGTAGAGAACGACGTGCTTTTGTTAAGTGGTGGTGTATCTAAAGGTAAGTTCGATTTTATTCCAGAAGTCATGGAGTCTTTAAGTGTTGAGAACGTATTTCATAGAGTTGCTCAAAGACCGGGTAAACCATTTTGGTTTGGTATCCACCAAAAATCACAAACGGTTATTTTCTCTTTCCCAGGAAACCCCGTTTCAACATTTGCAAATTATTATCTTTATTTTTTACCATGGCTATACACCTCTTGGGGCATTGTATTAGATAAATCGTATATTAAACTAAACGTAGCGTTAACAATTGCACATCCCTTAACCAGATTTATCCAAGTAAGTTCAGTTGTAAAAGATGGTAAGCTTTGGGCAGTGCCAGTTGATGAAAATGGTTCTGGAGATTTAACCAGTTTAACAAAAGCTGATGGTTTTATATGCTTAGAACCAAGAGATGATATTTACGAAGCGGGTGAAAGTGTACCATTTATAAGGACTAGATAATAACCAATTAAATTTTTCTATATGAATCCGATAGTAAAGAATATTTTGGCAGTCGTAGCCGGACTAATTGTTGGTAGTGTTGTAAATATGCTAATTATTATGGTAAGTGGTTCCATTATTCCACCACCAGAAGGCGGAGATATAACAACAATGGAAGGGTTGAAGGCTACTATGCATTTATTTGAACCCAAAAACTTTATTTTTCCTTTTCTAGCTCATGCCTTGGGTACTTTGGTAGGCGCCTTTGTCGCTGCTAAAATTGCAGCAACTAGAAAAATGCTCGTGGCGTTAATAGTAGGTTTATTTTTCTTGATAGGAGGTACTATAAATATTGTATTACTAGGCGGACCAATGTGGTTCACTGCTTTGGATATAATCGTGGCATATATGCCAATGGCATATCTTGGTTTTATATTAGCGAAAAAGTAAATAAGTCAAAAAACATAAAAAGAGGCTGTCTACATCTGTAGACAGCCTCTTTTATATATCAAATTGGGTTTTTATTTTCCTTCGTATTTACCCATGTAACGTTTCCATAATTCAGTTTGGTGTGTTTCTAGAGAAACTAACCTTCCGTCAATGAATACATGTGTCAATTGATTTCCTGACATCTCAAGTGCATCGCCTTCTGAAATAAATAGGGTAGCACTTTTACCATTTTCTAAAGTACCATAAAGGTCATCTATGCCTAAAATTTTTGCGGTGTTGCCAGTTAACAGTTGTACTGCAGTTTCTTTATCCAAACCTTGCTGAGCTGCTTGACCAGCATAAAATGGTAAATTTCTAGTTTGAAAGTTTTCCGCATTTGAATTTTGTATCCCTACTAATAAGCCTGCATCCACCAATAATTTTGGTAATTTATAAGGTAGATCATAATCATCATCATCAAAAACAGGTAGGTTATGTGTGTACTGTACTAAAACAGGGATGTTGTTGCTCTTTAAAAATTCAGGAATTTTGTACGCATGGTAACCGCCGATTAATACAACTTCTTTAGCGCCATTACTTTTTAAAGTGTTGATAGCATCTATAATTTGTTTTTCATCATCGGCATGCACATATAATTTTTGACTACCGTCGAATACACCTTGCATTGCTGCAAAAGCTGGGTTCACCTCTTTAGGAGTGGATTTGCCGTATGCTGCAGCATTCTTAAAGAATGTAGTTACTTCTTCAATTTGATCGCTGTAATCTTTGTTTGGGTGGTAACCTGAATCTTCACCAGCCCACCAACGACCTTGCTTAAAAGTACTTGGCCAGTTTAAATGAACACCATCATCAACTTTAATAGCTGCATCTTCCCAGTTCCATGCATCAAATTGTACAATGCTTGATGTACCTGAAATACGACCACCGGTAGGAGCAATCTGAGCGATTAAAACCCCATTAGGACGCATACTTTCTACAACTTTAGATTCAGCATTGTAAGCGATTAAACTTCTAACATGCGGAATGAAATCACCTATTTCATCTTCATCATTTGATGCTCTTACAGCATCGATTTCTACCAATCCTAAAGTTTTTGCAGGAGCTATAAATCCCGGATAAACATGCTTTCCTGTAGCATCTATTACCTTTCCTTTTCTGGCAATTCTCATTTTAGAATCTCCCACGAAAGTGATTTTCCCATCTTCGAACATAATTAGGGAGCTTTCTATAACTTCTCCATTACCCAAATGTGCAGTAGCGCCTTCTATGGTAATAGCTTCCGTTTGCTTAGGTCCTGGTGTTTGTTGGCCTATGGTTGGTATAATAAAACCAAGGGTTATAACTAAGGTTATTAATTTTTTCATTTTAAATCTTTTATATATTTAGATACGTAGCGTTGGTTATAAGATTAAAGACTCTCGCAAGTGAAATCTCTTTTTACACTTTGCTTTGGTTCTTGAGTTTTCTTGCCACCGCTTTTTTCTTTAAGCATCATGGTAACCAACTCGTTTCTTTCCTTTTTTATGGTCTCACGGTTTTTCTTATCTGTTTCTAAATCAAAATAGGTGACACCTTCAATCATAGTTTTTTCAGCTTTTGAATATATAGATAATGGACTGCCGGACCATAAAACCAAATCGGCATCCTTACCTTCTTTTATACTGCCGACACGGTTGTCTAAATGCAATAATTTAGCAGGATTGATGGTAACCATTTTCCAAGCTTCTAATTCTGTCATACCACCATATTTTATGGTTTTTGCAGCTTCTTGATTCAATCTTCTGATCATTTCTCTATCATCACTGTTAATTGCAGTGATAACACCTTGTTTTTGCATGATAGCAGCATTGTAAGGTATTGCATCATTAACTTCAAATTTATATGCCCACCAGTCACTGAACGTACCAGCACCAACACCATGTTCTACCATTTTATCGGCAACTTTATAGCCCTCTAAAATGTGGGTGAACGTATTAATTCTGAAACCGAAATGTTCTGCAACTTTCATCATCATATTAATCTCGCTCTGTACATAAGAATGACATGATATAAAACGCTCTCCGTTTATGATTTCTGCCAAGACTTCCATTTCTTCATCATAACGGTAAGGCTCTCCATTTTTCTTTTTAGTGTCATATTCTTTGGCTCGTTGAAAGTAATTCATGTACATCTGTTCAACACCCATACGTGTTTGTGGAAAACGAGAAAAGCTACCCCAATTACTTTGCTTTACATTCTCACCCAAAGCAAATTTTATAAACTTAGGAGAGTTTTCATAAATTAACCCGTCTGCTTCTTCTCCCCATTTTAATTTTAAGATTGCCGATCTACCACCAATAGGGTTTGCTGAGCCATGTAGTAATTGTAGTGAAGTTACCCCACCTGCAAGTGAATGATAAATACCCATGTGTTCTGGGTCAACAACATCCTCCATTTTTACTTCTGCAGAACTATTTTGTCCTGCTTCATTAACTGCCAAGGCGGCTATATGGCTGTGTTCATCTATAATACCAGCAGTTAAATGCTTACCAGTCGCATCAATTACAGTTGCTCCGCCAGCACTTAAGTCTTTTCCTATTTTAACAATTTTGCCATTTTTTACAAGTACATCGGTATTTTCTAAATTACCGGCTTCTTCGCTTGTCCAAACTGTAGCATTTTTAAATAATGTATTTTGTGCTTTTGGTTTAGATGCAAATCCGTAACCCACATTAGGGAAAGTAACAGGTATTATTTTAACGCCCTCATCCGATTTGTCTTTTTCGTCTTCTTTTTTAGTGAACGATTTTGACTTGGTAGCAGTAAATTGAGATTCTGTACCATCTGGTAATACCAAACGACCAGAAAGATTGTCCGATGCCTTTGTAACAGCTCCAATCATTCGATAAGTCTTCTCTCCTTTATCCGTTGCAAACGACATAGTAACCCAATTAGCGTCGTAAGCAATTTTAGAGCTTAATTTAGTAGTGTCTTGTTTTACTTCGATAGTTGGTTTTGAGATTTCTCCTGTAATAGAAAAATCATATGTTTTGCCTTGCACGGTTAAATTGTAATCACCCCGAATGTCTTTCGAATCCATTGAATTAACAACACTTTTTGTTCCCTGAACCCAGTTCTCATACAGAGTGGTAGATTTATCGAAAACATCACCTGAAGTAATCAAGAAGTTAGCAATTGAACCAGTCTTTAAAGAGCCTATTTCGTTCGATTTTCCTAAGATTGAAGCAGGAACCGTGGTCAATGCTTCTAATGCCTTAGTAGATGAAAGTCCGTATTCAATGGCTTTCATTAATTTTTCCTTGAACTTGGCAGGAGATTTTAAATCATGTGTAGTAAGGGAAAACTGAATCCCATTTTCGGCTAATATTTTTGGGTTGGTTGGAGCCTGGTTCCAGTAACGCATATCTTGTAAGGATACGTAACTAACCGCATAAGGGTTAGAAACATCATATGCATCAGGGAAGTTAATAGGTAAAATGTATTTTGCATTGGTAGCTTTGATTTCTTCTATACGCTCAAATTCATTTCCACCACCTAATATGGTGTATTGAATACCATTTGCATCGCCAATTTTATCGGCACGTAAATCGTGAGATTTATCTTTAGCTTCAAATATTTGCACTAAGTTCTTGTTCGCGTTCAATGCCTCTAAAGATAAATCTGTAGTAGTGGCACTTCCTTTTGCATACCAATCGGCATCGCTATACATCTGTCTCAATAAAGCTAATGTTCCCATTAATGAACCTGGGTAAGATTGCCCTTTAGCAATACTTTTAGTCAATGAAAAATATTGGGCAGAACGATCGTCTAGTATTCTATTGGCATTGGTTCCGTTTCCATTTAATGCGATTAGAACTCCTATACCTCTGGCAATACCGTCTTGTAAGTGAGAGTTTACAACACCAAAGCCTGCTTCACGTAAAACCTTTGCTTCTTTATCATTATAAGTGAATTTTTCAATTGCCTTGGTTTCTGGCATAATATGGTCGTTCCAATAATAACCTTCTCTTGAAGGTTCATATTCAGCAGACCTACCGCTTCCTGGTTTCTTTTTAGCTTGTTCTACGCCAAATTTGGAGTAAACATCGATAAAAGATGGATAGATAGATTTGCCTTGCAAATCGATAACAACAGTATTTTTAGGAATGTTTACTGAGCTAGATGCGCTAACTACTTTACCGTGTTGAATTAATAAAGTACCCTTTTCAATAATTTGAGTTGGGGTAACAAAGATCTTCGCATTGGTAAAAGCCGTATAATTATTGTTGTTGACTTTTACTCCTGCATTTTCAGGGAAATAGTCTTGTGCAGTTAAGAATGTGCCACACCCAAGTAGGCATAGCGCAAAAAATAGTTTTTTCATTATGTTTGGTTTGAATTAGTCTTTTAAAAATACTGGGAATCCATAGTAAAATAGGTCTCTTTCACTTTTGTTTAACAGTTCTTAATACAGTAATTAAGAATAGTCATTTTTTTCTTAAAATTTTAAAGTAAGGTGTGTTATATCTTATTTGGATCACGAAGTTCTAAACTTTTATAACGGATGATTTTTATGATAAGCAACTAAAAATAAGACCACAGCATTGTAACTTCTTATGCCTTCGGTTTGGTTATTCGCTTTTAGAAATGTGTCAAAAATAGATTTAAAAACTGGTTCCATTGGGTTTTCATACGAGTTCCAGAAAATTGCCATTTCTTGAAAATTACTCTTTACTCCTGGATTTAATTTTAGCATTATTCGGTCAAAATCTTCTGTATTTGCACGTCGTATATCATTTAGACAATAACCTAATGCATATGCATAAGCCGAGTATTTAAAATATTGATCTTCATTATTAGAAGTAACCAAGTAGCCAATAAAGTTTGTTTCATTTTCTGCGGAGTAACCTAATTGATGACCTACTTCATGACCAGCAACAAATGGAAACCTGAAGTTTGGAAGCAGGTCATTTACTTGAGCTTCATTGGTAAAGGGATTTAAGTATCCGGCGTAACCCATATACGTTAATCCGGTACTGAACAATGATTTTTTGATACTTGGTCGATCATAAGCCAGAAAAGGATGAATAGTTTTTAAATGGTCATAACCTTGAATCGTTTTATTAAAAATTTCCTTTTGAGAATATGGAATTTTTACGGGTAAAGTAGAGTCTTTTGTAATGATAACTTGTGATTCATTTGTTTTTTGAATCAACCGTTCCGTGAATTCTACTAAATCTTGATAATCTTTATTTGGCACTAATCCTAACTTTTGGGATAAAGGCTCTCTGTAATAATTCATACCCCACGCTAAATGAAATGTAAAATAGGCAACTGAAAGTATCATGCCTATATTTTGTAAGAATTGGAGTTTGTTCTGCCAAATATTTTTTCGTCTTATTACTAAATAAACAGATGCAAGAATAATTAACAAGAAGTAAAGAATATCGCCAATTGAGAAAGGAACCCAGCCAAAAAGAAGTCTAAAAAACTTTGATATAATAGGGTATATACCTGTACTGTAATATTGTTCAACCAATTCTGTACGCGTGCCTAACCATTTCACAATTATAATTTGGGGAATTAAAGAAATAGTAATGGCGTTTTTAAAAGATATCTTCATTATCTCAAAAATAGCGAAATCCTTTTTCTATCAGTATTTTTGTAGGCACTAACCTTGAAAAGAATAGTATGGATATTAATAAATTAGAACCAACACTGGTTTGGTCAAATTTCTCTAAACTTAATGCGGTACCTAGACCTTCTAAAAAAGAAGAAAGGGTAATTAGTTTTATGTTGGAGTTTGGTAATAAACTTGGGTTAGAAACTTTTTCTGATGAAATAGGTAATGTTATCATAAGAAAGCCTTCTACAAAAGGCATGGAAAGTAAAAAAATGATAACTCTGCAGAGTCATTTAGATATGGTTCATCAGAAAAATGCAGATACTGTATTTGATTTTGATACTCAGGGAATAGAAATGTTCGTTGATGAGGATTGGGTAAAAGCCAAAGGCACTACATTGGGTGCGGATAATGGTATGGGAGTAGCTGCTATAATGGCACTTTTAGAAAGTGATTCTATACCTCACCCTGCGCTTGAAGCTTTGTTTACCATTGATGAAGAAACAGGTATGACAGGAGCTTTTGAATTAAAAGCAGGTGTTTTGAAAGGTGAGATACTTTTAAATTTGGATACTGAGGAAGATGATGAAATAGATATAGGTTGTGCAGGTGGTATAGATGTAACTGCTACTAGAAAGTACAATGAAAAGGATGGAAGTCATGGTGATGCAGGAATTGAGATTACCGTAAAAGGTTTGACTGGTGGACATAGTGGGATGGATATTCATAGAGGCAGAGGTAATGCCAATAAAATCATGAACCGTTTACTTTTCTTAGGTCTGGATTATAATGTGCGTATTAGTTCTTTGAATGGAGGTAGTTTACGTAATGCTATACCTAGAGAAAGTGTTTGTAAACTGAATATTGGTAGAAAGCATGCCGATAAATTCATGAAGAAAATCAATAAGCTATCTGAACAATTAAAAGCAGAATTAAGTGTTCAAGAGCCTAATTTGGTAATTGAGTTGACCGATGTTAAACCGGCAAAGAAAGTTATGGGACTTGGTGCTCAAGAGAAATTTATTAAAGCTGTTTATGCTGCCCACAATGGCGTTTACGCTATGAGTGGTGCAATTCATGATTTAGTGGAAACCTCTAATAATGTAGCTAAGATTGAAGTTAAAAATGGAAAAATTTCTGTTGGTTGCTTAACAAGGTCATCTGTAGATACAGCAAAACTAGACTTGGCAAATTCTTTACGCTCTGCTTTTGAATTAAGTGGATTCGATGTGGAGTTTAGTGGTGCATACCCTGGGTGGAACCCTAACCCTAATTCTGAAATACTTACCATAGCAAAGAATACCTATGTAAACTTATTTCAAGAAGAGCCGAGGGTGGTTGCTTGTCACGCAGGTTTGGAGTGTGGTATATTAGGACAGAATTATCCGAATATTGATATGGTAAGTTTTGGACCTACAATTTTAGGCGCACATTCACCAGATGAACGTGTAAGTATTTCTTCGGTTCAGAAATTTTGGAATTTACTTTTAGAGATTTTAAAGAATACCAATTAAAATAAAAAGCTCATTTTAATTGAAAATCCTCAGTATTAAAACTGGGGATTTTTGCTTTTAAGCTCTTCGCGAACCATAGTTCCGCTTTGGGTAAGGTCACTAGCATTCCAGTTGCCAATAGTGCTTGAGTTTGGTAAAAGCGCCGCAGAACTTTCTTCTTTATCCGCTATAGACCAGTTACACCAAGATATTTTGTTTGCATCTAAAAATGCCCACCACGTATTGGCTTCTTGAACATCGATAAAGCCATCGCCAGACGCATCGGTAGTTCCAAATTCAGTAACAAATAGAGCAATGTTATTATCTAATGCTTCTTGTGCAGTATCACGTAATTCTTGTTTATGTGTTGTGGCATAATAGTGCAGGGTGTAGGCTACATTGTCATCATCAATTTCATTGCCAATAACATCATCTACATTTTGAGACCAATTTCTAGTGCCACAAACCACTATATTATCTGGGTCATATTTTCTTATTTCCCCTAGCACAGCTTCATGATATGGTTTTAGAACATTATCCCATGAAACATCTAAAGGCTCGTTATAGATTTCATAAATAATGTTGGGTTGATTTCCGTACTTCTGTGCTACTTCAGAGAAAAAGGCTTTTGCTTGTTCTTCATAATCTTCCGCATGATGACTATGCCAATCTACAATTACATATATGCCCTCTGCAATTGCGGCATCAATAATTGTAAATACTTTATTTTTTTCTGTTTCGGGATTGGTTATATAACCTTCAGAATCTTCAACAGCCATTGCGGCACGTACAATTGTACATTGCCAGTCTTCTTTTAACCAAGTTACCGTATCGGATGTGTAATATTCACCTATCCATTGGCTCCAAAAAAAGGACATGCCTCTCAGTTGAACTTCATTATTATTTTGGTCTAGAATTTTAGTGCCCTCTATATGCAATTGTCCGTGTAAGGATACAACGGTGTCATCAGTATTAGGGTTTGTTGGGGTAGTGGGAATTTCTTCAACAGGAGTTTCTATTGCTACTACCGGATCCGTACTTTCTGTATTTGAAGTACCGCAAGAAAGTATGATACTTGAAAAAAGAAAAACTATAATCGTTACCCCAAATTTTTTAAACATGATGTTCTTATTTTAAGGTTAACAATTATAGCTTTACATACTTATTTTATTGTGTAATACCTGTGATTTCTAAATCAAAAATTAAATCTGCATCTGGAGGAATTGGACCTCCACCTTGTGGACCGTAACCTAAATGAGAAGGAATGAACAAACGAACTTTATCGCCAACTTTCATAGTCAAAAGCCCTTCTCTAAATCCTGCTATTAAACGAGATTCTGGAGTATAATCCATTGGTACTGGCATATAACCACCACCTTGTTGTCTCTTTATATCAAATGCACCATATTTCTGAGCAATTTCCTCGTAGTTACTGTCAAACAATGTACCATCCATTAAATAGCCTGCGTACATTACATTTACTTTTTGACCAACTTTAGGTTTTTCACCGTCTCCGTTTTCTATAGTTAACACTTTAAGTCCAGAAGGTAAAGCAGTAGCTTTTGCTTTTTGGACTTCAACAGAAGAAGCAAACTCTTCCTTGATTTTATTAACAGCTTCAAGTTTTTCTGCTTTTTCTTTTTCAATGGCAGCAAGTCTGTCTTCTTCGCCATCAAAGTAATCGGTCATTACCTTTACAGCATCAAACTTACGAGCTTCTTTACCATTACGAATAATTTCTACGGTTGTCATAGTAATTGGTTCTACTGGCTTGTTACCTGCACCTACTTTTACGTTTGCTATAGAATCAAGAACGTCCATACCTTCTATTACTTCACCAAAAACAGTATGCTTGTTATTTAACCAAGGTGTTTCTTTATGAGTAATAAAGAACTGACTACCGTTAGTTGTTGGTCCAGAATTGGCCATAGAAAGAATACCTTTCTTGTCATGCACTAAAGAATCATTAAATTCATCCATGAATTTATAGCCAGGGTTTCCAGTTCCCTGTCCCAAAGGATCTCCACCTTGAATCATGAAATCCTTCATAATTCTGTGAAATGTTAATCCGTCGTAATATTTTTTCCCTTTGTATTCTTCACTAACAAAAGTATTTGTGCCTTCTGCCAAAGAAATAAAGTTAGCAACAGTAACCGGAGTCTTACCTTGCTCTAAACGAACTATTATGTCGCCTTTAGATGTTTTGATGTCGGCGAATAAACCGTCTCCTAGATCGGCTCTTTTGCTAGTTTTACAGCTGGTTATTAGTAAACCGATAACTGCAAGCAAGTACATTTTTTTAATCATAATGGTCATTTTAATTTACTGTATTCTCTTCTTGTTTTTCTATTTGTAAAATTGTAATCGTTGCTTTAAGAGGAATATTGCTTCCAATCTTATTTTCGTCACCATGATAACCAAAGGCTATTGATGAAGGAAAAAGGAAGGTCGCTCGCTCATTTTCTTTTAACATCTTAACAGCATCTCGAAGACCCAGAAAAATTTCTTGTTTGTCAACTTTATAAGTAACAACGCCAATATCTTCTTTAGAATAGATAGTATCATTATCCAAGGTTAAAATATCGTAATTGAATACTACTAAATCACCTGTTTTAGGTGTGTAATTACTTTCTTCGTTTACATTTAAATAATGATACCATGAGCCAGAATTACTGTGAGAGTAATGTTTTAACGAGTCTAATTCTATAATTGATTGAATTTTACCTTCTTCTGCTTCTAATAGTTTACGGCTTCTTTCAATAGATGCCTTAAAAAAACTACCACTTTTTGTTTGAATAGGTTTCCTTGGTTCAGGTCCATCACAGCTTGTTATCAATACCGCTAGAAATAAAAATAAAACTAATCTCATGATTGTAATTGATTCTTGTACAAAGGTAATAATGAAGTGAAATATGCAATAGTCTCTTCTATAGCGTCATCACTTTTTCCGCCAGCTGCATTTGTGTGTCCGCCACCATGAAAATGTTTTCTTGCAAAATCATTCACTGAAAATTCACCAACAGATCTAAAGGATATTTTATAAATTCCTTCTTCCTTGTTTTCTATAAATATTACTGCAAATTTAATTCCGTCTAAAGTTAAGCCGTAGTTCACAAAACCTTCTGTATCCCCTTTTTGATAGTTGTAAGTGTCTAATTCGTCTTGGCTCATTGTAATGTATGCCGTTGAATATTCTTCTAATATGACCATATTCTTTAAGGCGCAACCCAATAAATGTAGTCTGCTTGGAGAATTGGTGTCATATATACGATGATGAATTTCTGTGCCTTCTGCACCTTTGTCCATTAAATCGGCTATAACTCTGTGTGTATTACTTGTAGTAGCTGCAAATTTAAAAGAACCGGTATCTGTCATTATACCAGTATAAATACAATTAGCCATTTCTGAGGTTATACTATTCTCATCACCTAATTGGTTGATAAGTACATATACCATCTCGCAAGTAGAACTCATGTGTACATCCGAATACATGATTTCAGCATAATCAGATGGTTCTTGGTGGTGATCTACCATAACAAAAGTAGCTTTTGCCGCTGCTAGTATATCACTCATTTGACCAACACGACCTAGGTGATTAAAGTCTAATGTAAAAATAATATCTGCATTGTTAATGCATGTTTTTGATTGCGAATTTTCCTTTTCGAAATTTAAAATTTTATCTGCACCTGGCATCCATTTTAAAAATTTAGGAAAATCATTTGGTGCAACGATACTGGCTGTATGGCCATTGTTTACTAAGTAATGCCATAAGGCTAATGTAGATCCGATAGCATCTCCATCTGGATTTTTATGTGGGATAATTACTATTTTCTTAGGTGAAGAAAGTAACTTTTTTAGCGTGTTTAGGTGCTCTAAATTCATGGCGGCAAAGATACAATTTAATAATATAGGCTTAAAATCGAATGCCTTAATTTTACCAAGACTTAATTTTACGATATGAAAAGCACATACTTTTTATTTTTTATACTCTTATTGGCGTCTTGCTCATCGAAAAAAAAATATGTTGCAAGTGAGATGTCGAATGCTGATTTTGTTCTTGCTTTTGGCTCTTGTAATAGAGTAGACCTTCCTAATCTTTTATGGGATGATATTTTAAATACGAATCCTGATGTTTGGGTTTGGGGTGGTGATAATATTTACGCCGACACTGATGATATGGAAGCGTTAAGGGAAATGTATAATGAGCAAAAGCAACAGTCTGAATATAAAAAGCTTTTAGAATCTACGGATATTTTGGGTACTTGGGATGATCACGATTACGGATTGAATGATGGTGGAGTAGAATTTAAATCTAAAGATGCCAGTCAGCAAGAATTTTTGAATTTCATGAATGTGCAAGAAGATAGTCCGTTACGTAAAAGGCAAGGGGTGTATAATTCAAAGAAGTATAATGTGGGAAAACATTCTATTACTATTATAATTCTCGATACACGGTATTTTAGAACACAGTTGACTCCCGACACCGAAACCAACAAACGAATTAAGCCAAATGAATATGGAGAAGGAACTATTCTAGGCGATGTACAGTGGGCATGGTTAGAGAATGAATTAAATACATCAAAATCAGATTTTAATATTATTGTCAGTAGTATTCAATACTTGTCTGACGAACATGGATTTGAAGGTTGGGGTAATTTTCCGCACGAAGTCGATAAGTTGGCAACCATCATAGAAGGTTCTAATGCAGAGGGTGTAATAGTATTATCTGGAGATCGTCATATTTCTGAATTTTCAAAAACCAGTTTAAAGGGGGTGAATTATCCTTTAATAGATTTTACTAGTAGCGGACTTACACATGCCTACAATGGTTTTAGTGGAGAGCCTAATAAATATAGAGTAGGCGAGGTGATTTTTACCGAAAGTTTCGGAATTCTAGAATTTAATTTCAATGCTAAAAAGGTTGATTTTAAAATAGTTGGAGATAACGGAATAGTGTTAGAGAAATTAGAACAAGTCTACGAATAGTTGTGAGATATGTATAAAAACGTATTTTTGCGCAAAAATTAAGATATGAGTACGAATAGAACGTTTACAATGATTAAACCAGATGCCGTTAAAAACGGACATATTGGGGCTATTTTAGAAAAAATTACTGCTGCTGGTTTTAAAATCGTAGCGATGAAATATACACAATTGAGCTTAAGAGATGCACAAGAATTTTATGGTGTACATAGAGAACGTCCTTTCTTCGGTGAATTAGTTGAATTCATGACAAGCGGTACAATTGTAGCGGCTATCTTAGAGAAAGAAAATGCTGTTGAAGATTTTAGAGCATTAATCGGTGCTACCAACCCTGCGGATGCAGCTGAAGGTACTATTCGTAAAATGTTTGCTACTAGTATTGGTGAGAATGCAGTACATGGTTCTGATAGCGATGAGAATGCCGCTATTGAAGGTTCGTTCCATTTTGCAGGTAGAGAAATCTACTAAGACTTTTTTTATAATATATTAAAAAAGCCAGTTCTTTAGAACTGGCTTTTTTTTGTTTTAATATCAATGCTGTTTATCTCAAAACTAGTTTTTTAACTACTTCCTTTCCTATTTCTTCATTAATCATTCGTACAATTTTTGATTTCCCTAAACTTAATTCTTCGCGTAATACAGAAGAGCTTAATGATATATAAAGGGTGTCGAACTTTAATTCAATTTCTGTGGTGTAATTGTTTACACCGTTCCCCATAAGTTTTGCCCATGCAGCTCTTGCATCTACTTTGTCTATGCCTTTTTCTAGTTTATTCTTTTGAATAAAAGCAGAAAGAGCATCTTTCATAGAAGTGTTTTCATTGTTTTGCCTTGCCATTATGGATTTATGTTTATAGGTTCAAATCTTTTATATTGATAAATTAAACCTTGGTTGTTTTTAACTGTAAAACTTTCTTCAGAGAGTTTAATAAGCACTTCTTCCCAAGTATTATTGTCATTGTTGTAACTCATATAAATGGAATCATTCGAAATTCTTATTCGAAAAGGTTCCGCGTCATTAGATGTTTCAAAGGTACCATTGAATTTAGGTTCTACTTTTTTTCTAAATCCACTTAGGGAATCCAGCTTAATGTAATCTACCGTACTATTTATGGAATACTCTTTTTTTGCTCCATCTTTAAAAGTTACTTCTTTTATTTCCCAGTACCCATTTAATAGGTGTAATTGTTTCTTGTCAATCTTTGAATTACAAGAGATAAGAAATATCGAGCAGATTATAAAAATCTTTTTCATAGTTACAATTTAAATATTTTATAGGATTGATGAATTTTTTTAACAATACTTTCCGTTCTATCGGCATGTGTGTCGCTAATAAAAATCTGTCCAAAATTTTCATTGTTCACTAAAGTTATAATGTGCGATACCCGATGCTCATCAAGCTTATCGAAAATATCATCTAAAATTAAAATAGGGGTAGTGCCGCTTTGCGATTTCATAAAATGAAACTGCGCAAATTTCAAAGCGATTAAAAATGACTTTTGCTGACCTTGACTTCCAAACTTCTTAATGGGGTAGTTGCTGATTTCAAAACTTAAGTCATCTTTATGTACACCTACACTTGTGTATTGTAACGCACGGTCTTTATCTAGATTTTTGTTTAAAAGCGTTACTAGGTCAAAGTCTTTCAATTTACTATCGTAAGAGAGAGATACATCTTCGGTATTACCAGTGATAGACTTATACTGTTCTTGAAAAATAGGAATAAAGGCTTCTAAGAAAGAAGTTCTTTTTTTAAAAATTTCAGTTCCGTAAGTATTCATCTGCTCATTATACACTGCTAAAGTATCTTTGTTGAAAGTTCTATTAGCGGCAAAATATTTTAACAGCGCGTTTCTTTGAGAAACAACCTTATTATAATTGATAAGGTTTTGCAAATAACTTTTATCCGATTGTGAAATGACACCATCAATGAATTTTCTACGAGTCTCACTTCCTTCAATAATAAGGTCTCTGTCTGCAGGTGAAATAATAACTAGAGGTAAAAGACCAATATGATCTGCAAAACGGTCATATGCTTTTCCGTTTCGTTTAATAATTTTTTTATTGTTCTTTTTTAAGCTACAAACAATTTTTTCTTCCCTATCCTCTTTTTCAAATGTTCCATCTATTACAAAAAAGTCTGATCCATGACGAATGTTTTGAGATGATACTGGGTTAAAATAGCTTTTGCCGAAAGACAGGTGATAAATAGAGTCTAAAATATTTGTTTTTCCAATTCCGTTATCGCCAACAAAACAATTTATCTTAGCATCGAACATAAGTTCTTTAGACTCAAAATTTTTGTAATTAATCAATGATAATTGTCTCAGAAGCATTAAAAATATTGGATTTTGGATTGGGCAGGATGGTATCTCCCTTAAAATATCCAAAAATAACGAATAAATACACTTTGCGATTTCAATAAAACCATTATTTTTGCGCGATCAATAAATTTAGAAATGGCAACATATAAGAAAAGAGGATTTAAACCTGAAACAAAGGCTGAAAAGCAAGAATTTGAAGAACAGGAAAGCACAACAGCTGAGGTGTTTAGTTCTTTAGACGAAGGAGCTTCTAGGTCAGAAGAGTGGGTTTCTAAGAATCAGAATTACATTTTAGGTGCCATTGGGGTTATAGCTATCAGCGTTTTAGGCTATTTAGCGTATAACCAATTTGTAGTGAAACCAAAGGAAGCTAGTGCAGCAAATGAGATGTACTACCCGCAACAATATTTTGACCAAGCATTAGCTACTACAGTTGCTAAAGACTCATTATTTACTTTAGCTCTAGAAGGGGCTGAAGGCAAATATGGCTTTTTAGATATTATTGAAGAGTATAGCGGTACAAAAGCTGCTAATTTAGCTAACTACGGTGCTGGTATGTCATATTTGAATATGAACAACTACCAAGAAGCTATTACTTATCTAGAAGATTTTAGTTCTGAAGATGCCGTTCTTGGTGCTTTGGCTAAAGGTGGTTTAGGTGATGCTTTTATGCAATTAGGTCAAGAGTCTGATGCATTAGGTTATTATGAAGCTGCGGTAAAACATAGTGGAAATGAATATACAGCTCCTAAATTCTTGTATAAAGCAGGTGTTACTTCTTTAGAAATGGGAGATAAGGATAAAGCTTTAGGTTTTTTCCAGAGAATTAAAGATGAGTTTCCAAAATCAGAAAATGCCAGTTCTATAGATGCATTTATAGGCATGGCCAAAAGTGGTGAATAATGGCAACAGTAAATAAAAATTTATCTGCTTACGATAAAACAACAATCCCAAACGCGAACGGACTTCGGTTTGGGATTGTTGTTTCAGAATGGAATTCTGAAATTACAGAGGGTTTGTACTCTGGCGCAATAGATGCTTTATTAGATTGTGGTGCACAAGAATCCGATATTTTAAGGTGGAATGTACCTGGTAGTTTTGAACTTACTTTTGGTTCAAAAAAAATGATTGAAACTCATAAGATTGATGCCGTTATAGCCATTGGTAGCGTTATACAGGGGGAAACAAAGCATTTTGATTTTGTGTGTGAGGCTACAGCTCAAGGTATAAAGGATTTGAATGTTATTACAAACGTACCGGTTATTTTCTGTGTACTTACTGATAATAATATACAGCAATCCATTGACCGTAGTGGAGGTAAACATGGTAATAAAGGTACTGAAGCTGCAATCGCTGCTATTAAAATGGCTGTTTTAGGCAGTTAAAACTCCTTCTATTCTTTTCAATTTTTTTCCTAAAGCTTAAATTTCGAGTTGGTAATTTAAGCTGTTAACAAATTTTGGCATTCGTAACATGCCCTGTTTTTCTATTTTAAGTAACTTTGGAGTTATGGGGATGTTAAGCAAAATAACACGGTTACGAAAAAATAGGTCATTTGAATATAATCCTAGATATTATGATGGCAAGGGAAAAGGCAATCCATTTAAAATGGAGCCTAAATTCGACCAATTTCGTAGCACTTTAAATACATCTCGAGGTTTAAAAAGAAAACTTAACAGTGCTATAGAAGACTCCAAAAGAAAGGGAGATCGCAACTTAAAGATTAGAATGATTGTTATAGTTGCTGTTTTGGTTCTTATTTTTCTTTACATTATTGATTTTGACCTCTCAATTTTCTTTACTTCATAATGGCTGATATTATTAGATTATTACCTGACCATGTGGCAAATCAAATTGCTGCGGGCGAAGTGGTACAGCGCCCATCTTCTGTTGTAAAAGAATTAATGGAGAATGCTATTGATGCCGGTGCAACTGAAATTCAGCTTATTATAAAGGATGGTGGTAAAACACTAATTCAAGTAGTTGATAACGGTAAGGGTATGAGCGGTACAGATGCAAGGCTAAGCTTTGAACGCCATGCAACTTCTAAAATTCAGAAAGCAGAAGATTTATTCAATTTACATACCAAAGGTTTTAGAGGAGAAGCTCTTGCTTCTATTGCCGCTATTGCCCATGTAGAGATGTTGACCAAAACCGAAGATGATGATATTGGAACCAAAATTAAGATAGAAGGTAGTAAAATAGTTACTCAAGAGGTGGTTGTTGCGCCTAAGGGAACTTCAATGCTTGTTAAAAATCTATTTTTTAATATTCCTGCAAGACGTAATTTTTTAAAATCGGATCAAGTAGAATACCGTCATATCGCAGATGAGTTTCATAGAATCTCATTGGCACATCCTCAGGTAGCTTTTAATTTTTATAATAACGGTAGTGACGTTTTTCAATTGCCAGGTAATGACTTTAGAAAACGTATTGTGCAAATTTTTGGTAGAAAGACAGATGAGAAATTAGTTCCTGTTGAAGAAGAAACTCAGGTTGTAAAAATTTCTGGATATATTCAAAAACCAGAATTTGCAAAAAAGAGTAGAGGCGAACAATTTTTCTTCGCCAATAATAGATTTATAAAAAGTCCGTACTTACATCATGCTATATTAGGGGCTTTTGAGGGGGTTATACGTCCAGGAACACATCCTGGTTATTTCTTGAACTTAGAAGTTGATCCTGCTACAATTGATATTAATATACATCCAACTAAAACAGAAGTGAAGTTTGATGATGAGCATACATTGTATGCTATGCTTAAATCAACGGTAAAGCATAGCTTAGGGCAATTCAATGTAGTGCCAGCTCTAGATTTTGAACAAGATCAGAATTTAGATACGCCCTATTCCTATAAAAATAGACAAGTAGGTGTGCCACAAGTTGTGGTAGACTCTTCTTTCAATCCTTTCGAGACTACGCAACCATCAAAAGGAAATTCGAGTGGTAGTTATTCAAAACCAAAAGTTGATGGTTGGGAAAGTTTATATTCTGGATTAGAAACTTCAGGTGATACTAATGCAAGTCACCTAGAGTTCGAGTCGGAAGTTGTAAATAGTAGTATTTTTGATGGAGAGAAGGAAGCGGTAGATCATACCACTACCACTTTTCAATTGCGAAAAAAATATATTATTACCACGATAAAATCTGGTATGGTAGTAATTAATCAGAGTAGGGCGCACCAACGTGTACTCTATGAAAATTTCTTAAAAAACATTACCATTAAAGAGGCTGTAAGTCAGCAATTACTTTTTCCGCTAATGTTATCTTTTTCACCCAGTGAAATACATATTTTAAAAGAAATTAAAGAAAATCTATGCACGGTAGGTTTTGTTTTTGGGGAGTTGACAGAAGAAGGTGTAGAGATAAAAGGCGTACCTGTTTTAGTTGCGGAGAGTGAAGTGCAAATGATTATGGAGCAACTAATATCAGATTTTCAACAAGAAGTGCCTGGCGATAGTTTCTCTCAAAGTGATATGTTGGCTAAGACATTAGCGAAAACGTTGTCTGTGAAGACAGGAGAGTCCTTAGACGAGTTTTCTCAGGTAAAGTTGGTAAATGATTTATTTGCCTGTAAGGAAACTACCTTAAGCCCGTTTAACAAAAAAGTATACATTACCATTACTGAAAATGATATTGAACGAAAATTTATATAAATGGGAAGATTAACAGAAACAATCAAGCACTTACTTATTATTAATGTGCTGTTTTTTGTAGCTACACAAATGTATGGCGAGCAAATGTACGAGTGGTTTTCCCTCTACTTTCCAAAAAACGACCATTTTCAACTTTGGCAAATTTTAACACATATGTTCATGCATGGTGGGTTTATGCATATACTTTTTAATATGTACGCGTTGTGGGCTTTTGGAACTCCGTTAGAACGTATGTGGGGTAGAAATAAGTTTTTATTTTTCTATATATCTGCGGGCTTAGGTGCTGCTTTAATTCATATTGGAGTTAATTATTACTATTACAATGCCGGTATGAGCGCTTTGTTAGATGCTGGCTTGTCTGAGAGTAATATCCTTGAAATTATAAATAGCGGACAGTATTATACAGAATGGTATAAGATCGCTGGTCAATCTACCATTGATAATTTCTTATCGGCGTTCAATACACCTGTAGTGGGTGCCTCTGGTGCCATTTATGGTATTTTAGTTGCTTACGGTATGTCTTATCCAGAGAGCGAATTATTTCTTATTTTCTTACCTGTGCCTATAAAGGCAAAATTCTTTATACCTGTTTTAATTGCTTTAGACTTGTTCTCGGGAGTAACGGGTTACAGTTTATTTGGACAGGGAATTGCGCATTTTGCACATGTCGGAGGAGCACTTTTCGGTTTCTTAATGATGTGGTACTGGAAAAAAAATCAGTTTAATAAAAATAGGTGGAACTAAAATATGGCTCAACCAGATTTAAAATATCAGTTTAGTAGGTTAAACATTGCAGAGAAGCTAATTGCCGTTAATGTAGTAGTTTTTATCATCAATGCTTTGGTTCCTTTTTTATTGGGAATACCTAAAAACAGTATTGTACAATGGTTCGAATTGCCGAATGATATTGTGGATATTGTATTTCAGCCTTGGTCAATTGTTACTTATTCATTTTTTCATGGTGGAATTGGACACTTGTTTTGGAATATGCTAATGATTTATTTTGTTGGTCGTATTTTTCTAAATCTATTTGATGCGAAACGATTTCTAAATGTATATATACTAGGAGTAATATCAGGCGGGTTGTTTTTTACTTTAGGCTATAATATATTTCCTGCCTTTTTTAATACAAGTGCCTATTTAATTGGTGCATCTGCCGGAGCTAGTGCGTTATTAATTTTTATTTGTACTTATTTACCTAATCAAGAAGTTAGGGTTGTTTTTTTTAATGTAAAACTTTGGATTGTAGGAGCTGTTCTTGTGCTTAGCGATTTAATACAACTACCATTAAGTAATTCTGGCGGACATTTAGCTCATTTAGGAGGTGCTTTTTTAGGGTATTTGTATGCCAGCCAATTGACTAAAGGAAATGATATAGGTTCAGGTTTTTCAAACTTTATGGATAGTATAGTAAACCTTTTTAGAGGTTCGGAAAAAAAGGCTTCAATGAAAACGGTTTATAAGAAAAAAGCTAAGTCTAGTGCGGCTAATTCTGCCGCGGATTATGATAAGAAAACACATCAGAAAAAGATTGATGCTATTTTAGATAAAATAAGCAAATCGGGATACGAAAGTCTTTCTAAGATTGAAAAAGACTTTTTATTTAAAGCAGGAAAAGAAAATTAACTATAATGGGTAAAATGTCTTTTTTTAAAAAAATCATGTTATTTCTAAATATGATTTTAGCTTTCAGTTTATTCTTGGCTTGTATTGTTCCTTACACCTCTTCTGCTAGTTTAGCATTTGTTAGTCTAACTGTGCCTGCATTGGTTATAGCCAATATGTTATTTTTCTTGTATTGGTTATTGCGAAAAAAGATTTATATGTTGTTGTCCCTTTCTATATTGGTTTATGGGTATATTACACTAGGTACTTTCATAGGGTTTAACGGTAGCACAAAGAATGGGAATGATTCAGATTCCATATCCTTGCTTAGCTATAATGTTTTAGGTTTTCATGGTAGAAACCATGGTGATTGGGAAACTAACACGGCACCTCAAATTATTGAATTTGTTAAAAGTGAGAATCCTGATGTTATTTGTTTTCAAGAGTTTCAACCAAATTATGTTAAGAAGGAGATGTTAAAAAACTATCCATACTTGGCTAATAAATTTGAAATAAAAAAGGATTTAACAGGTAAGGATTTAGCTATATATTCTAAATTTAAAATTATTAACGATGGTGTATTAGATTTTCCCGATACTTTTAACGGTGGTGTGTATGTGGATATTTTATATAAAAATGATACTATTCGCATATATAATTTACATTTACAATCTCTTAGTATAAGACCGGGTTATTTCAAAAAAGAACGTTCTGATAAACTATTTGTTCGCTTAAGGGATTCATTTGCCAAGCAACAAAGACAATCTGACATTGTAAGGCAGCATATAAATGATAGCCCTTATCCGGTTGTAGTAAGTGGGGATTTTAATAATACTCAGTTTTCCAAAGTTTATTTTAATATCAAAGGTGATTTAAATGATAGCTTTTTAAAAGCCGGACATGGCTATGGCGAAACTATAAAATTTTGGAAATTTCCTTTTAGGATAGATATGATTTTGGCTGATCCTTCAATTGAGTTCTTGTCTCACAAGAATTATAAAATCAACATTTCTGATCATGAACCTATTATGGCAACTTTTAAAATCACTAACGAATAAACAGGCAATCTACAGTATCTGCTAAAATATGAATGAGCAATGCCAAGCCGAATATCCTAGTTTTTTTAACTGAAAATAATAGGACATAAAAGGAGATCGCCCAGTACGAGTGAAGCGGGTGGAAATTTATACTACATCGGTTAGGGTCAAACAATGGTGTAGCTAAAAGATGGTCCAAATCAATTATAATCCCTGATAAAAGTATTATCGCGACCCAAAATTTATTCTCTTTATAGAAGTATACTGCAATAATAATGGGAACCAAAAAGTGTATTCCATAATGTGCAATAAATCTAACCATTAGATGGGGTGATAAACTCGTGATTTAAATAATCTACCGTGTTAGGTCCAAGATTAAAGAGTAGATCTAATATGCTTAAATTAGGGATAAAGCCATGACGGTCTCCGAATACCTGTGTATATGGTTCTATATTTAATGGATGCTTTAATTTAGCACTTATTAAAAATCTGAAATCCTCATTTTTCTCAGGGGTGACTTCAAAATGATTCGATTTGGCAGAAGGCATTTCCAGTTGTAAACATTCAAAAATGGTTTCTATGCCCTTTAAATTGAAATCTAACAATCTCTCGTAAGGTTTGTTATAAAGATGTTTTAAATCGTCTTCATAAAATTCAAAAAAAGGAGATGTTCTATATGCAGTTTGTAAAGTACGCCAATGTTGTCTTTGCCAAGGATATGAATTATCAATTAGGACATCCTCATATTTTTGTCTTCCATTGGATGTTCCAACATGAATTATCGGTATACTTAAAATGTGTTTACCTCTATCATTGGAGATATAAGTTCTGTTTCTAAAAGTCTGTTTTTGATAATTATCATGTACCTCCCAACAAATTGGGTGGTGCAGAATATAACTGAACGTAGTAATGTTCGGAAAATAAGAGGGATGAATTAGTTTCATCGGTTTATTTTTTTTCTTTTTTGCGTTTCCAAAACCAATTACCAACGAAATATGCCCCAAGAAATATTAGGAAGTATTTGAAATAAGATTGTGGTTCTCCATCACCGTTAACCGTGGTGAATATTCTATTCCATCTAGGTCTCCAATTGCTAATGCCTTCAGTAAAGTTGTCAAAACTCATCCATATAAAAATAGGGGTACCTACAATATGGTTCTCAGGTACATAACCCCAAGCTCTACTATCTTCTGAGTGATCTCTATTGTCACCCATCATCCAGAAATAATCTTGTTTAAAAGTATAGCTAGTTGCAGGTTTTCCATTTATGCTAATTTGATTACCTGTTACTGAGATTTCATTTTTTTCGTATTCTCTTATAATCTTTTTGTAAAGTGGCAGCACTTTAAGGTTTAAGTCAACAGTAGCTCCTTTTTGAGGAATGTATATAGGACCCATCTGACTATAGTTCCATGGGTAATCTGGACTTTGAGGAAATAAATTGATTCCTCTTCTTCCTTTTTCTTCAACATTTTGGACTACAGAATCTATACTTGGATTATTTCTTAGCGCATTGACCATGTCTGCAGTCAATGCAACTGTTCGCTGGCGATCTGTAATTTCTTTTAGTGATAATCTATATCTAGATATCAATTTGGTAGGAATTCCACTTCCTTTAGTAAACAATTCAATCTGCCCATTTTCTGTCTGGTTGAAACCTAAAATGTAACTTCTGATACCATTTACTTGTTCTTGATTTAAAGGACTTGATAAATATTTTCTTGTGAAATCGCTAATACCCAATTCTTCAAAAGTTCGGGATGAAACACCTTTTGCACTATAAACGTTATAGTCCAATTGCGGTTTTGCACTTTTAGGTAATTCTAATTGCTTACCGTTTATGAAAACATAACCATCGCGTACTTCTAATGAATCTCCAGGGACACCTACACAACGTTTAACGTAGTTAGATTTTTTGTCAATTGGTTTGTCTACACCTTTTTCTTTTTTGAAGAAAACACGTACCGTATCTGCTGGCCAGCTAAAAACAACAATATCATTTCTTTCTACTTTTGTGAAGCCAGGCAGCCTAAAATAAGGTAGTTGTGGTTTTTTTAAATAAGATGGAACTCCAAGCACTGGGATTGTATCATGTACCATGGGAGCGGCAACAGTTGTCATTGGTGTTCTAGCGCCGTAATGGAACTTACTTACAAAAAGAAAATCTCCCACTCTTAGAGTGCGTTCTAATGATCCAGTTGGTATAACATAAGGTTGTATGAAATAAGTATGCACCAATGTAGCGGCAACTACAGCAAATAAAATTGAACTCACCCATTCTCCTGTAGCTGTTTTAGGGTGCAAAGATCTATCCTCAATATAGTTTACTTCTAGTGCATAATTTACATAATAGATGTAAAAACCTAGAGTTAAAACAACTATCCACGTTTCTAGTCTGCTATTTCTTCCAAAACTTCTAATAGTTTCTACCCATATCACCGGAAACATCAATAAATTAATAATAGGAATGAATAATAGTATTGTCCACCATTTTGGTCTATTAATAATTTGCATTAAAACTATAGCGTTGTAAACTGGTATAGCTGCTTCCCAAGCTTTTCTACCTGCTTTTACGTAAAGTTTCCAAGTACCTAAGAAATGTATTACTTGTACAATGAGAATAAAAATAATCCATTGAGTGCCGTTCATGTTATATATTTTTTTGTTGAAATAGAATGAATTTTTGATGCTGATTATAACATCAATAATCCATCAGTCTTTTAGATTGCTATTTGTTACGTTTTTAACCTAGGTTTAACACATCTCGCATTGTGAAAACTCCCGATTTGCCAATAATCCACTCCGCTGCAGTAACAGCACCTAAAGCAAATCCTTCTCTATTATTAGCAGTGTGCTTAATAGAAATGCTGTCAACAACACTGTCATATGCAACAGAGTGTGTTCCTGGTACCTTGCCAATTCTTTTAGAGGTTATTGGTAAACTAGTATCAGATGAATTATCTAATTTCCATTCGCTGTAATTAGAATTAGCAATAACGCCTTCTGCTAGTGTAATGGCCGTACCACTTGGGGCATCTAATTTTTGAGTGTGATGAATTTCTTCTAGTGACACTTTGTATTCTGGAAGATTCTGCATCATCTTAGCTAAATAGTTATTTAGTTCAAAAAAAATATTTACTCCCAAGCTAAAGTTTGAGGCGTATATAAATGCACCTTTTTTATCATTACATAAGGTAATTGCATCTTCGTATTTATCCAACCAACCTGTAGTGCCCGAAATAACTGGTACATTATTATTTAAGCATTTTGTTATATTCCCGAAAGCTGCTTCTGGCATACTAAAGTCTATGGCGACATCCATTGAATTGAAATCAATGTTTTGGGTGTTCTCATCAATTTTGGCTACAATTTCATGACCGCGATTTATTGCAATTTGCTCAATCATCTGACCCATTTTTCCGTATCCGAAAAGTGCGATTCTCATTCTTAAAATTTAATAGTTAATGCCATGCCGTAGTTTGGGCTATTGGTTACTTGGTTGTAATCAAAATAAGGTTGAAAGTCTATACTAAGATCGTCGTCAATGTTGAATTGTTTTAAGTGTGCGTCTACGTTAGCATCAACTATGTTTAGCGCATACATGCCTATAGCTACAACAAGCCAAAGATCGCGATCACTTTGATAGCGTTCTTGTTGATACTCCAAATCATCTGTATCTAAATCTGGGTCATCGCCAACAGCATTATCACCTTCTAAGTCATAATATTCGTCATCGGTAAAACCAGCTTGTCTCCTTTTAAAAGCAGTTCTAAAACTTTGATATTGATTATTGTTCCAGGCGTACATATATGCACTACCACCTACAAGCCCCCATGCAATTGGAGCTTTCCAGTATCGTTTATTGTAAATTTGACCCATACCAGGTAAAATAGCAGAATAGAAAGCAGCTTTACTTGGGGCTAATGGGTTAAATTCTTCTTTAACCTTTTTAAATGAAACAGAGTCTTTGATTATAACACCTTTTTTGGCAAGATCAGCCTGTATGCTATCTTTTTCGGTTTTGGGAATAGAATCCTGTTCCTCTTGAGAAAAGGTGATATTTATAAATAATAATAGTGTACTAAATAATGTAAGATAGCTACGCACCTGTTATCAATTTTTTGATACGGTCAAATTCTTCTTGAGACTTAAATGGTATGGTTATTTTTCCTCTGGTATTATCCGCAGATTTTATATCCACTTTTACCGATAATGCATCGGTTAATTCTTTAATACCCTTTCGAACAAAAACAGAAGCTTCTTTTTGAACTGGCTTTGTTATTTCTTCTGTAGGTAAGTCATCAGCATGATATGCTTTGACAGCACTTTCAGTATCCCTAACAGAAAGATTGTCGAAAATTATTTTTTCGTAAAGAGAAATTTGGTCTTGTTTTTTGTCAATGTTGACCAAAGCTCTACCATGCCCCATACTTAAAAAGCCGTCACGCATGCCGGTCTGGATGATTGGATCTAATTTCAACAAACGTAAATAGTTTGCAATTGTAGATCTTTTTTTACCCACACGTTCACTCAGTTTTTCTTGAGTAAGATTTATTTCATCTATAAGACGTTGGTAAGAAAGCGCAATTTCAATTGGGTCTAAATCTTGTCTTTGTATATTTTCAACCAACGCCATTTCTAAAGACTCTTGGTCATTAGCGATACGTATATACGCTGGTATGGTATCTAAACCTAGTAATTTAGAAGCACGATATCTTCTTTCACCAGAAACAAGTTGAAATTCGTTAAAGCCTAATTTTCTAACTGTAATAGGTTGAATTACACCAAGTTCTCTAATAGAAGTGGCTAATTCTTTAATGTGTTCATCATTGAAATTGGAACGAGGTTGAAACGGATTAACCTCTATATGATCTAGATCCAATTCAATTATATTACCAACAACTTTATCTGCATTCTTATCTGATGCCGTATTTATATCATTTTCCGGATCTTTTAAAAGAGCCGAAAGTCCTCTACCTAAAGCTTGTTTTTTTGTCGCTTTTGCCATACTAAACCGTCTGCTTATTTTTTTTGACTATTTCATTAGCCATGTTCAAATAGTTTGTTGCCCCTTTGCTGGCAGCATCATACTTGATAATGCTTTCTCCGTAACTTGGAGCTTCACTTAATCTAACATTACGTTGAATTACAGTATCAAAAACCATATCTCCAAAATGCTTTCTTACCTCGTCAACTACTTGGTTAGATAGTCGTAATCTAGAATCGTACATCGTTAATAACATGCCTTCAATATCTAAATCGGCATTATGTAATTTTTGAACGCTTTTAATGGTGTTTAATAATTTACCTAATCCTTCTAATGCGAAATACTCACATTGGATAGGGATAATTACTGAATCTGCTGCAGTTAGCGCATTTAAGGTCAAAAGTCCTAATGATGGTGCACAATCGATTAAGATATAGTCATAATCGTTTTTAAGGTCTATAATAGCCTTTTTCATCATGTACTCACGCTCATCCTTATCTACCAATTCAATTTCAATGGCAACAAGGTCAATATGCGCAGGAATAAGGTCTACATTAGGTGATGTTGTAGGGATAATTGTCTCTCTAGCAGTTTTAGTATGTTCCATAAGTTGGTAGGAACCTAATTCAACGCCATCGACATCTATACCTAACCCAGAAGTGGCATTCGCCTGTGGGTCTGCATCTATTAGTAATACCTTTTTTTCCAATACACCTAGCGAGGCGGCTAAGTTGACTGTAGTTGTAGTTTTACCTACACCGCCTTTTTGATTGGCTATAGCAATAATCTTGCCCATGTTCAAAGTAAGTTAGGTGGTAAAAATACAATTATTTATGAGGCTAATGAAAGCTTTTTGTTAACACTAAGTGAATAAGCTTAGTGTTTTCATTAATAAAGCGTTAAACTTTTAATTATGAAATGGTTAGAAGCTCGTTTATAACTTAGTATATTAAAAGTGATAAACTTATTAAAATGATATGAAAACTATTCTCTATCCTTTAGTTTTAAACTGTCTTCGTATTCAATAAGATAAATTTCTTCGTTCTTTTTTTTGAGGTAGTATTCTTCACGGGCAAAACGTTCAAGTTCGTCCTCATCAGACAACTTTTTGATAATTTTTTTATCCCGGGCAATCTCATCTTTTAAGAAATCTTGCGTTTTTTCAAGTTTCTTTATCTCTTTTCTAAGTTCTAAATGAATCAATAAGGAATTGGTGTCAAAAAAAAGCATCCACACAACAAAAACGGACAAGACCAATACATACATATTGGTCATGATTTTAAACCATTTCTTTTGTTTCAAATCTTTGAAAGCCATTATTCTTGCATTAGTTTTTCGTTGATAATACTCTTAACTATCTCAACTGCTACTGTATTGTATTTGTTATTAGGTATTATAATATCTGCATATTCTTTAGTAGGTTCAATGAATTGTTCATGCATTGGCTTTATGATAGATTGGTATTTTTCAATAGTTTCATCTAAATCCCAACCTCTCTCGTTAACATCTCTTTTAAGTCTTCTAATAAGTCGCTCATCGGTATCTGCGTGTACGAAAATTTTAATATCGAACATTTTTCTAATGGCCGAATTGGTCATGATAAGAATACCTTCTACGATTATTACTTTTGTTGGGTGCGTTAATACTGTTTTTGCTGTTCTATTACATTCAAGAAAAGAATATACAGGCTGTTCTATAGATTCTCCATTCCTAAGGGCTATCAGGTGTTGTTCAAGTAAAGCAAAATCGATAGAACTTGGGTGGTCAAAATTGGTTTTTCTTCTTTCATCTAATGATAAGTGCGAAAGATCGTTATAGTAAGAATCTTGTGAAATCACCCCAACTTCTTCATTAGGTAATTCATTTATAATTTGATTTACTACTGTAGTTTTTCCACAACCTGTTCCACCGGCAATACCAATAATCAGCATACATTACAATTTATTGCAAAAGTACATATTTGAATTTCAAAAAAGCATAAACTCAAAAATCAACTTTTAATAACATGGCTTGAATTGTTAAGCCTTATTTTTGCAGGATGCAGAATGAACAGGTAAAGCCGAACTTTGAATTTGTTGCCTTAATGGCTTCATTAATGTCTATTGTTGCGTTAACTATTGACGCTATTTTACCAGCAATGGCAGATATTGGGATAGCAATAAATAGTTTGGACCCTACTAAAAATCAATTGTTGGTAACCATGATTTTTTTAGGCTTGGGAGTAGGGCAGTTATTTTTTGGACCCCTGTCAGATAGTCTTGGTAGAAAACCAATTGTTTACTTAGGTTTTACGGTTTTTTTAGTGGCCAGCATAATTTGCTTATTTGCTCCAAGTTTAGAAATAATGCTTGTTGGGCGTGTGTTGCAAGGTATCGGGTTGTCTGCGCCTAGAACAATAAGTATTTCGATTATTCGTGACACTTATAGCGGAGATTATATGGCAAAAATAATGTCATTTGTAACAGCGTTCTTTATTTTGGTTCCTGTTGTAGCACCAGCAATTGGTAAAGCAGTATTGGGCTTTACGGGGTGGCAAGGTATTTTCTATTTGCAATTGTTTTTTGCTTTGGTAGTAGGTATTTGGTTTTATAAAAGACAAGTTGAAACATTGAAACCAGAATATAAAGTTCCTTTTTCATTCCATGTATTTGTTAAAGGCACAAAAGAAATACTAAAGTATAAGGAGACAGTTTCTTGCACTATGATATCAGGACTAATTACAGGTTCTTTTCTTGTTTATTTAAGTTCTGCACAACATGTGTTTGAAGAGCTTTATGGCTTAACGGAAACATTTCCTTATGTATTTGCAGGGCTAGCACTATCCGTTGGCTTTTCAACTTTAATGAACGGAACATTGGTGCTGCGTTTTGGGATGCGGAATTTGTCTTTTGCTGCACTTGTAGCCTTTACTGTAATAGCCTTATCCTATAGCTTGTTGTTTCTTAATTCTAAAGATCCTAGTATTACTATCTTACTAATATTTCTTTCGCTTCAGTTTTTATGCTTAGGTTTTATTTGGGGAAATATGAGGTCTATTGCGATGGAGCCTATAGGTCATATTGCTGGTATAGGTGCAGCGATAACAGGTTTTATTTCAACGATTCTGTCTATCCCGATTTCTATTTTTGTGGGTAGTTTTATTGAGGACTCTGTTTGGGCGCTCTTTGCTGGTTTAGGAGTCTGCGGTCTTATTTCAGTTGCATTGTTTATGATTTTTAAAACACGACCGTTATTTGCGAATAATTATGCATTTTCTAATCAAACATAAAAATTAGTTATTTACTTCTTGGTGGTTTGTACCATATACACATCATTTGGAACTGTGTATATGCTAAATGTTTAGTATACAATGTTTTATGGTTATATTGTATTTGTGATATTTATCATAAATAACTAGAATTATCAGCCATGAAAAATAGTTGTATCCTTATATTCATTTTTTTATGTACAATATTGGGATGTAAGAATAACAGGAATTCAATTGATATTTCTAATCGCCCTTTTATAGCTTGTGCCCCTATTACCACTGATTTTGAATGGTATAAGTCTGATAATATAGCGCCTATTATAAATGGTCTAGATGTACTGGAATTTCCTGTAACGACAAAGAATAGTTTAGCTCAGAAATATGTAAATCAAGGATTGGTTTTAGCGTATGGTTTTAATCATGCAGAAGGCGCTCGTTCTTTTTATTATGCAACTAAGTTAGATCCAAATTGTGCAATGGCATATTGGGAATTTGCTTATGTTTTGGGTCCTAATTATAATGCAGGAATGGAGCCAGATAATTATGAAAGAGCATATACGGCAGTTCAAAAAGCTGTTGTATTATCTAAGGGTGATGTATCTCAGAAAGAGAGGGCTCTAATTAATGCACTATCCAAAAGATATGTGCAATTTCCGGTTGTGGATAGGGGTGAGCTAGATTTAGAATATTCAAATGCATTACGTCAGGTTTATAGAAACTACCCTAATGACGCTAATGTAGCAACATTGTTTGCAGAATCTATAATGGATATGCATCCATGGGACCTTTGGGGTAAAAGTGGTAATCCCAAAGAGTGGACTACTGAAATAATGTCTGTTATAGATGAAGCAATGGTTATTGACTCTAAGCATCCAGGAGCACACCACCTAAACATACATGTGTTAGAAGCATCTCTTAATCCAGAAGATGCGCTTAAAAGTGCTCAGATTTTTGATGATGATTTGGTACCTGGAGCAGGACATCTCATACATATGCCATCTCACGTTTATATTAGAACAGGCGATTATCATAAAGGGACATTATCAAACATGCGTGCTATCACTGTAGACAGTAGCTATATAGATGCTTGCAATGCTCAAGGTGCATATCCTCTTACCTATTTTCCGCATAATTACCATTTTATGTCTGCCACAGCAACTTTAGAAGGGAATAGCGAATGGGCTATAAAAGCTTCAACAAATGTAGCTAAACACTCTAGTAAAATATTAATGAAAGAGCCTGGTTGGGGTACGCTACAACATTTTTATACAATCCCATATTATGTAAATGTGAAATTTGGGAAGTGGAACGAAATATTAAAAATGCAAAATGAAGTACCTTCTTTAAAATACCCTACGGCAGTTTTAAATTATGCACGAGGAATGGCTTTTTTAGGATTGAACGAGATGGAAAATGCTAAAAAAGAATTGCGTTCATTAGAGGTAATTGCAGAAGATGATGGTTTGAAAGAAATATCTATTTGGGAAATTAATTCTGTAGATGTTTTGATCCAGATAGCGAAACGGGTTCTGAAAGCTGAGATATTGGCTAAAGAATTCAAATACCAAGAAAGTATAATATTATTAAAAGAAGCTATAGTATTAGAAGATAGTTTGAATTATAACGAGCCACCAGATTGGTTTTTTTCCGTACGTCATTATTTAGGTGCAATTCAAATTGAAGCAGAGTTATATAAAGATGCAATTGCTACTTATGAAGTAGATTTAGTTCGATTGCCCAAAAATGGATGGGCGCTGCATGGTTTAAAACTGGCTTATGAGAAACTTGATGATCAAAAGATGGTCAAGGAGATTGAAAGGGAAAGAAGAGAAAGTTGGTCTACGTCAGATATTCAATTATCTACTTCTCGTATAAAATAAAAATTCACCAAGTTCCAGTTATATTAGGCTTGGTGAATTTTGATAAATAATAGATATTATTTTATCGAAGGATGAATTATAGTGAGTTATCCATAATTTCTTGAACAACCTCCGGATTCAGTAATGTGCTTGTGTCACCTAAATTACTGGTGTCGTTACTGGCGATTTTACGTAGAATTCTACGCATTATTTTTCCACTACGTGTTTTAGGCAATCCGGTTACAAATTGAATTTTGTCTAGTTTGGCAATAGGACCAACGTGTTCGGTAATCTGTTGGTTGATTTCTTTTCTTAGATTTTCGCGATCTCTGCTTTCTCCTACTTCCTTTAAAATAACATATCCATAAAGTGCATTTCCTTTTACATCATGTGGGAAACCTACAATAGCAGATTCTGCTACTGCAGGGTGCTCATTTATAGAATCTTCTATTGGAGCTGTTCCTAAATTATGACCAGATACAATAATGACATCATCAACACGACCCGTAATTCTGTAATAACCAACAGCATCTCTAAGAGCGCCATCACCCGTAAAGTACATATTCTCATATGCAGAAAAATAAGTTTCCCTATACCGGTCATGATTGCCCCAGATAGTTCTTGCAATCGATGGCCAAGGGAATTTTATACATAAACGACCATCAACTTGATTGCCCTTAATTTCTTTGGCATTCTCATCCATAAGTGCTGGTTGAATTCCTATAAATGGTAGAGTAGCATAAGTTGGAGTGGTTGGGGTTACGTATGGTATTGGGGTAATCATAATTCCGCCAGTTTCCGTTTGCCACCATGTATCAACTATTGGGCTGTTCTTTTTACCTACATTGTTATTATACCAATGCCATGCTTCTTCATTAATAGGTTCGCCCACAGAACCCAAAACTTTTAAACTTGAAAGGTCATGCTTTTCAACGTATTCTAAATTTTCTTTAGCTAAAGCTCTAATAGCTGTTGGAGCAGTGTAAAACTGATTTACTTTATGTTTTTCAATTACATCCCAAAAACGACCAAAATCTGGATAAGAAGGTACGCCTTCAAACATTAATGTAGTTGCTCCATTCGCTAATGGTCCGTAAACAATATAAGAGTGACCAGTTATCCAGCCTATATCGGCAGTGCACCAATACACATCATGTTCTTTATATTGAAATACGTTTTTAAAAGTATAAGCGGTATAAACCATATAACCTGCGGTAGTATGTACCATTCCTTTTGGGGTGCCGGTAGAACCTGAGGTGTATAGAATAAACAAAGGGTCTTCAGCATCCATAATCTCGGCAACACAATCTGCATAGGCTTCTTCTAACAATGGCTGTAACCATTTATCTCTACCTGCTTCCATTGAAATATCAACTCCTGTACGTTTAATTACCAAAACATTTTCAACGCCTGGACAACCTTCTAAAGCTTTGTCAACAATTCCCTTAAGATCAATTGATTTGTTTCCACGAAACGAACCGTCTGATGTGATAACAAGTTTACAATCGGAGTCATTAATTCGTGTAGCTACTGCATTTGAAGAAAAACCTGCAAATACTACGGAATGAATTGCTCCAATACGAGCGCATGCCAATAGGGCTACGGAAAGCTCGGGAATCATTGGTAGGTAAATGCAAACACGGTCACCTTTCTTTACGCCATGATCCAATAACACATTTGCCATGCGACAAACACGCTCATGCAACTGCCTATACGTGATATGAAGTGCTTCTTCCTTTGGGTCGTTAGGTTCGAATATGATTGCCGTTTTATCTCCTCTTGTTGGTAAATGACGATCTAAACAGTTTTCGGTAATATTTAGTTTAGCACCTTCGAACCATTTTATTTCAGGTTTCTTAAAATCCCAACTTAGAACATTGTCCCACCGCTTGCGCCAAACGAAATGCTCTTCGGCAATTTCTTCCCAAAACGCTTCAGGATTACGAACCGATTTTCGATAGACTTGATAATATTCCTCCAAATGTTTAATGTGGTAATTACTCATGGTATGCGCTAATTTAATATGCAAAAGGTGTTGCTGCCTTTTGGTTGTTGATAAATGTTGATTTGTTTTTTCTAATGTCCCGTGGCTTCACCCGCACCACTAGGTATTCTTATATTTTCTACAATTTCTTGAACATCCTCTGGTGGTTCTGGGGTAAATTGTAATACAATAATTGCTACTATAAAGTTAGCGATCATGGCGATACTACCAAACCCTTCTGGAGATATTCCAAACCACCAATCTGCTTCGGTGCCACCACCAAACCAACCAAATTTAAATTTGGTCATGTAGAATAGCATAAGTATAATACCTACTACCATACCGCTAATGGCTCCTTCTTTATTCATTTTCTTATAAAATATACCTAGAACAATGGCAGGAAAAAATGATGCAGCTGCTAAACCAAAAGCCAAAGCTACAACGGCTGCGACAAAGCCTGGCGGATTAATGCCAAAATAACCTGCAATAACTACAGCAACTGTTGCCGCACCTCTAGCTACCCATAGCTCTGACTTATCTGAAATATTTGGTTTAAAAACTTTTTTAACTAAATCATGGGAAACAGATGCGGAAATTACCAATAGAAGTCCGGCTGCGGTAGAAAGTGCTGCTGCAAGTCCGCCAGCAGCTACTAAGGCTATTACCCAAGCTGGTAAATCTGCAATTTCTGGATTAGCCAATACCATTATGTCATTATCTATGGTAAGTTCATTCTTGTTTTTATCAGCTACATATTGAATTTTTCCATCCTCATTTTTATCATCAAAAGCTAATAATCCCGTTTCTTCCCAATTCTTAAACCAAACAGGCATGTTAGCATATTCTTCATTACTTACTGTGTTGATTAAATTAGTCTTTGCAAATACAGAAACAGCCGGCGCAGTTGTATATAAAATAGCTATTAACAATAATGCTAATCCAGCAGACTTACGAGCATCCTTAACTTTTTTAACAGTAAAGAAACGAACGATAACATGAGGCAAACCTGCAGTACCAACCATTAAGGCTAGTGTTATGGCGAAAACATCAGTAATAGATTTTGATCCATCCGTATATTCGTTGAATCCTAATTCTGTGGAGAGTCCGTCTAACTTATCCAATAAAAAAGTTCCAGAGCCATCATTAAGTGTTGATCCCATGCCTAACTGTGGAATAGGATTTCCGGTCATTTGTATAGAAATAAATATGGCCGGTACCATAAAAGCAAAAATTAATACACAATACTGAGCAACTTGTGTATAAGTGATGCCTTTCATTCCGCCTAAAACGGCATAGAATAATACAATGATCATACCTATGATAACACCTGTATCAATGTCTACCTGAAGGAATCTTGAAAAAACCACACCTACACCGCGCATTTGCCCTGCAACGTAAGTGAAAGAAACAATTAGTGCACAAATAACCGCAACTATACGCGCTGTTTTGGAATAGTAACGATCCCCAATAAAATCAGGCACAGTGAACTTGCCGAATTTGCGTAAGTAAGGAGCCAGTAACAGGGCTAATAAAACATAGCCTCCTGTCCAGCCCATTAAGTATACAGATCCATCATAACCGGCAAAAGAAATAATACCTGCCATGGAGATGAAAGATGCTGCGGACATCCAATCTGCTGCCGTTGCCATGCCGTTCGCTAGAGGTGAAACACCTCCGCCGGCAACGTAAAAGTCTTTTGTGGATCCGGCCCTAGAATAAATAGCAATTCCGATATAAAGGGCGAAAGTGATCCCTACTAAAATATAAGTCCAAGTTTGAACACTCATGTTGTGGTTTTTTGGTGGTTGATGGTTGTTGTGTTATTCGTTGTAGCCGTATTTTTTATCCAGCTTGTTCATGAGTCTTACATAAACAAAAATTAAAATAACAAAAACATAAATAGATCCTTGTTGTGCAAACCAAAATCCTAATTTGAAGCCTCCAATTTTAATAGCATCCAATGCGTCTTTAAATAGAATACCAGCCCCAAATGATACAACAAACCAAATAACTAAAAGTATAAATAGATACCTGACATTTTCTTTCCAGTAAGCGGTTGCTTTCTTTTGTTTTTCTGACATTTCTGTTCCGATTTTAGTAAAGTGAATATCCTTATAATTCACCAAAGGCAAATTCAAATAAAATTATTTTAAAACAGAGGAAAACCTCCGGGTGCTCAAATCTAGATTATCAAGTAAATTAGGTAAAAAAGTTCAATTCGGTACGAACAATACTCCACTCGAAGAATCTTTTTTTGCCCCTGTAACAGATGAAAGTACATTTGTTAATTGCTCGACTCTTAATACACCCATCAATGCAAATACCAAGGCCTCTTTAAATTCAATGATAATTTTTTCTGGTATCACCACTTTCGTGGTTTCACCCAATTTTTGTTGTAATGTTTCTATCAAGAACGAGTTAAGTGCGCCGCCGCCAGTAACTAGTAATTGCTGCTTGTTATTTTTGAAATTTAGTTGAATCTGCTGTGCTATTTTATCACATATATGGTGTATGCCGGTATGGAGCAAATTTTCTATAGTATCATCTGTTTCTTCAACGATAGGGACTACTTCTGCCAAAAACCATTCATAACCAATAGATTTGGGATGAGGTAATATATAATATTGAAGACCGTTTAACCGTTCTAGCATTTTAGTATTTACTTTACCACTACGTGCAAGTTTACCGTCTTCGTCATACTCTAAATCTACTTTTCTGGTAATATAGTTTAGAATCATATTTGCCAAACCAATATCATAAGCTATTCTTTTGTCTTTCACGTCAAAAGATATGTTACTAATACCACCAAGATTTAAACAATAATCATACTTGCTAAAAAATATGCGATCTCCTATAGGAACTAATGGTGCGCCTTGCCCACCAAGGGCTATGTCATTTGTTCTAAAATCAGCAATTACTTTTATGCCACATACATTTGCTAAATGTTGTCCTGAACCCACTTGAAAAGTAAACCCCATTTCTGGACGATGATGTGTAGTGTGACCATGACTTGCAATATAATCTACCTCTAATTTATTTTTGTTTATAAATGTCAAAGCTTGTTCGCCAAGCCATGTACCGTAAGTATTGTGAAGTTCAATAAGTTTTTCGGCGGATAGGCTAATTGCATTCTTTAATGTATTCATCATTTCAGAAGAATACCCAATGCTTTTGGTTTCTTTGATTTCAAATTCCCATATTCCTTTCTTTTCCCAAATGTGGCAATAGGCTAGGTCTAGACCATCTAAAGATGTTCCTGACATTAAACCAATAATTTTATATATTTTCATTTGCGATAGGTTGTTTTTTCTGTTGTACTTGGTAATAATACATGATTAAAAACACTAATGACAATTCTGTAATTAGTGAAAAAATTGATCCTTCAAAGCCAAATTCGCCTCCATTAATTTTATTGGTTACTGGTATAGTAAATTCAATAATGGAGTAAATATCTTGACCACTTACGTTAAATCCGAGCAATGATTGAAAAAGGTTCCAGCTGAAATGAAAGGCAATGGGATACCATAGATTTTTGGTGTAAATGTAAGAAACACCTAATGCCATACCCGCTAAGAATAAACCAAGTAAGCTGAACGAACTAATGTTTGGGTTAGCTCCATGCATTAAGGCAAACAGGGCAGAAGATACTATTAACGCAATATATTTATTAAAAGAAAGCATTAAGTTTTTTAAAATATAGCCTCTAAATAATACTTCTTCTAAAACTGCGACTAGTATAAAAAGTAAAGTAGTATAGACTAGTTCAGAAAAATTAAAAATCAATTTATTAAATACTATTTCGTGAGATAACGATAAACCTAAGTATGCTAGAAACATTATAGCCAAACCTAGTATTACGCCTATTATTATATCAATTTTTCTATTTTTAATTTGAAGCCCTACTTCTATAAATTTTTCTTCGTCTAAAAATTTCATAAAAAGCCAGACTAAAAGGAAAGTTCCTAAAAATGAAAAAGCAGTCATGATAAGATATTGACCGGTGGTACTATTGTAATCAGGGTCGTCAATTGGTATGCCAACAATGAAAGCACCAGCAACCTGAAATAGTCCAACTACAATAAAGTAAGAGATAATAATTGCAAAAACTCTTAGCCATCCATTATGATTCATAGGCTTTTCCCAAGTTTAAAAGGTAATTTTCCGACTGCTTCAAATGTGCCTAAAAAATGTTCTGTTGCCACATCTTGAAATTCCTTAAAGTTCTGATAAGCAATTACAGTAGCGGTAGTTTTATCTGTATTGAAATATTTTAATGCATACGGATTTCCGTAATGATAGAAAACGACATTTTTAGAAGTTATAAGCTCATTAACAAAGTTTATTTCTTCTTTAAGAAAACCGAAATTATTAGTTGGTTTTATTTGAGGAGGAGTTAGGAGTAACAAGATTTCAGTCTCATCTTTAACTTCATTTCTCATTTCAACAATGTTGTCTAAAATTTCTTTGATGGTTTGTTCTGTCCCAAAACGCTTTATTGTTAAGGTACAGAAATCAGTGGCTTTGAATTTTGCAATATCGACAGCGTTACCATGATGTATGGTAAGTGATCGTTCTGCAATTTTTCTGTTCAGAGAACTTGGGTCTGTCAATTCTTGAAATGAACCTTCTTCTTTAATTGCTTTTTCTTTTAACTTCCAAATACGCTCAAGACTTTTATTGATTTGAGTTTCGGATGCATTTTTTAAAATCAACTGAATGCCTTCTTCAATATGCTCTGCAAAACATAAAACATCGTTTCCAGCATTAAATGCTAACCATTCTAATTCTCCTTTTATAGGATAGTTTTTAGAAACTGCATGCATATTTAATGCATCGGAAATGATAACACCGTCAAAACCCATTTCATTTCGTAAAACTCCAGTAATAATATCTTTATTGATGCTGGATGGTAATTTAGAATTAGATGTTAATGATGGTACAGAAAGATGTCCTGCCATTACGGAATCAACACCTTCTTCGACTAATTTTCGAAAAGGGTATAATTCATTTTTTAAAAGTTCTGCTTTGCTTTTTTCTATAACCGGTAGCCCTAAATGAGAATCTGTTGCCGTATCTCCATGACCGGGAAAATGTTTTATGCTTGTAAGTACACCTTCGCTTTGTGTGCCTTTTACATATGCAGTTGCCATAGCGACCACATTGTGCTTGTCATCACCAAAAGAGCGATAGCCAATTACAGGGTTATTCGGATTTATATTGATATCAACAACGGGAGAAAGATTCCAATGTATACCTGCAGCCTTACAATCTTTGGCTATTTGTTTTCCAACTTCATAAACTAAATCAACATTATTAGTGTTAGCTCCTAAAGTAATAGCATAAGGGTATTGTGGAGTGTTCTCTATGCGCATAGCTAATCCCCACTCCGCATCAATAGAAATTAATAGGGGGTAGGTAGCTGCTTTTTGATATCTCTTAATTAGATTTTTTAATGTTTCAAAACTATTCTCATTAACTATTATTTTTTTCTTGCCTTCAAAATTAGTAGCGGCACTTGCTCTGGAATGAAAAAAACAGAGTCCGCCAACATGTTGTTCTGAAATCAGTTTTTCAAGCTGTTGTATTTCTTCCTCTGTATCGTTTATAAAAGCTGCAGGCATAAAAAGTTGTCCAACTTTTTCAGATAGCGAAAGCTTTTCTATAGCTTCTTTTGTAGGTATACTATTATTCATTGGGAACTGTTGTTTTTTTACCGAAATCTGCCGGATAAGAAATGAATTTTAATAAAAATAATGCAGGTAGTGCAGCAATGACTACCCAAACAAAAAAGCCGTCATAGCCTAAATATTGTTGTATGTAACCACTAATCATACCTGGTAGCATCATACCTAGTGCCATAAAACCTGTTGCAATGGCGTAATGTGATGTTTTAGACTTGCCATCTGCTATATAAATGAGGTACATCAAGAAAGCTGCAAAGCCGAATCCATATCCAAATTTTTCAAATATTACGGTTGCAGTAACTGCATATACATTAGTAGTATCGGTTACGGCTAAAACTGCGTATAGAATATTGGGTAAATTCAAGGAAAGAACCATAGGTAGCATCCATTTTTTTAATCCGTCCCTCGAAATTAATACACCTCCTAAAATTCCTCCAATAGAAAGAAAAATCACACCTGCAGTGCCAAAAATAGTTCCCAATTGTTCTGTAGAATACCCTAGCCCTCCTTTGTCAGGAGTATCCAATAAAAACGGTGAAGCCATTTTTACCAGTTGCGATTCCCCTAAACGATAGGTTAATATAAAAGCCAAGGCAATACCAATACCTGGTTTTTTAAAAAATGATGAAAACACTTCAAGAAACCCAGCAGGCTTTTCCTTATTCTCTATGTTTTCAGATTCGTATTTTGGAGTAACAAAAAAGTTTGCTACAGTCATTATCAACATTAGAAAAGCTGCTGTGGACATGGTTATACTCCAGGCTTTGGTATTGTCTCCATATTTGTTTTCTAAGAAGCCAGCCAATACAACAATTAATCCCTCGCCGGTAACCATAGCTAGTCTGTAAAATGTACTTCGCATACCTACGAAGAAAGATTGCTTTTTTTCTGTCAAGCCCAGCATATAATAACCGTCTGATGCTATATCGTTTGTGGCAGAGGCAAAAGCAGCCATCCAAAAACAAGCTAATGATGATATGAAAAACATATTGGTTGGTAACGTTAAACCAACCCCTAATAGTGAAATCGCTATTAACAATTGCATTGCTAAAAACCATTTACGTTTGGTACTTTTTAAATCTACGAACGGACTCCATAAAGGTTTTAAAACCCATGGTAAATACAGAAGACTAGTATAAAGACCAATATCTTCGTTGCTGACACCTAGTTTTTTGTACATAATTACAGATACAGTGACAACCAGTACATACGGTAGGCCTTGTGTGAAATATAGAACAGGTACCCACGCCCAAGCTCCTTTGTCTTTTTGAACCATTTTAAGGAATATTCTTTAAGTTAATTACCGTTGCTTTTGTTTCCGCTGCATATAAATCAATAAAACTAATACTGTAAAATGTTTTCTTAAATTCTGAATTAGATATGCGAATTGAATTTGTGTTGGTATTTATTAAAATTTTAGACTCTAATTTTTTAATAGGATATTCTTCTTTCACCCTTCTGCCGGCGGAATATATAAGCATATAACGCATATTTTTTAAATCATCAAATTCTAATACCACTTCATCGGCTTCTTGAGTCGCATTTATAAGATGAGGTTTTTCTGTGCTATGATTCTTTGCTAAAGAAGATATAGGGTTTAATGCAGGAAGTTTGTAATATTTCTTGTGTATAAATTCTACAACATCATCTTTTTCGGTCATTAAAGATTTTGCGCTGAACATAATATTACCTTGTATCTGTGGAGTTTCTCGGGCTAGTTCTAACTGCATTGGTAGCTCTTTACTATCATTCCAAGCTTCGTCACTGTTATTTCTAATTTTATAAGGACCGTTACCAACATAAAGGTTGGTGTTAAAATTGTTTTTTGACCACCAGTCTATAATTTTTCTATGCGAAGCAACCGGTAAATCCATACTCCAATATACTTGAGGAGCCAGGTAATCTATCCAACCTTTCTCCATCCATAATAATGGGTCTGCGTATAAATCTTCATATGTGGTTTGTCCTGCTTTAGTATCAGAACCTTTTGGGTCTGTAGAATTATTTTTCCAGACTCCGAACGGACTAATGCCGAACTGTACCCATGGTTTAATAGATTTAATGGTTTCATGAGATTGCTTTACCAAAGAATCTATATTGCTTCGTCGCCAATCATCTATATTCTGGTTATTTTTAGCATAAGTTTCAAATGCTAAAGTATCATTGAAAATGGCATCTTTTATTTTGTATGGATAAAAATAATCATCAAAATGAACAGCATCTATATCGTAGTTAGTTACTAATTCACTAATGATGTTGGAAAAATGTTTTTGAACTTCAGGCAACCCAGGGTTGTAGTAATTCTTTTTACCATAATGCACTATCCATTCTGGGTGCGTGCAATAATCATGAGTTTCTGCCAGTACTTCGAAATTCTCATCAAAAGTAGCTCTGTAAGGATTCAACCATGCATGAAATTCCATGCCACGTAAATGAGCTTCAGATATCATCCATTCAAGAACGTCTGTATTCCATTTTGGTGGTGTACCTTCTTCTCCTGTTAAAAACCTGGACCATGGTGCAAATTCAGAATCGTAAAAGGCATCACCAGCAGCACGAACTTGTACAATTACTGCGTTGTAATTTTCCTTTTCATAAAAATCTAGAATCTTTAGATAATCTGCTTTTTGTTTTTCTGAAGTGTCATTGCCGTTTTTAGGCCAATCGATATTGACCACAGTAGCAATCCATACACCTCTAAATTCTCTTTTAGGATGTTTTTCGTAAGATTTTAAAATTCCGCAAGAATTAAAAAGTAGTACTAGAACGAGAAGCGTGAGTTGTTTTGTCATAAATAGTAAAAAGGCCTATTTTTATATTAAAAATAGGCCTTTTAATTCAATTTAGTTGTTAGTTAAATTTATGTCTTACAAAGGCCTCCATTGCAGCATATGAGGATAAGCCCATAGCTTTGTATTTGTTAGCTGTATCACGATTCCTTTCTTCTGCACGCATCCAAAACTCTCTAGAATCATCTCCTTGAAACATTACACCATCTTTTTGAGATTGGTGACAGAAAATTGCATATCGTTTTTTGAGTACTTGCCCAGGACTCATTGGAACAGCCATTTCAATTTCATTGATATCCCACTCGTGCCAAGCACCTCTATACAACCATAACCAGCAATCTTTCATGAAGTCTTCTGATTTTATCTCATCACAAGCAGCGAAAATAGCATCTAAGCATACTTTGTGCGTGCCGTGTGGATCTGCTAAATCTCCAGCTGCATAAATTTGATGTGGTTTAATTTTCTTGATGATATCTACTACGATTTTTATATCGGCATCAGATAAATTCTTTTTCTTGATAGTACCTGTTTCGTAAAAAGGCAAGTCTAAGAAATGTACATTTTCATCTTGTAGACCCATATATCTTGTAGCGGCATATGATTCTCCTCGTCTAATTTTTCCTTTTAAGTTTCTAACCTCAGGCGAATCTATACGGGTTTCGTTCTTTTCAGAAATTGATTCAATGATGTTTTTAGCCGCATCAGATGGATTTATCTGCATTGCTATCTCTGCATATTTTCTTGCATCGGTATCAGAAACCGCAATGTTTCCAGAAGTTTGGTAAACGATATGGACATCATGACCTTGTTCCACTAATCTGTCAAAAGTACCGCCCATAGATATTACATCATCATCTGGGTGAGGACTAAATATGATTACGCGTTTTTTGGCAGGTGTTGCTCGTTCTGGCCTATGAGTGTCATCTGCATTTGGTTTACCACCAGGCCACCCTGTAATGGTATGTTGCAGTTTATTAAACATTTTAATATTTAGGTCATAAGCATCTTCTGTTGCAAGAAGATCCGCCATTCCATTGTCATTATAATCTTTATCTGTTAAGCTTAAAATGGTTTTACCAGTATTTTCACAAAGCCAAACTATGGCTTTTGATCTTAACTCTTCGGTCCATTCACATGCATCAACTAACCATGGAGTTTTGTTTCTTGTTAATTCGCTTCCTGCACCTGTGTCCAATACAAAAGTACAGTTATCATGTTGCTGTAGATAAGTTGCAGGTACGTGTGAAGAAATTTCACCTTCAATTGTTTTCTTTATAATGTTCGCTTTATTTTGACCCCAACCTAATAAAACGATACGCTTTGCCTTTCTTACCGTAGAAATACCCATGGTAATTGCTTTTCTAGGTACGTTATCGATTCCTAAAAATGATGGAGCGGCATCTACACGTGTAATATGATCTAAAGTAATAACTCGAGTTCCTGAATTAAAGTGAGATCCTGGTTCATTGAAACCTACGTGACCTGTTCTACCAATTCCTAATAATTGAAAATCTAGTCCGCCGTATTCTTTAATTTTTCTTTCGTAACCTAAACAATAAGCGGTTGTTTTTTCGATACTTACGGTGCCATCTGGAATATGAATATTTTTTTCAGGAATATCTACATGATTAAAAAGATGCTCATGCATGAAGTAGAAATAACTTTGAATGTTATTTGGCTCCATCGGTAAGTACTCATCCAAATTGAAGGTAACTACATTCTTAAAGCTAAGACCTTCTTCTTTATGCATACGTACCAATTCTTCATAGACTCTAATTGGTGAAGATCCAGTGGCTAAACCTAAGACACAATCTCTTTTTTGACCTTGTCTCTTTTTAATTAAAGTTGCTATTTCATGAGCAACTTGAATTGAAGCTTCGTTAGAATCTTGAAAAATTACATTGTGAATTTTTTCAAATCTTGTTTCTTCGAACTGACCAATGGGTTTGTGGGTTATGTCGATTTTGGAGTTTTTTACGGCATTTTTCATAAGTCTATGGTAGAATTTTTGATTTTAATTCATGCAAATATATGCGTTATTTTTGTTGTTTGCTGTTTTTTGCAATAAATTATGCTGTATTGTGCCGTTAATTAATCTTTAATTTATGTTTATATTACATTAACGTCATAAAACAGCATGATGTAAAATTCGCTATCTTTGTGTTATTCACAAGTGTAAAAGTTGCTTTTAAATGTTAAAAGAAGAACGTCAACAGACTATTTTAAGCGAAGTTGATCTGCATAATAGAATTCTTATTACAGATATTGCGGAAGCTTTAGATGTGTCAATAGACACTATAAGGAGAGATGTAAAGGAGTTAGATGCGGAGAATAAACTACGTAAAGTTCATGGTGGAGCGATTTCTATGGGGTACATGACCAACAGTGCCAAAAACACCAATATATATAGGTTAGAAGATAAAGCTGCAATTGCACTTAAGGCTGTAAGTATATTGCGAGATGGTGCCGTTATTTTTTTGGACGGAGGTACTACCTGTATGGAGCTTGCCAGAATTATACCTGAAAATTTAAACCTTACCTGTTTTACTATAAGTTTACCTGTGGCTATGGAACTTTCTCATAAAGCCAATATCAATGTTATTTCTATTGGAGGTCAGATTTCAAAAGAAGCTCAAATTTCTATCGGAGCGAATGCTATTCATCATATTTCTGAAATACGTTTCGATTATAGTTTTATAGGTACTGGCTATGTTGATGCTACATATGGTTTAACAGAGTTCGATTGGGATATTGTTCAAATAAAAAAAGCGGTAATAAAAGCTTCAAAGAAAACTGTGCTTTTGTCTATTTCTGAGAAACTCAATTCTCAACATCGCTATAAAACTTGTGATATAAATTCTATTAATACAATGATTACTGAATTAAAACCCGATAATCAATTACTGAAAGCTTTTAAAAATCTAGATATTAAAATTATATAGTTAAAAATGGATTATAAGAAAATTACAGAAACTCCGTCTGATCATGACAACTTAGAGTTGATGGATACCCAGACCATTCTACAAAAAATGAATGAGGAGGATAAAAAAGTAGCTGATGCAGTAGAAAAAACGATTCCTCAAGTGACTAAACTTGTTGATGCTTTAGCAGAGCGTTTTAATAAAGGAGGAAGATTATTTTATATTGGCGCAGGTACAAGTGGTCGATTGGGGGTTTTAGATGCCTCAGAAATTCCGCCAACCTTTGGTATGCCTCATGAACGTGTTATTGGTATAATTGCTGGTGGCGATACAGCAATTAGAAAGGCAGTAGAAAATGCTGAAGATGCGACTGCACAAGCATGGGTTGATTTGAAAGAACATGATATAAATGATAATGATGTTGTGGTAGGTATCGCGGCGTCTGGTAGTACACCATATGTTATAGGTGGCTTGGAAGATGCTAAGAAAGCAGGAATTTTAACTGCTGCAATCACAAATAACCCTGGTGCGCCTATCGCCAGAATTGCTGATATTCCTATAGAAATTAATGTAGGACCAGAATTTCTTACCGGTAGTACCAGAATGAAAAGTGGTACTTCGCAAAAATTGGTTTTGAATATGATTTCTACAGCTTTAATGATTAAGATTGGCAGAGTGAAAGGGAATAAGATGGTGAATATGCAATTAAGCAACGATAAGTTGGTTGATCGAGGTACTCGCTATATTATGGAAGGTTTAAATATAGAATATGCCGAAGCCGAAGCATTGTTGAAAGAACACGGATCTGTAAAATTAGCAATAGATGCCGGTAGAGTATAAGTTGAAATTCTTTATAAAGAATTAAGAATACTAAAAAAAAACGCCTGTAACTCCAATTTTTAAGGAAGCTGGCGTTTTTTTATAAGCTTACTTTTTAGGAATTAATTTGTAAATACCTTTTCCTTCAACGGCTACGTAGATAAGACCGTCAGGACCTTCTTTAACTGCACGAACTCTACCTAATCCCTCCATTAATTTTTCGCGAGCTATAACTTTTGTTCCGTCTAATTCTAATCTTTCTAAATATTGAAAAGCTAAGGAACCTACCAATAGGCTTCCTTTCCAATTTTTATATTTGTTCCCAGTTACATATGTCATTCCGCTTGGTGCAATAGAAGGCACCCAATAATGAATTGGCTGTTCCATACCTTTCATTTCTGTTTTATCGGTGATTGGAGTACCACCATAATTAATACCGTAAGTAACTAATGGCCACCCATAATTACCTCCTTTTTTTATAATATTAATTTCATCACCTCCTCGTGGTCCGTGTTCATTATCCCAGATTTCTCCGGTTAAGGGGTGTTTGATTAGCCCTTGAGGATTTCGGTGTCCGTAACTGTAAATAGCAGTCTTGGCACCATTTACATCTATAAACGGATTGTCTTTTGGAATGCGACCATCATCATGTAAACGATATATTTTACCACCGTCTCTTTTTAGGTCTTGTGGGTTAATATCCCTATCTCCACGTTCACCGATAGAGAAGTAAAGATAACCGCTATTATCAAAGACAACTCTTGAACCAAAATGTTGTCCTTTAGTCGTATTTGGTACTGCTTTGTACAAGACTTCTTTTTCGATCAATGAATTATTCTTCAATTTCGCCCTCATTATTGCAGTGTGCCCTCCTTTTTCATCTCCTTCGGTTGATGCATAGGAGAGGTAAATAAATCCGTTTTCCTGATAATTAGGGTGAATTTCAATATCTAATAATCCGCCTTGACCTCGACTATATACTTCTGGAACATTACCGATAATCGTCTTTTTTCCATTTCTAAAATGAATCAATTTTCCTTCCTTTTCAGTTATTATAATACTTTTATCTGGAAGGAAGGTAAACCCCCATGGAATCTGTAGCTCATCGACGAACAACTCAGTTGATAAAACCGATTCTTTTGGTGTAATTGCTTTATTTTCAGTATTTTGTGCGCAAGAATAATTTAGCGATACAACGAATAAAAGCGCTATGGTAATACTATTTTTCATATACGGGCGTTAGAATTATGTTATAGAACACATGATTATTTAAAAGATAAAATATAAGTATAAAAAATTACACCAAAGAACAGTAAAGATCCCAAATCGGTATTGTTCTTAAAACGAATCTTAACCTATGCTCCCAAAACAACAGCGGTATACGCTGTATGTACTTTTTCTGATTGTAATTTCAGTTATAGGTACTACGGCTCTAGCCAACTCTAAAGTAACTACTTTATACGAAGAGGTGGCTCATGTAATCGAAAAAGCTGTTTCGATTTCTACCAAAAATCAACCCAACTTAGAAAAAGAAGTAATAGTTGAACGAAAGTCTAACTTAGCTGCTTCGGCAATGTTTTCAACTATCATTGTTGGTGCAGACGCCACCGAAACTTGTAACGATAACGGATTCACAATTGCACGATTCAATTTATGTGGAGATTTCGATGATCGTATTATAAGTTTATCTGGCGGTACTTATGGTTCAGTTTCATGGCAAGTATTGGGAGGTTCTTGTACACCAAATGTAAATACTGAATGTCCGAATACAGGTTCTTGTTATACTGAAATTCATAATGGACAAACATTTTCGTTAGATGCTAGTTCGGTTCCTGCAACTACAGGTGCTGAATACCGAGTTATGGTAGACGGACAACCATATTACTTTAAAGTAAAGAAAAGTACAATTACGCAAACTTATGTGAAACAAGATTATATCTGTGGTGTAGATGGTAGAATTCAAATTACTAACTTATCTAGTGCTTACGAATTTAGTATTGATGGCGGTACAACTTGGCAAGCTGCAATATTCTCTGGTCTAGCTCCTGGTACATATAATGTTAAGGCAAGGTTGAAGAATACAGCTAATACATGCGAGTATCCTTATGAGCCTATAGTTATTGAAGAAAAAGAGATAGAAATAGCTGCAACTTTTACAGATGCATTATGTAGTGGTGATACAGGAAGCATAACGGTAACCGCTTCTAATGTTCCTGGTCCTTATAAATATACCTTATTAAACTCTAGTGGTGTTGCTCAAGAATTTACAGCATATATAGCAACTAATCCTTACACTTTTTCAGCTGTAGGATTTGGTACGTATACTGTTCAAGTAGAGACGCAACAATGTAAGGGGGATCCTTTAAATGGAATTAGCGCTCCAAGACAAACTGTAGATACAAGTGGAAATCCTTTAACTATAGGTGCTGGGGCTTCTGCTTTAGATGCCTCAACTGAAGTTAATAATAGTTTTGGGTGTTCAGATATTTCTAGTGTAGATATTACATTAAATACTACAGGTGGTTCTGCCCCTTATACTTTTACAGTTAATGGCGGAACAGTGCAACCTTCATTTGGAGATGCGTCTACAGATTCAGGTACAACTACATATACGGTATCATCTGCAGGAACATATGATTTTGTTATTACAGATAGTAATGGTTGTATTATTAATGCTTCTTCTGATGTTGAAGATTTATTACCACCAGATATTACTGTTGCAGGTATAGACGGTACTTGTAGTAATGGTGGTGCAAAATTAGAATTTACTATTAATAATGGTAGAGGTTATAATATTTCTTACCGAGAAAATGCTTCTGAACCATGGGTGAGTACTCCTCAAATTTCAGTAGCTGCAGGTACTTATAATGATATTGAAGTAAGATACCAACAAGGTGGTTTTGAATGTACTTTAGATTTGTCTTCTGTAACGGTAGATACGGTTGGGTCTTTAACAGGTTCGGCTAATAAAGTTTCTGATGTTACATGCGCTGGAGCTAGTACGAACGGAGGTCAAATTGATTTTGTTGGTCCATTTTCAGGAGGTTCTGGAAGTGGTTATGTATTTAGTATTGACGGTGTAAACTTTACAGCGACGACTTCTTATACAGATTTAGCGGCGGGAACATATACACCTATTATACGTGATGCAGGCGGATGCCGTTTAGAACTAACCGCTATAGAAATTTTGGATGTTGATCCACCTACTAATTTAGATTTTACTCAGAGTAATATTAGTTGCGCGGCAGGAACTTCAGATGTTCAGTTAACACCGACAGGTAATGCAGCGATTAATAGATATGAAATTATTAGCCCTGCTTATTTTGACAATGGAAATAATGACACGTTTATTGGGTTACTAACTTCTCAGGCGTATATTTTTCAAATTACAGATGTAAACGGTTGTTCATATACTGAAGGATTTAGACCCATAGTTATAAGTTCTATTCGTGTTCGTGTAAAGTCTGGCGGAGATTTAAGAGTTTGTAATGGTGAAACAGATGGTACTGGTACTTTTATTATTGACGGATTTGCAAATAACTATACTTACGATATTAACGGAGGATTATTTACTGGAGGTCCTCAAAGTACAAGTGAGGTAGTTTTACCTTCATCGGGCGTTGGTACATATACCATTACAGTAACAGATGCTGATACTGGTTGTACAGATACCACTTCATTTGATATTCAAGATGCACCAGTCTTAGATTTGTCTACAAGTACAGTTACGGCAATGAGTTGTGCAAATGGCAATTTAGGTGCTGTTAGAGCAAATGCAACTGGTGGCTGGGGTGCATTCAGATATACATTAACTCCACCGGTAGGTCCACAAGTTGGCCCTAAATCTGGAAGAACATTTAGTAATCTTTCTGCAGCCGGAACATACACATTAACAGTTGAAGATGCTGAGGGATGTACAGATACGTTTTCATTCGATTTAAATCGTATTGATGCGCCAGGTATTTCATTGGACGGTCCAGCTTCAGATTTTTGTTATGTGGCAGGCACAGGTGCAACGGTTGCAATAACTTCTACAGCAGGTACAGCAGCTATAGGAACACACCAATATAGAATTAACGGAGGAACATTACAGGCTAGTGCTTCTTTTACGGGTCTTGCGCCTGGTAATTATACAATTGAAGTAGTTGATGGAAATGACTGTTCTGATAGTCTTCCTATTACGATTGCACCTCAATTAAGGGTTAATACGAGTATAGTAACTGAAATACCATGTGGAGGAGCACCTGGTAGAATAAGTGTTAGTGTTAATGGTGGTTATACTTCTGGTGCAGGAGCAAAACAATACGAAGTTAGTGAGGATGGTGGAGCAACTTTTGGTGCTGCAATTCCATTAACTTCTGATAATTTTTTCCATGATACTGCTACACCTGGAGATTATGTTTTCAGAATTACTGATAATAATACGACTAGTAGTGGTTGTGTAGCGCAGTCTGTTTCTATTACTTTAAACCCACCACAGAATATTGCGGCTGCATCTTACGTAGCTAGACCTGTAAGTTGTAGTTCTACAAATAATGGTGCGGTTACTATAACACCAGATGCGACAAGTGGTGTGCCACCATATGAAGTTAATTTTAATGGTAATGGATGGGCTTCAGAAACTGTGTACTCAAACTTAACGGTAGGAACTTATTCTTACTTGGTAAGAGATGCTAGAGGTTGCGAAACAGTTGTAGATACTTTTGATATTGTTTTAGATACTACTCCACCGCCAGCAACAATTGTTACCGAAGTTCCGGCAACTTGTGGTGGTAGTGGACCAGTTAGTGGTGGTGTCAATATTGATGCTGTAACTGATGGAACCCCTGATTATACATTTATAATAGAGGACAATACAGGAGTAGAAATTACACGTGTAGAAAATCAGAATGCTTTTCCAATACAAATTTTAGATCCACTTTTAGTAACGGGAGATTACACGGTGATTACAATTGATGCTAATGGGTGTACCGATATTGATACGGTGACCATTACATCTAATGAGGTAGTGATAACACCTATACCACCACCAGCACCTACTATTTGTGATGATAGCACCTTTACGTATTCGGTAAGTGTTAGTGGTGGATCAGGTTCATATGAGATTAGATTATTAGATAACCCTAGTTTTGATGTTTTAAATAATCTACCAGCTTTTAATGATCATACGTTCAGTAATACTGATGATGGTATTCAATATGGAGTAGCCTATACTGTCGTGGTTATGGATATGGTTTCATTATGTACTTATGAACAAGAAATTCCACCAATAGACGCACCTTCAACATTAGATGTTACGGCTAGTTCTACTCCGGGTGCATGTGATGTAAATAGAAATGGAGAGATAGCATATGAAATAACGGGCTACACAATAGGTGATAATTTAATGATCGAGTTGATCAATGATGCGGATGGTTCAAGAATTACATTAGAACCGTCGGTTACAACAACAGGTTTACCTTATAATGATACTTACCCTGAATTACCAGGTAACTACCAAATATTGGTAACTAATTTAACTGATGATTGTACAGATGCCGATTCGGTTGTTATAGATCAAAATTTACCGGATATTGATATTTTACAAGAGGTTCCTGCAAATTGTAATGCATTTGGTCAAGTAACCGTACAAGGTAGAGGTGGTTCTGGCGGACCATATGAATTTGCCTTTATGGTTACAGGTGTAGCTCCTTCAGGTTGGACAACCGATACAACGTTTTCGGCAGCTGATGGTACTTATGATGTATATGTAAGAGATGCAAGTGGTTGTACGTCATTTGATATTGCTACTATTATATCTCTAGATCCAGATTTAGCAGTACCAGATTTTACAGTTGTAAATCAGTGTGATCCTACATCTACTGCTTTTGATATTACTGTAAGAGTGCCTAATACTATAAATACGCCAAGATTTACTTTAGGAGGTGATGAACAATTACCGACGATAGTAGGTGGTTTTTGGGAATATACATATATCGTTAGTAGCCCTGGGGATTATGTGGTTGATGTGGTCGATGCTAATGGTTGTACTAGTCAAGGTACTGCCACAGTGTATGACTTTTTATCTGCTACAGGAGAATTTTCTACAGACAGTACTTGTAATGATGCTGATGGTGTTATAACAATAAGTACTAACGGTGGTAGTGGAGATTTTGATTATGAACTATCAGGAACGGATTATAACTCAAATTCAGTAGGTCCTATTACCCAAACTAATGATCCGATATTCACAGGGTTGACACCAGGAACTTATGAAGTTTTAATTACAGATAATATAGTGAACGATGGTGCTGGTTTCTGTGAAACTAGGGTGATAAATATCATACTTAATCAAGCTGCACAACCAGTTATTATTTCTGAAGAGGCAATAGATATTAGTTGTAGAGATGAAAATGATGGTTCTGTAGAAGTTGTTGTTGGTCCGGCTAATGCTGCTGTTCCATTTACATCACAGGACACACCTATAACTTATATTTTAAATAACTTAACGACATCTGCGGAGCAAGATAGAAACACAACAGGTGCATTTTCTAGTTTGCCTGCTGGTAACTATCAAGTTCAAGTGGTAACTGCTCGTAACTGTGAAGTTTTATCTGCAGTTCATACAATAGATAATCCCGATGCATTTAGTATTACTGCTAGTGCTCCAGATTTTGCTTGTGAACCTGGCGCAAACCGTTACAGTTCAACTATTATCACAGTAAGTGTGGTTGATGCTGGTACAATTGGTTCTGGTTATCAGTATAGCATTACTGGATTTGAAAATTATCAAACAGGTAATACATTTGAAATAATTGATAATGGTTCGCCTCAAAACATTACGGTTTATGCGATAGATGGCAATGGTTGTCAAACAACTTTTAATGTGCCAACAATTAATGAACCAACAGATGTTATACCGACTATTGTTGAGGTTGATATTTTAAATTGTAGAGATGATGAGCGTGTACGTATAGAGGTTAGTGGAACAAGTGATTTTACAGTAAATACTGTTTCTGTTACTCCAGTGGCTCCTGTAACTAATTCCTCTGGTAATAACTATGTGGATGTTTACTTGTCTGATGTAGGTGATTACTTATTTGAAATAACAGATAATACGGTTGGTTGTACATATCCAATGCCAGTACATACTGTAAATACACCAATAGTGCCTACAGCTTTAATTAGTGAAGCAAAACCAGTTAGTTGTGCAGTGCCTGGCAATGATGGTGCATTGTTTATAACCGTTGGTGATTATGTAGGTGAGTTCAATTATGCTGTCTATGAGGCAACTGATGACACTAGGTCTACACCATTGGCTTCCGGTACATTCAATACAAGTGATTTCCCAGATATTAATGGAGACGAGGCACGTATTAATAATTTGCCTGGTGGTAATTTAATTGTTGATGTTGTTTCTGTTGATATACCATTTTGTTCAGGAACTAGTAATGTTACCAATATTAGAACCCCAAATGGTCCACTAGTAGTGATAGCAGATTCTATTGGAAATGTTAGTTGTACAAACGATACAGGAGAAATTGTTGCTATCGGCACAGGCGGTTGGGATACCACGCCATACGAATATAGATTGTTAATGAGTACCGATGGTGGTACTAGTTATACATCTGAGGTTGCAGCATTCTCAATTGATAATGAATTTACCGGCTTATCTTTTGGATTCTATGAAGTTGAGGTTAGAGATGTTGAAGGTTGTACAAATACTATAGAAATTGAGTTGGAAGAAGTTCCACAGATAATTGCTGGTATTAGAGAGCCACAAAGTTTAGATTGCCCTAATGGTAATAATGCGGTACTTGAAGCTTATGATACTTCATCTGGAGACGCTATAACAGCTACTGCTGGTGCAAGTGGAGGTTTTGCAGGTGCAGGTTATAACTATACATTGTTATACTTGAATAGTAATGATAATACAGATATTGTATCTGAAAGTGGATTGCAGAATACCCCAACTTTCATTGGTGACAGTGGTGGTTATATTAGTGCTGGTTGGTATGCAATAGAAGTATCTTCTAGTTTCGGATGTTCATTTGTAACCGATGCTTACTTTGTAGATCCACCACCACCAATTCAACCAGTATTAGTACAGACTAGAGTACCTGGTTGTGGCGGCGATGGTGAAATGAGAATGACAGTTGAGAACCCTGATCCTCTATTTACATATGAATACTTAAGAGTTGAGAACGGAGTAACTATTGGTGCTTATGTTCCAATGACTGGAAATTCGGTTACTATTACTGGAATTCAGGGTATTACGTATCAGTTTGATGTAAGAAAGGTAAATGGAGCAGGTGCTTGTCCGGCAATTCGATCTAATGGTATTACGATGACAGATGCTACAGATGTTACCTTATTTACAAATTTAATAGATGATATTTCATGTGCTTCTGAATTGGATGGTAGAATAGAATCATTTGTTGGTGGTGGTGTAGGTGAAGATTTGTTCTACTTATATATAGGTGATCCTGTAGATGCATTTAATCCTGTAGCTACGGCAACTCTTGTAAGAGGTCCACAGGATAATGGTACTTTTGAGGGTCTTCCAGAAGAAACACAATATTATATCGCTGTAACTAGTGGCGCTACTTGTATGAGTATAGGTGGTCCGTTTGAAATTGTAAGACCTGATCCAATTATTTTTGATGCTGAACCAACCAACGTTACTTGTAACGGTGAAGAAGACGGTTCTATTACAGTTTCTGTAAGTGCTGGTGGCGAAGGGTTAATTCAATTTGCAATTGCCCCTAACTTTAATGACTTCTTTAATGATTCTGATAATCCTGGTACTTATACTTTTGAAGATTTGGCAGCGGGTACTTATGAAATATTAATTAAGGACGATAATGGTTGTTTTGAGAAAGATTTTATCACAGTTGAAGAGCCTGATCTAATTCAAGTTATAAATATAGATACCACTCCAGAATTATGTATTGGTGCTAACAATGGTACTGTTGTTTTTGATGTTGTTGGAGGTACTCCTTTCGATGATGCAACTGTAAACCCTACACCATACTTTGAGTATAAAATTGAAATGGTTGATCCCGTAGATGAAACTGGTACGGCTACATTCGCTCCTTATACTGGAGAAATTCTTGAAGACTTACAAGGTGGCGCATCTTACATTATTTATATTCAAGATGTTAATATGTGTACCGCTACAGAATTGTTCACTATAGATATAGGGGTTGATTTAACTGCAAATCCACAAGTTCAATATGGTTGTGAAGGTATTTTCCCTACCAGTACAACAACGATTCAATTAGTAAATGATAATTTGTTGTCTGAGTTAATGTTTGCACTTGATCCAATTGATCCAACCGATGCTATTACGGCAAATGCTACAGACGAGTATGTTTGGGGAGATTTACCGGCAGGTGATCACATTGTATATATCTATCATGAAAATGGTTGTACAAATAGCGTAGAGTTTAGTATAGAGGGGTATGAACCTTTAAGTTTGGTTGTTGATAAAACCGGACCTAACGAAGTTTCTGCTTCTGCAGATGGTGGTTATGGTGAATATGAATTCTTTTTCAATGGTCAATCTTTTGGAGACGAGACAATTTTTACAACCAATGAAAGTGGATTAGTAAATGTTCGTGTAAGAGATGCTAGAGGTTGTGAGCTAGAACATAGTGTGCCATTTGAATTTACAGGAATGTTAGAATTCCCTAATTTCTTTACTCCGGATGGTGATAATTTAAATGATATTTGGTCACCAAAAAATAGAGATCTTTTTGATGGCGTTGAAGTTAGAATTTATGACCGTTACGGTAGAGTAGTAGCCGTATTAGATGAGGTAAGCGGTTGGGATGGTACTTACGAAAGTAAAGAAGTGCCGACAGGAGATTACTGGTATGTAGTTAATGCGAATAGTAATGCAATTAAGTATGTAGGACACTTTACGCTATATAGATAAAGAAAGAATAAATTTTTAAAAAAGGAGATGCAATTTGCATCTCCTTTTTTGTTTTACTAAATTCTTATTTGTTTAACTTTTTAAACAGGAATTGATCTAAAGGTACTTTAACTTCAAAAGAACTTGTTTTTAGGGTACATTTGGTTGAAAATTTTGCTTTCAATGATGAGGTCTATTGTTTATATTATTTTACTAATTATTTTTCAAAGTTGCGCATCTCAGGTAAAACCAATTCTGATAGATTCAGAAATGGAAACCAATGTAAAAGAGAATCTTGCCTATTACTTATACTACCCAGAAGATTACCAAGAAGAACCAGATAAAGATTTTCCGATTTTATTGTTTTTGCATGGTGGAGGTGAATCTGGCGATAGTTTGGTTACCGTAAAAAGAAACGGACCGCCCAAGCTCATCGTACAGGGTAAAAAGTTTCCATTTTTAATACTAGCACCTCAAAATCCTAATGCAAAAAAATGGTGGAATACAAGGGCTGTAAAACAATTGTTAGATTCTATTGTAGATAATAACAGAATAGATAAACGCAGAATATATTTAACAGGATTGAGCAGGGGAGGTGGTGCCGCATGGGAATTGGCAGTGCAATACCCAGATACTTTCGCAGCAATGGCTGTTGTTTGTGGCATGACGCCTTTACCGTATGCTTCTTGGATCAATAGGGATATGCCTATATGGGTTTTTCATGGGGAGAAAGATAAATCTATTCCTATCTCTGAATCGGAAACTATGGTCGCGAAATTAAAAGAAATGGGATACGAGGTTATATTTACAAAGTATCCGAATGTTGGGCATAGCTCATGGATAAAAGCTTATGAAACTGATGCTTTGTATGATTGGTTCATGAATCAAGAGTTAAAATAATTATAGGGTTAAGAAATGAATAATAGCAAAAATGTAAAATATATCATATTAAGTATTCTTGGCTTATTGTTGATTTATCTTTTTTGGTATGTAAAAAATTCTATAAAAATTTCAGAATACCTTGAGCCCGAAATAGTAGCCTCTCATTACAATGGCGCTAATTATGTAGGGTCACAAACTTGTTTTGAGTGTCATGCAGATATATATAGGACACATCTAGAAACTGCTCATTTTAATACTTCATTTTACCCTAAAAAGGGATCTATTAAAGGGAATTTTAGTCCAGATTCTAATGAATTAGATTTAGGGAGTGTTCGATTGAAAATGGTTGTGGATGAAGAAGATTATTTTCAATTATCAAATGTTAAGTATAAAACTACAGAAGTCGTAAAGTCAAAAATTGATATTGTTATTGGCTCAGGGGTAAAAGGACAAAGCCATCTTCATTGGAAAGGGAATGATTTATATCAATTACAAGCTTCTTATTTTCAACCCACGGATTCTTGGGTAAATAGTCCTAATTTTCCCGAAAGTGCATTAAATAGAAAGGTTGATGATAATTGTTTAAAATGCCATGTAACCTTTGCCCAGCATAAAGAAGAATCTAGCGTAAGTAAATCTTATGATAGGGAAAGAATAATGTTAGGTATAGACTGTGAACGTTGTCATGGACCTTCTGAGAATCACTTAAAATATCATCGCCAAAACCCTGATGCATTAGTAGGGAAGTTTATAGATGATTTTAAAAAATATAATAGGCAGCAACGTTTAGATGCTTGTGCAGTTTGTCATTCTGGTTTACAGGCCCAACAAATTACAGGAAATCCATTTTCATTTATTGCAGGTGACACGTTGTCTTTGTATTCTAGAAATTTTAGAAATGTAAATTCAAAAACCAAATTGGACGTCCATGGAAATCAAATGGGACTGTTGAGTGAAAGTTCGTGTTTTGTAAACTCACCGACAATGGACTGTATTACATGCCATAATCCTCATGAAAATCAGAGAGGTAATGCTGGTATATTTAATACTAAATGTCTATCGTGCCATGATGTTGGTACTATAAATAATGTAATTGAGGTGCAAGAGCATAATGCATCTCAAAATTGTATTAGCTGTCATATGCCATTAGTGCCTTCTGAAGTTATGAAGTTAAAAGCAGAAGATGGAACAAATGAGATACCTGTTTATATAAGAACACATCTCATTGGTATTTATGAATAATTCTGGTAATATATAAAAATATAAAGAGTGGTTAAAACTTTTTTAACCACTCTTTATGCAACTAACAATTAACAATACTATTTATACTTTAATAAGCAGGATCTTGTGTTAGTGTAGGCTGCCCATCGATAGCTGATCTGTCAATAGCTTCAATAGGAATAGGAAAGAACTCGTTCTTACCTTCTACAAATGATCTACCCTGTAAATAACTTCTTTGTTGAGACTCACTAGCTATATAAGCATTAAGTGTTTCTGCAGCGATTCCCCAACGTTGAAGATCAAATAAACGGTGTCCTTCTAATGCAAACTCTAATCGAGTCTCAAATCGTACCGCTTTTCTTGCTACTGCTGGATCTGTCCATGCATCATCATAGGTTGCTATATCATAATTAGCTGCAGGAGTTCCTTCAATAATAGTAAAGTCATTACGTTCCGCGCCTTGTGTTGCACTTGGTACAAAACCAGCAGGGTTAGCCGCTCTTGTTCGTATTTCATTCACTAACTCTCTAGCTCTTTCTAAGTCTCCTAATTCAACTTCAGCCTCTGCTAACCATAAGTAAATCATATCTAATCTCATGATTCTATAATTGTTGGCAGAAAGATTACCCCAGCCACCTTGACCAAAAGCTTCTGGCTCGGCCACATGCTTCATTGAAAAGAAAGGACCAGCGTACGTTAAATCACGCACAAAATCAGTTTGGTAAATTTTAAAGCCTTTGTATAAAATACCTGGTCTACCAACAGAATGATCCAGTCTTGGATCTAATGTACCTGCATAGGTAGATAATGTGGTAGTTTCATCAGTTTCAAACGGAACGTTAGAATCATTGAAAGTGTCCAGCATTGGTAATCCATCTTCAGTTTTATAAGCATTAACTAAGTTCTGAGAAGCCTGATAAAACCCACAGCATCCCCAAGGGTCAGTATATGGATGAGCTAATCCAATACCTCTATTAGAAGCGCCATCTGCTGCACTACTAATTGCATACTGTACTTCAAAAATTGATTCTGTATTGTTTCGGGTTCCAACTTTGAAGTTATCTTCAAATTTATCCATTAATATGAATGGACCATTATCAATAATGTCATCTAGAATAACCTTTGCTTCACCTAATTTAGTCGTATTTGCATTACCTGCTTCATCCCATCCTTGGTACATTTTTGCTTTTGCTAAAAATGCTTTAGCTGCCCATTTTGTTGGTCTACCAACATCACCTTGTGTGGTTGGTAATACGGCAATCGCTGCCTCAAAATCAGCCTCGATTAATGGCCAAATTTCTCTGTCATTTGGAATTTTGGTGCTTTCAAGATCATTTAATTGAAAATTTGTGTCATCAACATAAACCGGTGATCTCCACATTTTTCTTGCTTCAAAATGAAATAATCCTCTTAAAAATCTAGCCTCAGCAATTACTTGAGCTCTTCTTTCATCAGATATACCTTCTTCTACAGCGGCAAGTGTTGTTAATGTAATGTTGGCATTAGCTACACCTTTGTATAAACCTCTCCATTTATCCCGTATGTGAACATTAAATGACTGGAAGTCATAGGCTTCAATAAATGATTGTTCTGGTTGATCCCCAGCATCTGTACCTTTTAAGGCATCATCAGAAGCTATGTTGAAGACCCAACTATGAATATCATTATGCCATGTTTGTCCTTCAAGACCACCACCTGGTACCATATTATATGTACCGATAAGTAAGTTTTCAACACCATCTGGAGTTGCCACGTCTGCCTCACTAAATTGACCTTCGGGCTGTCTGTCTAAAAACTCATCACTACATGCAACAACAAAAAGGAGTGCTGTAATTAATGAGGATATATAAATCCAATTTCTCTTTTTCATGATATATTTAATTAGCATTTTCAAATTATTTTAAAGTTACATTTAAACCTAAAGTGAATGTACGGGCTACAGGTAAACCACCACCATCATAACCTAAGGTTAGGTTTCTTCTTGAATCATCAGTATTACTTAATTGTACTTCTGGGTTAAGCCCTGTGTATTTAGTAAACGTAACCAAGTTTTGACCTTGAACATAAATATTAGCATTAGCAATGCCGCCAATAGATTCTAATATTTTTTTATCAAAATTATAAGTAAGCTGTATGTTTTTCAAACGGAAAAACGAAGCATCTTCAATGAAGTAAGATGAAGGACGACTACTAACAGCATCATTACGATCCATTATTGGAGTAGTAGCATTTGGATTAGCAGCTACCCATGTAGAAGGGTCAGATTGAGGATTTGTTGGTTGCCATGCATCATAAAGTGCTCTTGTTGACTTATTACCTTGGAAGGTGTTGAAATCTGCAAAATAACGAGTATAGTTAAACACATCATTACCTTGAGATCCATTACCGAACACATTAAGCGCTAGGTTTTTATAAGTAAGGTTTATGTTTATGCCATAAGTGAAGTCTGGGTGAGGTGTACCTATTACCGTACGGTCATCATCGTTTATTTCACCATCATTATTTATATCTTCAATTTTAAATTTACCAGGTGCGTTGTAATCACCATAAGGAGCCCAAGCATCTGCTTCTGCCTGAGATTGGAAAAGACCTAAAGTTTTAAATCCGTAAAAGGAAGAAACAGGTAAACCTTCTTGAGTTATTGATAGGGCAGGAATTCTTTCACTTCGTCCAAAAATACGAATGTTCTCACCACCTAATTCAGTTACTTCATTATCATAAGTTGACCAGTTTACATTTACACTATAACCAAAGTCACCTTTTTCATCACTATAACCTAATCCTAAGTCAAGACCTTTATTTACTAATTCACCAACGTTAAATGAAGGTACGGTTGCTTGACCTGCAGTATATGTTGGAGGAACCTCAATCAACATATCAGCTGTTGTACGGCTATAAATATCCAAGTTGAAATTTACTTTATTGTCGAACATAACGGCATCTATACCAAAGTTACCTTGTGTTGTCGTTTCCCATTTAGCATTCGGGTTACCGAAAGCTTGAGTAGAGAATCCTATAGTTGGTGATCCTGTGCTGCCATCTATTGGGTAACCGCCTGTGTTAATATCTGAACGGAAGGTAGTATAGGCATTATAATCCCCAATTTGCTGGTTACCTGTTTGTCCCCAACCATATCTAAGTTTTAAGTCATTTATCCAATCAACATCATCCATAAAGCTTTCGTCAGATGCTCTCCAACCTAAACTAAATGCTGGAAAAACTGCACTATTTGCTGCTTGTTGAAATCTAGAAGAAGAATCATTTCTTAGGGTAACTTGCGCAAGGTATTTACCGTCGTAATCGTAGTTTAATTTTCCGAATTGAGACCATAAAGAATAATCTTGCCATACAAAACCACGGTTACTTGCGGTGGTAGCATCTCCTAAATCTAAATAACTAATAATATTATTGGTTTCAAATTTAAAACGTTGACGTGAAGCTTCGAAACGCTCTTCAAATTGTTGAATAGATTCAACACCAACATACGCAGCGAAATTATGCTTCTCGTTAAATGTTTTAGAATAACTTACAGTATTCGTCCAAGTCCATTGATATTCATATTGCTCACGAGCTGTAGAACTATTGATAAAATTACCTTCTACATATTCTGGCTGTGGTCTACCTATATCTCTATTTCTTTCAACTCTACTATCTAAACCAAAACTAGAACGAACACTAATATTAGGCGTAATGTCATAATTTGCAAATACATTACCTAATAAACGTAACCCATAAGTACGATCATCTTGGTTTCTAGATAAGCTTGCAAAAGGGTTAAAATTGTTACCCAAGTTGGCGCCTCTACTTCCTGCAAAATTACCAGCAATATCATAAATAGGTAAAAGTGGATGGTGCTTATATGATCCCTGAACAGGACCTTGTTCATCGAAATTATTTACAACACCTTTTTTGTTCTCAAAAGATGCAGTAAAATTTTCACCCAAGGTTAATTTTTGATTTAGCGCTTTAAATTCTGTATTTGCTCTAATGGAAACTCTATTGTAATCAGAAAACTTAATAATTTCTGATTGCTCAAAATAGTTTAAACTAAAAGCATAGCGTGCATTTTCAGTTGCACCAGAGGCAGAAAGATTATGACTCATTATAGGAGCAGAACGTGTTATAGCATCCCACCAATTAGTATCTGCTGATTCTGTAATTGCATAGATATTTTCTGGCGTTAATGAATATAAACTTGGGTCGGTACCTACATCACCTGCACTTGCTCCACTTGGAAAAACAAAATCTGGAATAGTTACTTCTCCATTTGGTCCATAACTATATTGACCATGACTTGGTGTAACACCAGCATATAAGTCAGCTAAATACAAATATTCACCTAAATCTGCTGCGTTTAAAGCGTCAACGTCTTCAGCGGCAGATTGTATTCCATAAAAGGTATTATAGGTGATTTGTGGTTTACCCATTTTACCTTTTTTTGTGGTAATGATAATAACCCCATTTGCAGCTCTTGAGCCGTAAATAGATGCGGCAGAGGCATCTTTTAAAACCTGTAATGATTCTATGTCATTTGGGTTTAGGTTAGATTGCCTTTGAGAAGGAACTCCGTCAATGATATATAAAGGATCATTGTTTCCTAAGGTACCAAAACCTCTAATACGAACGGTAGCTTCACCACCAGCTCTTGCATCATTTACAATGTTTACACCAGCAGCTCTACCTTGAAGTTGTTGGGCGAACGTTGTTGCCGGAATGGCTAAAAGGTCGTCTGTGTCAACTACACTTACTGCCCCAGTCAAATCTTTTTTAGCTTGTGTACCATAGCCGGTAACTACAACTTCATCCAATTTACTGGCATCTTCTTGAAGTGTAACGCTAATAGTTGTTTGATTGTCAATAGCAACCTCCATGGTTTTAAAGCCAATGTAGCTAATCACTAGTGTCGCATTACTTGGTGTATCAATAGTGTAATTCCCATCAAAATCGGTTTGGGTACCGTTAGTTGTTCCTTTTACAAGTACACTAGCCCCTGGTAAGGGTCCCATTTCATCTGAAACCGTTCCTGTGACGGTATTTTGAACAATTGTTAGTTTTACTTCTTTAGAAGTTGTTAATTTTTCATTTGCTACGATTTCTTGCGTGCAAATACAAGCTAAAATCAGTAGAAATCCGTTGCTTAGGAATGATGATCGTCCTTTGGATTTCACTGATTTAAAATCTAATCTTTGATTCATAATAAGTGGTTGTTTAGTTAATTGTTGAATTATTATCAATTCTTAATGTGCGTTAAGAATTACATAATATTTCTATAATATTAGTTAATATTATATCAAATAACCAGTAGAAATGCTAAATTTTTAAGAAAAATACACTTATGTGGTGACAGGTGTTACTTGTCGATTTTCAAGTGTTGTCTGTCGTAAGAATTGGAAGTTTCTCATTCCTATTCTCTTCTTTTTTAATTGTTAAAGAATACAATTAGAGGTGTTTATGTTAAATTTTTTTTGCTTTTGTTAATTATGGGAGTAGTATTTGTTTTAGTAAGGTAGAGCCTTTTTTGATAAACGGAAATCGGCTGGCATATTTCTAAAATGTGCCAGCCGATTTCTTTAAAATAATTGCAGTTTTAGTTCTTCTGAAATACCCGAACGGAGTCTCTGTTTTGAGTAACGATATAATATGGATAATTCTCTTTACTACTTTTAACTGTGGATATGCTTTTTGAATCTCCTGGCACTAAAAATCCGCTCTTTAGAGTAGATATAGTTTTAAAATCACCTTTGCCATTATTCTCTAATAATAAGCCGTTGAAGGCGTCATATCGTCCTATAAAGACTTCATTTCCAAAATCATTACCTACCAACAATATATCTTCATTGCCATCATTGTTATAATCCAACGTTGCAATACCATTAATTGGGGCAACTTGTGCTTCTATTGGAAGTGGTTTGTAGTTAAACGAACCATCACCGTTATTCTCCAAAACTATACTCTTATCAAAGTTTCCAATTAACTTGGTTGATCCTTCTAATTCTTCATCATTGAATAGACTGGATATAGTAGCTTTTGAATATGATTTAAAAGTGTTGAATTTTGCTCTAAATATTGGGCTTTGACCATTTAAATCTCCCCAAAAATTTACTGGGAAAGATTTATAGTTAGGGTTATTAAAACTGTCCTTAAAATATGCAAACATTACGGGGTCTATAGTGCCATTGTTGTCAAAATCTTTAGCGATTACTGTAACCGGTCTTTCTGTAGATGGTTGATAGAAATTGTTCATACCAACATTGGTTACTATAAAATCTATATCACCATCATTGTCTATGTCAGTTTTTGCAATACTCTCCCACCAACCGGAAAGCATTTCAACCCCAGTTTTGTCTAATTTTTTAAAACCTGTAATATTATTTTTAAAAATAGTAATTGGCATAAATTCACCAATTACAACCAAGTCGTTATTACCATCTAAATCAATATCTGCCCAAACAGCATCGGTAACCATTCCTAAGTTCTGTAAGTCTGGTGCCATATTTTTTGTAACATCTTTTAAAACACCATTTTCATTTTTCAATAAGAAGCTTCTTTCTGGACTAGGGTATTTTGAATATGGCGTTCTGCCTCCAATAAAAAGGTCAACGAATCCGTCTTTATCAAAATCTGAGATTGTAACAACTGATCCACTTGCGCTAATATTTGGCATTATACCAATTGAAACCGTGAAATTCCCCTTACCATCATTTACTAGTAACCTGTCAGTATAGTATACGCTTTCTAGGTTAAATTCATTACTGCCGGAAACTAAATACATATCTAAATCTCCGTCGTTTTCTAAATCGAATAAGGCAATACTTTCTTCTTCATACTTTATATTTTCATCATCTGAAAACAATGCTTGTTGCGTAAATTTACCTTCTTGGTCCTGAAAAAATAATTGTGGAGACATACCTGTAGAACTCCCTATTATAAAATCTTCTGTACCATCTCCATTAATATCACCAACAGCAGTAACTGGTCCATTTTGGGTTAATTTATGTGGTATAGTTCGTTGAATATTATAATCTACTATGTCATTTTCTTTATGTAAGTATGTAATTCCGATATCGTTAGAAATTTCCTTGAAAATAGTTTTTTCATTTTTTGTTACAAATGGAAAACTCAAATCATCTAAAGGTATAGAAATTGCATCTTCATATTTTAGCGTTAATTTTTGATTGCTCTCAACATTTGTCAACTTTTGAAATTTATTATCGGCCCATAGAATCTCGATAGATTTTACTTGTTTTTTATTACCTAATCCAAAGTGGGCCACATCTTCAATAGTTGACATATATCCTCTATAAGTGTGGTGTTCATGATATTGAAATGTATTGTCATTAAACCTTAAAACTATTTTGGCGCCGGTTTTTAATGACTTCGAAGCAGCATCTTTTAAGTTTAGACTTAGGTAATTATGTTCGCCATCATTTAAGTCAGTATTGTTTTGAAAAATAAGAGCTTCATCATTGATATTGTTTACGATATAATCTAAATCACCATCATTGTCTAAATCAGCAAATGCTGCACCATTAGAGAAGGAGGGGATGCCAATACCCCAATCTGCGCTAGTGTCTGTAAACTGATTGTTTTTATTATTCTTAAATGCATAGTTTGGAATTTTTATTTTAGGAATAGAGTCTAAAATTTGGGCAGGACTTAGGTATCTACTGACATTGAATTTGAAATCTCCAAAGTCTAAGTCTGTTATGTCTCTTGGGAAACCATTTGTTATGAGTAAATCTTGATAACCATCGTTATCCATATCGGCGAATAGGGGAGACCAGCTCCAATCAGTTTTTGATACACCTGCCATTAGGCCTATTTCGCTAAACGGCACGTTTTTACCATTACCTTTTTGTAGCATATTTCTCGTATGCTGATATTCATAATCAAAACGTTCATTTAAAATGTACTCGGTATACTTGTGACCAGAAATAGTTGTTTTTAATCTTTCATTAGTTTCACCTAACATGTCTAGGGTTATAATATCTAGATAACCATCATTATTGAAGTCAGAAATATCATTACCCATAGAGAACTTACTTTGGTGTTTAATGCTCTCTTTTATCTTATTTGAAAATGTGCCATCTTGGTTGTTAATATATAGAATGTCATTTGATAGGTAATCATTACTAACATATATGTCTGGCCAACCATCATAGTTTAAATCTGCAATCGAAAGACCTAAGCCGTAGCCTTCTATCGTTATACCTGCCTCTATAGTTACATCTGTAAAAGTACCATCTCCATTGTTTTTATATAAATTGTCATTACTTAGTGCCGTGCCATCTGTAATTTTTTTTCTGAAATTAGATGGTAAAACATGGATGTCAACATTATTTAAAACATATAGATCTAAAAGACCATCTTTATTATAATCAAAGAAAGTAGCACCCATGCTATTTCCTGATTCTTCAACTCCAAATTCGCTTGCCTTATCTATAAATGTAGGTACGCCATCTTTATTTAAACCTTGATTAATATATAAAATGTTATTCTTTTCCACATCGCTATTCAACATCGCAGAACAGACATAAATGTCTAAAAATCCATCATTGTTTATGTCAGCCAAGGCAATACCTGTGTTCCATTTATTTAAGGCTTCAATACCAGATTCTTTAGAGACATCTTTAAATTTAAAATCTCCCTGGTTTAAGTATAGTTTATTTGTTACTTGGTTACCACTAAAAAATATATCTGGCTTATTATCATTGTTAAAGTCTCCAATAGCTACACCACCACCATTAAATATATATTCACTTGTAAGAATATTAAAGCTGTCAGTTTCCACGATTTTGTTGTTGAAATTAATACCAGATTCGGAAGATGGTACAATTTTAAAAAGAGTTGGACTTTGCTGATTACAAGAAAAAATACTGATTGTAAGTATAGTTATTCCTATAGCCGTAAGGATTCGCATAATTGTGTATTTAGTGCTATTTAATCGTGTAGAAATATTCAATTTGTAGAGCGTTTATTGAAAAGAAAATATTGTATTAAAATGTCTTTGATGTACAGATGTTCGTCTGCGTTTTTGTAGTACCAAAATAGTGTTTTTGTACTGAATATCATAAGTAGTTGTGTACTTACTTAAAGATTTAACTTGTTTATTATTTTATATAAATATTTGTATCTAGTAATAAACGATGCTACTATAATTTACTATTTAGTTCTTCGACCACTATATAATTTGAGTTTCTAGTTTTTGAGTTTTGTTCAAAAAAAAAGCAGGACATTGAAAAATGTCCTGCTTTTAAGTAATAATAATTCTATTGACTAGAAACCATCATTTTGTTGTAAAATTCCACCACTTAAATCGATAGCAGTTAAAGGAATAGGCAATACATTATGTTTTGCTTCAACAGTTTTAGCTTTAGTACCAAAGTTAGGTATTGTACGGCTTTCATTTGCAATGTATTCATTCATTACACTTGCAGCGTTACCCCATCTTCTAAGGTCAAACAAACGGTGACCTTCCATACTAAGCTCTAAACGACGCTCATGACGAACTGCTTTTCTAGCGAAATCTTTACTAGCAAAAGAAGCATAAGGTTCAATTTGATAGTTTGCAGCATCTGCACTACCAGCTTCGTTTTGAATATAGCTCATGTTTTTAGCTCTATTACGAACTAAATTTGTCCATGTTAGGGCAGAAGCTAAATCATCAGTTTCAAGAGCAGCTTCAGCTCCCATTAATAAAACATCAGCATAACGAATTATATGATAGTTAATACCAGCGTGTTGCTGACCCCATGCACCTGTACCTTGGTTGTCGGTATCACCTGATTGGTAAACATTTTTAGCTGGTAAATAAGGACCTGAAATATCTGCGAAAGTTGCACGAATCCAAGAGTGACCAGGGAAAGTACCATAACGGTTATAATCAATACCTCTTCTACCTACTGTATAATCTAACCTAGGATCTAATGGTCCAGTATGGGTTGTAAATGCATCAGCGTCTTCAAGACCATAGTCATTTGCTACATCAGTATCATTAAAAGTATCCAATAAAGGAAGACCTGATCCATCTGTTTGAAAAGCATTAACTAAATCTTGAGATGGTTGGTAAAAACCACAACAAGAACCAAAAGGACCTGGGTTAGGGAAGTTTAATACCCCACCGATGTTTCCATTTAATGATTGACCATCATCAGCAGTAAATTGAATTGCAAATATAGCTTCAGAGCTATTTTCTCCTGCACTTTCAAAATTAGCAACAAACTCAGGATTTAAAGAGTAAGGACCGTCATTGATCACTTCTTCAAATAAATCAAAAGCAGCAGCCCATTCAGATTGTTGTAAATGAACTTTACCTAAGTAAGCTTTAGCGGCCCAAGAAGTTGGTCTACCTGATTGTGCTTGTGTTGCAGGTAAGTTGTCAATTGCAAACTGAAGATCTGCTTCAATTTGATCCCAGATAGGACCTGAATTAGGTTGGTTAAATTCTGTATTAGCATAGTTCTCTTCAGAAATGTAAGGTACATTTCCGTAGATTCTTTGTAATTCAAAATTAAAATGACCACGTAAAAAACGAGCTTCAGCAAGTTTTCCAGTTAAATCAGCACCTTCAATTGTTGCTATTAATGCAATAACTGCATTTGCACGGTTAATACCAGCAAAAGTTGACGACCATTTTCCTAAAACATAAGGGTTGGCTGTTGTCCAATTGTAGGTTTCCATTTCAAAAAGTTCAGCTTGATCACCATCGGTACTACCTTTGTGAGCATCATCAGCTAAAACATCGAACCACCAGTTATCTCCACTTGCAGCAAAACCGTTTCCTGCTAAGTTGTTACGTATACCGTCTAATGTCGAATATGCACCAATTAAAAGTAATTCTACACCTTCTTCATTTTGTACTGCGGCATCACTAAGAGCACCAACTGCGGGCTGCTCTGTAAAGTCATCACTACATGCGCTTATAGCAGCGAATAGTGAGAATAAATAAATTAATTTCTTTTTCATTTTTTTACAATTTTAAATTAAATCCAAGTGTAAGAATTCTAGATTGTGGAACAACCTGACTGTCTACACCTATTGTTAGGTTATTACCAGTTACTGATGAGATGATTTCAGGATCAAATCCGTCATATCCAGTAAGGGTAAGTAAATTTGTGCCTTGTACGTAAACTCTAAAAGAATCTAAGCCAATTGTGTTGGCAATTTTGTCAGAGAAAGCATAACCTAATTGTATGTTTTTAAGACGTAAGTAAGAACCATCTTCAACAAAGTATGAATTTGGTTGTGTTTCACTGTTTTGTATAGAGTTACTCAATGCTGGTAAAGTAGCATTAGTGTTTGTAGGTGTCCAAGAATCTAATACTCTTACACTACGGTTACCATCTACGAAAGTTGGGAAATCTGTAAAGATTTTAGTGTAGTTGTAAATATCGTTTCCTTGTGATCCTTGTAAGAACAATGATAAATCGAAAGATTTATAACCTAGGTTAAAGTTTAAACCATAAGTAAAATCTGGGTGAGGGGAACCAATGAAAGTTCTATCATTATCATCAATTACATTGTCACCGTTAATATCTCTATATTCAAATCTACCTTCATCTGTAAAGCCAATAACTTCTCTACCATAGAAAGTTGAAATTGCTTCACCAACTTGTGTTCTAGAAACCGCACCACCACGGAAACCTTCATCACCAACTTGAAATTCACTGATCCAATCGGTTACTTCGTTTTTGTAGTGAGAGAAGTTTAAGTCAACACCATATTTAAAGCCAGATGTTGTTTCATCTTTATAACGTAGCGTAACATCAAAACCAGTGTTTTCTACATTTCCTGCATTTACGAAAGGTGCACCAGCATCAATAGCAGTAGTACTTATCAAGCTATTATCTTGAGTAATTAAATCTTTAGTTTTTATTTTGAACCATTCAAAATCAACATTTAACTTATCGTTGAAAAAACCTAATTCAACACCTGCATTGATTGCTTCACTGGTTTCCCATTTTAAATTTGGGTTACCTACAGAAGATAAAATAGCCCCTGTTGCTATAGAGTTACCGTCAATTGCATAATTAGCAAGACCTTCATTAAGAGAAGAGATGTTAATAGTAGGGTTACTTGCCGGTAAAGATTGATTACCTAATTGACCCCAAGAACCTTTGAATTTAAACCAACTTAAAGCTGAATCAGAAGAAATAAAATCTTCTTTACTAACTACCCAACCTGCGCTAACAGACGGGAAAGTTGCGCTTTTGTTATCTCCTGTGAAACGAGAAGAAGTATCATTACGTAATGTACCTGTAACAAAATACTTGTCACCATAAGAGTATGTTGCCGAACCAAACAAAGAATAAAGAGAGGTTGTTGCGTCGAAGGCATTATCAACATTAGGAGTACCACTACCGTTATTTAATAAGTAAAAATCTGGTGTTTCGAACAAGAAACCATTACGGCTAATTGTTTTTCCTTTAACACCATCTTCCACAGATTCAATACCTGCTAATGCATCAATTTTACTGTTGTTGAACGTTTTTTTGTAGTTCAATGTATTTGTAAATGTCCAAGAATAACCATCTTGATTCGTTTCTCTTAGTGTATTAGTACCTAATGGCTCACTATGCTCTGGGTCTAATGCAGTAAAACTACGTGTATTAAACGAGTTGATAGTACCACCAACTGTGGTTTTAAATGTAAGACCGTCCATTAGTTGAGCAGATAAATAAACATCACCTAAAATTCTAATAGTCTTGTTGAAGTTGTCACTTTGTCTTCCTAATTGTGCTAATGGACTTCTAGAGTTACCTGTACCTTGGGCACCTGTACCTGCAAAATTACCATTGTCATCATATAAAGGAATTAATGGGCTACTTCTAACAGCTTCTTCATATTGTGCACCATTACCTCCTTTAGAATTGCTGTAAGCAGTACTAAAGTGCTCTCCAATACGTATTTTATCACCAATTTTAAATTCAGAATTTAAACGGATTTGTCCAATTTTATATTCTGTGTTTAAAAGGTTACCTGGGTTATTAAGGTAGTTTGCAGAAAGAGAGTACTTACTGTTCTCTTCACCGTTTGCTACAGAAAACGCAACACTTTGAATAATTGCTGTTCTTGTAATAGCATCAATCCAATCTGTACCATTAGGGTTAACAGAAGCAGAAGCAGGACCTCTAGTAATAGGGTCATAAGAAACTACTCTTGTATATCCATTTAATGAAGAAGGAACAACTGCAGATGATCCATTACCATATTGTGGATGGTCAAAAGTTGTACCGTCGTTAGCAGCACTTTGAAATAACACATCACCTAATTGTTGTGCATTTAAAAGTTCAGGAACATTTGCTACAGAAGAAAAACCAGTGTACGTATCAACAGATACAATTGGCTTATCCATGTTGTAACCACCACCTTTAGTTGTAATAATTACTACCCCGTTAGATGCTCTTGCACCATAAATAGCAGCAGCACCATCCTTTAAAACGTTCATTTGATCAATGTCGTTAGGGTTGATACTATTTAATACAAACGGGTCATCTGTTTGTAGACCATCTATAATAAACAATGGATTGGTATTGTTACTAGTACCAAATCCACGAATGTTAATTTTTGGAGGGCTACCTGGAGTTGCATTTTGTACTACAGTAACACCACTTACACGACCTTGTAATGCAGAAGCTGCATTTACAACTGGTGCTTTGGTTGCTTCAGATACATCTACAGATGCTACTGAGCCAGTTAAATCTCCTCTTGTTTGAGTTGAGTACCCAAGTACAATAACTTCGTCAAGTGCAGCAGCATCTTCAGCTAAAGTTGCATTAACGTTTGATTGGCCGTTTACGGCAATTTGAGTGCTTTTAAATCCTATATAGCTAAATACTAATGTAGCACCATCATTTACATTTAAGCTATAGTTACCATCAAAATCTGTTTGTGTACCATTAGTAGTACCTTTTTCTACGACATTGGCACCAGGTAATGGTTGGCCAGAGTCATCAAGAACGGTTCCGGTAATAGTAGATTGAAGTATTTTTACTTCAACTTCGTTTGAAGTACTTGTGTCTTCATTTGCTTGGGCCAATTGGGCTCCTAAGCAAACAAGCATTGATAAAACGCCAGACTTAATAAAGGAAGACCTTTTTCTGGATTTCATCAACGTGTAATCACGTTTTTGACTCATAATCATTGTTGTTTGTTAGTTTAAATTAATTGTGTAGAATTTGACCTTTTAAAATTTATAGTTGCAGTAGTTAAATGTTAAAAAAATCAAAATCCGGTATAATAATAGCAATTTTAGTTCAAATACCGATAATTCAATAGCGTTAAATTATGAGCCCAATAATACTAGTGTGGATCATTGTTAATGTAATAATCTGTGTTTATAGACGTAATCATTAAGGTATCAATAATTTAGGTCTACTCAAATTTTCATATTGTCAAGTTAAAATTTTAACATCTTTGGTTTATTATGTAGATAAAAATTACGTTAAAAGGTAATATATAACGTTGTAGTATTTCGTTATTTCCATTCGTAGATTTGAACAAAGACAAGATGTATTTGTATTCAAACAGGTCTTTTTTAGTACTTAAAAGATCTGTGAACAGGAAATAATGAGATAATTATCATTGATGTTTGTAGTGCAGAATAGATAACTCTCACCACCGTCTTTAATACCTAGTTTTCTTCTAATATTAATAACGGAATCTGGGAAATTTCTAGTAGTAATGTTTGCTTTTTTTATGCCTGATTTTTTGAATGATTTTTTAGAATAGTCATATATGTTTTCTACTTTGAAAATACGACCAGGAAAATCAATTAATTGATCAGAAGTATAAAGGTGCGAATTGGGGTGTATTTTGTGAAGATTGTAATGCTTAGCTAAATATTGAAATGAGCCAGATTTTAAAATAGCGGCATTTGGTTCATATATATAGGTCAGCGGTTGGGAATATGAAGCTATGGCATTTTGTTCTTCTCTTAATTTAAAACTGAATTGCTGTAAGGTATCAGATTTGAAATTAAGTGTTTTAATTAGAGGTTCTAATTTATACTCCTTTTCTAATATCCAAAGAACTTCCTTTACATCATTATTAATAGCAATAATATGAATTTCCTTTACATTCTTTAATTCTCTTAAACCAACTTTTAAATCTAGTAAGGGACCTGTTTTAATTAGAATATTTGAAGTTTTTGAAAATAAAAAATTCAATTGGGTCGTAACATCCGGTTCGCAGTCAGATAGAAAGAAAACTTTTTTATTATCCTTATCCCTTCTAGACGGATCAATATATATCCAATCAAAAATTTTAGTGCTTTTTTTTAGAAAAGCTAATCCGTCAGAAGAATAACATTCTATATTGGCTCTGTCTAATTGTTTAAAGTTATGAGCGGCGATTTTAGATAATTCATTATTCTTTTCAATATGAAATACATGTTCAAACTTTTTGCTAAAGGCAAAGCAATCAACACCAAAGCCAGCTGTAATATCAATTATGGTTTTACCAGTAACGAGTGATGTTTTGTAGTTTGCTGTTATCTCTGAAGAAGTTTGAGAAAGGTTAAGCTTGTTAGGGTAATAAATATTATCTGTAACAAACCAAGTGGGCAGTTTGGATTTTGATTTGACTTTAGATTCAATTTGTTCTACTAACTCTTTAGAAGTGACTTCTGCAAATTTCGATTTTGATAATAGAATTTTATGGATGTCCGTATTCAGATTATCATTGATAAACTGTTGTACTTGGCTAGAAAGTATTTCAAAATTCACCAATGTTCTAGAGATTATGGGTCAAAGATTTTACTATCTGATTGTCTGATAAAAATTCCTTTAATATAACCTTAATAGCTGTGTATCCAGGTACGGCAACAATCATACCTACAACCCCGAACAATAAGCCGGCAATTATGATTACTAAGAATATTTCTAAAGGATGAGATTTTACACTATTAGAAAATATGAATGGTTGCGAGAAGAAGTTGTCTACCAATTGTCCAAATAACAGCCCTAAAAAAACATAACCGGTTTTTGGAAGAATAACTTCACTGAAGTTAGAACCTAAATTACTGGTCATTGTAAGTGTTAGCATTATAACACCACCTATAATTGGACCTATATATGGAATAATGTTAAATAGAGCGCAAAGAAAGGCAATGACAACTGCGTTTTCAATACCTACTATTAAAAGTACAATAGTATAAATTACAAAAAGAATAAAAATTTGAAGCAACAAACCAACAAAATATCTAGATAGCAATCCATTGATCTTTACTAATGAATTGGTAGTTCCTGCCTTTTTTGTTTTCGGAATAAAAATTAGAAGCCCATGTTCAAATAACTTACTGTCTTTTAAGAAGAAAAAGGAAATGAATAGAACTGAGAACAAGCTAATACTTGCTGTGCTAAGCACATTTAAGAAGGAATTTAAAAAGTTTGGAATAAAACCAATATCCAATCCTTCTAAAATATTTTTTTCTAGACGGGCATCATCAATAACATCCTCAACAATATGTGACGAAAGACCTAAATAGTTGGTGATTTGATGGTACAGCGTGTTTAAGCTTGTTTGTAATTCGTCAATGTCAAGTAGTGATAAGTTTTTGCTTTGTTCGGATAACAATGGAATGAAAAGTGCAATAATACCGGCTAAAATCCCAACCATCATAAGCATAGTAATAATGACGGCAAGTATATTTGGTAATTTAAGTTTTAACCTAAAAAAACGGACTAACGGACTTCCAATTAATGCAACTACTGCTGCGATGGCTAAATAGGCCAAAACGGACTGTATAGTGTAGAGGAAATAAATTAAAATAACAATACCTACTATAACACCTATGGCCCGTAAAATACCTTGTGAAATTGTCTTTGAAGTCATTGGTTAATTTTTAAAGGCGTAGGTTATAATATTTGCACCCATTTGTAATGCTTTTTCTCTTATTTCGGGAGTATCGTTATGTACTGTTGGATCTTCCCAGCCATCACCTAAATCCGATTCAGAGGTAAATAATAATACAATTCTATTGTTGTGGGAAATGGCGAACGCCTGCGGGCGTTGCCCATCGTGTTCATGAATTTTTGGTAATCCTTTTGGGAAAGAATAGCTATTTGTAAATAAAGGATGTTCAGCGCCTAATTCTTCTAAAGTTGTTTCAGGAAATAGTCTTTTTATTTCTCTGGTAATATATGGTTTCATACCATAATTGTCATCGATATGTAAAAAACCGCCAGAAAGAAGATAGTTTCTTAAGTTCTCTAATTCTTCATCTGAGAACACAACATTACCATGTCCGGTCATATGTAGAAATGGATATTGAAAAATTGAACTATTGCCAACTTCTACAGTTTCTGGTTTAGGGGATAAGGTTGTACCTATATTGTTATTACAGAACTTTATTAAATTGGGTAAAGCCGTAGGGTTGGCATACCAATCACCACCACCTTGATATTTCAAGATTGCTATTTCTTGAGCAAAAATTTGAAAGGACCAAAAAGATTGTATTACGACAAGAAGTATTGTAAGTTTTTTCATTTTAGTTCGAATAATAGAATATCTAAATTCACTTTTATGTTTACAAAGAAGTTCATATTAATCATTTTTCTTAGTGCAGGACTTTCGTTAATGTCCTTTATACAATCAGTACCAAGTAAAGATAATAAAGTTGAGGATGCTTTTTCTTCAAATTTCTTGGAAAATGAAGATAAGGGAATAGTGGTTCTTGAACTTTTTACATCGCAAGGCTGTTCAAGTTGTCCACCAGCAGACATACTGTTGAATGAGGTTAAAAACGAGTACCCTGAAAATGTATTTGTACTTAGCTATCACGTTGATTATTGGAATTACATTGGTTGGGCAGACCCTTTCAGTAAAAAAGAATTTACAGATAAGCAATCTAATTACAATAGAAAGTTTAATTATCCAGGTAATTATACGCCGCAATTAGTAGTCAATGGTAAAGAGCATTTTGTTGGGTCTAATAGAGCTAAAGTAAAAGGTTCGATAGATAAATATTCAGGAAATAATGTAGTAAATGAATTGATTTTTAGAGAATTGAATAGAGAGGGTGCTAAAATTAATTTTAATTATGAGATTAAAGGCAAAACGGATAATAATACGGTGCGCGCAATCTTGTTGTTGAACGAAAGAGTTACAGAGGTGAAAAGGGGAGAGAATAGGCAAAGAACCTTAACAAATTCCAATATTGTAATTGCTGAAAAGGAAATAAACATTGTAAATAAAAGAGCTTCAGGTTTTATTAGAATTCCTAATTCTGTTAAAAGAGATGAAAAGGTTACGTTAATGCTTTTGGTAGAAAATGATAAATCAAATATTATCGGGGCGGTTAAAACAACTATTTAATATTACCCATTATTAATGGAGGCTACAATTGTACAAGCTACAATAGCTGCTGTTTCTGTTCTCAATCTTGTTGTACCCATGGCTACTGGTGCATAACCTTTAGCTAGGGCATTGTTAATTTCATTCGGCGAAAAATCACCTTCCGGACCAATTAAAATGGTAACATCCTTATCGGCGACAACCCTTCTTTTTAGCTCGTGACGCTCGCTATCTTCGCAATGAGCAATAAATTGCAGTCCAGAAACAGGTTTTTCTAAGAAATCAGAAATGCTAACTGGTTCATTTAATTTTGGTAAATATGTTTGTAGAGATTGTTTCATGGCAGATTCTAACACCCTATGCATACGGTCTAACTTTAATACTTTGCGCTCAGATCTATCACAAATTATAGGAGTTATTTCATCTATACCTATTTCGGTTGCTTTTTCCAAAAACCACTCAAAACGATCATTCATTTTTGTAGGTGCAACAACCATGTGTAGCCAATGAGATTTAGCATGTGTCTTTTTAGAAGAAATAAGCTCAACCTCACATTTCTTAATGGTGTCATCAATTATTTTAGCTTCAAACAAATAACCATTACCATTGGTAATCCACAATTCATCACCATTTTTTTTTCTCAATACCTTTATGATGTGCTTACTTTCATTACTGTCAAAAATGAATGAAGAATCTGTGGCTTGTATGTTAGGATTGTAAAATAGTTGCATAAAATTTTTCGTTTAAATCAAGAAATTACATATCTGGCTTTAGCTGTAATATCTTGATTGGAAAAAGATTCATTTTTGTATTTGTGATACCCTACAATGCCTATCATAGCAGCATTATCTGTACAATATTCAAATTTTGGAATGTATGTTTTCCAACCGTATTTGGTTTGGGCTTCTATTAAGGTTTGTCTAATGCCAGAATTAGCAGAAACACCACCACCAATTGCAATTTCTTTTATACCAGTTTGCTTAACCGCTTTTTTGAGCTTTTTCATCAATATGGTAATTATAGTATATTGAATTGATGCACAAATATCCTCTAAATTATTTGTGATAAAATCAGGATCTTCCTTTGTTTTTCTTTGAATAAAATAAAGAATATTAGTTTTTAACCCGCTAAAACTAAAATCTAATTCTTTAACATTCGGTATAGGAAACTCAAATTTAAGAGGGTCTCCGGTTGCGGCATATTTATCTATTAATGGTCCGCCAGGGTAGGGTAGCCCTAAAATTTTAGCACTCTTGTCAAAAGCTTCACCAACGGCATCGTCTAAGGTTTGCCCAATGATTTTCATATCAAAGAAATCGTTCACTTGAACAATTTGGGTATGCCCACCACTTATGGTCAAAGCCAAAAAAGGAAATGAAGGCGCCTTCATGGTCTGATCGTTTATAAAATGAGCCAAAATGTGGGCTTTCATATGGTTAACTTCAATAAGAGGTATGCACAGGCCTAACGATAAAGATTTTGCAAATGAAGTACCTACTAATAAAGAACCCATTAGTCCAGGTCCGCGTGTAAATGCTATGGCTGATAATTGTTTTTTATCGATATTTGCTTTGGCTATGGCTTGATGAACGACGGGGACTATATTTTGTTGATGTGCTCTTGAAGCCAGTTCAGGTACAACCCCGCCATATTCTTTGTGAATAGCCTGGGTAGCCACAACATTGCTGAGCACTTTATCGTTCATTAAAACTGCCGCAGAAGTGTCATCGCAAGAAGATTCTATAGCAAGTATATATATTGTTTCGTGTTCCAACATTTTTGGAATAAAATTTGAATAACAAAGGTAAAACATAAAGACCTATCAAAAAACTGAGAAAAATATTGGTTAGAACATTATTGGTGCTTTTGCTGATATGTGTTTTAGGGACCATCATTTTTTCATTGCCAATGGTGCAAACCTTATTGGCACAGTTTGCTACGAAAAAAATTAACGATCAATATGGTACTCATATTAATATCGATCGATTAAAAATTTCATTAATTTCTTGGAATACCGGTTTAGAAGGTGTCTTTATAGAAGATTATAAAAAAGATACACTCTTCTATGTTAACGAGCTTAAAACTTCCATTTTAAGTATTGGAAATTTGGCACAGGGTAATTTGGAGTTTGGTGATATTTCTGTAGACGAATTAAATTTTAAACTTAAAACCTATTTCGGGGAAACGAATACCAATTTAGAGGTTTTTGTAGATAAACTTGATAATGGTAAACCAAGGGCGCCGGGCACCCCGCCATTTAGATTGTCTTCTTCTTATGTAGAAATTCAAAAAAGTAAGTTTAAGTACATCGATGAAAATTTAGAAAAGACGACTGTTTTAAATTTTGACAGCCTTAATATCAACGCTGCAGATTTTTTAATACTGGGACCTGAAGTATCAACAGATATTCAAGAAATGTCTTTTTTTAGTAACCGTGGACTAAAAGTAGATAGGTTAGCAACTAATTTTAAGTACACGAAACAGCAAATGCGTTTTGATTCTTTGAAGATAGAAACGCCACTTTCAGCTTTAGATGGAAATCTAGTGTTTAATTATAACCGTGAAGATTTTAAAGACTTTTTGAATAAAGTAAATGTTGTCGCAGATTTTAAAGAATCTAAAGTAGCATTTGACGAAATCAATTTGCTTTATAATGAATTTGGTAAAGGAAAAGAAGTGACCTTTAATGCAAATGTCAACGGTGTATTAAATGATTTGAATACCGATAATCTCTTTTTGTTTTCTGATGATACAGGTATTCGTGGAGATTTTAATTTTAAAAACTTATTCAGTAAACAAAAGCCTTTCAGCTTAAATGCTGAAATGAAAAATGTTACCAGTAGTTATTATCAATTGAATGCATTGTTGCCTAATTTAATAGGTAATTCGCTACCCTCCTCTTTTAGTAAATTAGGCCAGTTTACGATACGTGGTAATGCTTTTATTACAAACTCTTCTGTAGATGCTAAAGTGAACCTGAATACCGCCGTAGGTAGTAGTTATGCCGATATTGTTTTGAGTGATTTCAACAACATTGACAATGCCACTTACAAGGGCTTCATTTCTTTAATAGATTTTGATTTAGGTGATTTTGCGGAGAATAAAAATCTAGGAAAAACTACTTTAGATTTTAATGTAGAAGGAAAGGGTTTCGTTAAAGAAAAGTTGAATACAGAGGTAATTGGACAGATTTACTCCATAGAGTTTAATAATTACAATTATCAAGATTTACGGGTTTCTGGTATTATTAAAGACCAGTTGTTTGATGGCTCTTTAGTTAGTAATGATGAGAATTTTAAATTTGATTTTAAAGGGCTTGCAAATGTTGCTGAAGCTAGAAATAACTTCAACTTTATTGCATCTGTAGATTATGCCGATTTAAAAAAATTGAATTTTATTAACGATAGCGTTTCTGTATTTAAAGGGAATGTTAGTATGGATATTACGGGTACTACTTTAGATAATATTGTGGGTGATATTAATTTTACCCAAACAAGTTATCAAAACGTAAATGACACCTATTATTTTGAAGATTTTGCCGTAACCTCTAGTTTTGATAGTGAACGGGCACGTACTATAAATATTAATTCTCCTGATATTATTACCGGTTTTATGAAAGGTAATTTTAAAGTGCGCGAATTGGGTAAACTTGTGCAAAACTCATTGGGTAGTATTTATACAAACTACAGGCCTTTTGAAATTTCTGACGGACAAAGCCTTTCTTTTAATTTTAAAATTTATAATAAGATTGTTGATGTTTTTTTTCCAGAAGTTCGGTTCGACCCAAATACTTTTATAAAAGGAAATATTGTAGCAGATGAAGGGGACTTTAAGCTAAATTTCGAATCTCCAAGCATAGAAGCTTTCGGTACTGCTGCAGATAATATAGAAGTTAGAATTGATAATAAAAATCCGCTGTTTAATACCTTCGTTTCTGTTGGGGAGTTAGATACGCCGTATTATAATTTCAAAGATTTTAACCTTATTAACACTACCTTAAAAGATACGCTGTTCTTTAGGTCGGAGTTTAAAGGAGGGAGCGGTTTTAATGATTCTTATAACCTGAATTTCTACCATACGTTCAATAAAGATAATAAATCTGTCATTGGTCTAAAAACGTCAGACGTTAATTTCAAGGGCAATAAATGGGTTTTGAATAAGGATGGCGATACCAAGAACAAGGTTATTTTAAATAGGGCATTAGACAGCATTACAATACAGGAAATTGTAATGAATAATGAAGAAAAAGAGCAAATTCGTTTAAAAGGTCAATTGGCAGATTCCACCTATAAGGATCTTCAGTTGCAATTTAAAATAGTCTCTTTAGATAAAATAACACCAGTCATTGATAGTCTTAAGTTGCAAGGAGAGGTAAATGGGACTTTAAATGTTTTGCAGAAAGATGGTATTTATTTGCCATCCTCTAATTTGAATATAGAAAAGTTTGGAATCAATGATATTCCTCTTGGAGATTTAGCCATTAGTATTATTGGTAATAAAGATTTGTCAGAGTTTCAAGTTAATTCTCAATTGTCAGATAATGATGTTGAAAAATTCAGTGTAGTAGGTAGTATAGAGAATAAAGGAGATGTGCCTAGGGCAGACTTAATAGCGAACTTTAATAATTTTGGTTTAGAACCCTTTAGTCCGCTAGGGGAGGGTGTTATTGACCGTATTAGAGGAGATATTGATGGTAGGGTGAGAATACAGGGTAATGTGGATAACCCTAGCTTTGACGGACTTCTTACTTTAGATAATGCTGGTATTGCCGTGCCTTATTTAAACGTAGATTATGGTTTTGCACCAAGATCAAGGGTAATACTTAAAAATCAGACATTCGATTTTGAAAATATAGCTTTGGAAGATGTAGCTAAAGGTACTCGAGCAAATTTAGATGGTACTATAACCCATAGTTTCTTTAAAGATTGGGTGTTAGATTTAAATGTAGATACTAAAAATGACCGATTCTTAATTCTCAATACCGAATTTAAAGAGGGCGATTTATATTACGGAACAGGATATTTAAACGGGACAGGGCGTATTTATGGTCCAACTACTGCTTTAAATATTACAGTTGATGGTGCAACCGCTAAAGGAACTTCATTAAAAATTCCTTTAAGCGATGTGGCTAGTTTAGGTGACTATTCATTTATCAATTTTATAGAAAAGAATGATAAGAAAAGAAAAGAAGGTCAGCGTCAATTAAAAGATTATCAAGGGTTAGAGCTAGAATTTAACCTTGATGTTACACCAGATGCCGAAATTGAAATTGTAACAGATACCAAAACTGGTAGTGCCTTAAAAGGTACAGGTGTAGGTATTATTTTGATACAGATAAACACAAACGGAAAGTTTGAAATGTATGGAGATTATGTTGTGGTTACAGGTGAGTTCAATTATAAATTTGGTGGTATCATAGATAAGAAGTTTAAAGTGGAACCTGGTGGAACTATTAATTGGGACCAAAAACCTTTAGAAGCTATTCTTGATATGGAAGCTGTATATTCTTTAAATGCTAACCCAGCACCGTTGCTTGATGATGCTGGTTTTACACGTAGAATTCCAACAGATGTAATTATAAGTTTAACAGGGCAGCTACAAAGTCCTGATATTGATTTTGGAATTGACTTTCCGGGTACTAATTCAATTGTAAAATCAGAGCTAGAATATAGATTGCAAGATCCAACAGTAGAAGAGAAGAATGCTATTTTTCTATTGGCACAAGGTACATTCGTGAATTCTCAAAGCGGAATTAACCAGCAAGCAATTACGGGTAACTTGGTGCAAAGTGCTTCCAGTATATTAAATTCTATTTTAAGCGGTGGTAATGATAAGTTTAATCTAGGATTGTCCTATGAGCAAGGTATACTAGATAGGTCTGCAGATATAGAAACCGATGACCGTATAGGTGTTACGGTTTCAACACAAATTTCAGATAGAATTTTATTTAACGGTAAAGTCGGGGTTCCGGTTGGTGCATCGAGTGAAACATTGGTGGCTGGTGATTTTGAAATACAAATTTTGTTGAATGAAGAAGGTACGTTGAGTGCTAATTTCTTTAGTAGACAGAGTGAGATTCAGGCATATTTATCCGATCAACAAGGGTCTACACAAGGGGCTGGTTTATCTTACGAAGTAGATTTTAATAACTTCAGAGAGCTTTTTCGAAAAATACTGGCAACAAAGCCGATTGAAAAAGTAGAGCCCCTACCTGTAAAAGAAATTGAAAACCCCTCTTCTGTAATGGGTAATGATAGTTTAATACGTTTTTACGATAAGCCAAAATCAATAAATTAACAGGTAATCATCTATTTTTTGTTAATTAACAAACAACTTTAAGAGTTTAAGTTGGAATGTGTTAGCACGAAATCCTTTTCGTTGATTTTTTCTTAAAATGCGACTGATCTTTATTCCTTTTTAGCATAAGATTTCTTACTTTCGTTGGCTTAAATTTTTCAATGTCTTCAGAAATAAAAAAAATAGCAGTATTGACTTCAGGAGGTGATTCTCCGGGCATGAATGCTGCCATAAGATCAGTTGTTCGTACGTGTGCCTACTTGAAGGTGGATTGTGTTGGAATCTATAGAGGTTATCAAGGTATGATCGAGGGCGACTTTAAACCTATGGACGCCCGTAGTGTAAATAATATAATTAACAAAGGTGGTACAATACTTAAGTCTGCCCGTTGCGATGATTTTAGAACCCCAGAAGGTAGAAAAACAGCGCATGAGCAGTTGCTAGAAGCAGGTATAGATGCATTTGTAGTAATTGGAGGTGACGGTAGTTTTACTGGTGCCATGATATTTAATAGAGAATATAATTTTCCAGTTATAGGTATACCTGGTACTATTGATAACGATATTTTTGGAACCACATTTACCTTAGGTTTTGATACCGCTTTAAATACAGTGGTGGAATGTATTGATAAAATTAGAGATACAGCTAGTTCTCATAACAGACTTTTCTTTGTAGAAGTTATGGGGAGGGATGTTGGCCATATTGCATTAAATGCTGGTATTGGTGCAGGTGCGGAAGAAATTTTGATTCCGGAAGAGAACTTAGGTTTGGATAGGTTGCTTGAATCTTTAAAGAGAAGTAAGGAATCTGGTAAATCTTCTAGTATTGTAATCGTTGCCGAAGGTGATAAATCTGGTAAGAATGTATTTGAACTAAAAGAATACGTTGAAGAACATTTACCAATTTATGATGTTCGTGTGTCTGTATTAGGGCATATGCAAAGAGGAGGGGCTCCTTCTTGTTATGATCGCGTACTAGCAAGTAGAATGGGAGTAAAGGCCGTGGAAGCTTTGTTAGAGGGGAAAACTAACCTTATGGTTGGTATTCAAGACAACAAGTTAACATTAACGCCTATAAATAAGGCAATCAAAGGGCATACCAAGATTGATAAGGAACTTATTAGAGTTTCAGAAATAATGACTACATAATATTAAATATAAAAATAGAGAAAATGTCAAATTTGAAAATAGGAATAAACGGATTCGGTAGAATAGGTAGATTAGTCTTCAGAACAACTGTAAAACGTGGTGATGTTGATGTAGTAGCTATCAATGACTTGTTAGATGTAGAGCATTTGGCTTATCTTTTAAAATACGATTCAGTACACGGTAAATTCGATGGTACTGTTGATGTAAAAGATGGTCACTTGATCGTAAACGGTAAAACTGTACGTATTACTGCAGAAAGAGATCCTAAGAATTGTAAGTGGGATGAAGTAGGTGCTACAACTGTTGCTGAATGTACTGGTATTTTTACAACTTTAGAAACTGCTCAATATCATATTGATGGTGGTACTAAAAAAGTTGTAATTTCTGCTCCTTCTAAAGATGCTCCAATGTTCGTAGTGGGTGTAAACCACAAAGATGTTAAAGCAACGGATACTATAGTTTCTAATGCATCTTGTACTACAAACTGTTTAGCGCCTTTAGCTAAAGTTGTTAATGATAACTTTGGAATTGAAGAAGCGTTAATGACAACAGTACATGCAACTACTGCAACGCAAATGACTGTTGATGGTCCTTCTAGAAAAGACTGGAGAGGTGGTAGAAGTGCAATGTTAAATATTATACCTGCATCTACAGGTGCTGCTGTAGCGGTAACTAAAGTTATTCCTTCATTGAAAGGGAAACTAACTGGTATGGCCTTTAGAGTGCCAACTGCTGATGTTTCTGTAGTAGATTTAACAGTGAAAGTTAAAAAAGAAACTTCTTTAGAAGAGATTAAAAAAGTTTTTAAAGCAGCTTCTGAAGGTGAATTAAAAGGTGTTTTAGGTTATACAGAAGAGAACGTTGTTTCTCAAGATTTTATTGGCGACCCTAGAACGAGTATTTTTGATGCAGGTGCTTGTATCGAATTAAACTCTACTTTCTTCAAGTTAATTTCTTGGTATGATAACGAAGCTGGTTTCTCCAATAAAATGGTAGACTTAATGCAACACGTTAATACTTTATAACCATCATTTTAGTATAACAAAGATATATCCTGAAAATGAGGCTTTTTTTCCTTATTTTCAGGTTTATTTTTTAAAGACATTCGGTATATGATTTTAATAGTAGATAGTGGTGCAACCAAGTCAGATTGGATTGCTTTGAATGAAAATGGCGAACAACTCTTTTTGACGCAAACGTTAGGTTTAAGTCCAGAGGTGTTGACAAAAGATGTTATCGAAGATCGCCTAGCGAATAATTTTGAGCTTTCTAAAAATAGAGAAAAGGTATCTCACCTTTATTTCTATGGTGCAGGTTGTGGAACAGATCGCATGAAATTGTTCTTGAAAGGTATTTTCAAAGACTTCTTTCCCAATGCAAAAGCAGATGTAAAAGAAGATACTTATGCTGCCATATTTGCTACAACAAAAGTTGGTCATCAAGGTATCGTTTGTATTTTAGGTACAGGCTCTAACTGTAGTTATTATGATGGAAATCAACTTTTTCAGAAAGTAACATCATTAGGCTATATACCTATGGATGATGGTAGCGGTAACTTCTTCGGACGTAAATTGATACGTGATTATTATTTCCATAAAATGCCTGCCGATTTAGCTCATAAGTTTGCCAAGCAGCACGATTTGGATGCCGATGTTATAAAAGAAAACTTATACAAGCAGCCTAATCCAAATACTTATTTGGCAACATTTGCTAGGTTTCTAATTGAAAACAAAGAGCACCCGTATGCTAAAGGTGTTATTGATAAAGGTTTTCAGCAGTTTATAAATAACTATGTTATGCAATTTGAATTGGCAACTAAAGTTCCAATCAATTTTGTGGGTAGTATTGCTCATTATCTAAGAGATGAATTAACATCTGTATTGCTTAGAAATGATTTAATAGTGGGTGTTATTAGACAAAGACCTATTGAAGGTCTAGTCGATTTTCACCGTGCCAACATGTAAACTTTATTTTACAGCAATCATAGAGATTTCAACATTTACAAATTTCGGTAAATTTGCAACCTCTACTGTTTCTCTTGCAGGTGCTGTTTCAGCATTAAAATAAGAAGCATATATTTCGTTTACATCGGTGAACTGATTCATGTCACTTAGAAAGATAGACGACTTAACAACATTTTCAAAGGTCATTTCAGCTTCGGTTAAAATGGCCTTTAAATTTTCCATAGACTGCTTGGTTTCTAATTTAATGTCTCCAGAAACTAATTCGCCACTTTTAGGATTTAAAGGAATTTGACCTGAAATGTACAAAGTTCCATTGCTTAAAATTGCTTGATTATATGGTCCTATAGGAGCAGGAGCGTTCTCTGTATTTATTACTTTTTTCATGTTGTTTAAAATTTAGGGATTAGTTTTGACTTCTGTTTTCCCATTTAAGATCTTTAAGAATAGAAGAATCTATACCAATAAAGAAATACCATCTTTTGTATGTCCCAAATGGTGTCCAGTTAAAACGCATGGTAAAACTTTTTAGATCTCGTTGAAAACGTAATTGGGTTAACGTGAAACCTTGGTTTTTAAAATCGTAACCAGAAGAACCACCTACAGACCATCTTGGTGCTAATTCAATATCACCAGAGAACATAAGGGAATGACTGCTGAATTCACTTTGTCGAGCAGAGTTACTATAGTTAGCGGAGTATGCCAATCTTAAGTTCCAAGGAATTTTTGTTCCGAAAATGGGGTTTTCAACATCAGAATCCTTTTCGTCTCTTCTAACAGGGTTGGAATTGAAATCATCTGCCCTACCAAAAAGATCATCATCTCTACCGCCACTTTGAGCTACATAATCAAATGGATCATCATCTTCTTCTTCGTCTCTACCTTTGTCGTCTTTCTTACCGAACATTTCACTGCTTATAGAGTACGAAACGTTGGCGTTCGCTCTTGTAAGTCTAAAGAGACTACCACCATTATCAATATTGAAAGTATTTATTCTAGTTCCATTGTTGTCTATGGCATAAGGATCTAAACCAGCAGAGAAATTTATGGACATTTTATTGTCAAGAATATTAGTACCTCCATTTATACTTAGAGGGTTTAAGCGTAGGGAGTCAGATTCAAAATTATATCCTGTTGAAATATTAAAATTGCTTAGTAACGATATTTTCTTAGGTTCTATTTTGGTAGAATCTTTGTCTTTTACCTTTGCTTCTAAAGTATTTGCCAAAGAGAAACTTAGACTGTTTGATTTCCCTAAGGACGGAGCTCCATTTAATGTTCCTGTAAAACGGCTGTATTGTACTTCAACTTCATCTTCGCCTAAGTATTCATCGTAAAATTGTTCAAAAGATGGGGCGTAGCCATAGCTTATAGATGGTCTCATGGTATGCCTAATTGCTTGAATTTTTTTGTCTTCTCCTAATTCAAATGTTCCATAAAGAGTAGTACCAATACTTGCACTAAAATTGTAGGTGTTGTAGCGGTCAAAACCATTTATAGTATCTATAACAACTTCTTGCGTTTCATCATCATAACTTCTATTATAGGTTTCTAAAGACCATACATCTTCATAATTACCACCTACACTTACGCTAAAAAACTTAGCTACTTTAAAATTGGTAGCAAGGGGTATGCTATGACTGGCACCTGCACGGGCATTGTCAAACATTTTAGTGGTTAAGAAATCTTCATCATTAGTGGTTAGCCTATTTTGTGCATTTACACTATACTGAAAATTGATATTATCAATAATACCTTTTTTAATACCATCTCTTTTTACGAAAGGATAAATACGCTCTACACTAGCCTGAAAAGTAGGCAAGGTCATCGTTATGTTATCGGTGTCGGATTCGGTAGCTGTGGCTGAAGTCAGTTGTGAATGTGTAGCGGTTAAACTCATATTCACCGACGGATAATTAGGAAGTGTTTTTGAGTATGAAATAGAAGATGATAACGTATTGTTCTGTGTGTTGGGTAAATTTCGTTGTTGTAATGAATTTCTATAGTACTCACTACTACCTAAGTTTACAGATGCAGAAAACCTTGAATTAGGACTTGATTTAGTATCCTGTGAATGTGAAAATTGAATATTATAATTACGTGATAAACTATAATCGCTAAATCCTTTTTGACTATTAACTTGATTTTCGAATCGTAAGTTCACATTACCTCGATATTTATATCGCTTTGTATAAATGGAGGCTGTTCTAAAAGCATAACTACCATTCGTATAAAAATCTCCAGAAAGGGTGACATCCGCATAATCACCTAATGGTACATAATAGCCCATGTCTTGAAGAAAATAGCCGGTGTCTGGGTCGTTACCAAAAGAGGGCATTAAAATACCTGCAGATCTACCTTGAGAAAGTGGAAAATATGCAAATGGCATTGCAATAGGTGTAGGTACGTCTGCAATATATAAATTACTAAAACCTGCAATAACCTTTTTCTTAGGTACAAATTTTGCCTTTCTTACTCGAATGTAATAATCTGGGTTTATAGTATCCGTCGATGTTGTAAGCTTACCTTCGCTTAGAAAATAAACAGAGTCATTTTCTTTTTTAGTAATCTCTGCATATACTTTCATGGCATCACTACCTAAAGCACCTGCTGCAGCTTGTTGCTCTGTTCTTGAATTCCAAATTAAAGCCTTCTGTGTGTCGAAATTAAATCGAATAGAATCTGGAATAACAATATTTGTGCCTTGTTTAAAATAAGGTAGTTGGGAATAATTACCTAAAGAGTCTACCATTCTACCAGCATAAACTTCATTTTTAATGTAGTCCATGATGATGATACCAGCCTTAAGTTCGGTATCTTGATAATAGATTTCTGCTTCGTTGTAGAGATATATTTTATTTTCTTTTTGGCTCAGTTTTACATAATCCTTTGCTTTATATGTTATTTTATCTAATAACAATGGCGGCTTTTGATTAAGAGAATCGGCGGCTAGGGAATCTGTTGCAATTGCGCCTTTTAAAGCCGCTGGCGGGAATAATGGCGCGATTATTGAATCTCTTTCCGCAGTTATATTAAGAGGCGTAATTTTACCTTCTTGACCGATAGCAGAAAAAGCACCGGCAAAAACCATGAATAGGAAAAGTAAGTATTGTTTGTTTGATTGCAAGGCTATATATCCTATTTTTGTAAAGGTTTGGCGGTCCAATGAGCCGTTCTTTAAGATGTCAAACTTACATATATTTTTTAATCCCTATGTAGGGTCTTACAATAAATTTAACCATAATCAGGGCGATATAATCCCTAACACATATGAAAATAAAAGTCCTTAGCATTGCATTAGTTTCAATAACAGCGTTATTACTACTGTCTTTTTCCGTTTCTGATGAAGAAATAAAATCAGATGATCCTTTTATTGTTGTTTTAGATGCTGGGCATGGTGGTCATGATCCAGGTAACTTAGGCAATGGTTATTTAGAGAAAAAAATAGCTCTTAACATAGTTTTGAAGGTAGGAGAGATACTTTCTAAAAACCAAGATATTAAAGTGATTTACACGCGTAAAGATGATACGTTCATAGATTTATATGTTAGAGGAGAGGTAGCTAATAAGGCAAATGCAGATTTGTTTGTTTCGGTTCATTGCGATTCTCACACTTCAGATGCTCATGGAGCCGGTACTTTTGTATTAGGTCTTCATGCTAATAAACAGAACTTTGAAATAGCAAAGAAAGAAAACTCTGTTATCTACTTAGAGGATAACTACGAAAATAGATATGCAGATTACGATATTAATTCGCCAGAATCTGTTATTGGTCTTACGATTATGCAAGAAGAATTTTTAGATCAAAGTGTTGCGTTGGCAACCATGATCCAAGATAACTTTTCAAATAAGCTTAAAAGAACGGACAGAAAAGTTAAGCAAGCAGGTTTTATAGTTTTGCACCAAACCTTTATGCCTAGTGTACTTGTAGAAACTGGTTTTTTAACGAATAAAGATGAGGGGGCTTATTTGAATTCTACTAAAGGACAGAATGATATGGGTGATGCCATTGCGAAAGCAATCTTACATTATAAGGAAGGTGTTAAACCTACTGTGCAGAATGTAAAGACTACTGTAACCAAGCCTAAGGCACCTCCAATTAAGGAAGAAATAGTAGAAAAAGCAGAAGAGAAAAAAGAAATTATAGCGGAGGCAGTTGAAGAAAAAGTTGTTGAAGTAAAGAAGCCAGAAATCATTAAAATTCCGCCTAAAGTTGAAGAGGTTAAAGAAGTAGTGGAAGTTCCTGCGGTTAAGGTGAAAGAGGCTATCGATGCCAATGAAGTTGCAAAATCTATTGTTTTTAAAATTCAATTAATGGCTAGCAGTAAAAATGTAGCTCTTAATCCAAGTAATTTTAAAGGCCTTTCTAATCTTTCTCAAGAACCATATAAAAATCTATATCGTTATATGTTTGGAGAGACAAGGTCATTTAGGGAGGCTAAAATGATGCAAACTCAAGCTAAAGAAAAAGGCTATACTTCTGCGTATATTGTTGCATATAAATTAGGTGAGAGAATTCCAATTCAAGAAGCAATAGACGAGGTTTCTGAATTTACTCCATAAAGTGTAAATATTATTCATAATTTTGAGTATACTAAAAATATAATTTCTTGAAACTATCTAGAGAATTAAAAACAGGTATTATTGTTATTGGTGGCATATTACTGTTCATCATGGGATTCAGCTATTTGAAGTCGACTCCAATTTTTGATAACAGTAAAACGTTCTACGCTATTTACCCAAATGTTGGCGGGTTGCAATCTGGAACAACCGTTTCAATAAACGGTTTCAGTGTTGGTAAAGTCAATGATATCAAGTTTTTAGATGAGAAAGGAAATTTATTGGTGACTTTTACTGTCGGTAATGACTTCAAGTTTTCAAAAGGCAGTACGGTAGAATTATACGACACAGGTATTATTGGAGGTAAAGGCTTACAGATCAAACCAGTTTTTGATCAAGTAGAAGCTCAATCTGGCGATACATTGCGTACGGAGACAAGACCTGGTATTACAGATTTGGCTCAGCAAAAGTTAAATCCGTTAGTTCGTAAAGTAGAATCTGCAATTTCAGGAGCAGATTCTGTATTGGTAAATGTAAACTCTGTTTTAGACGAAAAAACTAAGAAAGAACTTAAAGAAGTTATTGGAGGTTTAAATGTTCTAATATCAAATTTAAATAATACAGCCTTATCCTTAAATTCTGTTCTAGGAACTAATAAAGAAAAGCTAGACAGTTCATTCGAAAATTTTGAAAAGCTTACGGCTAATTTCGCAAAGCTTTCAGATTCTTTAAATTCTGCGGGTCTTGGAAGAACGTTAGCAAGTTTAGAATCTACTATGGCAAGTTTAGATAAGGTAACCGAGAAAATTGAAAATGGAGATGGAACATTAGGTTTGCTAATGAATGATAAGGAAATGTATACTAATTTGAATAATGCATCACGAGAGTTAGACTTACTACTTCAAGATTTTCGTTTAAACCCAAAGAGATATGTAAATGTTTCAGTTTTTGGTAAGAAGCAGAAAGATTATGAAGTTCCAGAAGAAGATCCGGCTGCAAGTTCTATAGAGAATAAAGAAGATTAATTTATATGCAATATCTCCCTAATATTATTTTCATAATCCTACTAGTAGTAGGTGTTGGTTTTTTTGTAAAGAATATTTCAAAGTTAAGGCGCAATATATTCTTGGGTAAAGAAGCCTCCTTAACTGATAATAAACCGCAACGTTGGAAAAACATGGCAAAGATTGCTCTTGGGCAATCTAAAATGGTTGTACGTCCAATTGCCGGTGCATTACATATCATTGTATACATAGGTTTTGTCATTATTAATATCGAAGTTTTAGAAATAATTTTAGATGGTATTTTTGGTACCCATAGATTATTTGCGGTTTTAGGACCGGTATATGATTTTTTAATAGGTTCTTTTGAAATTTTAGCCTTTTTAGTAATTGTTGCTGTTGTCATTTTTTGGATTAGAAGAAACGTAATCAAACTCAAACGATTCTTTAAGCCCGAAATGGAAGGATGGCCTAAAAACGATGGAAATCTAATTCTTTATATAGAATTGGTATTAATGACGTTGTTCTTGACCATGAATGCAGCAGATTATCAGTTACAACAAATGGGGGCGGATCATTATGTTGCTGCAGGATCATTTCCTATAAGCAGTTTAATAGCTCCATTGTTTGAGAACATATCTGTATCTACATTAATGGTTATAGAACGTACTGCTTGGTGGGCACATATTGCCGGGATTTTGTTTTTCCTTAACTATTTATATTACTCAAAGCATTTACATATTCTTTTGGCCTTTCCAAATACATACTATGGGAAGCTAACACCAAAAGGACAGTTTAGAAATTTACAATCTGTAACGGATGAAGTTCGTATGATGATGGATCCAGATGCAGACCCATATGCGGAACCAGCAGAAGATGCTGTTGTACCAGATAAGTTTGGAGCATCAGACGTACAAGATTTAAGTTGGGTTCAACTTATGAATGCCTATACCTGCACCGAATGTGGTCGTTGTACTAGTGAGTGTCCTGCAAACCAAACAGGGAAAAAATTATCTCCTCGTAAGATAATGATGGATACACGTGATCGATTGGAGGAAGTAGGCAAAATAATTGAAGAGAATAATGGTGAGTTTAAAGATGATGGCAAGCAATTATTAAACGATTATATATCTCCGGAAGAATTGTGGGCATGTACATCTTGTAATGCATGTGTTGAAGCTTGCCCAATTAGTATTGACCCTTTATCCATAATTATGGATATGAGACAATATTTGGTAATGGAACAATCTGCTGCTCCTACAGATTTGAATAACATGATGGGTAATATTGAGAATAATGGAGCACCTTGGCCATTTAACCAAATGGACCGTTTAAATTGGAGTAAAGAATCTTAAAGATAGATATGGCAAGTGAATTAAAAGTGCCTACAATGGCAGAATTTTTTGCGTCGGGGACCGTACCTGAAGTTTTGTTTTGGGTAGGTTGTGCCGGTAGTTTTGATGATAGAGCAAAGAAGATTACGAAAGCTTTTGTTAAGATCTTGAACAAAGCAAATGTATCTTTTGCAGTTTTAGGAACAGAAGAAAGTTGTACCGGAGATCCTGCAAAAAGAGCGGGAAATGAATTCTTGTTTCAGATGCAGGCAGTGACGAACATAGAGGTGCTAAATGCATATGAAATAAAGAAGATTGTTACAGCTTGTCCACATTGTTTTAATACAATTAAAAATGAGTATCCTGGGTTGGGTGGAAATTATGAAGTAGTTCACCATACACAATTTTTAAAGCAGTTACTTACCGAAGGAAGAATATCAATGGAAGGCGGAGCTTTTAAAGGTAAACGCATTACATTTCATGACCCATGTTATTTAGGTAGGGCAAACGGTGTTTATGAAGCTCCTAGAGATTTAATTAGAAAACTGGATGCTGAGCTGGTAGAAATGAAAAACTGTAAGCAAAAAGGTCTATGTTGTGGCGCTGGTGGTGCGCAAATGTTCAAAGAGCCGGAGAAAGGTGATAAGGATGTTAATATTGAGCGTACAGAACAAGCTTTAGAAACGAAACCAGATATTATTGCCGCAGGTTGTCCTTTTTGTAATACAATGATGACAGATGGGGTTAAGAACAAAGAAAAGGAAGATGCTGTTGAAGTAATGGATATTGCTGAAATGATAGCAACTGCAGAAGATTTATAATATTAAAAACAATAAAATTTGCTAGTAGAATTTAATACATTACCTGAAACCGCAAGAGTTTGGATTTATCAATGTAGCCGTTCATTTTCCGAAAGTGAAATGGAAGAAATAAGCTCAGATTTAGATGCTTTTCTAACTTCATGGACCGCACATGGTAATGATTTAAATGCTGGGTATGAAATAAAGTATAAGCGCTTTATCGTTATTGCACTTGATCAAAGTACTCAAGGAGCTACAGGCTGTTCTATAGATGCCTCGGTACATTTTATACAAGCTCTCGAAAAGAAATACAATGTACTGTTATTAGATAAAATGAACGTTTCTTATAAGCAAGGTGAATTTGTTGCCTATAAAAGTTTGTTAGATTTTAAAGCGATGGCAAAGCAAAAGGCTGTTTCTAAGAATACAATTGTGTTCAACAATCTGGTTACCAATAAAGGGGAGTATCTTGAGCACTGGGAAGTTCCTGCTTCAGAGAGCTGGCACGCTCGTTTCCTTTAACATAAAATCTTCTTAAGTATCAGAATTTATTGGGTTTTATCGATGAAATGCAATAATTTCAACCCATAATTGTTATCTCAGTACATATATTCCTATGCGCTATATTTTTATTCTTATTTGTGGGTTATTTTGCTGTACAAATGCAATTGCTCAAAACCCTTTAGTGACCAAAGACAGTATTGCTCAGCAAGTTTGGGTGGATGGTCAATATGCTCAAATGAGCTTAGATCAAAAGCTAGGTCAGCTATTTATGGTTAGTGTAGCTTCTAACCAAAGCAAACAGGCTACCGATCAAATTAAAAATTTGATAGTTCAAGAGAATTTGGGTGGTGTTATATTTTCTAAAGGTGGTCCTGTCATGCAGGCCAAGCTTACGAATAACTATCAATCAGCTTCAAAAATTCCCTTGTTAATTGGAATGGACGCCGAGTGGGGACTTTCCATGCGTTTAGATTCTACTTATGCATTTCCGTGGAATATGACCTTAGGGGCTATTCAAGATAATTCAATTGTAGAAAAAGTAGGGTATCAAATTGGTAAACATGCAAAACGATTGGGTGTCCAAATTAATTTTGCTCCAGATTTAGATATTAATACCAATCCGAAGAATCCTATAATTGGTAATCGTTCTTTTGGTGAGAATAGAGATAATGTCGTTGATAAAGGTACTGCCTTCGCTAGAGGAATGGAAAGCGCTGGTGTTTTGGCTAACGGTAAACATTTTCCAGGTCATGGTGATACAGAAGTAGACTCACACCATAATTTACCGGTAATACCATTCTCAAGAAAAAGGTTGGATAGTTTGGAGCTTTATCCATTTAAGAAATTAATTAGTTCTGGTTTAAGTAGTATTATGGTAGCTCATTTAGAAGTGCCATCTCTAGAAATGAAGAAAGGTTTGCCATCTTCATTATCAGAACAAATTATAACCGGAATTTTAAAAGAAGATTTAGGTTACGAGGGTTTAATATTTACTGACGCCCTTAATATGAAGGGTGTTTCTACGACAGGTAAAGATGGTAGTGTAGAACTTGCAGCGTTTATGGCAGGTAACGATATGCTATTAATGCCAGAGAATATTGTTAGTGCCAAAGAAAAGTTATCTAAAGCATATGACATGGGTAAGCTATCTGAAGAACGCTTAGCTTATTCGGTCAAGAAAATATTAATGGCAAAATACAAAGCAGGTTTACATAAGTACAAACCAATTCGTTTAGAGAATTTGTATGAAGATTTAAATAGTCTTGAAGATGATATTATTTATGAGCAAGCTATTGAAAATGCCATTACCGTTGTAAAGAATAAATTAGATTTACTTTCTATCAAAAATCTTGACAATAAAAAAATTGCCTATGTGAAAATGGGTAGTTCTGAAAATGAGGCATTTGTAAATGGCTTGAAAAACTATGCGAATGTTACTGTGGTCGAGGCAAATGATATTAATTCGCTGAAAATTAAATTAAAAGAATTCAATCTAGTTATAGTAGGTCATCATACGAATAATGAGAGTCCTTGGAAATCTTATAAATTTTCAACCAAAGAATTAAATTGGTTACAAGAAATCGGTAATGAGAGAACCTCCAATCTAATACTATGTGTATTTTCAAAACCTTATGCATTATCAGATATAACTTCTTTCAGTAGCATAGATGCTGTAGTTATGTCTTACCAAAACAGTGCGATTGCGCAAGAGAAGACTGCCGAAATTTTATTTGGTGCAGTAAGTGCAACCGGTAAATTACCTGTTAGTGCGCATCCAGATTTTCCCGTACAGACGGGTGTTAAGGTTAAATCTTTAAGTAGATTAGGTTATAGCATACCAGAACGTGTTGGTATGAGTTCTAAAGGATTAGAGCGAATAGATGAATTAATGAATAACGGTTTGGATAGTTTAATGTTTCCGGGTGCCCAAGTTTTAGTAGCTAGAAAAGGAAAGGTTATTTACCGAAAAGGCTTTGGGAAGCCTACATATGATTCAAAAGAAAATATCACCAACGATTATATATATGACTTAGCATCTTTAACAAAGATATTAGCCACATTACCTATGGTAATGAAGATGGAGGAGGAAGGAAGAATAGGACTTAATAATACTTTTGAAGAACTGGTTCCAAATTATTCCAATACAGAAATTAAGAATGTTACTGTTTTAAAAGCGTTGTCTCATTATGGACGGTTACCAGCATGGATTCCTTTTTATATTAGAACCTTAGATGAGAATAAAAAACCTTCTGGCGAATTTTATAGAAATTCACCTTTACCAGGGTTTTCTACCAAAGTGTATGATAACTTATACTTGACAGATGCATACCAAGATTCTATATATAATAGAATAGGAAGACAAGATTTGAAATCTAACAGATACCGTTATAGCGATGTGCCGTATTATGTTATGAAAAAAGTGATTGAAGATAGTTATAATCAAAGGCTAGATGGTTTAGCCAATAGTTTTCTGTATAGTAGATTAGGTGCCGATCATACAACTTATAATCCTTTAGAAAAGTTCGAGAAAAAGATGATAGTACCTTCTGAGGAAGATGATTATTATAGATATGGTACTGTGCAAGGTTATGTGCATGATATGGGTGCGGCAATGCAAGCCGGAGTAGGCGGTCATGCCGGACTCTTTAGTAACTCAAATGATATTGCTAAGATTATGCAAATGTACCTTCAAGACGGTTACTACGGTGGTACAAAATTTTTTGATTCTAGAACGGTAAAGAAATTCAATACCTGCTATTTTTGTGAAAACAATGTACGTAGGGGAGTAGGTTTTGATAAACCTCAATTACAGCATAGTGGGCCCACTTGTGGTTGTGTTTCACGAAAAAGTTTTGGACATAGTGGTTTTACAGGTACATATACTTGGGCCGATCCAGAAGAAGAAATTGTATATGTCTTTTTATCCAATAGAACATATCCATCTGCATCAAACACACTTTTAGTTAAATCTGGGTTAAGAACTAGAATTCAACAGGCTATATACGATTCAATTCTGAATTAAAAAAGTTAGTTTTGTTATAATGAAAATAGCAATAGTATGTTACCCTACCTTTGGAGGTAGTGGTGTTGTCGCAACAGAATTAGGAATAGCTTTGGCTAACAGAGGTCATGAAATTCATTTTATAACGTATAAGCAACCTGTACGATTAGAGCTGCTAAGCAATAAAATATTCTTTCATGAAGTTCATGTGCCAGAATACCCACTCTTTCATTACCAACCTTATGAGCTTGCTTTGTCAAGTAAATTAGTAGATACTATAAAACTTCATAAAATAGATTTATTACATGTACATTATGCCATACCTCATGCATATGCAGGTTATATGGCTAAGAAAATGCTAGAAGAAGAAGGTATTTACGTGCCAATGATTACAACATTACATGGTACTGATATTACTTTAGTAGGTAAACATCCTTTTTATAAACCAGCGGTTACTTTTAGTATAAATCAATCAGATGTTGTCACTTCAGTATCAGCAAGTTTAAAGAAAGGTACTTTAGAAACTTTTGATATTCATGGAGATATAGAGGTTATTCCTAATTTTATAGACGCAAAAAAATATAGTACATCTTTTACTGATTGTCAACGGTCTAATATGGCGACAGAAGGTGAACGTATAGTTACTCATATTAGTAACTTTAGAAAGGTGAAGCGTATACCTGATGTTATTAAGATTTTTAGTAAAATTCAATTAGAAATTCCTTCAAAACTTATTATGGTAGGTGAAGGACCAGAAAAAGAAGGAGCAGAACGTTTGTGCGAAGAATTAGGTATATCCGATAAGGTTATATTCTTAGGTAATAGTAATGAAATTGATAAAATTTTATGCTTCTCAGATTTATTTCTTTTACCATCAGAGTCAGAAAGTTTTGGACTTGCTGCATTAGAAGCTATGATTAATAAAGTACCGGTTATTTCTAGTAATGCAGGTGGAATTCCAGAAGTTAATACAGAAGGAGTAAGTGGTTTTTTAAGTGATGTTGGTGATATTAATGATATGGCTGCTAAGGCAATTACTATATTAAAGAATGACAAGGTATTAGAAAGGTTTAAACTTAATGCCTTAAAAGAGGCACAGCGCTTTGATATTCAGAAAGTCGTTCCGCTTTATGAAGAAGTTTATGAAAGAGCCTATAAAGGAAGATTTAAAAATGTTTAAATATTTTATTTGTTTTTTTCTATTGGTGATAGTTCAATTGAATTCTTGTAAAAGTATTGCTCAAAGTAATTTACAGGATTCTAATGTTATAGGTATGGAGCTTATCTTAAATGAAAATTACAGTGGTTTTGAACAAGAAGAATATATTCTAATCAAAAACAAGAAAGAATTAAATGCTTTCTACGGTAGAATTAACCGAACAAGAAAACCAGGATTAACTCCTCCATCTATAGATTTTACTACAGAAATGATTCTTGTATGGTGTGGAGATACTTCTGCATCAAATTATGCCAGTTTAGAGTTGAGCGAAAAAGAAGATTTTTTACAAGTACAAAAGCTTAATTCTAAAAAAGCATCTAACCTTGTAGTAAGTCCATTTAGTATTTATAAGTTACCACTAAGTTCTAAAAAATTAAAAATTCAAAAGTAATTAATCGATAAATATTCTACATTCAACTATCAATCGATTTTAATTGCTGTATAAAGTAATTATTTGTCAACTACCTTTTCTTCAACTAATTTTACATTTTATAACCCAAATTTTATATTATGAAAACGACTAAAATTTTTAGTTTATTATTTTTTCTCATGGTATCGTCCGTAACATTTGCCCAAGATGAACTTCAAATAACGGCAAAGGATAGTATTGTACAAAGCTCATGGATTTTCGGTATTGGTTTAAATGCAGTAGATGATTCAGGTAACGTTTTTGACGGAATCTTTAATGTCGGTGAAGAATGGAATATTGTTCCATTTCCATCAAGAGTAAGTATTGGTAGATACTTTAAAAGTGGTTTAGGTTTAGAGGCCATAGGTACCTATAATCAATACAAGGAAGGTAATATTATTGATTCTGAGGTTATTACAGAGAATGTTAGTTATTTTGGTTTTGATGGTAGGGTTACATACGATATTAATAAGATAATTGGCGAAACTGGTTGGTTTGATCCGTACGTAGGTATTGGTGCTGGTTATACAGATGCTAATAATAAGGGTAGGGGAACTTATAATGCAGTTGTAGGTTTTAGAACATGGTTTTCAGATAGATGGGGATTAGATTTTAGTTCTACAGGTAAATGGGCTATGAGTCAAGGTGAAGGTGCTACAAACCACATACAGCATGCAGCGGGAGTGGTTTATCAATTTGGAATCGAAAAAGGACTTTCTAAACGAGGAGAAGAAAAGTTAGAGCTGTTAGCCGCTATAGAAAAAGAAAAGCAACGTCAAAACGATTCTATCAATGAAGTTAATCGTTTAAAAGACGAAGCATTATTGGCAGAAAGACTTAAAAAACAAAAAGAAGAAGATGCATTGGCTGCTTCTGAGAAAGCAAAAGTAGATGCTATTAATAAGCGTAAATTAGAAATTAAGTCAAGAATTGAGAATCTAGGAAATGTTTATTTTGGTTTAAATTCATCAGTAGTAAATATTTCATCTAAAAAAGTTTTAGATTCTTTGGCACAGGTATTAGAAGAGATTCCGACATTAACATTAAAGATAACTTCCCATACAGATTCTCGAGGAACATCTAAGTATAACGATTGGTTATCTCAACGAAGGGTCGATAAAACTAAAGACTATTTAATGTCTAAGGGTATATCTGCCGATAAGCTGACAACAGAAGCTTATGGAGAAAGTCAGTTGTTAAATGAATGTGATGACAATACATACTGTCCTGAAGAGAAACATGCAGTAAACAGACGATCAGAGTTTATGATTATGGAATTCTAAAAAGAATACATTTTTATAAAAGTCCGGTAGATGAACAATCTATCGGGCTTTTATGTTTTTGTAGAATTTATGAATCTAAAGTTAACCGACACTAAAAGTAAAAATAGGGGAGATAGATTCATTTTCGGCGCTATCCTTTGTAATTACCTTCCAATAATAGACCTTCCCTGCTTCTATAGGTATATCATTAAATCTTGTTCCTGTTATATCTTCAGCATAAATTTCAGGGTCTTCAGTTTCACCAAAATAAAGATCATGAGCTATGATATCGTCATCTGCATCTTCAGATTTCCAAATCAAATTAACAGTAGTACTTGTTTGCGAAATTGATGCACCTGTTACGGGTGAAATAGCAGTGGCAGGTAGAGGAATCGATAAATCTACAATAGGACCAGCATTATAAAAAGACCAAGTATCACTTTCGCTATCTGAAATTCCAGTAACAAACCATGAATATGATTCATCTCTTTGAATGACAATTATAGATTCCTTTTCAAGGCTCTCATATGCAATTGTGTCATTATTGGAATTATTAATAAGATATACAGTGTACGGACTGTTATTGCTATCATCCTTATCAGACCACTTAAAAATTAACTCACTTTCTGTTGAGGAAACTATAATTCCTTCAGTGATTTCCGAATCATTTTCAGGAAATTGTAATAATATATTAAAGCCATCGTCAGGAATTATACTGGCTGTGTTTTCAAGTATATCCAAATCAACACCACATGATAAAAAAGTGGTTATCGTCAGTAATAAAATTAATCCTTTTTTCATCCTTTTATAAGTTGGAAGTTTTGTTTATAATAGAATAAAACAAACTTCTAAAACAAATTCCAAAGTTAATATTTGTAGTAATCATCTAAATTATAGATTATTATATTCTTTTAAATTAGTCGTTGCCGCCTGTTATTGTAAAAATAGTTATTTCAATATAAAATACTACAAGAGTTTTCATAGCAGAATTAACAATCTACTATGTTATTACCATATTAAGTAGGTAAGTGCCCATAATGATTAGGACTTCTATTTATTTTCTGATTTAACAATGTTATTCCTTATTAAAAAATAGACCCAGTTTATATTTTAGAATCTCCTAAAACCTAAAAAAGTCGGTTACTATATTAGTAACCGACCTTTAAATCTTAATTAATTATATTATTTTCTTAAAAGTGGAATAATTTGATTCGAACCATCTTTTGATATACTTAAATAGTAAACACCTTTAGTTTGTCTTCCTATATTAGATAATTCAAGATTCACATCTGTCTCAGATTGACCAGCTTTGAAAGTACCTTTTTCTAACTGAATACCCATTGCGTTTGAAACTGTGTACTCGTAGTTGCCGCCATTACCTTTTGGTAAACGTACAGAAACCTTACCATCTGCTTGAACAGGGTTAGGAAAAGCATATGCGGTTTTATTAGTAATTGAACCAACACTGAAATTTATGGTCTCTGTAGCAATAAGAGTTCCGCTACCATTAGTATTTGAATATGCCGATACTTTTAAGGTGTAAGATCCATTAGAAAAATTTGCAGCAATATAATCACCGTCTACATCTCCATATAAAGCATATGGTGCTACATTTTCATATCTAGTTTCATTTTGCTCTCCAGAAAGCACAAATAAAACACTTTTCGCTTCAGAAGGTACATTTGCCCTAACATTTACGTTTTGTGTATTTGAAGAACTTAAAACCAATCCATTTGATAACGTACCAATATTAACATTAGATATTGCATCAATCAAGTTTAATGTTAAAGAAGGAGTTGTTGGTGTGGTTGGTGTTGTTGGAGTAGAACCTGAACCTACAGAAACATTTACAATATCTGAACCTGTAGCACCGTCATTATCTGTAACTACTACCTCAACTTGGTAATTTCCTGATATAGGTTCTTGAAAAGGATGAGAAGTATACACATCACCATCTGTGTCAACTAAATTTCCATCAATATAAACCTGATATTTAATAATACTACCATCATTATCATTTGCAATTACGTCAACTAAAACTTCTTGTCCTACCTGTATAACTTGCCCTTCACTAAGTGTAGTAATTTGAACCGTTGGTGCTTGGTTCCCAGATGTTGGAGGAGTAGGAGTCGTAGAAGATCCTACAACAATATTTACAACTGCGGAATTCGTGTTATTGTCATCATCTGTAACAGTAGCTTTAATTTCATAATTACCATTGCTAATGTTGCTAATAACGTATGGAGTGTAATTAGTACCGTCCGTGTCAACTAAAACATCATTTACATAAATTTGATATTTTACAACGCTACCATCAGCATCAGATGCACTTAAACTTACAGAAACATCAGAACCGGCAGTAAAACTTTGACCATTAGTAAGGTTTGTAATGTTTACGGCTGGATCAGAACTTGATGTAGGAGGTGTCGGATTTGTAGTAGGTTCATCATCGTTATTCACAGTTATTATAACAGTATCAGAAGTTGTTTCACCTGAGTTATCCGTTACAGTAGCTCTAATAGAGTAATTACCAGTACTAATTCCTTCTATAATATGAGGAGTGTAATTAGCACCATCTGTATCTACTAAAACATCATTAACAAAAACTTGATGTTTTACCACACTACCATCTGAGTCACTAGAATTAACAGCAACAGAAACATTTGATCCAGCAGCGATAATTTGGCCATCATTTAGGTTAGAAATATTTACTGTTGGAGCATCATTAGATGTTGGAGGAGTTGGTTCTGGCTCTGGATTAGTAGTGCCACCACCAGTTACAGTTATGTTTACAGTACTAGTATCAGATGCGCCATTGCTATCTGTTACTTTTGCAGAAATCACATAACTACCTGGTTGAATATTAGTTAAAGTATAAGGGCTGTAGTTTACACCATCAGTATCAACTAAGCTATTATTTACAGAAAGTTCATGGCTAGTAATATTGCCATCTGGATCACTTGAAGATAATTGTACGGTAACTGAACTGCCACTTGTAATGGTTTGCCCATTACTTGGACTAGTTATATTTACAGTAGGAGCTTCATTCGTTGTTGGGGTTGGTGTAGGTGTTGGTGTACTACCAGAACAAGAAGTTGCTGATCTCGATAAACTTTCAGCTTGATTTGCTGAATAACTACCTTCTTTATAAAGAACCATTCTGTCTATTGAATGTCCATTTGATCTTGCCGAAACTTGAATATCATACACCCCAGGGCTATTAAATGTAGCGTAAACGCCGTGCCCGTTAAAGTCACTCGTAAATGTACTCCAGCTCCAGTCTATAGAATTAGTGTATACTTTAAACCAGCCACCTGAACTAGCTCCTTCGGGATTTGGTGTTTTACCAGATCCCTTAGGGTATATCTTACTACTACCTTTTTGACCAAAAAAGTTAGAGGCTTTAATTTTTAACCATGAGTCATTATGTTCTGTACTTGCGTTACTACTAGCTATAACACTAATTTTATTACGCCAAATAAATCGATATGTTCCTGATGAATTTATTCTAACTTTATAGGTTATTGTTGAATTTCCAGGAGAACCAAAATAGTTACTTCCTCTATATGTGATAGCAGAGCCTGCAGTGGAGCCAGAGATAGATTCTTTTTTCCAGCTGCCTGATACTTTTGATTCTGTTTCTAGAATAGCAATACCATTCTGTTCTTCAAAATCAACTCCGCTACATTGAGCGTAGATCTGTTGAAAGCAAAATGCTTGCAATAAAAAAAGTAGAGTAATTTTTAATTTCATAATTAGTGTTTAGTGGAGTTATTAATAAATAGTTAAAGATTATTATTTGTAATTCTATTATAGGAATCAATTATAAGTAATTGTCTGTTAAATTTGGGGAAGAGATATTAACGACAAGTTGTGACTTATTTACGACGAAAGTATCTTTTTGGTCTATCAAATACCAGAATAAATTAAAAAAATCGTTGAAATGCACAATACTATCCTAAATGACTTAAATACTGTCTATTGATTTATATTAATTGTATTTTTTTAATTAAAATTCTTTTTTAGGAAGCGTACAGATAATTAGGTTGATTTGGGAATTGTTGCCGATTACTGTGAAGGTGAAATATAAATAGGATAAATGGGTAAATGATTATTCTATCCCTTTTGTTTAAAATCTTAATTTTTCTTAGGTAAGAACATGCCGCTTGTTTCTTGCGATGTTGATAAATTATTGAAGGCATCTTCTCTGAAATTTCAGAGTTTATGTTAATTATTGTTTTGCCTGATTTTTTTCAGCTTGCAGTAGAACGCTATGTAGTTATTAACCTGAAAAATGTATCCGTTTTTGTGTTTCAGGCTGCGCCAAGTCCATACTAGTATCAGTTGCCCAATACTCAACATCTTAACCAATGCATAGGTGTTTGCCCTACTAAGGTAAATTTTTAGTGTTCGTATTGGCGTGATATACACAATTTTTCTAAGGAAAGAACCTCGGTAATACCTAGGATAAATGTTTGGCTTGGTTGTTAGATTGAACCGACGTTAATTAATATCCTGTTATGTAGGATGAATTGTTTTTAAAAACTCTTTTAATAACTATTGCTATTAATGTACTAATTAAAAGGAGTACGATTAGACTAATAAAAAAGACTAAAATCGGTTGCGAAAATTGTTCTATTTCTAGATGTCCTTTTATAATATAAAGAAGCCTCAAAACGTAGCCATGTAGAAAATATATAGCAAAACTTGTATTTGCTAACAGCAAAACATATTTATTGCTTGAACCTTCAAAACGATGTAGCCAAACTATTAAAAAAAGACAAAGAAAGATTTTCTGAGGTAGAATAGAATCTATTCCTTCGTAGGAGAAATAAAATTTTTCGGCATTCCCTTCAATTCCAAAATAGGTTTGTAATAATAAAATAAGAAGAAAGGGAATTAAAAATAGGTATTCTTTAGCCCTGAAAAAGGAATATATCCTTTCTTTATATATGGAACAGTAAATACCAAATAGATAAACAGGAGTAAAGTATACAAGGGATTGTATACTTAATAAACTTAAAGGAGGAGGTCTCTGAACTATGAGTGAAATTGATAAAGTGATTGCCAATATTAAGATTTGAACCTTGTAATTGGCCTTAATAAACATGGTGTGCAAAGGATAACATAAAAACAACAGAATGGCAAAGGAAATATACCAATATGCTACAAGATGATCGCCACCAATTAGAAAAAGGAAAATCGGAAAAATATATTCATTCAAAATACCCGTTTCCTCATGGTGAATATAGCTAGACCAAAAATTTGGTTGAGAATAAATCTTGTATGCTATTGGTATAATAGATAATATTAAATACGGAATTAATAGTCGCCCAACTCGTTTTTTTAAAAAAATATTTATTCTTTTTTTTAGATAAAAAACGTGATGGAATAAGAAACCTGATAAGAATACAAAAACCACTGTTCCACCCGCTGTTATATTTATTAATAAGCGATGAATAAAGTTACTTGGTATAATGTTAGAAATACTATGACAATGAGACCCTACAATTAATATTATTGCAATTGCTCTTAAAATAGTTATCGAATATAGATACATAGAAAAATTATTTAGCAAAAAATCTCAGAAAATAGATGCATTTTGTATTAAATAATAATCTAGGATATTTTATAAAAAGTAAATGTTTTTTTGAACCGACTACCTATAAATGTGGGTCTATATCTTGAGATTTTCGAGTAAAGACTTTTGATATGTTCCATTGTAAATAATTTCGTTTGCTTAACCAAATTCATCATTTTAGATTGTGACATATAATGATTTTCACCATTGGCCATACTGTATAGTGCAGCAGGTTTTGGGTAAGGTATCAATGATAAGTTATCTTCTAGTTCTATTTTTTCATGAAAGTAGTATAGATATGGCTCTTGTTGTAGTACTTGGGGAAATAATTCTTTTTTAATGATTATACAAGTACCACACCTAACATTAAAATTGCTGCGAATCATAAAAGCGAATTTACTACCTTCTGTATAGAAGTAGCCTTTATTAATGTACCATCCTGGTATATTATTTTTTAATCTTGAATTTACATATTTACTAATACCGTTGTGAATACAATCATCAGAGTCTACAACCATAAAATAGTCAACATTAAAGTTGGCTATTGCATAATCATATGCAAATTTAATTTTGTTAGCTTTATCACTTTCTTTTAGTTGTCTATCTTTTTCCCAATCTTTATTACTTAATTGAGGTACGTCAAAATCAACTTGAACATAATGTATTTGTGGATGCTCAAATTTTTTTGCAGGTAGCTCATGACAAGCTACAACTATTTGAAAATCTCTATCTTTTTGCCCGTTAATTGATTTAAGACTTCGTGTAACCAATTCACTGAATTTTTCCCAATCAGAAGATAGTTTCTTACTTTTTACAGGTACAAGGAAGCAAATCATATTTAGTTATTTAAATGTTTAAGCATTAAGTAGTTATTTACTGTTGCTTATTATGTTTATTAATTTTAAAGAAATTTCAGTATTCTCATAACTTTTAAACCTAGGAGAACACAGTTTTTATTGTTCATAAAAAGACGAATATAATTATTGGTACCATCCATGTTTAAAGTTATAGGATATACCTCTAAGGTTTTCATTTTGTTCAGAATAGTATTAAAGACTTTTGGGTCAAGACGGTATTTATATGCACGAATAATTAAAGCAAAAACAACAGCCTGCTGTTTGTCTTTTAATCTGTTTATAACTTTAGTAGTATCATTTGTTGAGCTCTTGTAATTCTTGATCAAATCATTAAATTCTACTACAGCTTTAACCATACCTTGAATAAATTCTAGGTTTTTTTTGGAATCTTTACTAGTTACGATAGACCCGGCAACCTTAACATATCTATGAGCATCAAGGTTTACCTTAGAAACACTACTAGCTTTTAAAAAAACACTCGAAGTGAAAATCATATCTTCATATGCTCGCATGTCTTCAAGAAAAGTTATATTACTATCTAAAAGGAACCTCCTTTTAATAACATAAAAACAGGCTGAATTTCTTAAGCCATATTTAGCAATATAATCTTTCCCATCAGTTACTTGTAATGCTAAGTTTTCAGTGTCTAGTTTTGAAAAATTTGGTTGTGCCCCTTCATTTATATACTCACTATCAAATTCTAATAGTTCAATGTTATTTTGCTGACTTAAATTAAAAAGGCATTCCAAAGCATTAGGTGCTAAATAATCATCGGCATCTAAAAAATATATATATTCCCCTATAGCTTTAATTAAACCGTTATTTCTGGCTGCACTAGGTCCTTGGTTTTTTTGAATAATTAATTTAATATTTACAAAAGTATTTTTCTTTGCATAATTTTTAACCACTAGTGCGCCAGAATCTTTTGAGCCGTCGTCAACAATTATGACTTCGTATTCATCAGGTTTTAAACCTTGGCAAAGTAAGCTTTCTAAGCAGCGCTCAATATATTTTTCCTTGTTATAAAGAGGAATAATTATGCTAAATTTCATTGCTTATTTAAATTATTTTTTTTCGTTAAAAATGACAGTTGTAAAGTATGATTCTTATTAAATTCAAAACAGTAAAACCTTTACCTTAAGCTTTTACTATTTATTTGATAATCATGTAAAATTATCAAAACCATATTTCTTACCTAATAAAATTGTTTTGTAACATTTTAATCGGGTTAATTACTTTGTTTTTTAAAATCTACTATTACAATTTTCAATATAAAAGTTTAGGTTATCTTCCTAAATATCCTCCATCTACAGGTATAACTGTTCCTGTAATATAATCACTAGCAGAAGAACATAAGAAAACAGTCAATCCTTTTAAATCTTCTCCATTACCCCATCTTTTCATAGGAACTCTATTGAAAACTTCTTCAGTTCTTTTCTTATCATTTATTAATGCGACATTAAGCTGCGTGTCCATATAACCAGGAGCTATTGCATTAACACAAATTCCCTTAGCCGCCCAATCATTTGAAAGTGCTTTAGTTAATTGGCTAACACCGCCTTTAGAAGCAGCATAAGCCGGTATGGTAATTCCTCCAAGAAAACTCATTAATGATGCAATGTTGATGATTTTACCTCCACCATTTTTTATCATATTGTTTCCAACATGTTTACAATAGTAGAAGGTTGCATCAAGATTGATTGCTATTACTTTACTCCATTCTTCATCTGGGAAATCCTCACTAGGATATCTTCTTTGAATACCTGCGGAGTTAATAAGTATATCTACTTTTCCTCCTAATATATCTAAGGCAGATTCATAAGATTCTTTGATTTCCGATATTTTACTAACATCGGCCTTAATTGGGTTGACTTTTAGTCCGTCATTTGTAAATTTTTCACAAATGTCGAAAACTCTATGGTCAAAGTCTATTACTACAGTATGTGCACCAGCTTGCGATATTGCTTCGACCATTGCTTTTCCAAGATCCCCTGCACCGCCAACTACAATAGCTTTTTTGCCTTTTAAACTAAACGATTCTAATATATTTGATTTCATATTTTTTATTTTTATCCCATGAATAATCCTCCATTGACATCTAGAACAGAGCCAGTGGTAAACCCAGCATCATCACTTGCAAAATAGCAAGCTGCAGCGGCAACTTCTTTTGGTGTTCCAAATCTTTCTAGAGGAAATCTTTCTTTTAATTTTTTTAATACTTCTGGACTACGTGCGGCAGACATATCAGATTCAATAGTTCCCGGTGCAATACAGTTCACGGTAATTCTTTGTTTAGCAAGTCTTCTGGCCAAACCATAGGTCAAAGCTATAATTCCACCTTTAGATGCACTATATGCCAAGCCATTTTCAAAGCCACCCATTCTTCCTGCATTGGATGATAAATTAATTATCCTTGGAGCTTTACTTTTTTCCAAATATTTAATTGATTTTTGAATCATTGTAAACGTACCTCTAAGATTAACGGCCATAACATTATCCCATTCCTCAATAGAAGTTTCTTCTATGCTGGCCATATCCAAAATACCAGCACTATTTACAAGTATATCTATTCCACCGAAGTGTGAATTTATATTCGCAAGTGTTTCTTCAACAGATGATACATCTGTAACATCACATCTGTATCCTATTACATTGTTCCCCGTATTGTCAATATTTTTTGCAGCTTTTTTAGCACTATTTTCTGAAACACTTAGAATAGCTACATTGTAACCAAGAGTGTAAAATTTCTCTGCAATTGCTAATCCTATATTTCTAGATCCACCAGTAATAACGGCAGTTTTATTATCCATATTTTTATATCGTTAATTAATTCTATCTGTTTATTTTATAGGTAGTTTTCTGAAATAATAGTTTCTGGCCAAGTTAATATCATATCTTTTCCAGAATTATCAGTAATAACTAGCTTGTCTTTAAATTCAGACATTTTGGAATTCAACTCTTCAATTGAATCAGCTACAACATATATACGAGAAAAAACCTGTCTCTCAGTTCCTAACCATTCATTTTTAACGACATCACCTTCCTTAAATCTATCTAAAACAAAAATGACATTTTCATCAGCCTTAATTTCAGATATTCCTTTAATAGATTTAATAGTTCCTGCTTTTAAAAGTACCCAAATGGTACATGCTTTTTTTCCTTTAAACATGTAGTCGTTCTTTTCAGGAAAATCATCATCTCCTAAAACACCGGTAAATGCAAAATTTATAAGCATTTTTCTATGATCGAAACCATTAATATGAGATAAATGAATATGCGGTGCTTCACCCTGTAATCGAAACCCTGGATCATAGGCATAAAAAACATCATTTTCTACAAAGAACTGGAGGTTAAGTACACCATTTTGAATATTTAATTTTTTGAAAAAATCACTAAGTTTCGGGTGTATTTTTTTAACAAATAAATCTGTGTTTTTAGAAGGGTAAATTGCTCCGATACCAACCGGACTAAAATCTCCTTGTATTTTAGTTGTTATTCTATCATAGGTAGCTGAAAGATATGGAATGCCATTTCTAAACGTATAATAGACAGCCATATCATCACATTCCATGTATTTTTCTACTAGAACGACTCCTTTCTTAGAGAATTTTAATGCAGTTTTTACAGATTCTTGAAAATCTTTATCATCTCTACAAATTTTCATACCAACACCGCCACCATTGTCAACTGGTTTAATCATTAAAGGGTAGGCGATATTTTCTGGTTTTTCTATACTTGAATTATTATCAAGATAGGTGCCAGGTATATCTTGTATATCGAATTTTTCGCAATATTTTTTAAATCCATCTTTGCTGCAAAAAGCTTCAATTGCTTCTTTATTAGCATATGTAGGCATATTTAGCTTTTCGCAAATTTCTCCATAAGGTTTAACCAAAATATCAGCTACACCTACCAAAACGGCGTCAACATTTAGGTCTTTTGCTAGTTGAACAATTTTGTCAACCTCAAAACCATCTATATCGTAAGTTTCAGATGCATTTTTTTTTGCTGGTGCATCTGGGTTAGGGTCAACAACAATAGTGTAAATGCCCATTGAAATTGCTATATCAACCAAAATTGCTGTTTCAGGATTTCCTCCTAATATTATTAGTTTTTTCATAGGTAAAACCTTATTTTTTATAAAATCGTAGTTATAATAATGTTGGTTAATTTCAATAAAATTTATTTTTTTTGAAATATAAAATTGTTATCAAACCCTAATTGACTTAGTAGTTTGGTGATTTCGTTTATATCAGTATTGATTTTTACTATTTTTTTCTCATCAACGCCTACTAAGCTCAACTCTTTTTTAATATCATTATAATATGTTGGGTTTATAGTAGCTATTATTAGGTAGTCATATTCTACATTGGCTATGGAACTAATAGGTTTTACAAAATTTTCACCGATATTCAATTCATGATAATCAATATCTATCCATTCAATAACTTTGAAGAAATTATTTTTAATATTAGTTGAAAGTATATGTTGACCAAAAGACCCAGAACTATAGATGATTACTTTAGATTTGGATTTAATATTTAAAAAAGGATTAAAAATCAAGTTTCCCTCTTCATCATAAATTAATCCTCCGGATCTAACTAATATTTGGGAGTACAAATAATAAGTTATCTGTTCTTTAATATTCTTTTCATCTAATGAGTTTTGCAATTTAGTTTGCAGGTAATTCATTAGTAACCCTAATCTATAATATTCTATTTTAGGGTTTTCTACAGATTTTACAATAGAATCATGTCGTTGTCTATAATAATAAAGAGGAGTGCTACTTATTACAAGACTTTTGGATATCGTTAAATAAGAGAAGGTAATAGCAGCATCTTCTCCCATAACAATTTCATTTGGTACATCAAAAAGAACTGTAGAAAGCAATTCTCTTTTAAAAAGCTTGTTCCATACATATGTAGATATTCCATGTTCACAAAACTCCCCATTGTATATGGCATTCGGTAGAATTAGGGATTTTAACTCCTTTTCATCATATACCCCAACCATTTTTGGCTTTATAGTTTCAATCTTTCCGTCAAATTCTCTAAAATGACCAGTTACAACAAGATCGGCATCATTTGCCTCAGCAAGGTTATATAAAATGTCTAGATAAAATTTATCTACCCAATCATCACCATCTACAAATGTTACATAGGTGCCAATAGCATTTTTTAAACCTTCTTTTCTTGCACTTACAAGACCACCATTTTTTTTATGAAGAACTTTGATTCGCGAGTCTGCTTTTGCAAAATCATCACAAATTTCAGGGCAATTATCAGGACTACCATCATCTACCAAAATTAACTCAAAGTCCATAAAAGACTGATTTAATAGGCTGTCAATACATTTAGGTAAATATTTTTCTATTCGAAAAATTGGAACGATTACACTAATTTTAACAGTGCTCATAGATTTAAATTTTATTTAATTCAAGGTAGAACAAACCACCACCGTAAATATCATCTTTAGATTCAGATTTTGCAGTTGTAACATATAAGTTAGAATGATTGTCAAAACAGCAAGACGTAACATTATCACAGGGTAGTTTTAATTCCCTAAGTTTTAATCCGCTCATTGGATTCCATTGAGAAACGCTTCCGCCTCCCCATTCGGCAATCCATAACATTCCCTCGCTATCAATACACATTCCATCAGGACTCCCAGAGCCCTTTAGTTCAATAACGTATGATTCAAATTTTAATTCTCCAGTTTTTAAATCATAAGAATACTTAGCCACTTTTTTAGTCGGTGTGTCAATAAAATAGAGATATTTATTATCTAAAGAGAAAGCTAGACCATTAGAAATAGTTGTATTTTCTATAATTATTTTAGATTCTCCTTTAAAATAAGAAAAAACCTTTCCTACATTTTTTTTAACCTCGGGATACCCCATAGTTCCAATAATAAATCTTCCTATTGGATCTTTTATTCCGTCATTATATCTAATTAAATCATCTATACCTAATTGAAATACAAATTTCTTCTCTAACGTGTTAAAATCAATTTCGATAAAACCATTTTTAGATGCAGCTAAGACTTTTTTATACCCAAGTAAATAAATGCAACTAACAGGGGAATCTAGTTTTATGCTGAGAACTTCTTTTGTGTGTGGGTTATAATAATAAACTAAGTAGTCTAAAATAGATACAAAATAAAGATGATTATTATCTTTATCGAATATAGGTCCCTCTAGAAGCTCAGAATTAGAATGAAATATTAATGAATCAATCATAAATGACAACTATATATACTCTCCTCCAGTAATTCTCATGATTGAACCAGTAGTCATTGCTGACTGATCAGATATAAAATACATTACAGCAGGTACGGGGTCAAAAGTATTTAACATTCGTCCCATTGGTAAAATACCAGAGGCTTTTTGTTGTAAATCCTTTTCGCTAACTCCTTCTTTCTTTCTCAACTCAAGTTCACCCTCTGTATTTGTCCAGCCCATAACCAAATAGTTGGATCTAATCCCATATTTTGCGTAATGATGAGCAATATGAGTGGATAATGTATTTAGCGAACTTTTGGTTAGCGCATAAGCAGCTCTATCTATTTGACCATAGTCCATATGTGCAGAACCAAAGAAAACTATAGAACCAGATTTGTGGTCCTTCATGGATTTTAGAACGTGTTTTAAAAGGAAATAAGGAGCTTTTAGATTAATATTGAATACACTATCAAAAACTTCTTCTTCCGTATCTAATATTGAAGAGACGGGTGTTATGCCAGCGTACAATATTAAAGAATCTATTTTTTTATAACGCTTAATAGTTTCCAGATAAAAATTCTCAATTTCATCTATATTATTAAGGTCTAATTCATGAAAATAGAGCTTATTTTCTGCATTTAAAGATTTAATAAGTTGATTTGCTATAGTAGCATCTCTACCACTGAAGGCAACATTGTATCCCTTTTCAATACAGGACTTCAATATTTCTTTGCCAACACCCTTGGCACCCCCTAAAATCATTACTGTTTTCATTTTCACAATTTACTATGCGATAGTATAACGTGACCTATACAGGTATTATTATTGGGTCAACCTGATAAAGCTAGAGATTAGCTTTTTCATTTCCAACGAATCTTTCCATGGTAGTATTATCCGATGCGGAAATGTCAGCTCTTTTAATTACTTTTTGTAGCGTCATGAAGAATATTTTCATATCAAGGGCAAAGGAAATATGATTTACATACCAAACATCGTATTCAAATTTTTTATCCCAAGAAATAGTATTTCTACCATTAACTTGAGCCCAACCTGTTATGCCAGGCTTCACTAAATGTCGTTTATTTTGTTCTTCACTGTATAAAGGTAGGTAAGAGACCAATAATGGTCTAGGTCCTATAAGGCTCATATCGCCCTTTAAGACATTAAGTAATTGAGGTAGTTCATCAAGAGAAGTATTTCTTATAAATTTACCAATTGCGGTCATACGCTTAAAGTCTGGGAGAAGATTCCCTTCTTTATCTTTTTTATCGTTCATTGATTTGAACTTGATAATTTTAAAGATTCTTTTATCTTTTCCAGGTCTTTGTTGATAAAAGAAGGCGCTACCATTGTTTGCGATAGACAACGAAACCCAGATGATTAAAAATATAGGGCTAAATGCCAAAAGCACTAATGCCGCTATTGAAATATCAAATAAACCTTTAAAAAATCTAGTATACATATAATTATCTATGATTAGGACGCTAAATTACATATTAATAGATTTCTAAAAGGTGGTAAATAGACCAAGTACTTTTAATCAAGATTAAAGAGCTAAATTCTTTTTTATTGAAAACTATAAATTTAAGAATTCTTATGCTCTATACGTTTGTATTCTTCTAATAGGGAATCCCAAACGAAGCTTTGTTCATAACGGTCGGCTATCATAGGTCTTGCATGCTGCGCCATATTCAATACTAACTGCGAATCCTCTACAAATAGGGTCATAGCTTCTAGAAGTGCCTGTTCGTCTTTCGACGGTACAATATATCCATTCTTGCCATGTACAATAATTTCATTACTTCCGTTAATATCCGTTACCAAGGCAGGTAGACCCATTGCACCTGCCTCTAGTACTACATTAGGGAACCCTTCACGATAGCTAGGGAAAACAAGGGCGTTTGCCATGGATAGATAAGGTCTGATATCATCTTTTTTTCCTACCCAAATTATATTTTTTTCAGTATTCAGTAAATCCCATGTGCTACTGGGTAAAACATCTGTTTCGCCCTCGTGGGATCCCACAAGAATCAATTTAATTGCAGATCGCTTTTTACTAAGTTGGGAAAAAGAATGAACTAATTCGTTAATACCTTTATCGTTCACTAACCTTCCTATGAAAATGAAAACAAAATCGTCTTCAGAAATGCCAAGTTTGTTCTTTTCAGATTTTGTAGATTCTTTAGGGAATAGTAGGGGGTCAAAGAAACTAAGGTCCTTACCATTTACGTTGCCATTTGCTATTACTGTTAATGGTTTTTTGGTGACATTATAATGTGTTAAATCATTTTTTACGCCATTACCTTCTGGGTAAACGTTGGTGGCAAATGCACAAATAACCTTGTCAAATAAGAGTAGTAATTTTTTTAAAAAGCCGGTTTGCGTAGGGAATATTAAACCTGTGAAAGTATGAGCTCTAACGGGAACCCTGGCAAAATATGCGGCTATCATACTTAGTAGACCAGCTTTAGGGGTAATTGAGTGTACCATCATTGGTTTTTCTTTAACAAAAAACCTGTACAGTTTAAATAATGAAATTAAGTCTTTAAAGGGGCTAATGGAGCGCTCTATATTTATAGATTCTGTTCGTATACCTTCGCGCTGAGCAACTATTTCCATAATAGCTCCTTCAGAAGCTACACCAATTACTTCATAATGTTGATTTAAAAACCGAAGTTGACCAGTTAATAATCCATACAACGAACCTGGTACGGCGGCCGTTCTAATTATTTTTTTTTTGGATTTATAGGGTTTAACTGAAGACATATTTTATGATAAAATGTGAGAGGTGTATAATTCTAAAATAGGTTCTCGTTTAAAATCTTGAATTCGTTTCTTTACGTTGACTCTACATTGGGCTAAGTATTCAGGATGCTCTAAGCAATAATTTATACTTTTTTGCAATAAGTGTGCATTACCCACAGGACTAAGAAGTCCATAATCTGTGATCATAATATCATCAGATTTAGTTTCGTTTAGTTCCATAATTTCATCTGGTCCAGATTTGCAATTTGTTGTAATTATAGGAAGACCACATGCCATAGCTTCCATTATTACATTGGGGAAACCTTCATGGTTAGAACTAAAAACAAAAATATCTGCAGCTTTTAAATACTGAAATGGGTTACTCTCGAAGCCCATTAAAAATACTCTTTCTGATATGCCTAAATTGTCTATTTGTGCTTCTAAATCTTCACGGAGCTCGCCTTCACCAAAAATATAAAGTCTAACGTTTTTAAAAGGAGCAATTGCCTCAATCATAAGTTGATGATTCTTTACCAACTGTAATCGTCCTACACTAACAAGATTTACATGACTAGAATTAAATAGAGAGTTATTTGGTACAATTCCATCAATCTTCTCTAAATCTATAGGATTATAAATAACACCTGTTTTTTCTCGTGATACATTAAAATTAGCTATTAAATCTTCAGCGCTCGCTTTTGCATTACTAATAATCAAGTCTGCTTTCGGATATAGTTTTTTTACTAAAAAACTATTTATTTTACTTTGATTGTCATTATAGCCATATTGCAAACTAGGATAATTACGTTCACTGACCATAAGTTTATACGGATGGCTTGTAAACCAACGAGCCATAATGTTTATATAACACGGTCTTGTTAACAGACTAAATGAGTGTGTTATTCTTTCTTTCTTTAAAAAACGGGCATATTTCCAAGCTAACCACGGTAATTTTAAGAATTTAACTAAGCCAGGTTCAACTACTTCAGATTTTTCTAAATAATGAATACGTATATTTTCAATACTCGGATAGACAATTTTAGTATTCATAAGCACTAAAACTACCTCATAGTTTTTAGCCTGTAAATAGGGTAGAAGGTAAGACATTACCCGTTCAGCTCCGCCACCTGACATGGAATATATAAAAATGGAAATTTTTTGTGTTTTCCCCATTTTATCTTATTTATTTTTTAAATTATACATAATAGAATTGCTAAGTTTATTATCTATGTAATAAGTTCAAGATTAATTGAAATACTACGAGACTATTTCCCATACTTCATAGCTTCCGTGAGAAAATCATGATTACGAGTAATTTCCATGATTTCATCAAAATAGTTACCAAACAAAGGCCCGTTTACCAATTGATGTAAATTAATATCTTGACCTAGGGTATTATATTCAACGATTTTAATTTTTGAATCTACGGTAATCATAACATCCCATGAAATTAGCTTAAAATAGGGTAATTTTTTATGTGAAGTTTTTATAATTTCTAGAATGCTATCGTATAATGGAATTTGATACTGATTGAAAGTAACTCCGCAATCCGATTTTTCAAATGAAGCGCCAAAACTATCATAAGCAAATTTTTTAAGTTTGCCGAAGCCATCTATCCCACAACCGATACCGCCCATAGTCATATTGTCAGTAAAAGATCCCATGCGTCCTATCCTTATTACAGAAGAAAGAATATGAACACCTTGGTTATTCATATAAGACATAATTCTTAGAGTATTAATAGAGCTTTTGTTAAGCTTTTCTATAGCCTCATGCTGTTGAAGGATGACTTGAAGATTGAAATCAGATTTATATTGAGCAAAAAGTTCTTTCAAATAGGTAAATCCATCTTTTTTAGTTAATAACTCTATTTTTTTTACGCCAAAACCACCGGCGGTACCAATAGTGGGTTTTATAACCAATTGGTCATACTCCAAGCATTTTTCTGCAGCAATTTTCAGGTTAGTTTGTGTGTCATTCACATAAAAAAAACCGTTAATATTTTTCACTACTACTTCTGGGAGCAAGTCTTTGGATAAAAAGTAATCTAAAAGATTTTTATCTTCCATCGCGGGAAACATTATCGACCTATTGAGAGATCCTTCTATTTGGGTATAATATAGCGACTCAGGTATAAACTCAGTAAGTATTTTACCATATACATGACAATAAAATTGATGCCATTTTAAAGAAATATTCTTAAAGCCTAAAGCATTAAATTTATTTTTAATTGTTAACTTTTCTTTATTTCTTAAATTCTTAATTTTTGTTTTGAGAAGTATGTTATTTATTTTTTTGTTGTAAACAAAAATGGCTCTTTTATACTTAATAAAATTAATAATTTTGTAAAAGGTTTGCTTAATTGACATAAAGGTTAATTTTTTTTCAAACGGAATTATTGGTATAATTATAAAAAGGTTTTAGATGTAATTATTATTTTATTTTTGAATGGAAATAAATAACTTTTCCCATTGAAGGCCAATTTTTTGTAATGAAAAATTATCACTAGATTTAGTAGCATTCCATCCAAGACTTTCTCTAAATTTTTCATCTTCTATTAATTCAATTATACCTGCAGTCATGAGCTCATGGTCTTGATTTTTTATTAGGATACCATTTACCCTATTTTCAATGATGTCTGATGGGCCTGAAATACAATCATAAGCTATACAAGCAACACCCTGAGAAGCTGCCTCTATTAGCCCCATCGGTAAACCTTCATATCGGGAACTTAAGACATAAATAGATGAGTTGCGAAGTATATCATCAACATCCGATTTATATCCAATTAAAAAAACAGTATCAACTAAGTTTAATCTATTAATTTTATCTTCTAAAAACTTTTTTCCAAATGTACCTTCTCCAATTATTTGAAATTTCCAAAAAGGATATTTTTTCTTGATTTCGTAAGCGATATCTAACAAGTTATCAAAACCCTTATGATTATATCTGTCTAAATTACCCACAGAGATGATTTGTTTTAGTCTTTTTTTAGTTTGAACATTTAAGGGACTAAAAGAATTGGGATTATACATGATATTTACATTTTTGTTCTTTTTTTTAAAAAAAGGCAAATCATATTTGGTTAAAATAGTAATAGCATCGGCAAAGCGGTACAGGAAATTCCAAAGAAATTTTCTTTGAATGTTCATCGGAGTATTCGTGTGGCTAATATGTTCGGAAATAACTATTTTTATATTGTACAATTTTGCTATTGGAATTGTGGGTAGCCCCATTAAACCTATATGTGCACTAATCACATTGGGTCTATTACTCTTTTTACAATAAAATTTTAATAAATAATAAAATGCCCGAACTAATGTATAGTTAAAGATTGAGATGTCTCTATGAAATTTTATTCGTTTTATTTTAGAATCAAGCTCATATTTGTCTTTACCGTTTTTAAATGTAAATAACCGTACTTCATGACCTTGGCTAGCAAAGTAATTAGCAAGTGTGCTAACCACCCTTTCTGCACCACCGCTCCTCAAACTTCCAATTACTAAATCAATTTTCATATAAAAAATGCAGTATATTTAGTTCAATTAAGATTTGTTTATTGCTATGATTGGTAATTCCAGCTCTGAACCTAAAGTGATATCCCATGTTTTCGGCAAAATTGGCCTAAACCCACCATCATGATGAAAAGTTATTTCACCAAAATATAGAACTTCATCGACATCATACCAATCAATCCTAACGTATTTGAAAGGTTTTGCAAGAAGCTCTGAGAGTCTAATCATTTCTTTTAAAGTTTTTGGTTTTTTTAAATCTTGATCGCTTGGGTCAGTATTTTTTCCATTTTCCTTTGGTGAAGACCATTTGAACTTTTCTCGTTCCCAATCAGTATTATACCAATTTCTATAATGTTGGTCGGTACCTCTACCCATATCAACACTTATCATCCTTACTCTACCATTAAAACAATGTACCTTATAATCAAAAGGAATATTTCCATTTTTATCTTCAAGAAGTTTCTCCACAATAATTCTTGGTTCAATATTTTTATATTGCCATTCTCTTGACCTAGGATAATAATTTATACCTAAACGTGTATGGAGTTGCTTTTGTACCTTAGACCAATCTATTTTAGATTTATCTCTGACAAAAATACCTCCACCACTATCATGATTTGTTTTTATAATATGTGGTTCATCGGGTAAGTTTTCCGGAATGATTTCTTCAGCTAATTTGGTCTGAAAATATAGTGGAACTAAATATTTTTCTCCAATTTTATGTTTAATATAATCACGTACTAAAAATTTGTCGGAACATTGAGTATGCAATTGTGACCGGTCATTTAACTTCAACCAATTTATTTTTTCATTTAATGTTTTGGGATTTCTTAAGTTTATAGAATAACCGAAGTGCCAAAAAAATTTAAATTTGATTAGAACTTTGGTTGATATATTAGGTAAAATATACTCATATATTTTATTTATATATTTATTTTTCATTGAGTATTTTTTAAAATAATATTGATTGAATTTTTTAATTAAAAAGTTCTGGTAAGCTTTAGTTATTTTTTAAAATTAAATAACTTTTAATTTTCGAAGGAATACTAAGAGAAGCTGGGAAAATAAGGATTAATGTCTTTACTATACCAAGGGATAAATCCCTTTTTTTATAATAGAAAAGTGATTTTAAATATTCAAATGCATATTTTTTGTAAAATGGGTACTTCAATATATCATAATTAGAAGTTTTATAAAGTTGATAATAAGAATAATAAAATTTCAATTTTTCTAATTCTAATCTAGATTTCTCTTTTTGAATTAAACCGTCCATACTTTTGTAATATGTTCTATGAATTATATTAATACATAGGAAGTCATAATCTTTGTTAATTTGATTCCAGCTTGCACCTTCGCCAACAAATGAATGTTCACTATGAAGCATTTTATATTTTTTTAAAACTTCAGTACGCCAACTATGCCATTTTTCGCCAGCAACCATTTGTTTTCTATTTAATACTCTATCTTTAAAATTAACTTGCCAGAAATTATATGGAAATTGCTCACCTGCTAATTGACCATTTTCATTTGTAACTAACGTCCATATAGTAGCGATTTTTTCACTATTTAAAGTTTGATTAACTTTATTCCAAATTGTTTTTAAATCTGAAATAGTGTTTTTATCAAAACTATCATCACTATCTGCGATAATTGTTATAGGTCTTGAACAATAATCCAATCCGAAATTAATTGCATTTGGTTTGCCTTTGTTAATAGGAAGTTTGAAGTATGAAATTTTAAATTTACTACACTGTAATTTCCATGTTTCAACCAAATTCATTGTACCGTCAGTACTTGCATCATCAATTATTATCCATTCGAAATCTACATCTGTTTGTGAAATTAAAGAATCATATACTCTAAATAAAGTATGTGCTCTATTATAGGTTGGTGTTATTATACTAAACATTGTTTTTTATTGAATACTGCTTTCTAATATAGATATAGATTACAAATGAATTTATAAATGAGACTAAAGATGTAGCCAAAGCCAAACCTTTAATTCCTAATAATTCTATTAACGTATAATTAAGGATAATATTGAGAGTCATGCTTAATATGGATGAAATAACAAGAAAATTATTTTTGTTTACTGCCGTTAAATATGAATTCATTACTATGCCTACAATATAAAAAGGTATTTGAATAAAATACATCTGTTGTATAACATAAACTAGACTTGTATCATCTTGGGTAAAAGCACCTCGTTGAAAAAACATAATAATTATGAATTCCGATAAGAAAATTAAAATTATGGTTACTCCACTCATGGAGATTAGACCAATATGAAGAATTTTTTTAAGTTCTTGGTATGCCTTTTCACTATTCTCAGCTGCAATTTTTGAAAAATGAGGTAGAATTGTGCTACCGATAGGACCTCCAACAAGGCTAATAATTACCATAGGTATTTTATAGCCATAATTCAATGCAGCAATTGCTCCAATAGCCATTTGTGCTGAAAAATACTGATCAACCATGGGATTAACACCATTAATTAAACCTGAGGATATTTTAGCGGGCATTTGTTTAAGTAGTAATTGAATATTCGCATTTTTAAAATCAGGTTTTTTTATTGTAATTAGCTTTTTACGAAAACCAATAAATACCATGTAAAAGGTGCTGATTATACTACCAACCAGTATACCAACCGCTAAGGTTTTTTCCTGAAGATTATCACGATAAAAAAATAAAAAAAATATGGTTATAATCGGTATGAATATGGCGTTAAGCGAAGAATATAAAAATTCATCGTTTGTCATTAATAGACCAGATATTAATGACGTAATAGCCCAAAATAGCATACTGGGCAATATAATCCATAATTGTATTTTTATTAATTGATAGTATGTGGTTTCATGCCCTGGGAATAAAAATTCTAAATAAAAGTCTAAAAATAAATAAGTCACTAATATCATTAACAGACCTATGCCAATGGTTATTAAAAAACTTGAGCTTTGAAATGCCCCAGTATTTTCATTATTTTTTTTTTCTAATAAATAATTCGGTATGAATACTGAACCATAGGCATTTATGAAAACATTTTGGATGAAAGTGGGGATTAGAACAGCAATTAAAAATGTATCTAATAATTCCGATACTCCATAATTTTCTGCAATTAGAAGTTCTTTATAAAAACTAACTCCTTTAACAGCGAGCGAAACACTACCAACAATAATTATATTGGTTACTAATTGGGACTGTTTTTTAAATATATTTTTTACTAGCTCAGTAAGTTTAGTTTTTAACATTAATGCAGGTTAAGTAAAATTTAGTTCTTTTGATAATTTGTCTTTCTTATTTTTCAATTGTATGTCTATCCATAAGATTAATAACAATGAATAGTCGGTATTAAAAAAATTATGATTAGTCATTAGAAATAACGTCAATGATATTAACATCATCAATGAAAAAGGTATGTCTTTAAAATAATAGATACCATATTTAAACAATGTTATTAAATAATAAATGAAAATTAAAATTGGAAAAATACCAGATTCTCCCCAAATTAATAGATATGTATTATGTACACCTACGGGAGGTGCAACTCCATTACCATCAAAAGCCATATAGCCATTACCAAAAATTGGTTTATCGGATAGAGCAGGAAAGTATCTTTTCCAAGTGTCCCATCTCGAGTCTTTATTAATTTTATTGGGGCTACTACTATCATTGTCACTTGAGATTATTGCACCAATTTGTTCTAATCGAGCATTTTTGACTGGTAAAAATTCATTATAAATAACTAGTGTGCTTAAAATTGCAAATCCTGCAAATAACATCTTAGCATTTTTTATATCCAATCGAATTGATAAAACGTTTATGATAAGCCAGGTTACAATAAAGGTTCTAGAAAAAGTAAAAAGACCTAATATTGTGAATAATAGCTTGCCAATAAATCTAATTTTTTTTGGCATTGCAAAAGATAAGGCGTATCCCATAATGCAAATTAAACCACCATTGTTTGGGTCTAAATAAAATCCACTGTACCTGCCATAATCAGCTTTTGGATCATTGAACAGAAACATGTTGCCTAATATCGATAATGCTCCTAAGAGCATAAAAAACCACATTTCTTTTGAACTGGTACGTTTCATAACTTCATAACCTCCAATAATGATTATAAAATATTTAATCATTATAATTGTAAAATATTTTATTTCAGGCATATACTCCTGGTTAACAACGCTACCTATTAAAAAATAAAGTAAACCGATAATAATCATCCAGTAATTATTGCCGCTTTTTCCATGATAAATTGTATAGATTAAAATAAGTCCGTAGGATAAATAGCTAAAGATTGAAGAAAGTGTTCCATTAAAATATGTTAAGGTAAATCCAGGAATATACAATAAGATTAATGCTAATATAAAATAGCGAACTACTGATAAGGATTTTTTGTTTTTTGGCGTATTATCAATTTTTTCAATCATTTTTAATTACTGATTTTATTAAAGCATCCCATCGATCTAAAATATTCTCTAAGCTATAATCGATCATAGAGTTTGGTGCATTATCTGCCAATTTATTTCTGAGTTCTTTTTCATTTATTAATTTTGAAATTCCTTCAGACATTAAAATGGTATCTTGATCTTTAATTAATAGCCCATTAATATTATTATCAATTAAATCCTCAGGACCGGAAGGGCAATTATAAGCAATACATGCCATTCCATTTGATAGTGCTTCCATTAAGCCCATTGGTAAGCCTTCAAATTTAGATGGGAGTACAAATATTTGAGAGGTTTGCATTAATTCATTAATATTTTTACAAAATCCTTTAAAGATAACTTGGCTTTGTATGTCTAATTCGGCAGTAAGATTTTTTAATATAAATAGTCCTTGATCTCCACCACCTGCAATTATTAGTTTCCAGCTTTTATTCTTTTTTAAAATTGGCGCTATTATTTTTATTAAAGAATCAAAACCTTTGCTTTCGTATCTGTTTAAAGCACCAACAATTAAAATTGTTTTTTCCCTTTTATATAAAGGTTCTATTTCTGTTGGTAAATTTAACGGGTTAGGCATAACGCAAACATTTGCACCAAGTCTTTCAAAATGTACTTTATCGAAAGTAGTAAGTACCGTAAGGGCATTTGAGAAACGATAAGATAGTTTTTGAATTAATTCTGTTTTTTTACCAAATTTTGCTGTATGATTAGTATGTTCTGAAATAATTACTTTAATACCTAAGAACCTTGCAATAATGATTGCAATTAGATTGTTTGGAGGTAGAAAAGAAATTAGAATATCTGGTCTATTATTTTTGTACTTATAATAATTGTATAAATTTAATATAGAACGAACTGTATGATTTTTTATTTTACCCTCATGTAAGTCTATTGATTTAATTTCTTTATCTAAATTAAAATCTTTGCCTTTGTTAAAAGTAATTAATCGTATAGCATGTTTTTTTGAGAAGCCATTAGCCAGTGTTGTCATTACTCTTTCTGCACCACCTCCACCAAGAGAATTAATTAAAAAATCAATTTTCATAAAAGCATATTTAATTTAATATTTATATCGAAAAGATGTAGCCAAATTATTAAAGCATTTGACAAATATAATCAGTTAACAATTTTCTACTTGAAATTAAAGGTTGTAAATACATATTTAATCGATTTTAGTTTTTCAACCAGTTTTAAATTTTTTTAAATTGATTAATAGTGTATAAAAAAAACCTCCTGTAGTTAATGCTTGTAAGGCATTAATTACAGGAGGTAAGATTTGAAAATTGGGTATTTTTTTTAATCAGTATTAGTCAGAGAATACAGGAATTCTTCCAAGTTAGTATATCCATCAGAATTTTCATCTTCCTGAGAATCATGATTGAGATTTCCAAATCTAATTAGTTCCCATTCATCAGCCATCCCATCAAAATCAGTATCGTAATTGCTCTCTCTCTTTGTAGATGTTTTATTAGGAATAGGATCAATATTCCAATCACCAGTCCCATCAAAATAATTATTTATATACTCTTGATCTAACTCATCTCTATACAAACTATTACCAACTGATTTCATAACTAAATTTTCAATTTCAGATGGTGTATTTGCCCATGAATTTTTCAAGCTATTTGTTAAAACTCTATTGTTTTTTGAAAATGACTTTGCATTACCATCATAAAGTATAGCGTCATTTTCCATTACAAAATTATCACTTGTGAATAATGATCCATTACTTTCGATACCATTAGGGTTGTTATATACATTAGGTCCGTAACCAATAGCATTTTTTTGTCCCCGCCATGGATAAGGTTTGTATAAGTTTCCTATAACATCTGTAATAGTTCCATAAGCAATGGTTGTTCCATAATTATAGCCATAAACAATGTTATTTATGAATTCACTGGTTTCCTTGTTCCAGCCATAACCAAATAGCACACTTCTGTCAGCGGAGTTATGGAAATAATTATTTATAAATGAAATATCATAAACATAAGTACCTACCAAAACATTATATTCGGTATTTGGCTTTCCTACTGTACAGTTTTGCATAGTAATTTTTCTGGTACCATAATTGGAGTCAGTAGCGTGACCATTTGGGTTGAAAATTTCATCATCACCATGACTTAAACTTAGATGGTCAAACATAAAATTTTCAATATAGTTATCTCCTGTACCCCAATTTCGTATTCTAATGCAATCCCATGTATTCTCTGTATCTCTGACTTCATTTAGTCTAATAGTTATGTATTTTATAATAACATTGGAGTTATGTATTTGAATTCCTTTATTTCTAAGTGTTATTCCAGGAAATGGAGCAGTTTCACCTGCGATTGTTAAATCTCCAGAAGCACCACCTCTTTCTTCCCAAATTGTCAAGTTGCTCTCAAGAAATATATCACCACCTACGTCGAAAACTATAGTTCTTGGTCCTGTTGTATTGAAAGCTTCTCTCAAACTACCGGCCCCACTATCATTTAAATTAGTGACATGTAAAACTTTTCCGCCTCTACCACCTGTAGCATACTTAGCAAAACCTTCTGCACCAGGAAAAGCCAAAAGATCTCCCATTTCAGTTATTATAGGTGTTGTGGATATGGTTACTGTAGCTTCTTCTTTGGTAGTCTCTCCCGTTTCTTCATCTACTACTTCTGCAGTATATGTAAATGTATCTTCCTCTGGAGTTGTTGTTTCCTCTGGAGTTGTTGTTTCCTCTGGAGTTGTTGTTTCCTCTGGAGTTGTTGTTTCCTCTGGAGTTGTTGTTTCAACAGGTGTAGATTCAGTCCCTGCCTTGTAAGTTAACGTATTGTCGTTATTAATAGTAACAATACCATTAAGCGGAGATGAAGTATTTATAATGGTTACATTAGAATTTTCACTAAAATTATCATTATTTAAAACATCCATTAAAATAGTATCCTCACCAGGTGCCATGTAAAAACTATCATTTGTAAGTAAGACTAAACTCTGTAAGCCATCGTCTTTATTAATGACGTATTCGGATAAAAGGTCGGCATCTTTACTGCAAGAAAATAGAAAGAAAACAGCGAAAATTGACGCGGTCAATTTTGAAGTGAAACTTTGGAACTTTGACATAAGTAGGTAAATTGCTTTTGAATTAAAAAAAATACTATTTGGGTTGCAATAATAATCCAATAATTTTAAGAGTCGATGAAATAACCGTTTTTTTCGATGAAATGCATTCTATGCATTGGGGTATCTTCAATTCAACGCTATAAATGATTTTTTATTTTTAAAAATTGAGTTAATCGATTAAAGGTAAATACCTTAAGTAGTTATTATTTTATTATTTACAACCCTTAGGTTACGAAGTTTCTAGGTTGATTGGATGTTATTGATCGATGAAATACACTTTTTTTCATACATATTCGACCAAATACAACTTTTGTTAACATCCTATTAAGAGTTGGGTCGTTTTTATTGATTCTATTAGTTATTTGTTTAACGCAAAAAAAACAATTAATAAATTTTAATTTATTTACGGAAAATAAAAAAGGCTTGTATGAATATTTTGATTCATACAAGCCTTATATTTTTTTAAAAATATTTTGTTTATAGTCTACCGTCTACATCTTTTTTAAGAATGCCCTTAACGTCGTATAAAATACCTTCTGGTTTAAGTAAGCTCTTTAGTTCAATTTCTAAAAATTCGTTGTGAGCTACGGTTAAAACAATGGCATCAAATTTCTCAGTAGGTAATTCTTTAATTATCTCCATATTATATTCATGAGCCACTTGCTTTGCCGAGGCCCATGGGTCGTATATTGTTACATTAGTTCCATAAGAAGTAAGATTACTAATCACATCAACTGCTTTAGTATTTCTAACATCAGGACAGTTTTCTTTAAATGTAATACCTAATACGAGTATGTTGCTACCCTTTATCTTAATGTCCCTTTGAACCATTAATTTTATAATTTCAGAAGACACATATTTACCCATAGTGTCGTTCATACGTCTGCCGGCTAATATTATTTCTGGATGATAGCCAAATTCTTGCGCTTTTTGAGCTAAATAATAAGGGTCAACACCAATACAATGACCACCTACTAAACCTGGTTTGAAAGGAAGGAAATTCCATTTGGTACCGGCAGCTTCTAAAACATCATGAGTGTCGATACCCATAAGGTTGAAAATCTTAGCTAATTCATTTACAAATGCAATATTGATATCACGTTGCGAATTTTCAATAACCTTTGCTGCTTCTGCAACTTTAATCGTTGGGGCTAAATGCGTTCCTGCCGTAATTACAGATGCATATAATGCATCTACCTTTTTACCTACTTCAGGAGTTGATCCAGAGGTGACTTTAAGAATTTTTTCTACAGTATGTTCTTTATCTCCTGGATTGATACGTTCTGGAGAGTACCCTGCAAAAAAGTCTTTATTATAAACTAGACCACTTTCTTTTTCTAAAACCGGTATACATTCGTCTTCTGTAACCCCTGGATAGACAGTAGATTCATAAATTACAGTGTCACCCTTTTTTAATACTTGGCTTACGGTTTCTGAAGCTTTATATAAAGGCGTTAAAATAGGTCTGTTCGTGCTGTCTACAGGTGTAGGTACTGTAACAATATAATAGTTGCAATCTGCTATATCAGCCAATTGGTTACTACAAAATAAACCAGTCTCCATTTTTGGACCATTTCTAAGTACACCTTGTAAAATATCATCTTCTACTTCTAATGTACTGTCATGTCCTTTTGTAAGCTCCTCAATACGCTCAGTATTAATATCAAAACCTATTACAGGATATTTGGTGGCAAATAATCTAGCTAATGGTAAGCCTACATAGCCCAAACCAATAACAGCAATCTTTATATCTTTCATATTCTTTACTTAGGTTGCGTTCAGCAACCATTATTTTTTTACTTCGGCTACGCTCAGTAACTATAACTTATTTACTCACTCTTATTTTTACTTCAAATTCTCCCAATACCATTTTACGGCCTCCTTAAGACCGGTTTTAATATCGAATTGTGGGGCGTAATTTAGTAATTTTTTTGCTTTGTCAACAGAAGCTAAAGAATGTGGCACGTCTCCAGCTCTTGTAGGACCATATATATTTTTAACATCTTTAATTTTTGGGTCATATGCTCCTAAATACTCTTTTAAAAGTGTTGTGAGTTCATTTAAATCTGTACGTTCACCATAAGCGGTATTATATACGGTATTCATAGCATCTTGGTTGCCCGATACTATGGCTCTAATGTTCATTTGAATAACATTGTCTATATAGGTGAAATCTCTTGAGAAAGAACCATCACCGTTAATAACAGGAGATTCGTGCTTCATCAGTTGCATTACAAATTTTGGAATAACGGCCGCATAAGCACCATTTGGATCTTGTTTTCTCCCAAAAACATTAAAATAGCGTAAGCCAATTGTTTCTATTCCGTAGGTTTTACTGAATACATCGGCATATAATTCATTTACATATTTGGTGATGGCGTAAGGGGAGAGGGGTTTACCAATAATATCTTCTACTTTTGGCATGTTGGTTGAATCCCCATAAGTAGATGAACTTGCTGCATATATAAAACGTTTTACATTCGCATCACGTGCTGCTGTTAACATATTAAGAAATCCGGATACATTTACATCATTACTGGTGATGGGATCATTTATAGATCTTGGTACTGAGCCTAACGCGGCCTGGTGTAAAATATAATCCACTCCCTCACATGCTTTTTTACAGTCGGTTAAATTTCTAATATCACCTTCAATTAAAGTGAATTTTGGATTATTAGTTAAAGTAGCTAGGTTTTCATGCTTTCCTGTTGCAAAGTTATCTAAGCAGGTAACCTGATTTCCATTTTGTAGTAAGGCAGTGCAAAGATTGGAGCCAATAAAGCCAGCGCCACCTGTGACCAAAATGTGAAAATTAGAATTGAGGTTGTATGAGTTCATTAGGTTGATAAAAAATTGTAAAGATTTAATTATATGTTAAATAACGGGTAATGACATGCGTAAAAGTATTTGCAAATCATTGATTTTGAAAAATCTTAGTTAATGATGCTTTTGAATTTATATTTTTTGTTAAGGAGTATAGTATTCTTTATACCAATCTACAAAACGTTGAACCCCACTTTTTATTGAGGTATTAGGTCTGTAGTCATAATCTGTAATTAAATCATCTACATTTGCCCAAGTTTTTTCAACATCACCAGGTTGCATAGGGTACATGTCTTTTTTTGCTTCGATACCTAAACTTTCTTCTATCGCAGTAATGAAATCCATAAGTTTCACAGATTTACTATTCCCAATATTGTAAATTTTAAATAGATTATTTTTATCTATTTCTTTTGCTAAAGGTTTCTGAATAATCCTAACAACACCTTCTGTAATATCATCAATGTAAGTAAAGTCGCGTTCTAATTTGCCATTGTTAAAGACCTTAATTGGTTTGTTGTTAACTATGGCATCTGTAAATAAAAACATAGCCATGTCTGGTCTTCCCCATGGACCGTATACGGTAAAGAAACGTAATCCTGTGGTCTTAAACCCGTACAAATGGGCATAGGTATGCGCCATAAGTTCGTTACTTTTCTTAGTTGCAGCATAAAGGCTAATAGGATGGTCTACGGCGTCACTAGTTTCAAATGGAATTTTTTCATTCAGCCCATAAACGCTAGAACTACTAGCATATATTAAGTGTTTGATTTTGTAGTTACGGCAGCATTCCAAAATATTTAAAAACCCTACTATATTACTATCCACATAAACCTCAGGATTTTCTATACTATAGCGAACACCGGCTTGAGCTGCCAAATTGCAAATTTTGTCGAATGCTTGCGCTTTGAATAATAAAGGAAGATTTTCACGATCTTCCAATGCTAATCGTATAAAAGAAAATTTTTCATAGGTTGAACTAGATGCTAGATTGTTGAAAATTTCAGCATCGTTTTTTTCAATGCCTAGTTCTTTTAATCGGTCATACTTGAGGTTAATGTCATAGTAATCATTAATATTATCTAAACCAACTACGGTGTGCCCTTGATTTAAAAGAGATTTTGCGACAAAAAAACCAATGAACCCAGCAGCGCCTGTTACTAAAATTTTCATGACTGCCCAATTTTATAATAATTAAAGCCTAAAGAATTCATTGTATTGGTATCTAATAAGCGTCTTCCATCAAAAACAAATGCCGGTTTTAACATATTTTTATATATGGTAGCCCAATCGTAAGTCTTGAACTCGTCCCATTCTGTCAAAATAGCTATTGCATGAGCCTTTGCAGTTGCTTCTATAGGATCATTTGTTACTTTTAATAATCTTCTGTTTTCTTCCGGAGACCTTGTATTTAAATAATCAAGATCGGCATAAATGCGTTCGGCAGAAACCTTAGGGTCGTAGACTAATATTTCAGCTTGCTCTTCTAACAAAGCATCAGCTACAGCTATTGCTGGAGATTCTCTAGTGTCGTTGGTGTCCTTTTTAAAAGCCCATCCGTAAAGAACAATTTTTTTGCCAGAAATAGTATTGTACAATGATGAAATCATATGTTCTGCAAAACGACTTTTTTGATAATCGTTTGCTATGATAACCTGTTCCCAATAATCGGCTACTTCGGTAAGGCCATAAGATTGTGCTATATACACTAAATTTAGTATATCTTTTTGAAAACAAGAACCACCAAAACCAACAGAAGCATTTAAGAATTTAGATCCAATTCTGCTATCATAACCAATGGCCCTAGAGATTTCTTGTATGTTTGCGTCTGTCTTTTCGCATAATGCAGAAATGGTGTTAATTGAAGAAACACGTTGTGCTAAAAATGCATTGGCAACCAATTTAGAAAGTTCAGAAGACCATACGTTGGTTTGTAATACACGCTCTTTAGGTAACCATTGTTCATATATTGAACTTAATGTGTCTTTAGCTTCTTGGCCAGAAGGGGTGTCATCGCCACCAATTAAAACTCTATCTGCATTTAAAAGATCCTCTATAGCTGTACCTTCAGCCAAAAATTCTGGATTAGATAATATTTCAAAATTTACTTGGTTCCCCGTATGTTGTAAAATACTTTTAATGGCACTTGCGGTACGAACAGGTAGGGTAGATTTTTCAACGACAATTTTGTCGTCTTTGGCTACTTTGGCAATATTTCTTGCACAAAGCTCTACAAATTTTAAATCTGCAGCTTGACCTTTTCCTTTGCCGTAGGTTTTAGTTGGCGTATTTACGGAAATAAAGATAATTTGAGCCTCGTCTATAGCTTTGTCGACCTCGGTAGAAAAAAACAGGTTTTTATTTCTTGCTTTACCAACAATTTCTTTTAAACCTGGTTCATATATAGGTAGGTTGTCTAAATTTTCATCATTCCAACTATTAATTCTGTCCTGATTAATATCTACAACAGTAACTTTAATATCTGGGCATTGACTTGCTATAACAGACATGGTCGGACCACCTACGTAACCCGCACCTATACAGCATATATTAGTAATTTTTCTCATGTTTTGTATTTGAATCTTATGCAAAATTTGCAAAGATAAATTAATAAGTATTATTTAGTCGATTAAAGAGTCTATATAATAGTTTTAATGTTTCTTTATAAATGGCTGTTATAAGCCTGTTTAATGTGCATTACATCGGTTAGTAATATAACCTTCCACAATGTGAACAGCTATTTTGTCAATTTATTATGATTTCATCTAGTTTTCTTGAAGTTTAAAGTATTTAATGTATTCCTTTTTTATCGTTCCTTTCATTGATCTATCTTCGTAAAACTTAAAATAATAATATTTTGAAAAAAGTTTTGATTACCGGTGGGGCTGGATTTTTGGGATCACATCTCTGCGACCGTTTTATAAAGGAAGGCTACCACGTGATAGCTATGGATAATTTAATTACAGGTGATATTAGGAATTTGGAACATTTGTTCCACCTAGAACAGTTTGAGTTTTTTCATCATGATGTTACTAAATTCGTACATATATCGGGAGATTTAGATTATATATTGCATTTTGCTTCACCAGCGAGTCCTATTGATTATTTAAAAATACCTATTCAAACACTTAAGGTGGGTGCTCTAGGCACACATAATCTTTTAGGTTTAGCGAAAGAGAAGAATGCTAGAATTTTAATTGCATCTACATCTGAAATTTATGGCGATCCTTTAGTGCATCCTCAAACAGAGGAGTATTATGGTAATGTAAATACGATAGGACCACGTGGCGTGTATGATGAAGCAAAACGTTTTATGGAGTCTATAACAATGGCATACAATAGGTTTCATGGTGTGGAAACTAGAATTGTTAGAATCTTTAATACGTATGGACCTAGAATGCGATTAAATGATGGTCGAGTAATACCAGCTTTTATCGGACAGGCACTAAGGGGTGAAGATTTAACTGTTTTTGGAAAGGGAGATCAAACAAGATCATTTTGTTATGTAGATGATGAGGTGGAAGGTATTTATAGATTGTTATTAAGTGATTATGATATGCCTGTAAATATTGGTAATCCTTATGAAATTACTATTAAAGATTTTGCAGAAGAGATTATTAAATTAACAGGTACGAAGCAAAAAATTATATATAAGCCATTACCTCAAGATGATCCTATGCAGCGTCAACCAGATATTTCTAAGGCAAAAGAGATTTTAAAATGGGAGCCAAAAGTTTTAAGGGAAGAAGGTATGAAAAAGACTTATGAATATTTTAAATCTTTGCCTTCTGACGATTTGTACAAAAGAGATCATAAAGATTTTAGCACTTATAATAAGGTGTAAGTTGTTCCGTTATACTATCGAAAATTATAGTATAAGGTATTATTTTAAAAAATATCAGATTATATTATATTTTTAAATGAGTACAAAATTAAGTTAAATTCAATTTTAAATCTATTGATGATTTGAAGTTTTAGATAGTATGTATTTTAATTTATAATCGGCATTTTAAGTAGAATGTTTAATACTTGAATTGTGAAAGTTTTTCGATTGGAATCTAAATTGAAGTAATATGAACCTAAATTCTTAAGGTGAAAGGAAGAATTTCACTATAAATGGATTGTTAAAAGTAGTTAAACGATTTATTTTTGGGATTAAACGAAATATGATATTACAATTTAAGTTTACATATTACTTGATGTACATTTACTAAAATATTTAAAAGTTTAAAGTGATAGAAACGAAGGAAAAAATATGGCTGTCATCTCCTCACATGGGGGGGTCAGAACAAGATTATGTCAATGAAGCCTTTGATACTAATTGGATAGCCCCCTTGGGTCCTAACGTTAATGCCTTTGAGCATGCTATTACTGAAAATTTGGGAGATGGGGTGCATGTTGCTGCTTTAAGCTCTGGAACTGCCGCCATTCATTTAGGGTTGCAACTTTTAGGAGTTGAAAAAGGTGACGAGGTGCTTTGTCAAAGTTTTACTTTTTCGGCATCAGCTAATCCTATTATGTATTTGGGTGCTACGCCTGTTTTTGTAGATAGTGAAAAAGATACTTGGAATATGTCTCCCTCACTTTTAAGAAAGGCAATTGAAAATAGAATTTTAGAAAAAGGAGCACCTAAAGCTATTATTGCCGTACATCTATATGGTATGCCGTATAATGTGGAAGCTATAAAAAGTGTTGCCAACGAATATAGTATTCCAGTTTTGGAAGATAGTGCAGAAGCTTTGGGTAGTACTTGTATGAACAAGGCTTGTGGGACTTTTGGAGATATTGGAGTGCTTTCTTTTAATGGCAATAAAATTATAACAACATCAGGTGGCGGTGCATTGGTGTCTAAGAACAAATTATTTAGAGATAAAGCCATATTTTTAGCTACCCAGGCAAGAGATGATGCTCCTCACTATCAACATTCTAACGTAGGTTACAATTACCGAATGAGTAATGTTTTGGCAGGTATTGGTCGGGGTCAAATGGAGGTTTTACAAGACCGAGTAAATGCTCGTAGAAGTAATTATGAATTTTATGAAAATAAGTTGGGCTCAATTAAGGAAATTGAATTTCTAGACGAACCGGAAGGGTTTTATTCTAATAGATGGTTGAGTTGTATACTGACTCCTTCATTCGAAATTCGAGAATTAATTAGATTAGCTTTGCTTGAAGAGAATATAGAATCTAGACCGCTATGGAAACCTCTTCATATGCAGCCAATTTTTACTGAATATAAAAACTTTACAGACGGAACTTCTGAATCTTTATTTGCACGTGGACTATGCCTGCCTAGTGGTAGTAATCTTAGTTTGACAGATTTAGAACGAGTTACGGATTGTATAAAAAAAGTAATGTTATGATTCTAAAATATTTAACTTATAGTTCACAGCGCTATGCCTCTAAATGGCTTGTTTTATGTATCGATCTACTTACTGTTGGTTTTTCATTTGTGTTGTCTTACTTAATTAGGTTCAATCTTACCTTTAATTTTGATGTTAAGAATTTATTAGTCCAATTACCACTTGTAATTTTAACAGCATTAATTTCTTTTCTAGTGGTAGGCTCCTATAAAGGTGTTGTTCGCCACACTGGTGTTAGAGATGTATATAATATTTTTAACGCGGTATGCTTGTCAAGTATCATTTTGATATTTATAGTGATTGGTAATAGGCAAATTAGTTTTATAAATTCTTTTACTGTTCCATTATCTATTATTATCATTAATAGTTTGATAACATTTGTTGTGTTAACCGCTTCTAGATTTGCGTTTAAATCGATGTACAATCGAATGAACGGCAATTTAAAAGTAAATAAACATGTGTTGATTTATGGGGCAGGTGAATCAGGGGTGCTAACCCGTGGTGCAATTACAAACCATTCTAAAAGCAGATATAAAGTGGTTGGGTTTATAGATAGGGACGTAAAAAAAATTGGTAAGAATATAAATGGAGTTCCTGTATTTGCAAGAAAATCTTTGACAGAAGCTTTCATAGTAAAGAATAATATTTCAGAAATTATATTTTCAATTCAGAATATAGATTCAGCGAAATTACGTAAAACTGTAGAGGGTCTCGTTGATCTACCTATAATAGTTAAAATTGTGCCGCCAATTGAAGATTGGATTAATGGAGAACTAAAAGTCTCTCAGATTAAACAAGTACAAATTGAAGATTTACTGGATCGGGCACCTATTACTATAAAAAACAGCAAAATTGCTATGGAATTGATGAATAAGTCAATATTAGTGACTGGTGGTGCGGGATCAATTGGTAGTGAAATTGTACGTCAAATTTGTAATTATTCATATAAATCATTAATTGTTCTTGATTCAGCGGAGTCAGCGCTTTATGATTTACAACAAGAATTAAAGCAAAACGGATTTCATAATTTTATTCCCATCGTAACAGATATTAGGGATAAAAATAGAATGAATGCGTTATTTGGTGAGCATAAACCAAATGTGGTATTTCATGCTGCAGCATACAAGCATGTTCCGTTAATGGAATACAATTCTTATGAGGCCATTAAAATAAACATTGGTGGCACTAAAAATGTAGCAGATTTATCTGTAATACATGGTGTAGAGAAATTTGTTTTTGTTTCTACAGATAAAGCTGTAAACCCAACAAATGTTATGGGTGCAACTAAGCGAATTGCAGAAATGTATATAAGTTGTATGCAAAAAGAAAACAAAACTAAATTTATAACAACTCGTTTTGGAAATGTCCTTGGATCCAATGGCTCAGTAATTCCTTTGTTTAGAAAGCAAATTGAAAAAGGTGGTCCACTAACATTAACTCATAAAGATATTACACGTTATTTTATGACAATCCCTGAAGCTTCACAGTTAGTTTTAGAAGCTGGTGCTATGGGTGATGGAGGAGAAATCTTTATTTTTGATATGGGGGAATCTGTTAAAATATTTGATTTAGCCAAAAATATGATTAAACTTTCAGGTCTTAGATATCCTGATGATATTGATATTAAGATTACAGGTTTACGACCTGGTGAAAAACTATATGAAGAACTTTTGGCTAATGGGGAAAATACGTTGCCTACGTATCATCAAAAAATTAAGATCAGTAAGGTACGTGATGTCGAGTATGCAAAAGTAAGGTCGAAGATTGATGAATTATGTATAACTAATATGTTTTTTAGTGGTAACACGGTAAAACTAATGAAGGAAATAGTGCCGGAATATGTTTCTAAAAATTCTGATTTTTGTGAGCTTGATAATTCTACAAGTGCTTCTGATAGTAAAAATATAGCTCCTTTAAAGATAGTTCAACCTTAAACATCATAACATCATAACATTAACCATTAATAATAGAATAAGAAAAATGTATACATTGAAAGCGAATTTTAGACACTATATAATGTTGTTAGTATTAGGGGTGATTGTAACATCTTGCGCCTCCAAAAAAGATGTGGTTTATTTTCAAGACGCACAAGAGTATGAAACAATAATTAGTGATAATTCGCATGTAAATACATTCAAAATTGATGATGTGGTGTCAATTAACGTTTCAACCTTAGATGCTGAGGCGAGTTTGCCATTTAATGTATTTAAAGGGGTGATAACTAATGGGTCTAGACCAGAGCAATTAGATTATATTATTGACAAAAAAGGTAATATCGATTTCCCTGTACTTGGTGAAGTTAATTTATTAGGGTTAACTCCAGAGGAAACTAAAAAAATGCTAAAAGAAAAGTTACAACCTTATTTAAAAGATCCTATTATTAATATTAGACTTGTGAATTTTTCGGTTACTGTTTTAGGTCAGGTAAATACTCCTGGGACCTATTCTGTAAATGGAGAACAGATAACGGTATTGGAAGCTATTGGTTTGGCAAATGATTTGAATATCAAAGGAATGCGTAAAAATGTATTGGTTATACGGGATTTTAATGGTACGAAAGTGTATACTAGAATTGATTTGACTACCAAAGACGCTTTGAATTCTCCTGTGTACTATTTGACTCAAAATGATGTGGTGTATGTGGAACCTAATAATTCAGCAATTAAGACTTCTAGTTTGGATAGTAGGGCGGGTATAGCTATTTCTGTAGCTTCTTTATTAATAACTACAACAATCTTACTATTCAGTAAGTAACGTTTTTTACATATCCATTTCAATAGTTTTCTATGAGTTTTTCAGATAAAAAAGAAGATTTAAAAAATATAATTTCTACCTACGCAAAGCATTGGAAATGGTTTGTGTTATGTGGTCTAGTGGCATTAATAATTGCATATGTCAATATCCGTTACACAACACCTGAATATGCGGTAAAATCGCAAATTCAAATAGTTCAAGAAAAAAATGCAGGTAATGAGATGAGCGTTTTTCAAGATCTTGATTTGTTTGGAGGGTCATCTAAACAAGTAGAAGATGAAATTGAGATTTTAGGATCAAGAACTAATTTTATAGAAGTAGTTAAAGAATTAGGGGCTAATGTTCGAATCATAGCCTTAGGTAATATTATTAATTCTGAGGTATATGATAATCCACCTGTTAAAATAAATTTTATAGCAGCAGATTCAACCATAAACAACGCTAATTATAGTTTTTTTCTTGAATTTTCTTCGGGCAATACCTTTGGGTTTACTGAAAATGAAAATGTACCGTCTAAAATATATTCTTATGGTAATGGTATTTCCACCCCTGTAGGGGATATAGTAATAACTCCAAATGTTAAGGACCCAAAGGCTTTAATTGGTAATAGATATCAGGTTTCCCTTAGTCCTGTTGAAAAAGTTGCGCGATCTTTTAAATCTGCTGTTAAAATATCGGTTAGTGCTGAATTCTCCAATATTTTAGATGTTTCTATGACTAGTGCCATACCTAAAAAGGCAAAGGATATTATAAACAAGCTAATTGAAATTTATAATAGAAATGCCATTGAAGATAAACGACGTATTGCAGATACTACTTCTGACTTTATTAACAATCGAATTCAATTAATTTCTGGCACTTTAACTAATGTTGATAAAGATGCCCAAGAATTATTGACTGAAAAAGGAATGACAGGTTCAGGTATTGAAGTTGGTGCTGCCGTTCAGGTTAGTGCTAGCAGTCGTTCGAATTTAGAGAATGCAAAGGTGCAATTACAAATGGTTAGTGGGTTAAAAGATTATGTAAGTGGTGAAAGTGGTTATGAGCAAATGCCTGTAGTAGATGTTGGTAGTGGTGCTCTTAGCCAGGCAACTGTTCAGTATAATTCATTAGTAGCGGAAAGAAAGAGACTGTTAAAGAGTTCGAACGAGCAAAACCCAATGATTGTAAACCTTGATCAGCAATTGGATGGTATTAAAAATACAATGCAGTCAAGTTTAAATTCTCTTGAGCGTAATGTTGGGATGAACGTGAGTACCCTTCAAAGTCAGTTAGGAAGAATTCAAGGTACAATTTATTCTGCCCCAGAAAATCAAAGAGAATTAAGGAATATTACTAGAAAGCAAGAAACGACAGAATCTTTATATTTATACTTGTTACAAAAACGCGAGGAATCTCAGATAGCATTTGCTTCAGCGTCTCCAAAGTCTAACGTAATAGACACTGCATATGTTTCTAGTCCTACGCCTGTAAAACCTAAAAAAGCAATTACTTATTTAGCTGCTTTGGTGCTAGGTTTGTTACTTCCTTTTGGTGTAATTTATGGTAAAGATCAATTAGATACCAAAATTCAAAATAAGCATAGTTTAGAGAAATTCACTAAAGATATTCCTGTTTTAGGAGAATTGCCTAGACTTACTAAAAAAGACAGTAAGATTATTATTAATGATGATCGTTCTGTATTAGCAGAAGCCTTACGAATTATTCGTGCAAACTTGGACTTTTTAATAAAGACAAAACATGCATCTGATAAGAATAAGAACAATATTATTTATGTAACTTCAAGTACTCCTGGGGAGGGGAAAACGTTTGTATCATCCAATTTATCTATGATATTGGCAAGTACAGATAAAAAAGTGTTATTGGTTGGTGCGGATATTAGAAATCCTAAATTGTATACATTCTTTTCAGGTGATTCAGTAGATAAGCTTAAAACACCTTCTAGAAATAAAGACGCTGGGTTAACTGAATATCTTTTAGATGATGCTATTAGTGTTAAGGATATTATTAGACCTATGTTAGTACATCATAATACTATAGATGTTATCTATTCAGGTAAGATACCACCAAACCCTGCAGAATTGTTAATGAGTTCTAAAGTTGAGGAATTGTTGGCAGAAGTTTCTGAAATGTATGACTATGTTATAGTAGATACAGCTCCAATGATGGTAGTAAGTGATACTTTACTTATTGCTCCGTATGCTAACCATATAATTTATGTAACTAGAGCAGGCGTTACTGATGAAACTGCCGTTAAATTCCCATTGAACTTACGTGAGGAAGGTAAGTTAAAAGGAGTTTCTTTCGTAGTAAACGATGTAAGTTTAGATAGTTTAGGCTATGGTGGTAAATATGGTTATGGGTATGGTAAGAATGCTAAAAAATGGTGGAAATTTTAAAAGACTTTAGTTGTATTTATAATTTAAAATCCAGTTAATATTGGATTTAATTCTAACTGTATTTTCAAAATATTTAATTAAAAAAAAGTCGCCATGCGGCTTTTTTTATGCGTATAAATTAAGGAAATAGTATAAGTAAGTTGTGTTCTTTTAACGTGCTGTTTTTCATCCCCTTAGCTTCATTTTCCTTTTTATTTTATAGGATATTTGGTGCATCCCTATCTCTTATTTCTGGTTTATAGCTTTTTTCCTACGATTTCGTGTGTTTTTTATATCTGTATTTTATCGAGTAACATTCAGGTTTAAACGAATATAAGAACCGTATTATTCTTCTAAAGTGATATTGGATTATATTTGTTTTAAAATTAGAACACCGTATAAATCGATCACATATTAGCATCATTTTATTCTATAGAATATGAAACATAAATACTTTAAATCCTTTTCCTTTTATTCATTTGTTATTACCCTTTTGTCTATTGTTTTCGGGTTTAGCAATTTAAATGCTCAAATTAATTTTGACCAGAGTAACTTGGATCTTAATGGTTTTCCTTCCTTTCAATCTGGAATAACTGCATTAGAATTTGGACCTGATGGAAAGCTCTATGTGGCTGAGTATACAGGTGCTCTAAAAATTTTAACAGTAGAGAAGGTAGCTGCCAATAATTATATCGTACAGGATATGGAAGTTCTGAATGCACTTGCTAATATTCAGAACCATAATGACGATGGTACGCTTAACAGCTCAACCCAAAGGGAGACTACAGGGATAAGAGTAGTAGGAACAGCTCAAGAGCCTATTATTTATGTTTCTTCCAGTGACATTCGTATTGGAGGTAATACCAATTTAGGTGATACTAATTTAGATACCAATTCCGGTATTATAACTCGATTAACCCAAAATGGTACAGGTTGGACAGTGGTGGATATAGTTCGTGGATTACCACGATCTGAAGAAAATCATGCTACAAATGGCATTCAGTTTACTACTATTAGTGGAACTGATTATTTATTGGTTGCTCAGGGCGGACATACAAATGCAGGAGGTCCTTCTAATAATTTTGCATTTATAACTGAATACGCTCTTTCTGGCGCTGTATTATCTATTAATTTAACCGCATTGGAGGCCCTGCCTATTTCAATTGACAATGGGAGAAATTATATTTATGATATACCAACTGTTGACGATCCTACACGAAATAACGCGAATGGGGTTACGGATCCTAATAATCCAAATTACGATGGTGTAGATGTAAATGACCCGTTTGGTGGAAATGACGGACTAAACCAAGCTAAATTAGTAATTGGCGGACCTGTTCAAATTTTTTCTCCAGGATATAGAAATGCATATGATTTAGTGATTACTCAATCTGGAGCGGTGTATGTAACGGATAACGGGGCTAATGTTGGCTGGGGTGGATTTCCTATCAACGAAGGTACCCCTTTTGTAAATAATGACTATGATCCAAATGAAACTGGCGGTGGAGGTATTAGTAACCCTGCCCCTGATGGCGAGTATATAAATAATCTTGACCACTTGGAGCTCATAACGACGAATGTTCAAAATTATGTATTTGGGTCGTACTATGGAGGACATCCTAATCCTATTAGAGCTAACCCCTCAGGAGCAGGACTATATACTGATGACGGTACTACTGCCGCTTTTAGAACTAAAATTTATGATCCTAATGCAGATGGTACTGATCCAAATACCACTGCAAATGTGGCAGAAGCACTTCCGGCAGATTGGCCACCGGTTCCTGTAAATTTAGCTAATCCTGTCGAAGGAGATTGGAGAGGACCAGGATTGCCTAATCCAGAAGGAGATGATGATGCGATAATTACAGGTTTTGGAACTAATACAAATGCCATTACAGAATATACGGCTAGCAATTTTGAAGGTGCTATGGAAGGCGATTTATTAGCTGGAGTAAATACTGGAGTTGTGAGAAGGGTTGAATTACAACCAAATGGAAGTCTTGAAACATTAACTAGTTCATTTGTTCAAGGACTAGGAGGTAATGCATTAGGATTAACTGCTCAAGGTCAGAACGATATTTTCCCGGGAACGATTTGGACCGGTACTTTAAACGGTAAATTGGTTATTATAGAACCGGCTGATGCAGTGAACTGTATAGCACCTGAAGATCCGCTTTATGATGCTTTAGCTGATTATGACAATGATGGATATACCAATCAGGATGAAGTAGATAATGGAACTGATCCATGTAATGGTGGTTCCCAACCTGATGACTTTGATAAATCCGCAGGAGCTCCTTTTGTTTCCAATCTTAACGATCCTGATGATGATAATGATGGTATACTGGACAGTGAAGATCCTTTTCAATTGGGAGACCCTGAAACTGGTGGTAGCGATGCTTTCATGTTGCCGATACAAAATGATTTACTTAATGACCAACAAGGTATTGGAGGAATTTTTGGTTTGGGAATGACTGGTCTTATGAATAATGGAGATACTGGACCAAATTGGTTGGATTGGATTGATAGACGGGCAGAAGAAGGAGACCCTTATGATCCAAATGAACCTAATATTAATGATGTAGTTGGAGGTGCTCCAGGTATTATGACTTCACATATGCGATGGGGTACGGCAAAAGGAACTTCAAATGATCAAGAAAAAGCTTATCAGATGGGCGTGCAGGTTAGTGACGCGACGGGTAATTTTACTGTAGAGACTTGGATGAAGAATTTTGATAGTAATTTACAACTTTATGGTAACACTAATGCTGTTGGTGGAGAATTGGGGCTCTTTCTAGGTACAGGTTTTCAAGATAATTTTGTGCAATTTGTTATCACACAAGATGGATTATCGGCTGTTCAAGAAGTAAATGATGTTCTTGACACCGCAAATGCCCTTTTCTTGCCATTAGCACAAATAAACAGGCCAAGTTCTAATTTGTTTCTTTATATAGATGTTAATCCTGTTACTGGTGTTTTACAGTTTGATTATAAAATAGAGGATGGAATAAAACAAACATTAGGTACTATAACGGCTACAGGTAATACTTTAGCGGCAATACAAAATGCCAATACTGACTTAGCGGTTGGATTTATTGGTACATCTAATACCGTAGGCGTAGAGTTGGAAGGTAGTTGGGAATATCTTAAGGTTAGTACTAATATACCGTCAGTAGTAACTGATATTCCAGATTTAACTCGATATATCAATTCAAATGATGACGTAATTGAATTAGATAATTATTTTGACGATAATGGTGGGGTTTCCAATCTTATATACTCGGTTGAAAATAATTCGAATCCAAGTGTAGGTGCTGTTGTTAATGGTAATGAATTAACCTTGTCGTACCCTGGTGCTTCGGCAATATCAAATATTACAATTCGTGCTACTGATGCAGAATCTAATATTGTAGAACAGTCTTTTGAAGTAAATGTTACAGATTCGCCTATTGTCTTATATCGAGTAAATACTGGTGGTCCCCAGCTTACTGCAATTGACGGAGATATAGACTGGGAAGCTGATACTACGGGTAACAATTCTGCATATTTATCTAATGCGGGAAGTAATCAAGTTTTTGCCTTTAATGCAAATAGTGGGGCAAGTGTACCTACTTCAACACCGAATACTATTTTTAAAACAGAAAGAGCTGATAGTGCGCCAGGTGCACCAAATATGTCTTATACTTTTCCGGTAACACAATCGGGTAATTACGAAGTAAGATTATACATGGGTAATGGTTGGGTAGGAACTTCAGCAGCAGAACAACGATTGTTCGATATTCAAATTGAAGGTTTGACTTATCCTGCTTTAGATAATATAGATTTGTCTGGTACGTATGGTCATGAAGTTGGCACATTAATAAGTCATATTATACCGGTATCTGACGGTCAAATCGATATTGTATTTCTGCATGGGGCTATTGAAAACCCGATGATTAATGGTATAGAAATTTTAGATGCTTCAGATTCTGAAACACCTATATATGTGGCAGATATTGAAAATCAAAGAACTCCTGTTGGTGAGCAACTTGACGGCAGTTTAACTGTAATTGCTTTCGGTGGTGATGGCAATAAAAACTATACAGCAGTTGGTCTTCCTCCAGGATTGGTAATTGAACCTACTAATGGAAATATAGGGGGTACTGCTGAAGTTGGTGCTGAATTAAATAGTCCTTATACAGTTACCATTACGGTAGATGATGAGGATGGTTTAACCAGTGATGCAGTTAGTATAACCTTTGATTGGGTAATTTATGAAGCATTTAGTTATAGAGTAAATGTCGGTGGTAATTTAGTAACTGCTTCAGATACCGCTACAGATTGGAAGTTTAATGATACAAATGGAGCATATACATCTGGTATGTATTCTGTAAATACTGGTTTCTCTATTAATGCTCTTTTAGAATATAATAAAAAGCATAGTACGGTTCCTGCGTACATTGACAATACAACTTTCGATGGAGTTTTTGGAAGAGAACGTTATGATGCGGCAGGTGGTGAGGAAATGGAATTTAAATTTCCTTTAGAAAACGGTGATTACGTAGTAAATGTCTATTTAGGAAATAGTTTTGAACCTGCCAATGAAATAGGAGATAGAGTTTTTGATATTTCTTTAGAAGGAGTCGTTGTTCAAAATGACTTGGATATAATAGCAGAATTTGGACATTTGAGGGCTGGTATGCTTACTTTTCCTGTAACACTTAACGATGGTGAATTAAATTTAGAATTTCTTCATGGGGTTGCCGAAAATCCAATCCTTAGTGCAATAGAAATTTTTGAAATTAACAATGCAAATCCTGCTTTATCAATATCAACAATAGCAAACCAAGTTAGTGATATTGATGCAGTAGTTGACTTTACATCTTCAGCATCTGGTGGTGACTCAGGAGAAGAGCTTATTTATTACATCTCAGGTCAACCTGACGGAATTAGTATAAATTCAGCTACTGGTCAAGTAACTGGTACAATTGAGGCTACTGCTGCTGTTGGTGGTCCAAATAATAATGGTGCACATGAAGTTGTCGTTACTGCGTTTAAACGAGGTTCTGCACCGGTAAGTACAGTTTTCGCTTGGAATATAGCTTCTACCTGGGTTAATAAAGATGAAGATGAAAATTATACGGCAAGACACGAAAATTCATTTGTGCAAGCCGGTGATAAATTTTATTTAATGGGTGGTAGAGAAAATGCTTCTACCATTGATGTTTACGATTACACATCTGATTCATGGACATCATTAGTTAATTCAGCTCCTTTTGAATTTAATCATTTCCAAGCGACCGAGTATCAAGGGTTAATATGGATTATAGGGTCTTTTAAAGACAATCTATATCCAACAGAATCTCCTGCCGAATATGTATGGGCATTTGACCCAGCGAATGAAGAATGGATTCAAGGTCCAGAGATACCAGCTTCTAGAAGAAGAGGTTCTGCAGGATTGGTGATGTACAATAATAAGTTTTACGTCGTTGCAGGAAACACTATAGGTCATGATGGTGGCTATGTTTCTTATTTTGATGAATTTGATCCGGCAACTGGAGTATGGACGGCTTTGACTGACGCACCAAGAGCGAGAGATCATTTTGCAGCGGTAGTTATTGATTATAAACTTTACGTTTCTGGGGGTCGTCTTTCAGGAGGTACGGGAGGAGTGTTTGCTCCTACCATTTCAGAAGTCGATGTTTATGATTTTGTTAGCCAAACTTGGACAACATTACCAGCAGGTCAGAATATACCAACACCAAGAGGAGGACCTTCTGCAGTGAACTTTAATGATAAATTAATGGTAATCGGTGGTGAAAGCGAAACCGCAGGACCAGCTTTTACAACTGTTGAAGAATATGATCCAGTATCTCAAACTTGGACTACCTTACCTGGGTTGAATTCACCTAGACATGGTACACAGGCTATAGTTTCTGGAAATGGGATATTTATTTTGGCAGGTTCTCCAGTTCAAGGAGGAAGCAATCAAAAGAATATGGAATACTACGGTGAAGATGCCCCTGTGGGTAGCCCTAGTGTTGCTAGTGAAGTAAATTCTTTAGATGGATTATTGATCGCAGATGGCGAAACAGAAGCTATAGATTTAAATATAGAAAATGGTAATGTTGGTGTTATAATTACATCGATGGTCATATCAGGTACTAATGCTAGTGATTTTAGTATTAATACTGGAGAATTGACGAATCAGTTATTGAATGCGAATAGTACGCATCCTATAGAGATAAGTCTATCTGGAACGGGAGATAATAGAAGTGCAGTATTAACAATTACATATGGTAATGGTACAACCAAAGAAATAGCTTTATCAAACGCTGTAGATGTTCCTGTAATAACAGATCCAGGTACACAAAATAATAGTGAAGGAGATGTTGTTTCAGTTCAAATTGACGCTACAACAGCTTGTACTGATGAAACCTATAGTGCAACTGGCTTACCCGCAGGTTTAACAATTGATTCTAATACGGGTCTAATTACTGGGACAGTTTCTAATGGAGGATCAGGTACTGGTGCTTATCAAGAAAATAATGGTCTGGTAGTTATAGAGATGGAGAATTTGACTTACGGAGGTAATTGGACCGAAGAGACGGCTGAAGCTGGTTTTACAGGTAGTGGTTACCTAGACAATTCAGTAGATAGTTTCGGTGCTCCTGGAAATGGAATCATTACTACGGAGGTTGAAATAACAACACCGGGTATCTATAGATTTCAATGGTATAATAAAATTGGTATTATTGGAGGAGGACCTGAAGATCCTACTACAGAACATAATGATGCATGGTTACGTTTTAATGATGCAGATGATTTTTATGGCTCTAAAAATGATGACGGTACAGGAAGTAAAGTTTATCCAGGAGGGGTTGGTCAAACACCTGTTGTAAATGGAGCATCTTCTGATGGATGGTTAAAAGTATATACCAATACCATTGCATGGAATTGGAATACACAAACTAGTGATAATGATGCTCATAAAGTATTTGTTCAATTTGACACCCCTGGTACATACACTATGGAAGTTTCATCAAGATCAAATGGTCATCTTATAGACCGTGCAACTTTACATAACGTAAATTTAAATTTAACGACTTCGGAATTGTTTGCGGCTGCCGAATCTACTCAAGGTGGTGGAACAAATGGAGCTTCAGGTGATAGTCCTTACAATGTAGAGGTTACTGTAACTGACGACTGTAGTCCATCTCAATCTAATACTGTTGAATTTGTATGGAATATTGGTGAAGCGGGTAATGCTGCGCCGGTAGCTGTCATAGAGTCGAATGTTACGACAGGTGATGCTATTTTAACTGTTGATTTTACTGGTAGTAATTCTACGGATGATACAGGAGTTGTTGAATATTTATGGGACTTTAAAGATGGTTCTCCTACAGAAGCTATTGCTGATCCAGTTCATGATTTTGAAACACCTGGTGTGTACGAAGTTGAATTAACTGTAAGCGATGGTGTTCTTACAAACACGGCAACTTTAACAATTACGGTTAATGTTCCTGCTAATGAAGCTCCAGTGGTTATCAACCCAGGAGATCAAAACACTGTAGAAGGTGATATTGTGTCGTTACAAATTATTGCTACCGATGCAGATGGATTGACTTATTCAGCAACGAATCTTCCTGATGGATTGACTATAGATGTCTCAACAGGATTGATAAGTGGTACGATAGCAGCTGGAGCTTCCGTTAACAGTCCATTCTCAGTAGTTGTTACTGTTACGGATGACGGTAGCCCTTCAGAATCGAGTACGGTATCCTTTGCTTGGAACGTAACTGATGTAGTTGTAGTTGTTAATGAAGCTCCGACGGTTACAAACCCAGGAGAGCAAAACGGAGTAGAAGGTAATGTAATTTCATTACAGATTGAAGCAACAGATGCAGAAGACGATAATATGAGCTTTACGGCAACCAATCTTCCTGATGGGTTGACTATTGATACGACTACAGGATTAATTAGCGGTACTATTACTGCTGGAACTTCTGCTAATAGTCCATTCTCAGTGACTGTTACCGTAACTGATGATGGTAGTCCTTCAGAAGCGAGTACGATAGCCTTTGTTTGGAACGTAACTGATGTTGTTGTAAACTTGGCACCTGTGGTTACAAACCCTGGAGATCAGAGTGGAGTAGAGGGAGATGTGGTTTCATTACAGATTGAAGCAATCGATGGTGAGGATGATGGTATGACTTATACTGCTATTAATCTTCCTGATGGGTTGACTATTGATACGGCTACAGGATTAATTAGCGGTACTATTACTGCTGGAACTTCTGCTAATAGTCCATTCTCAGTGACTGTTACTGTAACTGATGACGGTATTCCTTCAGAATCGAGTACGATATCCTTAGCTTGGAACGTAACTGACGTAGTTGTAGTTGTTAATCAAGCTCCAACGGTTACAAACCCAGGAGAGCAGAACGGAGTAGAAGGTGATGTAGTTTCATTACAAATTGTTGCTACCGATGCAGATAACGATAGTATGACCTTTACGGCAGCCAATCTTCCTGCTGGATTATCTATAGATATGTCAACAGGACTAATCAGTGGTACAATTGAAGCTGGAGCATCAGCCAATAGTCCTTTCGCAGTAGATGTTACTGTAACGGACGATGGTAGTCCTTCAGAATCAAATACGGTTTCCTTTATCTGGAACGTAACTGATGTTATTATAGTGGTTAATGAAGCACCTGAGGTGACAAATCCTGGAGCGCAAAGCGGAATGGAGGGTGAAGAGGTTTCATTCCAAATTTTTGCTACGGATGATGATAATTTGACCTTTACGGCAGATAATCTTCCTGATGGATTAACTATAAATATGTCAACAGGACTTATTAGTGGTACGATAGCAGCCGGAGCTTCTGTTAACAGTCCATATACAGTAATTGTTACTGTAACGGATGATGGAACTCCTTCAGAATCGAGTACTGTAAACTTTGATTGGAACATTAATCAAAATGAAACCTACGATGCAACCATGGATAATATGGTGATTTCACCAAATCCAGCTAGTGAAAATGCGCAAGTATTTATTAACTTGGAAGTGCCAGCACCATTATTAGGTATTTATATATATGATACTAGCGGTAGGTTGGTTAAAACATATGAGTACTTAGAATCTTTCAATGGTAATGGAAGTTATGAACTTTATATTGGCGATTTAAGAAATGAAATCTATACTGTTTATGCATACGTACAAGGTGTAGATACTCCATTGGTTAAAAAGTTGGTAGTAAGAAATTAGAATTATAACTATTATTTAAAAAAAAAAGAGGAAAATCTAAATTAGATTTTCCTCTTTTTTTTTTAGAGATAATAATACTGATTTAATATATAATTTTAAAAAGCAGTAATTAAATAATATCTCCTTAAGAATATATTATTCAAATAAAAAGTTCACTTTAGAAGAATATATTGACAACTGTGAAGTTAGATAGGTCTAAAAAATAATTGTGTTTACTTAAAATTATAAATAGTCTTTTCAATAATAGGCTTAATAAGCATCAATGTTTTTTCATTGATACTTATTTTTTTTAGGTAATTAAGTTGTGTGATTTTATGTACATCACTAGCAAGAAAATCAACTAGATTGTTTTTTAATAGGTATATGGCAGTTTGTTTTACTTCTTTGCCATAGTAATCTCCTAAGGATAAAATGTTCATTTGAAATAATAAGCCCTTGTTCTTGTATTTAGAATAGGTTTTTAGATTTTTATGTAAATACGCATATCTTTCAGGATGAGCAAAAATTGGAAATAAACCCGAGCTCTTGATTTTCTCAACCGAACTATCAAAATTAATCGAAGCCTGTAAATAAGACATTTCTATCAACAAATAATTTTTAGCCAAGGGCATGATTTGTTTGTCTTCAAGAATTGTTTCAAAGCCAGAATCAATCATATGTTCTGCTGCTATATCAACATTTATGTGCTCTAAATTATTCATTTTTAGAGCGTTCTTAAGTAACGATAGGGAGCAATTGATAGTTAATGGTGTATTGGGATAATAATTCTCCATAATATGAGGGGTACAGATAAAATCTGTCACTCCAAATTCACTAAATCCTTTAATAAGTTCAATAGAATCTTCTACAGTCTTTGCGCCATCATCTATACCAGGTAATATATGGTTGTGTATATCTATAAAACCTTCTAAGTGATCTATTAAAAAATGTTTCTTGGAGAAAAAATTAAACATAAATAAGAATTAGATTTTAGTTATTTGCCGATACAGGTATTGTAATTTCATGTTTAACGGTGTCTAACGTAATTTGAGGTACAAAAAGTCCCGGAAAGTGCACGGAAATTAGCAAATAATTAAATTTGGTTCACGAAATTAATCATTCACCCGTAATTTCCCAGTCCATTACGCATAAAAATTAAGCGTCAAAAAAGAAGTGGCGTAAAATGGAAAAGGTTATAGGTTTCTATTTTATTGGTTATAAGTAGTATACGCAAAGCCATGCTTAGTATTTTAAAGAGTCAAATAACGTGAATCTTACCAATAAAAATATACTTAAAAAAGAAATTAAAAAGTACGAACGACTATCTGATTTTGAATATCGAATGTCTTTTGATAAAGGATTTAAGTAATAAAGAATTTTCAGAATTTAACACTCCATTTTGTGTAGCTAGTTATAAAATGATATAATTATGAAGTAACTTTATTTAGTTAAAATTCTTACGATGCCATTGTCCAAATTCAAGAATGTTTCTTTTGATAAATCATCTAATTACGAATTTCATCAATTGGTAGAATCAGATGCTTTAATAAAGACCTTTACCTTTTTGTCAACGATTATGAAAAATCTATTTGATGAATATATATATTTTATTTTTGCTGGTGGCAATCCTAAAATAGAACCTGATAGTTTATATATACATTCTAATAAGAAAAAAGTACTTCTATATATTTCTGAAGAATCAGGCATAATCCCTTATAACATTTCACAATATTATCACGCCATTTTTAAAGCTTATTTAAAAACGGACACTATTGATTGGAATAATATATTCAATTTTCCATTGTGCTGCGTTAAGAATGTTCCTGCTTTGTCTGTCCTACCTATGATTGATTGAAAGTATTCTGTTTTTTTTAGTGGGAATTTAAACATTAATAGAGTTAATTTTTATCTTTCCTTACTCTCTTTAGAGATACCTACAATCCCAAATTTTACTATTAGATTATCTATTGCCAGACAACTATTGGTTTATTTTAAATCTAACTTTGATAGCAGATTTTTAAATGCATACATACATTTTACAAAAGGATTTATGCAGGGGCTTTCCCCGATAGAATTTGGTCAGTATATTGCTAATAGTAAAATTGTGCTATGCCCTAGCGGGTTATCTTCATCAGAATGTTTTCGGCATTATGAAGCGATGAGAGCTGGGTGCATTATCATTTCGGAGAAACTACCTGACACTTATTTCTATCAAAATTCCCCAATTATACAGGTACACCATTGGAAAGATGGTTTGAGAAAAGTTGCTGAATTGCTTGAGAATCCAATTGAAATGGAGCGTTTAGGGGATTTAACAAAAAAATGGTGGGTAGAAAGATGCTCTGAGAAAGCTACAGCGCAATTTGTTAGTGATAAATTAACTTTTTTGAGGGCTGGATAATTTTTATTATCGAATTAGTCATCATAATGCAGAATAATTTCAACATATTTACTTTTATTTCTAAAACAATTGAATCTCATACCTAAAGAATTACCTATATTATTCAGGATTTCTGCGGCAGGCTTTCCTTTTTCAAATGGTTTAAGTATACATAACTAAACTCCAGGTAGCTCAGCTAATGTTTGCTGAGTTATCTGGAGCATTTCTATGCACTTCTTTATGCTATATATTCAATCATCAAAGCTCAATATATAGTACTTATCTATTACTTATTAAAACCTTTTAGCAATTAATTATTCAATTAAAAAATTACTTAGATGATTTAAGAACCAATAGTTCCATTGCCAAATATTTCTATAGCGGATATTTTTGGTCTGTCAGCAGTAGCTTCAAATAAAATATTTAACTCACCATCTACGACTTCAATATCATACATTCTTGTGCTAGCAGCAGCAGCACCAAGATCTTTGAATATATCATAAGCAGTAAATATTTGTATTTCTTCCATAGAAATATTAAAAACCCTGCTACCAATTCCTCCTTCAAGCATCTTAGGGTTATCTACGCCCCAATATATTTCAGCAAAATACAGCTTAACAGTATAAGAACCATTACTTACTGGGATAGCGTAAGAAAATGGACTGGTAGCGTTGCTGTCTTCCGTAACACGTTCTGTCAAGTATATTTCATCCATATCTGTTCCACTTATTTCAGTTACAAATGGATTGGTGTAGGCTTCTGAATAATCTCCGAAATATTGGTCGGCTTGAAAGATAATATCACCATACGCAATTTCAGGGCCTCCACTATTGATACGTAAAATAGATGGTCCTAAAGGTTCTGTTGATTGACCTACTTCCTGAGCAGGGTTAGGTTGAATCCCTTCAAAATCGATAATCTCGGTGTCTGTAATTGCAAACCCATTAACGGTTCCCGAAATGGTGATCGACTCTTCTATATCACTTGAAATACTTGCAGAATAAGTCCCGTCACCATTATCTGTCACTGATGATATAATTGCTGTACCGGTCGTGTTGAGTATTACTACATCACCACCGCTCGTTATAAGTGTACCATCACTATTTGCTAATTGTACAGTAATCGAGGAAGTTACAGTAGTATTGCCTTCAACGGGTGAAGTGGCTTCAATAATAGTATTACTATTTGTAGGATCTAAAACTATCTCAGGAATAGGCTCTGGTTCAGGAATCGACACTGTGCTATCATCACTGCTACTGCAAGCAATGGTTATTGAAGCAAAGGATACACTAAAAAGTAGAATTAGTAATATTTTGTTGAGAGCCTTACGTATCATGGGTTGTATATTTTAATAATTATTATAACTAATATAAGCATGCTAATATAGGTTAGATATTTGTTTCATTTTAGCTTCAATGAATTTTGTTTTATCTGTAAAAGCCAATTTTAATTTTATCTTGTCCTCATACTAATATACCAAAAAAAAGGATTAGATTTTATTCAAATTTTTCTATTAGATTATCTTTTGTAGACAATTATTGGTTTCTTCGAAATCTAACTTTAACAGCAGATTTTTAAATTTTCTTTATTTTACAATTATCAGTAATTATAGTAACTATTCTTTTCTTATAGAGCCCTATTTTTACAAGAAAAATAAATAGCCCATGCTTCATTTAAAATTAGCTACAGATCCACGTTGGGTTGGTATTGTTGAAAAGAACATAGAAGAGATATTAACTGATCATGCATGGTGTGAACAAAAGGCAGCTACTAATGCTATTACTATTATTACCCTAAATTCTGAATACCCGGATTTAGTGACAGATTTGCTTCTTTTAGCTCAAGAAGAATTGGTTCATTTTCAATTGGTTCATGAAATTATTAAAGAGCGTGGGTATACACTAGGAAGAGAGCGCAAAGACAGTTATGTAAACGAGCTTTACAAGTTTATGAACAAAGGTGGTAATAGGATACAATCAATGGTGGATAGGCTCTTATTTTCTGCGATGATAGAGGCACGAAGTTGTGAACGTTTTAAACTTCTTTCTAAAGAAATTAAAGACCCTGAATTATCTAAGTTTTATAATGATTTAATGATTAGTGAAGCAGGACACTATGCCACTTTCATAGGTTTTGCTAGAAAATACGGTCAAGATATAAATGTAGACAAACGCTGGCAAGAATTGGTGGATTTCGAGTCGGAAGTGATAAAAAACTATGGCAAAGATGAAACCATACATGGCTGATATCTTGTTGCTTAGTTTTACTTCCCAATACAGGATTATAATTCTATGTTTAACGGTTTCTAATGTAATTTAAGTTGTAGATAAGGTGCATTATAATGGTTTCTTTTTACGGGATGTTGGTCAGATAGTGCTATTTATAACTTCTAAGTGGCCATATAAAAGAGCGATTAATTTCACTTGTCCAATTAGTAGAAAATAGGACTGTTTAATCTTTAAGAGGTTAATTCTGGTATCGTAAAATGTTCGTTTTGTTTTCGCATAAATTTGTACTCACTGGTTAGACAATCCCTAGTTCGTTCCAAGAAGAATATAAATCAATACTGTAATTACGCATAAGGCAATTGACATAACTCTTGCATGCTTCCAAGGTTTCATCTCTATTACATGCAAATCTGTTATTTCAAATTCCTTATCCATAGGAAAGAAATAAGACACGCCGAACATAACAGCTAGATTTAATAAAAACTCTATGCCCCAAATATGTACAAAGTGAATATCTACTTTAAGAATAAACGTGCATAAAATATAAAAAGTAAGCCCAACAACTAGCGCTGCTTTAGCACCTGTTGCAGATATTTTCTTTAAAAAGAATCCCGCTAACATGATAGAAGCAATAGGAATGAAAAAGATACCGTTTAGTTGCTGTAACAATTGATATAATCCATCAGGAGCATTAGCAACCATAGGAGCAACTATTATTGCGAAAACCGCCAAAATAGTAGAGGTAAGTTTCCCAACTTTTACCAATTTTGAATCGCTACTATTTTTTCCGAAATGTCTTTTATATATATCAATACTAAATATAGTAGCAGCACTATTTAGAACACTATTAAACGTACTTAGAACTGCCCCCATTACTATGGCTGCAAAGATTCCAACAAGACCAACTGGTAATACTTTTTTAATCAATTCAGGATAAATCATATCTTGATTTTCAAAGAAGGAATCACCATAATAATAAAATGCAATAACACCCGGAAGAATAATAATTATGGGCACTAATATCTTAAGCACTCCGGTATAAAGCAAGCCTTTTTGCGCCTCAACTAAATTCTTTGCGCCCAAAGCCCTCTGAATAATGGTTTGGTTCATACTCCAAAAATATAATTGATTAATTATCAAACCGGTAAAGAGCACTTCAAAAGGTAGTACAGAATCTTTAGCTCCAATGACATTAAATTTTTCTGGTGCATGTTCATAAACTTTGGCTAATCCTGAGAAAGGATTGCCGTCACCTATACTTACCAATGCAATTAAAGGGATTGCAAGCCCTCCTATTAATAATCCATACCCATTAATGGTATCTGATACCGCTACTGCTTTTAACCCACCAAAGATGGCATATATTGACCCTAAAAGACCAACTGCTACAATAGTTATCCAAAGCCCTCTCTCTTTTGAAACCTCGAAAACTTCAGAGATATTAAAAATACTTTCTAAATTAATTGCTCCCGTATATAACACAATAGGCAATAGGGTAACCACAAAAGAAACCATTAAAAATAGTGCAACCAAGGTTCTAGTGGTACTATCGAATCGTTCTTCTAAAAATTGAGGTATCGTAGTTAACCCCATTTTTAAATATTTTGGAACAAAGTAAATTGCTGCTGCTACTAATGCTAAAGCCGAAGTAACTTCCCATGCAATAATGATAAATCCATTTTTATAGGACGACCCATTCATACCAATCAAGTGTTCAGTTGAAATATTGGTAAGCAACATGGAGCCTGCTATAACAACACCTGTTAAACTTCTTCCTCCAAGAAAATAACCATCTTGTGTATTTAGGTTTTCTTTACGGAGTTTGTACCAAGAGTATATGGCGACGAATGCCGTGAAAGCAACAAAAGTTATTACAGTATACATAGTTTGTTTTTAGTTAGTTTCCAAGGAAACCAGCTCGTGAGTGACAATTAAATTCTAACATTTTTTCTACTCGTTAAAATTTCAATTTTTCTGGTATGTATTTATCTACTAGTTCCTTATAATACGGCATTAATGCTTTTGCATCTGGTGGAACGGGAGCCTTAGAATACAAATCATAGTTGTTAAATTTCTTAACCCACTCAAACATTTCAATGTCTTTTTTATTCATTAAATGAGTGTAATCATTCTCTTTATGCTGACCATAAAAGGAGTGATATCTAACCATGTACAATGCTGGTTCAGGTAAATAATTTTTCAATATGTGGTATAAATATTCATCATGCCCCCAACTCATCTTCACCTTGTCTAATCCGCAATTTTCTGAATACACACCAAATTTATGATTGAATCTAGTATCGGTATAATCTGGGTTTTCTTTAAAAAATTCTGAATAAACAACTTTATCCGAATATGCACATCCAACAGGAAATGTATCACCCACAACTGCCCATTGAGGCTCTCCAAATAAACATAAAACTTTGCCTAGGTCATGTAAAAAACCAGTTAACACAAACCAGTCTGGATGCCCATCAGCTCGTATTGCTTCAGATGTTTGCAACAAATGTTGTACCTGGTCCAAATCTATATCTGGATCACTATCATCTACAAGCGTGTTTAAAAAATCTACTGCCTCCCAAACAGACATTTCCTTTTTGTCAAATTTTAAAAATTCTTCTTCTTTTTGACAAACAAAATCATAGGTTTGATTTAGGTGATTCAACCTATAAAACTCTTTTACTGTTTCTAATCTACCTGAATCTACATAATTACGAAACTCTTCCTTCTCCTTTGTTGTTTCGTTAGCGTCAGGATATCTTCTTTTTAAATCATCTTCCCAATCGTCTACATTATCCATTGGGTTTTCTTTAGAATTTTTCGAGAATTTTTCCATACTTAGTTTTTAAATAATTCGTTTATAGGCTTTCCTGTACACGCGTTAGGAAATTTTATGTTCAACAGCATAGATATTGTTGGTGCAATGTCTGTTATACTATACTTTTTGGTAGATGAACCTTTAGGGATTTTATGTCCGTACCATAATAATGGCACATGGGTATCATAACTATAACCTGTACTATGTTCTGTGCCGTATTCCCTTTCTTTTGTCCAAGATGGGTTAAACAAAACCACAATATCTCCTGATCGTTTTGTGTGAAAACCTCGTTGTACCATGCCTTTTTCTTCTTCTGAATACTCCATTTTTTCAAGATCAGGGCGCAATAAAACTTGAAATACACCTTTCATGGTTAAAATTTCTTTTTTGCCTTCTTCTGAAACTTTATTAAAATCAAGCTTATTTGTCTTTATAGCGTCTAGATCAAAAAAGAACTGTCCGTTAGACATGACTTCAATCAAATTTTTTACGTTAAAAACTTCTGCTAAACGAGTATTAACTTTACTCAACATCGCATCTGCATCGTAATAACCTGCAGGTATTTTTTTGTTAATTAAATATTGAGGCACATCTGTTGATCCGTGGTCTGCTGTTAAAAACAAGGTATAATTATCAGGACCAACTTTTTCATCTAGTTGCTTGAGAATAGTCGCAATATCTCTATCTAACCTTAAATAAGTATCTTCTATTTCTATAGAGTAAGGTCCGAATGCATGCCCCACTTTATCCGTACTAGAAAAGCTAATAGCTAAAAAATCTGTTTCCGTATTCTGTCCTAATTTTTCATTATTTAAAGCTTCTATGGCTAATTGTGCTACAATTGTATTTCCAAAAGGTGTTTCTTGAAAAATTTCATATTGCTCTTCGTTAGATAGATTTTTAAACTCATAAGGGAAAACTGCATCATTTTTATGATGAAATACTTTTTCGTAGGTTTGACTGTCCGTAGTACTTTCTGTATAGTCTTCTATTGGTAGTAATGTACTCCATCCTTTTTTTACTAAGGTTTTTACATATTCCTTTTTATTAAAATTTGCGACCCAGGTAGGTAATTCTTTTTGATAATAAGAACTTGTAATAAAATTACCAGTACTACTATCATACCAATAAGAACCATCAGACATATGACCCCCAGGTAATATTGCCCCTCTATCTTTTAAAGAAATACTAATAACTTTAGATTTACCGTCATTAGAAAGTTGCAGCTCATCAGTTATTGTTGTGGAGAGCATCTTATGTGGAGAGCGTTGACCACTAGACATTGCACCACCAAGAGCTTTGGTACTATAATCATCTACATTATTTACTTCTTTTTTAAGAGTTCTATCATACCATTTATTAGCTATTATACCATGGTATTTTGGTGTTGTTCCAGTATAAACTGAAGCATGTCCTGGTGCGGTTTTTGTAGGAATATAGTTGTATTGTGTATTTCTTCACACAAAGCCATCGTTCATTAGGCGCTTAAAACCACCATCAGAAAATTTATTTTGAAACCTATATAGATATTCAGGACGCATTTGATCCACAATTATACCTACAACTAACTTTGTTTCAGATGATTGGTCTTGTGAAAAACCGTTAAAATTAGAGCAAAAAATTACCAGTGCTATTAAAGCATATCTATATATAAAATGCATAATTCAAATTGTTTTTAAAGGGGGAATCTCGAACTGATTATCTTGATTTTAAATCGCTTCCTGCAATATCTCTCCAATCGTAAATATGATAGGTTTTATCTGTAGACATACCTACAAACATACCACTTGGAAATTCTGGACCTAAATTAACCGAAGTCACTTCTGAACCATCACTTTCCAACGTCATTAATTCAATTGATTTGATTAATTTATGGTTATGTGGATTTTCTTTAGAACCCTCACGCGGAAACACATTAAATGTATTTTGCTGTTGATCTGATATTAAAATGTACCCTGTACCATCATCCATTTTATAAATACTAATGCCCTCAATATCTCTACCAAAATCTTTAGTACCAAATAAAGCGAGCTCTTCATCACCCTTGGCTGGATCTGCGTAATATTTACGAACTCCAAATGCTTCATCAGAATAATATACAAAGCCTAACTCATTATCTACGGCTATAGCTTCAATCTCTTTAACACCACTATAATGCCCAAAGTCTCTTATTTTAGTTAATTTAACATTTCCACTACCTGCATTGTCAATTCTATATTGTGTTAAATAACCTTTAGATGGTCCGTCTTTTGGACCTACAATAGCATAAATAACTCCATCTTTTGGATTGGCATACAACGCAATTCCCATAGGATCTTTAATTACCCTATCTGTAAATACAGGAAGTCCACCGCCATCAATAGGTTTCATATCCGGCAAGCTAAATACACGAAGTTGATTTTTACTTCTTTCTGTTGTAACCGCTATATCAACCTTTTTTCCTCCTAGCTTTAAATCATAAGCAATATCAACATTGTTTGGTCTATCAATGTTTGGTACACATTTTTCCTTAATAATTTTTCCATGTAAATCATATGCATACAAACCACCACCGTCTTCTTTATCAGTACCTATAATGATACTTTTTGATGGATCACTTTTATTAATCCAAATTGCGGGATCATCAGAGTCGTACACAACCTTATCTGTAATATATTTTGGTTGGATTGCATTTTTAGTGTGTTCAGGCAAACCATCTGGAGCAATTATTAAATCGTCTCCGGCAAAGTCTTCCCAAGCATATAATTGAAACGTTTTACCTTCTGACATGGCTACAAACATTCCTCTTGGAAACAAATCACCCAAAGATGCATTGGTCACTTCAGAACCATCACTTTCCATTGTTGAAACGTCTATTGATTTTACCCATTTATGATCATGTGGATTGTCTTGGGTACCTTCTCTTGAAAACAACTGAAACTTGTTTGCCTGTTGATCAGAAACTATAATGTAACCCGTACCTATATCTGTCGTGTATACACTTAACCCTTCGTGATCTTGAGCAAAACCCTCAGTAGCAAACAAAGCTAATTCTTCATTTCCTTTATCAGCATCAGCATAGTATTTTCTAACACCAACACCCTCATCTGAATAATACACATAACCTAAGTCATCATCAACAACGATAGCTTCTATTTCTTTAGTACCACTATATTTGCCAAAGGCTCTTACTTTGGTTCCAACAATATTACCTTGACTGTCTCCCTCTAATTTATATTGCCATATGTACCCGTCTTCTGGTCCAGATTTTCTTCCTACAAAGGCAAATACCTCATCACTGGCATTTTTATAAAGTGAAACCCCCATAGGGTCTCTTTGTTCTTCTCCAATGAAAACTTCTATACCTCCGTTATCGATAGGTGTCATTTCGGGAAGTCTAAAAATGCGCAACTTATTGGTTAGTCTTTCTGTTACTACAGCAATTGAAAACTCATCATCTCCAACCTCCATTTCTTCGATATCTACATTGTTTGGTCTTTTTAAACCTCTTACAGTCTTATCTTCAAGAATATTACCCTTTAAATCATAAACATATAATGCTCCATCTTCGTTTTTATCCGTTCCAATTATTAGGCTTTCTGATGGGTTCTCTTCGTTTAACCAAATCGCTGGGTCGTCAGTATCATGTTTTGCCGCTTGCGTAGTTACTTTTGGCTTAATTGCATTCTCCGCAATTTTAGGTTGTTGTTCGCAAGCGTTCAAAATAACTCCTAACATTACTAATAATGATACTAACTTTACATTTTTCAGTTTCATAATTTTAAATTTTCTTTCGTAAAATCTTTCCTGATTCATTAAAAAGTATATCGTAAAATTTGTTTTCCTTTTTAAGATCTACTTCATACAATACTTGGTTTTCTTTTGTTTTTACTAATTCAATATCTACGATTGAATATTCACCCATTTTGGTTCTTAGAGTTTTTAAAATAGCTTCTGGCAATTCTTCTGAATCTATTTCTGATTCTGTTTCTAACCAATTACCACTCTTGTCAAAATAAGAAGTAGATTTTTTAGAATTGATTAAACAATCTACTTGATAAATTTCATCATCAATTGTCCAATTAATTTTAAGAGCAGACGGCTCCAATTCTAAAAATTTAATTTGAACACTGCGCGGCACAATAGTATCCTCGCATGAGAAAAATAATAGTAAAACTGCTATTAAAATACCTTGTTTCATATGTTTTAACTATTTCAAAAATATGTAGTAAATCTGTAGAGATTCTGTTTTAAAATATCAACTCAAAATTATGTGTGCCATTTTGATAATTATACACCAATTTTATATCAAATTTCCTGCAAATTTTAGAAATAATAGATAGGCCTAACCCGAGTGAATTTGTGTTTGATTTTTCAAATCTTTTAAACATTACCTTGTCAATCCCCTTAGGTTCACCACTATTTGAAAAATGGATTTTGTTTGTTGATGTTCTTATTGAAATTTTACCATCCGAGATATTGTGTTTAATGGCATTTTTAATAAAATTTGATATTAATACTTCTGCTAATTCTGCATTAATATCATGTTTGATTTCATTTTCTACAAGCACCTCTAGTTGCAGGTTATTAAGATCAATAGCCTCTTTATAGTGTTCAATTTGATGTTCTAGAATTTCTGTAACATTAACCTTCTTACTTACGCCATAAACTCCTGATTCTATTTCAGCCAATAATGATAATCCTCTATTAATTTTAGATAACCTTAAGCAACTGTTATAAATAGATTTTGCGTTTTTTAATTCAGTTTCGTTTAACGTTCCTGACTGTAAAAGCAATTCACATTTACTACGTATTATAGCTAATGGAGTCTGTATTTCGTGAGCAGCATTTTCTGTAAATTCTTTTAGGTTTACATAATCAGTATGTATTTTGTTAGTCATGATGTTTATCATACTATTCAATTGACCAAACTCTCGTGTACTTGTTTTACTAAAATCAACAGGTTTTACACTTCCTAATTCATAGTCTTTTAATTTGGAGAGTGTGTCTTTAAAAGGTTTCCATAAATTTCTTGAGATAAGTATGTTTCCTACAATTAAAAAAACAAGTAACCCTAAAAAGACAGTAATCATTGACTTTAGTACTTCAGTTACTAATATTTCTGTTTGAATTAAGGATTTAAATATTGTGATATCAAAATACTGGCGACCAATTTTTCGATTTACTTGAAGTTTTCTGTATTTATGAAAATGGTCGTCAATGACATCATACATTGAAGTATCCTTTAATACCAATTCATCGAGGTCATCAATGGGTTGGATTTTTTTGATAATTTGTTCGTAATTATTTAATGATGCAATCTGGATATCATTTACGATTTGAGTAGTCGCTATTTCTTCCCTATTAATAAGATATTCATTTACATCTTTATCAATAATGGTAGTATAATTTAATAATATAATATAACCAGCTATTATAAAGGCTAGTAAAGAGCCCATAGCATAGTATATTGATGTTTTTACAAGTAATTTCAATCTCTCTTGAATTTATATCCTACACCATAAATTGTACTTAAGTAGTCACTTCCACCTTCTTTAACTATTTTTTTTCTTAAGTTTTTAATGTGGCTATAAATGAAATCAAAAGAACCAAACATAGCTGTATCATCTCCCCATAAGTGTTCTACTATAGACTCTTTGGTAATGACTCTATTCTCATTGCTTATAAAGAAAAGTAACAGCTGATATTCTTTTTTCGTAAGTTCAATTTCGTTGCTGTTTACTTTTACTATTTGAGAGTTTGTATTTATGTTAATATCTCCAAAATCTATATTGTTATTTCCTTTAAAATGTTTTCTTCTTATTATGGATTTTACACGAGCATTTAGTTCGTTAAAATCAAAAGGCTTAGTTAAGTAATCGTCGGCTCCAAGGTTCAACCCAGATATTTTATCGTCTACCGCTCCACGGGCACTTAGAACAAGAATTCCAGTATTTTTTTCTATACTTTTTAAATATTCTAAAACTTCAAGTCCACTACCATCCGGTAGTCCTATGTCTAAAATAATAGCATCATAATCATACATGTAAACTTTTTCTTTAGCTTCATATACCGAAGAAACACTTTCGCATAAAAAATGTTCTTTTTTAAAAAAAGCTGCTATATCTTCTTGAAGTTCATGTTCGTCTTCTACGATTAATAGTTTCATATAATAGCTCTTAAAATTTTGATTTAGAAAGTTACTGAAAACTTTTAGTGATAGGTATTCAAGAATTGAAAAAGGCTAGATAACAATATCTAACCCTTTCCTCTACTCAAAATAGTAGTATCTTATTCTTTATCTATTTCTGTGGAGTAAATAACGTTTCCTTTATAGTTTATAACTTGTACTAACATTTTTTCTTTAGTTATCGAAATCGCCATAAAACCTTGAACTGAGGCAGCAAATTTTGAAATATTAGGAATCATTCCTGTAGTTCTAACTTCAGACCCAGCTCCAGAAATAAAATGATGTGTTTTTCCATCCGGTTTTATGTATTGCATATCATGCTCATGTCCTGCAAAATATACATCTGCACTATGTCTTTTTAAAATAGGACTCAAAGCGTTTCTAATATCTTCAGTGGCTTCTAATCTTTTGCCGCCGGAATATAAAGGGTGATGACCAGAAAAAATAGTCCAATCTGCCTTAGATTTAACTCTCATTGTACTATCAATCCATTTTATTTGCTGGGTAGAATCTTGGGTTTTTACATTAAAATAATTCTTTTCAGAATAATATTTCTTTTCGAAAGGGCTTGTATCTAAAAACATAAAATTAACATTCAACCCGGTGTCTTCATCTTCAAATTCTATATCATAATATCTTGAAGGCATATTCCAACGTTGGCTTATCTTAGTATAATCTACTTGAGCCTGAGGGTTTCCTCTATAATCATGGTTTCCAAGAACAACATACCAAGGTATTTCAAGGTGATATCCTTTGTAAATATTTTCATAAGAAAACATCCAGTTAGGATCATGAACACTTGCCACACCATTTGGGTAGAAATTATCTCCTAAAGCAATAACAAATTCAGCATCTATCAGTTTCGCGGCTTCTTCCATTCTGTCAGCCACGTCTTGTTGGTGGTAATCACCTTTTCTTCCCCAATCTCCAAATACTAAAAAATGAAGCGCATCATCCCAAACAATAAGACTATCAGATACTACATAAACTTTCTTATTTATTTTAGAGGTGTTTACTGGAGCTTCTTTTGAAGAAGAACAACTTACGTTAATGGCAAAAATAACTATTAAAGCAACTGCGAATTTTTTCTTTATTTTATTTCTCATCATGAAGAAATTTAGTTGTTAAACGTCTCAACAATGAATTAAAAATTGAACCTCAAACCAAGTCTTCCCCAACTACCGTAGCGTTGTCTTTCTCTTGGAGTAGCGCTATTGTTATAAAGCTCTATCTGGTTTTCATCGTTTAAGTTTACAAGCTCTATATAAACTGTCATGCTTCTTTTTGCAAAAGTTTGGCTCGCTGTAAAATCTAGTTGAACTCTATCGTCTATTCTAATAGCGTCTCCGCCATCAAATTCACTAGTAAATGCGCCATTATAGTTTAGGGAAAATCTTGCGTCGAACCCACCTTTACTATATCCTAAGGCAGCATTACCGATATGCTTGGCTTGACCAGGTAAATCAATTTCTAAAGCTTCATCACTTTCTGTAAAGTTGTTCACTTCTGCTTTTGAATCTGTAAAAGTATAGTTCGTATAGATTACAAAGCCCTTAAAAAAGCCTGGTAAAAAATCTAGTTTTTGCTGGTATCCAATCTCAATACCTATTAAATCTGCTGTTTCTCCGTTAATTGCTTGCGTAACTTCTACATCATCAATACCTCTAAACGTTTGGTCTGTAGTTGTCTGATATATAAAATTATCTAGTTTTTTATAAAATACACCACCACTTAACAAACCTACTTGACCAAAATAATATTCTCCGAATATATCTAAGTTAATAGCCTCAACAGGTATAAGGTCTGGATTTGAAATTGAAGCTTCAAAATCTGCTGAGTTAAAAACAGCACCTTGAGCTAAATCTTCGAAATTAGGTCGTGAATAACTCTGTGTTGCAGAAGCTCTTAAAATAGCGTTATCATTAAAATTATACTTCAAATGAAGCATTGGTAATAAATAATGATAATCTGTAGAACCTTCCGTTGGGATTGCTAGTCCTTCCTCCTCGTCAAATATTCCAGATGTGTAACTAAACGATGTGGCTTCAAATCTCAAACCACCAAGTATCATTAATTTACCAAAATTAATTTTACCCATAGCATAAGCTGCCAATACATCTTCAGATACGGTATATTCTTGCGAAATAGTTTCTTCTGTAGTTTTGTCAGTATCTTGTTCAAAATCACCAAGGTTAGCGTCTAAAAATGTTTCGAATGTATTAGGTGAAATGAAACCTCCTAATTCTGAGTTGAATTCACCATCCATAAATCCAGTACCAGCGAAGCCATCTGAAAAATTATCTAATGTTAAATCTGCATCTCCATCATATTCAAATACATTGAATTCTCTCACATCAAACTTTTTATCTTTAAAACGCATTTTACCACCAAATTTAAATTCACCCGTGTTATCAGAAATTTTAAAAGGCATCGCTAGATTTGTTTTCAAAGTAATGTTTCTATCATCAGCTCGTGTGCTTTCACTTTCAAATTCTTTAAATTCTAAAATGCTATTATCTGTTAGTGGGTTACTGCCTGCTGGTACACCTCCTAGACTAATAAGTTGTGGACTTAATCTATCTGACATATCGAACGCAAACTCGGTGCCTTCGTTTTCAAATACATATTGATTATTTCTTGGCGTGTCTTGCCATGCTGTTGAATACGAAAATTCATAATCCCATTTAAACTTAGGCGTTATTGTACTACCGCCTAAGTTTAAGCTAAATATTCCTTGATTTTCAGGTCTATCTTTAAGTTCTTTAGTGTATGCATATTCAAGTTCTCCATCATCATCTTCTTCAGCATTTAAAGTTATTCTTCGTCGTGTTTCATTCTCCCTTAGTTCACTGTATAATACTCTAGCATAAAGGTTTGTTTTATCGCCTTTATAATCTAAAGTTGTACTTGCCCCTAAGCGATTTCTTTCAATTTCGAAATCAGAAATTTCTACCGCCTCAATATCATTTGTTCCAGGATCGCCCCAACCGTCAAATTCATATCTATCAGAGGCCTTTTTACTAGCGGCATAACTACCATTTACTATAACACCAAATTTTCCGCTTTCTGACCGTTTACTTATCGAAATACTTCCTTGACCCGTTGTTTTTTCTGATCCTTCATTATACTCTAAAGCTGCCGCACCACTTATGGTTAATTTCTTTTTGGTAGCCATTGGTGTGTTTAGATTTACAGATCCACCAATTGCATCTCCATCCATATCTGGTGTAATAGATTTACTAACCTCTAAAGACGCCAACTGGTTTGATGGAATTGCATCTAATGCCACAGACCTAAAACCACCTTCTGGTGATGGTATTTGTTCACCGTTTACACTAATGTTGGTAAATTGTGGAGCTAAACCACGTACCAAAACGAAACGACCATCTCCTTCATCTCTTTGAAGATTCACACCAGAAACTCTTTGCAAAGATTCTGCAGAGTTCTGATCAGGAAATTTTCCCATTTGATCAGCAGAAACTACATTTTTTAAATTATCTGATGATTTTTGTTGATTTAAGGCTCTACGTTGACCATCAAGAGAACCAGTAACTACTACTTGATCTAACGAAACAGCTTCTTGGACTAGTTCTATATTTACCGTTTTAGTTTCACCAGCTGCAATTTCTATGGGTATTATTTTTGATTCGTTGCCAATATAACTTACTTCTATTTCAAAGCTACCAGCTTCAACAAAAAGTGTATACTCGCCATTAAAATTTGTAGTAGTTCCGTTTGATGTCCCTACCACAAGAATGTTTGCTCCCGGCAAGGGTCCTTTTAAATCAGTATCTGTAACAACACCTTTTATTGCGGCTTTTTCCTGAGAAAGTACATTTTGAAAAGACAGCAAAGACATAGAAAGAAATAAGCCATAAATTAAGCGTTTGCCTACTTTGATTGGTTTTTTCATTTGGTTTTTTAATTAAAGTACGTTAGTTATGTTTTCAAACATAAAATCGAAATCTGTACGAAATCTGTATTTTTAACTTAATTTTATTATGAAATTCATATTTTTTTATGTTATAAGTTATGAAATTTCATCTCGTGAATGTTTAGATTTGTAAATCTAAATGTAGAAGAGCGATCAAATGTTTTAATAAGGTTAAGAGATGGTTAAAGAACCTAACAATGGTATTTACGATTTGCATCTACAACTTTTAGGAAAACAGTGTAAAATTTTGGTAATAAGAAAACCCAATGACATATTTTAGAAAGAAATAAAAGTATCTACAATATTTTATTTTTATACACTATTCTATTAATAGTAAGGTTTCAAAAAAAGGCTTTTTAATTAGATTATTGTTTTCTAAACCAAAACATGTAACTATAATCTTATTTTGAATCCCATTTCATAAACCCTCTATTTTTCCTGTTAAGGTACTAGAAATGAGCTTTTTGTAAAAATAATAATTTGTGAAAATTTTTACTTTTGTGAAGTCTTTTTAGGGAGTCAAATTGCGTGAGGTGATAATAGTTTATAATTTACTATTCATTAAAAAAAACACTTAAGTTTTTTGATAATCAAATTTTTACTTTCCGATACAAAAATTAGCAAAAATATTTCCTAGTAACTCATCATTTGTTACTTGTCCTGTGATTTCTCCTAAATGATAAAGTGCTTCTTTAACATCAATAGCCATTAAATCGCTAGAAATATTTTCTTTCATAGCAAATTGTACTTTCTCTATTTCTTCAAGAGATTTAAGTAGTGAATCATAGTGACGTGTATTGGTTACTATTGTTTCGTTATTTCGTAGAGCGCCAGTATTTACAAAGTCCAATAAACTATTTTGAAGTTCTTCTACACCTTCACCTGTTTTTGCAGAAAGGTATTTAACACTATCTAGGTGCTTTCCTATTTTCTCTTTATCTAATTCTGAAAGTGTATCCGATTTATTTACCAAAAGGACTAAAGGTTTCTGCGGATTCTGATTCTTTATTTTTTCAAAATCTATTACTATATTTTTTAGTTTTTGATCATCAGCTAGAAGCTTTGAGCCATCAACTAGTAGAAGGACAACTTGAGCCTGTTCAATTTTTTCAAAGGTTCGTTTAATACCCATTCCTTCGACAACATCTTTTGTTTCACGAATGCCGGCTGTGTCTATAAACCTAAAGCCAATTCCGCCAATAGATATTTCATCTTCTATAGTGTCACGGGTTGTACCTGCAATATCTGAAACTAATGCACGCTCTTCATTTAAAAATGCGTTTAATAGAGTTGATTTCCCAACGTTAGGTTCTCCTACAATAGCTACAGGTATTCCATTTTTAATTACATTACCAACGGCAAAAGAATCAATTAAACTTTGTAGTACTTTTTGAATTCGGGTTAAAAGTTCTTTGAATTGTGTGCGATTGGCAAATTCTACATCTTCTTCAGAGAAATCAAGTTCTAATTCTATTAAAGAAGCAAAGTTTAATAGCTCAGTACGTAATTGCTTTATTTCATTGCTAAATCCGCCACGCATTTGCTGCACAGCAATTTGGTGACTAGCGGCATTATCACTGGAAATTAAATCAGCTACTGCTTCTGCTTGGCTAAGGTCCATCTTTCCATTTAGAAACGCCCTTAATGTAAATTCTCCTGCATCAGCTGTTCTACAACCATTTCTAAGAAATAATTGAATGATTTGTTGTTGAATGTATGGTGAACCATGACAAGATATCTCTATTACATTATCACCTGTATAGGAATTAGGGTTTTTGAAAATGGAGATAAGTACTTGGTCTAATATATTTTTACCATCCTTAATATATCCTAAATGAATAGTATGGCTTTTTTGATTTTCAAGAACTTTACCAGAAACAGACTCGAAGTGGTTGGAAGCTATGGAAATAGCTTCTGGGCCAGAGAGTCTAATAATTGCAATGGCTCCAGCGCCTGCTGGAGTTGCTAAAGCTATTATGGTATCTGTTTGATTCATCTTGCAAAAATAATCAATTATTAACTGTTGTAGTTTTCTTAATTTAAATGCATTTTGTTTTCAGTATTCAATTATATAGTAATTTTACCTGTTATAAAATGTAATCAAAAAATGAAAAAAATATTTGTATTAGTAGTGTTTATGTTTGTTTGCTCACCTGGTATTGCCCAAAGTGATACTCAAGAATCGTCAAGTGAAATTACCGTGACGCAAGACAAGGAAATGGAGCAGGTAAAAAAGCAGGTGGAAAAAGCTGAAGCTGAAGCTAAAAAAGAAAAGAAAGAGGCTACTGACAAAAAGAAAGAAGAAAAGCTGAAGAAACAAATTAACTCAAAAGAAAAATCTATTTCTAAGGAGGGAAAACAAATTGAAAAGCTGAAAAATCAACTTGAAAAAGGAAAATTAAAAGGAACACTTTCTCCAGTGGATATACAGAAGATAGAGGATAAAGTTGCTAAGAGCCAAATGAAGGTTATGAAGGAGCAAGAGAAGTTAAAGAAATTGAACAGAAAATTATAACCGTCGCTATTTGTAACATTTAAAGGTATTCTGCGTCATATTTATAGTATTCATCTTAAATCAATCAAAAAATGGAACTAGTAAATAAAAACGCAGTTGTAATACGTGAAGATCTAAATCTTTTGGTCATTACACATTTATCCCAATATTTAGACTTTATAACAGGATTTGGCGGATTAATTGTGCCGTTAGTAATTTGGTTAACAACTAAAGATTCTGTTATAGGAATGGAAGAACATGGTAAATCTGTCGTCAACTTTCAACTTACTTTAATCCTGTACATAATAATAGGTATACCCAGCATCTTATTATTCGGACTCGGTATTTTATTATTAATATTTGCCGGTGTGTTATCTATAATAATGCCTGCGGTTAACGCAATAAAAGCCAGCAATGGAGAGTCGCCAAGTTATTTTGGAACTATACGGTTTATCTCATAAAAAAATATAGTAACAAAAAAAAGGGTCAGTTAAATAACTGACCCTTTTTTAGTTTTGTATTGTTTTTAATATATTCATTGTATGAAATATTTTTTATTTATACTTTTTCTGTCAATTCAGGTTTGTTTGTCTCAGGATACTGTGTCTAGAACTCTGGTAGATTCAAAAATTACAATTCCATTAGAAGCCTATAGAGAACTTAAAGCTGATTCTAATTTCAAAGCTGATTCTGTAGGGTTTATTGTCAATGGTAAAGATACTTTGGTACAACTGGAAAAGGTACCTTTTGGTAAGAGGAAGACGGTAACAGTGCCTTATGAAGTAAAGGATTCTTTATTTTTAATTACATATAAGAATGTAGTTTTCAATAAAGATAAATATTTGTCTCAAGAGAATCCGAATAGAATGAGATATTGGAAAGAACCATTAAGAATATATTTTAATGAGATTGTTGATTTTGTTGATAGAAATGCTCTTAAGGATTTCGCAATACGCTTAGAAGATAAAGTTGATTCATTAAAAATTGAATTTGTTAAATCAATTGGTGAATCAAATTTTATTATTTATTATAAAGACGCTGATAATAATAATGAATATTCACCTGATATGTCAACTAAAAATGAAGGATTTTACACATATTGGAATCGTAACAACCAGCTTACAAATACATTTTTAAAAATCGATAAGGATAAAGTCAACCCTTCAACCAGAGTTGAGCTTTTAAAATGGAGATTTTTTCAAAGTTTAGGTTATTTTAGACTTCAATCAAATTTTCCTTGTACAAGCTATTTTTCTAAATGTTTTGAGGAAGTTAAAATACTATCAGATTCAGATATAGAATTATTAAGATACCATTATTCGTATGGTATTTGTAAGGGTTCAAATTTGTTAGATTTTGAAACTCAGCATGAGCTTGCTAAAGATGTGATAAGTAAGAACCCGAATAATAAGATGTCTTTCATACATGAAATAGAATGAATCAGTCGATAAACTAAATCAACTGATTCAATCAAAATTATTCTAACTGTTAAGCATAACAGGCATTACCAACATTGTAACATATTCACCTTCATCTAAACCATCAGTAGGAGTAAGGATACCTGCACGGTTTGGTAAACTCATTTCTAAAGAAACTTCATCAGAATTTAAATTGTTTAGCATTTCTGTTAAGAATCTTGAGTTGAAACCTATTTGCATATCATCGCCCTGGTAAGAACAAGTTAATCGCTCTTCTGCCTTATTTGAATAATCTAGATCTTCTGCAGAAATATTCAATTCAGCGCCAGCTATTTTTAAACGAATTTGATGTGTTGTTTTGTTAGAGAAAATAGAAACCCTTCTAACTGAACTCAAAAACTGATTTCTAGCTATTGTAAGCTTATTAGGATTCTCTTTTGGTATTACCGCTTCATAATTAGGGTACTTACCATCAATTAGTCTACAAATTAATTCAGTTTCTTCAAAACTGAATTTAGCATTGCTTTCATTGTATTCTATAAGTACATCTGACTCACTACCTGCCAATATTCCTTTTAACAAGGTTAAGGGTTTTTTAGGCATAATAAATTCAGCAACTTGAGATGCTCTAACATCTGTACGTTGATATTTTACTAATTTATGCGCATCTGTAGCAACGAATGTTAAATTCTCTGGAGAGAATTGGAAAAAGACACCGCTCATTACGGGTCTTAAATCATCGTTACCGGCAGCAAAAATTGTTTTGTTAATTGCAGTGGCTAAAATATCTCCAAGTAGTGTTGTAGAACTTGGGCTAGATAATTCAACCGCTTTTGGAAACTCTGCACCATCTGCATATGCAAGAGCATATTTACCATGGTTAGAACTAATTTCTACTGTATTGTTATCCTCAACAACAAATGTTAGTGGTTGCTCAGGAAAAGTTTTCAAAGTTTCTAAAAGCAATCTTGCCGGTACAGCTATGGTACCTTCGTTGTCAGAATCAACTTTAATAACCGAACTCATCGTTGTTTCCAAGTCAGAGGCAGATACCGTTAGTTTATCCTTTTGCAAATCGAATAGGAAATTATCTAATATTGGTAACGTATTACTGTTGTTGATAACACCTCCTAAAATTTGAAGTTGTTTTAGTAAATAGGTACTTGAAACTATAAATTTCATTCTTTTAATTTTATTGATATTATTCATGAGCTAATCAAGAACAATAGGTTTAAACTCCTAATCGTTGGCAGTTTTAGTTACCAACAAAGATATTTTAATTGGTCTTTTTAAGGAAACAAACTTATTAACAGTTTCTATGCACTAAAGGTGATGTGTAATACTAGGTTTTACTAGTTAAAGTCTGTCAATATTAGTTCTAAAAAATAGTTATTAACTTTTGTTTTCTTTTGTAGAACTGTTGTTTCAATTTATAAACTCAATAATTTACTTTTTTAATTTATTCAAAATCGACCATAATGGTGTCTCTATAATCCAATCCTAATAGGGTAGATGCACCACCTACAGTAGTCAGATTACTTTTATAAATAGCCAACTCAATATAGTCAGAAGAATTGAATATGGCTAATAGGTCACCTGCACTTTTTCGTTGGTTTTTTTCCAAACTATAATCTATAAAGTCGTTGTACGCTTTATGTATCGTTGTAATCTTATGATTGCGAACTAAAAGTGTATAGTTTCGGTCTTTCCGGTAGGCGTCAAATAGGTTTTTACGAATATTAGTAATGACATTACCATAGTTGTCTATATAGATAACGCTACCAATAATCTTTTTACCATCTTCTACAATTCTAGGAGCAAATTCTCTAAGATCATTTAATTCGGTATATGGTTTACCAACAATTTCTAAGGTACCTCCACGAGCAATATGACACGCAACTTGAATGAACACATTTAAAACAGGAAATGAGTTTGCAATGGAGTCTGGTAGATTAATTTCCACCACTTTTTCAGGAGTCATTTCTGAGGTAATTAGTCCAATGACACCAGTATTTGCGCTAATAAAATAATGACCGTTAACAAGTGCAACTACATGCTTGTTGTCGGGTGTTTCTTCAGAATCTACACCTACAATATGTATAGTTCCTTTTGGGAAACTTTTATAAGAATTAGAAAGAATATACGCGCACTCTTGAATGTTGAAAGGCATGATGTCATGCGATATATCAACAATCTTAGCATCGGGTAATTCACTATATATGGAACCTTTTAGTACGGCCACAAAGTGATCTTTTAATCCGAAATCTGTTGTTAGGGTGATGATTGCCATACAGCAATGTTGATATGTTTTTGGTTAGTCAAACTTAAAATTTGCTTAAATTTGATATACAAAATTAAACAAAAAAACAGCGATTAGAAATTAATCTTCGCTAACTATAAATCATTATAAAACTGACTGTTTGAACGAGATAATTCTAGAACTTACCGAAATTAGCCCGAGAGAGTTTTTTGGGCAGCAAAATGAACATATTGATTTATTGAAAAAGTATTTTCCAAAACTGAAAATTGTTGCCCGTGGTAATAAAATTAAAGTGTTTGGAGATGAAGAACTTTTAGTAGAGTTTGAAAAACGATTCGATTTGCTTACCCAACATTTCATAAAATATAATAAGTTAGACGAAAATAGCATTGAAAGAATCTTGACAAGTTCTGAGGAAGATGAATCTAAATCATCGAAGAACAGTGGAGAAACCTTAGTTCATGGTGTAAGTGGTAGGTTAATTAAAGCCCAAACTGCTAACCAAAGACGTTTAGTAGATGCATCTAAAAAGAACGATATGGTTTTTGCTATTGGACCGGCTGGTACAGGTAAAACATATACAGGTGTAGCTCTTGCTGTGAAAGCATTAAAAGAGAAGCAAGTAAAAAAAATCATATTGACAAGACCTGCTGTAGAGGCTGGTGAGAATTTAGGGTTTTTACCAGGCGATTTAAAAGAGAAATTAGATCCTTACATGCAACCATTGTATGATGCGTTAAGAGACATGATACCTGCTGAGAAATTGGTGCATTACATTGAGAATGGAACTATACAAATTGCCCCAATGGCATTTATGCGCGGTAGAACGTTGGATAATGCCTTTGTTATTTTAGATGAGGCACAGAATACGACCCACGCACAAATGAAAATGTTTCTTACCAGAATGGGGAAAAATGCTAGATTTTTGATAACTGGCGATCCTGGGCAGATTGATTTACCACGTAGAACAGTTTCAGGATTAAAGGAGGCTTTGTTAATTTTGCAGAATGTTGAAGGTATAGAAGTAATCTACCTTGATGATAAAGATGTAATTCGCCATAAGCTTGTTAAAAAAGTAATAGAAGCTTATAAAACTATTGAACACCACAATTAATAAAATACATGTCGAACAATACTATTTACGAAACAGAATTTAATTTCCCAGGTCAAAAAAATGTCTACAAAGGCAAAGTAAGGTCTGTATATACACTTGATAACGATATGTTGGTGATGGTGGCTACTGATAGGTTGTCTGCTTTTGATGTAGTTATGCCTAAAGGAATTCCTTATAAAGGTCAAATTCTAAATCAGATTGCAACACAGATGATGGCTTCTACAGAAGATATTGTACCTAATTGGTTAACTGCAACTCCCGATCCAAATGTGGCTGTAGGCGTTGCTTGTGAACCTTTTAAAATTGAAATGGTTATACGTGGGTACATGTCTGGACACGCATCTAGAGAGTATAAAGCTGGAAAAAGAATGCTTTGTGGTGTAGCTATGCCGGATGGAATGAAGGAAAATGATAAATTCCCGAATCCAATTATAACCCCTGCTACAAAAGCAGAAATGGGAGATCATGATGAGGATATTTCAAAAGAAGATATTTTAAGTAAAGGAATAGTATCTGCAGAAGATTATGCTATCCTTGAAAAATATACTTACGCTCTTTTTGAAAGAGGTACTGAAATAGCTGCAAAAAGAGGATTAATTTTGGTAGATACAAAATATGAATTCGGAAAAACTAAGGAAGGCAAAATTGTACTGATAGACGAAATACATACTCCGGATTCTTCTAGATATTTTTATTCTGAAGGATATCAAGAAAGGCAGAATACAAATGAAACACAGAAGCAACTTTCTAAAGAGTTTGTAAGACAATGGTTGATAGCTAATGATTTTCAAGGATTAGAAGGGCAGACCATACCGCATATGACAGATGAATATATAGAATCTGTATCTGAGCGTTACATTGAGCTTTATGAGCACATTACAGGCGAGCCTTTTGTAAAGGCAGATACTACCCATATAAACGACCGTATCAATAGAAACGTGTTAAATTATTTGGAAAGCCTTTAAGGACTATCTAATTAAGGATTTAAGGGAGAAGTTTTTCTTCTCCTTTAACCTTGATATTATTTTTAAGAAGGCAACTGCAGTGATATAGGCATCACCCAAAGCTGTATGCCTATCTTTTTTAGAGATGGAAAATTTCTCTGCTAATTCGTCTAAAGTATAGCTGGGTTTAGGTTGAACTAAATAAGATTTAATTAGTGTCTTCTTATAAATAACACTTGTATCCAATACAGTGTTTTTTAATTTAGGTAACCCATGCCTTACAAGTGCAGTATTAAGCATTCCCATATCAAAGCCTGCATGGTGGGCTACTATGATAGCATTACCGACATATTCTAGAAATTTCTCAAGTGCCAAAATTTCACTGATACATTCTCTTTGCCCGTTTTTTAAGAGTCCGTGTACATGAACTGTTTCTTTGTTAAATTTTTCTTGTGTCAAGTATATATCAAAAACGTCCTGTACAGAAATGGTTTCTTTTTTGATTTTTACAGCTCCAATAGATAATATTCTATCATCTTCAAAACTAAAACCTGTTGTTTCGGTATCAAGAACAACAAAAATTAATTCGTCAAAATTTTTACTCTGTGGATCCTTAAAAAGGCTCTCATATTTAGACCAGTATTCCGGTAAGTTCTTAGGTGTTTTTTTAAATAGTCCCATTACCCTAAAATATTAGTAACCTTAAAACGAAGTGTAATCAATTCTTGAATTTCTTTAATTGCTTTAAAGGTGCGCTTTAATTTCATTTTTTCTTGCTTACTCAATTGATCTAGTTGAATAAACCTTCCTGAATCATGATTAGCTAACCCTTGTCGTGTTCTAAATTTTAATAATGCCTTGGTGGCATAAGAACAAGCCAAATACAACTCTTGGTTATTGGGTTCAAGTTCTGCTAACTTCTCATATCTTTCCCATGTGTTGCTAATTGCCTTAACAGAATGCGATAGTATCAAAACCCTAGCAGCATCTATTAGCGGTCTTAATGCTCTGCTTTTCAGGTCAAAAGAATCTTTGTGTTGTCCGTCTTGTTCTACAACAAATTGTCTAAAAAATCCTGTAGGTGAAGGACTCTGTAATGCTCCGTTTGCTAAATGCACTAAGAAAACAGGGTATTTTTCAACGGTTCTAAATATGTGTTCAGACATGTTATCCAATAGATTACGTTCGCCATATGCTAAACTATAATCGAAAAAAATAGAAGACATTAATACTTCGTTTGGTCCTGGGTTTCCAATCCAATACGATAACTTGTTTTTCCATTCTTGTAAGCTTAAGCACCATTTTGGATTGGAGGCCATCATATCTGCTGGGCAGTATTCGTATCCGATTGTATTTAGTGCTTTAGTTATATGCTTGGAAAGATTTAAAAAATAAGTAGTGGTCTTGGGTAAATCTTCTTCGGGAACATCTTCAAATACCAAGGCATTATCTTGATCGGTGTGCAATAGTTGCTCACTTCTGCCTTGGCTACCTAGTGCTAGCCATGCAAATTTTGCAGGCGGCGGAGTGTCCATTTTTGCGATAGAAATTTCAACAACTTGCTTAATACAGGTATCGTTTAGTTCAGAGATAATTTTAGCAATTAATCCTAAAGGAATATTTTGTTCTAAGTACCCGGTCAAAAGTACCATGACACTTTTTCTGAGCTGCTTTATTTTTTTAATTTTTGACGTACGCTTAATAGCTTTTACTAGTACGGCAGGGTTGTCACCCAAAGAAACCATAACATCATGCTTAGATAAAATACCTAATGCAGCAGAATTAGGTGTGCCGTCTTCCGTTATGACCAAATGACTGATGTTACTTTTCATCATTGCCATTTGTGCTTGTGTAATCGTAAGATTCTTTGGGTAAGTAATTACGGGCGTAGTCATTATAGATTTAACCGTGGCGGTAATTGGTTGCTTACCAGATATAACTTTGTTTCTAAAATCTTTGTCGGTTATAATGCCTACAGGTAAATCTTTTCTGATTACTAGAATGGACCCAATTTGTCTTTTGGTCATTATTTCAGCAGCCTTTTGTATGGTTGTTCTAGTAGAACAAGTCACTAATTTTTTTGAGTAGCTGGCTAATTGTAAATCAGGGATTATTACCTCATTGCTAATAGTTTCGTTATCATCACTTTCATAGAGTTGTCCTTTTTGGTTTTTTGCATAAGGATTACGAGTGTTTGAGGCAAAGCTCTCCATTAAAAAAACAGTTACCTCTTCGTTCTCTTTTGCTATAGGTCTAAAAATATCAATAGGAATTCCGTAAAGAATAGATTCTTCATGCGCTCTAGCTTCCAACTTATAATTTTCATTAGCAAAAAGTGGGCGTAGACCAAAAATATCTCCCTCGTCACAAAAATCGAGAATGTTCGAGGTAGCAGGATTGCTTAATGTTACAGCACCTTTATGTACTAAGTAAAAGTGAGAATGCTGACTTTCATCTACAGAAAAAATAATGCTGTTCTTTTCTTTATAAACTATAAGGACTTGCTCTGCTAACTGAAATAATGATTTACTATCCAGGACATTAAAAGGGGGGTAATTTTTAATAAAATCTGCTACCCTTTCAGAAATCAGGTTTTTCATAAATTAAATTTAGCGGAATTATAGTTTATTATAAGACGGCCCTATAAATGACTATTACATAAAAGGTTGTTGAAATCTGAAATAGAACTAGCAGTCACTTAGATAAACACCAACAGCTAACCCTCCTTCAGAAGTTTCTTTGTATTTAGAGCTCATATCTTTTGCGGTTTCCCACATGGTTTGCACCACTTTATCTAATGGCACTTTTGCTGCAGATGGGTCTGACCCTAAAGCCAGTTCTGCGGCGTTAATTGCTTTTATGGCACCCATAGAATTTCGTTCTATACATGGTATCTGGACTAAACCTCCGATAGGGTCGCAGGTAAGACCTAAGTGATGTTCCATGGCAATTTCTGCTGCCATAAGTACTTGTTCTGGTGTGCCGCCCAATAGTTCTGTAAGGGCACCCGCTGCCATTGCAGATGATACGCCGATTTCAGCTTGACATCCACCCATAGCGGCAGAAATTGTAGCTCCTTTTTTGAAAATACTACCAATCTCTCCTGCAACAAGTAGAAATTGTTTTACATGCTCAAAATTACCCGCATGATTTTCAATGACCATATAATACATTAATACAGATGGTATTACACCTGCGCTACCATTTGTAGGGGCGGTTACAACACGGCCCAACGATGCGTTCACTTCATTGACACTAAGTGCGAAACAACTTACCCATTGTAAAATCTGTCTAAATTTTACTTCGGTTTGGCGAATGGTCTGCAACCATTCTTCGGGAGTAGAGTAGGGGATATCACTTTTTAGTTTGTTGTGCATTTCAAATGCCCTGCGTTTAACATTTAATCCGCCAGGTAAAGTTCCCTCTGTATGGCAACCCGTATACATGCATTCTAACATGGTATTCCAAATTCTCTTTAATTCGTGGTCAATTGTCTTATCATCTCGCAAAGACTTTTCGTTCTCCAGTACTAGTTCCGATATCATTAAGCTTTCTTTTTTACAGAAATCTAATAGTTCGGTTCCTTTTTGTACAGGAAAAGGGAACTTGTTAAACATGTCAACTTTGCGTTTGGCATTTTTTCGTTCCTCACTAATTACAAATCCGCCACCAATGGAATAATAAGTTTTAGAAATCTTTTTACCAGACTTTAGTTTTGCTTGAAATCTTAATCCGTTGGCATGGAAGGGGAGAAATTTTCGATTGAAAATGATATGTTTTTTTGGATCGAAAGTAATTTTATAAATGCCATCTAAATGTAAAACATGCTCATTCTTTATGGTGTTAATTAAAGAGTCGATAGAGTCTATTGGTATTAACTCTGGATCGGCGCCCAATAAGCCCAACATTACCGCATAGTCAGTGGCATGTCCTTTACCAGTTAAAGATAAAGAGCCGTATAAGTGAACTTCTACTTCTTCAACTTTCTCAAGATTGTTTTTGGAATTCAAACGCGCCAACCATCTTTCGGCGGCACGCCAAGGTCCAAGAGTATGTGAGCTAGAAGGACCCACGCCAATCTTTAACATATCAAAAACACTAATACTTTCTATCTCCAAACCTTATGTATTTTGTAGGCTAAGGTACAATGTTTCACTAACCTTTTATCAAACAAAATTGGCATATTTCTAGAGATATAAATGATAATAATGACATCATGTCAGTTTTTCTTGCTTGGCATATTGTTTGTCATTTACAAATCGATTGTAAAATAAAGCACTTAATTTAAAACATATAATAATGAGTAAGATTATTGGAATAGATTTGGGTACTACCAACTCCTGTGTTTCAGTTATGGAAGGTAACGAGCCAGTAGTAATTCCGAATGCAGAAGGAAAAAGAACAACACCATCAGTGATTGCTTTCGTTGAAGGTGGAGAAATCAAGGTAGGTGACCCAGCAAAAAGACAAGCGGTTACTAACCCAGAAAAAACCATTTATTCTATTAAAAGGTTTATGGGTAACAAATATTCAGAATCAAGTAAAGAAGCTGAAAGAGTTCCTTATAAAGTAGTAAAAGGAGATAACGATACACCAAGAGTAGATATCGATGGTCGTTTATATTCTCCACAAGAATTATCAGCGATGATTCTTCAGAAAATGAAGAAAACTGCTGAAGATTATTTAGGACAAGAAGTAACTCGTGCGGTAATTACAGTACCAGCTTACTTTAATGATTCTCAAAGACAAGCGACTAAAGAAGCTGGTGAGATTGCAGGTTTAACTGTTGAGCGTATTATCAACGAGCCTACATCTGCATCTTTGGCGTACGGTATGGATAAGAAAGATACCGAGCAAAAAATTGTAGTATTTGATTTTGGTGGAGGTACACATGATGTTTCTATCTTAGAATTAGGTGATGGTGTATTTGAAGTACTAGCTACTGATGGTGATACTCACTTAGGTGGTGATGACGTTGATCAAAAAATTATTGATTGGTTAGCTGATGAGTTCAAATCTGAAGAAGATATGGATCTTAGAAAAGATGCTATGGCTCTTCAACGTTTACGTGAAGCTGCTGAAAAAGCTAAGATTGAATTATCATCTTCAGCTCAAACAGAAATTAATTTGCCGTATGTAACTGCAACTGCTTCTGGACCTAAGCACTTAGTAAGAACTTTGACAAGATCAAAATTCGAGCAATTAATTGCTGATTTAGTAAAAAGAACAATAGAGCCATGTGCAAGTGCAATGAAAGCTGCAGGTCTTACAAATAGCGATATTGATGAAATTATCTTAGTTGGTGGTTCTACTAGAATACCAGCAGTACAAGAAGCTGTTGAGAAATTCTTCGGTAAGAAGCCTTCAAAAGGAGTTAACCCAGATGAGGTTGTAGCTGTAGGTGCTGCAATACAAGGTGGTGTATTAACTGGAGATGTAAAAGATGTATTGTTATTAGACGTTACACCTCTTTCTTTGGGTATTGAAACAATGGGTGGTGTATTGACAAAATTGATTGAGTCAAATACTACAATTCCAACAAAGAAATCGCAAGTATTCTCTACTGCTGCTGATAATCAGCCATCTGTTGAGATTCACGTGTTACAAGGTGAAAGACCAATGGCACCAGATAATAAAACTATTGGACGTTTCCATTTAGATGGTATCCCACCATCACAAAGAGGAACCCCTCAAATCGAAGTTACTTTTGATATTGATGCAAATGGTATTATTAAAGTATCTGCTACAGATAAAGCAACTAACAAGTCGCAAGATATTCGTATTGAAGCTTCTTCAGGTTTAACTGATGAGGAAATCAAGAAGATGAAAGCAGAGGCAGAAGCTAATGCAGAGTCTGACAAAAAAGCGAAAGAAACTGCTGATAAGTTGAATGAGGCTGATGGAATGATTTTCCAGACTGAAAAGCAATTAACTGAATTTGGTGATAAATTATCTGATGATAAGAAAAAACCAATTGAAGATGCTTTGGCAGAATTAAAGGCAGCTTACGAAAGTAAAGACCTTGCAGTTATTTCTCCAGCTTTAGATAAAATCAACGAAGCTTGGAAAGTAGCATCTGAAGAAATGTATAAAGCGCAAGCTGATGCACAAGGTGGTGCTCCTCAAGGAGAGCCAACTGCTGACGGTGGTGCTTCTGAAGGTGATAACGTTGAAGACGTAGACTTCGAAGAAGTTAAATAATTATTACTTTAATTTGTTATAGAAAAGGGACGGTATTTACCGTCCCTTTTTACTTTTAGGGTAATTTTTTTTTAACCCAGTATTATTAAAGTAATTTTGCAGTATGATCAATAAATACTTACAGGCATTTTTTTTAACTTTAGTAGTTACAGTAGGGACTATACAGGGGCAAGAAATTCAGATTTTTACTCTTGAAGATTTTGATTTAAAGGGGGAAGTTAAATTCTGTTTGGTAAGTACCGATTATGGTAAAGAAGAATATGACTTTAATAAAAAAGGATTTTTAACTAAGGCTGTTACTAGATACAATGCTCAAGACTATGATGCTGTACATTACAAGTATAGTAATGGTGAGTTAATTGAAAAACGTTCAGAATCTTATAGAAATAATGCCTTCGATTCTAGTACGTCAATAGCCCATTTTTATGAAATTGATTCTACTGATAATATCAAAATAGAAGAACGAATTTTTTCATATGATAAAGAGTTTTTAGATGAGTATATTTATGGCTATGATGAGTTTGGTGATTTAATCAGTATTAAAAGAACTAATAATGACGGTACCGATCTTACACTAATAGAACATAAGAAGTTTAAAGGTGAGAATACGGTTACTTATATGATTAATGAAGTACCACTAAAATCTATTCGTACGTCTACTCAAAAACCAAATAATAAACCAGTTCAAAAAATTGTATTGACTAAAGAGTATTTGAAAGGTGAGGAGAGTTATGCCTTTGAAGAAGTATTTAGCTTGGACGGAAAATTAATGGCACAACAAGAGTTTGAATTTAATATTCAGGCAAATAAATTTGAGCCTACCACACGTACTAGTTATGAGTATGATGATAATGGTATGCTAATAGCTGAGGTAGCTAAAAGAGGTGCTGGTATTATAAGGAAAGAGTATGTATACCAATATGATAAAGAAGTAGAAGGTAATTGGATAAAACAGATTGTTATTCCCGATAATACGTATACAACTAGAAAAATCACTTACTACCCTAAAGAGACTAAAGTTATTGAGGAGTAATTTTATTGATCTTTATTTATCCATTCTTCACGGAGTAATCCATAGCAGCAAGTATTTCTTTTAAAACCATCTAATAAGTAAACATCTTTACGTAGAATACCTTCTAAAGTACATCCTAATTTCTCTACAGCTTTTCTTGACGCAATATTACGTTCGTCTATTCGAAATTCCACTTTTTCAAAATTCAAGATGTTAAAGGCATAGTCAAGCATTAATTTTTTCATTTGGGTATTTAACCCGGTGCTTTGAAATTCTCGACCAATCCAAGTAGAACCAATATGAAGTACTTTATTTTTAAGATTCATATTCATGTAACGTGTACACCCTGCATGTTTTTCATGAAGCTTATCATATATAATAAATGGTATGCTAGTACTGGCTTGTAATTGCTGTAATGCAGTCTCCACGTAACTTTTTAAACTACTTGGGGTTTCTATGTTCGAAGGTGAAAATTGAACCAATTTCTCTTGTGAAGCAATAGGAATAAGTTGTTCAAAATTATCTAATGCAAGGGGACTTAATTTTACCCTTTCATTCTCTAGAGTTATATCGTTTTTCATAATGCCAATTGATTAATGATTTCCGTTCTTACTTCGTGTGCGCCATTAAAATTTATATGCTGAACATTATCTCCAAAGAGTGCGTTAAGCTTTCTGTTCTCATCTTCTAATCGTTCTGGAGTAAGGTATTCGTCCTGATTACCTATTATAGATATTATTTCTGTTTTATTTTGAAGATAGCTGAAATCGGTCTTCTTTAATTCCTTTGGAATTCCGCCTGCGTAAATAACTAATTTAGAACAAATTAATTGAGAATATGCCAAATAGCGCATTGCAATAGATACACCTTGCGAAAACCCAAAAACATTGATTTCACAATCAGCAGGAAGAGGTTCATTTTCTAATACAGCATCTAAATAATTAAATAGATTTTCTGTTTCTATTGCTGTATTTTCTTTGGTCAACCAACTAGCACCTACATGTTTATATTCATTTTTTAAATAATACTTAGAAGGTGCCTGTGGTGCAATTATGTAATTTTCTTCTTTGGGTAAATCATTAAAGTATTTCAAAAAAAACCGACTTAAAAAACCTATACCATGGAAGACTATCCACACGTGTTTTGTGTTGCTATTTAATTCATTTAAAGTCTCATAAGTGTTAGTAGTTTTATAAGTGACATTTTTTATTTGGTTTTCCATAGTATGCACAATTCAATCAAGCTTTTCAGTTGGTAATGTAATGCTTAATTTTACAAAAAAAAGGATGAACGACTACAAAGAAAAAATTCTAAAGATTTGTAACGAAACTTCTAAGAATACCTTAATGGAAACCTTAGAAATAGACTATATAGATGTTGGTGAAGATTTCTTGTTGGCCAAAATGCCAGTAACTATTAAAGTGCATCAACCAGATGGTGTTCTGCATGGTGGGGCTATGGTAGCTTTGGCAGAGAGTGTGGGTAGTGCGGCGTCATATATTTTTTTAGATGCTAGTAAGTTTTTTGTAAGAGGTATTGAAATTTCTGCAAACCATGTAAAAAGTGTTAAAGATGGTTTTGTCTATGCTAAGGCTGTAATATTGCACAAGGGTAGAACCACTCAGTTATGGGAAATTAAAATTACTAACGAAGCAGACGAACTTATTTCTCTTTGTAAATTAACTACAATAGCTTTACCAAGAAGTTAGTATGATGCAAGAACTTTTTAATCGTGCTGCAACATGCTTGAAAGGGCAGTTACCCTTTGTTCTGTATAGAAAACCAAATAAAAATGAGTTAATTGGTGTTTTTCAGAAAAATGATGAGGTACATAAAATTAAGGATTTTACAGAAAAGGGATTTGTTTTCGCCCCTTTCGATTTAAACTCAGGTGCTATTCTTTTGAAGATGGACAGTATTCAAAAGGAGTTGGTTACAATTGAAGATAACATGGTCGTTAAGGATATAAACTCTATACCTCTTGATGTTATTGAAAAGGCTAGATATCTGGACTTGATAGCGAATGCTTTAGATAAAATAAACGACAGAGTAATTAATAAAGTCGTCTTGTCAAGGGAAATTGAAGTTGATTTTAACGATGATTATAATGAAACCTTCAAAAGACTCTTAAAGGAATACCCAAAAGCTTTTTGTTATTTCTGGCATCATCCTGAAATTGGTACTTGGATGGGGGCAACACCAGAAATATTGGTTAAGAGTAATGGTTCGCAATTCACTACAATGTCCTTGGCCGGCACCCAAAATTCGATAGATTCTAAAGAACCTCAATGGTCTAAAAAAGAAATAAACGAGCAGCAGTTGGTAACCGATTATATAGTTGAGGCTTTGAAAGATAAAGTTGTTTCTATAAGAAGTTTGGAACGAGAATCTATTAAAGCTGGTCAGCTTTGGCATCTTAGAACAGAAATGAAAGGTACTTTTTCTCCTAACCAATTTGGTGATGTTTTGAAAGCATTACACCCAACACCGGCAGTATGTGGAAGTCCTTTGCAGAAAGCTAAAGAGTTTATTTTGAACAACGAACTTTACGATCGTTCTTTTTACACAGGTTTTTTAGGTGAATTAAATGTAAAATCTGAATTGTCAAGAAATAGAAATCGAAGAAATCAAGAGAATAGCGCTTACCGAAGTGTGACCAATACTTCGGAGCTTTTTGTGAATCTACGTTGTATGCAATTACAAAAAGATAAAGTTTCTATTTATGTCGGTGGGGGAATTACAAGTGATTCTGTCCCAGAGAGTGAATGGGATGAAACCACTTTAAAGAGTAACACTATGTTACGTATATTGAATAGTAATTAAGTATTCAACTTTTGGGTAATAACACGCATTGGTCGTATTTTTGAACTACATGAAATACTCCGCTATACCTACCGCACAATCTATTATTCAACATTGCCAGGCAAAGAATATTTCTAATATTGTTATATCGCCAGGTTCAAGAAATGCACCGTTAACAATAGCCTTTGCAGAGAATCCGTTTTTTAATTGTTACAGTATTGTCGATGAGCGTTGTGCTGCTTTTTTTGCATTAGGTATGGCGCAACAATTACAAGTTCCTGTAGTGGTCTTATGTACATCTGGTAGTGCGCTTTTAAATTATTACCCCGCTGTAGCGGAAGCTTATTTTAGCAACATTCCACTTGTAGTTATTTCAGCAGATAGACCTATTTATAAATTAGGGATAGGAGATGGACAAACTATTAATCAACAGAACGTATTTAAGAATCATATTGGATATTCTGCTAATTTAAAACAAGATGTAAGTCACGCAACAGAAAAGGTTTTACATTATAAACCAGAATGGATTTTAGATGAGAATGTTGATGATGTTCAGCAAGAAGTTCAAAATTATAACGATGATGAGTTAAATCATGCTTTTGAATTAGCAATGAATTTAAACCATCCGGTCCATATTAATGCTCCTTTTGAAGAGCCTTTGTATAATACGTTAACCGAAAATATAGTATCACCGAGTTTAGATGCTATTTCCGTCGAGAAAATAAATAACCCGAATTTAGAGCAACATAAAAGTATTTGGAAAAAATCTTTTCGAAAAATGGTTTTGGTAGGGGTGAGCACTCCAAATATAGTTAAAGATTATATTTTAGAATATTTGGCTAATGACCCTAGTGTTTTGGTTTTGACAGAGACAACATCAAACATACATCATCCTAATTTTTTCAATAGCATAGATTCGCTAATTGCTCCTATTGAGATGCATGAGAATATAGTTGAACAATTCAATCAATTGAAACCTGATGTGTTGATTACTTTTGGTGGTTTAATTGTTTCTAAAAAAGTAAAAGCATTTTTAAGAAATTACACACCAGAACACCATTGGCATATTGGTAGTAATCAAGCAAACGATACTTTTTTCTGTCTAGAAGAGCATATTAAAGTTTCTGTAAATGCTTTTTTTGATAAGATGTATGCAGATTCAACGCTTTCTAATAGTGATTACTTTCAAATCTGGAATCAAGTAAAACAGAAATATGAACTAAAAAGAGATTTATATTTAAAAGAGATTTCTTTTTCAGATTTCTTGGCCTTCAACCAAATACTGAAATCTGTACCTAATGATTATATGTTGCAGTTGGCTAATAGTTCTACAATTAGATATACTCAATTATTTAATGTTAATACTACATTAAAAGCCTTTTGTAATAGAGGTACAAGTGGTATTGACGGTAGTACTTCTACAGCAATAGGTGCTTCTTTAGGTAGTAGTTCGCCTACACTTTTTATTACGGGTGATCTTAGTTTTTTTTATGATAGCAATGCATTATGGAATAACTACATTAAGAGCAATTTTAGAATCATCGTTATAAATAATAATGGTGGTGGTATTTTTAGAATACTTCCAGGGAAAGAAAACTCAGATGTTTTTGAGACTTATTTTGAGACAAGGCATACTTTAACTGCTGAGCATCTTTGTAACATGTACGGATTGGGTTACAGAAAGGCAAAATCATCCGAAGAACTCAAAAATGAACTAAGCAACTTTTTCAAAGATTCGAGTCGTCCGCAATTACTGGAAATTACTACGCCTGCATTAAAGAACGATAAAATTTTGATTGATTATTTTCGTTTCATATCTTAGGGGTGTATTAACCATTAATTATACATTTAACATGAGTAAAAGAGACGATTTAATCGAAAAGTATGCTGCGGACATCAAAGATAAATTTGGTGAAAATGCAGATATGGACTTGCTTAAAAAAGTAACCGTTGGTTTAGGACCATCAATTTACAATATCGATGCTTCAAAAGTATCTGGTAGTGATCAAAAGGAATTGGATACTGTAAGGAATAATTACTTGATCAAAAAATTAGGTCTTGCCGATGATTCTAAATTAGATGATGCTATTAAAACTGTTATGGACAAGTATGGTTCTTCTAACAGAAATAAGCATAGAGCGGTTATCTATTACAAGCTTTGTCAACATTTCAAAAAAGCATCTGTTTACGATAAATAGTCAGGTGTCAAATATTTTAAAGACCGTTACCATTTTGGTAACGGTCTTTTTTTTTTACGTGAAGATTTTTAATATTTAAAAATGTAATTTTGCAACATGATAGAATTAGGACGTAAAAACAATCTTGAGATATTAAGAGATACCAGTGTTGGTCTTTTTTTAGGTGATGAAGAAGGAAATGATGTTTTGTTACCAAATAAATATGTACCTGCCGAATACGAAATTGGAGCTAAAATAACAGTTTTTTGTTATTTGGATTATGATGAAAGACCGGTTGCAACTACCTTAGAACCAGATATTATGCTGGGAGAATTCAGGTTATTGCAGGTGGCCGAAGTAAATGAATTTGGTGCTTTTATGCAATGGGGTCTTGAAAAGCATCTTTTGGTTCCTTTTAGAGAGCAACGTGTAAAGATGAAAGAAGGACAGTGGTATGTGGTACACTGTTATTTAGATGATCGTTCAGGTAGATTGGTGGCTTCGAACAAATTAGATAGATTCTTAAGTAATGATAGCATAGATCTTAAAGAATGGGAGCAGGTAGATTTGGTGGTTACGAGACAAACCGATTTAGGTTGGGAAGTTATTGTGAATGAAAAACATAAAGGTCTAGTTTATTTTAATGAAGTATTTAAACCAATTAATATTGGCGATGTAATACCTGGTTGTATAAAGACCATTAGAAAAGACAATAAGTTAGATATCTCATTACAACCTCTTGGTTCTAAGGTTTTGGAGCCTGCAGCCAATAAAATATATGAAGTACTGGTAGAGAGTGGTGGCTTTTTAGGCTTACACGATAAATCTGCTCCAGAGGAGATTAGAGATATTTTTCAAATGAGTAAAAAGACGTTTAAAAAAGGTTTGGGTACTCTGTATAAAGAAAGAAAAATTAAGATTGAATCTGACGGTATTAGTTTATTAGATGAATAACTAATTAAAAGTAAGAAAATTCTTATATATTTGATTTTCAACCGAATATCATAAAAAAACACCATGTTTATTGCGATAAATTACATTTAATTTAATTTTTACATTAATTGAAAAGTTATTAACAATATTTGACTTACATTTAGGTTTTAAGCTTAAAAATTACCCCTGTATATGCCTTTTATAGAAGAAAGCGATTTATTAGAATTACATAAAGACGTCGATAAAGCGCAAATTATCAATGAGCGTTTATTGGATCAGATAAAGTTCAAAAACAAAGAATTAAAGAAGAGTAAGATTCAGCGTAATATTTTAGCTGGTATTACTGGTCTTTTTTTAATTGGTGGTTTGGCTTTTACATCTTTTACAGCAGGTTTGTCAAGTTCAGGAGGTTTCAATAGAAAAGCTTCTAACGATTTAGTTTTGACATCTATTGACAGTGTTGATGCTATTAGAACTCGTTTAGAAAATTTAAAAGAACAGAACGAAGAATTAAGCTTGGTTAAGGAATTTTACTTGGCTAAAGAATTTTTACAAAAAGAGAAAATATATTCTGTACAGGTTAAATCCTTTGTTGATAATAATGTAACTTTAGCTTCTGAAGCACTTACCAACACACTATTTGTTAAAACCAATCCTTTTTATTCTTACTCTCTAGGTAATTTTGAAACTTTAGAAGAAGCACAATCTTTTAGAAAACAGTTGGTAGATATTGGCTTCGGTGATGCCTTTGTAGCCTCTTACCAAGACGGAAAAAGAATTCAAATAGAAGATCCTTTTTAGTGACAAAAGTTAAAGCTTGGCTTAATGCAGCGAGACTTAGAACGCTTCCCTTATCAATTTCAGGTATTCTTGTAGGAACTGCTATTGCAGAATATTATGATGCCACTAATATTAGCATTTTTATCCTGGCTATTCTAACGACTATTGGTTTACAGGTGACTTCTAATTTCGCCAATGATTATGGCGATGGAGTTAAGGGTACTGACGGTGATGATAGAGTAGGGCCAAAACGAGCACTGCAAAGCGGACTCTTGACTGCAGTACAGTTAAAGAATGGTATTTATATCAGTATCGTTATTAATGCCATTTTAATTGTCCTGTTAATTCTAACCTCTTTTGGGTTGAACGACATTTTATATCCTCTTTTATTTTTAGGTCTAGGTGGTTTCGCTATTTGGGCGGCAATTAAATACACAGTAGGCAAATCTGCCTATGGTTATAATGGATTAGGAGATATTTTTGTTTTTATTTTCTTCGGATTAGTAAGTGTCTTAGGATCATTGTTTTTATTTCTGAAATCTATTCCTCTTATGGCAATACTACCAGCAATCGCTATGGGTTTATTAAGTGTTGGAGTTCTTAATCTCAACAATATGAGAGACATAAAATCTGATACTGCGGTAGGTAAAAATACAATGGTGGTTAAGATGGGTTTGTCTAAAGCAAAAAAGTACCATTATTCGCTGCTTATAATTTCAGTATTATGCCTGTTTTGGTATTTATTTACAACAAATGCATCACAGTTACGTTATGTATGTCTTATCGGCTATGTGCCGGTGTTGTTTCATATGAGAAAAGTAGCGGTAACTTTAAACGAGGCAGAACTTGATCCCGAGCTTAAAAAACTGGCATTAAGTACCTTTTTTATCGCACTATTGTTTTTTATTAGTTATTATTATTTTTTGTAATTTTGAGTATAACCCACAAACCATTTTAAGCCTTGGAACAACCCATAAAAATTCTAATTGTTGAGGATAATGTTATCATAGCAGATGATATGCAGTCTATGCTAGAGGAAATAGGATATGAAATTGTTGATAACGTAATTGTTTACGAGCAGGCTGTTGAAGTTTTAAAAACCCAACAGGTAGATTTAGTTCTTATTGATATCATTTTAGCTTCAGATAAAACGGGTATTGACTTGGGTAAACATATTAGAGAGAACTACGATATTCCTTTCATTTTTGTAACATCGAACTCCGACCGTGCTACTGTTGAAAATGCTAAAACTGTAAAACCAAATGGATATTTGGTGAAACCTTTTGAACAACAAGATCTTTACACTTCTATAGAAATAGCATTATCTAATTTTATTTATGGAAAGCAAAATGCCAGTAAGGGTATTGCTCCAGAAGATAATACAGAAGATGTGCCACTGTCAAATTCAATCTTGAAGGATTCAATTTTTGTCAAAAAGCAGCATTTATACTATAGAATACAATTCGGAGATATTCAATTTATTAAAGCCGATAATGTATATTTAGAAGTTAATACAATTGATAAGAAGTTCTTGGTACGATCGCCTTTGAAGGATTACTTAGAGAAGTTACCGCAGAATAAATTCTATAGAGCACATAAATCATACATCGTAAATGTGGATCATATAGATGCTATTAATTCAAAAGATATTATGATCAACAATACGTTGATACCAATTTCTAAAGATTTTAAAGAATTTATTATCTCAGCTATGAATTCATAAACTGAGATTTATAGAATATTAAAACACCTTTTTAAGGTGTTTTTTTTTGAATTAATTTCTGATAAAAGGTATTTATTCATCGTTAAAAGGTATCTTTTTGTCGTTGTATTACGTTTTTTTAAGGATGAAAATCGTTTCACCACAACTATTGATAGTTACACAACAAATAATGCGAGTTCGCATGTCTAATTTATAATTTTGAGGTAATAGGGATTGGAGTGTTTTAACCCTAAATGTGTTTTTAAAATAGGGATTCGCCACAATTTTTATTGAATTAGTAAAAAGTACGTAGAACACGCTTTTTGAACTTATTGTTAGTTGATGGTCAATTAATAATAGCTCACAACAAAAATTTAGTAGAATCAGGTATTAGTTTTAAGTTTGATTCAGCTTTTATTGAGATATGAAAAAACACTTTATTTTGAGATTTATATGCACTTTGTTTTTAAGTGCTTTTACATGCCTTATTATTGCGCAAGATAATGTGAAGACTCAGAATGAAGATTACTACAAACAATTTCAAGATCTAGAGAACGGTGAATTACGTTCATTCTTCTTTTTTAATACACCAAACCGTTATAACCAGAACTCACCATATGATTGGTTAGATACCGTAAAGGTTTATCTAAACAGTTCTGAGAAAACCAAAGATTCAGTTTCAATTCGTAATTATCAGCTTATAGAGTCTCAAATTTATTATGATTTGGGGAATTATGAGAAAAGTTTGGCTATTGCTAGACCTTTGTATGAAGATTTAGAAAAATTAGATATAGAATCTAAACAAACTATTCTTGGCGTATTAGATAGTAATTATGAAATGTTACAATTGTATGATAAGCAAATTGAGATAAGAAGGGTTAAGCGTGAGTTAGGACTAACTGACGATGTTGCTTTTTATGATATCTATGCAAGTCTTGGTCAGTATAGAAAGGCTATGCGTGATTACATGACCGAAGAGAAAAAAGAATTAAAGGAAGACGATTACTACGGTCAAGCTATTTATAATAATACTATTGGTAATTATTTAAGATTAGACAAGTCTACTGCAACAGCATTAAGTTATTTTAAGAAAGCCGAAGGGCTAATAAAGGTTTTTTTAAGTGATGTAACCAATCAACATTCAGATAAAGAAATTGCAGACGGTAGAATTCTAAACGGTCTTATTATTGGTAATATTGGTAAGTGTCATGTTCAGTTAGGAGAATATGAAAAGGCAATTCCGTTTCTAGAAGAGAGCAGGGAAATTATCAAGAAATATAATAAGAGTAAGTTTTCATCAGATATTATTGAGAACACTTTAGCTTTAGCTGAATGCTATTTAAAATTAGATAATTATGCCAAAGCAACTGACTATTTAAGTGACGACCTTAATCCTATAAAATCTGATAATATTTTAAAACGAAATAGAATCTATGCAGATTACTATTTTAAAACAGGAGATTTTAAAAGTTCAACGGTTTACTTAAAAAAGAATATAAGAATTAGAGATTCTATTGATGCACTAGCATCAAATATTAAAAACCAACAGTTAACTTCAGTTGTTGCACAAGATTTAGAAAATTCTAGAAAAACTATGGAGCATCAAAAAGCTCAGTTAGAAGAATCTAGAAAGGATATTAAGGCTAGGGATGATAAAATTAGTTTGGTATTTGTTTCCTTGATATTTACGCTGATTGGCTTTGCGGGTTTAGTTTATGCATATTTAAAGAGTATAAAGAATCAACGTTTAATTGCTGAGCAGAAATTTATCATTGAAAATTCTTTGGTAGAGAAAGATTCGTTACTTAAAGAAATTCATCATAGGGTTAAGAACAACTTGCAAATGGTTTCTAGTTTGTTAAGTCTACAAACTAAGAATACAAGAAGTAAGGCTGCTATAGAAGCGTTAGAAGAAGGGAAAAGCAGAGTAAAAGCCATGGCTTTAATACACCAAAAATTGTATCAAAATGACGATTTATCTGTTATTGAAATGCAGGGGTATATTGAAAGTTTAATTAATAGTATACAATCTGTTTATAAAAAAGGCGGACATAATATTAATATTACTATTGATGCAGAAGGTGTTGAGCTAGATATTGATAGAGCAATTCCGTTTGGTCTTATATTGAACGAGCTTGTTTCAAACTCATTTAAATATGCATTTCCAGATGATGACAGCGATGGTAAAATTTATATTCATTTACGTAAAATATTAGGTCAAGAAGGCTTTTTTGAATACACTGATAATGGTATTGGTTTACCTGAAGATTCTGACGAGCGTGCTAATTCTTCAATGGGCATACGCCTAATGAGTAGATTGGCAAATCAACTTCAGACTTCTTTGAATACAGATAAGACTACTGAAGGTGTTCGTTTTTGGTTTAATTTTAAATAAGGTTACCTAACCTTACTTTTTAAAACCACTTTGTGTAATAGTTTAGGGAAGAATCTTTTTAAATAAATTCCATACTTCTCTTTGCCGCCAATGTATGTTTCGAAACGTTTCTTTTTAATTGCTGTTATAATTTGTGCAGCACATTTTTCTACAGGCATGCCATTTTCGGTTGCATTGTCCTCTTTCTGTAAAGCAGTTCCATCTCCAGTAAGCGCATTCTTTGCAACGTTTGTTTGAATAAATCCTGGACAGATGATAGATACATTAACATTATCCTTTTCATGTTCCATTCTTAATGCATCAAAGAAGCCATGTAATGCATGTTTAGCACCACAGTATCCTGAGCGATATGGTGAAGCAAATTTTCCCATTAAGCTAGTAATGGTGACGAAATGACCACTTTTTTGTGCTATAAAATATGGCAAGAGATGTTTGGTCAATTTAATAGTACCCAGATAATTAACATCTATCATTTGTTGGTACACTTCAAATTTGGTGTCAATGATAAGAGAACGTTGGCTAAGCCCACCGTTGTTAACTAAAATGTCAATTCTCCCGTAAATAGAGAGTGCATTTTTAGTGATATTTTCTAAGGAATCAAATTGAGTTAAATCTAAGGGTAGTATAGTCGCGTTTTCAGCAAATTTACAGTTGCTTTTTACTTTTAATAATGCATCTTCTCGTCTAGCTGAAAGTATAATTTTTGCTCCAAGTTCACTTAATTCATATGCCAATGCTTCTCCAACTCCAGAGGATGCTCCTGTTATCCAAATTACCTTATTTTTCATACTTGTCATTCAATCGTTATTAAACTCAAAATATAGTTAAATTTGAAGGATTATATGAAAGCTACAATTAAAAAGTATCTCCTAAATTTTAAAAATCCGAGTGGAACATCAAGAGGTGTTTTGCGTACTAAAGAAACCTATTTTCTATTTTTAGAAGAAGAGGGAGAGTGGGGTATTGGTGAATGTGGACTATTTAGGGGGCTAAGTTTTGACGATGTTCCTGAATTCGAAGAAAAGTGTACTTGGGTCAGCGATAATATTGATTTAGGTAAAGATGAGTTATTGAAACAGTTGCAAAATTTTCCAAGTATTCAATTTGGAGTGGAGCAGGCTTTTTTATCTCTTCGCTCACAAAATCCATTCCACCTTTTCGATTCTTCTTTTCTAAATAATCAAGAACCAATTTCCATAAACGGATTGGTTTGGATGGGTGATAAAGAATTTATGCATCAGCAAATAGAGGATAAACTAAATGATGGTTTCTCTTGTATTAAAATGAAAATTGGTGCCATAGATTTCAATGCCGAAATAGAATTGCTTTCTTCCATTAGAAAGCGATACTCTAAAAATGACATAGAATTACGGGTAGATGCTAATGGGGCTTTTAGTCCACAAGACGCATTGGTTAAATTAAATAGACTATCTAAGTTAGATTTGCATTCAATAGAACAGCCTATTAAAGCAGGTCAATGGGATGAAATAACTCGTCTTTGTCAAAGTACACCACTGCCAATTGCTTTAGATGAAGAATTAATTGGTATTGTAGATGTAACAAAAAAGGCAGAACTACTACAAACTATACAGCCGCAGTATATTATTTTAAAACCAAGCTTGGTAGGTGGCTTTGCAGGAAGTACGGAGTGGATTACGTTAGCTGAGAATAACAAGATTGGCTGGTGGGTTACCAGTGCTTTAGAGAGCAATATTGGGTTGAATGCCATAGCACAATGGACTGCTGTTTTAAACAATAAGATGCCTCAAGGTCTAGGTACTGGGTCTTTGTTTACTAATAATATAGATAGCCCGTTAGAAGTGCTAAATGGTGGTTTGTTTTATGACCAATCAAAGAAATGGAATAAGAATTTAATTGAAATTTTATGTATATAGAACAAGCGTATAAAGGCTTAATTGATAGTTGGCGGTATATTTTAGGAATTGTTGGCATTGTAATAGTTTGGCAATTTTTAGGGGCGTTTCCATTGTTGGCTGCCTTGGCGACTAAAGATGGAGGTATGTCTGCTATGATGAGCGGTAATATAACAGAAATGTCTAATGTGCTGGGGTCAAATACATTTTTGTTCTTCATGCTTTTAACCTTTGTATTTGGATTAATAGCTGTTTTTTTAGTAGTAAAATTTATTCATAAGCAATCACTGAAGAGTTTAACGACTTCAAGAAAAAAAATAGATTGGAAAAGAGTTTCTTTCTCATTTATACTCTGGTCTGCAATTTCTATAGCGTTTATATTTTTAGATATTTATTTATCTCCTGAAGATTATGAATTTAACTTTCAGCTAGCGCCATTTTTAGTTTTAGCGGTTATTGCAATAGCAATGATTCCTCTACAAACTAGTATGGAAGAATATCTAATGAGGGGTTATATGATGCAAGGCTTAGGTATTATTGCTAAGAATAGGTGGTTTCCTTTACTATTCACATCATTATTGTTTGGTATGTTGCATATAATGAACCCAGAAGTAGATAAGCTAGGTTATGGTATATTGGTTTTTTACATTGGAACAGGGCTCTTTTTAGGTGTTATTACTTTGATGGATGAGGGATTAGAACTTGCATTAGGTTTTCATGCCGCAAACAACTTAACAGCAGCGCTATTGGTAACTGCAGATTGGACTGCGTTTAGTGTAGACTCATTGTATAGAGATATTTCAGAACCAGTTTTAGGCTGGGATATGTTAGTTCCTGTCTTTGTTGTTTTTCCGATACTTTTATTAGTTTTTTCTAAAAAGTATGGTTGGGATAACTGGAAAAATAAATTAACCGGTAAGGTGTTGACAGAAGAGGAGTTTTTAAAGCTAGAAAACTTAGAAAATGAGTAAATCTTCTTTGCACCCTAGTTTTTCTGTTCATGGTAAAGTTATTTCTCTAAACGATTTAATAGAGCTTAGTTACAGTTTTATAAAAGAAGGTAAAGAGTTTGAAAAGAATATTGGTGAGTTTATTTTAGATTGGATCAATGATTCACCTACCATTTCAGTACAGACCTCTGGGTCTACTGGTACTCCAAAAACTATTGTTATTAAAAAGGAGCAAATGGTGAACAGTGCTTTGGCAACAGGCAAGTACTTTAACTTGTTGCCAAAATCTACAGCTTTGCTATGTCTGCCTGCTACTTATATTGCAGGTAAAATGATGTTGGTAAGGGCGATGATGCTGGGTTTGGACCTACATATTGTATCGCCCAGTTCTAAACCGTTAGAAGGAGTAAATAGAAACTTTGATTTTGGCGCTATGGTGCCATTACAAGTTGATAACTCAATAGAGAATCTCCATAGGATTAAAAATCTAATTATTGGCGGCGCTCCTATATCCACGGCTTTAAGAAATGAATTGAAAAATGTTTCGAATGCTAGTTACGAAACGTATGGAATGACGGAAACTATTACCCATATAGCTGTAAAACCACTTAATAAGGGTGCAGTTGAGAATATACCTTTTTCAATTTTACCAGATGTAATTATAACCAAGGATGATCGAGGTTGTTTGGTAATTAATGCTCCAAAAGTTTCTGACGATACTATTGTCACCAATGATGTGGTTGAATTAATATCTGATACAGAATTTAAATGGTTAGGTCGGTTTGATAATATTATAAATTCTGGCGGAATCAAACTTAATCCTGAACAGATAGAGTCAAAACTCTCCAATGTTTTAGAACAAGCTTTTTTTATTAATTCAGTATTTGATGCAAAATTGGGAGAGCAACTTATTTTAGTTGTTGAAGGAACAGCGAATGTTGCCTCTTTAATGAAGGATATAGTTGCTGAAAATGTGTTGTCTAAATATGAGATTCCTCGTCAAATTAAAACAATACCAGTATTTGTACGAACTGAAAGTGGTAAAGTAAGACGAAGAGAAACAATGACCTTGTTAAAGGCATAACTTCCCTCACTCTAAAATAGGTTTCACTCATTTCTCATTTTTATAAAGTTGCTTTCTTAGTAGGTTTACGGCTCAAACTTTAAACCAATTATTATGAAAAATGCAATTTTCTTCTTCGTTCTCTTAAGTAGTTTTCTGTTGTCTTCCCAACAAATAAAAATTAGTGGTATTGTTTCTGATCATTCAGGTTATCCTTTACCTGGTGCAACTGTAGTAGAAAAAGGAACTAATAATGGTACCCAAACCGATTTTGATGGTAATTATGTATTAACGGTCCAAAAAGGTGCTGAATTGACATTTTCTTATATTGGTTATAAGACTCAAGCTATTATAATAAGGGATATTGCAGTTATCAATGTTTCGCTTGAGGAGGATTATGAAGTTTTGCAAGAAGTAGTTGTATTAGGGTACGGCACTAGAAGTCATAAATCAATAACTGGTTCAGTTTCTATGGTCAGTGGTAACCAAATTAAAGGAACTCCATCTAAAAATATTAGTAGCGTTTTGCAAGGCAAGGTAAGTGGTGTTTCTATACGTGGTATGGGTTCCGTAGAAAGGAAAAGTAATGGAAATCAAGTAAAAAGGCCTTTATATATTGTTGATGGTATTCCAGTTAAAAAACAATACAATGGTATTGTTGAAAGCTTAGATAATGAAAATATTCAAAGCAGAAAAGAACTAAAGGATTCTGATGCTGAAAATTTATATGGAACAAGGGCAAAGTATGGATGTATAATTATACAAACCGTAAATGGGAACTATGTTATAGAAGAGGAAGAAAATTACGCCCGAATTACAGAAAATCAATTTCAAAATGTTGATATAAATCCGTTGTCAACTTTTTCTATAGATGTGGATAAAGCAGCATATAGTAATGTTAGGAGATTTATAAATAACGGAAAAGAGGTTCCGGTAGATGCAGTCAAAATTGAGGAAATGATTAATTACTTTGATTATGACTATCCACAACCAACAAATGACCATCCTTTTTCTGTAAATACAGAAGTAGCAGAAACACCTTGGAATGTTAATACCAAATTAGTACGAATAGGTTTGCAGGGAAAAGAGTATTTAAATGATGAATTACCAGCATCTAATCTAACCTTCCTTATAGATGTTTCTGGGTCTATGTCTGGTGATAATAAATTACCATTATTGAAATCAGCTTTTAAATTATTGGTGAATCAATTAAGGGAAAAAGATAGGGTTTCAATAGTTGTTTATGCCGGTGCTGCGGGTGTAGTATTGGAGCCTACTTCTGGTAATTATAAATTGAAAATTATGAACGCATTAGATATGTTAGAAGCAGGCGGTTCTACTGCGGGAGGTGAAGGAATTAAATTAGCGTATAAACTGGCAGAAAAGAATTTTAAGAAAAATGGGAACAATAGAGTAATACTTGCAACGGATGGTGATTTTAACGTGGGTTTATCCAATGATAAGGACATGGAAGATTTAATTACCGAAAAACGAGAGTCTGGTGTTTTTCTTTCTGTATTAGGTTTTGGTATGGGGAATTATAAAGATTCCAAATTAGAAACTTTGGCAGACAAAGGAAACGGAAATCACGGTTATATAGATACTATGCAGGAAGCTCAAAAGTTATTTGGTAAAGAGTTTGGAGGTACTTTATTTACCATTGCAAAAGATGTAAAATTACAGGTAGAGTTTAATCCTGCAAAAGTAAAATCATATCGACTAATTGGTTATGAAAATAGATTGTTGGCAGATGAAGATTTTATAGATGATACCAAAGATGCAGGTGAGTTGGGTAGTGGACATAAGGTAACTGCGTTGTACGAGATAGTAGAAGCAGGTGTGACATCTGAATATGTTAAAGAAACACATGACTTAAAGTATACGAAGGTTGTATCAGGAGATAAGTTTTCTGATGAGTTGTTCACTGTAAAATTTAGATACAAAAAACCTGATGGTAATAAGAGTATAGAGTTGGTTCATGTCCAAAATTCGAATACTCAAGAAATGTCTAAAGATTTCCAATTCTCTGCAGCCGTTGCTTTATTCGGTCAGCAATTACGAAAATCTGCTTTTAATAATAAAGCTTCATTAAATGATGTAATTGTTATGGCAGAGAAGGGAAGAGGTGAGGATAAAAATGGATATAGAGCAGAATTTATCAGGTTGGTTGAAAGCATCAATGAGAAATTGGTAACAGACAACTATTGATATTATTTAGATTGTAAAAATCAATTGATTTTCGAGGAATAGTTTATTTCGAATGTGTGTTATTTTGTATTTTCAAGGCTTAAACCAAACAACACTCATGAAAAAACTATTCCTTTTTGTTTGCCTAATTTTTATAGGTGAAATCCAAGCCCAGCAAATCCTCAACGAGAAAGAAAGAGCACAGGTAATCGATGAAATTTTAGATGATCGATTTAATAATCTACTACCTGAACTTATGGATGCTGCAGATTTAGATATGTGGGTGGTTATTTCAAGAGAGTATAATGAAGATCCGGTTATTAAAACTATGCTTCCTGCAACTTGGTTAAATGCGCGTAGAAGGACTATCCTTTTGTTTTATAGAGACAAGGCGAAAAATAGAATTGAAAAACTTGCAGTAGCTCGATATAATGTTGGAGAGAATATAATTTCTGCCTGGGATAAGGAAAAAGAGCCTAATCAATGGAAAAGATTAATGCAGTTGATATCCGAAAGAAATCCGAAGAAAATTGGACTTAATTTTTCTGCAGATCATAATATAGCTGATGGCTTGGTAAAGACAGATTATGAAGAATTCATGGCTAATCTTCCAAAAAAATATACATCTAAAGTAGTTTCTGCGCAGCAACTTGCTGTTCGTTGGATCGAGACTAGATCAGAAAGAGAAATGGTTATATATGACCAACTAGTGGATATTACACATGATATTATTGCAGAAGCTTTTTCTGAAAAAGTAATTACGCCAGGGGTGACAACAACATCTGATGTAGAGTGGTGGATGCGTCAAAAGGTAACTGACTTAGGGCTTGAAACTTGGTTTCATCCAACAATCGATGTGCAACGAAGTAAAGAAGAATTGGTAAGTCATTTATATTCATTCTCTGGTAGGCCAGAGGATACGGTAATTCTGCCTGGCGATTTAGTGCATTGCGATTTTGGAATTACATACTTACGTCTAAACACTGATTGTCAGGAACTGGCATATGTGCTTAAGCCAGAAGAAACTAAAGCTCCAGATTTTCTGATTAATGGACTTAAAGATGGAAATAGGTTACAAGACTTCTTAACAAGCAATATGATCAAAGGTAGGTCTGGTAATGATATACTAGCAAAATCATTAAAGGAGGCTAAAGCAGCAGGATTTAAACCATCTATATATACGCATCCACTTGGCTTATACGGTCATTCTGCAGGTACAACAATCGGTATGTGGGATTCTCAAGGTGGCGTTATGCGTGACGATGGTGAAAACTATCCATTAAACCCGAACACGGTTTATGCTATAGAATTGAACACAACTATCAGCATACCTGAATGGAACAGGGATATTAGAATTATGCTTGAAGAAGCAGGTTTTTATGGTGAAGATGGATTTAGATATGTTAATGGCCGTCAAACAGAGCTTTTATTAATTCCTCGTGTAAAGGAGCATCAGGGTAATTAATCTTTGAGTTATAGGGTTGTTTATTGTTTGTGTAATAAAATTCCTATTTAATTTTTAGATGATATTATTTAATTAGCTGTTATTCATATCTTTAAAAAGGTGACTGAATGACAGCTAATTACATTTATACATGATTTTAGAATTAAAACCTTTTAGTTATCACTTTTTCTTCTACTTTTTATGTGCATTAAATTTTAGTGTATTTGCTCAAAATCAGGTAAGAGGAGTTGTATTTGATTCTGATACTAAAGAGACACTTCCTTTTGTGAATATTGGTATTGTAAATAAAGGCGTAGGTACCGTAAGTAATTTTGACGGGAAATTTTACCTAGACATTGATGAAGCTGATTTTTCTAAAAATGATATACTACAATTTTCTTCTGTAGGTTACAAAACCATTGAGGTCAAAATTTCAGAAGTAAATTTTAATAATACCCTGTTTCAAAAAATTGTTATGCAACCTGAAGCAATGCAATTAAACGAGGCAATCGTATCAGCTAAATTTTTAAAAAGTAAAAAAGGTGATGTTGTTGGTTTTTCTTATCCCAGTAAAAATAAGTTTGGGTATTGGAAAGGCGATGGTTCGTTGGGTGCTGAATTGGTAACAAGAATAAGCGTAGATAAGAAGAGGCATTACTTAAAAAATCTTCATTTTTATGTAAACGAAAATTATTCTGATAGTGTATTGGTGCGCATTAATGTTTATAAAGGCGGCACCATCTATCCTGAAGATAAATTATTGAAAAAGAACCTTACCAAAATGATTGGTAAATCAGCTGGAATGGTAACCGTAGATTTAAAGCCGTACAACCTTATTGTAGATGAAGATTTTAGTATTGGTCTAGAATTATTGAAAGTATATGGTAAACGTGTAGGTTTGGTTTTGGCTGCGGATTATAGACCAAGTACATCGTACAGAAGATATGTGAGTCAAGGGCAATGGAAAACGTTCAGGGGAGATGCAATGACTTTTTATGTAAATACTTCTACTTTGAGTGATGGAGACATTTCTCAAATCTCAGATTATTCCAGAAACAAAACTCTTTTAAAACTCCAATAATAAATACCAGCCCTATTAAAACACATAGATCAATTAAAGGTTTTGTTTTTAATAATGGTAAGCCTGTTGAAAATGCTACAGTGCAAATAACGGAGTCATTAAAGCAGACACAAACAGACACCTATGGTAGGTATATCATTATGGCACAAATAGGTGATGTCATTAGTTTTGATTATTTGGGTTTCGAAAAAGTACAACGTTCCGTTTTAGAGACCATACATAATATCAACGTCACCTTGAATGTTAAGGTTGAAGAGTTAACAGGTGTCACCGTTACTGAGAAAGGGCGATTAAAGAAAACTGAAGCTGAAATGTTTTCTGAATACTTAACGAATGATGAATTTGCTAAAACAGGTTTTGGTACTATTGATAAGAAAACAACAGGCAATGCTATAACTATTGTAAACGGTAAAGATTTAAACTTGGCTGGTTCAAATATTTTAGACGCTATAGATGGAAAGGTGCCTGGTCTGCGCGTATTATGGGGAAATTATCGTGAAAAGTATGTTTTTATTCGTGGATACGGTTCCATTAATAATAAACGCAAAGCGATTTTTGAAGTTGATGGTATAATTTACGAAGAGGTACCTTATTTTTTAGATGTTGCGGCAATTGATCGGGTAGCGGTAATACCGGGTTTGGCAGCTGCTACTAGATATGGGCAAGTTGCCGCAGGGGGAGTTATAGCAATTAGAACTAAAGCGGCCGTTTACTCTAGTAAAAGGGGTATGAAAAATAGTGACCAAGCTCAAATTAGAAATAATATTTATGAACACGATGCTATAAGTAAAGAGCAGGTAAATAAAAACTTCCCGGACTACCTTCAAGTTCTTTTTGCAAGTAATAGTTTTGAAGCGGCTAAAAAAGTATATCAAGAAAATGAAAAGCTTTATAGTAGTTCTGCTTCGTTTTTTCTTGATGCCTATATTTATTTTACAGCTAATTGGAAGCAAGAAAAATTCAACAATGATATAATTTCTAACCATCAATCGCTATTTGATAATAACATCAATGAAATGAAGGCATTAGCGTATGTATTTCAGCGAGAAGGTCAATTTGAAAAAGCAAACACACTATATACCAGTGTTTTTGTAAAAAGACCTGATTATGCGCAATCGTATAGAGACATGGCAAATAGTTATGTTGAAGTAAATGAAGTGCAGAAGGCAGCTAATCTTTATGGTAGGTACACTAAATTATTGAACGATTCTTTTCTTGTGGCAGATACAATAGGATTACATCTAATTATTACAACAGAGTTTAATCATTTTTTGCAGCATAAAACCGATTATATGATAAGTTCAGAAGATTTAAAAGAAGTGGCGGCTATGCGCGAGGGTGCAGATACACGACTTCTTTTTGAATGGAATGATGATGAGGCTGAGTTTGACCTACAGTTTGTAAATCCGGAAAATCGCTATTTTGTTTCAAGTACGTCAAGAAACTACCAGAATGAATATTTTGGTAAGCAAGAAAATTCATCAAGTAAAGAGTTTTTTCTTGAAAGCGAAATTAAAGGACAGTGGATTATCAATATCAATTACCGTGGTAATGAAAGTGGAATGCCTACTTATTTAAAAGTGACATCTTTTGAAGGGTATGGCACTGATGATGAGAAAAGTAATGTTAGAATTTACAGATTGTTTTTGAAAAATGTAAATCAAAATTTGTTTTTTTACCGACTTTAGGGGGGGGATAAGTTGAATTAATACATTCCTGATGTTTTTTTTTTCATAAAACTTTAATATGGTTTAATTTTTGATACTATAAATTAATGTAATCGTTAATAATATTTCTATGAAAAATATTCTGATTCTTCTAGTACTAGTAACTTTTGTTACGAATATTCAAGCACAAAGTAATACTGTGAAAGGTAAGGTTACACAAATGGATAGTCCCTTGGCGAATGTTCAGATTTCTATATTAGATTCAGATACGGCGACCAAGACAGATGCAAACGGGTTTTACCAGATATCAGCTGAGCCAAGAGAAGTCATTCAATATACATACCCAGGTCTAAATGATGTCCAAATTCTAGTTGAAGACGTTACGCGTATATTGAATATAGAAATGAGTCAGGAGATACATCAACTAGATGAGGTTACTGTAAAAGGAAGTAATAGAAAATCACAGAACGAACTTCAAGAAGAATATGCTTATAATCCAGATTTATTAAAAACTGCATTTGGTATCATAGATGGAGAAACGGCACCTGGTAATATAAGATTCTTGAAAGATGAAGAAATAAATGATATAGGCATTTGTATTTTAGATGTAGTTAGAAATGAATTTCCAGGAGTACGGGTTTTTGGGGATTGTATGCGTGGTGGCGGTATTTTTATCAGAGGATTAAACTCTGTAAGTCAAGCACCACCTGCGGTTTATGATGTGGATGGACAAATATTAACTAATACACCTACTTGGATTGCACCAGCTGCTATTGCAAGATTAGCTGTTTTGAATAATCTGGCGATGACTACACGATATGGATCTATAGGAGCTGGTGGCGTTATTGTGATTAACACTAAAGCTAGTGCATATTCTAGAACGGTAGATGGTAAACCTATTGATTATGCAAAAGTAAAAAATAATAAGTATGATAATTCAGCGCTAAACTTTGTTGATTTTAACGAAGGGAAACCAAACTATTTAACCGAGCTTTTGGGAGCTGGTACGGAAGAAGATGCTAAGGCGATCTATGCTGAACAAATTAAAAAATATAGTAGCTCTTTTTACTATGTCTTAGATGCCTATGATTATTTTTCTAATAGATGGAATAATCAAGATTTTGCTGATATGATCATTGAGGATAATAAAAGCATTATAAGAAGTAATCCTATAGCATTAAAATCTCTCGCGTACATCTATCAAGCAGAGGGGCAGTTTAAAAAAGCGAATAAATTGTATGAGGATGTGTATAAACTTAGGGCAGATTATGCTCAGTCCTATTTAGACTTGGCTAATAGTTATAGAGAGTTAGGTTCAAATCAAAAGGCAGCAGCCATGTATTTACGTTATGACTATTTGTTAAACGAAAAATTATTGGAAAAAGAAGAACAAGTAAAACTAATGGTGGATCGTGATTTAAATAATTTGATTTCCTTGAAAGGTGCTGATTTGGTAGCTACGAATAAAGTGAGTGAAATTAAACTTGATGACGATTTTAAAGGTACACGTTTAGTTTTTGAATGGAGTGATAGTGAGGCTGAATTTGAATTACAATTTGTCAACCCTGAGAAAAGATATTTTAAAAGTGAGCATTCTTTAGTAGCAGATGCTGAGCGAATTCAAAGTGAAAAACGCTCAGGTTTCTCTAGTGAAGAATATTTAATAGATGATTCCCTTCGCGGTACTTGGTTAGTAAACGCTACTTATTTGGGTAATAAGAGTTTAACCCCAACGTATTTGAAAGCTACAGTGTATTATAACTATGGTAGTGCATCTCAACGAAAAGAAACAAAGGTTTTTAAGCTTGGTCTACGCAATGTAAATCAGCAATTGTTTTCAGTATCAAATGCTGTTAGTATTGTTGCTAACTAAACTCTTTTTATTTTTTTAGACAAAAAGTAAAACTAGATATAAAAAAATACCCACAATATACTTTAATTGTATTGGGGGTATTTTTTATGAACCTTTATTGACTGTTAATCTCTCTGCTGCTTTAGTTCACATTAAACCTGCAACACTCCCATATTAAAAGCTTTTTCGATAGGTGCATGGTCTGCAGCTTCAATACCCATAGAAATCCATTTACGGGTGTCTTTTGGGTCTATGATAGCGTCTGTCCATAATCTAGAAGCTGCATAGTATGGAGAAACTTGATTGTCATATCGTTTCTTGATTTTATCGAAAAGTTCTGTTTCTTTTTCCTTAGTGATGGTTTCACCTTTCTTTTTCAATGAAGCCTTTTCAATTTGTAAAAGAACTTTTGCAGCTGAGTTTCCACTCATTACCGCTAATTCTGCGCTTGGCCACGCAACAATTAATCTTGGGTCATAAGCTTTACCACACATTGCATAGTTTCCTGCTCCGTAGCTATTTCCAATAACAATGGTGAATTTTGGTACGACGGAATTACTGACCGCATTTACCATTTTGGCACCATCTTTAATTATACCACCATGTTCACTTTTGCTACCTACCATAAAACCGGTAACATCCTGTAAGAATACTAACGGAATTTTTTTCTGGTTACAGTTAGCTATAAATCGGGTTGCTTTATCTGCAGAGTCAGAATAAATAACTCCCCCAAATTGCATTTCACCTTTTGCAGTTTTCACTACTTTTCTTTGGTTAGCAACGATGCCAACCGCCCAACCATCAATACGTGCATAACCAGTAAGAATTGTTTGCCCGTAGCCTGCCTTATATTCTTCAAATTCAGACTCATCTACCAATCGCTTAATGATTTCCATCATGTCGTATTGCTCAGCTCTAGAGCTTGGTAGTATTCCGTAGATATCATCTGGGTTTTCCTTAGGCTTTATGCTTTTCTTTCGGTTGAATCCCGCTTTTGGGAAATCACCGATTTTGTCCATAATGTTTTTTATGGTATCTAAAGCAGCAGCATCGTCTTTCGATTTGTAATCTGTTACACCACTAATTTCGCAGTGCGTAGTTGCTCCGCCTAATGTTTCGTTATCTATGCTTTCACCGATAGCAGCTTTCACTAAATAACTACCTGCTAAAAATATACTTGCGGTTTTATCTACGATTAATGCTTCGTCGCTCATAATAGGTAAATAAGCACCACCGGCAACACAACTGCCCATAACCGCAGATATTTGAGTAATACCCATACTGCTTATTATGGCATTGTTTCTAAAGATGCGTCCAAAGTGTTCCTTATCTGGAAAAATCTCATCTTGTAGTGGTAAATACACACCTGCACTATCCACTAAGTAAATAATAGGAAGTCTATTTTCAATAGCTATTTCTTGAGCTCTTAAGTTTTTCTTTGCGGTAATGGGGAACCAAGCACCTGCTTTTACGGTAGCATCATTGGCAACAACAATACACTGTTTTCCTTTTACATAACCAATTTTAATGACCACGCCACCAGAAGGGCATCCGCCATGTTCTTCATACATGCCATCTCCAACAAAGGCTCCAACTTCAATCTGTTCCGCTTTTGGATCTAAAAGATAATCAATACGTTCTCTAGCCGTCATTTTACCTTGATCATGCTGTTTGGCAATTTTCGCCTTTCCGCCACCTAAATAAACAGTATTCAACTTTCGTCTTAGGTCTGATAATAACAACTTATTCCTATCTTCGTTTTGATTGAATTTTAAATCCATTCTGTATAATTTCTTTTCTTTGGATAAAGATAAGGAGTTAATTTTGGTGTTCATGCAACAAAAACAAAAAGTATGATAAAGTGGGGTATAGTAGGGGCAGGAAACATTGCGCATAGTTTTTCTAAAGATTTAGCTTTGGTAAATGATGGTAAATTAGTTTCCGTTGCTTCTAGAAATTTAGAAAAGGCTCAGGTATTTGCAGATGAATATGGTGCGCCAAATGCTTTTGGTAGTTACGAAGAGTTGTTTAAAAGTAATACGGTTGATGTTATTTATTTAGCAACACCACATACTTCACATGCAGATTTAAGTATTGCCGCTATGAAAGCAGGCAATGCTGTGTTATGTGAAAAACCAATGGGCGTTAATAAACCAGAAGTGGTAGAAATGGTTAAGGTCGCTAAAGACAATAATGTATTTCTGATGGAAGCTTTATGGTCTCGTTTTAACCCTACTATTAAAAAAGTAAAAGAATTGGTAGATAACGGTACCATTGGGGATATCGGTTATTTACATGCAGATTTTGCTTTTTACGCTTTGGATAGAGAAGAAAACGGTAGGTTATTGAATCCTGATCTTGCCGGCGGTTCGCTTTTAGATATCGGTATCTATCCCATTTTCTTAGCCTATTTAATGTTAGGTATGCCAAAGGATATAAAGGCCTCTGCTAATTTTTATAAAACAGGTGTTGAGATGCAGTGTAGTATGATTTTTAATTATGATAATGCACAAGCAATTCTATATAGCGGACTCAATTCTGATTCTGAAAAGAAAGCTGAAATTGCTGGAAGTAAAGGTTCTATATTCATACATCCAAGATGGCATGAAACTACAGGGTATACGATAGAAAAAGATGGCGAATCAACTTCTAATGAGGTTGGTAAAATGGGTAAAGGTTATGTGCACGAGATTGAAGAAGTACAAAATTGTTTAACTTCAGGTAAGAAGCAGAGTGATCTTTGGAGTCATCAAAATAGTTTAGATTTAATAGAGATTATGGATTCTGTTCGTAAATTGACAGGAATTGTGTTTCCTTTTGAATAATAGCAAGGTTAATAGTGGACAAATATCTTAAATTTTACGATATTTGAAGTTCGCTAAAATTTTAATTGACTCGAAAATGAATAAGAATACTGTGCTCTCGTGGGCTACGTTTATAATGATATTTGTAGGTCTGGCGCTTATTGCTTTAGGTGCTTTTCGCTATGATGATGTTGCTGGTTGGGGTTTTGCATCTGTAGGCATAGGCTTTTTTGCTATTGCTTGGGTGTTTAACGCTCTAAAAGGTAGAGTATAAATAAATGGTTTATATCCTATCCTGAATTCTACGGGTAGGCTATTATTTTTCACTTAATACTATAATTTTATGTCAGACGATAAGAAGGTAATCTTCTCCATGTCAGGAGTTACGAAAACCTATAAGAATGCTAACACCCCTGTTTTAAAGAATATATACTTAAGTTTTTTCTACGGTGCTAAAATCGGAATCTTAGGTTTAAACGGATCTGGTAAATCGACCTTATTAAAAATAATTGCGGGAGTTGATAAAAACTTTCAAGGTGATGTTGTTTTTTCACCAGGTTATAATGTTGGTTACTTAGAACAAGAACCTGAATTAGACGAAAACAAAACTGTTTTAGAAATTGTGAAAGAAGGTGTTGCGGAAACTGTAGCTATTCTTGACGAGTACAATAAGATAAACGACATGTTTGGTCTTCCAGAGGTTTACGAGAATCCTGATAAAATGCAGAAGTTGATGGATCAACAAGCTGTCTTACAAGATAAAATTGATGCTACAAATGCTTGGGAATTAGATACCAAGTTAGAAATTGCAATGGATGCACTTCGCACGCCAGAGCCTGATAAGAAAATTGCAGTATTGTCCGGTGGGGAAAGAAGAAGGGTTGCACTTTGTAGACTGTTGCTTCAAGAACCTGAGATTTTATTATTAGATGAACCTACTAACCACTTAGATGCAGAATCTGTACATTGGTTAGAGCATCATTTAGCACAGTATAAAGGAACTGTAATTGCAGTAACGCACGATAGATATTTTTTGGATAATGTTGCTGGTTGGATTCTTGAGTTGGATAGAGGAGAGGGTATACCTTGGAAAGGTAATTACTCTTCTTGGTTAGATCAGAAATCTAAACGTATGGCTCAGGAAAGTAAAACAGCTTCTAAAAGACAAAAAACATTAGAGCGAGAGTTAGAATGGGTCCGTCAAGGTGCAAAAGGAAGACAAACAAAACAAAAAGCACGTCTTAATAATTATGATAAGTTAATGAGTCAAGATCAAAAGCAACTTGATGAAAAACTAGAAATTTATATTCCAAACGGACCTCGTTTAGGTACCAATGTAATTGAAGCAAAAGGAGTTAGTAAGGCTTTTGAGGATAAGTTACTTTATGAGGATTTGAATTTTAAATTACCTCAAGCGGGTATAGTAGGTATTATTGGCCCTAACGGTGCGGGTAAGACAACTATTTTTAGAATGATCATGGGTGAAGAAGCTCCAGATAAGGGAGAATTTGAAACAGGTGAAACAGCTAAAATTGCATACGTAGATCAAAGTCACTCTAATATTGACCCTGAAAAAACTATATGGCAGAATTTCAGTGATGAGCAAGAAATGGTGATGATGGGCGGTAAGCAAGTGAATTCTCGAGCTTATTTAAGTAGATTCAATTTTACAGGTAGTGAGCAAAACAAAAAAGTGAATATGTTATCTGGTGGTGAACGTAACCGTTTACATTTAGCCATGACATTAAAAGAAGAAGGAAACGTTCTATTATTGGATGAACCTACTAACGACTTGGATGTAAATACTTTAAGAGCTTTGGAAGAAGGTTTAGAGAACTTTGCAGGATGTGCCGTAGTTATTTCGCACGATAGATGGTTTTTAGACCGTATTTGTACGCATATCTTAGCTTTCGAAGGGGATTCGCAAGTATATTTCTTTGAAGGTTCGTTCTCGGATTATGAGGAGAATAAAAAGAAACGCCTTGGCGGAGATTTAATGCCGAAACGTATTAAGTATAAGAAGTTAATTAGATAAGAAAATTAATTATATAAAAAAAAGCCCGCAATTGCGGGCTTTTTTATTTTTAAACTAGTAGTAGTTTTTAGTACTCATCATTTGGATACCAATCTAATTGTATCACTTCGATGTCTTGATTGCCGGCATCTACCAGTTGTTTAAATTTAGCAATATCACTTACATCTGGTTTACCTCTGTAATGATATGGATATACTGACTTTGGTTTAAAATCTAAAACTGCAGAAGCAGCGCTTTCAACTGTCATCGTGTAAGGCAAATTCATGCATACAAAAGCCTTGTCAATATTTTTTAAAGAACGCATTTCTGGAATATCCTCTGTATCACCAGAGAAGTATATACGTTGGTCATCAATGTTTAAGACATAACCATTACCACGACCTTTCTCATGAAACTTAAGGGCTTCATTTCTTAAGTTATACATTGGTATTGCTTCAATGGTAATATCGCTCAGTTCTTTACTTGTACCATTTTCCATAATCTCTAACTGTTTGGAGTATTTTTTAGGTAACTCGTCAGCAACTGCTTGTGGTACTACGAATGTGACTTTAGAAGTGTCAAGAGCATCTAGGGTTTCAACATTTAAATGATCGCCATGAATATCTGTTATCAATATTAAATCAGGTGTTTTTTGACCTTCAAAAGCTGCTTTCCCACCAGTTGGATCGATGTAAATTACAACATCGTTCCATTCAATAACTGCCGTTGCATGTTCTATGGGTTTAATTACAACACCGTCGGTCTTGCGTTCGTTCTTCATACTTTTTGTTGGCATGTTTTCCTCAATGTCTGTTGAAGTATTCATATCATTGTCCGATTTCTTTGTCTCTTTACAAGAAAAAAATAGTGTACCTATGAATAGTAAAACAAGTAATTCTTTCATTCTCATTGTAGTATGTTTAAAGTGTTAGTTCCATTTTAATATCTGATCTAAGATACTCTAAATTATCCTCTAGTGGAACATTAATAAATCCGTATTTCTTATATATATGCAGTGCGGTGTCAAGCTTCGTGCTGGAATATAATTCAAGTGTTTCCCAGTTTTTGTTTTTTGCAAAATCAATGGCATACACCAATAATTTTTGACCTATCTGTAATCCGTGATGAGATTTATTGACTGCCATTTTTCCTAATTCAAAACGCTTATCGGTTTTCTTAATCAAGGCAAAACATCCTACGGGATCTTTTTTCCATAAGCCCATAAAAATATATCCCCCTTTATCAATAATAGAAGATTGGCTTTTTTCTAATAACTCTCTATCCTTATCTTCCATTATAAAATATTCAGTAATCCAAGCTATATTTAGGTCTTTAAAGTTATGAGTATATTTAGTCTCGAAAGGTACGATAGTGAGCATGGGTTATATTTGATACATTAGTTTCTTCTAAATTATATCATATTATATAGTATTTACTATAATCAATTATTTATTTTAACACCAAGAAATCTAAAAATTGAATTACCACGTATATAAACTGAACAAACAGACACTTTATTAAATTTAAAATTATGACTGAAACAAAAAACAACAATGGTTTAAAAGTTTTGACCGCTCTTTTAGGTGTTGTGCTTTTAGGAACTATCATTTATACAGTAAGTCTTTATCAAGATAAAAAGAAGACTGAAGTTGTTCTTTCTAAAGAGAAAGAATTGGTAGTTGAAGATTTAAATAGCTTAAAATCTGAATATGATAAAGCTATTTTGGAAAGCAATGCAACTAACGAAGAGTTGGTAAGTGCAAGAGATAATATTGCAAAATATATTGACTCTGTAAAAACGATGAAAGCTGACATTGGATCTTTGTCAAGATACAGAAGACAAGTTGGTGTTCTTAAAGCTGAAAGAGAGCAGTTATTGAAACAAGTTGATTCTTTGACTCGTTCTAACTCAATGATCGCTATGCAACGTGACAGTACTTATGTTGAATTAGAAAAACAAACAGTTTTTAATGATTCATTAGTAGTACAAAACACAAACTTAGCTCAGGTAGTTGAAAAAGGTTCTGCTTTAAACTTATCTAAGTTTAATGTTGATGCTGTAAAAGAACGTAACAGTGGTAAATTGGTTTCTACACAACGTGCTAAGGCAACTGACAAGTTTAAGATTTGTTTTACTGTTGCTGACAATGTAATTGCACAAGCTGGTGATAGAGAATTTTTCTTAGAAGTTTTAGATCCTCAAGGTAACGTACTTGGTGGTGGTAATTCTATGACAAACGATAATGGAGCTTCTATTACTTACAGTAAGCAAACTGGTTTCTACTACGAGAACAAGTCTTTAGATGTATGTGATTATATCAGTAAGCCTTCTGGTGATTTCAAAGATGGTAACTACATGGTTAACGTTTATGATGATCAATTAAAATTATTGGGTACTTCTAAATTCATGTTGAAGTAAGATTACCTTTTAAATATAAAAAATGGCGACCAATTGGTCGCCATTTTTCATTTCTACTGGTTTGGTTTTAGTCTTTTAAACTACCTACCATATTTTCTGGTTTAACCCATTCATCATAATCTTCAGCAGTAACATAGCCTAGGTTGACTGCTTCCACTTTTAAGGTGGTACCATTTTTATGGGCAGTATTTGCAATTTCTGCGGCTTTGTAATATCCTATTTTAGTATTTAATGCAGTAACCAACATTAATGAGTTGTTCAATAATTGTTTGATAACTTCATGATTTGGTTCTATACCAGCAGCGCAATGTTCTTCGAAACTTACACAGGCATCTCCGATCAATTGAGCTGATTGTAAAATGTTAGCAGCCATCATCGGTTTGAATACGTTTAGCTCGTAATGTCCTTGAGTACCACCAACGCTTATAGCAACATCGTTACCCATTACTTGAGCACATACCATAGTAAGGGCTTCACATTGTGTAGGGTTAACTTTTCCTGGCATAATAGAGCTACCTGGCTCATTTGCAGGAATAATGATTTCGCCAATACCGGAACGAGGACCAGAAGCCATCATTCTAATGTCATTTGCGATTTTGTTTAAAGAAACTGCCAATTGCTTTAATGCGCCATGACTTTCAACAATTGCATCATGAGCAGCTAATGCTTCGAATTTGTTTTCTGCAGTAATAAAAGGTAAACCTGTAAATTCAGCAATGTATTTGGCAACCAAAACATCGTAACCTTCTGGTGTGTTTAAACCTGTACCAACAGCTGTTCCACCAAGAGCTAATTCACTTAAGTGTGCTAGTGTGTTATTAAGGGCTTTTAAACCGTGATCTAGTTGGGATACATAACCAGAAAATTCTTGACCTAAGGTTAGGGGAGTAGCATCCATTAAATGGGTACGCCCTATCTTAACCACGTTCTTAAATTCAGCAACTTTTTTGTTAAGAGTGTCTCTTAGTTGAGTAACACCTGGTATAGTAACTTCTACTATTTTTTTATATGCGGCAATGTGCATACCAGTAGGAAATGTGTCGTTCGATGATTGAGATTTGTTAACATCATCATTAGGCTGAATTGTCTTTTCTCCTTCACCAATAACTTTACCAGCTATTTCATGAGCTCTATTGGCAACAACTTCATTAACGTTCATGTTACTCTGTGTACCAGAACCTGTTTGCCAAATTACTAATGGAAATTGATCATCAAGTTTTCCTTCTAAGATTTCATCGCAAACTTGTGCAATTAAATCTCTTTTCTCTGCTGCTAGAACACCAAGCTCACAATTGGCATATGCAGCAGATTTTTTTAAATAAGCAAAGCCATAAACGATATCTAAAGGCATTGATGCAGAAGGACCTATTTTAAAATTATTGCGAGAGCGTTCTGTTTGTGCTCCCCAGTATTTGTCTTTGGGTACTTCAACATTACCCATGGTATCTTTCTCGATTCTGAATTCCATAATCTTATAATTTATATGAATCTTAAGTTAATTTATTTATCTAGCATCAAAAATAAGGTTTACATTTATTTTTATTGTGACAACATTGTTGTGAAAAGTAAAATTAATTTTGCCGAACGTTTGCAAAAAATAATTCGTTTATGGTATCTTTGTAATATATAAGTAAAAGGATATGTTTGATTTTGACCAATATTTAGGATTTTTAGCTTTTTTAACCATATTAACTATCGGTTTTTGGTTAATGATGTTTTTGTTATTATTTGTTGTCCCTTACTGGTTAGGTGGTAACATTATAGAGTTATTGAAAGAAAGACGCGACAAGAAAAAAGCCGCAAGAGAAGCATAATAAGTAAAAATAAAAAAAGAAGCCAATTGGCTTCTTTTTTTATTTTTGATTTCCTTTTTCCTTATCCTTCAATTTCTTCTTCGCCTTCGTTTCCTCTAGAACCTTTATTACGCTCTTTGGGTTGGTTGAATCGATATACAAAGCCCATTGTTATTTGTCGCTTTCTCCATTGAAACTCACTATCTGAAGTAAAAAACTCAGTTTCTGTGTAAGAACTTCTTTTTCTAGAGTTCAATAAGTCACTTACATTTAGAGATATTGTTCCATTGTCTTTCAATATATCTTTACTAAATGCTAAGTTTAATGAGAATATACCGCTGTTTTCCGTTTGTGCAGTTGATGATGGACCTCTGTAAAATGCATTTGTTTGCCAATCTATCTTTTCCGGTAATGATACCTTGGAGCTGAATCTTGCAAACCAGCTGTTATTAGTTGTGCCATAATCTACACCGTTGAACATGCCTTCTGTTGAAAATCTAAAAAAGTTGAAACTAGAATTTAATCTTAACCATTTAGCAGGACTATACATCATGCCTGCTTCTGCACCAATTCTATTGTTTGTGGAAAGGTTTATAGGTATGGTTCTAATGATTTCAATACCATCTGTGGTAGTTTGCCCGGTTTCTTCTTGTACACGCTCAAAGGAGTCTGTTTCCCTTTGATAGTAGATAGATGATGTTAAGGTTATTTTGTCCCATCTTTTTAAATATCCTAAATCAAAGGCATTAGAGAATGCAGGATTCAAATCTGGATTACCTTGAAAAATGTTTGTTCTACTAGATCGTGATGGAAATGGATTTATGAACCAACCTCTAGGTCTGTTTATTCTTCTGTTATAGCCTAATGAGATATTTTCATTTTCTGCTATTTCATATATGAAATTAACCGTAGGGAACAAGCCTAAGTAATTCTTATCAAAGTTTACATCAACATCAACACCTAATTGTTCTTCAAGTTGACTGGTGTCAAACTCAGAATCTAATTGACCTTTTAACTGTGTGTTTTCTAATCTAAGTCCAAGTAGAAATGAAAACTTTCCAATTTTGTTTCCATATTGGGTGTATAAAGCATTTACATTTTCATTATAAGTGAATTTATTGGTTAAGTCTTCATTTATATTAAATTGCCCTGTTGCTTGGTTTAAAGAATCTAATCTGTAATCGGTTACTTCTTCTTCAAATGTACCTCTGTAGCCTATTTCAAATTGGGCATCTCCCATTGGTAATACGTAATCTGCCTGAACTAAATACTCATCTTTTAATTCAGTTTCAAATACATTCTCTAAAACAATTAAATTATCATTTGGGATGGTGTTGTTTTCCTCAATGATTGAAGTTTTTGTTTCTTCTCCCTTAGAGTATTGAAGGTCTACCGTTAGTTTTTGTCCGTCGTCATTTAAATTGTTGACGTAGTTAAGAGAGAATTGGTAATTATCATCATCTTCATTCTCATCTTCAGTTCTAAAGGTTTCACTATTTAGAGCATTATTAATAAATCTTTTGTTGGTGTTATCTGTCCCATCTTCACTTTTAGATGTTCTATAAAAAACACTACCTGTTAAAGAAGACTGTTCCGTTAAGAAGTATTCTAACCCTAAATTGGTATTGAATCCTTTTCTTAATCTACTGTACTCTCTATCTTCAAAGATTCTATCAAAAGATCCTGAAGAATATGTGTTATCGAAAAAAGCATTTCCAGGAGTATCTCTGTAGCTGTATCCTGTAGTATTGAATAGGTTGAATTTATCTGTGCGTAGATTTGCATTAACAGAAATACCACTATTAACGGGGTAGCCAATGGTTGTGTTTACTGAGCCGTTAAAGCCGAGAGTTTTCTCTTTTTTAAGAATAATGTTTAAAATACCAGCTGTGCCTTCAGCATCATAACGTGCAGACGGACTAGTAATAACTTCGACTTTTTCAATTGCATCTGCGGGTAGTTGTGTAAGTGCATCTGTAGATCCAAACCCGGCAAGTGCCGATGGTTTGCCATTTATTAAAATTCTAACATTTTCGTTACCACGCAAACTAATAGCTCCTTCAACATCTACATCAACAGAAGGGACATTGTTTAGTGCATCTGTAATCGTCGCCCCACTATTGGTTAAATCTTTACCAATGTTATAGATTTTTTTATCTAATCTAACTTCTACGGTAGTCTTTTCTCCAACAACTTCTACACCCTCTAGCTGAGCAACATCTAATGCTAGTTTAACGGTACCTAAATCTGTGGACTCACTTAGAGTTTGATTAGGTAGTTTATATGTTTTGTATGAAATGTACTCAATGGAAATATTGTATTTACCAGCCTTTGTTTCAACTTCAAAATTTCCATCTAGATCGGTAATGCCTCCTGTAATTTGATCAGGATTGTTTACACTTTGTAGAACAAGTGTAGCGTATTCTAATGGTAGGTTATCATCTTTATCTAAAACCTTACCGGTAATAACAATTGAACCTCTTTCCCGGTCTCCTCCCGGTCTTTGACTATTTACGTAATTAAATGATAGTGCTAGGAGTAGGAGTAAAGGGAAAAGTTTTCTCATTAAGTCAGTTTTTGGTTTTCTTTCGTTTTTCTTTTTTCTTCTTTTTATTCTTCTTCAAAGTTTTTGAAACACCGTCTTTTTGAAGTGCAACAAAAGCTTCGTACTTTTCTATTGGTAGACCTGCTTTTAATTCAACGTCTTGCCTTTTTGTAATATTCTCATAAACTTCAGCCATTTTTTCTGGTGGAAGTTTTAATATTTGAGCTTCTATGCGCTCTTGCACATACTTCTTTAAAACAGAGCTTAATACAGCCTGTTCAAAATCATTTAATGCAAGCGCTTCGGTAATTCTTGGCATTTCGTCATCAACCAATTCCTCTGCGGTTTTTGGTTTAGGTTGTTCAGCTGGTGTCTGAGCATCTGGAATAGAACTTCTTTGTCTACTTCCATATCCATAGCCACCTCTTGATCCATATCCGTTATTCCCATAACCATATTGTGCATAAATTTCAGAACTTCCTAATAGAACTAATAACAGCACTAAAAACTTTAGACTACTATATTTTATTACTTTTTTCATATGATTAGATTATAAAGTTATACTATGGTTTAACTGTAAATGGTTAATACTTTGTTAAGATAATTATAAGGAAATTATAATAAATTTCACTTTAATAATGAATCTATGTTAGAAGCAGGTCTACCTATGACAGCACTATTTCCGTTTATTACAATTGGTCTTTCAATTAGTTTAGGATAAGTAATCATTGCATCAATCAATTCCTCATCCATTAATGATGAATTTTTGAATTTTTCTTTCCAAACTGCTTCAGATTTACGAACTAGATTAATTGGTTTAATGTTAAGACAACTAATAACATTGCGTAACTCCTCTTTAGTTGGTATATCTTCTAAATAATTGACTACCTCAAATTTCTTGCCAGAATTTTCAAGCACTTTTAGTCCTTCTCTAGATTTGCTACATCTAGAATTATGATATATTTTAATCATGATATGTTTTTGTTTTACATATAAATATTTCTACCCACGAATTATCATGAGTAGGAATATCTTGTTTTACTCTTCTTCTTTCTGTCCCATCATCATTAGAAAAGCTTTAAGAAACTGATCTATATCCCCGTCCATAACGTTATCCACATTGCCCGTTTCTTGACCTGTTCTAACATCTTTCACTAATTTGTAAGGATGCATAACATAGTTTCTAATCTGTGAGCCCCATTCAATCTTCATTTTAGAAGATTCAATTTCTTGACGTGCTTCCATCTTCTTACGAAGTTCAATCTCATATAATTGAGACTTCAGCATTTTCATTGCCGTAGCTCTATTGTCATGTTGACTTCTACTGTCTGAACAAGAAATTTGAATTCCAGAAGGGTGGTGTGTTAATTGAACTTTAGTTTCTACCTTGTTTACGTTCTGTCCACCAGCACCACTAGACCTTGCGGTAGTAATGGTTATATCGGCTGGGTTTACATCTACCTCTATACTATCATCCACTAAAGGGTATACATATACAGATACAAATGATGTATGTCGTTTGGCATTACTATCAAAAGGGGAAATACGTACTAATCTGTGTACACCATTTTCTCCTTTTAACCATCCAAAGGCAAACTCTCCATCGATTTCTAATGTAACAGTTTTAATACCGGCAACATCACCTTCTTGGTAGTTAAGTTCTTTAATTTTATACCCATTCTTTTCTGCCCACATCATATACATGCGCATAAGCATGGCTGCCCAATCGCAACTTTCAGTACCACCAGCTCCTGCGGTAATCTGCAATACTGCCGGTAATTCATCACCTTCTTCTGAAAGCATGTTCTTGAACTCCATTTTTTCAAGAGTACTTAAAGCTTTCTCATATTGACTTTCTACTTCGGCTTCAGAAACTTCTCCTTCTTGTAGAAACTCTATAAGTACCTCTAAGTCTGCAACTAAAATTTGGGCAGCATTATAGTCGTCTACCCATTGTTTTTTAGACTGGATAAACTTCATATGAGCTTGAGCTTCTTGAGGATTGTCCCAAAAGTCGGGAGCCAAGGTTTTCTCTTGTTCGTTTTCTATTTCTATTAATTTGGCATCAATGTCAAAGATACCTCCTTAACGCACCAAGGCGATCTATAAGACCTTTGTAGTGGTCTATATTAATATTCATTTAATTTTATTTTAGGTAAAAATAATACTCTTTTAAACAATGATGGGAGATAATTTTAGGAATAACTTGTTTGGTGGTGATTAATCAGACGAATGTGAATGGAATAAAGAAATAGAGAGAGGATATTATGAAGTTTTTGAAATGTGTGCTCTAATTAGAAAATTTTTTTGGTCCAAATGTATTATTAATGATTGTAGTGTTTATTTGATAAAAATGGGTGTGTTTTTTTATCAGATTTGGTCTTCCCTATTATTTAGTTTTTCTATACTTTTAAGCAAAACTAATAGAGAATGAAAAAGAATTACGCACTTCTACTTGGGTTGGTACTATTATCCTTTAATATGTTATCTGCTCAGTTCAATGAAAAGAAGAAAGATTTTGTCAAATATGATGGACTTTATAATTTCTATTATGATGAAGGAGAAGACAAAATTTATTTAGAAGTCGATAATTTAAATGAAGAATTTTTATACGTATACTCACTAAGTAGTGGTATAGGTAGTAATGATATTGGCTTGGATCGTGGTCAATTAGGGGACGAACAAGTGGTATTTTTCAAGAAAGCTGGTAACAAGCTATTGTTGGTTCAGCCAAATATGAAGTATCGGGCTATAACAGATAATGAATTAGAACGTAAATCTGTAGAGCAAGCATTCGCAAAATCAATACTATTCGGTTTTCCTATAGTTGAGGAAAAAGGTGGTGTTTATGTTATTGATATCACTGATTTTTTAATGCAAGATGCCCATGGGGTTTCTAACCGTTTAAAAAGAACAGAACAAGGTTCGTATAGCTTGGATAAATCTAAAAGTGCTTTTGCATTAGATAGAACAAAAGCGTTTCCTAAAAACGTAGAGTTTGATGTTACTATGACCTTTAAGGGAGAAGCAAAAGGTAATTATATTAAAAGTGTTGCGCCAAACGCAAATTTGGTGACCGTTGCAGAACATCATTCGTTTATTGAATTACCTGATGATAAGTATGAAAAACGTGAGTTTGATCCAAGATCAGGTTCTTCACCTTTTAACTATTACGATTATGCAACACCTGTTGAGTCTAATATTTTAAAACAGTTTATAAGAAGACATCGTTTAGAGAAGAAAGACCCAACTGCTGCAGTAAGTGAGGCTGTTGATCCAATTATTTATTATTTGGATAATGGTACTCCTGAGCCTGTTAGATCAGCTCTTTTAGAAGGTGGTCGTTGGTGGAACCAAGCATTCGAAGCTATTGGATATAAAGATGCATTTCAACTTAAAATGTTGCCAGATGATGCGGACCCTTTAGATGTGCGATACAATGTTATTCAATGGGTGCATCGATCTACAAGAGGGTGGAGCTACGGTAGTAGTATTTCAGACCCAAGAACGGGCGAGATATTAAAAGGTCATGTAAGTTTGGGAAGTTTAAGAATTCGACAAGATTTTTTAATTGCTCAAGCGTTAATGAACAAGCCTTTTGCAGAACGTGATGATAATTATCAACCAATGTTAGAAATGGCAATTGCACGTATTCGTCAATTGTCTGCACATGAAATAGGGCATACATTAGGTTTTGCACACAATTATGCAGCAAGTACAACTAACAATGCTTCGGTGATGGATTATCCTCATCCTCAATTTTCCTTAGTGAATGGCGAGGTTGAATTTTCAAAAGCATATGAAACAGGTATTGGTGCTTGGGATAAAGTAACAGTGGCATATTCTTATCAGAATTTTGAAAACGGGACAAATGAAAAGGAGGGTCTGAATAAAATTTTGGATAAAGCGAAAGCAGATGGATTGCGCTACATTACGGATCAAGATGCAAGACCACAAGGTAGTGCACATGTTTTGGCTCATTTATGGGACAATGGTACAAATGTTAGTAAAGAATTAGAGGATATGTTGAAGTTGCGCAAAGTGGCTATAAACAATTTTTCTGTTGATAATATTCAAGAAGGCACACCATACTCTGTTTTAGAAGATGTATTTGTGCCGTTATATTTCTTTCATAGGTACCAAACCGAGGGTGTAGCTAAAATTATTGGAGGATTAGAATACAACTATGCAGTTAAAGGTGATGGTCAAGAAACAGTAGCTATCGCAGATAAAGTAATGCAGAAAGAGGCTCTAAAAAGTGTTTTAAAAACTTTAGATGCTAGTGAAATTGCAATACCTAAAGATAAGTTGAGCCTATTTCCGCCAAGGTCTTTTGGAACTCCAAGAACCAGAGAGTCTATTAATGGTAAAACAGGTGTTTCTTTTGATGCATTATCAGCCGTTGAAACAGCTTCAGATATAACATTGTTGTTTTTGTTACACCCAGAGAAAGCATCAAGACTTATTCAGCAAAAAGCTATAGATACTGATAATGTAGGTTTAAGTGAGGTTTTAGATGATTTAATTAATTCAACCATTAATAAGAATCATAAAGATGCTTATTTAAGTGAAGCGCAAACTATAATTAACTTTAGGGTATTATTTCATATTATGAACTTGACAGGTCATACAAATGTGCATCCACAAGTAAATGCAATTGCTTCTCAAAAATTGAAAGAATTGAGTTTTGAATTTGTTAAGGATTCAGCTGATAATGCAATTCACGCAGAAATGGTTAAAAGAATTAAAGCTTTTAGAGAGCATCCAGAATTGTTCAAAGTAATACCTTCACCTAAGATTCCCGATGGGTCTCCTATTGGAATGAGTTGTTTTCATTAATTCAATTTTTATAATTTATTTATGCAAATTAATCTTATTAGTGATACGGTAACTAGACCTGCTCCAGGTATGCTAGATGCCATGATGTCGGCTGTAGTTGGTGATGATGTTTTTAAAGAAGATCCAACGGTTAATGCTTTGGAGGAAAAAGTAGCGAAGCTTTTTGGAATGGAATCTGCCTTGTTTTTTCCAAGTGGTACTATGACCAACCAAACAGCTATAAAACTGCACACCCAACCTGGTGAGCAATTAATTTGCGATAAGTATGCGCATATCTATAATTATGAAGGTGGCGGAGTTAGTTTTAATAGTGGAGTCTCTTGTAGACTTGTAGATGGTAATAGAGGTACTATGACGGCGTCTCAAGTTGAATCTTTTATTAATCCTCCAGATTTTTATCATAGTCCATTGACAACTTTAGTTTGTGTAGAAAATACTGCCAACAAAGGTGGTGGTACATGTTGGGATTTTAATGAGCTTAAGAATATTAGAAAAGTTTGTGACGAGAATAAATTAGCGTACCACTTAGATGGAGCTCGTTTGTGGAATGCTATGGTCGAAAAAAATGAAACGGCACTTCAGTATGGTCAACTTTTCGATACAATTAGTGTTTGCTTGAGTAAAGGTTTGGGCTGCCCTGTAGGTTCTCTTCTTATTGGAACTAAAGAGCAGATGAACAAAGCTATTCGTATTCGTAAAATATTTGGTGGTGGCATGCGCCAATCTGGCTTTTTGGCTGCTGCTGCAATTTATGCATTAGATAATCATATAGATAGGTTGGCCGAAGATCATAAAAAAGCGAAAGAAATCGGAAAAACCCTAGCTGCTAAATCATTTATTAAAAAGGTAGAGCCTATTGAAACAAATATTGTCATATTCGAAATCGATGAAACTTTTATGACAAGTGATCAGTTTGTAAATAAATTAAAGGAAAAAGATATTCTGATTATTGGAATGGGACAAGGTAAACTAAGAATGGTTACCCATTTAGATTATACAAATGATATGCACGAAGAATTGCTAAGACAATTAGTGTCCCTTTAGTATTGTTTAGTTCCTAGTTCAATACTATTAGAAATATTTAAAATTCCATTTTCCATACCGGCTTCAGAGGAGTATAAACCACTGGAGCCTATTATTTGTCCAAAAGAATTTTTTAATACCACAAGAAACTTACCATCTGTGTTTGTTTTACGCTCAAACAATTTTCCGTTGGAATCTTTTAGCGCCTTAATATCTTTCAATGTCTTATCCAGCTCATTTTCACTTGAAAAGGAAATACTTTCTAATAAGGTTTTACCATTGTTTGACTTCAGTATAAACTGAAATGACTCTCCTTTTTTTTTATCGATTATAATCATATCATTAAAGATAATTAATTATTTCTCTGCTTTTTAGTGACTTTTCAATTAATACTGTGTCTTAATTATTGAGGCGGTTGTTGAAGTTTTCAAATTTGACTTTATCTCTTGGCCGAAACGACCAACTCAAATTTTTAAACAAACAAGTAAAAATAAATAACCAATTATTAATTTTAAACACTACCAAAATGAAAAAAGTATTATTTCTAGCAGTTGCATTTACAGCTTCTTTTGCAATGGCACAAGATTTGCCATCAAACCCAGAACCAGGTAAATGTTACGTACGTTGTACCACTCCTGATGTTTATGTAAATGAAGTGAATACAATTACAACAAACCCTTCTTTTAAAGTATTAAAAACGATTCCTGCTACTTTTAAAACAGTTACAGAACGTGTTTTAGTAAGAGCAGAAGAAAAGGTACTTGCAGTTGTTCCTGCAAAATGGGGTACAGAAACTGTAACATATGTATCTAAAGGTGGAGGTAATTCTTTACAGGTTATTCCAGCTGCTTTTTCTCCAAGTACACAAACTTTAGAAATTAAGCCAGCTTACGCACAATGGGAATTAGGTGTTGCTGCACCTGATTGTGAGTCAGGTAATCCTGATGATTGTAGATACTGGTGTTACAAAGGGTATCCTGCACAATTTGAGACAGTTTCAACTCAAGTTCTTGCAAATGCTGCTTCTACAACTAGTACTCCATTAGGTTCTAAAAATGGATCATATACTAAATCAGTATTAATTTCTCCTGCTACTGTAGTGGAAAAAATTATTCCTGCTGAATACAGAGAAATTACTAAAACAGTTTTAGATAAAGATGCTTACACAGTAGAGGAATCAGTTCCTGCAAAAACTACTACTATCTCTAAAGAAGTTTTAAAAGAAAAAGGTGGATTAACTACTTGGAAAGAAGTAGAATGTGCTTTAGTTGAGTACCAAGCTTTGCCTATTAACTGGGAGTCTGGTAGCGCAACATTAACTGCAGAAGCAAGAAATTTAATCGATAACAGATTATTACCGGTATTAGCTCAAAACCCTGGAGTAAAAGTTGAATTAGCTTCTCATACAGATTCTCAAGGTGGTGCAGCTTCTAACCAAGATCTTTCTGAAAGAAGAGCTAAGGCGGTTGCAGATTACTTAATTACTAAAGGTGTAAACTCTAGTCTTTTAGTAGCAAACGGTTACGGTGAAACTAAATTATTAAACAGATGTAAAGATGGTGTTTCTTGTACTGCAAGAGAGCATGCAGCTAACAGAAGAACTCAGTTTAGATTAATTAATAACTAGTAATTAATATATTAAAATTAAAGAGGGCTTACGTTATGTAAGCCCTCTTTTTGTTCGTTAAACTTTTATAGTTTATTTATTCTTTTCTAGCAGTTTAATATGCGAATCAATAACACCGTTCATGCTATAACCCGATAGTTGGTCTAGCTCTTTTCCTTTGTCATCTATAACCTTTAACAAAGGAAAAACTTTTTTCTTGTTTAACTTGGTAAGCAACTCCTTGTTATGAGTCATTTGCTCTTCTGTCAACAAGTCTCTGTTTCTTGGAACATCAATATAAAGAAGAATATAATTGCTTGATAATTCTTGAAACTCATTTGTATCGAACAAATCGGTTTTAAGCATTTTACAAGGTGGGCACCAATCGCTTCCTGTAAAATAAACGAGTACATTTTTATGTTGTTTTTTTGCTTTTGATAGAGCAGAGTCGTAATTAGTAAGCCATTTAGAATCCTCTACGCTATTAAAATCTGCTTGCGCAGAAGCTAAAAACGGGATCATAAGAAATAAGACAAAGTACTTCATAATCAATATTTTAAAGGTTAATTGCAAATAACCTGTCAATCTTACTTAAATAACGAGTCCATTCCAGGAATATTGGGCATGCCTTCTTTTGCTACAGCACCAAGTTCAGCCTCATTAACGCTAGTTGCGTTTTGTATGGCTTTGTTTAAAGTTAAGATTAAGTAGTCTTCTAATTGCTCTTTATCTTGTAAAAGACTGTTGTCTATTGTTATTTTCTTTATTTCTCTGTTGGCAGTGATGGTGACGGAAACTAAACCATCATTTGACTTTTCTTCGAGGGTTACTGTATCTAATCTTTTTTTTGTTGCTTCTACTTTTTGTTGGGTCTCTTTAAGTTTCCCCATCATACCCATCATATCTCCAAACATAATTTCATTTTTAATTTAGGATATAAAAATACTAAAAATAGGAGTATTTCAGTTTTTGCCGTCTATAAAATGGGGGTCTGTGAATTAAGCTTATTTTTGCTTTCTTATTATATAATGAAGTTTGTATGAGTGTTAAACATCCGCCAAAGGCGAAAAAAATCCCGAAAGAATTAGTTATTCATAATGATGTTCGGTTAGATGATTATTATTGGCTAAATGAAAAGGAGAACAAAGATGTTATATCATATTTAGAGTCAGAGAACGATTACTATAATGCTTTAACAGGGCATACTAAAGATTTTCAAGAATCTCTTTTTCAAGAAATGAAAGGAAGGATTAAAGAAGATGATTCTTCTGTTCCTTATAAATTGAATGATTATTGGTATAGTACTCGCTATGTTATAGGAGGGGAGTACCCTCTTTATTCTAGATTTAAGCATAGTTTGGAAGCTACTGAGGAGATTATTTTCAATTGTAATGATATGGCAAAAGGTTATGATTACTTTAGTCTTGGTGGTATCTCAATTAGTCCAGATAATAAACTTGCAGCTTTTGGTGTAGATACTGTTTCTAGAAGGCAATACACATTACAGATTAAAAATCTTGAAACAGGTGCAATTTTAGAGGATAAAATTGAGAACACAACCGGTGGTGGAGTTTGGGCAAACGATAATGAAACTTTATTTTATACAAGAAAAGACCCTGTAACGCTACGGTCAGATAAAATTTACAAACACAAGTTAGGTACACCGACTTCTGAGGATGTTTTGATTTTTCATGAAGAGGATGATACGTTTAGTACATTTATTTACCGTACTAAATCTAAAAAGTATTTGGTAATTGGCTCTTTTAGTACATTAACTTCTGAATTTCAGATTCTATCTACTGATAATCCTGATGGTGAGTTTGAAGTATTCTCTCCTAGAGTAAGAGGGTTGGAGTATACTATTTTTCATTATGAGGATAGTTTTTACATCTTAACGAATAAGGATAAGGCAGAGAATTTTAAGTTGATGCGGACATCAGAAGAGAAAACAACTTCTGAATATTGGCAAGAATTTATTCCCCATCGTCAGGAAGTGCTCTTGGAAGACATTGATATTTTTAAAGAATACTATGTGCTTTCTGAACGTGAAAACGGCCTCAATAAAATTCGAATTATTAGGTGGGATGGCGCTGAAGATTATTTTTTACCGTTTAAAATTGAAACCTATACTGCCTATGTAGGTAGTAACCCTGATTTTGATACCGAGATTTTAAGATATTCTTACAACTCGATGTCAACGCCAAGTTCTGTAATTGATTTTAACATGCGAACTAAGGCTGAGGACATTAAAAAGGAACAAGAGGTTCTTGGTGGTGAATTTGATAAAGAAAATTATAAAGAACTTCGTTTATGGGCAACTGCCAGAGATGGTGAAAAAATACCTATGTCTGTTGTTTATAGAAAAGATACCGTACTAAATAGGGATACTCCAATTTTGCAATATGCCTATGGGTCATACGGTTCAACTATAGACCCTTATTTCTCAACTGTTAGATTAAGTTTGTTAGATAGAGGTTTTGTATTCGCCATTACGCATATTAGAGGAGGTGAGTATTTAGGTCGTAAATGGTACGATACTGGTAAATTGCTTAAAAAGAAAAACACATTTACAGACTTTATAGACTGTTCTAAATATTTGATTGAGCAAAATATGACGAGTGCAAATCATTTGTATGCTATGGGTGGTTCTGCTGGAGGCTTATTAATGGGCGCAATTATAAATATGCAGCCAGACATTTATAATGGTATTATTGCTGCAGTGCCCTTTGTAGATGTCGTTACTACAATGTTAGATGATTCTATTCCGCTTACTACTGGTGAGTATGATGAATGGGGTAACCCGAATGAGAAAGAATATTATGATTATATGAAATCATATTCTCCTTATGATAATGTTGTTGCTCAAGAATATCCTAACATGTTGGTGACAACAGGTTTGCATGATTCTCAAGTGCAGTATTTTGAGCCTGCAAAGTGGGTAGCTAAATTGAGGGAGTTGAAAACGGATAACCATCTATTGCTATTAAACACCAACATGGAGGCAGGTCATGGCGGTGCTTCAGGTAGATTTGAATCTTTGCGAGAGGTAGCCAAGGAATATGCTTTTCTTTTAGATTTGGAAGGAAAAATCGCATAGTGGAAAAAAAATGGTAACTTTGCCTCGGAAATTTTAACAAATTTCGATTTTAAAAAATAACTAAACATTGATCCCCCTTATGAAAAATGAGATCAGGGCTTACAACAATATTTTAGAACTAGTTGGTAATACTCCACTAGTTAAATTAAATAGAATAGCAGAAAACCTTACAGGTAATTTTTACGCCAAGGTAGAAGCATTCAATCCAGGTCACTCTTCTAAAGATAGAATTGCGATTCATATTATTGAGCAGGCAGAGAGGGCAGGTTTACTTTCCGAAGGCAGTACAGTAATAGAAACAACTTCAGGTAATACCGGTTTTAGTATTGCAATGGCAAGTATCATTAAAGGGTACGATTGTATATTAGCGGTTAGCTCTAAATCATCACCAGATAAAATAGATATGCTTCGCTCTATGGGCGCTAAAGTATATGTATGTCCTGCGCACGTAAGTGCAGATGACCCAAGGTCATATTATGAGGTGGCTAAGAGATTACATAAAGAAACTAAAGGCTCCATTTACATCAATCAGTATTTTAATAAACTGAATATGGAAGCACACTATAAATCTACTGGTCCTGAGATTTGGGAACAGACAGGTGGGCAAATAACCCATTTAATTGCTTGTAGTGGTACAGGTGGTACTATTTCAGGTACTGCTCGTTTCTTAAAAGAACAAAACCCAAATATTAAAGTTATTGGTGTTGATGCTTTTGGGTCTGTATTGAAAAAATATCATGAGACCGGAAAATTAGATGCCAATGAAATCTATCCATATAGAATAGAAGGTTTAGGTAAAAACTTGATTCCTGGTGCTACAGATTTCAGTGCAATAGATGAATTTATCAAAGTAACTGATGCTGAAAGTGCACATACTGCAAGGGAAATATCCAAAACAGAAGGTATTTTTGTAGGCTATACAAGTGGTGCGGTAATGCAAGCTATTAAGCAACTAGATGAATTAAATACATTTAACAAGGATAGTAATGTTGTTTGTATTTTTCCTGATCATGGCTCACGTTACATGAGTAAAATATACAGTGATCAGTGGATGGAAGATCAAGGTTTCTTGAATAATAATACTGTTGAGGAGACACAAGAGATTCAGTACATAAAATAATTAGTATTCAAAATATTATAAAAAAAAGAGTGGGTTTATAGCCCACTTTTTTGCATTGTAAATAATTATGAATTTTTATCAAAATTATTTACTTTTGCAGACAGATCCAAATTAAACAATGAAAGACTTATTTGATAGAATTTTAGCGAATAAAGGCCCTTTAGGTAAATGGGCTTCACAAGCAGAGGGATATTTTGTTTTCCCTAAATTGGAAGGTCCTATTTCTAATAGAATGAAATTTCAGGGAAAAGATGTTATCACCTGGAGTATCAACGATTATTTAGGCTTGGCAAATCTTCCTGAAATAAAGAAGGTTGATGGAGAGGCGGCTGCTGAATATGGTTCTGCATACCCAATGGGTGCAAGGATGATGAGTGGTCATACTGAGTTTCATGAACAATTAGAGCAAGAATGTGCTGCTTTTGTAGAGAAAGAAGCTTCTTATTTACTGAATTTTGGTTACCAAGGCTTTATGTCTGTTATTGACGCCCTTGTTACTAAAGATGATATTATAGTTTACGATGTAGATTGCCATGCTTGTATTATTGATGGTGTGCGTTTGCATATGGGTAAGCGTTTTACATTTGTTCATAATAACACTGAAAGTCTAGAAAAAAACTTAGAGCGTGCTACTAAAATGGCGGAGCAAACTGGTGGAGGTATATTAGTTATCTCTGAAGGTGTTTTTGGTATGCGTGGCGAACAAGGTATTTTAAAAGAGATTGTAGCTTTAAAAGAGAGGTTTACTTTTAGATTATTGGTTGATGATGCGCACGGTTTTGGTACTCTAGGTGCAACTGGTGCAGGAGCAGGTCAAGAACAAGGTGTACAGGACGGTATTGACGTGTACTTGGCTACGTTTGCTAAGTCTATGGCTAGTATTGGTGCATTTGTTGCTGCTGATCAAGGAATCATAGATTACTTAAAATATAATTTACGTTCGCAAATGTTCGCTAAATCATTACCAATGGTTTATGTAAAAGGAGCATTAAAGCGTTTAGATATGTTACGTACCCAACCAGAGCTTAAAGCTAAACTTTGGGAGAACACAAATGCATTACAAAACGGATTAAAAGAAAAAGGTTTTGATATTGGTACAACAACAAGTTGTGTTACGCCAGTTTATTTAAATGGTAGTATTCCAGAAGCTATGGCTTTGGTAAAAGATTTACGTGAAAATCATGGTATTTTCTGTTCTATCGTTGTATACCCGGTTATACCTAAAGGATTGATTCTTTTACGTTTAATACCAACTGCTACGCATACATTGCAAGATGTAGAAGAAACGTTAACAGCATTCTCTGCTATTCGTGAGCGTTTACAGAACGGTACATATAAAAGATTGTCTGCAGCTGTTGCTGCTGCAATGGGAGAATAAAACCTCTTTGATATTATAAAAAAGCCCGGAATCTAATTAGATTCCGGGCTTTTATTTGTGCTTTATTAAAGTGATTTTCTGTAGGTCCTTCTTCGTTTGTAAATTACAGGATCAAAGTGTTTCCACATTTGCTTAATAGCAATGTTTTCTTCAAGCTCTGGTGTTCTGTAGCACATATCAATTCCTTTGTCGTTAAAGGTTTTGTGGTACTCATTGAAAATAACAGCTGTTACTCCTTTGTTTTGGTATTCTGGGTGTATACCGACGAGGTAGAAAATAACATCTTTGCTATTTTTCTTGGCTTTCAATAAATGAAATAATCCGAAAGGAAATAACTTACCTTTTGCTTTTTGCAATGCTTCAGAGAATGCAGGCATAACAATGGCAAATGCAATTAATTTATCTTCTTTGTCCTTTACAAACTTTATGTATTCTGGATTTATAAAGCTGATGTATTTCTTTTTAAAATATGCTTTCTGTATTTCTGTGATTGGAACAAAAGAAGAAAGACTTGCATAAGTTTCATTAAAGAGGTCAAACATTTCATCTGCCATTGGCATCACCTCTTTCGTTTTAGTAAAGTTTACTTCTTTGAGTCCGTAACGTCTTTTTACCAAATCATTTAATTTTGTAAAAAGTTTAGGGTCTGCATTTTTAGCTGGAAACTTATTTTCCATGTATTCCTTTTCTTTTACAAAGCCTAAATTTTCATAATGGTCTTTGTAATAAGCGTGGTTATACCATGTAATCATAGTGCCAATATGGTCAAAACCTTCCACGAGAACACCAACCTTGTCCAGGTTAGAAAAACCTACGGGTCCTTCCATGTATTCTAGGTTATGTTCCTTGCCTATTTCGGCAACTTTGTCTAATAATGCTTTTGATACTGCAGGATTGTCAACAAAATCGAACCAACCAAAACGCATTTTCTTTACATTTTGCTGATTTGTTTCAAGGTGATTGATAATAGCAGCTACACGACCAACTATTTTGCCTTCGTCCATAGCAAGAAAAAACCATGCTTCGGCATCTTTAAATACAGGGTTTTTACCCTTGTCAAAACTCTCTAATTCATCTTTGATGATAGGAGGTACCCAATACTTGTTGTCTTTGTATAGTGAGAAAGGAAAGGTTACAAAACGTTTTAGGTCTTGCTTCGTTTTGGCTTCATGTAGTGTGATCATTGAACTTCTTTAGAAGTGCCAATATTAGTAATATTAATCAACAAAGTAAAGCTGTTGAACATGAAAAATAGAAAGGGAAAGCTACGAGTTAAAAGTCTATCTCGCTACTGTCTTTCTTTTTTTTCTTTTCAGCTTTCTTTAATTTTTTAAGTTGCTTTTTTGAAGGACCTAAGTCAATATCTTCTGCTCCGATACCTTTTTCATTGTTTTTTTTCTTTTTATCCTTCTTCATGGCCTTCTTATCTATAGCGCCACCATTTTGATCAGCTTCCTGGTCTTCAATTGGTTTAAAGCTATCCTTGTGAAAATCCATTCTATAAGATCCACCTAATCCGAAGAAAATACGAGAAGGTGTATTTTTTAAACTAGCACCCATGTTAAAATCTAGTTGCAGATTTTCTTTGATTAAATGTGCGATACCACCACGAATTAATAAATCTGCATAACGATCACTCTGTATGCCTTGGTGCTCAACAAAAACACTCCACTTCGGATTTCTAAATGCGTGAGATAATGATATAGTATAACTCAATTCTGGATCATCTGTACTTATTCTGTCATAAGCAGTGTTCGTAATTAAAACAAATCTTGGAGTTATGCGACTTTGGGTGGCAATCATACCACGGTAAGACAGTGTTGGTTCTCCAATATAGAAAGGATTGTCTCCTAGTACAAAGTTTACACCTCCGTAAAGAGATACGGCTGGTATAAGATTTTTAAATTGAAATTTATTGTTAGCCTTCCAGCTATAAAGATTTGGTTTGTTAGCTTCAGGGTTTTTGAATGGATCGTATACAAGGTACTTTAATCCTAAGCGATTTCTTGAGAAATCTCTTCTTTTAGCTAGTAAATCAAAATTAGAATAGGTGATATCTTGGTCCTGAAATGTACCTTCATAATTCAATTCTAGTTTTTCAAACAACAGGCCGTAACGCAACGAAATATCAGTACCCCAAATATCAGATTGGGTGTTTAAAAGGCTATGATCTTGCTGTTCGTAAAATAAGCCCATTTCTGCCTGTACGACATTTTTTCCAACGGCATAAGCACTAACGGAAACTCCTGGTCTATTAGAATTTATTACATCTGTATATTGAGAAAAACCTACCAAAGGTAGAAGAAAGATTAAACTTAATACGTATTGATATGATTTAGAGTAGGCAAAAAGACTATTCATGAACACGATTTTATATTTATTTTAATAGTATGATTCTTTATATACAACGTGATAATTGTATTTTTGATATATCTTAAGTAAGAATAAATGGCTTTTTTAAAAACTATATTAATTATTCTTTTGGTGTATTACTTGCTAAAATTTTTGGCAAAGTTATTTGCGCCAAAAATATTAAACTACGCTGCTAAGAAAACAGAATCTCATTTTAGAGAAGCTTTTGATAATCAACGCCCTTTTGATGAACAGGAAGATGAGAATGTTATCATCAATAAAAAACCATCAAGAAAAAAGGCGGATTCTAAAAAAGTAGGTGAATACATTGATTTTGAAGAGCTAGACTAGTTATCTTTGTAAAAACACTACTTATTTAGCAAATGAAGCACGGCTTAAAGTTCTTTTTTATCCATTTTTTTGTTGTTGTATTTTTTATAATTGCTGCATTGGCATACTTCAGCCCTGTACTTCAGGGGAAGGTTATGTACCAGCATGACATTGCCCAGTATACGGGTATGGCGAAAGAACAGAACGATTTTAGAAAATCTAAAGATCAAGAACCTTATTGGACGAACAGTGCATTTGGCGGTATGCCAACTTATCAATTAGGAGCAAATTACCCACATAATTATATTAAAAAATTAGATCGCGTAATACGTTTTCTGCCAAGACCTGCAGATTACCTATTCCTATATTTTATAGGTTTCTATATTTTACTTTGCTGCTTAAAAGTTGATTTTAAACTAGCGATTGTAGGTGCTTTGGCATTTGGGTTTTCGACTTATCTCATTATAATCTTAGGTGCCGGCCATAATGCGAAGGCGCATGCTTTGGCATACTTACCTGTTCTATTAGCTGGTATTGTGTTAGTTTTTAGGAAAAAATATCTCTGGGGGTTTGTATTGACTGCATTAGCAATGGCTTTGGAAATTACAGCCAACCATTACCAAATGACATATTATTTCATGCTTTTAGTACTAGTGCTAGGCGTGGTTTATCTAATTTACGCTATAAAGGAGAAACAGCTAAAACACTTTTTTATCTCTGTAGGTATTTTATTGTTGGCGGTAACTTTAGGTATTGCAGCCAATGCTACAGGGTTAATGGCTACCAAAGAATATGCCGATTGGAGTACACGGGGTAAAAGCGAATTAACAATCAATCCAGATGGTTCAACAAAGGAAGATACCGGTGGTTTAAGTAAGGGGTATATTACTAACTGGAGTTATGGTATTACAGAATCATTGAATTTATTTGTTCCTCGTCTTTTTGGTGGGGGAAGCCAAGAAAATTTAGGTGAAAATTCTAAATCTTTTAATTATTTAATAGATAAAGGTTTGCCAAGATCTAGTGCTTTAGATTTTGTAAGCGGTCTGCCTTTATACTGGGGTGAACAACCGGGTACATCGGGGCCAGCATATTTAGGAGCCGTAATATTCTTTTTGTTTATTTTAGGTCTATTCTTGGTGAAGGGAAAACATAAATGGTGGTTGCTATTTGGATCTTTACTATCGTTAGTATTATCGTGGGGTAAAAATTTCAGCATACTTACGGATTTTATGATCGACTATTTTCCATTGTACGATAAGTTTAGAGCAGTGTCTTCTATACAGATTGTCCTAGAACTTTGTGTGCCTATTTTGGCCATTCTAGCTTTGAAAAAATTGTTTAAAGATAAAGTTCCACAAGCTGATAAAATATGGTCTTTAACTTTGTCTGCTGCAATAATATTAGGCTTAGGTGTTGTGTTCTTCATATTTAAAGGTGCTTTCCATTTTGTGGGTGCTGCAGATGATAATTTGCGAATGACTGGACTGGAGCAGTTGCCAGAGATGCTTCGACTGGATCGTAAGAGTGTTTATACAAGTGACTTATTACGTTCATTAGCTTTTGCACTTGGTACTGCTTTGTTGATTTGGTTGTATTTGAAAGAGAAGATGAAAATGAATTTTTTGATTATTGCGATTGGAGTTTTAGTCGTAGTTGATTTAGTTGGGATAGATTTACGTTACGTTAATAATGACAATTTTGTATCTAAGCGTAAAATGTTAGAGCCTTTTCAAGAATCTGCAGCAGATAAAATAATTGCCGAAGATAACGGTGTGTTCCGTGTTTTTGATCAGACCGATGGTTTTGATTCAGCAAAAACAGCTTATTTCCACCAAAGTATAACTGGCTACCATGCGGCTAAACCAGCGGGTATGCAAGACCTTTTCGATTTTCATGTATACAATGGTAACTTGTCTATTTTAAATATGATGAATATTAAATACGTCATTAGAAAAGATCAAGAGGGAAATTCTTTTCCTATCGAAAATCCTAATGCTAATGGAAATGCTTGGTTTGTCTCGCAATTGAAGCCTGTAGTTAATGCAGATTCGGAAATTATGGCTTTAGACAGTTTGGATACTAAAAATATAGCGGTTATTAATTCTTCAAATTTTGCAGATATATCACCATTGGAATATCAGGTGGATTCAACGGCGTCTATTTCTTTGGTAGATTATGAACCCAATCATTTGACATATACTTCTAAAAACAGCAACGACGGTGTGGTTGTTTTTTCTGAAATGTATTATAAAAATGGATGGAACGCGTATATCGATGGAAAGCAAAGTGATTATTTCAAAGTCAATTATGTACTAAGAGCACTTCAAGTTCCTTCTGGAGAACATAAAATAGAGTTTAAGTTTGAGCCTAATGTAGTAGAGGTAGGTAGTAAAATTACTTTAGCAAGTACTATTTTGTTAGGTCTTGTTATAGTCGGCGGATTAGGTTTTTCTTTTTGGAGGTCTAAAAAAGAAGAAGAAGTATAATGAGAAAGGTTCTGGTCATTACTTATTATTGGCCACCTGCTGGCGGACCGGGAGTTCAACGTTGGCTCAAATTTGTAAAGTACTTTAGAGACTTTGGTATTGAGCCCGTTCTTTACATTCCAGAAAACCCACATTATCCTTTATTGGATAAATCTTTTTTGCAAGAGATACCTTCAGATTTAAAAATTTATAAGCATAAAATAACGGAGCCATATCGTATAGCTTCTTTGTTTTCTAGTAAGAAAACCAAGCGTATTAGTTCAGGAATTATTCAGACTAAGAATCAATCTTTTCTTGAGAAACTACTGTTATGGGTGCGCGGAAATCTTTTTATACCTGATGCACGAAAGTTTTGGGTTAATCCTTCGGTTAGTTTTTTAAAGGAAGTTTTAGAAAAAGAAAAAATAGATACTATTATTACTACGGGACCGCCCCATAGTGTGCATCTAATTGGATATTATTTAAAAGAAGCTCGTTCATTAAACTGGATTGCCGATTTTCGGGATCCATGGACGACTATTGGTTATCATAAAAAACTTAAACTGACTTCATCTTCAGAAAAGAAACATAAAAAGTTAGAATCTGATGTTTTAAATGCTGCGGATAAAATTATTGTTACCAGCAAGACTACAAAACAAGAATTTCAACAAATAACGAGTCAGCCAATTCTAGTGATAACTAATGGATTTGACAATATTGAAGAGACAAATAGTAAGCTAGATAGTAAATTCACTATCTCACATATAGGGTCCCTACTAAGTGGCAGAAACCCAATTAATCTTTGGAAAGTCTTATCTGAATTGGTAAAAGAAAATCTTAATTTTAGGGAAAAGCTTTGCATTCGGTTTATTGGTGTAGTAAGTAACGAAATACTGGCTTCTTTAAAAGATGTGGGTCTGAATGAGTATATTGAAATAGTTGGTTACGTTTCTCATCAAGAAGCATTAGCTTATCAAAAGACCTCTCAAGTTTTATTATTGGTAGAAATAGATTCACAGGAAACTATTGGTATAATACCAGGAAAGTTATTTGAGTATATGGCTGCAAAACGACCAATATTAGGGATTGGTCCTGAAAATTGGGAAGTTGCTGGTATAGTCAAAGAAACTAAAACTGGGCGCATATTTGACCATTCTGATGACATTGCTTTGAAAAACCTACTTTTAAGTTGGTTTGAACAATTTCAGAACGGTGAACTGCAGATGGTATCTAATGATATAGGCCAGTTTAGTAGAAGGGAGCTCACCCGAAAATTAGTAGAATATATTTAATGGGGATCGTACTAAAACAGTCTTTGAACAACACAATTGTAACCTATATAGGTTTTGCGATTGGTGCTGTTAATACCTTGTTTTTATACACCAATTTTATGCAACCAGATAATTATGGCTTAATACAAGTTGTCTTGTCTGTGTCTGCGGTCTTAACGCCAATTTTAGCCTTTGGTGTACCAAATAGCTTGGTGAAGTTTTATTCAAATTTTAAAAATGAAGAAAGTCAAGATTCTTTTTTGACTTTAATGGTACTACTTCCTTTAGTGCTCATTATTCCTATTGCAATTATAAGTTATGTAGCGAATGATGCTATAGGAAACTTACTTTCAAGGCAGAATGAAATTGTAGGCGATTATGTTTGGCATATTTTTTTGGTAGGTATGGCTATGGCATATTTTGAAGTGTTTTATGCATGGGCAAGAATTCGAATGAAATCGATGTTTGGTAATTTTATGAAAGAGATTTTTTGTAGAGTTGGTCAAACTATATTATTGATTCTTCTATGGATTAAGGTAATCGATATTGATTTTTTTATAAATGCATTGGTGGGCTTTTATTTAGTACGTACTATAATAATGAAAATCTATGCTTATAGTTTACGTAAACCAAATCTAAATTTTAAACTGCCTTCTAATTGGATTACTATTGTAAAATATAGTGGATTAATAATTCTTGGTGGATCAACAGCAATTGTTCTAATGGAGGTCGATAAAGTAATGTTGAATAATTTTTTGGTACTTGAAAATGTGGCATTTTATGCCGTTGCCGGTTTTATTGCCTCAACCATAGCCGTGCCAACAAAAGCGATGCATCAAATAACGTATCCTCTTACGGCTACATATTTGAATGAGAAAAATAAGCCTGCTCTTAAAGAGCTATATCAAAAAAGTTCATTGACATTATTTATCGTTTCGGGTCTACTTTTTCTACTGATTTTACTTAATCTAAATGAGCTTTATGAATTACTTCCCGAAAAGTATTCTGGTGGCTTTATGATTGTTTTTTGGATAGGGTTGATTAAAGTGTATGATGGACTTTTGGGTAATAATAATTCTATTCTATTTAATTCCGATTATTACCGATCTATTTTGTTTTTCGGTGTGTTACTGGCTTTTTTAGCGATTGTATTTAATCTATGGTTGATTCCAAATTATGGTATAAATGGTGCTGCTATAGCTAGTTTCAGTGCATTTTTTATTTACAATTCCTTAAAATTAGTGTATGTAAAACTAAAATTTAAAATCCTTCCATTTACCAATGAAACTTTTAAAGTTCTCGCATTGCTTATAGTTGTTGGTGTTATATTTTCAATAGTTTCATTTCCTTTTAATCCAATAATAAACATTGGTTTAAAAAGCATATTAATGACCGTTATGTATGTAGGTATTCTATATCGTTTTAAAATATCAGAAGATGTATATGGTTTCTTGAGTAAGTTTTTAAATCGTTAATTACATTTGATTTACACTTTTTTGCGCTGATTTTTGAAGACCGTATTGTTGCTTGTAAATTTTAACTATAATTAAAAATAAGTTAATAATCAACGGACCAAAAATAAGTCCAACAAATCCAAACAACGGGATACCGATTAGCACTCCAATTAAAGTAATTAGTGGATGTGTACTATCTAATTTTTTAAGTACAAACAAGCGAATTACATTATCGGTCATGCCTACTACAAGAATGCCATAAAGCAAAATTCCCCATGCTTGAAAATCTTCGCCACTTGCAAGACTTAATACAAAAACCGGAAATATACCTATGAAAGTACCTATAAATGGAATCATTGATCCTATGGTTACAATTACAAACCAAAATAGTGGATTTTCTACTCCGAATATAAAGAACCCTATTAGTGCTATGATTCCCTGAGCTATTGCAACTAAGGGTATTGCAATAGCATTTGATCGAACAACATCGTCAATTTCTTTACCTAGCGTAACTAGATTTTTATTACTTAATGGAATGTATTCTAAAAGTGATTCTTTTAATTGTTTTGGGCTTTTTAGCATGTAATATAGCAGAAACAATAAAATCCCTAGTGATATGAAGATGTTGAAAGTACCACTAGCAAAACCTGAAAGGTTATCGGTTAACCAACCAGAAGCTTGTTCTGGATCGATAGCTGAAGAAACATCATATTGTACATACTTTTCAACTTGAAATAACTGATCCTTTAAAGCTTTAGTAACTTGTTCGGATTTATCTGCGAAATCTCCCAATTGTGAACTTAGCATAAGACCTGCACCGGTCAATGGAATGAAAATACCAATGAATGCTACTAAAATCAACAACATGGCTGCCCATGATCTCTTTAATCCTTTGTCTATCAGTTTCAGCATCCATTTCCTTAGAACTACATATAATGTGAGCGCACCAAGTACGCCAGAGATATATGGTAACATGTATTTTATAATCAATCCACCCAGAAAAACAATCAGAGCTAGTATGATTAGCTGTCTAAGAATTTTGTGATTTATCTTTTTCATTATGGTTGTTTCTGTAGCAGTTAAAAATCGGGTGAAATTTAGTTTTATATGATTAGGAACATTAACTCACTTCAACATTTTAATAGTTCAAAAGTTTTATTTGTATAAATGCATAGAAACCTTATTAACTTTGATGTCTTAGTATGGGGATAAAAGAAACACATATTGTTGAGATGAATATAGATCCAACAAGATTGCAAGAATATGGGGTAGGGATGTTTCAACAAATAGCAACCAAATCTGCTTTAAAGAAAGCTATTAAAAAACAGCTTGTATTTGTTAATGGTTCTATTGCAACTACAGCAACAGTAATTGTTGGAGGAGAAATTATTGACTATTATCATCCAATAGCAAATGAAACAAAGACGCGACTTAAACTTAAGTTAGAAATAGTTTATGAAGATGATTATTTGGCGATAATTAATAAATCTGCAGGAATACTTGTTAGTGGAAACGGATTTAAAACGGTAGCAAATGCCTTAGCTCAAAATTTAAAGAAAAGTTTGGCTAAAGATGCTGTAAATCCTCAACCCGCACATCGGTTGGATTATGCAACAACTGGATTGCTTCTGGTAGGGAAAACAAGTAGTGTAATTACAGATTTGAATAAATTATTTGAGCATAAAAACATTAGTAAAACATATTATGCGGTAACTATAGGAGCTATGAATGTTGGTGGAACTATAGATTTGGACATAGATGATAAACCCGCAATTTCTATTTTTGAAGTTATAGAAACAGTAAAATCTGAACGTTTTTCTTTTCTTAATTTAGTAAAGTTGAACCCACAAAGTGGTAGACGTCATCAATTAAGAAAACATTTGTTAGCTATAGGAAATCCTATATTAGGGGATTCCATCTATTTTTTAGAAGGTCTTCAATTAAAAGGAAAGGGCTTGTATTTACACGCACAATCCATTGAGTTTAGCCATCCTGTTACAAATGATAATATGCATGTTGTATTAGAGCTTCCTGAAAAATTCAAAAAGCTATTCGTTTATAATTATAAATGATAGTTATAAAGAAAGCGCCGTAATGAACGTATTCATTACGGCGCTAAACAACTAACCAACCTAAAAACTATTTTTAATTTCTTCTACTACTTCTAGTAGCTGTACTTGTTCTAGAGTTTGAGCTTCTAGATGGAGCTTTACTTACCTTTCTAGAACTTGAGCTTCTATTTACCGTACTTGTATTTCTAGATGGACTTTTTGTCGCTGCCCTAGTGGTACTACTACGTTGAGTTCTAGTATTCGTTGCAGTTCTTGTATTTGAACTTCTGCTAATTGGTTTTTTATATGTTTTAGTACTTCTTTTTACAGTTGTACTTCTTGGTGTCCTTGTTACTTCTCTTTTAGTAACTGTTCTACTTGGGGTACTACGTACTGCCGAGTTGTTACCTCGTTTTACCGTACCATTGTTTGAAGAACTTCTAGATACTGTTCTATTTTGTGTAGATCTACCGCTGTTGGCGTTACTACGTCTTACTGTAGTTGATCTGTTAACAGTTGAACTTCTATTTGTTCTTGTCTTATTATTAGAAGCAATTGCTCTATTACTTTTTAAAGCATAATCTCTTTTTGATACACTTCTGTTGCTTCTATAAGAATTATCTCTTACGGCAACACGTTTGTCGTTTCTGTAAATAGTAGATCTGTTGTTTCTAACCTTATTATATTTATGTTGCTTACCAACATTTACATAAGATTTTCTGTAATTGTTTCTATAAGGACTATAATAAGAATATCTAACAGGTGTATAGTATCTTCTATAAGGACTATTATATACAAAACTAAAACCTATTGCTGGTCTAACAAACCATCTGTGAAAAGGACGGTATACATAATTTCTATTATAAACATTAATATAACCTGTATGGTAATCATAGAAACCATTGTTGTTATAATACACATTCATATTACCTACGCTACGCACTCTGTTGTTTGAGTAATTAATATCAACATCCCCAATTTCGCTAACACGACCATAATAGTCATAATAGATAGAAACATTCTCTACTTGAATTACTGCACCATAATCATCATATTGAGCAAATGGGCTATAATCATAACCAGAATTAAATGTTACTCCATTTTTTCTACCGGTTACCTGGTTTTCGATGTAGAAATCAAATTCACCATCAGGATAAACAGAAAAAGTAATTCCGTTTTCTATAAAAATAAAAGAGTTGTCGTATCTATAAGTATTGCTGTTTGCAACCTTATCTTCGCTAATACCTGAGGCGAAAACACCTGTGGTGCCTAAAATCATCGCTGTAAAAAGTAGTACTAAGTTTTTCATAATATAAGGTTTAGATCTGCCCCTTGAGCAGTTGTTCTAAATGTAAATATTTACATTCTCTTAGTATATTACAAACAGCGTGCCAAAAAAAACACCCACTGATTAAGTTATTGATAATCAATGGGTAGTGAGTTTTATTTTGTATTTAAATTACTTTAATTTCTCCTTTAAGTAACTAGCAGTATATGATTTTTTACTTTTTATAACCTCTTCAGGGGTGCCTTCAGCTAATAACTGTCCGCCATTTTCTCCACCACCTGGTCCAAGATCAATAATATAATCGGCACATTTTATTAATTCTATATTATGTTCTATCACAACAATAGAATGTCCTTTTTTAATAAGAGCATTAAATGATTTTAATAATTTTTGAATATCGTGAAAATGTAACCCTGTCGTTGGTTCATCAAAAATAAAGAGCGCTTTGTCTTTTGTACTTCCTTTAATTAAGAAGGATGCCAATTTAATACGTTGGGCTTCACCACCGGATAACGTAGAAGACGATTGACCTAAAGTTACGTATCCTAATCCAACATCTTGTAATGGTTTAAGCTTAGTAACTATCTTGGTTTGCTCTCCTGTTTCAAAAAAATGAATGGCATCATCAATAGTCATATTAAGGACATCATCAATATTGGCATTATTGAAAGCTACTTCAAGTACTTCTTTTTTAAATCGTTTACCACCACAGGTTTCACATTCTAAATGTACATCTGCCATGAACTGCATTTCTACAGTAATTTCACCTTCTCCTTTACATTTCTCGCAACGCCCGCCATCTACATTAAAAGAAAAATGCTTGGCTTGGTAATTCCTTATTTTGCTTAATTTTTGATTAGCATATAAATTTCTAATATCGTCATATGCTTTTATATAAGTAACGGGATTGGAACGAGAGGATCTGCCAATTGGATTTTGATCAACAAACTCTACATGTTTAATATGCTTAAAATTTCCTTCTACAGAAGAGTGTTGACCTGCCTTTTCTCCATAACCTCCAGTTTCTTTTAAAATAATAGGGTATAAAAGCTTTTTGACCAAGGTACTCTTGCCACTACCAGATACTCCTGTAACCACCGTTAGCATATCTAAAGGAAAAGTTACATTTATATTTTTTAAGTTATTCTCACGAACTCCTTTTATTGTAATATGGTTTTTAGAAGTTCTACGTTCTTTTGGAACTTTAATCTCCATTTTACCATTTAGGTATTGCGCAGTTAAAGATTTAGATTTTAATACTTCTTTAAGTGTTCCTTGAGCAACTACCTCGCCACCATGTGTACCAGCTTCAGGACCTATGTCAATAACGACATCTGCGGCCTTCATAATATCTTCGTCATGTTCAACGACAATTACGGTATTACCTAAGTTTCGCAGAGATATTAAAACTTCAATAAGGTTTTCTGTATCTCTTGGGTGTAAACCAATACTTGGCTCATCTAATATGTACATAGAACCAACCAAGCTACTACCTAAAGATGTTGCCAAATTAATTCGTTGACTCTCCCCACCAGACAAGGTGTTCGATTTACGATTAATTGTCAAGTAGTTCAAACCAACTTTATCTAAAAATCCTAATCGGGTATTTACCTCTACTAACAACCTTGCTGCAATAGTAGCATCATTATCATTTAGTTTAAGGTCATTGAAGAAAACTATTAGTTTTTCAATAGATAAACCTACTAAAGAAGAGATTGATGCACCGCCTACTTTTATATAATCAGTTTCTGGACGTAAACGTTTACCGTTACATACACTACATTTGGTTTTACCTCTATATCTAGAAAGCATCACCCTGTTTTGAATTTTATAGCTTTTCTCTTCTAGCATTCCAAAGAACTTATGCAAGCCTATGAAATGGGCATTCCCATCCCATACTAGTTGCTGTTGTTCTTCAGAAAGTTCAAACCAAGGTTTGTGAATTGGAAAATCATATTTGTAAGCAGAGTTCACCAGTTGATCTCGGTAAAAACTCATGCTCTCTCCACGCCACGGAAAAATAGCATTCTCGTAAACCGACAATGCTGTATTGGGTACTACTAAATCTTCATCAATACCTATAACATCACCATAACCTTCGCATTTGGGGCATGCTCCATAGGGGTTGTTAAAACTAAAAAGGTGAACATTAGGCTCAAGAAAGGACATGCCGTCCAACTCAAATTTATTGCTGAAAGGAGTTTGTTTGCCGTCTTCTAATTGCTCAATAATACATTCTCCTTTACCTTCAAAGAATGCTGTATCTATAGCATTTGCTAAACGATTATAAAAATCTTCATCGTCTTTGGTTATAATTCTGTCAATAACCAGGTCAAACTTTTTGCCAATATCCTCAGGAACTTGATCAATACGTAAAACTTTGTTCTTATACTTTATTCGAGCATAACCTTGTTTAGAAAAAAGCTCTAAAGATTTTAATGCATCTCTATCATCACGTATAGTAATAGGAGCCAAAAGTAAAAGTTTGGTCTGCTCATCATACGTTTTTACATGATTTACAACATCGGTAACAGTATGTTTTTTTACTTCTTTTCCAGAAATAGGAGAGAAGGTCTTACCTATACGAGCATATAATAATTTTATATAATCATATATCTCGGTAGTGGTACCAACTGTAGATCTAGGATTGGTAGAGTTTACTTTCTGCTCTATGGCAATTGCAGGAGCTATACCTTTTATATAATCGACCTTTGGTTTGTCTAATTTCCCTAAAAACTGTCTGGCGTAAGAAGAAAGACTTTCTACGTATCGTCTTTGACCTTCAGCATAAAGCGTGTCAAAAGCTAAACTAGATTTACCAGAACCAGATAATCCTGTTATTACTACAAGTTTATTTCTGGGGATAACGACATCTATATTTTTAAGATTGTGCAATCTTGCACCCTTAATTATTATGTTTTCTTTCGGATTTACTTCGGCTAGTGTAGGCATACAAATATCTAAGATTACAAAGATACGCTTTGCCTTTTTTCTGAACTAAAAAATGAGGCTTATCTAAAAATTGTGTAAGAAACTTTCACATTATTATAAGACTATTTATTTTTTTATATCTTTGGGATCTCATTAAAATTCAATTCGCCTATAACGCAACATTACTTTTTAAAGTTAGAATTTAACCATTAGACCCTTATTCATTGAATCTGGGGCTGCATTTTAACCCTATAAGTAACGTTATGGTAGTACAAGTTGAAGATTCCCAATTAGTAAAGCAATATATTCAAGGAGACGAAAGAGCGATTGAATCCCTAATCAATCGTCATAATTCTCGTTTAACCGGTTTTATCTATTCCAAAGTAGGTGACCGCGAACTAACCGAAGATATTTTTCAAGATACATTTATGAAAGTTATACGTACCTTAAAAAGAGGTGCATATAATGAAGAAGGTAAATTTTTACCTTGGGTAATGCGTATTGCCCATAATTTGGTCATTGATCATTTTAGAAAGCATAATAGAATGCCAATGTATAATAGTAAAGAAAGCTATAATATATTTTCATTATTAGGAGATGACCGTTTAAATGCTGAAAAGCAGTTGATTAAGGAGCAAATAGATTCAGATTTGTTACGCATGATCAAGGAGTTGCCAGAGGATCAGCAAGAGGTTTTAGAAATGCGTATATATAAGGATATGAGTTTTAAAGAAATTTCTGATAATACAGGTGTGAGTATTAATACCGCTTTAGGTAGAATGCGCTATGCTTTAATCAACCTTAGAAAGTTGGTAGAGGCCAATAGTATAGTTTTAACGAATTAATAGGTTACAGGTCGAGTGGATCTACTATCTTCAGTCATGTGTCGTTCTTTAGTTGAACCTAAACAACAAGTAACATGGAAAAATTATACACGAAGAATAATAGTAAGAACACTTTAGTAAAAGCAAAACCTGAAACAATTCAGTTTTTACTTTCTTATTCTAAATCTTTAAATATTACAGAAGTAGAAGGATTGCAGTTTGAGAGTAATTTAAACTAATACAATCTTCAATTATATATAAACCCTTAGGCATTGCCTAAGGGTTTTTTTATTTCAAACGTGCTTGGTCCTGCCAATTACGGTTTGTTCACCCTTTATTTATTGTAGGGTAAGATGATTTTTATACCATTATATATATATAAGTAACTTATTGTAGAGCCAATATTCAAGGGCTTTAGGGGGATTTTGAGTTATTTTATCCTTCCTACATTTTTCTATGGAACTATCTGAAATACTTTTTATTGTGTGGAAACATACTTTTTCGATGTTTCACATCAGAAATACGCAGTTTGACAACATACTTTTTTTAGCAGCCCCCCTTTTCTCTAGTTTTATATCAGAAATAAGAAACAAACCAATTAACTAAAAAGATTTTCCCAATCTTAACCAATTAAAGAAAGTAACTCGTATGAAACTACAAATTGAAGACTCAGAATTAGTTAAAGATTATATCAGCGGTAACGAAGGGGCCCTTGAGATTTTAATTAACAGACACAATCAACGTATTACTAGTTTTATCTATTCTAAGGTTTTAGATAGGGATATCACAGAAGATATTTTTCAAGACACTTTTATTAAGGTAATTAAAACCTTAAAAAGAGGTAAGTATAGTGAAGAGGGTAAATTTTTACCTTGGGTAATGAGAATTTCACACAATCTTATTATTGATCACTTCAGAAGAAATAAAAGAATGCCAATGTTTGAAGGTAGTGATGACTTTAATATTTTCTCTGTTATTGGTGACGATAAGTTAAATGCCGAGAAACAATTAATAAAAAATCAAATTGATACAGATTTAAGACAATTGGTTGAAGAATTGCCAGATGATCAAAAAGAAGTTCTTTTAATGCGTATCTATAAAGATATGAGTTTCAAAGAAATCTCTGAAAACACTGGGGTTAGCATAAATACTGCATTAGGGAGAATGCGTTATGCTTTAATTAATCTTAGAAAGATCATTGAAAAAAACAATATAGTTCTTACGAATTAATTTAGGGTAGAAAGTAGAATAAACAATATTTCCAAATTTGCGTCGTTATTTTAGTGTAACAACGTAGGAAGTATGGAAAAAATTTACTCAAATTACCAAGAACAGACCGGATTTAACAAAGTTTGTCCGAAGACAATCAACTTCTTATTGAGCTATTCACAGGCTTTATTTGAGTTTGAATACGAAGATTTAGAATTCGAAACATTTTTAAATTAAGAAAAAAGCCCGCTAAAAGCGGGCTTTTTTCTTTTTATAGTAATCATTAAGTACTGTTTTTCTCCCAATTGTTTTTGTGATAACGTCTTTCTCCATATCCCAACCTCTTGCAGGGGAATATTCACGACCATACCATATTATTTGTAGATGAAGATCATTCCAAATTTCTCTTGGAAATAATCTCTTTGCATCCTTTTCTGTTTGCACCACATTTTTACCATTGGTAAACCCCCATCTGTATAGTAGTCTATGAATATGGGTATCCACAGGAAATGCCGGTATACCAAAAGCTTGTGATATAACTACACTAGCAGTTTTGTGACCTACGGCCGGTAGTTCTTCTAAATATTCAAGTTCTTTAGGTACTTCGCCATTATGTTTATCAATTAATATATGTGACAATCCGTGAATTCCTTTTGCTTTCATTGGTGATAAACCAACAGGCTTGATGATTTCCCTAATTTCTTCTACACTTAACTTAATCATATCATATGGGTTATCTGCTCTGGCAAATAGGAGCGGAGTAATTTTATTTACCCTAACGTCTGTACTTTGTGCTGACATTAAAACTGCAATTAATAAAGTATAAGGATCTTTATGATCTAGAGGCACAGGAATTTCAGGATAAAGCTCTTGAAGCGTAGAAATTGTAAAAGCTATTTTTTCGGCTTTCGTCATTAATTGTTTAATTTTGATTGAAAATATTTAAACACAAATTTATAAAACTTCATTTATGAATACGTTAAAAGTTGGTGATAAAGTCCCTCCATTTTCTGTTAAAGATCAAGATGGAAATACAGTCAGTCTAAAGGATTATCAAGGAAAAAAACTTATTGTTTTTTTCTATCCTAAGGCAAGTACACCAGGTTGCACTGCTGAGGCATGTAATTTAAGGGATAATTATAAAGAATTACAATCTGAAGGCTATGAACTTTTGGGGGTTAGTGCAGATTCTGAAAAAAGACAGGCGAAATTTAAAGAGAAATATAAATTTCCATTTCCATTATTAGCAGATGAAGATCATATGGTAATTAATGCATTTGGTGTTTGGGGATTAAAGAAATTTATGGGTCGCGAATATGATGGTATCCATAGAAAAACTTTTGTAGTAGACGGTGATGGAATCGTAACTAAAGTAATAGATAAGGTTAAGACAAAAGATCACGCTGCTCAGTTATTAGATTGATATTGAGTAGATTGTAAACAAAAAAAATGCCCGTTATTAATGGGCATTTTTTTATTCAATGATTTGGCAATCAATAATTTATTCAGTTTCTTGCTCTTCGTTTTTTCTTGTGAACAATTGCTTTTGTTTAATAATTTCAGCAATTCCTTCAGGTAGCATTTTTTCCCATCCTTCATCATTGTTCATCAACTTTTTAAGAACATCTCTTGAGAAAATATGCATAACATCTGGCTCGTAATCTATTATGTCCATTACCTTACCATTATACTTAAAGAACTTGTATAGTTCTTTCATACGCGGGTGAACCTTAACATTGTTACTTGTCATAATCTGACCAGTATCTGGGTTTTTCATTGGGTATAGATACACTTGTAAATCTTTAAAGAAAAGTTTACCAAAAGCTTCAAGGATACCACCACTTAAATGACGATAATATTTTTCATCGAATATGTCTACAAGGTTGTTCACACCCATGGTAAGACCAATTCTATTTTTAGTATAGTTATTAAAATACTCTACTAATTTATAATACTCCTGAAATTTAGAAATCATTACAGAATGTCCTAATGAACAAAGTAATTCTGCTCTATCCATAAAATCTTGCTCATCAATTTCTCCAGAAGCTTTTAGATTAGATAGTGTTATTTCAAAAATTACGATAGTATTGTTTTGATCAACGCCTTTATCACGAATGAAAATATCATAAGATTTTTCAAACATATCTAAGTTTACTTTGGTTACCGGTCTAAAACTACCACGTAATGCCAAAATATTCTTTTTATAAAGTACCGCTGCAGGTAAAAGGTTGTTTCCATCAGGACCGAACATAACAGCATCTGTCATGTCATTTTTAATAAGTTGAAGACTCATTAAACGGTTGTCTACTTCTTTAAAGTTAGGTCCAGAGAAATTGATCATATCAATTTCTAATGTATCCTTATCTATATGATCATATAGATATTTCAACATTTTTTTAGGTTTATGGTACTTGTAAAAAGCGCCATAAATTAAATTAACACCAAGAATACCTAACGTTTCTTGTTGTAACCTAGCTTCATTCTGTTTAAAACGTATGTGAAGAATTATTTCATCATAATCTTTCTGTTTTGGGTCTAGTTGGTATCTAATACCGATCCAACCATGACCTTTGTAACGTTTAGAGAAATCAATGGTAGCAACTGTATTTGCATATGAAAAGAACAACCTGTCAGGGTGGTTGTCGCGACTAATACGCTCTTCCATTAACTGCATTTCATAGTCAAGCATGGTTTTAAGTCTCGCCTGGGTTACATATCGCCCATCTGTCTCAACACCATAAATAGCATCACTAAAATCTTTGTCATAAGCACTCATTGCCTTAGCAATTGTACCAGATGCACCACCAGATCTAAAGAAATGACGGGCAGTTTCTTGTCCGGCGCCGATTTCAGCGAAGGTTCCATATATATCTGGATTCAGATTTATACGTAGGGTTTTTGCTTTTATAGAGGGAATGTTTTCAAAGACACTATCTCGTTTTAATACCGATGCCATTTTTTACCTGTTTATCTTTTAACAAAGTTATAAAGAATGGTTGTTACAAAGGGCAATAGCGGCAAAAAAATGGCATAAGTTTCGGTTATTGTTTTTATTCGCTTTTAATTGCAGTGATCTTATAATTTTCAACCACCTATTTTATTAAAAAGGAATTAAATTTGTAGCACATGATTAACAATTTACGTGTCACTTTTTTAGGAACGGGAACTTCTCAAGGTATTCCAATTATTGGAAGTACACACCCTGTGTGTTTAAGCGATAACCCAAAAGACAAAAGGCTTAGGGTATCTGTTTTACTTTCTTGGAACGAGTATAACTATGTAATAGATTGCGGACCAGATTTTCGTCAGCAAATGCTTAACCACAGTGTAAAACATATAGACGGCATTTTATATACACATGAACATTCTGATCATACTGCTGGTTTGGATGATATTCGCCCCTTTTTCTTTCGGCAAGGTAATATTCCCATTTATGCTCATAAAAGGGTAGTAAAATCTTTAATAAGACGTTTTGATTATATTTTTGAAGAGAAAGATAGGTATCCTGGAGCTCCATCTGTTGATATTAATCTTGTTGAGAATAATGAACCATTTCTAATTGGTAACGAAACTGTTACTCCAATTAACGTGTTGCATAATAAACTACAGGTATTTGGTTATAGAGTGGGGGACTTTACTTATTTAACTGATGTGAAATCTATTGACCCAATAGAATTAGAAAAAATTAAGGGTTCTAAAGTTGTAGTGGTAAATGCATTACGAATAGAACCGCATGTTTCTCATTTTAATTTGGAGGAGGCTCTTGCTTTTATAAAAGAAGTAAATCCAGAAAAAGCATACTTTACCCATATTAGTCATTTACTTGGTTTTCATAACGAAGTAGAAAAAACGCTGCCGAATAATGTACATTTGGCATACGATAATTTAACAATCACCATTTAATTATGAAGAGTAAAATATTTCTTTACCTATTTCTATTTGTATCCTTAATATGCCTGTATCTAATGGTCAGTAGTAGCAATATGGTTAAAGCTTATACACAAAAAGCTGAAGCTAAGACTGAGAAAATTACACGATTAGAAAATGAAGTTGAAGAACTAAAAGACTCAGTTCAAAAATCTTCTTTGAAGGTGTTGGATATGCAATATTTCTCATTAGAGAATAATGATGACGCACTTGCTTATTTTGAGGAATTAAATTTACAAAACCCTGCGGCTTATGTTGCAGATAAATTATTGGAAACCAATGCTCAAAAGGGTGATAATCCCTTAGTACCTTATGAGGGAATGCAGAGTGACTTTAAAATTAATAAAATTAAAGTTCTAAACCATAAATGGATATTAACCGATTTCTCGGACGGAAAATATTGGGGAGAACTATTGATCAAGTACGAAGTAAAAGATGATCTAGGGGTAGATTTTACCTTAATAGACCACCTGTTGTACACACGTAGTAATTAGATTTTATCTGAAATCCATTTTTTAAGCGAATAGAAATTCTGCGGTGCAACTCCATGCCCTGCAGGGAATTCTTCATACACGTGTTTAATATCGAATTTTTTCAATAATTCTGGAGCTAATCTTGCCCAATCTACAGGAATAACCTGGTCCATATCGCCATGCGAACAATAGAAATTTAGGTTGTCGAAATTATTTTCATGATACGAATCTATCAGTATTTTTTCATTGATATAACCACTTAATGCAATTACATTTTTTACTTTATCGGGATATGATAATGCAACGGCATAACTAAGAATAGTGCCTTGGCTAAAACCTAAAAGGTTTACGTTATTTTCATCTAAGCCATATGTCGTACATGCTTCACCAATAAAAGTCTTGATTTTATCACGAGATTCTATGGCTTGCTCATCATCACTCCATTTACCTTTCTCATCATCAAAATTAATAGCATACCAGGCATATCCGTAAGGTTGCAATATATATGGTGCGCGAACAGCAATAATGCATAATTCTTCTGGTAATTCTGGAGCGAAAGAAAAAAGATCTTCTTCATTACTACCGTAACCGTGCAGCATAAAAAGTACTGGTGGTTTTTTGTCGGTAAGGCTAGAAGGTCTAATAATGTGTTCTAAAGATAGGGGAGCTGTTGTCATTGTTTATTTAATAAAAGTGAACCATTTTTGAAAAGACGGACCTACTATTGGTACTATTTGTTCTTTGTTGCTTAAGGCGCCAATAAAACCATATACCCATAATACTATATAGCAAAGGTATAAACCATAAAGAGCGTATTGGTTAAACCAAACACTTGAGAATAAAGCAAAGCTATGAAACATTAAATGTAGCCCAAATGCCTGGCGAGTGTGTATCCTGGCAAAACGATACTGTGGCTCATTATTCATTGAAAGCGCTATAACTGCACCAATAATGGTTAAATAGGCTATAATAGCCGTGTTTTTTCCGGGTATATCGGGAGATTTCTCCATTGTTAATTATTTAATACTAATTGATTGTTTGCAATAGTTCCAACTACTTTTCCTTTCATTTTCTCACCTATTGCAATGGCATTCTTACTGGAGCTTCGAATATTTTGTTCAGAGAATTCGAAAGACTCCTCCGTAGTAAAAAGAGTTAGATTAGCTTCTTGACCAACCTCTAAGTTGATGTCTTCCATACCAAAAATAGACCTTCCTCTAGTCAGTAATGAAACGGATTCCTCAAATCCTAATATAGTATTCAGTATTCCGAATATGCTTTCTAAACCTATAGAGCCAAAATCTGCATTGTCGAATTCAACATGCTTTAGTTCAATATTTAAAGGGGTGTGATCAGAGGTTACTAAGTCTATAGTGCCATTTTTAATCCCTTTTTGCAATGCTTTTACATCTGCAGCGGTTCTTAATGGCGGCATTACTTTATATTGCGTATCAAAATCTTCAAGCGCATCATCTGTAATTAAAAGATTATGTGCTGCTACACTGCAAAAAACTTGTAATCCTTTTTTCTTGGCGTCTGCAATTAGCTTCACCGAGTTCGCTGTAGAAATAGTTGGTATAAAAAGCTTGCCACCTGTATATTCTAAGATGAATAAATCTCTTGCTACCTGTAATTCTTCCGCTAGTGCTGGTATTCCTTTTAAACCTAGTTTAGTACTTGTAATGCCTTCATTGACAATTCCTTTTCCTGATATGCTTTTATCCAACGGAAATGAAAATACTAATCCTTCAAAGTTTTGAGCATATTGTAAGGCTATTTTCAAAAGATTGGCATTTGACATTGGGTGTTTAAAGTCATAAAAACCTTTAGCTCCGGCATTTTGCATGTCGTATAACTCGGCAAGTACTTCCCCTTCACCTTTTACGGTAAGGTTTCCAAGTGGATGTAAATTCGTCAGCTGGTCTTTCGCAGCATTTTTCAAGTATACAATATCAGATGATGAATCTGGTGTTGGGTGGCTACTTGTGTTTAAAACGACATCTGTAAATCCGCTTTTCGCAGCTGTAAGTAATCCATTCTCTATAGTTTCTCTTTCTTCATAACCTGGCTCTCCAAAACTTACACCACTGTCAAACCAACCAATTGAAACATGTAGATTTTTTATGTCTATTATTTTTGTTTTACCTATAGGCTCAATGTTTGTTTCAATAGCATCTATAACTCCGTTCTTAATAAGAATATCCCTCTTTTTTAAATGGAGGTTTTTTGTATTCCCATTTACTATCGTTACTGATTTTAAGAGTGTATTCATTGGTTTACGGGTGGTTCGTTATTAGCTTATTTTAAGAATCTTTGAAGTGCCGTCTCAATTAAAACAAATGCGAATGCTAAAATAGCAAACCATTTCCAAAACTCGTTTATGATATTGTTTTTTTGACTTTCTAAAAAGAAACGGGATAATGACGTTTGATTGTTATTTTCTGGAAGTTGAGAATAAAGTAATTCACTCTCCTTTCTATTATTATTAAAACTAATGTGTCTTATAGTTTGATCGTTATGCGTCACTTTGTAAATACCAGCTACTTCGGGATTTTCGGTAAAATTAATTTGTACTTTTTTTGGAAGAACCCGTTGTTGTGGTATAAACTCGTTTTCCTTATTAGCTATTTTTATAATATCATCTTGCTGTAGGGTAACGGGTAGTTCAATTTCTACATTATTTCCAATTGTGGCATACAATGGGGGAAGCTTTAAACTATACATTCCCATATTATAAAAAGCAGGAACTATAAGTGGTGAATTTTTAAAATTAGAATTGTCATTATTGATAGCAGCGGTAAAAAAGTAAGCATTTTTACTACCTGATAAGAAAGGCTCTTTATTCTGAAATTCTAAAGCAATTGGCGCTTTAGTTTTAAATTTAAAACGTTGGTTTACCGACGGGAATTGAAAATCTGTAACCTTCTTATCAAATACATTTATAAATAATGGATGCTCTGTTTTTACATTAGCGATTGATATTTTTTGTGAGACTCCATTAATATATTGACTGCCATAGAATGACAAAGCCAATTCATTATATGAGGCAATATCACCATCAGTGGACGGAATTAATACAAAACTACCACCATTGTTACTCAAAGCTTTAATAGCGGTTATTAAAGATGTAGGAAGTTTTTGAACCTCATTAAGAATTACTAAATCTTGATTCTCAATAGTGCTATAGTTTAATTGCCCTAATGTGCTTGTAGAGAAAGTAAATTCGTCTTCGGTATAAATACGTTCTAAGAAATTTACCGATGAATTACCGATAGTCAAAACTTTAATTTTTGATTTCTCATCAATGTTGAAGTAGAATTGGTTGTCATAGTCCAGCCCCGTATCACTAATGGCTACTTTTCCTAAAATTACCTCATTAGTATTTATGGTAAAACGAACTTCCGTTTTTTTAGATCCATCAAACTTGGCTGCTGTTTTTGCTATGAGTTTATCATCGTTAAATAAAGAAACCGGTATGGTCTCTTCTTCGGAGTTAGTAGATAATAAAGTAATGAGTTCTATGTTTTCATTACTTCGTTCCCCAATATAAACGGAATCAATAGCAGTATTGAGTAGTAGGGTACTTGATGGCTTTATAAAACTAATATTAATACTTTGGGTGGAATCAATAGCTAAAGGGTTACCCATACGTTGCTGAAAATCAGATATGATTACCAAGTTTTTTTGTGATGCTACATTATCTGAGAAGTATGTATTTGCTTTTAAAATAATTTCAGCAATTGCTAATTGCTCTGCGGCTACCGAAAGATTCAGTAAGTCATTTTGGATGTCTTTTACTTCAACATCCTTAAACACCTGTTTATTTGTAAATAAAGTAAACCTTTGTTCGTTAGGTATGTATTTTATGAAATCTTGAATAGTGTTTTTGAAAAGATTTACATTTTCAATTTGCCCATTCATGCTAAAAGAATCGTCTAAATAAAAAATAGTTTCTTTTTCTTGAAGTGCGGTGTCATTTGCTATAAACGGTTGTGCAAAAGCAAAAATCAAAGCGGCTAACAATCCCATTCTAGTAAACAGTAATAACCATTTTTTTAGGGAACTGCTTTTTCTTGACTCTGAAACGACTTGTTTTAAGAACTTTACATTAGTAAAGGGCGTTTTCTTAAATCGACGTAATTGAAAAAGGTGAATTAATATAGGAATGAGTAGTAGTAAAAGACCCCAAAGTAGTTCTGGATATTTAAATTGCATTCCTTGTTGTGATTACGGCAAAGATAATTATTTTGAATTTAGAAGCTTGTGAGAATGGAACTATTATTTTCTTGTTTTCAATAGCTCATTTAAACTTGAATAATCGCTAGCAAAAAAAGAAATAATCTTTGGCTGGCATTTGATTTAATTCTGTGAAAAAAGATTGAATACTCATTTGTTCTTCTTCATTAGCCACAGTAATTATAGTTTTTGAATTTTTAATGTCTTTCAATACGGAGAAGTGTTTTAACTGCACCCCGTAAATGTCTTTTCCTATTTTTTTTGGATTATCACACACCCAATGGAAAGGAATATTTTTGTCGACTAAAGAATTAGCTATGTTTTTGCCTTTTTTACCAGCACCCCAAACTACAATTTCATTAGTTGGTTGGTATTCTAATTTTAAGAAGTAGTGTAGTTTTATATCTAGAAAATAGTTCTGGGCATAATGTTTACTTGTTCTTGATGTTCGGTTGTCATAATCTCGCCAATAGTGCAGGGTAGAGGTACAGGGTATACATTTTAGTTCCTTTTCATAAAAGCGAAATGCAAGGTCGTAATCTTCTGGATATCTATCTGGTGTAAACGCCCCGCAAATATCAAAATCAGATTTATGAACCATCCAACATGGAGATGGTATTACACATTCTTTATATATCTCTTGAAAGTTTGTGCCTGTTTCTGTCAATTTGTTCAGCCATTTTTCATACCTGTCATAGCCATCGTTGACGCCATTTTTGGAAAAGTACTTTACTTTTCCAACGGCAAGGCAGCCTTTTTTATTTTCTATCAAGGATTGAAACATTACTTGTATTCTGTCTGGTGTCATATGATCGTCAGCATCCATACGCGAAATGTATTCTCCGTTACAATTTTTATAAGCCTTTCTAAGAGCGGTTATAATGCCAGACTTATCGTTAGATAATATTTTAAATCTTTCATCTAAGTCTGCAAATTTAGTAGCGATTTCCAAACTATTATCTGTGGAACTATCATTAACGGCAATCACTTCCCAATTTTTATAGGTCTGATTTTGAATAGAATTGAGACATTCTTCCAAATAATCTTCAACATCCTTAAAAGGAATTAGTATGCTAACTAAAGAATTTACCATGGCGGAAAGGTAATAAATAACTGAAATTCAATCTTTTCAAAAGATTCTTTATTCGCCGGAAATAAAGAGTTTGAAAATAAATAAGAAAAGGCTTTACTAGATAAGAAATCCTTTATATATTTGCACCCGCATTCAGGGAATACCTGATGAGGCACTCAGGAGAAATGGCAGAGTGGTCGAATGCGGCAGTCTTGAAAACTGTTGAGGGTCACACCTCCGGGGGTTCGAATCCCTCTTTCTCCGCGAAAAGTCCTTTAAAAGGCACCAAAAACCCTGTAAATCGTTGATTTACAGGGTTTTTCATTTTTATTGATTTCATTTAATATCAAATAATATCATTCTAAAAGGGGCTAATTCGGTGGAGGTTGAGTAAATCCAAAAAGGTCCACCAGATATTCATAAATAACTGATAATAAGTTTCTTACAATAATTATTAATTGTGATTTTTTGATTAAATTAAAGCAAATTTAAGCTCAAAATTATGTCACGTCCACTTTCCCTTCTATTTTTCATCAAAAAAAGTAAAGTAAATTCTGCAGGTAAGACTACGATCTTCCTGAGAATAACACTTGACAGCCGTCGGTCAGAATTTAGCGTCCACCGAAAAGTCCACCTTGACTTGTGGAACTCTCGAACCCAACTAGTGATGGGAAACTCTGCTGATGCTCAAGAAATCAATAGACATTTAAGCGATATAAAAAATAGAATTTATTCGATTCAGAGGAATTTTGAACAGGACAAAGCTTCTTATTCCGCTTCTGATATGCGCGATGTACTATTGGGCAAGGACAAAATAAAAAAAATGCTCCTAGAAATATTCCAGGAACATAATGATGAAGTCGAAAGTCTTATAGGCAAGGGTTTCTCCCCTGGTACAGCGGAACGCTATCGCACCTGTAAAAAACACGTCACGGAATATATTAGGAAGAAGTACAAGAAAAATGATATTCCGGTCCAAGATGTGGACCACAAGTTCATTACAGGCTTCGAATACTACCTTAAAATGACCCGTAAGTGTGCGCATAACTCCGCAATTAAATATATTACCAATTTTAAAAAAATCATTCGCATAGCTTATGCGAATGATTGGATCGATAAAGACCCTTTTGTAAATTGGAAGGGAAAGCTGAAAATTGTTGAGCGTGAATTTTTAACCGAAGGGGAGATTCAACGTATTATCGATTTAAAATTTAAGATAAAACGCTTAGATCAAGTACGAGACATCTTTGTCTTTTGTTGTTTCACAGGCCTAGCCTATGCAGATGTTAAGAAACTGACCAATGCCGATATCGTAATAGGTTCAGACGGCGAGAAATGGATTAAAACCAGACGGACCAAAACCGATACTAGAAGTAATATTCCTATCTTACCCATTGCCCTGGCTATCATTGAAAAATACGAAGATGATGAGCTTTTGAAAGAAAAAGATTTGGTTCTGCCCGTACTGAGCAATCAAAAAATGAATTCGTATATTAAAGAAATTGCAGATTGCTGTGGTATTGTGAAGAACTTGACTTTCCACTTAGCCAGGCACACCTTTGCAACAACGGTGACGCTTACAAATGGGGTTCCTATAGAATCCGTTAGTAAAATGCTCGGTCATACGAATTTGCGAACCACGCAACATTACGCCAAGATTTTGGATATGAAAGTAGGAAAAGACATGGCAGTTTTAAGAAATAAGTTTATGTAAATCTTTAAAGTTGGTCTTCAAAATTTCTTTCAACCCTACTCTGAAGTTTTTTTAGATAGCCAGAAATTGGCGTGGTCAATTCTTGTTTACCTTCAATACCCTTCTCTACAAACTTTTTAGCTTGCGCTTTCCAGTTTTTGATGTTTAGACCTCCTCGTAGTTTCCAATTTTTTGATTCATAGTAGGCATAGAATTTTCTACCTTCCGTTTCCTGCCAATTATTCTCTCTAAAAAAAATTAAAACAGCCCGGCCATTTTTTGGTCTTTCCAGTTTATTTAAGTTTTCTTTTGTTTTATGTTTATAAGAAGGTACCAGATTTTGGCCAGGTTCCGGTACGCTGCTGGCCAAATTTTGACGTGGAAGTGTCCCAGAGGTTGTACCACTACTTGTCCCGAAAATGGGAAGCCTTACTCTTGAGCCCCTTGCCGGATGAAAGGAGGGAAAGTAAACTAGATATCCCCAGTCGTTCAAATCCTTCAGATAATTGTGGTAAGTCGTTTTTGATTTGAACTTTGCCCTTTTCATTATGGCTGTCCTATTTATGGTCAAGGTCTTTTTAAAGTACTCCCTGTTCCATTTCTGGAAGAACGCCAGGTACAAGGTAATGTGCCCTTGTTTGACCCTATCGTCCTCGTTTAATTTTTCGAAGACGGCATTCAGGTGAGCGATGTAGTTCACTTTTTCCATCACATTCCCGTGATTTTGTTATCGTTATTTCTTTCTTGGTACCGTACCTGCTTTTTTTCTTTGAAGTACTTTTTCTCTACCATCATTGGCTTTTTGACCGGTTCGGTTTGTTCAAAGAGGGCATACAGCATTGCCGCCGTAGGTTTGGTCTGGGATTTTTCGATATCCTTCAGTATCGCGATCATTCCGTTCATGCGTTTCTTTATCAGCAAAGAAATCCTGTTTTCCAAGGTCTCCATCCGTGGTCCTAAATTCTCTGTCGGTGAAATTCCATTTTCTTCAAAAAAGTCCATCATCAGGAGTAATGTCATCGACTGGGACCTTGATAACATTTTACTAAATTTTCTAAAATGACCGGCTACTGAACTTTTAATCTTTAGTGTTTCAAATTCTTCTTTTTCATATCCCTTATCCATAGTTTTTAGTAAAATTGATGCCTATTCACGGCGGTTAACGATTGTTTTTACTAAAAAGCAGCGATAATCCATAGATTCAAAATATTGAATAAACCCTGTTAACCCATATAAACGTTAGGTTTATGGCAAAATCGAATAAACGAAACATAGCTTTAGCGTGTTACCCTCTTGCTATTCGATTCCTTCATTTCATTTCAGGATCTTCATACTTTCCAACTACTTTTGAAAAGCTATTTTATACGCTTGGAATATCAATATTTTTTAGTAATAAACAGAAGTTATTCAATTTTAATTGATTGACAATTAGATATTTGCGATACTTTTCGAATTCATTTTGCATGGTTTCTATTGCTATATTTTGACATTCATTTTCCTTTAAGATCAGCTACTTATTATATCTTGAGCGTATTCCTTTTCTTTTGATATGGAATGCTATATTTCCAGTTAGTTACCGCTATTTTTTATAGCAAAATAATACGGATTACCATTCATTCCAGTTTTAATCAGTTACTTCCCATAGCGCCATCGCCGTTACCTTTTCTGTAACCCTACCTAAAATTAGATTGGGTAAGAACTTATAAAAGTGAGCGTGCGAATGATTATGCAGTTCGTCCCAACTCAAATTTTAATTCTTTGTGCAGGAAAGTGTCAACGTGGTATTTGTTCTGGCGAACGTAATCCTGAATTTTAGCTCGGGAAAGTAGTGTCTCTTTCCAGCACAACGGAAAGAAGAAAATTGACTGGCAGGCGTAATAGAAAGTCAAAATTCAGGATTGTGTTCAAGACCTTTTGTAGTGAAGCGCTTTCTCCTGCAATGGAGCTTTTCGCAAAATGAAAGGGAATGTGCTGAGTGATCCTATTTGTCAATTATCTAAATTATAATCTTAGATTTATCTAATTCTAAATAAACCTGGGATTAAACATACTCGTCTAATTAAATGGAAACAGGTTTATTTGAACGTCAGAGATAAATTGTAGTGCCGTAAAAGGTTCCTTTTAGAGAACTATCAAAATTTCTACTTGGCCTTCATCCAAAATTGGGATGAAATGTTCATTAGTGATAAAATCAAGGGATTATCAATGATTCCATTCTGTCCATATCAAAGTGGTATTCCTTGCTTTTTCTCTTGAAATCATATTCCAAGTGCAAATTGATATGCTGAGATGACATTACAGAACGGCTCCCAAACGCTTCTTTTAAACTGTCATATTCCTCTTTTATGCCCAAAGACGAAAGCCTAATGAAAAACGGATACCATACCGGAGATAAAAGAAATAAAGGAGTAAAGGAAATTAAATCTTCAGCAGGCAGATTGGATAGGGGTCGATTCTTGTATAAAAACACATGAAACAGAGTCATAAAGCGTCGGAGACTAAGCAACTCTTTCGACTTTTCCACATCTTAAAAGAAATCTTTGTCGGATGAACTGTTTATCGACTTTAATGTAAGTATTTTCCTACTTTAATTAATATTAACTAAATTTATCTTTATGAAATCAAAAGTATTGATCAAAACGATGATTTTTCTTAGCATCTCAATGATGATGTCCTGTTCCAATGGTCAAGAAAATGAAGATGTCGACCTTAATGCTCTATGTATAGAGCCTGACATACTTATTGAGCTGACCGAAGCCATTCCGGCAAAAGTAAGAGTTGTGGAAGATGGTCAGCCTTTCTTCAACGGTATCAAGACCTATTATGAAGTGGATGCTGAAACACATCTGCCCTTGTTGTTCGAAATCAATGGAGAAAAGACCATAAGGATTTTCCCAGTTAAAAAAATTAAGTCAGATGAAGGTTCAGATGTTGAAATAACAGGAAAATTAATATCGTGTCTTACTGGAGCGCATGGACTTGTGACGAACGATTACAAAGGTTTCACCCTTCTCGAAGAATAGTCATAAATATATAAACTATGAAAAAAAAATTCCTACTAATCCTGATGTCCTTAATGTTTGCGGCTACTTATGCCCAACAGCGTATAATTGGAGGCAATAATACTACAATAGACCAGAATCCTTGGCAAATATCAATGCGAGGATCAGGTACATACCATATATTGGCTGCACGAAATCAACATATTTGCGGGGGTTCTATCTTAACTCCGGAATGGATATTGACCGCAGCCCATTGTATAACAAATTTCAACACGGGTAATGTAATCGGAGTAAATGAAATAACGATATCCGCAGGGATAACACAACGAAATGACCTCATTACCGGACAATATAGAAATGTGGCGCAGATTATTAGGCATCCCAATTACAATCCGGCAACCCAAGAAAACGATGTTGCCCTTATTAGGATTACCGCTCCGCTTAACTATAACAACGACGTATTGCCAATTCAACTAACTGATAGCGCTTTTGATGCACTGCCCGGGGGAATGGCTAGGGTGACCGGATGGGGAAATACTTTGGATGGAACCGCTGCTACTCCATCAAATATTTTGCAGACACTGGATATGCCCATTATATCTAATAACTCTGCGAACAACCTTAATACTGGAAACGTTACTGTTTCAAATAATATGTTTGCGTTAAGGTTGGTAAATTCAGGCGTGTCCCGAGGGGATAGCGGAGGGCCGGCAACCGTTCTAAAAAGCAGTCAACGATTTCTTATTGGTTGTAGCAGCTGGGGCGAATCTCCAAAAGATAATAAACCGACCATATATACAAGACTGTTCAATTATAGGGGCTGGATAAGTAACAATTTACAATTACCTGATATCACTGGGAATAATTTGGTCTGTAATACCAACAGCACGTATACTTTGCAGAATGGAACCGGAAATATAACATGGACTGCATCGGGCAACATACAAATAGTATCACAAAACAATACTTCTGCTATAATAAGGGCATCTAATGCATCAACATCTGGAAGTGGGTGGTTAAGGGCAACTTCCAACAATGGATCCACATTTACGGAACGTTTAAACGTAAATCAGGTTGAGGGACAAACACCGATGTCCATTAGTATATACAGTTCAAGTAGCAACTATATTGATGTGACCATAAACGGTGGTAGCGGTAATAGCCCTTATGATTGGTATGTTAACAATTCTTTTTCACGTACAACTACTGGAAGAACAACAACATTCTATTATACGGAGAATAGTATCCGTATTGAGGTGAGAAATCAGAATACCTGTGGTACTGGTCAAGTTTCAGCTTTCTTTACAGGACCAATACCTGGGCGATACGGTTATTATCGTATAAGTCCTAATCCCGCAAGTACAACAATTACTATCTCCAAGGAGAGTGCCACATTTGGAGACTTTAAATCAGCGGAAATTGGGAATAGTGATGTTTTTGGCTACCAACTTATTGATTTAAACAACATTGAGGTTATGAATGGTAAGGGAACTTTTAATAACGAGAAGTTTGATTTAGATATAACAGCTCTTAAAAAAGGGTTGTACATACTGGAAATTGTTTCGGATAAGATAAAGGAAACCCACAAAATAATCAAGGAATAAATTTATACTATTAAAACCTTAAGAAATTTACATTTACCTAATGGACAAGTAGGGAAAGCTGAAACAATCTTATTGGTTTAAGATTCGCTAGAATATATTGCATAGCAATTTCAGATATGGATTTATCTGGGCAGAATTTCAAATGGATTTTAGAAATCGATTATATGGGTATGACAAATTGTTTATTTTCATTAGTTATTTGAAGATAAGTGCAGAATTCTGGGTCCCATAAAACGGCCGTTTTATGGGACTATCGATATTCGCGTCAAACAAATCCTTATCCAGTTCCATTTGTCGTTCTTTTTAAAAGTTCTGGTAATTCACGTTTTACGGAACTAAAAAAGTATAAACAAACGACGGTCTGACCTTTCTGAAAATTAGCGTTTCACTGAACTTTCCAATAGTTTATCGATAGGAATGGTCAATTAAACTATCTAAAAGCCTTCAGGTAAGGTATAATTATTAATGCCTTTTTATAGACTTTAAAAGCAATATTGAAGATTC
>DRFI01000009.1 GCA_011050675.1 Maribacter sp. | reverse complement strand
TTCTTCTTTCAGCAATTTCGCGTTTTTCAACCCTAACATGCAACAAACACCGCTACAGTAAGTTCTTTCTTTAACCCTACTACCTACGCATTGTATGAATACGATTTCTTCCGGTTTTTTTTCATCAGATATTCTTCTTACATGACCTTCTAATGGTCCGTTTGGAGCTAACATTCGTTCTAATTGAACTTGAGTTATGACATTGTCAAATTCTCCGTATCCGTATTCCCCAAATGGTTCATACATATCCCAACCAGTTGCGATTATGATTGAACCAACATCCAAATTAACTTCTTTTGGTAATTGACTAAAATCTATAGCGTTTAATTCACATGCATCGATACATGAGAAACACTCAACACAGGCATTTCTATTTATATCATAGAGAAAGGGTACAGCTTGACCAAAGGCTATATCAATTGCTTTCCGTGCTCCTAAGTTTTCATCAAAGAAATTAGGTACGTAAACGGGGCAGACCTCTGCGCAAGCACTGCAACCATTACAATCATCCGTAACGAAGCGAGGTTTCATTTCAACCTTTATTTTATAATTACCGACATACCCTTCGACTTCCTTCACTTCACTATAACTTAGAATCTCGATATTCTCGTTTCTATTAACATTTAGCATCACTGGTCCGCATATTCAAATCGAACAATCATCCGTGGGAAAGGTACGATCCAGTTGGGCCATCCTTCCTCCTATAGTAGTTTTCTTTTCTACAAGATAAACTTTAATGCCTTGATTCGCAAGATCTAGAGCCGCATTCATCCCAGCAATCCCAGCTCCTACAACTAAAGAAGCCTTTGTAACTGGAACCGTTTTGACAGGTATATCTTCTAAGTTCTTTGCCCGTTCTATCCCGCTTTTTACTAAAATTTTTGCTTTCTCTAAAGCCTCCGAGTTATGTGTTGTACACCATGAAACATGTTCTCGTACATTTACCATTTGGAAGTAATAAGGGCTCAAACCTGTCTTCTTTATTGTGCTTCGATATATCGGTTCATGTTTACGCGGGCTGTACGCGGTGTACGAGCCTGTACGCGGTGTTCAAGCCGCAGCGACAATACGATTCAAGTTTTTCTCTTTGATATCTTCCATAATTTCATTCTGCGCAGCTTCGGTTCATAGAAAGCCGTTTTTCTTTGATATTACAATTTCATCCCCTAAACTCTGAGCATAATCTACGAGCTCATTAACATCTATTTTGCTTTTAATGTTAATTCCTCATTCGCAAGAATAAAATCCAATCCGTAGTTGTTCAGTTTCTTTATTTTCACTAGTTTCATTCCGTTGACTATTCATTTTTTACACCTTTTTTAATTTTCCACCTCAATTATTAACTATCAATTTCAAACATATAGTTGATTTTATTTTCAAAATTAAATCACTTCTAATTTAAATTTTATTGATCTTAAAACTTTTAATACTTTTTGTTTATCAAATTAAACACATTTTTGGGGATTACTTACTTATTAAACCTTTTTTAATAGTAACGGTTTAAAATTTCGACAAGAATTAGAAATTAAGGTAATAAATGATCACTAAGTATAACATGCAAAGTTTTTAAAACAATTATCGAGAAATAAAAAAGATAAATTTTAACATTCTGTTGGACAAGAAGAGTAATAGTGTCATTGGTGTTCTGGATTTTAAAGACGCTATTATTGGAGATCCAGCTATCGACCTGGCGACTCAATTACATCTTGGTAAAAATTTTGCTAGATTAGTGTTGAAGGCATATCAAGATCAGAAGGGAGTCGTTGATGAATGGTTATGGTACCGGATGAAAAAATATTTTGTACTAAGGGAGCTCAGATGGTTCTACTTCGCTCTAAAGGTTGAAAATCTAGTAGAATTCGAAGAGAGTATAAGAAAAATAAGACGCAGTCTTAATTTTACTCAATTAAAGAGTGTTTAGGTATTTCTTATAATAATGAGATTTGTTTAAAAGGTATTTTCGAGCAAAAGGTCTAAACATCATTGTAAAAAATCGTGAAAAAGCGACTTTTTTCCTTACATTATTAAAATATTCATCTAGAGAATACCTTTGATAATTCAGAAGTGCTTGACTTTTATCGGTTGTCATAAATCCGCAGTGAAATCCTGCTACTGAAAATGCTTCAGATGGTAAGAAATTTTGACCTAAACCAAAAATACCTAACATTTCATTTAGATATTCTCGATATGAAATTCGACATCTTTCCCCACCAGCGATGTGTAGAACTTCACCCCAGATGTATTTGTTTTCAACACCAGCTGCTAAAGCGAAACCAACATCTTTAGTATCACAGATTTCTATACATGTGGATAGTGGCATATCAAACATAAGTGGATCCATGTGAAGCTTATTTAAAGAAACTATATAAGTTAACCGATATATTGACCAATCCAAACCTGAACTCTTTATAATTTCTTCGCATCTTAACTTTTGTTTTGCATATTCATCATCAGGATTTGGACGTGGAACATCAGTGGGTTTGATTAATGGATTATCGACTCTATCACCATATATAGATACTGATGAAGTGAATATGATTTTTGGTTTTTGGGGTTGATTTTTCATTGCATTTATGATATTTTTCGTCCCCCCTACATTTACAGATTCCGCAAATTTAGGTCTTTTATCTGCAAGTGGAGGAATAATAGCTGCAGTATGAATAACAACATCTTGACCCTCAACAGCGTGTTCTACGTCCGTTGGGTTTCGTAAATCCCCCCATATTATATCTACCTGGTCTTTATATTTAGAAGCAATCTTACGATTTTTCTTGTTATAGATATCAAAAACTCTTATACTGTAGTTTTTTCTAATTAGCTCTTCTAAAGTACTTAAACCAACATTACCGAATGATCCTGTTAGTAAAACTTTCAATTAAATTACCTTTAATTCTA
>DRFI01000008.1 GCA_011050675.1 Maribacter sp. | reverse complement strand
GTCTATGATGCTAAATTTGAAATAAAAAAGCAGCAAAAGCATGACGCTCTTGCTGCGCGGGATAACAGTTTGATAAATCAACCTGTTTCCTAAATTATTAAAGAAAAAACTTGTTTTTTAACACAGTACCTAAGCGTAGTGCGGAAGTAAGGAACCGTTGAGTTTCCGTCTGAGCACGAAGCTAAAGCTTATTGTTTAGTTTTATTTTTTCTTGTCCAAAGCTAAATCCATAAGATTTAGCGGCATCATAAATATACACAGACCTTTCGGTTTTGCCCTAAAGTCCGCATTACGTTTAGGTTTTGTTAGCACCAGTTATTTTCCGCAATATTTCACGAACTTTTTCAATATCAGAGTCATTAAAAGCGATAAATAATTCTGATAATCCAACGCTTGAGTCCATTTGAAAATCCCCTTTTAAATTAGGGTTAGATAACTCATAAAACAATTTACCGTTTTTATGAATTTCGATAGTATTCTCATTTTCATCTCCAATCCAAAATACTCCGTGTTCATCATCCATATCAGGTAAGTCCGTCAATAGCTTATTTATTGTTTTTGAGGTAGGGTTCTCAAATTGGTCTCCATAACCAGTTTCAATCCAAGTTGGATTTTCATTATTAATTGTATTTGTAGTAGGGTTTATAAATTGTTTTTCAGAACTAGTTTCAATCAAACTAGACTTCTGATTATTCTCTCCAAACCCAAGATATTTCAAAATTCGATTTATTAATCCTGTGCTCATTTTTATAATTGGTGCTAACATTTGAATATACGTACCATGGTACGTATATTTCCTTTTTATAATTACTTAAATAATAATGAAGCAGCTAAAGAACTACTTCACCTCTTTCATTAACGCTTCAATAGACTTTTCTAATTGTTCATCAGTACCTTTTGCAATTACTTCAGGCTGATTTTTAATAAGAATTTCTGGGTTAGTTTCATTGTTTTCCATCCATTCGCCTTGCTTATTTTTGGCACTTACAGGTACAACACCCCAAACGCCGCCGTTCGGTAAACGTTCCCAACCAGCAAAACTACAGGTACCTGGTACGGGCATACCTACGGTTTTTCCAATTTTTAAATCGGTGTAACCACTAGCAAAACAAGAACCATCGCTGTACATAGATTCATTGAACATTGCCAAGGTTGGCTTCGTCCATCTAGAGGTTGGTTCGCCACCTACTACCCTATCTTCGGTCTCATAAGATAGAAAGGGTACTCCAGTAAAGAACATTGCCAAATCTGCAACCAAGTCTCCACCTCCATTAAAACGTGTATCTACGATAACTCCTTTCTTATCATTGAACTTACCTAGCATTTCCTCGTAAATAGTACGGTAAGGTCCGTCGCTCATTCCTGGTATATGTACATAGCCCAAAGTACCGTTACTCTTTTCCAGCACCTCTTTTTCATTATTCTTCACCCAACGCTCATATAACAACCCACCTTCTGTTCTTAAAGAAATAGGCTTCACGGTAATTTGCTTTCTTTTTCCTTTATCGTCCAACACATCTAACAAGGTAAAATTACCTTCTAAACGATTTAAATAATAGGCTGCATCCATAGACGTACCAATAGTTTCCCCGTTAATTTTTTCGATTACCGTACCCGGTTTTATATCGAATCCAGATTTATCTAATGGTCCGCCTTTAATGACTTCTGTAATTTTAATTCCGTCTCCTATATAATTGTAATCCATAAAAATACCTAGCGAAGCAGTTTCATCTCCGTTAGGGATACCATCTGAAAAACGTCCTCCAGCGTGACTCACATTTAGCTCGCCCAGCATTTCAGAAATCATTTCTGCAAATTCAAAGTCATTACCAATATGCGGCAAATACTTTTCATATTCTGTACGCATTGCTGCCCAGTCTATTCCGTGAAAATTTGAGGTATAGAAGACTCCATTAGTTCGTAACCATATATGATCAAACATATAACGGCGTTCTGCATCGGCATCTAATACCATTTCGGCATTTAGTTTTACCGGTTCTTTTTTGCTACCCGCTACATCAACTTTAAATATGCTACCATCTGCCAAAAGATATAAGTTCTCCTTTTTAGCATCCCACTGTAAACTTCCACTTTTGGCATCAAGAGCTATCAACATTTTAGTGCTCTTGGTACGTATTTCGGTTTCCCAAAGATTCAAGTTCTTTTCAAACTTGGTAAGGTAATATAGTTTCTCTCCGTCTTTAGATAATACGGCATCTGCAAGTGTAGATGAATGTATGGTTAATCTAGATTTTCTTCTTTCTACATCTTCCAAATCAAACTTCAGCGCTTTTACTGTAGCCTCTTCCTTTTTATCGTCTTTCTTCTTTTTATCGTCCGTTTTGGCTTCATCCTTTTTTTCTTTAGCAGCCTCTTCTATCATTTTCAACAAATCATATTCTTCTTTTGTATTGTTGAACTTATCCCATGATTCTTGATTTAAAAACATGCTATAGACATCAGTTTCAAAAGAACCACTTGTAGCATAACTCTTAAGTCCGTCGCGATTAGTGAAATACATGATCTGACTACCATCGTTCACCCATTTCGGCGTAAAATCATAATAACCGCTTTGGGTTAGATTTTTACGTTGTTTTCCATCCCTAGAAATTAACAAGACTTCGACATTATTTAACGACACTTTCCAATCTACCAACAGCCAATTGCTATCTGGACTCCATTGAAAATATTGATCACCGTCTTGCATGTGAATGACATCTTTTGGTGTCAATATGGTGGTAATCTCTTTTGTCTTTAAGTTTTTGACTTTTAAGGTTCTTCTACCTTCCACATAAGCCACGTATGTACTGTCTGGTGAGAATTCAGGTAAGTATATATCTTCTTTTGCCGTAACTAAAGTATCTTCTTTAAAGATAGTGGCAGCAAAGAAATAAGGTTCTTCTGACCGTACTTTTGAAGACTTAAAAATACTCCACTTACCATTTCGTTCACTGGCATAGGCAACGGCTTTACCATCTGGCATAAATTTTACAAAACGTTCTTGCTCTGGTGTATTGGTAATACGTTTGGTCAAGGAACCATCTACAGATGTAACAAATACCTCTCCTCTACTAATAAAGGCGATTTCTTTACCATTTGGTGATACATCCATTTCTTGCACACCACCATTTACAGATTTATAGGTAATAGGATTGCTATCTTCTTGCGACCTAACTATAATTTCTACTTTCTTAGCGCCTTCACCTGCTTTTAGCGTATAAATTTCGCCATCATAACCAAATGCCAAAGTATTGTTCCCAATACTTAAGGAGCGTACTGGATGTGTCTTAAAACTAGTATGTGATGCAATTTCAGGTTCTCCCGTCAATGACATTGAAAACACATTAAAAGAGCCTTCTTGCTCGCTTAAATAGTAAATAGCACTGCCATCTTTTGAAAATACCGGATTACGGTCCTCTCCCTTAAAATTGGTTAACTTAATATGTTTACCTGTTGCCGGTTCATACGACCAAATATCTCTAGTAACAGCAGATTTATGGTGTTTTCTAAATTCATTTTCATACCCCTTTTTATCGTGATACACCATTATTGTACCGTCGGCATTTACCTGTACATCTTCTGCAGGAACCGTTAATACTTGATCAACACGACCCCCACTTACCGGTACACTATATAACTCTGGTTGTGTGCCAGTAGGGTATTGACGATGCTCGGCAATATCCATTCTATTTGCTCCAAAAAGTACCGTAGTATCATCTGCGGAAAAGCTAAAAGGTTTTTCATCATTACTGTGATACGTTAACCGTGTTGACTCTCCACCTTTGGCATCCATTACATACACATCAAAATTGCCATACCGGTTAGATGAAAAGGCTATTTTTTCACCGTTTTTACTCCAAACAGGTGCATAATCATGCGCTGTATGGTACGTTAATTGCTTTGCAACACCACCATCTGCAGACACAGTAAACAAGTTTCCCTTATAGGTAAATGCAATGGTATTTCCATCTGGTGAAATGGCGGGATAACGTGCCCATTTCGGATTTGTTTGTGCTGAACACACATACGTTAGGCATACCGCCAAGGCAGTTAAAAAAGAATATTTCATACGTTTTTCTAGTTGGTATTTAGTCGTATCGAAAGATAGTTATTTGATTTGTTTACCACAATCGATGAATGATCAATGGTATTGAATTCTATATACTTTGCTAAAACTCACCAAATCTGTTTAATTTTACTCGATAATCGAGATTTAAATGCTCCGACGCTTGCGTCGAAATATAAATTATGTTATCAATTCAATGCCTCGCGGGCTTGTCCCGAGGTTATTTACTAGGGCACAAAACACGCAATGATATTGAAAGAAGAAGAAAATTATTGGACTGAACGTTATATCGGGAAAAAGACGGGTTGGGATATTGGTTACCCTTCTACCCCAATAAAAGCTTATGTTGATCAATTACAAGATAAGACGCTTCATATTTTAATACCCGGTGCCGGAAATGCCTATGAAGCCGAATACCTATGGAAAGTAGGATTTGAAAATGTTCATATTTTAGATATCTCTGAAGTTCCATTGAAGGAATTTAAAAAAAGGAATCCCGATTTCCCAAATGCGAATATGCACCAAGCAGATTTCTTCGAGTTTAAAGGTCAGTACGATCTAATTATAGAGCAAACCTTTTTCTGCTCTTTTGTACCAACCGATGCCAATAGAAACCAATATGCCAAGCACATGGCAAGCCTATTAAAAACGAATGGAAAATTAGTAGGTCTTTGGTTTAATATCCCTTTAACTGGAAATATGGAAAAACGCCCTTTTGGAGGTAGTAAAAAGTTGTATATCAAATACTTATCAGCCTACTTCAAAACGTTCACTTTCGATCACTGCTACAATTCAATTAAGCCGAGACAGGGCAATGAATTGTTTGGGATTTTTCAAGTTCGTTGATGGTTGTTGGTTGTTGATTTTCACTTCGGCTACGCTCAGTGACCAAGCTTCAATTTGTCTGCTCGGCCGTAGTCGGGAACTTTAGAACATCCATTAAATAGATTTCTTCGTCGCGAAAAGCTCTTCGCAAAGACGAAACTGAAAACTGTTTATTGAAACGGACTACTGCATACCGATACCGTTAAATGTTAATTAATTACTGATTATACAAAACTACCCACTGTTAACATCCTTTTAAGAATACTTCCCTTTCTTTTCATTTATTTTTAGGCACATAACTAACAAACCACTACAATGACAAGAAGATTACTCTCCCTGTTGATGCTTTTCGCATCTTTTTTCGCTACAGCCCAAGAATTTAAAATGGACCTCGTGCAAGACATGAAACCCCGTAACATCGGTCCCGGTGGTATGAGTGGTCGTGTTACCAGCATTGATGTTGTCAATTCAAATCCTGATATTATGTATGTAGGTACAGCTTCTGGTGGATTATGGAAATCTACATCTGGTGGCATAAAATGGGAACCTATTTTCGATAAAGAAGTAACTGCTTCAATTGGTGCGGTTGCTATTCAACAAAGTAATCCGTCTGTTATTTGGGCAGGTACAGGTGAAGGAAACCCTAGAAATAGTTTAAATGGTGGCTACGGAGTATACAAATCTCTGGACGGTGGAAAAACTTGGAAATCTATGGGTCTTGAAAAAACAAGACACATTCATAGAATTAAGATCGACCCAATGGATCCTAATACCGTGTATGTAGGTGCTATTGGATCTCCATGGGGCGAACACCCAGAACGTGGAGTTTTTAAAACTACAGATGGTGGCGAAACTTGGAAAAAAGTTCTTTTTGTAAATAATAAAACAGGTGTTGCAGACCTTATTATGGATCCGACCAACCCGAACAAATTAATTGCAGCAATGTGGGAACACAAGCGCGATCCCTGGTTCTTTAACTCTGGTGGTTCTGGTAGTGGATTGTACATAACACATGATGGTGGTAAGAATTGGAAGAAGTTATCTGAAGAAGATGGATTGCCTGCTGGTGACCTAGGTAGAATTGGTGTTGCTATAGCTCCTGGTAAGCCAGATGTTATTTATGCTTTGGTAGAAGCCAAAAAGAACGCGCTATACAAATCTGAGGATGGCGGATTTAAGTGGGAAAAAATTAATGAAAAAGATGATATTGGAAATAGACCTTTTTACTATTCTGAAATTTACGTAGATCCTGAAAATGAAAATAGAGTATTTTCTGTATTTACCTACGTGAACGTTTCGCAAGACGGCGGAAAAAACTTTGAACAATTAATGCCTGCATATCGTGCAGATAATGGAGTACACCCTGATCACCATGCATTTTGGATTCATCCAGATAACGGGCAGTTTATGATGGACGGTAATGATGGCGGATTAAACATTTCTAAAGATGGTGGAAAAACATGGCGCTTTGTAGGTAACCTTCCGGTTGCGCAATTTTATCATATTGCTACCGATAACGAATACCCTTATAATGTATACGGCGGTATGCAAGACAACGGTTCTTGGAGAGGTCCAGCTTATGTTTGGAAAGCTCAGGGAATACGTAATAGCTACTGGCAAGAAATTAGCTTCGGTGATGGTTTTGATGTTGTTCCCGATCCCGTAGATTCTAGATATGGATATACTATGAGTCAGCAAGGTTACGTACAACGTTTCGATCATGAAACAGGCGATAATTACATTGTACGCCCTACTCCACCAGATGCAACTACAGAACTACGTTTTAACTGGAACTCGGCTATTAGCCAAGATCCTTTCGACAACAGCACAATTTATTTTGGTAGTCAGTTTGTTCATAAAAGCATAGATAAGGGATTAACCTGGAAGGTAATTTCTCCGGATTTAACTACTAACGATTCAGAAAAACAAAAGCAAAGCGAAAGTGGCGGATTGTCTATGGATGCTACAGGTGCTGAAAACCACACCACCATATTAGTAATTGAACCATCTACCGTTGAAAAGGATATGCTTTGGTCTGGTTCTGATGATGGTCGTGTTCATTACACCCAAAACGGAGGTGGAACTTGGACAGAAGTAACTGGTAATATTAAAGGTTTACCAAAAGGAAGCTGGATTCCGCAAATAAAAGCATCTACACGTAATAAAGGTGAAGCGCTATTAATTGCTAATGATTACAGAAGATTCAATTACACACCATATGCATACCGCACAAAAGATTACGGTAAATCTTGGACAAGAATTGTGGATGCTACAGATGTAGAAAGCTATGCGCTATCTATTATCGAAGATCCAGAGAATCCTAACTTGGTGTTTTTAGGTACCGATGATGGTTTATATGTTTCTTTGAATGCAGGTGATAAATGGCAAAAATGGACAGAAGGTTTCCCAACGGTTTCCACTAAAGATTTAGCTATTCACCCAAGAGAACACGATTTAGTTATAGGTACTTTTGGTCGTGCGGCATGGGTATTAGATGATATTCGTCCGTTGCGTGCCTTAGCTTCAGATGCATCTATCCTTAATAAAGAAATAGAATTATTTACTCCGCCAACGGCATATCAAGCTTCATATCAACAACCAACGGGAAGTCGTTTTGGTGGTGATGGTCTTTATCAAGGAGAAAACAGAAAGTCTGGCGCAATGATTACCTATTATTTAAAAGAAGGTAAAAAAGAAGCCAAGAAAGAGAAGCCTTCTTCTAACGAAAAAGAAGATGATTCTGAGGAAAAATCAGAAGCAGTTGAATTAACTGGCGTACAAAAGAAAGATTCTGTTCAGTTCGATTTTTATGATGGTGAAAGATTAATTCGTACCTTAAAATACAAGACTCCAGAAAAAGCCGGATTCCACAGAATTTACTGGGGAATGGATGAAAAAGGAGCCGACAGACCTTCTAGAAAAGTACAAGTTAAAAAGAAAGAATCTGGCGGATTAGATGTGAAACCAGGTACTTATACGGTAAAAATGCTTTATGGTGAGTTAGAAGAGGAAACTAAGATTACAGTAAAATCAGATCCTCGCTTAGAAGTTTCTACTGCAGGTATCAATGAAGCGTATGCTAATGGAAAGGTATTAGAATCTTACATGCAAAAAGCAGCCGATGCTGTTCAGCAATTAGCAGAGAGTAAAGAAGCTGCTGTAAAATTGCAAAAAGACTTGAATAAGAAAGACAAGAAAATGTTCAAGGAGCAAATTGATGCATCTAAAAAAATAGTGAAGCAAATAGATTCTGTTACTGCACTATATTTAGGTAAAGTTGACAAAAGACAAGGTATTACTCGTAATAAAGAAATGACCGTAATGCAGCGGTTACAAATAGCACGTAGCTATGTAGGCTCACGTAAAGCTGGTATGACTGCTACAGAGAAGCAACTAATACAATTTGCAAAAGATGAAATAGAAAGTGCTTTAGATAAAACTAACACCTTCTTTTCTACAGATTGGAAATCATATAAAGCAACTATGGAGAGTCTTGAACTTTCTCCATTTAAAGAAGTAGATACATTTAGTTTGAAATAATTCTCATTTTAATAGGTATGCTTATTTAAAACATCAATTATGAAAAAACTGCTCGCTTGTTTTGCAATAGCCCTTATTTGGAGTTGTACAGAAAAAAAAGAAGTTCAAAAGGAAATAGAAATCACCAAAATACCGGATCAGTATACCATTAAACAAATGATGGATAATGAAGCTATTTCAGGTGGCAGTTTTTATCATGATAATTCTAAACTATTGGTTTCAAGCAATAGATCTGGTATATACAATATGTATACTGTTCCTGCTAATGGTGGTGAGTTTACACCAATAACTCAATCGGACAGTGCTTCTGTTTTTGCTATTTCATATTTTCCAAGAGATGAGCGAATGCTTTTTAGTATGGATGGTAATGGTGATGAAATATACCATATCTACATCCGCAATTTAAATGGTAGCCATACAGACCTTACACCAGCTAAAGGTGCTAGAGCTAGTTTTCATGGTTGGGCAGAAGACAACCAAAGTTTCTTTTTTACCTCTAACAAGCGAGATTCAAAATACATGGATTTGTATCAAATGGATTTTCTCAATTATTCGCCAAAACTAATTTATAAGAATAACGATGGTTACGATATTGGAAACCTTAGTAAAGACGAAAAATATCTAACGTTGAGTAAGTCTTTAAATACCAACGACTCTGACTTATACCTTTTAGACCTTGCTACAGAGAAGAAAATCAAGATTAATAAAACACAAAGTGCGAATAATAGTCAAGATTTTTCTCCCTCAGGTGACGAGCTATATTATACCACTGATGAAGGTAATGAGTTTTCATACCTCATGAAATATAACATTGCAACTGGCACTAGCGATACAGTGATAACCCGTGATTGGGATATTTTAGGTAGTTACTTTACCGAAAATGGAACTTACCTAGTTACCTATATCAATGAAGATGCAAAAAACACCATCGAAGTTATGGATGTAGCTACTATGGAAAATATTGATTTGCCGTCATTTGAATCTATGGCAATAACAAATGTAGATTTCTCTAAAGACGAAAAATGGATGCGTTTTTATGCAGGAGGTTCGCAAACCCCAAGTAACTTATATGTCTATAATCTAAAAACAAAAGAACAAAAGCAATTGACAGATGTTTTAAACCCTGAAATTAAAACCGAAGATCTTGTTACTGCAGAAGTTGTTCGCTACAAATCTTTTGACGGAGTTGAAATACCAGCTATTTATTACAAGCCACATCAAGCAAGTGCCGATGCAAAGGTACCAGCGTTGGTTTGGGTTCATGGCGGACCAGGTGGTCAGAGTCGTCAAAATTTTAGTTCATTTATTCAATATTTAACCAACCATGGTTACGCTGTTTTAGCAGTAAATAACAGAGGTAGTAGTGGCTACGGAAAAACATTCTTTCAAATGGATGACCTAAACCATGGTGACAAAGATTTGAAAGATTGTGTAGAAGGTAAAAATTGGCTTGCTTCTCAACCAGAAATAGATGCAGAAAAAATCGGAATCATAGGTGGTTCTTATGGTGGCTATATGACCATGGCTGCATTGACCTACACCCCAGAAGAGTTTGCCGTTGGTGTAAATCTTTTTGGCGTTACCAATTGGATCAGAACATTAAAGAGTATACCACCATGGTGGGAGTCTTTTAAAGATGCGCTTTATTTAGAGCTAGGTGATCCTTATAGTGCAGATTCTGTACGTTTAAAGGAGATATCACCCCTATTCCATACCGATAAAGTAACCAAGCCTTTAATTGTGTTACAAGGTTCTCAAGACCCTAGAGTATTACAAGTAGAATCTGATGAGATTGTAGCTGGTGTTAAAAAGAACGGTGTACCTGTCGAGTATGTGCTATTTGAAGATGAAGGACATGGTTTTGTTAAGAAGGAAAATCAAATTGAAGCCTATAGCCGAGTTTTAAAATTTTTAGATGTATATCTAAAGAAAGATAAAGGAACAGCTATTGAAGATGGCGCACTTATAAAGAATAATCCATAATTATAAATTGTAAATCAAGAATACGAAGAATGAGGAAAGTTATTACATTACTATTATTAACCACAACGATTTTAAGTACAAATGCCCAAAGTGAAATAACTGGCGAAGACGATTTCGGTAGTTGGTTCATGTATTTTGGAACCAACAAAATTGCCGATAAATGGAGTATACATACCGAAGCGCAATTTAGATATTATGAAATGGCTTCTAATTTCAATCAGTTGTTATTGAGAACAGGAGTAAATTATCATATTAATTCTGATGCAATTGTAACTCTTGGTTACGGCTTTATAGACACCGATCCTACTTTTAGAGAATTTGATATTCTTGGGGACGATGCCTTATTTGAAAATAATTCTATTTCAGAGCATCGTATTTTTGAGCAGTTCATTCTTAAGAACAAGGTGTGGGAATTTAAGTTTGAGCATCGCTATCGATTAGAGCAACGCTTTGTTCAAAATAATTTTACAGGTATTAGCAACACATTGCACAGAGCTAGGTATAGAATTCAAATGACCTTGCCCCTAACCGACATTTTCTTTTTAAATTTTTACGATGAAATTTTCATCAACTTACAGAATGATGCTTTTGGTCAAAACAGAGCATATGCCGCACTAGGTGTAAATGTTACTGATAATTTGAGCATGCAAGTAGGCTATTTGAAGAATCATTTTAGTGAAACCAACTTTGATCGTTTTCAAGTTGGGGTATTTTATAATACCGATTTGAGTGGTATTTTTGAAAAGAAGGAATAAAATAAAAATTACCTGTCTTTAATATAGTTACCAAGTTTATAATTGATTTCTGTTAAAATGAATTTGAAATGAGCAAAAGGTATAGCTATAAATATGTAACTTTATCACCAACCTTTAAACACAATTAAGATGAAAATATTTAAAATGCAATTAGCACTATTGGCAATATTAGTTGCTTTTAGTTGTAAAGAAGTAAAAAAAGAAGCTTCTGACGCCAAAGATGAAGTAGAAGAAATGATGGACGAGGCTAAAACCGAAATGAACGAACAGGAAACTGTAGTGAAGTTTATGTTAGAGCCTAAAAGTGACAGTAATGTAAAGGGTGAAGTAACCTTTACAGAGGAAGATGACGAAGTTAGTATGGTAGCTGTATTATCTGGACTTACAGAAGGAGAACATGCAATACATATTCACCAAACTGCAGATTGTACGGCAGCTGACGGATCTTCTGCTGGAGGACACTGGAACCCAACAAGTGAGCCACATGGTAAATGGGGTGCTTCTGAGGGATACCATAAAGGAGATATTGGAAACTTTACCGCAGATGCCGATGGTAATGCCAAAGTTGAATTTTCTACAGAAGAATGGTGTATTGGATGTGATGACGAAAACAAAAACATTTTAGGAAAAGGAGTAATTGTACACCAAGGTGTTGATGATTACACCTCTCAACCTAGTGGTGCTGCTGGTGCACGTGTTAGTTGTGCCGGTATTATTGAATAGGGTTAATAATATATTTTTTAAAAGCTGTTCTTAGAACAGCTTTTTTTATTTTTAACCGATTTAAAAAAGCACTCATGCAATTAGACTTATTGGTTGATCAATTTAAAAAGAAAGACCCCTCCGCATTCGAAAAATTATACGGAATGTATTCCGATAATATATGTGGTGTTATTAACACCATAGTAAAAAACGACGCATTATCTCAAGAGATTTGTCAAGACGTTTTTATTAAAATTTGGAACAACTGCGAAAGTTACAATTCTTCTAAAGGAAGATTTTTTACTTGGATATTGAACATCGCAAGAAATGCAGCTATCGACGAAATACGTAGTAGGTCGTATAAAAATGATAAAAAGAACCTTTCCGCAGATTACTTCGTAGGTATTTTACAGAACAGACAGGAAGAAGAAAGTTCTACTGTAGATACCAAAGGATTGAGAGATCTTGTTAAGAATTTAAAGGAAAAATGTGTTCAAATCATAGAACTGTTATACTTTAGAGGGTATACTCAAAAAGATGCCGCAGAAGAATTGGAAATTCCGATAGGTACTGTAAAAACAAGGAATAGGAGTTGCATTTCCCAATTAAGGGAGAATATGGAGGTTAAGTAGTATGGATGTAGAAAAATATATAACATCAGGAATTTTAGAGCTTTATATAGCTGGTACACTTTCAGATAAAGAAAATCTGGAAATTGCCAACTACACTAAAGAGTACCCAGAAATTCAGAAAGAGATAGAAGCGATTGAGGCTTCAATATTAGAATTATCAAGAAAAGCATCGCCAGGATATAACTATTCGTTCAAATCATTGATGGATAGAATAAATAGCGAGGTTAAAGTAATTTCTATCAACGAAAAACGAGGCTATCCACTATCATCTTATATTGGTTTGGCGGCATCAGTTTTACTAGCAATTGGTATATTTTGGATGTATCAGCAAAATCAAGATTTAAAATCAGAAATTCAGGTTGTTGAAAAAGAGAATATTGATTTAGAACAGCAAATTGCAGACACGGATTCTTCTTTGGAACAAACTCAAGATTTATTGAATACGCTTCGTGATAAAAATATTAATGTAATTACGTTGGGCGGACAAGATATTTCGCCAACATCATACGCAAAAGCATATTGGAACAAGGAAGATGAAAAGGTATTTATAGATGCCAAAGGTTTACCTGAACCTCCAGATGGTTTTGTATATCAAGTGTGGTCTTTAAAACTTTCGCCGCTTACCCCTACCAGTATGGGTCTGCTTGAAGATTTTTCCACAGATGAAAACAAAGTATTCGCACTTAACAACCCTAATGAGTCTGAAGCATTCGGTATAACATTAGAACCGGCGGGTGGTAGTGAATCGCCAACATTAGAACAACTCTACACACTTGGTGTAGTATCAGCTTCTTAACTAATTAAAATTTAAAGTATAAATGGGCAGTTTTTAAAAACTGCCCATTTTTTTTATTATTTTTCGCCCATAGATTTAAAGAAACTTTTCGGAACTGTTTTAACCTTGTTAGGTATTGGCGGACTTGTTTACACTGCAATTTTATTTGGAAATAGTACAGGTACCACAAAACAACTTATTGTATATGATGTATTAGGTGCTATCTTTTTCTTTTCTGGAATTGGACTTATTAGAAACACCAGTAAGAGTTAGTATTCGATAACCTTTATAATTACCGGTCTTTTTTTACACGATGCAGACTTAAACTTTTAACCAACCATTTTGGCAAAGTCTTATTTGGGTTTCTATTTTTAAGATTTAAAAATAACCCCAAGGACTTTAAAATGGGAACTTTATGGGTTTCTACCAATTCTATTAAGGTACCATCTGGGTCTTCCATATAACTGAAATGACCAGCAGCATCGCCCATATCAAAACTGTTTGCACTATCTACTGTGAATGAGTGATTATTTTTCTTTGCTTTTTCTCTTATGGAGCACATACCCGAAACATCAAAACACAGGTGTATGTATCCTAAATCTCCCCAAAGGCGATTTTCAAAAATCTTAACTGGAGTACTATCTAATACTTGAATAAGTTCTAATTGTGTAGGTCCCAATAAATCTCCGAAACCACCGACCAGCTTACGTTCTTGTTTTATAACAACCCTTCTAAATCTGCCTTTAGTAGTATCTTTGAAAGCTTCGATATTATCATATTCAAGAATAGAATAATCTAACATAGTCCTGTAAAACTGTAATGAGCTTTCCATATTACTGACACCAATTACAGCACCTAGCACCCCCCCATTCTTAGATGGTTGTTTACAAAAAACATAATGATCTTCAACCATTTGCACCCTATTACCAAAAGGATCGGTAAAGTAAAAGTTAGGGCAAAAAACATTATCGATTTCTGTAAGATCAGCAACTTGTAATTCTTTTAAATAGGCTTGCATTTCCTTTAGATTTTTACATCTTATTTTCATTGCATAAATACCCAAATCTCCAAATTCAACAGGACCCCTAGGCGCACTTGGTTTTCGGTCTTTAAATTGCCAAATCTCCAATCCGCCGCCACCAATCATATTCAAGGATAAATAAGCTATCCGTTTTTCTGTTTTCCCATTAGTATACTGGGTCATTAAAGATGCAACTGCCTCATCTTCAAACAACAAAATATTAAAATCTAAATGTTTTCTATACCAATTAAATACTTTTTTGACATCGCTAACACCAATACCAATTTGCTGAATTCCATTAATAATCTCAACCATTGTATGGGGTGCGTATCAACTTGTTATGAAGTGTTTTTAGTTTATTACCTGGATAACCAAATTTGAATAATACCACTAATAGAAAATTTGATAGGTTAACCCTCAAATATGAATTGCTCTCATATTTACGAGCAGATACGACCAAGTCATTCTTTACGATAGTATATGGTATGTTCTGTTTCTTCATTCTACTGAAGAATTCAAAATCTTCCATTAAGACTTGCTCTACGTTGAATCTTCCTAGTTTTTCAAAAACATCTTTCTTAATAAAAAGACATTGATCTCCACCACCAGTAAACAAGCCGTCTTTTGCCGTAAAGGATGCATTTACTCGTAAATACCAGGTATCCTTATCGAAGCGATATGTAAAAAATCCAGCTTCGTATCCGTTTTTAAAGCTGTACATAATATCATCTATAAACTCCGCTGGTGGTACAACATCGGCATGTAAAAAAACCAATGTATCTCCCAAAGCAGCTTGTGACGCCTCGTTCATTTGTGCAGCCCTTCCCTTATTTTTACAGTGTAATACCTTTACTTTTTGACTACATTCTAACATGTCGATAGTATCCGTATTACCAGGAGAAACTGCAACTATAATTTCTAAGAGCTTTTCATGCTCAATAAAACAAGCGACTTTAAAGAGTCGCTGTAAGTTATCAAATTCGTTATGGGCTGGTATTATAATACTTATCATGGCAATAACTAAAGTATATTTATTAAAAAGTAAAAACAACACTTAAGTAGTATCTAGTTTTAGGCCTTACTTACGCAAATTGAGGAAAATAGTTTTAAATCTATCCTAAATCTTTTAAAATAAAATAATGTAATCAATTAAATAAAAGTACGACCAATATTTCATGAACCTTTTGACTATAATTACGTAGCTATTGGTAACCTAAAATAATACTATGAAACTTAAATTATATTTTCTTGCTACTTTATTTGCTTTGTCTTGCACTGCAAAAACTGGTCTTCAAGCACAAGCAGAAACTGCTAACAAAACAGATTTCAATGAGTTATCCGAATTGTTTCTAAAACGAATTATTGATAATAAAGATACGCAAGAAATACAAGATATTTTAGCTAACACATCTATTAAGGAATTAGATAGCGCCCTAGATACTAATGATAAGCGTTTAGCTTTTTGGTTAAACATTTATAATGGCTACATACAGGTGATTTTGCAAAAAAATCCGGAATTGTACGATGATCGTGGTAGCTTTTTCAAATTAGAGCAAATTAAAATTGCCGGTGAAATGGTTTCATTTGCTAAAATAGAACATGGATTAATTAGAAAATCACAATGGGAATATGGTTTAGGTTATATACGTAAATGGTTCCCAGGTAAATTTGAACGCAAATTACGTGTAAACAAACCTGTCTTTAACGTACACTTTGCTTTAAACTGCGGTGCCAAAGATTGCCCGCCAGTTGCTATATATGAATGGGAACGCCTACCTGAACAATTAAAAATAGGTACAAAAAGACTTTTAGAAAAAACCAGTGAATATAATAGTGAAACCAATGTGGTTAAGATTACTTCATTGTTTAGTTGGTTTAGAGGTGATTTTGGAGGAAAAGGCGGTATCAAGAAAATCTTGAAAGAAAACGAGATAATACCTTCAACTAAAGGTGTAGACATTGAATACACCAATTACGATTGGACATTATATCTAGATAATTTTATTGAACTATAAACCGATAAGCCTTATGCATTTGCTATACCTAAAAGCAAGTGCATAAGGTTTATTTAATATTTGATTCTCTTATTTAGTTCTTTTTACCATGATTAAGATGTAGAATGGTAAATTTGCACCCGAAATAGATTTATTCTACTCTATGAAGGTTGGCTTTGGTTTCCTTAAAAAATTCTTTATTGCGCTATTTATCCTATTAGGCATTTTAGCTGCCTCTAAATTGGATGAGCTTAAATTTTCATTTGATTTTAGTCAATTCTTCCCTGAAGAAGATCCAGATTTAGCCTTTTACGATAGTTATGTAGAAGAATTTGGAACGGATGACAATTTCCTGTTAATTGCCGTTAAGAACGACCCTGACGTATTTCAGCAAGATTTCCTCTCTAGATTCCAGGCATTTTCTGCGGAAAGTAAAGGTTTTGAGCATGTTCTAGAAAGTAGCTCTTTAACCTCACTCTCCTACCCGCTTAAAACATCTTTTGGTTATACTACGCTGCCTATTATTCATATTGAAGATTCCACCCAATACCAGAAAGACTGGAAAAAAATCCAAGAAGACTCCCTTTTCATTAATGTACTTGTAGACGAAAAAAGAAAGTCCCTTGTATTAGCACTACAAACCGAAGACAACTTAGATTACAAACAGTCAGAACTTCTATTAAACAGTATAAGGGCATCATTAAAAGAGCATAATTTGCCAGATTATCATATTCTGGGTAGAGCTTTTTTTTATGAAGCGATTGTTGAAATGCAGAAGAGCGAAGTACTTACCACCACTATAGTAGCGTTTATTCTAGTTTTTATAATTCTCTTATTAGTGTATAAAAGTATGCCGGTGGTATTGATTTCTGTAGTCTCTATAGCCACGTCACTTTTGCTTTTTATGGGATTGTTAGGTTGGCTAGGAAAAGAATTAAACGCAATGGCTGCATTTTACCCAGTGCTCATGCTCATAGTAGGCACTTCTGATGTTATTCACCTTACCGATAGTTATATTCGAAAGTTACATAGTGGTACGTTACGGTACCAGGCTATAAAATCATCTTTAAAAGAAGTAGGTATGACTACTCTACTTACTTCTATAACTACTGCGGTTGGTTTTGTCACCTTGCTTTCCTCTAGATTAGTTAGTATTCAAGAATTTGGAATAAACGCCGCTATCGGGGTCCTTGTGGCTTATATCACCGTTATTCTTTTTACTGGATCGTTACTTATAAGCATACCAGAAAAATTGTTGACTGGACGTAGAACTATTTCTGAAAATTGGGTCAATTACCTTTTAAAAATAAATACGTTCACCAAAAACTATCCAAAGTCTATAATTGTTGGTACAGTAGTATTTACATTTCTATGTATTGTAGGGATAAACATGGTGCAAACCAATCAAGAATTAAAGAATACGTTACCTTCTGATAGTAAAATAGCTCAAGATTTCGATTATTTCCAATCCAATTACTCCGGATTTAGACCTTTAGAAATAGCTGTAATGAGTACAGATGGCAATAAGGTAACCGATTTTAAAGTTGCCCAAGAAATCGAAAAATTACTTACCTATCTAAAAACATTTAAAAGCATTGGTAACGTACAATCTGCCAACCTACCTTATAAAATCTTCAATAAGGCAAACAACTTAAATCGCGCTGCATATTTTACGCTACCTAGCGATGAGAAAACCTTTTTAAAATACCAAAAAGACACGCGTAAGCTAGCTCGTAAACAATTAGCTAAATTTGTTAATACCAATGAAACTATTGCCCGCATTAATGGAAGGCTGCAAGACATTGGTACCGATAATTTAAAAGTTATTTACAGTGAAATTGATAATTTTTCGAAAACGAAATTAGATACCTCTCTCGTTTCTATAAAAGTGACCGGTAAAAGTATCTTGTTAGATAAAAACTCTGAATACATTAGAAGTAGCCTATTAGAAGGACTTCTTTACGGATTATTAGTAATCGGGGTAATTATGGCTTTTGTTTTTAGAGACATTAAGATCTTTTTGATTTCTCTTGTTCCAAATATTCTACCTATTCTATTTGCCGGTGGTATGTTAGGCTTCTTAGGTATTCCTCTTGAAGCTTCTTTATCTGTGGTTTTTGCTATTGTATTTGGTATCGCAGTTGATGATACGATTCACTTTTTAGGAAAGTATAAATTAGGAATTACGCAAGGTTTAGATAAAGAGGCTGCGCTTGAGAAAACTTTTGCCCAAACCGGAAGAGCATTGGTCATCACCACTATTATTCTATTCTTTGGATTTATGGTGATGTTATTTTCAATTCATCAACCTAGTGTTACCATCGGGTTGATAATTAGCGTAACCTTAGTAACAGCGCTAATACTAGACTTGCTGTTATTACCTGTACTACTAAGAAAATTACTTTAGATAGAACTGTTAGTTCGGTGAAGCGTTTTTTGTAATGATCTGTGGGCAAAAATTGTTTTGCCAACCAATAAAATCATTAAACTTATCCATAATGTAAAGAGTAGGTATTCCATAACACTAATTGGTTTTGTATTAACTTTTAGTTCTTTTATTTAAGATGCTAGGGCACTTTAAATGTATTTGGTCGATAAATATAAGTATTTCATCTATGTAACTCTTAAAAAAATCTTAATTTTCGACGAAATACGTAATAATAACAACGCCACGACTTTAAACCGTGGCGTTGAAAAAAAAACAATCCAACCTAAAACAAACATGAAATGAAAATAATTGGGCAATCAATTACAAATCATGGACTTGCTTTTCCATACCGGGACCTAATTCATATATAGCCCCTATTAATTCTCCTTTTAATTCTTTAACTCTTTCAGCTTTACCATTTGCCTTGTAAACCTCTGCCGCTTGATATAGTAATGCAGGTTCAAATGTTTTCCCATATACATAGGTATTCATAACTTCCAAAGCTTTCTCCTTATCACCATTTTTTAATAGACTATAACCTAGCCAGCTATATGACTCTGGTGTAGGTCTATTATCTACCTCTCTTTGCGCCAATATTAGAGCACTATCATATTGTTTTGTTTCACCTATATACAACCCCAGGTTATATGCATTGTACATATCTCCATAAGCTTCATTCTTTACTCTGGTAAAGTATTCATCTAAATTTCTGGTCCTCACCAAGTCATTACCGATATAGTCCGCTATTTCTGCTTTTAACAAGAAATAATCTGGAGCACTATAAGTTTTGGTCACAGAATCTAAAATGCGAATAGCTTCTAAAGAATTCTTATCATTAGAAAAAACGATCCAAGCAATACCCTTTTTAGCATAAGCGTTATTATTATCAATCTCTAGAGCTTTTAAATAGTGATTGTATGAATCTTGAATTCTACCAGCATGCCCATAATAATCAGCCAAATTGGTATAGCTCCATAGCATTAAATCTTTACTTTTAGACAACTCGGCTTTTTCTCTTGCCTTTTCCATAAAGTTTATGGTCGTATCTAAATCTCCTTTATAATCGTTCCATTTAGCCAAACGAATCATATAACCAAAATCTGACATATTCTTTAAACTATCTAAATGCTGTTCTGCTATCTGATAATTGCCTAATTCCATATGCACATCAAAGAACAAACTTTGGTTTTCATTGAAATCTCCGCCTATTTCTGCAGCGGAATCTGCTAATTGTAACGCTTCTTTAAAACGATGCTGAGAGATATAATTTCTGGCTAGAGATCTGTAAAAACCAGGTTTTCCAATATTTGCAATATCTACTGCTTTCTTTAAACTCTTTTCTGCTTTTTTTAGAAATTTAATGTCTCCTGTTTGTTGAAAATAGCGGTTGTATTCGCCGCCCACCACTCCAAAACTGGTAAGCTGCATACTATCTGCTCTTATTTTCGAATTCCAGAGGTCAAAGTATTTTGAGGTCGTTTCAATTTCGTTCGACACTAAATATTTGTCGTAATCTTTTTTATGAGCAACTGCGTCTTGATTCTTTGTACCACAAGATGATACCAGTATCACTACTATTAAAAGCTTAATTAATTTCATAAGGTTTGTTTTAATGTGGATCGTTTAAAATAAGGGGAGTTTTTCAACTCCCCTTCCCTTCTTTTTCATAAACAATTTAGGGTTGTACCTGTCTTATTTACCACTACCGGTAAATAAAATGAAGGCAACTTTTTATTCTGGTGCCCCCAAATATGGGAACGTAGTACCTACAGTAGCGGTTAGCCCAACGCCATCTGAAGTTAATCTTGGTAAATCTGCAACACCATCACCATCAGTATCTTGACCGCTAAATCTAGCGCCATCACCGCCACCGAATAATAATATTAAGGATACATCAATAACATCATCTTGAGGTGTTCTACCTGTTAAACCAATAGCACCTTCATAGTTTGGTGCACCACTACCACCATTAAAGTAAGTAGTTGGTAAATTTGGTGCTACTTCTAAAACATCATTAGATAAAACTGTAGTTAAAACAGTAGCAGAAACAGGATTGTTAGTAAACCCATCATCCATAGGTCCGTTTAAAATATCACCTAGAATATTAGGCTCAAAATTTACGGCTGCAGGATCTGCTCCTAAAATAGTAGCATAAACATCGTGGTATGCCTCTAACCTTGCTTCAAAAGCAGCTTGAAAATTAGCCTGCATTTCTGAAGGAATAGACATGTTATGAGAGTTTTTAGTATCTCCATCTGCACTTAAAACAGTATTGATACCTGGTCTACCCATAAAATCAACTTGAGCAAATGTTCCTGTAAAATCCGGACCTTCTGGCACCATACCTTCTTCACAAGGTGTACAAGTACCACCACAATCAACTCCAGTTTCATCACCGTTCATTATACCATCATCACATGTTGGTGTAATTACAATTGGTGTATTGTCATCATCATCGCTACAAGAAGCCAAAGCTGCTACTGCCAAAAGAGACAAAAACGTATATTTTATATTTTTATATTTCATCGTTATATTTTTTATAAGGTTATTATTGTTTAACATTTGTAGTTACCCATGTTTTGTAAACCGGTAATTCCAAAACATTAACTGCTGTAGTTTCTCCTAAAAGACTATTTGGTATTTCAATAACGATTGACATTGTATTGGCACCATCAAAAGTATCAACCGCAGTATCATCATCATCAGCTGTAGAATTTGGATCGCCCGCTGCTTTAAAACCTAAAGGAGCTTCACCGCCAATTACCGCATTGAATTGAAAAAAGTCAAAGAAGAATGCATCTTGTCTTGGACCTGCAAATAAAGAAACACCATTTGCAGTAGTTTCTACGATGGCAGTTTCAGCAGAAATATCTACCGATCCTAATGGAGCATCTACCATAACTGAACCATTCAATCCTGTTTCACCTGGCGCAACTGGACCAAAGAAATACATTTTACCATCTCTTGGTATAGCTTGGATCACTAAATCTTCAACCAAATCGCCATCACTGTCGATATTGATTTCCATTAATACATTCTCATCGAACGTACCATAAGCCAAATCTGGCAGTACATTAGATTGAAGGTCTACCGCAAAAACGGTATTGTCTGAACCCAATGTTGGTTCAAACGCATAAAAGTCGGCAATGTCTGCCGAAGTTCCCATTGTGTCTGGCGCATCAATATGATCTGCCGCAACTAAAAGAACTCCTACTAAGGCTAATGCCCCAAGTCCCATAAATAATTTTGATTTTTTCATTATCCTATTTTTTTTAGATTAGAATCACCTTTACTTACGAGATAAAAAACAGAAGGTTCATTTTTTCTTAAAAAAAATTAAAAATTTTTTTCATCCCATTACATAAGAACTGCGCATATTCCTTTCTATAGCGTAGATGTAACATTTTTTAAATAAGTATGAAGTAATAATTAGCTAACTTTGCGCTGTTAAATTATTAAGATATGAACCCGTCTTCCTCTGGTTGGATTGAGAAATATGGTTCGGTTGTTCAAAAACACCAAGACACTTTCCCAAATTTTGAAACTTTATATGGGACACTTAAAAAAAGTGGCTTTGTATATGGTCTAAATTCTAGCATTCCAGATTTTATTGAATTAGAGCATTCATTATCTGAAGACGAAAAGGCTAAGATTAATCTATTACATGCGCTATTCTTTACCTACCGTACAAAAGGAGGTGATGATTATTCTGAATTTATTGAACAGGTATTTAAGTTTTATGAAATTCTAAAAATTAATCGTGCCGGTTTTTTTGATAAATGGTTTACAGGAAACAAAACCTCAGCGAAGTTAGAGAAGCTGATGACCTCAAGAATCTATATTGAAGACAATATAATCAGCAAAACTTTTAATAGTCTTATTACCAATTCTCTACTCTTTATAGATGTTCTACTTTTTAAGCATTTTTTAAATGATCATAAAAATCTAAAGGAAAAAGCAGCGGAAATTGAATATTTAGCCATTAATATAACTTACCACGCACTTAGTTCTAAAGCGTTAGATAGAAAGGATAACAAACTTTCGCAATTGTTGGCTTCTTCTCTAACTTATATAACCTGTGCGGAAAACAAATTTGATGGCTCTTATCGAGAAAGACTATTAAGGAATAAAGTAAACTGGGAGAATCGTTACCTATTAGATATGGCTTGCCTTACGGTTTGGGAAGATCATTCTTTAGACTATACAGAGTCTGAGTTTATATTTGGAATAGGAAAAGATTTAGGATTTGAAGATGCCATAATTTCAAAATCTATTACAGATGTTACCGAGTTCTTTAATTTGAATGTGCACATTATACCTTATTTAAAGGAAAAGAACCTCGCCAAACAATTTTACGACAGTATGGGTAAAATTGTAAAGAAATTAATTCTACGTAACAGTAAACGATTACATAAAGAGCTTTCGCAAAGTGCCGAATTAGTTGGGCTGTTATCTAAATCTACGGTGCGTGACTTAAGTGATGAGGAAAAGAAAAAGGTTCAGAATCAACTTTTAGATATTTTTAAAAGTATTCCTTCCTTAGCTATTTTCATTTTACCTGGTGGCGCCATATTACTACCTATCTTCATAAAGCTAATTCCAAAATTGCTTCCTTCTGCCTTTGACGAAAATAGAATCGATACATATGAAATCTTAGATAAAAAGAAGTCTAAATCTTAAATTTATAGGTTTTTATAGTAATTACTCTAACCAAAGCTTAAAATCTTTTACCTTTTCTCTACTTACAATAATTTCACAATCTGGATTATTTTTTAATTTAATCTGTAGTCTAGAGTTCGTGTAAGAAATGATATCCTTTATGTGTTCAATATTCACAAAGAACTTTCTGCTTACCCTAAAGAATACCTGTGGTTTTAATTCATCTTCCAGCTGTTCTAATGTTGTATCCAATAAATAATTACGCCCGTCTTTGGTAGCTGCATAGGTACCTTTATTTTCACTAAAGAAACACTCCACATCTTCTGCGTTGATAATTTTTAAGTGCTGACCAACCTTAGCGGTAAAACGCTTTTTATATTCCCGCTCTAACGGATTTACTAATAACTTTTTTATATCCTCAAAATCTAAAGCAATTTTATTAGGCTCACTAATGGTTTTAAATCGTTTGCGATATTTAATAACGGCTTGTTCTAAATCTTCGTCATCTATTGGTTTTAATAAATAGTCAATACTATTAAGTTTAAATGCCTTCAAAGCATATTCATCGAATGCAGTAGTAAATATGATTGCACTGTGTACTTCTATAACATCAAAAATCTCAAAAGAAAGTCCGTCAGATAACTGAATGTCTAAAAATATTAAATCTGGGTGCTCATTGTTTTGAAACCAATCTATAGCCTCTTCTACAGAATGTAGCATAGTTGAAACGGTTAAATCTAAACTTTCTAACATTCTACCAAGCCTACGTGCTGCTGGTTTTTCGTCTTCAATAATTATAGTCTTCATGATCTATATTTATGGTTAAATAGAATTGTATGCTTTAATCGTTATATGAATTTATGTATTTCTGAATTTCACGTTCTTCCCATTTCTTCATGTACCATGAAATATTACCAAATACAATAATTCCATGAACAACCAGTATAAGCCCCCAAACAATAGTGGTACCGTAAACATTCCAGTTTATCCAATCTAAAAATTCAGGATTACCTAATGCATTTTCATTCACCAAAATGAAAACGAACTTATGTCTCAAGAAGTACAAAATGATATTTATTATTAGAAAAACTAATGTGTGATTATAGAAACGCTTGATACTCTCCACTTTTGTTTTTGCTCGCTCATATTTAGACAACCTATTGTAATCTTCATTTACATGGTTATTGTTTAATTGATTGATATCCATGTTATCTATATTTTTCAAATTCACGTTTATCTTCCTCAATGTATTTATTTATTTGGCGAGATTCCCAGTCATTACCTAAAAACGGAATGAAATTAAAAACTTTGACCGCATGAAAAACCAATCCTATTCCCCAGAAAAAAGGCGTTAAAAAGGTACCAAAATTAACTAATGCTTCATATAGTGATTCCCCTTCCCATATTCTTATAATTACATTCATGGTAACTATAAAAATATTTACCAAAATGTAAACGGTTAAATGAATATAAAAACCTTTTAAGTCTTTTACCTTCTTTACAGCCTTTGCTAGTTTATCTATATTACCTATCGTTGAAACATTCATATTATCTAAATTTATTAGCATCTCTTTCTTCCTCTTCTACATATTTACTAATCTGGCGCTGTTCCCAGTCTTTACTAAAAAAAGGACTGTAGCCAAATACTTTAGCTGCATGAAATGCCAAACCTATTCCCCAGAAAAACGGAGTAGAAAATGTACCGAAGTTAAATAGTGCTTCTGAAAATGAAGCTCCGCTAGACATTATTCCCATTACGGTAACTGTCATTAGAAACAGGTTCACAAGTAAGTAAACAAGTAAGTGAATATAAAACCCTTTCAATTCTTTAACCTTCTTTTCGGCTCTAGCTAATTTATCTGATTGTTCAAATTCGTTTAGTTCCATCTTTGTGTGTTTTCTTCTTGTCTTAAAAACTCTTGTGTTTTTCTTTCTTCCCAGTCTCTACCCATAAACGGATTCAAGTTAAAGATTTTATTTGCTTTTAAAAGTAAGCTAATACTTAAACCGAATACTACCCAAAGAAACCAAGCATATCTCCATTCATTTAAATAATAATTAATTCCTGCTACAATTACTATTGTAACAATCGCGGAAATTACTTTTCCATAAAATTCTTTAATTTCTTCAACTTTTTCTTTTGCTCTAGTATATTTTGTGTCTTCCATGATCTTTAGTCCTTTAGGTTATGATTCTTGCATAAATTCTTTAATCTTTCTTTCTTCCCATTCCTTTCCAAAAAGCGGATTATATCCGTAGGCATAAAGACCGTTAATTACCAATCCAAAACCCCAACCAAGTGCCGGAAAAATTGCCCAAGGAAAACTTGTCGTTGTATAATTGATATATGCTAGAATTGGAATTACAATACAATATGCTAGTAAATTGCCGTAAAATCCTTTTATGGCTTGTACTTTTTCTTTTGCCTTTTGATATTTGTAATTCTGATCATTTGCGAAATTTGACTCCATCTTTATAAATTTTTAGGTGATTATATATTCCTATACTTCAAATCTCGACAGATACCCTCAGTTTTGAAAAAATGAAATACCGAGTTGTAATTTTTGATGGCTGAATTGTTCTTTGTAGTGATTTTAAAGCTAAATCGAGTGTTTTAAAGTGAAGAATGAGCTGCTAGAAGTTCATATCAATATGCATAGATAGGTAAGATCACAACATTTGTATTCGGAAATATAGCTGTACAAAAAGTGCTAGATAAATTAGAACTTATCATCCTCCATAAATTGTCTTATTTTCTTTTCTTCCCAACCCTTCCCAAATAGTGGGTTTAAGCCATATGCTTTTAGCCCATGGGCAATTAAACCTATACCCCAACCAATTGCAGGGAATATAACCCAGACAAAACTAGTAGTGGTAAAATTTATATAGGCAAGTACAGGAATGACAATACAGTACGAGGTAAGGTTGCCATAGAACCCTTTAATAAGTTCTACCCTTTCTTTGGCTTTCTCGTAACGTTTAGCATTAATATGAGAATCTTGGGTTTCTCTAAAGGCAATTTCATTGGTCAGCATAGGTAAGCGAACCTTAAATTCTTTAGCAGTCTTAAAAATCTGCATTTCCTTTTTGGTAAGTATAGCATATCGCTGACGAATGTTTTGCAGCCCTACACCACTACTCTTTTTAACTACCTGCTTTTCTTGTAGGTTGTTGGTAACGTACAAATAATCATCTTCCTCATATATTTTAATATGTAATGGTTTTGAGGAAGTTACCACATTGTGCTTAACCGCATTCTCCAATAATAATTGAAGGGACAATGGTACTATTTTAGTCTCAGGATTTATTGCTTTATCTGGAATTTCAAAAATTATACTGTCTTCAAATCGCATTTTTAATAAGCGCACGTAGGTTCTGGCAAAATTCAATTCTTCATCTACAGAAATAAGATTTTTACTCTTCTGTTCTAAAACATATCTATATACTTTAGAAAGCGATGTTGTGAATTTTTGCGCCTGTAACGGGTCCTCTTCTATTAAACTTGTTAGCACATTTAAACTATTAAAAAGAAAATGTGGATCTAACTGGTTTTTTAAAGCATCAAACCTTGCAGATGCAGAACCTGCTATTATCTTTTGCTCCTGTACCTTCGTATCTTGTAATGCTTTGTAGAAATAGAATGCATGTAAAAACAGTGAAACGATAAGGGTAATCCCTAAAGCAATTATGTAGTATTCCGATTTTTCAGTTGCTATGAACTTACTAAAATCTTTACCAAACATTATAACCTCTGTAAACCACCTTACGACACCAAATGCCATTACCGTTAGAATAATGGAACCTATAGCACCATACCACAGACGTTTTTTAGTCTGCTTTTCCCAACTATATATTTTCGATATATACTCATTGTAATATGCGTTTACACATGTGAGTACAAAAGAATAAATAAAGCTTACTCCAGCAAATTGCAGCTCTCTATATAATGTGATATTCTCCCAATCAGAAAAAAGCAAGCGAACAATTACCATAACCACCGTAATGATGATACTTGCCCTAAAAACCTTAAAAAAACTACCCATATGCTTAAAGCTATTATTAATTGCTTTCTATTCTTTAAAATTAGGGATTTCCTTTTAGAACTATAGTTTCTCTACATAAGGCATCCACTTATTTGACAAACTTGGTAGTATTAGTGCGGAAATAAAAAAATTATAGCTTCAAGTATCAAATAAGCCTTCTGAACTGTAATTTAAAGTTGAGATATAGATGGGTTGGAATCTAACTTGTAAACGTGAAATTTGGTAATTTGATAATTTCACCTCCTTTTTCTGCAGACTCATGCGATAATATACCCACACAGGTGATATTAGCAGATTGTTTTGCATTCGGGTATGGCGATGTGCCTGATACCAAACCATCTACAAAGGCATGTACTAAATGTGGGTGTGAGCCACCGTGACCAGCACCTTGGGTAAATGACAAATGTTGATTATCACCTTCATCATATACTCCTTTCGTTGTAAACGGTTGAATCTCTTTTGGTAATAACTTTGCAAAATCAGGACTCTCAACTTCTTCCGGAATTTCTGGTTCTGATTTCTTCGCTGTATGCACCACTAAAGGCTTACCTTCTATCAACGGCCATTCTACCGATTTTTTTGAACCGTATACTTCAAAACTTTCTCTGTATTGTCGGGCTACATCAAATAGTGAACGATATACTTGTGCGCTCAAATCAGAATTTCTGAATTTTATATGAGTGGTTTCAACAGCGTAGGATGAGTTGTATTCCTTAATCAATTCTTCACGTATGGTACCCGAACCAAAACAGGAAACATATTCCGCTTCATCTCTTGTTAAACCAAGTACAGGGCCAACACAATGTGTTGCATAATGCATTGGTGGCAAACCAGGCCAGTAATTTGGCCATCCGTCCATATCTTGCTGATGGCTTGCCTTTAAAAATTGAACCTTGCCCAATTCTCCATTATCGTATAGCTCTTTCATATACAAGAATTCTCTTGCATACACCACGGTCTCCATCATCATATAGGTGAGTCCCGTGGTTTGGGTAAGCTCTACAATTTGCCTGCATTCATCTACCGTTGTTGCCATAGGTACGGTACACGCAACGTGTTTACCTGCTTTTAAAGCTTGTATCGATTGCTCGCCATGATTAGGAATTGGCGTATTGATATGGACCGCATCAATTTCATTATCATTTAATAACTCTTCATACGATGTAAATCTTTTTGCAATACCGAACGCATCTGCAATCTCATTTAATTTTTCTTCGTTACGTTGGCAAACCGCAACCAATTCTGCATTGGGATGTTTCTTATATATAGGAATGAACTCTGCTCCAAAACCGAGTCCTACAATAGCTATTCTTATTTTCTTCTCGCTCATTATGTACGTCTTAATCGTTAAACGTTTGTTTTAAAAATTTCAATCCTTGTTTGGCAAATTCATCTTGACTTTTGGCCATGGTTTTCCATATACAAACAGCGGCTGCCAATTCTTTAATTTCTGGAGTAAAACTCTCTATAACCAATCCGCCACTATAGTTGATATCAGATAGTCCTAATTTGAAATCGTTCCAAGGTGTAAGTCCGGTACCGGGCACTCCCCTATGGTTTTCAGATACCTGAACATGAATTAATTTATTACCTACAGTTTTTATAGCTTCCCTAATATTTCTTTCTTCAATCGTCATGTGAAAACTATCTAATAATACCCGAGCCGATGCATGATTGATATCCGTAACTAATCGCATAATATCATCAACATTATTGATCATGTCAGATTCAAACCTGTTTAATGGTTCTAATGCAATCGCAAGATCATGACCATCTGCCATAATACATACTTTCTGCAAGTTGGTAACGGCCAAGTCCCATTCTACCTTTCGCTGTTCGGTTGCTACCATGCGTGCTTTACCCACCGCAGAATACATTGGTCCAGCAAAGAAATCTACCTCTAGAACATTACATAATTCAAAGCATTCCTCTAAATAATCGAAACACTGCCGGTGTACTTTTGGGTCTTCGTGTGTTAAATCTTTTGTAGGACCGAATGCTCCACAAACAGAAACTTTCAATCCATTATCTAACAGGGCTTTTTTAACTTCTTTTGCATCTATAATATGCGTGTCTTCTACAGGAATTTCAACAAGGTCATACCCCAGCTCCTTGATTTTCGGAAAAAGCTTGATACTACTTGTAGAAAAAGGCGATTGCCATAACCACGTGCTAACCCCAAAATCTATCTTATTTTTCATTTTCTCTTTTGCTAACTAATCGACACATTATTTTACAATCATCACCCCTTGCATAATTCTCCAATGCCCCGGAAACGTACATATAAACGGATATTCACCCGGAGTCGTTGGTGCTTTAAATTTTAACGAATAGGTTTCATCGGGATTTAAAATTGGTGTAGCAAAAAGTACATCGCTCATTTGCGGCACATAATTACGCTCTGCTGCATTAGGGTCTGCTGCCATTTTATCGGCTGCCGCACCTACAAGTTCCTTTTTACCTGGCTTGGTGATTACCAAATTGTGCTGCATAAAATCTGGATTTTCTAAAACCAATGCTACTTGTTCCCCTGCTTTTACATCAAACTTGGTGACATCGAATTTCATTTCATTGGTGATGGTTTTTATGGTAATTACTTTTACATTGGTAACTTCTTCTGAGTCTTCTGCTGTTAATGCTTTAGCATCTGCACCATAATATTTCATTAAAAGTGTAGCTATATCTGTGTTGCTATAGGTTTTGGCAACTTGATTTGTATAATTTTTTTCTACTTTGTATTTCCAATGTCCATGTATTCTAATCATTTCTTCTCCAGATTGTAAATACAATCGCCAAAAATCTCCATAAATTCCACCTTCACCACCATTATCTTCTACTCTAACAGCAATGGTATTTTTACCGGGCTTTAAAACTCCTTCAGGAATATCATAAGTTCTGTTCGAGCTGAAACTGGATGCCATGCCACCTACTTCAATTCCATTCACATACGTGATATCTGAATCATCAATAGGCCCCAAGGATAATATATTAGACTTTTTCGCCATGGCTGCAGGTATGTTCACTTCTTTTCTAAACCAGATAACACCATCAATATCTAATCCGGCATCTTCTATATATTGCGGTATTTCCATTGTTTCCCAATTGCTATCATCATACGATGCAGCACTAAAATCACTCACCTCGTTCGATGGTTTTTTATAATCGGGATTAGCCGCAGTATATGCATTTAAAAACCCATCTACATGTTTTGCAGATGCAGCGTATAATGCCTTATACAACCACAAATCATTCATAAACGTATCATTCTCACCAAGGTCATAAAGTAAAGAGCCTACTTTTTGTGAAGATGGCCTATCAGCAAAATATATCAATGCCGATAATTGCACATTTGGATCACGGTCATTTAAGGTCTTCGCTTTAAATAGCGCATCATCGCTATCATCATTTTTAGGTAGCATTTGTATTGCTGCTTTACGAACAGCCGAGGCTTTATGAAACAAAGCTCCCTTTACAACACCCAAAGCATTACTATCCGTCTTTAAGGCATCTAAACCTTCAATAGTCCAAAGCGCATGCATTGCCGCATTGTTCAAACCTTTATCATCTACTTGTTTTTTATTGACCAACTTATATAAATCGTTTAGAATATCTGTATCACCACGTTCAACCAATAAACGTTGTGCTGTTAATCTCCAAAACTGATTATCGCTACTTAAGGCTTCAATCAATGCTTCTGGGTCATCTTTAGATAATTGTTGTTCTTTATAGGTATAATCATACTTTGGTACTACACGCCATATTCTACCATGCCCTTTATCACGTAACGGATTTACATAGGCATTACCTTCTCCGTTTTCAGCATCGTAACCTCCTCTATCTGCATTTGGTGTTGGGTTATGTTGAATAATAAAATTGTACCAATCTGCTACCCAAACAGCACCATCTGGTCCGGTTTTAGCATCAACTGGTGAGCTCCATTCATCTGACGAGGCAAAAAGATTACCTGCATCTTCCTCAACATATCCGGCGCCATCTTTTATAATTCTTGCCTGATGCACTACGCCACCTGTTGGTTCACATACAAAGGCAATACTATTCCAATACTCGCTCGGGTAAGCTCTTGCTGTGTAAAAATGATGCCCTGCCGCCGCAGTGAATCCGCCAAAAACATCTACCTGGCGAACATTGGGTGTAATAGGTTGCATGTAGTAATGTCCGTCAATTTTGGCACTACCGTCTTTTCCTATTCCTTCTACATGATTAAACGTTGCATTGGGGATACCCACAAAAACACTATGCGTATTATTGGCCGTAGAGGCGAAAATAGAATTGTCTTCCGTCAATCCTAATCCCCAAGTATTGTTACTAGTATTTGTTAATACTTCAAATGATTTACGCTTCGGATTGAATCTATATACATTTTGATTAAATTTAAAGCCTTGACCAAAAATTTCTCCTTCAAAGCCGGAATAGCCAACGACTCCATATAAATTATTATCGATACCATATTGTAAGTTTGACGGACCAGCATGCGTATCAAACGTACCCCAACCATCAATAAGAATCTCTTTTACATCGGCCCTGTCATCACCATCGGTATCTTTCAGAAAAATAAAGTGGGGTGCTTGAGAAACTACAATACCGCCATCATAAAAAGCGAAACTTGTAGGTATATTCAATTTATCCGCAAAGACAATTACTTTATCAGCCTTGCCATCACCATCGGTATCTTCTAAAATTTTTACTTTATCATCACCAATACTATTATCGTTACGTACCGTATTAGGATAATCCACCGTTTCAATAACCCAAAGCCTGCCTTTTTCATCCCAGTTCATAGCAATAGGATTTATAATATCGGGCTCAGATGCAAATAATTCTACATCAAAACCAGCAGGTACTTGTATCAATTTTTTCGATGCTTCTGGGCTTAATGACAATTGGTATTTTGGTGCCGGATCACGCTGCTCGTAATTAGGTATATTCGCGCGCTCCTCATATTCAAGGGTTGGCATATCTGCCATAAATGTTTTCCAATTCTTTTTTGCGTTGTCATCCACTGCCCAAAGAATTCCTGCTTTCACCAAATCTTGAAATCCTTTGTTCTCCCATGTACGCTCATCATGTCCGTATGCAGTATAGAATACTTTTCCTTTGCCAAGTTGCTTCACCCAAGTCCAAGGTTCACGGCGGTCACCCTCATCACGTTCCATTAAAACAGTAATGCCATCAGCTATTTGATCATGCACATAGGTTTCATCCCAAGTTTCAAAAGGCTTTAAATTTTTAGTTATTGGATGTTCTTTATTCGTTATTTCTGCCGTGAACGTACCCGTTTCGTGACTCATGAACTGTGCCCCTACCAAATCAATATATGCTGGGGAATTCTTAAAACAAAAACTTGCGGAATGAATGGGGATAAACGCTTTACCGGATTCCACAAAATTCAGTAACGCCTTTTCTTCAGATTTACTTATTTCTTCGTGATTAGCATAAATGATGAGTCCATCGTACTTACTTAAATTTTCGGAATTTAAATCGGATGGTTTTTCGGTATATGTAATATTGATGCCATCTTTTGTTAGCGCAGATGCCAAAATAGGAAAATATACTCGTGAATTATGATGCTCTATTTCGTGTCCCAAAAACAATAGCTCTATTCTGCGAGGAGCATCATCTACACGTTCTTTTTTAGCTGGCGAACACGCCATAATAAGAAAGAGTAAAAAAACTATTTTAAATGATGTGAAGTTGGTTTTCATAAAGAGCGTTGTTTTGTTCTCTCAATATTACATGAAATAGCACGGTATAAATCACTCTTATTTATCACATACTGACTGTATTTTATCATTCCATTTCAAATAATTCCAATTTATTGATAAATTAGTATTTAATTTTGAGATTTTTAGCCATGTTATAATGATATTCGACCACCATGAAATCAGCTCTTCAAAAATCGCCAATACCAGAATCAAAAGCTTATTTGGCACGAACTTTAAACGAACCAGTTTTTGATCCACACTGGCATTTCCATTCAGAATACCAGTTGTTTCTTGTTTTAAAAGGCAGTGGTACTCGCTTTATTGGTGATAGCGTAAAACCCTATAAAGCAGGAGATATAACATTTACGGGACCTAATTTACCCCACCTGTGGCGTAGTGAACATGCACATGAACAAGAACAGAATATTGCATGGTCTGAAGGGGTCGTTATCTATTTTCACGAGAATTTTTTAGGTGATAACCTACTACAGACCGATGAGGCCATACGACTACGACAGGTGTTTCATAAAAGTTTGCGAGGTATTGAATTTACTGTTAAAACCGCAGAAACCTTACAACGGTTAATGCTAGAATTAATTCAAATGAATGGTTTTGAAGGTATTCTACACCTGCTTAAAATTTTAGATTTTATTAGCCAAACAAAGGAATATGCAATTTTAGCAAGTCCTGGGTATACCAACACCTTACGTGAAGCAGATACGCAACGTATGTTCAGTGTATATGCCTATGTAATGAAAAACTTTAAACGAAAAATAGCTTTGGCAGAATTGGCAGAGTTAACCAATATGACGCCCACGTCTTTTAGTAGGTATTTTAAAATACATGCCAATAAATCGTTCTCAGAATTTGTGAGTGAAATACGCATAGGCCATGCCTGTAAATTGCTGATTGAACAAAAAATGAATGTTTCACAAGCTTGCTACCAGAGTGGTTTTCAGACGCTTTCTAACTTCAATAAACAATTTAAAACCATTACTAATCGTACACCTTTAGCTTACAAGAAGGAATATGAGGTGTATTAATATTTTTTAAAGGAATACAATTCGATTTCTATTTCATTAAATTGCTTCTAAAATAGATTTAATGAATAAACTATTACCCATACTTTTTATTGCAATCATGCTATTTTCATGTGCTGAACAAGAACAGAAAATAAATAAAAATAAAATCACTAGCAATAAAGGAAAAACCTTAATGGCAATATTTGCTCATCCAGATGATGAGATAGTAATATCCCCTATTCTATCTAAATATCAAAAAGAAGGTGTAAATATACATTTGGTAATTGTAACCGACGGTAGAAACGGAGTTACACCTCATGCCAATATCCCAGCTGGAGATATACTCGCCAAAACACGCGCTGAAGAGGCATTATGCGTTACACAAACCTTAGGTATAAATGCTCCTATATTTTTAAAATATATCGATGGGGATTTAGCTATGAAAAAAAACATCAATTCTTTAGATGAGAAAATTGATAGTCTATTCATAAAATATAAGCCAAATACTGTGATTAGTTTCGGACCTGGCGGGCAGTATGGACACCCAGACCATAGAATCGTTAGTAACGTGGTTACAGAAGTTTTTCAAAGAGAGACGTCTAATGAGCTCCAGAATTTACTCTACTACGGCTATCCTAAAGAAACTATCAATGCAGAAGTACCTTTTAATACCGATTTGGTTAGCTGGTTAAACGACAATTTAAAAAGAACTCAAAAGAGATTTCTTACTTACAGAATACCTTATGATAAGGATGATTTAGATTTAGGACATAAAGCATCAAATTGTCATGAGTCTCAATATACTGCAGAAGCTATTGATGATTTAATGAAAATTGTGGAACAGACAGATTCCCTCATATACTTTAGACCTTGGATGGGTAATGAAGAAATTAAAAGTACTATTTTCGACTAAAAGCATATTGAATGAATATCAAATACCTAAGTTGTCTACTATTTTTTATCATATTAGTTTCGTGTCAACAAAAACAGGAAAAACTACATACCCAACAAGACATTTATAGGTACGGCACTAAAAATGATTCTACAATTTTTTACTTTAACAAAGGTTGGGAGCATATTCTAGATTATGGTCAATGGACGCTATCTGAAAAAGCATTTAGAAAAGCTGTAGAATTCGATTCTACTTTTATAGTAGGTAAAGCGTTGGTTGGAAAAAACACTACAAACCTCAATGAAAGAATTCAAATTTTAAATGACTTAAATAATTCACAAATTAAGGTAAGTGAAGACGACCAATTAATTTTAGAAGTAACACGTATTACTTTAGAATTATTTAATGCCCGTGGACAAAATGTGAAATTAGATGAAGACTTTATATCCAATTTCCTGGCCACTGCCGAGAAGAACTATAGAACCTTTATTCATAAACACCCAAACGAATCATATATAAAAGCAGAATATATAGAGGTATTAAATGCAATACACGGCCCAAAAATAGCCTTAGATTCATTACATATACTTACCACTCCTAAACAGAAAAAAATTCCATTTTTTATTAGCTATGTAGCTACTTTAGAATCTGATTTAGGAAATTTTAAAAAAGCACTCTCCATTGCCGATGATTTTAATGATCAAATTAATAACCCAAACATACCGCAACCTTACGTGCTATACGGGAGTATTTATTTAAAAATGGATAGTTTGTCTTTAGCAACTTCGAACCTTGATAAAGCCCTTCAATTAGACCCTAATCATATTTTCGCACAGCGATTTAAAAATCAAATTAATACTAAACTAAAGATCATTGACGGTATTGACTAAAATGACAGACACCAACAAGTAAATTATGTTAAAAACAGTACAAATGAAAAAGACGACATATATCTATAAAGGCATTGCTCGTGTATCATTTTTACTCCTACTCATATTTTCAATCTTTATCATTTCTTGTAACGGTCAGCAAACAGAAAATAAACCGCAAACCAAAGAAACTGACTCAAGAACCGCTCTAAAAGACATTCCATTACAAAAAACACAACCGCTTAAAAATAAATATAGTAGTCCTTTTTTACAACCCGAAATTGATATACCGATAAGCGAATTTGTTCGTAGAATTTTTCAAGATAAAAGTGGGAATCTATGGTTTGGTACCAACGGAGATGGTGTAGCAAGGTATAACGGTACTACTCTTGACTATTTTTCTATCGATGAGGGTTTTGGTGGCGTCGCCGTTAGGGGTATTATAGAAGATAATGACGGTAATATTTGGTTTGGTACCGAACGCGGATTAACGAAATACGATGGGAATTCTTTTGTGAATTTCACAGAAAAAGAAGGACTGAACAATGATAATATCTGGAGTCTTTTTATGGATAGTAAGGGCATTATTTGGATAGGTACTTTAGAAGGAATCAACTTATTTGATGGTCAAAACTTTTCTTCGTTTTCATTACCAGAAGGAACACCGGATTACAACAGAGGTGTTACCAGTGAAAAAATCGTTCATAGTATTATGGAAGACAGCAAAGGTAATATGTGGTTTGGCACTAATGAAGGTGCCTATTTTTATGATGGAAAATCACTATCTAACCTCTCAGAAGAAGATGGATTATGCAATAACGCCATCAATGATATTTTAGAGGATAAAAATGGCAATATTTGGTTTGCTACTCACTATGAAGGAGTTTGTTTTTGGGACGGAAAATCTTTCACTAAAGTTGCTACAAAAGAAAGAGAAAACAGTACCGAAGTATGGAGCTTATTTGAAGATACGGCTGGTCATATTTGGTTTCCGATCGAAAGTTTTGGCGTCTACCGATACAATGGTACAACTGCCACAAATTTCAGTAAAAACGACGGACTTAAAAGTGGTGCCATACAAAGTATATTTGAAGATAAGGAAGGTAAAATATGGCTGGGTGGATACATGGGTCTGTTCCGTTTTGACGGAACTTCTTTTTATAGCGTTAGCCAAAATGGCATTTTAAAAGAATAGAACATTAACCACAATAGCATACAAACTAGACATATACATATTTTATATTAAAGTTGATCTTTATCATACATTTAATAAACAGCATTCTCTTGACAAAAAATAATTTCAAAATTATAATATAAAAAAATTATTCAGCAATGACTCAAATTATAGATACACCAGCTCAAAACAATCTAAAAATAGGCATGGCTCAAATCTCACCTGTTTGGCTAAATAAAGAAAAGACGATTGATAAAATCAAGGATTATATCATTAAAGCCGGTGAAGATGATTGTGAGCTTGTAGTTTTTGGTGAAGCTCTATTACCTGGCTATCCTTTTTGGGTTTCTATGACAGATGGTGCTAAATTTAATTCTAAAGTACAGAAAGAAATTCATGCCCATTACGTGAAAAACTCAATTCAAATAGAAGTCGGTGAATTAGATGAAATTTGTGCTTTAGCTAAAGAATATAACATAGCTATCTATTTAGGGGTAATGGAACGTGCGAAGAATAGAGGTGGTCACAGCCTTTACTGCTCTTTGGTATATATAAATAATGTAGGTGAAATTAAATCTGTACACAGAAAGTTGCAACCAACCTATGAAGAGCGTCTAACCTGGGCTCCTGGTGATGGTAACGGTTTACGAGTACACGACTTAAAAAACTTCACCGTTGGTGGATTAAATTGTTGGGAAAATTGGATGCCTCTTCCACGTACCGCTTTATATGGTTTGGGAGAAGATTTGCATATTGCCGTTTGGCCTGGTTCTGAGCACAATACCATAGATATTACAAAATTCATTGCGAAAGAATCTCGCTCATTCGTGGTTTCTGTTTGTAGTTTAATGAATAAGGCAGATTTCCCAAAAGATACTCCGCACGTAAATGAAATTTTAAAAAATGCTCCTGAAACATTAGCGAATGGAGGTTCCTGTATTGCCGGACCCGATGGAGAATGGATAGTTGCCCCCGTTATTGAAAAAGAAGGTCTTATTACGGCAACAATTGATTTTAACCGAGTGCTTGAAGAACGACAAAATTTTGATTCCGTTGGTCATTACTCTAGACCAGACGTCACAAAACTTACGGTTAATAGAGAAAGACAATCCATTTTGGATATCGAAGATTAAAATAGAGAGAACTTAACTGTTCTCCCCATTCAACTCTTTCATAATCTCAGCGAACAATTGATATGATTTAATACGGTCTTGACCATCATAAATGTTAGTAACTGCTATCAGTTCATCCACTTGAGTATCGGCAATAAATTGCTTTACCTGTTTTTTTACTGTTTCCTTGCTCCCAATAAATGAGTATTTAAGCATTTGTTGCACGGACGAATTCTGACTTAATTCTCGTAATTCTTCTGTCATATCCACAGGAGCTTGCATAAAGCCTCTATTTCCGGTCAACAACCCTACAATCATCTTGTAAAGCGATGTAGAAATACGTTCTGCCTCTTCATCGGTATCAGCCACTATTATATTAACACCTGCCATGGTATATGGCTTTTCTAACTCACTCGATGGTTGAAATTCATTGTGGTAAATCTTCAGCGCATTCATTAAATGTGTTGTTGCGAAGTGACTGGCAAAAGCATATGGCAAGCCTTTTTTAGCTGCCAAATGAGCACTATCTGTACTTGAACCTAAAATATATAGTGGTACATCTACGCCCTCAGCTAAAGTAGCACGTACTTTTGCATCTGCATTTTCTGTAGAAAAGTAACGTTGTATTTTTTCAATCTCTAATGGAAACGACTGTGCCGCTTGGAAAAAATCGGAACGGATTGCTTGTGCTGTCAACTGATCTGTACCTGGTGCACGACCCAACCCTAAATCAATTCGATTTGGGTAAAGTATACCTAAAGTACCAAACTGTTCTGCTATAATTAATGGAGAATGATTTGGAAGCATTATTCCGCCAGATCCAACTCGTATCGTTTTAGTGCCTTCTGCTATATTACCTATTAAAATAGATGTAGCACTGCTCCCAATAGCAATAGAATTATGGTGCTCTGCTAGCCAAAACCTTTTATAACCTACATTTTCAGCAGTTTGTGCAAGTAACAATGAATTATCAAAGGTCTCTTTTAATGAAGATCCTTGTGATACAATCGCTAAGTCTAATATAGAATATTCTATTTTTTTCATTTAAATAAATTCATTTATACATTTAAAAGTATCTATATATCAATACAAAAAAATTATAACTTCTGTAATCTCAACAAGTAATTATCCCAAACCTCATGATTAAGTGAATAGTTATAATTTCGACCTATTTTATGCTGGTTTATTAATCCGGATTCTACTAGTTTTTTTATATGATGACTAATAGAGGGCTGTGCTAAATCTAATAAATCACATGCTCTAGTACATTCTACCTTACCTTGGTTCTTCTGCATGTACTGCAACAATTTTAATCGATTTACATCACTTAATGCTTTAGATATTTTCTCTACTTGTTTTAGCTCCATGATGCATTTAATATATTGATACATGCAAATGTATTTATTAAAAACGGCATAAAATTTTTATTGGGAAGATCTTAATAATAGATTAACCTGACCTTAAGATTAATTTTTTATAAGTGAACATGAAAAGTATTCTGAACAAACCCCATCTCGTATTGTGGATTTTAATACCAGTTATTCTTCTCATAGGATTTCTAGCTCCTAACGAAACATTAGACATAAATATTCACGACACCTATTACGTTATCTCTTTAATTCATTTGGCAGAATTGGTGTCTATCCTTTTTGGTATTACCGGTTTGGGTTATTGGATTATTCTGAAACTGAACCGAAAACTAATTAATGTGCTAACCTTATCACATGCAATAATTACAATTGGTGGCTCTGCAATATTACTATTGACTCCTACTTTTTTTTCACATTATAGTACAGAAACATCCTTTCCTAAATTTGATTATTTAGTTGAACAGAACATGATGAATTTATTAGCACTTTTACTAATCGTATTAGGTCTATTATTTTTTATTATTAATATTCTTCAAAGCCTTTTTCGAAGAAAAGAGACCATGGTAAAAAATAAATAGATTTTACTTTCTGGAATTTTAAAATTTATTAAAGGTGTAATTCTCACTAATGTAATTTCCTGTTCTAATTTTAGATGTCTTATCTATAAAGAATTGCTGCTGCTCATAACCCTGCGTGTATAATATTACAGTGTTTAAATTAAGATCTTCCAATTCCATATTTGGGAATCTTTCGATTAGTTCAATTGGTAGCTCATAAATTTGTTGAGTCCTCCTACCAGTTGAAAACACCTCCCAATCCGTAGTCAAGTATGCTCCTTCTTCGTTAGTTTTTTCAGAATTATGACGTGTGGTCTTAGTTACTGGATTTAACTCCGTAACAAATTCTAAATTATATATATCTTGGCTAACCATTGTAAATGAAGGCTTCATTGGGATTGTAATATCCAAAACCTTATCACCAATTTTATAATAGCCATAACTATAATCGATAAAAGAAATACCTAATCCGAATTTATAGCGATCATATCCATTTAAAAAACTATTTTCAGGCTTACCTTCTCCATTTCCAAAAAATTCGCTAAAAGATTGCCCATCTCCCCAATACGTATTTGATTCATTAGACGAAAAGCCGCCAGATTGTAATATGTAAAATTGGTTAGATGGTAAATTAATAGTGACATATTCATCGAATTCCAAAAAGTCATTAAAATCATGAATATAAGATTCACCATTCGCAGGACTTATTTTTAAAAATTTAGTTCGCCCATTTTCACCTCTTACATTTATCCAATATTCCATATTTTCATATAGAGGAATATTTGTAAGTTGTAAAGTAATTTTATTATCATTAGATTCTGAACTAAATTCACCAGGTCTTAAAATATTATAAGGAGTTGAAATTTGAAAAGCTTCGTATTCTGTTATGTTTCTGACTTGAAAGTTGAAAGTACCTATTAAATTACCTGTAATATTATAATTATTATCATTCCAAACACTATTATCATCGATATCTGTAAAGGTTAATAATCTATGACCTTCAGAGATACCGTCATTAAATTTATTATAAGATAATTTAGTAATGTTAATCTTTTCAGGAATTGAATCTTTATGAGCTGTAAACGTCATTGGACCTTCTAATAGGTCTTGTTTATAGTCTAATAAATTACCATCGCTATCATACACAATTATCCAGCGTTCTGAATCATTCAACGCTGTCGCATTATATGTGAAATAAACAACGGGTTCAGGCTCTTCTACAGTTTCTACCTCTTCATTTTGTTCTTCATCAATAACTTTTTCTGTTTTTACTTCATCTTCCTTTGTACATCCAAATGTTAAGACCAATGAAAAAACAAGAATAAAATTTTTAAAGAACTTCATATTTAATTGTTTGATGTTATCAGATTTTAACGTCAAAAACTATTTATTAGTACATTTTAAAATCTTCTTATGAACAAATGAATAAAAAACTTAACCTTATGTTATTTAGAAAAAAACAATTTAATAGCAAGCGTAATTACAACATAACATTAACATTATAAAATTAAAAAATTAACACAATGAATTAACTTTGTTCTGCAAAAATTAGGAATAAAACCAACCAATGAATCTTACTATTGAAAATATACTTCTTGTAGGTTCCATATTACTGTTCATCAGTATTATAGTTGGTAAAACATCTTATAAATTTGGCGTACCAACTTTAATCCTCTTCTTAGCAATAGGTATGCTAGCAGGGTCGGACGGTATTGGTGGTATTAAGTTCGATGATCCAAAGCTTGCTCAATTCATAGGTATCGTTTCCTTGAACTTTATTCTATTTTCTGGAGGATTAGATACCAACTGGAAAGCTGTAAAGCCAATTTTAAAAGAAGGTCTTGTTTTATCCACTTTAGGTGTTCTGCTTACTGCGGTTACCTTAGGTACTTTTGTCTATTACATTACAGATTTTACCATTTATGAAAGTATGTTATTGGGCTCCATTGTCTCTTCTACAGATGCAGCTGCAGTATTTTCCATTTTACGTTCAAAAAACCTAGCGTTAAAGAGCAACCTTAGACCCACATTAGAATTAGAAAGTGGTAGTAATGACCCTATGGCCTATGTACTAACATTGGCTTTTTTAACCTTGGTCATTAATCAAGACTTAAGCATTCTTTCCATTATACCCTTGTTTTTAAAACAAATGATTTTAGGTGGTATTGGCGGATTTGCGTTCGGTAAGTTGAGCGAGATTATAATCAATAAAATAAAACTTGGATTTGAAGGACTTTACCCTGTACTTGTTATTGCTTTAATGTTTATCACCTTTTCTGCTACCGATGTCGTTGGTGGTAATGGTTTTCTTGCAATTTACATTTGTGCGGTGTATTTAGGTAATCAAGATTTAATACATAAATCGACCATATTAAAAATGTTCGACGGTATGGCCTGGTTAATGCAAATAGTGTTGTTTCTAACTTTAGGTCTTCTTGTATTTCCTTCACAAATTATGCCCTATTTAGGTATAGGATTACTTATTTCTGTGTTTTTAATTTTGGTTGCCAGACCGGTAAGTGTTTTTATAAGCTTAATGTTCTTTAAAATGAAATTGGGAAGAAGATTCTATATTTCATGGGTTGGTTTACGTGGAGCGGTTCCGATTGTGTTTGCTACCTACCCCCTATTAGCTGGTATTGACAAGGCAAATATTATTTTCAGTATCGTATTTTTTATATCGGTATCATCAGTTTTAATTCAAGGAACTACACTATCCATTTTTGCTAAATGGTTAAATGTAGCATTGCCAGATGAAGTAAAACCTATAGCCGAGAACGACAGATATATTCTCAATTTACCAAAATCTGCAATGGAAGAGGTTTCCATTTCTCCTAACAGTTTTGCTGTAGAAAAAAGAATTATAGATTTGCATTTTCCAAGGTCCGCATTCATTGTTATGATCAAAAGAGATGGTAAATTTGTGCGTCCGGGTGGATCTACAGTAATCGAATCAAATGATACTTTGGTATTGCTGTTAGATAATGAAGAAAGTTTGAAAGAAGTAAACGAAATTCTCGACCAAAGTGTTTTAGTTTAGAATGATAAAGCAGAATAACATACTTAGGGTTTTCTTACTCGTAACAGTTTACTGTTTCGGTATATATAGTTCTGCCAATACGTTACCATTTTCTAATGAGATTGTTTTAGTTAAGACTGGTAATCAGAAAACATATTTTTCTGAATCCTCAAAGATTTTATCTCCGCATGCACAGCAATCAGAAATTTCTATTTCAGATGTTGCAGAAGTTTCAACGCCAAATTATAAGCTTCCTTTTACAAGTTTTAGTGCTAACTTAAATACAACAGAAGAACTTTTTACTTCTAGATATAAGCAGTACATACTTTACGCCAATACCTTATTGATAAGACATAGAAAGTCTGATCTCATCTTTCCTTTCCATAATTTCTGGTAATATATTTTTTTAAGTCTATCATTTTGGTAGCTAAGTATAACATATTGATATGAAGTTAATTAACACTTCATACAGAAATTAATATCACTTATTTAAAAAAATATAAAATGGAATTAGGAATAGCCGCTATTGGTATAGCATCTGTTGCAATTTGTGCAATGCCTTTTGTTGTTACAAGCAGAAGTAGAAAATCGAAAGAAAAGAAAATGATGACATCTTTAAATGATGTTGCAAACAAACATAACTGTACAATTACGGAACATGAAATTTTTGGTCATTATGCCATTGGTGTGGACCAAGAGAAAAAATTTGTTTTCTTTTTTTCAAAATCTGGTGAAGTTTTAAATCAGCAATATGCCGATTTATCTACCATTAAAACATGTGAAATTGCTAATATAGGCAAGTCATATGCTAGAAAAGAAAAGATTACAGAACGCTTGCTTCTAAATCTTTTTCCTAAAAATACTAATGAACCTGACACTGTCTTTGAATTTTATGATGTTGAAGTAAACTTCCAATTAAGTGGAGAATTTCAGTCTATACAGAAATGGAACAGTGTAATTAAAAACTTGCTTAAAAGCTAAGTTTAAGTAATCTAACATTTTGCTAGTTATAAAAGCGAATGGAGAACTTATCATACTCGATAGGTTATCTGTTCGCTTTTACTTTTAAAACAGTATTTATTTTGTTAGATTGTAATTAGACATTTCCAGAAATCTAAAAAATGAAGTTATTCGATATTAAGGTTGACCACAATAAAAACCTACTTCCACAAGGTGGCACTGTTAATTACTATGGAAAGATTTTTACGGATAAAGAAGCTGAAATTTATTTAGATAAACTCCTCAATACTATTGAATGGAAAAATGATGAAGCTATCATTTTCGGTAAAAAAATAATTACCAAACGCAAAGTAGCATGGTATGGCGAAAAGCCTTTTCAATACACCTATTCAAAAACCACTAAACAAGCCCTACTCTGGACAACCGAATTATTGACTTTAAAGAACAAAGTTGAGTATGAAACTGGTGAAACTTTTAATTCGTGCTTACTTAACCTTTATCATGATGGTAGCGAAGGTATGGCTTGGCATAGCGACGGAGAAAAAGACCTTAAAAAGAACGGAGCAATTGCCTCTTTAAGTTTCGGTTCTGAAAGAAAGTTCGCTTTTAAGCATAAAGAAACCAAAGAGAAAGTTGAGCTAATTTTAGAACATGGTAGTTTACTTGTTATGAAAGATGAAACCCAAACTAATTGGCTACACCGTTTACCTCCTACAACCAAAAGTCAACATCCAAGAGTAAATTTGACCTTTAGAACAATTATTGAGAACTAATAAAACTTTTAAATTACCCTTCAGCATTTTTAACTCCCTATAGTTAACATCATGTATTTTACTTTAATTTTGCAGCATGGTCAGAAATGTACAATTGCGATTAACTTTAAAGGAAGAAGCTACCCCTAACGGATTAGAGATACGCACAGTGAAATATCTAGGACTTGAAGATGGCACATTTACCATTAAAGTTCTTAGAAAATCAATTGACGCTCGTAAACCTAAAATTTACTTCAATTACAAACTGGCCATATATATTAATGAGCCTGCCCCTAGCGATACTTTAAACTTTAAATACAAAGATGTTTCTAAAGCCAAACCTATTCATATTATAGGATTTGGACCTGCAGGAATGTGGGCTGCATTACGTTGTTTAGAAATGGGATATAAACCCATTGTTCTAGAACGTGGTAATAATGTAAAAGAACGTAGACGAGATTTAAAGGCTATTAATCAAGACCATCAAGTTAACCCTGAAAGTAATTACTGTTTTGGTGAAGGTGGTGCAGGCACATATTCTGATGGAAAATTATATACGCGAAGCTTAAAGCGTGGAGACGTGCGCCGTATTTTTGAAAGTTTGGTATTTCATGGTGCTACAGAACAAATACTGGTAGATGCACACCCGCATATTGGTACTAATAAACTCCCAAAAATCGTTCAAAATATTAGAGAGGTTATTCAACATCATGGTGGTGAAATTCACTTTAATACCAAGGTAACCGATTTCGTTATCAAAGACAATACGCTAAATGCAATTATTTTAAATGATAAAGATGAAATGGCTGTTGAAAGGGTGATACTCGCAACAGGACATTCAGCTCGTGATATTTTCGATTTATTACATAAAAAAGACATCGCCTTAGAAGCCAAATCTTTTGCCATGGGTGTTCGTGTAGAGCATCCACAGCATATTATAGATAGTATTCAATACCATTGTTCTGGTGAACGTAGCGAGTTGCTTCCAGCTGCATCATATAGCTTAGTGGAACAAGTAAAAGATAGAGGTGTATATTCCTTCTGCATGTGCCCTGGCGGATTCATTGTTCCTGCAGCTACTGCCCCTGGTGAAGTTGTTGTAAATGGAATGTCACCATCTAAACGAAATAACCTTTTCGCAAATTCTGGTATTGTTGTTGAAATTAATATCGATAAGGATATTCCTAAGTACGAGAAATTTGGAGCACTTAAAGGATTGGAATATCAGAAAGATTTGGAACGACTGGCTTTTACTTCTGGTGGACGATCACAAACAGCTCCTGCTCAACGATTAACCGATTTTGTGGAAGGTAACTTATCTGCAGATTTAAACCCGACCTCATATCAACCAGGTTTGAATTCTGCTCCGTTACACTCCCTACTACCTAAATTGATTGGAGGCAGACTTAGACAGGGCTTTAAAGCTTTTGGTGATAAAATGCATGGTTACTACACTGCTGAAGCAAATATTGTTGGTGTCGAGTCAAGAACCTCATCGCCAGTTAGCATCCCAAGGAATGAAAAATTAGAACATCCGGTAATTAAAGGGCTTTTTCCTTGTGGCGAAGGTGGTGGTTATGCCGGTGGTATCGTTTCTGCCGCAATGGATGGAGAAAGATGTGCTGAAGCTGCAATGAGAGGTTTATAAACATCCAGGAATAGACCTATAAAATCAAGATAAGATAAATAGGTGCTGTTAATTAGTACTTCAAGTCGATTATTAAGCCATTTTAGCTTTGTTAGCTTTAGTGATGAAGTTTAAATCTCTTTTAATTCTAGAATTTTTAAACTTGTATAAACGAGCAACTTCCGTTTTAGTCTCAAGGTTTAATTCGTAAGTAGTTTCAGTTACGATAGTCATTTCAATAG
>DRFI01000007.1 GCA_011050675.1 Maribacter sp. | reverse complement strand
GTAGGAATGAAGGTCCAGCACCACATTCTCTTTTTGGGGATATCGGAGTGGACATACAAGGTAAACCGTTCCCAATTGGGAACTATAAATTGGTAGCGAATCCAGTATCTGGGCCTACAATTACGGTGAATTTCTCTGTCGTTGATAACCCCACATTATTAGCTAAGAAGGTAAACGAGATGACAGTTTCGCCCAACCCAGCAGATGTGATTGCGACTGTAAGTTTTACTACCCCACAAATGGTAAGTACCATCTATGTATATGATGTGACTGGTAGATTGGTTAAGACATATCCTGGAAATCTAAACGAAGAAGTAAGTAGTAGTGAAATACAAGTTCAAGATTTACCAGCCGGAACTTACTTTGTTCGAACGTTAGATGCCAATGGTAATGAAACACAACAGCAAATGGCCATCAAACATTAAGAAAAGTCCCAATTAAATAAATTAGAAAAAATGAAAAATCCTTATATACTAACAGTCATTATGAAGTTACCCATGCTTCTTAGTCTAAAAAGCCATAGTCAAAAACGCGGATTCAACTTCATATATAAAGTCTTAACCGCTTTGTTCCTCATGTTCATTGGAGTGCAGCAAATGAGTGCACAATCATTTGGTCAAAGTAACCTTAATTTCAATGGTAATGGTGGTGTTAATCAAGGTACATCTCACATGTTTGGTCCCGACGGGAGACTTTATGTACTTCAATTAAATGGTACTATAGATGTTTTTACAATTCAACGTAATGGGCCAGATGATTATGTGGTTGTTGCTAGTGAAGAAATACTATTGGTAAAGAATATTCCCAATCATAATGATGATGGTTCATCTAATGCTGGTAATAATCGAGAAGCTACTGGTATTACTGTAGTTGGTACAGAAGGAAATCCTATTATCTATGCTACTTCGAGTGATTCGCAAGTTGGAGGTCCAAGTGGAGACAAAAATTTAGATACGAATTCAGGTGTAATTACAAGACTGACCTGGAATGGTTCTACATGGAATGCGGTCGACATCGTAAGAGGTCTACCCCGTTCTGAAGAGAATCATGCAACCAATGGCTTAGAATTCGTAACGGTAAATAGTATCGATTTTTTAATTGTGGCACAAGGAGGACATACCAATGCGGGTTCACCCTCTGATAATTTTGCATGGACAACGGAATACGCGCTTTCGGCAGCTATATTGTCTGTAAATCTTAGTATGTTAGAGGCTATGAGCGTGCAAAATGACGGCACTAGAGATTATATATATGATATTCCTACGCTTGATGATCCTACTCGGACCAATACAAATGGAATTACTGATCCTGATAATGCTAATTACAATGGAATCGATGTGAATGATCCATGGGGTGGTAACGACGGATTAAATCAAGCAATGGTAGTCGTTGGTGGGCCAGTTCAAATATTCTCCCCGGGATACCGAAATTCATTTGACCTAACTGTAACGCAGGATGGAAAAGTATACGCTACAGACAATGGAGCCAATGGTGGTTGGGGTGGTTTACCTTGGAATGAAGGTATTGATGGTACGGTTACCAACAATTACAATCCGGATGAACCGGGTAGTAGTGATGATGACCTATATGGAGAACAAGTAAACAATGAAGATCATTTGACTTTGATTACCGATGATATTCAAAATTATGTTTTCGGAAGTTTTTATGGGGGACACCCAGCACCAGTAAGAGCAAATCCGGCAGGTGCAGGTTTATTTACCAACCCTACTGTTAATGGAGTTTCTGGCCTAGAAGTATGGAGAACGCTTACATATGATCCTGATGGTTCCACACCGGGTTCCACCACTGATGCTAGTATCGCGCTACCTGCAAACTGGCCTCCTATACCAGTTACTCTTGGTGAACCGCGACAAGGCGATTGGCGTGGACCAGGAATGACTAACCCAGATGGCCCAGATGATGTTTTGATAACCACTTGGAGTAACAATACAAATGGAATAGATGAATACACAGCTTCAAACTTTGCAGGAGCTATGCAAGGAGACTTAATTGTTGGTAAAAATGGAGGGCAATTAAAACGTGTTCAATTAGACACGAACGGACTCTTAGAGGATTTGAATGAAAATTTTGCATCTAATTTTGGTGGTAATGCTTTAGGGGTTACTTGTAATGGTGATGCAGACCCTTTTCCTGGTACGATATGGGTAGCCACTTTTAATGGTAATATCGTTATTCTTGAACCACAAGATTTTGTTGTATGTATTTTACCTGGAGAAGCAGGCTATAGTACAACAGCAGATAACGATTTCGATGGGTATACTAATGAAGATGAAATTGAAAATAAAGATACAAATGAGTCAGTCGAGGATGTAATTTGTAGCGGTGCTAATCAACCTGAGGATTTTGATAAAAGCGCAGGAGCTCCCTTTGTATCTGATTTAAACGATTCTGATGATGACAACGATGGTATTGATGATGCAAGTGATCCCTTTCAATTAGGTGATCCGACGGATTCGGGAAGTGATGCATTTGACCTACCCGTATTGAATGAACTATTATCTGATAACCCTGAATTATTAGGGTATAAGGGGTTAGGTTTTACAGGCTTAATGAATAATGGTGACAGCAACGGTAACTGGATCAACTGGCTAGATCGTGTAGACGACCCGAACGACCCTAACCCAAATGATTTACTTGGAGGGGCAGTTGGAGCTATGACTATGCAGATGACATCAGGTTCCGCCTCTGGGTCTGTGAATACTCAGGAAAAAGGATTTCAGTTCGGTGTAAACGTTGATCAAAATACGGGAGGGTTTACTATAGAAAGCCGGCTTTTTAATTTTAATTCCCCTTTACAATTATATGATTCTGCATCCCCTGCAGCAGGTGAATTAGGTATTTTTATAGGTGATGGCACACAAAGTAATTATATCAAATTTGTAATTACTCAAAGTGGATTAACAGCTATACAGGAAATAAATAATATAATTCAAACGCCAATAGAAACAACCATTGCAGTTGGCAATCGCCCTACGAACGATATGATACTTTTCTTTGTAGTTGATGCGACCACTGGCGTAGTTACTGCACAATATAAAATTGACAACGGAACTGCACAAACCTTGGGTACTATTACCGCTCAAGGCAGCATATTATCAGCTATTCAAAATAGTAATAATGCCCTAGTAGTAGGTTTAATAGGTACTTCGAATACCTCTGGAGCTGAATTAGAAGGTACATGGGATTACATTAATGTGCAAGGCGGTCAACCTAGCATTGAACAAACATTACCAAACTTAAATGTGCTAGTAGGAGCAAGTCCGACCGCTTTTAATCTTAACGATTATTTTAGTGATGATGGGGGAGACAGTAATTTGAGCTATACGTTAGAAGGGAATACCAATACTGCAATAGGAGCCACTATTTCAGCAAATTCGCTCAACCTCACATTTCCCACTTCGGCGGCTACAAGTCAAATTACGGTTAGAGCCACAGATAATAAAGGTTTATTTACGGAACAAACTTTCACTATAACTGTAGCAAATGAACCGACACCTATTTTGCGTATTCGAACTAATGGGACAACCATTACAGCCACAGATGCGCCCAATCCGAATTGGGTAGGTATTACGGCTACCGGTGCACAATCTGGTACTTTTAATGGTATTGCTTATGGGGTTAATTTAGGCAATCATTCTACACACAATATTACAGGTAGAGATGCTTCTGTACCAGCTTATGCACCTCAAGCACTTTTTGCAAATGAGCGCTGGGACCCTGTTACTGCACCTGAAATGCAATGGACTTTTGATGTACCTGATGGAAATTATTTTGTGCGTTTGTATATGGGTAATGGCTATGCAGGAACAGGTACAGAAGGACAGCGAGTTTTTGATATTTCAATGGAAGGCCAACTTGTACAGAATAATTTAGATTTAGTAGCAGCCTTTGGTAATGCAACTGGGGGAATGTTTGAATACCCAGTTACGGTCAATGATGGTGTTCTGAATATAGAATTTGGTCATGTAGTTGAAAACCCACTAATTAACGCCATTGAAATTCTAAGCATCAATGGAGCTTTTGTAACTCCTATAACCGTAAATCCTATAGCAAATCAGTCTAGTGTAGAGGGAGATCTTATTAATTTAACGGTACAAGCAAGCGGAGGAAATAGTAGTGAAAACTTTGCGTATAGTGCAATTAATCTTCCTACAGGAATTCAGATCGAACCAACAACGGGTTTGATATTTGGTAGTATAAGTTCTGGTGCTGCTGCAAATAGTCCGTATGCAGTAACAGTAACTGTTGATAAACCTTCAAGCGACCCGGTTGTTCTTAATATTACTTGGAATGTTACCGATTCAAATGCGCCAAATACGGTGCTCTACCGCGTCAACACAGGTGGGGCTTTGACTGCCTCTAACGATAGTTCAATAATAGCTTGGGAAGAAGATCAGAAAGCCACTGGTGCTCCTGGAGGAAATGCCGTTAACGGTACACCTTCCCAGTATGTAAATTCTACTACTTTAGATTTAACTTTTGGAGCCGTATTACCTGGTGCTTTTGCGAATACAACGGGATATCCAGATGCCTTATTTGCTACTGAGCGTTATAACAATCTTCCAGAGCCTGATAATATGCAATGGAGTTTTCCAACTGGTAATGGTAATTTTCGAGTAAACTTACTATTTAATGAGAATTGGGCGAATGAAAATGCAAACGCTAATAATTATCGCATTTTTGATGTAGAAATTGAGGGGCAAAATGTCTTAGATGATTATCGTCCTTCAGTAGATGGTACCGAAATAAATATTGCTAAAGTGGAAACATTTTTGGTGAATGTGACTGACGGTGACCTAAATATCGATTTTATTCAATTTAATGAAAATCCTGCTATTAAAGGGATTGAAATATTGAGTGCTCAACCTCCTGTTTCACAAACATGGACAGCACAAAACGATGATGAAAATCACACCGCAAGACATGAGTGTTCTTTTGTTCAGGCAGGTGATAAGTTCTATTTGTTTGGAGGAAGAGAAAATCCGGCTAATTTAGATGTATATGATTATCAAGCTAAGACTTGGAGCACTATAACGGCTTCAGCTCCTTCTGATTTTAATCATTTTCAAGCAGTTGAATATAATGGTCTTATCTGGGTGATAGGAGCCTTTAAGGATAATGCATTTCCGAATGAAGTGCCTGCAGATTTTGTTTGGGCATATAACCCGGCAACTGACAATTGGGTACAAGGCCCAGCAGTACCAACTACTCGTAAAAGGGGGTCAGCTGGATTAGTAGTCTACAATAATAAGTTTTATGTAATTGCAGGAAACACTGATGGTCATGATGGAGGATTTATACCTTGGTTTGACGAGTTTGACCCTGCTACAGGAATTTGGACCACATTGACCGATGTACCTAAAGCAAGAGATCACTTTCATGCCGGTGTAATCGGAGATAAGTTATATGTTGCTGGTGGTCGTCAATCAGGAGGTCCAGGTGGTACTTTCAATCCGCTTATAGCTGAAGTTGATGTATATGATTTTACTGCTGGTGCATGGTCGACTTTGCCATCAACACAAAATATACCTACACCTAGAGCAGCGGCCTCGGTTGCTGTTTATCAGAATGAATTATACGTAATCGGTGGTGAAATTGAAGATGATCTTCAAGGAAATACGGTCAATGACGCTGTAAAAACTACGGAATCTTTTAATCCTTCAACAGGAAATTGGACTTCTAGAGCAGACTTAATTACTGAACGACATGGTACTCAGGCTATTGTCTCCGGTGACGGTATTCATTTAACTGCAGGGTCTAATACTAAAGGTGGTGGTGGTAAAATGAAGAATATGGAATTTCTAGGAAATGATAATCCTAGCGGAACAACATTGGTAGCTGGTATACTTACAGTACCCACTGACGTCAGTATTGCGGCAGGGAGTACTGAAACTGTAGCCTTGACACACTCTTCTGGTAATACAGGCATAATTATTACTAGTGTTCAACTTGGAGGAACCGATGCAAGTGAATTTATGATTTCATCAAATTCAGGATTCAGTTTACTAAACCCTGGGGAAACTACAGAAGTTACAATTGTACATATGGGTACCGCAGAAGGTAAGACTGCCAGCCTTATCGTAGGTTATGATGACGGTTCGGTTATTTCTAGCTCAGTAGTATCAGGGGAGCCTGCTACTACTGTACTTTACAGAATTAATGCGGGTGGTGGTTTAATTACTGATGTGGTTGGTGATTTTGAAGAAGATCAGCGTGCATCTGGCACAGGTGGAACCGCAGTAATCGGAACGCCTTCTCCATATTTAAATATTTCACCTCCTGCTGTTGATAAAACCTATGGTGCAGCAACAGCCTTGGTAGAAAATAACACAGGGTATCCTGATACCGTATTTCAGACGGAGCGATATAGTGATGCTGAAAATCCAGATAACATGCAATGGAGTTTTCCAACTGGTGACGGCGTTTATCAAGTAAATCTATTGTTTAATGAAAATTGGGCAAATGAAGATAATGTTGTTGCAAACAATCGCATATTCGATGTGCAAATAGAGAATCAACTTGTGCTTGAAGATTATAGACCTTCGGGAGATGGATCTGATGTGAATATTGCGAAAGTCGAATCTTTTCAAGTTAATGTTGCTGATGGAACATTAAATATTAACTTTTTAAAAGGAAATCAAAACCCAGCGATAAAGGGTATTGAGATATTAAGTGTTACACCAACCATGGGCGAAGGTCCAATGGTAACTAATCCAGGGGCGCAAGTTGCAGTCGAAGGAGACGTAATTAATTTGCCTATAGTAGCTATTGATGGTACTTCACCTGCATGTGGTCCGCTAACGTATAGTGCAGAAAATCTGCCTGGCGACCTTACTATTGACGAAAGCACAGGATTGATTTCAGGTACTTTACTTTCAGGAACAGGTAGTGGAACTGATGGTGCATTTATTGAAGAAAACGGAATTGTGGTAATAGAAATGGAATCTGCCAAAAGCCTTCCAGGTAGCTGGACGAATGCGGCTGGTTCAACCTCTCCCAATATAAACAGCCCAGGTTCTGCAACAGGTAGCGATTTTATTGTTTGGGAGGGCAGTCAGTTTTTAAATTCCCAAGGAAATTCTACTATCAGTTACCCAGTAGAAATTACTACAACGGGAACGTATCGATTTCAATGGCGCACCCAAGTAGGTAATGGTACCAGTGCAACGGATCACAATGATACTTGGTTGAAAATAGAAGGAGATTCTTTTTATGGTCAAAAAGGTGGTAACGGAACTATCATTTGTCCAAAAGGATCCAATTCATCAAACGATTGCACAGGTAATGTTCCACAAGGTGCTGGAGGTAATGGTTGGTTAAAAGTATTCTCCAGTGGCTCTACGAATTGGACATGGTCTACATTTACGAGTGATAATGATGGTCACCAAATTTTTGCGCGTTTCGATACTCCAGGTACATATAACGTTTTAATATCGGTACGTTCAAGTAGTCATGCATTAGATCGTATGGTATTGTCACATGTAAATGAGTTTAGTGGCAATCCACAAAGTACGAGTTTGGCAGAATCGCAGCAAGCAGTTGGTGTGGTTAACGGTGCTTCAGCTGATAGTCCATACGATGTAACGGTTACTGTAACTGATGCCTGTACACCAACAGTTAGTACAGATGTCAACTTCACTTGGAATGTTACGGCAACTGAAACTAATAATCCTGCAGCTACTGTACAGGTGAATCCTGGAATGACCTTGGATGCTTCCACATATAATGCTAATTCCTTTTTAATTTCAAACATAGGTGAGGAAGAGATTGTTAATATTCAAATAGATTTATCTACAGGATTTATGAAAGATGTGGTGTTCGACCCCGTGGGTACTGCCGGTGATTCTGTAGCGAGGTGTCTATTAACAGGTAGTGGTGGAAATTCAGCTACTGCTGTAGGTCTTACGGTTCCTGGGAATAACGGTACCGGTCAAGGTGATCCAGATTGTACCGATGTGTTTGATAAATTTCATAATGGCATTGATGTTGAAGAAGGGTATGATATTCTGACAATGAATTTTACGGATTTCAATCCAGGAGAGAGTTATAATTTTGGTGTTGATATTGATCCAACCACTATTAAAGGAGATATTACTTCGGGTGATGCCGGTTCGGTTTCTGGCTTTGAGTTGATCGGAGCAACGGTTAGAATTGAATTTGCAAGTGGCGCAGTTTATGCGACGAGTCTATTTGACGAAGGATCTATAGGTGGATCTGATGCTATTGTAGACATCGTTAGTAATGCTATTATCGCACCATCTATTTTAGTTGACGGCTTAAATACTTCACGTTTGGTAACAGATGCCAATCAATTAATAGAAATAAATGGTACACCAAATGCCTCGGTAACTTTATTGAGAGTTGATGGTCGATTATATCTTGATCAAGGTAACCCAAGCGTAGGATATGATATTGATTTATTTGAAGCCAATGAAGCAATGGCAAAACAACTTTATCAAGTTGTTTTGGATGCAAACGGGATGGCCATTGTACCAGTTATTTTAACACAAACTCCTGGAACTACAGGTACCCCCGATGGAGGATTGAACCATTTCATATCTGTAGTAAATGATGGACCAAATGGCGAGAATAGTATTGCCTCTAATGTGATTGTACTTGAATTTAACCCCAATGCAATTATTGGTCCATCGGTCTTAATACAAATGACACCTGATGCTGATTTAGATACAAGTACATATACAGCAGGAAGCCTTCAGATAACCAATAATTCTTCAGGAGGTCTACAAATTACCGATGTAACTATTGACTTGAGTACTGCTATTCTACCTGATATGATTTTTGACCCTTCGGGTACTGGCGGTGATGCCACGGCCAAATGCTTTGAAGCGAATACCGGAGCTGATCTTGTAGGTTTGAAAGTGCCAGCTGATATTTGTACAACTCCTTTTTCACAACCAAGACAAGGAGGTTATGATATTATGAGCATAGGATTCAATCAATTTGACCCTGGGGAAAGTTTCACTTTTTCTGTAGACATAGATCCTAATAGTATACAAGACGTAGCAGGCGCTGGAGCTGCCGGATCTGTATCTGGATTTGAGCTCGTAGGAGCAACCGTAACTATTACTTTTAATGATGCCTCAACTATAACTACTAGTATTTATGAAGACGGATCCCTAGGTGGAGGGCAAGCGATTGCTGCTTTACAAGCCCCAGTTGCTCCAATCATTTCGGTGGTCGGTGTAAGTACTAGCTCTGCAACGGTAAATGATTTGAATCAGACTGTTACGGTAACTGGCACCCCAGGCGATGTGGTTTCTTTAATGTTAATGGATTCTAGACTTTTTATCGCTACTGGAAATCCCGCATTCAATGTGCCAGATGAAACATATTATGCCAATGAAGCTATGGATAAGGTCTTGTATACTGGTTTAATAGGTGCAGGAGGAACTGTTGATATACCTGTAGTATTACTGCAGACCGCATTTGGAAACGATACTCCAGAAGGGGGTCTGAATCAAATTGTGGCCGTGACTTCTAAAAGTGCATATGCACCGGACATGCAAGTGAGTAGTACTTCTAATGTAGTCACTTTACTTTATGATCCTAATACAACGACGGCAGATATTACTATTACAGCAAATTTACAAGCCCGCGATAACCATAGTGGAGATTATACTGTCAAGTTATATGAAGTAGGGTCTTCAATACCTTTATATGATTTGAGTGCTACAGCAGATGAAAGTGGGCTAATGATGGTAAACAATATTGCATTTGGTACTTACGAGCTTGCACTGAAATATTCCAATTCTTTACAGGTAGTGCAAACGATTACAATAGAGGCCCCGACCTATTCAATTGATATGGGTGAATTGCTTATGGGTAATACGAATGTTATTGACAATGTGGTTAGCCAAGTTGATTTTGCGATTTTATCCTCATTACTAAATTTATCTCAAGTAGATCCGGGGTATAATCCAAATGCTGACTTTAATGGCGATGGTTTTATAACTTTAGCCGACTTTGCAGTGCTGTTATCAAACTTTAATGTTGAAGGACAAAAGCCTTCTGGTGTAGTAGAATAATTTTAAAAGAATAGCAAAAAGGCTCTAATAATAATTAGGGCCTTTTTTGTTTCTTTTATATAACTTCTTCTAATACTTACATACCTTTCGTAGTTTGAGAGTTTTGGCTATATTTATTGAATTTAATACTGAGGGTTTAACTCTTCGAAGCTTGTTTTGTATAAGAAAGGAAAGCTTGAAAAATCATAGATCTTATTGATAAAAAAAATGATTTAATTGTCATTGAAAGTAAAAATCAAATAAGAGGTAAATTCTCTACATTCAGAACTCATATTTATTACTTTATTTGAAAGTTTTGCTTGTTTAAAATTCATATTCCTTTCTAAGAATACTTTTGACACTAAAATTTTTAAATAGAATTGGTTAAAAATCTTAATACATAGAAGGGTTTTAAATTGGTCAAAGTCCTTGAGCGCTATATTAATTTTGATAACACGTTACCGTTAAATTTTACATTTGGTCTAAATAGAGAAGTATTTTTAATAATTTAATAACCATTCTTGTATTTTGTTGGGGAACATTTATCTCACTTGCAAACAACCAACCAACATGAAAAAAATAATCATTTTCTTTTATTTCTTTTTTTTAACATTCAATGTTTTCTCTCAAGAAACCACAATTACCAGTTTTATTCTAGTCAATGCTGACACAGATAAAGATATAACGGAAATTACAGAAGATAAAGCAATCAATTTACTCGATTACCCTAATACTTCGTTCAGTATTAGAGCCAATACAAGTGGACCGGTTAAAAGTGTTCATTTACGTTTATTTGGAACTGTTTCAGGTTCCGTGACAGAAAATGTTGCACCTTATGCGTTATTTGGAGATATCCTAGGGGATTATAATGGGAAGTCCTTAACTCCAGGTGATTATATGGTTGAAGCAACATCATACGATGCATTAAATTTAGGAGGGAATCCTAGTGTCCCACATCAAATAAATTTCAATGTGATAAATGTAGAGTTACCACGTCCTTTCGTTACAACTTGGAAAACAGATAATCCAGGTTATTCTGAGGATAATCAAATCACTATACCAACTTTTGAAGGAGCAAATTATAATTACTCAGTCAATTGGGGAGATGGCAGTTTCGATGATGGAGTAACCAGTGAAATAACTCATACTTTCGATGGCCCTGGAACTTACCAAGTGTCAATTTCAGGTGATTTTCCTAGAATTTATTTTAATAATGATGGAGATAAAGATAAATTAATTGATGTTAATCAATGGGGACAGATCGAATGGATGTCTATGGAAAGTGCATTTTGGGGTTGCCATAATTTGAAAGTAACAGCAGAAGATTCTCCCAATTTTTTAAATTTATCTTCACTAAGATTAATGTTTAAAGATTGTGAATCATTGATTGGAAGTAATATCGGTTCTTGGGATGTATCTAATGTTGAAAATTTTTCTAATCTTTTTGATAATGCTAAAATTTTTAATCAAGATTTAAATGATTGGGATGTTTCTAAAGCATTAAGTATGAATGCAATGTTCGACACTGCAATACTTTTTAATGGTAATATTTCAAACTGGGATGTTTCTAACACAGTAGTAATGTCATATATGTTTAGACAAGCTTATTCCTTTAATCAAAATATTGAAAATTGGAATGTTGGTAATGTTGTCTATTTCACGGATATGTTTAACAGTGCATCAAATTTTAATCATAATATTAGTGCATGGGATGTTTCTAATGCAATATATATGTCTGGCATGTTTGCAAGTAACCCACTTTTTAATCAAGATATTAGTGAATGGAATGTTTCAAATGTGAAGTTTATGAGTGCCATGTTTTTTCAAACTACCTCGTTTAATCAAAATTTGGCTTCATGGAATATTAGTAATGTTTTATTAATGGATGAAATGTTTGGAGGTACATCTCTATCTACTCAAAATTATGATAATACTCTACTTGGCTGGAGTACTCAACAACTTCAAGTTGACGTTAATTTTAACGCTGGTATGAGTGAGTTCTGTCAAGGCGAAGAAGCCCGTAAAAAGTTAATCGATGATTTTGAATGGAACATAATTGATGGTGGTAAAAGTGATATTTGCAGGTTTTGCCCAACTGAACTTATAGTTTTAAATACCCAACAAGATGTAGACGACTTTATTAATACATATGATGTTGCTAATTGTACTTTTGCAAATGGAATTTTAATCGAAGGTACAGATATAAATAATTTGGGCGGTCTTTCCTCTTTGACCAATATAGATGGTTTTTTAAAAATAGTTAATACCTCATTGATAAATATAGACGAACTATCCGCTCTGACAAGTGTTCGGTTGCTAGTTTTAATCAAAGGTAATTCTCTTTTAACAGATATAGGAGCCTTATCTTCTTTAACAACATCAAGTTTTATAAATATTTCAGATAATGCACTATTAAATAATGTTGACGGCTTAGCTTCAATTACACATATTTATAGTGATTTAATTATTCAAAATAATGCTTCATTGACGAATCTAGATGGGTTGTCATCTCTAGTCTCTATTTCAGATTCTTTTATTATTAAGAACAATGCATCATTAACCAATCTAGACGGCTTAGCATCTCTAAGTTTTCTTGACAATGATTTGAGTATTGAATCGAATCCAGTGCTTACAAGCTTAGATGGACTTTTGAATTTGGACGCTATTGGTCTTTCTTTAAAAATTCAATCAAATTCGGCCTTAATTAATCTTGATGGTTTATCTTCTATAACAAATATCTACGTAGACTTAATTATAGCTAATAATGATAATTTGGTTAATCTAGATGGTCTATCCAACATAAATAGAATTGGAGGGGAATTGAATATTATTGGAAATGATACTTTATCTGATTGCACCATAAATGCCGTTTGCGATTCAGAGACTATAGTTGGTGGCACTGTTACTATTAGCGATAATAATGGCAATTGTTCTAACATTTCAGCTGCAATGACCGCTTGTATTGAAGAAGAAGAAGCTTTAGTCGATTTGATTGCAGCTACTTACCTAGAAGGCTCAAGAAATCCAGATCCTACAGGACCACTTTTACGTGCTGAATATGGTAATAGAGAAATTTATTTGCAGTTCGATATGGGTTCTTTTAACTCAGAAATTACTAGTGCGCAACTAGAAATGCAAGTGGCGAGTGATCCAGGAAATGGTACTTTAGAAGTTTTTCTAGGTAGTTTTTCTAACTGGACTGAAAACGGATTGAGCGGTAGCAATAAGCCTGAGTCAATAGGCAGTGCATTGGCTTCTATTTCTGGAACGCATAGTCTTGGTCAAACAAAGACATGGGATCTCGATGTAAGTAATTTGGATGGTGAAGGCTTGGTAACTCTGATTATAAAGCATAGCAATGGTAATGATGTAGCATTTGCTTCAGATGAAACTAATATTGCGCCTAAGTTACTTATAAAATCACGTAAGGTGCCTGTTGTTAAACGAGCTTTTGTTACTACATGGGAAACTGATAATAAAGGTATTTCTGATGACAATCAAATTTACATTTCAACATCTCCAGATGAAATTTATAATTTTACCATTGATTGGGGTGATGGTACTTTTGATACAGAGGTAGAAGGTGATATTATACATAACTATGAGACTCCTGGTATTTATCAAATTTCAATTTCTGGTGATTTCCCACAAATGTATTTTAAAGCAGAAAATTTTTTAAGTGATAGTAAAAAAATAATTAATGTGAATCAGTGGGGTGATATTTCTTGGAAATCTATGGAAAGAGCATTTAGAGGGTGTAGTAATCTAGTAGTATTTGCGAACGATGCACCAGATCTTTCTAAAGTCACCTCATTAGAGCATATGTTCGCTGATGCAACTTCTTTAAGTGGTAATTTTAATAATTGGGATACAACAACCATTACAAATATGGGGTCCATGTTTTATAACGCTAGTTATTTTAACTCTGATATTAGTGATTGGAATACTTCCGCTGTTCAAAGTATGCGAGATATGTTTTCCAACACGATACTTTTTAATCAAGATTTAGGTGAATGGGATACTTCTTCTGTAACGAACATGCATGCTATGTTTGCAGATGCTAGTTCTTTTAATATGGATATAAGCGGCTGGAATACCTCATCAGTTACTTGGATGGGTTATATGTTTAAAGGAGCTTCTTCCTTTAATCAAGATTTGAGCAATTGGAATACTTCCTTGGTAAATTACGTGGGTTTTATGTTTAAAGGAGCTTCTTCTTTTAATAATAATATTGGAAATTGGAGCGTAAGTAAAGTAACCGATATGACTGAAATATTTGATGATTCAGGTTTGTCTGATTCAAATTATGATAATATTCTTTTAGGCTGGGGAACTCAAACTGTAATAAACGGAGTTGTGTTTGATGCTAATAAAAACCAATATTGTTCCAGTGAGTTAGTTCGGCAAAATTTAATCGATGATTTTGGTTGGATAATTTCTGATGGAGGAAAAAGCGATGAATGTACAGAAGAAAAAGTTACATTCGACGTCATTGATGGAACTTATTTAGAAGGTGATAAAAACCCTAAGGCAAATGGTCCCTTGCTAAGGGCAGAAGAAGGAAATAGAGAAATTTATTTAAAGTTTGATTTAAGTTCTTTTAATGAAACAATTAATCAGGCTCAATTGCAAATGCAGGTGAGTAGTGATCCAGGAAATGGTTTTTTGGAAGTTTTTAAGGGAAGTAGTTCAAATTGGAATGAAAGCAGCCTTACGGGCACTAACAAACCAATTGCTGTAGGTAATGCCATTTCTTCAATTTCAGGAGAACACCTTGTTGGAAATACCAAGATTTGGGACCTCGACATAAGTGATATATCTAGTGGTGATTTTATAACACTTATAGTAAGACATAGAAATGGTAACGATGTAGCTTTTGCTTCTGATGAGACAAATGAAGCACCAGTACTTATTGTTCATTCGGCAGGTAGTGAATTTTCGTTAAGCGAAAATTTATTTAATTTATCACCTAATCCCGCATCAGATAGAATAGCATTAGAATTTGAAACCTCTATTGTGCTAAATATGATTTTCATATATGATTTAACTGGTAAATTAATACTTTCGGAAACTGCAGGTGACATCCAAGCAGATGGTAAGTATTATTTAGATGTCAGTGATTTACCTAACGGTATGTACTTTGTAAGAACAGTTGATTCAATTGGTATATCGCAGCAAAATTCAATGTTAATAGAACATTGAATTTTGCTGATTTTTCAAATCCAAAAAAGGAGACCAATTGGTCTCCTTTTTTTATGAATTATAGTCATTACTTACTCTTCCATAGAATGATAAACATTCTGTACATCGTCATCTTCTTCTAACTTTTCTAAGAGTTTTTCTACATCTGCAGCTTCTTCTTCAGTTAGTGATTTTGTTACTTGGGGAATACGCTCGAAACCAGATGATAAAATTTCTAATTCACGAATTTCCAATTCTTTTTGAAGTGCGCCAAAACTTTCGAATGGACCGTAAATTAAAATTCCATCATCATCGACAAAAACTTCTTCTGCTCCAAAATCAATAAGTTCTAATTCCAATTCTTCAGGGTCTAGACCTTCCGCAGGTATTCTAAAATTGCACGTATGGTCGAACATAAATTCTACAGAACCAGACGTGCCTAAGTTACCATTACATTTATTAAAGTAGCTTCTAACATTGGCAACTGTTCTAGTATTATTATCTGTAGCAGTTTCAACTAAGACAGCAATACCATGAGGTGCATACCCTTCGAAAAGAACTTCCTTGTAATCTCCAAGGCTTTTATCACTGGCTCTCTTAATAGCTCGTTCAACATTATCCTTTGGCATGTTTACAGACTTCGCATTCTGTATAACAGCTCTTAAACGTGAATTGGAATCTGGATCTGGTCCGCCTTCTTTTACGGCCATCACAATATCTTTGCCTATACGAGTAAAGGCTTTGGACATTGCTGACCATCTTTTCATTTTACGTGCTTTTCTAAATTCAAAAGCTCTTCCCATGGTAAATTATTTTTAACAAATGTACAAAATCGGGTTATGTTCGGTAATCATATAAAACATAATTACGGAACGTCCTTTTTTATAAAATTAATTTCGGTTATTAAAATTCACTTTCTATGATTCCCTCTATAATTCTTGCCAATTCAAAATCTTTTTCTGTAACACCATTGGCATCGTGTGTGTTTAAACGGATATTTAATGTATTATAAACATTACTCCAATCTGGATGATGACCTTGAGCCTCACACTCAAAGGCTATACGGGTCATTACTGAAAATGCCTCCTTAAAATTTTTAAATTCAAATGTGGTTTCTATGGCGCCATCCACATATTCCCATCCGTCAAGTTGACCCAAATAGTCCGCTATTTGTTGGTCAGTAAATCTTTCCATTTCTTTCATAATAGTTGCTAATTTAAAACATGATGGTCAATAATACTTTGAAATGTAAACTGTAAATTTTTAGGTAATTTATTAGTCTTAGGTAAAACTGCCAAATACCTATCTTCATTAGTGGTATAGACTCTTTTAATTAAAGGGTTAAAGTTGCCCACACGCTCTAAAATCTCTTTAATAAAATCTTCGTGATGTGTTAGGTCATTACTGCCTAAATGATAAATGCCTGTTTTATTTCTATTGATAAGATAATGAATTTGCTGAGTAAGCTTATCATCATTGGTGACATTTAATATCAAATTAGGAAAGACGTCTACTGGTTTATTTTCTATAATAGCTTTTTTCATTTCCTTAACCTTAGGTGAACTATTACCAAAAACCATAGGTACTCTTAGAATAGCCATTTTCTCTTTTGGTAATCTAAGAAGCATATTCTCAATCTTAATTTTTAGTCTACCATAAACACTTTCAGATAAAGTCTTGTCCATTTCATAAGATGGATATTTACTATAGGCGTCAAAAACATTAGCTGATGATATAAAGTATATTTTGCAGTTTTCTTTTAAAACATATTCCGAAATATGATTGTGAGCGATAACCAAAGCCGCAAAATTTCCTCTTAAAGCAGAAATTATTATTTGAGGTTTTACCTCTTCCAAAACTTCAACAATATCATCTTCTTCTAAATTGTAATGAACAAATTGTTTGTTTGAAGAATACGTATTAGCGGCATGACAGTATGTGCCATAGGTGTCGAAGTAATTACAAAGCTCTTTGTAAATCGCGTTACCTATGAATCCACTTCCGCCAAGAATCAATATTTTTTTAGTAATTAATTTCAAAAAATAGAAAGTTGAGTTTCTGTAGTTAACTTTTCTAAAGCTAGCATACCTAATTTAGAGTTTCCTTTTGGGTTGAGTCCGGGGGACCATGTTGCTACACAGAATTTATTTGGTAATAAAGCTACAATACCACCACCAACACCACTTTTGCCAGGAAGCCCTACTTCAAAAGCAAATTCACCAGCTTCGTCATAAAACCCGCAAGTTAACATTATAGCATTTATACGTTTTACCTGTGGTATAGTTAGAAAGGTATTTTCTCTTTTACACTTACCATGATTTATAAACATGTAGAACGTATTTGTTAATTGAGCGCAGCTCATAGAAAGTGAGCATTGATGAAAATAGAAATCCAGAACGACGTCCACATCATTATTTAGATTACCATAAGATTTTAGCAGATTGGCAGCTGCAAAATTCCGAAAACCGGTTTCTTGTTCAGATCTTGCTACATCTAAGTCAAAATCTATGGTGTTATCATTGGCGATGTTTCTTATAAATGCCAGAAAATCTTTTTTAGGATTTTCTAATTGAGAAACAAGAATATCAGCAACAACAATTGCTCCAGGGTTTATCAGTGGATTTCTAGGAATTCCATTTTCTAATTCTAATAACGATAAATGATTAAAAGGATCACCAGAAGGTTCAACATCTACACGTTTCCAAATCTTTTCTCCAATTAATCCAAGAGCCATAGACAATGAAAAAACCTTAGAAATACTCTGAATAGAAAAATGCATATCAGAATTTCCGGCAGAGAAATTATTTTGCTTTATATCAATAAGATGGATTCCAAAATTTTCTACATCAATTTTAGCTAATTCTGGTATGTAATCTGCAATTTCACCTCTATCCTTTTCTTTGGATGCAGCCTTATTAATCGATGTAAGAATACTTTGAAAATCTATCATTTACTTTTGTAAAATGGTAATTTAATAACAGTAGCCGATACAGCGTTCTTTCTAATTTGAACATGAATCTTACTGCCCACATTTGAGAATATAGGAAGAACATAGCCTAAGCCAATACCTGTTCCCATAGAAGGGGACATAGTACCTGATGTAACTACACCGATGGTTTTACCGTTGCCATCAACAATATCATAACCATGTCTTGGTATACCACGTTCATCTAATTCAAAAGCAACTAATTTTCGTTCAGGTCCGTGTTGTTTTTCTTTTTCTAAAGCCGCCGAATTGACAAAATCCTTATTGAATTTTGTTACCCATCCTAAACCTGCTTCAAGTGGAGAAGTGTTATCGTCAATATCGTTGCCGTAAAGGCAGTATCCCATTTCTAAACGTAGGGTATCTCTAGCGGCTAATCCGATTGGTTTAATTCCGAAATCTGCTCCAGCCTCAAAAACCTTGTCCCATATTTGCTTTACTTCGTCATTTTTACAATAAATCTCAAATCCGCCGGATCCGGTATATCCTGTTGCGGAAATAATTACATTATCTATACCTGCAAAATCGGCAACTTCAAAATGGTAAAATTTAATATCAGCTAAATTAACAGAAGTTAAAGATTGCATTGCTTCAACAGCCTTAGGGCCTTGAATAGCTAAAAGAGAATAACCTTCAGATATGTTAGTCATATCTGCTTTAAATTCATCATTGTATGATGAAATATGATTCCAGTCTTTCTCAATATTTGATGCGTTCACCACTAATAAATATTGTTCTTCTTTAATTTTATAAATGATAAGGTCATCTACAATACCTCCAGTTTCATTAGGTAGGCAACTATATTGTGCTCTGCCAATAGTCAGTTTTGTGGCATCGTTAGACGATACTTTTTGAATTAAATCTAAGGCAGTAGAGCCAGAGATTAAAAACTCGCCCATGTGCGATACATCAAAAACACCAACACCATTACGTACGGTTTCATGTTCGGCATTAACACCTTCGTAAGAAACGGGCATATTATAACCAGCAAATGGAACCATTTTGGCACCAAGAGATTTGTGTGTGGTAGTAAGCGCAGTATTTTTCATGTTCTTTATTTATTGACAATACAAATTTATTGAAAATAAATAGAAGCCATTAAGCCTGAGCCTCAAATTGAGAAAATAAAATAGCCTTTAAAATTAAGCCTAAGATTTTAAAAGAAATCCCTTAAGACCTTCGTAATTGGAAATTTTAATTGATTTTTTAATTTTCCCCATCACTTTTTGAATTTGAGCAGGTATTTCTAATTTCTCATTAAGTGTTTTTTCAACAATGTCCAAGAATTTAACTGGGTGAGCTGTTTCTAAGAAAATACCATATGTATCTGGGTATTGTTCTTGATATTTTTTAAGACCTAAATAGCCTACAGCCCCATGAGGATCAGCAATGTATCCGTTAATATTGTAAATTTCCTTTAATGCTTCTTTAGTTTTATTATCATCAAAAGGATAAGAGGAAAGATTCTTTTTCAATGCTTCAAAATCACCTTTAAACAAATGCCTTATTCTGATGAAGTTACTAGGGTCCCCAACATCCATCGCATTAGAAATAGTAGCTGTAGATGGTTTAGGAATGTACTCTTTTGTTAGCATAAACTGCGGTACAGTGTCATTAACATTGGTTGCTGCTACAAAATGTTTAACAGGCATACCTAATCTCTGAGCAACGAGTCCTGCACATATATTTCCGAAGTTACCTGAAGGAACTGAAAATACGATTTCTTTACCTTTAGATTTCACCTGTTTGTAAGCAAATAAGAAGTAAAAAAGTTGCGGTAACCATCTAGCCACATTAATAGAATTAGCCGATGTCAGTTTCATTTCATCAAGTAATTCTTTATCCAAAAATGCATTTTTTACCATAGCCTGGCAATCGTCGAAAGTGCCATCTACTTCTAGAGCAGTAATGTTTTTTCCTAATGTCGTCAATTGTCGTTCTTGAATATCGCTCACTTTTCCGCTAGGATATAGAATAACAACATTTACACCTTCAACACCTAGAAAACCATTGGCAACTGCACCACCGGTATCACCAGAAGTAGCAACAAGAACGGTAACTTCATCTTTGGTAGATCTTGAGAAATAGCCTAAACATTGTGCCATAAAACGAGCTCCTACGTCTTTAAATGCCATGGTAGGACCATGAAAAAGCTCTAAAGTGCCAATGTTAGGAGTAATTTCAACTACAGGAAAATCAAAGTCCAAAACTTCCTTTAAAATATCCTTTAACACATCGTCAGGAACAATATCAGAAACGAATTGCTGTATTGCCTTAAAGGCAATTTCTTCATTAGAGAAACTTTCGATATTCTCAAAAAAGGAATCAGGTAAAGGATTAATTTCTTCTGGGAAATACAAACCTTTATCAGGTGCAATACCGTTTACTACTGCAGTATCAAAAGAAACTTCGGGTGCTGTATTGTTTAAACTATAGAATTTCAAACTGAATATTTTTACTGTTATAGGTATATGCCTCTAAACTTATAAAAGTTTAACGCCTTCCATATTAATTTTTGAAACATGTATTTCGTAAGCTATGCCAATTTTATCGTAAACTGTTTTCATTGCATTTCCAACTTTTAATGCTGTTTCGTTTCCTTGACTAAAAGCGAATATTGATGGTCCAGATCCTGAAATACCAGATCCCAAGGCACCAGCTTCGATAGATACTTTTTTTACCTCGTCAAAACCAGGTATCAAAATAGAACGAATAGGTTCTACAATATGATCTTCTAAAGATCGACCAATTAATTCATAGTCTTCTTTGAATAATCCAGCAACTAAACCGCCCACATTTCCCCATTGTTTAATGCCAGTTTCCATTGAAATTGTGGTTTTCAAAATTTTTCTGGAATCTGAAGTTTTTATTTCTATCTGCGGATGTATTATTGTAACATACAATTCTGTTGGTGCAGGAATAGCAATGATATCTAACGGATTGTAGCTGCGTACCAATGTAAAACCACCAAATAGGGCAGGGGCTACATTGTCGGCATGGGCGACATCACTTGCTAAACGTTCACCTTCCATAGCGAATTTTACCAATTCCGTCTTACTGAATGGGTTGCCTAATAAATGGTTCATTGCCCAAACAGCCCCAGCAGAACTAGCGGCGCTACTACCAATACCACTACCTGGTTTTATTTTTTTATCAATTTCAATTTCAAATCCGCCATCATAATCCGAAGCCAATAAAAAAGCATTACCGGCAACTCCCGCTACATTATTTAGGGTTTCTTTTGGTAAATCTTGCCCAGTAAGTTTAGTAATCCTAATGCCTTTTTGTGCCACTTTTCTAACGACCATTTCATCACCGACCGAGTCTAGGGCAACACCTAGAACATCAAACCCGCATGAAACGTTTGCGACCGTTGCAGGGCAAAAGACTTTAATTTCGTTTTGGTTCATAATGAATGTTCTTGTTATGAAGTTTAGAAATTACCAATTCGTATAATATCGGCGAATATACCAGAAGCCGTTACAGCAGCACCAGCACCAGCGCCTTTAATAATCATAGGCTGGTTAGGGTAGCGTTCAGTATAAAATAGTACAATGTTATCACTACCTTCTAGGTTATAGAAATCATGACCTTTAGGTATTTCTTGTAAGCCTACACTTGCGTTTCCATTATCAAACTGAGCTACATATTTCAATTTGCTATCTCCATTTTTAGCACTCGTATATAATGATTGAAAATGTGCTTCATTTTTTATTAAAGAAGCAAAGAACTCTTCATTGTTGGCTGTGTTCAAGCTTTCTTCAGGTAAGAAAGGATTATTGGTAATATCACTGATTTCCAATTGATTTCCGCTTTCACGGGCCAAAATCAATATCTTACGCATAACATCAACTCCACTTAAATCAATTTTTGGATCAGGTTCTGTATATCCCTCTTCCTGAGCTTGTTTTACAACATCATGAAAGGTAGTTTTATCATTGAAATTATTAAAGACAAAGTTTAGACTTCCTGAAAGAACCGCCTGAATTTTTAAGATTTTATCTCCAGATGCAATTAGATGTTTTAAAGTATCTATGATTGGTAAGCCTGCACCTACGTTAGTTTCAAATAAGAAAGGAGCGTTATATGTTCTTGCTAACGATTTTAAATGCGAATAATTTTCGAAAGCAGAAGAGCATGCAATTTTATTACAAGTAACTACAGAAATACTATTACTTAAATATTCGCTGTATGTTTTTGAAACATCTTCACTTGCAGTGTTGTCTACAAAAATGCTATTTCTAAAATTTAAGCTATTTACTAGTTCTAAGAATTTTCCTTTATCTGCTTTTTGACCTTCAGCTAATTTAGTTGACCAATCTTTTAAGTCTATTCCCTTTTCATCAAAAAGCATAGTTCTAGAATTGGACATTCCTATTACACGAATATTCAATTTCAAATTCTCTTTTAAGAATTTTCTTTGCTCTTTAATTTGTTCTAGAAATTTTGCGCCAACATTACCAACACCCATTACAAATAGGTTTAGTTGTTTTATGTTTTCCTCAAAAAACTCTTCATGCAAAGCATTCAGGGCTTTTTTCACATCTTTTTCATCAATAATGCACGAAATATTTCTTTCAGAAGCACCTTGAGCAATTACTCTAATATTGACATTGTTTTTCCCTAGGGTACTGAACATTTTACCGCTAAGCCCTTGGTGGCTTTTCATGTTATCACCAACTAATGCAACAATAGCTAAATCCTTTTCAGGTATTACCTGTTTAATACGACCTCTTTCGATTTCATATTCAAAAGCTTCGTTAACAATGCCTACAGCTTTTTCTACATCATCTGCAGAAATACCTACACATATAGAATGCTCGGAAGAAGCTTGGGTAATTAATACTACACTAATATCTGCCTGAGAAAGAACTTCAAAAAATCGTTTCGAAATACCTGGTATACCTACCATTCCTGGACCTTCTAAAGATAATAGTGCAATGTTGCCAATGTGGCTTATACCGCGAACTGTCTTACCTTTCTCATTCTTAGATTTGGTAATTAATGTACCCGCTTCATCAGGACTAAAAGTATTCTTAATAACGATAGATATTCCTTCTGATAATACAGGTTGTATCGTTGGCGGGTAGAGTACTTTGGCACCAAAATGTGATAATTCCATAGCTTCCTCATATGATATATGCGGAATCGCTTTTGCTTGTTTTACCATTTTTGGATTAGCCGTGTACATACCACTAACATCTGTCCAAATTTCTAAAATATCTGCGTCTACAGCTGCAGCATATATAGCGGCAGTATAATCAGAACCACCTCTGCCTAATGTAGTAGATACACCATCTTCTGAAGTAGCTATAAATCCTGGGCAAACAGTTATTTTCTTTGTAGATGATTTAAAGAAATTTACACAGTTGGTATTGGTTTTGGTGAAATTCACCATGTTTTTTCCATTCAACTTATTTGTAATAATAAGCTCTCTACTGTCTTTAAATTCAGCATCTAATTTTTCACTGATTAGGTATTCACTAATTATATATGATGAGAGAAGCTCACCGTAACTAACTATTTTATCAGATAATTTAGGCGTTATTTCTCCAATAAAAAAAGCACCTTCTAGTAACGTTTCCAATACGTTGAACTCACTTTTTACCTTGCTTAGTGCTTTGCTTTGAGCAGTAACAGGTAATAATTCTTTTATAGTAGATAAATGTCTTTCTTCTAATGTTGTTAAAATTTCTTTGTATGATTGGTCTTGTGTAGAAGCTAATAAACCAGCCTTTAACAATAAATCTGTTACACCTCCTAAAGCAGAAACAACCAAAATGATAGGGTCATTGTACTTAGAGATTATATTTTTTATTTTAACTATATTTTCGGGTTTGGCTACAGATGAACCACCAAATTTTAGAACTTTCATGTTATTGAAATATTGACTTTGTAATTAAGATATGGTGTAATTAAACACAGGTACGAGGAAAAATAGCTTTTACCCCCAAGGGGTGAACCATGCAGTTGTAGAACCATAGTTAATGGTAGTAGAAGTGAAATCGAATTTTATGTCTGTTTTATAGCAGTCCATAATACTAATGGTTGAAAATCAAAAGTAGTACATTTGGTATCCTAAACAAATGATTGTACAATTTTTTACGGAATCGTTAGGTTTTAGATGTAAAAAAAATAAAGAATGAAATTATATAGTGCAAAACAGATTTATAAAGCAGATCAGATTTCTATTAAAAAAGAAGAAATAGGAAGTAACGAATTAATGGAGCGTGCAGCTTTGCAACTCTTTAATTGGATGCATTTACGTATGCAAGGTGCTCCTGTAAAAATACATTTGTTTTGTGGTATCGGTAATAATGGTGGCGATGGTATTGCTCTTGCTAGACATCTGGTAGATCATGGTTACAATATAGAAGTGTATGTTATAAACTACAGTGAAAAACGATCGAAAGATTTTTTAATTAACCTAGACAGATTAAAAGATAGAAAGGTTTGGCCTAATTTTATGAATTGTGATGATGTATTACCTGAAATAGGTAAGGAAGATATCATTGTTGATGGAATATTTGGAATAGGCTTAAATAGAACACCAGATGCTTGGGTGTCTAAAGTAATTCAACACTTAAATGATTCTCAAGCCTTTATTTTGTCAATAGATATCCCGTCAGGGTTATTTACGGATCAAGGTCCTAAGGATGTAAACTCTATTATCAAGTCAAATTTTGTTTTAAGTTTTCAAACACCAAAATTGGTTTTTTTCTTACCCGAAACCGGACCGTTTATAGAACAATGGGAGGTTTTAGATATTGGTTTAGATCCAGAATATTTAAAGGCAACCGAAACGGATTACGAGCTTATTGGTAAAAATGAAGTATTGACTCTTTATAAACCTCGAGAGAAATATGGACATAAAGGTACGTATGGACATTCTTTGATAGTAGGCGGTAGTTATGGAAAAATAGGATCGGTATGTCTATCATCTAAAGCCGCTCTTCAAGCAGGTAGCGGATTAGTGACCTCATATATTCCTAAAATAGGATATACTATTCTTCAGACTTCTTTGCCTGAAATTATGGTGCTTACAGATGTAGATGAAAATGAACTTACCAATATAAAATTCGATATAAAACCAACTCTGGTAGGTATAGGAATTGGTATGGGGACCACTAAAGCAACAACAAGTGCTTTAACCAATTTTTTAAAAGGTAATAAATTGCCTTTAGTGATAGACGCAGATGCGCTTAATATTCTTTCTGAAAATAAAGAATTATTAAAAAACATACCTGAAGATTCTATTTTGACTCCGCACCCAAAAGAGTTGGAACGATTGATAGGAAAATGGAAAGATGATTTTGAAAAGCTTAGTAAGGTTAAGAAGTTTTCAAAAAAGTATAAATGTATTGTAGTCATTAAAGGCGCACATACTATAATTGTACATAATGAAAAAGGATATGTAAATACAACTGGAAATCCTGGTTTGGCAACCGCTGGTAGTGGTGATGCGTTAACTGGAGTAATAACGGGACTTCGAGCGCAAGGATATGCTGCTTTAGATGCTGCAATATTTGGAGTCTACTTGCATGGTAGAGCTGGAGATATTGCAGTTGAATCTACAGGTTTTCAATCATTGACAGCCTCTCATATTATTGATAATCTTGCCGATGCTTATTTAGATATGTTTAAGCTACCTGAGCAGCCCGTGGTAGAAGAAGAAAATAAATAAATAAAATTACTTATTAAGAGTTAACTCTTCTTTTAACCCATTTAAGAGCATTGTCATATTCAATGAAAAACTTCATTGATTTTTTATAGAACAATTTTTCAATCTTAAAGTTATGCATATCTATCTCTTTAACCGATACAATAGCAAAAGCTTTAAGGTTGTCTAACTGTTTTAGATAATTGTATATGGTAGGGTCAATTGCAAACGAGTGTTTACGTAGACTAATGAAACCGAAGTTTCTATCTCTAAAGTGAATTTCAGATATTCCAATAATTTGATAAGCTCTTTCAAGGGTTAGTGTAGCCCCCTCGTCAAAAATCGATACCATGTAATTCTCATATACTTGAATTTTTCCTGTTTCTAATTCGTACTCTCTTACAATTACCTTCTTCTTGGTAGATCCAACTTTCATTCTCTTCGTATTAATATAGTATGTCTGAAGCGAAAATATACTGAACTACATTATTGAGGTAAATTTTTAGTTTAAACGCGAAAATATCGTTCATACTGCGTATGGCTACTATTGAGTGTATTTGTATTCTTACATTAAAAAATAAATTGTACGAAAAAGGAGCCCAATGTAGGGCTCCTTTTATTTATTTAAAAAAGTGTAAATCTCTATGTTTTAGGAGATTCTTCTTCTGCTTTTTCTATTTTAATAGTCAATTCATCACTTTTCTTATCAAGCTCAATATAAATACTGTCACCTTCTTTAAGTTTAGAATTCACTATTTCTTCTGCTAGTGCATCTTCAATGTACTTCTGAATAGCTCTTTTAAGAGGTCTGGCTCCATATTGTTTATCAAAGCCTTTCTCAGCGATATAGTCTTTAGCCTCATCTGTAAGATTCAAGTGATAACCAATATCCTTGATTCTTTTGTAAAGCTTAGCTAATTCAATATCAATAATCTTATGAATATCTTCTCTTTCTAAAGCATTGAATACAATTACATCATCAATTCTATTTAAGAATTCAGGAGCAAAGGCTTTCTTTAAAGCATTTTCAATAACCCCTTTCTGATGTGAATCTTCTTGAGATTTTTTAGCTGAAGTACCAAAACCAACACCTTGACCAAAATCTTTCAATTGTCTGGCTCCAATGTTAGAGGTCATTATGATAATCGTATTTCTAAAATCGATTTTACGACCAAGACTATCTGTTAAGAAACCATCATCTAATACTTGTAAAAGCATATTGAACACATCAGGATGCGCTTTTTCAACTTCATCTAAAAGTATTACAGAATAAGGTTTTCTTCTTACTTTTTCGGTAAGTTGACCACCTTCTTCATAACCAACGTATCCTGGAGGTGCACCAACTAATCTAGAGATTGCGAATTTCTCCATGTACTCACTCATATCTATACGAATAAGTGCATCTTCAGAGTCAAAAAGCTCTTTAGCCAATACTTTTGCAAGCTGAGTTTTACCAACACCAGTTTGTCCTAAGAAGATAAACGAACCAATAGGCTTGTTTGGATCCTTAAGTCCTGCTCTATTTCGTTGAATTGCTTTAGACACTTTGGCAACAGCATCATCTTGACCAATTACATTTGATTTTATTAAATCAGGTAATCCAGCAAGTTTATTACTTTCTGTTTGTGCAATTCTATTAACAGGAATTCCGCTCATCATAGAAACAACATCAGCAACATTATCTTCGCTAACAGTTTCCTTATTAAGCTTACTGTCGTCTTCCCAACGCTCTTGAGCTATGGCGAGATCCTTTTCTAAACCTTTCTCGTCATCACGTAGTTTTGCTGCTTCCTCATATTTCTGCTTCTTAACTACGCTGTTCTTTAGTTCACGTACATCTTCCAATTTCTTTTCCAATTCAAGTATTTGTTTTGGAACGTCCATATTAACGATATGCACACGAGATCCAGCTTCATCTAGAGCATCAATAGCTTTGTCAGGTAAAAAACGATCCGTCATGTACCTATTTGTCAATTTAACACAAGCTTCAATAGCTTCGTCGGTATAGGTTACATTATGGTGATCTTCGTACTTACCTTTTATATTATGTAAAATTTCAATTGTTTCATCAACAGTTGTTGGTTCAACAATTACTTTTTGAAAACGTCTTTCTAAGGCACCATCTTTTTCAATATACTGTCTGTATTCATCTAAAGTGGTAGCACCAATACATTGAATTTCACCTCTTGCCAATGCTGGTTTAAACATGTTAGAAGCATCTAAGCTACCTGTAGCTCCACCTGCACCAACAATAGTATGTATCTCATCAATAAACAAAATAACATCGTCATTTTTTTCAAGCTCGTTCATTACAGCTTTCATTCGCTCTTCAAACTGTCCGCGGTATTTTGTACCGGCAACTAAAGAAGCAAGATCAAGTGTAACTACTCTTTTATTATAAAGAATTCTTGAAACTTTCTTATCGATGATGCGCAATGCCAATCCTTCGGCAATTGCACTTTTACCAACACCTGGTTCACCAATTAATAACGGGTTGTTCTTTTTTCTTCGGCTAAGAATTTGAGAAACTCTTTCAATTTCTTTTTCTCTACCAACAACAGGGTCTAATTTATTTTCCTCTGCCATTTGGGTGAGGTCTCTACCGAAGTTATCTAAAACAGGAGTTTTAGATTTTTTAGCACCTTTCTGGCTAGAGGCAGCACCAAAAGTGCTTTCTTTTCCTTCATTTGCATCTTCAGAATCACTTGGAAAGGATTCGGCCGTAGGGCCGTCTACCATATCGTCGTCACTTGTAATCATAAATTTAAACTGTTCTTTAACGCCGTCATAATCTACTTTTAGTTTATGTAAAAGCTTTGTGGTCGGGTCATTTTCATTTCTAAGAATACAAAGTAAAAGGTGCGCAGTATTTATAGAAGAGCTTTGAAAAAGTTTCGCTTCTAAAAATGTTGTTTTTAAGGCACGTTCTGCTTGTCTCGTTAAATGTAAGTTCTTTTTATCCTTTTGTACGCCACTGGCGTTAGGGTTAGAAGGACTAAGAATTTCTACTTTTCTTCGTAAATGTTCTAAATCAACTTCCAAAGCATCTAAAATACTTATGGCCTTCCCGTTTCCGTCTCTAAGAAGCCCTAGCATGAGGTGCTCGGTACCGATAAAATCGTGACCAAGTCGTAATGCTTCCTCCTTGCTATAAGCAATTACATCCTTTACTCTTGGGGAAAAATTATCATCCATATACTATATTATCTTCTATAAAATTACTAAATCTCATCCAATCAATGGCAAATACCATACCTATAATCGTTAAAGTTATTGTAAAACCCATTAAATGTGCGTCTCTAGGCGTGAAAATGAGCGTATATAATGAAAATTAACATTTCGCGGGCATGTGTTAATAAAATTTGATATAATTAGAACGACTTAGTCTTTAAACGCTTAGGATTTAAGTATATTGGCATGCTTTTTTACTAATTAAAAAACATAAGATTTTAAGATGGCTGACGGTGAAAAATTGATTCCCATTAACATTGAAGACGAAATGAAATCTGCCTACATTGATTATTCAATGTCGGTCATTGTGTCACGAGCCCTGCCAGATGTCAGGGACGGCTTAAAACCCGTACACAGAAGAGTTCTTTTTGGAATGCATGAATTAGGGGTTAGAAGTAATAGCTCGCATAAAAAATCTGCCCGTATTGTGGGTGAGGTTCTTGGTAAGTATCACCCACATGGGGATACTTCTGTATATGATGCCATGGTTCGTATGGCTCAAGAATGGAGTCTACGATATATGCTTGTAGACGGACAAGGTAACTTTGGGTCGATAGATGGTGATAGTCCTGCTGCAATGCGTTATACGGAAGCCCGTATGCGTAAGATTGCAGATGACATGCTTATTGATATAGAAAAGGAAACTGTAGATTATCAATTAAATTTTGATGATTCTTTGAAAGAGCCTACGGTTCTTCCTACTAGGGTTCCTGCTTTATTGGTTAATGGAGCATCTGGTATTGCTGTTGGTATGGCTACCAATATGCCTCCTCATAATTTAGCAGAAGTTATTGACGGTACTATCGCATATATCGAGAATAATGACATTGAAATTGATGAGTTAATAACTCATATAAAGGCTCCTGATTTTCCAACAGGTGGTATTATTTACGGATACGATGGTGTTAAGGAAGCTTTTCATACAGGTAGAGGCCGTGTAATGATGCGTGCTAAAGCAACTTTTGAAGAGGTTCAAGGTAGAGAATGCATCATTGTTCATGAAATTCCTTATCAAGTGAATAAGGCGGACATGATTAAGAAAACCGCTGACCTCGTCAATGATAAGAAAATTGAAGGTATTTCAAATATTAGAGACGAGTCTGACCGTAATGGTATGCGAATCGTTTATATCCTTAAAAGAGATGCTATTCCTAATATAGTATTGAATATGTTGTATAAGTATACAGCATTGCAAACCTCTTTTAGTGTCAATAATATTGCCCTTGTTAATGGAAGGCCACAATTATTGAACGTAAAGGAAATGATTCATTATTTCGTTGAGCATCGTCATGAAGTTGTGGTAAGGCGTACGCAATTTGAATTAAAGAAAGCTGAGGATCGTGCTCATATTTTAGAAGGATTGATTATTGCTTCAGATAATATTGATGAAGTAATAGCAATCATTAGAGCTTCGAACAATGCTGATGAAGCTAGAGCTAACTTGATCGAGCGATTTAAGTTAAGTGAAATCCAAGCTAAGGCAATTGTAGAGATGCGATTACGTCAACTTACAGGTCTGGAGCAAGATAAGCTTAGAACGGAGTATGATGAAATAATGCTCTTAATTGCCGATTTAAAAGATATTCTTGAGAAAAAAGAGCGTAGAATGCAAATCATAAAAGATGAGCTTCTTGAGATTAAGGATAAATACGGTGATGAAAGAAGATCAGTAATTAATTTAGCTGGTGGAGATCTTAGTATGGAAGATATGATACCTGATGAGCAAGTGGTAATTACTATTTCTCATGCTGGTTATATTAAAAGGACTCCATTAACAGAATATAAGACACAGAATAGAGGAGGAGTAGGTCAGAAAGCATCTTCGACTAGAAACGAAGATTTCCTAGAACATTTGTTTGTTGGTACTAACCACCAATACATGTTGTTCTTCACACAAAAAGGTAAGTGTTTCTGGATGCGTGTATTCGAAATTCCAGAAGGAAGTAGAACTTCTAAGGGTAGAGCAATTCAAAACCTTATAAATATTGAGCAAGAAGATAGCGTAAAAGCATTCATCTGTACTCAAGATTTAAAGGATGAAGAATATGTAAATGCGCACTATGTGATCATGGCAACTAAGAAAGGTGTTGTAAAGAAGACCTCATTAGAGCAATATTCTAGGCCACGTCAAAATGGTATTAATGCTATTACTGTGCGTGATGGCGATGAGTTGTTAGAAGCAAAATTGACTACAGGTACAAGTCAAATCTTCTTAGGGCTTAAATCTGGTAAAGCTATTCGTTTCGAAGAAGGAAAAACTAGACCTATGGGTAGAAATGCTTCTGGTGTTCGTGGTATTACTTTAGCAAATGACGAAGATGAGGTAATCGGAATGGTTTCTGTTCATAATTTTGAGGATGAAATTTTAGTTGTATCTGAAAAAGGTTACGGTAAACGTTCAAGTATAGAAGACTATAGGGTTACCAATAGAGGAGGTAAAGGTGTTAAAACCATTAGTGTAACTGATAAGACCGGTGGGCTAGTGGCTATTAAAAATGTTACTGACTCTGATGACTTAATGATTATTAATAAATCTGGAATTGCAATTCGTATGAGCGTAGAAGATTTACGTGTAATGGGTAGAGCAACGCAAGGTGTTAGATTAATCAACATTAAGGGTAATGACTCAATTGCTGCGGTTGCAAAAGTTATGAAGGATGAGGATGAGATTGAGGAAGCTGAAATACTTGATATAGAGGTAGATACAGAAGATGGCACAGAGATTGATGATACTGATACCGATGATAAAGAATCATAAATTGTAAACACTAATACTTAATATATTAAAAATGAAGAATAGATTATTACTTGTAGCGGCACTGACATTTACAATGGTCGGTTTTGCTCAAAAAAACGAGATAAAGTCTGCAGAAAAAGCGTTAAAATCTGGTGATTCGGCTACTGCTCAAACAGCAATAGAAGCTGCATCTGGTACAATTGCCGCTGCTGATGAAAAGACGCAAGCTCAATACTATTTTACAAGAGGTAAGATTTATAGTGATTTAGCTAAGAAAGGAAATAATGATGCATTTGAAAAATCAGCATCTTCCTTTAAGAAGGTTATTGAAATAGAAGAGGCAACTGGTAAGCAGAAGTATACAGCTGAAACAAATCAATATATGGCTGGTTTAACGGCTGATTTGGTTAATTCTGCAGTAAGTGACAACGGTAACAATAAGTATAAAGAAGCAGCAGAGAAATTGTACATGAGCTATACGCTTAGTCCAAAAGATACTTCTTATTTATACTATGCAGCAGGTAGTGCTGTAAACGGGGGTCATTATGAAATGGCTTTGGATTACTACAACAAGTTGCAAGAAGTAGGGTATGATGGTAGTGATGTAGTTTATAAAGCTACAAACGCAGCATCAGGAGAAGTAGAAGAGATGGATAAGGTTCAACGTGATCTTATGGTAAAATCTGGTACGTATTCAAATCCTGTAGATGAGAAAACACCATCTAAAAAAGCTGAGATTGTTAAGAATACAGCTTTGATTTATACGCAATTAGGTCAAGATGAGAAAGCTTTAGAGGCTTATCAGGCAGCAAGAAAGAATGATCCAGAAGATGTAAATCTTATTCTGAATGAAGCTAACTTGTATTTCAATCAAGGGAATAAGGATAAGTTCAAGGAATTGATGGCTCAGGCAATCGCTTTGGCTCCAGATAATCCAGATTTACATTATAATGTAGGTGTAATAAGCATGGAGCAAAACAATTATGATGATGCACGTGTATCTTATAAAAAAGCAATTGAATTAGACCCTAAATACACTAATGCTTATTTAAATCTTTCTACTACTTATGTTAATGAAGGAAATGGAATGATCGATGAAATGAATTCATTGGGTAATTCTAGAGCAGATATTGCTAAATATGATGAATTGAAAGAAAAGAAAGATGGTTTGTTTAAGCAAGGTGCTGATGTGTTGGAAGATGCATTGAAGAACAATCCTGATAATGAAAATGTAATGACTCAGCTTAAAAATATCTATGGAGCAATGGGTGATACTGAAAACTTCATGAAAATGAAGAAGATGTTAGGAGAATAATTATCCTAAACATTAAACAAATTAAAAGGCCCTAATTAGGGCCTTTTTTATATTACTTTTTTAATAACTCTTAATTGATGTGTGTAGGTTCTAAGGTCATTATTGAATATGCCTGTATGGTCTATTCGATCTATTCTTACCTTTCCATTAACATGAATAACATAGTTGTTTTCCATAATAATACCTACGTGGTCAATGAAGCCGTTTGCGTTATCGAAAAAGGCTAAATCACCAGCTTCACTTTCTTCTACAAAGCTCAAAGCAGTACCTTGAGTGGATTGATTTTCTGCAGTTCTTAAGATATCGTATCCGTTTATCCTGTACACCATTTGGGTAAAACCCGCGCTATCAATGCCGAAAGGAGATTTCCCTCCCTTAAGTTCCGGGGCATTTAAATATAGTAATGCGGTTTTGATCAACTTATCTTTAGGCTGTACAGAATTTAAGATAGAACCTTCAAAATTAACAGCTAATGATGGTATATCTGGAATACTAGAACCTATTAGTATAGGTGTTGCTATTTCGTTAGTGTCCTCCACATATGATATTAGTTCAGTAACAAATTTACGCTCCTTGTTTTCTTGAATTAAATCAAATTCATTTTCAGGAATAAATGTTAATTGACTGTTCATAATCCAGCCTTCGCACTTATCCGATATTGTTTTTATTCTAGACCAGTTTTTTCTACTTTCCAATATCTTATAATGTTCGCCAAACAAAAGTTGGGTAACTAATTCAGATACTTCTTCTGTTGCACTTCTAACAGGAATAATGCTTAGCTGACAAATACCGTACTGCATGTAATTTTTTTATGCGCTTATAATCTTTCAATAATTATAGCAGAAGCACCGCCACCACCATTACAAATTGCAGCGGCTCCAATTTTAGCATTGTTTTGTTCTAGAACATTAAGTAATGTAATCAATATACGTGCACCTGAGCATCCTAATGGGTGACCTAAAGAAACGGCACCACCGTTAACATTTACATTTGTGTCATTAAGACCTAATATTTTCATATTTGCAAGACCAACAACAGAGAAAGCCTCGTTAAATTCAAAGAATTCAACTTCCTCTAATTTTAAATTAGATTTAGCTAACGCTTTTGGTAGTGCTTTGGCTGGAGCTGTAGTAAACCATTCTGGTTCGTGAGCAGCGTCTGCGTAACTTTTTATAACAGCTAAAGGTTTTAAATTCAATTCTTCAGCTTTTTCCTTACTCATTAAAACTAATGCAGCAGCGCCGTCATTAATGGTTGATGCATTTGCAGCGGTAACAGTACCATCTTTGGAAAATGCAGGTCTTAAATTAGGAATTTTGTCAATGAATACATTGCTGAACTCCTCATCTTTAGTTACCATTTTAGGTTCTCCACGTCGTTGTGGTACGGCTACAGGGATAACTTCATTATCGAATTTTCCGTTCTCCCAAGCTTCAGAAGATCTTTTGTATGATTGAATAGCGTATGCATCTTGATCTTCTCTACTAAATTCATATTTAGTAGCACAAGCATCTGCACAAACGCCCATTGCATTTTCGTCGTAAGCATCTACTAATCCATCTTTCTGCATACCGTCAACTAAAGAAGTAGGTCCGAATTTTGTACCTGTTCTCATGTGAACATAATGAGGGATAAGACTCATGTTTTCCATTCCTCCAGCAACAACTATGTGAGCATCTCCTAATGCAATTGCTTGAGCTCCCTGCATTACAGCCTTCATTCCAGAGGCGCAAACTTTATTTATGGTAGTACAGGGTACGGTATTGGGAATACCTGCAAAAATAGCAGCTTGTCTAGCGGGAGCTTGACCGGTTCCTGCCTGTACAACATTGCCCATTATAACTTCATCTACCAAAGTAGGGTCAAGGTTTATTTTCTTCAATGCGCCTTCAATAGCCACTGCGCCCAATTTTGGGGCTGGTATTGTTGACAATCCGCCCATAAAACTTCCTATAGGGGTTCTAACAGCTGATACGATAACGACCTCTTTCATGTTTTTAATAATTTAATAGCACGAAATTACTAAATTCTATAGCAACCCAAGGGATATCGTTTCAATTACTAGATATCAGATTATAATTTTCTATTTTTGAGGAACCTAATACAATTTTCTTTTGGATAATCTTTACAAACAGCAATCGCTCATTTTCAAATATATACTCTATGTTGTGGCTGTTGCTTTTATTGTGTTTTTTTTACCCAAGGGAGGTAAATTTAAATATGAGTTTCAAAAAGGGAAACCTTGGCAATTCGAAAACCTATATGCTCCTTTTGATTTTTCTATTCAAAAGACCGATGCTGAAATAGCTAAGGAGAAACAGGTTATTGAAAGTAATCAATTACCGTACTATAGATATGATGTAGTAGAGGTAGAAAATGTTGTGCAAGCGTTCGAGCAGAAGTTTGAAGACAAATGGAGCAATACTACACTTAAGGAAAATCAAAAAAAACGATTAAAATATTTTTCGAAAGTAATACTAGATTCAGTCTATTCTAAAGGAATTTTACAGAACAACGGTAAGCAAGTTCAACGTAGTTTTATTTTTCTAGTAAAGGATAACGAAGCAAGCAAAGTTAGAGTATCAGATTTTTTTAGGGTTAGTGAAATTAATGATCTTGTAGGTAGAATACTTTCTGAAAATAATTTATCCATTTTCGGGAAAGAAACGCAAGCGCTGTTTTTTGATATTATAACACCAAATGTAAGTTTTGATAATAACCTTACGCAAAAGGCAAGAAACGAAGCCTTGTCCAAACTTTCTTATACCAGGGGAACAGTGGATGAAGGACGATTAATTATTGCTAAAGGTGAAGTAGTAGAGGCAGAAAATTTAAAGATATTAGAGTCTTTAAAATCTGAATATGAGTCAGAACTTTGGACGGCAAACAATTACTATTATATTTTAATTGGCTATACCGTTTTAGTGGCATTAGTACTTATTATGCTTTTCTTATTTCTAAAAAAATATAGAAGAACAGTTTATGAGAATAATGTTAAAGTAACCTTTATATTCTTTAATATTCTTTTAATGGTATTTATAACCACAATGGTTATAAAATATAATGACCAACTGGTATTTGTAGTCCCGCTTTGTATTCTTCCTTTAATTTTAAAAACTTTTTTTGATGCTAGGCTAGGTCTGTTTGTACATGTATTGACCATTTTAATATTAGGCTTTGTTGTGCCTAATAGTTTTGAGTATATATTTCTTCAGATTATTACAGGTATAGTAACTATCCTTACTGTTTCTGAATTGTATAAAAGAGCTAATTTGTTCGTTAGTGTAGGGCAGATTACCCTGATTTACATTATAGGTTATTTAGCATTCCATACCATTCATGAGGGAGATTTAAGTGATATTGAATGGTATACTTTAGGATTGTTTTTATTAAATGGGATGATTACCCTTTTTGTACAGCCATTAATCTATATTTATGAAAAGCTCTTTGGACTTGTTTCTGATGTTTCTCTGTTAGAATTGTCCGATACCAATTCTAAGCTTTTAAAAGAATTATCTAACAAGGCACCGGGTACATTCCATCATTCATTACAGGTCGCCAATTTAGCTGAGGCAGCGGCTAATGAAATTGGAGCGAATGCTATGCTAGTTAGAGTAGGGGCTTTGTATCATGATATAGGTAAAATGAACGAACCTACCTATTTTACAGAAAATCAGGTAACGAATGTTAATCCGCATGACGAATTAAGTCCTAAGGATAGTGCTCGTATTATTATTGATCATGTTATAAAGGGTATTGAAATAGCTAGAAAGAATAATTTACCAGATAGAATTATTGATTTTATCCGTTCGCATCATGGTACAACTTTAGTATTTTACTTCTATAAAAAGCAAAAGGAATTGGAAGAAGATGTAAACGAAGAAGATTTTAGATACCCAGGACCTTTGCCATTTTCTAGAGAAACGGCCATTTTAATGATGGCAGATTCTGTTGAGGCAGCGTCAAAAAGTTTAAAAAATCCTACTTTTTTGATAATCGATGAATTTGTAGATAAGATAATTTCAGGTCAAATGAAGGCGAATCAGTTTTTGAATGCAGATATTACGTTCAAAGAAATTGAAACAATCAAGAAAATCTTCAAACAAAAGCTAAGAAATATCTATCATTTGCGTGTGGAATATCCTGAGTAACAAGCAGGTAATTTTATATTGAAAAAAAACTTCAAAAATAGTTGCGTAAAACGAGTTATACTTATACATTTGCAACCGCTATTTAGAGCAACAGTTCATTGAAGAATTACTGGAGAGGTGCCTGAGTGGCCGAAAGGAACGGTTTGCTAAATCGTCGTAGGTGGAAACACTTACCCAGGGTTCGAATCCCTGTCTCTCCGCAACGTTATGTTGAGAGACATATTTTTTGATAACCAATTCGGGGTGTAGCGTAGCCCGGTTATCGCGCCGCGTTTGGGACGCGGAGGTCGCAGGTTCGAATCCTGCCACCCCGACAAAAAAGGTGTCAATAGACATCAAATTATAGCTAATCTTATGAAAATCAGGGATTTCCATTTTTATTGATATCATGAGATTGGCTTTATTATCAAATCAAAGGTTACCTATTCGGTTACCTAAATTATTACCAGAATTTTTACTACATTGGTAATTCAATAGATTTGACTTTCGCAACGATTTGGCTTTCGTAAACAAATCGATTATTAATTTAAAGCGAGAGTTTATGCAGACTTCAAAGACTTTTAGTATTCATTTTTGGTTGAGTATGGCCAAGAAAAAAGACGATTTCGCACCCATATATGCCCGTATTACGGTCGATGGTAAACG
>DRFI01000006.1 GCA_011050675.1 Maribacter sp. | reverse complement strand
CAGCCCGTGGTTATAGAGACCTCCCCAGGTAATTGCATCTTCTTTCACTCGATCTCTGCCGTATCTACATATATGCACTTTGATATTCTTTGGGCGTTACAATGATGTGTTTGCTTACCCGTGCAATTATGCCTCGTATACGGTTCCTGTACGTCAGAACCGAGCTTTGTAGTCCTGCTTCCTTCAGTCCTGACCTCACGGTCAACGACCTTGCAGCTTACTAATGGTTCAGGGCGTTACCCCTGCCCATAAGGGACTTGCACCCTCTAGATGAATAAACTATCTTTCTAATAGTTTAAAGATGCCCATGCTGGGCACACACAACATATATAGGCAATGCGGGAGTTGTCGCTCAATTAAAAGTTTAGGTATATTTGGAAGTCGCCGAATTTTTACAAATCCGACTTTTGATACAAACAAAAAATAAAAAGCGGAATTTGTAAAAATCGGCTTGTGGCTCAACCGAATGGAAGTCGACTTTTTTCATCCGCACTGCCCATATACAAGAACGTTAGGCATCATTGAAATACACTATCAAAAATTAGTATTCGTTATTTAAATGAAGGAAAAATTAAAAGAACATATAGAAAAATTAACACCTCTTTCAGATGAGGAATTTTCCTTTGTTTTATCCCATTTTTCGTATGTAAAGTATAGAAAAAATGATTTTCTTATTCGACAAGGAGAAAATGTAAATCACTGCTATTATGTTGTCTCGGGACTTTTGAAATTAGTTTTTGATGACAACAATGGAAAAGAACATATCGTGTCATTTGCAATGGAGGATTGGTGGGAAAGTGATTTTTCGGCTTTTTTCACAAAATCTAAAGCTAAAATGTCATTGCAATGTATTGAAAATACTACTGTATTTTCAATTAGTCTCAAGGATTATGAAAAGCTATCCATGGAATTGCCTAAAATGGAGCGATTCTTTCTCAAAAAATCTAACTCAGGGCATATTGCTTCGCAAAATAGAATTTTATCTTTTCTAACTTCAAATGCAAAGGAACGATATGAACAATTACTTAAACAATACCCTTTGTTATTTCAAAGAGTTCCTAAAACCCTATTAGCTTCATATATAGGTGTTTCACGCGAGACACTTAGTCGATTTTCTTCTTAAAGTTTTCACTTACTTATAATTGTGATGTTTGTCACGTTTTAAAAATGATAACATTCGTCTATTTGTGATATGAAAAACCAAGTAAAAATACTAGCAATTATATTATTAACGACTACATCTTTATTATCACAAAACAAAAAAGAAAATCGAATGAAAAAACGAGTAATTAATCCTTGGGAATGGCAAAATGAAAGAAGCTATGTACAGGCAATTGAAGTAACAAAACCGGAAGGAACTCTTTATATTTCTGGACAAACAGCTATAAATGCTGATGGAAAGTCAAGCACGGGAAATATGAAAACCCAACTAATTGAATCTATAAAGAATTTAGAAAAAGTTATTACCGAAGCTGGATATGATTGTAAAAATATCGTGAGATTAAATATTTATACAACTTCATCCGAAGAACTTTTTACTTGTTTTGATGTTTTTCAAAATTGGATAACTAAACATAATATAAAACAAGCAAGTACACTATTGGAAGTAAAAAGCCTTTTTGAAACATTAAAAGTAGAATTAGAAGTTACCGTAGTTAAGTAATTAAGGTGTTCAAAAATAAAAACGAATGCCTAACAAAGAACTGAGGTAAAAAACAAGCAAATTCTTCTTTAATCTGAGACAATATTATTCTAGGCTCATAGATTCTAAAATCAGATTCTTGAGCTTTTTTTATTCAATTTATCTGCTATTTATCTAGGCAATACAGAAACGTAGGTTTCATCATATGGTCTGCCAGATTTTGCGATAGCAAAGGACTGTTTCAGTAGTTTGTTGGCAACTGCTATCAGAGCCAGTTTCTTGCTCTTACCCTTGTTCACGATTCGCTCATATACCTCTCTGCATGCCTTGTTGTGTTTACAGGCATTGAAAGAACATAGAAACAATAGATTACGAAGCTTTCTATTGCCGACCTTACTTATTCTCGCTCGACCTCTTACACTGCTCCCCGACTCACGTATCGTTGGGGTTATACCAACGTAACTACAAAGCTGTGCTGCGGTTTCGAACTTGTTGAAACCATCGGTGACCACTATTAAAAATAATGCGGTCTTTTGACCTATACCAGGTATTGATATCAACAAGGTCAATTGCTCCTGTTGGTCCTCTTTCACCAATGATAGAATCTTTGATTCGATAGCAGCTACCTCTTTATTGAGCTGTTTCTTGTTACGTATCAAGGAACGATAAACAAACTTTGAAGGTATCCCCAAAACTGCTTCCCCATGTATTTTGTTCTTGGTTGCCGTACGTTGTTTTAAATAGGTATCCAATAGCCGGAACAACTGTAAACATTCGCTCTGGGTATCCGTCAAGGCATTGTAAATAGGAACCTCGTTGATCAGGGCATATTCACATATAGCCTTGGCATCGCTCTTGTCCGTTTTTACCTTGGCAAGTTTCATTTGAATGAAACGTTTGACAGATAATGGGTTTACTACTGAAACTACTACTCCATTTTTGTAAAGAAACTGTGCAAGTCTGTAATGATAATATCCGGTAGCTTCCATAACGACCAATGAACCTTTAGGTAATTCCTTAAGGAATTTCTTAAATCCAATTTCATCGTTCTTATACTGGTCATGACCTTTGTTACTACCATGTACATCAAAGACATCTTTACTAATGTCAACTCCAAAAGTTTCTTTATATTTATTCATAAGAAATATTTTATGAAAGAACTAGCTACTGGTTTCACAACAACTTGAAAACGAGATCTAAAGTCTCACAGAACTGAACGTGATCTAAGTAGTAAAAGAGAGAGGATTATCAATGTTGTCGAAGTCTGAAGCTTCACCGTATAAAGTAACCTTAATTCTCTCTTTTGTTCTTTCTAGTTATAGCAACAATTTACTGAGAATCAAACTTAAGATGTATAAAAAAACATAGGGCGTTTGTGCTAAATCGAAAGTTCTGTGCATATTAACAAAGTCCGCTAAATATAAAATTTGTCGTTTATAGTAGAAAAGATAAAAGCAAAATATTTATATTTAGCTAAGTAATAAACCGAAACGAAAGTGCTTTTTAACTGCCCTACGTTTCTTATACGAGACGTTATGCGCAAGCTGAAAAAATCCGTGCTTAATATCAAACATAAGTAATTATCAGATTTGGCTTGTGAATAGCATCATCTGACTACATAAGTTTATAATCGTTATTTAACCTTTGTATCTAACACAATATTAAATAAAATGAAAATAACACTTACAAGTTCACTAGGGAATATCGGAAAAACACTTGCCGAAAATCTTATCAAAAACGGTCACGAAGTAACTATTATAAGCCACTCGTTAGAGAGAAAGGCGGAAATTGAAAATATAAATGGTAAACCACTAATAGGTTCTTTACAAGATACAGAGTTTTTAGTTTCAGCATTTTCTGGAGCAGATGCTGTTTTCTTAATGAACCCACCTGATTACTCACAACCTGATATTAGAGAATATTACAGACAAATAAGTACGAACTTCGCGAAAGCAATTGAAAAAACAAGAGTTTACAGAGTTGTACTTTTAAGTAGTTTCGGAGCTCATCTAAATTACGGGACAGGCTCAATATTAGGTTCTCATTTTTCAGAAGAAATCATTAAACAAGTACCGAAAATAAATTTGACAATTTTAAGACCGACTTATTTTTATTATAATCTCAACAATTATGTTGATATGATAAGATATACAGGTCAAATTTTAGCTAACTATGGTTCTACTAAATTTCCACTTGTTTCACCAAAAGACATTGCAGAGATTGCTACCCAAGAATTGGAAAACAATAAAAGTGAATTTTTTAAATATATAGCAAGTTCAGAACACACAGGACAGGAAATTGCAACTACATTAGGTAAAGCAATTGGGATATCAGATTTGAAGTGGACAATAGTCTCAGATGAAGACGTAAAAAAAGGAATGCAACAAAGTGGAATACCTGCTAATATAGCTAGTCTATTTACTGAAATGTATCACAGTCTTGAAAATGGCAGACTCACTGAAAATTACAACAATAATAAACCATCTAAAATGGGTAGAGAAAGTCTTTCAGATTTTGCAAATGAATTTGCTACATTGTATAATAAATAAACATCATAAATGTTAAGAGAAATTGTTCATATTAATAGTATTAACGAATACCATAAAGTTAATAACCTTTCAAAACCACTACATCCGTTAGTGAGTGTCATTAATTTTGCAGATGTTAAACATAAAGCTGGTACTTCATTAAATGTTACACACGGTTTTTATTGCATCGCATTAAAACGTTTGTATGATGGTAAAATGAAGTATGGGCAACAAGAATATGACTTTGACGAAGGCGTTTTAGCATTTGTTGCACCTAATCAAGTAATGTCTATTGAAGTTGAAAACGCTAGCAAACTAAATCATTCTGGGTGGTTGCTTATCTTCCATCCAGATTTTTTGTGGAACACAGCTTTAGCTAACAAAATTAAAACGTATGACTTTTTTGAATATCAATTAAAAGAAGCGCTTCATCTTTCAGAAAAAGAAGAAAAAATGCTTATTCGAATTATGGAAGATATTCATCAAGAATACAACTCAAATATTGATAATTTTAGTCAAGACGTTATTATTTCTAATTTAGAGCTATTACTAACGTATTCAAGGCGTTTTTATCAACGTCAATTTATCACTCGTAAAAAGTCTAATCATACAATTTTAGAACATTTTGAATTTGTATTAAATGACTTGTTAAGTGACGAAGAGTTGGCATTAAATGGATTACCAACTGTCGAAAAAATAGCTAATAAACTAAATATCTCGCCAAATTATTTAACTAGGCTTTTAAAAACAATCACAGGAAAAAGTACACAATCATTTATACACGAGAAAATAATACAATTAGCTAAAGAAAAGCTATCAATTACCGAGCTGTCCGTTAATGAAATAGCTTACGAATTGGGTTTTGAACATCCACAATCTTTTGGGAAATTATTCAAGAAAAAAACAGAAATGACACCATTAGAATTTAGAAAAAGCTATAATTGAATTTGGTTAGACAAATTGAACGTAGAAAGCCAGCGCATAACAACGGTAACCGTTGCACAAGCCTTTGATTAGAGATAACAACTATCGATATAAGCCTCTTTAAGGGGCTTTTTTTATGCTAAGCTAGAAGTTGAACGTGAATTTTCTGTGCACTGGAGAAGTGCTTTTCAAGTAATGGACCATGTTTTTTACAAATGATGGCAAGGCAAGCTTTCCTGCCCCACTTTTGGAGTGGACTTGCAACAAAAAAGTGGACAATTAGATAAGAGTCATGCTGCTATTTTTTGATTATACAATTCTATTTCAATTTCCTCTATAGTCTTATATCCCAAAGAGGAGTGTATTCTTCTTCTGTTATACCAGGTCTCTATCCATTG
>DRFI01000005.1 GCA_011050675.1 Maribacter sp. | reverse complement strand
CCTATATTCTGTAAAGCTGCGATGGCTTCTTGTACGTTAGTTTCGTTTGTTCCGTCGCCATCAATATCTATAGCTGTCAAAAGATCAACTTCTGTATCGTTCTGGTCGTCAGAACCTATATTCTGTAAAGCTGCGATGGCTTCTTGTACGTTAGTTTCGTTTGTTCCGTCACCATCAATATCTATAGCGGTCAAAAGATCAACTTCTGTATCGTTCTGGTCGTCAGAACCTATATTCTGTAAAGCTGCGATGGCTTCTTGTACATTAGTTTCGTTTGTTCCGTCACCATCAATATCTATAGCGGTCAAAAGGTCAACTTCTGTATCGTTCTGGTCGTCAGAACCTATATTCTGTAAAGCTGCGATGGCTTCTTGTACATTAGTTTCGTTTGTTCCGTCGCCATCGATATCTATAGCGGTCAAAAGGTCAACTTCTGTATCGTTCTGGTCGTCAGAACCTATATTCTGTAAAGCTGCGATGGCTTCCTGTACGTTAGTTTCGTTTGTTCCGTCACCATCAATATCTATAGCGGTCAAAAGATCAACTTCTGTATCGTTCTGGTCGTCAGAACCTATATTCTGTAAAGCTGCGATGGCTTCCTGTACGTTAGTTTCGTTTGTTCCGTCACCATCAATATCTATGGCGGTCAAAAGGTCAACTTCTGTATCGTTCTGCTCGTCGCTATCAACAAAACCACTGCCAGCCAATTCATCAATAGCTGCTTGTGTGTTAGTTGCTGTTAATCCTGAAGCTGCAGGGTCATAGGATACTTCGCTAGCATTTTGATCATCATCTCCGGCACCTCCACCTGGTGGAAAATTCGCCCATTCAACAACACCAGTAACATTATTGGTAATTAAAACTTGATCTTCGGTTAGTGCTCCCTGTGCAGGCTCAATTTTTGCAGGGGTCACTACACCAGGATTAATGGTTAATAAACCTTCATTGTTCATAGTGGCATCACCATTTACAAAAGCATCTACTGCGGTATTTATATCTCCTCCAATAAGTATTTTACCATTATCCAAATCAATTACTTGTGATGCATTAATAACATATGGATCATCGTTTGAACCATCTCCAGTAACATCTATTTTAATTCCTCCTTCTAGAACTGTTTCCGTTCCATCCACTACAGTGGCATCGGCTAAACTACTTAGATCAACTACTTTCCCTGGGGTTAAAGGTGAGGAAATGGTTAGAATATTATTATCTGTATCAAAATCTATATCCTGTAATTCATTTTGGCTATTATTGTCGCCGTCATCATAATATGCGCCGCCATTATTTGTTATATCGTTACCGGCAGCAGAGCTTACAATGACACCTCCAACGCCAGTTACAGCACCATCTACGTACTCTTTTGTTACAGCATCTTTGTCATCTGTGGGGGTGCCAATATTTTTAATTAATAGTCCATTTGCATTATTACCTACGGAAAGTACTTCCTCAATATTCTGTATTTCATTGCTTGCATTGGCATCTGCATCATCTACATTTAAAGTAATTTCATTACCATTTAAAATTGAGATATTGCCAGCGGAATCATCGGTAGACAATGTTTGTTCATCTGTACCTGTATTGGTATAAGTGGTTAAATCTATTGGTGTACCACCGTCTTGCAATGTTAAAATATTATCTTTTAAAGTTAACTGCTGATCATCTGAACCAACCAAAGCAGCTAGGTCGATTGTAGATACACCTGCTGTGGTAGATCTAGAAATTGTTAAGGTGTTGTCTAATTTATTAAAAGTAAGATCGTAAAGTTCATCAGAATCTTGCCATTTTACAATTCCGTTCTCGTCGGTAGTTAATACTTGCCCTGGTAAAAAGTTAGCAATATCGGCAGGCGCAATGCTACCGTCTCTAATTTCTTCTGTTCCGACAGAATTTTGTCTAAGCTCACTAGAACCAACAGACTCAGCAGCTAATTTATCTTGGGTTATAGAGTTATCTTGAATGTCATCTGGTCCAATACCACCATCAATAATATTGTCACCTAAAATACTGTTTTTGGCAACTTCTAAGTTATAACCATCTGCAGATTCGGTAATTTCTATTGTACTTCTTGTATTAATGATTGGATCATTGGTAATGGTGAAATTTACGGCATCGCACAAATTAACCCATTGCGTACCGTCATAGTAATTAATACACTCGGTATCTGTATTGTAGACCATACCGCCACGTAGTGGGATAATAGCTTCCATTTCTAACGTAGTTACGCGTGTAATCACGAACACTTTAGAAGTGCTTTCCAGCTCTAAAACCGAAGAGGGGTCTATGCTTTGTGGGTTATCACCTATTTTAATTTGCCCGAATACGGCAGGTACGGTTAGTATAGTAAAAAAAATAAATAAAATTATTGCTTTCATACTTAGTGTCTTATGACGAGAAAATAGTGATAAACAAAAATAGAATTATCTTCTTAATACCCTTTATTTATAAGTTGAAATAGTAGGGTAATGGGTTAAAGAACATCAATTCTCGTTCAATGGGTTCAATTTCGGCGTCTAAATTAAGTAAACGGTAGGTGCATATTTAACTGAAGGCGTTGAAGAAATTAACAAAAATTTATTGACGGGTTTTTTTTTATAAAGATTACAAATCTTTTCTTTATCTTTTGAATATCCTATGAACAGGGAATTTTCAGAATTAACACACACTAAATGACCAAAAAATTACTTTTTTTACTAGTATTATTTACAGCAGTATCAGGCTTTTCGCAAGATGATACAAGACAACCTTTAAACGGGTCGGTAATTTACATGAACATTGGCGTGCCCAATGAAAATGTAATTAATTCAACAGCAGAACGTGCCACAATAACCAATGATAAAGGACTATTTAGAATTAATGTAAAAGTTGGTGATCAGCTTGTTTTTACAGCTATCAACTATAATATTAAAGTAGTGACGGTTACTGAAGAAATACTAGCTAATAATCGCTTAGTAGTTGAGGTAAACGAGAAGGTGACAGAACTAGACGAGGTGGTAATTACCCCAGAACAGCAAGAGCGTTTTTTAGCAATGAAGAACGAAGAATTTAAGCAGCACGAATATGAAATTGATCGAGGTACAGGGGTAGAGAATATAGCCATGTCTCAAGCAGATAGGGGAATGCAAGACGGTTTAAATTTCGTAAATATTTTTAGAGCTATTTTTAAATCTCAAGATGAAACTGAAGAAGAAAGACCAAAATTAAAAGTTAGTGAAGTATTGCGTCAAGTTTATGACGATTCCTTTTTTGTGGTTGATCTACAAATACCACAAGATAAAATAAATGAGTTTTTATATTATTGTGATGCCAGAATGCCTGCACAAACGTTACTTAGAAAAGAGAACGAATTTCAGTTGATAGATGCTTTGGTTAATCATAGTAAAACTTTTCTTAAAGATTTAAATGAGGAGTAAACTCCTTATTTTTTTTCTCTTTTCTAGCGTCTTTGTATTCGCACAATTAGGTGAACCTAAAAGGTTAGAAGGTAAGGTGTATAGTGATGACGGAGACGTTGCCGCTACACATGTTCTTAACCTAACTTCTCAAAGAGCAACAATTACAGATGAGAATGGTTTTTTTACCATACCTGTACAAATGTTGGATACCCTGGAGTTTTCTGCTATACAATACAAAAAGAAGATAGTAGTGGTCAGTATCGCAATTTTAGATAGCAAGTTTATTTCTGTTGGGTTAGAAGATGCCTTGACGGAATTGGATGAAGTTACCGTTACACCTTATAGCCTTAGTGGAAATCTATTGGCAGATTTGTCCACTTTAGATTTAGATCCTATTGTTACAGCATCTACTTTAGGTTTGCCCAATGCATATGTAAAAATACCAACAAAGGCAGAGCGGGAGCTTAGTGCGGCAACAGCTAGTCCGATAATGAGTTTTGATCCCTTAATAAATGCAATTACTGGGCGCACCAAAATGCTTAAAAAACGTGTAGAGCGAAATAAACTCTATGACAGAACAGAGCGTGTAAGGGAATTTTACGAGGATAGTGTTTACCTAAAACAACTGTTGATTCCCATAGATAAAATAGACGATTTTCTATATTACTGCGAAGTTGACCCCAGGTTTCAGCAAATTGTGGACACCCATAGCGAGCTAGAAATATGGGAATATCTTCGACAAAAAAGCCTCCTGTATCGAGAGAATAATTCTTTAGATTAGGGGCGTTATCTTTGGCATATGGTTTGCAAAGATGTTATTAAACAAAACAATATGAAGATTGTTAGATCGGTATTTTTATTAATGATACTCCCTCTATTTGCATTTGCTGGGGCGCATAAATTTTACATTAGCGTTACCAATGTAGATTATTCAATAAAGGATGAATCTGTGCAGATTATTACTCGGGTATTTATAGATGATATTAATTCGGTAATTAAGGAGCGCTACGGGTTTCCTGCGAAATTAGGCTCTGATCAGGAATCTGATATGGATAAAGAGTATCTAGAGAAATATTTGCGAACCAAATTTTTGGTAGAGATTAATGGTGAAACGGTAAAGTATGATTTTATAGGGAGTAAATATGATACAGATATGGTTTTGTGTTATTTAGAAGTTCCAAATATTCCGCTTAAAGACCTAAAGCAGATTGCTATTGAGAATGAGGTTCTGACAGATATATATGATGACCAACAAAATGTGGTTCATATGAAAATAAATGGGAAGAAAAAGAGCCACGTTCTAGTGAAATCACGTCCTAAAGGAATGTTAAATTTGTAACATTTATTAAGATATCCCTTTAAAAACTTTAATTTTCCCGTACTAAATAACTAAGTAATGATAAGAGTAAAGTATGCATTTGCGTCTATTTTATTCCTTTTTACCGCTGCAACTTTTGCACAAGAGTCGGTAACTAAAGAAAAGGAAGCTGGGCACGAAAACCAGAGTAAGTTTAAACAACTATACGAAGAATTTGCAACCCCCAATACCTACAGATCAGCATCTGGAGCTCCGGGTCCTGATTATTATCAGCAGCAGGCAGACTATGTAATGGACATTCGTTTAGATGATAAGGATGCCAAAATATTTGGAGAAGAAACGATTACTTACACAAATAATTCACCAGACGATCTTGAGTATCTATGGGTGCAATTAGATCAGAATGTTAGAACAAAAGATTCTAAAGCAGCCTTAAAAAATGGAAGCGGTATATCTCTAGGGGATCAGCCGGCAGCTTTTGTAGGTAACTATATGACCGAGCCTTTTGATGGTGGTTTCAATATAGAATACGTAAAAGATGCTTCGGGTAAGGCTTTGCCTTTTACTATTAACTTTACTATGATGCGTGTAGATTTAGCTACACCATTAAAAAGTGGAGATAAATTTTCTTTTGATATCAAGTGGAACTACAACATTCCTGATCATACCGTAAACAGAGCTAGATCTGGTTATGAATTTTTTAAGGAAGATGGAAACAGAGCTTATGTAATCGCTCAATTCTTTCCAAGAATGGCAGTTTATAATGATGTAGAAGGATGGCAGAACCATCAATTTTGGGGCAATGGAGAATTTGCACTACCATTTGGTGATTATGAAGTAAACATAACTGTGCCTGCAGATCATATTTTAGATGGTACAGGAGTACTTCAGAATAGAAAAGAGGTATATACAAAAGAAATGATGAGTCGTTACGAGCAGGCTAAAAAGTCTTATGACAAACCTGTTATCATTGTAACTCAAGCAGAAGCGGAAGCAGCAGAAAAAGGATTTTCTGAGAAAACAAAAACATGGAAGCTAAAGGCAGAAAATGTTCGTGATTTCGGATTTGCAACATCAAGAAAGTTCATTTGGGATATGCAAGCCGTTAAATTAGGAAACAGAGATATTATGGCTGTTTCTATGTACCCTAAAGAAGGTAACCCTTTATGGGAAGAGTATTCTACAAAAGCAGTTGCGCATACGTTAAAATCGTACTCGTCACATACTTTCGATTACCCTTACCCAAAGGCAATATCTGTGCACGCAAAAAATCAGGGTATGGAGTACCCGATGATATGTTGGAACTACGGTAGACCAAATGCGGACGGTAGCTATTCTGATAGAACTAAATACGGAATGATCAGTGTAATTATACACGAAGTAGGTCATAACTTTTTCCCAATGATCGTAAACTCAGATGAGCGTCAATGGGGATGGATGGATGAAGGTTTAGATACTTTTATGCAGTTCATGGCAGAGCAAGAATTTGGTGAAGCATATCCTACCGCTATTGCACCAAACGATAAATACCCATCTAGAAGAGGTGATCCTGCGAAGATCGTACCTTATATGAGTGGTGATCAAAGTACTATTTCACCAATTATGTCTAACCCAGAGAATGTATTTCAGTTAGGGCCTAACGCATATGGAAAACCTGCAACGGCATTAAATATATTAAGAGAAACTGTTATGGGGCGTGAGTTATTTGACCATGCTTTTAAAACATATTCTCATCGTTGGAAGTTTAAACACCCAACTCCTGAAGATTTCTTTAGAACTATGGAAGATGCTTCTGCCGTAGATTTAGATTGGTACTGGAGAGGTTGGTTCTATACTACTGACTATGTAGATTTGGCAGTAAAGGATATTAAAAAATATTATGTAAGCGATAAGCCGAATAAAAAAATGCAAGCGTATTTAGCGGAACGTGGTATACCTGAGTCTAATTTAAGACCAATGGTTTATTTAGAGGAATATGACGATGCTGGTATGGTAGCTCCTGAACTAAAGGATAATTTACCATCGGAATCTTCTAAAACTTTAAAAGAATTTATGATGGATAACATGACTGCGGCAGAAAGAGCAGCGGTTAAAGAACCAAAGTATTTTTACGAAGTAACGTATAACAGTCCAGGTGGTTTACCGATGCCATTGATCGTAGAGTATACGTATGCAGATGGTTCGGTTAAAAATGTAACCTATCCTCCAGAAATCTGGAGAAAGAACAGTAAAGAAGTAAGTATGGTTATTTCTTCTACTACTGAGCTTACAGGAGTTAACATTGATCCTAAAATGGAAACGGCAGATATTGATACAACAAACAATAGCTGGCCAAAGAAAGAGCAAGAGAGCGATTTCGATAAAATGAAAGAAGGAATTAAAGGAGAATAATTCATAAAATTATTTTTAAAAAAAGCCTCGTAGTTATACGAGGCTTTTTTAATTTCGATACTAAACTTGTTTATATTTGTAGTATGATTGCTATGTATTCATTATTTATAAGTGGCGCAGAAATTTTCTTCATTATGTTTATCGTAGTGATGGTTTTTGGTGCCGACAAAATTCCTGATATCGCGAAGGGATTAGGTAAAGGTATGCGTCAACTAAAAGATGCTACCGAAGATATTAAACAAGAAATTCAGAAAAGTGCCGATAAGCAGGGTATCGATACTAGTTTCGTTACGGATATCAAAAAAGATATCGATGATATGAAAAAAGATATTAGTTCTGGTATAGGTAATGACGTCAAAAAGCAAATTAGCGACGTTAGCAAGAACATCAATGATGTTACCGGCAGTGTAAAGAGAAAGTAATCTTCTATGTTAGATAAGATTTTACAATGGGATCGAGATGCCTTTGTCTATCTTAACAGTCTTGGTATAGAGCAATATGATACTTTTTGGTCTACGGTGACCAAATTTCCACCTTGGATTCCATTATTTGTACTGATCATTGCTTTGTTCTTTGTTAAGTTCCCAAAACGTAAGGCAATAACCATGATTTTGACCATATTAATTATGGCAGCTTTTGTAGCTACTTTAACAGATTTGACTAAAAATGTTGTTGAGCGGTTAAGACCTAATAATGATGAAGAATTAAATACACTAATTCGTATTCTAAGAAGCCCATCCGGATTCAGCTTTTTTTCTGGTCATGCTTCATCTTCCTTCTCCATTACGACCATAACGGTATTATTTTTAAGGCATCATTTTAAATGGGTATATCTATTTTACCTATGGCCTATATTGTTTTGCATGAGTAGAGTATATGTTGGCGTGCATTTTCCTATAGATTTAATGGTAGGAGCTTTCGTAGGCACCGTATCAGCTTGGTTGTTTTATAGGTTGTACGGTTTACTTATTTTACCCTACTTAAAGTTAGACCATCACGTATAGGTAACAAAACTGTTTCTAATAAAGGATGTTCGCTTAATTTTTTATTGTAGTCTAAAAGTACCTTTGTAGTAACATCTTTAGGGTCCAAAGGCTCAACTACTTTACCTGACCACAGCACATTATCTGAAAGTATTACAGATCCCGATTTTGTTTTAGGTAAAACCGCTTCTAGAAAATTGTCGTACTGCTTTTTCTCTGCATCTATAAAAATAAGATCAAAAGTAATATCAAGCTTTGGTATAATATCTAATGCATTACCTACATGTTGTATAATTTGTGAACCATAATCGCTACGGTCAAAAAAGGTACGCTGTATTTGGGCTAGTTCTGCATTTACATCGATGGTATGTAATTGTCCGTCTTTCTGTAGACCCTCTGCAAGGCATAAAGCAGAATAACCGGTATAGGTGCCAATTTCAAGAATATTAACAGGATTTATCAACTTGGATAATAAACTTAATACACGCCCTTGAAAATGCCCGGTAAGCATACGTGGCTGTATTACTTTTAAATGAGTTTCGCGCGTAAGTTCTTGAAGTAACTTAGGCTCTTCTTGCGAATGGTCTGCTAAATAGCTTTCTAAAAGTGGTGATAGAAAATGCATGCGTTTCTTTTTGCAAAAATAGGGTTTTAAGCCTTAATTTAATGGACTCAAAATAGGGAAGAGATGAAAAGTGAAATTACGATTAGGGAAGCGGTAGATAGCGATTTGCCAGTATTATTACAATATGAGCAAGGAGTGGTCAAAGCAGAGCGCCCTTTTGATCCTACTATAAAGGAAGCCGATGTTACCTATTATGATTTAAATGCACTAATGGCAAACCCTAGAGCCATTGTGTTAGTTGCGTGTGATGGAGATAAAATAGTAGCTACGGGTTATGCCTTGGAGAAACCTGCCAGACATTATTTAGATCATGAGACTTTTGCCTATTTGGGTTTTATGTATACAGATCCCGATTATAGAGGTAAGGGTATAAATGGAAAAATTGTTAGTGGTTTAAAAGATTGGTGTACTGCGTATGGTTTAACGGAAATAAGATTACATGTGTACAGCGAAAACGAACCAGCTATTAGAGCCTATGAGAAAGTAGGGTTTAATAGGCATATGATAGAAATGCGGTTAAGAACAGAATCTTAAAGGTCAATTATTGTTTTGGGCTTATTAAATTATAGGCTTATGATTACTTTTATATAAAATTAGCTATGGAATTTAAAAATACGTTGGAGTTTGCACAGTCTTTAGATGCAAAGGACAATTTAAAAACATACAGGGATGAGTTTATTTTTCCTAAAATCAACGGGGAAGAAGTCATCTATTTCACGGGTAATTCGCTAGGGCTACAGCCAAAAAGAACCAAGTCATTTGTAGATGAGGTTATGAAAGACTGGGGCGAACTAGCCGTTGAGGGTCATTTTTATGCAGAAAAACCATGGTGGGATTATCATGAGCGTTTGGCAGAACCTTTAGCGAAAGTTGTAGGCGCATTACCAGAAGAGGTTTCAGTGATGAACACCTTGACCGTGAATCTACATTTATTGATGGTTTCTTTTTACAACCCTACAAAAACAAGGTTTAAAATTCTTTGTGAAGAAAAGGCATTTCCAAGTGATCAATACATGTTTCAAAGTCAAGTTAGGTTTCATGGTCTAGATCCTGATGAAACTATCGTGGAGATTAAAAAGCGTGATGGAGAGCATCATTGGAGAACCGAAGATATTCTTGAGAAAATAGAGGAGTTAGGCGATGAACTAGCACTTGTGTTAATTGGCGGTGTAAATTATTACAACGGTCAGGTGATGGATATGGAAACCATAACAAAAGCAGGAAAAGCTGTCGGTGCCAACGTTGGTTGGGATTTGGCACATGCTGTTGGTAATGTAGAATTGAAGTTACATGATTGGGATGCCGATTTTGCCTCATGGTGTAGTTACAAATACATGAACAGTGGTCCAGGAAATGCATCGGGTATCTACGTGAATAAAAAGCATTTAAATAAAAAGGATATTCAACGATTCGAAGGTTGGTGGGGAACAAAAAAAGAAACCAGATTTCTCATGAAGCCCGAGTTCGAGCCTATGGAAAATGCAGATGCATGGCAAATAAGTAATGTTCCAATACTTTCTGTTGCACCTTATTTAGCATCACTTACTATGTTTGAAGAAGTAGGTATGGACAAGTTGATTACAAAGAGAAATCAAATAGTCGCTTATTTAGAATATATTCTACATGAAATTGATAAAGAAGTCGATAGTTCTTTTGAAATTATTACACCAAAAGAGAGAGGTTGTCAGCTATCTGTATTCTTACATGGGCAAGGGAAATCTCTTTTTAATTATTTGATGGAAAATGGTGTAGTAACAGATTGGCGCGAACCTAATGTAATAAGATTGGCACCAGCACCTTTTTACTCGTCTTATGAAGATATGTATCGTTTTGGGCAAATTTTAAAAGCAGGAGTTCTCGCAAATTAAATGCTTTAATTTGTTAACCAACAATCATTTGTAAATGAAGTCATTACGTTTAATATTAGGTAATGCTAGGTATTTTGGTCCCTCTTGGGTATTTGCCAGTATTAATATACTTTTTGGTACATGGGCAATATATATACCTACTGTTAAAGATGCATTGCAAATCAGTAAATCTGAATTGGGAATTGCTATTTTCTTTTTGGCTTTAGGGGTGTTTACTATTTTTCCATTTGCTTCGGCGATAATAAATAAGTTTGGTGTTGGTAAGACTACTTTCTACGGAGTCTTATTGAGTTGTGCATCTGCTATGTTACCGCTATTAGCACCTAATTATTACATTCTCATGGGAGCTTTGTTTTTATTTGGGGCATCTAATGGTGTTACAGATATTTCTATGAATACGTTGGTTACCGAAATAGAGAAAAAAGACAAGGTGAAATTTATGGCAGCATCACATGGTTTTTTTAGTCTTGGAGGAGTTTTGGCAGGCTTAGGTAGTTTTTTAATTGGTCCGTTGTCAAATCCTGTATTGCACATGTCTATTGCTGTTTTATTGGTTTTAGTGGTCAATTTTAAATTTAGAAGTCAGTATTTCTCTGAAGTTGCCGAAGAAATCGAAAACGAACCATTTAGCTTTGGTTTACTTAAACCTCTTTTGTTATTAGGTCTTATATCTTTTGTAGCTATGGGTAGTGAGGGAGCAATTGTAGATTGGAGCGGACTTTATTTAAAGGAAATTGCTTTGGCTCCAGAAGCTTTATGGGGTTTAGGATTTTTAGGCTTTCAAGTGACCATGACTTTAGGTAGGTTTTTAGGAGATGGTATCAGTGACAAAATTGGATCTATTAAAATAGTAGGCATAGGTGCCATTTTAGCTATAATAGGGTATTTTTTAGTCCTTACGGGAAATACCTATTTTAGCATACTAGGTTTTGCGTTAAACGGATTGGGTTTTTCTGTAATGGTACCCGAAGTATTTAGAATAGGAGGGAATGTAAAGGGAATAGATTCATCTAAAGGCATAGCATTCATTGCAGGAGCAGGCTACACCGGTTTTTTATGTGCACCCCCAATTTTAGGATTTTTGGCAGAAAACTACAGCCTTACCCGAAGTTTTGTAGTGTTGCTTGCATGCGGATTTCTTATCCTTTTATTTACACTAATGTTAAAGCGAAAAAAGGCTTAGGTTTTAGAGGAGTTATATTAATTTTTAATGTTACTTCTAACTTTAAACTCGTTGCTAGGATCTTGTACTTTTTCAATAAAATCTAACATCTCATCAGTTAAAAGCAATTGATTTTGTGCGTTCCAATAACTTTGATCGTAAGGGTAGTTAATTTTAAATAGGTCCTTAGACGTGCTAACGTTTTTCTTAACATCAAAATCCCCTTCGTTCTCTGATGTGGTTAAAATGAAAGATATATCGTAGAAAGAGGTAAATGACTTATCCTCATCTGTCAATTCAACTTTAACATCATATTTTGCGGAGGCTATATAATATTTACCTGTGTTGGAGGTTTTGGAGAGCGATATTTCTTTATCAAATGATACCGTTCTGAATCTTATTTTTTTTCCACTTTCCTGAAAAGGCTTGTTTTTTAACACAACGGACATTTTAAACCGTTCTATCGCATAGTTTTCTGTATTTATAATATAATGACCCGAAAAATCCTCATTTTCAATTGAGGATTTAGATTGAAAATTTATGTTGATTTTTTTACCATTATCAAAAGTAGATTCGGTCAGATCAAAATTATCTCCGGTAGCATTTACTGGTATTAGGTTCATAAATAAACTATGGAACGATTCGAAAATAAAGTAGACATCATTTTCGTCTTTAACCAAACCTACTTTACGCATATTGGTTAACTCTACTTTGAAATCTTTCTTGTCGGGGTCAATTTCTTTAGTATACAGAAGTGTTCTTCTTTCTAACTTACCTTGAATGTCTTGTATGCGGGTAATTTCACCATTATATCGTAGTACACCTCTCAATAAAAATTTCTCTTTATAAGGGTAGATTGGGTAATTAGAATCTACGGAATCTCCTACTTTTTGCCATAATGTTTTTTCATTTGTAACCGTAACTTCGTTTAGTTCTAATACACTTTTGTTGAGGTAGATAGTATCGCCTACTTTTTTAAATGTGGTACGTAGTTTATCATAGCCAACTCTGTAAATAGTCACGGAGTCTAAAGATGATGAAAACTGAAATCGACCATCTGCATTGGTCATGGTGTGGTCTTTGCCATTATAAATACCAACAAATTCTAAAGGAGTGTTGTCGGCATTATCTAAAACAATAGCAGTTTTACTATTTTGAGAATATCCAAATAGCGAAAATAAGAATAGAGCAAATAATGATAATCTCATAAGTTGATTATAACAATATTGAAAACATCAAATTATATACCAAACTATTCAACCACAACACCTGTAAAGTATAATGAAAAATCAGCATCAGGTCTTTTGTGCATCATACCAATGTTTAAACCTTTTAACTCTTTATAATCTTCCCAACTAGTTGTCATATTAGGCTCAGATTGATTCTCTTTTCTATATACCCATTCTTTGATGATAAAATCGTCACCAAAATAGTAATCATAGGCATCGCCAGGCGTGTAGCCTCCGTCATTATCATAGACTGTAGTTAATTTATGCATAGAGGCTTTACTAATTGGAGCCTCTACATTTTCTGTATGCTTATAGGTGAAACTTTTTTGATCCCAAACCAATTGGTAAGGAGCCAATAACCAAAATTTATCATTTACAAACCCTCCATCTGTTGCCGCCATGGTGCTGTCAACCGATTTTCTGTTGTATGAGATTGTATCTTGCCTGGTCATCATAGTAACATCGTTAGACTTAGTTTTCCATAACCAAGTGCGTTCAAAATGCTCGGCATCTCTATCTACATTGAAAGTGAACTTAATGCTTTCCACATCATTCCAGTTTTCAAAACCATTTGCATTGGCAATTTTTTCAAGAACTGTCAATTCCTTATCTTCGGAAACTGAAATTTTAGGCTCTTTTTTGTCGGTTTTACACCCTATAAATACACTTGAGATAAGAATAGAAAGGATAATTAATTTTTTCATTTTTAGCAGATTTTCAAGTAAATATATCAATTACAGGATCTTTAACCTACTTTTATTTTTTGTAAACAATATACCAAAGTGACATTTCTTAAGAAGCTATGTTTTATTATAATTGGAAACCAATTCAGTGAAAAATCGGTTTCTGATAGTGTACATGAAAAATACACTGATTTAGAATTAATAGAACAGATTGTTTCTAATAATGATTCGATGCTCTTTGGCGTACTTTATGATAGGTATTCTAAACTAGTATATAATAAATGCTTGGGGTTCGCTAAATCTAATAAAGAGGCAGAAGACTTAACCCAAGATATATTTCTAATGCTTTACGTGAAACTGGGCTCTTTTAAAGGAACATCGAAGTTTTCTACTTGGCTATATTCCTTTACTTATAATTTTTGTGTTAATTATGTAAATAGAAACAAGGAAAGAAAGATTAATGATAATTCTGTAAAATTTGATAATCAAGAAGATGTACCAGTAGATGTAACAGATGATCTGCTTTTACAGATGCAGGTGGATAAACTTAAAAAAGCTTTGGAGCTTTTAGATCCAGAAGATAAATCTATCTTGTTGTTAAAATATCAAGACGGGGCATCGATCAAAGAGTTGGAAGATATATTAGAATTAAAATCTAGCGCTATAAAAATGAGGCTCAAAAGAGCAAAGGTAAAAGTTACGGAAATTTATAAAACCCTACCTTAAATGTTAGAACAGGACAAAAATCCATTTAAAAACTTACAAGGAGATCTTAAGGATGTTCCTCCAGAACTACGTAAAAAAGTTATGGAAGATGTTGCTACGGCTAAGTTGATTATGGAATTGACTGGTCTGTTTACAGGTAGTTTTGCCGCTATCATTGAAGGGATGTTAAAAACGAAATCGAAAACCGAGTAAAATTAAAAGTAGAAATAGCTATATATGGAAACAGTTGATAAGTGGAAAGAGCTCACCTTTGATTCATTAAGTAATATATTTAAAGATATTGCATCTGCATTACCAGGAATATTTGGAGCGTTCATCGTTATTATATTTGGCTGGATAATCATTAAAGTAACCACCTTTGTTTTAAAACGAATTTTTAAAGCGATAAAATTAGATACCGTTTCTGAGAAAATTAATGAAGCTAAGCTATTTGGTGATGCCGATATCAAGATAGATTTACCAAAAATAATCATCACCTTTATTAAGGTACTTCTTTGGTTGGTATTTATAATTGTTGCTTCAGATATTATGGGTTTAACCATTATATCTACCGAAATTGCAAACCTACTTCGTTATTTGCCAGTTCTACTTTCGGCAATGGTAATCTTAATGCTAGGTCTGTTTTTGGCTAAAACAATCAAGGAAACAATTATTAAAGTATTTGGTTCTATTGGTCTTGGCGGTGGTAAACTTTTAGGTAATGTTTTGTTTTACCTAATTATCATTTTTGTAAGTATAACAGCGTTGAACCAAGCAGGTATAGATACTCAGATAATCACAAACAACTTTACCATTGTATTAGGGGCATTTTTACTGGCTATTGCATTAGCATTAGGTTTGGGGTCTAGAGAGATTGTTGGCGACCTATTAAGAACCTTTTATTCTAGAAAAATTTATGAAGTAGGGGATAAGGTTAAAATTGGTGATTTACAGGGTACGGTAATTGGCATTGATAATATTTCAATGATATTAAAAACCAAATCTGGTAAGGTAGTGATACCCATAAAAAAGGTAGTAGAGAAAACAGTTACAGTAGAAGAACAATCCTAATACATAATTAACGTTCTTCATTTAAGAGAAACAGATTGGACACTAATTCATAGCGTTAATACCGCATCTGTTTATGAATTAATTCATTAATTTTGTTAGAGATAATTAAACTTAAAATATGAGTGCTAAAAAAGGAAAAATTCAGGAAGCCATAGATGAGAAAATGCTGGAGGAAAGAAAGGTGTTCCTATGGGGTATGGTTGATGACGATTCTGCAAAACATGTAATTGATAGGTTATTATATCTAGATATGCAGAATGACAAAGAAATTCAACTATACATTAATAGTCCTGGTGGTTATGTTACTTCTGGTTTTGCTATGTATGATACTATAAAATCATTGAAGAGCCCGGTTTCTACAATTTGTACTGGTTTGGCTGCATCAATGGGATCTATCTTATTATCAGTAGGTAAAAAAGGAAGAAGGTTTATACAACCGCATGCTCAGGTAATGATTCACCAACCAAGTGGTGGTGCAAGAGGTCAGGCTTCAAATATTGAAATACAGGCTAGAGAAATTATAAAAACTAAAGAATTAAGTGCACATATATTAGCAGATAACTGTGGGCAAGATTTCGAAAAAGTTTTAAAAGATTTTGATAGAGATTACTGGATGAATGCAGAAGAATCTATTAAATATGGTATCGTTGACGGTATTATGGAATAGATTACAATAGCTATAAAAATCAAAAAAGTCCTTTACAATATAGTGTAAAGGACTTTTTTTATGGTTGATTATTTTACTTAGATGCTAAAACTCCTTTTTTAATTTGTAGAATTGGGAATTCTGTTCTTCTATTCAATTCTAATTCCTCTGGAGTACAATCTTCTTTACCTGTACATTTATTAATAGGTATACGTTTACCAAAACCTTTATAAGAAATAATTCTGTCTCTAGATATACCATTTTCAATAAGGTATTCGTAGGTGGATTTAGCTCTTCTTTCAGATAGGTTATCATTATACTCATGACTGCCTACTGGATCTGTATGAGCTTCAAGTTTAATAATCATATCTGGGTAGGTATTGTTCATAACACGCACGACCTTATCTAACTCTCTAGCTGCATCTGGTCTGATATCACTTTTATTAAAGTCAAAATATATTTTATTTAAACCGGCTAATAATTTTAAATCGAGAACAGGTTCAAGAACGATATCTTGTCGCATTATCTTTTGAGCCTTTGGTGTTGCCGAGGTATTAAAGAATACATTTTTATGTGGGTGTGTTTTTCTTACCGCCTCTATCATATAGGCAGTTTTTCTATTAACAGGAAATCTATAGTATCCATTTTCATCTGTAATAGTCTGTGCTACTAAGGTATTCGTTACTTGATCGTATAATGTAACCTTAACACTGTCTAACATTTGGTTGTTTACACCATCTACAACATAGCCTTCAACATCTAATGCAGGGGTGAATTTAAATTTGTAGATATCATCACTTCCCATTCCACCTTCTCTGTTAGAACTTACATAACCATCTAGTCCGTTAGGTAGTCCTTTTCTTCGGTTATTATAATCGTATTTATTAGGTGCAATCAATATTAAACTTAGTTATTTGATTATCAGTTAATTAAGAATAATAATTTATAGGTTTATCGCTATAATTATCACGAAATTTAGATTAAACACTTTTTCTGAAATTGTTGTAGACTGTTAAAATAGTTGTTAAAGATGTGGTAATTAATGTAATTACACTTTATCGGTAAAATCAACGTATAACAGTTGTTTTGTACAATAATTTAAGACATAATTTTCTCTCAATTTCTTGTAAAATTTGAGTCAAAATGAACACACTTTTTTGGTGATAGCGAAAAGGTGTTCTATTATTTAAATATTGCTGTAGATTTTTTTATTCAAGTAATTAAAAAAGAATTTTTATTACTTCATTTGATTAATTTTATCAGGAAAGAATCATCAAAAATCATTCAAATTTTCCATTATTGAAGCAGCTCTTTTCTTAATTTCTGCGAGTTTATTTCCATCCATTTTATTTAATAAAGCCATCATCATATTCATGCGTTGATTGTCTTTAAAATGCTCTTTTTTATCTGCTAAAAAATTCCAATAAAGTGAATTAAAGGGGCATGCATTTTCTTCTGTTTTTTTAGAATGACTATAGTGACAATTACCACAATAGCTGCTCATTTTATTAATGTAGTTTGCACTACTAACATAAGGTTTTGTAGCAACTATACCGCCATCTGCAAATTGACTCATTCCTCTAGTATTGGTGATCTCTACCCATTCAATTGCATCAATGTATACTCCTAAATACCATTTGTCAACTTCATCGGGATCTATTTGCGTTAATAAAGCAAAATTACCAATAACCATTAGGCGCTGAATGTGGTGGGCATAGCTAGAATCTAAACTCTGACCAATTGCTTTTTTTAAACAATTCATTTTGGTTTCTCCTGTCCAAAAGAAATCTGGTAATTTATTTTTATTATTTAATTTGTTTAGTTGTTGATATTCAGGCATTTCTTTCCAATAAATACCTCGCATATATTCTCGCCAGCCCAAAATTTGCCGTACAAATCCTTCTACTTGAGATATTTTAATTTCATTAGAATTTTCGTAATAATGGTCTAATACAGTATCAATTACTTCTTTTGGTGATATAATTTTGGTATTCATGGCAAATGATAATCGCGAGTGAAAGAGAAATTTTTCATCGTCATGCATTGCATCTTGGTAATCGCCAAAATGATGTAAGAGTTCGTTACAGAAATAGTCTAAAGTACTAAGACATTCTTTTTTAGTTACTGGCCAGGCAAATGATTTAGAATCAATAACACCTATTGTTTCTACTTTACTTTTATTAAGCTCTTCAATGATGTCGTCAACATTTTTAATGAATTCTTTTTCATGCGGAATACTAGGTTGACCTTTCCATTTATTTCGGTTACTTTGATCATAGTTCCATTTACCACCTTCAGGTTGATCACTATTCATCATTATTCCATGCTTTTTACGCATCATACGGTAAAAATTTTCCATTACCATTTGCTTTTTACCTTGGTAAAATTCTTTCAGTTCAAATCTGGTTGTGTAAAAATGTTCCGTGTCATAATGTGAAGATTTTATCTGTAGAGAGCTACAAATTTGTTGTAGTTGTTGATCAAGCCTAAATTCATCTGGCAACTGATATTGAAAATTTTCTGCATTATTTTCTTCGATAACTTTTGAAATGATTTTATCTAGTTCTTGTGGGTTGTCTTTATCGTTAAGAGTATAGTATATGAATTGATGTCCTTTTGCAGACATGTCATCTTTAAAATTACGCATGGCTAAAAAGAACGCAACTACTTTTTGTATATGGTGTTTTACATAATCGGTTTCTTGACGCATTTCTGCCATCAAGTATATAGTTTGATTATCCACAGAATTAAACCAAGAATGATTTTGATTTAATTGATCACCTAGTATTAAACGTACAGTTTTCATATGTTTTTTACAATTATAGATTTAGAATAAGGTGTCTTGTAGCCACATACGTTGGTATGTTCCAGAGGTATCGTACCGTTCTGCCTGGAGTTTAATATTAAACTTTCTATCTCGGGGGTCATTACCAACACCACTATTGTACATCCAATTTCCCCAGTTACTATGTACGTCATAATCTATCAACATACTTTCAAAATAGGCAGCTCCAATACGCCAATCTTGTTCTAATTCTTTAGACCAATAACTAGCAACATTTTGTCGACCTCTATTGCTCATCCATCCTGTTTGTAAAAGTTCTCTCATATTGGCATTTACAAACGGCTCTTTAGTTGTACCATTTATCCAATTGTTTTTATGTAGCGAATCTGTTTTCCAGGAGTATGGTTTCTGTAAAATACCATCAATATGAAAAATGGAATCTTGATACTTAAGAGATACATATTTGAAATAATCACGCCAGATAAGTTCAAAGATTAGCCAATAGGTATCTTGGTTTTTGGTTATTTCCTTTTCAAATTTTTTCACCTCCCAGTAAACAGTTCTCGGTGATATACTCCCATTAGCTAACCAAGCAGATAATTTTGAACTATAGTCATTACCAATTAATCCGTTTCTTGTTTTCTTATAAAAAGCAAGCTTTTTTGTTTCCCAAAAGTAATTTTGAATGCGTGCTAAAGCTTCTAGTTCCCCTCCTTTAAAAGGAAACGCTGTTTTTTGGTGAGGTAAAAAATCTTCAAAACCTAAATCCTTTAATGTTGGTATGGTATTTTCTAAACTCATAAAATTTTCTTGAGGCATTTTTGAAGAGATGTACTTAGCAGGTCTTACAGTACAATGTGCCTCGCATTTTTTTCTAAAGTTTGTAAAAATATATGGTATAGAATTGAAGTCGTGGTAAGGGATGTCATTAGGGTGAAACAAAAATTGATCGTATACTTCTGTGAATTTAACGGTAGATGATAATTGAGATTTTATATTGTTTAGAACCACTTCCTCATCCCTAGTCCATTCATTTTGTAAAAAAACAGTGTCAATATTTTGAGTTTCGATGAGGTTTGGTAAAAATTCAGCAGATTTACCGTGATATACGAATAATGGAATATTAATTTTTGCTAGTTCTTGCCGTAATTGTATAATAGTTTCTAATAAGAATTTGGTTCTGTATTTCTCAGTTCTTCTAAATCCGAAATTATCTCTTTCAAAAAATACAGATTCAAAACAATAAAATGCAATTGCCTTAGTGCCTTTCATAGCTTCCACTATAGATGAATTGTCTTGCACTCTTAAATCGTTCCTAAACCAAATTAAATTATTCATCTGTTTTATTTTTGAGTTTGTTACGTCTGCATCTTTCGCTACAATATTTAACTTCATCCCAATTACGCTCCCATTTTTTACGCCATGAAAATGGTTTCTTACAGGTAATACAAATTTTGGCAGCTAAATTTACTTTTTTATGGGCCACTACGATATAGTTATAGTTGGTTTATTAGGTTTTGCATACGCAAATCTGGCTAAAAGAGTTGGTAAGGCGTAAGCGTCCAAACCATTAATGGCAACGCCGTTTGCTTTGTCTAATTGTAACCAACCATCTTCATCAAGAATTTCATCTGGCAAATAAATATGCTCTATGGCACCAATAATTAGGATACAACCATTTTCTTTTATTTCGTATTCATTAACATAGCTACATCCTAATTTAATATCACTTTCCTTTACATATGGTGCAGGAAAGTCATCTAAATATGATTCGGTTAAATTGGTCTTAGAAAATTCTGAGATATCTTCTGCGTAATTGGCAGATGTGTGGTGAGCATCATCTATAATATCTTTATTTACCTGATTGACAGTGAAAAAACCTGTTTTCTTAAAATTTGAATAGGTGTTTCTTTTTACCGTTAAAGGTCTAAGGATAAAACCTAACATTGGCGGTGTACTACCTATATGTATTACCGAATTAAAAATGGCTAAATTAGTATTGCCGGTATTGGATTTTGACCCTAAAAGGTTTGCCGATTTATAACCGGTGCAGCTATTAATTAAATGAGCTCTATATCTACTAGGCATATTATCTAAGTCTTCTATATTGAAATGTTTCAATGAGATATATTTTTGTTTAACAAAAATATTAAAAAATTAAACAAAAAATGAACTTCATAAAGAAAATGATTTGCTTAGTTTATAATAGTAATAACAGAAATTAGGGCATAATTTCATATTTTTAACGTTCACTTATTGTTGGCTTAAAGCCCAAAACATGACTCAAGAAAAAAAGAACATTGCCATTATTGGCTCAGGCTTGGTTGGATCTTTGCTTGCTATTTACTTGAAAAGACACGGACACCATATAACGGTTTTCGATAGGCGGCCGGATATTAGAAATATTGAATTCTCAGGTAGGTCAATTAATCTAGCGATGAGCAATAGAGGCTGGAATGCGCTTAGGGCAGTTGGTATAGAAGAAGAAATTAAAAAAATAGCCATACCGTTAGATAAACGCGCGATGCATGTAATAGGTAAGCCGGAATATCACCAAAAATATGGTAAGGATGGTGAGGCTATTTGGTCTATTTCACGTGGTGTTCTAAACAAGCTGATGATAGATTTGGCAGAAAAAAACGGTGTAGAATTTCGTTTCGAGGAAAAAGTCTGGGATATAGATTTGCCTGGTGCCAAGGTGTTTACAGGTGATAGTGAAAGAGGGGAGTGGACAGAATACCCGTTTGATTTGGTATTTGGATGTGACGGTGCTTTCTCGCGTGTACGTCATAAGATGCAACGCCGAAGTAGGTTCGATTATTCTCAAGATTTTATTGATGTAGGTTATAAAGAATTAACTATACCGGCTAACGAAGATGGTTCCCATAAATTAGATAAACATTCTTTTCATATCTGGCCACGAGGTAAGTTTATGTTTATAGCTATGCCAAATTTAGATGGTAGTTTCACCTGTACCTTATTTATGCCTTTTGAAGGTGATGTTTCTTTTGATAGTATAAAGACTAAAAAAGATGCGGTTCATTTTTTCAATACCTATTTTCCGAATGTTAAAGATGAAATAGAAAATCTTACTGAAGACTTTTTTAAGAACCCTACAAGCGCCTTGGTAACGATGAAATGCTATCCATGGACATATTGGGACAAAGTTGCTCTTGTGGGCGACTCAGCGCATGCGGTAGTACCTTTCTATGGACAAGGAATGAACGCTGGGTTCGAAGATATTTTTGTGCTAGATGAAATAATACAGAGATACGGAGATGATTGGGGACGTATTTTTTCCACTTATCAAGAAGAGCGTAAGCCAAACGCTGATGCAATTGCAGAATTAAGCTATCGCAACTTTATAGAAATGAGCAGTAAAACGGCAGATGCTAATTTTTTACTTCAAAAGAAAATAGAAAAACACTTTTCAGCTAAGAATCCAGAAAAATGGGTACCAGCTTATAGTAGGGTTACTTTTTCAAATAGGCCATACGCAGAAGCATTGGCAGAAGGAGATGCACAAGAAGACATCATGAAAGAGATTATGAATATTCCCAATATAGCTGAGAAATGGGATAGTGAAGAAGTTGAAAAGATGATGCTTAAACTTATAGGATAACTAGTTATTCAACTTCATTTCGCTTTTACGCATTGGCATACTGTCAATACGGTTAAAAAGGTGCTCTAAATTTATTGGATATAGTTCTTTTAACTTTATACTGCCATCCTTTCCAATTAAGATATAGCCTTCGTGAGATTTAGGTAGTGTGTTTGGAGATCTAAGGTTGATAGTTTTATTTGAAGTGTTTAAAAATTCTCCATCCTCATAAATAAATACAAGTAAATCTCTTTCTTTGAATTCGATATTATTCTGTTTGACTTCTTTGACGGCAGAACTTATTTCTTCAATATTACTTTTGTTCTTATAAAGAATAAGAACTCTATTTTTCCAGGTATAGTCAGTTAAATCTTGTGCGTTGGTATATACGCTCTGCATCATTATTAATAGGAGAATTATTTTTAAAGAGTTCATCACTATCAATATAAACAAAAAAAGCCATCTTTTTAAAGATGGCTTTTTTAATATATTAAATGTTTGCTACTATAATTTAGAAAACATTTTTTGCATTTTTTCACTTTCTTCTTCAGCTAAAGTAGGATCAACTAAGATACGACCACTATGCTCATCTGTTATAATCTTCTTTCTTGAAGCTATTTCAACTTGAACCTGAGGTGGGATAGTAAAGAAAGAACCACCAGAAGCTCCTCTTTCAATTGGCACTACGGCTAAACCATTCTTAACATTGTTACGAATACGTGCATATGCCTTAACTAAACGCTCTTCAATTTTATCCTGAAATTTAATGGACTCTTCAAGTAAAGCTTTTTCTTCTTTTTCAGTTTCAGCAAGAATAGCGTTTAATTCACTTTTCTTATGCTTAAGGTGTGCTTCACGCTCAGATAAACGCTCTTTAGTTTCAGAAATAACAGCTTTCTTCTGATCAATTTGAGCTTTAAATTCTTTTATATTCTTTTCAGCTAATTGAATTTCTAATTCTTGAAACTCTAATTCTTTACTAATAGAATTGAACTCTCTACTGTTACGAACATTCTTTTGTTGCTCGCCGTATTTTTTAATTAAAGTCTTTGCTTCTTCAATAAGGTTTTTCTTAGCACCGATTTCAAAGTTTATATTCTCTAAATCAGATTTAAGTTTATCCATTCTCGTTTTTAGGCCAAGGACTTCATCTTCCAAATCTTCTACTTCTAAAGGTAGTTCTCCACGAACATTCCTTATTTCATCAACCCTAGAATCAATTAATTGCAAATCATATAATGCTCTTAACTTTGCTTCTACAGATGAATCTTCTTTTTTTGCCATATTAAAAATAATTGATGGGATTTGTTATACTTTCCGATAAATGGATTGCAAAATTAGGAATTTTTTTCGTAAGATAATCAACTAAAAGGTTTTTTGTAAACTGCTCAGTTTCAAAGTGTCCAATATCTGCCAAAACTATTTGGTTTTCAGCCTCGTAAAACTGATGATATTTAAGGTCTGCAGTAACAAAAGCGTCTGCTCCGGCAGCTTTTGCAGCTCCAATAGCAAAAGAACCACTACCGCCTAACACAGCTACCTTTTTAATAGGTTTGTTTAAAAAATTAGAATGCCGCACTAGTTTAGCATTCATTTTAAGCTTTAAATCTGTTAGAAATTTAGTTTCTGTAACTTCTTTTTCTAATTCTCCTATCATACCGATACCAATATATGGGTTGGTATTTTCAATGGTTTGGATATCAAAAGCTACCTCTTCATATGGATGTGAGCTCTGTAATGATTTGATAATAGCAGATTCATTGTTCTTACCAAAAACACATGTTAGCATTACTTCCCTTTCTATATGGTTTACTCCAATATCACCTTTTGTAGGGTTTGCATTTTCGTTTGCTTTGTAAGTACCACTACCTACTACAGAAAAACTACACTCGGAATAGTTACCTATTTCACCTGCACCTGCTTTAAATAGTGCCTTTTTAACATCTTCTAACTTATCTGTAGGCACATAGGTAGTTAGTTTTTTTATAGTGCTTTTTTGTTGAATTAGTATTTTAGTATTTGTAAGACCAAGCATCTCACTGATTTTTGCATTTACCCCATGTCTAGCGTTATCTAGAGCGGTATGGTTAGAGTAAATCGCAATATCATTTTTAATAGCTTTTATAACTACCCTTTCTACATAATTTTTCCCTGTAATTTTTTTCAATCCACCGAAAACAATTGGGTGAAAGCTTACAATTAAATTGCAATTTTTAGCAATGGCTTCGTCAACGACATTTTCTAATGTGTCTAATGTAACAAGTACGCCGCTAACCTCGGTAGAGGCGTTACCAACTAACAAACCTACATTGTCAAAATCTTCAGCAAAGGCTAAAGGAGCAAAGTCTTCTAAAATTTGGGTGATGTCTTTTACGGTCATTTTATTGCAAAATAAGATTTTCAAAGATAAATTATTATAATTTCGTTCTGATGCAGGTATTACGAAAACTTCTTTTTCCTATTTCATTAATCTACGGGTTAATTGTATATCTCAGAAATCGATTGTATGATTTAGGGATTTTTGCTTCAAAATCATTTTCAACAAAAACTATTTGTGTAGGTAATTTAAGTGTTGGCGGTACAGGCAAAACCCCAATGATAGAATTGTTGGTGAATAGCCTTGCGGACACATATAAAATAGCAATTTTAAGTAGAGGTTATAAAAGAAAATCAAAAGGATTTTTACTTTCAACAGCGTCTACAAGTGTAGAGGAGATAGGAGATGAACCTTTTCAAATGAAAAGTAAGTTTCCTAAAGTTAGTGTTGCTGTAGATGCTAATAGAAGAAATGGCATAGCAGAACTTGAGCATAAAATTAAGCCAGATGTTATTCTATTAGATGACTCTTTTCAACATAGAAAAGTAAAGCCAGATTTGTCCATATTATTAACGGCATATGATAATTTGTATATGGAAGATTGGTATTTGCCTACAGGTAACTTAAGGGATGCAAAAGGCGAAGCTAAACGAGCTAATTTGATAGTGGTTACTAAATGCCCGTCAGATATTTCGGAATTAGAGAGGGATAGCATTCGGGTGAAAATTAACCCGAAACCTCATCAAAAAGTGTTGTTTAGTTATTTAGCATACAATAAGGAATTAAAAGGGTCTGAAATTCTATTAGAATCCCTGAAAGGGAAGAAGTTAACGCTGGTGACAGGTATTGCAAATCCTACTCCGTTGGAAAAATTTTTACTTTCAGAAGGAATTACATTTGAGCATTTGAAATTTAATGATCATCATTTTTTTACAGCAGATGAAATTGAAGTTTTAAAAGAAAAAGAATGTATTCTTACTACTGAAAAAGACTACGTACGCTTAAAAGATAAAATTACAAAGTTGCACTACATTGAAGTGAAACATGAGTTTTTAGAAGATGGAATGGAGCTGTTGAATACAGAATTACAACAGTTTATGATAAAGGTTTCTTAGTTCTTTTATCAAAAATATTTTCACCTATTTTTTGATAAAATACTTCTGGTTTAAATGGTTTAGTAACAACATCATCACACCCAGCGGCATAAAAACTCTCTAAACTATCATCTAATGAAATTGCAGTTAACGCAATTATAGGAGTGTCTTGATTAAATTTTCTAATCTCAATAGTAGCTTCTTCACCACTTATTCCTGGCATATGAATATCCATTAGAATTGCATCATATACATTCTCTTGGGCTAAGGTAATAGCCTCATGTCCGTTGTTGGCAATATCACTCGTCATGTCCCTTTTCGAAAGCATCTTTTTAGTGATAACCTGATTAATTTTATTGTCTTCAACAATCAACAGATGAAGGTTTTTAAAATCGTAATCTTTAGGTGTAATTTCAAAAGTAATATCCTCAGAATTATCATCTAAGCTCTTCATTTTAATTTCAAAGAAGAAAGAACTACCTACATCTAGGTTACTTTCAAGTTCAATTTTACTGTTGAACAATCCTAAAAGACTTTTTACAATGGTTAGTCCTAAGCCGGTGCCACCGTATTCCCTGTTAATTTGAATAGAGCCTTGTTCAAAACCTTCAAAAATACTTTTCTGTTTTTCTTTAGAAATACCAATACCATTGTCATTGACCTCAAAATAGATAGTTACATCATCTTGAACTTTGTTTAATAGTTTGGCAATAACTTTTACTTCACCACCCTTGGTAAACTTGATAGAGTTACCAATCAAGTTCATGAAAATTTGCGAAAGTTTTAATGGATCGCTCAGTAAATGACCAGGTATATCAGAATCGTATTCTAAAGTCAATTTTGTGTTGTTTGACTTTGCACTTTGACCTAGAGAATTAATAACCTCATTGATGACCTTATTAAGATTGAACTCCATATTAAGAGGTTCTAACTTATTAGCATCAATTTTATTGATATGTAGAATATCGTTAATAAAATTAAGAAGGTAATCTCCTGAAAATTTCAAAGCTTTTAGATGCTCTTTTTGATGTTCTTCCGGGTCTTCCTCTAATAAGAGGTGTGTGAGTCCGGTAACTGCATATAATGGAGTTCTAAGTTCATGACTTACTGTTGAAAGAAAGTTTGTCTTCGCTTCCATAGCTTGAACGGCACCATCTCTAGCAATCTGTAGTTCTTTATTCTTAGTCTGTAATAAATCGTTAGTCTTTAATTTTATTTGGTTGTTCCTGTATAAGGTAACAGCTAAAAGTGATATAATAATTAAAAATGCAGAGGTTAAAATAGCTGTAAGTTCAGACCTGTTTTGAGACTCTGTAAGTTCTTCTATTTTCTTTTCTTGGCGTGCTATTTCTTCAGTTTTGTAATCATCTCTAATTTTGTCTGCAGTTTTAGCTTCAATCTTATTTTTATCGATATTAAAAATCGAATCTTTTAACTGAACTAAATTCTGACTGTTTACAAGAGATTTTTGATATAACCCAAGTCTTTCATAAACAGAAGATAACAGCGTATTAGAATTTTTAATGTCTTCTAAAAATCCGTTATCAATGGCAAGACTTAATGCATTCTCTCCATTTTTTGCAGCTTCTGGTAAATTATCAATTTTTAAATTGAGTTCTGCTAAAGTTAAATATGCCTGTGTAGTAAGGTATTCCTTTTCGTAAAGATCAGTGTTTACAATAAGGGAATTTAAATTTTTTGTGGCGCTGTCGTATTTTTCTAAACTGAGATATACTTTAGCCTCGGTCAATAACAAATTGTTATAAAAATTACGATCATTATTAAGCTGTTTTGCTTCGTTTAGCATAAACAATGATTGAAAGTTTCTGTTACTTCTGTGTAAAAGAATCGCTTCAATGTACTTATGCATTCCGTCACCGTATGGGTAAGCAACATCTTTTAGTAAAACACTTGCACGATCCCAATAGAATTCGGTGTCGCCTTCTTTATCTAACTTTAGATAGACAAGAGCAAGTTCATGTAAGCTATCTATAAGACCCTTTATATTTTCACCTTTTTCAGCTTCGTTCGCTGCCGTATTCAAAGTTTCTAGGGCTAGGTCTATTTTATCTTGATTCTTAAATTTTCTAGCTTGATCAAAATAAGGTTGAATGTCTATTTGTGGAATTAGATTTTGTGAAAATACAGCAGTTGTAGTCGCCAAAATTACAATGGGGACTAATAAGATTTTAAATGCTTTATTTAAAAAAAAGATTTTCAAATATAATTTTTAATACTAATGAAGTTAATTAAATCTATAATTCTACTGCTATATCCAGTTTCGTTATCGTACCAGCCAATAATTTTAACCATTTTACCTATGACTGAAGTCATTAATGAATCAAACGTACAAGAATAGCAACTATTGTTTATATCTATAGAAACTATTGGATCGCTGGTGTAGTAAACAATATTTTTAAACTCATTTTTTGATGCTTTTTCAAATGTAGAGTTTATTTCATCAATACTTGTAGCCCTTTTTACATTTAAGGTTATGTCGGTTAATGACCCGTTAGGTACAGGAACACGTATACCGCAACCTCCAATAGTATCTGCCAATTCTGGGAATATTTTGGTCAGTGCTTTTGCTGCACCGGTGGTTGTAGGTACAATAGATTGCGATGCGGCACGAGCTCTTCTTAAATCTCTATGCGGTTGATCATGTAAGCTTTGATCGGTAGTGTAGGAATGTATAGTTGTAATATAGGCCTGTTCAATACCGCAAAGGTCATTGATGATCTTAATCATTGGCGCAGCATTGTTTGTGGTACAAGATGCATTTGAAATGATATCATCAGATTTTGTCAACGTATTTTCATTGATACCGAAAACAATCATTTTAATATCATCTTCCGTAGGTGGAACAGAAAGAATTACTTTTTTAGCTCCATTTTTAATGTGAAAAGATAAAGTTTCTTTGTCTTTGAATTTACCGGTACATTCCACAACTAAATCAACCGCTGCTGATCCCCAGTTTATTTTAGAAGGATGAGATTCGTTAAATAATATAATAGGTGTATCATTAACAATAATATGCTTTTCATCGCAAGAAATAGTATGAGGTGAAGTACCATGAATACTATCATATTTTAATAAGTGCGATAGGGTTCTGGTATCTGCCAAATCATTTATGGCAACAATATTTAAATTTTCCTGTTCTTGCATTAGTCGAAATAGGGTTCTACCTATTCTTCCAAAACCATTGATGCCTATGTTCAGTTTCTGCATTGGTTATAGTTACATATAAATAATTATACATATGGTTCTATGAAATTAAGAACTAGTAACCATTAGCGTTTAATCTAATAAAATAAGAGTGTTTCCTTGAAATTATAGAATGTGCTTATGTGCTTTGTAAGAAGATCGAACTAATGCGCCACTTTCTACATGTCTAAAACCCATTTCAAGACCTATGTCCTCATACTTCTTAAATTGTTCAGGTGTTATGAACTCTTTAACCGGTAAATGCTTTTTGGATGGCTGCAAGTATTGACCAATAGTAACAACATCAACATCAACCTTTCGAAGGTCTGCCAAGGTAGTAATTACCTCGTCTTCATGTTCGCCTAAACCTAACATGATACCAGATTTAGTTCTATTGATACCTTGTTTTTTTAAGTAGTTAAGTGCTTCTAGACTACGTTCATATTTTGCTTGAATACGAACCTCTCTAGTCAGTCTCTTAACAGTTTCCATGTTATGAGAAACAACTTCTGGTGAAACCGCTATAATTCTATCCAAATGTTTCTCTATACCTTGAAAATCTGGTATTAAAGTCTCTAAAGTCGTTGTTGGGTTCATTCTTCGAATGGCCTTAACAGTTTCTGCCCATATTATAGAGCCCATGTCCTTAAGGTCATCTCTGTCAACAGAAGTAACTACAGCGTGCTTGATACCCATAATTTTTATGGATCTCGCTACCTTTTCAGGTTCTGCCCAATCAACATTTTCTGGTCTACCAGTTTTAACACCGCAGAAGCCACATGATCTAGTACAGACATTACCTAATATCATAAAAGTAGCGGTACCTTCTCCCCAGCATTCTCCCATATTCGGACAACTACCACTGGTGCAAATAGTATGCAGGTCGTACTTGTCAACCAAGCCTCTAAGTTGAGTGTATTTTTTACCTGTAGGTAATTTTACCCTTAACCATTTCGGTTTACCTTTTGGTGGAGCTACATTTTCTTTTAAAACTGTTGACATGCTTTAATTTTAATACAAATATACAAACTAATAAAGTGAGGATAAAGCAGAATTACATACTGCACAAATGAGCTTTAAATTATTTAATTTTTTAGTTTTGGATAGCTATTTATTTTCTAGCCTTAATAATCTCGGAAAGTAATTTTTTTGCCCTTAATAACTTTACTTTTACGCTGTTAATAGGTTCATTTAAATTGATTGCGATATCGGCATAGCTCAATTCATTAAAATACCTAAGATTAATAACAGCTTGGTAATGAGGTTTTAATTTTTTAATATCCCTAAGTAAATCAGCTAAGTTTTGCTCTTGGATTAATTGATCCTCCATAGAAGGTGAAGCGTCTAGCGCACTGGTAATAGCTTCAGAATTACTTCTGGAATCTAGTAGATTTTTTTTACGCTTTCTAACAAGGTCAATATGTATATTCTTAGAAATGGCAATTAGCCAAGTTTTAAATACATAAGAGTCATTATAGGTGTGTATTTTATCAAATGCCTTAGAGAATGTCTGTATAGTTATATCCTCAGAATCATTCTCATTTTCAGTACGTTTTAGTTGAAAACCGTAAACATCGTTCCAGAACATATCTAATAAACGACTAAAAGCAATTTGATTGCCTTGTTTCGCTTTTAGTATAGTTTCTTCTAAAGTGCCTGTGTTGTTCAAATACTGGTTTTGGTGTGCGTAAGGTTAAGATAATGAATTTTGCCTATTCTGTGATGGCGTCTTTCTTACAATCTTGTTCGCTTGGTAATTTACCACACATTCCACATGCTTGCCCATCTTGATTTAAAAAAGGACTTTGACTAGCACAAGTGCCTGCAAATTCACCATCTTTTTTAGACCATATTTTTATTGCAATACCTGCAAAAGCCAATGCTAACAACCCAATGGTTAATAATACTAGTTTCATATAAAAATTTTATACAAAGATAAAAAATAAAGCCCCAAAATTGGGGCTTTAAGAATACTTTATGTGTGATAACTTAGTAAGCTATATTCGCAACTATATTTTCTACACTTGGCGCATGGTTGCCACCTTTTTGTTCTATTGTAATATAACCTACAGCATTTTCAGCATATGGTAATGCTAATAACTTTTGCTGATCACCAGCTTCCTCTATAATACCTAGGTTAATCATTTTACCATTAACTTCTGCCCACATTTGAAAACATTGACTTTCAGGGATATGAGGTAATTTGCTAACGTTAATATATGATAACTTCTTTACTGGGTTAATGTAAGCAACAGCCTTTAAGTCCTTTGCTTTTTGATTACCCTTTACATTATACCTTTTAGTTTGAGGATTGTTTAGAACGATGAACTGATTACGCACATCTTCTAATTGCTCTTTCATGTTTTCTTCAAGCAATTTTATTTTATTGCTAACAACACTATTTTCTTCTTGTAAGCTCTGATTTTGATTCCAGAAGAAAGTAGAGATACCAATAAACATTATAGCTGTAATACTGGCAGCAATTGCATAACTGTAAAATCTTTTTCTGCCTTTACGTTCTGCTTTTATTCTTGAGTTTATTTTATCTTTTAAACCTTGTGGAGCTTCAATAGCGTGTAATTTTGCAAACACCTCTAAATTATCTTGCAATTCGGCATAAGTTTCTCTTACCTCTGGGTACATGGCAATGTAGCGCTCTACTTGCATGCTTTCCAAATCTGTTGTAGTTCCTAGTAGGTACTGTTCCAATAAATCAGAATCAAGGAAAATTTTTATTTTGTCTTTCATAATACAACATTTAAAATCATGGCAATTAAGGCAGGGCCATATATTTTGCCTAATTCGCGCAATCCAATCTTTAGTCGAGATTTAATGGTTCCTAAAGGTATGTCCAACTCATCACTTGCTTCTTGTTGGGTCATGCCTTGAAAGAAAAGAGCTTCTAAAACAATTTGATATTTATCTTCAATTTTGCCTAGATGTTCTCTTACATCCATTAACTCTGGCCTTGTACTTTCTACGCCTAAAGTATATACGTCAGAAACATCTATTTGGATTTCTTTATCTGATTTTGTGTTAACACTTCTTAACTTATCTATAGCTGTGTTACGTGTAATTCTGAAGAGCCATGTAAAAAGTTTAGCTTTTTTTGGATCGTAGGTATCTGCTTTCTTCCAAATTTTTACAAAAGATTCTTGAACAACATCTTGTGCAAGTTCAGGATCACGTACGACTTTATTGGCAACACCCAGTAAGGTGTCGGCATAATTATCGTACAAAAGGGAAATCGCTTTTTCGTTTCGCTCTTGTAATAATTCAACAATATGATTTTCTAATAAAGTGCTCATAATTTAAAAGATGTACAATTTTTTATTTAATGGACATCCAAATACTAAGATTGAACCGTATATGCTTAAACGCTAAATTATAAAATTGATTGTTAACGATGCGTTTTCTAAAAATATATATTGAATAAGTGGTCGGCTGGTAACTGCCCACTTTGTTTTTGGTTGGTTTGGTTTGGTAATAACCCTTGTGATTTATTTCACAGGGGTTATTTTATTAAGTTCACCTCTGGACTTATTTCAATACTAAAAGTCCTTTTAACCTCCTTAATGATTTTGGCGGCAAGGTCTAGAATGTCTTTTCCGGTAGCTTTATCATAATTCACAAGTACTAACGCTTGATTTTTGTGAACTCCAGCATCACCAATTCGTTTTCCTTTAAATCCGCATTGTTCTATTAACCAGCCTGCTGGTATTTTATAAAAGTCATCAGACATTTTATAAAAAGGAGCATCAGGATTTTTAGCTGTAAATAACTCAAATATTTCAGTTGAAACAATAGGGTTTTTAAAAAAGCTACCACTGTTACCTAATACTTTTGGATCAGGTAATTTGCTTTGGCGTATCGCAATGACAGCATTAGAAATGTCTTTAATTGTAGGATTTAAAATCGACTCTTTTTCTAATTGGTTTCCAATAGCGCCGTATCCAGAATTTATTTTGTGGTCCTTTTTGGTGAACGAAAAAGTTACCGAGGTAATCACATATTTATTTTTACCCTCATTTTTAAAGAACGAATCTCTGTACCCGAATTTGCATTCTTCTTTTGTAAATGTAACCAGATGTTGATCTAAAATTCTAACAGCTTCACAACTTACAAAGCAATCTTTAAGCTCAACACCATAGGCACCTATATTTTGAATAGGCGCAGTACCGGTATTGCCAGGAATCAGGGACATGTTTTCCAGTCCCCCAAAATCATTATCAAGTGCCCACATAACCATTTCATGCCAATTTTCACCAGCCATTACCTGAACCTGAACAATATTTGGGGATTCTGAAATAATTTGTTTTCCCTTTAAATTTACATGGATAAAAAGAGCATCAATATGATCTGTAAGCAGCATATTACTGCCGCCGCCTATAATTATTTTACGTGAATAATCTTGGTTGCCTAGAATATTTTGTAGTTCTTCAATAGAGGTGACTTCAACAAAGTATCTTGCTGTAGCATCAATACCGAAAGTATTGTATTTTTTTAATGAAAAGTATTCATGTACAACCATTAACCTTTGTAACTTTTAAGTGCCTCTTTTAAAATACGAACAGCTCTTTTTAGGCTTTCTTGATCAAGTACGTAGGCAATTCTAATTTGGTTCTTCCCTAAACCTTCTGTGGCATAAAAACCTGCTGCGGGTGCAACCATAACAGTTTCATTATCCATATTAAAGTCTTCTAGTAGCCATTGCGCAAAATGGTCTGCATCCTTAATAGGTAATTCAGCAATACAATAGAATGCCCCTTGAGGTTTTGCTATTTTTATACCTTCAATTTTTTCTAACTCTGCTATTAGAATATTTCTTCTTGCTACATATTCAGTCTTCACATCAGCAAAATAACTATCTGGTGTTTCTAAAGCAGCCTCACTTGCTATCTGTGCATATGTTGGTGGAGAAAGTCTTGCTTGTGCAAATTTCATAGCGGTTGCGATAAAATCTTTGTTCTTAGAAACAAGGTATCCTATTCTAGCACCGCACATACTGTATCTTTTAGAGACAGAATCTATAACGATAGCATGTTCCTCTAATCCTTCTTCTTTTAAAATAGAAGTGTGGGTTTTATTATCATAGGTGAACTCTCTATATACTTCATCAGCAACTAAAAAAATATTATGCTTTTTTACTAATGCAGCTAATTTTTCAATTTCTTTCTTACTATATAAATAACCTGTTGGGTTACCTGGGTTGCATATTAAAATAGCCTTGGTTCTAGAAGTAATTAGTTTTTCAAATTCCTCTATAGGAGGTAGTGCAAAATTATCTTCTAATTTTGATACTACCGGCACGACAGTTATGCCGCAAGCAGTTGCAAAACCGTTATAATTCGCATAAAACGGTTCAGGTATAATAATTTCATCATTTGTATCTGCAATAGTATTCATTGCAAAAGCCAAAGCTTCAGACCCACCTGTAGTTACAATAAGATCTGTAGCACTTACGTGTATATCGTATTTTTCGTAATACTTCGCAATTTTAGTTCTAAACTCTTCAGAACCTTCGGTACGGCTGTATTCTAAAACACTAATATTATTATTCTTTACGGCATCCAACGCTTGTTGTGGCGTTTTTATATCTGGTTGCCCAATATTAAGGTGAATAACATTAATTCCTCTCTTTTTTGCATTTTCTGCAAAGGGAACTAATTTTCTTATAGGTGATTGGGGCATGGAAAGCCCCTTATTTGAAACAGATGGCATATTGAATATATTTTACACAAAAGTGATAAATGATAATGGTTCTTACAATATAATTAGGTTTTATTTGATTTTTCAATACAAGTTAAAATTGGGTGTCGTATACATTTATTATGTATCTTATAAGGTGTTAACTAATTCATACAGATTATGTTACGAAAACATACCTTTCTTTCTATTGTTTTAGTGTGTTGTTTTTCCTTCTCGGGAATAGCGCAAACATATCAGTTACCTGCTGGCAAGAAATTTCATAAAGTGAAATTTCAGTTGATAAATAATTTAATTGTTATACCTATAGAAGTAAATGGATCAGAGTTGTCTTTTGTTCTTGACTCTGGTGTAGGTACTCCTATACTGTTCAATTTAGCTGATCAAGATTCTATTCAATTGAATAATGTAACTGAGATAACTATAAATGGGTTAGGGGAAGGGGATCCTATAAATGCTCTTAAGTCTACCGGTAATTTTGTTCAATTAGGGAATACTAAGAATACTTCGCAAAACATTTATGTAGTAATGGATGCGGGTATTAATTTCTCGCCAAGCTTAGGTATTCCTATACATGGTATTATAGGTTATGATTTGTTTAGAGATTTTGTAGTGGATATCAATTACATAAAAAAAACAATTAAATTTTATGATCCCGAGCTATATAAGTACAAAACATCGAAGAATACTAGGGTAGTGGATATGTCGGTCATTAGAAGAAAGGCATATTTAGATGCTTTTGTAATGATTAATAAAACAGATGAAATTCCTGTAAAAATGTTATTGGATACTGGCAGTAGTGATGCTGTTTGGCTTTTTGAAGATGAAAGAATACAATTACCAGAAAAACACTACCAAGATTTTTTAGGACAAGGTCTTGCTGGTAATATATATGGAAAGAGAACAAAAATAAATCATTTAAAAATTGCAGATTTTATTTTGAGTGATGCAAAAGCGGCTTTTCCAGATATGGAAACATTTACTACTATTATAGATTTTGGAGGAAGAAATGGTAGTTTAGGTGGTGAGGTTATAAAGCGTTTTAATATTGCTTTTGATTATACCAATGAGAAATTGATATTGACGAAGAATTCAAATTTTGATAAGTTGTTTCAGTACAATATTAGTGGAATTAATTTACAGCATGCGGGCATGAGATATGTCTCGGAAAGGATAGCCGACGCAAATGGTATTGTCCAAAAGGATGCAAAATCTTATGGTAATGTGCAAATAGTATTGCAAGGGGCAACAAGATTAAGTCTTGTTCCAGAAATAATTGTATCGGGCATTCGTCAAGGGAGTCCGGCGCACTCGGCAGGGTTAAGAGAGGGCGATGTAATATTGGCAGTTAACGGGAAACGCATCCATCGATATAAATTGCAAGAAATTATGCATATGCTCAATTTTAAAAAGGATAAGAAAATAAAAGTTTTAGTCGAGAGGTATGATAATGACTTGTTGTTCAGTTTTGTTTTAAAACCCTTATTCGATTAAAATTAAAATTAAAATTAAAATTAAAATTAAAATATAAAAAAAGCCCAACTTTTCAGTTGAGCTTTTTTATTTTCTAAAGAGTTTTCTTTATTTGGTGCCAGTAGCAGCCTGAACTTCTCCTTTTATTTTTAAAACCTTTGTAGGAGTATCAGCGTTAGATATTACCGTAATAGCTTTACGAATAGGACCAACTCTGTTTGTGTCATATTTTACTTGAATCTCCCCTGTTTTACCTGGTAAAATTGGGTCTTCTGGCTTTTTAGGAATTGTACAACCACAGCTAGAACTTACTTTGCTTATAATAAGTGGTGCAGTACCAGTGTTTGTAAATTCAAAAACTCTTACTCCGTCAGATCCTTTAGCAATTTCGCCATAATCAACGGTTTCTGATTTAAACTCTATTTTTGCAGCGGCATCTTGTGCTGTTAAGCTAAATCCAAGTAAGCCAACAAATAATACAAGTACTATTTTTTTCATCATTCTTAATTTTGGGTGGATGTCAAAATTAAATCTTTTCAGATCAACCTCAAAATCCTTTTGTTATACTCTAACGTTACTTATTTTTGTTTCGTATTTATCTTTAGGTGAAATTCAGCTGAAACGACCGTTAGAATGTCAATTCGGCTTTATTTTTAAACAACCCAATTTATTATTATTCAAAAACTGTTCCAAATATGGAAATTCCTTCAAAATATAATCCGCAGTCCACAGAATCTCATTGGTATGAGTATTGGATGAAAAACGGATATTTTCATTCTGTTCCCGATGAAAGGGAGCCTTATAGTATTGTAATACCACCACCAAACGTAACGGGTATTCTACATATGGGTCATATGTTAAACAATACCATACAAGATGTGTTGATAAGAAGAGCGCGTCTATTGGGTAAAAATGCTTGTTGGGTACCTGGTACTGATCATGCGTCTATTGCTACAGAAGCAAAAGTAGTGGCAAAACTTAAAGAGCAGGGTATCAATAAAAATGACCTTACTCGCGATGAATTCTTAAAACATGCTTGGGATTGGACACACGAATATGGTGGTATCATTCTAGAACAGTTAAAGAAACTAGGTTGTTCTTGTGATTGGGAACGTACTGCGTTCACCATGGATAAAGAAAGATATGACAGCGTTATAAAGGTTTTTATAGATCTATATAATAAAGGACTTATTTATCGTGGTTACCGCATGGTAAACTGGGATCCAGAGGCGCAAACTACCTTGTCAGACGAAGAGGTTATTTATGAAGAGAAACAGGGTCTTTTGTATTATTTGGCATATGCTATAGAAGGATCTGATGAAAAGGTGACTATAGCAACTACAAGGCCTGAAACAATTTTGGGAGATACGGCTATTTGTATAAACCCGAATGATGAACGTTTTACACATTTAAAAGGTAAAAAAGTCATTGTCCCTATTTGTAATAGGGTAATTCCAATTATCGAAGATGAGTATGTAGATATGGAATTTGGTACAGGTTGTCTAAAGGTTACACCTGCGCATGACATAAATGACAAAGCTCTAGGTGATAAACATAATTTAGAGACTATAGATATCTTTAATGATGATGCTAGCTTAAATAGCTTCGGTATGCATTACGAGGGTAAAGACAGATTTGTAGTTAGAAAAGAAATATCAAAAGAATTAGAAGAAAAGGGCTTCTTGGTAAAAACAGAAACCCATATTAATAAAGTAGGTACCTCAGAGAGAACTAAGGCAGTTATAGAGCCAAAGTTGTCAGACCAATGGTTCCTTAAAATGGAAGACTTGGCTAAGCCAGCATTAGAAGCTGTTTTAGAAAGTGGAGATGTAAAGTTACATCCAAAGAAATTTGAAAACACATACCGTCATTGGATGGAAAATGTTCGTGATTGGAATATTTCTAGGCAATTATGGTGGGGTCAACAAATACCGGCATTTTATTTTGGTGATGGTCAAGAAGATTTTGTTGTTGCAGCGAATTTAGAAGATGCTTTAAAACTAGCTAAAGAGAAATCTGGAAATTCAAGTTTACAGGAAAGCGATTTACGACAAGATGCAGATGTGTTGGATACTTGGTTTTCATCATGGTTATGGCCAATGAGTGTTTTTGGCGGTATTATGGAGCCAGATAACGAAGAGATAAATTATTATTATCCAACAAATGACTTGGTAACAGGTCCGGATATTCTTTTCTTTTGGGTTGCTAGAATGATTGTTGCAGGATATGAATTTAGAGGCGAGAAACCTTTTGAAAATGTTTATTTCACAGGATTAGTTAGAGATAAGCAACGTAAAAAAATGTCCAAATCTTTGGGTAATTCACCAGATGCGTTGAAGCTTATTGAAGATTACGGTGCTGACGGAGTTCGTGTTGGTCTATTGTTAAGTTCTGCTGCTGGTAATGATTTAATGTTCGATGAAGACTTGTGTCAACAAGGAAAGAATTTTGCGAATAAAATTTGGAATGGTTTCCGTTTAATAAAAGGATGGGAAATTGCAGATATTCCACAGCCTGAAGCATCAAAACTAGGTTTGGAATGGTACGAGTCTAAATTGAATAAAACGCTATTAGAAATTGAAGATCACTTTAGTAAATTTAGAATTTCAGATGCGTTGATGTCTATTTATAAATTGGTTTGGGACGATTACAGTTCTTCATTGTTAGAGATAATTAAACCAGCATACCAACAACCAATAGATAAAACAACATTTGATAAAGTAATTCAATTGTTCGAACAGATTTTGAAATTGCTACATCCTTTCATGCCATTTTTAACAGAAGAAGTGTGGCAACATATTTCTGAAAGAAGCGATAGCGAGGCATTGGTAATTTCTAAATGGCCAACTGTCGGTAAAATAGATGAAGAGTTAATTGAACAATTCGATTTTGCGGCTGAGGTTATAGCAGGAGTTAGAACTATTAGGAAAAACAAGAATATTCCAATGAAGGAGTCTTTAGAGTTGTCTGTATTAAATACCGAAAAAGCTAGTGACCGTTGGGATGTTGTAATTTCTAAGCTAACAAATGTTTCTGAAATTAGTTATATAGAAGAGCAATTAGAAGGCGCATTAACCTTTCGTGTAAAAAGTAACGAATATTTTGTACCTATGGAAGGTGCAATTGATGTTGAGGCAGAGATTCTTAAAATCAAAGAAGAGTTGAAGTATACAAAAGGATTTTTAACATCTGTTCAAAAGAAACTTTCTAATGATCGATTTGTAAGTAATGCACCTGATAAAGTAATCGCTATAGAGCGTCAAAAACTTGCTGATGCAGAAGCTAAAATTGAAACTTTAGAAAAGAGTTTGGCTAGTTTAAGCTAGAATTCTTAATAAGTAAATTACATAAGCCTCATTCCTAAATTATTGGGAATGAGGCTTTTTCTATTGTTAAAATTATTCTAGCGACCCAACGTTTTTTGTATTTTTATAGAAGAACAAAAATCGCTAAGAAAATGAAATCATTAAAAAAGGAAGATATTAAACAAGAGGTATTCGATTTGTACGACGCTTATGCGCATAATAAATTGGAGCGCAGAGATTTTGTGCAGAAACTATCTATGTATGCTGTGGGAGGTATTACTGTACCTTCATTGATGAGTTTCTTAATGCCTGATTACAAAAGCACTTTTTTAGTAGATAAGAATAATCCAGATTTAGACTCAGAGTTTATAACCTATAATTCTACTAAAGGTGGTGGTGAAATAAAAGCACTATTGTCCAAACCTAAATCAGGAACTGATAAACTACCAGGAATTGTAGTGGTACATGAAAATAGAGGCTTGAATCCGTATGTTGAAGATACAGCCAGGAGAGCTGCTTTAGCAGGCTTTATTACAATTGCTCCAGATGCGTTGAGTCCGTTAGGTGGGTATCCTGGTAATGATGATGAAGGACGAGAAATGCAACGAACTAGAGATAGAAATGAAATGTTAGAAGATTTCATCGCGGCATTTGAATATTTAAAATCGCACAAAGATTGCAACGGTAAAATAGGAGTAGTAGGGTTTTGTTTCGGCGGGTGGATTTCGAACATGATGGCAGTAAAAGTACCGGACTTAGGAGCTTCGGTACCTTTTTACGGAGGTCAGCCTACGGAGGGGATAGAAAATATTAATTCACCATTAATGTTGCAGTATGCCGGTTTAGATGAGCGAGTAAATGCCGGATGGCCTGCTTATGAAAAGACATTGAAAAAACTAGGTAAAGAAAACGTAGCTTATTTCTATCCTAATGTAAATCATGGTTTTCATAATACATCTACACCTAGGTATGATGAACCAGCTGCAGAATTGGCATGGTCACGTACCATTGAGTTTTTTAAAGAAAAATTAGTGTAAGTTACTGACTATAAGCACATGTTAATAGGTGTTCGTAAGGTTTGTTGTAGAATTAGAGCTAGTAATCCGTTGATTTGAGTTAAGCTTAAAGAGGTGATTCTTTTAATTTTGGAATATAAACAATCTAAAAACACACATTATGAGAAGTCTATTATGGTTAGTGGCAGTTATTTGTATAATTATATGGTTATTAGGAATGTTAGGAATTGTTCCTGGACTAGCAACAGGTAGTTTGGTGCATATTTTATTGGTAATAGCGGTTATCGTTATTTTGTACAATATTATATCAGGAAAAAAGGTATTGTAAGTCAAAATTTTCAAACCATTTTTTCAAAAAAAACATAGAACCCTTGATTGATTTCAAGGGTTTTTTTTGCTTTAAAAATGAATTTATTAATAGTATCTTTAATACTATGATTAGACCTTTTGTACTAGCGGAAACGAACTGGGAGCATTTAAAAGAAGAGCAAATTGATTTAGCAATATTGCCATGGGGCGCTACCGAAGCTCATAACTATCATTTACCATATGGTACCGACAATTATCAAGCGCAGCATATGGTTGAATCTGCAGCTGGTTTATCTTGGGAAAAAGGTAAAAAGGTAATGGTGTTACCAACAATGCCTTATGGTGTAAATACGGGGCAAAAAGATATCTATTTGGATATGAATTTGAACCCTTCAACACAATTAGCCATTTTAAAGGATTTGGTAGAAGTATTAAATAGACAAGGCATTTATAAGTTACTATTATTCAATGGTCATGGTGGTAATAATTTTAAACCAATAGTACGAGAATTGGGTTTATTATTTCCTAAAATGTTTATTAGCTTTTGTTTTTTTCCACCCATGTTTGATAAGTTAAAATACTTCAAGGAAAAAGGAGATCATGCAGATGAAATGGAAACAAGCTTAATGCTTTATTTAAGACCTGATTTAGTTTTGCCAAAAGAAAAATGGGGTAGTGGTAGTGCTAAGAAGTTTAAAATAAAAGCTTACAATGAAGATTGGGCTTGGGCAGAAAGGCAATGGTCTAAAGTAAGTAGTGATACGGGTATTGGTAATCCTGAGTTTGCTACTACAGAAAAAGGTGAACGTTTTTTTAATGATATTTGCAAGAAATTAGATGAGCTCCTCTGTTCATTATGTGATGCTGATCTAGAAGATCTTTATCACTAACTAAAATTGTTTTTGCTGATTTTGAATTGAAATTAGTTTGTCTGGACTGATATCAATAGTATTTTTCTTTAGTTTAATATCTAAGTCTATCTTCAAGGATAATAATGCACTAAGAATTATAATATTTTTAAATATGTACTGTCCGGCTAATGTGAAAATCAATTCTCCTTTGCCAAATATTTCTTCAGGCAGTAAGAATAACGGACTAAAAGTGAAAATAATATGAGTTATTGCAACGTAAATAACAATCTTAGGCTTCCAGTTTAGTATTAAGAATAAACCTATTAAAGTTTCTCCTACAGCTAATGTCAATAAGCCAAGATTAGAAGGGAGGATGCCTAGAGTTAATAAATTGATGGTATTTGTGGCTAAATCTTCAGCCGGACTCATGTTTGGGATAAATTTGATAAAACCAAAAATTAGGTATACTACACCAATTGAAATACGAAGAATTTTAGTTTTAATTTTTTCTAGTCTTTTCATCCAATCTCTAGCATTTGTTTAAAATTTCTTTAAACCTTATTGTTACAACTTCACACCTTTTGAAATTGTTTAGATGACATAAGTGGCTATTTCAATTCTTTAGTAGCCAATTCGATATATGCACGCATAGCTTTTTTTTTGCTCATATTCTTAGCTTGAAATAGAGCATTTGCCTTAAAGGCGTTAATTAGAGGGGTTTTACTGCCGGGGTTATCAAAATTTGAATTCGCTATTTTATAATAAGCGTACAATTTTAAAAGTATATCTGCAGGAATTGGTTCGGTAAAGTTATTTACCAAAGTAACAGTCTCCTCAAATTCAATATGTAATTTCGTCTTTTTCATTTGGGTCAACAAAAGTAGCTATGCATGTTTCGGCACCTTTTACCTTTTGGTTCAGTTTTACGTTAATCTGACAATCTAAAGGTAAGAACAAGTCTACTCTAGAACCAAATTTTATAAAACCTGCATCATCGCCCTGTTGTACACTTTCCCCTTTTTCAGCATAATTTACGATACGTCTTGCTAAAGCGCCTGCAATTTGCCTGTATAAAATTTCGCCGAATTTAGGAGTTTTTATTACTACGGTAGTTCTTTCGTTTTCTTCGCTAGACTTTGGGTGCCAGGCAACTAAATATTTGCCCGGGTGGTATTTTGAAAAAGTAATACTACCACTAGCAGGATATCTAGTAACATGTACATTTACAGGAGACATAAATATTGAAACTTGTTTTCTCTTGTCTTTAAAAAATTCTTTTTCGAAAACTTCTTCTATTACGACCACTTTACCGTCAACAGGAGCCAAAATTTCATTGAAAGTTTTAATGGCTACCCTCTTAGGGTTTCTAAAAAATTGTAGAATAATTATTAAGACAATTAAGCCCAATAACTGGACAACTAATTTTAGCCAGGCTATATCAATGAAAAAATGGGCTAGAAGAACACTAGCGCCTATAATTATAAAAGAAAACAATATTATTTTTTGTCCCTCCCTATGAAACATAACTGAAAATATTTAAAGTTAAATAAGCAAACGGTGCTGCAAATACCAAACTATCTAAACGGTCTAGCATGCCACCATGTCCTGGTAATATAGCGCCACTATCTTTAACACCTGCCGCTCTTTTTAATTTTGATTCTATTAAATCACCTAAACTTCCCGCAACGACAATAACTGTTGCCAGTATCATCCATTGTATTGGACTAATCAAGGCTTCAAAGGTAGCCATTAAATACGCAGCTGCCAGTGCAAATATAAAACCTCCTAAGGTACCTTCAATTGTTTTTTTAGGAGAAACAGAAGGAAATAATTTAGTTCGTCCTATGCTTTTACCGACTAAATATGCAAATGAGTCATTAACCCAAATTAGGATAAAAATTCCCATTATTAATAATTTTGCAAAAGCATCATTCTTATAAGGTATCATTGTAAGGAAAATACATCCTCCGCCAATATAAAATAGACCTACAATAAATTTTTGTGCGGTATTGAATTTTATAGGTTTCTTGCTGAATAGATTGACAAGAAGGTAGATGTCGACAACTATGGTTATCAACATTAATATATTAATTAGTTGTTGATCTTTTACTAAATAAATGAATGCCCACCATATGGCCAAATAAGCGGCAAAAATGTGATATCCTTTTAAATGTACTAGCTTTTTATACTCATATAGGCAAGCAAGCCCAAAAGTCATGAATAAGAAATCGAACGCATCAGAACTTAAGAATACTGCGGACAATAATAAAATTATATAGACAGCCCCTGTTAATGACCTTCGTAAAATTTCTTTCATACTATAAATCTTCCAGTAGTAAAAGATAAAGATTTTTAGTGCTACTACCATAAGTTAGAAAATCATCTGAATTTTCTGCGGTAGCTTTAAAGTGTTTTAAGGTAGTTATGTTGGCCGGAATTTTTTGACCATATTTTTTTTTGATGGTCTTTAAACCCTCACCTATAGACTCCACCAGTTGACTAGTTGTAGCGAATACAACTACATTACTAGGTAGCTCATTTACTTTTTTCTCGTGTAACTGATTTGAGCAAACTAAAATGCTTCCGTTTTGTGCGATTAAATGCTCACAAGTGGTAAAGAATACTTCACTCTGTTTAACATTGTTAGTAAAAGTAATAGGTTCTTTTGAAAATTTTTGGGCTAGCCTTTCATTTAAAACAAAGAAAGGCTCACTTTCCCAATTATTTTCGGCAACAATGTTTTCTATTGCCCTAGAAACTTCTACATCAGAATCACAATAGATAAACTTACCTCCATTTTGCTTAAAATGAATAGTAAATTTTTCATCAACAGGGATATTTAAATCTGGCATATGGTCACCTCGCGTTTCCGCAGTTTCTTTCGAAACCTTCTTTTTGCCACCACCAAATAAAATATCTAAAAACCCCATTTACGTTGTTGAAATAATTGCTAATCTAAAGTACTGCAATTTTAGTTATTCTCTGTAATTTCTTGCTCTTCCGTTTTTGAATCTGAGTCTTTTAACTTTTCTAGATTTTTTTTATTTTCTAAGGCAAGGATATCTTTTTCAAAATTTCTTACGCCAAATATTTTTTCTAAATCTTCTTTAAAGATAACTTCTTTCTCTAATAATCGTTCGGCCAAAGTCGTTAATTTGTCCTTGTTGTCCGTAAGAACTTTAATGGCTCTTTGATATTGCTCTTCTATAATCTTAGATATTTCACCATCAATTTTTCGAGCAGTATCTTCACTATAAGGTTTTGAAAAACCATAAGAATCTTGCCCAGCAGAATCATAATAGGTTATGTTTCCTATTTCATCATTAAGACCATAGATAGTTACCATTGCACGAGCTTGCTTGGTTACTTTTTCCAAATCACTTAATGCACCAGTAGATATTTTATTGAAAATAACTTTTTCAGCAGCTCTACCACCCATTGTTGCACACATTTCGTCCAACATTTGTTCTGGTCTTACAATTAAGCGCTCTTCTGGCAAATACCAAGCTGCACCTAATGACTGTCCTCTTGGTACTATTGTTACTTTAACTAATGGAGCAGCATGCTCTAACATCCAACTTGTAGTTGCATGACCGGCTTCATGATAAGCTATAGTTTCTTTCTCACCAGGAGTTATTATTTTATTTTTCTTTTCTAGACCACCAACTATTCTGTCAACAGCATCTAAGAAATCTTGTTTTGAAACAGCTTTTTTCTCTTTTCTAGCAGCGATTAAGGCTGCTTCATTACAAACATTAGCAATATCAGCACCAGAGAAACCTGGTGTTTGTCTCGCTAAAAATTCAAGATCTAATGCCTCTGATGTTTTAATAGGTCTTAGGTGAACTTCAAAAATTTCTTTACGTTCACGAATGTCTGGTAAATCAACATAAATCTGTCTATCAAATCTACCTGCACGCATTAAAGCTTTATCCAATACATCTGCACGGTTGGTTGCTGCTAATACAATAACATTTGTATTGGTTCCAAAACCATCCATTTCAGTTAATAACTGATTCAATGTATTTTCACGTTCATCGTTAGAGCCTGTAAAATTATTTTTACCTCTAGCTCTACCAATAGCATCAATTTCATCAATGAATATAATAGCTGGAGATTTATCTTTGGCTTGTTTAAACAAGTCACGAACTCTAGAAGCACCAACACCAACAAACATTTCTACGAAATCTGATCCAGATAATGAAAAGAAAGGCACTTTAGCTTCACCTGCAACAGCTTTGGCTAAAAGAGTCTTACCAGTACCTGGAGGACCTACTAATAATGCACCTTTAGGAATTTTACCACCTAAAGATGTATATTTATCTGGGTTTCTTAAGAAATCCACAATCTCTTCAACTTCTTCTTTTGCACCTTCTAAACCGGCAACATCTTTAAAAGATGTTCTAGTATCTGTTTTTTCGTCAAATAACTTGGCTTTAGATTTACCAATATTAAATATTTGACCTCCAGCGCCGCCGCCGCCGCCGCCAGACATTCTACGCATAAGATATATCCAAATACCAATAATTAAAACAAATGGTAGTAAGGATAGTAAGAAATCTAAAATGGCTGTAGATTCTTTACCAAATTCAATAATGGTATCTAAATTATTTTCTTTTTTAATCTCTGTTATTTCATTTTGAAATATTTGAAGATCACCATAATCTAAGGTGTACTGTGGTACATTGCCTGAAGCTGGAAGAAACGATTTTTCGTTAACATCTTTATGAACTTCTTTCGCAATGGCTTCATCGGTTAAAAAAACCTTTGCTTGATTTGTGTTAGTAATGATTAAAACCTTTTTAACATCACCGTTTCTCAAATACTGTTGTAACTCTGAAGTAGTCGTTTTTTGTGTACTAGCTAAATCATCACTATTGAATAATTGAAATCCAATAAGTAATACTGCTACTAATCCATAAATCCACCAAGAACTAAACTTTGGTTTCTTCGGATTTGTCTTGTTTTCTTTTGCCATTATATTTTTTTATTAATTTACGCTACTTTCTATTGTTGTGAATTTCGCATCTCCCCACAGACCTTCAATGTCGTAAAATTCTCGAACTTGCTTTTGGAATACATGAACTACTACATTTACATAGTCCATTAATACCCATTCGGCATTGTCCTCACCCTCTACGTGCCAAGGTTTGTCTTGAATCGCTTTACTTACTGTTTTTTGGATAGAACCTACGATCGCATTTACATGCGTATTGGAAGTACCGTTACAAATTATGAAGTAATCACAAACTGTATTCTCAATTTCTCTTAAGTCTAAAAGATTGATGTTGTGACCCTTTACTTCGTCAATTCCCTGTATTATTAATGCAATTAACTCATCGTTGCTAAATTTACTTTCCTGCATTCAAAAATTTTAATTTTTACAAAGTTATTATTTTTTTGTTCTTTTAGGTCTAGTTTTTAACAATACATTAAAGATTCACAATAAGTACTGTAAATGCAAATAATCAAACTTGATGCCACGGGGTCTACAAATACTCATTTAAAAGAATTATTACAGCAAAAAGAATTAGAAGACTTTACTATTGTTACTACCCAAAATCAGACCTTAGGTAGAGGTCAATTAAATGCTAAGTGGGAATCGGAACCTTATAAAAATCTAGCAATCAGCTTATTGAAAAAGGATTTGGACGTGCCTATCAATAAGTTGTTTTTGGTAAGTATGACCGTTTCTTTGGCTATAATTGATAGTTTAAATGACTTAAGAGTTCCCGATTTGTCTATAAAATGGCCTAACGACATTCTGTCAGGTAAATCTAAAATAGGCGGTATATTAATTGAAAATATTATTTCTGGCTCACAAATTAAAAGAAGTATAATCGGTTTTGGACTAAATGTTAACCAAACTACTTTTAAAAATGCTCCACATGCATCCTCTTTAAAATTAATTATTGGTCACGATTTTGATTTGGATTCTGTATTTTATTCATTGATTGAAAAATTACATGAACAACTAAATAGACCAATGGCTTCTTTAGAAAAAGAACTATTTGAACAGTATCATTCTAGAATGTTTAGAAAAGGAGAGTATTGTAGCTTTATGCTGCCTGATGAAAAATTAATTACAGGCGTAATAGTTGGTGTTACCATCAACGGCATGTTGATGGTAACACTAAAAGATGGTAAAATTCATGAATTTGGATTAAAAGAAATCCAGCTTCAGTATTAAATTTTTTCCAAATTTGTAGAAAGGGTGTTAACGAAATTCGTGATAGGCTTTTTTATCATCATTGCCATCATAGCATTGAATTCGCCTGTAAAACTTAAAACTACTTCACTTTTATCGCTTTCTACTTCCTCAATATTTGCAGTTAGTGTAAACGGTAATTTTTCGCTAGCAGCGCCTAAAACAAGTTGGGTGAACGGAGTTTGGTCTTTTTTCTCCAATACTATTTCTGGCATACCTTTTAAAGCAAAAAGAAATCTATTCTCGTTTAAAACTTCAAATTTGTCAATATTTTCAGGCATTAACTGTCTAAAGTTAGCTAAATCGTTTAAAAACTTAAAAGTATCTTCTTTACTTTTAGATACGTGTGCTTTTGGTGTTTCTATAAGCATAATTATTTATTTGTCCATTGAGAAGGATCTTTCCTCCACTCCATTAATGTTAATAACTGCTCGTCTTTTACATAGCCGGTATCTGAAGCTTGTTCAATTAAATACTCATAACTACTTAAGGTGTGCAATTCTGTATTTTTCTCCTTAAAATTATTGGTGGCAGTTTCAAAACCATAAGTAAATACAGCCAACATGCCTTTTACATTAGCATCTATAGCCCTTAAAGCATCAACAGCATTTAAACTACTCTTGCCTGTACTTATCAAGTCTTCTATAACAACCACTGTTTGGTTTGCTTCAAGATGACCCTCAATTTGATTTTGTCGACCATGAGATTTAGGTTCAGGTCTAACATAAACAAATGGTAGATTAAGTTTGTCGGCGACCAACGCGCCTATTCCTATTGCTCCAGTAGCTACACCAACAATGCAATCTGGCTTGCCATATAATTGTTCTACCTGCTTTGCCATTTCATCTCGAATGTAGTTTCGAATGATTGGATAAGAAAGTAAAATTCTGTTATCGCAATATATTGGAGATTTCCAACCGGAAGCCCATGTAAAAGGATTTTCCGGTTTCAATTTTATTGCATTAATTTGCAGGAGAAGCTCTGCTGTTTTTTTTGCAGTGTTTTTGTCTAAAACCATGACGCAAATGTATAAAGTTTTTGTTAATGAATTGCCTTTGATTTTAACAAATAAACTCTCTGATACTACAAACGGAGAGTATTTTTCGCTAAAAAAGGAATCTGTACAAGAGGCAATAAGTTCTTTGAAGAAGGGGAAGTTGGAAGAAGCGTTCATTTACCACCCAAACGGCAGTGAGATTTTAGATAAGTTTACTAAAGAAATTCCTTTGGTTAGTGCCGCCGGCGGTGTAGTTACGAATAAAGAAGGAAAAGTCCTTTTTATTTATAGAAATGACAAATGGGATTTACCTAAGGGAAAGCTAGATAAAGGCGAAACTATAGAGGAATGTGCTATTCGTGAGGTTGAGGAAGAAACGGGAGTAACGGGTCTTAAAATCGATAATTACCTGCAAACTACTTACCATGTTTTTAAGCATAACGGGATTAATAAACTTAAGCAAGTTCATTGGTATGCAATGAGTACTGAATTTGATGGTAAATTAAAACCAGAAAAAAAGGAGGGCATTTTTAAAGTTAAATGGAAAGGTCCAGCTAAGATTAAGAAAGCCCTGCAAAATTCATATATAAATATTAAAATTTTATTTCACGAAGCTTAGTCTTAATTCATGATTCTAAAGACAGGGTATTGTAAATGAGCTTCCTCGTATAAAGAACTTCGTTTAAAGAGCCAGTCTAGCTGTTGATACCAGTTATCATTAAGATCTGAATTCAGTTTCTTTTCATTTTCAAATTCTTTTTTTAAAATAGAATCGTTTTTCAGCATTTCAAGAGCTGTGTCTTCAAAAACATAAGGGGAGAAACCTTCTTTTTGTTGAAGTATGGTGTCAAAGAAATTCCAGTTAAAAAACGAATCTATTGTAGATGGTTCTAAAGTTTCTAAGAGATATCTAAAACCTGGTTGGTTTGTAGGTATTATAATATCTCCTGTCTTAAACTCTTTTGAGATATTTTTTGAATTTATGGATGTGTTGTAATGAGGGTAATGACCTTCATAAGGTGAACTATACGTGTCGTATTTATCTATTTTATAAGACTCTACATTAATTACGGAGTCTTTCTGAAGTATAGTATAAGTGATCTTATTTATGTCAAGTTTGCTAATTATATTTTGCCACTGCTTCCCAAAAACATATGCTTTTGGAACTCTTACAGAATCTGACGGAGTATAGAAATCTTTATATTCAACCTCTATTTCTATAGGTATGTCTCGGTTATATTTTAGGCGTTTGAAGCCTGTGATTTCACTGGTTATGGTATCTACTTTATATCCTTTAAATAGGTAATTAGAAGCTTTTGTAGAATCTATTTTCCAAGCTGTAATGTAGTATTCTTTATTGTCTACAGATGCAAAAGTAGCGTCTCGCATAGTTCTAATTTCATTTCCATCTTTTTCTGTGATTGCAATCATTTTACGCATGAGTTCGTAGGTGCCATCAACGCGCTTTTCATAAGGTTTTAGCATATGTGTTTCTACCATCATCCCAACAGTATTCCACAATGTGGTATAACCAGTAGAATATCTTGGATGGTCCATAAATTGCTGAAAACCATTTTCAGGCGGGGAATTAAATACATTTACATAAGGTGTAATATCCCATCCGGAATTGGAAAGTGAATCTTGTAATTGAGGCATTAATGCTGTATGAACATAGTCTCCTAATTCCCCACCAAGTTTGTTATGTTGTGTGAAAAGGTGTGTTAGTGTATATTGGTAATCGGCACCATTACTAACATGGTTGTCAATAAATACATCAGGATTTATAAGATGAAATATTTCAGCAAAGGTTGCTGCGTTTTTGGTGTCAGTTTTGATAAAATCCCTGTTAAGATCATAATTTTTAGCATTACCTCTAAAACCATATTCAACAGGTCCGTTCTGGTTGGCTCTAGAAGTACTATTTCTGTTTAATGCGCCACCAATATTGTAAATTGGTATTGTAGAAATAATAGTTTCTTTAGGGGTGTCTATTTCATTACTTGCTAAATCACGAAAAAGCAACATGGTAGCATCTATTCCATCACTTTCACCAGGGTGAATACCATTATTAATGAGCATCATGGTATTATCCTTGCTTAATTTTTTAAAATCAAAATCACCTTTTGCACTATAGGTTACTACATGAAGTGGTTTGCCACTGTCTGTAGATCCAATAGTCTGTATGTTAATTGTAGAAAACTCTTTGGACAGTTTTATGTAAAAGTCAATTACTTGATCATAAGTGGCAGTTTCTGTCTTGTCGGATATTTCAAAGGGAGTGGGGAAATCGGTTTTAGTGTTTTCAACTTTATCTTGACAAGAGACTAGTAGAAGAACCGATAATAAAAATAATGGCGTTTTCATTTACAAACAATTATAGTGGCTATAGATGCCAGTAATTGATTGTAAAAATAATGATTACTTCAAAGCTTACGATACTTGAGTTATTTCTGTTATTGTATTTCTATCAATGGGCTTTTGATTAAAAGTAATTAAGTGATGACTTTTACTCTTAAAAAATTCCCATTGTTTTTGATCACGAGGATCAATAGAAGAGGTTACTATATTTATTCTTATTCTTTCTTTAATTGGAAGTTCAAGAAAAGCTTCTAAAAACTCCCATCCATCCATAATTGGCATATTAATATCCAAGAATATTATTTGCGGTATTTGATGGTCATTATTAAAAAAATCTGTTAGAGCATCTATGGCAATTTTACCATTGGCATAAGATTCAATTGAATTACATTCAACGCTAGAAGATATTAATTTACGTAGACCGAACACTGTAATAGCGTCGTCATCAATTATAGTGATATCACTAATTTTTTTCATTAAAGAAAATTTTAAATTCTGTTCCTTTTCCTATTTCACTGACTACTTCAACCTTACCGTTCATGGCATCAATTTGATTTTTAGTAAGATATAAACCAATACCTCTGGCATCTTTATGGTCATGAAAGGTTTTATACATACCGAATAATTTTTCACCATATTTTTTTAAGTCTATGCCAAGGCCGTTGTCAGCAATGGTTAGTATAGAATAATCACCTTTCTTTTCGGCGCTAAGTACAACAAGTGATTCTCGTTCAGGATCTCTGTACTTTACAGCGTTTGTGATAAAGTTAGTTAAAATACTGTCTAAATATGCCGGTACAGACTTCACTTTGAAATCTGCCGGAATGTTGTTTTCAATTTTAGCCTTGCTGTTAGAGATAAAGGCCGATAAATTTTGACTCGCATCTAATACCTTATCATTTAAGTTAATTTCCGTGATCTCTATGTTTGTATTTGTGTTAATAGAAACCACTTCATTTAGATTATCTAAAGTTTCTAATAAATTATTTGAAGCTTGAGTTAGCATTTCTATAATATTCTTCTTTTCATCTTCATCCTTTTCACTTTCTAAAAAGTTTAAGAGCATAGAAAAATTTGCGGAATGTGAACGTAGATTATGAGAAACAATATGAGCAAAGTTCAAAAGTTTTTTATTTTGAACCGATGCAATGTTTATAATATTTCTGAGCTCTTTTTCCTTTTCTTTTAATTTGGATATATCTAAACTAATACCCACTAGACCATATGCAATACCTTTATTATTTAGTAATGGTATTTTAGAACTTAGAAAAGAAGTTTGCTTACCATTTAATCTAGTATTTACCGTTTCTTTTCCTATTACTGGTTTTAAAGTTTTCATTACCCTTAAATCTTCAGCTCTAGATTTCTCAGCTGATTCGTAAGGATAAAGTTCAAAGTCCGTTTTACCTAATATTTCTTTTGGATCTTTAACACCTAAATACTCACATTCGGCTTTGTTGATAAGAACCTTTCTAGATTCGGTGTCTTTTATATATACGTTAACTGGTAAATTATCAATTAAAATTCTTAATAGTTTTTCGTTATCAATGGTTTTAATACTAGCTTCTACTTGTTCATGTATATCTTGAAAGGTGCCAATTAAACCAACCATTTCACCTTTATTGTAAATAGGTTTGCCACCAGCCATTACCCATTTTTCTTTACCGGTGTCTGTAATAATTTGCAACTTTAGGTTGCTATAAGCCTTTCCATTGTTTTGGGCTTCAAAAAGCGCCATGGATATTGCATTTCTGCTATGCCCTTCTTTAAAGTAATAGATGGCATTTTCAATATCTGGAGAAAAATGTTCAGGTACTTCATGGATCGCTTTTGTTGTTGAACACCAAAAAAGTTGGTTGTCAACAATGTTATATTCCCACCTACCAATTTTGGTTATTTCAGTTTGCTGTTGTAGTAGTAAATTTTTCTTATTAAGCTCTAGCTCATTGTTAACGGCATCGGTAATATTGCTTAATTGTATAATTGCCCCTATGATATTCTCATCCATGTCATACCATGGTGCATTTGTCCATTCAAACCATAGCTCTTGACCCTTAGCGTCAATAACTTGATGTATGCCCATTGGTTGTGGATTACCATTAAAACAATTGTCTAATACCATTTTCCATTTATGGCTTAATTTCGGAAAAACCGCAAATAAACTTTTTGATTTAGAACTCTCGCCATTTTCATTAAAAATACTCGTCCATGTGTCAGATGTCTGAACAATATTATGATCAGTGTCTATAAAAGCCGTTGGTGTTGGCAATTGTCTAATTATGTACGAGGTATTTGATACTAGGGGAACTTTTATCATACCGATGTAATTTCTTACGAATTTAGATGGATTGCTGTATTTTACTACAAAATTGTTGTGAATGTTATCATTTACGTTGTAAAAGATTCAAAAACCTACTTTATCAATTATTTTCTAGTTTTTATTGAAATGAAACCTAAAAGTGGTTCCTTCGTTAGGTGTGCTTTCTACGGTAATTTTTCCGTTCATAGCATCCATCTGATTTTTGGTGATATAAAGACCAATACCTCTAGAGTCTTTATTTCTATGAAATGTTTTATAAAGACCAAATAACTGCTTTCCATACTTTTCTAAATCGATACCTAAGCCATTATCTTCAATACTAAAAATGGTATAGTTTTTATCTTCTTCGACACTTAGAATAATAATAGGCTTTTTATCATGGCTTCTGTATTTAATTGAATTGGTAATACAATTTGTTAGAATACTATTAAGATAGGCGGGTAGTGCTTTTACTTCAGTGGTTTCTGGAATTTCGTTAATTATTTTTCCATTCGCTTCTTTAAGAAGTCCGGCAATATTTTGTTCAACAACAAATAAGCTTTCATTTAAAGAAAGTGGTTTCTTTTCTTCGTTGACACTAGATTTTACAGCAACAATTTCTCTTAAGCCTTTTATAGTTTCAGATAAATTATCTGATGCACTAAATAACATGTTCATGTACTTGTTACGCTGTATTTTACCAGTTTCGTCATTTAAGAAATTTAGTAATAGCGAAAAATTTGTGGCATGCGTTTTTAGATTATGAGAAACCATATGTGCAAAATTTAATAGTTGCTCATTTTTCTCTCTTGATGAAGCTATGGTGTTTTTTAAGTTTCTCTCTAGTTTAGTTTGCAAGGTTATATTCTCTACGGTGCATAAAACACCCTTAACACCACTTTTACCTTCTATTAAAGTTCCTGTTACTTTTATATTTAAATTATGATTTTTCTGATTTTTATAAGTACACTTTATAGGTTTAAAAGAACCGTGTTCTTTTAATTGGTTTTTTAAATCTTCAATTTTATTTTTGATTTGATCATTAATGAATTTTTTAAAGTTATGACCTAAAAAATGCTCTTTATCAAAACATGTAAGCTTACTGAAGTTTTGATTAACATTTAAAAAATGACCTGTTGTTATATCTATAATTGCCATACCTAAGGGTACTTTTTCAAATAAAGGGTAATCAGATAAAATTTCGTCTATTTTACTTTCCTTCGGTATTGTGCTTTCATTAATGTTTTGAATTGTACCTATTATTCTTGTGCATTTACTCCCTTTAAATTTTGGCCTGCCAATGGTATTTACCCATATAACTTCTCCATCAGATTTTTTTAACTGTAATTTCTCATTCCATGGTTTGCCAGAATTTATTGCTTCGGAAACTAGTTTTTTAATAATTTCTTGAGATTCTTCAATATAGAAATTAATAGAATTTTCTAGTGTAGGTTTGAATTCTGAAGACAGCCCATAAATTTTGTTTACAATCGGTGTCCAATTTAAAGTTTCATTCTGCACATCATAATCCCAACTTCCAATTTTTGCAACAGAACTTTTTTGATTTAAAATAAGTTTCGTCTTATTAAGTTCAATTTCAAGTTCTTGAGTTTTCGAAATTGGTTCTACTTTTATAATGACTCCTATAATATTACCATAACCATCTTTCCATGGGTTTAGGTGCCAAATAGAATTTTTTGAAGAATATTGACAATCTTTGGCATTATATTTAAACTTAATATCGCGTAATCCATCTAAACTATATTTTAAACGGACTTGTAGTTCTTGTGATAATTCAGGAAATAAATCAATAAAATTCTTACCCTCAATATCGTTTAAATCAAGTTGATAATTAGCCTGCCATCTTGGTGACGCACGTATTAGCTTAAAATTTGTGTCAATAATAGCAATAGATGATGGAATTTGATTAATCCAATCTAAAGAAAAGGATGAATTATTTTGTGATTTAAACATAGGTGGACAGAATTTTCCTACTAATTTATAGGAATATTCTATCTTATGAATATAAATTGTTGTGTTTTTGCGAAAAGGTGTGGTTGAAATGGCCTATGTTGTTGTGAGGCCGATGAACTACATCTATTTTCTTACAGAATCGGGTACTAAGCCCGTATAATCACCACCATTGCGAATTACGTCTCTTACAATAGAGGAACTTATGTATGATTTACCCGATGAGGTCAATAAAAACACGGTTTCTATCTCAGATAATTTTCTATTTGTATGGGCAATTGCCTTCTCAAATTCAAAATCTCCAGGGTTTCTTAATCCTCTTAAAATAAAATTTGCATCTTCTTTCTTACAAAAATCCACTGTAAGACCTACATATGATTTTACTGATATGGAAGGAACATCTTTAAATGATTCTTCTATAAAAGCGATACGCTGCTCTAAACTGAACATGTATTTTTTATCGGCATTCTTACCAATAGCAATAATTATTTCATCGAACAGAGTTATGCCACGCATAATAATATCATGATGACCTAAAGTTAAAGGATCAAAAGAACCTGGGAATATTGCGCGTCTCATAGGTGGGTTTTACTTTTTAAATATAGGTATTTTAAGATAATGCTTCTGTAATTGCATGTTCAAATAACATACCTAACTCAATACGAGCTTCTTTAGCTTGTTGTGGTAATATACTCTCTGTAGTTAAACCAGGTGTTGTATTCATTTCTAACAAGAAAGGTTCATTGCCAATAAATATAAATTCGCTTCTAGAAAAACCTGTCATTTTTAAAACATCGTATATTTTTTTAGATGCGATGGTAACATTCTCTAATTGTATGGGGGTTATTCTTGCAGGAGTTATTTCTTGAGATTTACCTTCATATTTAGCTTCGTAATCAAAGAAGTCATTTTCAGTAACTATTTCAGTAATAGGTAAAACAGTGGTTATACCATTTAATTTTAAAACACCAACAGAAACTTCTGTTCCTTCAAGGAAACCTTCAATTATAATTTCATCATCTTCTTTATAGGCAGTTTCAATGGCGCCTTTAAGTTCAGCAGCCTCATATACTTTAGTAATTCCATAGCTGCTTCCAGATTTGTTTGCCTTTACGAAACAAGGAAGCTTAACCTTATTAATAATTTCAGTCTCATTGATAGTATCGCCCAAGTTTAGATAATATGATGGTGCAGCTTTAATTCCGTACGGTTTTAATACACTTAATAAATCTCTTTTATTGAATGTAAGTGCCGCTTGGTAGAAATTGCATGTAGTATGCTTAATCCCTAGTAATTCAAAATAAGCTTGCATTAATCCATCTTCACCAGGTGAACCATGTATAGCATTAAAAACACAATCAAATGTTATTGAATTACCGTTTTTAGGTATCGAGAAATCGTTGCGATCTATAGGAGTTTCATTATCTGCATCATCGACATAAACCCACTTGTTTTTGAAAATATGTATTCTATAAAGATTAAATTTTTCTTTGTTCAGGTAGTTATAGACCACATTGCCACTTTTAAGCGATATTTTATATTCACTAGAATAACCGCCCATTATAATTGCTATATTTTTTTTCATTTATGGTCTATTAAGAATGTTAAAGCAAAGATGAAGCATTGAAATAAAATAAAAAAGAAAACAATCAGCATTAATACAAATAGAATTAATTTTTAGGTATCAAGTAACTATAAACAGAAGCCGTAGAATGGTATGGGGGCATTTACTATATTTGTCGGGTCAAATAATAAGTATGAAGAATTTTTTCAATTTTTTAAAAAGTAAAACCTTTTTAATTCAATTAGGTCTTGCGTTGTTAGTGTTAATTATTGTGATTTTTGTCACATTAAGATACCTAAACAGTACTACTAACCATGGTGAGTTTGTAGAAGTACCAGATTTTTCAAAAAAATCTGTTATGGATATGAGAAAATCAATTGAAGAAGCTGGCTTAAGATATGAAGTATTGGATTCTGCGAATTATAACCCAGACTATCCAAGATTTTCTATTATTGAACAAAACCCTTCTGCGGGATCAAAAGTAAAAGAAAATAGAAAGATATATTTTACGGTGAATCCATCGGGATATAAAAAAGTTACCGTTCCGAAAATCATTCAAGTTACCAAGCGTAACGCCTCTTCAATGTTAAAAGCTGTTGGTTTAGATGTGCAACGGGTAACTTATGTAGATGAATTAGGAAAGGATATGGTATATCAAATAAAATTCAAAGGCAAGTATATTAAGCCTGGTGATAAATTACCAAAAACATCCAAAATAGAATTGATCTGTGGTAATGGTAGTATTACAGAAAGAGCAGTAATTAAATCGGAATCTGAAGATTAGATGGAGAATATTGAGCAGCCAGAGAATGAAGATGGAGAGCTTTTTGAGCATCATAAAATAGTAGCGTCAAAAGGTCAAGAACCGTTAAGGGTAGATAAATTTTTAATGAATTTCATTGAAAATGCAACCCGAAATAAAATACAACAATCAGCTAAAAACGGAAACGTTTGGGTCAATGAGCAGATTGTAAAATCTAATTATAAGGTAAAAGCAGGAGATGAGGTTAAGGTGTTGTTTGAACATCCGCCACATGAATTCTTGTTGGTGCCAGAGGATATTCCTTTAGATATCGTCTATGAAGACGATGTTTTGTTAATCGTGAATAAACCTGCTGGTATGGTAGTACACCCTGGGCATGGAAATTATTCAGGAACATTAATAAACGCACTTATTTTTCATACTGATAATTTACCATCTAATAGTAACGAGAGACCAGGTTTGGTTCATCGTATAGATAAGGATACTTCAGGTCTTTTAGTAGTGGCAAAAACAGAAGCCGCTATGACGCATTTGGCAAAGCAATTTTTTGATAAGACTTCTGAGCGTGAATATATTGCTTTGGTTTGGGGTAATGTAGAAGAAGACGAGGGTACGGTTATAGGTAATGTAGGTAGAAATCCAAAGAATCGCCTACAGATGCATGTTTTTCCAGATGGTGAAGAAGGTAAAGAAGCGGTTACTCATTTTAAAGTATTGGAAAGGTTGGGTTATGTTACCCTAGTGTCATGTAAATTAGAGACAGGAAGAACACACCAAATTCGTGTGCATATGAAATACATAGGGCATACCTTATTTAATGATGAGCGTTATGGAGGAGAAAAGATTCTAAAAGGAACAACATTTACTAAATACAAGCAATTTGTAGATAACACCTTTAAGTTATTGCCAAGACAGGCATTACATGCCAAGACATTGGGCTTTATACACCCTGTAACCGGTGAACACATGAGTTTCGATTCAGAAGTGCCAGAAGACATGACAAATGCTATCGAAAAATGGCGTAGTTATAGTAAGAAAAGCACAGAATAAGATTTCTCAATACCACTATTTAAACTCTTTTTTATCTTTTGTAGGTCTTCCACTTTATCCTTTTTATTTTTGAGCTACTAAATTTGCACTATGAAAATTGTTATTTCTCCGGCTAAGTCATTGAACTATGAAGCTGAACTTGCTACAGCAACATATACCTCGCCAGAATTTATAGAGGACGCGGAAAAGCTGAATAAGATATTAAAGAAGAAGAAGCCGAAAGCGCTTTCAGAATTAATGTCGATTTCAGATAATCTGGCACAATTGAATTGGCAGAGAAATCAAGATTTTAATATTCCTTTTACACCAGAAAATTCAAGACCTGCAATATTTGCGTTTAGTGGAGATGTGTATCAAGGTTTAGATGCCTATACTCTATCTGAAGATAAAATCGAAAAACTACAACAAACACTTCGAATTTTATCTGGGCAATATGGTGTTTTAAAACCATTAGATTTAATGCAGCCTTATCGTTTAGAAATGGGTACTTCATTGAAAATTGGCAGAAATAAAAACCTATATGAATATTGGGGTAGTAGACTTACCGATTATTTAAATAATGAAATGATAGAGGGTGAGTTGCTGGTTAATTTAGCGAGTAATGAATACTATAGTGCTTTGCAGCCAAAGAATATCAAAGCAGAAATAATTACGCCAATTTTTAAAGATTGGAAGAATGATAAATTAAAGATTATCAGCTTCTTTGCTAAAAAGGCTAGAGGTGCTATGGTAAGATATATACTAGACGCAGATGCAAAAACACTGTCAGATATAAAAGGGTTTAATCTAGATGATTATGAATTTAGTCAAGAGCATACATTAAAAGAAAATCAACCCGTCTTTATAAGATAAAATATTATCTACTCTTTTTCGTTCTTAAGTATATATAAAATACGTTTATGAAAAGGGTTTTTTTACTTGCAGTTATTTGTGTTGTAACGTTATTATCTTGTACAGATAGAGATGATGAATTTAACTTTGTTAATATTCGTATTCAGAATAGTACAGAACTCTTATTTACAGAAGTGCGAATTGCACAGAAAGATACCGTTTATGAGAATGTAGAAGCAGGTAAATTCTCTGAATATTTGGAATTCGAAACTGCATCTTCAAATGTGGCAATTAGTATACAAACAGATTCTACCAGTTTAAATTATATTCCAACAGAAGTGTCATATGACTCATTGCCAATGGGTTTTTATACTTATGAAATTTCTTTAGATGAAGAAAATAAAGTAGATGTTACTTTTAGAATTGACTAAATAAGTTATTTCTTCTTACTTACTTTTATTTTTTCTTCAATTGTAGGTCTTTTTTTAATTTTACGAGGTCTTCTTGCTCCATAAGAATTGTTTGATATTTTCCCTTTTTTCGATTTCTTATCTCCTTTACCCATATCTCTATTTCTTTACTTTCTTTTAAAGTTAGTAATTTAGTAATGATTTGTCTTTTCAATGAGCTCAAGAGAATTAAAATATAATGCAAAACGTTTTTGAACACACTCACCCATATGCCCCATTTATCGATGATACTACCTTAAAGCTTATCGTTGGTACATTACCGCCCCCTCGTTTTACAACTGGAGAACTAAAGAAAGGCGATGTTAATTTTTGTTACGGCAGTAAAAATGGTCAGTTGTGGCCAATTTTAGATAATATTTTTAATTTAAATCTTAAGTTCGAAACAACGGTAACCGCAATAGAGCAGCGCAAAACTTTTTTAAAATCTAGAGGTATAGGTGTTTGTGATATAGTAGCCTCAGCAGAACGCGAGAAAATAGATGCATCTGACATTGGAATGCAGAATGTAGTTTTAAGAAATGTATTACGTTATTTAGAAAAATACCCCAATGTAAATACACTTCTATTTACAGGAGGGAACAGCAAGAACGGACCTGAGTATTTTTTTAGAAAACACTTAAAGGAAAATTCTGTTGTGCTGAAAAGAATTTCTAATGAGGTACCTAAAATACATGAGTTTACTCATCCTTCTACAAATAAATTAATAAAGACAGTATCCTTAATAGCACCTTCTGGTGCGGCAAATAGAGCAGTTGGTAGTCTTGAAAGTTATAAGAGAATGAAAAAAGAAGATCCTACTTTTAATACAGTAGATTTTAGAGTACTTCAGTATAGCGCTTATTTCTAATTTAAATTATTTTTTCAAACCTTTATAAACTAAAAAGAGTCTTGTATTGAAACAAGACTCTTTTACGAGAACACTATATGAAAATGAAAAAATTTATTATTTACTAACACTATAAAGGTATGTAGCTTTAGGTGTTTTACGGAATATTTGTTGCCAATACAGGGAATTTTGTGGTATACTTCTATGAATATGATATTTCACAAAAATCATTCTCTAAGTTCTCTAGGATTAGCGATATTTATGTTCGAATTTTATCGAGTTTACTATAATGGTGTGCCCAAAATTTTTTGATATATGCAACAAAAAGAAAGATTGGCGGAGTTTAAGAAATCTGTCCAAAATAAATTTAATGTCTATAACAGTCTATTCCTTAATCTTCCCTACAAGAACATTGAAAATGTAGGTATGTTAATTCCGTTATTGCTAAATCAATCTGAAAAAGGGTTGAGCAACGGTCTTAATCCGAAGGAGATTCTTGAGAATTTTTTCGAGAATTTTGTAGAAATAAAATCAGAAAAGGAACAAATAGATTTTATGTTCCGTATCATACAATACGTAGAGCGTCAAGTAGTTCTTTATGATAGTGTAGAAGATGCGGCATTTCCAAAATTGCATAAACATTCTAGTTCATTGTCTTTGAAAGATTATTTTCAATTGGTTGAAAAGAATAATTCATGGGATACAATTTGGGATAAACTAAGCAACTTTAGTGCAAGGATAGTGTTAACCGCACACCCAACACAATTCTATACACCAGCTGTTTTAGATATTATTACAAACCTTAGAACATTGATTCTAGAAGATAAAATAGATGAAATTGATGTGGGGCTTCAGCAGTTGGGACTAACTTCTTTGGTTAATGCAAAAAAACCGACACCGTTAGATGAGGCTAAAAATATCATCTATACATTAAGACATGTGTATTATGACGCTATTGGCGAAATGTATGCATATATTAAAGGTAGCGTTGGCTCTAAGCAGTTTGAAAATCATAATATCGTAAAGCTGGGTTTTTGGCCTGGAGGTGATCGTGATGGAAATCCATTTGTAACAGCAGACATCACTAAAGATGTAATGAACGAGTTACGTCTAACATTAATGAAATGTTATTACAATGACCTTAAAGGTCTTGTGCATAAACTGACTTTTAAAGACGTACAGGATCCGTTGCAAAAACTGCGTTCTAATTTGTATACGGCAATGTTCGATAGCTCTAAGGATATTGGATATGAAGATTTAATTTTACCGTTAGAGGAGATTAGGCTTATACTTATCGAAAAATATCAAGGACTTTACTTAAAAGACCTAGAGCGATTTATTGATAAAGTAAAGATTTTTAAAGTTCATTTCGCTACCATAGATATAAGACAAGACCATAGTATGCATACTAAGGTTATGGTAGAGGTTTTGAAAAAGAATTCTTTAATTAAAGAAGACCTGGGTGAATTAACCGAAGAGCGATTAATTGATATTCTGTTACATGAGAATTTACAGTTAAATGCAAATGATTACGACGAGGAAATTGTAAAGGATACCATCAAGAATATCCTTCAATTACAGACTATACAAGATAAAAATGGTGAAGAAGGTTGTAATAGGTATATTATTAGTAATTCTGAAGATATATTTTCTATTCTCTTTGTTTACGCCTTGTTTAGATGGTGTGGTTGGGCAGATAAGCAAATAACATTTGACATTGTGCCATTGTTTGAAACCATGAACGGTATGGATAATGCGCAGGCTACAATGCAGTTCTTATTCAATTTACCAGAGTATAAAGCACATTTAGAAAGCAGAAATAAAAAACAGACCATTATGCTCGGTTTTTCTGATGGTACCAAGGATGGTGGCTATTTAAAAGCGAACTGGTCAATTTTGAAAACTAAAGAAGAACTTTCAGAGGTTTGCGATGAACATGATATTGCAGCTATTTTCTTTGACGGTAGAGGGGGGCCACCAGCCAGAGGAGGTGGTAAAACACATCGTTTTTATGCAGCACAAACTAATAAGGTTGCAAACAATGAAATTCAATTAACAATACAAGGTCAGACGATTACTAGTACCTACGGAACAAAAGAGCAGTTCATTTATAACAGTGAACAGTTATTAACGGCAGGTTTGTCTAATACCATTTTAGATAAGGAAATTGTTATTTCTGATGCGGATAGAGATTTAATAGAAGAATTATCTGAATTGAGTTTTAAGAAGTATGATGATTTAAAACATCATGATAAGTTTATGTCGTACTTAGAAAATATGAGTACGCTTAAGTATTATACTAAAGCTAATATTGGTAGTAGACCAGGTAAAAGAGGTAATAAGGCTAAACTAGAATTGTCAGATTTAAGAGCAATTTCTTTTGTAGGGTCTTGGAGTCAATTGAAGCAAAATGTGCCAGGCTATTATGGTATTGGTACTGCTTTAAAGAAAATGGAAGATGACGGTCGTTTTGCAGAAGCACAACGATTATATGAAGAAGTGCCATTCTTTCAAGCTTTAATGATGAATAGTATGATGAGTCTTTCTAAATGTTATTTTGAACTGACAAGTTATATGAAGGAGAATGAAGAGTATGGTGCTTTCTGGGAAATTCTACATGCAGAATACAAGCTTTCAACTGCAATGCTTTTGAAATTATCAGGAATGGAATTTTTAATGCAGAAAGAAGCTATCTCTAGGGAGTCCATTAAAATTCGTGAAAACATTGTGTTGCCATTATTGGTGATTCAACAATACGCACTTCAAAGAATAGGAGAAGGTACCGAATACAAAGAATTGTATGAGAAAATTGTAACGAGGTCTCTTTATGGTAATATTAATGCAAGTAGAAACTCTGCTTAATAGTTAATAATCTTAATGTAAAATGGCTCTGTAAATAATTTACAGAGCCATTTTCTATTTTTAGAGAATTCTTAATTTAATGCACTTTTCTTACCACTTTTATAGCGTTCTAAATATCGTAGCAACCATTGAACTCATCAAATATGCAACCAATTTCCATACCAGATAGTCCGTCTTCATATCTAATGTAATAAATAAAACATTTTCCTTCGCCAGCAGCATTGAAATTTACAGCTTTTACGTCAGCTAGAGTAGGTGATAAGCCAAGTATTGTACCAGATTCATTTGTAATTATCTAAGAGCTCATGCTGCCATCTATATTTTAACTATTTAATTTGATGCCGCTTACCATATCTAGTACGCCGTCAATACAAAAATTAAACGGTCCACCTGCAATATCGCCAGATGCAGGGGTAATCACTTCTGTAGTAAAATTATCATCATCAGAGCAACTTGCTATAAATAACAAAAGCATTAAAATTGATAAAAGTTTGTAATTTTTTATATGTTCTTTTTTGGATACAGACAAATGAAATAATAAGATTATCAACTTATTGTGGTAGCCTCTATGTTATTTTCGGGATATTTAAAGATTAGCATGATATAGAATCATGCTAATCAATATTCTTTTGTTTAGTTTATTTTTGTGAAGTACTTAAAATGGCATAAAATGTTTCAATACCATAAGCTATTTGCCCAATTTTTAAATTCTCATTAGGACTATGTTGATTGTTATCAGGATTCACCATTGGTACAATAAACGCCGGAATTTTCAATTCATTGATGAAAGGAGAGATAGGAACTGTACCACCCATAATTCTAATTTGAACTGGCTTTTCTCCAAATTTATTTTCCATAGTTTTTACAATACTATTTCCGAAAGGGTTATTTAAATCTGTACGGAAAGCATCGGTAACAGAACCTTCTTTAATAGTAACAATTCTGTCATATTTTAAACGGTCTTCTTTGGTAGGCTCAGTAGCCATAACATGATAACCTTGATTTTTAATATGGTCTTTTACTAAGTTTTTAAGTCGAGTACCATCAGATTCAGGAACTAATCTTAAATCTAATTCTGCAGTAGCTGTTCCCGGTACTATTGTTCTTGCTTTCTCACCTATCCATGCAGATCCTAATCCTCTAATATTTAAGGAAGGATATTGTAAAGCCTCTTGATAAAAACTACCTACTTTTTCAGGATTGGCAATTGCTAAGTTCGTGTTGATTTCTTCGACATTATCAGGCACACTTTTTAATATTTCTAGTGTTGCTTCATCTAAAGTAATACCGTCATAATACCCTTTAATTAAAACTTTACCATCAACATCTTTCATGGTTGCTAGTAATTGAGCTAATTGAAAACCAGGGTTTGGTGCATAGTTACCATAATGACCACTGTGTTGAGGTTTTATTGGACCGTAAGTAGTGATAGATAAAGTAGTGATGCCTCTACAACCATAAACGATAGTTGGTTTCCCAGACACATGTACAGGTCCGTCGTTAATAACTAGAAAGTCTGCCTTAAGTAAATCTTTATAGGTTCGTACAGCTTTTGGCAATGGCGCGCTACTCTTTTCCTCTTCACTATCTAAAATAACTTTTACATTATAAGGTAAGTCTACTTTGTTTGTTTTAAGAGCATCTATAGCATTTAAGAACATAACTATAGGTCCTTTGTCATCAGAAGTTGATCTTCCAAATAGTCTCCAATCATAATTAATATCATCGGTTAAATCTGAAAAAGATTCTTTTTTCCAACCATCTTCGGTTTTAGATTTCAATTCTACTTTATAAGGATCTGACTGGTCCCATTTTGTAACATCTACAGACTGCCCATCTAAATGCATATAAAATAAGATGGTAGGTTTGTTGTCATTCATTGGCAACGCGGCAAAGAAAAGAGGTAAACCTTCAGTTTCAAGAATGGTGCTATTGAATCCTCTCTCTGTAAACTTTTTTCTAAGCCAATATAAGTTGGTATCTATATCGTCAGCATTTAAAGCATCATTCGGTATGGCTACAAATTCTCTCAATTCTGTTATAGCATTTGCAACCTTAGATTTTATAAGAATAGAGTCTTGCGAGTAGCCAGAATAAAGTGATAAGAATAATAGTAGGGTAAGAAATTTTTTCATGTTCATTCTCGTAGATATATTCTTTAAATGTAGGTAAAATGCAGGGAATACTAGTTAGAATAGAATACTGCAAATGTTAAGGTTTTTCAAATGCTCAAGAAAAACAATAATATGTTTGTTTAATCCAAAAGTAAGGGCTTATTCTTGGTTTTTAGTTTTGAAATTTTTAGTAAATATCACCCTAGCCAACAACAAAAAAGGAGAACCATGTAGCAAAACATCGAACCAATCCATAAAGCTCATACCCTGTGCTCCTCCTAAAATCCACTTTAATTTTCCATAAATATGTGGCTCAGGAAAAAAAGGAGCTAGGCCTAATGTGAGACATAATAAAATTATTAGTTTCCAATTATTAAGAATCTCCATCAGTTTACCGAATTGTCTTAACAAACTCTGCAACAGAATTAGTCCCTTTCGCTGTCAAATGCTTAATAAAAGCAGAGCCTATTATAGCACCTTTAGCAGTTTTAGTAGCCTGTTGAAATGTTTCTTCATCTTTAATACCGAAACCTACTATTTGTGGGTTCTTTAAATTCATTGCCGCAATACGCTCAAAATAATTTTCTTGTTCTTGACCAAAGCCCGATTTTGAACCTGTAACACTAGCTGAACTTACCATATAGATGAATCCGTTTGAAGCATCGTCAATTTGGCGAATACGAATATCGCTCGTTTGTGGTGTAATTAGAAAAACATTTATGAGTTCGTATTTCTTAAAAATAGCTTCATAATCTTCTTGGTACACATCTAACGGAAGGTCTGGTAAAATGAGTCCGTCAATACCAATTTCTTGACATTTTTTACAGAATGCCTCAACACCATATTGCAACATTGGGTTAAAATATCCCATGATAATTAAAGGAATAGAAACCGTTTTACGAATATTTTTTAATTGGTTGAAAAGTATTTCGGTAGTCATTCCATTTTTCAATGCAGCTGTTGAGCTTTCTTGAATAGTTGGTCCGTCGGCTAATGGGTCACTAAATGGTAAACCTATTTCGATCATATCTACGCCGTTCTTTTCCAAATCTTGAATGATTTGTACGGTATCGTTCAATGCGGGGTAACCAGCGGTGAAATATATAGAAAGAAGCTTTTTGTCTTCTTGTAACTTTGTTGTAATTCTATTGCTCATAATAAGGTTATGCTAACTTAAAGTAATCTATATAAGTGTTCAAATCTTTATCGCCACGACCAGAAAGACTGATAACGACAACGTCATCTTTTTTAAATTTTTTATGTTCAAAAATGGCAAATGCATGTCCTGTTTCTATAGCCGGAATAATACCTTCTAATTGAGAAAGCTCTAAGCCTGCAGCCATAGCTTCATCATCAGTAGCCGAATAAAACTCTGCACGACCAGATTTGAATAAATGCGAATGCATTGGTCCTACGCCAGGATAATCTAATCCAGCAGAAATAGAGTAAGGTTCCGTAATTTGACCATCTGTGGTTTGCATCAACATGGTTTTGCAACCATGAATTATACCTACTTTACCAAGAGCAGATGTAGCTGCACTTTCGCCAGAATTAACACCTTTACCAGCAGCTTCAACAGCAATAATGCCAACTTCAGGTTCGTCTAAGAAGTGATAATAAGTACCAGCGGCATTACTACCTCCACCAATACAAGCCACTACATAATCAGGATTTTCTCGCCCTTCATGTTCTTTCAGTTGCCATTTTATTTCTTCGGAAATTACCGATTGAAAACGAGTAACCATGTCTGGGTAAGGATGTGGACCAATAGCGGAACCAATAATGTAATGCGTGTCTACAGGGTTATTGATCCAATCTCTAATAGCTTCGTTGGTAGCATCTTTTAAAGTTCTACTACCAGATTTTGCAGGTCGTACCTCGGCACCGAGCATTTTCATACGGGCAACATTCGGGGCTTGACGCGCAATATCAATTTCACCCATGTAAACGATACATTCCATGCCCATTAAAGCGCAAACAGTAGCGGTAGCCACACCATGCTGACCAGCACCAGTTTCAGCAATAATTCTAGTCTTACCTAGTCTTTGAGCCATTAGAATTTGACCAATGGTATTATTTACTTTGTGAGCACCTGTATGGTTAAGGTCTTCTCTTTTTAGATATATTTTACATCCGTGCTTTTCAGAAAGGCGTTTAGCAAAATATAGGGGAGAAGGTCTACCAACATAGTCTTTTAAAAGCTGATTAAATTCTTTCTGAAAAGAATCTTCATACATCAGTTTTAAATAATTCTGTCGTAGCTCTTCTACATTTGGGTACAACATTTCGGGTATAAAGGCACCACCAAATTCACCGTAGTATCCTTTTTCATCAGCATTATAATTCATAGCGCTTCTTTAAACTTTTGTAATTCTTCTATATTTTTCAATCCTGGTGCAATTTCAAAGCTGCTATTTACATCAATGGCAAAGCAGTATTTAAACTCAGGTGTTTTCATAAACTCATTAATCTTTTCAAGATTATTTAGACCAATACCTCCACTTAAAAAATAAGGTTTGGTAGAGGGGTAATTCTTTAGAACAGACCAGTCGAATGTATACCCATTACCACCAGGTAATTTTCCTTTGGTGTCAAAAAGGAAATAGTCGCACACATTTTCATACGGTTTCAATAGATCAAAGTCGAATTCCTCTTTAATAGAAAAGACTTTTATGATATCTACTTTATTATTCAGTTTTTTTAATTCTGATGCAATTTCAGAACAAAATTCGGGAGATTCATGACCGTGCAATTGCAGTCCTTGTAAATGATACTTAGTAGCTGTTTTAATAATATAGTCTAGTTTCGCATCAACAAAAACTCCGACTTTACTTATCTTATGGGGAAGTTCTGGAATTTCACCTTCAAAAAACCGAGAAGAAGGTTCCCAGAAAATAAAGCCTAAATAGTCTGGTCGCAATTGCGCAACTTCAGGTGTATTCAGTTTCATTCCACAAATTTTAAGCTTCATTAGTTCTTTAGCTTTTTAATGAATTCAATCGCACTTTTACCTGGATTATCGGTTTTCATAAAATTCTCACCAATTAAAAAGCCTTCATAACCATATGGTTTTAATTCTTTAATAGCATCTACAGAACTAATGCCACTTTCAGAAACTTTGACGAAATCATTGGGAATCAGTTTTGATAACTTTTTACTCGTTTCTAAACTAACTTCAAAAGTCTTTAGATTTCTATTGTTTACACCTAGCATATCTAGACTGGGCATAATAGATTTATGAAGTTCTTCTTCATTATGTACTTCTAACAATACATCTAAACCTAAGCTTTTAGCAAGCTCGGAGAAGGTTTTTATTTCTTGTTTAGTTAAAATAGCGGCAATTAAAAGAATTACGTCAGCGCCATATGCTTTAGCCTCAATAATTTGATATTCACTTATGATAAATTCCTTTCGCAATAATGGCAATTGTACAGATGCTCTAGCTAAAATTAAATCTTCAATAGAGCCTCCGAAATATTTAATATCGGTTAAAACACTCATGCCACATACACCAGCTTTCTCGTAATTTTTAGCAACCTGACCTACGTTGGCATTTTGGTTGATGCTTTCTTTTGATGGAGACCTACGTTTAAATTCAGAAATAATTCCCGTATCACTATTTCTTAGTGCCTTCGCTAAAGAAAAAGTTTCCCTTTCAAAAAGTATAGAATGTTCAAATTGAGAAGGAGGAAAAATCAATTTTTTTAAATCGACTTCCTTACGTTTATCGGCTACTATTTTATCTAGAATGTTCATAAGATGTATACTCTTTTCAATTTGTTTTTGCTAGGCGAGGTATGAAGTTTAAATTTTACTCAGTTCCTGTATTTTCTTCAATGCTACCAATCCTTTTCCGCTTAGTAAAGATTCTTTAGCTCTTTCAAAACCTTGAAGTGGTGTCAAACCATCTACCGTTGCAATGGCAATACCAGCATTGGCACAAACCACATTATTCTGGGCTTCGGTACCTCTACCTTGTAAAACGTTCAAGAAAATTTGGGCAGAAGTATCAATAGAATCTCCACCAACAATATCACTTTGCTTTATTTGTTTTACGCCAAAATCAGAAGGTTTTAGCATACTCTCTGTATGGTTAGAAATAGTTTTGGTATTTCCTGTCAAAGAGATTTCATCATAACCATCTAATGCATGAAGTACAGTGAAATTTTTATCGGTCTTTTGATATAGATATCCGTACATACGTGCCAGTTCTAAGTTGAAAACACCAACCATTTGGTTCTTTGGAAATGCAGGATTTACCATAGGACCTAACATATTAAAGAATGTTTTAACACCTAAATCTTTTCTAATAGGAGCAACATTCTTCATGGCAGGATGAAATAGGGGAGCGTGCAAAACGCATATTCCAGCTTCATCAATGCATTTTTCTAAGAAGCCAGCGTCGTTACTGAATTTTATTCCAAGAAACTCCATAACATTACTACTTCCACATTTAGAGGAAACTCCGTAATTACCATGTTTAGTAACCTTTACGCCTGCACCTGCCGTAACAAATGATGCTAGTGTAGATATATTAAAAGTATCCTTACCATCACCACCAGTACCACAAAGGTCAATAGGGTTGTAGGCAGATAAATCTACCGCCAAACATAAATCTAGCAAAGCATCTCTAAAACCTTCTAATTCTTCAATGGTAATACTACGCATCATATACACGGTTAAAAAAGCCGCTATTTGACTAGTATTGTAATCACCTTTTGCAATATTCACGAGAATACGTTTTGCGTCTTCTTTTGAAAGTATTTCGTGATTTATAAGTTTATTTAGTGTCTCTTTCATTCTCTAAGTTGTATTAAGTAAAACCTTAAGGCTTATTTTATGCTAATTAAGCTTAAGCGTTTAACCAATTTTCTAACATCTTTTTCCCTTGCGGCGTTAGAACAGATTCTGGGTGAAATTGCACAGCGCGAACATCGTACGTTTTATGTCTTAGTGACATAATTTGTCCGTTTTCATCAACAGAGGTAGCTTCTAAACTATCTGGTAAATTTGGGTTCACCACCCATGAATGGTAACGACCAACTTCAATTTCATTGGGTATATCTTTAAAAATAATATCTCCTTTAGTAATTTGTATTTTGGTTGCAATACCATGATAGACTTCATCTAAGTTTATAAGTGAACCACCAAATACCTCTGCAATAGCTTGTTGGCCAAGGCATACACCAAAAATACTTTTTGTAGGTGCATACTTTTCTATAATTTGTTTCAGTAAACCAGCTTCATCAGGTATACCAGGACCAGGTGAAAGTACAATTTTGTCAAATGCATTTACTTCCTCTAGCGTTAGTTGGTCGTTACGTTTAACGATAACTTCACAATCAAGTTCCTCTAAATAATGTACTAGATTGTAAGTAAAACTATCGTAATTATCTATGACTAATATTTTCTTCATTTTAAATATCTTCAGCTATTTCTAATGCTTTGGTCAATGCACCCAATTTATTAAATGTCTCTTGTAATTCACTTTCTGGATCAGATGCAGCAACTAAGCCGGCACCCGCTTGGTAATGTAGTTTGTGATTTTTACTTAAAAAAGTTCTAATCATTATGGCATGGTTGAAGTTTCCTGTAAAATCCATGAAACCAATAGCACCGCCATAATAACCACGACTTGTTTTTTCGTATTTTTCTATAAGCTGCATCGCCATATGTTTTGGTGCGCCACTTAATGTGCCTGCGGGAAAAGTATCTGCTACCACTTTCATAGTAGGGATATCACTTTTCTTCATTCCCGTTACCTTAGAAACAAGGTGTATAACATGCGAGAAAAACTGCACTTCTCTATAGTTTTCAACTTGTACAACACTACCATTTCTACTTAAGTCATTTCTAGCAAGATCAACTAGCATAACATGCTCGCTATTCTCTTTATCGTCTGTCTTTAATTCTTTCGCTAGCTGCGCATCTTGTTCATCATTACCGGTTCTTTTGAAAGTACCTGCTATTGGGTGTATTTCTGCTTTACCGTCACTGACAATTAATTGCGCTTCTGGAGAACTACCGAATATTTTAAAATCGCCATAATCGAAATAGAATAAGTACGGAGAAGGATTTACAGATCGTAAAGCTCTATACACATTGAACTCATCACCTTTAAAGCCTTGAGAAAAACGTCTACTTAATACAAGTTGGAATACATCTCCACGTTGGCAATGTTTCTTTGCTAAAGCTACCTGGTCTCTATATTCTTGATCTTCTAAATTAGATTCTCTATCACCATCAATTTTGAAATTGTACGTAGCAAAATTTCTAATATTTAAAAGCTGTTCTAATTCTGGAATATTGTTTTCAGTTTCATAGCAATGAGCAAAAAGATATGCTTCATTTTTGAAATGATTTATGGCTATAATGTTTTGGTATACCGCATAGTAAATATCTGGAATCTGAATAGAATCATCTTTTACAGATAATTTTACATCTTCAAAATATCGAACAGCGTCATACGCCATGTACCCGAACAATCCATTATTAATAAATTTATAGTCATTGTCATCAGCTTTAAAAGTTTTGCTGAAAGAATCTATAATGTCAACAACGTTTGTTTGAGGGGTAATTTGTATTTCTTCAGTAGCACCATCGGGAAATTGCTTAGTAATAATTTCGTTTTCTACTTTAATCGATGCAATAGGGTTGCAGCAGATATAGGAAAAGCTATTATTGTTGGCGTGATAGTCGCTACTTTCTAATAAGATACTATTTGGAAAACGGTCTCTTATTTTTAAATAAACACTTACCGGAGTAACCGTGTCGGCAAGAATTTTTTTATGATATGTCTTAAATTGATAGGTCATAGGTACTTTTATAAAATAAAGAAGGCTTGTCGTGATGACAAGCCTTTATATAGTTTTACTACAATGATGCTTTGCTCACGATGTTTTTCGTAAGTTGTTCCACCACCAAGTATTTACATTTAAATTTTTCATTGAGCTCAAATATAAAAAGGAAATTTAAACTATCAAACTTTACCTTGTCAAAAATAAAAATCCCCTTGCATTTATATCAAAGGGATTTTAAATTGTTGTAATATGAATTAAACCAATTTTATAATGATTATAGTGCTAAATCAACCACTAAGTCAAAATCATCATAGATTGCTTTGTCTCCAAGATTATCAAAAAAGCTTCCAGAACCATATTTGATATCAAATTTAGTTCTATCAACCTTTAAAGTAGCTGTAGCCTTATTTTCGAACATAGAAACTACTAATGTAACAGGTTTAGTTATTCCTTTTATAGTTAGATCTCCGGTTACAGTATAAGAGTGGTCATTCATTGCCTTAACAGAAGTGAATACTAATTTTGCAGTTGGGTTGCTCTCAATACCAAAAAAATCTGCAGATTTTAAATGACCTTCAAGTTTTTCTTTTCCTTTACCTGCTTCAAGATCATTATTTGAAATTGTAGTCATATCCACTACAAATTCACCTCCAGTTAATTTCTTGCCGTTCATTTCTAAATGACCAGACTTAAGATTAATGCTGCCATTGTGTTCGCCTGTAACCTTATAACCTTTCCAAGTAACTGTGCTTTCGCTAACTTTAATTTGTTTTTTCTCTCCATCAATTGGTGTAGATGCTGTTGCGCTAAAACCGAATACAGCTACGAATACTAAACTTAATAATGATTTTTTCATGTTTTTTAATTTTAAAATAATTGTGTTTAATTTATATATGAGTAATAATTTGTTCTTTAGAATATCTAACCTTAGGGTAGTTCTGTGTTGTGTCGTCAGAAGATCTATAGCCAACGGCTAAAACGACTGCAGCATTTAAACCTTTATCTGTAAGACCTAAAATTTCGTTGTATTTAACTTTGTCGAAACCTTCCATTGGGCAAGTGTCAATTTTCATTTCAGAAGCCACAGTCATTAAATTACCTAAAACAATGTATGCTTGGTTAGATGTCCAAGAATTCTTACTTGCATCGGGTAAATCTAAAAGTGTAGATTTCATTGTTTGAGAAAAGCCTTCAAGGTCTTCTTTTGAAACTCCACGAATAGCCATAATGTTAGCTATGTAGTCGTCGATCATAGTTTCATTAAATGTTGATTTATTCGCAAGAACAATTAAATAAGATGCATCTGTTATTTGCGATTGGTCATAAGACGCTTTTCTTAGATTAGTTCTTACATCGGTATCTTTGATAACATAAACTTCATATGGTTGTAAGCCATAAGAGGAAGCAGTTAATCTAGCAGCTTCTAAAAGTGTTTCTAAATCTTCTTTGCTCACCTTTTTTGAGCTATCGAATTTTTTGGTGGCATAACGCCAATTCAATTTATCTATTATCGGATTCATTTATTTTTAACTTAAAATTTATTTAATAGTTCGTTGAGTTCGTGTAATTCATTATCACTAAAGTTTTTAAGTATTCTCTTCTCAGCTTCAAAAAGTATTCCATCAATTTCATTTAGAATATTTAAGCCAGCTTCAGTAATGACTATTTCAACCTTTCTTCTGTTTTTTAAACAGATTGTTCTGTTGACGAAATTTTTTAAAATTAATTTATCGACCAAACGTGTTGTGTTACTCATCTTGGTAACCATTCTATCATTAATAGTAGAAAGATTGGCAGGTTTACCATTTTGACCTCTTAGTATTCTTAACACATTAAACTGTTGAATCGAAATATCAAAGGGCTTAAGAACCGCAGATACTTCTTCATCTAGTTTGTTGGCAACTAATGCTATATGTATTATTGTTCGTTTAGCCAACGGCATTTTTTTATTTGTTTTAATAGCTTCTTCTACATTCATGTCGATACAATAATTGTATATACAAATGTATATTTAATTCATGGTTTAATATTATTTTTAAGATTAATTATTTGTTAAAATAAGTGGAGACCTGCAAATACAGAAAATTCGATTATTTTTACAATATATAATTTATACTATGGCAGATTTATCACAACAAGATTGGGAAGAGCAGTTAGAGAAAGATTCTAATGCGATAATACTCGATGTAAGAACTGAAGAAGAAATAGAAGAGGGTATCATTCCTAATTCTATCAATATAGATATATACAAAGGTCAAGAGTTTGTAGAGCAGCTTGAGAAATTGGACAAATCTAAAAATTATTATGTTTACTGTAGGTCAGGTAACAGAAGTGGACAAGCCTGTGCAATAATGAAAAACTTAGGTTTTGATACTGCATATAACCTTCAAGGAGGTTTTATGAATTGGGAGGGAGAAACCGCTTAATTATATTTATTTCAGAAAACATGCCCGCTTTACAGCGGGTTTTTTATTTTTATAAAATGAAGGAAGATTTGCTTCATTTTATCTGGAAGTATAAAAAATACCCCATTAATGGCCTTTTGACCACATATGGTGAAGCTGTTCATGTGGTATCTACAGGAACGCATAATCATTTAAGTGGGCCAGATTTTTTTAATGCTCAATTAGAATTGAATCAACAATTATGGGCAGGTAATGTTGAAATTCATATAAAATCTTCCGACTGGTATGCTCATAATCATCAAGAAGATTCAAATTATGATAATGTAATACTACATGTTGTTTGGGAAGATGATTTATCGGTCTTCAGAAAAGATGGTAGTCAAATACCCACATTGGAGTTAAAAGAATATATTCCTTTAAAAATTTTAGATACCTACCAAAACCTCTTTGATATCAAAAACTACAAATTCATTAATTGTGAAAATGAATTTATTAAAGTAGATGAATTTATTAGAAATAATTGGCTAGATCGGTTATTTATAGAACGGTTGGAACAAAAGACCATTACAATAAATAAGTTGCTCGAAGTAACAAATAATGACTGGGAGTATGTATTGTTTTTAATGTTGTTGAAAACCTTTGGCTCTAAAATCAATGGAGAAATTTTTATGGAAATAGGAAAATCAATCGATTTTTCAATTATCAGAAAGTTATTTAACAAACCACTAGAAATGGAAAGTTTACTCTTAGGCCAAGCCAATTTATTGAATGGCACCGATGAGAGTGATAAGTATTATAATGATTTGAAAAGGGAATATGCATTTTTAAAGCATAAGTATAATTTGAGCCCAGTATTTAAATCCCCAGAATTTTTTAGACTAAGACCTTCAAACTTTCCAACTATCCGTATTGCGCAGCTAAGTACTATTTATGTCAAGAACAATAATTTATTTCATTTATTAATAGAAAAGGATGAGTCTATTTTTTTTGAAATATTAAATGCAGGTATAAGCCATTATTGGGAAGACCATTTCAATTTTGGTAAAATTTCTAAAAAAAGTAAAAAGAGAATTTCCAATTCTTTTTTAGACTTACTTATGATTAACACTATAATACCTTTGAAATTTGCTTTTCAACGGTATAAGGGCAATTTAGATAATGATGCTTTGTTGAAAATAATGTCAGATATAAAAAAGGAAGAAAATAGTATTATATCTAAATTTGGAAAATTAGGGGTGACTGTCAAAAACGCTAAAGATTCTCAAACATATTTACAGTTATATAATAATTATTGTATTAAAGACAAATGTTTAGATTGTGCTGTTGGGGCATCTTTAATGAATATAAAAGTCTAATTTTATACCAAATGAATGTATTCTATAAATTATTACTCTATTTTCAAAAAAGAGGGTTTGAGGTTTGTGGTAGAATTGCCGAGCGTTTGGGTATAAGGGCTAGGGTGGTTAGAACATCTTTTATTTATCTCACTTTTGTAACCGTAGGTTTTGGATTTGCACTATATCTTTTTTTAGCGTTTTGGCTTAGAATAAAAGATTTAATTTATACAAAACGTAATTCTGTTTTTGATTTGTAAAGTATGATACAATTATTTAGGTCTAAAATTTATTTGGCATTGACATTAATGCTAATGGTTTTGGCTTTTGGTGTGTTTGGGTATCGTTTTATCGCAGATTATTCTTGGGTAGATGCCCTATATATGACCATAATTACGGTCACTACTGTCGGCTTTTCTGAAGTAAGACCAATGGGCCCCGAAGGAAAAATATTTACAATTATCCTCATAGTTACTAGTGTATTTATAGTTGGTTTTGCCATATCTATAGTTACGGAATACCTACTCTCCAGAAATTCAGTAGAACTGCTTAAAAAGAAGAAGATGAAGAATGCAATTGAAAATTTAAATCAACATGTTGTTGTTTGTGGCTTTGGACGTAATGGTATGCAGGCGGCAGAAAAATTGAAAGCTTACAAGCGCCCATTCGTAGTTATAGAAAAAGATAAAGAAATAATAGAAAGGTTTAGCGAAGATATTTTGTTTGTAGAAGGCGATGCTAATGACGATGATGTATTGTTAGAGGCAGGAATTGAAAGAGCGCAATATCTTATTGCTACTTTGCCAGATGATGCTGCAAACTTGTTTGTAGTTTTATCTGCAAGACAAATGAAAAAAAATTTATTTATAATAAGTAGGGCATCTTTAGTCAACTCACAAAAAAAATTGTTTTTAGCCGGTGCCAACAAAGTTATAATGCCAGATAAAATTGGAGGCGATCATATGGCGTCATTAGTTGTAATGCCAGACTTAATAACCTTTATGGATAAGCTTTCGATGGAAGGTGAGAATACCACAAACTTGGAAGAAGTGGCTATAGAAGATTTTGCGAATCAAATTGATTGTAATTCGTTGAGAGATTTAGATTTACGAAGAAAAACAGGTTGTACAATAATAGGTTATATCTCGCCAGATGGTGACTATACCATAAACCCTGAAGCGGATATGAAACTACAGCCAAAAAGTAAGGTTATAGTTTTAGGTAGACCAGAACAAATTAAGAAATTGAATGAAATGTTCAATATATAATAATCATCTTTCTATCATATATATTTGATTGCATCCATTATTTTTAGGATATTGCTAAATTAACTAACTAATTCAAAAAAAAATTTAAACTTATGAAGTATAAACTTCTAACTCTATTAACCCTGTTAATACCGTTTTTAACCATTGCTCAAGAAAAAGGTTTGGATGAAATAGTAAATGATGCTTTTATGCCTTTTGCAACTTGGTGGGAAGCAACTGTTTTGACATCTGTTCCAATTGCCGGTTACGACATTCCTATAGTTTTAATATTGTTGATAGTAGGAGCAACCTTCTTTACCCTTTATTTTAAATTTCCAGGTATTACTAAATTTCCTTTGGCTATAAATGTGGTTAGAGGTAAATATGAGGAAATTGAAAAGTATGGACTTGAGAAAGTTCAGTTACATATGACTGAAGATGGGGATATTCCTGATACAATTAGAGATGAGAGTGAAGAAGGTGAAGTAAGTCACTTTCAAGCCTTAGCTACTGCCGTTTCTGGAACGGTTGGTTTAGGTAATATAGCAGGTGTTGCCGTAGCTATCGCATTAGGTGGTCCTGGTGCAACCTTTTGGATGATTGTATGTGGTTTAATTGGTATGTCAACAAAATTCGTTGAATGTACTTTAGGTGTAAAATATAGAGATGTAGGTCCTGATGGAACGGTATATGGCGGACCAATGTATTACTTATCAAAAGGTCTTAGTGAAAACAACATGAAAGTGTTAGGGAAAGTACTAGCAGGAGTTTTTGCAGTACTATGTGTAGGAGCGTCATTTGGTGGTGGTAATGCATTCCAATCTAACCAGGCTGCGGTTCAGTTAACTTCAATGTTCAACCTAGAAGGTGGTGCTACAGGGGTTATCATTGGTGTTGTTTTGGCAATTTTAGTAGGTATTGTAATTATAGGTGGTATCAAAAAGATAGCAAGCGTAACTGAAAAGATCGTGCCATTTATGGCCGGTATTTATGTTTTGGCTTCATTGGTGATTATTTTTGCTAATATTCAATATATAGGTGACGCCTTTGCAATGATATTCGCTGGAGCTTTTTCTCCTGATGCTGCGTTAGGTGGTATTGTAGGTGTTATTATAGTTGGTTTTCAGAGAGCGGCATTCTCAAATGAGGCAGGAGCAGGTTCTGCTGCAATAGCACACTCGGCTGTTAAAACAAGATATCCTGCAAGTGAAGGTATCGTTGCTCTTTTAGAGCCTTTTATTGATACCGTTGTAATTTGTACCATGACTGCTTTGGTGATTATATTTTTTAACATGGATGCCGGTGCTTTTGATTACGGTAACAGTATTAATAGTGCCGTATTATTAAATGATACAGGTGCTTATGTTGGTGGTGTAGATTTAACTTCAATGGCGTATGATTCGGTAATTCCAGGTTTTAGATATGTATTGACAATTGCAATAATATTGTTTGCTTTTTCCACAATGATTTCTTGGTCTTACTACGGACTTCAATCTTGGAAATATTTATTTGGTAGAGGTAGAACTGCAGATATAGCTTACAAAGTATTGTTTTTGATGTTTGTTGTAATTGGTGCGGCAGCTACTTTAGATGCTGTTATAAAATTCTCTGATGCAATGATCTTGGCGTTGGTTTTTCCAAACATGATAGGTCTTCTTATTCTTTTCCCGAAAGTGAAGAAAAGTTTAGTTAGGTATTTAGATGCTATTAAAGAGGTATACTAATAACTTTAGGTTTTGATAAATTTTAAATCCCACTTCAAGTTCAATAAACAAGAACGAAGTGGGATTTTCTTTTTATTATTTTTTATCCTAATCGTTCAATTAGGGTATTATGTTTATGAATCTAATTCTGTTGATCAACCATACCCTTTAATGGTTGAAAGTGAAGAGCAAATCAAGATTGATTCATTAAAAAATATTGCTGCTAAAAACGATACGATAGCTATCTATCCGTTCAATCCTAATTTCATTACAGATTTTAAAGGCTATACTCTAGGTATGTCAGTTGCTGAGATAGATAGGTTGCATAGTTTTAGAGATGAAAATAAATATGTAAATTCTGCTAAAGAATTTCAAAATGTAACGAACGTTTCAGGTTCGTTATTGATAAGAATTTCTCCATATTTCAAATTTCCTGCTTGGACTCAAAACAGAGAGAAAAATTCATTTAAAAAAACAAATACATTTGTAGTCAAGTCTGAATCTATTAAAGTCGTTTATAAAGATTTAAATACGACAACGGCAGAAGAATTACAACAGATTAATGGAATAGGTGAAAAGTTATCTGCTAGAATTATAAAATTTCGAGATAGATTAGGGGGTTTTTTAGTAGATGATCAATTATTTGATGTCTATGGTCTTAAAAAAGAAGTTGTAAATAAGACTTTGATACAATTTAAGGTGATATCTAAGCCAGAAATCGTGAAAATCAATGTAAATACTGCAAGTGCTGCAGAATTGTCTAAATTGATATATCTTCAAAAACACGTAGCTGAAAGCATAGTAAATTATCGTAATCTCAACGGAAGTATCAATTCTTTGAACGAATTATTAAAAATAGAAGATTTTCCGGCAGAGCGTATTAATAGAATTACTTTATATTTGTCATTATAAAAATAACGCTATGCAAAGTATGTACTTCACTGAAGAACATCAATTATTTAGGGCCAGCCTAAAGGATTTTTTACAAAAAGAAGTTGTTCCTCATATAGATAAATGGGAAGAAACTGGAACAATTGAAAGATTCATATGGAAGAAATTTGGAGATATGGGTTATTTCGGCTTGGCAACTCCTGAAGAAGATGGTGGTCTTGGTCTTGATCTTTTTTATACAATTATTTTATTAGAAGAATTGCAAAAAGTAAATTCTGGCGGATTTGCAGCTGCAATTTGGGCGCACGCATATTTGGCTATGACGCATTTAAATAAGGAAGCAGATTCTTTTCTAAAAGAAAAGTATTTGAGACCTAGTGTAGACGGTGATAAAATTGGTTGTCTTTGTATTTCAGAGCCTTTTGGTGGTAGTGATGTGGCAGCAATGAGAACAACCGCGGTTAAACAAGGTGATCATTATATTTTAAATGGTTCAAAGACCTTTATTACAAATGGGGTCTATGCAGATTACATGATTGTAGCGGCAAAAACTAAACCTGAGTTAGTTAATAAGGGAATTAGCATTTTTGCTGTTGACAGGAAGAGTGAAGGTGTTACGGCTAATAAATTAAATAAATTAGGTTGGAGAGCTTCAGATACCGCAGAATTGGCATTTGATAATGTAAAAATACCTGTGGAAAATTTAATGGGCGAAGAAAACATGGGCTTTTCGTATATAATGGAGCATTTTTCATTAGAAAGATTGATTATGGGTGTTAATGCTCATGCCCGGTCAGAACATGTTTTGGACTATGCTTTAAATTACATGTCAGAAAGGGAGGCTTTTGGAAAATCAATAAATCAATTTCAAGCTTTAAGACATAGGGTAGTTGATCTTCATGCAGATATAGATATGTGTAAAGAGTATAATTATTCTGTAGCTTATCGCTTAGATAAGGGACAGTATGTAGTTAAAGAAGCTACAATCTCTAAATTAAAGTCAACAAAGGTTGCAGACGAGGTCGCTTACGAATGTTTGCAGTTTTTAGGAGGTTATGGTTATATAGAAGATTATCCTATGGCACGTAACTTTAGAGATAGTAGATTAGGACCTATTGGTGGTGGAACATCAGAAATATTAAGAGAAATTATTTCTAAAATTATTATTGATAAAAAAGAATATAAGCCAACTACAGTGTAGTTAGGAATATAAAAAGTTTAAAAAACAGATTATTGGTTGCCTATTTGAATATAGTTAGTATATTTGCAGCCTTAATCACAAAAGAGAGGAGGTTTAGCCCATGTTAATAATACCAGTAAAAGAAGGAGAAAACATCGATAGAGCTTTAAAGCGTTTCAAACGTAAGTTCGATAAGACAGGTACAATGAGACAGTTACGTAAGCGTCAACAGTTTAATAAGCCGTCGGTTGTTCGAAGAGCACAGATACAAAAAGCAGAATACATTCAAGGTCTTAGAGATCAAGAGGAAATCTAAACTTTGTTTTGATAAAATTAAAATCCCGCTATTTGCGGGATTTTTTTTGCTCAAATATCAACTAGTTCCAAACTTTAATATCTTAGTGTATGTTTTTAACTGAATTTATATCATATCTAACTTTAGAGAAAAATTATTCTGCACATACTATAAAAGCGTATGAAAATGATATTTTGGAATTTAGTAGATTTTGTAAATCTAACTATGAAATTGAAAATATTGATAACGTAGAGTATAGTGTTATAAGATTTTGGGTAGTTAATTTGTCTGAAAGACAAATTAATAATCGTTCTATTAATAGAAAAATATCTTCATTAAAAGCTTATTTTAAATTCCTGCAAAAAATAGGTGTGTCCGAGGTTAATCCACTAGTAAAACATAAAGCGTTAAAAACCTCAAAAAAAATTGAAATACCATTTTCAGAATTAGAAATGGAAAATGTGTTATCCAAAATTGAATATGCAAATGATTTTGAGGGTGTTAGAGATGAGTTGTTGATACATGTTTTATATGTTACGGGTATTAGAAGGGCAGAGTTGATCGCGCTGAAAGTTGTAGATGTAGATTTTGAGACTATGACTTTAAAAGTACTGGGAAAGAGAAGTAAGGAGAGGATTATACCTATGTTAACTGAAACTAAAGAAAAGTTTAAAAGATATCTCAAATGTCGAGAAAAGCTTCCTGATATTATTGATGAAAGAAGTATATTCTTAACAAAGTCAGGTAACAAATTATACGAAACGCTTGTTTATAGGTTAATAAAAAAGTACTTTAGAGAGGTTTCCTCGAAGGTAAAGACGAGTCCTCATATTCTAAGACATACCTTTGCTACTCATCTTTTAAATAAGGGTGCAGATTTAAATGCTGTTAAAGAGTTGCTTGGGCATTCTAGTTTAGCTTCTACGCAGGTATATACGCATAATAGTATAGCTGAATTGAAGAAAGTTCATGCAAAGGCTCATCCAAGGGGAGGAAAATAATAATTGTATAATCTGGCTAAGTAAATTAAGCCATAAATTTTCTGACTATGAAAGTAAATACACAATCGGTAAATTTTAATGCGGATAGTAAATTGATTAATTTTCTTCAGAATAGACTTGATAAGGTGGAAACCTTTTATTCTAAGGTGATTAGCTCTGATGTTTATATGAAGGTTGAGAATACCAGTGCAAAGGAAAATAAGATAGTTGAAATTAAAATTACGATTCCTAAAGATAAATTTGTTGTTAAAAAACAATGTAAATCATTTGAAGAGGCTGTGGACTCAGCTTGTAGTTCGCTGGAACGTAGGCTAATAAAGCAAAAAGAGAAATTAAGATTACAAGCTTGATAAAAATTTTTAAAAATTTGTTTTGAATAAACAAAAAATACTATACATTTGCAGTCCGTTAGAAATAGCGGGCTTTTTTATGACAGAAAAGTTGTGAAATAAGCCGATGTAGCTCAGCTGGCTAGAGCAGCTGATTTGTAATCAGCAGGTCGTGGGTTCGAGTCCCTCCATCGGCTCTTAAGTTCTTTAAAATATTAGTTTGAGGGGAGATACTCAAGCGGCCAACGAGGGCAGACTGTAAATCTGCTGACTACGTCTTCGCAGGTTCGAATCCTGCTCTCCCCACAAAACTATTTAGAAAAGAATTTTATTGAAATATTGTAATATTATAAGCGGGAGTAGCTCAGTTGGTAGAGCGTCAGCCTTCCAAGCTGAATGTCGCCGGTTCGAACCCGGTCTCCCGCTCTATAAATTTGACAGAAATGTCATTCCTGCGAAGGCAGGAATCTATCCTTGGGTAGGTTCAACACTTTACGCCGGTGTAGCTCAGGGGTAGAGCGTTTCCTTGGTAAGGAAGAGGTCACGAGTTCAATTCTCGTCATTGGCTCAATTAAGGTATAAATTTGTACACTAATATAAACTAAGAATAAAATACATTAAACATGGCAAAGGAAACTTTCGATCGTTCCAAACCGCACTTAAATATAGGTACTATTGGACACGTGGATCACGGTAAAACTACATTGACTGCTGCTATTACTACTGTTTTGGCAAATGCAGGTCTTTCTGAATTGAGAAGTTTCGATTCTATCGATAACGCTCCTGAGGAAAAAGAAAGAGGTATTACAATTAACACTTCACACGTAGAGTATTCTACAGCTAATCGTCACTACGCGCACGTTGACTGTCCTGGTCACGCGGATTACGTAAAGAACATGGTTACTGGTGCTGCTCAAATGGATGGTGCTATTTTGGTTGTTGCCGCTACAGATGGTCCTATGCCACAAACTCGTGAGCATATCCTTTTAGGTCGCCAGGTTGGTATTCCTAGAATGGTTGTATTCATGAATAAAGTGGATATGGTTGATGATGAGGAATTGATCGAGCTTGTTGAAATGGAAGTAAGAGAATTGCTTTCTTTCTATGAGTATGATGGTGATAATGGTCCTGTAATCGCTGGTTCTGCATTAGGTGCATTGAACGGTGAGCAAAAGTGGGTTGATACTGTTATGGAGTTGATGGATGCTGTTGATGCATGGATCGAACTTCCTAAAAGAGATGTTGAGAAGGATTTCTTAATGCCTGTTGAAGATGTATTTACTATTACTGGTCGTGGTACTGTTGCAACTGGTCGTATAGAGACTGGTATTGCTAACACTGGTGATGCTGTTGAAATTATTGGTATGGGTGCTCAAAAATTAAACTCTACAGTTACTGGGGTTGAGATGTTCCGTAAGATATTAGATAGAGGTGAGGCTGGAGATAATGTTGGTATCTTGTTAAGAGGTATTGAAAAATCTCAAATTACTCGTGGTATGGTAATCTGTAAGCCAGGTTCTGTTAAGCCGCATGCTAAATTTGAAGCTGAAGTTTATGTATTGAAAAAAGAAGAAGGTGGTCGTCATACACCATTTCATAATAACTATCGTCCACAGTTCTATGTAAGAACTACTGATGTTACTGGTAATATTTCACTTCCTTCAGGAGTTGAAATGGTTATGCCTGGTGATAACCTTACAATTACAGTTGAGTTGATTCAGCCAATCGCATTAAGCGTAGGTCTTCGTTTCGCTATCCGTGAAGGTGGTAGAACAGTAGGTGCTGGTCAAGTAACTAAGATTATAGATTAATTTTAATCTAATAAGAGTATTGTGTTTAAGGGTGTCTTGCTCAAGCGGGACACCTTTATATGCAAAAAATAGAATTGGTGATTAAATTCATCGTTCATACGGGTGTAGCTCAGTTGGTAGAGCACTGGTCTCCAAAACCAGGTGTCGGGAGTTCGAGTCTCTCCTCCCGTGCATAATAGAATTTGGATTAATTATCCTGCTTTGTTGAAATTGTAAAATAGAATTTAAATGTTCACATATATAAAAGAATCCGTTGAAGAGTTAAGGAATAATGTTACTCTTCCTTCACGTGCAGAGTCATCTAACTTGATGGTTATTGTAGCTGTGTTTTCTATCCTTTTCGCTTTAGCGACTTGGGGTGTGGATACGGTCTTTAGTAAAGTGATTAAATCATATTTCAACTACGTTTTAAACTAATAAGGACTATGTCAGAGGTATTGGAAAAGAAATGGTACGTTGTCAGAGCTGTCAGTGGTCAGGAGAATAAAATCAAAGGATACATTGAAAGTGAAGTAGAGCGTCATGGTTTTTCAGACTATTTAGAAGATGTTCTTGTTCCTACCGAGAAGGTTGTTCAAATCAGAAATGGGAAGAAAATAAACAAAGAAAGAGTTTATTTTCCTGGATATATTATGATTAAAGCCAATTTAGGTGGTGAAATGGTTCACATTGTTAGATCTATAACTAACGTTATAGGGTTTTTAGGGGAAACTAAAGGGGGTGACCCAGTTCCTTTGAGAAAGAATGAAGTGAATAGAATGCTAGGTAAAGTAGATGAACTAGCTGTTAATACGGATAGTGTTGCGATTCCATTTGTATTTGGTGAAACGGTTAAAGTTATTGATGGTCCTTTTAATGGCTTCAATGGTACTGTTGAGAAAATCAATGAAGAGAAGCGTAAGCTAGAGGTTATGGTTAAGATTTTCGGAAGAAAAACTCCGTTAGAGCTTAGTTATATGCAGGTAGAGAAAGTATAAGTATTATAATAAGTGTTACATATATAATTAAAGTAGTGTTGCTTCCGTAAACACACTTTCAATTTAATTTTAAACAATGGCAAAAGAAATAGGTAAAGTAGTTAAACTACAAGTTAAGGGAGGTGCAGCGAATCCATCGCCACCGGTTGGACCTGCCTTAGGTGCTGCTGGTGTTAACATAATGGAATTCTGTAAGCAATTTAATGCTCGTACGCAGGATAAGCCAGGTAAAATATTACCAGTTGTTATCACCGTTTACAAGGATAAGTCTTTCGACTTCGTTGTAAAAACACCACCGGCGGCAATTCAGCTATTGGAAGCGGCTAAGATTAAGAAAGGATCTGGCGAACCTAACAGAGTAAAATTAGGTAGTGTTACCTGGGACCAAATCAAGGCTATAGCTGAAGATAAAATGGTTGACCTTAATGCGTTTACAGTAGAATCTGCTATGAGTATGATAGCGGGTACTGCACGTTCTATGGGTATGAAGGTAGCAGGAAAGAAACCTTTTTAAAATCTTAAAAGCAATTAAATGGCAAAGTTAACTAAGAAGCAAAAAGAAGCGCATTCTAAAATAGAGAAAGATAAATTATACTCTGTTACAGAAGCTTCAGCTTTAATAAAAGAGATAACCAATACAAAATTCGATGCATCTGTAGATTTAGCAGTTCGTTTGGGTGTAGATCCAAGAAAAGCAAATCAAATGGTTCGTGGTGTGGTAACATTACCTCATGGAACTGGTAAAGATGTTAAGGTTTTGGCTTTGGTAACACCAGACAAGGAAGCAGAAGCTCAAGAAGCAGGTGCTGACTATGTTGGTTTAGATGAGTATTTGGAAAAAATTAAAAACGGTTGGACAGATGTTGATGTTATCATCACTATGCCAAGTGTAATGGGTAAATTAGGTCCTTTAGGTCGAGTATTAGGACCAAGAGGTTTAATGCCGAATCCAAAGACAGGAACTGTAACTATGGATGTAGCTAAGGCTGTATCTGAAGTTAAGGCAGGTAAAATAGATTTTAAAGTTGATAAAACAGGTATCGTACATGCTGCGATAGGTAAAGCTTCTTTTTCTGCAGATAAAATTGCAGACAATGCTAAGGAGTTGTTAGATACTTTGAATAAGATGAAGCCAACTGCGTCAAAAGGAGTTTACATGAAATCAATATTCATGTCTAGCACTATGAGTCCTAGTTTGCAATTAGATCCAAAGTCAGTTTAACAGCTGGTAGTTAAAAATTAAAAGTATGACAAGAGAAGAAAAAGCAACGGTTATAAAAGATTTGACTACGCAGTTGGCAGATAGTACCACGATTTATGTGGCTGATATCTCAGGTTTAAATGCAAGTACAACTTCTGATTTAAGAAGAGCTTGCTTTAAGGCTAATATAAGACTGGCTGTAGTTAAGAATACCTTGCTTGCAAAAGCAATGGAAGCTTCGGAAAAAGAATTTGGTGAATTACCAGAAACATTAAAGGGAAGTACTTCTCTTATGTTTTCTGATGTTGCCAATGCTCCCGCAAAATTAATAAAGAATTTTAGAAAAAAATCTAATAAGCCTTTATTGAAAGGAGCTTTTGTAGAAGAAGCAGTTTACATAGGTGATGAAAACTTAGATGCTTTAGTTAGCATTAAGTCTAAAGAAGAAATGATTGGTGAAATAATTGGATTGTTACAATCCCCAGCCAAGAATGTTATTTCTGGACTTAAATCTGGTGGTGGTAAACTAGCAGGTATTCTAAAAACATTATCTGAAAGATAAGTACGCACAATTAACTAAGTATATTTTAAAAATTTTATTAAACGATAGAAAATGGCAGATTTAAAAGATTTCGCAGAGCAATTGGTTAACCTTACTGTAAAAGAAGTAAACGAGTTAGCTACTATATTAAAAGATGAGTACGGTATCGAGCCTGCAGCAGCAGCAGCAGTAGTAGTAGCTGGTGGTGGTGATGCTGGTGAAGCAGTTGAAGAGAAAACTGAATTTGACGTAATTTTGAAAGCAGCAGGTGCTTCTAAATTAGCAGTAGTTAAATTGGTAAAAGAATTAACTGGTTTAGGTTTGAAAGATGCGAAAGATATCGTTGATAGCGCACCAAAAGCTGTTAAAGAAGCAGTTTCTAAAGACGAAGCTGAAGGTATTAAAAAATCATTGGAAGAAGCTGGAGCAGAAGTTGAGCTTAAATAATAGCAACAACCATATTACTTTTGGTTTAGGTCTTTTCGCTTTTGGCGGTTAGACCTAAGCCATTTTATAGATTTAGGTATATTAAGAGGTATACTACTCATTTAGTACTCACGATCAAAACACTGTCCGTAGATGTTCACAAATAATACTGAAAGAATAAGCTTCGCTTCCGCAAGAAACACACCGGATTACCCGGATTTCTTAGATATTCAGATTAAATCTTTCCAAGACTTTTTTCAACTAGAGACTAAATCAGATGAAAGAGGTAATGAAGGTCTTTATAACACCTTCATGGAAAATTTCCCGATTACTGATACAAGAAATCAGTTCGTATTGGAATTCCTTGATTATTTTATAGATCCACCAAGATATTCAATACAAGAATGTATCGAACGTGGTCTTACCTATAGCGTTCCTTTAAAAGCGCGTTTAAAATTATATTGTACTGATCCAGAACATGAAGATTTTGAAACGATTGTACAGGATGTGTATTTAGGTACAATACCATATATGACTCCGAGTGGTACTTTTGTGATCAATGGTGCAGAGAGAGTTGTGGTTTCTCAGTTGCATAGATCTCCAGGGGTTTTCTTTGGTCAGTCTTTCCATGCAAACGGAACAAAATTATATTCTGCTAGGGTAATTCCTTTTAAAGGTTCTTGGATAGAATTTGCTACCGATATTAATGGCGTTATGTATGCTTATATCGATAGAAAGAAAAAATTACCGGTTACAACTTTATTCAGAGCTATTGGTTTTGAGCGTGATAAGGATATTTTAGAGATTTTCGATCTTTCTGAAGAAGTGAAGGTTTCTAATGCCGGATTAAAAAAAGTTCTTGGGCGTAAATTAGCTGCAAGAGTATTGAACACTTGGCATGAGGATTTTGTTGATGAGGATACTGGTGAAGTTGTATCAATAGAACGTAATGAGATTGTTTTAGATAGAGATACTATTCTTGAAAAAGATCATATTACTGAAATTATAGATGCTGATGTAAAGACTGTTCTTTTGCATAAAGAAAATAATGCGCAATCTGATTACGCAATTATTCATAATACATTACAGAAAGATCCAACGAACTCCGAAAAGGAAGCAGTTGAACACATCTATCGTCAATTACGTAATGCTGAGCCGCCAGATGAGGAAACAGCACGTGGTATTATTGATAAATTATTCTTTTCTGATCAACGTTATAACTTAGGTGAAGTTGGTCGTTATAGAATGAATAAGAAATTACAGTTGGATATTGGAATGGACAAGCAAGTCTTGACCAAAATAGATATCATTACTATAATAAAATATTTAATTGAGTTAATTAACTCAAAAGCAGAGATTGATGATATTGATCACTTATCTAACCGTCGTGTTAGAACAGTAGGTGAACAGTTATCATCTCAGTTTGGTGTTGGTCTTGCTCGTATGGCAAGAACAATACGTGAGCGTATGAATGTTCGTGATAACGAAGTATTTACACCTATAGATTTAATTAATGCGAAGACATTGTCTTCTGTTATAAATTCTTTCTTTGGAACAAATCAGTTATCTCAGTTTATGGATCAAACGAATCCATTAGCTGAAATTACGCACAAAAGAAGATTGTCAGCATTAGGACCAGGTGGTTTATCTAGAGAACGTGCTGGTTTCGAAGTACGTGATGTTCACTATACGCACTATGGTCGTTTATGTCCTATTGAAACTCCAGAAGGTCCAAACATTGGTTTGATATCTTCATTATCTGTGTTTGCGAAAGTAAACCCAATGGGGTTCTTGGAGACACCTTATAGAAAGGTTACTAATTCTGTTGTTGATTATAAGAATTTTACATATTTAAGTGCTGAAGAAGAGGAAGGGATGAAAATTGCGCAAGCGAACATTCCAATGAAGGAAGATGGTACTATTGATGCTGAAAAGGTTATTGCAAGAGAAGAAGGAGATTTCCCTGTTGTAGATCCATCAGAAATTCAATATACGGATGTTGCACCTAATCAAATTGCATCTATTTCTGCATCTTTAATTCCATTCTTGGAACATGATGATGCGAACAGAGCTTTGATGGGATCTAACATGATGCGTCAAGCAGTTCCTTTATTGAAACCACAATCTCCGATTGTAGGAACAGGTTTAGAGCGTCAAGTAGCTTCTGATTCTAGAGTATTGATAAATGCTGAAGGAGATGGGGTTATTGAGTATGTAGATGCTCAAAAAGTAACTATCAAATATGATAGAACTGATGAGGAGAGATTAATTAGCTTCGAGGACGATAGTAAGACATACTTCTTGGTTAAGTTTAGAAAAACAAACCAAGGGACGAATATTAACCTAAAGCCAATTGTTCAAAAAGGTGATAGAGTTAAGAAAGGACAAGTTCTTTGTGAAGGGTATGCAACTGAAAAAGGAGAATTAGCACTAGGTAGAAACCTTGTAGTGGCATTTATGCCATGGAAAGGATACAACTTTGAGGATGCGATTGTAATTTCTGAAAAAGTTGTTCGTGAGGATATATTTACATCTATTCATGTTGATGAATATTCTTTAGAAGTAAGAGATACCAAATTGGGAGCTGAAGAGCTTACGCATGATATACCTAACGTTTCGGAAGAGGCTACAAAAGACCTTGATGAAAATGGTATGATTAGAATTGGTGCCGAGGTTAAGCCTGGTGACATTCTAATTGGTAAAATTACACCTAAAGGTGAGTCTGATCCTACGCCTGAAGAAAAATTATTACGTGCCATTTTTGGTGACAAAGCAGGTGATGTAAAAGATGCATCTTTAAAAGCTTCACCTTCTTTAAGGGGTGTTGTTATTGAAAAGAAATTATTCTCTAGATCTGTAAAGGATAAGAGAAAACGTTCTGAAGATAAAGAAGAGCTTTCTAAGCTTGAATTGGAATACGAAGTAAAATTCCAAGAATTAAAGGATGTACTTGTTGAGAAATTATTTACTATAGTTAATGGTAAAACTTCGCAAGGTGTGCTTAATGATTTAGGAGAAGAAGTTTTACCTAAGGGTAAAAAGTATACTATGAAAATGTTGAATTCTGTTGATGATTTTGCTCACTTAGTTGGTGGAAGCTGGACAACGGATAATGATACTAATGGATTGGTTGCTGATTTACTTCATAACTATAAGATTAAACTTAACGATTTACAAGGAAACTTGAGAAGAGATAAGTTTACAATTTCTGTAGGTGATGAGTTACCTGCAGGTATTATGAAACTAGCTAAAGTTTATATTGCTAAGAAGCGTAAGCTTAAAGTTGGTGATAAAATGGCGGGTAGACACGGTAACAAAGGTATTGTATCTAGAATTGTACGTCATGAAGATATGCCGTTCTTAGAAGATGGAACTCCTGTTGATATTGTACTTAACCCATTGGGTGTACCATCGCGTATGAACATTGGTCAGATTTACGAAACCGTATTAGGTTGGGCGGGTCTTAAACTTGGTAGAAAGTATGCAACTCCAATTTTTGATGGTGCTACATTAGATCAAATTAATGCTTACACTGACGAAGCAGGTATTCCAAGATTTGGACACACGTACTTATATGATGGTGGAACTGGTCAGCGTTTTGATCAACCTGCAACTGTAGGTGTGATTTATATGTTGAAACTTGGACACATGGTAGATGATAAAATGCATGCACGTTCTATAGGACCATATTCATTAATTACACAACAACCTTTGGGTGGTAAAGCTCAATTTGGTGGTCAAAGATTTGGTGAGATGGAAGTATGGGCACTTGAAGCATATGGTGCATCGGCAACTTTACGTGAGATTTTAACGGTTAAGTCTGATGATGTTATCGGAAGAGCTAAAACCTATGAATCAATTGTTAAAGGTGAAACAATGCCAGAACCTGGTTTACCAGAATCTTTCAACGTTTTAATGCACGAACTTAAGGGATTAGGTTTGGATATTAGGCTTGAGGAATAGTTCAATATTTTATATTGAAGACTATTAAGTAAAACAAATTAAAACATTATCAGCACGCTATTATGGCTAGAATAAAAGATAATAACCCAATAAAAAGGTTCGATAAAATTTCAATAGGATTAGCTTCGCCAGAATCTATTTTGGCAGAATCTAGAGGTGAAGTTTTAAAGCCTGAAACAATTAACTATAGAACTCACAAACCAGAACGTGATGGTTTGTTCTGTGAGCGTATTTTTGGTCCTGTAAAGGATTATGAATGTGCTTGTGGTAAATATAAGCGTATTCGTTACCGTGGTATCGTATGTGACCGTTGTGGTGTAGAAGTAACGGAGAAAAAAGTACGTAGAGACCGTGTAGGTCATATTAATTTGGTAGTACCAGTTGCTCATATTTGGTACTTCCGTTCTTTGCCTAACAAAATAGGTTACCTATTAGGTTTGCCGTCCAAGAAATTGGATATGATTATTTACTACGAACGTTATGTAGTAATTCAACCAGGTATAGCTAAAGGTCCTGAAGGTGAAGAAATCCAAAAAATGGATTTCTTAACTGAGGAAGAGTATTTAAATATTTTAGATACCATTCCACAAGAAAATCAATACTTAGAAGATTCTGACCCAAACAAGTTTATAGCTAAAATGGGAGCGGAGTGTTTAATTGATTTGTTAGGTAGAATCAACCTTAAAGAACTTTCTTTTGAGCTTAGACATAAAGCAAATACAGAAACTTCGAAGCAACGTAAAACAGAAGCTTTAAAGCGTTTACAAGTTGTTGAAGCTTTAAGAGAATCTCAAGAAAACAGAGAAAACGAACCAGAGTGGATGATAATGAAAGTAATTCCGGTTATACCACCAGAATTACGTCCATTAGTACCGTTAGATGGTGGTCGTTTTGCAACATCTGATTTAAATGATCTTTATAGAAGAGTTATTATCCGTAATAACCGTCTTAAGAGATTAGTAGAGATTAAAGCACCAGAAGTTATCTTACGTAATGAAAAACGTATGCTTCAGGAAGCTGTTGATTCTTTATTCGATAACACGAGAAAAGCATCAGCTGTAAAAACAGAATCTAACAGACCTTTGAAATCTCTTTCTGATTCTTTGAAAGGTAAGCAAGGTCGTTTCCGTCAAAACTTACTTGGAAAGCGTGTTGATTATTCTGCACGTTCGGTAATTGTTGTTGGACCAGAATTGAATTTATTCGAATGTGGGCTTCCAAAAGATATGGCAGCTGAATTGTACAAACCATTTGTTATCAGAAAACTGATTGAAAGAGGTATTGTAAAAACAGTAAAGTCCGCTAAGAAAATTATAGACAAAAAAGAGCCTGTAGTTTGGGATATATTGGAAAATGTATTGAAAGGTCACCCTGTATTATTGAACAGGGCTCCTACTTTGCACCGTTTAGGTATTCAAGCATTCCAACCTAAATTAATAGAAGGTAAAGCGATTCGTCTTCACCCATTAGCATGTACTGCATTTAATGCAGATTTCGATGGGGATCAAATGGCGGTTCACTTACCATTAGGACCAGAGGCAATTTTAGAAGCTCAGTTATTAATGCTTGCTTCTCAAAACATATTAAACCCTGCGAATGGTTCACCTATTACGGTACCATCACAGGATATGGTCTTGGGTCTATATTATATGACCAAAGAGCGTAAATCAACACCGGAAGTACCAGTAATTGGTGAAGGATTAACTTTTTACTCGGCTGAAGAGGTTGAAATTGCTTTCAATGAAGGCATGGTAAATCTTAATGCAGGTATAAAAGTTAGAGCAAAAGATTTCAACGAAGAAGGCGAGTTAGTTTATAAAATTATACCTACTACCGTTGGTCGTGTATTATTTAACAATCACGTACCAGAGGCTGCAGGTTATATTAACCAAGTTCTTAATAAGAAAGCCTTAAGAAATATCATTGGTGATATTTTAGCAGTTACAAGTGTTCCAGTTACTGCTGCGTTCTTAGATAAGATTAAGACCATGGGGTATGATTTCGCCTTTAAGGGTGGATTGTCATTCAGCTTAGGTGATATTATTATACCTGCTGAAAAAATGGATATGATCGGTGAGGCCAATGGTCAAGTTGATGGTATTATGGCTAACTATAACATGGGTCTTATTACCAATAACGAGAGATATAATCAGGTTATTGATGTTTGGACATCCACTAACGCTCAATTGACAGAGTTGGCTATGAAACGTATCCGTGAGGATCAGCAAGGTTTCAACTCAGTGTATATGATGCTTGATTCTGGTGCAAGGGGTTCTAAAGAACAAATTCGTCAGTTAACAGGTATGCGTGGTTTAATGGCTAAGCCTAAAAAATCTACTGCTGGTGGTGGTGAAATTATTGAAAACCCGATTCTTTCTAACTTTAAAGAAGGTCTTTCTATTTTGGAATATTTTATTTCAACTCACGGTGCACGTAAAGGACTTGCGGATACGGCTTTGAAAACTGCAGATGCAGGGTATTTAACAAGAAGATTGGTAGATGTATCACAAGATGTTATTATTAATACTGAGGATTGTGAGACACTTAGAGGTGTAGAAGTTCAGGCACTTAAGAAAAATGAAGAGGTTGTTGAGACTTTAGGTGAAAGAATATTAGGTCGTGTTTCTTTACATGATGTATATAACCCAATGACTGAAGAGATGATTCTTCAGGCTGGTCAGCAAATTTTAGAAGTTGATGTGAAGAGAGTTGAAGCTTCTCCGATTGAGAAAATCGAAGTACGTTCAGCACTTACATGTGAGGCAGAAAAAGGAATTTGTGCTAAATGTTACGGAAGAAACCTTTCTACCAATAAAATGGTACAAAGAGGTGAAGCTGTTGGTGTTGTTGCTGCTCAATCAATTGGTGAGCCAGGTACACAACTTACATTGAGAACATTCCACGTAGGTGGTATTGCAGGTAACATTTCTGAAGATAATAAATTAGAGGTGAGATTCTCTGGTGTTGCTGAGATTGAAGATTTAAGAACAGTAACAGGAGAAGGTGCAGACGGTAAGCCTGCTGAAATTGTAATCTCTAGAACAAGTGAAATAAAAGTTGTTGATGGTAAAACTGGTATTACTTTAAGTACAAGTAATATACCTTACGGTTCACAATTGTTTGTAGAAAATGGTGCTAAGGTTACTAAAGGAGATGTTATTTGTTCTTGGGATCCATATAACGGTGTTATCGTATCTGAATTCCCTGGTAAGATTGCTTACGAAAATATAGAACAAGGTATAACTTATCAAGTTGAAATAGATGAGCAAACAGGTTTCCAGGAAAAAGTGATTTCTGAATCTAGAAACAAGAAGTTGATTCCAACTTTATTGATTCAAGATTCAAAAGGAGAAACTTTACGTTCTTACAACCTACCAGTAGGTTCGCACATTATGGTAGATGATGGTGATAAGATTAAAGAAGGTAAAATTTTAGTTAAGATTCCACGTAAATCTGCTAAGGCAGGTGATATTACTGGAGGTCTTCCTAGAGTAACTGAATTATTCGAAGCGAGAAACCCATCTAATCCAGCTGTTGTTTCTGAAATTGATGGTGTTGTTTCTTTCGGTAAAATCAAAAGAGGAAATAGAGAAATCATCATTGAGTCTAAATTAGGTGAGGTGAAGAAATATCTTGTAAAACTTTCTAATCAGATTTTAGTACAAGAGAACGATTATGTTAGAGCTGGTATGCCACTATCTGATGGTTCAATTACTCCAGAAGATATCTTGGCTATCAAAGGACCATCTGCTGTACAACAGTACTTGGTAAACGAGGTTCAAGAAGTATATAGATTACAAGGAGTGAAAATTAATGATAAGCACTTCGAGGTAGTTGTTAGACAGATGATGCGTAAAGTAAGAATTCAAGACCCAGGTGATACTATCTTCCTAGAGAATCAATTGATTCATAAAGATGATTTCATTAAAGAGAATGATGAAATATTTGGCAAGAAAGTAGTGATGGAATCAGGTGATTCTGATAATTTAAAACCAGGTCAAATTGTAACTCCTCGTGAGTTAAGAGATGAGAATTCTCTATTGAGACGTGGTGATAAGGAATTAGTTGAAGCAAGAGATGCTGTGTCAGCAACCGCAACTCCAATACTTCAAGGTATTACTAGAGCATCGTTACAGACGAAATCATTTATTTCTGCTGCATCCTTCCAAGAAACTACTAAAGTATTGAATGAAGCTGCTGTAAGTGGTAAGATAGATACATTAGAAGGTCTTAAAGAAAATGTTATTGTAGGTCATAAGATTCCGGCTGGTACGGGTATGAGAGATTACGATAGTATAATCGTTGGATCTAAAGAAGAATACGATGAAATAATGGCTCGAAAAGAGGCATTAAGATTCTAAAATTATTATAACCCTCAAATTATATTTGAGGGTTATTTTTTTTATAAAATTTAAAATATGAGTGACAGCAAAAATCCTAATCAAAAGCAAATTAATATTGAGTTGGATGAAAAAATGGCCGAGGGTATATATTCTAACCTGGCGATTATCAATCATTCTGTATCTGAATTTGTAGTTGATTTTATAAGTATGATGCCAGGTGCTCCAAAAGCAAAAGTGAAGAGTAGAATAATTTTAACTCCACAACATGCTAAGAAATTTTTAAAAGCGCTAAACGATAACGTGCAACGTTTTGAAAAAGCTAATGGTACTATAAAGGATTATGAACAACCATCTATACCAATTAATTTTGGTCCAACTGGCGAAGCATAAAAAAAGCCCAACTTTTAAGTTGGGCTTTTTTTTTTACTCAAATTCAGAAGTGAAATGTAGTTTTACAGAGGGATATTTTTGCTGTGTCATTTGTAGTGAAAAGGAAGAATCTGCTAAGAATACCAATTGTCCCTTTTTGTCTTTTGCTAAGAATTTTTGCTTTACACGTTCAAATTCTTTGAATTCATCTGTTTTTCTATTTTCGGTGCCAACCCAACACGCCTTGTATACATTAAAGTTTTCATAGCTACATTTAGCTCCATATTCATGTTCTAGTCTATATTGTATAACTTCAAACTGTAATGCCCCAACCGTTCCGATTATTTTACGGCCATTAAGTTCTAAAGTGAATAACTGGGCTACACCTTCATCCATAAGTTGGTCAATACCCTTGTTAAGTTGTTTAGACTTCATTGGGTCTGCATTGTTAATGTATCTAAAGTGTTCAGGAGAAAAGCTAGGTATGCCTTTGTAATGTAAGCTTTCTCCTTCTGTAAGGGTATCTCCAATTTTAAAATTACCTGTATCATGTAAACCAACAATATCTCCAGGATATGAAATATCTACTATTTCTTTTTTCTCCGCAAAAAAGGCATTCGGACTGGAAAATTTTAAATTCTTTCCGTGTCTAACATGTAAATAGGGTTTATTTCTTTCAAAGGTTCCAGATACAATTTTTATAAAAGCAAGACGATCTCTGTGCTTAGGATCCATATTAGCATGAATTTTGAAAACGAATCCCGTCATTTCTTTTTCATTGGCTTGAACTAAACGCTCCTCGGCATTTTTAGAACGTGGGGTAGGGGCAATTTGGATAAAACAATCTAGTAATTCTCGTACCCCAAAATTATTTAATGCAGAACCAAAGAATACAGGTTGTTGATCACCTTTTAAATAAAGTTCTTTGTTAAACTGAGGATAAACACCCCAAACCAATTCTAGATTATCCCTTAATTCAGTAGCAGCTTTGTTACCGATGATTTTATCCAATTCTGGATTAGTGACATCATCAAAAGCAATCGTTTCTTCAATATTTTTTTTACTATCACCACTGAATAGATTAATGTTTTTTTCGTAAATATTGTAAATTCCTTTGAAATCATATCCCATTCCAATTGGGAAACTTAGTGGAGTTACAGAAAGACCTAGTTTTTGTTCTAATTCATCTAGTAAATCAAAAGCATCTTGACCCTCTCTGTCTAATTTATTAATAAACACCAACATAGGTATTTTACGCATGCGGCAAACTTCAACTAGTTTTACGGTTTGTTCTTCCACACCTTTTGCCACATCTATGACTACTATTACACTATCAACAGCAGTTAAAGTCCTAAAAGTATCTTCAGCGAAATCCTTGTGACCAGGGGTATCTAATATATTTATTTTTTTATCCTTATAAATGAATGCAAGAACCGAGGTCGCAACAGAAATACCTCTTTGTCTTTCAATCTCCATAAAATCACTCGTAGCTGTTTTTTTTATTTTATTATTCTTAACAGCACCAGCTTCTTGTATTGCGCCACCAAAAAGCAATAATTTTTCAGTTAATGTAGTTTTACCTGCATCTGGGTGAGAAATTATGCCAAAGGTTCTTCTTCGTTCTATTTCTTGCTTAAAGGTCATATACAAAATTTGTGCAAAAGTAAGACAAATTCGATTCTTAACATTTAAGATAACTAAATGATAGTTCTAGTTTGTCAATTAATTTGAATGTTTTTATTTCATTTAAATTGATGATAATTTAATATAAATTAGGGTGATTTTCGCCTAGAAAGATTTTTTAGTCCATGATTATCGTAAATAAAACAAATGTTAAATATTATTAAGTACTTGACCTAATTTTTTAACCGATTGTCTTATGAATTTGATGGTTAATCGAAAAAGAATTTGAGTTGATTCAATTATAATATATCTTAGCATCGATTTAATAAGATTGCCCCACTTTCTTATAAATGACAATAAAAATACTACCATTATGCCATGGTGATTAGTAAAACACTAACACTTATGGGTAAAACTACTTTTATATTACGTTATTTTTTTTCGCTAAAAGCTTTAGCTCTTTTAGCAACTTTATTTTTATCATTGTCATTTTCTTCAGCTAATAATTTAGAATCTGAATTAATTGTTTTCTATGCCGTAGATACTGACGGTGATGGGGTTTTCGATGAGGATGATATTGATGATGATGGTGACGGTATTTTAGATTCTAAAGAGGACAAGAACGTAGATGGTGATAACGATCATACTACAAATTTTACTGATACTGATGGTGATGGTATTGCTGATTATTTAGATTTTGATTCTGATAATGATGGAATTTTGGATAATATTGAGGCGCAAGCTTCTAAGAGTATTATAGTCCCTTCAGGTATAGATATTGATAAGAATGGTTTGGATGATGTTTATGAGTCTTCGCCTGGAAATGGGGAAGGTCTTAATCCTGTTGATACCGATAGTGATGGTATTCCTGATTATTTAGATTTTGATTCTGATAATGATGGGATATTAGATAGTCTTGAATCGAGTGAGTTAAGTTCGGATTTTGATTGTGAAGTTGTACCCAAATTGAATTTCAGTAACATACCTACATTGGAATCTGGAGATGCTTTAAGTGAAGGTGCAATATATAGGTTCTCAAGTATAACAGATGATCTTGATGCTTTAGTAACTATCGAAAAGGTTGTTAATGGTCAAATAAGTACTTTAGATCAGAATTCTGTTGATCCTGAATTTTTTAAACCTGAAATTCAATTTACTACAACAGATGAAATTAGGAGGCCTTTTGTTGATTTGCGTATTTCAATGGTTAAAACTGGAACTGATGAAATAGCATTTATTGAAGAGCTTATTGCTAATTTTATAGATGTAGATGGGAACAAACAATATCAGGAATTTAATAGATTTGACACTCCGGCTAGTTATACGTACGACAATCCAACAGATGTAGGTATTAATTACACATCAGGAGGGCTTTTAATTAATGGAGGAATGAATGAATATGATGGAATATCAAATTCACATCCATCCGTAAATGTAGCTGTTGAATTTGTTAAGATACATACTTTTGTTTTTCGTTTTGGAATTGAAACTCAAACTTCAGATAATTTTACCACTAATGTACCAAGGCAATCGGGAATTCAGTTTTCTTGTTTAGATAATTTTTTAGACCCTCAAACAGTTTCTTTTAGTAAGGATGTAGATTCGGATGGAGACGGCTATCCAGATAGAGTAGATATTGATTCCGATAATGATGGTATTCCAGATAATGTTGAAGCTCAAACAACTGATGGGTATATTGAGCCAACCAATCTCGATGATGATGGAGATGGTCTTGATAATGCTTATGATAATGGAGATTTCGAAGGACTTACGCCTGTAAATACTGACGGTACTGATAATGTAGATTATTTGGACGACGACAGTGACAATGATACTGTTGCCGATAATAACGAGGGCAACGATTTCAATTTTGATGGTATTGCTGATCAGACCTTTACTGGAATTGAT
>DRFI01000004.1 GCA_011050675.1 Maribacter sp. | reverse complement strand
TATCAGTAATAATGCTAATAATGACTTAGCCTTTGGTACAGATGGTGCCTTGTATTTAAATGTAGCTTCTGTAACAATATCAGAAACTATAACAACCTTAGCGGATAATGGAGATGGTAGCTTTACGTATACGAACGAAAGCGGAACACCGGTATCTTTTCAGGCATCAACAATAACAAATAACGGTGATGGAACATCAACAGTTGCATTAGCAGATGGAGGTTCTATCATTTTAGATAATGATGGTGTAGATAATGTAGACGATGCAGATAACGATCCACTTAATGAAATAGAATTACCAACTGGTGGTACTAACGGGCAAGTTTTGTCTACGGATGGTTCAGGAACTTATACTTGGGTAGATGCAGATACAGGTCCTCAAGGAGCAACAGGCGCACAAGGACCGATAGGTCCAGCGGGAGCAGACGGAAACGATGGAGCGAACGGGGCAGCAGGTGCAACGGGAGCAACCGGTCCAAAAGGAGATACAGGTGATACCGGAGCAGCAGGTGCAACGGGAGCAACCGGTCCAAAAGGAGATACAGGTGATACCGGAGCAGCAGGTGCAACCGGAGCAATCGGTCCAAAAGGAGATACGGGCGATACCGGAGCAGCAGGCGCAACGGGAGCAACCGGTCCAAAAGGAGATACAGGTGATACCGGAGCAGCAGGTGCAACGGGAGCAACCGGTCCAAAAGGAGATACAGGTGATACCGGAGCAGCAGGCGCAACGGGAGCAACCGGTCCAAAAGGAGATACAGGTGATACCGGAGCAGCAGGTGCACAAGGACCGATAGGTCCAGCGGGAGCAGACGGAAACGATGGAGCGAACGGAGCAGCAGGTGCAACGGGAGCAACCGGTCCAAAAGGAGATACAGGTGATACCGGAGCAGCAGGCGCAACGGGAGCAACCGGTCCAGCAGGTGATCCGGCAACAGATGATCAAACATTGGCAACAACAGGTGCTGCTGGTCAAATTTCTATTACAGGCGGCAATGCTATTACTTTAAATGTAAATGATGCCGATTCAAATGCATCGAATGAAATACAGACAATAACATCAACAGATGGTTCTGTAACAGTGACACCAACTGGTATCAATTATAATTTATCTGTACCAACAGCAAATGGTGCGGAAACGATTGTTGAGGCTGCACCAGACACAGACATTAGTGTAACTGGTACAGGTACATCAGCTGATCCATATTTAATTGCTAATACTAGACCCGATATTTTCTATCCACCTTCTATAGAGGTAGATGTGGCAACAACGGGTACTGGTAGAACAATAGATTTACATGCAGAGTATATGACTCAATATGGTACGCCGGCCGTAGTTAGTTCGGGTGCACCAAGCGCAATACCTACATATGCTAATAATGAACTATACTACTATGTTACGTATTATGATACTACGGTATTTGATAATGTTACAGTTAGTGCAACGGGTATAATGACCTATGATGTCATAGCTGCACCAACTGATTATAATACATTGATTAACGTAGTTTTTGTAGCACAATAATTAGATAATTGAAGCTTAGATTCCAAATCGATTTGAAAAAAACTCATAATTATAAAACCATATTTCTCAGTATCGTTACTACGATACTGGGAGTGTTGGTATCTAATGCCCAGTTCTTGCTACAGGCACCGACAGATAGCGATCAAAATAACTTTCGTTGGTATGAAGCTTCAGACACGGCAACGGTACTAGGTACAGATTCTTTTTATGAAGTAACCCAACCTGGTATTTACTTTGCAACATATGATGGTACCTTATGTGGATCTAATGCTACAGGTTATTTCATTGTAACGGATTGTAATAATCCAGACAATGAAGTAACAATGGATATTACTTCTAATGTACCCAGCACAGCCTCGGTAGCTTGGAGTCCGCCTTTAGTCGGAGACCAGCTAAGACCAATGGTCATCGCAACAGATGCTGTAGTGAAATATACCGCACTGGTTACAAAAGCAGGTAATATGTTCAGCCTTCCTAATTTTACGGTAGTTTGTTTACCGCAAGCAGCAGATTTAGAAGATGATTTGGTTACAACAGATGAAGAAGTTCCTGTTATTATTGATATTTATGGTAATGATACAGATTTACCAGATGTAGGTGCTTTAACAGCTACAGATCCGGCAAATGGTACAGTAATAATCGATGATGGCGGTACGCCAAATAATCCATTAGATGATATTGTAACCTATACTCCAGATGTAGATTTTAATGGTACAGATACTTTTGATTATACGATTTGTAATGCCTACGGAGATTGTAGTACTGCAACCGTAACTATAGAAGTATTACCAATATTAGATACTAACGATGACTCTGTTGCAATTGATATCAATGAAATTATAGCTATAGATACATGGCAAGTAAATGATAATGATTTACCAACAGTAGGAACGTTTAGTGTAACGCAACCAACCAATGGTTCGGTAACTCTTGATGATAATGGTACACCAAATGATCCATCTGACGATATACCAACATATTTCCCTAACAATAATTACTTAGGTACAGATGCTTTTGATTATACAGTTTGTGATGCAGTTGGTAATTGTAGCACATCTACCATTACAATTCTTATTAATCCACTGGGTGTAGATATGGATAGTGATGATGATGGTATTGTAGATAGCTTTGAAGATTTAAATCTTGATGGTGATAATGATCCTTCTACTGATCCAACGGATACCGATGGTGATGGCTTCCCAGATTATTTGGATATCGATGCCGATGGTGATGGTATACCAGATAATGTTGAGGCACAAGCTACAGCAGACTACATTTCTCCTTCAGGGATCGACGCTAATACCAATGGTTTAGATGATGCTTATGAAGTAAATGGTTTAACTGGAATATTCCCTGTCGATACAGACGGAGATAACCTTCCTGATTATTTAGATGAGGATAGTGATAATGATAATGTACTTGACGAAGTTGAAGGGCATGATTATAATCATGATGGTATTGCAGATGTTGTTAGAATAGGATCTGATAAGGATAATGACGGACTTGATGACGGATTTGAAGGTGCTATTTCAGTTGATATTGATGTCAATGATGAAATTGATGATCCTTACGCACAACTTCCAAACACCGATAATGATGAGGAATCTGATTATAGAGATACCGATGACGACGATGATGGTATTGAGACCCGTGATGAAGATATTAACCTGAACGGTGATTATGTAGACGATGATTCTGATGGCGATGGTATACCTAATTATCTAGATTCAGATTTAGGTCAGCTAGAAGAAGAAATCGAAGTTTTCAACGTTATTACACCTAATGGTGATGGTATACACGATGTTCTAAGAATAGACGGATTACAGAACTATCCAAATAATACACTAAAAATCTATAACAGATGGGGTGTGGCAGTCTATTTGACAAGAGCATATAATACAGAAGGCAATGTTTTTGACGGAACATCTGAAGGAAGAGTTACGGTAGATGCAGATCGTAAATTACCAGTAGGTACATATTTCTATATTCTAGATTATGAACTACCTAATGGAGAAACAGAATCGCTTTCTGGATACATATATATAAATAGATAAGAAGAATGTTTTTAAAATATATATTAATTAATAAAATACAAGTACTAAAGCAAGTTGTCGCTATTGTGGCATTTTGCTTTGGGGTATTTTCTTATGGCCAGCAAGATGCGCAGTATACGCAGTACATGTATAACACAATAAGCGTAAACCCTGCTTATGCCGGTTCAAGAGGACATATTAGCATTGGTGCCTTACATAGATCTCAATGGGTAGGTTTAGATGGTGCACCAACGACACAGACTTTTAATGCACATTCACCTATAGGTTATAGGGGAGTAGGTTTAGGTTTGTCTATAGTTAACGATGAAATAGGACCGACTTCAGAAACTAATTTTGACATTGATTTTTCTTATACCGTTTATACTTCAACTGAAGGTAGATTAAGTTTTGGTTTAAAAGCGAGTGCTAACTTGTTGGATATTAGATTTTCAGAATTAAATCAATATACTACAGACCCAACCTTGCAGCAAGATATTGACAATAGGCTTTCTCCTAACATTGGGGCTGGTGTATACTATCATACCGAAAGATTCTATTTAGGATTGTCGATACCTCGATTATTGGAAACAACACATTTTCAAGAAACCAACCTATCTACAGCTAAAGAACAAATGAACTTGTATTTAATTACCGGGTATGTTTGGGATTTAAATGAGTCTGTGAAATTTAAACCGGCACTACTTACCAAAGTGGTTAAAGGTGCACCTTTACAAGTAGATTTATCTGCAAATTTCATGTTTAATGATAAATTTATTTTAGGGGCTGCCTATAGATGGGATGCCGCTTTTAGTGGTATGGCAGGTTTTAACGTTTCCAATAAGTTCTTAATTGGAATTGCTTACGACAAGGAAACTACCGAACTAGGTAATGCAGCTTTTAATGATGGGTCATTTGAAGTAATTTTCAGATACGATTTTATTATGACCAAGGACAACCTGAAATCTCCACGTTTCTTCTAAATATTTCTATTAACGTATTATTATATGTTCTACTTTTCGTAGAATAAGTTAAACGCCTTATTTTTACCTAATGAAGGAAGAACAGGTAATTCTCGTAAATCAAAATAACGAGCAAATAGGGACCATGCCCAAAATGGAAGCCCATGAAAAGGCTGTTTTACACAGAGCCTTTTCTGTGTTTATAATCAATGATAAGGGTGAGATCATGTTACAACAACGTGCGGCATCTAAATATCATTCTCCATTACTATGGACAAATACATGTTGTAGTCATCAACGTGTAGGCGAGTCTAATATTGAGGCTGGTAAAAGAAGACTACAAGAAGAAATGGGTTTTCAAGCGGAGTTAAAAGAATTATTTTCCTTTATTTACAAAGCTCCTTTTGATAATGGATTAACTGAACATGAATATGATCATGTAATGTTAGGTAGTTTTAATTCAGAACCAAATATAAACCTAGAAGAGGTTGAAGCTTGGAAATGGATGTCTCCGGAATTGGTTAAAGAAGATATTTCAAATAACCCTGATGAATACACAGCCTGGTTTAAAATTATTTTTGAGAAATTTTACGAACACCTGTTTAATATACCAGCGAAATAATGAAAGTAAAAGTTAGTAGAAAAGCACATTTTAATGCTGCGCACCGTTTGTATAGAAAAGACTGGGACGATAGTAAAAACACCGAAATTTTTGGAAAATGTAACAATCCTAATTTTCATGGACACAACTACGAATTGGTAGTAAGTGTTACCGGAGAAATAGATGCTGAAACTGGTTTTGTTATGGATATGAAGGTGTTAAAAGATCTAATAAAAGTAGAGATTGAAGACTATCTAGATCATAAAAATTTAAATATTGAGGTTGAGGAGTTTAAGAGCTTAAACCCAACTGCAGAAAATATCGCTGTTATTATTTGGAAGAAATTAAGACAGCATATTACAAAAGCACATGATTTAGAAGTGGTGCTTTATGAAACTCCAAGAAATTTTGTAACGTTCTCTGGGTAAATCAATTACATTATTATAAGAAAAATCTTTGTTTTGCGTTATTAACTGATCAAATTGAACAATAAAAAATACATGATGATACATCCTTTGAAATTTAAACCAATTTTAAAAGAAAGACTTTGGGGTGGAACCAAGTTAAAAGAAGTTTTTGGTAAACCAATTGAAAGTGATATTACTGGCGAGAGCTGGGAGTTGTCTACTGTTAAGGGAGACATTTCTGTAGTTGCAAATGGTAGTTTAGAAGGCAAATCACTTCAAGAGCTAATAGATTCTAATGCAGAAGAGTTATTGGGAAAAAGTGTTGTTGAGCGTTTTGGAAAGGAATTTCCAATCTTAATTAAGTTTATTGATGCTAAACAAGATCTATCTATTCAATTGCACCCAAATGATGCATTAGCTAAAGAACGTCATGAGTCTTTTGGTAAAACAGAAATGTGGTATATAATGGATGCTGATCCAAAAGCAGAGCTCATTGTAGGGTTTAATAAAGATGTTTCTAAAGAAGAATATGCTGAAAGTATTGCTAATGATACCTTGCTTGATCTTCTTAATTATGAGCAAGTTAAAGAAGGAGATACTTTTTTCATAAATACAGGTAAAATTCATGCCATTGGGGCAGGGGTAATGTTGGCAGAAATTCAACAAACTTCAGATGTTACCTACCGTGTTTTTGATTTTAATAGAAAAGATAAAGATGGTAACCTTCGTGAATTACACACAGAGTTAGCATTAGATGCCGTTGATTATGAGAAAAAAGATGATTTTAAAGTCTCTTATGGTCATAATAAGAATGAGGTAAATACTATGGTAGATTGCCCATACTTTAAAACAAACTTCATAGAACTTACAGAAAACTTAGAGCTAGATACAACCCAAAGAGATTCTTTTACCATATTTATGTGCGTTGGGGGCGAAGCTTCAATTTATACGGCAGAAGGGGAAGTATCAATAAAAAGTGGTGAAACAGCCTTATTACCGGCTTCTACCAGTAAAATTACGTTACAATCTACTGGGGCTAAACTGTTAGAAGTTACTATTTAAGGCTTAATTAACCGTATGGCAATTCAAAAATTGTATTTTTGCAAAAAAATAATTAGAGATGGCAAGTATTAAAAATTTAAAGAAAGATATTAATAATGTTCTTGGTGACATTATAGAAGGTGTTTATATAGTTGAGGCTGCCAATGGTACTACTCATTCAAAAGAAGGTACTGCTATTATAGATGAAGCAATTGTTTCATTTGATGAGTTAGTAGCTAAAGTCAACAAAAATGATGTTGAGAATAAGAAAGCACATTTCAAAGAAGTAAGAATTGACTTAGAGAAAAAAGCAACTAAATTGGTTGAAGACCTAAATAAGTTAGCTTAGTCTTAAGACTATTTTAAAACTAAAAAAAGCATCCTAAATTTTAGGATGCTTTTTTTATTGTAACAAGATTGTGGTTTTCTCTATTTAATTTTTCTTCAATAGAGTAGCCAATTCCTTACCATATTTAGACGCTGCTACCTCTGGCGATAAAACACTATAAATAGAATCTAAGTATTTAACATTCGCATCTGGTATTTCTTTTAAAGCTATATATGGTGCTATAAAAGATGATTTATTGTTAAGTGCAAAGTTGATGGCAAAAGCATAACCACGTTGCAAATTTCTATTACTAATATTTTGTAAAGAATCTATACTCAATTGGCTTAGTTGATTTTCTGGCTGAGCGGCTTTCATCATTATTTCAATATTTCTTTTATTGATCCCAGTCATGTTCTTCTTAAATTCCTCAAGTTTTTCTTGAGTTTCAGAACCTGTTATTTCTGCTGTAGTATCAAAAGTATTCCAATCAGAATTAATTGTTATTGTACCTGGTTCGGCAAAGAAAGTAATACGGTCGTTAATATCATTGTTATCCTTCTTGTTTAAGTATAGATAAAATACTTCAGGACTCATTAATTTGGTTTTAAAAGAAAAATTACCATCTCCATTTATAGCAACAGAGTCAACAGTAATTAAAACAGAATCAGGCACATGCTGTAAATAAAGCATTCCTTTTTTTAATCCTTTTACTTTACCGTTTACAATTAATGTTTCATCTGGGTTATCGCCACATGAGCTTAATACCAATAATGCAGTAATAACAAATAATATTTTTTTCATTCTTTTTATTTAGGGCGCAAATATCTATAAAATTTGATTATAAAGAACGCCAACCCTTATTTTGTTAGTAAATATGAACGCTTAAAGGTTTGAAGCAACTTCCATTAAGTAAGCACAAAGTAATGCACCACCAGTACCTACAACATAACCTAATACCGCTAAAAGAACCCCAACTGATGTTAATGATGGATGAAATTCAGCAGCGACAACAGGAGCAGACGCGGCACCACCAACATTGGCTTGGCTACCTACCGCTAAAAAGAAGTAAGGCGCTTTTATTAGTTTAGCTACTAAGATCATTAAACCGGCATGTATGGTAATCCAAATAAACCCGACAGCTATCAATCCTGGATTTTCTAGAACTTTTCCCAAATCCATTTTCATACCTATAGTAGCTACTAAAATATAAATGAACATACCACCAATTTTACTGGCGCCAGCTCCCTCATAATTTTTTGCTTTGGTAAAAGAAAGTGCAATACCTAAACCAGTAGCAATAACAACCATCCAAAAGAATGCAGAACCTAAGAAGGAAAGGAAACTTTTTTGATCGCTAACAGCGTCAAATGTACTGATAAGAAACGCACTGATATGGTCGCCAAAAAAATGCGCTAACCCTACGGCAGCAAAAGCCAATGATAACATAATCATGTAATCATTTAAAGTAGGTACACGTGTGATTTTATCGGTAAACTCGGTAACTTTTATTTTTAAGGTTTCTATAGCAGAGGTATCTGCTTTCAGCCATTTATCAATTTGTTTGGTTTTACCAACACCTAATAATACTATGGCCATCCATACATTAGCTACAACGATATCAATTAATACCATGCCGCCATATTTTTCGGGATTGTATTGAAAAATTTCTAACATAGCAGCTTGGTTTGCTCCACCACCAATCCAGCTTCCTGCAATAGTAGATAACCCTCTCCAAATAGCATCAAAATCGTTACCGCCTACAGTATCCGGAGAAAAAATAGATACAATTAATATAGCTATAGGTCCACCTATGATTATCCCCATACTACCTGTCAAAAACATGATAATTGCTTTTGAACCTAAGTTCGAAATTGCTTTAATATCTATGCTTAAAGTCATTAGAACCAGGGCAGCTGGTAGTAAGTACCTACTAGCCATAAAATACAGATTAGATATTTCATCAGAAATAATACCTGTGCTGGTAAGTATGGCAGGTAGTAAGTAACACATAAGTACTGCAGGGACTATAGCGTAAAATTTACTCCAAAATCCGGTTTTTAAACTTGACGTGTAAAAAATGAACCCTAAACAAAGGGACAATAGTCCAAAGACTACGGTATCATTTGAAATTAATGGTTGTACAAGAAGGTATGGCATAAATATTTTGATAAGTTGCTAATTTCAAATATAGTTAAATAACCAAGTTTTCTGCAATATAATAGGCTACACCGTCTTTTGTGTTTTCTAATGTAATGTGATTAGAAATGGCTTTTACCTCTTCTCTAGCATTGGCAACGGCAACACCGAAACCAACGTTTTCAAGCATTTCAATATCATTGTAATTGTCACCAAAAGCGATAATATCTTTTAAGGTCTCATCTTCTTTCATTAGCACTTTAATTGCTGAGAGCTTTGATACCGATTTTGGCGCAATTTCAATAAGCGTATCATTAGAACGGTACAGATTTAATGCTTCACCTAATTTCTGCTGAAGAATAGGCATTAAAGTATCAGCACTTATTTTGGTACACATCAACATTATTTTATGGGCACCTATTTTGCGTTCTTCCCAATTATTTAAAGTATGCTCGGTATCTTGAAATACAGGAGTAGATTTTGTGTATTTGGTTTCTTTTTCTACCCTTAAAGAAGTTTTTGGAACGTACCATTCATTATTGAAGTATAATCCTAAATCAGCTTCAAGTCCATTGCACAACTTATAGATTTCTTTTAAAATGTCAATAGGAATAAATACTGAAGCGAGTTCTTTGTTTCCTGACAAAACTAATGCCCCATTGTAGCATATAATAGGTTGGTCGGTAATACCTAAGTCTTCTTGTATATACCACATAGCACTTGGCATTCTGGCAGAAACAAGTATAATCTTAGTCTCATTTTTTATTTTACCAATTTGTTCGATTGCATTTTTAGAAACATCACTTTTAGTAGAAAGTAAAGTTCCGTCTAAATCTGAACACAAAATTTTATACTTCATTTTAGATATTTAACCAGTAGGTGAGTTTTAGATTTATTGAACGATATTTTGGTTCGAAAGAGTTGACGAAGTAATTATCATTATACACAATAAATAAATCGGATAGGGGAGCAAAACGCCATTGTAGACGAGAGTTAAATCCTAAATTATCTCTTTGATTACTATACTGTACCAGTGTAGACCAAAATATAGATTTGCTAAAGGTAACATCTATTTTTGGGCTAATAAGCCAAATATCGGTGCTTGAATAAGGTTGTGGGAGGGATATTCTGTCATAATTCATGGCTAGCGATAAAAACACCTTTGGTTGAAATCTTAAAAACATTTCGGCCCCTAAGGAAAATCTATCGCCATTATAAAAACTACCCAAGGTAGGTGCAACAGAATATGCGAACCTTTTTCTACTGTCTGACTGGTATTCTAATGAAACATAGTTATAATGGTATCCTAATTGACCGGGTAAAGGTATGGCGTCATCCAAATCTGTTGGGTCGAATTCTTCGAAAAGGTAGGTGTACGAATGTGTATAGGAAACATTGATTTCTGACTGATCGGTAAATTTAGATTCCCAAGCGCCCATTAAATCATAATCCGTATGTAAAAAGTCATTTTCGGGACTCCATGTCATAACAGGAAAAAACTGAAAACTATGACTTTGCAAGACGCTATCTTCTGGCCAAAATACACGTTCTACCATGGTCGCAGTTTTAAAAATATCGGTTCTACGAATAAAACCAAGATCAGATCTAAAATCCTCACCAATATAAACAACATCTTCAAAAAAGTTCCAGTCTCTAGAGTTGTATTGCATAAATGCTCCGGATGAAAGATTTGCTTTTCCTGCATTATGGGCAAATGATTTATGCACATAGAATTTACCGTTCCAAATATTGTTATTTGAAATTAGGTTGTAATCTATACCGGCAACTCTATTATAACGATCCTCTGGATCTTGAAATTCATAATCTTTAAACGATTGTCTATTGATGAAAAACATGCCAATGTTAGAACGCCCAAATACAGATTGTTGTAAAGCAAACATGGTGTTATTATTAGAGGCGATATTTTCATCTAGGTCTTCACCGGTTTGAAGGTTTAGAAAGCCTACTCTTAGGCTCTTGGTGACTTTACCACTTAAACGAACACCACCTATAATTTTGTTCTCGATAGAATTGTCGGCAGTATCTTTAGCAATACCTATACGCCTAGAGAAAAAAGGATTGGCATCTCTACCGCCTCCAAAACTACCAAATAGGTCACTGTTATCAATAAAAAATTGTCTTTTCTCGGGAAGTGAAACTTCAAAACGCGTTAAGTTAGTTATTTGGTCATCTACTTCTACTTGAGAAAAATCTGGATTAACCGTAATGTCCAAGTTCATACTATTACCAATAGCAATCTTAGCATCACCACCAACCTTTATATTAGTATTACCATCGTTTAATTCATAGTCCTTCTCAGAAATCATATTCACATAAGGAATTACAGTAAGGGGAGTGCTGTATTTTCCTAAAGGCTTTTCAAAAACCATATCTCCCATGAAGGTAAGGCCATAGATATTCTGGTTTTGAGGAATATTCATCCAAGTACTGTTTTCGTTAGATTGGGTGTCAAATCTATAGCTGTTGAACCTCCATTTAGTTTCACCTTCTTTAAATTTGAAAGCAGTTAAGGGTATAACCATTTCTGCAGTGTAGTAGTTGTCATAAATTTTAGAATCCCCACGCCATTTTACATCCCATGAGATTGTAAATCCGTTTAAATTTAATCCACCACCAGAAACAAGACCTTCGCGACGAACACCATATGGGTTTATTCCAAAAAGAAAAGCATTGTTACCATCATTAAATGTGTCGAAAAGTAAGGTGATGTTATCACTGTTACCAGCTCTAAAATCTCGCTTTAAAGATTGAATGGAATAATTTTTACCTGCTGTATATACAGTAATGCCGACATAAAGATTGTCATCATCATACAACATTTTAATTTCAGTCTGTTTTTTGGACTGTACAGTATCTAAGGGGAAGTATTGCCAAAAATCATTAGCGTGGTCTGCCGTAGACCAACTTTGTTCATCTAAGATGCCGTCTGGCGTTATTTGAGCATTTACTTCTTTAACAACGAACGATTTATTTTTCGTTTGGGTATGTGCAGAAAAGCAAAGAAGTACAAGTAAGAGAGTACTTAAGTATTTGGTCATTTTGGTCATAGTCTGGTAGTTGACCAAATTTAACATTTTGTTTTGTTAAATGGACGCTAAACTCATTTTGGTTTATTTTGCATAGGTTCTCTCTTGGCTTCTTTTAAAGTTTTCATCAACATCCATTCAATTTGCCCATTAGTGCTACGAAATTCATCTGCAGCCCATTTCTCAATAGCTTGCAGCATTTCTTCGTTAACACGTAGTGCAAAAGGTTTTTTCTTACTCATTTAGAAATTAAACTTTTTATTATTCTTTCTTTGGAACAATTGTGAAAATAAATCTGATTAATGATTTAAAGTCCCTGTATTAACAATAGGAGATACATCTTTATCAGAACATAAAACGACCATAAGGTTGCTTACCATCGCAGATTTTCTTTCATCGTCTAAAGCTACCAAATTTTTCTTGCTCAATTCTTCTAAAGCCATTTCTACCATACTAACGGCACCTTCAACTATTTTGTGTCTTGCAGCGACAATGGCAGTAGCTTGCTGTCTTCTTAACATAGCGTTTGCTATCTCCTGGGCATATGCTAAATATCCTATTCTAGCTTCTAAAACTTCTATGCCAGCCATAGATAATCGTTCTTGAACCTCTTGTTCTAATGCTTCGCTAACTTCATTAACACTTGATCTTAAGGTTATATCTTCGTCTAAGCCTTCATCGGCAAAATTATCATAAGGGTACATACTAGCTAATTTACGTACAGCTGCATCTGTTTGTACTCGAACGAAATTTTGGTAATCATCTACATCAAAAGCGGCTTTATAGGTGTCAGTAACCCTCCAAACTAATATAGTACTTATCATAATAGGGTTACCTAATTTGTCGTTTACTTTTAATCGTTCACTGTCGAAATTACTTGCTCTTAAAGAAATTCTTTTTTTAGTATATAAAGGATTCGTCCAAAAAAGACCATTTTCTTTAATTGTGCCCACATATTTACCAAATAATAGTAAAACTCTTGAACTATTTGGATTTACCAACACAAAACCTGCACACATGAATAATGCGGCAACAATCATAAAGGCACCAACATAAATTCTTAAAAGTGCTATACCTCCAATTAATAGGGCTAAAGCAACAAAAAGCATCATGTAGCCATTTTGTGCTTTGTGGGTTTTTTCTGTTTTCATGATTTATGATATTAAAATGATATCATAAATATATCAAATTAAATGATACGAATTACGAGTTAGATGAAAATTGACTAAAAAATCAATTATCCATTAAATTTTTTGTTCTTCTTTTTATTCGGATTCTTAAAGAGACGTTTAAAGAATCCATCTCGTTTTACGGGGTCGCAATTCAAAGCTTCTAATACTGAAGGTGAAGGTTTTTGGAAGTTAGGTTTCGTGTACTTGTCAAAATTATTGTCCTTGTTCAATTCTTTCATCCAAAGACCAAATAGGGGTAAAGCAGCATTTGCACCTTGCCCAATACTGGTATTACTAAATCCGATTTCATGTTGATCAAGACCTACCCATGTAATATGTACAAGTTTAGGGGTAAGGGCAACAAACCAAGCATCCTTATTGTTTTGAGTAGTACCCGTTTTACCAGCTATGTCATTTTTTAGACCATATGTATTTCTTAGCCTTGATGCTGTGCCACTATTAATTGTAGATTTCATCATTTCAATCATAATTTGACCAGTTTCTTTAGAAAAAGCGGCTTTTCTACTCAATTCTGATTGAAAATTGACCAAAACTGAATCTTTATGATTAGAAATACTCTTTATTAAAACTGGTTTAATGTGCTTGCCATTATTTGCGTAGCTCGTGTATGCTTGAGCTAGATCGATAATTTTTATTTCTCCCGTACCTAAAGCAATAGAGGCTTCATTCGGTAATTTATCTTCAATACCCATTGCTTCTGCCATTTGTAAAACATTTCCAATACCGGCTTTCTCTAAAACTTTTACGGCTATGGTGTTTATAGAATTACTAAGACCCTCTTCCATAGAATAGTTGAGGTAAGCTTCGTCTTTATTTCCTGAATTAGATGGAGACCAACCTTTTAAATTATCGTATTCAATTTCTTCTGCAGAAAAATAAGTACATGGAGAAACACCTTGCTCTACTGCCGTAGTGTAAACAATAGGTTTAAAAGTTGATCCAACCTGGCGTTTACTTTGAGATATATGGTCGTATTTATATTGCTCAAAATTTATACCGCCGATCCAAACTAAGATTTCTCCATTTGTTGGGTCTACAGCTAATGAACCGGTATTTAAGAATTTTGTATAGTGCTGTATACTATCTATAGTACTAGCAGTGATTTCTTCATCACCTTCCCACGAATTAAAAGTTCTTTTTTTCTTGTCATTAGATAAGCTGTCGATAATTTGTTCATGAGAGAAACCATTCTCTTGCAGCCTTTTATAGGAAGGTGTTCGTTTGGCTATCTTTTGTATTAGATTTTTATCCTTTAACCAAGGCGCATTTGTACCATAACTTTTTTCAAAACTATTTTGCAATTTAGTCATGTGGTCTACCATAACCACTTCTGCTAGTTTTTGCATTTTAAAGTTTAGGGTGGTGTATATTTTTAATCCAGATGTGTAGATATTGTAGTCAGTTTCATTTTCGTTTTGTTCTTTGATCCAACGTAACATTTCTTTACGCACCTCTTCTCTAAAATAAGGGGCAATACCTGCGTTATAATCAAATTCTCGATAGTCGAGATTAAGGTCTTCTTGAGAAAATTTGGCAACTTGATCTTCTGAAATAAAGTTATTGTTATACATAGCACGCAACACCAAATTTCGTCTACCAAGACTTTTATCAGGGAATACTCTAGGGTTATAACCATAAGTAGCTTTTAGCATCCCAACTAGTGTAGCAGCTTGTGTAGCGGTAATATCTTTAGTACGTGAATTAAAGAATTTTAAAGCGGCACTTTCAATACCAAATGTATTATCGCCGAAAGAAACTGTATTAAGGTAATTAGTGAGAATTTCATCTTTAGTAAATATTTTCTCGAGCCTTTTGGCAATGATCATTTCCTTGACCTTATCTACAATGATATTTGTTTTGTTTCTTTCTTTCCTCGGATAAAGGTTCTTCGCCAACTGTTGTGTTAACGTACTACCACCACCAGAAGAGTTGTCGCCTAAGAGAATAGTTTTAAAGCCTACACGAATAAGACTTCTAATATCGATACCATTGTGTTCGTAGAAGCGTTCGTCTTCAATAGCGATTAAAGCATGCTTTAAATGTTCTGGAAAATCGTTGAAGGTAACAGGCTGTCTATCATATAAATAATACTTGCCAATTAAAACACTATCTGCAGTAAATACCTCAGATGCCATTTGATATTGAAAGCTAGAAAGCTCCTTTTTAGATGGTATTTTCCCCCATAACCCCAAGTTTATACTACCAAGAAAAAATAAAAAAAAAGCTAAAAAGCATAGTACCCCAATTCCTATAATCTTAAAAATATTTCTTTTTCGTTTAGATGATTTTCTCGTCTTCTTCTTCATATGTGCAAGTTCAGATATAAATTCAATCTTACCAAGTTTTAACAATAGCTTAAAATTTGTTGTACTATTTTTGGGCAAAATTTTAGAGATGAAAAATAGTGTTATTTTATTGTTTTTAGTAACGAATTTTACCTTTGCAAATGATATGTATTGGTCAAAGACAGGGCATAGAGTAGTAGGGGAAGTTGCTGAACAGAATTTAAGTAAGAAAGCAAAACGTGCTATTTCAGATTTGCTTGGAGGTGAAAGCTTGGCTGCCGTTGCTAATTTTGGAGATGAAATAAAATCTGATCGCGCATATCGAAAATTCAGTGCTTGGCATTATGTAAATATTCCTTTTGGTAAAACATATGCAGAGATAGAAAAGAACGAATATGGTGATTTGGTACAAGGCGTTAATACTTGTTTAGAAATTATAAAGGATAAAAATAGTAGTAAAGAAGATAAAGCTTTCTACTTGAAATTTCTAGTTCACTTAATTGGTGATTTGCACCAACCTATGCATTTGGGTAGGGAAGAGGATAAAGGCGGAAACGATATTCAATTACAATGGTTTGGTAGCGGAACCAATTTGCATAGAGTGTGGGATTCTAACCTTATCAATGAAAACGGTATGAGTTTTACTGAGCTTGCATCAGAATATCCTGAGATGTCAAAGCAACAAGTAAAATTCTTACAAGAAGGTAATTTATTGGACTGGGTAGAAGAGTCGCATTTACTAGCGGAAAAATTATATGCTTCTGTAGAACCAGGCGAGAAATTAAGCTACCGTTATAGTTATGATTGGTGGGATACTGCTGCCGAACAATTGCAAAAAGGGGGAGTTCGTCTTGCGGCTGTATTAAACGAAGCGTTTAAATAATTCTCGATTTACCGTTTAGAGATTTTATTGCCACTTATGTTTCGTTGTCTAGAACACCTAAAACGGTCCATTTCGTCTGTTCTAAGTTTAGCGTGTTTGGTAGCGCGACCTTGAACACGTTTACGCCACATTCTAAAACTACTTGGTTTCATTTCGCGACGCATGACTTCGATTGTCTCTTGTTCGCTAATTCCAAATTGAAATGTTATGGCTTCAAATGGCGTGCGGTCTTCCCATGCCATTTCAATAATACGGTCTAATTCTCTTTCTGTAAATTCTTTAATCATAGCGATATAAAGGTACTACATGAACATAAATTTGCAAGAACACATATCAACTTTTTTGTACCTCAAAAAAAACTTCTAATTAGTATGTTTAGATACTAACTAGAAGCTTACTATTTTTTAATACTATATAAGGTAAGAACTTAAACTAAAACAGTTTTTAGTTCATTTCTATATTCCGACGGATTTTGACCAGTAAATGCCTTGAACGATTTGTTAAAGTGCGAAAAATTATTGAATCCGCATTCAAAGCAAACTTCTGTAATGCTCATTGGTTTTTCTGCCAACAGTTTAGAGGCATGCACTAAACGATATTCGTTTACAAATTGTATATACGTTTTATTCGTAATCTTTTTAAAGTATCTACAGAAAGACGGTATGGTCATACTTACCATCGTTGATATTTCTTCTAGCGTTAATTCTTCACGGAAATTATTCTTCACGTGATTGAATACGATATTAATACGATCATTATCCTTTACATCTGTTGTAAAAGAAAATCCTTCGGCATTCAACAAACGCATATCATCAGAATTTCCTAAATCATTTAATATATTAAGAATAGAAAGAAGGCGTTGAAAATCTGTTTGATATTCTAACACTTCCATTTTATCGCCAATCTTTCTTTTCGTTTTTCCAGAAAATGCAATTCCGCCACTGGCACTATTAAAAAGACTTTCTATTTTTTTCATTTCAGGAAGCTTAAAGAAATCTTGTCCTAAGAAATCTAACTTCATCTGTACGACAGTTTCGCTGGTATTACCTGTAAGGGCATCAGTGAATCCGCAATGTGGAAGATTACTACCTATTAATATAAGGTCTCCATTTGTATAATAAGATACATGACTACCAATTTGTCTTTTACCAGAACCACCATTTACATAAACCAATTCTAGTTCTGGGTGGTAATGCCATAGATTATTTTTATTCAGTTTATGCTCATCAAATTTTTGATAAGTGAATGAATGACCAAAGTCTGGCTTAATAGCTTCGAATGTAGGTTTATTTTTTAGCATGATACTTAGGGGTTACACTATAAAATTAAACATCTTGTTTTAGATGTTCTTTGCAAAATTAACTAAAATCTATGTAATCTTAACATAGAGGTAAGAAAGGATATGTGAATTGGTTAAAATAGCACATAAATCGGGAAAATATGATGTAGTGAGAGCTTTACATCGGCTGTATGTTTGCAGTGTAAATTATCATTAACCCTTAAAATAATTTATTATGAAAAACCTAATAAAATTCACAACAGTTGTTGCCTTTATGTTAGCTACAGTAGCAGGCATGGCAAGAGAGCCAAAATTAAACCTATTATCTGCAGGTAAAGCCAAGAGTGTGGTTTTAACAATGGATGCTTCAGTAAATGGGGTTCAGGTTAAATTAATGGATTCTGATTTAAATGTTATTTATTCAGAAAAAATGAGCGAGGGACAATTTAGCAAGAAACTAAACCTGAAAGATTTAACAGATGGTGTTTATTTCCTATCTGCCGATAATAACATGACAGAATATTCATATACTATTGTTTTAGATAATAATGATGTGAGAATCGTAGAGTCTGATGAAGATATTAAGCCTTTCTTTAGAAAGACTAATAACATGATCTTCATGAACTACTTAAACTTAGATAAGTCTAAATTATCTATTAAGATATACGATACAGAAAGTAGAACAGTATTTACACAAGAAGTAGCAGATGAAATGATTGTTGAAAAAGCATTCAATTTCGCAGATGCTTTTCCAGGAACTTACACGGTAACAGTGAAGTCTGCTGGTAGAACATATACTGAAGAGTTTGTTGTTAATTAAGTTGATTTAAGTTGATTTTGAAAAGGGGACGGGAGCGTCCCCTTTTTTATTTTCTAAACTTTTAAATAAATGAAAGCCCAGTACATGAGTGCAAACTGTAGTGGTAACCTTATCAAGAGCACCCATTTAGGGAAACCTGCACTTGCTTTTTCGCTAGACAACATATAAAAGTGTACTAATAAGAATATGGCGAGCATAGCTATAATACCATAAATGGAGAGGTCTTTGGTCGCTTTGAAAAATAGACCGAAACCTAACATGATTTCTGCTAAACCGCTTAATAAGACCAAAGGTTTGTGAAAAGGTAGGTATCTAGGCATGATTCTTAAATATACCTTCGGTTTAATAAAATGCAAGATGCCGCCAATGATATAAATTGCGCCCATTAGATATAAATGCCAAGGATATGCCATATGTTATTTTTGGAAGATGGAATTTAAGATTTAGTGTTTGCTGAAATCCATTTCATTATTTGTTCTTCAAGTAAAGCTAAGGGAACACAACCAAGTTCAAGTACCTTTTCGTGAAAAACCTTTATATCAAAATCGGTACCTAAATTAGTTTCAGCTTTAGCGCGTAGCTCCATAATTTTAAGTTGACCAATTTTATAGGATAAAGCTTGACCTGGGTTAGCCATATATCTTTCAATTTCAGCAGTTATACTAGATTCAGATTCTGCTTCGTTGTCTAAAGAATATTGAATAGCTTTTTCTCTAGACCATCCTTTTGAATGAAGACCAGTGTCAACAACCAAACGAACGGCGCGATGCATTTCTGCACCTAACATTCCGAAATATTGGTACGGGTCTTTATAAAGACCTAATTCTTTACCTAAAGATTCTGTGTATAAAGCCCAACCTTCGCCATAAGCACTGTACCATAAAGATTTTCTAAATTGTGGTAAGTCCTCGTTCTCTTGAGTTAGAGAAATTTGAAAGTGATGACCAGGGATTGCTTCATGTAAAAATAAGTCCTCATCAGAATAGGTGTTATAAGAAGTAACATCTGGTATAGGAACATAAAAAATACCAGGTCTGGTACCGTCTAAAGAACCTGGGTTATATTCTGCACTAGCAGAAGCTTCTCTAAAAGCTTCGGTACGTCTTACCTCGAAAGGCGTTTTAGGTTGTTTGCTGAATAGCGCATTTACCTTAGGCATCATTCTTTTATGAATATCATTGAAATTAGCAATTACCTGCTCTGGGTCGGTAAAAGGCATTAGCTCTTTTTTGTTACGTACCTCGCCAAAAAATGCTTTTAAATCTCCTTTAAAACCAACTTGTTTTTTTACGGCTTCCATTTCAGCACTAATTCTTGCAACTTCCTTCAGTCCAATATTATGAATTTCATTTGCAGACATAGTCGTTGTAGTGTATAGCTTAATTTGGTGAGCGTAAAACGCATCGCCATTAGGTATACCTTGTATTCCACTAGTTTCTCTACCGGCATTAAGATACTCGGTAGCCATAAAGTCATGAAGTTCTTTATATGCAAGGATAATTTTGTTGTTGATGATGTTCGTATAAACTTCTGTCAACCTTATTTTGTCTGATTCAGAAAATTCAGCTGGAAAGTTTTTAATTGGAGAATAGAACAAGTTATCTTCCAATTTAGCATCTGCAACACTTGCTAATTGCGGTAATACTTTTTTAATAAGAGATTTTGGAAGTACATTTTTTGCTTTTATACCTTCTTGCATTTTAGATTTAGCAGTTTGAAGCCAAATTACATAGTCTTCTAAACGCTTGCTCCAGTTTACATAATCATCTGTCGTTTTAAATGGTTGAGCACTGGTACCACCTGCTAATTGACCCATCATCAAATTCATAGACCACATTTGGTCAATAGGGGTATACTGCTCAAAAGTAAGACCTTCTAAATTTACTTGACACTCCCATTTTAATATTGATTTAGACATTTGCTCACTCTCAGAAAGTTGAGCGCTGTCGAATTTTTCAGCTTTTTCTAAATAACTGGTGTAATAGTTTTTCAGCTCTTTTTTATAGTCATCTGAAAGAAAGTTGGGTAAGGTGTCATTGTATCTATTATCTCCTTGAAAAGTGGCGTTTAACGGATTCAATTTTAATCCATCCTCATAATAATGTGACAATAGCGTAATAAAACCAATATTATGAACTGTAGGATTTGTTGTTACCTCTGAATTCGTTTTTATTTGCGCTTCGGTATTTAGCCCAGTAATTAAGGCAAATAGTATAAATAGCTTTTTCATTAAATTGTATATTAAAATTAAGATAGGTACTTCAAATATCTATCTTTTTTGTATTGAGGGACAGATTCATTTGTCATGAACAGTTCTAGCAAGTCTTTGGGTTTATTCTTTGCGAACATTAGTTCGTAAAATTGCTGGGATGTTAATGCATTTGTAGACCGCTCAATTAAAGTTATTTCATCATCGGCATATACATGTCCTTCTTCTAAAATTTTCACGTAAGTTCCAGGGTGATTATGGGTAATAAATTCTTTAAGTATTTTCTGGGTACCAAAACGGATGCCTAATTTATAACAAGGCTCGCGAGGTTGTGATACTTGTACAAGTACGTCTCCAATTTTATAAATATCGCCTACGCGTATTTTAGATTCATCAAGTCCTGCTACGGTTAGGTTTTCACCGAACATACCCCAATCCCATTCTAAATCTGAGTATAAATTCTTCCAATAATCGTAATAATCGGCAGAAAATATATAGCATGCCTTATTAACACCACCATGATGAACACGGTCAATGACAGTGTCATCTTTTACATCATTTTTAGTTAAGAATAAACCTTTAGAAGTAGGGTATTTGAAGATACCCGTTTGTTCTTTTTCACCGTTCCATTCAAAAGTTACTGCGTCTCCTATGTTTGTTGAAATGACCTTCATATGGTGAAGATAAAAAAAGCACTAGTATTTATTGTAAAAAGGATTACCTAATGTTTAAGGAACTATTATGAAATTGAGTCCTGAAACTGGTTAAAACCTATTTATCAAAGCCGATAATTGTTAAATTACTATTTTATCAATGGTTAGCGTATATCTTAATTTGAGGTTATAGAATCTAGTTTCATACTTGTGTTTTGAATATTAGGAGTTGAATTGTTTTCAGGAAAGTACCAGAATGGGATGGTAACTAGTACTTCTTCTTTAGTTTTAGATTTTGGATCCATTTTATTTTCTTTAGTAGGACCGGTAATAGTCAAAATGTGTTTGCCTTCACTTAGATTTTTAATATTTAGATAGGTTTCAAAACCTATTCTCTCTTTGGCATTTGAGCTTATTATAAAATCACTTACATATTTCTTTGAATCTATTTTTAAAAGATAGATTTCATTAACAGTTTCAAGATATCCTTTTAAATTCATTGCATTTTTCTTGCCAGAAGCATCGTCTAAGCCTCTTTTGAAATCTATGGTTAAGGAAGATTTTATACCTCTTTTATCTTCTTCAGGTTTAAGGGAGTTGTTTTTATCAAAAATAAAGTCTTCCATTTCTTTATTATATAATAGAAAAATAGGAAGGTATTTAGTTTTAATAATTTTGGAAGGTATCGATGCTATACTAATGAACTTATCTTCTTCTGTTGATAAATTATCATAATGGTCACTTATTATTTGATACTCAGATGAGTCATTAGTAGAAATCAAATAATTTGAATTCTGATAATTTAAGGAAGCAATAATAGCAATTAAAATATAAATAGGTAGTAAGATAAAACTTAGGCGTTTTCCTAATTTATTATCTAGAAAGTTATATGCTAAAGGACGATATAAAAAGGATAGCGTTAATTTACTGAATACCCAGTATATGGGGAAGTATATAGTTGATATCCACTTTTTCTTTTTTAAAATACCTTGACCTAAAAAGTCAATAAACACAACAATTGAAGAAAGAAGAAACGGAATTACTAATGCAAGAATTATAATTCGTATTACCCATTTAGGTAGAAAAATTAATAGTTCTAAACTTTGAGTAATTAATATTAGACTGAAAATTACAGAGAAGAAACCAATAACATAGAAAATCATTAAAAATGAAGCTGCAAATATGATACTACAATAGGTTTCGAGGTTGGCGATATATTGATCAAACGAACCAACTTTTCTTTTTAGGTACGAAGTAAATTTCTCGGAATAATTAAGAGTTGAGTAGTTAATATCACCAGATACATATCTTAAGCCTATTGCACCTATCCATAGCCCTCTTAATAATACATGTACAACCAAGTTAAATGTGAATATTTGACAGCATATTAGAATAACTGCCCAAAATAATCCAAACTGATCCGTTCCAGCAACAGTACCCGCCGCAACTTTCAACTCTATTGGTTCATATGCAGCAAATAGACCGTAAATAGCAAAACCAGATATTATTAATTCTAATTGCCAACTTTCTTGTTGTAACTTATCTAGTAATTTTTTGAAATTGACGCTTCTGTAGTTAGTGCTCATGTAATTCTTAGTTTCTCAACTGAAAGATAACCACATTTAACAAAAAAGCCACTACATTTTTTGTAGTGGCTTTTTAAAAGATTATAGGAAATGGAAGTTATTTTACCATCTCATAGCTACGTTTAATAAACTCCGTCAAAGCTTTACCTTTAAGTAAGCCTTTAGATAACTTCGCCAAGTCTAGTGATTGATTGATCAATCGTTCTTTTTTCTTTGCAGTTTTCGTGCTTAAGAATTCACTTACCAGTGGGTGATTCGTATTTACGATTAGGTTGTACATATCTGGCATTGATCCCATACCGAACATACCACCGCCACCGCCGGTCTGTTGCATCTCTTTCATACGACGCATAAACTCAGGTTCTGTAATGGTGAATGGTGAAGCATCACTATCCATAGCCTCTAATTGCACAGTAAAACTTTTATCAGTAATAGCTTCCTCCAGTTCTTTTTTCAAAGTCTCCTTTTCCTCATCGGATAATTTAGAGATTTGAGTTTCTTCTTTTTGAATCAATTTATCAATATGGTCAGCATCAACACGTGCAAAAGAAATATTCTCTTTAGAACTTTCTAACTTTTGCATTAAGTGACCAATAATAGGAGAGTCTAATAAAAGTACTTCATATCCTTTAGCTTTGGCAGTTTCAATATAACTGTGTTGGGCTTCCTTATCAGAGGTATAAAGAATAACTGTTTTACCGTCTTTATCTGTCTGCGTGTCTTTGATTTTTTCCTGTAACTCGCCAAACGTAAAGTAACTACCATCTACCGTCGGGTAAAGAGCGAACTTGTCTGCCTTATCAAAGAATTTATCTTCAGAAAGCATTCCGTACTCAATCACGATTTTAATATCGTTCCATTTAGCTTCAAATTCCTCACGATTGTTTTTAAAAAGTGAGTTCATCTTATCAGCAACTTTTCTAGTGATGTAAGAAGAAATTTTCTTCACAGCACCATCTGCCTGTAAGTAAGAACGCGATACGTTCAAAGGAATATCTGGAGAGTCAATAACTCCACGTAGCATCGTTAAGAATTCAGGTACTATACCTTCAACGTTATCTGTAACGAAAACTTGATTTTGATATAATTGAATTCTGTCTTTCTGCTGATTTAAATCGTTAGAAAGTTTTGGGAAATAAAGAATACCGGTAAGGTTAAAAGGATAATCCACATTTAAATGAATATGGAATAAAGGCTCCTCGAACTGCATTGGGTAAAGCTCTCTGTAAAAACTCTTATAGTCTTCTGGCTTTAAATCTGCAGGTTGCTTTGTCCATGCCGGGTTTGGATTGTTAATGATGTTATCTACCTCTTCAGTAGGTGCAGGATCTTCTTCTTTTGCTCCTTCAGGTTTTGGTAAGGTTTCAGTTCTCATTCCAAATTTAATCGGAATAGGCATAAACTTATTATACTTACTTAATAAGCTGTTTATTTTACCGTCTTCTAAAAACTCGGTAGAATCATCGGCTATATGAAGAATGATTTCAGTACCACGAGTGTCTTTTTCAGCTGGCTCCATGATAAATTCAGGAGAACCATCACAAGACCATTGTACAGCCGGCTCATCTTTATAACTCTTGGTAATAATCTCTACCTTATGGGCTACCATAAATGCAGAATAGAAACCTAGACCAAAATGACCTATAATTCCTGAATCTTTAGCAGAATCTTCATATTTGTTCAAAAACTCTTCAGCACCAGAAAATGCTACCTCATTAATGTATTTTTTAACTTCTTCTTCGGTCATACCAAGACCTTGATCAATGATATGAAGTTTTTTACCTTCTTTATCAACCTTGATTTCAATAATAGGATTGCCATATTCAACCTTTGCCTCGCCAATAGTGGTCAAGTGCTTCATTTTTAAGGTTGCATCTGTTGCATTCGAAATTAATTCTCTTAGAAAAATTTCATGGTCACTATACAAGAACTTCTTGATTAGTGGAAAAATGTTGTCTACCGACACATTAATTTTACCTGTTGCCATTTTTTATATTTTTTACGCCACTTTTAGTGTAGCTATTGTTAATATGATTGTTTGTTGCTATTGGTCAAAAAAAATACCACAATAGGTTATCGTGACAAACTGACAGTTATTTGACTTTTTAAAGTTTAACATATATTTTTGTTTATGAATAATTAAAAAAGGTTAAACATTATGTATATTTGTCTTGTGGTTATGAAAAAGTGCTATGAAAAAGAATTTTAAGCATAATCACATGTTGATTATTTATTGGTTAGGTTGTTTGAAAACGTGCTATTATTCAATAGCACGTTTTTACTAAACAAAAGCTAATGTTTCATAAAAACTACTAACTATGAAATCTGCATCGTACCTTTTAATAAAATAAATTGATATGTCTGCTAAAGCTAAAAAAGTAACTAAAGATTCAATTATTACCATGTTTATGGACTTTGTTTTGGAGAATGAAAAATTACCTAAGACAGTTTATAAATTTTGTAAAGTAAATGCTATTGAAGAATCAGATTTTTACCTTTATTTCGGTTCTATAGATGCAATCAAAAAGGGTATTTGGAATACTTTTTATGAAAACACAGTTAATGTTATTCAAAAAAATAAAGAGTATCAAGATTTTACGAACAGAGATAAAATGCTCACGTTTTTCTATACTTTTTTCGAGGTACTGACATTAAATAGAAGCTATGTGTTGTTTGTAATGGATAACGCTCCAAGTCCATTAAAAAATATGGAGCAATTAAAAGGCCTTCGAAAGAATATTAAAGAGTTTGCAAAAGTTTTGATTGCTGACGGTAATCAAAATAAGAGTTCTAAAATAACGAAGCACAATCCACAGTTGTTTTCAGAGGGAGCTTGGTTACAAACCATGTTCTTGTTGAACTTTTGGAAGTCCGATGATTCTGCTGGATTTGAAAAAACAGATGTAGCTATCGAGAAATCTGTCAACACCATATTTGATGTCTTTGATAATACGCCTTTAGAGAATATTCTAGATTTTGGAAAATTTCTATATAAGGAAACTTTTGCCTAATCTAAATTTTGCAATTTGAAAACACTAGATAAAATACCTACAGGAAAGATAGAACGTGCAAGTAAGCTTGTGAAAACAGGCGCTAAAATTGGCGGGAATTATGCCAAGTATTTTGGTAAAAAAATTATCAATCCAGATACTACTAAAGACGAGTTAAACGAAGATAACGCCACAGATATTTATGATGGGCTAAAGTCTTTGAAGGGTAGTGCCCTTAAAGTCGCTCAAATGTTGAGTATGGAAAAGAATCTACTACCGAATGCGTATGTAGAAAAGTTCTCTTTATCTCAGTTTTCAGTTCCTCCATTATCTGCACCTTTAGTAAGAAAAACATTTAAAAAGTATTTAGACAAATACCCTGAAGAGGTATTTGATACATTCGATAAAGATTCTATAAATGCAGCAAGTATAGGGCAGGTTCATAAAGCAACTAAAGACGGCAAGAATTTAGCCGTTAAAATTCAGTATCCTGGGGTAGCACAAAGTATAAGTAGCGATTTGGCAATAGTAAAACCAATTGCTATTCGTATGTTTAATTTAAAAGGCAAAGACTCAGAAAAATACTTTAAAGAAGTCGAGAATAAATTGGTTGAAGAAACAGACTATATTTTAGAAGTTGCCCAAAGCCAAGAGATTACTAAAGCTTGTAAAATAATACCGAATATAAATTTCCCAGAGTATTACACCGAGCTCTCGAGCGAGCGTATTATTACAATGGATTGGATGACCGGTAAGCATTTGAGTGAATTTACAAAAACTAATTTCTCACAAACTATAGGCGATAAATTGGGTCAGGCATTATGGGATTTTTACATGTTTCAAATTCACGGATTACGTAAAGTACATGCAGATCCTCACCCAGGTAATTTTTTAGTAGATAATGACAATGAGCTAATTGCGATAGATTTTGGTTGTATAAAAGAAGTGCCTGACTCATTCTATGTTCCTTATTTTGAATTGGCTAGACCAGAAATTATATCAGATGAAAAGAAGTTTACGGAGAAGCTATATGAACTTGAGATTTTAATGCATTCAGATACGCCAGAAGAAATTTTATTCTTTAAAGAGATATTTCATCAATTGCTAAGTTTATTTACATCACCATTTCATAATGAACATTTTGATTTTGGCGATGAAGTGTTTTGGGGTAAAATTGCAGATTTAGGAGAACAGTTTTCCTCAGACAAACAAATTAGAAAAATGAATGGGAACAGAGGTTCAAAGCATTTTTTATATATGAATCGTACATTTTTTGGCCTTTATAATCTACTTCATGATTTAAAAGCTAATATTATAGTAAACGACTATAAGAAGTATCTAAATTAAGCACGCAACTACTATTCTCAATAGTTAGCGAATGTTATATTTTTAAATAGAATTCTTAATAGTTGTTTATATTGCAACACTAATTATACCTGAGCTTTATCAGGGTTAAAATATTACTATGTATAATTCAAAAATAATTGGCTTAGGTCATTATGTGCCTGATAACGTAGTGACAAACGATGATTTGTCAAAGGTGATGGATACAAATGATGCTTGGATCCAAGAACGTACCGGCATAAAAGAAAGAAGGCATGTTGTTAAGGGTGATGGTGATACAACTACGACCATGGGTGTGAAAGCCGCTAAAATTGCTATCGAAAGAGCAGGTATAGACAAAGACGATATTGATTTTATAGTATTTGCAACCTTGAGTCCGGATTATTATTTTCCTGGACCAGGGGTTTTAGTGCAAAGAGACTTAGGTATTAAAACTGTTGGTGCATTAGATGTTCGTAATCAATGTTCTGGTTTTGTATATGCAATCTCAATTGCCGATCAGTATATTAAAACAGGTATGTACAAAAATGTACTTGTTATTGGTTCAGAACTTCATTCTCATGGATTGGATATGACTACACGAGGTAGGGGAGTCTCTGTAATTTTTGGTGATGGTGCTGGTGCAGCTGTTTTATCAAGAGAAGAAGATAACACAAAAGGTATATTATCTACTCATTTACATTCTGAAGGTCAGCATGCTGAAGAATTATCTTTAATTGCCCCTGGTATGGGTAAAAGATGGGTTAACGATATTATTGCAGATAATGACCCTAATGATGAATCTTACTTTCCATATATGAATGGGCAATTCGTATTTAAGAATGCAGTTGTTCGTTTTAGCGAAGTTATTATTGAAGGTTTAGAGAAGAATAAATTGAAGTCTACTGACATTAATTTATTGGTGCCACATCAAGCCAATTTAAGAATATCTCAATTTATTCAAAAGAAATTTCAGTTGAGTGATGACCAAGTTTTCAATAATATTATGAAATACGGTAACACTACAGCTGCTTCTATTCCTATAGCACTTACAGAAGCTTGGGAGGCTGGTAAGGTAAAAAGTGGAGACTTGGTAGTCTTAGCCGCATTTGGTAGTGGTTTTACCTGGGGTAGCGTAATAATAAGATGGTAAAAATAAAGCACCCGTAGTTTTTGCTATGGGTGCTATATAGTTTACCTAATAAGAAAAAACCAACCAATCTTCTATATTAAATACCACTATATAAAGTAATAGACGCAATTAAGTCCTTATTGTTACTTTAATGATACAATTTTTGGGTTTTAAAGAAAGGTAATCGTGGAAGTAACGTCTTTTATGAAAAGGCATTAAAAGAAGAAACCCGAACATTCCAAAATGAATTGGAAGTCGGGCTTCAAATGCTGATAGGCTATACTAAACACTAACCATTAACTATAAACATATAGCGTTACCAACAATATTTTTATACTCAGAGAGTATCTAACTTTACTAATAGACGAAATATTGCCTTATTAGTTACATGTTAGTGAATTTTTAACATTTATTTATCATGAAAAAGACCCTAGTGTTCGGAGCCTCGTTAAAACCAACTCGATATAGTAACTTAGCTATACATAGACTGGTAGATTCGGGGGTAGAAACTTTAGCCTTCGGGTTAAGGGAAGGAGTGGTTTCTGGAGTCAATATCAATAATAGTTTGGACGAAATTAGTGATATTCACACAATAACCCTATATATAAATCCAAAAAGACAAGAAGAATATTATAATAGTATTATTTCTTTGTCTCCAAAACGGGTAATTTTTAATCCTGGAACTGAAAATTCTGATTTCTATAAATTATTAAAAAACAATGGTATAGAAGCGGAAGTAGCATGTACTTTAGTGCTGTTGAGTACCAGGCAATATTAAGTAATATCTTCCTTGTCAGCCGAGGTGTTTTTCTTACGAATGAGCCATAAACCTATAAATGTCAGTAGGCCGTTCAACGGTAAAAGTTCGTATCCAAAAATATAACCTCCCAAATATTCGCTAGGTAGCTTCGCTAAAACTAGAATAACAGACACGCAAATAAGGGCAACAATCCAAACATATCTATCTTTTACTTGATGTTTAGTGAATATGCCAAAAGAGAATAGTCCTAATAAAGGACCGTAAGTATATGAGGCTACGGTTAAAAGGCCGTCAATAACATTTTTATCTAGAATATATTTAAAAGAAATTACCACTAGTATAAGTAGTATACTCATGCCAATGTGCGTAATTCTACGTGTCTTTTTGGCTACATGCTCAGATTTCTTTTCTGTATTAAGAAAATCTACACAGAATGATGTCGTTAAAGAGGTAAGAGCACTGTCTGCACTACTATATGCAGCAGCAATTAAACCAAGCATAAAAGTGACTGCAACGGTTATACCCAAGCCGCTATTTAAGGCAATTTCAGGAAACAATAAATCAGATTTCGGTGAACCGTCCATAAGAGGGATAGTGATGTTATGGGCATCTGCATAGATGAACAGTAACGCGCCTAGTAGCATGAATACGAAAGTGACAACTACCAATACAATACTAAAACTGACCATATTCTTTTGAGCTTCCCCTAAATTTCTGCAAGTCAGGTTTTTTTGCATCATATCTTGATCAAGTCCAGTCATACAAATTGTAATGAACATTCCTCCTAAAAATGATTTTACCAAATGATTTTTCGAGGAAAGGTCATCTGTAAAAAATGTTTTGCTGTATTTACTTAATTCTTGGGAGTTTAAAAATTCAATGAACGTCCAATCCATTTTATCTAATATAAAATAAATAGAAAGCCCTACAGATACTAGCATAAATAGTGTTTGTAGTGTATCTGTCCATACAATGGTTTTTATTCCTCCTCTAAAAGTATATATCCATATTAGTAGTATAGAAAGAATAACGGTGATTTCAAAAGGAACGTTCCATGCGTCGAATACAAATTGTTGAAGAACAATAGCTACTAAAAATAATCTAAAAGCTGCACCGAGAACTCTTGATATAAAAAAGGAGATTGCTCCAACTTTATAACTGACAAAGCCAAATCGGTCATCTAAATACTCATATATGGAAGTTACATTTTGTTTATAATAAATCGGCAGCAGAACAAAAGCAGTTACCATATACCCTAAGAAATATCCGAAAACTACTTGCATATAGCTAAACTCAGATGCTTCTACCCAGCCAGGAACAGATATAAATGTTACGCCAGATAAAGATGCGCCCACCATACCAAATGCAACCAAGTACCACGGAGATTGTTTTCCTGCCTTAAAAAAATCTTCGTTAGAATCGTTTTTGCCAGTGAAATAGGAGATAATTAAAAGCAAAACAAAGTAACCTGAAATTAATAGTAAAATATGAGAGGCGTTCATGTTGTAAAATTTGCGGCAAATTACAAAAAGTTACAGGAGGTAGAGCGATAACTTAAAATCTTAGAGTATAAATTGAGAAATGTTCAATTAGTATGTAAAAAACGAATTGAACATTTCTTTACCCATTAAATTTTGATACCTTTTCAAGTATTAAATTCTAAATAAAAATAATCATGCGACGAGAATTTCTTTTAAAGAATAGGGCTTTACTTCATTTAATGGTAATCAGTTTATTAATGGGTAATGTATTGATTGGTCAGGAAAGTCTAATTACGGATAAGAAGATAAACAAGGAGGTTGGGAAGCTGCTTAAAGATAAGAGTATTACAAGTGCTTTTGAATTTATAGATGCAATTGAAAATGAAACGGAGAAGGATTTAATTCAGTTGACCGAAATTCCGGCCCCACCATTCATGGAAGCTAAAAGAGCAGAGGCATTTAAAAATATGTTTATTGAAGCAGGTTTGGAAAGCGTGTCTATAGATGAGGTTGGTAATGTTATTGGAATTAGAAAAGGAACAGAAGGAGGTAAGGTAGTTGTTTTGGATGCACATTTAGATACGGTTTTTCCAGAAGGCACAGATGTAAAAGTGGTAAAAAAAGGAGATACCCTATTTGCACCAGGCGTTGGTGATGATACAAGAGGACTCTCTATGTTGATAGCTATTTTTAAGGCAATGAAAAAAACTGATATAAAAACTAAAGCAGATGTTTGGTTTGTTGGTACGGTTGGTGAAGAAGGTATAGGAGATTTAAGAGGCGTTAAACATTTATTTAATAAAGGTGCAACAAAAATAGACTCTTGGATTTCAATTGATGGCGGCGCTATTGGCAGGGTTAATAATGCAGGATTAGGTTCGGTTAGATATAAAGCTTTGTTTACGGGAAAAGGAGGTCATTCATGGGGAGCTTTCGGGTTGGCAAATCCTCATCATGCGCTTGGTTTTGCAATTAAAGAATTTACGGAGAATGCAAAAGCTTTTACCGATGAAGGTGCTAAAACAAGTTTTAATATAGGTAGAATAGGAGGTGGCACTTCTGTAAATTCGATACCTTTTGAATCTTGGATGGAAGTGGATATGCGATCTGTTGATAGTGGTAGATTAAAAGAGGTAGAAGCTATTTTTAAACAGTCAATGCAAACAGCTTTAGAGGAGTATAATAACACAGGTATTGATGATAAAATTTCATTAGAGTTAATAAAGATTGGGGATAGACCGTCTGGAGAACTTTCGTTAGATACCCCGTTAGTACAGCGAGCTATAAGCGCTACTAAATTGTTTGGATATGAGCCAAGCCTAACTAGAGGTTCTACAAATGGTAATATTCCTATTTCCATAGGTGTCCCTGCAATAACAATTGGAAGAGGTGGTGTTGGCGGAGGCGCACATTCTCTTCATGAATGGTGGGTTAATGAAAATGGGGCCGAGGCTATTAAATTAGCATTATTACTTACAATTATTGAAGCTGGTCATGATAAATAATTAATAGAATTTTAGATTTTGGAATACAGTTCTTAGCGTTGTTTGTTCGTGTTCAATATTTTTATTTTCTAAACTTTTTAAATGTTAAATAATTTTGTGAAAATGGTGGGGTATGATTTTCAAGTTTAGTTGTAAATTTATACCGAATAAAAGCTATGGATTTTTCATCTAAATTATTAGAAAACGCAGTGTACGAAGTCTCGCAATTGCCAGGTATTGGCAAACGTACGGCTTTACGTTTGGTGCTTCATTTGTTGAAGCAACCAGAACAGCGTACAGAAAACCTTTCTACATCATTAGTTAATTTACGGGGCAAAATTCAATTTTGTCAAAATTGTCATAATATTTCCGATACAACTATGTGTGAAATATGTGCAAACCCTAAAAGAGATGATGCATTGGTTTGCGTTGTTGAAGATATTAGAGATGTAATGGCTATAGAAAATACAGAACAATTTAGGGGTAAGTACCATGTGCTTGGAGGTAAAATATCTCCTATGGAAGGTATTGGTCCTCAAAATTTGAAAATTGGAACGTTAGTAGATAAAGTGAGAAAAGGCGTAATAAAGGAATTAATTTTTGCGTTGAGTTCTACTATGGAGGGAGATACCACGAATTTTTATATCTACAGACAGATAGAAGGGTTAGAGGTTAAAACTTCTACAATTGCACGAGGTATAGCGGTAGGCGATGAACTTGAATACGCCGATGAAGTCACTTTAGGAAGAAGTATTTTGAATAGAGTACCGTTTGAAGGTTCATTACGTCAAGATTAGTTATTGTATTTAAAGTAAATATCAATAAAAAGGTATTTATTTTATTATTTTTGCAAAAAATATAAACAAAACAAGCTTTAAATTATCGATATGTCAAAATTTGAATTAAAACTACCACGTATGGGAGAGAGTGTTGCAGAAGCAACATTAACGTCATGGTTGAAAGAGGTAGGTGATACAATTGAGATGGACGAAGCCATTTTTGAAATTGCTACAGATAAGGTTGATAGTGAAGTGCCAAGTGAGGTCGACGGTATTCTTTTAGAGAAATGTTATAATGTTGATGATGTTGTCAAAGTAGGTCAAACTGTGGCAATTATACAGGTTGGTGATGATGTTGATGTTAGTGAAATTTCAAATACAGGAAATGATGTTGTAGAAGAAGAACCTGTACAAGAGGAAATGATTTCTGCAGCAGAATCTGCTGTAGTACATGCGAAAGCAGAAACATCTTCAGTTCATGTAAATGGAAGTTCAGACAGATTCTATTCTCCTTTAGTTAAAAATATAGCCAAAGAAGAAGGTATTTCTTTTGAGGTTCTAGATCAAATTGCTGGTACAGGAAAGGATGGAAGAGTAACTAAAGATGATATCTTAAGTTATGTAAAAAACGGAGTTAGTAAGCCTGTTGTCAAAGAAGTTGCAGCTAAAACGGTAGAGGCGACACAAAAAGTAGTAAGCTCAAATACAGTTTCGCAAGAAAAAGAGGTAGCAACGAATACAGCGGTTACTGAAAAACCTAAAATGCAGGTTTCTCGTGGAGACGAGGTTATACCAATGACAAGAATGGGCAAGTTGATTGCCAAGCATATGACAGATAGTGTTTCTACTTCAGCTCATGTACAGAGTTTTATAGAGGTTGATGTTACTAATATTGTTACTTGGCGTAATAAAATTAAAGATGGGTTCTTTAAGAGAGAAGGAGAGAAATTTACCTTCACACCAATCTTTATGGAAGCCGTAGCTAAAGCATTAAAGAAATATCCTATGATGAATATTTCTTTAGATGGTGATACTGTTGTTAAGAAGAAAAATATCAATATAGGTATGGCAGCTGCATTGCCAGACGGTAATCTTATTGTTCCTGTAATTAAGAATGCAGATCAATTGAACTTGATGGGTATAGCTAAGGTGGTAAACGATTTGGCAGACCGTTCTAGAAATAATGCATTAAAACCAGACGAGGTTCAAGGGGGAACATATACTGTAACCAATGTTGGTACATTTGGTAGTGTCTTTGGTACTCCTATTATCAATCAACCGCAAGTAGGTATTTTGGCTTTAGGTGCAATACGTAAAATTCCTTCTGTTATAGAAACATCTGAAGGAGATGTAATAGCTATTCGTAGCAAAATGTATTTATCTCATAGTTATGATCACAGAGTGGTAAACGGTGCTTTGGGTAGTATGTTCGCGAAAGCTGTTGCAGACTACCTAGAAGGATGGGATGTTAACCGAGAGGTGTAATTCTAAAATTTAAAATAATCAGATGCCCCATAATGCTTAAAGTATTAATGGGGTATTTTTTTGGTTGTATTTTCATTTACAGTTGTTTAAGTATGACTAGTTTTGTTCTAACAATTGATTTATGCTATAGTTTTTCAGATTTCTCTTCTTGGAATAAATTAAACAGAGGTAACTTTGTGCGTCTAAAAAACGAAAAGGTATCTTTGTTAAAAGTAGAACACGTATGGAATTAAAGCTTACCAGACCTATTTGCTTCTTTGATTTAGAAACAACTGGCATCAATGTTGCAAAGGATCGTATTGTAGAAATAGCAATACTTAAGGTATATCCTAATGGAAATAAAGAAAGTAAAACATGGCTTGTTAATCCTGAAATGGTAATACCAGATGAGGTAATTGCAGTGCATGGTATTACCAATGAAAAGGTGGCGAACGAACCAACATTCAAGGAGCTTGCTAAAGAGATTTATAAGATTGTAAAGGATAGTGATTTAGGAGGGTTTAATTCAGACCGATTCGATATCCCTTTATTGGCAGAAGAATTGCTACGTGCCGATATTGATTTTGATATGAAGAATACGGTATCTGTAGATGTCCAGACCATTTTTCATAAGATGGAAAAACGGACGCTAGAAGCCGCATATAAGTTTTATTGTGATAAAGATCTTACCAATGCACATAGTGCAGCGGCAGATACAAATGCGACTTACGAAGTGTTGCTTTCGCAGTTGGATAGGTACCCAGATTTAGAAAATAATATCAAAAAACTATCTGAATTTTCTAGAAGAAAACAATCTGTCGATTTTGCAGGTTTTATTGCGATGGATGAAGAAGGTGAAGAGGTATTTTCATTTGGTAAGCATAAAGGGAAAAAGGTACATGCAGTTTTGGAAAAAGAACCAGGCTATTTTGGTTGGATGCTTAATGCCGATTTTCCATTATACACTAAAAAGATTCTTACTCAAATTAAATTGAGTAAACTCAATAATAAACTAGGTTAATTAATGCGCATTTTTTTAGTAATATTTTTTTTGATAGTGGGTGTAGGGCATGCTCAAGAAGTTTTGGTTGAAGGGCACGTGTTCGATGAAAAGTCAAAATCTGTACCGTATGCGAACATTAGTTTTCTAAAAACTCTTAAAGGAACTTCTAGTGATGAGAAAGGTTATTTTTATATCGATGTTCCAGAATCATATTTAGAACGAGACGTTCATATTTCGGCATTAGGTTTTAAAGACACAATAATGCCTGCAAAGGTTATTTCTGAAAATAAAAAGATATACTTAAAAGAAGGGTCTTTTGAGCTTGAAGAAGTTGTAGTTTCTCATAGTTTAGGAGATTCGCAAGTATTAAATCCAATTAGTTCTTACAGTATTAAAAGTGGATTTTCATCTGCAGAAACCCCTTGGGTATTGGCTTTGTACTTCCCTAATATTGGGGCGGCAAAAAAGTATCTGGAGAGAATTACCATCTATGTGCAACAAAATGGCAAATTCAAAAGAGAATCATCAAAATTTAGACTTCGCTTATATGATGTGGACAAAAAGACTCGTAAGCCAAATCACGATTTAATTCGCAAGAGCATTATTTTAGAGAGTTCTAAGACAGAAGATTTTGTGTCAATTGACTTATCTAGTATGGGTATAAGAATTCCAGAAGAAGGTATATATGTAGGCTTAGAGTGGTTGTTTCTTCCTTATAATTGGTATACGAATACCTATAAGCATGCGATTACCAATAAGAAAGTTATAGAAGATAGGTTTGCACCGACCTTTGCTGCGGTTTATCAAAAAAACCAAAAGTTTAAAACGATGGTTTATGGTATGGGCGAATGGAGTGATTTTTCTATAAAGGCACCGGGAAATAACGAGAATTTGATACCTGCCATAAGTTTGAAAATGTCTAAGAAAAGATAAAATTAATATGAAGATTATATGTATTGGCAGAAATTATACTGCACATATCGATGAGCTTAAGAACGAGAAACCAGAAGAACCGGTAGTTTTTATAAAGCCAGATTCTTCAGTGTTACCGAAGCAACAAGATTTTTATATACCAGAATTCTCAAACGATATTCATTATGAAGTTGAGGTATTAGTGAAAATAAAAAAAGTAGGTAAGCACATTGGTAAAGAATTTGCGCATACTTATTATGACGAAATTGGACTTGGAATAGATTTTACAGCAAGAGATTTACAATCTAAATTGAAAGAAAAAGGATTACCTTGGGAGAAAGCCAAGGGATTTGATGGTGCAGCTGTTATAGGGGAGTGGCTTCCTAAAACCGATTTTAAAAATATTGATGATCTTAATTTTAAGCTGTTAAAAAATGGCGAGGTCGTCCAAGATGGAAATACGAGTTTAATGCTTTGGAAAATTGATGAAATTATAGCTTATGTTTCAACTTTTTTCATGTTAAAAAAAGGAGATATTGTTTTTACCGGAACTCCTGCCGGTGTTGGGAAAATAAGTCCAAATGACTATCTTTCGGGGAGTTTGGAAGATAAAGAGCTTTTTACCTTAAAAATTAAATAATGATTTATAACCTGGATAAGATTAACGAGATGGCAGAGGGGGATCAGGATTTTATAAATTCTGTAATATCTGTTTTTTTGGAAGAAGTGCCTGAAGATTTAGAAGCTTTAGAAAAAGCCCTACTGGCAAAAGACCATGATCAAGTATACAAACTTGCCCATAAAATAAAGCCTAATGTAGACTTGTTGGGTATGGAGCAAACACGAGCTATTGCTTTAGAGTTAGAAACTTTGGGTAAGCAAGAGGCGAATATGGCAGAGATAGAGGAGAAATTTCCAATGTTAAAAACCGATATAAATCAGGTTGTAGCAGAATTAAAAAATGATTTTCATTTATAATGCTTGCAGAAATAATTACCATTGGCGATGAAATTCTCATTGGTCAAGTCATTGATACCAATTCCGCATTTATAGCTAAAGAACTTAATAAGATAGGTGTTTCTGTGTATCAGATAACATCTATACAAGACGAACGCATTCATTTATTAAATGCTTTTAAAGAAGCATCAGAGCGTGTGGATATTGTATTGATAACTGGCGGACTTGGTCCTACAAAAGACGATATTACCAAACACACGTTGTGTGAATATTTTAATGATGAACTTGTTGAGAATGCAGAGGTTCTAGCTCACGTAGAAGAGTTATTTGCAAAATATATTAGTAATACACCTATATCAGATATAAATAGAATGCAAGCCTTGGTGCCCAGTAGGGCCGAGGTCTTACATAATGCAAACGGTACCGCACCCGGTATGTTGATTAGGCAAGATGAAGTAACTTTCATTTCAATGCCAGGAGTGCCATTTGAGATGAAGCACTTAATGACGGAATCTGTAATCCCAAAATTAGCGGCTTACTATAAGCGACCTCATATTATTCATAGAACCATAGTTACTTATGGAATGGGTGAAAGCGCTATAGCGAAACGCATTGAAACTTGGGAAGATGAACTGCCTTCAAATATTAAATTGGCGTATCTGCCTAATTTAGGAAAGGTAAGATTGCGATTATCTGGAAAAGGACCTAATTATGATGAGTTAGCATCTGCAATGGAGGCAGAGACTGAAAAACTTTATCCACTAATTAACGATATAATATTCGGTTTAGAAGATGATGAGAGCTTAGAAGAGATTGTCGCTAAGTTATTGACAAGTAAAAATTTAACCTTGTCTACTGCCGAAAGTTTCACAGGTGGTAAAATAGCTGAAAAAATAACTTCTATACCTGGCGCCTCTAGTTATTTTAAGGGTAGTGTGGTAAGTTATGCTACGGAAGCTAAAATTAATGTTTTAAAGGTGCCTAAAGAGTTAATTGAGGAGTATTCGGTAGTGAGTGCAGAAGTTGCAACAGCTATGGCGAAAGGAGCAAGAGAGTTAATGAAAACCGATTTTGCAATAGCTACTACTGGTAATGCAGGACCTACAAAAGGGGACTCAAATGCAGAAGTAGGAACTGTGTTTATTGCAATTGAAGGGGCAATGTTACATTTTGTACAAGAATTTCAAATGGGGAGTACACGCGAGCGTGTTGTGGAAAAGTCTGTAAATAAGGCTTTTGAGCTTCTTCAAAAAGAAATTTTAAAAATGTGATCTTTATTGTTGTTGGAACGATAAAAAAGATATAAATTTGCACCCTGTTTAAAAGAAAAAGTCAGCACGATGTCAAAAGTATGTGAAATTACGGGGAAGAAGGCGATGTTTGGAAACAATGTTTCGTTTTCAATTAATAAAACGAGAAGAAGATTTGATGTAAATCTATCTAAAAAGCGTTTCTACATTCCTGAAGAAGACCGTTGGATTACTATTAAAGTTTCTACAAGAGCTTTAAAGAGTATCAATAAAAAAGGAATATCTGCTGTTTTGAAAGAAGCAAAAGCAAAAGGATTCGTTATTAAGTAATCTGGAAAATAGAGCATTAAGATGGCAAAGAAAGGTAATAGAATACAAGTTATATTAGAATGCACAGAGCATAAAGAATCTGGTCAACCAGGTACTTCAAGATATATCACAACAAAAAATAAGAAGAACACTCCTGAGAGATTGGAAATTAAAAAATTCAATCCTATTCTTAAGAGAATGACCCTTCATAAAGAAATTAAATAGATTCTTTCTTTAAGAGAATCACTAAAAACATAAGACATGGCTAAGAAGACCGTAGCAAGTTTACAGACAAGTTCTAAAAGATTGACAAAAGCTATAAAGATGGTTAAGTCACCAAAATCAGGTGCTTACGTTTTTGTTGAGCAAGTTATGCCACCAGAATTGGTAGATGCTTGGATTGCCAAGAAATAAGAATTATAACTTTTAATAGTTATTGAGCCCCTTTCCTACGAAAGGGGCTTTTTAATTTTTATATTTGAATAACCATATGATTAACAATGAGCTTATTTAAAAAAATATTTTCTTCCCAGAAAAAAGAAACCTTAGATAAAGGTTTGGAAAAAACCAAGACCAGTTTTTTTTCTAAGTTAGGAAAAGCGGTTGCCGGTAAGTCTAAAGTAGATGATGATGTACTGGATAATTTAGAAGAAGTTTTGGTTTCTTCTGATGTTGGTGTAGATACTACTTTAAAAATTATACAAAGGATTGAGGCTAGGGTAGCTAGTGATAAGTACGTAGGTACAGACGAACTCAATGCTATATTAAGGGCTGAGATTGCCGGACTATTATCTGAAACAAATGATAATGATGATGGCGATATTCAAATACCTAAAGATACAAAGCCATATGTAATTATGGTTGTTGGGGTAAACGGCGTAGGTAAAACAACTACCATTGGTAAATTGGCATATAGATTTAAAAATCAAGGCTTAAAAGTAGTCTTAGGGGCTGCAGATACCTTTAGAGCTGCTGCGATAGATCAATTACAAGTATGGGCAGATCGTGTAGATGTGCCAATAGTTAAACAGCAAATGGGAAGTGATCCAGCTTCTGTTGCTTTTGATACATTAAGCTCGGCTATAACTCAAGATGCTGATGTTGTTATTATTGATACTGCTGGACGTTTACATAATAAGGTTAATTTAATGAATGAATTGACAAAGGTTAAACGTGTTATGCAAAAAGTTGTAGAAAACACACCTCATGAAGTTCTTTTAGTGCTTGATGGATCTACGGGGCAAAATGCATTTGAACAAGCAAAACAATTTACTAAAGCTACCGAGGTTACTGCTTTGGCCATAACCAAATTAGATGGTACTGCAAAAGGTGGGGTAGTAATTGGTATTTCGGATCAATTTAAAATACCGGTTAAATATATTGGTGTCGGTGAGGGTATTGAAGATTTACAGGCATTCAATAAACACGAGTTTGTAGATTCATTCTTTAAAAAATAAAATTGAAATATAGCTGGTTCATTTTATCCTTTATAATTTATAATGTAGGTTGGGGACAAATGAATCACCCGAAAGCTAGTCCGTTTTCTAGGGTAGAGCAAAAAGTAGGGCTTTCAAAAATTATCATTGAATATTCAAGACCATCTGCTAGAGGACGAACATTGTTCGGTAATCAAGAAAATGGTGAACCTGGACTGGTTCCTTATGGTCGAATTTGGCGGGTTGGCGCTAATGAATCCACAAAAATTTCTTTTGATTCTGACGTTATCATTGATAATCAAGAATTAAAAAAGGGGATTTATGCTCTGTATGCTTTCCCAGAAAAGGATCAATGGCAGATAGTATTTCATAATAATAGTACACATTGGGGCGATGGCAGAACAAATTATAATCCTAAAGAGGATGCACTTCGTATTTTAGTTCTACCTATCAAAACACACGATTTTCAAGAGACTTTTCTAATTTCCTTTGATGAATTAGACCATAATCGTGCATCAATGATCTGGAGTTGGGGAAACACCCAGATTTCTATACCTATTCAATTGGATACCAAATCTATAATGCAAAGGCAGATAGATAAAGAATTATCAAGCTCAGCGTCAGCACAAACTTTTTATGAAACTGCCAGATATTATCAAGAGCAAGGTATTTATTTGATAGAAGCGCTTAGTTATGTAGATTCAGCAATTGAGAAAGGCGGTGATACTTATTATTATCATAGAATACGATCTTTAATTTTAGCAGATTTAAATAGATATACAGAAGCAATTAAAGTAGCTGAGCTATCTTTAGAACTAGCTAGAAAGGAAGGTAAAGATGAGTTTGTGCGCTTGAATGAAAATAATATTAGAAAGTGGCAGACCTTGTTACCTCATAATAAATAACGATATGAAGAAGCATATTTTATTAATTCTTGTCATTTTATTAAGCGCATGTAAAAGCGAGCAGGAGTCGAAAAAAGTAGAAGTAATTCTTTGGATACCCTATAATGATTCTATTGAAGTTGCAGCAAATAACAATCATGAGAATGGTCGTATGCAATACAAGTTAATTCAATCTAAGGTTCTTGATAAAAATGAAGTATTTGCACCTTTATATGATGAAGTTTCAAAACTGACTGAATCTGAATATCAAAAGCTGATTCCTTTAGTATTGGAACAAGATATTTTTACCATTCGAAACCATATTAAAGAAGATAGGCTGACGTATGAAAATTTGGTCCTTTTTTATTTGTATCGTATTTATAAATATGAGTTGAATAATGCCACTACTTTAAATACGGTAATTGCACTTAACAAGGATGTAGTTGAACAAGCGCGAGAGTTAGACAAGCAAAATCAAATGGGCGTGGCGACTCAAATCCAGCATCCTATATTTGGAATGCCAATTTTATTGAAAGACAATATTAATACATTAGGCATGAAAACGACCGCAGGGTCAATAGCCTTAATGGATAATGAGGTGGATGATTCCTTTATTGTTCAGCAACTTAAGAAGAATGGAGCTTTAATTTTAGGAAAAGTAAACTTAAGCGAATGGGCATATTTCTTATGTTCAGGTTGTCCAGTAGGGTATAGTGCATATGGTGGTCAAACACTTAATCCATATGGTAGAAGAATATTTGAAACTGGAGGTTCAAGTTCTGGCAGTGGAACGGCAGTTTCTGCCAATTATGCTGTTGCAGCAGTAGGTACAGAAACGTCTGGTTCAATTTTGTCGCCCAGTAGTCAAAACTCAGTTGTTGGTTTAAAACCGACTATTGGATTGTTGAGTCGATCAGGTATTGTACCTATATCAAGCACTTTAGATACTCCTGGTCCTATGACTAAAAATGTAAAGGATAATGCTATTTTGTTATCTGCAATGCTAGGGTATGATAAATTAGATTCGGCATCGGTAGAAGATAATTATCCAGGTATATTGTCTGCAGGGATACATCCAAAAGTTTTTTCGGAAATTAAATTAGGTGCTATTAAAGATTTAATGGAAACTGATAGTATTTATAAAGAAACAGTTCAAAATTTAAAAGAGGCGGGTGCGACCATAATAGAATTTACACCACCAGAAGTATCAATGGATGGTTTTTTAAGTATTCTAAATATAGATATGCGTAACGACTTAAAGACGTATCTAAAAGAGTATGCTAATCCAGATGTTATAAAAGTTACCTCAATTGAAGATGCAGTAGCATTTAATAATGCAGATTCGTTAGTTAGAATTCCATATGGTCAAGCGCTGTTTGAGGGGATACTAACAGATTCTACTACAACAATTGAGTTGGAACAGATTAAGAACAACCTTGAAAAAAATGGACGTAGCTTTTTTGATGCTGCCATTAATGCATACAATTTAGATGCTGTTATTTCTATTAATAATTACCATGCCGGTTATGCCGCAGTTGCAAAATACCCAGCTTTAACAGTGCCTATGGGATATAAACCGTCTGGCGAGCCTATAAGTCTGACATTCATTGGAAAACAATTTTCAGAAGCAAGTTTGCTGCAAATTGGGAAAGCTTACGAAGAAAAATTTCCTAATCGTATAATACCTTCTGATTATCAGAATTAATAAGATTGGCTAAAATGAAAAGAAGAAACTTTGTAAAAAGAACTTTTCAGGGAGGAGCTGGTTTGGGTTTGTTGACGGGATTATATAGTTGGCAAATTGAACCGTTTTGGATGGAATTCATTCATTTAAAAATGCCATTAAGAAATATACCAGAAGAACTTATAGGTAAAACGGTAATGCAAATCAGCGACATTCACGTTGGTAATTTATTTGACTATCAATATATAATAGATTCATATAAAGAAGCTCAAGATTTAAAACCTGATTTTGTGGTGTATACCGGTGACTATGTTACCTATGAAAACGATGAACAAATAACTCAATTACAAGAGGTTTTAAAGTTTGTGGTTAAAGGCTCATTAGGTACCATAGGTATATTGGGGAATCATGATTACGGAATTGATTTTGTTGAAGATAATGTAGCGAAAAATATTACCGATAGTTTAGAAAATGCGGGAGTAATAATGTTAAGAAATGATGCCATTGAAATAAATGGACTCAATTTTTTAGGGATGGATGATTTTTGAGGAAGCAATTTTTATCCTGAAAAAGCAACATCAAAATATAATCCTGAGAAAGCGAATATTGCCCTATGTCACAATCCGGATGTATGCGATTTACCTGTCTGGAATAATTTCAAAGGTTGGATACTTTCTGGTCATACACATGGTGGGCAAGTAAAACCACCATTTTTACCTGCACCTTTATTACCTGTAAAAAATAAAGAATACGATGCTGGTGTAAAAGATTTAAAAGAAGGTAGAACGCTCTATATCAATAGGGCATTAGGTTGTCTACGCCAAGTTCGTTTTAGTGTAAGACCAGAAATCACGGTTTTCGAACTTACTAAAGAGGTTTAAATCGTTAGTGTTTATTCAATTGATTGAATAACTTTGTCGGTCGATAATCTAGATTTACCTACTAATTCTGGTTGATTGCCATCTTCAGTATCACGATATCCAATAGCAACTGAGAACAGTACTTTATGGTCCTTGATTTTTAATATGTCCTTATACTTTTCAGGTTCAATACCTTCCATTGGGGTGGAGTCTATTTCCATAGCTGCACAGGCAGCTAAAAAGAAACCTAAAGTAATGTATACCTGTTGCGATAACCAGTTAATGGTTTTTTCTGCAGGTTGTTCTTTTACAAATTGCTTATAAAAGTTAACTGAACCTTCAGCTAAATTATCTTCTACATGACGTTCAAATTGCTCAAGATTATCTTGAACACTAAAAACTACAAGATGACTTGCATCTTTAATTTTCGGAGCATTAAAGAAAGAAGCATCTGCTAGGGCATTTTTTGTTTCATTATGAGAAACAAATGTGAATAGCCAAGGCTGGCTATTAATAGAAGAGGGACTCAATTTTAAAATGTGTTTTAAATCCTCAATCTGATCCTTGGAGATTTTCTTTGACGCATCAAATTTTTTGGTCGTGTATCTTTTCTCGGCAATGCTTCTAAAATCCATCTTACAATTTTAGGCAAAAATAAGAATACTTATTTGCTAAGAATCAACAAGATGAGCAAGATGATATTAAAATGTATAATTCTACTCAATAATGGCATTAATCAATCCCCAAATTTCATTATCGAAACTAGAAGGACCAAAAAGCTCTTCATTGCTTGCCCCGCCCATGCGTACAATAACCAAGTCTAGACTTGGTACCATATATAATTTTTGGTCATTTAAGCCTAAACCAGCATAAAGATCGGCTGGCGCATTAGGTATTAAACTACCCGTAAATTCATCTTCAGAATTAGGTAGTCTAAAACTACTTTTACCATTTAACCAATAAAGGTAACCGTAAGCAAGATTATAGTTTTGCGATGAGTTAGTCATGGCAGTAAAATAATTTTGATCCGAGAGAATAGATAAACCGTCCCAATTACCTTGGTTTAAGTTTAAAATTCCAAAGCGGGCCATGCTTCTAGCGGAACTATAAAATACGTTGTTATAGCCTACTTTAATAAATAAGCCTTGCATTCCTATTGGTTCTTTGATTTTTTCAGAGAAGTACGAGTTAAAATCCTTTTGTGTTGCATTGGCAATTACATCGTCTAATAAAGTGTATGGTGCGTTGTGATAATACCAAAAAGCACCAGGTTCATTTAAATATGTCAAACAATTTGGGTCTGTACAGAAAATATTATCAACCGTGTAGTCTAAACCAGTAGTCATAGTTAGCTGGTTTTCTATCGTAATATTAAGTTCTTTTTCAATCGGTAAACTTGACCAACCTTCACCTAAATAATTTGATGTAGAATCGGTTATTTTAAGAAATTCTTCTTCTTGAGCAATACCGGTAAGCATTGCGGTTAAATTCTTTCCTGCAGAATTCCATGCATGGTTATCATCAGAAGTGAAATCACCAAAATATTTTTCAATTACCATGCGCCCGTCTTTTAAAACTATAAATGCATCGGTGTTGTTATCTTCTAAAAAATTATAAAGATTGTCGACTTGGTCTTCGTTCCAGCCTAAGGTTTCCATTGATATGGTTTCCCATTCATTGGTTCTAGAAATAGGAGGGAAGTAGGTGTTAGTTGGTATAGGAGCCAATACTGGTGGAGTCCCGCTCTTACCGGTTTCCGAAGTAGGTTCAGAATCACTTGAGCATGAGACGAGAATTGATAATACGGCAAGCAGGCTGAAATATTGGGAGAATTTCATGGTTAATTTAAGATTTGGGTAATAATAAACAGTAATCAAATAAAGATTACGAGTAAATTTGTCCATATCTAACGTTTTTAAATACCCAAATCGTATTTTTGCACCCCAATTTAAATTATGAGGACAAAAACCCTTAAGAAGAACAAAATCAATGTGGTAACTCTAGGTTGCTCAAAGAATGTTTATGATTCTGAAGTACTCATGGGCCAGTTAAAGGCCAATGACAAAGAAGTTGTACATGAAGAAGAAGGAAACATAGTTGTTATTAACACTTGCGGCTTTATTGCTAATGCAAAAGAAGAAAGCGTTAATACCATTTTAGAATATGTTCAAAAGAAAGAAGACGGCGTTGTAGATAAAGTTTTTGTTACAGGATGTCTTAGTGAACGTTATAAGCCAGATTTACAAAAAGAGATTCCTAATGTAGATGAGTATTTTGGTACAAGCGAATTACCAGGATTATTAAAGGCTTTAGGAGCAGATTATAAGCATGAGTTAATAGGAGAGCGTTTAACTACAACCCCTAAGAATTATGCCTATTTAAAGATTGCAGAAGGTTGCGATAGACCTTGCTCTTTCTGTGCAATACCATTAATGCGTGGTAAGCATAAAAGCACCCCTATAGAAGACTTGGTAACCGAAGCCGAAAAGTTAGCGGCTAAGGGAGTAAAAGAGCTTATTTTAATTGCTCAGGATCTTACCTATTACGGGTTAGATTTGTATAAGAAAAGAAATCTTGCTGAGCTATTAGAAGCTTTGGTAAAGGTAGAGGGTATTGAATGGATAAGATTACATTATGCGTTTCCTGCTGGTTTTCCGATGGATGTGTTAGATGTAATAAACCGAGAACCAAAGGTTTGTAATTATTTAGATATACCGTTACAACATATCTCTGACCGTATTCTTAAAAGTATGCGTCGTGGAACTACAGAAGCCAAGACGACCAAATTACTAAAGGAGTTTAGAGCTGCAGTACCAGAAATGACTATTAGAACAACTCTTATTGTTGGTTACCCTGGTGAAACAGAAGAAGACTTTGAGATTCTTAAAAATTGGGTAGTTGCAATGCGTTTTGAAAGACTTGGGTGTTTTACATATAGTCATGAAGAAAATACACATGCGTATACTTTAGTTGATGATGTTCCAGAAGAAACAAAGCAAGAGCGTGCTAATATTATCATGGAAATACAATCTCAGATTTCTTGGGAACTGAACCAGAAGAAAGTAGGGGAGACTTTTCGTTGTATTATAGACCGTAAAGAAGGTAATTACTTTATCGGTAGAACAGAGTTCGATTCTCCAGATGTAGATAATGAGGTTTTAATAGATGCTACTAAGCACTATGTAAAGCAAGGTGAGTTTGTAAATATTAAGATTACAGAAGCAGCTGATTTTGATCTTTACGGTGAACCTTTTTCGTAGTTTAATTAAATAGAAATCCTACTTTAAATCCGCCCCAGTTGGCAGAATTACCTGAAGCGAATTCTTTGGTAATTGACGTGCGAGTATATTCTAAATAGACTTTTTTGTGTTTTAGAATGAGTCCGTAGTCGACTTGTGCGGTCAATCTTTCTAGTTTTTTAGAGGAAATGGTATATGGATTGTCATTGGTTATGATGCCGCCTTGTAAGGTGGCATCATAACCAACTATATTAACTGTTGGCTGTACAAAAGCATAAAATTTAAACTTCGAAAGTGTACTATTTCTAGAAAACGGATTATCTAATAGTCCGATCGTAGTATTGAATCCGACAGATGCATTTGTAAATAGAGTTCCTAATTGCAATGAAGTTACAGCCTGTAAATTAGCTGTATTTTTATAGTTGAGTAATTGTTTTTCGTATCCAATTTTGTAATTGATTACTACATCGTTCTGAATTTGGTTATCCCATCCACCGGGAGTTTTGTTTTCGATAAGTTTATGAATTGTTGTTTGCATTTCTTTTCCGAAAGCACCCGGTCCAATAATCCCCAGACTTAATGATTGAGTAAATCTAGATTTTTTAATGGTGTCCATTACAACAGTAAAACTCTTTAAATATATAGCTGCGGCAAAGGGTCTATCATCAACTTGTATATCTGAACTAACAAAATCACTGGGTGTAAAACCGATATGCTCTAATACTAATCCGTAGGTGAAGTAATTAGCTTTTGGTTTAATAAAAATAAAGTTTATCGGATTTTTTTCTAAAACGTTGTTTACATATTCAAAACTATAACCTTGTGTATAATTTTTGTCTGAAGCAGCAAAAAAATCGTTCTCATAATTAAAGCGGAAATAGCTTTCGCTACCCATGTCTCTAAAGGAAGCAAGATGTTCTATTTTTTGACTTAAAAGAACCGTTGGTAGTACTAACAGAATTAAAATATAATTTTTCATCACACTACCTACGAGAAAACTTTTTGTAGGGTTTTATGTTGTTGGGGTTTATATGAACAACATTGACTCCATTAATTTAGATATAGTCTTTTAGAATAGTGATTTTTTTCAATTAAATTAAAGCTCTTTTTTCATCATACTAATAGTAAAATAACCTAATACAGCTATTATTATACCTATAATGATCCAAAGCCACCATTTATTTTCGAAAAGAGGAGCGGTTGTTTGAGTTTCTTTTTTAGGTAGCTCGGTAATGTTTCCAAAACTCAAATTAGAGATATTTTCTGGTAATGAAACTTTCGTTTTAGTGATGTCATAATTAGGTCTATTTGCGTTTTCTTTACCATAAACTAGGAAGTAATCTGCAGGTTGAGTAAACCGTGTGGTTAGCGTATGTATATATCCTTTCAGTCTAACATCAGAAATTTTTAAAGGTTGATTATCGTTGTTTAAAACTATGATACGAATCTTTTGAGCCAAGGTTCCGGGTAATTGAAAACTGTTTTCTTCAATAGAGGAAAGTGTTTTTGTAGCCATTGGTCTAAAATTGTAATGGTATCCCTTTTCGGTTTCAACGCTATCGGCTAAATATTGAATAGAAATTGATCTGTAATAATCAATTTTGTCATCAACTGTAAGTTCTAAAAGATTCAGAGGAACTCTATTATTTAAATCAACATCTATAATAGTTTTTTTGTCCTCTTTAGAAACTTTAAACGAGCGTATTTTATAATCACGATACGCTGCTAATTTTTTTGCCTTTTTTAGAATCTGTACCGATGTTAAATTCGGTTTTTCTGGACTCTTAATCAATAACCTGTAAAATTTGAAGTTTGCATCGGGAAACTTCAATGTGGTAAAAGAATAATCGGTTTGTTCATTATTTATAGATAGAATACGATAATCTTCTAAAAGATTAAACCATTCTTTCTGGTTATGACTCCCTTCAAGTGTAATTAACCAATTAAAATTAATGTCTTGTATGTTTAACTTAATTTCATTGATCAATTCCTTTTGTGGTACTTCATAAGTATAGAAAAATCCTTTAGAATTATTGACTGTATTTAGAAGATTAAAAGAAATCTCTGAATTGGCATTCACTGCTTTTGATACCTTATGTAAATAAGGGGCTTCAATTGTATCTGTAGCGGTTATACCATAAACACGAATATCTGACATGTTGGTATTTAAATCTCCAAAGACCTCATTAGGCACTTCAATGTTGTGCCATAGACTATCAACTCCTATTAAATCTATTTTTTTAGAGTAAGAGCTCATCTGTGCATTACAGAATGATATCGCCAATAAAGCAAGAATTACAAGTAGATTATTTTTTGGTTTCATCAGAGATAATGTGTTTGTATTTATTGTAAAGAAATGATATTATTAATAATAAGATACCCAAGGAAACGAATACGATTGTCTTGGATATGGTATTCAATGATGAAATATCATAGAAGAACAATTTAATTAGGGTTAGGGAGAAAAGAATAATGGCACCAATACGTAGGTGTTTTTTCTTTTTCCAAATACCTAGTGCTATTAATAAGAGAGCATAAAGCCCCCAAAGAATACTAAGGCCTAATTTATAAGATTGATCTGATCCAGATAGGTCCATCCAGTTTAGTAATTCGCTACTGGTAATCCAAATTATAGAGACATGTAGTAGAATTTCAAATGGAATTTTATAATTGATTTTAAAATAATTTTGCTGTGCTGATTTGTAAATCGCAAACAATAAGAATGCGAAAAAGGCAAAGGAGATATACCTAAGGTAAATATTGTAAATACCAATATTGTAAAATTCAGTAAGCTCTTGGGTAATGAAATTTTCGCGTAACTCGCTCAATATATATAGTCCGTTAGTTAAGAATGCAAGGGTAGTTAATAGTGCTGCACATATAGAGACAATACCTAAAACCTTGTCTTTTATTTTATAAGTATTTACTAAACTTATAATGCTAACGAAAAACATAGTATAGAGTATTTTCCAAATAGATTCAAGGTCTTTGAGATTGAAATTGTATTCTGGGTAATAACCAGAATCACCTGATATTTCTATTTTAGATGCCTCAAAGGCATTATTCCAATATTGTTCAATTTCAAGGTATAGGGCAAAGTAGAGTGTACTCACAAATAAAACGGGTACTCCAATTACCATTATTTTTTGAACAACAGATTGTTTGTCCGTTACGAATTTTATTTGAATCCAATTCATATACCCAAAGACCGCTGCGCATAATAGAGAAGTCATGAAAGTGGTGTTTAATAGAAGGCTCCATTCTTCTGTGGTATTTAGATAAGAATAGGTTTGCGCCCAATCCATCGTTAAACTTAAGAATGCAAGAGCAGCCATTATGTATGATAAGTATTCATAGAATACAACTTTTTTGGTACGACCGATCCAAAATAGAAGGGCAGCTTCTAAAGCCCAAATTAATGTAACCCAATTACCATCTAATTGTACTGGTACGGCGATGGTGATAAAGGTGAGTACAAAGCCTGCAGTTAAAAAGAACAGCTTACGATCTGCTAATTTCCTTTTAAAAATTAATACGGTAATCCCAAAATGTATTAATGCGTTAAGTAGCGTAAATAGGCCTAAATAGAGTTCTCCTCCTTCATAATCATACAGCCAAGCAATACCGAAACCATAAAATATGAAAGAATTTAATAGAATTAGAATGATGTCGCCAACCTTAAATTGTTCAGACTTTATTAATTTAAAAGCTAGGAAAGTAGCATAGAACAAGAAGAAGAAAATAGTTAGGAATACAAATCCCATAGCGAAATCTTCATCATAGCTAGAAAGCGAGTACCATGTCCCATATATTAACCAAGTAAAGGTAAATGAAACATAATAGAGCGCTTTCCAATATTTCTTAAAGGAAATTACCAATAGACCAATATTAATTAAGGCTATATAGCTAAAAAGCCCTGTAACATTACCAGAGTCGTTGCTTAATAAAAAAGGAACTGCATAAGCACCAACAAGACCAATGTGGGCAATAACTTGTTTATTATAGCTTAATGCGGATACCACACCAAAAACTGTGCATAATAGCATAATACCGAAAGCCATTAGTTGTGGGAACAGCCCGTAAAGGTCATAGGCGGCAAAGGTGATAAAGTATAAAATAGCTAAGGCACCACTTACTAAAACAGCACTATAATTCTCATATTTTGCTTTTAATTTGAAGCCAAAACCTATTAGACCTAAACCTACCAAATAACCTAGGATTATTCTTGTAAGAGGGCTTATTAAGTTGTTTTCAATGGAGTATTTTGCACCGATAACAACACCAATTACGGTAATTAATATTCCTATTTTGTTTATAAGGTTTTCACCGATAAATTTCTCAAGATTTGATTTTCTTTTAGGGAAAATTGTTTTCTTTTCAAGGGAAGGTATAGGTTCCTCTTTAATTTCAGCAGGTTCTATTTGAGATTGGATAGGTGTCTCAATAACATCTGGTTCAGCAGTGGTAATAGATTCTTTTTCAAATATTACCTCTGCTGGTGTATTTGGGAGTTCTTTAGAATCTTGATTGAATTTTAAAGCTTGGGTATTTCGAAGTATTTGAATATCTCTACGAATTTCATTTACCTCAATATTAAAATCTTGTTGCTTTTTTAGAAGTAGTTCTAACTTTTGCAACAAGGCGCTTATTTGCTCTTGGTCGGTAGGCATAGGTGTTGGTTTTAACCCTTACTTAAAAAGATCTTCTAGTTTAAACGTAAAAGATGTAAATATGTTGGAGAGAATTTTCTGTACGTTAAAATAATATATCCCTGAAACGATTTTAATCATTTCAGGGATATATAAAAATTTTATTTTTAAGCGATAATCTATAAAATTTAGTTACCGTTCAAAGTATAAATATATATACATTGCTGCACCAAAATTGGATGCATCTGTTGAAGCTAAACGCCAACCCTCCTTTGCATAACTATCTAGTTTTTCTTGAATTTCCTTATTTGATGTATCAACAATATGAAATTTATCAAAGGTTAGTTTAGAATAATATATTAAGGTTTCAACTTTATATTCTTTCATGATATTTTCTATTTAACCATGAATAATGCGTTAGCGAAAAATAGTTTTCCATTTTCCCAGAAACCTCTAAAAAGTGGATTGTCTACCATGTAAATCACTTGTCCGCGACCTATTTTTTCTGTTCCGAAAATCAACGTTTCTGCGATTTTCTTCTTTGCTTCGCTACCTGCAAAACCAGATATTGGTTCGTTATCTCCTTCACTTAAATATACTGCACTACCGTTATCTAAATACTTATAAGAACGCGCGCCTAATTTTAAAGTAAAGTAGGTGTTGTCGTAACCATAAGCTAGTGGATTGGTGTTATCAACTGTCGCTTTAAAAATAGCACCTGTAATTGTAGATTTTATTTGTTCTCTTTCAGATATTTCAAAAGATCCAATGGTATTCGAAGAGTCTTTTTTCATTTCTTTTTCCTTCAAATCAAAATCATCGTCAGATGCGGTAATACCATCAATTGCGCCACCCATGGCAATTAGCTTACCTCCACGTTTTACCCAATCCTTAATTTTTTCTTTAGTGTAGGTGGTTAAAAAACTATTATAACCTCTACCATCAGGTAAAATCAATATATCATATTTAGCAAGGTCAACTCTCGTAAAATAATCTTCATCCAATACAGAAATAGGGTAGTCTAATTGTTGTTCAAAGAAGTTCCATATTTCGCCAAAACGAAGGGTGGAAGTTGGCTCTCCAGATAGTACTGCAATATTTAAATTTTGAATAACGTCAACATAACTTGAACCAAAATCTTTACCACTTTCAACAAAACCGGTATTGGTAGAGATAACATTTTTATTATGATTCTTAGAGGCTGTACTTAAAATAGCGTTGAAATCTTTGATGTTTTTATTGTCGCTTTTAGTGATAATTAATGTACCACGTTCATGAGCAATTCCATCTACGGTAAACGGCTTGTGAGCATAACGCACGCGTACTTTATTACGTAATAGTTCAGCTAAGAATCTGGCATCTTTCATGCTGTTCCAATCTGCTAAATAAGCATAACTGTTAGCTGCCATGTTTTTAAGTTCAGGTTTACTAGCAGTAACCTTTGTTCCGCTAAAGTTACTTTCGCTAGCGACTGCATTAACTCCATAGGCATAAGGTAAAGACCAAGCTGTAATGTCATAGGTAACAGAGTCGCTTAGTTTTGCCATAGGCTCAAATAATACCTTAACCAAGGTACCCTTTGCCTGATCTGTTGAAATGACCACACTTCTATCACTTGTTTTCAAGGAGCTAACTTTCCCCGTAGCATAGTTGTAACCTTTTACGGTACTATTAGTACCTGCTTGGTATTCAATTTCGTGCTTGCTTAACAAGTTTGTTAGTAATTCTAGCTTATCAGGATTTCCATTAAGTACGTAGCTTTTATATTTGAAATCTTTTTTAAGATGGAATTTTTTGAATTCATCATTCAATTTATTTACATTGTTTGCAGCTACTTCTACAGTAGATAAACCAGTAGTATGGTGATGTGCAATTCTATCTTTTAACGTAAGTGTATCTCCAATACCAGTTATAATACCTAAACCAGCACGGCCTCCACCGCCTTGTTCGTAGGTCATGCCAATTCCACCGTTGTAAGTAGGGTAGGTATCACCATAACTTGGGTAAAGTAGGTCGAATACTTCTTTAGTAAAGTAAAACCAACCGTTCTCATCAAAGTATTTGGCGTGATTTTTACCAATGGTTTTCTGAAATTCTCTTTGAAAATCGGTTACTACTTCATGAAAAGGCTCAGCAGCAGGAGCAAAATAATATGGATTATCTACGCCTTGTTCGTGAAAATCTACATGTACATGAGGCAACCATTTATTAAACTGCTTTAAACGTTGTTGACTTTCAACTTGTGTTAACCAGGCCCAATCTCTATTTAAATCGAACATGTAGTGGTTACTACGTCCGTTCCACCAGTTCTCATGGTGCTCCTTACTATTTGGATCTACTTGGTTAGGTGAGTTTTTAAATTGATTGTACCAGTTAACATAACGATCTCGTCCATCAGGGTTAATACATGGGTCAATTAAAACTACAATATTTTCTAGGTAATTACTTTTGCTCGTAAACAAATCAAAAATTGTTTGCATGGAAGCTTCTGTACTTACACTTTCATTACCGTGAACATTGTAGCTAAGCCATACAATAGCCTTGTCTGGTGTACCCTCGCCATTCAATCCTTTCATATGCTCTTCCCTTATTTTGTCAAGGTTTTGCATGTTTTCTTTGGTAGAAATGGTAGCCAATAATAAAGGTCTACGTTCATTGGTTTTACCGTATTCAATAAGATTCATACGTTGAGGTTCAGCTTCTGCTAAATATTGATAATAATCAACAACCTCATGATGTCTTGTAAATTGTGTTCCTAGTTCATACCCTAAAAACTCCGACGGAGATTTTAACTGAGCTAAACTTAAAAGGGGCATTAAAAGTAATGCGTAGCGTAAAATTAGTTTCATATAGTTATTTGTGTTCTGAGTCATCCAAATCTATTAAAATAATTGTAAAATGACCTCGATTTATGATGTATTTCGCCGAGTAATAGGTTTTTTAATACTAGAAGTAATTAACTTATATTTACCACGTATTTACTTTTTATATGGATATTGATTGTTTGCCCATAGCAAAAACGGGCTATTTTTCGAAGTTAATTTGCGACTACATTGCTAAGGATGCTAAACTTAAAACATTATACAATCGGTTTCCCGATGTTGAAGGTTTTAAAGGGCAGCTAGAAGAAAAGGGGAAGCATTTTTCCCAAGCCCATCGAGATGTGCTGCATGCTTCTATGAAAAAGCAATACAAGAATGTCAATACTTCTGAAGGTACGGACGCTAATATTGAACTATTAAAAGAGAAAAATACGTTTACTATTGTTACGGGGCACCAATTAAATCTATTTACCGGTCCGTTATATTTTCTTTACAAGATTATTTCCACTATCAATTTAACAGCCCAATTAAAAAAGGAATACCCGAATTCTAATTTTGTGCCTGTTTATTGGATGGCTACCGAGGATCATGATTTTGATGAAATAAATTATTTCAATTTTAAGGGATTAAAATTTCAATGGAATAAAGAAGCTTCGGGTGCTGTTGGTCATTTGCCGACGGAAGGCTTAGATGAGGTTTTTTCTCTATTTGCGAAATCAATAGGGGATAGTAAGAATGCAAATCTATTAAAGCAACTTTTTGAAGAAGCTTACTTAAAGCATGATAACCTAACGGATGCAACCCGTTATTTAGCGAATGAAATCTTTAAGGACTACGGATTAGTAATTGTAGATGGTGATGATGTCGACTTAAAAAAGTCACTTGTGCCATACATGAAGAAAGATATTTTTGAGCAAATCGCTTTTGAAAAAGTATCGGAAACGATTAAAGAAATAGAGCAAATTTCTACAGATTACCCTGTTCAAGTAAATCCTCGCGAAATCAATTATTTCTATTTAAAAGATGGAATTCGTGAACGTATTATAGAAAGTAAGGGGAAGTATGTGGTAAACGACACTAACATTTCTTTTACAAAAGAAGAATTGCTTCATGAGATGGATGCATATCCAGAACGGTTTTCGCCGAATGTAATCGCCAGACCTTTATATCAAGAAGTTATTCTACCTAACCTATGTTATATAGGCGGAGGCGGAGAAATAGCTTATTGGTTAGAATTAAAAGCTGCTTTTCAAGCTATGAATGTTCCATTTCCAATTCTATTGGTTAGAAATTCAGCTTTAATAATTACTGAGAAACAAGCAGACAAGCTAGAGCGAATGAATATCTCTAAATCAGATATATTTTTAAAGCAAAATAGCCTAATCAATAAAAAAATAAGGGAGATATCAAATATTGATATCGATTTTTCCCCACAAAGAAAATTGTTGGAAGAGCAGTTCAAAGAAATGTATACGTTAGCAGAGAGGACAGACAAATCATTTTTAGGTTCGGTAAAAGCGCAAGAAGTAAAGCAGATAAAAGGGTTGAATGCGTTGGAGAAAAGATTGTTACAAGCGCAAAAGAGAAAATTAAAAGATCATGTTGTTCGTATGACCGAACTGCAGAACGAGATTTTTCCAAACCAATCTTTACAAGAACGGCAATCTAACTTTTCTGAGTTTTATCTAGAATATGGAGATGATTTAGTGCCCATGTTATTTGAGGCGTTAGAGCCATTAAATTTAAATTTCACAGTCATTACACAAAATTAAATATGGGCAAGAACGTGTCTCTAAATAAGATAACGGTACTTGCTATTTTTTCGTTCCTTGCTATAACTTGTATTACTTTTTTTAAAAGTGCACTAGAGTTAGAAGATGCTGAGCAAGCATATTATTCTCAATGGCTTCGCTGGGGTTATGATGATTAACCGCCACTTTATACTTGGTTGCAGTATGGTTTTAATTCTGTATTCGGTGTTGGTAAAATTTCATTTTCAATTTTAAGGAGGGCTTATTTGCGTGTACATTGTTGTTGATGTATCGTTTTTCAAAATTTAGAATACAAAATTAAGATCGGTCGAAACTGGCTATTTTAGCCTTGGTTTTAATACCTGTTTATATCGATTTTACTTTTCGTAGACTTTCACATACAGGCTTGTTGTGCCTTTGCATAGTAGCATCTTATTATTGTTTGCAGCTGTTAGTACAGCGTAAGGCAGTATTAAATTATTTGTTATTAGGCTTAATTGTAGGAGTAGGGTTACTTTCCAAATATAATTATGTGTTTTTTCTACTGTCCTTCACATTGGTTGCAATTTGGGATAAGGAATTAAGAAGTGTAGTGTTGAATTTAAAAATACTATTAACTATTTCGTTAGCATTCCTTCTGGTTGCTCCACATGCGTATTGGTTATTAGGTCCCAACGAATTTAAATCTTTCTTAGAATCTAGTGTCCAAGAAAAGATAGGGGTAGAGGAGGTCGCAACCGGGTTTTCGGTAATGCCACTACTAATTTATTTGAAAGGAATTCTTTCTTTATGCTTTCCTGTTTTGGTCTTGTTTTTAGCAGGTTATGCACTTAAATTTATAAAATTCAATAAACAGAAGCTTCATTGGTTTTCTAAAATATTCTTTACCCAGTTGTTAGTTTTGGGATTATTTTTCTTTATTTTTCAAAGTCAGAAAAGAGAAACAAAGTGGTTGCTGCCAATGTTTCTTCCGTTTATTATTTTATTACTAGAATCTATTGAACTTAAAAAAGGGCGAAAATTGGTTTCTGTTGGGTTTTATCTGTTTTACGCGGTAATATTTATTCAAATTATAAGAACACCAGTAGAGAAATTAATGCATATATCTTCTTCTGTTCATTTTGGTTTTGATCCTATTGCCTATAAGTTGAAAGAGAATTATAATATTTATCAATGGGTGTTACCTAATGTTACCTATGCTGGTAATGTAAGATCATTATATCCTGAAAAAACAATTCATTCTGCAGATGACTATTCGTTGCCCGTTTCGGATGTGAAGCTGAAAAAGGTGATTTCAGTGTCCATAAATACATCCAAAGAAAAAAACAGAATGGTAGTTGATAGCATAATTGGATTTGGGAAAGAAAAAGAAAACCTATATTTCTTTATAGACTAAGGCACTAAAAATTCACCTTTCCAATTTTCTGAAGTCTTGGTGAATTTTGCTCTAATATGATTTGGTCGTTGTAGTTTTAAATATTCAATTTTGGTCGGCATAATATCTAAAATAGTAAAGTAATTCTCCTCTTCTAAATATTCTACATGGTCAGGGTTTTTAATAAAACTACCTGGGCTATTATTGGTTATGTAGTCTTTTCTGCTATTTGGCTGTACATTATTCCAAGTTGCGGTAAGCCTACTGGTATCTGTTACTATGTTGGCGGTACCTTCAACTTTCAACTGTAACATTTTTTCAGGGTGGTAAAACAAAAAGCTAATTTGATTATTCGCTTTAATATGCTTTATTTTCTCGGTACGGCTATCGGTGTATATGCTTAAGACTAATTCTTGGGAGACTTCACGTAATACAACAGTACGTAGACGAGCTATAGGTCCATTGCCTACTGTTGCCATAGTAATGAATCTAAATGGATGTCCTTTTTCGGTTATGCCCTTTTGAATTTCACTACTTAATTCTTCAAAAAATATATCAATCATATTACTAATTTATATAAAGTTAAAAATAATAGGATTTAAGAGTAGGGTAAATAATCAGTTGGTTGTTATATAGATAATAGCTGTGAAAAAGAAATTGATTAGGTTCAATTTAATGCTTTTGGTTAAAAGTTGGTTTTTAATTTAGTTGAAAGCTCAGGGTGGTTCCTGGGCTTTTACTTTTTTAAAAATATATTGTAAGGTTATCTATAAGATGTCGACTTACTGGTTGAATACAAATTGTTATGAAAAAGATTTTTTAATGTATTCGATTTGATGATTGGTTGAATAAAAAGCCCGGGTGATTACCGGGCTTTTGTATGTAATATGTTTATTGAATTTAAAGGGAGCAGATATGTTCTTAATTAATTTTTTCCCAGATCAGTAAACGTTATTGATCAAAGTAGAACTATCACTTTACCTTGTATTCTAAGCGCATGGTAATTGATGCTGTTTTGTTTTTAGATGAAGTATTGTAAGCACCGCCCCAGCTATAATCTTCGCCAGAATTTTGTCCTGTTATTTGAAATACGCCCATATTAGCAGATACTAGGTCACCTAAATTACTTCCAGCGTTTTCGGCAATTCTTTCGGCACGTATTCTTGCATCTTCGGTAGCTTTTGAAATCATTTCAATTTTTAGATCAGCTAATTTGGTATAATAATATCGTGGTGGCGATGAGTTGAACTGTACACCTTTATTTAATAACTCTGTTATTTCTCTAGATACACCTTCGATCAAAGCAACATCTTCAGATTCTATTTTTAAAGTCTGCATTAATTGATATCCTCTAAATATGCTACCTATATAATTACCATTTTCATATTGGTTGTCGCGCATTTCTGTGGTCTGAACACTATTGAATATTATGCTGCTTGCATCTATACCTTTAGAGGTTAAATATTGACGAACAATTTCTTTATCGCCGTTTAATTGGTCAAAAGCAGTTTTTAGAACTGTACTAGTAGTAGAAAATTGACCTTCCCAAACAATAAGATCAGAGGTGAAATTTTCGTTACCTAAGCCTGTTACGGATATCATTTGTGGAGGGTTTGCCCTTTGAATATAAGCGTTGCCCAAAAAATAAGCAGCTATGATAATAGCCGCTCCAAAAATAAATGCACTAATGTGTTTCATAAAAAATATTTAAATCGAATCTAAATATAACAAAAGATCCTTTTCAAGAACGGTCAATTTGCTATTTTTGCCCATGCAAAATAAAGTCCTGATACTAGATTTCGGTTCACAGTACACCCAATTGATTGGAAGACGCGTACGTGAACTAAATATTTTCTCTGAAATTAAACCATATAATAAACTACCTGAAGACCTTTCTGAGTATACAGCGGTGATTCTTTCTGGATCTCCTTTGTCTGTTAGAGGGGAAGATGCGGTACACCCGGATCTGTCTGAGATTAGAGGTAAAAAACCATTATTGGGCGTTTGTTATGGTGCACAATACCTAGCACACTTTAATGGAGGTAGTGTAGAGAAATCTAACACAAGAGAATATGGTCGTGCTAATCTTAATTTTGTAAAGGATAACGAACCATTTTTTGATAAAGTAAGTACTGGTAGTCAAGTATGGATGAGCCATGCAGATACAATTAAACATCTCCCAGAAAATACTACGTTATTGGCAAGCACACATGATGTGGAGAATGCTGCTTTTAAGTTTGATGGAGAAGAAACATATGCTATTCAGTTTCACCCAGAAGTATATCACTCTAAGGATGGAAAACAAGTTTTAGAAAACTTTTTGGTGAAAATTGCCAAAATGGAGCAAACTTGGACGCCTGATGCTTTTGTAGATAAAACAGTAGCAGAGTTAAAAGAAAAAATTGGCGATGAAAAGGTAATTTTAGGATTATCTGGCGGAGTAGATTCTTCTGTTGCTGCGGTTCTATTGCACAAAGCAATTGGAAAAAACCTTCACTGTATTTTCGTGAATAACGGTCTTCTAAGAAAGAATGAATATAGCGAAGTGTTGAAGCAATACGAGGGTATGGGCTTAAATGTAAAAGGGGTTGATGCTTCGGCACGTTTTTTGGACGATTTGGTAGGAGAGAGTGATCCAGAAACGAAAAGAAAAACAATAGGTCGTGTATTTATAGAAGTTTTTGATGATGAATCTCATTTAGTTGAAAACGCGAAATGGTTGGCACAGGGTACTATTTATCCAGATGTTATCGAATCGGTATCGGCAACTGGTGGTCCGTCACAAACAATAAAAAGTCATCATAACGTTGGTGGTTTGCCAGATTTCATGAAATTGAAAGTTGTGGAGCCATTAAAAATGTTGTTTAAGGATGAGGTAAGAAGAGTAGGGGCTAGCTTGGGTATAGATAAAGCTTTATTGGGTAGACATCCATTTCCAGGTCCTGGTTTGGCTATTCGAATTTTAGGCGATATAACTCCTGAGAAAGTGGCTATTTTACAAGAGGTAGATGCAATTTTTATCGACGGATTAAAGAAGTGGGATTTATATGATAAGGTATGGCAAGCAGGTGCTATGTTATTACCTGTAAATAGTGTTGGTGTAATGGGCGATGAGCGTACATACGAGAAATGTGTAGCACTTAGAGCTGTGGAAAGTACAGATGGTATGACTGCGGATTGGGTGAATTTGCCGTATGAATTTCTACAAAAAACATCAAATGATATTATTAATAAAGTCCCTGGGGTGAATCGTGTCGTATATGATATAAGTTCAAAGCCACCAGCAACAATAGAATGGGAATAGTATGAAATATATATTTAATCAGGTTTACATCATTTGGGCATTTTGTGTTTTGGTCTCTTGCACTGCAATGGCTCAAAAATTTAATACCCATGAAGTTAAAAGAGGAGAGACTCTAGAGAGTATTTCTAAACTGTATGGCGTTTCTACGGCAAGTATTTTACAATACAATAAGGAAATAAAGTCTGGGCAAGATTTAAGGGCTAATACAATTTTAGTAGTTCCGGGAGCAAAGATTGCTACTAAACCTACCAATTCTACTAGTGCTCTTGGTAAAAATGTAATGCAAGATTCTGTTTCAGCTAGAGAGCCTATTCGTTTTACAGAACACCGTGTTAGAAAGAAGGAAACAATTTTTGGTATTACTCAGATGTATAATATTACCGAAGATGAGTTGAAAAAGTATAACCCTACCTTATACGCTTCGCCTCTTCAAAAGAAGATGGATTTACGCATACCTAAGTATAGTGCTCCAAAATTAGAGGAGGTAGGTATTAATGAAGATGATTTTGAAAAGTATATTGTTGCGCCAAAGGAAACAAGGTGGAGTATTGCTCATAAGTATGGCATTACTATTGACAGTATGTTGGCGTTGAACCCTGGTTTGTCAAAGTCTGATAATTATTTATCTGAAGGCTATGAACTCTTGATGCCGAAAATTGCCGGTAGTACTGTTAAGAACCAAGTAACACAATTGTATACCTCGTATACAGTACCTGCCAAAATGAATTTCTATCGTTTAGAAAAAGAATTTGGTGTTAAGTCAGACGAAATAGTACGCCTTAATCCAGAAATCACAGAACGTGGTGGGTTAAAAGAGGGTATGATAATTCGTATTCCAGAGCAAAAGGTTGAAACTGGAGTTATAAATACAGATAACTATATTTTTTATGAGGTTAAGCCGAAGCAAAATGAATTTAGATTAACTAGAAAATTTGGAATGACGTGGGCAGAATTGGTTCAGTTGAATCCAGATTTAAAGGATGGTTTAAAAGCAGGTATGGTTCTTAAATTACCAAAAGACAAAGTAGGTGATTTTGAAGTTAGAAATGCGTTGGTTTTGGACAAGGTTAATTTGTTAGACAGTATAAATGTCGCAGTAGTACCTAAGGTCCTGTTTCTATTACCATTTAGGTTAGATAAATTAGACTTGAACAATAAAGAGGAAACCGAAAAAATAATTGACAATAGAAATAGTTTAAAATACAGTTTAGGTCTTTATTCTGGAGCATTGATTGCTATAGATTCTATGAAATCTTTAGGTGTTTCTATAGATGTTAAAACGTTTGATAACCAATTAGACTTGGTTAAGACCAAACAAATACTACAAGGAGAACAAATAGGTGGGTATAGTGCAATTTTTGGACCATTAGATATGCCATCATTAAAGGAGACAGCAGTACAAGCTTCTAAGTTTAATGTACCTGTAGTTGCTCCGGTTCCTGCTAAAAGCGATATTAGTTTAGGAAATGTATTCTTCTCATATACAGAAGAAGAAGTGCTGTGGAAGCATATGCTAGATTATGTTGAAGCTAATCATAAAGACGAAACTCTTTTAATAATTGCAGATGAGGATAACAAAAAAGAGAAAGATGCTATTCTTAAACGTTTTCCATCAGCTAAAGTGGTTGTAGTTAAAGAAGAAGAAAAGAATATTGGAATCAATAGAGATAAACTACAAACCTTACTTTCTGATGATGTATCAAATTGGGTTTTTGTAGAGTCTGATAATTACAAGTTAATTTCTAGTGTTGTTTCTATATTAAATTCATTTAATAATACTGCTTTTGAACCTGTTGGAGGAAAGGATAAAGTAAATGTGCGCATGTTTACAACAGATATGAATTCTGCATTTGAAAATGATGTAATTTCAAATACACATTTATCTAATTTGCGGTTTACGTATCCTTCCGTAAATCGTCAAGTGGCAAACAATTCATTTGTAGAACGCTATAGAAAACGTTTTGGCGATGATCCGGATAGGTATGCAATAAGAGGTTTTGATCTTACTTACGATTTGTTATTAAAATTGGCTTACAAAAACAATTTAGTTGATGTTTCTAGATTTATAGGTGAAACAGAATACAATGGTAATAAGTTTAATTACGAGAGAAAAGGTGTTTCAGGATATTACAATCAGTCCTCGTATATAATGATGATGGACGATTTAAGAATTAAAACATTAGAATAGCATGACATCAAAAGTTACATACAACGGAGAGTTAAGAACAGAATGTGTTCATTTGAAATCTAATGATTCATTTGTAACAGATGCACCTGTAGATAATAATGGATTAGGTCAGGCATTTTCGCCGACTGATACGGTAGTAACGGGTTTAGCTAGTTGTATGTTAACAATGATGGGCATTAAGGCAAACGGATTAGAAGTGGATTTAAAAGGTACCACAGCTTCTGTAACTAAGCACATGGCAGCTTCACCAAGAAGAATATCTAAAATCGAGGTCGAGGTACATTTGCCAAAAGAAGTATCAGATAAGAATAGAAAAATTTTAGTGCACATAGCAAATACTTGCCCTGTGCACTATAGTTTACATCCAGATATAGAGAAAGTAATCACTTATAATTGGGACTTATAAAAAAGGAGCATTTTATTCTAATTCTATTGGCAATACTGACCATCCCATATGTTCAGTGTCAAGAATTAGTGTCTTGGGACCCTAATTTTAGATTTACTTGGAACGATTTTAAAGGAGATGTACCAATAACATCTGGCGCAGCGGCAACCACAGCAAGCGGTATAACATATCGTTTTTCTACTTTTTATGAGAATGATGAATTAAAGGTGGATTATAACGTATATGCCTATTTTTATCCTACAAAATCTTGGTATAAACCTAAGTTGTGTAATGATGTAACCTTACTTCATGAGCAATTACATTTCGATATTACAGAGATCTACGCACGTAAAATGCGAAAACAATTAGCAGAGACAAAATTCACGAAGAACGTAAAAGAGGAGATTAAAAAAATCTATAAGGCAACAATTCGCCAACTGAACGATTTTCAAAACAAGTACGATTCAGAAACTAATTACTCTAGAAATTTACCTGTACAAGAACGGTGGGTTAAAGAGGTTGAGTTAGCATTGGAAAAATAAAATATTTTAGTAGACAGTAAATAAAAAAGCACCTCTATTAGAGGTGCTTTTTTATTTTTATAAAGACCCATTTGTTAAACATCACAAATAGTTACTCCTTGCTTTAAAGCAGCTAATTTATCATCCCAACTTGGTATAAATTCTTGAGCTACATGTCCTGTATATCCGGTTTTTAAAATAGCCTTCATTACGGCAGGGTAAAAGATTTCTTGAGTTTCGTCAATTTCATGCCTACCTGGGTTACCCCCTGTGTGGTAGTGTCCGTAGTATTGATGGTAGTCTTGTATGTTTCTTATAATATCACCTTCCATAATTTGCATGTGGTAAATATCATATAGTAATTTAAAGCTCTCGGAACCTATAGTTTCACATAGAGATACGCCCCATTCAGAGGTATCGCACATATAATCCTTATGATTTACTTTACTGTTCAAAAGTTCCATTTGTAAAACCACGCCATGTTTTTCGGCTAATGGCATTAATTGTTTTAGTCCTTTGGCACAATTTCTTAATCCTACCAAATCATCCATACCATTTCTGTTTCCACTAAAGCAAATGAGGTTAGTATATCCTGCTTCGGCAACTAAGGGTATTACTCTTTCATAATCAGCAATTAACTCATCATGTAAAGAGAGGTCGTTCCAGCCTTTTTCAATTCCCATGCCGGCACCCCAGCACATAGAAGCGTGAATGTTATATTTTTTTAGAAGAGGAAACTCATCAGGACCTACCAAATCGATAGATCGAATATCAAGTTCTACTAAATTTTTTAAAAAATCTTCAAAAGGGATGGTTCCATAGCACCAATAACAAACACTATGATTAATATTGTACTTTAATTTAGCTGAAGTATCGGGTTTTTTATTGCTTGCTACTGCAGCTGAAGTAGTTAAGAATCCGACAGAAGCAGCTGCTGAGGTTCCAATAAAATTTCTTCTTTTCATGTTGATCGAGTTGTTGATTCCTTAAAGATAATTTTTTTAGTTTTAAAAATGGAAATAAAACCTGATAAGGAAAAGTTGATAGAATTAGCCCATTACCGAATGCCATTCGGTAAGTACAAGGGTAGATATTTGATAGATTTACCAGAGTACTATTTGGTATGGTTTCAACAAAAAGGATTTCCTGATGGTAAATTAGGAGATTTGTTGCGTTCTGCGCTAGAAATAAGAACAAATGGACTAGAATCCATAATTCGAAAAATACAAAAACATTTTCCTAAGTAAACCCTTAAAGTTCTAACCTCAATTTGTAACTTTGTGTCCCGTAACATAGAATTCGATACATGGCACAAACCAAATACATCTTCGTTACGGGAGGCGTTACTTCATCATTAGGAAAAGGCATTATTGCTGCATCTTTGGCGAAATTACTGCAATCTCGCGGCTACAAAACTACCATTCAAAAGCTGGACCCTTACATTAATGTAGATCCAGGAACACTAAACCCTTATGAGCATGGCGAATGTTATGTGACAGATGATGGTGCAGAAACTGATTTAGACCTTGGTCATTATGAACGTTTTTTAAATGTTCGAACCTCACAAGCTAATAATGTTACTACAGGTAGAATTTACCAAAGCGTAATTGAAAAAGAACGTAGAGGAGAATTTTTAGGTAAGACGGTGCAAGTAGTTCCCCATATTACAAACGAAATTAAAGAACGTGTTCAGTTGCTAGGTAATAGCGGTGAGTATGATATTATTATCACCGAAATTGGTGGTACTGTAGGGGATATAGAGTCGCTACCTTACATAGAAGCGGTTCGTCAACTACTTTGGGAGTTAGGTGATAACAATGCTATCGTTATTCATTTAACCTTGGTGCCTTATTTATCTGCTGCTGGTGAGTTGAAAACAAAACCTACACAACACTCTGTAAAAACCTTAATGGAAAGCGGTATTAAAGCCGATATTCTTGTGTGTAGAACAGAGCATGAAATCTCTAACGAGATAAAAGATAAATTGGCGCTTTTCTGTAACGTAAAGCGAGAAGCAGTTATACAAAGTATAGATGCATCTACTATTTATGATGTACCGTTGTTAATGCAAGAAGAAGGTCTAGATACTGTAACATTGCAAAAACTAGCATTGCCAAATACGGTTGAACCAGATTTAACCCGTTGGAATGAGTTTCTTGTTAAACATAAGAATCCAAAGAATGAGGTTACTATTGGGTTAGTAGGTAAATATGTAGAATTACAAGATTCTTACAAGTCTATTTTAGAGTCATTTATACATGCAGGTGCTACAAATGAAGTTAAAGTGAATGTAAAATCTGTTCATTCAGAATATATAACTGCCGATAATTACGAAAACAAATTAAAAGGTTTGGACGCTATTTTAGTTGCTCCAGGTTTTGGTGAGCGTGGTATTGAAGGTAAAGTGAAAGCTGTTGAATATGCCCGTGTTAATAATATTCCTTTTTTAGGTATCTGTTTAGGTATGCAAATGGCAGTAATAGAATATGCACGTAATGTGCTAGGTCTTGCCAAAGCAAACTCTACAGAGATGGATGATAAGACTCCTAACCCCGTAATTAGTATTATGGAAGAGCAAAAGAGTATTACCGATAAAGGTGGTACTATGCGTTTAGGAGCTTGGGACTGTGAATTAAAAGATGGTAGCTTAGTTAAGAAAATGTACAATGGAGATTCTCAAATATCTGAGCGTCATCGTCATAGGTACGAATTTAATAATGCTTATTTAGAGCAGTTAGAAAATGCCGGTTTACTTGCAACAGGTTTTAACAAAGAAACCAATTTGGTTGAAATTGTGGAGTTAAAAGATCATCCTTGGTTTATTGGCGTACAGTATCACCCAGAATATAAAAGTACAGTGGCTAATCCGCATCCTTTATTTGTAGGCTTGGTTAAGGCAGCTTTAGAATACAAAAAGGGACAAACTAATGCCACAATGGCATAAACATCACATTTGGGCATATATTTGCTTTCTTAAAAATTCAAATATTCCCAATTAATTAGAAATACCACATGGAAGAAAAGAAATTTGATGTAAAATCCATAATAGGCTTCGTGCTTATTTTCGGAATACTCATCTTCATGTTTTACCAAAACCAACCTACTCCAGAAGAGTTGGAGGCAGAAAAGGCAAAGCAAGAAAAAGTAGAGGCTACAAAGGCATCAGTAGATTTAGAAACAGAAACTGTTATTAATGATGTTCCTCAGTTAGATTTACAAGATTCAACAGCAGTTGCTAATTACCAAGGTAAACTTGGTGCTTTTGGTTTTACAAAACCTTCTAATGCTACAACAACGATAGAAAATGAAGTTCTATTATTAAAAATCAGTAATAAAGGTGGACAGATTGTAGAAGCGAAAATGAAGCAATTCGTTACTTATGATTCTGTTCCTGTTTATTTGATTAAAGATGGTAATGCTTCTTTTGGAATAGATTTCTCTACATCTGATAATAGAGTTTTGAATACTCAAGATTTATATTTTGAGCCTTCAATTACAAAAGACAATGGTAATCAAGTATTATCATTAAAAGCAAAGACCTCTAATAATCAATATTTAGAATATAGATATGTGATGAAGCCGAATGATTATTTGGTAGATTTCACTATTAAGTCTAAAGGTTTAGATAATGTTATTAGCTCTAGCAAACCTGTTCAATTAGATTGGAAATTAAAAGGTATACGTCACTCTAAAAGTATTGAGTACGAAAATCGTTATACGCGTTTAACTTACAATCATGAAGATGGTAAGATAAGTAAACTGTCAGAGGGGAGTGATGATGAGGAAACAGAAGAGGATGTAAAATGGATTTCTTACAGACAGCATTTCTTCAGTAGTATTTTAGCTGCTGATCAACCATTTAAAAGTGGCGATTTAACTTCGGTTAATTTAGTAGAAGAAGAAAGCAGAACTTTTGGTTACACAAAAGAATACGCTTCTAAATTGCCGGTAGATTTGGAAGGTGGCGAAATAGCAAAAGATTTACATTGGTATTTTGGACCTACGGATGTTGATACATTATCTCAGTATGAAGATTTAGGTTTGGTTGATTCCATTCCTTTTGGATGGGGTATTTTCGGTTGGATAAACCGTTATGTATTTACACCTTTCTACTCTTTAATTAGTACATATTTTCCTTATGGTATTGCTATAATTATAATGACGATTTTAGTTCGTTTGGCAATGTCACCGGTTACATACAAGTCTTACTTGTCTCAAGCGAAGATGAAGGTCTTGAAGCCTGAAATTACTGAGTTAGGGGAGAAGTACAAAGACAATGCAATGAAAAAGCAGCAAGAGACCATGAAATTGTATGGTAAGGCTGGTGTAAGTCCCATGAGTGGTTGTATACCGGCTGTTATACAAATGCCTATATTCTATGCGCTATTCATGTTCTTCCCAACATCATTTGCGTTACGTCAGAAATCATTCTTATGGGCAGATGACCTTTCATCTTTTGATACTATTTATCAATTCCCAGAAGGATTCTCTATTCCGTTTTACGGAGATCACGTTAGTTTGTTTCCAATTTTGGCGTCTATAGCAATCTTTTTCTATATGATGATGACTACAGGACAAAACATGCCAACACAACCAGGTATGCCGAACATGAAATTTATCATGTACCTGATGCCATTTATGATGTTGATTTTCTTCAATAATTATGCAAGTGGATTAAGTTTGTATTACTTTGTATCTAATACCATTACTATCGGTATCATGCTGGTCATTAAGAATTTTATTCTCGATAATGATAAAATTCATGCCCAGATACAGGAGAATAAAAAGAAACCTAAGAAAGAGAACAAGTTTCAAAAGAAAATGCGTGAAATGATGGAGCAAGCAGAAACGCAGAAGAAAAAGTAATAAAACTTATTTGTTTTTATATAAAAGAAAAGCCCTTTCAAATTTGAAAGGGCTTTTACCATTTATAAAGGTTAGTTTGGTAAGATTTGGGATGGTAAATATGTAATTAATTTCAAGTTCTATAAAAAGTTAGTTGTCAAGGGTGACATATTGTATGTTAAAGGAGTCTATGCTGTTGTTAGCATTTTTGAGGCATAGAGAAAATGACTTAATATTCAGGAGGTTTTATGTTTATTGAATTCAACTAGATCTAATAAGGAATCATATATTTCTTATAATGCTATTTTGTTTACTCTAAGGGAGAAGATTCAATTAAGAAGTAAAGACAGGATAGAATGTTGGATTAGGAGAATTCCAAGATTATTAAATTTTAGGTAGTTTCAATTCTTTTAATATTATTTAGATCATAGAGTTTAAAATAGTGTATTCAAGAGTAAATATCTAGTATGAACCTGTTACTTATTAAGTGTTGTAATAGGAAACAATATAAAATGAAAAAGAGCCGCATATAGCGGCTCTTTAAAATGATATGGGGACAAATTAGTTAGTTGTATTCGGTATCATTACTGTGTCAATGGCGTGTATTACACCGTTGTTCGCTTGAATATCTACAGCGATAATTCCAATTTCAGAATTACCTGAACCATCTGTTATGGTTACATTATTGTCACCATCAATAGTAAAAGTTAAAGTATCTCCCTCTAATGTGGCAGGTGATGTTAGTCCGTTACTTAAATCTTCAGATACAATATTAGCACCTGCTATAACGTGATGGTTTAATACAGCAGTTAATACATCTCCACTTGGTACTTCTGCTAAGTTGGCAAATGCTCCATTAGTAGGTGCAAATACTGTAAAAGGAGCAGGGTCAGTTCCGTTAGCCGTATTTAAAACACTTACAAAATCTGGTTGACCTTCAGCGGTCAATGCTCCTACTAGCGAACTAAAGTTGGGATCTGCGGTAGCGAAAGTAACTACTGTTGGTAAATCAATTACTGCATCTACTGCATGAATGATTCCGTTTGTAGCAACAATATCAGCTGTGGCTACAGTACTTATACCGTTTAATGTAACTCCGTCATCAACATTTACGTAAATACTTAAATTATCTCCATCAGCATTCATAGCTGTAGTATTAAAATACGTATTCGTAAGACTTTCTGCGTTAGCGGCTGCACCAGAAATAACGTGATTTGCTAAAATTGAATTTAAGTCGTTATCCGAAGGATTTATAAAACTTTCAAAAGCTGCGTTTAAAGGAGCGAATACGGTGAAATCAGTTTCTGAATCAGCTAATAAAGTAGTGAACGTTGTATTGTTGTCAGCAGTTAATGCACCAACTAAAGATGTCAAATTAGGGTTAGCTACTGCATGATCTACAATATTTGGAAGTCCAATTACTGCATCAACTATATGTACGACACCATTTATCGCTTTGTTATCCGCTGCGGTTACTGTAGAAGTTCCGTTTAAAACTACACCGTCTTCTGTGTTTATGAACATGCTTAGGTTTGCATCGTTTGCACCTGCCGTAGAAAGTGTAGAAACATAACTACTAGTTAAATCTGCAGATAAATTTGTACCAGTTACTACATGATTAAGTAATACTTGTGTAAGTATCTCAGTTGGGATATCATCAAGACTATTAAAATTATTAGACATTAAAAATGCTTCAAATGCTTCGTTTGTAGGAGCAAATACGGTGAAAGGGCCATCATTTGCTAAAACTGTAGGTAAGTCTCCGTTAGCAGCAACTAATGCATCTACCAAAATACTTAAGGTTGGTACCGAAACTGCCAAATCTGTAATAGACACTAATAATACATCACTTAATGCATCTAGAGCAGCTTGTGGAATTAAAACCTTATCAATAATATGTACAATTCCGTTCTCTGTTTCTACATCAGCTGTAGTTACCGTAGCTATTTCGCCAGCAGCATCTGTAAAGGTTACGCCATCTGTTAAACTAACAGTTAAGTTTTCGCCTTGTAATGTAGTAATAGATTGTCCTGCTGTTAACTCACCAGAACTTACTGCTGCACCAGATACAACATGATATGTTAGAATAGTTCCTAACAAATCTTGTAACTGTTCATTATTAAAATCGTCTAGAGAATCAAATCCGTCCAAACGGGCTAATAAATCAGTAAAAGCTTCATTTGTTGGAGCTAGTACGGTAAAAGGACCTTCACCACTTAAAGCGGTAATTAGGTTGTTGTTTGTGCTTTCATCAGCTTTTGATAAAGCGGCTACTAAAGAACTTAAAGAACTTGTTTTTTGAGCTGCTTCAACAATATTATCGTCATCTTCGATAATTACAGGGTTTTCGTTGTCATCATCGCTACATGATGCAGCGAAGATTAGTAGCATTATTAATGCCGTAGATTTTAGAATTTTGCTAATAATTTTCATTTTTTTTAGGTTTATTGTTTAACAATTATAAATAAAACTTAAACAAAATAATAATTTAAAAAATTAATGATATGTTAAAATAAAGAAGTTAATTATTTGATATTATAAGTTTAATAGTTTTAAAGTGTTGATTTTATAATATGTCTAGGATATTTCATTATATTTTATTGTTCATCAATATTTTAGAAAAGTTTAACAATTTAAATTTAATTTAAATAGAAGAATTTTAATTTTTATTAAAATATTTGGGAATATGCGCTTACATCTTATTAAGAATCTTGTTACCTATAAAAAAGTCTTTCTGAAATGAAATTTTGTAATTTTGTTACGACGAAGTAGAAGAGATGAAAAAAGTAGTTATAGGACTTTCTGGAGGAGTGGATTCAAGTGTAGCGGCATACCTGTTAAAAGAGCAAGGTTATGAGGTTATTGGCTTGTTCATGAAGAATTGGCACGATGATTCGGTTACGATATCAGAAGAATGCCCGTGGTTAGAAGATAGTAATGATGCATTGATTGTCGCTGAGAAATTGGGTATACCATTTCAAACAGTAGATTTAAGTGCGGAATATAAAGAGCGTATAGTTGATTATATGTTCAAGGAATACGAAATGGGGCGTACCCCCAACCCAGATGTGCTTTGTAATAGAGAGATAAAGTTTGATGTCTTTATGAAAATTGCAATGCAGCTAGGTGCAGATTATGTAGCAACAGGTCATTATTGTAGAAAAGGAATTTTACAAAATACTGACGGTACAGAGACATACCAGTTATTGGCAGGTAAGGATGGTAACAAAGATCAATCTTACTTTTTATGTCAATTATCGCAAGAGCAATTATCAAAAACCTTATTTCCAATAGGGGAGTTGACCAAACCAGAGGTTAGGGAAATTGCTAAGAAAATGAGTTTAATTACTGCAGATAAAAAGGATTCTCAAGGCTTATGTTTTATAGGTAAGGTTAGATTGCCAGAATTTTTACAACAACAATTGAAACCTAAAGCCGGTAAAATTGTTGAAGTTCCAGCAGCTTTCGATAGATACGAAAGAGAAACACCTTCTTTTGAAGATAAAAATTCTGAGTTAGAATTTTATGCTGAGAAACCAGTCTATCAATTAACTGATGGTAAAGTTGTTGGTGAACATCAAGGTGCTCATTATTTTACCAAAGGACAACGTAAAGGATTACATGTAGGTGGTACTAAAGAACCACTGTTTGTAATAGATACCGATGTTAATGAAAATGTCATTTATACCGGTCAAGGCAAAGCGCACCCAGGTTTGTACAGACGTACATTATTTGTAAATGATGACGAAATTCACTGGGTTCGTCAAGATTTAGCTTTGAAGGTCGATGAAAAGCTAGAAGTAAAAGCACGTATTAGATACCGTCAAGAATTACAAGAAGCAACATTGTATAGAGTTGAAGGTGGAATGTATGTTGATTTTAAGGAGATGCAATCTGCAATTACCGAAGGTCAGTTCGTAGCTTGGTATTTGGAAGATGACCTTATTGGTTCTGGTGTTATTTCTTAAATTAGGAGTGACATTTTAAGGAGTATAAGTGTACTTTGAAAATGATATCTTAATATACGTGTTATGCAGAATAGAATTACCGAGCTCTTCAAAATTGAATTTCCTATAATACAAGGAGGAATGGTTTGGACTAGCGGTTGGCGATTAGCTAGTGCTGTCTCTAATGCCGGAGGTTTGGGTGTTATTGGTTCTGGTAGTATGTATCCAGAAGTATTGAGAGAACATATTCAAAAATGCAAACGAGCGACACAAAAACCATTTGCTGTCAATGTACCAATGTTGTATCCTGATATTGATAAATTGATGAATATTATCATAGAGGAGGAAGTAAAAATTGTATTTACTTCTGCGGGAAATCCCAAGACTTGGACATCGTTTCTAAAAGAAAAAGGAATTACCGTAGTACATGTGGTCAGTAGTTTAAAGTTTGCATTGAAAGCAGAAGAGGCAGGAGTAGATGCTATTGTTGCTGAAGGATTTGAAGCTGGCGGACATAATGGGCGAGATGAAACTACTACATTGGTTTTAATCCCTGCAGTACGAGAACATATTACTATTCCGTTAATTGCCGCAGGTGGTATTTCCACTGGTACAGCAATGTTAGCGGCAATGGTCTTAGGAGCCGATGGGGTGCAAGTGGGGAGTCGGTTTGTAGCAAGTAAAGAAGCATCGAATCACATTAACTTTAAAGAGGTTGTCGTCAATGCCAAGGAAGGCGATACTCAACTGACATTAAAGGAATTGGCTCCTGTTCGTTTAATTAAGAATAAGTTCTATCAAGAAGTTCAAAAAGCATATGCTGAAGGCGCAACTACCGAGGAATTGAAAATATTATTAGGCAGAGGTCGTGCTAAAAAAGGTATGTTCTTAGGTGATTTAGAAGATGGTGAGCTAGAAATTGGTCAAGTATCTGCTTTGATACATGACATAAAACCAGCTGGTGAAATTATAAAAGATATTATGAATGAGTTTTATAAGAGGAAAGTAGAGCTTTCCTCTTTATAGTTTATACTTCTTTATCTTCCCCTTCAAAAACTCGCTTTTTATTTTTTAAAGACGAAAGATATTCCATTAGATCACGGAGTTCTCTTCTAGAAATCATACGCCCCATAGCGGGCATTGCGGACATGGAGTTTTCTCTCCTTGCAATTCTTTTTAAAGGAATTTCTAAAGGTTCAGCTTCAGAGGTTCTTAGTAATAATTGTATATTGTTTTCTTCAATTAAAACACCTTGAACTTTTTGTCCGTCTTTCAATGTTAACGTAACGGTACCATAGCCTGGTGCTAATCTTGCACTTGGTTCTATAAGTGCCTCTAACAATTGTTCTCTACTTAAAACATGGGCTATATTATCTAGTTCCGGACCAACTTCACCACCTGCACCATTTACCGAATGGCAGCGAACACATTGCGCTGTAGGATTATTATTGAAAATAGATCTACCCGTCCACCAGTTACCTCCATAAAGTGTTTCTTGAAAAGAATCGGCAGAATAGCCTGCTTTGTTTAACTTATCCAATTGGGCAATTAATGCAGGATTTTCAGTCGCTTTTACAGATTCCATTAAATCTAATAAAATACCTTGTTTTAATTGGTCTTTACTGGCTTTATTAATTAGGCTTGTAAGTATGGCACTGCTATTGGCATCGGGTAAATCGCCTAAAACATTCAACATTCTTTGTTGTTCAGAGATAGACCCTTTTTTAAAGATAGGGTCAACAATTGCAGGTAATTTCTCTTTAGGTAAATTCAATTGACCTAAAAGTCCTACTGCCGCTGTTCTCACTTCTTCATTTTTATCTTGCATGCCTATGGACATAGCAGTTTCCATTTTATCAAATTTTAATTGACCTAAAGCGGTTAAAACAGCAGATCTTACTTCGGGTGATTTATTCGATTTGAAAATATAAAACAGCTCATCATTATAAGAGTTAATACCAATTGCACTTATGGTTTTAGAAATACCTATTAAGATTTCGGGTTGGCGTTCTTTAAGAAACGACGGAATATCTTTTTTGATTTTCTCTTCTAACTGACCATTCTCTCTTATGAACTCACCTCTATATCTACCATCTACACGATCTAAAAGAGATGGGTTGTTCCAAGTACCTAAAGCAGCAAGAGCTTCCCCGCGTAAATCGCTAGATACATTTGTTCGTTTTGCAAAATTAATAAGCATATCTAGCTGCTCATCGTCACCAACGCGTAACGCGGCATTAATAGCTCTGCGTAATAATGGTTCAGATTTTAATTTTTCATTATTTAGTGTTGCTGCCAAAGCTGGTAATGCAGCCTCAATAGAAAGATCATCATTGATGGCGCGAGCCGTTTCCGTTATAATATATTCATCTTGATCAGATAAGAAAATAGAAATTTTAGGCTCTTGTAATTTTCTTAAAACAAGAACAGCTGCAAGACGTAGGCTTTTATTTTCGCTATCGGCAAGGGCTAAAAGTGGTTCTGTATTGCCTATTCTTGAAAGTGCTAAAACTGCTGCATGTCTTAAATAAAGATCCAGGTCATTATTCGTTTCAATCATAGCTATTAATGCTTCAGTTGCATTTTCATACTTCATTCGCCCAAGTGCCTGTGCGGCAAAAAACTTTACGCGATCATTTTCATGAGTGGTTAGTAAAATTAGACTGTCAGCAGCTTTCTCATATCTAACATCTCCTAAAACTTTAGCACTTTGTGCTATAATTTCTGGATCATCATCATTTAATAAACTCAATAGTGGTTTGGCATCATCTTTATCATTGGCGGCTATTTGCCCAATACCCCAAATGGCGTGTATACGAGCGAATTGGTTTTCATCTTCTGTTAGTACTTTTTCTAATGCTCTATAACCCCAAAAGGTTCTTTTAGCAAGTTCGAATTGTGCTTTCTGGCGAATTCGCATATCGCCATATGATAATAATTTTACCAGATTATCGGTCTTATCATCTTCATAATCATGGATCATTAGTCGTTGGGTTTCCAATCGTTCTTGTTCTAAGTCATTGGTTTCTTGGCTAACGTCTAACTTCCATACTCGACCATAGTTTTTACTACCCCATCCATTTACCCAATCTGCAAGATAAAGAGCACCGTCAGGTCCAAAATCTATACCTGTAGGTAATACTCCAGATAAAATGGATTCATCTGAATTAAGCTCAAAAGAAGCGCCTTTTGGTTTTAGGTCGAACGACCAAATGTGAGATCTACTTGGATCACCTACGAATTCTACCAAGAAGAATTTATTCAACCATTTTGTCCCTAGCGCAGTACCAGGATTATATCTCATACCTGTGGGGCCATTATGAAAATTATTTATTGGAGGCATTATGTATGCAGCCTGCCCATCCCAACGGGGTGTAAATAGCTTTTCTTCCATCCATACATTGTAGCTATTGTTTTTTGGGTCTGTGTACTTACCATACTGCCAATTAGCTCTCCATCCCGCATCAGAACCTTCAACTATATGTACTAATCTTTCACTTTCTCCTTTATGATCACCATCATTATCAGAAGAAATGATATTACCGTAGGCATCAAAAACAAACTCATGGGTATTTCTAAGTCCGTGTGCAAATACTTCAAAATCAGTACCATCAGGATTACTTCTAACAATTACACCCTCATTTGGGTATTTATGATTTTCACCATCAACAGTGGTAATATTTGCGCCAATATCCCCAATTCCCCAATAGATTTTACCATCGGGCCCTTCTATAGCGCCAGACATACCATGACCACTAAAACCAATATGTACGCCGAAACCAGTGGCAATACTGGTCTTCTCATCTAAAATCTTATCACCATTGGTGTCGGTTAGGCGATACATGTCTGGACCAATACCTACAAAAACATCATGATCTCTAACTAAAAGTGCACCTGCTTGATCATTGACTTCGTCATTAAAGTCATTCATAATTTGTGTGGAAACATCGGCTATACCGTCTTTGTCCAAATCCTGTATCATCCAAATTTCATCTTGTTCAACGGTAAGGTCTTGCCAATCATGAATGCTATCGTTATTTAAATCTGGGAACCATTCATTCTCCTTACTAAGTTCTGGAGCAAAGGTTTTATGAAGAAACGCTCGTCTATCTTCAACAGACTCTAGTGAAATCGATTCTGTCATCCAATCTCTATGACTACGAATATCAAATTCTGAATTTTTATTTCTGTTAGAACGGGTTATGTAGACGTTGCCTTCGTTATCGATATCCATAGCTATAGGGTCTGGTGCTAAAGAATCAGAAGCCCAAAGACTTAATTCTAAACCATCTGCTACCTTAGCGGTAATGGTTTCTCTAGCTTTTTTTGCCATCTCTATTAAGTCCGTACTATCTTGTTGAATGGTTAACGGAATTTCAGTAGGATTTCTATTTATGCAAGAAGTACACAGGAATAAAAAGCATATTATTCCGAATAGAAATTTTTTAAAAAATATCATTGTTGATTGATTGAATTGAAGTTTAAAAGTAGCAAATAATGTAATTAATAAATAATGAAATTAAAACCAAGTTAAATAACTAACATCATAAGTAAAGCTTGTCTTTTTTTGGAATTTGAGAATATTTAATTCTATGTTGGGAAGCTGTATTTAAAAGTTCTTTTATATTTGATTACTTATCAAACCTAAAATTATATGAATACTATTAAAACAGTTGCTTTCTTCTTTCTGATGGCTTTTAATTTTACCACATTAAAAGCACAAGAAGGTCACCCGTTAGAAGGAAAATGGAATTTGACCATTGATCAAGAAGGAGAAAAATTACCATCTTGGTTAGAAATTAGACACTCAGGTACCAATACGTTAATCGGAAGATTTACATACGCATTTGGTAGTGCCAGACCAGTAGCAGAAATTGAAAAGCATGGTGATTTATTCTCATTTGAAATTCCGCCACAATGGGAGCCTGGTGCTGCTAATATGGAATTTGAAGGAAAAATAGTTGGCGAAGGGCTAGCTGGAACTATGATTTATGTAGATGGTAAAACCTATAAATGGACAGCCACAAAATCTCCTAAACTACCATATTACAGTAATGTAAAAAAGGGAAAAAAAATATCACTTTTTAACGGAAAGAACTTAAATGGTTGGGAGATGAAACCAAATAACCAATGGACGGTTAAAGATGGTTTACTTACAAGTGAAAAACCTAGTGTTAATTTAATCTCTGAAGAAAAGTTTAAGGATTTTCAATTACATGCAGAGTTTAGATATCCAGAAGGTAGTAATAGCGGTCTATATTTAAGAGGGCGTTATGAAGTACAAATTGCTGATAACATAGGCTTAGATGCATCCTCGATTTACTTTGGTGGAATTTATGGTTTATTGACACCAAATGAAAATGTAGCTATGAAAGCAGGGGAGTGGCAAATATTCGATATTACTTTAATTGGTAGACGTGTTACAATTGTAGCTAATGGTAAAACGATTATTTCTAACCAAAATATTGAGTCGATGACCGGTGGTGCTTTAGATAATAATGAGGCAGCGGCTGGACCTATTATGATTCAAGGAGATCATGGTCCTGTAGAATTCAGAAAACTAGAAATTACACCATTGAGTAAAGGATAGGATTTTAGAATACGAATAAAAAAAGCCTCCATTAATGGAGGCTTTTTATTGATGTTAGTTTAGTTCGTTGATTAAAGATAGTGCTTTTTCTTCCTGATCTTTATGAACATAAATTTCTACTAATTCAGGTAAAGGAGTACCAAAACCTGCAAGGCGGGCAGATTCTGTTTCATCTTTTAAAATAGGTTCTATGTTATTCTCTTTTAATGCTAGTTCTATGCGATGTGCAACAATGCTATTGCCACCGAATACTTTTATATAATTTGAGTCCATAATAATTATTTTAGATTTTTAGTTACGTCTTTTATATAAGTATTGAAATTCTTAAATGTTGTTGTCAAAATTTCAATTTGTTCTTGTGCCTCTACCCAATTTTTTTGTTCGATAGCCTCTCTTACACCAGGTAAAGTTTTTACGCCGTATCCAGTATAAAATCCGGGTGCATAAATTTGGTGCTTAAACCATGGTCTACGAGGTAAACCTTTTTCAGAGGTAAGCATATGTTCAGCTTTCATCAAACTTTTATTTAGCTCATCAATCGATTTTTTAGAAAGAGTAGCAGTATTGATTTTTTCAAACTCGGTAATCGTAGCTTCAAGTTCTACAAGTTCATTTTGTAAAGGTGAAAAATCAATATAAGGAATAAGTTCTTTCTTCGTTGGAGTTTTAACTTTTTTGGTTGGATCAGCAGCAAATTGATATGTATTTAATGCAATCATTTTATTGTGCTTCAATACCTCTTTTCGCATACTTTCAGTCTCATCGATAATCTCGGTAAGATAATTTGAAATAGTAGATTGCCATTGCGAGAAGTTTAAAGGAATAACATCGGCATTTGCTAAACGTAAGGTAATTAGACCCGCAGTATTGGCTAAAGCTACACCATACGCAAATTCTGGATCTTTAAATCTTTTGTAATGCGGATAGGTATCATAAATAGTGTGGTATTCACCACCGCCATTTTCACCACCAAAACCTAAGTTTAAAGCAGCAATACCGGCATGTTGAATAAACGGAGTATAATCTGACCCAGAACCTAATGCATACAATTTAAAAGAGTCATCGCCGCCATTTACCATGTTCGCTGCAATTCTGCGGTCTTTAACAGAAACCTTAGTTTGTGGGTCAACAACAGTGCCTGCCACTTCACTTACCATAGCTTGTAGAGAGTGCGAGCCGCCAGCACCTAAAAAACCACGCCCGTTACCATCGGTATTAATATAGGCGACTACCTTTTCTTGCAGTTCTTTTTTATGGTCTTCAACCCATTCTGTAGATCCAATTAATCCTGGTTCTTCAGCATCCCATGCGCAAAATACCAAGGTACGTTTTGGCTTTTGACCTTTTTTTGCAAGCTCGCCAATAGCTCTTGCTTCTTCCATAAGAGCAACCAAACCACTTATTGGGTCATTTGCACCATGTACCCATGCATCATGATGATTACCGCGCATTACCCACTGATCAGGGAATTCTGTTCCTTTTAGCGTTGCGATAACATTATGGGCAGGTACCAGTTTCCAGTCGAACGTAAGTTTTAAATGAACTTTTGCTGGTCCAGGACCAATATGATACGTAATTGGCAACCCACCTCTCCAAGATTCTGGCGCAACTGTACCATCTAAAGCAGATAAAAGTGGAAGCGCATCTTCGTAAGAAATTGGTAGTACAGGAATTTTTGTAATCGTCGGGGCATCTTTTCTGTCTAATCTTTTCGCATCTTTTGTAGCTCCATATCCAGGAGTTAATACATCTCCAGGGTATGTAGGCATATCCATTACCGAACCACGTTGTACACCGGTTTTATTCTTGTAAGCACCTTTTGGGTAAACATCTCCTTGTCCATAACCGTCATCTTCTGGATCGGAGTAGATAATACAACCTATAGCTCCTTTCTCGGCGGCCAGTTTTGGTTTAATACCTCGCCATGAACCTTGATATTTAGCAATTACTATTTTACCTTTAACGCTGATACCAAGTTTCTCTAATTCTTCGTAATCTTTCGGTATTCCGTAATTAACAAAAACCAATTCAGCCTCTACATCGCCATCGATAGAAAATGCATTATAGCTAGGTAGTAATGCATCGCCTTGCGCGGTAAAAGGATCGCCTTCTACAGGTACTGCCGTTAATTTGGCTTTGTATTGAGTAGGTCCTGTTAATTCTAAAACCCTTTCTGTAGGATAAGGAAATAGAATTTGGTAGGTCTCTATTTTTGCATCATAACCCCAAGACTCGAACTGGTTTTTAATCCATTTTGCATTCTCTTCTCCGAATTTAGTGCCAACCCAATGAGGTTCGGCAGCCATTTTCTGCATCCAAGTATCAAGATTTGTTGCGTTTAATTTTTCTTCAAAGCTTTTTTCTAGCTGTAATTGTTTGTCGGTATTCTCGGGTGTAAATCCAATAATTGAATTTTGGGAATATCCATTGAGAATTGTAATTAGAAATAGGGTGGTGAGTAAATGCTTCATAATATAAAGTATAGTTGTTGAGGTTTAATTAGTTTTTAGTTTAATGGTCGTTCCACTCTTGGCACTGTTAATAGCAGCTTGTAGAATTTGCATTGTTATAAGGTTGTTTTCCAATGAGTATACATTAAAAGGTTCCAAAACAAGATTACCTTTGATGACACTTGCAAAAACGGAAAAAGGATCATCATATGGTTTGTCACGTTCTGGTAAAAGAAAAGTTTCTTCTGTATAGTCACTATATCCTTTTGATAATCTTAATCTTAGTTGCGTAGGGTTGTCAGAGTAAATAGCACCTTTTGTACCATAAAGTTCCATATCTTTTCTTCCTATTGGCCAGTTCCAAGAAGGTTCTAAAATTGCCATTTCATTGTCATAGGTTAAAATAATAGTGGCATCATCATCAACATTAGGGTTGTTTTCTGGTTGTAGTTGTTGAGTGACGGCGGTAACACTATTTGGTATCTTACCATTGGTTATCCAAGTCATTAAATTAGCTCCGTAACAACCAAAATCAGTAATGGCACCGCCACCATTTAATTCAGGATCTGTTAACCATTCTAAGAATTCATTTGAAACGCCAATCTTTTTTGGACCTTTATGACCATCTCTAATAATTACTTTTCTTAATTCTCCAATTGTACCCTGCTTTAATAAATTGTTGGCCTTAACATTAGTTTCGTACCAAGAGGTTTCATAATTGGTTAATACTTGAATGTTATGTTTTTTTGCGAGGGCATTAATCTTAAGAGCCTCTTCTAATGTGGTAGCCAATGGTTTTTCAACCATTACGTGAATGCCATTTGGTGCAGCCGCTTCAACGACCATTAAATGATCTTTAATATTGCCGAAAGCTGCTATGGCATCTGGTTTTACAGCTTTTATCATTTCGTCCATAGAACTAAAAACAATATCCATTGAAAAACCGAATTCTTTTGAAAGTCTTTCTGCTAGTTTTGTATTGGTTTCAACTATACCTACCATATTAATATCCGATTGAACTTCCCTACTTAAAATCCAACCAACATGACCATGGGTGAGTCCCGCAACTCCAAGTTTTATAGGCGGGTCTTGAGCGTAACCATTACTCATAAAGAATAAGATTAATAGCGTAATTAACTTCTTCATTGAATTATAATTTGGTTAAAATTTAAAAATTGGCTCCTATATTTAATTAGATTCTAATAAATTATCATGTATAGTAAAGTAGAAGGTGCTACCAACGTTCTCTTCTGAGACTACCCATATTTTACCTAAATGATGGTCTATTATTTTCTTACTTCCGTAAAGTCCAATACCTGATCCCTCAAATTTAGACTGGTTATGTAATTTATGAAAAGCATTAAATATATTCTCTTTATGCTCTTTTGGAATTCCAATACCATTATCTGCAACACTGAATAGATACTCATTTGACTTCTTTTCCGAAGAAATAGTGATTATGGGTTCTTTATCGGAAGTTTTGAATTTTAGCGCATTGTGAACTAAGTTCTGGAATAGCATTCTTATATCGTTAGGTCTTGCTGTAAGTATTGGCATTTCACCTAAATGAATTGTAGCATTAGTTTCCTTAATTCTTTCAGATAGATCATCTAATACAAGTTGAATGATTTTGGTAATATTTACCGTTTCCATTCCGCTAGAATTTCCAATTTCAGCGTACTTTAAAAGACCCTCGACTAAATTTGTTAGCCTAGAAGAACTGCCTTGTAAATGTTTTAGAAAGTTATCGAAATTAGCATAATTGTTAGCTTGGTGTTGATTTTCTAACTCTTTGGCAATGACATTGATGTTGTTTAAAGGACCTCTTAAATCATGTGTTACAATAAAAGTGAATTCTTCGATATGGGTATTCTTTAGTTTTAACTCATTGTTTAAAACAGCCAGCTTATTGTTTTGAAATTTTAAGCCATCTTGAGCTTTTTTTAAATTCAATTCGCTCTCTTTTAAAGCTGTAATATGATTTTCTAAATCTGTAGTATATGTTTTAGTCTTATTCTCATCATAAATTCTAAACGTTAGAGATAGCCAGCCCAAGCAGGCCAAGAAGGCAAAAACTTCATCAAATGGTACATCAATAGTACCTAAAATGGGTTCGTAAATCGAAATGTAAATGGTCGGAATAATAAATGCAAGAATATCAAAAGTAATAATTAAGTTTCTTAATCTTGGATTTCTACGATACCCTATATATGCTAAGAAACCCATAGTGGCGAAGGCAACAGCCTGACCAAAAAAGCCGCCTATTAAAAATATAAGACTCATGAACATGACCGGAGGAAACAAGGTCATATAAATTCTGGTGGTTTTATGATACCCTAAACGATTAAAAATAAAACCAATGCCGAAACCTAGAGCGACAATAAATGATAGTACTTGTTCTATGTAGGAAAGAAAAATTAGAGCATATATAAATACGGCAAATGTGAAAATTGAAGATATAATGGTTATCAAGCCAAATTCATCTAAGAACTTACTATTCTTCAAAGGTTTTTTGATTAATGTCATACTTTGTTCAGACAAACTATCTATTTTAATGTATGTTATTTTTTGAAAGTTAAATGACTGAGTTTTTTTGTGCTAAAACTCAAAGTGAAAAATATGAAGAATTGGGGGGAGTTCTTAACGTTATCATATTTTACTTAAATATAAGAAAGTAGTGGTATTAAAATTTAAAAAGACACCTTTTTTTAGTGCCTTTTTAAGCTTGATTATTCTTTTAAACGATTTAGTAATTAAAAACTCATAGGAACCTCCATTACTAATATTTTCGAATTACCATTTGTTTTAAAATTAATAGTATCGATATCCCAAATTCCTAGTCCGTCGCGTTTGTTTAGTTTTTGATTTTCAAATTCAAATTCTCCTTCCAAGACAAATATGTAAACTCCGTTGCCTTTCTGTTTTACGGTGTATGAATCTGTATTTTCCAATTCGTAATCGCCAAGATGAAACCAGGCATTTTGATGAATCCACACACCGGCATCATTAGGGTTTGGAGAAAGAATTTGATACAAATTATTTTTCGTTGCAATATCTTTAATTGAGATTTGGTCATAACGAGGGATAACTCCTTCTTTATTCGGCATAATCCAAATCTGTAAAAATTTAACCGCCTGATCCTTATTCTTGTTATACTCGCTATGCGAAACACCGGTGCCAGCACTCATAACTTGTACATCACCAGCCTTAATGACTGTTGAGTTGCCTATATCGTCCAAGTGTTGAAGATCACCTTCTAACGGAATTGAAATAATTTCCATGTTGCTATGAGGGTGTGTTCCGAATCCTCTACCTGCAGCAACCGTATCATCATTTAGTACTCTTAATACTCCAAAATTCATTCGTTCAGCATCGTGGTAGTTTGCGAAACTAAAACTATGGTATGAATTTAACCAACCATGATCAGCATGACCTCTGGTATCAGATTTATGTAAAATAGTTTTCATTTTTTTATATTATTATATGACAAATTAGTCGAAAATTTTGATAGAAGTTTACATCAATAATATGCTTTGAAAATATGATGCAATAAGTTGAGAATAGCACTAATTACGTTTGCTAAATAATATACTTTTATTTTAAAATTTACGTTATCAAAAAAAAATCTCCCTGTAAAATGAAATTTATTATATGTCTGTTATTGACTTTTACGTGTTTCAATTCTTACGCACAGACTAGTGCTGATGCTGCTAAGCATTTAGGTGCTGGTGTGGTGATTGGAGGAGTAGGAGGTTATGCTGCTCATAAACTATCTAATGGAAAATCAGGTTGGAGATGGGCTGGAGCTGTAGGAAGTGCTTTTACGGCAGGTTTAGCCAAGGAGGCTTTGTATGATTCATCTAGAGGTGCTGAGTGGGAAACAAGAGATGTGATTTTTACCACTATTGGCGGTGTAATATCTGCTTTAGCTCTAGAGGTTTTTTTAGGTAATGAAAGCAGTGGTAGAGGAGGAAATAGAAGAGGTAAAAATTGCGGTTGCTTGGTTATAAATCTAGATACTGAAAATAAATTAGACTTACCATTGTTTGTTGAAAATGGCACTGGGGACATAAACTCTGAACTACAAGCTGCTTACTTACTTAGATAATTTACAACAATCCTTTAGCTTTTATTTCCAAATATTTATTAATTGTATTAATGGTTAAATCCTCAGGTTTGGTCAAAATTGTTTGTATTCCGTACTTACGTAGTTCATTAACGACCAACTGCTTTTCGTATATAAATTTCTCTGCAATAGCTTGTTCAAAAACTGCTAAGGTGCTATTCGGTTTCTCTTTAGCGTAAGATATCAGTTCAGAATTCTCAAAGAATATCACCACCAATAAATGCTGTTTTGCAATTGCTTGTAAAAAGGGTAATTGCCTGTGTAAAGCATCTAATGTTTCAAAATTAGTGTAAAGCAATAGTAAACTTCTTTGGGTTAAATTTCTTTTTACATCAATATATAACCTGCTAAAATCACTCTCCACAAAATTAGTGTTTAGATTATAAAGTGTCTCTAGAATAAGGTTCATTTGTGAGCTTCTACGTTCTGCAACAACTCTATTTTCTATGTTATTGCTAAAGGAGAACATACCCGCTTTGTCATTCTTTTTGAGTGCAATACTACTAATGACTAATGTAGCGTTGATGGCATAATCCAATAAACTTAGAGCGTTAAAAGGCATTTTCATGACCCTCCCTTTATCTATAATGGAATATATGGGTTGAGATTTTTCATCTTGAAACTGGTTGACCATTAGCTGACCTCTTTTGGCAGTTGCTTTCCAGTTTATGTTTCTAATATCATCGCCTTGTATATAGTCCTTGATTTGTTCAAATTCCATAGTATGCCCAATGCGACGAATTTTTTTTATGCCAAATTCTAGTAGTCGATTGCTAAAAGCTAAGAGGTCATATTTACGAAGTTGCAGGAATGAAGGATATACTGGAACTTCTTTGTCATGGTCAAACGTATATTTATTAGCTAAAAAACCAACAGTAGATGAGGCAAAAACATTTAAATTCCCAAAACTATAAACACCTCTTTCTACGGGTCTAACATTATAGGAATAGAATTTTTGTTCTCCAGATTTTAATACACCCCGAAAACTAAAATCACGCTTCTGGAATTGAAATGGAAGTTCATCTATAATGTTGACATTACATGAAAATAAATATTGATTAGTCACCTTAATCTTGATACTGTTTTCATCTCCGTTCGAGAGCTTGTCAGGTACTATCCTGTAAGCAACAATACTACCTTTTGATAAGAATAGTAATACCACATCTACAATGATTAACGCTAAAAATAGATAGAATAACAACTTGGCGACGAAAGTAAAATTCTCAAAAATATAGGATACCAAAAAGCAAAGGATTACCCCTGTTAAAGCAAGGAAGAACCTTTTTTGAAGAAAAATATTTTTAAAGACTTTTTTCACAGAATTTTATCTTGGAATTTCTATAGTTTGAATAAGGTCTTTAATCATTTTTTCGGCAGTATAACCTTCCATTTCACGTTCAGGTGTAAGTATTATTCTATGACATAAAATAGGACCTACGACCTTCTTTATATCATCGGGAGTTATAAAATCTCTACCATTAATAGCAGCGACTGCTTTTGAAGCTTCTAATATTGCAATAGATGCTCTAGGTGATGCGCCTAAATATAGATTGGCATTGGTTCTTGTATTATTGACGATTGCGGCTATATATTTCAACAAATTATCTTCGACGATAATATCCTTAATAACTTGTTGGTAAGATGCAATCTGTTCTGCAGAAAGAACCGAATCAATTAAAGCTTCGACATTTGTATTTTTCTGTTGGTGTTTATTCTCTAAAATCTGTATTTCCTCTTCTAAAGTAGGGTAGTGTACATTTATTTTAAAAAGGAAACGATCTAATTGTGCCTCTGGTAATCTGTAGGTTCCTTCTTGTTCTATTGGATTCTGAGTGGCAAAAACTAAAAAAGGAGGTTGCATTTCAAATTCATTACCGTCAATAGTAATTTGTCGCTCTGCCATAGCTTCAAAAAGAGCAGCTTGGGTTTTTGCCGGAGCTCTGTTTATTTCATCTATCAGAATAATATTAGAGAATATAGGGCCTTTCTTAAATTCGAATTCAGAAGTCTTTACATTGAAAATAGAAGTTCCTAAAATATCACTAGGCATTAAGTCTGGCGTAAACTGAATTCGGCTAAAGTCTACATTCATCGTTTTAGCCAAAAGTTTAGCGGTAACGGTTTTGGCTACACCTGGTACACCTTCTATAAGCGAGTGTCCGTTGGCTAAAATAGAGACGATTAATAATTCGATCATTTCTTGTTGACCAATTATAACTTTGCCTAATTCTGATTTTACTCTTGCTACAGAATCTTGAAGCTTGGTAAGATCAATTCGCGAATTAAATTCTACGTTATTTTCATCTTGTATATTATCTTCCATAAGATTGTTTAAATGTATTTATTTTCTGAGCAAGGGTCAAAGAGTCTTGCTCAGTATGTGTAGGTTTATTTTTTAGACTGAGTATGAATTCAATTAGAATCTTTGTTTCTTCTGTAGATTTTCCTGCTTTGGCACTTAATTGAGTAATTAATTTTTCATCTAAAACAGTGGTGTTTACGTAATATCTATTTCTAATGTAAGTTAAGAAGTAGGTAATTTTTTTATCGTTTAAATTATTATAATCTCTATGTTGATGATAGAGCGATCCAACAGTTTTTGCAAATTCTACAGAAGAGTTTTCAAGCGGTTTTATGATTGGTATAATGCGTTGTTCTCGTTTGGCTTTAAAGATGACAAAAAGTAATAATCCAACAATCAATAAATAATAGCTCCATTTTAAGGCAGGCTGATTTAGTACAAATCGCATTGGCGAAGTAATTACTTTACGACCAGATTTTTTATAATCGTCCCAGTATAAAAGGTGGTCTTTTAAGTATGAGAAACTTTGTACGCTGTAGTTGCTATTTTCGCCTAGAACGTAATAATTAGAGTATGCAATGGGTAGGGTGTTTATGATAAAACTTCCTTTTCCAAAAGATGTTTTTATAAAATTTGTTCTTGTTTTTATTTCTTCGGTCTCGTTTTCTAAAAACGTTAAGGTTTTAAACTGTATGTGTCCAAGTATTTCTGTATTAACAGTATCAACACTTGTAAAATAAGCGGGGTCGACTCCTCTAGCAAAATAAAAATGTTCTTTTTTAAAACTTTGATTGGAGAAAGATGCCTTTACAGAGTCTTCTTGAATATCATATTGTTGGCTAATTTCAATATTTAAAGTATCTGCTAATTGCCCTGTAAAATTGCTACTGGCTATGAACACTTGATTGCCATTTTCAACATATTTTAAAACTTGATTAGTTTCTTGCTCATCTAAATAGATATAATCATTAATCATTACATAGTTAGAGATGGTAGTAGAGTCATTTTCAATAAGAACATCATAAACGCTTTTCTTTACTTTCTCTATTTCACTATCAGGAAAAATGGAGGGAAGTTCATTAAAAAGAACATAACAACCGAACGGAATTTTAGAAATAGAAGTGTATGAAGGTCGCCAATTAATAGGTCGAGGACGCACGATTTCTGTTACTATGATGCCAATAAGCACAGTAACTAAAAGGCTAAGTATTATTTTAGAACGCTTCCCCAAATTATGGTTTTATTAGTTTGTTTATCAATTCGAAATCTAAAATCGATTTACTGTATTTAATATCATCTATAGTTTGCTCACCATACCAGATATAATCGTACAGGTAAGTAATTTTTTTAAATCCATTTTGCAGTTGGGGCTGTTTAATTTCGGTTAAATAATCAGAGTTTGTTTTATCAAAATGCCATTCAATAATATCATTTTTAGATAATTTTTGTAGCGTTAGAAGAAACTGATAACGTATAGCAAGTCTGTAATCTTTTTCTTTTAATGCCGAATCTAAAAGGTTATTTATATCAATACCCTCTATGTGTTCTTCCGTAAGGTTTATATCATTTATTGTTTTTGCTTTTTTCTGAAAAATAGAATTGAAACTTTCATTGATAAGTACTTTGACAATAAGATATATTGCCAAAATAACAAGTAAAAAGTATATGAAATATTCAATGACCTGAAGCAATTGGGGGGATAATGTTATACCAAAAACGTTGTATAATCCTTGCCCAATCCAATTAATAAATCGAGCCAAAATGTTTTGAGATTCTCCTGTTTTAAAAGTGTAATTAAACTCATCTCCCGTATACTTTTTAGAAAGGTCTTCTTCAATACTTCTAGATGTCAATACAGATGAAGAGTCAATCTTTATGATGCTATCATTCTTTACCTGTGCAAACGAGCAAAGGGTAACTAACTGAAAAAATATGAGGAGAATGAAATATTTCAAATTAATCGTTTTGGCCTATTTGATCTATAGTAGCTCTAGTGTTTTCATTATATGTCTTTTCGTGCAAAGCATAATATAAAATACCATTAACAAACTGAGTAAGACATTGCCCGTAAACTGCAATAATTAATATAAGACAAGTGCCTAAAGTATATACAATGGTAGAAACGATGGAGTGGGAGTAGTCTACATTGTTTTCGACTACGTGAAATGTATATATACCAATGATAATACCAGGTACGATTAAAACTATCATTAATAATAGACCTAGTAGTAATCCCATAATAAAATTGACACCTACAGACTTCCAAAAATTAGAGGTTACTAATTTCCAGCCTTCGCTTAATGCTTCTGTAACGCCTTTTTTCTTTTCTAGCATATCAAAAAATGAAACACCTATCCATGCCGTTAAGAAAAACTGAACTATGTATTGGGCAAAAAATCCTACTAATGGTATTATGGCCAATATAATTGCTGCTATAATGAAAGCGATATAAATTGGCACTAATAAAAGAACGAAGAGCGCAATATTTCCAAATTGGCTTTTTGCTAATTGCCAAACCTCTTTTTTATCTACATTAGAATCCCTGGTTTCTACATATTTTATCATATAACTAGTAGATAATGAATAGTTAAGAAAAGCAACCCCTAAAAAGATAATTACAAATAAAAAGCCACCAATACCTAAGTATATGTAATAGTCTAGCTCAAAATCATTACCGCCATTAAAAGAATTCTGACCTGTTTCTTGGGCAATCATTCCTAAAAAACCGGATACTAGTAAATAGCTAGTTATTAAAAGACCTATCAAGAAAACGCCGTTGTAGCTAATAAAAACATTAGTAAAGTTTTTAATATTCTGTTTAAAAAAGTCAAAATAAACGGAAATTATTCCGCCAAAATCACGGTTTACTCGTAACGGTATGTAATTGTCTTTCATGTTGGTTGTTAAGTAAAATGGGGTATACTATGTAATAAAATATGATTAGAAATAATGAAGCACCTATTATAAGAAATGCCAACCAATTTGGCATGCTGGTATAACGTGTAATAAAGCCTTCAATAAACCCAGCAATAATAAAAAAGGGAATAGTGCTAACAACAACCTTAAGGCCGTCTTTGGCTCCTTTCATAAATGACACACGTCTAGAATAGGTTTTAGGGAAAAGAATACTGTTGCCCATAATTAAACCGGCACAACCAGCTATAATTATTACAGAAATTTCTATAGTTCCGTGTAGCCAAATTTGTTTATTGGCTTCAAAGAATACGTCTTTTGTGTAAAAAAAAGTAATGAATGCCCCGAGCATAACACCGTTGCTAAAAAGAATGTAAGCAGTACCAATACTGGTGATAACACCAAAAGCAAAGGCAAGAAAGGCGACTCTAATATTGTTTATGGTAATTCCTAAAAAAGATCCAATTTCACTTCCACCTTTATAAATCGCGGCAGGATCTCCGTTAGAAATATTGTTAAGGGTTTCATTAACATAGGCATCACCTAGTATTAAACGTACAAAAGTTGCATCATTTAGGGCTGAAAGCGAGCCAATGACTGAGGCTATGATAAAGATTAAAAATGCGATGCCTAATGTGTTATGGTACTGCTTAAAGAAAAGTGGAAATTCCGTCTTCCAAAAACTAAAAATCCTGTTTCGACTTTCTTTTTTATTATTATAAATTTTTTGGTGCGCTTGTGACGCTAATCCGTTTAAATACAATAAAGTCTTACTTTCTGCGTAATACGTTTGCGCATAAGCCAAATCATTGGTCAGTTGAATATAGCCATTAGCAAGTTTATCTGGGTTTGTAGTAGCACCTAGGTTGATAGCCTTTTCGAATGCTATCCATTTTTCCTTATTTTGCCTTACAAAAGCAGCTTCGCGCATAAACTATTTTTACCTTGTTAAATTTAAGACTTAATGAATAACCTCCAAATCAATACAACGCAAAATGTCAATCTTAATTATACTATTGTTGGTATAGGTGAGAGAATTGTAGCATTTTTTATCGATGCCTTTATACTGTATCTCTATTATGCTTTGGTAAATTTAATAGGTGATTCTATAGGTTATATTTACGATGACGGGTGGACACAAAGAGGAATAGTTGCCCTAATTACCTTACCTGCTATGTTTTATAGTTTGCTGATGCATATTATGTTTAATGGTAGAACTGTAGGTAAAATGCTTATGAAAATGCGGGTGGTGAAAGTTGACGGATCACCAGTAAATTGGAGCAATTATTTAATTAGATGGATGCTACGCTTGGTAGATATTTGGATTTTTGTAGGATCAATAGGGATTCTTACTATTTTATTTTCTGAAAAAAGACAACGCTTAGGTGATGCCGCCGCAGGTACCGTAGTTATTAGTACTAAGAATAAAACAACCGTTTCACATACCATACTAGAAGAAGTTGAAGATACTTATGTGCCTCAATTTATGAATGTTACCATGTTGACCGATAAGGATGTAAGACTGATCAAAGAAACCTTTGGTATAGCTAAAAAAAGTAATGATTTTAAGACATTAAAAGCACTTAGGGATAAAGTAGATAGTATCTTGCAGACCAATTCAGAATTATACGATATAGCGTATCTAAATACTGTTTTAAAGGATTATAATTACTTTACTCAAAAGCTGTAGATAATGTTTTATTTCATCATTGATATTTTAGGAACCATTGCATTTGCAATATCTGGAGTTTTGGTTGCCATGGATAAAAGATTAGATGTTTTTGGTGTGCTAATTATTGCATTTGTAACAGCAGTTGGTGGTGGAACTTTACGGGATCTTTTAATAGGTATAAAACCTGTAGGATGGATGAATGCACCTATGCATTTGTTGATAATAGTAATAACAGTATTGTTGGCAATTATCTTTGTAAAACAATTGAAATACGTTAGAAAATCCTTATTTCTGTTTGATACTATTGGTATAGGATTATATACTATGGTAGGAATAGAAAAGGGCTTAGCTGCAAATTTACCTCCGGTAATGTGTATTGCTTTAGGTACTATTACAGCTTGTTTCGGCGGTGTAATACGTGATATTTTATGTAATGAAATTCCGGTGATATTTAGAAAGGAAATATATGCAACCGTTTGTATATTAGGTGGTTTGGTTTACTTTCTTTTAATTCAATTTCCAATTGACAACACTATTGCCTACTCTATGGCCATAGTTACTATTATTATCATGCGTGTTTTGGCAGTACGATTTAAAATTTCATTGCCAAACATCTATCGGGAAAGTGCTTAATTGATTTTATATTAATTCGACAAAAAGCAATAACTATTTTAGTACTTCCGCTTTTTCAATATAAATGTTTTGTAATGGCCAATCTCCTTTTTCAACAGGCTGATTATTAATCTTGTCAACCACATCCATTCCTTCAATGACTCTGCCAAATGGAGTGTAATCACCATCTAAATGGTATGATCCAGGATCGGTAACTACAATAAAAAACTCAAAAGGGGAGGCTAGCATATGTGGATTGTCCATTTCGCTACTGGGCATAGAAATAGTACCTCTATGATGTTTATGACCTTTTTTAGTATCTGGCGGTAACAAATACCTACCTATGTCAGTTCTTTTTTTACCAGTTCTTTGGTCATCAGAATTGCCTCCTTGAATTATAAAATTTTTCACCACTCTATGAAATTGAGTATAATCGAAATATCCTTTTTCGGTTAGGTATATAAAGTTTGCCCTGTGGTAGGGTACGTTATCATATAATTCAACTGTAAAGCTACCAAGGTTGGTAGTAATTTTCACCTTGTTAGATGTTAAGGTCTTTTCATAATTGAAAAAGAAATCGATAGCATTGTCTTCGTCAAGTTCAAAGGCTTCTTCTAATTTATCCTCACCTTCTTTATTTTTAGTAATTTTAGTTGAGTCTATAGTTACTTCTGCTGTTGTAGTTGTATCAACAACTTTCTTAGAAGTATCTTTACAGCTAGCTAGAGCAAGAACAGCAACGAAAAAAAACGTATAGAATTTAAGTGAACGCATGGATTTCAATTTTTTTGAACAACGAATATCAAAAATAAAGGATCTACCGCTACCGGGAGAGGCTTCACAATATAAAATGGCTCCAGAAAGTCGGTTAGAAGATTTAAAAAGGATCAATGTTGCAAAGAAAAATCCAAGGAAGGCCGCTGTTATGGCATTGTTTTATCCTACGGTGAATCAAAATACAAACTTATTGCTGATATTGCGTAAAACCTATGAGGGAGTACATTCCAATCAGGTTGGTTTTCCAGGAGGCAAAGCAGAAAAGTCTGATGATGGACTATTGACCACGGCATTACGAGAAACACATGAAGAGGTAGGTGTACGACCTAATGATGTTACTTTAGTAAAACAAATTTCAGAGATTTTTATACCACCAAGTAATTTTATAGTGCAACCTTATATAGGTTTGTATAAAAATCCAAAACCATTTGTAAAACAAGATACTGAGGTTGAATTAATATTAGAAGTTCCGATAGTGGACTTTTTAGATGAAAATAAAGTTGTTTCTAAAAAATTAACGACGTCATATGCGAAAGATTTTGAAGTACCAGCCTTTGAATTAAACGGTTATATCGTTTGGGGCGCAACCGCAATGATGTTGAATGAGATTAAAGAGTTATTAAAGCAGGTGTTGTAAGGCATATTTAATTATTTTAGCATTCTATGGGATTATTTGATAAGAACCCTTTCGGGCATAATTTATATATTAAAAAGTGGCTAATTCGTATTTTGGCCTTGCTATCGCATCAACGCTACAAGGGATTTAATACATTAGAAATTGAAGGTTCTGATATTATCAGAAACCTGCCAGATAGAAATGTGCTGTTTGTAAGTAATCATCAAACTTATTTTGCAGATGTAGTGGCTATGTTTCATGTATTCAATGCAAGTTTGAGTGGGAGAGAAGATTCCATTAAAAATTTAGGGTACATATGGCAGCCTAAATTGAATATGTATTATGTTGCGGCAGCAGAAACGATGGGGAAAAGTCTGTTAACCAAAATTATGGCTTATGCAGGTTCTGTTAGTGTTGAAAGAACTTGGCGTGCAGAAGGGCAAGATGTAAAAAGACAGGTGAAGATGAGCGATATTTCAAGTATTGGAAAAGCTTTGAACGATGGCTGGGTAATTACATTTCCTCAAGGTACTACTACGCCATGGAAGCCACTAAGAAAAGGTACTGCGCACATTATAAAGAAATACAGACCAATAGTTGTTCCTGTAGTAATTGATGGTTTTAGACGTTCTTTTGATAAAAAAGGACTTCGGGTCAAGAAAAAAGGAATTCTTCAATCTATGGTTATAAAAGAACCTTTAGATATCGATTATGACAATGAATCTACAGATTCTATCATAGAGAAATTAGAATATGCTATTGAGCAACATCCTTCATTCTTAAAAGTAATTTCTAAGAAAGATTTAATAGCCTACGAAGAAGAGAATAAGCAGCGTAAGTGGAAAAATTCTTAAACTGCTAAATGTCTTAATTCACTATAATTCTGTTTTAATTTTCTAAGTAATAGCCCGTAAAGTAAAAAGTAAATACCGCCCATAGCTAAAGTTAACACGATGCCGAATATACCAATGGAAAGCATAATAGTAATTTTTAGTTTTTCTTGCGATATGTTTTCTAGACTATCTTTTAATTCAGGGAAGGCAAGGATGATATTGTCGTTTAGGTAAACACCAATTACCATCATTATGATAGTGACCATTATCATCGATAAAGAAAAAATCACATAATGTTTTACTGTCTTTCTGGTTTTAATTATTTTCTTCATCAAGTTCTTAGAATTATCTAAAACCGATATTTCTTTGAATCTTTTGTAAAACTGAAATATAAAGTAAAACGCTATTAAATAGGTGAAACCAGATAGAATTAGAAGGTACTTAGATATTCCTATTTTATCATATATTTCCATACCCTCGCGCATTGAAGGTAAAAGATATAATAAGTGAGGTACGGTAAATTCTAATATGCTTATAATGAGTATCCACTTAACAATAGAGGAAGATTTCTTCCAAATCATTTTATGTATCTCTTCATAGCTGAGTTTAGGGACATCAAATTCCTTCTTCTGCCAGTCTCTCTTTAATAATTCCAGTTCGTCCGTCATACGCTTATGGATTCAAAATGGTTCTTAATTTTGTTTTGATACGATTCATTTTTACTCTTGCATTTACTTCGGTTATACCTAAAGTTTCCGATATTTCAGCATAATTTTTATCTTCAAGATATAAGAATACTAAAGCCTTATCAACATCATTCAATTGCTTAACTGCTTTATACATCAGTTTCAATTGTAATTCTTCAGTCTCATCATACTCTTCGGCCTTAATTCTAAAAATTATAGACTCATAATCAGCAGTATCAATTCTTCTTTTACGCTTTCTATATAGGGTTATGGCAGTATTCAGTGCTACCCGATACATCCATGTACTAAACTTAGCATCGCCCCTAAATTTGGGATATGCCTTCCATAATTGAATAGTGATTTCTTGAAAAAGGTCATTGTGAGAGTCTCGGTCATTTGTATACAGGGTACACACCTTATGGACAATATTTTGATTGTCCTGTAACTCGGTCACAAATTTGTGTTCAAGGTCTTTATTCACTATTGGTTGGCTGTTCTTATGGTGTTAGTCTACGGTTGGTTTCATTTGTTACAATAAATCTATAAATACATAAAAAAAAGTACCAAGTTAACCTTGGCACTTTTAAATTCTAGATTAATGCTAGACTATTTTCTATAATCCAAAGCAGGTGCTCTATCTCCTAAAAGTGGTATATATTTAAAATCTGCACCTCTCTTTTCTATGAACTCAGCTTTAGCAGTTTCAATCAATTTTTTATCCTTGAACAAGTCTATTGCGGTCATAGTTAATGTTTTAGCAGCAATCATCATTCCTTTATTACCAATTGAAGTACCACCTGCTGCAACAGCTTGCCAGCTATGAGCCGCAGTGCCAGGTACCCATGTAGCGGTACTAAAACCTACAGTAGGTACAGTGAAACTTACATCTCCAACATCAGTAGAACCGAAAGCTCTTGCTTCGGTTTTGTAAGGCTGTACATTTTTAGCAGTAGCAAGGTCGGCCTTTTCTTGACCTAAAGTTTTTGCAATTTTATCTGCAAAAGCTTTTTCTTCAGTAGTGTATTCCATACCACCTACTTCAGATAAGTTATCATGCATTACCCTTTGTAATGTAAGATTTGGAAGTAACTCATGTGTTCCACCGATCATTTCGTAATCCATTGTTGTACCTGTACCTAAAGCAGCACCTTCAGCGGCTTTTACCATACGGTCAAAAATATTTACAACTACATCTCGTCTATTATGGCGAGCATAGTAATATACCTCTGCAAAATCTGGAACAACATTAGGGGCTTTACCGCCAGCTGTAATTACATAATGAATTCTCGCTTCTTGTGGTATGTGCTCACGCATCATATTTATCATCATATTCATAGCTTCAACACCGTCTAAGGCAGAACGTCCTTTTTCTGGTGATGCGGCAGCATGTGCAGAAACACCATAAAATCTAAATTTTGCAGACTTGTTTGCTAAAGCGGCCCCGGCACTTGCAGCATTCTGTGCACCTGGATGCCAATGTAGCGCAATATCAACATCATTGAACAAACCTTCACGAACCATAAATACTTTACCAGAACCACCTTCTTCAGCAGGTGTACCGTAAAAACGAATAGTACCTTTAGATTTATTCGCGTCTAACCATTCTTTAGTTGAAATTGCAGCAGCTGTTGAAGCTGTTCCAAATAAATGATGACCACAAGCATGACCCGCAGCAGCTCCTGCAGATTCCTTTTCTGCAACCGCTTTCTGGGACAAACCAGGTAGAGCATCAAATTCACCCATAATTGCGATTACAGGACTTCCGCTACCATATTCTGCAATGAATGCTGTTGGTATACCTGCAACACCTTTTTTAATGGTAAATCCAGCGTCTTGTAAAGTCTTTTGTAGTAAACCAGAGCTTTGTTCCTCTTGGTATCCCATTTCTGCGAATTCCCAAATATTTTGAGCTATATTTCCGTAATCGGCACTTTTTTGCTCTAATTTTTTAATAATATCTTTTTCGCTCTTTTGAGCATTCATCGAAAAAATGGAAGTACTTAATACCGCCAATAAAATAAGGGTTTTACGCATTTTGGTGTTTGTTTGAGTTAGGGCTTAAAGATACTAAAAACACATTATTATTTTAAAGTAGAAGTCCATTTGTTTAATTTTGCATTTAAGTACTATACTATGAATATACCACTTTCAAGCTATCCTAGAATTGTAATTATAGGTGGTGGTTTCGGCGGAGTTTCTCTAGCTAAAAAATTAAGTAAAAAAGAAGTGCAAGTTGTTCTTATAGACAAGAACAATTACCATACTTTTCAGCCTCTATTATACCAAGTATCAACTGGTGGTCTTGAGCCAGATTCAATTGCCTACCCATTGCGTAAAGTACTAATTGGCTTTGATAATTTTTATTTCCGTTTGGCGGCGGTGGAGAATATTGATGCTGCAGGTAAAAAATTGAATACGAACATCGGTGATATTACTTATGATTATTTAGTTGTTGCTACAGGTTCTGAAACAAACTTCTTTGGTAACAAAGAAATAGAAAAGAATGCTATGTCGATGAAGTCGATACCGCAATCTTTAAATCTTCGTAGTTTAATATTGGAAAATTTTGAACAGGCCCTTCTTACAGATGATTACCATGAAAGAGATGCCTTAATGAATTTTGTAATCGTTGGTGGTGGTCCAACAGGAGTAGAGCTTTCGGGTGCTTTGGCTGAGATTAAAAAAGGTATACTTCCAAAAGATTATCCAGATTTGGATACCAGAAGAGCACAGATAAATATTGTGCAAGGTGGCGATTGTTTATTGCCGGGCTTCAGCGCTCAGGCTTCAAAAAAAGCAGAGGACTTTTTAGAGAAATTAGGTGTTCAGGTTTGGAAAGGTGTTCGTGTTACAGGTTATAATGGTAAAACCGTTACCACATTAACAGATTTAAAATTCGATTCTGCAGCTGTAATTTGGGCTGCTGGTGTAAAAGGAGCAATTATTCCAGGTTTAGATGGTGAAGGTGTCGTCGCTGGTGGCAATAGAATAAACGTAAACGAGTTCAATCAAGTAATCGGTTATCCAGAAATATTCGCTATTGGAGATATTGCTTGTATGGCTACAGTGGATAACCCACATGGACATCCTATGGTTGCGCAACCGGCAATTCAACAAGGGAAGCTTTTAGGTGATAACTTAATTAAGTTAGTAGAGCATAAAGCCATGAAGCCTTTCGTCTATAAAGATAAGGGTAGTATGGCTACTATTGGTAGAAATAAAGCCGTTTGCGATATTAACAAATTCAGATTTCAAGGCGTTTTTGCTTGGTTTGTATGGATGTTCGTTCATTTGTTTTTTCTAATTGGCTTTAGGAACAGAATGGTAGTCTTTATCAATTGGGTATATAATTACATTAGGTTTGATAGAGAAGCTAGATTAATTATCCGTCCGTTTAAAAGGGATTACAGTCAGTTTAAGGATTAGGTCAATAGCTTATTAAAAGAAGCTTAAACATGTTTGTGGAAGTTTTTGTAGCCACCCAATCAGGAGGAAGTACCAGTAGTATTGTTCTATGAAATAAATGAAGGTTTTAATAGCCTTTTCTGGGGTGATAAGTATTCATTACTTCAGCTAAATACGAGCGGTCTACATGCATGTATATTTCTGTTGTAGTTATGCTTTCGTGTCCTAACATTTGCTGAATAGATCGTAAATCGGCTCCGTTTTCTAGTAAATGTGTGGCAAAAGAATGCCTGAATGTATGCGGACTTATGCTTTTTTGTAACCCGATGGTTACGGCCAGATTTTTTACAATTGTAAAAATCATAGCCCTAGTAAGTTGTTTTCCTCGTCTGTTGAGAAAAAGGATATCTTGAAAGCCTTCTTGAATATTTAAATGAACCCTTATTTCATTTCTATAAATATTAATATACTTCTTATTTACAGGACTTATAGGTACAAAACGCTGCTTATCTCCTTTGCCGGTAACTTTAATAAAATCCTCTTCAAAAAATAAATCAGATATTTTTAAACCAATAAGTTCAGATACTCTTAATCCGCAACCATATAATGTCTCTAGCATAGCTCTATTTCTCTCCCCTTCAGCTGAGCTTAAATCAATGCCATGTATCAAATTGTCAATTTCATTTTCGGATAAGGTGTCGGGTAATTTTCGACCTATTTTTGGAGATTCAATTAAATCTAACGGATTGTCTTTTCGGTAATCTTCAAAAATCAGATAGTTGAAGAAACTTTTAAGTCCAGATATAATTCGTGCTTGAGATCGTGGGTTAACCACTTTTGCAATTTCATATATAAATTGTTGAACTGTGTCTTTGTCAATAAGCAAAGGGCTAGTGCTTATGGAGTGACCATCAAGAAAAGACATCAGTTTTTCAATATCTCTTGTATAGCTTAGAATAGAGTTTTTGGACAACCCTCGTTCTAGCTTAAGATATACAGTGAAATCTTTTAAAGCATCTTTCCAATTCATGGTTTAAAGATAGAAAATACATTACTTCTGTATGGAATAAAGTATAGCTGATCAAAATTGTAGAAGCACTTATATGTACTATTTTATAATAGTAATATAGTATATGACCTACCCAAATGTAGGATGTACAACTACTTTTATGGTATTCACAACAAAGATGCCTGTAAGCTTACTCTTACCTTTATTTTTGTAAGAATAAACCAATCAACCATGAATAAGTATTTTGTTTTACTATTAGCCTTATGTCTTTCAACCGGAATTTTCGCTCAAGAAGGATTTAAATTCGGTATACAGGCAGGTATACCTTTAGATGATTATAATGAAGCGGTAAGTGTTGTGCTTGGAGCGGATTTCTCATACATGTATCCGTTAGGTGAAGTAGTAGATGTAGGACCTGCTGTAGGTTATATTCATGGTTTTGCAGAAACATTTCAAACAACGATTATTAGAGAAGAACAAGAAGCTGTTCAGTTTTTACCATTATCTGTAGGCGTTCGTTTTTGGACATCGAATTATTTCTCATTTGGTGGTAATGTAGGTTATGCCATGGGGATTAGTGACGGTAATGAAGGTGGTCTATATTACAGACCTACAATTGCTTATTTAATGAGTTCAAGTGTTGAGGTTAATTTATCCTATACTGGTATAGATGTTGAAGAAACTACATGGTCTACAGTGACCTTGGGTATTGTCTATAATCTTGAGCCTAAATATAGAACTCGTCGCTAGTGAAATACTTTAGGCAAGCAAGATTAATTTACTTCTTGTATTTCTAATTCATTGTACGGCAACATTCGTTATTTTTGATGTATGAAGATTATCATAATTAATGGTCCCAACTTAAATCTTTTAGGAAAAAGGGAGCCAGATGTATACGGTGCCGAAACTTTTGAAGATTACTTTTCAAAGCTACAATTCAAATATAAGAATGTTGAATTAGAGTATTTTCAATCTAATATAGAAGGGGAACTTATTTCTAAAATTCAGGAAAAAGGTTTTAGCTATGATGGCATTGTTTTAAATGCTGCTGCATATACGCATACATCTATTGGTATAGGAGATGCTGTAAAAGCGGTTGAAACTCCCGTAATAGAGGTGCATATATCAAATACACACAAACGTGAAGAATTTAGGCATGTATCTTATATTTCACCAGCTGCAAGTGGTGTAATTCTCGGTTTCGGATTAAAAAGCTATGATTTAGCCATCGAGAGTTTTTTATTTTAAAAAGTAGAACCTATTTATTTACTCAAAACACTCTTTTAAGTACGAATGCAGCTATTGAATCGTGAGTATATTGTTGATGAAAAAATTTACGAACTACATACTCTAATGATAAATTTGCCTTAGTCGGCTTTTTCAGTTCTTAAGTATTTCTCTTCTACATAAAAAGTAGCAAAGGGTAGAAGTGATGCTATACCAAAAATAAATACTTTTTTAAAGCTCCACTTGTGTTTGAAACCTACAATTAGGGTTAGTGCTATAAAGGCAATAAAAAGTGCACCATGAGCATAGCCAACCCATTTATTTGGTTCAGGTATTTCTGCCCAATATTTTAAAGGCATGGTTATCCCGAACAACGCCAAATAGGAGATTCCTTCTAAAATTGCTGTTGCTCGAAATAATTTTAACATGCTATATAAAATTGTAATTAATTATAAATGGATAACCTCATCATAAGCTGCTGCAGTTGCTTCCATAACAGCTTCACTCATGGTTGGGTGTGGGTGAATAGCTTTTAAAACTTCATGACCCGTAGTTTCTAGTTTACGACCAAGAACTGCTTCGGCAATCATATCTGTAACGCCAGCACCGATCATATGACAACCTAGCCATTCGCCGTATTTGGCATCATATATAACTTTTACGAATCCGTCAGAAGCACCAGAAGCTTTTGCTTTGCCACTGGCAGAGAAAGGGAATTTCCCTACTTTAATATCGATACCTTTTTCTCTTGCTTGTTTCTCGGTTAAACCAACAGAAGCAATTTCAGGAGAGCAATAAGTACAACCAGGTATGTTTCCATAATCTAATGGCTCTACGTGCATTTCTGCTAATTTTTCAACACATAAAATACCTTCTGCAGATGCAACATGTGCAAGAGCTGGCCCTGGTGTAACATCACCAATTGCATAGTAACCAGGTATATTTGTTTGGTAATAATCGTTAACTAAAATTTTATCACGGTCGGTAGCGATACCTACATCCTCTAAACCTATATTCTCAATGTTGGTTTTAATACCAACAGCAGATAATACGATATCAGCTTCTAAAACTTGTTCGCCTTTAGCGGTTTTTACGGTTGCTTTTACACCATCACCAGAAGTATCGACAGAAATAACTTCTGCAGAGGTCATAATCTTAACGCCCGCTTTTTTGAAACTTCTTTCTAATTGCTTAGAAATATCTTCGTCTTCAACAGGTACTATATTCGGTAAATATTCAACAACGGTAACTTCAGTTCCCATTGAATTATAGAAGTAAGCGAATTCAATACCTATTGCGCCACTACCAACAACAATCATTTTTTTAGGTTGCTTTTCTAAGGTCATTGCCTCTCTGTAGCCTATTATTTTTTTGCCATCTTGTGGTAAGCTTGGTAATTCGCGACTTCTAGCCCCAGTTGCAATAATGATGTTATTTGCACTGTATTCAGTAGTAGTACCATCTTCAGCCTTAACTGAAACTTTTTTACCAGCTTTTAAAGTTCCATAGCCTTTAATTACTTCAATTTTATTCTTCTTCATTAAGAATTGAACACCTTTGCTCATTCCTTCAGCAACACCACGGCTTCTCTTTACTACAGCATCAAAATCCTTATCGGCACCGTTAACTGTTAAACCGTAATCTTCTGCATGCTTTAAGTATTCAAATACTTGTGCAGATTTCAATAAGGCTTTAGTGGGTATACAACCCCAATTTAAGCAAACGCCTCCTAAACTTTCTTTTTCAATAACGGCAGTCTTAAAGCCTAATTGTGCAGCCCTAATAGCGGTAACATATCCGCCGGGACCACTACCTAAAACAATAATATCGAAAGTGCTCATATTTTGATTTTTTGTAGTTGAATTGAGGTGCAAAAATACAAAACCTTATTGAAATTGATTGTAGGTTTTTAAAATATGACCTTTAATAAGAAATTGTGATATTTTGAAATGTTTCTAGTTGTCCGATTATGAATCTATTAGAAACAAACAAGAGGTCTAAATTGACCTCTTGTACTTTTAAATTATAACATGAATTTATTCTGCAGGAACAAAATTTAATGCAACACCATTAACACAGTGTCTTAAACCAGTTGGGTCTGGACCGTCTTCAAAAACATGACCTAAATGACCGCCACAAGTAGCACAGTGCTCTTCTGTTCTTTTGTAACCAATTTTATAATCAACATCATACCCTACGTTACCTTCAATTTCTTCGTAAAAACTAGGCCAACCAGTACCAGAGTCGAACTTTGTATAACTTTTAAAAAGAGGAGTAGCACACGCTGCGCAAACATAAGTGCCCTTTTCTTTATTCTTTAAAAGTTCGCTCGTAAAAGGGTTTTCTGTAGCAGCTTCACGCAGTACGTAATATTCCGAGTCGGTTAACTCTTTTTTCCATTCGCTATTTGTCTTTTGAACGGCAAACTCTTTTTTCTGGCTGGTTTTAGTATCCGAAGCCATCTCTTTTTCTTGTGAAGTACCCTTGCAACTAACAAAAAGTACTAAAAGTGCAATTACTATTTTAAATTTCATTTTTCAATTTTTTATTTCTGTCGATAAAATTATATATTCCTTTCAATGTACTGTATTTACGTAACTTTTTAGGTTAAGGTTTTAAATAGGATAAATAAAAAAAGCCTTTGATTATTATTCAAAGGCCTTAAATTAAATAGGTTATCTACATGGGGTGTTAATCTAATATTACTTTTTGAATGCTATCTTCCGTTACACCTAAATGTGCCATTACAGAATTAATGTTCGAAGTGTCTAATTTTCCAGTGGTAGATTCTGCTGGTAAAACAGCAATTCTAAAAACTTGATTATCTGTATCACCTGCTTGTAAAGTAGCAAGGTCAAAATCAGACTCCAAGAAAATATTTACGTCAAAAAAAGTATAATCAAAATTATATTGTAAAAGACCTTGGTCTAGAATTCTTGTTTGTGGCATTAGTCTCCAAATGTCAACAGATTCTCCATTTCCATCTTCGGTTACATCCCAAAGCATATAAACAAGTACAACATCAGTTTCAAAAACCTCTATATTTTGAGGAAATTCATAAAAGATTGAATAGTCATTGTCTAATGTGAAAGTTCCTTCGATATCTACAACCTGTCCTAAGATGTCGACTCCGTCCTCTCCATCTTGTCCTGGGGCGCCATCAAATCCATCAAAACCAGAGGGTCCCTGTGGTCCTTCACACGATATAAAAAATATAGTAACTAGTGCTCCTAAAAATAAATTTAGTTTTTTCATAATGTTATAATTATTCGGTTTACGTTTAAATTTTGAAAAGTAGTTTCAAAAAGCGTTCCATTTTTGGTATTTAGATATATAAATCGGATATTAACTGCTATATTTTCAACAAAAATTAATTGAAGTCGACCGTCTTTAAAAGATGATTAGCTTTACCAAAATAACCTTTTATATGCCTAACGTAATAGTTCACTCATTATTCACTGATTTTGATATCAATCTTTTTAAGGGAGGAAAGCATTATCGACTGTATGAAAAGTTAGGCTCGCATTTAGTTGAAGTTGATGGGGTAAAGGGAACTTATTTTGCTGTTTGGGCACCATCTGCTAAAACTGTTTCTGTTGTAGGTAATTTTAATTCTTGGGATGTGGAAGAGCACCAACTGAATGTTAGGTGGGACTCTAGCGGTATTTGGGAAGGCTTTATTCCGAATATTGGAAAAGGAGAAGTCTATAAGTATAAGATACAATCTAACAATAATGATATTTGGACAGAAAAGGCAGATCCTTTTGCAAAGTATTGCGAGCATCCACCTAATACGGCATCAATTATTTGGACTTCTGAGCATGATTGGAAAGATGACGCTTGGATGGGTTATCGAAAAGATAAAAATGGATTGGATAAACCTTACTCCGTTTATGAAGTGCATTTAGGCTCATGGAAGAAAAATGCAGAGAACAAATTTTTAACATATAAAGAGTTTGCGATAGACCTTGTTAACTATGTGAAGGAAATGGGGTATACCCATGTAGAATTCATGCCAATAATGGAGTATCCTTATGATCCTTCTTGGGGATATCAATTAACAGGATATTTTGCGCCAACATCAAGGTTTGGATCGCCAGAAGATTTTAAATTATTGGTAGATACTTTCCATCAAAATGATATAGGTGTAATTTTAGATTGGGTACCTTCTCATTTTCCAGAAGATGCTCACGGTCTTGGCTTCTTTGATGGTTCTAATTTATATGAACATCCAGACAGAAGAAAAGGCTACCATACAGATTGGAAGAGTCTAATCTTTAATTATGGCAGAAATGAAGTTAGGGCGTTCTTAATAAGCAACGCTATCTTTTGGTTAGATCAATTTCACGTAGATGGTTTAAGAGTAGATGCGGTTGCGTCTATGTTATATTTAGATTATTCTAGAGAAGAAGGGGAGTGGGAGCCAAATATATATGGTAATAATGAAAATTTAGATGCGATTTCTTTTATTAAAGAGTTAAATGAAGCTGTGTATACCAATTTTGATGGCGTACAGACAATTGCTGAAGAATCTACAGCTTTTTCTGGAGTGTCTAAATCTGTTGAACATGGCGGTTTAGGTTTTGGAATGAAATGGATGATGGGCTGGATGCACGATACGTTACAGTTTTTTCAAAAAGAACCTGTATATAGAAAGCATCACCAAAATGATCTAACCTTTAGTATGACCTATGCTTTTACGGAGAACTTTATGTTACCGTTTTCACATGATGAGGTAGTTTACGGCAAGCAATCATTAGTATATAGAATGCCGGGCGATGAGTGGCAAAGATTCGCCAATCTAAGATTATTGTTTGGGTACATGTTTACCCACCCAGGAACAAAATTAATGTTCATGGGCGGCGAATTTGGGCAAACTGCAGAGTGGAATTTTGAACAAAGTTTAGACTGGCATTTATTGGAATATGATGGTCATAAAGGCATACAAGATTTTGTAAAAGATTTAAACCATTTGTACAAAGGGTCACCTGCATTATATGAAAAGCAGTTTAGTCCAGAAGGTTTTCAATGGATAGATTATAGTGATCACGAAAATTCTGTCTTAACCTATGTTCGTAAAGGGCACGATGACAAAAACGATTTAATTATTGCCTGTAATTTTACACCTATACCAAGAGAAAATTATAGAATAGGTAATCCTAAAAAAGGAAAGCTAAAAGAGGTTTTAAATAGTGATGACGCTAAATATGGTGGAGGCGGAAATGTAAATAGTAAAATAAAGAACTCTACTAAGCCTTGTCACGGACACGAGAAATCGATTGAAATAACGATTCCGCCTTTAGGAATTGTGATACTGAAATAACTTGTAGTAAATATGTCTTTGTTTAGACAACTATTAGGTATTTCTGTAGTACTATTAATTTGATATTTTTTAATTCATAAGTTAATGATTACAAATACAGAGCTTGAATATAAAGGTAATTTATATCCAAACCACATCGTTGAATTTTCACAAGACTCAGATAAAATATACTTCACTACAGACAACGGTGTTGTCTTGCAAATAACAATTTTAAGGGGAAGTATCATACGTTTTAGATATGCTACCAATTATAACTTTGAACCAGATTTTTCATATGGTATTGATCCAGATGCTACAATGGGTTATAGTAAGTTAGAGGTAGTAGAGAATGATACGGAATATATAATATCTACAGCAAGGCTAAGTATATTAGTAGATAAGAAAACCTTACGTACACAAATTTCAGATTTAGAGGGTACCATTATCAATGAAGATGAACTAGGTTTTCACTGGGAAGAAAACTATGAGTATGGTGGTAATACTGTAAAACTTAGTAAAATAACTCAATCTGGAGAAAGTTTTTACGGCATGGGCGATAAGGCCATGCATAGTAATTTAAAGGGAAAAAGAGTAGAAAATTGGGTAACCGATCAATTTGCTTTTGCTAAAGAGCAAGATCCATTATATAAAGCAATTCCATTTTACGTAGGCTTGAATAAAGGTAAAGCTTACGGTATTTATTTTGATAATAGTTTTAGAACAGGTTTCGATTTTTCACAAGAACGAAGAAACATAACTAGCTTCTGGGCAGACGGTGGCGAGATGAATTATTATTTCATTTTCGGTCCAGATATGTCAAAAGTGGTAAGCTCTTATTCTAGTCTTACCGGTACGCCAGAATTGCCTCCAATGTGGGCATTAGGTTTTCATCAGTCTAAATGGAGTTACTATCCAGAGAGTAATGTAAAAGAAATAGCTAGTGATTTTAGAAAACATCGAATTCCATGTGATGCCATTTATTTGGATATAGATTACATGGATGGGTTTAGATGTTTTACATGGGATAAAAACCATTTTCCAGATCCAAAGAGGATGATAAGTGAATTGGAGGAAGATGGGTTTAAAACCGTAGTAATGATTGATCCAGGTATTAAAGTGGATCGAGATTATTGGATTTATAATGAAGCATTAGAAAACGATTATTTCTGTAAAAGGGGAGATGGACCTTTAATGCATGGCAAGGTATGGCCGGGAGAATGTAATTTTCCAGATTTCACCAACCCAGCAGTTCGCGAATGGTGGGCAGAATTGTATAAAGAATTTATGTCTGACCTAGGCGTTCATGCCGTTTGGAATGATATGAACGAACCAGCGGTAATGGAGGTGCCTACAAAAACAGCTCCTTTAGATACAAGACATAATTATGACGGTCACCCTTGTACGCATAGAAAAGCGCACAATGTATATGGAATGCAAATGGTTAGGGCTACCTATGAAGGTGTCAAGAAGTATGTGTACCCTAAGCGACCTTTTGTAATAACAAGAGCTGCATTTGCAGGTACACAACGATATGCTTCTACATGGACAGGCGATAATGTTGCCACATGGGAGCATTTATGGATAGCCAACGTACAGGTACAACGCATGTGCTTAAGTGGCTATTCATTTGTAGGTTCAGATATTGGCGGATTTGCCGAACAGCCAGATGGCGAGCTATTTGCTAGATGGGTACAATTAGGAGTATTTCATCCATTTTGTAGAGTACATTCAAGTGGAGATCATGGTGATCAAGAACCATGGTCGTTCGGTTCTGAAATTACTGATATTGTAAGAAAATTTGTGGAACTGCGGTATCAATTGCTACCGTATTTATATACCATGTTCTATAAATACACGAAAGAGAATATCCCTATGGTGCAGTCTTTGGTGTATTTTGATCAAGAAGATAGTCAGACACATTTTAGAACAGATGAGTTCATTTTCGGTGAAAAAATATTGGTGTGTCCAATACAAGAGCCCAACGCACAAGGCCGCAGAATGTATATACCACGAGGAGAGTGGTATGATTTTTGGACTAACGAGCATGTAGTTGGAGGTAAAGAAAAGTGGGTTGCTGCAGAGATAGATATGCTTCCTATTTTTGTAAAAGCCGGTGCTATAATTCCTAAATATCCTATTCAACAATATGTAGGGGAAAAGAAAATTGAAGAATTAGTTTTAGAAGTATATTATAAGGAAGGTACAGAAGCTTCTGAGGTATATGAAGATGCAAATAATGGTTATGATTACAAAAAGGGTAGGTATTCTTTAAGTAATTATAAGTTGACAGGTAAAGAGAATTCACTGACCATTCAGTTATTTAAAGATGGAACTTTTGATACTGAATATGAGATGATAAGGTTAAATTTTCATGGTTTGCCATTTGAGATTGTGAATGTTATGGTTGATAATGAGGAAATCTCAATAGAGAGTTTATCTGTAAATGATAGTAATGATTTACGAATAAGCAAAAACTTTACTTTATTGCATTTATCAGGAAAACAATAACTTTGTAGCTTATACCATTAACTTTAAATTAAGGACATGAAAAAAATATTATTAATAGTACTTGTGTTTATAGGCGTTTCAGCTTGTAAAGTAAACCCTTTTACAGGGCAGAAAACATTGAATTTTTATCCTAATAGTCAAGTGTTTCCATCCGCATTCGCACAATATGATCAATTTTTAACTGATAATAAAGTAGTTACCGGTACAACCGATGCTCAAATGATAACAAGAGTAGGTCAGCGTATTTCTTCTGCAGCAGAACGTTGGTTAACTGCTAATGGCTATCCTGGTTACTTAAAAGATTATTCATGGGAATACAATTTAGTAAATGATGAGACCGTAAATGCTTGGTGTATGCCAGGAGGTAAAATTGTATTTTATACAGGAATATTGCCTATTACTCAAACTGAAACAGGTGTTGCAGTAGTTATGGGGCATGAGGTGGCGCATGCTTTGGCTGATCATGGAGCACAACGTATGAGTGCAGGTACATTACAACAAGTAGGTGCTGTTGCAGGAAATGTGGCTATTAAAAATCAACAAACTTTAGGTATATTTAATCAGGCTTACGGTGTTGGTACACAATACTTAGGTATGCTACCTTTTAGTAGAGGTCATGAAACTGAAGCAGATAGAATTGGTTTACAGATTATGGCAATAGCGGGCTATGACCCTTATGAAGCTGCAGAATTGTGGAAGCGTATGAAAGCAAATAGTGGAGGGGAAGCACCACCAGAATTTATGAGTACGCACCCATCTAATGATACAAGAATAAATAACCTTACTGCTTGGGCACCAGATGCTGAGGCAGAAGCAGCTAAATTTGGAGTGACTAAATTCCAATAAAACGTTAAGGAATATTGTATATTGAAGCCGTTCAGAAATGAACGGCTTTTATTTTTTATATATGGGAAAAACAGTAGTTCTAAAAGGGAGTAAAAAATTATTAAACGCATGGGCCTTTTATGATTGGGCAAATTCAGTATATACATTAACTATAGCATCTTCAATTTTTCCTATATATTATTCTACACTGTTTTCTTCTAAAGATGAGTTGGTTGCTGCATTCGGTTTTGATATGAAACAGACCGTGCTCATTTCAATAGTTACCGCGTTCACCTTTCTTATTGTAGCATTTTTGTCACCGGTATTATCGGGTATTGCAGATTATGTTGGAAATAAGAAAATGTTCATGAAATTTTTTTGCTATACGGGTAGTATAGGCTGCATTGGTTTGTATTGGTTTGACTTAGAGCATATTCATATAAGTCTTTTGTTTTATTTTATGGGATTAATAGGGTATTGGGGAAGTCTTGTTTTTTATAATTCGTATTTGCCTGATATTGCCTTTGAGGAGCAACAAGATAGTATTAGCGCAAAAGGATTTTCACTAGGTTATTTTGGGAGTGTTCTATTATTGTTATTGAATTTAGCCATGGTTATGAAACCAGAATGGTTTGGATTTGATATTGGTGAAACTGAGGATTCGTTGAATACAGCTAAGGTAGAAGCGATGCGAATATCATTTATAACAGTTGGGTTATGGTGGTTGATTTTTAGTCAATATACATTTTGGGTACTGCCAAAGGGTGTTGGTAAAGGTCACAAAATAACTAAAGACATTTTGTTTAATGGTCTAAAAGAACTTAAAGTTGTTTGGGGTCAATTGAAAGAAAATGAAAAATTAAAACGTTATCTAAATGCCTTTTTCGTGTTTAGTATGGCTGTTCAGACAATTATGCTAGTTGCAGTGTATTTTGGAGAAAAAGAAATTTCGTGGGTTTCTGCAAGTGAAAAAACTACAGGTTTAATTATTAGTGTTTTGGTGATACAATTGGTTGCAATTGTTGGTGCTGTGATAACCTCTAATGCATCTAAAAAATATGGTAATATTAAAACCTTAATAGTTGTAAATGCTATTTGGATGTTATTATGTATTTATGCTTATTTTATGGTAACACCTATTCAATTTTACATAGCTGCCGGTTTTGTAGGTTTGGTAATGGGAGGTGTTCAATCTTTAGGAAGGTCTACTTATTCAAAATTTTTACCAGAAACAGAAGACACTACATCCTACTTTAGTTTTTATGATGTAGCTGAAAAAATAGGTATTGTTATCGGTATGGCACTCTTTGCTATAATAGACCAAGTAAGCAATATGAGATATGCCATTTTATTTTTGTTCGTATTCTTTTTAGGCGGTATTATATTATTATTTAGGGTTAAGGAGACTAAAAAAGCCCCTATAACAGAGGCTTGATTGAATTGATTGTTCGCTATTTTGATTTTATATGTTATCCTTTAGAGATGTCTCCAGAACCTGAAGTTTTAGTATTTACTTTTTCAGGATTTCCTCTGTAAGAAATGTCGCCTGATCCAGATACACGTGCTTTAATTGATTTGTTGGCAGTAACCTGAATATCTGCAGAACCAGAAACAGTAGCGCTTACATGGTCAGCTTCTAAATCATAAGCTTCAATATCTCCACTGCCTGAAATAGTTGCTTCAAAATCGGTAGTACTTCCGCTTAAGGTAATATCACCAGAACCAGACATTGTAGCAGATAAAGAGGTTGTATCAATATCTAAGGTAATATCGCCAGAGCCAGACATAGCTGTACTGAATTTATCAGATTTAATTTTCGTTTTACCAACGATATCTCCTGATCCAGACATTGCCACAGAGCTAATGGATTCTATCGGTATTGTAATGTGAATTCCAGACTTCCAATTACTAGATTTAAGATTCACACCTTTTTCAGTTTTAATAACCAATTTGCCATCTTTAACTTCGGTAATGATATATTCTAATAGGTTTTCTTCACCTTCAAGAGTAATCTCACCCTCGCTACCTGAAACTAAATCAACATCGAACCAGCCAGAAACTGCTACTCCGTCATAATCTCCAGTATTTCTTTCTATGGTAATATTGTTTCCGTTTCCTTTAATTGTTTTTCCCCATTGAGCAGAACAGGATATGGATAATAGACTCACACATACTAAAACACTTAATTTTCTCATGATTTTCATATTTAATTGATTGACTGATTGATTATTTTTTGGTAAAACTGATTCCGCCATAGTCACTAGATAGTGTCATTTTATTTCCACTTCCTTTAGACCCATAAAAACCTTCGTAATGTTTGTCAGATGATTTTTCTGTACTGATATTGATTGTAAAATCATCTTTTCCGCTAACTCCCGCATAACTAGTCGTTATATCGAAATCGAAATGATATCCGCTATTGTATCCAATTTTAATTCCGGTATAATCAGTTCTAATATTTACATTACCAGCATCAGCGGCTAGCTCTTCTATTCGAATAGAACCGTAGTCTGCAACAATAGAAACATCGCCGTGTACGGTACCTAATTTTACAGTAATATAATCACCATTACCATCGATACTCTTTAATTCGTCAATATCCATATTACCGTAATCACTCGTATACTCCAAGTTGTCCATAGTGCCAATACTGGCGTTAGTGTAATCGGCATTTATAGCAAGATTTCCTGCTTTTTCAATAGTAAATCCTGAATAATCAGCTCTTATTTCTCCACTATTAATATAACCAATTGTAGATTTAGAAGTGTAATCGAAGTTTAAACGGTTGTTTCGACCTCTAAGTTCACCTAATTCTAGCCTACCATAATCACAATTAATTCTAGCATGACCGTCAATTCTATCAAGAATAATATTGCCATAATCGTTACTAATGTCCACATTGTTTTTTACAGGAACTTTAATGGTGTAGTTGATCTGCATATTAACATTACTATTATTTCCCCAGCTCCATCCCCAGCCATTACTACTCTTGTTAAAAATAGTCTCGGCAGAAACACGTTCGTTACTAGCTTCAAAATCAATAGATATTTCATCTAATTTTTTCTGAACCTTTTCTTCGTTGTTGCCATTGGTTTTAATGTGAACTTCAATAACCACCCTGTTTTCATTCCATGAGGTAATGTTTAAGTTACCATAAGAGTTGTTTATTTTAAGTAGAGCGTTAGAGCTTACATTGAACTCTTTTTTTATGGTTTTTTCTTTGGTGTGCTTACCATCAAAAGAGGTGTCATTGGCAGTTGCAGCGGTAGTGCACGCAAGTAAAAGTAACCAGGTGTATTTATATAGTATAGTTTTCATTATTCGATTTTTTAATTGATTTAATATTTTCAATTTGTACCATTACTTCGTTTAGAAGATCTATTCTTGTTTGGAAATTAGTAATCATAGCACTTAAAATTAATTTGCTATTACCACCGTTTACTAAATCTTGTTCCATTTTGGTATAGTTCAATTGAAGCTTTTTCAATTGACCCATGGTGTCATTTATGATTTTTTCTGTTTCTGGTGATTTTTCAGAATTCAGTTCTTTGATTTGCTGCTCAATTAAATTCGCGAAATAAAATTGAGTATTAGAAGCTTCAGGTGAAATTTGCGCCACCTTATCGTCAATACTACTAGTTGTATTATATTGGAATATACCTACCGATAGAAGTATGGCAATTGTTGCGGCAACAGATAATGTTAGAAACCAAGAGTTCTTTTTCTTAGGTGCGAACGTAGCAACCCCTTTAGAATTATTTAATTTTTCTAAAAAGCGTTGTTGGTGCCCATTTGCGGGTTCCGCATAATCTATAGTATCCTGTAGCTTATTAAAAAGCTCGTCAATAGTATCTTTCTTCATTAGATTGCGAGTGTTAATTTCTTTCTTAAACTTTCTTTAGCTCGTGAAACAGTAGTTCTGCAATTAGCATAACTAATGTTCATGATTTCGCTGATTTCATCATAATCAAACCCTTCAATTAGATGTAAGGTCAAGGAAATTCTGTAATTGTCTTTTAAATCTTTCATGGTTTCCATCACTTTTTGAGCCTTTAGTTCTGTAAACACATGGTCAGATGCAATTCCTTCATTATCCTCGACCTTGTACAATACTTCATCTAAAGCAACTTCATTCTTTTTTTGTTGCTTTCTATATTGATGTATGCTGTTGTTAATAACAATGCGTTTTAACCAGGATCCAAAAGTTACTTCCCCTTTAAAAGTATGCAGTTTCGTAAATGCGCTTAGAAACGATTCTTGCATAATGTCTTCTGCTTGGGCAGTGTCTTTTACGATTCTGAGTGATGTGTTGAACATAGCCTTGTAATACCTATTGTACACTTCTAGCTGTGCACTCTGTTTACCGGCCATGCACAATTGCACTAGCTCATCAATATGTTCTCTTTGTTGGCTCAAAAAGTGATTGGTTTTATTGAAAGATGTTTCAATTTACGGTTTGTTACAGTTGAAGATGATTAATATGAAATTATTCTTTATTTCTATTCTGTCTAATTTTTAAAATGATTCTTTTTAGTTGGCACAAGAATTGAAATACATAGATGCAAATGAAGGTGTTAAAAGCTATAATAGCTTAGTTTTCATTGCTTTTACAGCATTTATGTATAATTTATAAAAATAAAATTCTGTTAGTTTAATGACAGAATGACCGATATATGAGTATGGGAGATTCTAAATTTTCAAATTTTGACAATATGTCCTTACAGGGAATCGATCAAGATTCTGAGCTTATACCACTATTGACCCCAGAAGATGAGGAACAAATGAATAGTGAAACGCTACCAGAGACCTTACCGATTCTACCTTTAAGAAATACAGTTCTTTTTCCAGGTGTAGTAATTCCTATTACCGCAGGAAGGGATAAGAGCATTCGTTTAATAAAAGATGCCAATAATGGATCTAAAGTAATTGGAGTAGTATCGCAAAAAAACGAGGAAACCGAAAACCCTGATGTACAGGATATTAATACTTTGGGTACAGTTGCAAAAATTTTGCGTGTACTTCAAATGCCAGATGGTAATACAACTGTAATCATTCAAGGTAAAAAACGTTTTGAAGTCGCAGAAGTGTTGACTAAAAAGCCTTATTTAACCGCAACAGTAAGAGAGACTGAAGAAATAAGACCAGATAAGAACGATAAAGAGTTCTTGGCCATTATAGAGTCGATCAAAGAATTGGCACTAAAAATAATTAGGGATAACCCTAATATTCCTAGTGAAGCATCTTTTGCAATTAAAAACATTCAGAGCGATTCATTTCTAATAAACTTTGTTTCTTCTAACCTTAATTTAGATGTAAAAGCAAAACAAGATTTATTAGAAATAGGCAGTTTGCAAGAAAGAGCGTTGGCAACATTGAAATATATGAATGTTGAAATGCAGAAGTTGGAACTTAAGAATGATATTCAGTCTAAGGTTAGAAATGATCTGGACCAACAGCAAAGAGAGTACTTTTTGCATCAGCAAATGAAAACCATTCAAGAAGAATTAGGTGGCGTTTCTTATGATGAGGAGTTCGAGGAGATGAAAATCAAATCTAAAAAGAAGAAATGGGGCAAGAAGGTAAAAGAACATTTTGAGAAAGAATTATCAAAAATGAAGCGGATGAATCCGCAAGTGGCTGAGTATTCCATCCAAAGAAATTATTTAGATCTTTTACTAGATTTACCTTGGAAAGCGTATTCAAAAGATAAATTTGATTTAAAACGAGCACAAAGAATTCTAGACCGTGATCATTATGGTTTAGAAGATGTTAAGAAGAGAATTATTGAATATTTAGCAGTATTAAAATTGCGTAATGACATGAAATCTCCAATTTTATGCTTGTACGGACCTCCGGGAGTTGGTAAAACTTCATTGGGGAAATCTGTTGCAGAAGCATTAGGTCGAGAGTATGTAAGAATGTCTTTAGGTGGTTTGCGGGATGAAGCTGAAATTAGAGGGCATAGAAAAACATACATTGGTGCAATGCCAGGTAGAATAATTCAAAGTCTTAAAAAGGCAGGTACATCAAATCCTGTTTTTATACTTGATGAAATAGATAAATTATCTAATAGTAATCAAGGTGATCCTTCATCTGCGATGCTAGAAGTTTTAGATCCAGAGCAGAATAGCGATTTTCATGATAACTTTTTAGAGTTAGGTTATGACCTTTCTAAAGTGATGTTCGTTGCTACTGCCAATAATTTAGGTAGTATACAACCGGCGTTGAGAGACCGTATGGAAATTATTCATGTGAGTGGATATACTATTGAAGAGAAAGTAGAAATTGCTAAAAAGCATTTACTGCCCAAGCAATTGACCGAGCATGGTTTAGATACTAGCCACTTAAAAATTGGCAAACCACAATTAGAAAAAATTGTGGAGGGCTATACCCGTGAATCTGGAGTTCGTTCCCTAGAAAAGCAAATTGCTAAAATGGTTCGTTACGCAGCTAAATCTATAGCTACAGAGGAAGAGTATGATATTAAGGTAAGCAATCAAGATATTATTGAAATTTTGGGAGCACCTAAAATGGAGCGAGACAAATATGAAAATAATGAAGTTGCAGGTGTTGTAACTGGTCTTGCGTGGACAAGTGTAGGTGGTGATATTCTTTTTATAGAGTCTATACTTTCAAAAGGTAAAGGAACTATGAGTATTACCGGTAACCTTGGTAAGGTGATGAAAGAGTCGGCAACCATTGCAATGGAATACATTAAGTCTAATGCTGAACGTTTTAATATAGACCCTACTGTATTTGAAAATTACAATGTACATATTCACGTACCTGAAGGGGCAACACCAAAAGATGGTCCAAGTGCAGGTGTAACTATGTTAACCTCTTTGGTTTCACTGTTTACACAGAGACGTATTAAGAAAAGTTTGGCTATGACCGGTGAAATTACCCTACGTGGAAAGGTATTGCCGGTAGGTGGAATTAAAGAAAAAATTCTAGCGGCTAAAAGAGCACGTATAAAAGAGATTATTCTTTGTGCCGATAATGAGCGTGATATTAAGGAGATAAAAGAGTCATACTTAAAAGGTCTGACTTTTCATTATGTAAAAGAAATGTCTGAGGTAATAGATATTGCAATTACTGATGTTAAAGTGAAAAACGCCAAGGAATTATAAATTCTCTTTTCTTTATATTTATGTTACGATGAAAAAGATAACAATAGCAATTGACGGTTTTTCCTCTACGGGGAAGAGTACTTTGGCTAAACAATTAGCTAAAAAGTTACATTATATTTATGTAGATACAGGTGCAATGTACCGCGCTGTAACTTTGTTTGCTATGCGGTCAGGTTTCGTAGAAGAAGATAAGATCGATGAAGATTCCTTAGTAAAGACTTTGGGTGATATAGATTTGAAATTCGTTTTTAATTCAGATTTAGGTTTTGCTGAAATGTTTTTAAATGGTGAAAATGTAGAGAAGGAAATTAGAACAATGCCAGTATCTAAAAATGTAAGTCAGATAGCGGTTTTAGAAGCGGTCCGAAAGAAATTGGTAGCCATGCAGCAAACAATGGGTGTTGATAAAGGTATTGTTATGGATGGTAGGGATATTGGTACAGTGGTATTCCCAGATGCTGAACTCAAAATTTTTATGACAGCTTCGCCAGAGAAACGTGCAGTTAGGAGATATAAAGAATTATTGGATAGAGGAGAGAATGTTCTATATGCAGATATTTTAGAGAATGTTCAAAAACGAGATTATATTGACAGTAACCGTGCAATATCACCTTTGAAAAGAGCTAAAGACGCCATAGAATTTGATAATAGTGATTTAGGATTAGAGGATCAATTTCAAAGAATGTATGAACATTCGCTTCGGGTTATAGAAAAACAAGCATAAAAAAAGAGGTTAGCATTGCTAACCTCTTTTTAATTTTATAGTATCAATACTATTTGTTTGGAATAACCAATACTTGGTCTGGATGAATAACATCTGGGTTTTTCAAAATACCAGTGTTAGCTTCAAATATAGCTTTATACTGCATAGCGTCACCATAGTAATGTTTAGCTATTTTACTTAAAGACTCACCACCTTTTACCACGTGTCTGTGATATACAGAATCATCTTCAACAGAAATATTTGCTTTTATGTCAGAAGGACTTTCGCCACCTAATTGTTTAATTTTATCCCACATTAGATCTTTTTCATAAGGAGTTTTTGCTTGTCCTTTTATTTTAAGAACATCACCTTCAACAGTTACGTTACCGTCTTTTATACCTAATTGCTCACCTAGGTCCAAAAGACCTTGATACTTCGCTTTAACACTCATAATTATAATTTTTTAATGGTTAATTTTATACTTCTAAGTTACGCATATTTATAATATTTTATTCCAAAATCGTGCCATAATCGATAAATGAATGAAACATAATTAGTTATGTTGTTTAGTTTAAATAAAATGATTATTTTTGCACACCTTTTTTGCAAGGAAGTCAGGAGAAAAAAGGGATTAGATAAACAAATAAATATAACAACTTTCATAGTCGTTGCCTAAGTCTTGATAAGGTTATGGAATACAAATTATTAATCAGCAAATGGCTGAAGAAAAAACAAACGCAGAGGTAGAAGAAACTACTGAAGCAACACAACAAGCTGTTGAAACTCCACAGCAAGATCCACAAGAATTTTTAGAAAACTTTAATTGGGAAAAATACGAGCAAGGAATTGAGCGTGTTGATGATTCTAAATTAAAGGAATTTGAAAGCTTAGTAGCCGAAAATTTCGTTGATACTGCCGATGAGGAAGTAGTTGAGGGAACGGTAGTTTATATCACAGATAGAGAAGCTATTATTGATATCAACGCAAAATCTGAAGGTGTAATTTCGTTAAACGAATTTCGTTACAACCCAGGTTTAAAAGTTGGTGACAAAGTAGAGGTATTAATCGATATTCGTGAGGATAAAAGTGGTCAATTAGTATTATCTCACAGAAAGGCGAGAACTATTATGGCTTGGGACCGTGTAAATGCGGCTCATGACAAAGAAGAAATCGTTAGTGGTTTTGTTAAATGCAGAACTAAAGGAGGTATGATCGTTGACGTATTTGGTATTGAAGCTTTCTTACCAGGTTCTCAAATTGATGTTAAGCCTATTCGTGATTACGATCAGTATGTTAACAAAACAATGGAATTCAAGGTTGTAAAAATCAACCACGAATTTAAAAACGTTGTTGTTTCTCACAAAGCTCTTATTGAAGCTGATATTGAAGAACAGAAGAAAGAAATCATTAGCCAACTTGAAAAAGGACAAGTATTAGAAGGTGTTGTTAAAAACATTACTTCTTACGGTGTCTTTATTGATCTTGGTGGTGTTGATGGTTTAGTTCACATTACTGACCTTTCTTGGAGCAGAATCAACCACCCGAACGAGGTTGTTGAACTTGACCAGAAATTAAATGTTGTAATTCTTGATTTTGATGAAAACAAATCTAGAATACAATTAGGTCTTAAGCAATTAGAGAAGCATCCTTGGGAAGCTTTATCTGATGAAATTAAGATTGGTGATAAAGTAAAAGGTAAAGTAGTTGTTATAGCTGATTATGGCGCATTCATCGAAGTTGTTGAAGGTGTTGAAGGTCTTATCCACGTTTCTGAAATGTCTTGGTCTACGCACTTGCGTTCTGCACAAGATTTCGTAAATGTTGGTGATGAGGTTGAAGCGGTTGTATTGACATTGGATCGTGAAGATCGTAAAATGTCTCTTGGTATCAAGCAATTGACTCCAGACCCTTGGACTGATATTACTACTAAATATCCTGTAGCTTCTAAACATAAAGGTATTGTAAGAAACTTTACAAACTTTGGTGTTTTTGTTGAGCTAGAAGAAGGTATTGACGGTTTAATTTACATCTCTGATCTTTCTTGGACTAAGAAAATCAAACATCCATCTGAGTTTACTAACGTAGGCGATACTTTAGAAGTTGAAGTATTAGAATTAGATGTTGAAGGTCGTAAGTTAAGTTTAGGTCATAAACAAACTACTGAAAACCCTTGGGATAAATATGAAACTGAATTCGCTTTGGGTACAGTTCATACAGCAACCATTTCTGATGTAGTTGATAAAGGTGCAACAATTGAATTTAACGAAGATATTACTGCATTCATTCCTCAACGTCATTTAGAGAAAGAAGATGGTAAGAAACTAGGTAAAGGCGATGAAGCTGAATTCAAGATTATTGAGTTCAATAAAGACTTCAAACGTGTTGTAGCTAGTCATACTGCTATTTTCCGTGAAGAAGAGCAACGTAATGTAAAAGCAGCTGTCAAAAGACAAGCAGCTAGCGCAGATGAAGCTAAGCCTACTTTAGGTGATGCTAACGATGCACTACAAGCGTTGAAAGATAAGATGGAAGCTGATTCTAAGAAGAAGTAATTTCTTATTATAAATCCTGATAAAGGATTAAAAATAAAAGCCCGGATATATATCCGGGCTTTTTTAGTTTTCATTTAATCGGTTCCTATTAGGGTTCTAAATAAATGAATTACTAGTGGAGGTCTTAAAATGAACAGGGTTTTATATAGTTTCTATTCACTACTTTTTATTAATTGATTTTTCTCTTTACAAACCATAAGTCTTCTAAGCTTAGGTTCAATGTAATGAGGTGGTAGTTTTCTTTGACTAGAACGTTTTGTAATAGTCCTTTAGAGCCATAACTATATGATAGGTTAATCATTGAGTGTGTACCCCTACTTGTTGGTATACCAACACCTGCAGTAAAATTGTAACCTTCTACTTTGCTGTCACCAATGGCTAAATAACCATTATCATAATTGTAGCCCAATCTGTAGCTTATTCTTTGACCATATTTATAACTAGTAGGATCTTGAAGGTATTCTAAACCAAAGGCATAAATATCTTGGTCTTGATAGCTACCAATATTTTCAGATTGATCAGTGTCTGTCCAAAAGTTTTTCTTGTAATCTGCACTAAAAGTTATCTCATCTATAGGTTTTATGCTCATCCCAAACCCAAGTTCTAAGGGTAGTTTAAAATCTGAAACATAATCGGAACTTTCATCTTCAACGGAAATATCGATTCCAGAAAGAGATTTGTTTACGGATCTTTTAAGGTTACCATTTAAACTCGTTGGTAATTGAACGGTACTACCGATAGTGATTTTTTCATTTATATCATATTGAAATCCAAAGCCTAGTCGTGCACCACTATAGTTAGTTTTTTTTATGGATTCGAATGTGGTGGAACTATAAATAAAAGATTCAGTTTCTTCAATATTTCCAAATAAAAACGATGCGCTTAAGCCAAGTCTAAGTTTGGGTGTAAGTGAGTAACCGGCATTAAGTTTAATATCATTTAGACCACCCAAACCAGTAATGTTACTCTCAAAAGTTTCTGTAGATCCTTCAATATTACTGCTAACACCCAGAATAGAATACCCAACGTCGCTGTAAGGTGTCATAGTAATACCTGCGCCTAAATTTTCCATTACTCTAAATCCGAATGCAAGATTGGAGAAATTTACATTTGATTTTCCTTCAGATGTAGATGAGTTACTGTAATTATTATATTCACCCGTTACTCCAATATCATATAAAAATGAATTTTGAGGCACCAATGCGTAGTTGGCAGGATTTAAGTTATTAAGTTCATAGGGCGATTTTATACCAATACCACTATAGCCCAAACTATTGAATTTGCCAATGCTAGTTTGGTTAATAACACCTAAACCATATAGTGAATATGGAGAACTAGTTAATGCCTCAGACTGGGCAGAGATATGTTGAGAACCTATTAGTAATAGGGTGATTGTACTAAATATGATTTGATTAATCTTCATCGTATATACCGTATGTTAATTCTAAAATTGTTTCGTTTTCGCCATTTCCGTTTCCACTCATAATAAATCGATCAACAGAAGAATTATAATCTATAGGCAGTAATATCAATGCATCATCTATATCCCTGTCTTTTAATTGTAATTCTTCCAAATAATAAGCCAGCGGTATTTCATAATAGATGTCATTGAATTCTTGATTGTCCCTGTTTAGAATTGCATAAGATGTAGAGGTTAAGGTTTCCGTTAAATTATTGTTCTGGTCAACCACGTATACTGCAAGCGTGTCTCTGAGCTTTAAATGGTCGTCATAAGATTGGGCAACCGGTTTAATTTTTAGAACGCCATCTAATATTGTTCCATTACCAGGTATGTCATAAAGGCTGTTAATATGTGGAAACTGTACACGCATAGCTATACCTATTCCAGACTCTATAAAGCTTTGGTTGTTAGAGTCGGAACTTTCCAAATTAACTTTACTATTGATAAGGGTTTGTAGAGGGGCAATAGGGTCATCTGCCGTAATTTTATTAAAAAATGGAATAGGGTATGTTGTTGCATTTATCTGAATGTCGATATACTCTTGCACAGATTCGTCTGCTGTATCTGTACTAAAATACAAACGTAAATAAGTGTTTTCAGAAGATTTGGAGAAGCCAATAATAGAGCCATTATTCGTGTGATCGGGTACAATGCCAATTCCTTTAAAGTAATCTCTATACTCATCAGAATTTACGATGTTTTTTTCTTGAAGTCTAGAGAACACATCTGTGCCAAAATCATCAACAAGTGTAATGGTTATTGAATCACCAGACAATGGTCGCGGATGATATTCTAGAAAACCTAAATCATCTTCGTCATAGCCAATGCTGCTAGTATTGTAGAAGTAATCATCGCTTTCTGGCTTTAAGTTTTCGTTTATTTTTTTAATGTGTATTGTATTCTTCTGTAGTGTGTCATTATAATAATACTTATCATACCCTAAAACCATAACAATGCTATCAAATTCAGCTTCGCTGTCAATAGTGTAGGTTTCTGGTAAAAACTGCATGTAGCTAGATGCTGTTATAGATCCAAAAACTGAGTCGGAGTATTTTCCAGTAAGTATTCTAGTAGATTCAGAAGTGGTAATACTGTCAAACTTAATGGTAGAGGTGCTGACAGTCAATGTATCAACTAGTATAAGACGAATATTACTGTCTGTAAACGTTTCGCCAGCTACAAATTCTGAATCGTTATATATTTCGCTGCTACAAGATATTACAGCAATAGAAAGGAAACCGCCAAACATTATGATGTAGAGCGCACGTACTTTGTTTAGGAACACCTTCATTTAGAATTTAATTTTTATCAAAACTAAATACCAAGCATGGTTGTAAAAACCTGAATAGACGAATCCTCAATGTTAAGGGATGAACTCTGTTATTTAAACTATTAATGAAATGTTTGTGTTGGTAGATGAAAAATTGGGTTTGGTATGTTAAAAACCAATCTTAATCTATTGTGTTTTTTTGAACACTAAGGTCTCTAGTAGATTTGAACCAGAAAAGAAAGAACCTTTAAACAAAAAATAATGAATAAAAGAAAATCGTATGTGTACAAGATTACTGGAATGGCATTAATGGCCATGGTAATTTCAAGTTGTTCAAGTGATGATGACGATGACGATTTAGGTAACTGGATAGATAAGTCTGTTTTTGACGGCAGTGCTAGAAGTAGTATTTCTGGATTTACTATTGACAATGTTGGTTACATGGGTGTAGGTTATGATGGAGATGATTATTTAGCTTCATTTTGGGCTTATGATATTGAGGGAGATTACTGGTCACAGAAAGCTGATTTTCCTGGTGTTGCTAGAAATGCAGCGGTAGGTTTTGAAGTAGATGGAACTGGTTATATAGGTTCTGGTTATGATGGTGTTGATGAGTTAACCGATTTCTATAGTTATAATACGGCAGCTAATACATGGACAGAAATAGCTTCTTTGCCTACGGCGAGAAGAAGTGCTGTTGGTTTTGGTGCAAATAGTTTTGGTTTTGTAGGTACTGGCTATGATGGTGAGAATGACAGAAAAGATTTCTGGAAATATAACCCTACAAATGACACATGGGTAGAATTAGTAGGCTTTGGAGGAAACAAAAGAAGATCAGCAACCACCTTTACCATAGATGGGTTGGTGTATTTGGGTACAGGCGTTTCTAACGGAGTTTACTTAGACGATTTTTGGGTATTTGACCCTACGACAGAGAGTTGGACAAAGAAGTTAGAGTTGGATGAGGAAGATGAGTATGCTGTCGCAAGAAGCAACGCGGTAGGGTTTACGGTAAACGGATACGGTTATATAGCATGTGGTGAATTAGGTGGTGCAACTAACACTGTATGGGAATACGATCCATCTTCAGATGAATGGGATCAAAAAACTTCTTTTGAAGGAGCTACAAGACAAGATGCGATTGCCTTTTCTAATGGTAGTCGTGTATTTATAGGTATGGGTAGAACAGGTACTTTATACTTAGATGATTTAGATGAATTCTTTCCTCTTGATGAATACGAAGAGGAAGATTAATTTTTCATAGTGAGTGCAATTGTTAATTTTTTGGGTCAATCTGTGTGGATTGGCCCATTTTTAAACATTTATTTATGATTTCTACTGCAAAATATTGGGTTGTTATTGTGTTATTTTTGGCGCTAGGGTTTGGTTACTCGATTTATAATCAAACATTAACGAATAATCGTCAAATATTTCATAGTCAGATTGTGGATTTAAATGATGGTTATGGTTATCAGATTATGAAAGGAGAAAAAATAGTTATTTTACAAAAATTTATACCTGGTTTTCCTGGTAAACAGAAATTTGTAACCGAAAAGGAGGCTCTTAAAACGGCAGGGTTAGTAATCTCAAAATTGGAAGATGGTAAGTCGCCAGTTTTGTTGCCATCAGATTTAGCAGAATTGAATATTTCTACTACGGTAAGTCACTAATTTCTTTATGAAATCGATTATAAAAAATAGAGTTCAAATCGTAGTCCATATTAGTATATGGATTTTGTTATATGGACTAACTTTTTATCCTATTTTAAATAATGAAAGACCAATTCCTTCAGATGTTTTTCCGAAACTGATTCTTATACTTATTCTCTTTTATTTCAATTATTTCTATTTAGTACCGGCATATTTACTTAGAAAGAGTGTTTTTATTTACTTAATGGTTTCGTTGGGTTTGTTGATTATATCAGTATTAGCGTTAAATCATTTTTATGAACCAAAGTTTCCAGAAAATATTTTTTTAGGTAGACAACCTCCAAGAGATTTCGGGTATATACCAATCTATAGGTCATTTGTAAGCCTTGGTATCCCGTATGTTATAAGCGCTATTCTAAGAATCTATGTAGAGTGGAAAAGAAATGAGAATTTACGATTATCGGTTGAAAAGGATAATATTAAATCTGAATTACAATTTTTAAAAGCACAATTAAACCCGCATTTTTTATTTAATACCCTTAATACCATTTATGCACTTTCGGTTAAAAAATCACCTGATACTTCAGAGGCCATTGTTGATTTATCTGAGTTAATGAGATATATGATTTATGAGGCAGATAAAGATTTGGTGCCTTTAAATAAAGAGCTAGACTATATTAAAAGTTACATTCAGTTACAACGTTTACGATTATCTGATAGTGAAAATGTTTGCTTGAAAATAACAGGGGAAGATAGGGGTAGGGCTGTGCCACCATTATTGTTTATTTCCTTTATCGAAAACGCATTTAAATATGGTACCGACTATAAAGGTAAGACCTATGTAAAAATTAACCTGACCATTACAGATGCTTCTGTTTTCTTGAACGTAAAGAATAAAATTGGAATTTTTAGAGAACCTACAAAGAACTCTGGCATTGGTCTAGATAATATTAGAAACCAGTTAGAATTAATTTATCCCGGGTTGCATAATCTTGAAGTTGATAATGATGGAAAAGATTACGAAGTGTCATTAACTATTTACCAAAAACAATCTAGCTTATGAAATGTATTATAATAGATGATGAGCCTTTAGCAATCGAAATACTTTCGGGGTACTGTGAGAAGCTAGATTTTATAGAATTGGTAAACACCTATACCAATCCGTTGGATGCTATTACAGAAATAAAGGAGAAGAAAATCGATTTAATATTCTGTGATATAGAGATGCCTCAAATAAACGGAATAGATTTTATGGGGACTTTAGATAACAAACCTTTGTTCATATTTACAACGGCATATTCGCAATATGCTGTAGATGGGTTTGAGTTAAATGCTGTAGATTATTTAGTAAAACCAATACCGTATCATCGTTTTATAAAATCGGTATCAAGAGTACAAGATTTAATTTCTAAAAAACAAACACCTATTATGGAAGCAAATGTATTCTCATCGACCGGCGATAATTCAGTAGAAAAAAAGTTCATTTTTGTAAAGGCCGAATACGAAAGTATTAAGATTGATCTTGATCAGATTGAATACATACAAGGCTTAAAGGATTATCTAAAGATTCATATAGCCAATACCAATAAGACCATTTTAACGTTAATGAGCTTTAAGGAGATTATGAGCAAATTACCTGCAAATCAATTTCTTAGAGTACATAAATCTTACATTGTTAATGTGAATTACATTAAAACTGTTCAGCGTAATAGAATTGTCATTAACGATATGCGCATACCTATAGGTGAAAGTCATAAAGAGGCTTTTTTCTCCATTTTAGGATTGTAATAGCGCGTTAAAAAACTTGAATTATATTTTTCAGGTTTACTTCCTAATTTAAGCTGTCAATGTTTAGATAGAATTATCTATTTTTGTTAAGCTAAAGCACGGGTGCCTATTATGAGCGAAAAAGTTTTACTCTCTTCCAAAGAAATAAATATCATCCTGCATCGTTTGGCTTGTCAGCTTCTTGAAACCCATTTGAATTTTGAAAATACGGTTTTAATAGGTATACAGCCAAGAGGTAAGTTTCTTGCGCAACGTTTAACCAAAATTCTTCAAGAAGAATATAATGTTAAGCATATAGATGTTGGTTTTTTGGATATCACTTTTTATCGAGACGATTTTAGAAGAGGTGATAAAACCTTAGAGGCTACAAAAACAAAAATAGATTTTTTAGTAGAAGATAAGAATGTGGTCTTAATTGATGATGTTCTGTATACCGGTAGAAGTATTAATGCTGCATTAACAGCTTTACAGTCTTTTGGTAGACCTAAAGATGTAGAATTATTATGCTTAATAGATCGTAGGTTTAGTAGACATTTACCAATACAGCCAAATTATAGAGGGCGCCAGGTAGATGCTATAAATGATGAAAAAGTAAAGGTGATGTGGGAAGAAAATGATGGAGAAGATATTATATATTTAGTAAATAGATAAGAAAATGAGCGAACTGAGTGTGAAACACTTACTGGGAATTAAGTATCTAAAGGAAACCGATATTCAGCTTATTTTTGAAACTGCCGATCATTTTAAGGAAGTGATCAATCGTTCGATTAAAAAAGTTCCTTCGCTACGAGATATTACAATTGCCAATATATTTTTTGAAAACAGCACAAGAACTAAATTATCATTTGAACTAGCAGAAAAACGTCTCTCTGCAGATGTACTTAATTTTTCAGCCAGTCAATCTTCTGTAAAGAAAGGTGAAACATTAATAGATACCGTAAATAACATTTTGTCTATGAAAGTAGATATGGTAGTTATGCGGCATCCAAATCCTGGAGCAGGTATATTTCTATCTAAACATGTTAACGCGTCTATCGTAAATGCAGGTGACGGTGCTCATGAGCATCCTACTCAAGCGTTATTAGATTCATATTCAATTCGAGAAAAACTAGGAGATGTTGCAGGTAAAAATGTGGTTATTGTTGGTGATATTCTTCACTCAAGGGTAGCATTGTCAAACATTTTCGCCTTAAAATTACAAGGAGCAAATGTTAAGGTCTGTGGGCCTAAAACATTGTTACCTAAATATATAGATTCTTTAGGGGTAGGCGTAGAAACTAATCTAAGAAAAGCCTTAGAATGGTGCGATGTGGCTAACATGTTACGCATACAAAACGAAAGATTGGATATTAGTTATTTTCCAACTACCAGGGAATATACCCAGCAATTTGGAGTAAATAAAAAGCTATTGGATAGCTTGGATAAAGAAATTGTAATCATGCATCCTGGACCAATAAACAGGGGAGTTGAAATTACAAGTGATGTTGCAGATTCAAAACAATCTATAATATTGAATCAAGTTGAAAACGGTGTCGCTATACGTATGGCGGTTATTTATTTGTTAGCATCTAAAATTAAATGATATGATTTTCACTAAAGAAGGGTCGTTGATTATAGTTTCTCAAGAAGAAATTTCAATTGAACGTTTTTTGCAGAACTTAGAAAATGAATATGCTAAGTTGAAGAACGATAACTTGGTATTGGATTTGCTGGGTTTCTCTAAATTGACGCCATACAATGTTATTTCATTTTTAGAAATATCAAGAAAACATAAAAAGAACGAGCAGTCATTTGTATTGGTGTCCGATAAGGTATCTTACGATGATGTACCAGAAGAAATCAGTTTAGTACCTACACTTCAAGAAGCTAGGGATATTATTGAAATGGAAGAGATAGAACGTGATTTAGGTTTGTAATTGTATAGACCTAAATAATTTAGAACTTAAATAATATGCGCCTTACCGTATTGGGTTGTTATGCAGCAACACCAAGAACACTTACGAATCCGACATCTCAAGTTCTTGAAATTAATAACCACATTGTATTAATTGATTGTGGAGAAGGTACGCAAGTAGAGTTAAGAAGGCATAAAATTAAGTTCTCTAGAATTAACCATATTTTTATTTCTCACCTTCATGGAGATCATTTTTTTGGTCTTCCAGGATTTATTTCTACTATGCGATTGTTAGGTAGAGAAAAGGAACTTCATGTCTATGGACCTAAAGGAATAAAAGAGGCAATTACATTACTTCTGAAATTAGGGGATTCTTGGACTAATTACCCGTTACTATTTCATGAACTATCAAGCAAAGAATCTGAACTTATTTTTGAAGATGATAAGATATCTGTAACTACTATTCCATTAGATCATAGGGTGTATACAAACGGTTTTTTACTTAGAGAGAAAATAGGTAAAAGAAAGTTGAATGTTGATGCAGCAGAGGAATACGGAATTGACAAAGCTTATTATCATAACATAAAGAATGGCAAGAATATAACTTTGGATAATGGTAATGTAGTAAGCAATAAAGAATTGACTTTTGATCCTCCTGCACCAAAATCTTATGCTTTTTGTAGTGATACTATTTATGATGAAAGTTTAGCGGCGAAAATTAAAGATGTTGATATTTTATATCATGAATCTACCTTTTTAGAGTCAGAAGCAGAATTAGCGACCAAAACAAAGCATGCAACAGCGAAACAAGCTGCAAAAGTTGCTAAAGAAGCTAACGTAAAAACCTTAGTGCTAGGGCATTATTCTACGCGCTATAAATCTATAGAACTTTTTAAAGAAGAAGCGTCTACTATTTTTCCAAATGTTCTACTTGCCGATGACGGAAAGACTTTCGATTTTTAGATGTTTTAATCCATTTTTTTACCATTTATTTTCCTTTCTTTTTAGAACTTTGTTTATCTTGTTTTTAACACGAAAATGATGCAGAAAGATTTAGGCGATTATAGAAAATCATACGAGAAAAGTGCGTTGATGGAAGACAGTATATCTGATAATCCTATTCAACTATTCCAGACTTGGTTTTACGAGGTCGAAAAATCAGATGGAGTAGATGAGCCTAATGCTATGACAGTTTCAACGGTAGGCTTAGATGGTTTTCCAAAAAGTAGAGTAGTTCTTCTTAAAAAGTATACCCACGAAGGCTTTATATTTTACACTAATTACAACAGTGAAAAAGGAAGAGCGATAGCTGAAAATCCTAAAATTTGTATCTCATTTTTTTGGCCGAATTTAGAACGCCAAATAATAATAAAAGGTACTGCTGAAAAGTTAGCAAAAAATCTATCTGATGGTTATTTTGAATCTAGACCAGATGGCAGTAAATTAGGTGCATTAGTATCTGAACAAAGTACGGTCATTGAATCTAGAGATGTTTTGGAAGACAAACTTTCTCAGTTAGAAAAAGAGTATAGCGGAAAAGAAATTGAAAGACCAGAACATTGGGGAGGTTATTTGGTTAGACCGGTTTCAATGGAGTTTTGGCAGGGTAGACCAAATAGATTGCATGATCGTATTCGTTATACATTAACCGAAGATTTTGATTGGAAAATGGATCGTTTGGCTCCCTAAATACAAAATATGAAGAATCTATTTTTAATGCGCCATGGTAAATCTTCATGGGAACTTAATGTAAGTGATCAAGATAGGGCATTATTGCAAAGAGGTATTACAGATGCCCAATTAGTAGGGGAAGAATTAAAAAGTAAAAACGTGAAGATAGATCGTGTTTTTACGAGTCCGGCCAACAGAGCCTTTCATACTTGTATGATATGTTTAAGAGCATTAAACTATCCTCTAGAAAATTGTAGTGTAGATGTAGATTTATACGATTTTTCTGGAGAAAAAGTATTCGAATTTATTCAGAATTTAGATGATAAGTTAGATAATGTACTCATATTTGGTCACAATCATACCTTCACTTATTTAGCAAATACATTAGGTGATAAGCATATAGATAACGTACCTACAAGTGGCTTGGTACATATAAAATTTAATGAAGATACCTGGGCCAATGTTTCTAAAGGCTCAACAATACAAACCATTTTTCCGAAGCAACTAAGAGTATGATAAAAAATAACAACCAGTACGTAAATAGAGAAATAAGTTGGTTATGGTTTAATGAGCGTGTTTTACAAGAAAGCGCTGATAAGAACGTGCCGTTAATTGAAAGAATGCGTTTTTTAGGAATTTTTTCTAATAATCTAGATGAATTTTTTAAAGTACGTTACGCAACTGTAAAGCGTATTGTAGAGGCCGGTAAAACGGGAAAGAGTGTATTGGGAGGAGAGAAGGCTAAAGACCTCTTAGAGGAGATTACGAATATTGTTATTGAGCAGCAAACCAAAAGTTTAACGATACTTCGAAGAATTGAGCATGAACTTGAAGGTAAAAATATATTTATCATTAAGGAAACGGAACTAAACGAAAACCAGAAGGAATTCGCGAGAGCATATTTCTTGAAAGAGGTTAGTCCGCAGTTGATGACCATTATATTAAATGATCTTACTCGTTTTCCTACCTTAAAAGATACTGCGGCGTATTTGGCAGTTAAAATGGTAATTAAAAGTGAAGAGAGTCAAAAGGAAAAACGATATGCTTTAATTGAAATACCTAAAGGGATAGATCGTTTTGTCGTATTGCCAGATGAAGGGGAAAAGAGTTTTATTATCATCTTGGATGACTTAATTAGATATTGCTTGGACAATATTTTTACCATGTTCGAATATGATTCTATATCGGCTCACATGATAAAGATTACCAGAGATGCGGAGCTTGATATTGATAATGATCTTAGTAAGAGTTTTATTGAGAAAATATCTTCAAGTGTAGAGCATAGAAAAACGGGTGATCCGGTTCGTTTTGTATATGACAAAAGTATTAGTAGAGATACATTGACTTTTCTTAAGGAAAAAATGAATATTGAAGATACGGATAGTGTAATACCAGGTGGTAGATACCATAACCGTAGAGATTATATGGGGTTTCCTAGTTTAGGGAGAAAAGACTTATTGTACGATAAAATAACAGCGTTACCTGTAAAAGGGTTAAGTGTAGAAGGAAGTATTTTAGAAAGCATTGCAAAAAAAGATTATTTGCAATACACCCCTTATCACACCTTTACCTATATTTTAAAGTTTTTACGTGAAGCGGCACTTGATCCCAAAGTACGAACAATTAAGATTACAGTTTATAGGTTGGCAAGTGATTCTCAAATAGCGGCATCATTGATTAATGCTGTTAAAAACGGTAAACAGGTTACTGTTCAAATTGAGTTGCAAGCTCGTTTTGATGAGCAAGCAAATATTGAATATGCAGAACAACTTCAAGCAGAAGGGGTAAAGTTGATTTTCGGTGTTCCAGGCTTAAAAGTACATAGTAAAATATGTTTAATTGAGCGTGAAGAAGGTGACTCTTTAAAGCGTTATGGTTTTGTAAGTACAGGTAATTTTAATGAATCTACAGCAAGAATTTATACAGACTACACTTTATTTACCGCTTATGACCCAATATTAAAGGAATTAAACAAGGTATTCGACTTTTTTGAAACAACTTATAAAATCAATAAATACAAGCATCTTATAGTTTCTCCACATTATACTAAAAATGCTTTTATAAAATTAATTGATAATGAAATCGCTAATGCTAAGCAGGGTAAAGAAGCTTACATTAAAATAAAAATGAACAGTTTCACCTCTTATAAGATGGTAGATAAGCTGTATGAAGCGAGTAGAGCGGGGGTGAAGATCCAGTTGATCATAAGGGGTATATGTTGCTTAATACCAGGAGTTGAGGGTATGAGTGAAAACATAGAAGCTATCAGCGTCGTAGATAAATTTTTAGAGCATACTAGGTTGTTTGCTTTTGCAAATGGAGGGGATACAAAAATATATATTTCATCTGCAGATTGGATGACAAGAAACCTAGATTATAGGGTAGAGGTTGGTTGCCCAATTTATGATGAGGATATTAAAAAGGAATTAATGGAAACCTATGATATCTGTTGGAAGGATAATACAAAGGCTCGTGTTTTTAATATAGAGCAAGACAATGCCTACCGTAAAACATCGGTACCTAATATAAGATCACAATTTGACACCTATAGCTATTATGCAAAAGGTTTAGAATCAAATGAATAGGTTATCCGTGTATAGATTCTTTTGTACCTAAATCCTTCATGATTTGGGCTTCATATTCTAAAAGACTGTTCCATTTCGTATTAACTTCTTCTAGTTCCCCATATTTACGGGCAAACTTTAAGAACATAGTATAATGGCCGGCTTCACTAATCATTAATTTATGATAGAAGTCGGCTAATTTTTTGTCTTCCAATTCTTCAGAAAGTAATCTAAAACGTTCACAGCTGCGAGCCTCAATTAGACCGGCATATAATAATCTATGAACCAATTGTGTAGTTCTGCTTCCGCCTTTAGGGAAAAATTTAATTAATGCGATAACGTAATCGTCCTTACGGTCTCTACCTAAAGTATTGCCACGTTTTAGAATAAGGTCATGTACCATTTTAAAATGCCCCATTTCCTCTCTCGATAAGGCGACCATTTCTTCAACAAGCTCACTATATTCAGGGAAAGAGACAATTAAAGAGATAGCTGTACTAGCAGCTTTTTGTTCACAATAGGCATGGTCAGTTAATATTTCATCAATGTTTTTCTCTACAATATTTACCCATCTTGGATCGGTTGGTAATTTTAAGCCTAGCATAGTTTACTTTTTTTCAAAATTAGAAAGATTTTGAAGACCTCACCAATTATAATTAAGAACCTGGACAACTTACTGATGAATAATAATTATTTTTGAAGTAAAGTCAATCTTTATTATAAAATGCACAATCGAGAAGATATCCAGAACATATTAATCAAATACGGAAAGCCAGAAAGTTTTGCTTGGTTGAAAGATAAAATTGAAAAGATGGTAGGTAATAAATCGTCAAAAGATTTATTTATGACCTATAGTCTTTTGAATGTAAAATTTACTGCTTCAAAACCTATTTCGTTTGATGATTTAGGTAATGATAATTCTCGTTATTTTAATGCGCATAAAGCAAATATTCTACAGGTAGCACGTATTTATCTATTGTCAGAAGTACTAAGTCAAGACATAGAATTTTATACACCAAAGGTTGCTAATATTATTCAAGTAGCCGATACCGGTGAATTGGAAACATTTTTAAAATATTTGGTTTTATTACCGAACCCTGAAGCATACAAGCAAACTGCGGTAGAGGCATTACGTACTAATATTGCAATAATTTTTGATGCAATTTCGTTGAATAATCCATATCCGGCAAAATACTTCAATGATCAACAGTGGAATCAAATGTATTTAAAGGCTGCATTCATGGAGCGAGATCTTTCAGAAATAGAGTCTGTTGATGAAAGGGCAAATGAAGATCTTACTAGAATTATATCAGATTATGCTCATGAACGTTGGGCGGCTTCCAGAAAAATAGATCCGATGTTTTGGCGACCTGTTTCAAAATTTCTGAATGAAGAACTTTTAAATGATATGAATGTACTTCTTGAAAGTGAAGATGTAATAGAAAATAAATCAGGTGCGTTATGTTGTTATTATTCTGAAAATGATAAAGCAATGGCACTTTTAAATAATAAGCCGGAGTTGAAACACAAAGTGGCAGACGGACAAATTAGTTGGAATACGATTAAACAATAAAAGAATGGAAGATAAAATGATGATTATTGACCCGCATGTACACATGACGTCAAGAACTACGGATGATTATGAAGCAATGGCAGCTGCGGGAGTTGTAGCGATAATAGAACCTTCTTTTTGGTTAGGTCAGCCTAGAACTCAAGTTGGTTCTTTTCAAGATTACTTTAGTAGTCTAGTGGGTTGGGAACCTTTTAGAGCTAGTCAATTTGGTATAAAGCATTATTGCACAATAGGTTTAAATTCTAAAGAAGCCAATAACGAAGCATTGGCAGAACAAGTAATTGAATTATTGCCATTATACTTACATAAAGAAAATGTTGTAGCAATAGGGGAAATAGGATATGATGATCAAACGCCTGCAGAAGACAAGTTTTTTAGAATGCAATTAGATATGGCGAAAGAGTTGGATATGACCGTACAGGTTCATACTCCGCACCGAGATAAAAAAGCCGGTACTATTAAAAGTATGGAAGTTTGCTTAGAACACGGTTTGGATCCTGCCAATGTAATTATAGATCACAATAACGAAGAAACGGTTAAAGAAGTTTTAGATCGTGGTTTTATAGCTGCGTTTACAATTTACCCAAAAACCAAAATGGGTAATGAACGTATGGTTGAGGTAGTTAAAAAATATGGAAGCTCTAATATAATCGTAGATAGTTCTGCAGACTGGGGAGTAAGTGATCCTTTAGCTGTGCCAAAAACGGCGTCTTTAATGTTGAAAAGAGGTGTTTCAATGGAGGATGTTAGAAAGACTTGTTATCAAAATGCCTTAGATGCTTTTGGTAAAAACGGAAAAATGAAAGAGGCACATTGGCTACAACCAGATAGCATTAATCAATCGCAATTATTTAACGATAATAGTGTATTAAGAGGTCAAACACCACGAATAGACGAAGACCAAATTACTTAAGATGAAGCAGAAATTAATGGGTTTTGCTCGATTGGCAAGACCCGCAAATTTACCAACTGCAGTAGCAGATATTTTGGCAGGTGTTGCTATATCATTATACCTGAAAAATATTGAGGTGCTTAAATTTCTTGGTGAACAGAGTAGCGATATTTTGTTATTGGTGTTCTCTTCAGTAGCTCTGTATGCAGGTGGAGTTGTCTTCAATGATGTTTTCGATGCGGAGTTAGATGCAGTCGAAAGACCTGAAAGGGCTATACCAAGCGGACTTGTTCCTAAGCAAGAAGCAGTTTATTTTGCGATTATTCTAATGCTTATTGGAATAACCCTCGCGTTTCAATGTAATGCAACTTCTGGGTTGATATCAATTGCTTTGACCATTGCTATTTTAACGTACGATGCATATTTCAAACAATTTCCGTTCTCGGGACCTCTAAATATGGGTATCTGTCGTGGATTGAACTTGCTAATGGGTATGTCTATTTTAGGAATGCTTTCTCATTGGTACATTTCAATTGTTCCGGTAGTATACATTTTTGCTATTACTTTAATAAGCAGAGGAGAAGTTCATGGAAACAATAAAAAACACATTGTTTGGGCTGGTATTTTGTATGCAATAGTTATACTGTCTATTGCGTTAGTTGTAATGCAGCAGAAAGACAATCTAATGGTGTTATTACCGTTTTTAATATTGTTCGGATTTTTAATATTCAAGCCATTATTCAAGGCTTATAAAGAAAATTCACCAAGCAATATTAAAAAAGCAGTTATGTCTGGGGTTTTGTCACTTGTTGTCATGAACGCATGCTGGGTAGCTGGTTTTTCGGATTGGTACTTGGCATTAGCAGTTTTGTTGCTTTTACCATTATCAATGTTTCTATCTAAATTATTTGCAGTAACATAAATTTCTATGCAATTACAACCTATAAAACAGTCTTTTAAAGTTCAATATGATTATCAATTGTATTTTACTACAGGATTATTTTCATTAGAGAATCCCTTATTTGAAAAATTAATTGCGGATTACAAAGATTTTGAACCCGTAAAGCTACTTTTCGTAATAGATAATGGCGTAATAGATCATCACCCAACTTTAATAAATCAGATTTCAACATATTGTGAAAAATATCAGCAGACTGTAAAGTATACGAATACTTTAGTATTGCCTGGAGGAGAACAGGTTAAAAACAGTGACGAAGCTATTGTTTCTGTTTTAAAGGGAGTAAATGATAACAAAATCTGTCGTCATTCATTTGTTGTTGTAATCGGAGGAGGTGCAGTAATTGATATGGTAGGGTATGCTGCCGCAATTGCGCATAGAGGTGTCAAATTAATTAGAATACCTACTACAGTACTATCACAAAATGATTCAGCAGTAGGAGTAAAGAATAGCGTAAATGCTTTTAAAAAGAAAAATTTTTTAGGAACATTTGCCCCGCCTTACGCAATTATAAACGATATTAATTTTCTTGAAACTTTAGAACAACGAGATTGGATTTCGGGTATATCTGAAGCAATAAAGGTTGCGTTGATAAAAGATAAATCGTTTTTTGAATACATATCCGATAATGCGACAAAATTAAAGCAAAGGGAAATGGAACCGATGCAGTATGTAATTTATAAATGTGCAGAAATGCATATGCAGCATATTGCTCAAGGTGGTGACCCTTTTGAATCTGGTTCATCTAGACCTTTAGATTTTGGGCACTGGGCCGCCCATAAAATGGAGTTCATGACTAATTATGAAATGAGACATGGTGAAGCGGTTGCTAAAGGTATAGCGCTAGATGTTACCTATGCTCAATTAATTGGTTTGATAACAGAGGTAGATTTACAACATATTTTAAATGTAATGATCGCTATAGGCTTTGACCTTTCACTTCCTGTTGAAAGTTCTAACGAGATTCAATCCTTATTAGACGGTATAGAGGAGTTTAGGGAGCATTTAGGTGGTCAATTGACTATAACCTTAATTTCCGATTTAGGTGTTAAACACGATGTCCATACTATTGATATGGAGTTGATGTCTCTGGCCATTTCAAAATTGAACCATCAATTCGCATTAAATTAATATCAATGCAAATAAAAGAGAACCTTCACTTAACATATTGTACCAATATTCATCCTGGTCAAGATTGGAAAAGTACTTTTGAGAGTATTAAAAAACACGTGCCAGGTATAAAAAGAGAAGTTTCAAATAATCAATCTTTTGGTCTAGGTCTTCGTTTATCTAATAAAGCTAGTGAAGAACTAGAAATAGGAGATAACATGGCTGATTTTAAAAAGTGGTTATCAGAAAATAATCTATATGTTTTTACCATGAACGGATTTCCCTACGGTAATTTTCATGATGAACGTGTAAAAGATATGGTGCATGCTCCAGATTGGACTACCCATGAACGTTTAGTTTATACAAAACGATTGTTTCGTCAATTATCAGAATTATTACCTGATGGATTGAACGGTGGAATTTCAACCTCACCAATTACTTATAAGTACTGGCATAAAACGGAAATCGATACCCAAAATGTATTTGGGGTTGGTGCTAAGAATATGCTAGAAGTTGCTAAACAATTATTTGAAATAGAAAGAACTACTGGTAAATATTTACATTTAGATATAGAGCCTGAACCAGATGGTTTGTTAGAGAATAGTGATGAAGTAGTATCTTTTTATGCAAACTATTTATTGCCTTTAGGGTTTGAGTATTTTAAGAAAGAATTGGGTTTAGGGCAAGAAGAAGCTGAAGCAGTAATTAAAAAGTACCTAACAGTTTGTTATGACGTTTGCCATTTTTCTTTAGCATATGAAGAGCCGACAGATACTTTTGCAAAGTTTAAAAAAGAAAATATAAGAGTTGGTAAAATTCAAGTTAGTGCAGCTCTTAAGATTCTATTTGATGGAAAAGATGATGAACGTATTTGGAAGGAACTATCTCAATTTAACGAGCCTACCTATTTACATCAAGTCACCGAGAAATTAAATGGTAAGGTAAAAACATACAGTGATTTACCATTAGTTTTAGATGGCGAAAGAAATCACAAAGAACTTCGGGCACATTATCATGTTCCCATCTTCTTGAAAAAATATGGGAAGTTGTTTTCAACTCAAGATCATATTTTAAAAACAATAGATTTCATCAAATCCAACCCGGTATCTGAACATTTAGAAATCGAAACCTACACGTGGGATGTTTTACCTACAGATTTGAAACAAGATTTGTCAGTATCCATAATTAGAGAAATAGAGTGGTTTAAATCACACATGTAATATGAAAAAAACGGTAGTTATAAATGTAGTTGGGTTAACGAAACGGTTAATAGGTGAACACACTCCGTTTATAAAATCGTTCTTAAAAAAAGGTAAAGCTACTTATATTGAGCCAGTATTGCCAGGGGTGACTTGTGCGGTGCAATCAACTTATGTTACAGGTAAATGGCCATCGGAACATGGTATTGTCGGTAATGGCTGGTATTTTAAAGATGAATGCGAAGTTAAGTTTTGGAGGCAGTCTAATAAATTGGTACAACAACCCAAACTGTGGGATGAATTAAAGGAAAAATATGCAGATTTCACCTGTGCTAACCATTTTTGGTGGTACAATATGTATTCGAATGTAGATTATAGCATAACCCCAAGACCAAACTATTTGGCTGACGGAAGGAAGATTCCAGATATCTATTCATATCCTCCACAATTACGTGACGATATGCAAAAGGCTTTGGGCACATTTCCTTTGTTCGAATTTTGGGGTCCTAAAACCACAATAAATTCTTCTAAATGGATTGCAGATGCAGCTTTGTTGACAGACAAAAAGCATAATCCAGATTTGACATTGATTTACCTTCCGCACTTAGATTACAATTTGCAGCGCCATGGTCTTAATTTTGATATCATTTCAAAAGACCTTCAGGAAATAGATGTTGTTGTTGAGCAATTAGTAAAGCATTATGAAGCAATGGATGCTAGGATAATTTTGCTTTCGGAATACGGAATTACAAATGTAAACAGACCTGTTCATCTTAATAGAGTATTAAGAAAGGAAGGTATGATTGCTATTCGTGAAGAAAGAGGCTTAGAGCTTTTGGATGCTGGTGAAAGTGATGCTTTTGCAGTGGCAGACCATCAAATAGCACATATATATTGTAAAGATTCAAAAGACATCGAAAGTGTAGCACAAATAATGATGTCGGTCGAAGGTGTTGAGAAAGTGCTTTTTGGCGATGACTTAAAAATCTATAATATAGATCATGAACGTTGTGGTGATATAGTGGTAATAGCGGATAAAGATTCTTGGTTTACATACTACTTCTGGTTAGATGATTCAAAAGCTCCAGACTATGCACGAATGGTAGATATTCATAAAAAGCCTGGTTATGATCCTGTTGAAATGATGACAGATCCTAAAGATAAAATGGTGATGGCGAAAGTGGTAGGCAAACTACTTAAAAAGAAAATGGGCTTTAGAACAGTAATGGATATTATTCCAATTGATGCAACTTTAATTAAAGGGTCTCATGGAAGATTAACTGAAGATGTTGAAGATTTTCCCATTTTCATAACTAATCATACAACGGGAGATAATGATCAGAAGATTAGTGCTATACAAGTGCGTGATCTTATTGAAGATCACTTATTAAACTAATTTCAAATGAATATATTATTTAAGGTTTTAGGTTATCTTTTTACAGTATTATTCACGGTTAGCGCAGTCTTACAATATAATGATCCGGACTCCTTACATTGGATAATTATCTACGGAGTTGCCGCGTTAGTGTCTCTTCTGTTCGCGTTGAATAAAATAGGGTATTTAATACCGATGATTTTAGGGATACTGGGTTTTGTGAATTTTGTGTATTTATATCCTACAGATTTTCAAGGTTTTGATTTAAATGATGGAGATATAGAAACTGTAGAATTAGGTAGAGAGGCATTTGGATCATTAATAATTTCCATAATACTTTTAGTATTTGCCTTTAGGATAAAAAGAAAGCTAAAGATATAAATCGAACTCTGTTCTTAATAAATCGATAACTGGATTCTTCTCCCTCAATTTTTCATATTTTTCTTCGGGAGTAAATGCGAATTTTGTCACTGTAGTTTCATTCACGGTAATTTCTAAATGAACAAAGTGATTATTCAATTTAGCCCGTAGATATTCCATTAATTCAAACTGCTCACGCTCAATTTCCTTCTTCATGGTTCCGTTAGGAAGCTCTAAATGAATAGCAAAGTTTTCTTTTAATTTAGGAATATCTGAATGAAGGTTAGAAGCAAGAATTTTTTGACCTTTCTTATCGATAATTTCTATAAAATCTGCCCAATGCTTACGCAATTCTTCTTCTGTAAATGCGTCTTTAGGTAAGTTGTTCTCATCTATTACAACCTCAATTTTATTGAGCTCATGCTGTTTTTTGGCATTAAGACTAGATATAGACAATCCAGAAACTCGTTTGGTAGGGCGATTTATAGTAACCTGCTTAGCCTCTGCTGGTGCTTCTTGAGTAGGAGCGTTTTCTTGAGGTAATTGTTCAGGTTCTTTAGTCTCTAAGGGTACTTGCTTTTGCTCAATTTGTGCCGTCTTAGAAGTTATTTTCACTTCTGTTGTAGTTTCCACTGGCTTGGGACTAACCTTATCTTGAGGAGCATTAACTTCAACCTGTTCAGTAGCCACTTCATTTGAAATAGCAGGTTTTGTTTCAGAAATTTTTACAGGTACTTTAGGTACTTGCTTGTAAAAAGCAGAAGGGGCAATAAAATCAATAGTCTTATTCTGTAAAGCTACAGATTCAGGATTTTTTTTTTCTCCATCAAAATTGATAGAGGCAAGTTTCATTAGAGTTAATTCTACTAGTAAACGTTGATTCTTACTCGTTTTATATTTTAGATCACAATCATTTGCGATATCTAGACCTTGTAATAAAAAGGAAGGGGATGTTTTTTTGCTTTGATCTCTATATAATTGTTGTGCTGCTTCACCAACTTCTAATAAGATAATGGTGTCTGGGTGTTGGCATACCATTAAATCTCTAAAATGCGAAGCTAAACCAGATATAAAGTGATGCCCATCAAAACCAAGCGATAGCGTCTTATTGAAAAGTAAAAGAAGATTTGGAATGTTATGTTCCAAAATTAAATCTGTTGCTTCAAAATAAGTGTCGTAGTCTAAAACGTTTAGATTTTCTGTAACTGCTTTACGGGTAAGTTCAGAACCTGAGAAACTAACAACCCTATCAAAAATTGATAATGCATCACGCATGGCTCCATCAGCTTTTTGGGCTATAATATGAAGCGCATCGTCCTCAGCATTTATACCTTGATTTTCAGCAATATATTTTAAATACTCAGCAGCATCTTTAACTGTAATTCTTTTAAAATCAAATATTTGACATCTAGAAAGAATGGTAGGTATAATTTTATGCTTCTCTGTGGTTGCTAATATAAAAATAGCATGCTTAGGCGGTTCCTCTAAGGTTTTTAGAAAAGCATTAAAAGCAGATTGAGATAACATATGTACCTCATCAATAATATAAACTTTGTATTTGCCAACTTGTGGTGGTATACGAACTTGGTCAATAAGATTTCGAATATCGTCTACAGAGTTGTTAGAAGCGGCATCTAATTCAAAAATATTGAAGGCAAAATCTTCATTTTCTTGCTCCGTGCCATCAGAATTTATCTGTTTGGCCAATATACGTGCACAAGTAGTTTTACCAACACCTCTAGGGCCACAAAATAATAGTGCTTGAGCTAGGTGATTTTGGTCTATTGCATTTTGTAACGTATTGGTAATAGATTGTTGACCTACAACATCTTTAAATGTTTGAGGTCTATACTTTCTGGCCGATACGATAAATGGTTCCAAAATTCTACTTCTGTTTAAACTTATACAAATATAAATATAGCAGTGAATACTAAAGAGAATTAAGAATAGAGATCATCCATAGTTATCAACAATTGCAGTACATTTGCGCAAAGCAGGCCGCCTTATCGCTGCCAAGTAATTGGGAGAGGAAAGTCCGGACACCATAGTGCAGTATAGCGGGTAACGCCCGTCCGCTGAAAAGTGAGGACAAGTGCAACAGAAAGCAAGTACAGTTCGGCTGTAGTGAAACCAGGTAAACTCTATACGGTGAAACGTCATGTAAATCGGTGTTTAAAGGCTGCACGCCTAAGCCGAAGGGTAGGCGGTTCGAGCACTGGGGTAACCCTTTGCCTAGATAAATGATAAGGAATTCTAAATTATTTTAGTCTACAGAATCCGGCTTATGGCCTGCTTTTTTTAATTTTAAGTATTGAAAGTTTGTAAACCTTGCAGGAAATTTAAATTCTAGTTGCTTGCCTTGAAAGCAATAGAGGAAGGAACAGTTTTATTTCTCAAAAAAACTAAACACACTACCACCATATTTTCTAGAGTTTTTATAGTGTGGAAAATCAGCTAAGCTGGTACGGTTAGAGTGTTCAATGATTAAAACTCCATATTCTAATAGTAAATTATTTTTAAATACTAATTGAGGAAGTTTCTCGAAATCAGTTAGTTCCATATCATAAAAAGGATCAGCAAAAATAATGTCGAATTTTTCGGTATTTCGCTGTAAAAATGAAAAAACGTCACTTTTTAGAGTACGAATATTCATGTCTAAAAGGGTTACAGTCTTATCAATAAATTCTACGCATCCTGAGTTTGCATCTATTGCAAGAACGTCGTCAACTCCTCTAGAGGAGAATTCATAGCTTATGTTCCCTGTACCTGCAAACAAGTCAAGTACTTTTAAATCCGGAAAATAATAGTTATTGCTCAAAATATTGAACAAGCTTTCTTTGGCCATATCTTTAGTAGGCCTTACAGGTAATTTTTTAGGTGCTGTTAAATTGCGTCCTTTATGTTTTCCTGAAATGATGCGCATTATATCGTATTAATAAGAGTGAAATCTAAAGAGGTTGTTGTTGGTTCTCCAAACTTAATCAATTGTTGTGTTGAAGGGGCAAAGATGCTAATATTTTGAATGTAGTTATAACATAATTGATAGATCTCGTCATCTTCTTCTATAGCTCCAAATAGTTTAACTATGACTGTCTTAGGGTCTAATTCTAACTGTTCAATTACAAATAGAAGATAGTATGCAAAGTCTTCTTTTGTATTGTATTTGAAACTATTGTAGAGTAGTAGCTTGCGCTGATTTAAAACAGTAATATCTAGTTGGTTTTTATTTACATGGGCAAAACATATCGTTTCTAAGTTTTGCGATTGGTTATTCATTAATGACTGTAACAGAACTGTGCCATTGTGCATGAAATTAAACTCGCCGAATAGATCGTATATGTAATTATTAATATTTACATAAGGTACATAGACATTTACCAAGTCATGATTTTCAACCTCGTCAAAAGCTAAAACATCGGTAGCTAAAACTTTCGTATTAAATTTAAGATATTCGTTTAACTTATCTGATTGGAATAAGGATTTAGGTACAAGTCCGAAAAGCGTATTTCTGTGAACAACCACCACTTCATAAAATTGCATGTTTTCAATTTCATGCTGTTGAAATAGTTTTTCCAATTCATCCTTAACCGCCATAGGATTCTTCTCATCTAAAAAATCAATCCTATCAGAAAGTAAGATTTTTTGTGAAACAGTATCTGCCACACAAAAAGAAAGTCCATTCAAGCTAACCTGAATGGACAATTTCTTAAAATTATTATCAGCTATATTAAAGCGATTATTTTTTTTCTTTTCGGTCATAAACAGCAGGCCAGTTTCCGCTTGTACTAACTTCGTCCATAGAACCAACATAAATTGTAGGTCCATTTACTTCTTCTACACTTAATGCTGCTTTCTCACGAGCTAATAAATCTTTCGGTTGATCATAAAGAACTACTTCTTTATCAACTTTTACTTCAAAAACTGGAGCTTTATATCCACTTTTTTCAACAAAACCAGATTTCATAGTAAATTTCTCACCGTTGACAGCTGTAGGAACATCCATTAAGCTTTTATATCTGCCATCAGTTTTGAAAAGTGAATCTTTTACAGAAACGAAACCTAAAGTGTCTATAATTTTAACCTCTTTAAGCATTTCAATTCCATAAGCTGCATTCATCTCTAAAAAGGAAGAATCTCTCTGTTGCGTAATTACATATTTACCTGTATCGATAAAACGAATAAGACTATTGAAGTCATTCGCATATTTACCATTAATGGTTTTGTAAGCTTCTTGAGAATTTTTAATGTCTTTTAATTTGGCAACAACTTGAGAAAAACGCTCTTCTTTTACCTCTTTAAATTTGATTGGTCCAGTTATGGAGTTGTAAATAAAGTATCCTAAAGCGATACATCCAATCCAAAGTACAATTTGTATAATGGTCTTCATTTCGTATGTGTTATTTTTATTTAGTGGTCTTCACAAATCTACAATTTTTTTTTAATGGTAAAAGTTTTTAGCCTAAAAATCATCTTTATCTTTGAGGGCTCATGAAACCAACAACTCCCGCATCATTCTATAGTATACTAGAAAGTAAATTTCCACATACACCAACTGCCACACAATCAGTGGCTTTGCAAAAGTTGGCGGAGTTTACACTGTCAACAGTTAAAGATGAAGTTTTTTTATTAAAAGGTTATGCCGGTACTGGTAAAACGACCTTAATAGGGACTTTAGTTAACAGTTTATGGAAGGTTCAGAAGAAAGCAGTACTTATGGCACCTACTGGTAGAGCGGCTAAAGTGATGTCTAATTATTCAAAAACGCAAGCTTTTACAATTCATAGAAAAATATATTTTCCTAAAAAACAAAGTGGCGGTGGTGTGCAATTTGTTCTGGCACCAAATAAGCATAGGGATACATTGTTTATCGTTGATGAGGCGTCTATGATACCAGACACTGCTGCAGATTCAAAATTATTTGAAAACGGTTCTTTATTAGATGATTTGATGATGTTTGTGTATTCTGGTCATAAATGTAAATTACTTTTAATTGGAGATACAGCGCAGTTACCCCCAGTACATTTAGTGTTGAGTCCGGCATTGGATGGAGATAAATTGTCTTTGAACTATAATAAAGAGGTTGTTCGTTTAGAATTGAATGAAGTTGTTCGGCAAGCAGGTGATTCTGGTATATTGGCTAATGCAACTTTATTGCGTGAGCAATTGCAAAGTGACTTCTTTGAAAATTTTAAATTCGATGTTGATCCTTTTACAGATATAGTACGTTTAATAGATGGTAATGAAATTCAGGAGGCAATTGATAGTTCTTATTCAGAGAACGGAAAAGAAGAGACAGCTTTTATAGTGCGTTCTAACAAAAGAGCCAATCTTTATAACCAGAATATTCGCGAGCGTATATTATTTTTGGAAAATGACATTGCAGTAGGAGATTTTATGATGGTTGTGAAGAATAATTACTACTGGTTAAAACCAAATTCAGAAGCAGGGTTTATTGCTAATGGTGATATTATAGAGATTTTAGAAATATTTGATATTAAAGAAATTTACACATTTAAATTTGCAGAGGTTAAGGTGAAAATGGTTGATTATCCAAATATGGCTCCGTTTGAAACAGTTTTGTTATTAGATACTATAGCGGCAGAATCTCCCTCTTTATCATATGAAGATGGTAATAGGCTTTATCAAGAGGTAATGAAAGATTTTGCTCACGAGAGTTCTAAGTATAAGAAGTTCTTAGGGGTCAAGAATAATAAGTATTTTAATGGGTTACAGGTGAAATTTTCTTATGCTATAACATGTCATAAGTCTCAAGGTGGACAATGGGATACCGTTTTTATAGAACAACCTTACTTGCCTAATGGTATTGATAAAGAATATTTAAGATGGCTATATACTGCAGTTACAAGAGCAAAAAATAAATTGTATCTTATTGGGTTTAAGGATGATTTTTTTCTTGATTAAGAAAAGATTATTTTAGTGATTATTGATTTAATAAAGTATACTTTTTAATAGTAGATTTAATATGACGACCGATACAGTTTTAAGTATATTTTTAGGAATAGGGTTAGCAGCATCTGTAGGGTTTAGGGTGTTTTTGCCCTTGTTTGCATTAAGCTTAGCCTCTTATTTTGAGGTTTGGGAATTAAATGATAATTGGGAATGGATAGGGAGTTTGGTAGCTGTTTTAACTTTAGGGGTAGCTACATTTTTAGAAATTTTCGCCTATTTCATACCTTGGTTCGATAATTTATTAGACAGCATTGCCGTGCCTTTAGCTGCCATAGCGGGTACTGCAGTTATGGTATCTACCGTTGCAGATTTAGACCCCGTAATTACTTGGTCTCTAGCAATAATTGCAGGCGGAGGAACAGCTACTGCAATTAAGGGCGCAGGGGCGACCGGTAGGTTGGCATCGACTGCAACAACTGGTGGTCTGGCAAATCCTATATTAACAACTGTAGAGACAGGTGCAGCTGCAGTTGTATCTGTAGCTTCTATATTTGCACCAATACTTGCTGCCGTTTTAGTTATTATCATTTTGGTAATAATCTTTAGAATTTATAGAAGCCTAAGACCAAAAGCAAAAACTTAAATTAGATTTAGTTGAAGAAAATAGCAATGATTCCTGCCCGTTATGCGGCATCGAGATTTCCTGCAAAATTAATGCAAGATTTGGCTGGGAAACCGGTCATTTTAAGAACCTATCAAGCTGCCGTTCACACAAAGTTGTTCGATGAAGTTTATGTAGTAACCGATAGTGATACTATTTACGAAACCATCATAAAAGAGGGTGGTTTAGCCATCATGAGCAAAAAAGAGCATGATTGTGGAAGCGACAGAATTGCTGAAGCAGTTATGCAGATGGATGTGGATATTATTGTAAATGTACAAGGAGACGAGCCATTTACAGATAGAGAAAGCCTAGAAGGTGTCCTGAAGGTATTTGAAGATGATGTGCATAAAGAAATTGATTTAGCTTCCTTGATGGTTAAAATTACAGATGAAGAGGAAATCAATAACCCGAATACTGTAAAAGTAATAGTGGATAATAGAAATTTTGCATTGTATTTTTCAAGATCTCCGATACCTTATCCAAGAGCTAAAGATTCAAATACGGCTTATTTTAAACATAAAGGCATTTATGCATTTAGAAAAAGTGCATTGATGGATTTTCAACGATTACCAATGTTGCAATTAGAGGCTACGGAAAAAATTGAAGCCATACGTTATTTAGAGTATGGCAAGAAAATTAAAATGGTAGAAACTGATGTTCAGGGAATAGAAATAGATACGCCTGAAGACTTAAAGAAAGCTCAAAAAGCATGGAAATAAATTTTGATGGAATAAATGTAATCGGCTTTGATGCGGATGATACCTTATGGGTGAATGAAACTTATTTTAGGGATACAGAAGATAAATTCGCCAATTTATTGGAGAAGTACGAGACTAAAAATAAAATAGACCAAGAACTGTTTAGAACCGAAATCAAGAATTTAGATTTATATGGTTACGGTATAAAAGGTTTCATGCTTTCCATGATAGAATGTGCTTTAGAGCTATCTAATAAAGAGGTTTCATCTAAAACAATAAGTGCATTATTAGATCTTGGAAAAGAAATGATTACCCAACCTGTAGAATTGTTGGATGGAGTTGAACATGTTTTAAAAAATTTAAAAGACAAATATCGTTTAATCGTGCTGACAAAAGGAGATCTATTGGATCAAGAAAGAAAATTAGAGCGATCAGGATTGTCAGAATATTTTCATCATGTAGAAGTATTGAGTGATAAGAAAGAAAAAAATTATAGCGATTTACTTGAGCATTTGCAGATAGAACCAAGTGAATTTTTAATGATTGGAAACTCGTTGAAATCAGATGTATTGCCGTTAGTAGAAATAGGGGCGAGGGCAGCACATGTACCTTTTCATACCACATGGGAACATGAAGAAGTGAAAGGACCGATAGAGAATAAAGGATACATTACAATCTCCAGCTTGAAAGATATTTTGGAATACGTATAATAAAAATGGAGGTGAATAAACAAATGGGATTGAAGAAAATACCAACAAAGGCTTCAGAGGAGTTTAGAAATTTCCCAATGGTACCCAGAGTGGTATATGGCAAAGGAAGTTTTAATACCCTGGGTGGTATTTTAATGACAAAAAGAAAGCATTCAGAAGCACCTATGATTTATTTAGTAGATGATGTTTTTGAAGGAACAGAATTATTAGATAGAATACCAAGTATATTTTGTGATCAAATAATATTGATTTCTGCAGATGAAGAGCCGAAAACAGAGCAGGTAGATGCTCTTGTAAAAATGATATTAGAAAAGTATACCGAATTACCTTCGGGTATTATTGGTATTGGCGGTGGTACATTATTAGATTTGGCCAAAGCAGTAGCAATAATGCTTACTAATAAAGGAAGTGCATCAGAATATCAAGGGTGGGATTTAGTAAATAAAAAATCTATTTATCATGTAGGTATACCTACCATTAGTGGTACAGGCGCAGAAGTATCAAGAACTACTGTATTGATGGGACCTGAAAAAAAATTAGGTATTAATTCGGATTATACCACTTTTGACCAGGTGTTGCTAGATCCAGAATTGACCAATGGAGTGCCAAAAGAACAATGGTTTTATACAGGTATGGATTGCTATATACATTGTATAGAATCACTAAACGGAACTTTTTTAAATGCCTTTAGTAAAAGTTATGGAGAAAAATCACTTGATTTATGTAAAGAGGTTTTTTTAGAAGATATAGATGAATCAGATAGTCGAGAGAAATTAATGATGGCTTCGTGGCATGGTGGTATGAGTATAGCCTATTCTCAAGTAGGTGTAGCACATGCAATGAGTTACGGTCTTGGCTATGTTCTAGGTGTAAAACACGGAATAGGCAATTGTCTAGTTTTTCAATATTTAGAAGAGTTTTATCCGGAAGGAGTAGCAGTATTTAATAAAATGCTAGCAAAGCATAAAATAGTATTGCCAAAAGGAGTGTGCTCTAATTTGTCAGTTTCTGAAATGGACACGATGATTTCTGTAGCAATGGGTATGGAACCGTTATGGGAAAATGCGTTAGGTGAAAATTGGAAGTCTATTATAACATCTGACAAGCTAAAAGCTATTTACCAAAAAATTTAATATAGTTTCTCCCCATCTAATGGTCTAGCTGGTTGTAAGTCAATTTTATTATGCAAAAAATAGCAAAATTTATCTATTTCAGAATTTTAGGGTGGAAACTTAATGGCGAATTTCCTTCGTATTTAGATAAATTCGTATCTATAGTGGTACCGCACACCAGTTGGTGGGATTTTCTGTTGGGATTATTAATACGTGCTGTATGGCAAGAGGAAATAAATTTTGTTGGTAAAAAGAGCTTGTTTAAACCTCCATTTGGTTGGTTTTTTAGGTGGACAGGTGGTGCACCAATAGATCGAACAAAAAACAATGATACCGTTAAAGCAACAGCCCAAATTTTTAGTGAAAGAAAAAAGTTTCGATTAGCGTTATCTCCAGAAGGTACAAGAAAGAAAGTAGAAAAATGGAAGACTGGTTTCTATTTTATTGCCAAAACCGCTAATGTACCCATCGTATTAGTCGCTTTTGATTATGGTAAGAAGGAAATTAAAATTTCAGAACCAATAATTTCCACAGATGATAAGGAAGCTGATTTTAAAAAATATCATGCTTTTTTTGAAGGAGTGAAAGGTAAGCATTGGTAAATCATTTAATTCTATTTGTCAGATTGCCTTATTACTCAAATCTGAATCCTTCTTACTAATTTGACTACATGGAGCTATAAAAGACAATATTATTTCTAATTATGTTTTTAACTAATTCAAAACTAAAACTATAGAAATAGAGAGTAGATTAAATATTTATATTGTCTGTGATTTTAAAGGATAATCTTCAAAAGTCGACCTTCTTTTTAATTTATTTCAGGTCATTTCCTATAGAATTTATGGTGAATTGTTCTTGTTGAGATACTTAGATATTTACAATCATTTTTTGAATTGTGTATTTTAACGGTAAAATTGGACTTTAATCGTAAATCATTTTTCCTTAAGCTTATTTCTTGATTTTAATACATATTCTTGTTTAAGATATATTTTTTGAGATTTAAGCTTACCAAGCTTTAATTTTCCCCTTCAGAAAAGGTATTTATTTCGTACCCCACTTACGGCAATAAATTAACCTGATAGTGCTTTGGTTATTATTTAACCAAACCTATTTAAATGATTAAAAATTACCTAACCAATAGTCCTAAGCTATTTTCTAGCTTTTCGGATTTCTTTAGTTATCCACTTATTTCGGGTACGTTCTGCTATATGGCTCATTTGCAAATGAGCCATATAGCAGAACGTACTTTTCTATATACACTAGCCAAATACAATACTCATTCTATTTAATTGCTCTATGAAAAAAAATCTACTTTTCACAACCAGCCTATTTACTAAATTAGGTATCCGAAAATTGACAACAAGAACTCATAAACTTAGTAATGTTCATAGGTATACTATGACTTTCCTTGTTTTTATTGTATTTACGTTTGGTCTAATTGCTCAAACTAATTTGACTAATACTACAGAAATGGTTCTCGTACCACAGAACACAGAATTTTCTGTTGTGGTTTCAATGGAGACACCTTCAGAAAATGTAAGCGAAGATTTATATAGTGCTGCTATTAGTATGACCTTCGAAACCGAATTTTTGGAAGTTATATCAGTATCACCCGCTATTGGTAATTTATTACCAAACAATTTTCCTAGTGCATCCGACCCTTTGTTCGATAATTTCAATGGTACTTTATATTATGCTGCTGGTGTTTTTAGTACACCAGTTGATCCTAATTTTCCCTTTGTTGAGATTATATTTAGGTCCAAGCAAAATACGCCATTGACTAGTGTTGAATATGTCATTGGCATTGTTGCAACTGACATAATCGGTTCTTCCTTTACTTCAACTCTCGGTTCAACATCACCTATTTCCGTCAGCATAGCAGATGCGAATACGGCACCAACATTTATTAATTCGAATATCGGAGATCAAATCGATAACGAATTGGACGTAATATCACTCTCAGCCGCGGCTAGCGATAACGAATCAAATAGTATAAGTTATACTCAAACGGGTCTTCCAGATGGGCTGACCATCGATACTAATACGGGCTTAATTAGTGGAACTATAACAACCGGTACGTCAACTGGTGGATCTGCGAATTCAGGAATTTATCCGATAACTGTAACGGCTACAGATGATGGTATTCCAAGTTTGAGCACGACTCAATCTTTTAACTGGACGGTTGCAACGGAGGTTGTGACAGACTATACCATTACCGCCTCCCCTGGTGCAAACGGAACTATTGATCCGATGAGTGCAACTGTGAGCGAAGGTGCTAATCGAATCTTTACCATAACGCCAGATTCTGGATATGAGATAAATGATGTAATTGTTGGTACTACAGATGTAACAGCCGATTTAGTTTCGTCAGGTAACGCTTTCACATATGAAGTTACTAATGTACAGGCAAATACCTCTATTAATGCGACCTTCAGCTTGATTCCTGTAGAAACGATTCCCTTAATAACTTTAGATGCTACTGCAACTGTAGCTGAAGGGGGCACATTAAATTTGCCACTATCTATAACTGATGTTGATGGAGATGCACTTACGGTAACCATTACTTCAATTTCTACTGAACCGCAAAATCTTCAAAGTAATCAAGGATCAGCTAATGGTAAGGGTATAGAGCCTTACCCTTTTAATGCCAGTCAGTTTTTCAGTCAAACAGGTATCGCAAATACCGCAGGCTCATATTCTTCAACTTTGGCCTTTACACCAACTTTTGGTGATGGTGGGTCTAATGGTGACGGCAATGCTGTCTATACCGTAACAGTACAAGTCGATGATGAAGATGGTAATTCCATAACCAAAGAATTGGCACTTACCGTTAACGACACCAATCAAATTATTGCTCAAGCTGATACAACACAAATAGAAGCGGAATCTTATGATAATCAAGGAAATACTGCTGGCGGAGATGGCATTGGTGTTGAAATAGATGGAACTGGTTTTGTAGTTGGTTATACAGGTACAAACGACTTCGTAGAATATCAAGTACATGTTCAAACTGCAGGTTTATATCAATTAGATTTATTTTTGGGCGTCCCTGCCTCTGCCGTTGGAAAGACGATGGAAATATCTGCTGATGGAAACTTAGTAGGTACTTATGTGGCTGCAAGTACAGGGGGATTCGGAGCTTTTGCAACGCAGACATTAAATATGAACCTTGATGCAGGCATACAGACCTTACGTTTTGATTTTAAATCATCACAGTATATAATGAATCTCGATTATTTCGGATTAACGTTTTTAAGCGTAGTTGATTTACCACCAAGCATTATTACAATTGCTGATGTAGAAACTAATGAAGGAGCAACATTAAATATTCCCATTCAGGTTATCGATGATAATAATACTTTGGCATCAATTGTTATTTATGATAAAAGCATAAATACAACGCCCATTAATACGAATACAAATCCTTATACTTCTGGTGGTATTATTAGTGATTATACTTTTGCTGAAAGTCCTACGGGTTCTGGTAATTATACCTTATCATTCCCATCGGGTATTCCAGATGCACGTTCTTATTTTGCAAGGGTAACAGCGGATGATGGAGTTAATCCTACGGTATTGGAAACGTTTAATATTAACGTAGCACATACCGTATCGAGCAACGCGTTAGTGCCAAGTATTCTTGATGCTACTACTTTTTCCAGTCCATTACCTTGGTATGGAAACAGCCCGGGAACTGGATATTCAGTTTCCATTGAAAATTCAGGAACAAATATTGGGTATATCAATGCGGGTGAGTTTGTTGAATATCTTATTGATGTGCCTGCAAGTGGCGCGTATGAACTAACATTTGATTCAGCCAACGGAGACAATTCAGGTCCGTCTACAGACATTACTATTTTTGAAGAGGGTAATACTGCAATTGGTTCGATAACTGTTCTGAAAAATGGATGGAATGCTTACAACACGCCGTACACTACTACAGTAATATTCTCCAATAGCGGTCTACAAACTTTACGATTAGAATTTGATGGTGGTGTAAATACCCGAACAATTAAATTCGCACCGTCGTCCAACAACACGGTCCCTTTGGTTACAATTTTAACTCCAGAAGATGGAATTGCTTTAACCACAGGAGCCAATTTAAACTTTACTGCTATCGCTTCAGATATTCAAGACGGTGATTTGTCAGGAAATATTTCTTGGAGCTCAGACCTGCAAGGAGCCTTAGGTACAGGTTCAAATATTTCATTTTCCTTAACTACTTTAGGAACGCATACCATTACTGCTTCAGCAACTGATGGCGATCCAATAATTCCGTTAACAGGTACTGATATAATTACATTAACTGTTACTGAAATTGATCCTAGTTGCGATGTGAGATTTCGTGTAAATGCTGGTGGGCCAGTTTTAATAGCAAGTTCTGGAAATTTTGTAGAAGATCAAGTGACAACTGGACCAGGCGGATCAGCGCAAACAGGTACGCCTTCTACTTACATAAACCTTACGGCACCTGCAATGGATCAGACTTATGGGTCACTCACGCCATTAGTTACAAATGATACAGGTTATCCTGATTTCTTATTTCAAACAGAACGCTATAGCGAAGGAACTAATCCAGATAACATGACTTGGGAATTTCCTACTGGTAATGGTGTTTTTGAAGTTAAGATGCTATTTAATGAAAATTGGGCAGGCGAGTTAAATGCCCCTAGAGTCTTCGATGTTAATATTGAAGGAGACCTTGCTTTCGAAAATTATCGAACGTCAGTTGACGGTACGCAAATAAATATAGCCAAAGTAGAAACCTATCTGGCTACAGTTACAGATGGTGTATTGAATGTAAACTTCCTTCAAGGAACACAGAACCCATCAGTAAAAGGTTTTGATATCTGTTTTGTTTCAGATTTGCCGAATACAGCACCTGAAGTAACCATTACAGGGCCTACAAATATCAATGTTTCAAGAGGAACCAATGTGAGTTTTTCTGGTGTTGCAATTGATGCTGAAGATGGTGATATTTCAGCTAACCTAAATTGGTCATCTGATGATACACAAGCTATTTTTAGTCCTGGAACAACCGGATCAACTATTGATATTAGTTTTGTAGTGCCTGGCAGTACTAATGTATCTGTATCGGTTACAGATGCAGGTGGTTCTGTAGGTTCTGATGATTTTATAGTCAATGTTTCGAGCCCTACAGTTGCCATCGCGGCACCAGTAACTGGAGCAAATCTTAACAGTACAACAGTAAATTTAGAGTTAATACCCATTGATGTATTGTTTGGTAATGCCGAGCACTTTCATATTTATATCAATCCAGATGATATATTAAATCCCGATTCCAGTACACGTATTTCTACGGCAAGCTATACTGAAGGCACAACGGATTTTACTTTTGATGAGAATAGTGGATTACTTGCGATGAATGGTTCAGGAAATGGAATTAAACCAGGTAGTAATACAATAGTGGTATATGCTGCCAATCAGTTTCATGACCAGTTTTCGAATACTAGAGCAGAAGTAACATTTATGGTAACATTGCCGGTAACCGTACCCAATGTAGTTGGGAACACCCAAGGCGATGCTGGTACAGTGATAATGGATGCAGGCCTTACTGTAGGTACTGTGACCCCGGTCAACGATGCATTCACCCCTGCGGGAGAAGTTATCAGTCAGAATCCAATTTCTGGTACTCTAGTCAATGTAGGCTTATCGGTAAACCTTGTGGTCTCGTTAGGAGCGGAACAAGTAAGTGTTCCCGATGTAGTTGATAACACAGAAGCCAATGCGGGTATCGCCATAACAGATGTAGGTCTAGTTGTAGGTACTGTGACTGAGGCCAATAGTGCCACAGTTGCTTTGGGCAACGTGATAAGCCAGAACCCAGCCTCGGGCAGTTCGGTGGATTTAGGCTCATCGGTAGATTTTGTGGTCTCGTCAGGAGCGGAACAAGTAAGTGTTCCCGATGTAGTTGATAACACAGAAGCCAATGCGGGTATCGCCATTGCAGATGTAGGTCTAGTTGTAGGTACTGTGACTGAGGCCAATAGTGCCACAGTTGCTTTGGGCAACGTGATAAGCCAGAACCCAGCCTCGGGCAGTTCGGTGGATTTAGGTTCATCGGTAGACCTTGTAGTCTCTTCAGGAGCAGTACAAGTAATTGTTCCCGATGTAGTTGATAACACTGAATCCGATGCTAGTATAGCAATAACGAATGCAGGCCTCGTAGTAGGTACAGTGAGCCAAGCGACCAGTACAACAGTAGCAGCAGGCAATGTGATCAGTCAAAACCCAGCCTCTGGTAGTTCGGTAGATTTAGGCTCATTGGTAGACCTTGTGGTCTCGTCAGGAGCGGAACAAGTAAGTGTTCCCGATGTAGTTGATAACACTGAATCCGATGCTAGTATAGCAATAACGAATGCAGGCCTTGCAGTAGGTGTTGTAAATCAGGTTAATAGTGCCACGGTTGTAGCAGGTAATGTAATCAGTCAAAACCCAGCTTTTGGTAGTTCGGTAGATTTGGGTTCATCGGTAGACCTTGTGGTCTCGTTAGGAGCGGAACAAGTAAGTGTTCCCGATGTAGTTGATAACACTGAATCCGATGGAGGTATCGCCATAACGAATGCAGGCCTCGTAGTAGGTACGGTGAGCCAAGCGACCAGTGCAGCAATAGCTGCAGGCAACATCATCAGTCAGAACCCGGTCTCGGGTAGTTCGGTTGATTTAGGCTCATCGGTGGACCTTGTAGTCTCTTCAGGAGCAGTACAAGTAATTGTTCCCGATGTAGTTGATAACACTGAATCCGTTGCAGGTATCGCCATAACGGGCGCAGGTCTCATAGTAGGTACGGTGAGCCAAGCGCCCAGTGCGACAGTAGCTTTGGGCAACGTAATAAGTCAGAACCCAGCTTTTGGTAGTTCGGTAGATTTGGGTTCATCGGTAGACCTTGTGGTCTCGTTAGGAGCGGAACAAGTAATTGTTCCCGATGTAGTTGATAACACTGAATCCGATGGAGGTATCGCCATAATGAATGCAGGCCTCGTAGTAGGTACTGTGAGCCAAGCGACCAGTGCAACAGTAGCTGCAGGCAACATCATCAGTCAGAACCCGGTCTCGGGTAGTCTGGTAAATACGGGCTCGCCTGTTAACTTTGTAGTCTCCCTTGGAGGGGTACAAGTTGGTAATACCAAACTAATTGTATTGAATGCTACCGATGACAGCCCGTTATACGATTTGGTTGATGGACTGGTTATTCAGAAAAGCGTCATAGGCAATACACCATTGGGTGTGATATACAATACTGATTTTAATCCGGGAGGGGTCACGTTCAAGCTTACAGGTCCATTAAC
>DRFI01000003.1 GCA_011050675.1 Maribacter sp. | reverse complement strand
TCCTGTCGCCCTAGGAGAAGATGGCTATTGCCTTTTTTAGGATATCGCGTTCAATCTCGGTATCCCTTAATTTTTTCTTCAACTCCGCAATCTCCTTCTGTTCATCGGTCAATTTTGGGTTTCCCTTTCCCGGAAAACTGTTTTTCCATAAGCCTGGGATTCCCTTCGCCATCGGCTCAGTACCGAAGTGGGGATGTCCAGTTCCCTACATATCTCCACAACACTGCCACGGGCATAGCTCAGTTCCACGGCTTTTTCTTTAAACGCTACACTGTAATTCCTTTTTTCTCTTGACATGTTTTAAAGTTAATTTAAACAGCCAACACGCTCTTAACTTTGTGTCCAGTTAAATATAGTAAGTCCACAATGCAAGGCGTTATATGACAGGATAGTTTTAAAAGGGAAGAGTAAAAAATTAGCTTTGATCGCAGTCTGTAATAAATTGATTAAACAAGCTTACGGAATAGCTAAATCAGGTTTGGATTATGATAGAAATTATATGGGTAGATTGAGCTAGATTTTATTTGTTTTTCAGCTCAGTTCTTTGTTATCTCTTGTTTTTCTGCGTCTGAGTAAGCACGTTGTATTACTTTTACTTTAGCAACCAAGCTAAAAAGTCCATCTGCGCAACAGTTGCGTTTGAGTAAAGTCCATTTACATAATCCTGAATTTTTTATTCGTATTGTTCACATTCAAAAATCAAATGGCTTTTCATTTCACTCGGTTTAATGACAATTGCATCGAATACTCGATTCGGAAATGCTCCAATCAAATAATTTTCCAGTTCTAGCTTATCTAACCACTCCAAAAACGGACTTAACTCGACTCTCACAACATTATGGTCAATCCAGTCCGAGTTTAGGAACTCATTTGCGAACTCCATTTCAGGCCATACCGGAATGCATTCCGTTTCGCCGTTCGAACAAGTAACGTAATCTCCATTTTTGTCCGAAATCAAGAATATCTGCTCAAAATCAGCAACTTTACGCACTAAAAAACCATACCTCTCGGATGGTTTTAAGTTAAAAACGTTCTCGATTTTTTGATGGTTCATAATTTTTATAAAATAAGAGATAACGGTTTAGCGTCGAGTAGGCAAGGGGAATTTCACCCCAAGCCTCTCACAGAACCGTACGTGATAGTCTCCCATCATACGGCTCTTGTTATACAAATCTAAATTAACGTTTTCACTTTGTATATCCCATTTTCCAATGGTAAAATAGATTAGGAAACTGTTCCTGAATTCTGAAGAACCATTTGTATGCACGTTTTATACTAGTCTTATAACGTTTATACCTTTTTCTTGCCCATTTCACTAAACGATCGTTCAATAGTTTGAAAACTCCGTGGAGCATAGATTTCCTGAATTTCGCATAGTAATTGATCCATCCCCTAATCATGGGATTGAGGATTTTGGCAATACCTACGATACTATTAGAGGTCATTCTATGCACTTTAAGTTCTGCTAACTTAGCTGCAATACGTTTTCTCGAACTTATACTAATGCTACAATCGAAGCCTAGAAATAGCCCACTTCGCTTTTTAGATCTGGAAGTCCTAGGTTGAAAAGAATAGCCTAGAAAATCAAACTTAACGTTGTGATAATTTCCTTTTCTACGATAATCCTTACAGTACACAATTTTGGTCTTTTCTGGATGTAACTCCAAGCCAATTTGATGCATTCTGTTTTGGATAGCCTTTAGTGTTTGTTCAGCATGTTTTTGACTTTTACAGTTTACGATAACATCGTCGGCATAACGCGTGTAACTTACTGTTCTGTCAGTCTGTTCTAACCATCTGTCAAACCCGTAATGCAGAAAGAGATTCGCTAATAAAGGGCTTATAACACCACCCTGCGGAGTTCCTTTTCCTTGTTTTACGAACAATTTTCCAGATTTGGTCATTACTGGACATGCCAGCCAACGTGCTATATAGAGTTTGACCCATTTTTCGGTTACATGTCTCTCTACAGCAAGCATCAATTTGTGGTGGTCAATGTTATCAAAAAACCCTTTAATGTCCAGATCGATTACCCAGTCTGTTTTCCAGCAGTTTTTCCTGACCTGTTCAAGTGCTTGATGTGCACTCTTTTTAGGTCTGTAACCAAATGAATTTTGACTGAAATTCTTTTCTAAACGGGGTTCTAGAAACCTCTTGATCACCATTTGTCCAATTCGATCACCTACAGTAGGTATTCCCAGTTTTCGGACTTTCCCGTCCTTTTTGGGGATCTCCACTTCTTTGACCGGAGGGGGGAAATAGCTTCCCGATGCCATACGGTTCCAAAGCTTATACAGGTTTCCGGACAGGTCGGTATCAAATTGTTCGATACTGACTAAGTCTATACCTGCGCTTCCTTTGTTGGCTCGCACTCTCTTGTAAGCTTGCCATATCATGGCTTTGCTTATAGGTATTGATTTTGTTTCATCGCATAAAGTCATCCTCGAATAGTGAGTTGTTAAATGTAATGCAACTGTATAACCTAACCCCTTTGCTCCATTCCCATTACAGAAACTTCAACGCTACTACGGGTTGGTCCGTCCCTGAAAATAACTTTGGTATTCTACCTCTAGGTTGATCCTATTGTGTATTTCCCTTAGCATTTATAGTCAGGTTCCCGAGTTCCGTAACTAAGCCTAGATAAAATTCATGCCCCCTGAATGACGCCTGCCGCATAGCCAATAAATAGGTGTTCGCTATACTCTTTAACTCCGTATCATACTTCGTAGCTTTTGACAGGGTGTACCTACTTCTCGACACCTCAAAAGGGGTTCACTTTCGTTCATCTCTATTATCCATACCTGACTAATTCTTGACTAGCCGTTTCCTAAACGCTCAATACCATTGCTCTTTACAACAGCACCTTTAGGTGGTTTAACGCCTTCTCCTATAAGACGACATTGGTGGGTCGGTTCCACCATCTTACAAACAGTTACGTGAAGCTTACACTTCACTCACAGCACACGTCGAGTAGACAAGGGGAGTTTCACCCCGAGCCTCTCACAGAACCGTACGTGATAGTCTCCCATCATACGGCTCTTATTATTCAATTAATACCTTTTAATTCGAATAACCAATGTGCCAATGGTAAAATAGACTCGGGTATTGTTCCCGAACTCTGTCCAGCCATTTATAGGCTTTCGTTAGATTATTCCTATACCGTTTATAGCGATATCTTGCCCATCTTACCAGTTTTATACGCAATATATAAAACACTTTGGACAAACTATAGCCTCGGTATTTACCAAAGGAACGTATCCACCCTCGGAGTTTTGGGTTCAAGTGATGTGCAATGCCTAAAATACTGTCGCAGCGCATTCTTGGGATCTCCATCTTCCTGATCTGTTCAAATATTCGTGATCTTGACTGGATACTGATTGCACAGTCAAATCCCAAAAACAGTCTCCCTGCTTTCTTTGATTTTGAAGTGCGTGGCTGAAAAGTATATCCCAAAAAGTCAAATTGAACTTTTTGATACTTTTGTTGCCTTCTAAAATCCTTACAATATACAATCTTCGTTTTATCTGGATGTAATGTCAATCTACAATTCCCCACCCTTTCTTTGATTTGCCGTAGGCTTTGCTCTGCCTGACTTTGTGTCCGGCAATGAATGATAATATCATCTGCATAACGTACAAATTCAATGGAAGGGCCAAATCTTCCAAGCCAAACATCTAAGGTGTAGTGCAGAAACAGATTAGCCAATAGTGGACTGATCACCCCACCTTGCGGTGTGCCGTTCGTTCTTGTTATAATTTCACCTTTTCGGGTTTGCAGTGGAGCTTTGAGCCATCTTTCAATGTATCTCAGCACCCACTTTTCTTCCACGTGTTTGCCCAGCGCTTTAAGCAGCTTGTCATGGTCGATGTCATCAAAGAAATTCTTGATGTCCAAGTCGATCACCCAATCATATTTCCAACAATTTTTTCGAACCTGATCGAGTGCCTGATGGGCACTACGTTTTGGTCGATAACCATAGGATTGTGGATGAAAGACCCTTTCTAACCTTTCCTCTATTTGATTTTTTATAACCGTTTGGGCTACTCTGTCGCTAATGGTAGGAATCCCCAATTGACGGATGGAACCGTTTTTCTTTGGGATTTCGACTTGTAGGACCGGTGGTGGGAAGTAACTCCCCGAGGCCAAGCGGTTCCAGACTTTGTATAAGTGTCGATGTCTTTGTAGGTCATACTGTGACATACTCAAATCATCTACTCCTGCACTCTTCCCTTTACGCCTTACCTGTAGGTAAGCTTCCAATACCATTTCTTTGGTAATCGGTAATGATTTTGTCTTCTCAAATTCAATCATCCTCTTGCGAGTTGTAAAAATTGATAAAACTGAATAAGTCAGTCCCTTCGCTCCATTTCCATTACAGAAACTTCATCACTACTACAGACTGATCCGTCCCTGCGCCAAGCATCGCTATTCTGCCTCTAGTTTGTGCTATTGTGCATTTCACTTTGTATCTTGGCACAGGTTCCCGAGTTCCGTAAATAAGCCCGAATAATGGTCATGCCTTCTAAATGACGCCTGCCGCCCAGCCAATAAACAGGTGACCGTTGGACTTATAATGTTTGTCATACTTCAAACACTTTTGACAGAAAGTAGCACTTTCTCGACACTTCATCAGAGGTTCATTTGCATTCATCTCCATTATCCATACCTGACCAGCTCTTGGCGTAGCCTTTTCCATAACGCTCAATACCTTGGCTCTTTACCAAAGCACCTTATGGTGGTTTGATGCTCTCCCCTGTAGGACAACATCGGTGGGTCGGTTCCACCATCTTATAAACAGTTGCGTAACGATTTTCAGCCGTTCGTTACTCTCGGCACACATATGGCTCGTAGCGTGTTTAAGCACTAAAGTTAGCAAATACCTCACAGATAAAAAGTCCGCGAGGACTTTGGTAAACTGGCTAAAACCAGCAATTAATTTATTACGGTGTAAGCCTGGAATGCTTCCTTTTACAATGTTTCCCTTAGCTCCGACTTCGCACCCAAGGTCTCTTTACCGATTTACACATCGTAAAATTATATTCGTTCATGTTCTTTAAAAGTCCTCTTTGCTATGGATGATTTTGTCATTGGTACGACTTGAAAAGAGAAATTTAAAGTATTATGTACTAAAATCCTAATTACAAATTTCATAGATATAACAAATCAATGGGGCAATCGCACAAAGGCCATAGTCAACTTAACGATTTCAGATAGAATTCCAGAAAATTCATCCTTTCAATTTTCCTTATAGATTTTTAAATTTTATTGAAAATATCGACACCCAATTTAATCTCAACCCATTACCAAAAATCATTGGTTCTGCATATTTCGAAAATTCAATCGAACAATGCGATGGGAATCTTTACGTTTTTGAACCTTAAGCTTTCATGTTTAAGAATCCAATCGAAATTATCCATTCTCGATTTTGGATTCGATAAATAACTTGGGGTAATTAAATAACAACTCCTTCCTCAACTTTTGCTTCGATTAATTTCTCCGGAGTTATCGGAAGGCTGCGCATTCGCTTCCCGGTTGCGTTAAAGATTGCGTTGGTGATTGAAGCTGCTACACTCGTAATTCCTAATTCTCCGATGCCTTTGATTCCCATCTTATTGGCAATTTTATCTTCTTCAGGAAGGAAGATAACTTCAGTATTTGCCATATCCAGATTTACCGGAACATGGTAATCTGCAAAAGAACGGGTTATGAAATTTCCGAAATTAGGTTCTACATGTGTTTGTTCGGCAATTACCATCCCCGCACCCATAGTTAATCCCCCAATAATCTGCCCATAGGCTGTTTTTGGATTCAGGATTTTCCCAGCAGATGCTACATTCACCATTCTTTTGATGCGATATATACCTGTATCCTTATCGACCCAGACTTCAGAAAAATTTGCTCCAAAAGAGAAAATTGAATATTTTTCGAATTCCGCAGATGGTTCTGCCATTCCTTCAGCTTCAAATTTAGTAAGCTGATTCTTTTTTAGAAGTTCGACAAGTGCAACTTCTTCATCTTCCTCTATATTTCGATTATTCTTAAGTGTTTTAATTGCATTTTCACACGCAGCACGTGCTCCGTTACAATAGGAAGCCGCTCCCCAAGACCCACCGGAACCTGGAGTTACCGGGAAATCTGAATCCCCTAACTCCACTGTTACCTGCTCTACTGGAATCTTTAAATATTCTGCGGCAGTTTGAGCGACGATTGTATAACTACCAGTACCAATATCGGTTCCATCCATCTGCACCGTAGCATGTACTTCATCTTCCTCGAGATTTAGGATTACCCTTGCATTTGATTTCTGATAAGGAGAATTTCTGGAAGCTGCACTTACACCATAGCCTATCAGCCAATTCCCTTTTTTATTGGAGCGAGGCTCTGATTTTCGGTCTTTCCAGCCAAATTTATCAGCACCGATACGTAAACATTCCACCAGTAATCTGGAAGAAAATGGTCTGTTCTCATGCAAATCGATCTGCGTATCGTTCTTTATACGAAATTCTAGAGGATCCATTTTTAATTTCCAGGCCATTTCATCCATAGCCGATTCCAATGCAAAGCTTCCAGTAGCTTCTCCAGGAGCTCTCATTGCAAAAGGCGTTTGAATATTCATGGGGATCAACTTATAAGTTACCTCATTGTTGGGCACATTGTATAACATCTTCGAAACCATTCCGCAAGGCTCTTGATATTCTTGCGTAGTAGAAGTATGTGAAAGCGTTTCATGGGAAAGTGCCGTAAGAGTGCCATCATTCTTGGCACCCACACGCATTTTTTGCTCGTTCTGTTGACGCATGTTCGTATTGGTAAACATTTGTGTTCTAGTTACGGTGACCTGAACTGGCCTTCCTACCATTTTAGATGCCATTACCGCAAGTATCACATGACGATCTAAGTTAAGTTTTGACCCAAATCCACCACCTACAAAAGCAGAAACTACGCGTACATCTTTCTTAGGAATCTGGAATGTTCCAGAGATAGCTATTATAGCATCTTCGACAATTTGCTGACTTGCATAGGCCAAAACCTTTCCATTATCCCAACTGGCTATGGTTGCATGAAGTTCCATTGGGTGGTGATGCTCTATTGGCGTATTGTAGGTTTGTTCCACTACCATGTCAGCTTCAGAAAGCCCTTTATCCATATTTCCTCTTGAATAATTTGAGCCATTATCCGGAGTATATGCCTTCGACTTGGATTTTTCAAAATTAATAACAGCAGCAGCATCCTCTTTATATTCGAATTTCACCAAACTGGCCGCATATTGTGCTTGTTCGAATGTTTCTGCCACCACAAGACCAATATATTCTCCGTAATAATGCACTTTATTGCTTTGCAAAACCGGGGCTATGCTATCCGTTGCAATTTGTGGCCTTTCTCCTTCGAAGGTCTTCAGTTTTTCGGCATTCCTATACGTAATAACCTTTAGAACTCCTTCAAGTTTTTCGGCTTCAGAAGTATCTATGGAAATTATCTCTCCTTTGGCGATCGTACTATTAATCCCTTGGCCATATACTTTATTCTCTACCGGAAACTCAGAAGCATATTTAGCCTTCCCCGTCACCTTTAGATGGCCTTCTACTCTATTAATGGCTTCCCCGACTCCGGATGTATTTAGTGTCTTTGTCATAATCTTAATGTTTTGAGATTGGCCTATACTTTTCTTTCATAAGCTTGGGTTAGTGCTCTTACGATTGCTTTTTCACCCATTTCTACCTTATACTTATTCGCTTCAAACGGTTTAGCCCCATCCATGGCCAGTTCTGCAACCGCTTCAAAATTAGATAGGGTCGGCTTTTTGCCTGAAAGGAACTCTTCAGCTTTTGTAAGTTTCCAAGGCTTGTGAGCCACACCGCCCATTGCAAGGCCAGCTTTGGTAATCACTCCGTCTTTTACCTCTAATCCGGCTGCAACTGAAATCAATGCATAAGCATAGCTAGAACGTTCACGGATTTTCAAATAATAATAGCAATCTGAAAACTCTGGTTTTGGTAAATGAATCGCAGTAATCAGTTCTCCCTTTATTAGTGTGGTGTCTTTCTCTGGCTGATTTCCCGGCAAACGATGAAAATCGTCGAATTCTATCATTCTGGAATCCCCGTCAGGTTTATGAACTTCAACAGTAGCTCCGATAGCGGCCAGTGCAACACACATATCAGATGGGTTTGTTGCAATACAATGCTCACTATACCCAAAGATTGCGTGGTTGGAATTCATTCCGTTAAGAGCGCCGCACCCAGAACCGGGTTTTCTTTTATTACAGGGCATCGAGGTCTCAAAGAAATAGGGACAACGTGTACGTTGCAGTAGATTTCCGCCATTACTCGCCATATTCCTAATTTGCGCCGTAGCGGCAGAAAGCATGGCCATGGAAAGCAAGGGGTATTTTGTTCTAATTTCAGGATTATTGGCAGTTTCAGAATTACTGAGCATCCCACCCAGCGTTAGACCACCGTTTTCATTACTAACTATTTTTTTATAATCGAGATTGTTAACGTCTATAAGCTAATCTGGTCGCTCAACATCTTCTTTCATCAAATCTACCAGATTTGTCCCTCCTGCGAGATAATGCGAAGTTTCGGTGAAAGCCTGTAGTGCCTGATCTTTAGTTGTTGCGTTTGTATAATTGAATGGTCTCATGATAGATAAATTTAAAGGTTTGAATGGTCAACTTCCTCCCTTTCGGGAATCAGTTCAACGGTTTAGGCATTTTTAGCATTATCCATCTGTTCTTGTGTAGCGAATTCCCAGGTTGGCATTTCATCATCTCCGGAATGAACTTCTTTGAATGCCAGTACAATATTGTTATAGGCTCCGCATCGACAAATATTACCTGACATTCTTTCTCGAATTTCTTCTTCAGAAAGTTTCAAATCACTTTGAAAATTCTTGATGTCTTCAGTTACATAACTTGCTTCACCATTTTTAGCTTCTTCCAAAAGGGCTATTGAAGAACAAATTTGTCCAGGTGTGCAGTAGCCGCACTGAAAGCCGTCATGCTTTAAAAAAGCTTTTTGCATTGGATGCATTTCACCATTTGAAGCAAAACCCTCGACCGTAGTAATCTTCTTGCCTTCACAAGTAGCCGCTAGCGTTAGGCAAGAAAGGTTACGTTTTCCATCTATAATTACGGTACACGCACCGCATTGACCGTGGTCACAACCCTTTTTAGTTCCGGTAAGAGTCAGCCTTTCCCGCAATGCATCCAATAAGCTCATCCTTGAGTCTAAGGTCAGCGTTTTTGAAGTATCATTAACTTGGAAATTGACTTTGACCGCATTGAGTAACTTCCATGGTTTTTCTGAAAAATCGGTTACGGAGTTTGCATAGAGTTCTGAGCTAAAATAGGAAGATGCCCAAATACTCAAACTAGCAGCGGATACTTTTTTTACAAATTTCCTTCGGGAACTTTTACCCATCCCCATTTGATTGAAAATCTCCCTTTCGTCGGCATTTAAATCGTCCAATTCAATCTTTTCCTTCCATCTTTCCAAATTTTTCATAACATAATATTTTATTTCAACAACACTGAAGCTTGGTGACATTTCAAAGGACGCTATGACCTTGTTATTTAAGATTTTTTGCAACTGGCCTTATTAGTTTCTACATTCAGTAATCGTAATTTTTTTATTGGATATATCTTATTCGAAAGGTCCCCGTGTGATTCGTGAAATCGTAAAGTACAGGTAGCAATCATATAAATCAAAAGTATCGGTCCAGCAACATCGCTAATAGATTGGAAATAATATGTGAATTAAGAAATTTAAAATCCGACCTCTCTCCCTCATGTCTCAAAATAACACTGAGGGATTTGGTGTTTATTAAGCTTTACTTCCCAGCATGTACTATGCTAATTCTTTTAAGTCTAATTTACTAGGTGAACCGTCATCGCCCTACTAACTTTAAAAATTTCTTCACGCCTTCTCTGATACTAATTTATTGTTCATTCATGTATGCATGAACTACCAACTGAAATTGAAAAACTATTTGAGAAATTTTAATATTACTAAAAGTAATCGTTCTATAATTTGAAAATTGAACCAAAAACTTAAAAAACTAACATTATAAAACTTTAAAGGTAACCACAGATTACTCAAATAGCTATTTATACAATTCGAGAATGAGACATATTAATTGAATCTATTATACCTTCGTTGGTCTTACATAGAGCTAGCGTATATCAAATTTTTTGCGCACGCATACAGCAAACAGGTCTGTAGCGAAGATTTTCAACAGTATTCAATGAAATTATTTCATTAATAAGGCTAAAATGCGCTTCATTAGAGTTAATATCCCTCTTTCATCTATTGGATGATTTCACTACATTAACAAACTATCGGAAAAAAATTCGTTAGTACAGAAGGTCAATTTTTTTTTAATTACATGTAGATCCAAAAATTAATTCAAATATTTACAAATGAAACAAGATATAGAGTACAAAAACGACACATTTACTGTAAATGCTTTTGGTGCAAAAGGAGAAGATGATACGACTCTGATAGAGATGGAAATTGAGCGGCCGATGATCAAAGAAGATGAAGTAATTATTGACGTGCTTTATACGGGAGTTTGCCATAGTGACATACATCAAGTTGCCAATGATTGGAAAAACACCCGCTATCCGTGTATACCTGGCCATGAAGTAATAGGCAAGATTGTTAAGGCCGGTGCTAAGGTCAAAAAATTTAAAGAAGGTGATATTGTAGGTGTTGGCTGTATGATTGATAGCTGCCAAACTTGCGCGCAATGCAAAAATGAGGAAGAGCAATTTTGTACCGGGCCACACGGACCGACAATGACGTACAACGGCTATTTCGGAGATCCAGATTCAGATTACAATACGTACGGGGGTTTCGCAAGTCATATCGTATCTACAGAAGATTTTCTATTGACCATCCCCAAAGCACTGGACATAAAAAAAGCTGCACCTATACTCTGTGCTGGCGTTACAACGTATTCACCGCTTAAGCATTGGAACGTAAAAAAAGGTGATACGGTCGGTATTGTAGGTATTGGCGGATTGGGTCATATGGGCGTACAGATTGCCAAGGCAATGGGCGCTAAAGTTACGGCCATAACAACTTCTGAATCTAAAAGGAAAGATGCGCTAGAGCTTGGGGCAGATGCTGTGCTAATCTCTGAAGATGAAGATGAAATGAAAGCAAACCAAATGAAATTCAATTTTATTTTGGTTACCATTCCCGAGGCGTTTGATGTGAATCCCTACATCAACCTCATGGCACCAAGAGGAAGTTTAGTGACCGTTGGTTTGTTGGGCCCTTATAAAGAACCTACTAACAATATGAATGTTGCCATGTATGCCCGACAATTAGGTGGGTCATTTATTGGTGGTATCAAGGAAACGCAAGATGTATTGGATTTTTGTGCCAAACATAATATTCATCCTGAAGTAGAAATGATTAAAGTTGAAGATGTCAATGAAGCTTTCACGAATGTAAATCAGGAAAAAGTACGGTACAGGTATGTTATTGATATGAAGGCTTAGGTACATATCGCGAATTAGCGCTTCTTCAGTACCAATTAAAATACTACGCCTATGAGGTTATTGATAAAAACGACGGGGATTCAGAATATTTTTAGAATTCTATTGGCCCTCTTTATTATTTTTGCAGGATTCAGTCACTTAACATTTAATAGGATAGATTTTCAGGCCCAAGTACCTGATTGGTTGCCATTGAGTAAGGATTTCGTTGTAATTTTATCCGGAATCGTGGAAATTAGTATAGGGCTTACCCTGTTGTTCTGGAAAAAGCAGCGCGTGAACATCGGATGGGCCTTGGCGCTTTTTTTTATTCTGGTGTTCCCCGGAAATATCGCCCAATATTTAGATGGAAAAGATGCCTTCGGTTCACTGGATTCGGATAGGGCGCGATTGATTCGACTTTTCTTCCAACCGGTCCTTATTGCATGGGCACTTTGGTCGGCAGGATCATGGCAGTCTTGGAGAGCATCCAAAAAATAAATAGAATTAGAAAAAATCAGTGATAAGAAAGCATTACAGATTGTAAAATACGGAAACATTAAAGACAGTCTATCCATAAACGAGATAGACAAACCGACCATAAAACCGTGCGATATGCTAGTTATGGTCAAAATAGCTTCTTTAAACCCTATTGATTACAAATTAGTTGAAGGTCATTTGATAGAAATGGTGACGCTAGACTTCCCAAGTACCATTGGTTTCGATGTAAGTGGCGTGGTGGTGGAAAAAGGTGCCAACGTTGAAAATTTTGAAGTTGGCGATGAAGTATATGCTAGAGTGCCACAGGAACAAATGGGCACAGTTGCAGAATATGTAGCGGTCAATAATGGCGTAGTTGCCAAGAAACCGGTAAATTGCTCTTTTGAAAAAGCGGCCGGTCTGCCGTTGACCGGACTCACGGCAATTCAAGCCTTGGAAAGCGTTGGCTTAAAAAAAGAGGATAGGGTTCTTATTCATGCGGGGTCGGTAGTTTTGCGATTCAGTATGCTAAGGCTAAAGGCGCGATTGTATATACGACTACCAGCACCAAAAATGTGAATTGGTTGAAAGCTTTGGGAGCTGATCGTGCCATCGATTATAAAACGGAAGATTACAAGACGGTTGCAAAAAATTTGGATATCGTATTTGATACTTTAGGCGATGATTACACATTTGAAGCCTTTAATATCATAGAAGAGGGGGGAAAGGTGTCGACTATAGTAGGTCCTCCCGACCGAGAAACTGCTAAACATCTGGGTATGACCGATTATAAACTATCTGAAAAATTGTCAAAATTGATCGAAAAAAAATTAGCCAGCTATAAATTAACTTGGAAGCAACCCAACGGAGAACAGCTGAAGACCATAAAGACAATGGCTGAAGATGAGGATGTTAAACCGATTGTTGACCTTATCTATGCTTTCGAAGATGGTATATATGCCTATGAATACCTAGCTACCGGAAGAGCACAGGGAAAAGTAATAATTTCTTTTTCAGTCTAGTTGTTGCATTGATAAATAATTAAAACCAAACCTATAAAAGTTTCCAAGTAGCCATAATCATTTTTACACATCCGAATTACGGTACCGGATTCAAAAAAGGCAGTGAAATTTTATGAAGAGTTTATGGGTTGTTCTGTTATCATGCAGCCCTCTACCGTTAAAAAAAGGAAACAGATACGGCGATAGGTAATCATGAGTATAGATGTTTTTGGTGACGATTGGAAAGAGTTTGAGATTGCCCACGTGTCTACTGCTGATGGTATAGGTATCGAGACGTTCTCTTTTCCACATTGTTGTAAAAGAAGCTTCGAAATTTAACCCTTTCAACGCGGGGCTTTACCATTTTTGTTTTCAAAATCCAAATATTGAGGCATTGGTTGAAAAAATTGTTACTTTAGGAGGCAGCCAGCGTTTGCCCATAAGGGAATAACATCCTTTATTTATACTTAACGAATTACGACATGGTGTCCTAACTTATCGTTTTTTTGAACTTTACGAATTACGACATGGTGTCCTAACTCATGGTTTATTAGAACTCTCACAATACAATTTAGTAACAATTTCGATAACTAAATTTCTATCCCCTCCGATTTGAACTAAATAACCTCGCAGTGCCATTCGTGGATACGTTCTTAAGTTTGAATTAGCTAATTTGAGCCGGTAAAAGTTATCGGCTTTTTTATTTTATCAATTCGCGAAGAAATTAATCCTTTAATTAGCTTTTCGAATTACGCTATGGTCTCCTAATTCATACTATTTTTTTTCTTTTTTCTTAAGTAAAGATTGTTTTGTATCGTTCCGACCTTAGTTGGAAAGCTTTTTCACTTCCTTCCATGACATCACAAATTTCTTTCTTAATAGCACTATTTTCCACTGTTCCAGAATGAAGGACTTTAATATCAGTTGTAGTTGAATCCATTGATAGAATATACTCTGCATCACCATTTACTGGAATATTTGCATTATGAGTAACAACAATAATTTGTCTTTTCTCTTTTGCTTTTTTTAAACCTTTTACTACTAAATCATAAACCAATCTGTTATCAAGGTCATCTTCTGGTTGGTCAAGTAATAACGGAATATCGCCAAACGAAAGTAGGAATGTTAAAATAGCTGCTGTTTTTTGACCTGCTGATGCAGTTGATAATGGTTTAAAAGTTATTGACCCTTCAGGTTTATATTTTACAATAATCTCATCTTCGGGCATTAAGAGTTCAATATTATCAATCTGACTTGGGCTTAATTTTCGAAGTGCATTTTTTAAGTGACCTCCAAAATGTTCAGATGATATATCGCTGTAATGAGCATCTAATAGTGCTTTTTTACAAATATCAATTTGCTTCTCAACTATGCCAGTAAAACATAAGGATTTTAATTTTTCAATGTCATCACCAAATGAAGAATCATTGCTCATTATAGATCTTATCTGACTTTCAAAATCATCTTGATTTCTAAAACCTTTTATTTCTATTTTTATATTAGCATCTGTAATATGGTCTGAAATGAAGGTAGAACGAATTTCTGTTATCTCTTTACAAACGTCAACATAGTCTTTTAATAGCTTAGTGCATTGGATATTGATTTCAGTAATTTCTTTTTCAATAGCTTCAATCGCCTTTAATTCTTGCTGTTTATCAATTACAACTAATTTTAGCTGCTGATACGTAGATAGTGCCTCTATGTCAGATTCAGATAGTTCTTTTTTCTTTTCCTCTATTTCAGCAAGAAGTGAGCTGAAAGCTTTCTGCCAGTCAGAATTTTGAATGGCTAAATCAAAAGTTGATTTTACTTTAGCAACCTCTAAAATAATTTTATCTAATGCTTTTTCCTGCTGAATTATTGATTGAGAAGCGATTTTTATTAAATTTTCTATTTCTGCTTTGTGAGATGCTTCTATATTCTCGGTGTCAATAGCTGGAATTAAAAAACTCGTCTTTACCTTCTCTAAGGCTAATTTTAAAGTATCAATAATTTCAATGAATGACTTGATTGGTTTGCGGTCTTCAACAAAAAAATCTGTACTTTTAATAGTGGTTGTAATGCCTGATTTATCTATGGCTTTGAGAGTGTTGTTAATATCCTCTAAATCAGTTTTAATTTTAGTCTTACCACCAATTGCCCCTTGTTTTGTTCGTAGGCTTGTTCTTTTTTCTAAAAATTCATTAGCAATCTTACCCTTTCGCTCCAAAACATCTTGTAAAACAGGAATAGCGTTATCAATCCTTTCACGCAAAGCGTTTGGGTTTTTTGCTATCTCATAAATCTGTTTTTGTGAGTACTGCTCAAATTCAAATATTTCTAAAAGGTCCTTATCATCATCTTTTACTAAAGACCAAGAACCATCAATCAATTTAAAAACTTCTATTAATTGACTTGAAGAAGAATTTATTTTACTTGCAACAATTTTATAGAGAACCTCTTTTCGTACAATTTCTATTTCAACAACTGATGTCTCTGGATTAAATACTCCAATGATTTCTTTTTTGTGAGATGCGTCTGCTTTTTTATAAAATGAGTTTTGTTCTTTTAATAAATCTTCAAAGTCTGCAAGGTTTACAGTTCTATTAAAAACTCCTCTAATGAATCTTAAAATACTTGACTTACCGCTGCCTCTACCACCAATAATAGTATTTAACTGTGGATTAAAGTCTATTTCTAAATCTTGTTTTGTGGTTAAATTAGTGCCAGTTACTTTAAGGCTTTTAAACCAAATATCTGGTTGATTATTGGGGTCTTTTTCTTTAATATCAAAATCATTTATTACTCTATGTTCAGGAAGTAGAAATGCTTGTCTTAAACCTTCTAATGAAGATGTTTCATCCATTTTTATCCAAGTAAAAAGAGAGCCGATACCCCAAAGACCGTGTTTAGAATCGCCTGCTTTATGTGGGTTGTCTGAAAATGTTAGGATGGAAATATCTTTTGCTTTGGCTAAATCGACTGGTTTTGTCCAAGCGGTAACATCAATGGTACTTTTAGTGTTTCCATAATAGCTTACTAATTGACTGTGAAAATCGGCAGGAACATCATTATCATAAAAAGCCTTATGAACTACTTGAACCGCATTGATGTCTTTACGAGCATATAATCTTTCTAAATTTTGATTACTTAAAGAGTTGATACCTGCAAATTCATCAATATGTGCTGGAATGACTAAAGCATTACATTTATCTGTGGCAATATCTGCAACTTCAAATACTGACTTAATAGTAGTAGCATCTTGTTTACCATAATACGTATGCTCAATATCACATTTACTAAGAAAACTCTTTATTTCTTCTTCGCCTTTGGATGGGTCGAAAAGGATTAAAAGATGCACTTTTGAAGGGTCACAAGTAATCTCTACTCCAGGGAATATGGTAAGCGGTTTGTCTCTTGCGGCATCTTGAATTTCTGTTATACCTAAAGGTGTATTATGGTCAGTAACTGCAACACAATGTAAGCCTCGTTCAATAGCTCTATCAACCCATTGTTCGGGTGTAACTTCTCTATCAGCAAAACATTCACTTGCTGCTGTGTGTAAATGCAGGTCACATTTGTACCATTTTGAGCCTTTAAATTCTATCATACTCTATCTTTTATTTGAACTTTTACGAATTACGACATGGTGTCCTAATCAATGTTTTTTCTATCCTAACAATGGCCATTCGCTATATTGCCCTTCGGCTTGTTCTATGACTTCTTTTAAAAGCTTATCTAATTCTGAGAAGGGAACTTTTCCTCTTAGTTCTTTTTTAACGGCTAAACGTATGGCTGCTCTTGCATTTTCTTTTTTGGTCCAATCTAGCTGAAGGTTTTTCTTTACTGAAGCTACTACGGTATGGACCAAATCTTGTACTGGTCCAGCTTCATTTAAGATGGCGCTATTTGCTGAAAGTAAATCATAAAAAGCGAGTTCGTCTTCGGTAAGCCCTAGTTCTTTTGTTCGCTTATCGTCTGCTTTCATCTCATTTGCAATGTCTATCAAATGCTTTATTGCTGCAATGGAGTCTAAGCTATTCTTATGGTATTTGCCCAATACTTTTTCAAGTTCGTCTTTAAGCTTTCTGCCTTTTTTAATGTTTTTGCTCATGCGTACTTTCAATTCGTCATTGATGATACGGCGTAAGAGTTCTATTTTAATATTTTCTCCTCCCTTATCTTTTACAATGGCTTGGAAAGAATCGTCTACGATAGAAATATCGATCTTATCTAGATTGTACATAGCAGCCAAGTCTACAATAGCTTGCGATTCCAATGATTTGCTTATAAGATCTTTAATACGGTCATTTTTGGTACGCTGCGCTCCCGGAGGATATTTTATCTTACGTATCTGTTCTCTAAATTTTTGAATTATAGCCACATCTTCTTGAATCTCCCAAATCCGTTCATCTGAATTTGTCATAGCCATCAGTTCGCTTAATTTTCTTTCTTCTTTTAGGTAGCCTTCTGTTGTAGCATCATCTTTTAATAACCCATTTAGGACGCTGGTGGTCCATTTCATTTTATCTGTAGCCGGCATTTCATTAATCGCATCTAAATCAAAACCGCCAACTAAAGATTTAACGATACTTAGTTGCTCTAAACATAACTCCACAGCTGCATCTAAATCTAGAGTAGGTTTGCCAGCCCCACCGCTGCCTGTGTATTTTTTAGTGGCTTCTGCTAAAAAGCCTGATATGCCAATGAAATCAACTACCAGTCCATTTGGTTTTCCTTCAAAAACACGGTTGACACGTGCAATGGCTTGCATTAGGTTATGACCTTTCATAATCTTGTCCACATACATGGTGTGTGCGCAAGGTGCATCAAAACCGGTTAACCACATATCTCTTACAATTACCATTTTCAGAGGGTTTTCAGGATTCTTGAATCTTGACTTTACCGCTTCCATTGCATCTTTGGTTCGCATATGTGCATTCCAGCTCACTGGGTCTTTTCCTGGGCTACTGGTCATGATCACTGCAATTTCAGGACAATCTTCTAAAGCTGTCAAAGCATCGTGAATTTTAACGCAATTACGGCGGCTCATACAGACCACCATTGCTTTTCCATCTAAAGTTTTAGTACGTGCCGTAAAGTGTTCTAAAATATCTTTAGCTACAGTCTTTACCCGGTCTTCTGAACCTGCGGCATCTTCAACAGCTGCCCAAACGCCTACGGTAGTATCTTCTGCTTGTTCTTCAACTTCTTCCAGTTCTTGAGTGTATTTTGCTTTTATATTAAGCGGTACCATTTTTGGTTCATAGTAGATGGGTACCGTAGCACCATCTTCTACCGCTTGTTTGATATCGTAGGTGTGAATGGTGGGACCAAAAACTTGCTCAGTATCTGCATCTTTGCCATCAACGGGCGTACCTGTAAAACCAATAAAGGAAGCATTAGGTAATGCACGGCGAATATTCTGTGCGAAACCACCACTTTCAAAACCGTATTGGGTACGGTGCGCTTCATCTGCCATAACAATTAGGTTATAGCGTTCACTCAAAATTGGGTGTTGAGTTTCTTTGCCGTTTTCTAAATCTTTCAACCTAAATTTCTCAATGGTCGTGAAAATAACACCACCACCGTCAGAGCTTAATAATCTTCTTAAGTCATCGGTACTTTCGGCATGCTGAACATCACCTACCAAATCTTTGGCAAGTATAAAGTTTTCATAGAGCTGTTGGTCCAAATCTGATCGATCCACTTGAATAACAATAGTCGGATTCTTCAATTCTGGTCGCTGGCGTAGAATACCTGTTAGTATTGCCATACTGATACTCTTGCCCGAACCTTGGGTATGCCATATAACACCTAATCGTCCATCTCCATTTGGTTTTATGTTCTTTAGACTACTTTCCACTGCTCGGCTGATACCCCAATACTGGTGGTACTTTGCGCCTTTCTTTATAATCTTGCCATTGTGGTCTTCATGAAAGATAAAATGTTGTAAATAATCTAATAGCGTCTTTTTTGGGAATAGCCCATGCAATAGGGTTTCCAATTGCAATTCTGCTTTTTGCTCAGTATCGTCTCCATCCAGACTTTTCCATGGGGCGAACCATTCTAAAGCGGAGGAATACATGCCGTGTAATGCCTCTAGACCGTCTGATGCAACACAAATGGCATTGTAATCGAATAACTGCGGAATATCAAGAACGTAGTTGTGTAATTGCCTATGTGCATTTTCTACCCCTACGGTGGAATCGAACGGGTTTTTAAATTCAAAAACAATAAGCGGTAACCCATTGATGAAAATAAGAAGATCGGTACGGCGGCTATTTTTGCCTACAATACTGACTTCGTCAGCTACTATAAAACTGTTGTTTTCTGGGTTGGCGTAATCAATAGGGTATAAGTGCTTTGCCTTTTCGTTGCCTTGGGCATCTTTCCAGGCGATGTCCAACCCTTGGGTGAGTTTACGGTGAAAATCTTGATTGCGATACGCCACCTCCATACCCTCATGTTGGGTAAATTGAGCAAAAGCCTCATTACCTGCCGTTTCGGGTATGTTGGGGTAGGTGGCTTTTAGAAATTTTTTTAGTTCCTTTTCTAGTACCACTTTTTTAAGGTCACGGTCCAAGACATTGCCGGGTATATGGGTATACCCTAATTCTTGTAACCACGCTATGGCAGCATTTTGGGCGGTATGTTCGTTTAAGCTCATAGTGCTGCAGTTATTTCTTCTTCAAATTCTTTTAGACGGACTTCCCCTGAAATAAGTTTGGGGAGTAGGGTGTCACGGAGTTGGGTAAGGGTTTCTGTTTCATGAGAATTATTCTTTATCTGATTAAAAAGTGGCAGTACTTCTTTATCAAAGGATTCATTAATATGGTTTTCAGGAACAATGATTTTCATTCCTTTTATAGTCTTAGAATTTACTGCGGTTGCAATTGAGGAAGTGCTAGCCAAGGAATTATAATCGAAACATTTTAAATATAGATAACTGTAAGTATTAGGAATTCTAGTGTGTTTATTTCGTTTTAGATGCGCAATTGCTTCATTACTAGCCATTTCTTCTGTTGTAATTGCTACGCGACCAACGGTCAATTTAAAACTTAGTATCACGGTTTCTGAAGGAATAACAGGTACATTTTTCTTTTTTATCGCTTCTTCCGTAAGATATTCCGAACTATTGAAAATATAAGTTCCTGAATTGCCCATATCTTTAATTGAAATCCATTTGATACCAGAAATTTTAGAAAACCAATTAGGTTCTTTTCTTGGGGGAGTGCGCCCAATAGTAATACTAAATTCTTCATCTAAGCTTTTCACCTCCCACCCTTCAGGAATCAATCCCAATTCAGAGTCTATGAACTTACCTTCTTGAAATGGACCAAAATCTACAAACCAATGTTTGTACAATGCCATTGCCATGTCTTCCAAGGTTTTATTCATGGCAAGGTTGTTCTCTATTTTGTCGTCTATGGCAGAGAGAATGCTGGCTATTGCGTGTTGTTCTGGGAGGGGTGGTACTAAAAATTCAATCCTTTGAAAAGTTGCTAAATTTATGTTTTCTTGTACAGAACCTATTGAATGAGTTTGTATTTGTTTTTTGAAATATTGCATCAAATAATCCACAAAGTCAATGTCACTTATTTCAGGGTCGGCTACAAAACCGATTATGCTATCAGGAAAACATGCAGGATATTCAAGAATAGCCGTTTCAGCAATATTAGCTGCTATTGTAATACACATAGTTCCTTTTGCCCACAACTTACTTTGAGCTAAACCAGCTTCGCTATAAGTTTGTTTATGAATTTTCAATCTATGATTTGACGCCTTAACATCACCTGTTTGTATAAATGGATATTTGCCTCCATATAAATGAGCAGCATCTCTAGGTCTATGCTTTGACTTTCCTCTGGCGATGGTTCCAAGATCTGTAAGCTTATATGTTTTCCAGTTTTTGGGCATTTTTTTCAATTAACACTGTTCAATGAACAGTTAGTTTTTGGTGTTGCTTATTTTTTGGTTTGCGTTGCTTAAACTTTGTAACCCCTTTTGAAATAAGGAAAAAAGTGTTTATTTTTTGCGTTGCTTAATGAGTGTTTAGGGTTTCTTAAATATGTATAGTGCATCTGCATCACGTTGTTTTTCGCTCAAGCGTTCTACAATATCCATTTCTATAAATTGATTAAGGTTGCGGCCCATGGTATTGCTGTGGGTTTGGCAATATATTGCTAATTCTTCTTTGGTGGCACTTTGGTTCCTAAACAAATAGCTCAATATTTTATGCTGTGTTGCATTGAAAATGTTCCAGTTTTTTTCAATGGCGTCTATTACTGCATTATGGATTGTTTTAGAATGATTACTTATTCTATTTCTTAGAATGAGGTATACATTTTTATTAGCTTCTTTATATTCTGGAACAGATAGCATTGATTTTTCCATAGATTCATAAATTCTAGAAACACCTTCATTCAATTGTCTAACATAGCCCATATCTTCTAAAACCCTTGCGACTCTTGGGTTTCTAGCAAAACGCTCGTTCTTTATATTTTCTATGGTTACTTGTGCAGGTAATGGACCACTGTTAGAAATTTCTAATCGGTCATCAAAATGTTTTATATAAATAGCATTGCCTTGCACGTTATAAGAACGATGACATAGTGCGTTAACAATAGCTTCAAGCCATGCTTCTTCTGGGTACTCAGGAACTTTTTTGAATTTCCCTTCTGTAATATCTAGAAAGTAATAATCTCTAAATGATGTTTTTAAAAAGGTTTTTAGGTGTGTTATTAATCTTGGAATATTGTTTTCGAATCTTTCATCTTTTACGATATTTAAGTCTATCCCAGTAAGTGCTTCGGTGCCATCGTACCGTATGTATCTTACTGAAGCTGAAGGAATATATTTTTCGGGATCTTTTGTAAATAGCAAAATTGCTGCATTTTTAATAGTGTAATCACCCGTTTTCTTATTGGCCAAGTAGCGCTTAGTCAATAAATCTAAGGCATCTCCCTTATAATTTAATTTTTCTTTATACTCATCTAAAAGCTCTTTATCTAAATCTTCAAATTCAAAATCGGCTACATACTCTTCTTCAAATCTGCGTATGGTTTTATCATACTCAAGCTTCTTTACACCATCTCTATCTAGTTTACGGTTGGTGTCCAACACTCTTATAAAGACCTGCTCATTATCTTTTCTGCTGAAAATTCGCTCCAATTCTTGTTCAATATGATAAAGAAATATAAGTTTACCATTAATGACAACTTCTTCTAAATCAACATTACAGGCGGGGTGAATAAAGTCAAAAATGAGGGTTCTATACCCGTCTAATTTATTGCCCAATGTATTTAAGTCTTCAATGTTACCATCGTCTGATACACCGAAAGCTAAAACACCACCATCTGCATTAAGCATTCCTATTATTTCTTCAGCAATTTTGGTGGGCTTAATATCTTTATCACCTAAACCTTTGCGCTCAAAATATTGGTTTTCTTTATGTGAGCACAAATATTCCTCATCGATTAATGTATTTATTTTGGATATAAATGTCGATTTCATAGTTGCTTAATTGTTGATAAATGTTGCTTATGCAAACTTTTAAGTTTCTTAACCTCTTAAAAGACCCTTAAAATAAGGGTTTCTACCTAATAAACCATAGTTGCTTAATTGTTGACAAGCGTTGCTTAATCTATAATTTAGAGCAGTTGTCAAGGATTCCTTGACAACTGAACCTTTATCTAATTCTCCTTCTCTAAAACAGTTGTTAATGTGCAAACTAATGTTTTGCTTGGTTTGTTGAAATAATTCGCTCAACTGTCCTTGCGATAACCATGCAGTATCACCATCAAACTGAACTTCAATTTGATTGTCCTTTGCTTTATAAATAATTATATCCTGCATAACTGCTAATTTCTAAAGTCGGGTTATCATTGAACAATCGTATTTCGCCTTCTAATTTTATTTGGTTATGAACTAGTGCAACTTTTGCACAAGTTCATGCAAATTTTTGTTTATTTTTCTACTTTGTTCACGGAACATGAACACTATTAGTTAGTGAACATAGCTGACTAAAATTTATCAAAATTGGCTAAAATTTGTTCTTTCAAAGTTTCACCCTTTTCAAACTGCTCCAACAAAGTAGACTTTAAAACCTCCATCTTTTCTTCAAACGGGATACCATCATCTTCTTCAGCTTCTGTACCCACATAAATGCCGGGAGTTAGCTTATAATCTTGTTTTTGTACTTCCTCTAAAGTGGCGGCTTTGCAAAAGCCGTCAACGTCTTCGTAGGTTTTTCCAACCGTTCTCCAGTCGTGATAGGTATCCGCAATTTTATCAATATCGGCATCTTCGAAAACTCTTAGTTTGCGGCTTGCCATCGTGCCCATTTTAGCGGCATCAATAAATAGAACCTCTTTCATTCGTTCACGGTGCTCACCATCTTTACCATCTCGGTTTTTGCTTAGAATAAACAAACACGCAGGTATACCAGTGGTTAGAAATAGCTTGTCTGGCATACGAACAATACAATCGACCATGCCATTATCTACCATATACTGGCGCACATTCTTTTCTCCTTTTGTATTAGAGGTCATAGCTCCGTTTGCCATTACGATACCAGCGGTGCCGGTATCGCTTAAATGGTTCCAAAAGGTTTGCATCCACATGTAATTGGCACTGCCATCTGTGGTAAATTCTTCTCTTGGTCCAAAAAGTCTAGGGTCTTTTTCAGAAAGATCTTCAGGGTGCCAATTACTCACATTAAAAGGTGGGTTGGCAATGACATAATCTGCCTTTAGGTTAGGGAATTTATCATCTAACAATGAGTTACCTAGCTTAATATCAAAAGATAAGTCTCGTAATAAAAGATTCATTAGACACAAACGTAGCGTTTGCGAAGTCATTTCTTGACCGTAGATTGAAATATCACTTTTATTACCCCCGTGCTCTTTAATAAACTTTAAACTTTGTACAAACATACCGCCACTACCACAGGCAGGGTCAAAGATTCTACCTTTGTAAGGCTCTAAAATCTCAACCAATAAACGAACAATACTACCCGGTGTAAAGAATTGACCGGCACCAGAACCCTCTGCCATAGCAAAACGACCAATGTAATATTCATAGATACGACCCAATATATCACTTTCTGGGTTTTCCTTTTCAGAGAACTTAGGGTGAGATAATAAGTTAATTATACCTCCAGTTTGTTTAGCCGATAATTCGCTTTTAACAAATATTCGAGGTAATAGGTTATTTAGTTGCGGGTTATAGGCAGATAGTAATTCTTGTATAACATCAAAAGCATCATCTATTATTACTTTGATATTATCCTGCTCCGCATTGTCCTTGAAATACTGCCATGAGGCTGTTTCTGGAATCATAAATGTATTTCGAGAACGAAATTCATCTGGATCAGATAACACGTATTTCTTCTCATCTTCATCTGTCGTAAAATAGGATGATGATGGCTCGTTAAGTTCATTTGAAAGTTCTTCTTGAACTACCTCAAAACGCTCACTTAAATGTTTTAAAAAGACAAGTGGTAAAATGTAGTTTTTATAGTTGTTTTCAGAAACGGCACCACGAAGTTCGTTGGCGGCGTCCCATAACTCTTTTTCAAAATCAATATCTGCTTTTGCCATATAGGGTATTAACTCTTATTTGTTGGGGGAAGTTTGTCTTGGAACTAGCAAAATAAACAAACCTTTTTAGATTAATAGCTATCAAGCACAAATCTTACTTGTTTATTTTTAATTCAACCAAATTTATTCTTTATCAGATTTGTATGGCCTTAGCTTTCCATTAAGTCCGCGATGTCTTAAATACTTGTAATAGGTCGCCCTAGAAATAGCAACACGTTCGCAGATTTCAGAAACGGTAAGCTTACCTTCTTTAAAGTACTGTTCGCAAATTATAGCTTTTTGCTGGTTCTTTTTACTGATTCCCGTAGGGGCACCAAGTATTTTCCCCCTTGCCCTTGCAGAAGCCAAACCCGCCTTTGTCCTTTCAATAATAATGTCACGCTCTAACTGCGCCAAGGCTGCAAAAAGGTTTACTATGAATTGTGAATGCGAAGACTTGTCTGTAGTATCTAGGAATGGTTCGGTAATACTGCGAAACTTGACACCTTTTTCATTTAGCTGGTTTATGAAGTTTGTAAAGTGGATCAAGCTTCTGGCCAAGCGGTCTAATTTCCACACTACGATAGTATCGCCTTCACGGGCATACTCCAAAAGTTTACTTAGACTTTTACGTTCTTCCTGGGAACTGGATACTTTATCTGTATAAATATTCTTTTCATCAATACCTTCTTTTAAAAAGGCATCCAATTGCAGATCAAGATTCTGTTCTGCGGTACTTACCCTAGCGTAACCAAAAACCATAACATAAAGTTTAAATAAACGTCAAAATACATACTAATAAATTAGTACGTTAATTTAAACTTTTTGAAATCAATAAACAAGGGTGTAAACTAAAGTTTAATAAAACGGTCGTTTAATTATACTCTAAGAAAGGTGGACAATGACCAGTGTGCAAAAATTACAGTAACCAGAAAATATTTACTCTACTACGTGATTTCACGGAGTTCAAAAAGATGAAATTGTTTAAAATTTTCATAATTAATAAGAAAGAAAGTAAGGACACATTTTGTAAGTTGCGTGCTAAATTGACATTAAGATATTGCAAATGGATGACGCTCAAGTAAAATTTAATATTTTCGATTTTAAATTTACTCCCTTAAATCGAAATGCTAAAAGTAAAAATTCTCTAAGTATACTAAAAGAGGCCATTCAGCATATTAATGACGAAAAGACTCAAAAGCAGAAAGCAATAGTTATAGACAGGCACGATAACCGTGAAGGCACAGAATCACGAAATATTTTTATTAGCAGTGCAGCATATTTATTAAAAGATAAAATTTTCAAATGTAGGATTGCGTTGATTAGAGAACATAAAATTCCAACTTTAGTAAACCGAACCACATATAGTTTAACGTCTTTTGATGAATTAGGTGATAAAGCCATAGCAGAAACTACAAATTTCTACATCGATGTGAGTGGCGATATTCCAGTTGTATGCTGTGAGTTCAATAATAATGGTCCCAGAATACTCGATATAGAATATTATTTTAGGTATATCACCTCTCACTCGATGCTCAAAATATCGAAAGCTTGTAAGGCCTCTTTACACATGGATAGCTCAGTTTCTAATGTATTAGATTCAATTACGGATGTACTAAAATTTAGAATTAAAACAAAACCAAATAGACTTAGCTATCTTTACCAAGAGGTTGAAGATCCTTTTATTTCAAATTTGAACGCTCTAGCCAACACAGTAAGTCCAAATTCATTAAAGATAGAAGCTTCGTTTAGGGATATTAGTAAGAGTTCTGGTCAATCAAAGAATATTCCAGCTGTGAATTTAATTAAACGAGTACTTAGTGCTATTAAAAACGATAGCAATGTAACAGAGGAGTTTGATGACTTTTATGTGGAGTATGAGGGAGAAGGTGGTATTGAAGATTCATTCAACTTATTAAAAGGTAAGAAGGAAATAATTATAACCTGTTCTTACAAGTCACCAGGTAATTATAATACCAAGGAACTCTACGATTTTACAAAAATAGAATTTGCAAAGTATTTGCAGGAACGGATATTCGAGAAACCATGAAAATTTTAAACTGGTACTATAAGCGCCCTATTTTAATAGATTATATTTTATCTGCGTTCATTTTAGGTTTTATGTTCTTATTAAATGATTTATTAGATTTAAATATTATTAACGCAAATACAGCTAATGATATATCTTTAGATATAGGGGCTATAGGATTAACAGTTTCAGGCTTTATATTGACATTAGTAACAATTCTAATTACATTTAAATCAGGAGAAATCTTATCAGACAATAGATTAGATAATGATAGTAATCCTTTCAAGATATTTCTAAGTTCACCACTTTATAAAAAATCAATCAATATTCTAAAATATGGTGTTCTTTCCCTTGTTATAATATCTATATCAATTTTTATTATAAAATTATTTTCTGGTAATATTTACTTTAAATATACTCTTAGCGCAAATATTATTGGTATTGTTATTATTTCGTCAACCTTTATAAGGTGCTTTTATGTCTTAAATATCATTTTAAAAATGCAGGAATTTAATCCTGAAAATGAATAAATAATATTATTCTAGGCTGATATAGCAACAGCTTAACTGTTATAGGTAGCTGTTTCTTATCTTACTATAATATACTACATTAAATTCCATGTTTAATCATACTATAAGATTAGCAGGTTTTCGATCTCTTTAGATAATAAATAGCTCATAATTTTTAAATGGCATATTAAATCCAAGATGGAACATTTAGTTTTTAAGCAAGTTTAATGCGGCAGAACTAAAGTATCGGCATCATCTTCGACCGAAGATTTATCTAGGAAAGCTATTTTAATGATAATTTATTCCGTCATTATTATTTCGGTACTCTGGCAAGGATTGAGCATTGAAAAATTTGTAAAATGCTTAGAAATGTAGGTTGATCAATTCATATCATTTTGGTGGTGCTGCTTTTAATTCCTTTGTCATGGAAATGGATTTTTCTACCAATAAGTTGAGAATAATTTCCAATGAGTCGCTATTTAATAGATGTAAATCTTCATTATACATTCGTGTAAACGCAAAACCTATCTCCAAGTCTTTCAAACCCCAATACCCCATTTTACTGGTGACATTATCCATCAGCAAGCTCCTCATTAATTTTATAGATATATCATCTATAGTTTTAAAGACAAAATCGCTATTCAATGAAAAATATAAAAAAGATTTTTTTCTTGTTATGGATATCTCAAAGGTTCCCTTTTCTTCTCTTACAAAAATTACTTTTGCTTCTTTTTTAGTGATTTTTTCTAATGCTATATTTTTGTTTTGGCAAAAAGTTCTTATGGCATATTTGAAGTAGTATCCATTCTTTTTGACAATCTTAGCCGCAAGTTGGGTCAGTTCCAATAAATCATCGTCAACAATGGAATTGTTAAGTTTGTCTAATTTGTGCCAGCTCCTCCCTCTCTCGGAATCCTCCTCGTAGTGTTTTAATTCGACCAAAACTCTTAACAAATAGGTGGGAACTTCTTGACCATTCTTCTTATATGTTCCTACTAGTATCGGAATCGGTATCCCTAGTACTCCTGCCTCTTCATAAGCTTCTTTAGTTGCCGATACAGTAGGCTTTAACGATTCCTCTATCGTCCCCTTGGGTATTACCCATTTAGTATTACTACTATTTTTAATAAGTAATAATTCTAATTGCCCATCTTTAAATCTATATGGAATAATTGCCGACTTATCTTTCATGTCTAATTTTCTGTTCTTTCTTTTGGCTTTCAAGATAACAACTTATGTCAATAAATATCTACAACTTCAAATTATAATAAATGGCTTTAATACGTTGATAATTCACTTGAAATCCTAATCCATCACCTTATTAAAAGGCACCTACCACAATATAAACGTCTATGAAAAGTCCTAGTCTAGTACTCTTCACTTCAATTAAAACTACTACCTTATTCAACTAGTATGTTTAATCCCACGTTTATTGAGACTATCTAGAATAGTCTCAAAGTTCACTTAAATACCTAGGATAATTACATTCCTTGAAATTCAATATGAATTTCTATTTAATAACAGTACAGCCAAATTTCTCACAATTTCACTGAAATGCTAATGTCATAGGGGATGTTAGCGATTATAGCTCGGTTCTGGTTGTAATGGTTCTTCTATTTTATATTATCATAGTAATATGAATACAAATTCTAGGTTTTGGGAAATAGGAGCTAAATCTTGATAAAAAAGAAAAAGTGACTAAATTTTCATTGACTAATATTCAATTGGAACGCTTTACAAATTACATTTGGCAGTTTAGTGA
>DRFI01000002.1 GCA_011050675.1 Maribacter sp. | reverse complement strand
GTTTCTGTATTGCCTAGATAAATAGCAGATAAATTGAATAAAAAAAGCTCAAGAATCTGATTTTAGAATCTATGAGCCTAGAATAATATTGTCTCAGATTAAAGAAGAATTTGTTTGTTTTTTACCTCAGTTCTTTGTTGTACACAGTTAATTTTCATTAGCAAATATATTTTTTCCAAATACGGCATTAAATTTAGATATACTATCTTCTATTATAACATTTAATTCTATTAACAAATCTTGAAAATTCTCAGCCTCTAGTTTGATTTTCAACAAATCAAATACAGTAACTTTAATTTTCTCAATACTGAAAAAAGTGTTTTTTTCTTTAGAAAATATCTTTTCATAAGAGTTTGAACCTATAAGAATTAACATCGTGGCAAAATTTGAATATTTATCTAATAGAGTATTAAATTTTTCGGTTCTATTATCAGTAAGTTTTTCTTGATATTTAAATCTTCTAGAATTTATTGGTTCAGTATATGAAATCAAATCAGAGCTAATTTCATAAATGCTTTTTGCAAAACTTTTTTCATACCAAAGCATTAAATAGTGCTCTTGAAATTCAATGTAAGAGAACAATTTGATATTAGTGCTATTTGAGTATTCCAGAGCACCTTTTTGAAATCCTTTTTTTGAAATTATATAACCTATATTCCCTCCAGTTTCATTCATAATTGTGATAAAACTATGAATTACAGTCTGAGGTATTTTGTTATTCCAATTTTTGCATTCAATTATATATTTAATTTTATCAATGCTTTTTGGGTCAATTGCATATACATCAATTTCAACTGTTCCTCTTGGGGTCTCTAATTCGACCTCTTTATTAGAGTTTAAGCCTATATCATTTAGGATTAAATTGACTTTATTTTGTAAATCTTGCCAATCTTTTGGCTCTTTGGTTATCATTAATAGATGTGTTTGTTATCTTGGAATTTATAAATTGATTCTTTGCGTGTTTTGAGAAATTGTGTACAACGTAAGTATAATAAACATATGTTCATTATATACTAATATCCCCACTAAGATAAAACAAAAAAAGCATCACTTTTCAGTGATGCTTTTTCTAAAATGTATTATAATTTAAGCTTAGTTACCTTTATTGTAATCAGCTAAGAATTTCTCTAAACCACTATCTGTTAATGGGTGCTTTAACAGTCCAACAATTGAACTTAAACCACCTGTCATTACATCAGCACCAAGTTTAGCACAGTCGATAATATGCATTACGTGACGTACAGATGCTGCAAGAATTTGAGTTTCGTAACCGTAGTTATCATAAATCAAACGAATATCAGCAATTAAGCCTAAACCGTCTGTTGAGATATCATCTAAACGACCAATGAAAGGAGATACATAAGTTGCACCTGCCTTAGCAGCCAATAACGCTTGACCAGAAGAGAATACCAAAGTACAGTTAGTTCTATATCCCTTATCAGAGAAATACTTAATTGCCTTTACACCTTCTTTGATCATAGGTACCTTAATAACGATTTGCGGGCTAATTTTAACCAACTTCTCGCCTTCTGCTATCATACCTTCATAATCGGTAGAAATAACCTCAGCACTAACGTCACCATCAACTACATCACATATTTTCTTGTAATGGGCCAAAATGTTGTCAGCACCAGTAATACCTTCTTTTGCCATTAAAGATGGGTTTGTTGTAACACCATCTAAAATACCCATATCCTGAGCTTCTTTAATCTCGTCTAAATTCGCTGTATCTATAAAAAATTTCATCTTGTCTTATTTTAAATTTATTATGAATGTCTTTAGGGCTAACCCTAAAGATTATTTACTTTAAAAAATCTACTACTTGTTGGTATACTTGATCTCCGGTGAATCCGAATTTCTCATCCAATACGGTTGCTGGTGCAGAATAACCAAAATGCTCTAAACCGAACACTTTTCCGTTAGCTCCTGCTAAACCTTCCAAGTTTACAGGAAGACCTGCTGTAAGTCCGAAAACTGGCTTGTTCGGCGGAATTACTTTTTCTTGGTAAGCTTCAGACTGTTGTCTAAAAATACCTTCTGATGGTATAGAAGCGATATTCACTTTTAAACCTTCTTTCTCTTCTAACAATTTAGTCGCTGCTACCAAAGTTGCAACTTCAGAACCATTAGCAATCAAAATCACATCTGGATCGGCTACTTCTTGAATTAAGTATCCTCCTTTTTCAGCTCCTAAGGCTTCTTCGTAACGGTTACCACTTTTCGCAGGAAGATCTTTTATCCCTTGACGAGATAAAATAAGTCCGGTCGGTGTTTTTTGGTTTTCCATTGCCATTTTCCAAGCTACATTTGTTTCTTGAGAATCTGCAGGACGCAATGCTACGAAACTTTGCTCGTGGCTATGGTTCTTTAATTTCTCTAACAAACGTATTTGAGCTTCTTGCTCTATTGGTTGGTGTGTTGGTCCGTCCTCACCTACTCTAAAGGCATCATGTGTCCAAACAAACTTAACCGGTAATTCTTGAATACAACTTAAACGAATAGCTGGTTTCATATAATCAGAAAATACGAAGAAGGTTGCAACTACTGCCATAACCCCACCGTGCAATGCAATACCATTTGCCATGGTCGCCATTGTTAATTCTGCTACACCTGCTTGTAAGAAGGCTCCAGAGAAATCACCTTTCTTTAAAATGTGTGTTTTCTTTAAGAAACCGTCTGTCTTATCACTGTTAGATAAATCGGCAGATGATACGATCATGTTCTCTACATTCTGCGCTAAATATGCCAAAACGTTAGATGATGCCGCTCTTGTTGCCTGACCTTCTTTTTGCTCGATAGAACTGAAGTCTAGGTTAGGTAATTTACCTTCTAAGAAACCATCTAATTTTGCAGATAAATCGGCATTCTCTGAACGCCATGCATCGATTTCTCTTTTCTTAGCCTGAGCTTGATCTTTTTTTCTATTGATAATACCTTCGTAATACTCTTCTACTTTAGCGTATATATCGAAAGGATTCGCTACATCTGCACCTAAGTTTACTAAGGTCTTTTCATAATCTGCACCTGTATCGCCAATTGGCTTACCATGCAATTCCGTATACCCTTCGTACGGAGTACCATCTGCAGTTACACAACCTTTACCCATAATCGTTTGACCGATAATTAAGGTTGGCTTTTCTGTTTCTGCATTGGCATCTGTTAATGCTTTTCTTATTTGATCATGATCATGGCCGTCGATAGTAACTACTTTCCATCCCCATGCTTCATATTTCATTGCCGTATTCTCTGAAGTAACCTCATCTGTTTTAGATGATAATTGAACATCGTTAGAATCGTAGAACATGATAAAGTTGCTCAAGCCTAAGTGACCAGCTATTCTACCTGCACCTTGAGAAATTTCTTCTTGTACACCACCATCAGAAATAAAACCATATATCTTATGGTTCATCCAATCTCCAAAACGAGCTTTTAAGAAATTAGCCGCTACTGCTGCACCAACTCCCATAGTATGCCCTTGACCTAATGGACCAGATGTGTTTTCTATACCTCTTGCTACATCAACCTCTGGGTGACCCGGTGTTACCGAACCCCATTGTCTAAAATTAGCAACATCATTCTTTTCATAATTACCCAATAGGTAATATTGCCCGTACATTAATGTTGATAAGTGACCAGCATCCATGAAAAAACGGTCACGGAATGGCCATTTCATATCAGAAGGATCATAGTTGAAAAATTCAGAATATAAAATGTGCATGTAGTCTGCGCCTCCCATTGGCCCACCTGGATGTCCAGAGTTTGCCTTTTCTACCATCGCTACAGCTAATGCCCTTATATTATCGGCTGCTAATTGATCTAGTTCCTTGTTCATTATATTTTTAGATTATTTTTCAGGTTCGTGTTTACTTTAAAACTTCTAATATCTCTTCAAAGATACTTTATATCGGGCGCTAATTAAAATAATTTGCCCAACATAATTCTGTAGTATTCAAGTATTAAACGCTAGATCACCTATGGGTTATCATATGTACTCTTTCGAAAGGGTTTTCGAAAATAATCTTTTCAATGCTTTTCTTCACATTAGCCCTTTAATTACTATAAGTAAGCCACTTACGTAGTACATTTGCCCTTATCATACAATAGACACAAGATTGATGATAAAATGCGACAAGCGAGTGTTTATAATCTAAAGCCCATTGAATACTTAATATTTAACGATTTAGTCTTATTCTGTTTAACCTCGGTTACCCTCTTTAATGCTACACAACCCCATATGATTTCGAAAATATCTTTCTCTCTATTTTGTAAATACATCGTCTTTATCGGTTCTTTTTTAATTTGGAACTCCACGTTTGGTCAAGGCTCAAAGAACACGCCCAATGCCGTACAGATGAAAACCTATAATTATGCCGATACCTTACAGCTAGATTTTTATAACATACCCTCTACTACCCTAGAATTAAAACCTACTGTTGTTTTAGTACATGGTGGCGGATTTACAGCCGGACAACGAAATGGTGGTGATGAAAAAAGATTGAGTACGTATTTAGCTAAACAGGGATTTAATGTGGCTTCTATTAATTACCGATTATCTAGAAAAGGAAAATCTTTTGGGTGCGACTGCCCCGCTTCTATTAAAATTGATACCTACGTCGAAGCGGTTGCAGACCTTTCTAAGGCTATTAATTACTTAACGAAAGATTCATTGCCCTTTAAGGCAGACCCTACTAAAATATTCTTAATAGGAAGCAGTGCCGGTGCTGAAACCATTTTAAATTTTCAGTTCATGCGTTACGACTATCGCTTTAAAAATTTACCCTACCCTAATGCTGAAGTAGCCGGAGCGGTTTCTTTATCGGGTGCGGTTTTAGACGAGAATTATATTGATAAAAGTAATAAAATACCACTACTATTTCTCCACGGTGTTAAAGATTCTATTGTTCCAATTGACACCAACCCGCATCGGTTTTGTAGTTCGGACAAAACAGGATATCTGCGTATAAACGGACCTAAAGCTATTGCCGAACGTTTATCTGATATTGGTGGAAACTTTAGCTTGTTTTATAACGAAAATGGTGGACACGAATGGGCTTCCTTCGGTTTTGATTTTCCAGAATTGATAAGTAATTTTTTAAAGGATGTCTTAAGAGGTGATTTTTCAAAACAAGAATTCAACGAGATAGCTGCTCCAGAAAACAAAAAGTAATTACGCTACATTTACCTCGAACAGATGACCAATTAATGCCGTGATCGCCATTGCTACTGTACCCCAAAAACTAATTCTTAGTACTGCCTTCCATATATTAGAACCGCCTGCTTTAGCCGCAATTGCCCCTAAAACTGCCAAGAATACTACAGCAAAAGCATACTGTACATATTCCATCTTTTCAAGCGGACCAAAATAGGCTACGAGAACAGGTAAAATTCCGCCGAAAACAAAAGATGCTCCAGATGATAATGCCGCCAATAAAGGTTGCGCTTGTGTAATATCGTTTATACCCAACTCATCTCTGGCATGGGCTCCCAAAGCATCATGAGCAGTTAGTTGCTCTGCTACTTGCAATGCCAAATTAGCATCTAATCCACGTTCTTGGTATATCTGTGCCAGTTCTTTGAGTTCTTCCTCTGGCATTTCTTCTAGCTCTTTCATTTCTCGAGCTAGATCGGCTTTTTCTAAATCTTCTTGTGAGCTTACAGATACATATTCACCAGCAGCCATTGATAAGGCACCGGCAACCAAACCTGCTACGGCCGCTAAAATAATAGGTTCTCTGGTCGTGCTTGCCGCTGCAACACCTATAACCAAACTTGCAGTAGACAAAATACCATCATTAGCCCCTAAAACAGCTGCCCGTAACCATCCGCTTCTAGTACCATAATGTTTCTCGTCTTGCATAATTTATTTTTTTGCTGTAGTTGCTTGTTCTCCTTTGCCAATAATAACCAAATTGGTAGATGTCAAAAACAAACCGGTTTCTACAATGCCAGGTATTGTTTTTAATTGTTGCTCTAAATCGGTCAGTTTAATATCGGTATCCCAAATATCAACATCTACAATATCATTATTCTCATCGGTTTTATAATCTTCACTACCATTCATGCGCTGAACAGGTTTAAGCCCCATTTCACCAAGCTCTTTGATAATTAGCTGCGTAGCAAAAGGTATGGTTTCTATGGGCAATTTAAACTTACCAAGGCGAGATACACTTTTAGAAGAATCTGCAATAATAATATTCAAATCTGTATTATGTGCCACTATCTTTTCTCGTAACAAAGCGCCGCCGCCACCTTTAATCAATTGAAAGTCTTCATCAACCTCATCTGCACCATCAATTGTAATATCTAGCCTTTTTGCCTCTGCTAACGTAATTACATTTATACCCAGTTTAGTGGCTAATTTTTCAGTATCTACAGATGTTGCAACAGCTTTTATCTCCAGACCGTTCTTAACCATTTCACCAATAGCCTCAATCATAAAAAATGCTGTAGAACCGGTACCTAAACCAATTGTCATTCCTGATTTAATATATTTTACAGCTTCTAATGCTGCTACTTTTTTCTCGTTTACCGCGCTCACTTTAGTATGTATTAAGGTTTATTTGGTGTTAAAGATATTTAGAATAAACCGATAGGATTACCCATTGTACGAAGTAATATGTGAAATTTTGTGATTCTAGCTACATCAAAAGTCTTTTTCGACTATTATTTACCGACTTACACTTATATTATTCTCGCTCAATTGCAATGATAAAATAGGCAGGTTACAGCAAAATGTAGACTTAGCTACAATAAAATCATTACACAAATTTCTTAAATAACTATTAGTTCCGTTGGGAAGGACAATTAATTGGAAATTAGTTTGATCAGTATACTTTTTTAAAGTAGTTGTTAAGGTAGTTTCCAAATTTAGCGTATGGAAATTATAGGGTGTATCTCGTAGTGAATTACCTATAGTTACATGATTTAATTGTTGTAAATCGGATCTTTGTGAAGCTGTATTTTGCAAGCTTGCAATTTCAACCGAGCAATTAAAATCCTTTGCCAGGTTTGCCACTGGGCTTAATTCATCAGTATTGAATAAATGATTGTGCTCCGATATTAATGAAACACTATTTAAGTATTGAAACTGAGCCTCTGCAGGTATTACTAACACGGGGCATTGGTCTACATTATTTAAAATTCGAATTGTATTTCTTCCTAAAAAAATGGAATTATCATCTGCGCCACCACTGGCACTCATAACAACAAAATCTATATGCTGTTCTTCAACCACTTCATTTACCTTGTCTATTAACATAGAAAAAGTTGAAATCGACTTATATGTATGAAGCGGATTCTTGTACTCTTTTTTAATGCTACTAATTGTTTTTTTTAGCCCTTTTTCTGACGCTATTTGCGCAGAACACGTTTTAGAAGTTTCAGCTATTCTACCCGCCATTAAACGATTACTAAATAATTCTGGTGTATACGCATTAAGAAAGTGAAACACGCAACTAGATTCCGCAAAAAGTTGCAATGCATACTTGGTGGCGTTCAAAGCGGCAGTTGAAAAATCGGTTGGTATCAATATATTTCTCATAAATGAGGAAAATCATTTGATGATAAATGTAGGCTCCCTATATAACTGAAACTATGACATTTATCAGAATAGTAAATTATTTAAAATCCGTCGGCAAGTTCTTGCAACGTACACTCCTGCACTATTCCAATTTTCTTACCCTCAGTTTTAATAAGTCCTTTTTTCTTGAATTCAGAAATCATACGAATTAGAGACTCAGTTGCCGCCCCTACAATATTTGCATAATCATCTCTGCTTAATGTCAAAGAAATAAATCCGTTTTCATCCTCCCCATAATTATTCTTCAAATAAATAAAAGCTTCTGCCAATCGCTGCTTTACGGTTTTCTGAGACATATTAACAATAACATCATCGGCTTCTTTTAAGTCATGAGCCATATGCCTAAGCACCTCTAATGAAAAATAAGGATTAGTATTTAAGATATTAGAGATGACTTCTTTTGGTATAAAACATACTTCCATATCACTAATAGCAGTAGCACTTAGATTGGTAAAATCTTCTGCAATTACAGAGCGTTGCCCCATAATCTCTCCTCTATTGGTCAATTTTACAATCTGTTCTTTACCATTGCTACTCAACTTAGATAACTTAGAAACCCCGTTGCGTACACAAAAGACTCCATCGAGCTTCTGCCCTTCTATAAATAAGGCATCTCCCTTTTTTATTCTCTTAGATGTTTTAGAATCTGAGACTTTTTTTAACTCCTCCTTATTTAATGCACGGAGTGAATTAAACTGTCGTATAATACAATTCTCACATCTATGTTCCATGGCTTTATCATTTAATATTCTCCAAAATTAAACAAGCTAATAATTGTAAAAACTGACAATTATCATGTTTTAGAATGTGTTTGATTTTCACCTTTGCCATACCTATTAGTTTATAATTATGAAGGTTACAAATTGTTATCATTGCGGTGATTCTTGTGAAAGACAACTTATATCGTTCGACGAAAAATCGTTCTGTTGTACTGGTTGTAAAACCGTATATGAGATTTTCTCAAGTAACGATTTGTCTCATTATTATGAATTGCAAGGGGCGGCAGGTACTACCCCAAAAGCAATTGAAGGAAAATATGATTTTCTGGACAACGAAGAAATCATTTCTAAACTAACAGAGTTCAACGATGGCAACATTCAAATCATAAACCTTTACATACCCACTATACATTGTAGTTCTTGTATTTGGATTCTGGAGAATTTAAATAAGCTGAATAATCACATTACCAATTCTCAAGTAGATTTCCCTAAGAAAACAATACGCATTACCTACAAGCAAGAAGATTTCAGCTTAAAAGACTTAGTGTTACTTTTAGCAAAGATTGGATATGAGCCTTATATTTCTTTAGAAGATTTCGAAGGTAAAAAGAAGGTCGCAGACAGAAGCCTCATTTATAAATTAGGTGTTGCCGGTTTTGCTTTTGGTAATGTCATGTTTCTTTCGTTTCCCGAGTATTTTGATTTAGGATCAAGTGCTGCATCGGGTGGTGAATATTGGCTGAATAAATATCAAGACTTATTTAGATGGATGATGTTCCTTTTCTCTTTACCGGTTGTTTTCTATGCAGGTTGGGATTATTTCGTATCTGCCTACAAAGGACTACGTGCAAAACTTTTAAATATAGATGTACCCATTGCATTAGGTATTCTAGTACTTTTTCTAAGAAGTACTTTTGATATTGCCTTTGATTTAGGTAGCGGTTTTTTCGACTCCCTAACCGGATTGGTTTTCTTTCTCTTGCTCGGTAAATTCTTTCAACAAAGAACCTACAGCTTTTTATCTTTTGAGCGAGATTATAAGTCATACTTCCCTATTGCTATTACTAGATTAAATACAAGTGGTAAAGAAGAAACAGTTCCAGTACAGGAAATTGTAAAAGGTGATAGAATACTGATAAGAAACGAAGAAATGATTCCTGTAGACGGTACATTGGTATACGGAAATGCACAAATAGACTACAGTTTTGTTTCTGGAGAATCTGAACCCGTATTAAAAGAAACTGGTGAGCAGATATTTGCAGGAGGAAAGCAGCTAAACGGCGTTATCGAAATGATTGCTTTAAAATCTGTCTCGCAAAGTTATTTGACCCAATTATGGGGTAATGCCGTTTTTAAAACCGATAAGGCAAATTCTTTTCAAAACCTAACCGATAGTATTGGTAAACGTTTTACTATAGCAGTACTTTCCATTGCGTTTACAGCAACTATATTTTGGTTATTTTACGACCCATCTAAAGCAATGAATGTTTTTACTGCTGTTTTAATAATTGCTTGCCCGTGTGCTATAGCATTAGCATCGCCATTTACATTAGGGAATATGCTTCGCATTTTTGGGAAGAAAAAATTCTACATCAAAAACACGCAGACTATAGAACAATTAGCTAAAATTGATACTGCCATTTTTGATAAAACAGGAACCATTACAACTACCCAAAAAAGTACGGCACACTACGAAGGAATGCCTTTAACCCCTGAAGAGGAGTCTATTTTAAAAAATACAATTAGAGCTTCTAACCACCCTTTAAGCAGATCTTTATATGATCTGCTTAAAGAACAGAATATCATAACATTAGACGAGTATGAAGAGCATGTTGGAAAGGGATTAGAAAGTTCTAAAAACGACATAAGTATGAAAATAGGTTCTGCCAATTTTGTTGGCAAAACCAATACAGATAATGTGCTAGATACGTCTATCTATATCAGTTCTAATAATGATTATAAAGGTAGGTATGTATTTCAAAACCAATATCGCGAGGGTTTATCTGCAGTCTTTAAAAACATGTCAGAAACCCTAAACCTGGCAATACTTTCTGGCGACAATGAAGGTGAAAAAGAACGATTGGAAACATTGCTACCTAAATTGACGCCATTATACTTTAATCAAAAACCAGAAACGAAACTAGAGTTCATAAAGTCATTACAAGATCAAGGCAAGAAAGTGCTTATGGTCGGTGACGGATTAAACGATGCAGGCGCACTGGCACAAAGTAATGTAGGTATCGCCATATCTGAAAATATTAATGTCTTCTCCCCTGCCTGCGATGCTATATTAGATGCTACAAAATTTCAGCAATTGTACAGTTATATTTTGGCTTCTAAGAAAGCTATACGAATCATAAAAATGAGCTTCATGCTCTCTTTACTATACAATTGTGTAGGATTGTATTTTGCGGTAACAGGACAACTTGAACCTGTTATTGCGGCGATTCTAATGCCATTAAGCTCTATCAGCATTGTAATTTTCACCACTATTATGACCAACTTCATCGGTAGAAAATTGCCGTAGATAAAGAAATATTCAGTTTTAAAATCACTCAGGCTCTATTTCAAATTTTATGTCTATCATTTTGCATAGAACAATCTATTCGCCTTCATTCCTTTCGCTTTTTTTAACAAAAATTTCTACAACAATTATTATTAAAAAATAATCATAAAAAACTCATTTATAATACATTAAAAAACAAATCACTAATCCTAAATAGGATACATAAATAGTTTTTTTAAGAAAATTTTTAAAGTATGACAATTGTCATTTTCTAAGGTTGGCAACCCAGTTAAATTTACAGAATAATTCAGGTATGTATGAGTGTTATTTATGTTTTACTAGCTATTAGTCTAGTTGTGGCGATAATCTTTTTTATCGCTTTTATCGTGTCTGTCAAACAAGGACAATACGATGATTCTTACACACCATCTGTTCGTATGCTATTTGAAGATGAACTGGTCAAACCTAAAAAGACCACTACAGAAGAGTTTAAACAAGAGAAAAACCAACTAAATAAACAAGTATAATTATGGAAGTACAGCAGTTTTATTACGATAACAAAATCGTGAAAAATTTCCTCTATGCAACCATGTTTTGGGGTGTCGTGGGCATGTCTGTAGGCTTATTATTAGCCTTTATGTTTATGTTCCCCAATTTAACAGATGGTATATCATGGTTAAGTTTTGGTCGCTTACGCCCGTTGCATACCAACGCGGTAATTTTTGCATTTGTAGGTAATGCTATCTACGCAGGGGTCTACTACTCTACGCAACGTCTACTAAAGGCGCGTATGTATAGTGACTTTCTTAGTAAATTCAACTTTTGGGGCTGGCAAGCTATTATTGTCGCCGCCGCTATAACCTTACCATTAGGGTACACAAGCTCTAAAGAGTATGCTGAACTTGAATGGCCTATAGATATAGCTATAGCTCTGGTATGGGTTGCTTTTGGTGTTAACCTTATCGGCACCATGATCAAAAGAAGACAGCGTCATTTATATGTTGCTATCTGGTTTTACTTAGCAACTTTTGTAACCGTAGCGGTACTACATATTTTCAACAGTTTAGAACTACCTGTTAGTGCATTAAAAAGTTACTCGGTTTACGCTGGTGTTCAAGATGCTTTGGTACAATGGTGGTACGGACATAATGCGGTTGCATTTTTCTTGACTACTCCGTTCTTAGGTCTTATGTACTATTTTGTTCCTAAAGCGGCAAACAGACCGGTGTACTCTTATAGACTATCTATTGTTCACTTCTGGTCTTTGATCTTCATATACATTTGGGCAGGACCACACCATTTATTATATTCTGCTTTGCCAGATTGGGCTCAGAATTTAGGGGTTGCCTTTTCAATCATGCTGTTGGCTCCATCTTGGGGTGGTATGATAAACGGTCTTCTAACGTTAAGAGGTGCCTGGGATAAGGTACGTACCGATCCTGTTTTAAAATTTATGGTTGTTGCAATTACCGGATATGGTATGGCAACCTTTGAAGGTCCTTTACTTTCTCTTAAAAACGTAAACGCAATTGCTCACTTTAGTGATTGGATTATTGCTCACGTACACGTTGGTGCATTAGCATGGAACGGTTTCTTAACCTTTGGTATGATCTACTGGTTGGTACCTAAAATGACCAAGAATAAATTGTTCTCTATTGGTTTGGCGAACTTCCACTTCTGGATCGGTACTTTGGGTATCATTCTATATACACTACCTATGTACGTTGCAGGGTTCACACAAGCTTTAATGTGGAAAGAATTTAACCCAGATGGTACTTTAGTATATGGTAACTTCTTAGAAACCGTACACGAAATTATGCCTATGTATTGGATGCGTGCCATTGGTGGTAGCCTTTATATTGTAGGAGCTTGTGTTATGATTTATAACGTTGTTCGTACTATTAAATCTGGTAGCACTATAGAAGATGAGTTGGCTGAAGCAGCAGCGCTTACACGTGTTTCTAAACATAGAACAGCAGGTGAAACTTTCCATACTTGGTTAGAACGTAAACCTATTCAATTAACCATTTTAGCTACTGTAGCTATTTTGATCGGTGGTATTATACAAATTGTGCCTACCATTTTGGTGAAATCTAACATACCGACTATAACAAGTGTAAAACCATATACTCCTTTAGAGTTAGAGGGTCGTGACCTATACATTCGTGAGGGTTGTGTAAGCTGTCACTCTCAAATGGTTCGTCCTTTTAGAAGTGAAGTTGAACGTTATGGTGAATATGCTAAAGCTGGTGAATTCGTTTATGACCACCCATTCCTTTGGGGTAGTAAACGTACTGGTCCAGATTTATTAAGAATTGGAGGTAAGTACTCGGACAACTGGCACTTAAATCATATGTATGACCCACAAAGTACATCATCTGGTTCTATTATGCCATCCTATTCTTGGATGATACGTGACGAGCATGACCGTAGCGATATACAAGCTAAAATGGAAGCTATGGTAACCTTGGGCGTTCCGTATTCTGAAGAAGAAATTGCAAATGCAGATGCTCTTATGGATGCACAAGCAGAGAAAATTGAGAAGAACTTATATAGTGATCCCGATTTTGCGAGATCTTACGAGGCAGATAAGAAATATGCTGTAGAGAACGGTGAGGAATTCATAGAAATGAGAGACCGTGAAATTGTATCCTTAATTGCTTACCTACAAAGATTAGGTACAGACATTAAGGTTAAGGAAACTGGTGAATTATTATCTGATAAATAAAACTAAAAATCATGTTCAAATTTGTAAAAGGTTACATGGAAACTATTGATGGTGTAGCAACATACCCCATGATATCATTACTTATCTTCTTTGTGTTTTTCACATTGCTATTCTGGTGGGTAATTACAGCCTCAAAATCATACATAAAAGAAGTTAGCGAATTGCCTTTTGAAGAAGATAACCAACTAAACAACGAATTATGAAAAACAATACAGCCTGGTGGTTACGAATAACAGTAGCCTTTTTCTTGGTCATCGTACTCATGGAAGTTTATATTGATAGTGGGGACAAACCGGCTTTTCTAGCCTACCCTACTATGATGTTCGGCTTTATGGCACTTATCCTATTACTATTAATTGCTATTGCATTTATTGTACAAGCCATTGAAAATGTGCTTTATAATACACTTGATGAAGAAGCAAAAGTTCGTTATGTAGCATCTAAGGAAGAGAAATGGGAATGGACATGGGGTAAAAATATGTACAACAGAATGTTGGGCACTAAACCTATGGAGGCAGAAGGTGAAATTATATTAGATCACGACTACGATGGTATTCGCGAATTGGATAATAATTTACCACCATGGTGGGTATATTTATTCTATGCTTCTATTGTATTTGGTGTTGTATACTTACTTCGTTTTCATGTCTTTAATGACTATGACCAGAACATGGAGTATGAACAAGAAGTAGCTGCTGCTCAATTAGAAATTGAGGAATACAAAAAAACAGCTAAAGGTCTTGTTGATGCCAATACGGTTAAACTTTTAACCGATGCGTCGGACATTAGTGCTGGTAAAGGCATTTTTGAAGGTAACTGTGTTGCTTGTCATATGGCTGATGGTGGTGGCGGAATCGGACCTAACTTAACAGATCAAAATTGGATTCTTGGTGGTGGTATTAAAAACGTATTCCATACTATATCTGAAGGTGGTCGTGATGGTAAAGGTATGATTGCTTGGAAACAAAACTTAAAACCTGCAGAGATTGCACAGGTAGCTAGTTATGTCTTAAGTTTTCAAGGTACTACAGCTGCCAATCCAAAAGCTCCTGAAGGTGATATTTGGGTAGACCCAAATGCTCCTGCACAAGAAGCTCCAGCTGAACAAACAATGCCGGAAGTAGAAATTGATTCTGCATCGGTAACCATGAACTGAATACAGTGAGAGCGTAAAACCTCTCAAAGCACATAAAGAGAGATAAAATGTCGCAAGATCAAGATAATTTTAGAGATTCCATTGGCACCATTAAAGAAGATGGTAAGCGTGCTTGGGTATTCCCCAAAAAGCCAAGTGGTAAACTTTACGAGTATCGTAAATATGTAAGTTATGTGCTACTTGCCTTCTTGATACTGTCTCCCTTTATTAAAATAAACGGCAACCAATTTTTAATGTTCAATGTCCTAGAAAGACGTTTCAACATTTTTAGTTTTCCTTTTTATCCACAAGATTTTCACCTCTTTGTAATCTCAATGATTATTGGAGTGGTATTCATTGCGCTATTTACAGTAGCTTTTGGACGTATTTTCTGTGGATGGATGTGCCCGCAAACCATTTTTATGGAAATGGTTTTTCGTAGAATAGAGTTTTGGATCGATGGAGATCGTGGTGCTCAAATTCGCCTTGCTAGACAAGAGTGGAATGCGGAGAAGATTCGTAAACGTACATTGAAATGGTTTATCTTTTTTATTATATCCTTTATCATAGCTAATGTATTTCTTGCCTATCTAATTGGTGGTGACCGCCTGATCCAATACATAACCGATGGACCTACCCAACATGTAAGCACTATGGTTTCGTTGTTAATTTTTACAGCGGTATTCTATTTTGTATTCGCTTGGTTTAGAGAACAAGTATGTATCATTGCTTGTCCTTATGGACGTATGCAAGGTGTTTTATTGGACAACCAATCTATTGTTGTTGCTTATGACCACAAACGTGGTGAGGCTGAAAACGGTAGAAAAAAATGGCGTAAGAACGAAGATCGCGAAGATCTTGGTCATGGTGACTGTATTGACTGTTTTCAATGTGTAAACGTTTGCCCTACGGGAATAGACATTAGAAACGGAACGCAACTAGAATGTGTAAACTGTACTGCTTGTATCGATGAGTGCGATAGTATAATGGAGAAAGTGGATCTACCAAAAGGATTGATTCGCTATGCCAGTGAAGATGAAATTACAAAAAAGAAAAAATTCGAGTTTACTCCACGCTTAAAGGGCTATACCGCAGTACTGGTAATTTTAACCGGAGTTCTTGTTGGTATGATGTTCTTGAGAAATGATTTGGAAGCAAATATTCTTAGATTACCTGGTCAGCTTTACGAGCATAAAGACGGGAATATTATTAGTAATGTGTTTACCTATAAATTATTGAACAAAACCACTGAAGCAGTTGAAGATGTACATTTTGAATTAATATCCCCAAAAGGTGAGATTAAACTGGTACGTACCGATAATTTTGACGTTGAACCAGAAGCCATTGCAGAAGGTACTTTGTTTATTGAAATTAATGCGGCTGCATTGAGTGGCGACAAAAACAACCTTAAAATTGGTGTATATAGTAAAGACAAGTTAATAGAGACCACTACGGCTCGCTTCTTGGCACCACGTAGTTATAAATAGACTTAAATAGAAAATCATGAAAATTAATTGGGGTACCGGTATTGTGATTGCCATAGTTGCATTCATTAGTTTTATTATGTTTTTCGTGATTACAATGACCACCAGCCATAATGCCAATCACGATTTGGTAACAGAAGAATATTATAAGGCTGAACTCGGATATCAAAAAGAAATAGATGCAGAGAAAAACGCTCAAATTGCACCTACTCAAATACAACTAAAAAATTCTCCTGAAGGATTACTTATACTTTTTCCCGAAGGTTATGATGATACTAATGTTACCGGTACTGTGTCCTTATACAGACCATCCAACAAGAATTTGGATTTCGACTTGCCTATAAGTTTATCCGATTCACATTTGCTCATACCTGACAATCAATTGTTGGATGGTCGATGGGACATTAAAATATTTTGGAAGCACGAAGGAAAAGATTTTTTACATAAAGAGAGTATAACATTTTAATACATGCTATTATCTGCACTCATATTAGGATTCATGGGAAGTTTGCACTGCGTAGGTATGTGCGGACCCATAGCCTTTATGCTTCCGGTAGATAGAACAAATAACTATAAAAAATTCGGTCAAATATTTATTTACCATATTGGGCGTTTAATGGCTTACGGTCTTATAGGTCTAATTTTTGGCCTACTAGGTAAAGGACTCTCGATTTTTGGTTTACAACAAAAACTATCTATAGCTATTGGAGCTTTAATGATTCTGGTAGTTTTAATTCCGTATAAAACCTTCAACAAATACAATCTTTCCAAACCCATTTATAAAATCATATCTAAAGTTAAAAACCAACTAGGGAAAGAATTGAAGAAAAAGTCACCAGATACCTTTTTAACCATAGGTTTCTTGAATGGATTTTTACCATGCGGATTGGTGTACATGGCACTTTTTGCATCAATAGCTATGGGCGATGCCTTACAAGGTAGTCTTTACATGGTTCTTTTTGGTGTAGGTACCCTACCCTTAATGACCGCTGCTATTTATTTCAGTAATTTATTAAAAGGTGGTGTTCGTCAAAAAGTACAAAAGGCAATTCCTGTTTTTGTAGTTATCATTGGTGTACTTTTTATACTTAGAGGTCTTGGTCTTGGTATACCTTACGTATCACCAGCACCTGTGACCGAATTGGTTTCAAGTGCCATAGAGTGTCATAATTAATGGCTGCTGCCAAACTAACAATACTAATATGAAACCGTTACCGAACGAAATTGTGCTTCGCCCTAGGTTTCAATTAGATGTACCTACCTCCAAAGAAGTTGTTCTTTCTAAATTTGAACAGACAAAAGAAGCGCCATTTTTAATTAAACGATTAGATGAGCATGTATTCATCAAATTCAATCAAAAAGAACATCACTTTTGGTCTCCTCAGCTTCATTTAGAAATTGACGAAATTGATATGGACAACTGTCGATTACATGGCGTATTTGGACCCAACCCTACCCTTTGGACGTTCTTCATGTTCATTCACTTCATAATTGCCACACTTTTTATTATTGTTGGTATTTGGGCATATGCCAGCTCGTCTTTAAACAAAGCATATCATATTCAATTAGGTATCATGGCACTATTAGTAGCTATATGGTTTGTACTCTATTTTGCTGGTAGAAGCGGTAAGAAAAAAGGGAAACCACAAATGCATCAATTACATGATTTCATGCAGAATGTTCTTACAGCATAAATTTTAGGTTTTTCACTGTCTTTATTATATTTATTTGGTGGTTAACCAATAACGATAACCTCTCGCTACCCCGGTTTAATCTTTATCTCCATTTTTGATGCATGGTCCTTATATGACGCAAATGCTATTCCTGTTTATCTAAAAAATGTAGACAGAAGACCAATAGCCAAGCAAACACTTTCAAATAAAGAAATTGCTATTAGTTATGCAGCTTTTGGTGCCATGAAAGAATACTATTATTCAGATATCGAGATGTTCAGAAAGTTAATGGTTGAATTAGGTCCTGACCCATATAATATTTCTTTAGACCCTACTACTCCTGAAGGTGTAGGTAATTTAGCAGCTAAAGCAACCATAGAAGCAATAAAAAATGATGGTAGTAATCAATATGGTGAAGTTGAAGGATTAAACGGAGAGGCTTATTCTCCCGATATTTTTCTTTGCCCGCCATTCCCTAGTTACACCTCTGGTCATAGTACCATTAGTAGTGGTTGTGCAGAAGTATTACGCCTTTTTACAGGTGATGATTATTTTGGTGAATCTATTGAATTGATACCAGGAACTTTATCGGAAATAGATTCTGTTTTTTACGGGCAACCTGTTACAATATCTTTCCCCACATTTACCGAAGCCGCAAACATGGCTGGGATGTCTAGAGTAATGGGCGGTTCCCACATACAAGCCGATAACATTGCTGGCTTGCAATTAGGCAGAGATGTGGCTACACAAGCTTGGAAATTCTACAATACCCATTTAGGAAATTAAGAATAATTTACTTTATTAAAATTAGAAAGAAAACCTTATTTGGGCTCTCTTTTTTTATGGTTATAGATTTTAATTTATGATAAAATTCATATTCTAAAAACCCATAATTACTGATATTTGCAGGATATAAACTAACACGTATAATTTCATTCTGAAGTAAAGTTTATATTTTCAATCTAAAACACATTATTGAATGTTTTCAAAAGCCTGCGAATACGCAATTAGAGCTTCAACTTACATAGCATTAAAATCGCTAGAAGGTACTCGTGTGAATTTTAAAGAGATTGCGGAGAAGATTGATTCTCCTGTTGCTTTTACCGCCAAAGTTTTACAACAATTAACTAAAAGCAATATTATCAACTCGATAAAAGGTCCGTCTGGAGGTTTTGAAATTGAAAAATCTAAAATTTCTAAAATCAAACTCAATCAGATTGTGTTTGCGATTGACGGTAATAAAGTTTATGAAGGTTGCGGTCTTGGTCTTAAACAGTGTAACGCACATAAACCTTGTCCGGTTCATGATAGATTTGTTCAAGTTAGAAATGATTTACGAGATATGCTGGAGAATACAAGCCTTTATGATTTAACTATAGGTCTAGAAGACGGACTTACCTTTTTAAGACGTTAAAGGAGGGTTTTAAATCATTAGAATTTAGCTTTAAGTCTATTACCACTTGATAAAACACCTAATACAGCCACTAAAATAACCAGACTTGCTATTGCCAAAACAACAATATATTCAGAGAATAAAGAAGTTTCTTGCCATGATACAATTGCCTTGTAAAAAATAAGTGCTTCGGTAAGTATAAAGCCCGAAAAATATAACCAGAACATTTTTTTGTTTAGGTTTAGTAGATTAAAATAGTCCAGAAAAAGAAACAAGCTTAGGGTAACTACCCCTAAAAATGTCCAATGCAAATAACCGATTGTAAAATCTAAATAGGTTACTGCCAAATTAGAAAAATACGGTACTGAACTCAGTAATTGCAATACCATTTTAATCGCCCAGAGCGTTGCTACTATCTTTAAAATGTTTTGATGAAATGAAGAAAATATTCTAGACTTATTCACTTTAGCTCCCCTTAAAAAAGCTATTAAATTATAAAACGCCCAAAGCTGTAAAACAGCCCCGAACCCGCCAAGTATGTAGTATGTTGCTGAAGGTTGTGTAAATAAAGTGGATAGAAAAAAAGTAAAAACAATACCCAAATTCAATCCCAAGAAGATTCTATTAAAACTTCTTTGAGGCAAAATATGACGTTGCTTTTCAAGAATGTGCAGAAATACAGCCATAAGTACCATTATCATCCAACCATTATAAAGAAAATGGAGATAAAAATAGATTGCTAAACGATACCAAATAGAGGTTGCGCCAAGAGTGTTCATTATAGCTCCTAAAGCCCATGGACCAATACTAGAAAGCAGTAAATAGATAATAGCAGACTTCGCAAATTTTAATGATGGTGTTTTACTATACTCCAAAGGAACATGCTTAAAAAAGAACCAAGAAAACCAATAAGAAGCAAATAGAAATAACGTTGAAAAAATAATAGAGAATACTGCATACCCTTGAAACGGAAATGTAAACAGCATACCCAATAAGGTAATTTGTGTAAACCCGAAGATTCTTCTATACGTTTTATGAACCTTTTCATTACTTAAATATAGCCTGTACAGTAATGTCGTGAGTGCCAAGTATACCCAACCCAACAAAGCTATATGAGAATGGGCATGAACTATAAACTTATAGGTAACAGGAATTTCAAACACCCTAAAAAATCTAAGGACACAGCCTAAAAGCGCAGCTAAAACAAAATACCCCAGTGCTAACTTCGTGTGTGTCTTTAGATTAATTGTTGGTACCGCCATTTTATGGGGTTAAGTTAAAAATCTTTTTTCTTAGATACGAACACCAATCGCCAAATAGGTAATACCGTCCATAAAATAAGCATAAAGATAGATACAAAAAGACCTTGATCTGTACCAAAAAACTTTTTAAAAACAGCACCAGTGTACCCCAAAAGAGCAGAGATATCCAACTTTAAAAGAATTAAGGTTCGTGATAAATCTATTGGATTAAAGATGGTAGCACCAAGAGAAAAACTATCTAACGGATACTCTTTAAAAATAATTAAAGACATAAGAAACAATCCGTCATAAATGACTGCCATAAACAACCACAACAATACAGCGTATCCAAAACCTTTAATCTTGTTTTCGTTAGACAGGGCTATATTAAAAGCCAACACCGTAAAAATCAGCGTTAGAAAAGCACCCGTAACCAAGAGTAATGAAAAGTCAAAAATAGCATCACTTTTAAATAGACCATAGAGCACAAAAGGAATTCCAAGCCCTAGCACTAAGCTCAATGTCAAAGAACCTGCTACGCCAAGATATTGACCTAAAAATATAGAAGAACGTTTTACCGGCTGCGCCAATAATAGTTCTGTAAATTCTTTTGAGTTGTAGAAATACATTATTCCGAAAATAGTACTGATTAAAGGCACCAGAATTATTATAACATTCATTAGGGTAATGATTGCCTTAGACACGTCATTGTTCAAGAACAACAACACAAAACCTAATAAAAGGTAAAACAGAAAGTACACGTAACTCCAACGGCTACGGATTAGGTCGTAAAAACTATATTTCAGTATTTTAAACATGAGCTGGTTCTGTTGCTATCGCCGCTATGGCGTGTTCTAAATCGGTTTGTCCTGTTTTGGTTTTCAGTTCTTCAATACTGCCTTTGAAATAGATATTACCTTCTAATAAATAGACAATTATATCTGAAACTTCGGCTACGAACTGCATAATATGCGATGTAATCAACACCGTTTTATTCATTTCTTTTTGTTCTCTAATAAGGTTTTTTAGATGTATTAAGGAAGCTGGATCTAAACCTGTTGTTGGTTCATCTAAAATTAAAAGCGGACTATTAAACATAAAAGCCAAAACGATATTTACTTTCTGCTTGGTTCCACCAGAAAGGGTTGAGAGTTTTTTATCTAGAAATGGTTCTAGTTTAAAAAGCTTAATCAGCCTTTCTTCGTCACTTGGGCTTTGCCTTAGATCTTTTATCATTCGTATAAGCTCGTAAACCTTTAAATTACCAGGAAAATTGGCTATTTGAGGCAGGTAATCAATCTCTTTACGATACTTCCAATTCTTTTTAATGGGTTCTCCCATTACCGAAATACTTCCCTTATCTGGTACTACCATACCGAGAACACTCTTGATCAAGGTAGTTTTACCCGAACCATTAGGTCCCAAGATGGCAAAAACACCAGCTTTTTCTATGGTTAGATCTAGATCAGAAAGAACGATGTTCTTTCCAAATTTCTTCTGTAAACCTTCTATATGAATCATTCTACTTTTGTCATTAAGGGATTAGCATCCAATAAATTGTCTGGTGTAAAAACTGGTGATACTTTTTCTGAAAAATCTATAATGTCCATAAAAAGACTTCGTAACAAAACAATAGACTCTGGTGTTTTGTTTACGATATAAGAAAACAGTTTTACAGGGCGATATGGCACGTCTCCAATTCCATCCTTATCTAAATCATAACCCGTATAATCGCTCCAGTAATTACCATCGAATACATTATCATTTAATTTACCGTCATACGATATATCAAAACTGTTGTACATGAAATTATTACCTATAAAAGAATTGGCATAACAAGCTCCAAGCACTTTTATACCCCATCCGTTATTTATAAAATTGTTTCCTTTATAATCAATCCTGTTAGACCCTTCTATATTAATGCCGATAGTATTTTCTTCAAATGTATTATCACTGATTTCTGCATCATTAATTTCTTTCAACAGCACTCCAAAAGAAGCTGTACCCCAGTTTTTTCGAAAGGTATTTCCTTTCATTATAATCCCCTTAGAAAACATAACCGCTACTCCTGCCCCATTATCTTCAAAAAGGTTATTCGTATAAACATCATCATCGGAAAACATAAAATGTAGACCATATCTTAAATTTCCTGTGCTTTTGTTATTATCTATTGTAATATTATCTGAGAACTCTAGGTAGATACCATCTCGGGCGCCTTGCACTATATTATTACTTACCTCTACATAGTGAGAATACCAGAGCTGAATTCCATTTCCAGAATTATACTCGTCTTTTGCATCCCCAATTATTTTATTATGATAGACTTTACCGTGATTAGATTTTTCAAGATATATACCGAAAAACAACTTTTCGAGTACGACATTCTGAATTAGAAAATTTTCACTTTTTACCACACGAATTGCAGCATAATCGGTAGTATAACTAGTACCTACATTTATGATAAAAAAACCATCTACCGTTACACCATCAGATACGATGCGTATAATTTCTCCCTTCTTTTCACCATCTATTATAGGATAATCTTCGCCGATTAAGGTTAATGGTTTATCTATAATAATATTAAATTCTTTATAGGTACCCTTTTTAACTAAAAGTGTATCAAAATCTACTGCGAGTTTTATACCCTCCGATATTGATTTTACTTCGCAACTCTCACAAATAACAATAGGCTTTGCCCATAAATTTGCAGTAACAAAAAGTAAAAAAGTAAAATTTAATAAACCTTGGTATCGCATCATCTTATTATGAGAAATTTAAAATTCTCGTTTGTTGTGTTTCTAAGTTAGCTTTATGAAAGAATTACCTATTCTCAATTTCTAAGGTTTAAAATGGGTTTTCATTTTTAAACTTTTCATTGAGCTCTGTCCAAGTAAATAACTTTCCTAAATTATCAGCTTGTGCCTTTATAGCTTCGTCCTCTTTAGAAAAACCAGTTAGAAATGCACCCATAGGACTAGGTATTTTAGCACTAATTAAATAAGTTGCTTTTGTAGCATCAACAAAAAATCCAGGTTTTGTATAATCGTTTACACGATATAAAGCAACCGTTTCGGGTTCTACTTCACGCAGGTAATTCAACATACATTCAGTTGCATCAAAAGAATAGCTTCTTCCCTTTTTGGTCATGAACTGCGCAGCATGTTGCTTATCTACAATTGTCATACTACAAAAATGACATCCGTCGGAACCATATGCTATTTCTTTTGGTTCGCTATTACATGACGTTAATATAAAAAGACATATTACCCCTATTACTGTTAGACTTTTCATAGTATAATTAATATTTGTTGTTATTGATTTGTTTGAGATTTTTTACTTTTCCAACCAACCAAAAAAGCAATTACTGTAAGAGACATACCTACAAACATGAGCCAAGCACCCGTTGCCGGCATTGAACTTACATCAAAATTCAATAGTTTTTTATATCCAAAAAGTGGTGGTTTATATGTCATTGGAGTACCATCTTCGTTAGTCACTTTAATAATAGCATGAGGATCAAGGTTAGAACCGTAGTCCGTTAACCACAGATTAAAATCGTACATACCCATAACACCTAGAATAGACATTAGTACAAACCAACCTAGAAAATACCGGTAATCAATTTTTTGCATGAACCCTAGTATACCTAAAAGCACACCTAAAAGCACCATACCGATAATTACTGAAGGAAATACATTAAACTCCCACATTTCATCTGCTTTAGGTATTGTTTTCATACCTATATAGTGGTTAAGTCCGTCTATATTCTGTAAATCGAATTCAGAGACGCCTTCGATACCCGAAATATGAATATTCATCCCTAATGGATCAGGATATTGTGGAGCACCTAGCATAATATTCCAAAGCGGAAATGCAAATAATCCCAACAAACATAAAGAGCCAACTATCATTATTACACTTGCCTTTTTCATCTTATCGTATCTTAAAATAATAACTGTGAAACAACTTGCTACTCAAATAAAAAGCAGGTCGGTCTTGGTACGCGACCTGCTTTTGTTTGAATAATTTATTTACTCTTAACCTACTCTCCCAAAGACCAAGAAATATCAATATTAGATTTAGCAGGAGAAACTCTAATATAACCTTGCATTTCTTGGTGCAAAGCAGAACAAAAATCTGTACAGTAGAATGGCCATACCCCTTCTTGCATAGGTTCCCAAACCGATGTTTTAGTTTGCCCTGGCATTATTAGTAAACCAGAATTCTTTTGTCCGATCATCATAAAACCGTGTGGTACATCAAAATCTTGCTCATGGTTCGTGATATGGAAATAAACTTTATCACCAACTTTAATACCCTCTATATTATCTGGAGTAAAATGGCTACGTATCATTGCCATATACACATGTACTTCATTACCCTCTCGCACTACTCTTGCTTCTGAAACATTTTTTGTAGCGAATGGGTGTTCATTTTCTGCCAGTTTATAGATTTTCTGCGATTTAGGTGCTAAAATCGATGCTGGTATAGCTGCTGCATAATGTGGCTCTCCATGTGTTGGAAAGTCATATAAAAGCTCCATTTTATCCCCAGAGATGTCATATAACTGTGCAGAATGTTCTAACTCAGGACCCGTTGGTAGATATCTATCTTTGGTTATCTTATTTAAGGATATTAAATATTTACCAAAAGGTTTTGCAGAATTTCCACCAGGAATCATACAATGACCTACAGAATAAAAGGTTGGTTTTCTATCGATTACCTCCCATGTACCTAATTTCCATTTTACAACTTCAGAAGAAATAAAGAACGTAGTATACGCATTACCCTCTCCATCAAACTCTGTATGCAATGGGCCTAAGCCACCACTTTTAACAGTTCCTCCAAGAACATCTTCAAATTTTAAAATTGGAAGACCATACGCTTCACCGTCAAATTTCTTGCCTTCAATTGCAGCAATCATTTTATCAAAAGAGAAAACTGTAAGATCTGCAGATAGCTTACCGTTACCAATAATGTAATCTCCTGATGGACTTACATCTACCCCGTGTGGAGATTTTGGTGTTGGCATAAAGAATATAGCACCTGGTACTTTTGTTGGATCAACAGTTAATACCTCTTTTTTCATGGTTGAAGTAGCACTATGCGTTTCATCGCTATACACGTTATGTGCATAATTTGCAGGTACCATTGTACCCCCACCATTTTCAACATACTCTTCAATCTTCTTCCAGTTTACAGCTGCAATAAAATCCTTATCGTTTTGAGAAGCGTTAACCTCAAGTAATGTGTTAGCTTCCTCTGTATTATATGTAGTGAAGAAAAACCATCCGTGAGATTTACCTCTACCAGGGTGTGATAAATCATAATTAAAACCAGGCATGATTAACTGGAATTTTATATCCATTCTGCCAGTTTCAGGTTCTACGCTTATAAAAGACAAGGCTCCTTTAAAGTTTCCTTTATAGTCTTTGATAGGCATATCTCTTTGTGGAACAGGAACTGAAAAACGTGTTCCTGCAACTACATATTCTGAATTCTCTGTGATGTATGATGAACTGTGATTACCAGCACTATTTGGAACTTCTATAATTTCAGCAGTTTCAAATGTTTTCAAGTCTATACGAGCTATACGTGGCGTATTATTTCCATTTATAAAAAGCCATCTACCATCTAATTCTCCATTAGTCTGAGAAATATCTGGATGATGAGAATCATCTGCAGGTATAAAACCGAAAGAAGTTTCTAACATTGGTTTAGTTTCTTCCGAATACCCATATCCATTAGTCGGGAATTGAGAAAAAACAGGAATCTCCTTAAACATACGACCTGAGGGAAGACCATACACGGTTACGTTACCGCTATATCCACCAGACATAAAGGCATAAAATTCATCGTGTTCGCCAGGAGCTACATATACTTTCTCTGCATTGTTGGAAGCTAGCGCACCATCTGATGAAGCTTTGCCATTCTGATTACCGCAAGCTGAAAGTAACAGTATAGGGCCTAGAATTGCTGCTAGGTAAAATGAATATTTTTTCATGGTATTTGTATTTATGGTTATTTATTTAAAACTGTAAAGACATTATTCATTGTTATTCTAATGTTCTAAAAAACTCAAGTACATTACGAGCCTGATCTTCTGTCAACCCTTGGTTAGCCATAGGTGCGCCATTAAATTCAGCCATAAGTTCTTTTGCTAACGGATCTTCTTTAACCATAACTTCTGGATTAAGAATCATGTTCATAACCCATTCTGGACTACGTCTTTTAAGAATGCCAGTTGGTGCAGGACCAATAAATTTTTTATCGACTCTATGGCACGCCATACACATTTGTGTATAAACTTCTTCTCCTTTTTTAGCCATGTCCGCATCAATTTCTGGTGATAACGTTACAGAGGTAATAGGACCAACTCCCTTATTATCAAGATCTACGCGTTCAGATGCAGATACACCATTAGTAACAGCGTCTGCTTCAGTTGTTTTCTCTGAGGTTTTTGCTCTGTCGACACTAAACCCTTCTTTTTTCTTTTCTTCTTTACCGCCACATGCAACTAGCATGAGTGAAAACACTATCACGATACTTCTTAAAACTATTTTCATTTTTATATTTTTTTGGTTTATTAACTGAACAAATGTATGTGGGATAAAAAGGAAAAAATATGATTAAGGTCATATTTAAAGACATATTTGTCCTTTAATAAGATTTTATTTGAACTAGAAGTATTTACAATCTAAAAAGCTCACTATTATTAAGTAAATGGAATTATTTTTTAAAAAATTCAGATGATAATCTGAAGAATATTAAGAATCTATAAAAACAAAAAAGGACGGCCATGGTTACATGTACCGTCCTAAAAACATCATACTTATAAACAAATAAACCCAAGGTTTCTACCTTGGGTTTATTCTTCTTTATAGTATAGGTTAGTATCTATATTTTAAATGTAATCACAGGAATTCTAGAGTGATTAACTACATCTTCACCAACACTACCATTAAAGAAGTGTGAAATTCCTTTACGACCATGTGTAGGTATGGCTATAGCATCTGCAAGTATCGTATTACCATAATTAATAATGCCTTGCTCCACGCTATAGTCATTATAAATTTCGACTTGTTGTGCTGAATTTGCTTTAGTCAAGAATTTATTTATTTTTTGATAAGCATCTTTATTGCTTAAAAATTCATCATTAGGGGTATTTATAAAAACAACCTCCATAGATGCTTTTAGTAACTCTGCAAACTCTCGTGCTTTTTGAAAAGCAGGTAAATTATCGTCATTAAAATCACAAGCAAAAACAAAACGTTCTATACTTAAATTTTCAACCTCACCTTTTATAACTAAAACAGGTACGGTTGCATTTCTAACCACTTTTTCTGCATTAGAACCTATAACCAACTCTTCAAATCCGCTGGCACCATTAGAGCCCATTACAATTAAGTCTGCATCGTGTTCTTTTGCCATAGCGTCTAACTCGCTATAAACTTTGTAATGCTTTATAACCGGTGTAACCTTAACCCCTTCTAAATATGGTTTTTTCAAGAATTCATTCAAGTTTTTCTCTGCCAATTTCACCATAAAAACTGTCTGTTCTATATAAATACCGTCAGTTGACGGAAGTATGGCTTGGTTAAGTTCTAGCATGTGAACAACAAAAAGTTCTACATCGTGCTTCTTAGCTAAGTCAACAGCTGCTTTTAACGCATATTCCGATTGTTCTGAAAAATCTGTAAGTACAATAATTTTTTTCATGATTAATTTATTTAGCAATTAGTAAAATAGGGACTCTATATTTTTATAATTTTAAACGGTCATTGAAAACAACTTCGTATTTGGCGATTTATCCTGTAATGGCAAATCGAATGCCATACAAACGTTACGTACAAAGGGTCTACCTTTTTCTGTAATTTTTAAATTACCTTCCGTAATTACTACAATATTATCTTCTGCCAATTCTTTAAGTCTTTCAAGTATGCTTTCCATTTGCGGTAAATGCAATTTAAAAACACTCCACGATGTTTGAAACTGGCACATTAAATTTAAGATATGTCTTCTTATAATTTGATCTTCTTCTGTTAAAATATGACCTCTATAAAGTGGAATAATATCGTTTGCTACCAAACTCTGGTATTCTTCTACATTTTTTACATTCTGTGCAAAACCGTACCAACTGTCACTTATACTAGATGCTCCTAACCCAACCATTAAGTGGGTATTAGAACTTGTATACCCCATAAAATTTCTATGTAAGCTTCCACTTTCCATGGCTTTAAATAAACTGTCGGATTCTAATGCAAAATGGTCCATGCCTATTTCGTGATAACCGTAGTTTAATAACAATTCTTTCCCAACCTCATATTGAGCTCTCTTCTCCTCGCCTGCCGGTAAATCTGCATCATTATATCCTCGTTGACCATTTCCTGCCAACCACGGCACATGTGCATAGCTGTAAAAAGCAATTCTATCTGGTTTTAGTTCTTTGGTTTTTTCTATGGTATTAATAACATGATCTAATTTTTGATGAGGCAATCCAAATATAATATCATGGCTTACAGAATCATACCCTATTTCCCTTGACCATTCGGTTACATTTTTTACATTTTCAAAAGGTTGAATTCTATTAATTGCCTTTTGTACGGTTTCATTATAATCTTGAACGCCAAAGCTTACCCTTCTAAACCCAACGTCATATAATGCCTGTAAATGTTCTTTTGTAGTATTGTTAGGGTGACCTTCAAAACTAAATTCTGCATCTTCGGCTTTATTGGCTACCCTTAAAATTCCTTCAATAAGAAATTTCAAATTTTCCGGTGTAAAAAATGTTGGTGTACCACCACCCAAGTGTAGCTCTTTAATAATCGGTTTTTCATTAAACAGATTTCTGTATAGCCCCCACTCTTTTAAAACAGATTTTATATAAGGTAATTCTAAATCATGCCTTTTTGTAATACGCTTATGACATCCGCAGAACGTACACATACTTTCACAAAACGGTAAATGTATATATAGACTTATACCTGTAGATGAATTGCTAAGGTGAAAGCTTTTCTTAACCGTTTCTTCCCATTTCTTTCCAGAGAATGTTGAAATATCCCAAAATGGAACAGTAGGGTAACTAGTATATCTAGGTCCTGGCACATTATACTTTTGAACAAGCGAACACATATAAATCTTATTTAAAGACAAACTTACATGTCATAAATAGCAAATAATATGATTTATATCAGTTCGCAGCACAACGTAAAAAAATAACTTACGCTTCCTTTATAACAATTATAATGATGTGTTATGTAACCATTGTTACCTAGCAGATAATGAAGATCCTATAATTTTGTTTCTAAATTTTAATGCATGTTACCAGAAGGTTTCACGTTATACAGTATACTATTTTTAAAATGCCCCAGATGTCATAGAGGGAAATTCTTTGAGGCTAACCCTTATAAATTAAGTAATTTCAATAAGGTAAAAGAGCGTTGTCCAAAGTGCGATTTAAAATATAGTATTGAACCTAGTTTTTATACGGGTTCTATGTATGTATCTTACGCAGTAGGTATTGCCGTAGCAGTAGCTACGTATGTACTAACCCTATTATTTGGTTTAGACCTTTCATTAGTTACCTTGTTCATTACCATAGTTACCGTCCTAATATTGGCAATGCCTTGGATAGCTGCCGTATCAAAATCAATTTGGGCAAATATGTTTTTTAAATATGATAAAGAAATAGCTCAAAAAAATAATTAGCCTTAGCATGATTCAAAATTTAACGGAAGAATACGGAAATATCTTTGAACCGGAACTCATTAATGAAATTGTACAAGTAGGTACGTTTAAAGAAGTGCCCGAAGGTTATAAATTAATAGAAATAGGTGATTACCTTAGAGGAATGCCTTTATTAATTTCTGGTGTTATTAAAATTTTACGGGAAGATGAAGATGGTGATGAATTACTATTATACTACCTAGAAAAAGGAGATACCTGTTCTATGACCATGGCTTGCTGCATAGGCGATGCCAAAAGTGAAATTAGAGCTATCGCAGAGACAGATGCAAAACTGATTATGGTTCCTATTCAGAAAATGGAAGAATGGACAACAAAATATAAGTCTTGGCGAAACTTCGTTTTTAACAGCTACCATGAAAGGTTGAACGAACTTTTAAGTACACTAGATAGTGTTGCTTTCCAAAAAATGGACGAGCGATTAATTGGCTATTTAAAAGAAAAGGCTAGGGTTACCAAAAATGATATCATTCATAGCACACACCAAGATATTGCTTATGATCTTCATAGCTCTAGAGTTGTAATATCTAGACTTTTAAAGAAATTAGAAGAAATGGGTAAAATTAAACTTCACCGAAATTACTTAGAGCTTTTAGATTTATAATCCTTCTGTAACCATTGTTACTGCGCAGGTTTCCGCACCACTTTACATTTGTGATATCAAAAAAATCACATGGAAATTTTGCACATTTTTGGATACGTTAGCGCCTTGATTATTGGTATATCATTAGGTCTTATCGGCGGAGGTGGCTCCATACTAGCAGTGCCAGTATTAGCATATCTTTTTTCAATTAACGAGAAAGCTGCAACCGCATATTCACTTTTTATAGTTGGGGCGAGTGCTTTAGTTGGTGGTTGGCAACAACACCTAAAAGGCTATGTAGATTGGCGTACCGCCATTGTATTTGGCATACCGGCAATTATAGGGGTTACAATTGTTAGGCATTATGTAGTACCTGCCATGCCAGATGTTTTATTTCAAATAGAACACTTTCAATTTACACGTAGAATGGCAATGTTTGGGCTATTTGCCATTCTAATGATTCCCGCAGCATATTCTATGCTTAAAAAAGAAAAGACGGTTCTTAAAACAGATCAAGTAGCCTATAATTATCCTTTAATTTTATTAGAAGGTATGTTAGTTGGTAGCATTACCGGTTTAATTGGCGCGGGTGGCGGATTCTTAATTATTCCTGCTTTAGTCATTTTAGCAAACGTTGAAATGAAAGTTGCCGTAGGTACTTCTTTGGTCATTATTGCTATTAAATCTTTAATGGGTTTCTTTTTGGGAGATGCATTGACTATGGAAATAGATTGGAAGTTTCTAGTAGTTTTTACTTCGCTTTCTTTCATCGGTATTTTCATAGGAAGTTATCTGAGTAACTTCTTTGATGGCAAAAAATTAAAGAAAGGTTTCGGTTATTTTATTCTTGTAATGGCCGCCTTTATTTTTTACATGGAGTTCTTTAAATAAAATTTTCCTTATGTGACTAATGTCACTGTACACGTCTTATCTAAAAAGTAATTTTATACTATTAATAAATATAACAACATGAAAGTAGAGCAAATATATACGGGTTGTCTTGCACAAGGTGCATACTATATTGAAAGTAATGGAGAGGTCGCTATTATTGATCCTTTAAGAGAAGTACAACCTTACATAAAAAAAGCATCCACTAATGACGCTAAAATCAAGTACATTTTTGAAACACATTTTCATGCAGATTTTGTTAGCGGTCATGTAACCCTGGCAAAAGAAACTGGGGCAGATATTATTTATGGTCCAAAAGCTAATCCGTCGTTTGAAGCAATTATTGCAAAAGACAATCAAGAATTTAAGTTGGGCGACGTTACCATTGTTGCATTACATACCCCAGGGCATACTATGGAAAGTACCACATATCTTCTAAAAGATGAAAAAGGTAAAGACTATGCTATTTTTAGCGGAGATACTTTATTTCTTGGAGATGTAGGTAGACCTGATCTAGCCCAAAAAATGGGAGAATTAACTGATCGTGACCTCGCTGGATTTTTATATGATAGTTTACGCGAAAAAATAATGCCTTTAGCAGATGACGTTATCGTCTACCCTGCTCATGGCGCTGGTTCTGCATGTGGTAAGAATATGATGAAAGAAACGGTAGATACCTTGGGCAACCAAAAGAAAATGAACTACGCTTTACGTGAAGACATGACTAAAGAAGAGTTTATAGACGAGGTAATTGATGGTCTGCTTCCACCGCCTCAGTATTTTCCTTTGAACGTAAAAATGAACAAAGAAGGCTACGAGGATATTAAAGTAGTTTTGGAGCGTGGCACAAGAGCACTTTCCCCAAAGGCTTTTGAAGCTGCAGCAAATGAAACGGGAGCTATTGTATTAGATGTACGAAACCAAGATGATTTTGCCGCAGGTCATATACCACGTTCTATTTTCATAGGTCTTGATGGTAGCTTTGCGCCTTGGGTAGGTGCTTTGATTGCAGATGTTAAACAACCTATTTTATTAGTTGCTCCCGTTGGTTTAGAGGAAGAGGCAGTAACTAGACTTTCTAGAGTTGGGTTTGATGGTACACTAGGATATTTAGATGGAGGGTTTGATGCTTGGAAAAAAGAAGCAATGGAATATGATACCGTTAGTCAAGTTGATCCCAGTAAGCTAAAAAATGTACTTGAAACTAAAAAAGCACCTGTATTCGATGTACGTAAAGAATCTGAATATCTATCTGAGCATGTTTTAGGTGCAAAAAACACACCGTTAGATTTTCTAAATGATCACTTAGCAGAATTTCCAAATAACCGCTCTTTTTATGTGCATTGTGCCGGTGGTTATAGAAGTATGATTGCAGCATCTATTTTAAAAAGCAGAGGTATTCATAATCTAATAGATGTAAAAGGAGGATTTAAAGCTATACAAGAAGCTGGTATTCCTGTTTCTGAATTTGTTTGTCCAACAACCTTGTAATTCAAATAGGTATTTACACATTCAAAAGAATATTTTTTTTATTGGTTGGTTTATTAAGGAAACGGTGAAACAAAAAAGACCGTTTCCTTTTATTATAGCGTATTCATTATACACAAAATACTATGTCATTTTTAAGTACACTCTTCGGTAAAAAAGTAGAAACCACAGGTAATATTACTATCCTGAATAAGACCGAATATGCGACACAAATTATCACTAACGATATAAAACCTTTTGATGTAAGAACAGCTTCTGAATTCAATAGCGGGCATATAAAAAAAGCAATAAACGTTGATTTTTTTAATGCCGATAATTTCAATAATTATTTTGAAAAGATTGATAAAAATAAGCCTATATATGTCTACTGTAGATCTGGGGCAAGAAGCCAAAAAGCCGCCCGTAAATTATTAAAAATGGGCTTTTCTCAAGTTTATGATTTAAAGGGAGGCTATAATTCTTGGAACTAATAGATTTTAATATAAAAATAAAATCACGTCAAATGACATCAGTAATACCTATTCAAAACTTAAAATGCGGTAGTTGCGCCAAAACAATTATTTCTAAATTAGAAGTGATACCAGCAATTAAAAATATATCTGTATCTGTAGAATCGTCTTCTGTTACATTTGATGCTTTAAACCTGCAAGGGATAACAACAGTAAAAGATAAATTAAAGTCAATTGGATACCCAAGTATTGACCAAGACAATTCGGTACTATCTAAAGTTAAATCTATTGTGGGTTGCGCTACGGGTAAGCTATCTAAACAAACTTAAAAACACCAAAGAAGAAGGAAATAAACTTACTTCTTCTTTGGTTTAAAACCATGTACCGCTTGTCCTAAAAAGTCTTTTGGCAAATCCTCATCTCCTGGATAACCCAACTTTACCTTACCGCTATCCTCAGGTATATAATTGGTCTTAAAAATATAATCCCATATACTTAAACTTATACCAAAATTTACCCCATACGTACCCTCAGGTAAGTCATAAGCATGGTGGTATAAATGCATTACAGGATTGTTGAACAAGTATTTTAAAGGTCCCCAAGTAATTTTTATGTTCGAATGATTAAAATGCCCAATAGCGATTGCGGCAAAATGAACGATATATGCTTGTTCTGGTTCAAAACCTCCCAGAATCATTACACCAAAAGTTTTTAATGGTTTATAAAGAATATTCTCCATCCAATGATAACGTAAATGCGCGGCAAAGCCCATTTCTTTAACGCTATGATGTACTTTATGAAAATTCCATAGAAAAGCATATTTATGAAGCAAAGTATGTGTAAACCACTGTACAAAATCCAGAACAACGAAAAACAATAATAGCTGACCCCACATTGGCCAATTGGAAATATCTATAAGTGCTAGACTGTTAGATGCTACACCTATATCCTGGAAAAATACTTGTAACATCTTATAAATACCACTGATTGCTATAGCGAACAAAAAGAAGTTGAAAAACATATAAAAAGCATCTAACCAAAAGTCTTTTCTAAAAACACCTTGCTCTTTTCTCCAAGGAAAAACTATCTCTAAAAACCATACTAATAGCGAGATAAGAATTAAACCCCAAAAATAATTAAGATACCACGGGACATTAAAAATTATTGATTTCCAAGTCCAACTAAATGTTCCTGAAACTGCGTTTAAAAATGCCTCTACATATGCTTCCATTTAAATACCAGTTTTTACAAAAATACCTTTTTTAAAATCGCGACTAGGTAACTTAAGTTACATTAATTGTCTTCATTAACATTGACCTTTGTATATGACTATTATCATAGTCTATATAATTGATTACGTATACATTGCAATAACAAATAGCAGAAGTACATCTGCTTATTGATTAAGTCTTTTTTTTAAACAAATCATTACAATTTATTTTAAACCATAATCCAAAAACTAGTATCATGAAAAAAAACATGGGAAGTACAGATCGTTTTATAAGAATTTTTATTGCTGTAGCGCTTTTAACTACATTTTATACAGATACCGTAACTGGTGTTTTAGGTTACATTATGCTGGCTGTTGCCGCTATCTTAATACTGACTACATTTGTTAGCTTTTGCCCGCTATACACCTTATTTGGCATGAATACGTGTAAGCTAAATAAGTAATCATTCTTACAATTATTCTGTAATTTATTTTAATGAGGTTGGTTAGATTTTCTGACTAGAAATTATAGTTAATGATGAAATCCAAATGAAACAAATCAACTTTATTAAAATAGAAATTAGGGTTATCTGGAATGCCTCCATTTCCCATTTTTGAGGTAAGTAGTAGTTCTGGCTTTAAGTGTTTAAATTTTTTAATATTGAAAAAAATATCTAAATTAATATGAGTGTAATCTGGCATAGCATATTTATTTAGAATAGCATCGGTTACTTCTGGTTTCCAATGCTTACCGACACTTAATATTGAAGTCAAGTTTAGATCCTCTTTAAATATTTCGAACTCATTTTTAAAGTTCAGAACCAAAGCATGATTATCGGCAGTACCTTCGCTACGCTCTCGTTTCTGAAAACTAAATAAATCTTCTCTACCCCATTCTCGCGGTGATAAAAATTGACCTTGTGGTAATATTCTATTATAGGCTAAGCTTACTAACCCACTCTTACTTTTATAATCAAATTTCAACCCTAAAACATCTGCTCTATTCTGATTAAAATAACGGAGCGAATCTAAGGCATTACCACCATCCCCAATTTTATTTTGATGCAACCACTCCCCTTCTATTTGTACAGATTCAGAAATCTTCAGAGAAGGTTTAATATAAATTGAATTGAACACATTATCTACATGTTGGTTCCATACATTTAACCTTAAGTTCTTAGTTAATTCAAAATCTGCATTAAACATCAGAATATAATCCGAATCCGTATTACCAGCATATTGCGAAGCATTACCATATTTGTTTCTACCAACGGGGTATGTACCTATACTCTCCCCAATTCCATAAAACTGACCTGTAGACCTTGGTGCTATTTCATTTAATAACCCGAATTGAAAAGTACTTTTATTTGTTTTATAATTATACCAAAACCCCTGTACTAAAGTTGGAATCATTCTACCATCTTCAGGGTTTATAAGTGGCGTATTTACATTCATTCGCCCCAGAGTAAAAGACTGTCGGTTCAACTTATACTTCGCATATAATTCTCCCAATAAAAAAACAGCATCATTATTAAGATCAAGTCGATCGAATAATCCTTCTTCATACCTACTTAATCTGCCTGTGGTAGCATCAGGATCAGATAAATTTTGTAATCTTAAATTATTCGAATTATATAGGGCTGCTCCAAATTCTAAATTATTCAAAATATCATATTGATATTTTAGCTTACCACCTGTGGCTAAAGCATTAAAATTCTTTAAATCACCTTTGTTAGCCGTCATCATATAATACGTACGCCATTGCCCAGAAAGATTCCCCTTCTTAATAGCGAGGGAATCTTGACCCTTAGAAAAAATAGGCAGACAAATAAGTAGTACTAATAGTATTCGCATAAAGCCTATTTCGTTTTGGTAATACCGTATTCTTTCTTGTAAAACTCCATTATAGGTGGAAACGGTCCGTATTTGTGTTGTTCTGGAGAAAAATCATCTGCCCAAGGACCATAAGGTGTAGATACTGGTTTTAATTTTTTATTAGGATAATCATTTTCTTTATTTCCCTTATGTGGTCTGGAAAAACTATTAATATAACCTGCCACATGATAAGCCTCTTCATCTGTCAATTTAGGATTATCCCATGTTGCCTGTAAATAAGGCATATTACTTTTTATGAATTCTGCAGATGTAATCACCCTATTCATACCTGCGCCATCATTGAAACTATCTGGTCCCCATAATGGCGGATACGTATAGCTTTTACTATCTATAGGATTAAGTACACCCGCTCCATTTTCTCCATGGCAAATAACACACTCTTTATTATATACGCCCTTACCCCTATCTAAATCTACTGCAACATTCGGAATCTTAATTTTCGGATAGCCTTTAAATTCTGCTTTTCTATGTTCTGGTACATCTTCTCCCAACCAATTCATATATGCTACAATTGCAGTCATCTTATCAGAATCTACAGGAAGCATCTTACCGTTCATACTACGTTCCATACAGCCATTAATTCGATCTTGAATAGTACCTTCTCTATTTCCTCGCCCTCCAAATTGAGGAAATCGTTCTAAAATACCAACCCAAGAACCAGAGCCCGCTTGAGCTCCTTTTTGTAAGTGGCAATTGGCACATGCCAAATTGTTTCCACTATACCGGTCTTTTACATTCTCGGCATTAGGTCCCATATATTTTGATGTTTCCGCTATTAAGTAATACCCTTTTTTGACCGTTTCGGACATATTAGGAATTTCAGTAATAGCATCTTTAGGTTTCCAAATAGTTGTGGATGTAATTTCGTCAGTAATTATTGGGGGATAACTATTTGATTGTGGATCGTAGTTAAGTAGTACTATGAATATGGTCATGACCAATATAAAAACCACTATAAAGAGATGATATAGTTTTTTGGTCAATGTTCTAAATTCTTCCATATCTGTTTAACTAGCTTATATAATTTTAGTAGCACTAATTTAGTCAACGAATCTAGAAATTCCATTTATTAATGACAGTAACATGGGTTACAGTAGCGTTAAATAATCCTACTTACTTTTATAACTTTAAAAAATAACGGACATTAGTACCTATCATCAAATATTTTATAACCAAACTACACTAATTTATAATTCAACAAACTCATGAAAAAAGTACTTTTAATTTTAATAGCAATTATGGCTACACAACTCTCATCTGCACAGGAATGGATTACTCCAGTAATTGATGGATACGGAAAAATTAAAGATTTTAAAGATGTGACTACATTACCAGATCCTGATAAGGAGTATAACATCGTTTTTGACCTAAAAGACGAACGTGAAATGGAAGGATCTAACATTGGATATTTTAAAATTGCACGTATGATCAATATGCTAGGTGTTAATGGTATTTCTGCAGATAAAGTAAATATTGTTGCAGCTGTACATGGTGGAGCTACATTTACCGCTTTAAATGATGCAAAGTATAAAGCCAAATACGAAAAAGAAAACCCTAATGCAGAGGTAATTCAACTTTTAAAAGATTACGGTGTAAAACTTATCGTATGCGCCCAAGCTACAGCCTCTAGAGGTATTGATGCGGAAGATTTAAACCCGAATACAGAATTAGGTTTATCTGCTATGATGGTGCTTGCCAATTACCAACTTGATGGTTATATTTTAATGCCATAAAACCAGAATTGAAGAATAGTTTATCAAAAAGAGGGGTCCAAATATGGTCCCCTCTTTTACTTTTAAAATTTATTGACTCTAAATGTGTTCTCCTACTTTTGTTAAAATATGTTAAAAATTAATTTATGCAACTAAGGTTGCTGGATGTTTTACGACTATAGACTAAATTTATCAAATATTAAATAATCGATAATTTAAATCTATCATAAATCGGATTATTCAAATACTGAAATCATGACAAATACAAGTTTATCAAACATCGGATTAGACAAAAAAAGCACTAATGATATCGCAAACCAGTTAAATGATGTGTTATCTAACTATCAAATGTTCTATATGAATCTAAGAGGTTTTCATTGGAATATTAAAGGAAGAAAGTTTTTTGAACTTCACCTTAAATTTGAAGAATTGTACAATGACGCTTTAGTTAAAGTAGATGAAATTGCAGAACGTGTACTTACTTTAAGTAATACACCAATTCATACTTTTGCTAAGTATATAGAAAGCTCCGAGATTAAGGCTATTGAAAATGTTGTTGACGGCGATAAGGCTGTAGATAATATTTTAGAGAGCTTAAGTATCTTATTAAAAAAAGAAAGAGCTACACTTAAAATTGCTGCTGAGGCTGAAGATGAAGGAACAGTTTCATTAATGAGTGATTACATTACACAACAAGAAAAATTAGTTTGGATGCTTTCTGCTTATAAAGACTAGTAGCAGAATAACTTTATTAAAATCCCTGAAATTTTATTCCATAAATTTCAGGGATTTTTTTTGTTTTTACATGCTGGTTTTTAAACTAGTATCAGAATTTTAATTAAAAAAAACGTAGATAAATCATTCTTGTTAAAATGATGCCTTAACCATAGATTTTTTTCAATTATGTAACATTCGTTACGTTTAAAAACCCCTTGTTGTCTACTTTTGTAACCATACTAAATATTGCAAATAATATAGGATATGGAAGACATGATTTTTTATGATAGACTGCAATTTGCATTTACTATTACTTTCCACTATATATTCCCTCAACTAACCATGGGATTGTCTTTATTGATAGTCTATTTTAAATGGAAATACCTCAGAAATAAAATTGAAAAATATAATGATGCCGCTAAATTTTTTATGAAAATTTTTGCCATCAATTTTACTATGGGTGTTGTAACAGGCATTCCTATGGAATTTCAATTTGGTACTAATTGGGCTAAATTCTCTGAACTAACAGGTGGTATAATTGGGCAGACTTTAGCTATGGAAGGTCTTTTTTCTTTCTTCTTAGAATCTTCTTTCTTGGCATTGTTCATTTTCGGCGAAAAGTTAATGGGACAAAAATTACACCTCTTAACTGGTTTTCTTGTTTTCTTAGGGTCTTGGGCAAGCGGGTGGTTTATTTTAGCTACCAACGCCTGGATGCAACACCCCGTAGGTTATGAAATATTGGATAACGGTAAATTTGTACTAGAAAATTTCTCTGCTCTATTTGGTAATCCTTGGCTTTTACCAGCTTTTTTACATAATCAATTGGCTTCTGTTGTCACCTCTTCTTTCGTTGTCGCTAGCATTGGAGCTTTTTACATATTAAGAAACAAACAAATTGAATACGGAAAACTGTTTTTAAAAACCGGAGTTATTTTTGGTTTGATTTCTAGCATATTGGTGGCTTTCCCTACTGGTGATTGGAATGCGAAAAATGTCGCAAAATATCAGCCAGCAGCTTTTGCAGCTATGGAGGGTATTTTTGAAACTGAAAATGCTGGTGCTGAGATTGTACTTATTGGGCAGCCCAATATGGTCGAAAAAAAATTAGATAATAAAATTGCTGTTCCTAATGTATTAAGCTTCTTAACCTACCAGAAATGGGATAAGCAGATTATAGGAATGGATAAATTTGAAAAAGAAGAATTGCCAGACAACATTCCAGCCCTGTATTATTCTTATCATATAATGGTTGGTTTAGGTACTATTTTTATGGCTATAATGGCATTGGCCGCATTCTTGCTATGGCGTAAAAAACTATACAAATCAAAAGCATTACTTTGGGCTATCATGTTTTTAGTCCCATTCCCTTACATAGCTAACCTTACAGGATGGTATACAGCAGAACTGGGTAGACAACCGTATTTAGTTTATGGTTTATTAAGAACAACTGAAGGTGTTTCTCCCACAGTGTCATCTGGTAATACCTTATTTACTTTACTTGGATTTGTCGCCTTATATATGCTATTAGGACTTTTATTCTTAGTCTTAGTAGGTAAAACTATTAACCAAGGTCCTAAACATCAAACACATTAAATTATGGAAACATTTTGGTTCATAGCAATAGCTATAATTTTGGCAGTATTTTTCATTTTAGATGGGTATGATTTTGGAACAGGGATCATTCATTTATTTTTTGCAAAAACTGAAAAGGATAAGGAGGTCATTGCAAAATCTGCAGGTTTGTTTTGGGACTCTAATGAGGTATGGCTAGTTGCTGCTGGAGGCTTACTCTTTATGGCTTTCCCTACTTTTTATGCATCGGTTTTTAGTGGCTTCTATTTACCACTCATAATTGTTTTATGGTTAATTATTTTTAGAGCTATTGGATTAGAATTTAGAGGACAATTCCATTTTCAAATGTGGAAAGATATTTGGGATAAATCTTTTGGTGTTTCTAGTTTATTACTAGCATTATTTTTTGGGATTGCATTGGGTAATATCGTGAGAGGAGTAAATTTAGGCGGAGTTGAAGATGGGGTGTCTGTTTATGAAGGACATTATTTTTTCTTACCGTTATGGAATAGTAGTTTTAGCCCATTATCGGAACATCCAGGAATAATTGATTGGTTTACCATCATTATTGGTTTAATTTCCGTTGTCACTTTAGCTATTCATGGTGCAAATTGGATAATTCTTAAAACCAATTCATCTATTAATAGTAATCTTAAAAACATCATTTTCAAACTTAACATTACCCTTGCCGCACTAACTATTTTTTCTTTAATAGTATGGCAAATGGTTAACCCTAATTCGTTAGATAACTTTATTCAAAAACCCTATTTAATGGTTTTTCCGCTTATCTACTTAACAGGTTTAATTGGCTTGTTTTTTATTAAAAAGTTGAAGAAGGATATTCATGGTTTTGCATTATCTACGTTACTAATATTAGGCGGAATTACATCTTCGTTAGCATCCATGTTCCCTGTTATTTTACCTTCTGTAAATTCAGTAAATGAACCTTTAACCATTTACAATACTGCATCATCTGAGTATGGTTTATCTGTAGCATTAACTTGGGGTATTGTTGGTTTCATACTAATAATCATCTATTTCATAGTGCAAAAAAGGTTACGGGGAGGAAAAGTTGATCATATGGATTATGGACATTAAATTAAAGAACCAACCATGACAGGTACATTAATTTCATTAATCAGTATTCTTATAGGAATTATTGCAGCAAACGGGTTAGGCTTTCTTATTAAAAAATACTCGTTTGGTGTTATAGGCAATACAATTGCCGGGGTTTTTGGAAGTATCTTATTCATAAAGATTTTTGGTAGATTAGGTTTTAACCCATGGTCAATAATGAATAATGGTGATTTTGATGGTTTTCTACTATTACTCAATTTAGTAGTATCCGGTATTGGTGGAGCATTAGGCTTAATATTGGCGAAAATGATGTATCACAAGTTTAACAAACCATAATCGATTAACCCTACTTTTCTTTTTTCTTATTTAATTTATAGATCAACCAAATGAAACCGACAACAAAATGGAGAAGAATAATACCGGAAATGACATAAATTAAGGTGTTTGAACTGCCTCTCATCACTAAATTATTTTAAATAATATCTTCAAAATTAAGCACCACAGAATAACCGAAATATGATATTAGTCAGTATCATAAATAAACCTCAGCTTAAGAAGTACTAAAAACCCATCTACATTCTCAACAGTTAAAGCATTAGTAATACTTAGACTTTTCCATTTATTAAAGTCATTTAAGCTGACTAAACTTTTAGAGAAATAACATCTGTAACAATAGTTACACTAGAACTATTTAAAATTCCATTACTTTGCCGTTCAAAAGAATACTATGAACTTGATATATGATCCGTGGCCATGGTATGTGGCAGGACCTTTAATTGCCCTTACTATGTTTATTCTACTCTATGTAGGAAAACAATTTGGAATGTCTTCTAACCTTAGAACTATGTGTTCAATTGGAGGTGCCGGTAAATACTCAGATTTTTTTAAATTTGATTGGAAAGCTGAACGCTGGAATCTTATGGTCGTTATTGGCGCAGTAATTGGCGGCTTTATTGCCTCTCAATTTATGTCGGATAATATCGTTAAAATAAACCCGGAAGTTGCAGAACAGCTTTCTACCGATTACGGAATTAAAAGTGCAGGAGAAGCTTATTTACCACCCGAACTATTTGCTTCTGAACATCTTACCGATCCATTTGTTTTGTCCATTTTAATTTTGGGCGGTTTTATGGTGGGCTTTGGAGCTCGTTACGCTGGTGGTTGTACAAGTGGCCATGCCATATCTGGACTCAGTAATTTACAATTGCCGTCCCTTATAGCCGTTATCGGTTTTTTTATCGGTGGATTAGTAATGATTCATCTTTTATTCCCCCTAATTTTTAGCTAACATGAAGTATATAAGTTATTTGACAATAGGTATTTTTTTTGGTATCATCATGTATAAATCGGAAGCAGCATCTTGGTTTCGTATTTATGAAATGTTTCAATTTGGTTCTTTCCATATGTACGGTATTATAGGTTCTGCACTTGTTATTGGAGTTATCGGAATTCAAATCATTAAAAAATATAACATCAAAGCAATTGGTGGTAGTGAAATGAATTTACACCCTAAGAAAAAGAGTATCGCCCGTTACTTGATTGGCGGAATCATTTTCGGATTAGGTTGGGCATTAGCTGGTGCCTGTCCAGGACCAATGTATGTACTTGCCGGTGCTGGCTACTCTTCTATTCTTGTAGTTATTGCCGCGGCAATTTTAGGTACTTTTGTATATGGTTTAGTAAAAGATAAATTGCCACATTAAATAGTATACTAGACTACTCTTGAGTGAGTTTTGGCGTAAGCCACAACCACCCTATACTAAGTAAAAAGAGTATGTAAAATAATATTGGAGAAATAGGACGGTTAATTATTACCGTCCTATTTTTTTGAAATCCTTTTGAGAATCGTTTCTTATTGGCATCAATACTCTTGACACTGTTTAAAGCGCTCCAATCGCTATCATCAAAAACATAATATGAGAATTTTGATGTACTATCATTCTCTATATGCAATTCGTTCCAACCTTTTCTCTTCGGATAAACAGTGCCTGAATATTGATTTGGAAGTATTGGTTTTTGTGCTATTGCAACAGGAATATTGTTCTCTCCCAATACATTAAATACTTCTATATTACTTCGTACAGTAAACTTAAACGACTCATCTATTTTTGGTAATGGAGTGGTTGTTTCCCATTCAAAAACCTGATTGTGCTTCTTAGCTATTTTATCTAAAATTGTTGTCCAAATACTACTGTATATTTCATTGTTCCCATTCAACAAAATCTCATAGCTATTTAACAGGGTCGTCGTTGCAATCTTACCTTTACCATGTTGCTTATATCCCGCCATATTAGTAACTCCGCCCAAAGCAATAGGCTCGACTAATAATTGTTCCTCAAAACTAAATGGGTACTTTTCTACATCAGAAAAATATGCAGTTAATTTCTGTGCCTTTATTGCATCGCGTTTAAAATTAAAATAAGAATCACTCTGACGTCGATTAAACAGCATATCACTTGGTTGAATAAACAGTCCTAAACCATTTTCTGAGATACTTTCCTCAAATGCAGCTTTCATTGTTTTTCCAAAACTTAAATAGGTTTCTGCATCTGTAATAACAATATCAAAATTTTTCAATACTGCATCTGTAAACTGGTATACCGGTACATTAAGTGTGTTAAAATATTCGAACTTAAATTTACCCTTAGTCAACTGACTTCGCACAATAACTTCATGCCCTTCTTCTGCTAAAAAGTTTTTGAGATATTTTGTTTCAAACGTAGGGAACTCATTTAAAATTAAAACACGTAACGGTTCTTTCTTATTTATTACTATTGGTAATGGATTCGTGTTCAACACCCCTCCTACACTATCTTTTACCATTAATCGATATACATATATGCCACTAACTTTAGGGCGAGCATTAAGTTCAAAATCAATGTTTGTTTCTTCATTAAATTGAATAGAATCCAAACCATTATTTCTTGAATCTTGTACTATTAAAAACGAACCTTTTCTAGGTTTTAAAAAGCTTCCAGAAATACTTAGGTCATTACCCAACAACAACTTTTCATTAAAACTTAAACGTGTAATTCCTTTACGTTGTTCATTGGGAAGATATGTGGTAGGGACACTGTCGAAAAGGTGAAAATTGTATGGTTCTAAACCATCACCAATAATTATTACATTAGAAAGAGAATCTAATTCTTTGTGAATAGATTTCTTAGGGTTGTAATTCAAAACCTTAATACCATCGTTCAAATTTATAAGGCTGTCTTTTTGATTTTCAGTATAGCCTTCCGTTAGTAATAACGCTTGTCTATCATTAATTTCAACTTCCTTCGTTGGTTCTAAGAAAGTAATTACTATAGAAAATATAGCAATAAAGGAAACTATAGTATTCAATACAAATTGTTTACTGTTGCCCTTACTTGTTTTCCATTCTTTCCAGACAAAACAACCAAGCACCACTAACCCACCAAGTACCATGGGAATTAATAATTCTTTCTGTAGAAATGAATATCCATCAATCATAGACTTCTAATTGTTTTAGAAATAATAAATTAATTTCATCCGTATATCGTTCTTGTGCACCCGGTATTTGAGCAGCTTTTGGTAATGCGGACAACAATCCCTTTTGTACAAATTTATAATTGCCCATGATACGCCCAGTATTATTTTCAATCTCTTTTAAGCCTTGTAATACCTGCAAGTGCTTTCCAGGATTATCTATTGCCAATTGGGCTAATTCACTCCCTGCAGTGGTAAAAACCACCTTATCCTGCTCTGTAAAGTCACTTTCTTGTTGTATAAATTGCTCTAAGCGAGAAACTACTTTTTCCATCGCTTTATAAGGTCTATCTAATTCTTTTGTTTCATTTTTTCTATAATTATCAATATCCTTTATAGAACCAGTAAGCCTGTTTTCTTCTTTAATTGGAGGTGGATCAAATCCTATTCTATGTACATAAATTCGGGCGCTGTTCTTAATTTCTTGAATCAACTTTAAAGCATCGTATTGAAATGGCAACGATTTCCTTGGTTCGTATAAACGTAAATGCAATTCTGCATCCCACATGATACTTAGTGCTTTTCTCAATTTTGTCTTTAACGTTTCCTCAAACAAGGTAGACTCTTCTGGGTCGTCATGATTATGAAGGTATTCATGCAATGGGTCTTCTTCTTCATCTGCTTCTTGAGCTGGCACTAGATTATGTTCATTATCCCCATCATGATCATGAGAGTATTCTTTTAATATATTTTCTTGATCTTCAGTATGATCATGGTCCTCACCTACTTCATCAGTTTCGATCACACTTGGTGCTTCTTCCATTTCAGATTCATCACCCATAAACTGTCCGTATTTTAAACGCAAGGCTTTTTGGTCAAATCCTAATTCGTTACTTCTAGATTTAAACTCTTTAAGGGTGATGCTTGGTTTATCTTTTATAAGTTTCTCCGTATCAATTATCAGCTGGCGTTGACTTCTAAAATAATCTGGCATTTGGTCCACACCCAAAGTTCCTTCTACTCCGAATTCTTCTGTAACCGTATCTTTTATAACTGCAAAATAGGTTTCACTTCGAGCAACATTTCGCTTAGGTTTCTTTTCATCGAAAGCTTCTACATAAAAATAGAGTTCATCTCCTACCTCCATTTTTAAGGCATCTAAATCTAATTTTTTTGATGCTTTAATTACTTTCTGACCCTTTGTAATTGACTCTTTAAAGTTCAATTTTTCTTCCCTAAACTTAACCGACTCTCCAGAACCTTTACTTACCGTTGCAATAATATAGGCATCGTTCAAACCATAGTCATCAGTAATACTACTTTGTAGCTGTATTTTTTTACTATCTGAAAAATCAAAATATGTGTATTGCTCTAGACCCAATATTTCTATTTCTGGCGGATTGTCAGGTATGGCTTCCATCGAAAATAAATCGGATGTAAACTCAACACCTTCCTCATTTTTGAATTTAAAATTATAGAAACCAGATTCTGATAATAGCTGTTCTAGTTGATAACCATTTTTTCTCTTTTGCAATGTAATCACCTTTCCCATTTGCTCCATTTGAACAGATGACACTTCATTATCAAACTCCAAAATCCATTGAATTCTAGCCCCAACGACTGCCCCTATATTGGGATCGTTAGTGTTACTAATGCCTTTACGCGTATATGATGGGTAAATAATTTTTATTTCTTGCTTCGTTATTATTGGGATTATGCGCCTGTTAACAACACTATCAGTTGCCGTAAACTGTATAGCTTGTTCATTTTCCGGATTATTAAAAACATGTTCGACATCTTTTAATAGTTCTGATTTTTGAATGGCAAGGCCAATTGCCATCAACCCCAACATTACCATAAATGCCTGTTTTATTTTATTTGGCGGCGTTAGTGTGCTTAGGGTTTTAGATAATACCTCTGAGATTTTAAATCGTTGCAACTTGGCAAGATTAGACAAGGAATTTTCTGGTTGTAATAGAAGACCACTACTGAATGAAGCCTCTGCTATATGTGCATCTACATATGCGCTAGTAGTATTTAAATTATACTTCCAAGGTTTCTTTATCACCAATAAAACTGATAATGATACTACGAAAGCCAGTAAACCAAATAATACATTTTTGGTAATAAAATAGATAAGTATGGCAATACCCAATGCATATAAAACAGATTCTGCATATGACAATAACTGCCATCGCCTACTAAATTTCATCAAGTGTATTTTTCCTGACTCCATTATTGTTTCCGTTTATAAGCTATAAAGCGTTCAAGAATCAGTAGTATAAAAAGAACTCCCCACAAATAGGGATTAATATCGAAGCTTGCCAACTGGGTTTGCTTTTCACTATCCTCAATATAATTCGTCTGTAAATCTTCTTCGGTAACCAAGCGTTTATCTATTTGACCCAATAGTTTTTCTACTTCCTTGTTGACGTCTAAAATGTGCAATAAATTTTCTGTAAGTCTTTCTGATATTGCATTTTCTGGAGTAATTCTTTTAGTCAAATAAAAGATAGTATCATCCTCCCCTTTATCTATTAATGCATTAGAAACTGATTTTTTGAGTAGCAGTATTTTCTGATTATAAACCGGAGCAGGTTTTGTGCTCAACCATATAATCAAATCTGCATTCTTATTTTTAATGGCTTCGGTGTCCAACATGCTTTCAACCCTAATATTTCTATTTAAGTACTTGGATAATGCTTTTAATGCAGCTTCTATATATGTTTTATCTGTAGAAAGACTATCTGTATAGTAAAATGCTATTTCTAGAGGTTTCTGCACGACTACAGGTACCTTTTGCTCTGATTTTGAATTGGATACTAGCAGGCTATCACTATTTGTAGTCAATGCATAATCTTCACCTAATACAACTTGTTTATTTGAAATTTCTGAGCGTAACGAACTACTTTTTCCTAAAAATAATTGAAAATCATTTTCATTTTTATAAATAATTAAAGGTTTTATAACTACCTCTGATGTCTCCAAAATTATCCACTTAATGTTGTGATTGGTTTCTGGTCTTGCTCCTTTTAATCCTTTAGAATAGCCGTTTGTAAAGACAACAATACTATCCGTTTTTAAGGCATTTGTTTCTGCTGCCAAAGCCCAATAATCCATAAATTCCTCATCCCTCGTAAATTCCTCATCAAGTATTGCCAATGGTAAGTTTGAGCATAAAATTCTTATTTCTTGATTCGTGTCTATATCAGCAAAACGAGACATAAAATCATCATTTTTAAGCAACTCTGGTTCTACAATATATGTCAGACTACTATTTGTAATGCTCGCATACCATTGTGGTTTTGCTAATACCAAGGTTATAAGCCCAATGATAAACATGCGTAATACCAGTAACCACCATTCGTTTAACTGTATACTGCTTGACTGTTTCGATGTTGACTCCGATAATAATTGAACACTTCCAATTTTTATGGTCTTTGCTTCCTTTTTACTCCATAAATGGATTGCTATCGGAACCAATAGCCCCAATAATGTCCATAAATAAATAGGTTGTGCAAATGACATATTAGCTGAGTCTCTTACGTTGTTTTAAAAATAGTTGAAGTGCTTCGCCCAAATGTGCATCCATCCTAAAGATGTGGTGCTGTATTCCGTTTGATAACAGTTCGTCCTTAATGTTTTTTAATCTAGATTCAAGCGTTGTCAAATATTCTGTTTTGGCTTTTTCAGTATCCACTTTAATTCTTGCTCCTGTTTCCCAATCCTCAAAAGTGATATTTGGTCCGTAATCGAAATCCATTTCTGCTGCACCCATAATTTGTAGCACAACAACTTCATTTCTGGCAGATTTTAGTCCTTTTACAAAACTAGAAATCTCAGTATCGGTTTCATACATATCCGTCAGGAAAAAGGTTAATTCTTTTCCGCCCCTATTTGGAATTCTTTTATTAGAGATATGGGTTTCTGGCCATTTACCTGCATTTGTAAGATTGATTAATTCTAACAACAATCTATTGTAATGCTTTTTATCTGCCTTTGGATAAATACTGACCACATCGCTCTCGTTTAAAGCAAAAAGCCCTACAGCGTCACCTTGCTTATGTGCCATGTATGCTAATGTTGCCACCAATACACGAACAAAGTCCATTTTGGACAAGTCTGTTTCTTTATGCAGCATCGATGCACTTGAATCGACAATAAACTTAATAGTAACCTGACTTTCAATTTCAGATTGCTTAATATAATACCTACCGGAACGTGCCAACATTTTCCAGTCTAGCAACCGTAAATCATCTCCTGGTTCATAGCCACGATATTGACTAAACTCCATTCCCGGACCAACCCTAGCACTCCTATTTAAACCCGACGTAAACCCTTCAACAACAATTCGAGATATCAATGATAGTCCCGAAACGGTATTGATGACTTCTGGTTTTAGTAAATCGTGATAGTCTTGTTTGCTCATTTACTCGATAATCGAGATTTAAATGATTTTAAGCTTCCGCCGAAATCAAAATTAAAATTATTATTAAATACCCCGCGGGCATGTCCCGAGATTCTTTATTTGCCCTTTACTTCAATAGTATTCAATAAATGACTAGCAACTTTATCTGAAGTAATACCTTCTGCCTCTGCTCTAAAATTCACCAATACTCGATGTCTTAATACTGGCAGCGCTACATTTTTAATATCATTTAAGGTAACCGCTAATCTACCTTCTAACAAGGCATTAGCCTTTGCTGTTAAGATCATAGCTTGGCCTGCACGCGGACCTGCTCCCCAATCTACCCAGTTTTTCACATAAGAATCTGTAGTGGTTTCCGGTCGTGTAGCGCGAATGATATCACTTACAAAAGTGATGAGTGCATCGCTAATAGAAATTTCACGAACAAGCTGTTGTAAGCGAACAATATCTTCTCCAGAAATTACTTTATTCAGTTTCTTTTTAAAGGTTCCTGTTGTAGCTTTTAAAATTGCTTCTTCATCTTTTTGAGTAGGGTATCCTATTTTGATGTACAGTAAAAAACGATCTTGTTGCGCTTCTGGCAGAACAAATGTTCCCGATTGTTCTATTGGGTTTTGAGTAGCCAAAATAAAGAATGGTTTGTCTAAAGGATACGTTTTATCGCCATAGGTAACCTCAAATTCTTGCATTGCCTCTAGTAACGCTGCTTGTGTTTTTGGAGGTGTTCTGTTAATTTCATCAGCCAAAATAATATTGGAAAAAATAGGTCCTTTGTTAAACTTAAAGAACTTTTTACCCGTAGTATGGTCTTCCTCTAATATCTCGGTACCGATAATATCCGAAGGCATTAAATCTGGCGTAAACTGTATTCTTTTAAATTTTAAATCAATGGCATTTGCCAATGTTCTGATCATTAAGGTTTTTGCTAAGCCAGGTACGCCTTCTAACAATGCATGACCACCAGCTAAAAATGTAATAAGTAATTGAGAGACTGTCTCTTCTTGACCTATAATTACTTTTCCTATTTCTTGTTTTAAGGCTTTCAACTTACCTGAAAGCATTTCTACCTCATCAGCTATGCGCTGTAATTCTTTATCCATTAAAATCTGTTTATGAGGTAAGGGCATATAATACTATGTTTACCCCAAACCGTGTATTGTCTATTTTATACCAACGCTTGTTTCTAAAATCATAATCCCACTCGCAGCCATAGTCCTTATTGCTGTATAAGACCCCTATTCTACCATTAACTTCAATTGCCTTTAGATAATCGTGGACCAAGTCATCTCCCCAACCATTCAACTCTTGTGAGGTTGTTGGTGGACCATCTTCAAAATCGAAGAAAATGGAATACAATTCGTGGTCGTTAGGTATCTTTTTTAATTCCGTAGGTCCAAATATTTCCTCCATCTGCCTTTCAAAAGACTTTGCGAAAAGCCCATCAATATCATGATTGCAATCATCAGCAAATACGAAACCTCCATTGCGCACATATTTCTCGAAATTCTCCTTTTCCTTTTTGGTAAACTCTACCAATTTATGTCCGGAGATGTAACAAAACGGACTCTTGAAAATATCATCGCTTGCCAAGGTGATTATCTTTTCTTGAGTATTTACTTTCAAAGTAGTATACTCAACTAAAGAATTCAACAAGTTGGAAGGCATACGCTGATCTACATCCCAATCGCCGGATTCATACTGTAACCTAGTAAAGAAAAATTCGTTGTTCAATAGTGTATTGCTTATTTTTTAATGAAGCTGCAAAAAGAAAACTGATTGTCGTGAAGTTTCACAAACAACCAGTTTTAATTATAATTCTATCACTTATACCGCATCAGAAAGACTGGTGAACGTAAAATCGCGAACCTTCATATATGGTATTAAATTACCATTGATACGCACTTGTTTACCAAGGGTTTCTAAATTGTTTAACATGATTATCGGACTCTCATTAAACCTGAAGTTTTTTACAGGATATTTAATTTTTCCGTTTTCAATATAAAAAGTTCCATCCCTAGTCAGTCCTGTATATAATAAAGTCTGTGGATCTACACTACGTATATACCATAAACGAGTAACCAAAATTCCTTTTTTAGTACTCTTAATTAACTCCTCTAAACTAGCATCGCCACCTGCCATTATAACATTGGTTGGAAAAGGAACAGGATCAACTCCTTTTTCTTTAGCCCAAAATCTATCGTAGGCTAAATTTTTAACAACACCTTTTTCTAACCAAGATGTTTTCTTTAACGGCTGTCCTTCACCATTCCAAGTAGATGTTGGCACTTCTGGATTCAGTGGATCTGACCAAATATTTACGCGTTCATCTACAATCTTTTCTCCTAATTTGTTAGCCCCATCTTTGCCAGACATAAAACTTCTACCCTCATCTGCAGAACGTGCATCTAAAGACCTGAACATATTACGCAACAAATCTGATGAAGCGGCAGGCTCTAAAATAACCGTGTATTTACCTGGTTCGATCGCTTTTGCTTCTTTTGATAAAACAGCTTTATCAATTGCTGTTTTAGCAGCTTCATCAGCATCAAATTTCGTTACATCATTAAAATCTCTAGAAACCCAACCAGAACCTGTACCATCATTAGTACGCATGGTTACCGTAAAATCTACATCGGTAGACTGGTTATATGCAAAAAGACCTTTTGAATTAATCATAGCGCTAAAACCGGCAGAATCATTTAAAAATCCTGCTGCAGTTACATCTTTTGCATCTGCTGGAACAATACTACTATTTGCTACCTCTGCCCTGTACTCTGGTGTTATGTTAGCTGTTGCTTCACTAAAACTAATAGATTCATCGTACATCTGCGGACCCAAAGGTTCCATAAATTCTGGATTCTCTGGAGAAAGATTAGCCAATTCCTCAGCTCTTCTTACCACTTTTTCTAACGATGCATCATCGAATTCGTCGATTGTTGCTGTACCAGATTTTTTACCAAAGCTAGACTGTACAGCCAAACTTTGATTAGAACTAAAACCTGATGTAGATACCGTATTACGTGCATATCTAATATTACCGCTATTATAACCGCTTAAATTAATCTCACAGATATCGGCCTTGGAAAAGCTCAATGCTTTCTCCAATATTTTTCTTGCTTCTTCTTTTGTATAAATTGCCATTGTTGTTCTTTTTTTAGAGTGAACCTATACTTAAATAGATCTACCTGTGTTTATTACGTTTACATCATTGAACCTAGCGGTAGAACTACCGTGAGACACAGCGCTAGATTGCGAAGGCTGACCCTTACCGTCAAAGAAAGTACCGAATAATCTATAATCGCTTTCATCACAAATCTTAACACAAGAATTCCAGAACTCTTGAGTGTTAGATTGGTAGGCTACATCTTCTAGCATACCAACAATTTCACCATCTTTAATCTCATAAAACACAGTACCACCAAATTGGAAATTGTAACGCTGCTGATCAATAGAGTAAGATCCACGACCGGCAATGTAAATACCTTTCTCTACATCTTTAATCATCTCAGAAATAGAATACTTTTCTTTACCTGGTTCCAATGATACATTTGGCATACGCTGAAACTGAACATCGTCCCAACTTTGAGCATAGCAACAACCATGAGATTCATTTTGATCGATCATATGAACCTGATCTCGTATAGCTTGGAAATTTGTTAATACACCATTACGTACCAAATCCCATTTCTTGGTTTTCACTCCTTCATCATCATACCCAACAGCTCCTAAAGAACCTACTTGAGTTTTATCGGCTATAAGGTTTACAATATCACTACCGTATTGGAAGTTTCCAGATTTTAACTTATCTAAAGATGCAAAACTAGTACCTGCATAATTAGCTTCATAACCTAATACACGATCTAACTCTAATGGGTGACCAACAGATTCATGAATAGTCAAGCCTAGGTGATTAGGCTCTAACACCAAATCGTACTTACCGGCATCAACAGATTTTGCCGTTAATTTTTCTTTTGCTTGTTTTGCCGCAATGGTAGCATCTTCTACCATATCATAACTATTTCTATATAAACGTAGACCAGCCGGACCTTCTAGCTTTTCAGATTCTAAGCCATCCATATACTCATAGCCCATACCTACAGGGGCACTCATGTTCTCTCTCGTCTTAAAGTTTCCTTTAGCTTTATCTATAGCAGTTACCCTAAATGTTGGCCATAACCTATGTATATCTTGATCAATGTAAGACCCATCTGTAGAAGCAAAATATTTTTGCTCGTTTACCATAAATAAAGCAGAGTTGACATAATCGGCACCATTATCTAGAGCAGCAGCGTTTGCGCTTAACATTAATTCTACTTTTTCAGAAACAGGAACCTCCCTAAAATCTTTAACAATTGGGGTTTTCCATGAAACCTCACCATACGCATTTACAGGTGCCAATTTAACAGGGTCCTTTTGAATTTTCGAATTTGCTTTTGCTATCGCAACAGCTTGTTCCGTTGCCTTTTTAATTCCGTCTGCAGTAACACTATTTGTTGATGCAAACCCCCAAGTACCATTAGCTATTACACGAATACCAATACCAAAAGATTCGGTATTAACTACATTTTGTACTTTATCTTCTCTAGTAAACACATACTGGTTTAAGTATCTACCTATTCTAGCATCTGCATATGTAGCACCTAAAGACTTAGCTGTATTTAGCGCAACATCTGCCATGTTCTTTTTCAACAAGACATCCATTCCTGGTTCTAGTAAAGCTTCCGTCGGAATGTCATTACCTAGCAATAATGAAGGCATCATTAAAGCTCCGGCACCCAGCCCGGCGTACTGTACAAAATCTCTTCTTTTCATGTGTTAGTTTTAAATTGGTTCTCAAAGGATAGATATTCTAAGTGGACATCTTACCTCAACATTTATAGTATTATGTATGTTATAATTGCAAAACTTATCTGCTATAATTAAAGACAAAACTTAACATCTTCCTTCACAGAATTCGTGACATTAATTACAGCTCTCTAAAAATAGACAGGGTTTTTTAACAATTATGTTAACCTTAACATAAAATATAACTTAAAATGATGTTTTTGAGAATAATGTAAAAACAGCCGTAGGATTTTCTGTTTTCTCAACTAACTGGAAAGAAAATGAGCTATTGATTTTATGAAAAGAGATTAGAATAGTCTTTGCTAAATCACATGTATTTTCTAACGATGCATCTTATCCAAAATCTCCATAATCTCAGTTTTCTTTCGGACAGATACTGGAACATTCTCTCCATTCTTCAACATTAAATAACCGCCATCTGTTTTTATGTAGGCACTTATGCATTGAAGATTTACTAAATGACTTTGGTGTACACGTACAAAATCGTGACTACTTAAAAGATCCGAAAAATACTTTAAGGTTTTGGTAACGAATATCTTACGTTTATCTTGAAGGTGAAAAATGGTATTATTGCTATCAGATTCGCATCGTATAATATCATCTAAACTAACAATGATAATTTGGTCTAGCGTGTGTAACGATATTTTATTAGGTTTTTTCTCTGGCGCAGAAATAGTCTCCTTTAAAATCTGTAATCGTTCTTTATTTGGTTGCAGTTGTTCTTTTGCTCTAGATATCGCTAAGCTTAAATCTTCGTTCGAATAGGGTTTTAAAACATAATCGATTGCGGCAAATTTGAATGCACGTATGGCAAACTCATCACTTGCGGTTACAAAAATGATCTTGGATTTTAAATCGGGAAAAATCTCTAGAATATCAAAGCCTGTACCATCACCCAGCATGATATCCAGGAACAAAATGTCTGGTTGATTTTTACGCAATACCTTGGCAGCTTCCACTACACTCTGCGCCGTTGCGATAATTTCAATATCTGTATGTTGCGTCTCTATATCCTTTTTTAAAAGGGTTAAAGCATCAATCATATCTTCTACTATAATCGCTGTATGCATAGGTCTCTAATAATCTGTTAGTAAAGGTATTTTAAAGGTAATCTTGGTACCATCAATGCTACCATCTTCATTCTTGATTTCACTTATATGCAGGGTATTCGCTCCTGATATAGATTCTAATCGTTCTTTGGTCACGGTCAAAGCCATAGATTGATGGTCTGTTTTTGGCTTTTCATTTTGCGATTTAAAAATACCCAAACCATTATCAATTATACTACAATGCAAATGCGTTTTAGAAGTTGTGAACCCTATTGACAGCCTTCCCGGTTTATCTCCTTTCAAAATTCCATGTCTAATAGCATTCTCTACAAAAGGCTGAATCAACATTGGCGGAATTAAAATTTCTTCTGCATCTGGCTTAGTTTCTATGTTTATAGTATACTCAAAAGGTTTTTGCGCCATTAACTTTTCTACTTCTATATAATGTCGTAGCGCCTTAATCTCTTGATCTAAACTAATATGCTCCTTTCTAGAATTCTGCAGCGTCTCTCTAAGCAGAATGGCAAAGCTATTAATGGTTGCATCCATCTTTTCTGGTTTGGTTCCAGCCATTGCTTTTACACCATTTAAGACATTAAATATAAAATGCGGATTCATTTGTAATTGCAGTGCTTTCTGTTCTAAGGTTAGCAGGTAATTCTGAGTCTTCAATCGCTCTTGTTCCGCTTTGTTCTTTGCTTTTATCTTACGGATGTAAAACAAACCAATACCCAACAACACTAAAATTGCCAATGCCAAAACAGACCATTGAAACCAGTCTTTTTTATACATTGGACTATCAATAAAAAAGCTAAATTTTATCGGCTCACTTTCTTGCCATCTAAAGTTTCTAGATTGTACCGAAAAATCATGTGGACCATATGCCAGACCTGCAAAATTTTGCTTGTTCTCCTTTACCCAAGGGCTCCAATCGGTATCATCTAATTTTGTTCTGTATTCTATTTCATTTGGGTGATCAACATCTACCGTTCTAAATGAAAACCCTAGTTGTGTCTGCTCCGGAGTTAGTTGCAGTACCTTGTTACTATTCGTCCAGTCTTTTAAAATCAAGGAATCAATATTCTTATAACGCTCCTCTACTCCCGTAAAATATACCGTTGGTGGTAGCGATGCTTTTTTGCTTTCGCTTGGTATATGTTTCGTTAACCCATAAATAGCACCGAACCACAGGTTACCTTGTTCATCTTTATCTACAGCATTTAAACAGGTTTCTATTCCTAAAAAACCATCGTTTCTACCAAAGTGATAGATGTCGATAATCTCATTGGCACTATTCATTTCTATTTTATCTACTCCTCTTTCAGAACCTGCCCATAAATAGCCTTGGTCATCAAAAATGAGTTGATATATGTTATTTGATGATAAGTTCTTAGCACCTTTCAATTGTTGAAAATGTGAAGGGTCGGTACTATTTGCATACCAAATACCTTTGCCCGATGTGCCTAAGAAAATATAATCTTCATGGAATAATACCGTACCAATTGCGGTTTGTTGTTCTAATCCGGTTTTAACAACTGTAACTTTGTTGTTCTCTATATAACCGAGATGCCCATTTTGTGTGGCATACCAGAAAGTACCATTTGGTGCTTTAACGAAATCTCTAATCAGCATATCAGAAATGCCATCTCGCATTGAAAATGTCTTTCGAACTTTTACACTATCGTTTTCTGAATAGTAATTGAATTTCACAATACCATGCGCATACGTTGCTGCCCAAGTATAATCATCTTCAGCAATAATCGTACGAACCCAGTCTGATGGAAAGCCTTTACTTTCATCAATAATATGATTCGTTGTTCTTTCTACCGAAACGGTATCAATTTGTATTAAATAGGTTTCGCTAGATGAAAATACCAAGCTGTCGACCATTTTGGTTTCCCTAAACAGCAAACCTCTATTATCTGACCCAGCCCAAATATTACCTTTGACATCACTGGTAATCGTTTTAATTTTTACATCGAAAAATGAACCTTCGTTTGGTAATGGATGAATACCCGTAGAATCAATTTTTGATAATCCAGCTTCTGAAGTGGAAAACCATAATCCGTCTAAGGCATTGTGAACCGCATAAATACGATTGCCTTTTAAGCCCGTTCGTTCATCAAAATGTTTAAAATTATTCTGGAAGTATTTGTAGAATCCGCCACCAGAAGTTGCAATCCAAAGGTTGCCGTTATCGTCATTGATTACTTTTCTTATATGCGGAGTAGCTAATCCGCCAGCGGTATTTAATCGCTTTATCTCTGAAAATTTTTCGGTCTCTACAATCGTAATTCCATCATTGTCAGTGGCTATCCATAATTCATCTTCATTTTGGATTGACATTGAGTTTATACGAGATGGTTCTGGCATTAAAAACTGATCATCAGTATTCTCTACGTCCATTATAAAAACTCCGTCATCAAATGTTGCGGCGAGTATCTTGTTATTATGTAAAAGAACAGACTTGAAATTATTAATTTCAACTTTCGATTGTTCAGTTGCAGATTCACTTAATTCATTAAGCTTCCATAAGGCATTATTGGTAGCTAACCAATACCAATTCCCATCAAAAAGTATGGAATTGACTTCACTTCTATCTATCTCTGGGTTGATAGTGATTTTTTGAAGTTCTTTGTTTTTAGAATACCTATATACTCCCTTTTTAGTACCAATGAATAGAGTATTTTCTGCGGAATAAATTTGGAGTATTTGGGGAGATTCAAAATTAATAAAGCGGTTCTTAACTTTTATAGATAATCCTTTTCTACTCCCGACAAACAAGGAATCGTTTGAGTAGTATAAAGCGTTAATGTAGTTAGAAGGCAATCCATCGCTTTCATTCCAAACTTCAAATGCATCTCCATCAAAATTTGCCAATCCGCCACCTTGTGTTCCCAACCACAAGTAGCCCATGTCATCCTGTAGTATATCATATACTTGAGACTGTGGCAATCCATCTGCAATTGTATAGGATCTTAGCTGACTGTTTTGCGCAAACACTTGTATTGTTCCGAAGAAACAAAACACAATCAACACGTATTTCAAATGCAGTTTCAAAAAAGGTTTTCTATTTTATAGTTTCAAGTATCTTTTTAACGCTGATACTGTTATAATATTTGATAAAGCGAAGGGTCATTTACTGTAACGCTTTGGTATTCATTTGCATCATTAGACCGCAAAATAGGTGCCAATACGCATAGTACCGTTGTTTTTCCTTTTATTATTAATTTATTGCCCTCAACAGTACTTCTCCAACGGAATTTCTCTATTGGAATATTCAATTTAAAAAGCACCTCAGCCATTTCTGGAGATTCTGAAATCCAATCCATTATTGCCTCTTTGTCTTCTAAAGTAGGTATATCGGTAACAGAATCAAAAGTAAACTCCCAATCTACTGGAATATTAAATTTGAAACTATATGCTTTACCAAAGGAAGACTCTTGTCTTGTCTTTAAAGCAGTGAACCAATCGATGTTTACAGCTGAATATTCTTGTTTAAATTCTTTGGAAAGATGAGCAGGTCCCTTAGATTCTGATGTTGGGTAGTACCCGTAATATGGTTTTGCTAAATAGTGTTCTGCAAATTTTCCTCCAAATACATTAAAGTATGTTGATGCAGATACTTGTTTTGCGCCAAGCGTATTTTTGAGTTCTTGTAACAAATCTTGATTCTCACCTAATCCGCAAGAATGAAAAATCACTTCTGAATTCGAAGTAGATTCATTTTTAATTGACTGAATTTCCTGTTCTTGAATAGCATTGTGTAATGTCTTAACCGTAATTCGTTTACCCGATTTCGTTGTCTTTAAAGACACACCTAACCAAGCATTACTATGGCTTACGATATGTATTTCTTTAAAACGAATATGATTCTCCTCTGCCCTATTTATAAAGTTTATAATCTCATCCATAGAATACAAACCCGTTACAACTTGCATTTCTTTCTTGGTGAAATAACGTTTTGCATTGGAGTAATACGTATTATCACCCTCGTCAAAACCTGCAATAAACACTATAGATTCTTGCACTTTCGCTTTGCTAAAAGGCGAAGCAAGCGCCGTCTCCGAGCTTTTCGAAAACGGCTTCTTGCAGCCTAGCACTAAAACACAAACCAATACTAAGATTGTATACTTATTCATTTTTATCTTTTAATAATCAGCACTTACGATAGCATCTTTTGTAATAGCTTGAGTCTTTTCCTTTTTTGTCAACTTAGACCCATTCCATGTATATGGCGTTGTAATGAATTCTACATTGTTCTGAGCCAAAGCATCATCTAATGTTTTGATGTTTTTTGTAATGGTCGTCTTCAACAAAATAGTACTCTTCACACCTTGCATATCTGAAGGGAAAACGAATGACTCGGTCTTTAAATACGATGCATCAGCGTAGTCGATTAAACTAGCAACTTTTTTAAAATGTCCGTTATTCCAAAAAATGTAACTCTTTCCTACTTGGTAGCCAGAATCTGAATCGGCTAAATCTATCGTAATTACATCTTCTACATTGAATAAACCTAAACTTCCATGGTTTTCAATATGTACCGGAATTGCACCAAGGCTATCTAAAACCATCTTGTCTAACTGCACTCCATTTTTAAAAGCACGTAGTTGGTATTTTGTTTCTGTCATGCCCGATTCATTCGTGGCAATACTTTCATACCCGTATACAAACTTTACCTGGTTGTCTGCTATGCTTCCAAAAGATTTTTGGGCTATCATTCCTCCCCAAACCCAACCGGTCTGATCTCCTGTTGTTACTCTGTACCAGTGACTTTTTATACCGTCGATTTCTTTGGCATACAAGCTCTTTTCCCAAAGCACCATTTTAGTACCAATATCAAGAAGCGTTATCTTTTCACTTCTAACAGATGGCTTTTCGCGAAGAAAAACTTTGTGCGCCAAAAGATATTCATAGGTTAGTTCTTCTGCGGGAATTTCTTTGTCCATTATCTCAAATTCTACTTCTTGTGCATTTTGAGCGAACATGTTTACAAATGCAAATAAGCATAGGAATAAGGCACTTTTCTTTAAATTTCTCATAATTCTAAATTTTAAGGGTTATTAATAATTAATTGCTGTAATAGCGTCTTCAGTATCAAAGTCATCATCGTTCCAAGCAATGCTGCGAAGCACTTTAATGTCTTTAATCGTATATGTTTCTGTGTATTGTAATGCTGCTCTTAGAATTGTTCCTTCCTTGCCAAATGACTGATTAGGAAAAATGTAGTGTATGTCTGAAATAGGTTCATACCCATACTCATTTTTGACACTTGGTAGCGCTATAAAATCATTATCATTGGTTACCAAATAATAGAACTCTTCTGTACTTGCACAGCAAGCGGAATATTCTAGAGTTACTTTTAGTACTTCTGATACATTTTCTAATTCTGGATTCTTTAAAACTGAAATACGTATTTCGTCTAACAAACCAAAATCTGAAATAGTCAATGTCCCTAAACGATTACCTGGGCTCTCTGATACAATTATATCAACCAACCATGTATCTTCCTGCTCTTGATTATTCATTCGTTGATTAGTCACATTATACTTATCCGTTAATTGAAACTCTTGTGCATTGGTTACACAAACACCTAGTATAAAGGCAAAAAGGATTAAATTTTTCATAGTATTTATTTTAGTTGTTTTGTTTCTACACCTCTAAATTAGGGTAGACATAGCGTGTTTTAGGTGCTGTTCTAGTATTCGTAGACCTTCATCTAGAATTCGTTGAATGCTCCGTATTTATTATTATAAAAGGGTGCTCTTCAGTAATAATTAGCAAAAGAAAAACCTGCAAGAATTTACATTCCCACAGGTCTTCTTCTCTCTACAGAGAACCAACTAACCAAAAAACTAACTCACTATTTTTTCAAAGTCAATGTCATTTCTTTCTGGATTGATTTCATAACTATTTCAGCAAAGTCTACTCTTATCTTTTCCTCAGAAACCCATTTTCCATTTTCCAGCTTTTCAACACCAACTACTTTACCTTGGGCGTTAAATTTTATGCGTAGACTTTCATACTTACCTAGATACTTTGCTACTAATTCTGAATACATCACTTTAAACTCCATTGTTACTTGTCTTTTATCTTTTTTATCCAATTCGGCATCAAAAACCAATATATAAGTTGCTTTGAATTTTGTTTTTTCTTTTACTTCCGCTTCTGCCCCAACTGCGGAATTATTTACATTATTTGGCATTGGTAACGGTTGCTTAACTTTCGTCAATGTACCGTCTTCATTAACTATTGCTTCATCTACAGCAACAAACGAGGTATAATTGGTAACCAAGTTGTACTTAAGTCCTAATTCTACAACCTCAGCTTTCACATCTTCATTAAACAACTTATTGTAATCATCTAACTCCCCTATTTTCTTTCTTGCCCACAAGTAGCGTAATGCTTGGTTCGATTTACTCAAGTGTCCGTCAGACACATTGTAAACTTCTCTAAACCGCTTCTTACCTTGATACCCCGTAACGATAATCTTCCCTTCTGCCTTACCTCTATATTTACCGTGAATTATTACTGGTCTTGCGGCAAAAACATCTGGTATACTCTTTTGAGCTAGGTCATACATATCAAATCCTTTAGATTCAATTTTTACTCGTGTCAGTAATGGTGTGGCAATGTAGTTAGCAAAGTCTTTAGCTACTTCTTGCGCTTCCTCTGAAGTCGTCGCAATAAAAGATTCGCTATTCGATACTTTAGACATTCCCTCTATTAAATATCTATTTACACTAGAACCTATACCAAAAGTGAAGACATTTGCTTGATCTAGATTAGAACTAATAAGCTCGAAAGCTTCTTTTTCAACGCTTACATATCCGTCAGTTATAATTACCATAGAACGGGCTACATTTATGTCTTTCCTTGGTAATTTGTATGCTTCATTTAGTGCACTTAATAATTGGGTTCCTCCTCCTCCTTGACCTTCGGATAAAAACCGAATGGCTGCTTCAATATTCTGTTCATTAATCTCTACCGGAGTCGGACTAAAAATTGTTGAGCTCGATGCGAATAATTGTACATTGAACGTATCTGTCATTCGTAATCCGCATAAAAGATTACGCATTAGTTCTCTTGACACCGCTAACGGATACCCATTCATAGAACCCGATACATCAACGATAAATAGATATTCACGCGCCGGAATATCCTCTAAAACAACATTCTTGTTTGGTTCCATTTGGTAGGTAAAGAAGTTTTCATCTTCGCCTTCGTATAGCAGTAATCCCGATTGTATTTGGTTACCACGTAGGTTATAATTTAAAATGAAATCTCTGTTCGATGGATTCTTATTTTCCTCGGATAAGAACACCTCAGCCGTTTTTGCATTTGGGTAATTGACTTTTACATTATGGGTAGCACTATTGATATTCTGAATAATCATACCCGCATTTAGGGTAACCGTCATATCAAAATCGAAAGTGTCTGCAATTCCCATAGCAGTAATTGGCATATTGAAGCTTTCTTCATTTTCAGCACTTTCTCCCGTAAATCGAGGTCCAACTACCGCTGGTGCAACAAACTGATATTCGCCATTTACAGGAACCAGTAATTCTGTGTAATAAATAGCAATTGAAATTTCATCGCCCGGCATTATATTACCCACATTCATTTGAAATACATTAGGTCTGTTCTGGTCTAATTTTGCAGCGCGTTTACCTTCATCTATTGCTTTCTCATATACTTTTTGAGCTTCTTGTTTTTCAAATATTTTAGCCTTCACAATTCGGTTTCCAATAGTCATTTGCATTTTATGCACTGCTGCTTGTGTAGAAAGCGGAAAGACATATTTAGCTTCGATAGCCTGGTTTCCTTTATTCTGATATACTTGTGTAACCCGCACATGGGCAATGGTACCAGATATTTCAACGTCTGTCTTTGAAGATTTTAAGGGTATAACAGCATCTTCGGTAGATATCAATAAATAAGGACTTTTATCGTCCTGAGAAAAACCTGCGAAGAACGTGCAGCAAAGTAAAATGGTGTAAAATAGTTTCATGATTGTAGTTTTAGATTATTAATTCTGATTCAAATCTAATAGTGTACAATCGCTAAATATGTGGGCTTTTAGTATTCGTTAGGTATCAACTAGAATTCGTTGATATCAATATGAGTGTAACTAGTATTCAAACTAAAAAACACACTTTTAGATTGGGACATAGACAAAACGTAGAGGTACTTTTAGTGCGCTGCTAAAGAAGTAAACAACCATAATTGGGTATAAAAAAATGGATTCCACCTCATGTAAACAAAGTAGAATCCATAATATAAAACCAGTAAAGATTATTTGTAAAAATCCAATTCAGCAATGGCTGCCGAATCATTTTCTCCTGCAATTTCTAATGCCATTAGTTTAATATAACGTGTTGAAAATGAATTTTTAAACTTATGGATTCTAGGGGTAGGATCATTAATCAGATTACCAAACTCGAAATTTTCTATTGCTTTCCAATTTTCCCCGTCCAAGCTACTATAAATGATTCCTTTTTGAATCATTCCTGTAGCAACAGTCGTTGGTGGTGTATACTTAAAAGCACTAATACTATTCTCCTCACCTAAATCTAAAGTAACATACTGTTTATTTGAGCGGTTCTTTTCAGATTGCCAAAATGTATCTTTATTTTCATCAATTAGCATATCGCCATTATGCTCTTTAACGGAACTATTATTATCAACTACTTTCCATTTGTTTTTAAGTAAGCCAAAGTTATGCTCAGAAATACTGCCTACTTCATTGTTTATAACTGCTAATGCCTTTACCGTACCATTTGCAAATGCAAATGGCTCCTTAAATTCGAGAGAACTTTCCGTTGGCAACTCACCGTTTGTAGTATATACAATTTTCATCCCCTTAGTAAGATTACTACTTGCATTTTCACCATGAGGATTCCATTTAAAATCAGCCATTTTAGGAGCTATATTAACCAAACCTAATTTTGTTCTATTCATTTCTAAAACGGGCGGTCTACTTTTATAGTAATGTGCAGATACATTTTGGAGTATAGGCACAGCTCTATAATCTAAAATGCGTAATCGAAATTTATTTGTTGTCACCTCTGGGAATCTAAGTATTCTTTTATATCCAATATTAGTGCTAGAAATTACCTCTTTCCAGTCACCGTTTACCCAAGCATCTAATGCATGCTTAGATACTCGTTCGCCATGTCTTTTTATATCTTCTTGAATTACAAACCTATTGATCTTAACCTCTTTTGGTAGTTTAAACTCAAGCATTAATTTATCATCGTCTAAAACCAAAAATGTATCCTCATTGGCATCCAATAATTCTACAGGACCTTCGGCATTTTTCAATAGGTCAATACCATAGGTTTCCTTAATACGCTTACCCGTTTCTTGTAAAACCTTAACATCTTTCTCTGAAAATCTTCCTTCTCTATTGGGCGGAATGTTCAACAAGAAAATTGAATTGCCACCAACAGATCTTTCGTAGATATCAAAAACATCGTCAGTGTTTCTTACCTGCTGTTCATCATCATTTCTATAAAACCAGCCCTCCCTAATAGACGTGTTCGTTTCTGCAGGTTGGTAATGCAAATACTTCCCTTCCATTAGTTTATCTATACTAGCTACATCTTCACCTGTAATATCAGCGAATAAGTTCATAGCTCTTGGATCCTCGGCATATGGTATCGTATTCCACTCTGTATCTCTGGTAGCGCCAGCTTCATTACCGCACCATCGTGTGCCTTCTTTACCAAAAATAACTGCGTTAGGTGCCAATGCTGTAATCAACTTCTTCCAGTCTCTGTATTTGTACTGCTGTCCGCCTTTTCTCTTTGGGTGAGCACCATCAAACCAAACTTCATCAACGGGGCCATATTCGGTAAGTAGTTCAAATAACTGATTCAAGAAATACTCGTTATAATCATCGACTTCAAATTCAAATGTTGCTTTATTTTCAAATGGACGACCTTCAACCTCTCTAGGAATCGTGCGTTTAGTATAAGGACTTAAATTACCATACAAACCCTCTTTACTCTCTATTTGAAATAAATCTGCAGGCGACAAATAGACCCCCAATTTTATACCAAACTTTTTACAAGAAAGAGACAGTTCTTTTAAAATATCTCCTGCTCCATTTTTAAAAGGTGAAGACATAACCCCATGTTTGGTATACCTACTTTGCCATAACACAAAACCATCGTGATGTTTTGCAGTTATAATAACTTTCTTCATACCTGCATCCTTCATTGCTCTGCACCACTGGTCGGTATCTAAATTTTTAAGATTAAAAACCGCAGGGTCCTCCATTCCATTTCCCCATTCTAATTTTGTAAATGAATTAGGTCCAAAATGTACAAATGCTATAAATTCATCTTTTAGCGCATTCATCTGATTTTCTGATGGAATTACATGTGCTGCCTTCAGGAGAACAGAATCCCTAGAATCATCAGCATCGAGTGAGATAGTGTTAGCCGTTGGCAATAATATACCTTGCTTCGCATTATTTGTACATGAAGAAAAAATAAGTACTAGAATGGTAATTTGTAAAGTGTTGATGAAACTCTTTGTTATTGGTTTGGTCATTAGTCTGGTATTTGGTTTCTTTTAGATGCAATTAAAAAATTCGAACAACTTCAAACCTATTATTTTGTTGATAGCTATATCTATTACTAGTACTCTATAATTGCTTTACCTTTTTTCTCAAAAAGTAATTAATAAAAATAAAGCTTAACCATCGATATTACCTTCTTATTCTAAGATTTAATAGTAGTTCTGCCATAACTGACCAATATCATGTTCAACTATGTCAATGATTTATACTTTTAACGCATCATAAAACAACACTAGGTCATGAGAAGAAATTTGGATCAAAAGGAATGTGTAGCATTTCTTGAAGAAAACTACATTGGTAGACTAGCTTATATTTCGGGTGGATCTCCACATATTGTACCTCTAACCTATTTCTATGATGCTGAAACCAACTCAATAACCAGCTATTCTTCTGAAGGTCATAAAATAAAGGAGATGAGAAAAAATATAACTGTTTGTTTGTTCATCGACGAAATATCTTCTATCACCAATTGGAAATCTGTTTTAGCACAGGGTACTTTTGAAGAACTTTCAAGTATTGATGCAAAGCATATGTTACATCAATTTTCTGATGGGGTAAAAAAAGTGATTCGTAAAAAATATGATGAGAAACCGAATTGTATAAGTGAGTTTTCAGCCAAAATAGATACGGAAGATACACCTATAGTCTTTCGAATTCATATTACAGAACTGACTGGAAAAATAAGAATAACAGATATCTAAATATTAGATTATTTCTAAAACTGTATATAAAAAAGCTCTCATTTAAAATGAGAGCTTTTATTATATTTAATTACTTTAAAATAGAAATCTTTTTTCAAAACTGTCTTTTAATAATTGTCTTGCCGAAGACAACAATTCTTCCACTTGGGTAAGTGTAGCTTTGCGTATTTCTGCAATTTCTTCGGTAGTTAATCCTTCATTAGCATAAAGCTCAAAAACTGTTCTCATAGGCATATTCATCTTATCAAGCACTAATTGAATATGTCTATAAATACGTTCTTTATCTAATGATGCGTCAAGCTTATCTGCCAATTTCTTTTCCTCCTCCGTTATAAAAACGTGGTTAAGAGAATAGTTGCTTTTATCTAAAGACTTATCATCCATCTCCTCTAAAAGTAAGAAGTCACCATCGCCATCTTGAGTATAGTTTTCTTCCATTGCATCCCACTCTGGTTTAGAATAGGTATCAATATTCTCAAAAAACACATGGTCAAATTCCTCCTCTACCAAACTATCTTCTAATAATTCATCCACTTTTTTAAATAGAAAAATATGCAATTCATTTTCTGTCTTTATATCATCTATATTGTCGTAAACCTCAATAAACAGCTGATCCGTAAAATCATTAGGATTAAACATTCCCTTATTCAATTTACCATTGGCAACTGCACTATTTAGCCTTTTAGATACATACCTATATATTTGAGGCAACACCTTTAATAATTCGGAATTAAAGGATTCTCTATTCTCTTTGCGTTTAAAAGAAACCAATTTAGAGTATGTTTCTTTCATAATAATGCGCACATCGTTTATTACAGTTTCCATTTGACTTTGATTCTATTATTAGTGGTATAAATTTGAGGATATTTTGCTTTACATAATATGATAAATATCAGTGAACTAAATAAAGGTTTCAGATACTTTAGTGTCTTATTATTCTAACACATACTATCGGCAAATCAGTAAAAGCTCATGATAAACCCTACAGACTTTGGAATTGCCGGACTTACCAATGAGCAAGTGAATGCTTCGCAAAATGAGCATGGTAAAAACACCTTTAATTACAAGAAAGAAAACAACTTTTTAGATGCACTTAAAAACATTGTTAAAGAGCCAATGGTTATTCTATTACTCATTGCTTCTTTAATCTATTTTATAACTGGTAATTGGGACGACGGTATATTTTTAGCTTCTGCTATTATTTTAGTTGGATCCATATCGCTTTATCAAGATTCTAGAAGTAGAAAGGCATTGGATACCCTTGAAAAGTTAACCCACCCAAAAAGCAACGTAATACGTAATGGTGCCGTTGTTGAAATTGACAGTCAAGATATCGTTGTGGGCGATTATCTTATGGTTGAAGAAGGCACTAACATCTCTGCCGATGGTGTAGTTGTCCATTCTAATGATTTTTCAGTAAATGAGTCTATTTTAACTGGAGAATCACTTTCCGTCTATAAAAACTCCAATAGTTCCGATAACTTAATTTTTACTGGAACTACTGTTGCTAGTGGACTTGCCATTGCACAAATTACAGCAATTGGCAATGCTACCAAACTCGGAAAAATAGGAAAGAGCCTTGATGATATTATAGAAGAAAAGACTCCTCTAGAACTTAAAATTTTCAATTTCGTTAAATTAATGTCCATTTGGGGCGGCGTCATATTTCTATTGGTATGGGGTATTAATTACCTACGTTCTGGTGTTATACTCGACAGTTTATTAAAGGCATTGACATTGGCCATGAGTATTCTACCCGAAGAAATCCCTGTAGCATTTACCACTTTTATGGCTTTAGGTGCTTGGCGATTAATGAAAATGGGCATTGTTGTAAAGCAGATGAAAACGGTTGAAACCTTAGGTAGTGCTACTGTTATTTGTACTGATAAAACAGGTACCATTACCAAGAACAAAATGGCTTTGGCAAAACTGTTTACTTTAGAAACTGAATCTGTTATAAACGCTGAAGATGATCTGGGTGTAAACGAAAAAGATTTAATTACTATATCTATGTGGGCTAGTGAACCCATACCATTTGATCCAATGGAAATTACTATACATGAAGCTTATAAAAAAATAACATCTTTAGATGAGCGTACGAACTATAAAATGGTTCATGAATATCCATTAGGTGGTAAGCCCCCCATGATGACGCATGTATTTAAGAATGCAGAAGGTAAACGAATAATAGCCGCCAAAGGTGCACCAGAAGCCATAATTGCAGTATCTAATCTTAAACCATCTGAAATTGAAGTCATTCAAGAAACGCTAACCAATTTAGGAAAAGATGGTTATAGAATGCTTGCCGCTGGTAAAGCTATTTTTGACGGAGATATTTATCCAGAAGAACAACAAGATTTTAAATTTGATTTTAAAGGAATTGTTGCTTTTTACGACCCGCCAAAAGATAATATTTCGAAAGTACTTAGAGATTTTGAAAGTGCCGGTATCAAAGTTAAGTTGGTAACAGGCGACAATGCAAATACCGCAATGGCGATTGCCAAACAGATTAATTTTAAAGGTTATGAAAAATGTATTTCAGGTGATGAATTAATGAAACTCACCGATGCCGAGCTGCAAGAAAAAGTGAAGCATATTAATGTTTTCTCGCGCATGTTCCCTGATGCCAAATTGAGAATTGTAAATGCATTAAAGAAGAACAATGAAGTAGTTGCCATGACCGGTGATGGTGTAAATGACGGACCTGCCCTAAAGGCTTCGCACATTGGTATTGCTATGGGTAAAAAAGGAACTGAGATAGCGAAGCAAGCCGCTTCTTTGATTTTGGTAGACGATGATTTATCTAAAATGGTAGACGCTGTTGCCATGGGTAGAAAAATATATACGAATCTTAAAAAAGCAATTCAGTATATCATCTCAATTCACATACCTATCATCCTTACAGTATTTATCCCTTTAGTATTACGGTGGATATACCCTAACATATTCTCTCCGTCACATGTCATTATTCTAGAGTTAATTATGGGACCTACTTGTTCTATAATTTTTGAAAACGAACCTTTAGAAAAGAATTTGATGTTCAAAAAACCTAGACCATTTTCAACTACATTTTTTAATTATAAAGAACTTACTACTAGCATTATACAAGGTTTATCAATAACCATAGGTGCATTAGCTATATATCAATATTCCATTATACTTGGGGTCTCTGAAAACACCACACGTACGATGGTGTTTATGGTTTTAATAGTTGCAAACATTTTTTTAACCTTAGTAAATCGGTCTTTTTATTATTCAATTTTCACAACTTTAAAATACAAGAATAATTTAGTGCCGTTGATTATAGGCTTAACGGTTATTTTGTCGCTGGCATTATTATACATACCTGCCCTAACCCGTTTTTTTGAATTTGAAAGTCTATCAATTTCTCAGCTAGGTTTAACCATAGCTATAGGTAGTGTCTCGGTAATTTGGTATGAATTGGTAAAGTGGAGAAAGCGATCTAAAAAGAACATATCATCATAGTTTTTGACCATATGCCAAATCGCCGGCATCACCAATACCTGGTATAATATAGCCTCTTGAATTCAATTCTGGATCTACAGCTGCAATCCATAAATGGGTGCTCTCAGGGAAGACATCTTTTACAAAACTAATACCTGGCTGAGAGCCAATAACTGATATGATATGAATTGCCGAAGGTGTACCATGACGTTCTTTTAAAGCCAAAAGAACATTTTCTAAGGTTCTACCTGTAGCCAACATTGGGTCTGTTAGCACTAAAACTTTACCTTCTAAAGAAGGTGCAGCGAAGTAGTCAACGATTACTTCAAAATTATCTTCGTTTCCTTCATGTTTACGAAAAGCAGAAATAAATCCATTTTCAGCAGCATCCAAGTAATTTAAAAGTCCTTGATGAAGTGGCAGCCCTGCTCGTAAAATAGAGCATATAACCACTTGGTCATTGCTTAAGTTTATTGATTTACTACCTAAAGGTGTTTCTACATTTTGCGAACTATAAGCCAATTCTTTACTAAACTCATAACATAGTATTTCTCCTATTCGTTCAATATTTCTACGAAAACGCATGGCATCTTTTTGAATTTGCGAATCGCGTATTTCTGATATAAACTGATTAAGAACTGAATTTTCTTCTCCTAAGTTATGGATGATCATGAATGCTAATTTATTTTCTAAGATACTATTTTCAAAAATAAAACTTGACATTATAAATGTCACCATTCATCTTGTCAAGTTTTACCAAATCATTTAAATACCTATTAGCTATGCATTTAGCATTCCACCATCAATAAGATGTGTACAGCCTGTAATGTATTTGCTTTCATCTGAAGCTAAAAACAACGCTATTTCACCTACTTCTTTTGAAGTGGCGTAACGCCCGAAGGGTACTGTAGATGTAAATCCGTCTTTAACAGCATCTGGACTATCGGGAGACATATCGCTCTCTATTCTACGCATCATATCATTATCTACAGGACCAGGGTGAATTGTATTTACACGAATTTTACGTACTGCGTTTTCTGCAGCTGCAACTCTCATAACCCCAACAACGGCATGCTTTGTAGCAACATATGCTCCTAAACCTGCAAATCCTTTTAATCCTGCAACAGAAGATGTTATAATAACACTGCCACCTTCTTCCATTTTAGGGATTACATGTTGGCAACCCAACCAAACTCCTTTCAAGTTTACGGCAATCACCTTATCGAAAATATCTTCTGGATACTCTGAAATTGGACTCGAAATACCTTCTATACCGGCATTGGCAAAGAATATATCTATTTTACCAAAAGTCTTTAAAGCATGATTAAGAAACTTGATATTATCTTCTTTCTTTGAAACATCGGCTTGAAAAAAGGATATATTCTTGGTACTAAATTTAGCTCGAGACTCTTCAATAGCTTTTGGATTATTATCTACTAAAACAACATTTGCCCCTTGTTCTAAAAACAGGTTTGCCGTTGCAAGACCTATACCTCCAGTTCCACCTGTTATAACCGCAACTTTATCTTTTAGTCTATTCATAGCCGGTTATTTTTTGGTTTCTAAATTATTAATAGTCCAGCTTAAATTTACATTGTGGGTAGCTACCAAATTCTTGTTCAGAATTTTAGCACCTATTTCAGGAATTTCATAGCGACTTACAGTCATTTGAATATGGTCTCTTTTATCAAAATAATTGGTTATTTCTCCTGATGTACTAACACGTACATCAAAAAACTTATATTCAAAAATCTGCAGCTTAAATTCATTCTCTCCTTTAATGGTCTTATCAAAAAGCACCGCAGTTGTGAATCCGTCCTTAAATGGATATATATTTAAAAACTGTGGTTTAATAACAACAGTTCCCGTTTTATCTATAAAGCCATATACAGGCACTCCATCTTCTACTGTGTTTTTAATTAGACATAATCCCTCGTTAAACTTTGGGTACTTAACACCCAATATATCAGCTTTGGTTTCATCAGCTTTTGGATTAACGTAAATGTCATCTCTAAACTCAATAACCAGCTTACCTGCTTCGTTAACAAAACCCCACTGGCTTCCCTTACGAACAGCCGCCATGCCTTCACTAAAAGGAGCTATTTCATCTATATTATTTAAAACTTGTGCAGAAATGGGTGTAGCAACCATTAGTGCCAAAACCCATAGAATTAGTACTCTTTTCATAATTTCTAGTTTTTAAAATGTGGTATGAATGTAACTTGTTAAACTAGCAATTACTATGATTAATATCAGTCTAGTACCGAATTTAAATATTCAACCTTTTATTTATTTTATTTCACTCGACCATACAAATACCATGTTGAAGAGGCATGATATTTATCATAGGTTTTTTTGATACCCTCTAATACTTTTAGAGTATCAAAAAAAAGTTAGCTATGAAAAATATTCTCATTCCTACAGATTTCTCAAGCAATGCGGATTACGCTATTACCTACGCTACTAATATTTTTAAATGCGAGCGTGCTAATTTTTATTTTCTTCATGCGTTTGCCGATGAAGTCTATGGTCCTTTTCATAATCTTAATAAAGAAAATTTTGAGAAACAAAAACAAATCCAGTCGACAAATTCTGAAAACAAACTAACTAAGCTTGTTAACGTAACAAAGACAAAAACGCATAATCCACTGCATAAATATGAAATGATTTCTTCATTTGAATCTTTGGTCGATGCCCTTAATAATGTTGCGGACTCTAAGAATATCGACTTGATAATTATGGGTACGAGAGGTGCAACCGCCAATTCTAAAATAACCTTTGGTAGTAACACAGTACAGGTGTTTAAGTATGTTAAGTGTCCTGTGTTGGCTGTTCCTGATCACTACGACTATAGTCAACCTAAAAAGATACTTTTTCCAAGCAACTACATACTACCCTATAAACGACGAGAGTTAAAGCTACTAGACATTTTAGCTGGAGAATTTAAGGCGGAAGTCCATTGCCTATACATTTCTGATTTTGAAGATTTAAGTATTAGACAATTGGATAATAAAAAATTCTTAGAAGATTCCTTGCCACATGCTAGATTATCATTTGTTAGAACCACTGTTGATAATAGAGCCAAAGCTATACTGGCATATATTAATGAAAACGACATGGACCTACTAGTTATGGTAAATTCAAGACATTCTTTTTTCGAAGATATGCTGTACCGATCTACCATTGATGAAATTGGGCTGTCCCCTACCATACCGTTTTTGGTAATGCAAAACCTGTCTCGTTAATTAAAATACTACCGCCATGAAAAAAATACTTATAACAACAGATTTCTCTGAAAATGCCTGGAATTCAATTTTTACAGCATTAAAATTATACGCAGAAATTGATTGCCATTTATATTTATTACATGCCTTTGAACCCTCACCATTAAATATAATAGGTTCTAAAAATCAACAAAGACTTGGTGTGATCTATGATTCTCTTTCTAAAAATTCCAAAAAAGAATTAGAAGAGTTACTATCCTATTTTACAATAAATCACAAAAACCCAAAGCATCAATTTACCACACTTTCAAAGCCAAGTAATTTAGAAGATGCCATTGAACTTGCTACTACCGAAAATGACATAGATATCGTTATTATGGGTACCCAAGGTGCTACTGGGGCAAAAGAGGTGTTTTTAGGTAGCAATACCGTGAAAGTTTTAAAAAAGATTAAAAATATTCCCATACTTACAGTACCTAGCGGATATAACTTTCAAAGCTTGAAATCTTTGCTATTTGCTACTGATTTTACTTCGCCATTTAAAAAGAATGAATTAGAGCCAATTATTGAACTTTCGAAAATATGGAAATCAACTATAGAAATAGTGCACGTCTCGGTAGAATTTATCTTGAACGAACATCAAGAATCTTACAAGGAAGTTTTAAAAGAACGATTATCTGGTTTTGACTACAAATTTGAAAACATACCCTTTGAAATTGATGTTTCTAAGAGTATTGATAATTATGCTGAACATAAAGAATCTAGCATTTTATGTTTAATACGTCATCAACATACTTTTTGGGAAAAAGTTATTGGAGAAGCTGTTGTAAAAAAGGTTGCTTTTCATTCTAGAATACCGGTGTTGTTCTTACCGCAATAGTGATATATCTTTTTTAACAATAAAAAAATTACAATGAAAAATATATTAATACCCACTGATTTTTCTGATAATGCATGGAACGCATTGTTATATGGAATTTCCTTTTTTAAAAAGACGCACTGTACCTTTCATATTGTTCATATTAATGCAATTAACACCAATTCTAGTGGTGAAGCTGCTATGTATGTATCTCCTGATCTTTTAGAGAAAACAATATTGGCGGAAAGTAGAGAAAAACTGAAACTACTTACCAAAAAAATTGAACAGATTACATTAAACCCTAAGCATAATTTTAAAACACAAGCTATCTATGGTTTTCTAACAGACCAATTAAAAGATGAGGTAAAAGAGAAAAATATTGAACTTATTATAATGGGCACCAAAGGGGCTACTGGTCTAAAATCTGTATCTATAGGTAGTAACACGGGTAATGTAATCACCAAAGTGCCTTGTACACTAATGGCCGTTCCTGAAGATGCTACCTATGAAAGTATTAAGGAAATAGGTTTTCCTTCCGATTTAAATTTGGCTTATGATGTAACCATTTTAGATACAATTAAAGACATTATTTTTTTAAAGAATTCTGCTTTAAGGTTGTTATACATTTCTAGTAAGGGAGAAAAATTAAGCCAAAATCAATTGAAAAATAAAAATTTATTACTAGACTTTTTTAAAGAAACGGAATGTTTCTTTCACCTGGTTAGTGGAAAAAAAATAGATGAATCTGTTCAATGTTTTACCGAAAGTAGAAATCTTGATATGCTGATAATGGTGGCTAAGAACCTAAATTTCTTAGAAAGTATTCTATTTAGACCTACGGTAGAAAGAATTAGTTACCATACCAAAGTGCCCTTTTTGGTTATACATGAGTAATAAAGCTTTTGGTGGTCTTTAAATTTGAAATAACTTTAAATACTTTCGTTTATAGCGGTTTTAATTTCAGCTACTGGCATAACACCAGAGTGTCGCCATAATGGTTTTCCATTTTTAAAAAGAATTAAAGTAGGTACACTCTTAACACGATACCTTTTTACTATCCCCTTTTTGATTTCTACATCTATTTCTAGACTATTTAGAGCATTGCCCATTTCTTCTTGAATCTGTAGAACAGTTGGTTTCATCAACTTACATGGAGTACACCACGTGGCATAAAAGAATACCAGCGTAGGGACATCTGACCCTATCGTTTTTCGAAATTTCTTTTTCATTATTTTCTATTTAACACCTAATAATAAAGCTAAATAAAAATTTTGATGATGACGAATATCATACTAATTGTCATGATCTATATTTAATTTTAAGGTATCAAATTACAGTATTATGACACGTATTTTATTGCCAACAGACTTTTCAGAAAACTCTCTAACCGCCATTCGTTATGGACTTACACTATACAAAGATTTAAAGTGCTCTTTTTATCTTTTAAATAGTTACATGCCTCCAGTATACCACACAGAATATCTAATGGGTAGTCCTGCACAAATTGGTCTTGGAGATATCGTACAACAGAATTCTCAAGATAACCTTGAAAATCTAAAGCAGAAATTACAAAATGAATTTGAAAATTCACTGCATACTTTCACTACCCACTCTGCACTTAATGTGCTTTCTAGTGAGGTAGCAAGAACTGTAGAAGCTGAAGGTATAGATATCGTTATTATGGGTACCCAAGGTGCTACTGGGGCAAAAGAGATATTATTGGGCACGAATACAGTACATGTTATTAAAAATGCTAAATGTCCCGTATTGGTTATTCCTTCTGGTTTTGAATATGAAGTACCAGAGCAAATACTCTTCCCAAATGATTTTGAGGTTTCGTTGGATAAAAAAAGCCTGGCGCCACTTCTTAAAATTGTCAACTCTCACGTGTCGCAAGTAAACGTTATGCATGTTTATACGGGCGATGAACTTACTATAGTTCAAGAGAAAAATAAAGAACAACTAGCTAAAGTACTATCTGAAAACGGATTTTTTCACGAAGTAAAAAGTAATGAGATCATTACGGCCATCAATGAATTTCAGGTTAAGCAAAAAATAAATTTACTGGTTATGGTGCAAAACAAACACACCTTTCTAGAACGCTTATTTATAGAACCGGTAATTAAGAAAATTGGCTTTCACGTTACCGTTCCTTTCTTAGTAATACCACAACAATAATTATGAAAATTAAAAATATTCTTGTAGCTACAGATTTTTCTAATGAAGCCTACAATGCGCTTTATTATGCTACGCAGATTTTTGCCAAAGAACAATGTACTTTCCATATTGTTCATTCGTACGATGATATTGTCGTGAGTGCTAAAAACGCATTATTTACAGGACAGAAAGAAATGGAGAAATTACAAAATTCGTCTCAAGAAAACCTTACCAAGACCATGCATAAAATTGTACTTGATACGGAAAATGAATTACATAAATTTAAAACAATATCTAGCAAAGGAAATCTTACTAAAGTAATCTCCAATACCATAGATAGTCATGAGATTGATCTTGTTGTTGTAGGCAACAAAGGTAAAACAGGTGCTAAAGAATTATTTATGGGTAGTAATACCATTCAAATTGCAAATACTATTACTACATGCCCTATTCTAGCTATACCCAAAGAAATTGCCTTTAAACCTGTAAATGAAGTAGCTTTTGTTACCGACTATAAAAAAGGATGCACAAAAAATACTATTTCAATGTTATTAAATATCGTTTCTATAACTGATGCCTCTATTGCTGTTTTGCATGTTAATGAAGAAGAATTAATGACAACTAAACAGGTTTCTAACCAGAAATTATTAGATAAGTGCTTAACCAAAATACCCCATAGCTACGATGAGATTTGGAACTATGCCGATAAGGCAAATGTAATACAAGATTTTTTAGTGGAAAGAGAAATAAATATACTGGCAATGGCATACCATAGAAGAAAATTCTTTGAACGCTTTTTGCATGAACCGGTAATAATGGATTTAAGTATTTATGCTAAAATTCCATTTTTAATACTACCGGTACAAGACTGATATTTATCATAGTAATTCATTTGTTTGTACAATACATTTAAGAAACAATCTAAATCTGTCACCTATGAATAAGCGTATTTTAATACCTACGGATTTTTCTAAAAATGCTTTAAACGCAATTAGGTATACTATTGATTTATATGCTAGGTTAAATTGTGATTTTTACTTTTTAAATGTTTTTAATTTTGAACAATACACTACCAATAGTTTAATTCTTCCTGAAGAAGGCAGTGCGGTATTCGAACAGGCAAAACAAGATTCTGAAAATAATTTTATTAAATTAATAGATACGCTTGCTTTACACATAGACAACTCCAAGCACAATTATTATACGATGTCTACCTCTAATTTTTTATCGGAAGCTATTAAAGTACTAATAGCTGAAAAAGATATTGATTTAGTAGCAATGGGTACAAAAGGTGCTACCGGAACAAAAGGTGTTCTTTTTGGCAGCAACACTGTAATGGCAATGGAAAAAATTAGGGAATGTCCTGTATTGGCAATACCTGAACATATTTCATTTATGTCACCAAAAGAGATTGTTTTCCCAACAGATTTCATTGATGTTTTTAAACGATCCGAACTTAAATATCTTACTGAATTGGCTAAGATACACAATGCTGAAATTGCCATTCTACACCTTAACAAGAAAAAAGAACTGACCGAAACTCAACTAAACAATAAGCAGCTATTAGCTTCAATTCTTAGTGACACGCCTCATCATTTTCATACAATCACGGAAAAAAGTTTAGGTAAGGGTATAGAAAGTTTTATTGAAAGTAGAGATAGTGATATGGTAGCATTCATTAATCGTAAACATTTCTTTTTTGGAAGTGTTTTCTCTAGACCTCTAATTAAGGAAATTGGCTATGATAGTGATGTGCCAATTTTAGCTTTGCATTGATTACTAGCTAGTGTTACAATAAGATAATTTTTAGACATTTTTAGTTGGTTAATGTCTAAAATTAGAACCGTCAAAGAATTCGCTTCGTTGGCGGTTTTTTTAAAAACTACATATGGATATACTTTCAACATTATTAGAAAACGCTACACTAGTTAAGATAATAAAGCTAATTACATGGATACTCTTCATTATTTTCATTATTGGGTTTATTAGAAAAATTCTTAAAAAAAGAATTGAAGATATTTCTATTAGATATAAAGCTCAAAAGGGTGTAGAAATTGTTGGTTACGTACTTATTATTTTCTTGGTACTAATGGCTTTCACTGTTGATAGCATAAAGGATTATACCATTATAATTGGGTTATTTACGGCAGGAATCACTTTTACTTTGCAAGAACTAATATTGAGTATCGCAGGATCTTTCTACATTTTCTTTGTTCGTGTTTACAAACCTGGTGACCGTATCGAAATCAATAATATAAAGGGTGATGTTATCGATATAGATAGTATTTATACCACCATTATGGAAATTGGTTAATGGGTAAGCAGTGACAACTACTCTGGTAGAATTGTAAAAATTAGTAATGCATTTGTTTTTAAAGGACCTATCAAAAATTATTCGATGGATTTTCCTTTCGTTTGGGATGAGTTAAATATCCTCGTCGCCTATGGTTCTGACGCTGATCTAGCAAAATCTATTATGATGAACAGTGCTAATGAATTGCTATGTGATTATACTGAAAAATCTAAGGCAAAATGGGAAGAAATGGTGGCTCATTATTACATAGAAAATGCGACAATAGAACCAACGATAGCAATGAACTTAACAGATAATTGGATTCAGTTGAACCTACGATATATTACAGATTACAAAAGAAGAAGAAATACAAAACACACATTATTTCAACATATTGAACAAGCAATTTCTAAAACCAATGGCAAAGTGACCTTAGCTTCTACAACATTGCAATTACTAGAAATTCCGCCACTTAATGTTAATTTAAAAAAGTAATATGCAAAACAGGGAATCTATTGACATTGTAAAATCTTCAGGGCGAAAAATGAAATTTTCATTAGATAAGCTTCGAGATTCACTTAAGCATAGCGGTGCAACCCATGATTTGGTGGAAGAGATTGTAAGTAAAGTTTACGATGAGCTTTTTGATGGTATCACTACTAATGAAATCTACAATAGAGTATACGCTCTTCTTAAAAAAAACAAATCTGTATTTGCTTCTAAATACAAACTTAAAAAAGCGATTTACGAATTAGGACCAACCGGGTTTCCTTTTGAACGGTTTATCGCTGAAATATTAAAATATTCTGGCTACAACGTAAAAATTGGTGTCACATTAACTGGATCTTGTGTTACGCATGAAATAGATGTTGTGGCAGAAAAAAAGGAAAAGGTTACTATTATAGAATGTAAATTTCATAATGAAGAAGGGCGCAATTGTAATGTAAAAGTGCCATTATATATACATTCTAGATATAACGATGTAAAAAACCACTGGGGTACTAATAAAAATAACACTAAGCCATTAGATGTTGGCTGGGTGGTTACCAATACAAGATTTACCCAAGATGCTATTACCTATGGTAAATGTGCCAATCTCTATCTTTTAAGTTGGGACTACCCAGAAAAAGACGGACTCAAAGATAGAATTGATCGTTTAGGCCTCTACCCTATTACTGTCTCAAGTCTTTTATCTAAAAGAGAAAAACAATTTTTACTGAGCAGAAATGTGGTTTTATGCAGACAACTAATAAAGGATAAATTTTATCTGGATCATTTAGGAATATCTAGCGTAAGAAAAACGAAAATTCTAGAAGAAATTGAACAACTCTGTAAATCTTAATATCATGAAAAAAGTTAGTCTAAAATTTTTAGGTGCCTCTGGTACGGTTACCGGTTCCAAATTCTATTTAGAAACTCCTGAATTGAATATTATGATAGATTGTGGCATGTTCCAAGGTCTTAAAGAGTTAAGGGAAAGGAATTGGGAACCATTACCAATAGATACCAGCAAAATAGATGTCGTATTATTAACGCATGGTCATTTAGACCATACCGGCTATCTACCTAGATTAGTAAAAGAAGGGTTTAATGGTCCCATCATTGGTAGTTACCCTACTTTATCAGTTGCACAAATAATACTGCTTGATAGTGCCAAAATCCAAGAAGAGCAGGCAAAGAAAGCAAATGAAGAAGGGTATTCTAAATACCCTAAAGCGCTACCTTTTTATGATTTAAAGGAAGCTAAAAGAACTATTGATTTGTTTTCTGGTAGAAAGAAAGATGAATGGGTTCAGCTGTCAGATAATATCAAGGTCAAATTTAGATACAACGGTCATATAATAGGATCGACCTTTATTGAATTAGAGATTTTCGAAAAACTATTTGTTTTTTCTGGTGATATTGGTAGATTGAACGATGCACTTTTATTACCCCCAGAAAGACCTGAGTGGGCAAATTATCTATTTTTAGAAAGTACCTATGGCAACAAACTTCATCCTAAAGAAGATATTGCCGAAATTCTTAGCGACCTAGTTCAAAAGACCATACAGGAACGAGGAACACTTATCATACCTTCATTTGCCGTTGAAAGACTACAATTGCTCATGTATTTATTTTGGCAATTATACAAGAAGAATAAAATACCCAACATACCCATATTTATAGATAGCCCAATGGGTAATAACGTTCTAAGTGTATTTGAACAATTTACAGACTGGCATAAACTTAGTAAAGAGGATTATGAAGCTATGTGTAATCATTTCACAATCATTACATCATACGCAGACACATGGAAAACTATAGATGATAAAAGACCTAAAATAGTTATTGCAGGTAGTGGTATGGTAACCGGTGGTAGGGTTTTAACTTATTTAAAACAATTAGTTGATGAACCTACAACAAGAGTATTACTCGTTGGTTACCAAGCCGAAGGCACACGGGGCAGACAATTACTAGAAGGCACGCATGAATTAAAATTGTTTGGAAAGTATTATCCTGTAAAAGCCAGTATTCATTTTATAGAAAGTCTTTCTGCACATGCAGATCAGGCAGAACTACTACATTTTATAGAGAATATTAAAAACACACCAGAAAAGGTCTTTCTTATTCATGGCGAGCCAGGCGCTTTAGATGCATTTAAGGTTAAAATTAGAGATACTAAGGGTTGGATCTGTCATATTCCCAAACTAGAAGAGAACATAGATTTATGGTTATAGGTAGTCAATAACCAATAGGTTCAATTCATATTTACTGACCATCGTCATATTCTTGACTTTTTCTAAATAGTACCTTCGACTTATATTCCAACTAAATATACCTTTCTTATGAAAAAGTTGATTGTAGTATTATCATTGATGTTAATGGGTTGTTCTTCTATTAGCTTAGTAGAAAATTGGAAAAATCCAGATATTGTGTTGTTCAATGCCAACAAGGTTTTAATTGTAGGTATGGCACAGAGTGATGATACTAGAGAAAACTTTGAAAGTGAACTTCAAGAAGAATTTACCAATAGAAATGTAGAGGCATGGCGTAGTATTGATATTTTCGACTTATCGCTTACCGATTCAAGAAAAACCGATAAGGAATTAGATAACGTAGAACAAAGTCTTTTAGATAAGGATTTTGATGCCATTTTATTGACCAAAATTACAGGGTCAGAAAATCGTGATAATTTTGTCAAATCTATTTCTCGTTGGGATGATCACCAATCTAGATTCAATGATGATTATTTGGAGCACCAAGGTATTTATTACGATGATACTTACTACGAAAAATATACTGTTTACCATGCCGAAACTACATTATATTGCATCTGCGAAGGAAAGGAAAGAGCTATGATATGGAGGGGTATTATTGAAATTACCGAACCTGATAATATTGATAAGGCTATTAAAGATTATGTGAAATTAGTTATTATAGCTATGGAAGATCAAGATTTGGTTTTTACTTCACAAGTAGATTAACACTTAGAAAAGAGGGCTAAGAACTTTACCTACTCCTTCTTTTAACCTTTTACCCCAAGGTCTATTCATAAATTCGCTGTACAGCAATTCATTACTAACGGCACAGTCATTTAAAAAGTCTGCTTTTAAAAGCTTGGAAAAATTCTTATTGTAGATGATGGCATTGACCTCATAGTTCTGTTCAAAACTACGGTCATCTAAATTAGCTGTGCCAATAGATGTAATAGTATCATCACTTACTATTATTTTACTGTGCAAAAAGCCGTCAGGGAATAGGAATATTCTAATGCCAGATTTTAAGAACATTTCAAAATAAGAATGTACAGACCAACTCACTACCTTATTATCTGCATTTTCAGAAACCAATAACCTAACATCAACACCGCTTAATGCAGCTGTTTGCAATGCTTGTATTAAAGCTTGACCTGGTATAATGTAAGGGTTAGTTATATAAATATATTCTTTGGCTTTATTAATAATTGAAAAATAAGTCTGTTCAAGAACAGGAAAATCATCGTCAGGTCCTCCAGCGACAATTTGCACCAGTTCACGAGAGTTCATAGGCATCTGATTATATAAATGTTGTAAAGGCTGTAGTAATTGGGTACTTACTAAATACCAATCTGTCATAAAAACCTGATCTAATTGCGTGGCTGCCGGTCCCTCTAACTTTAGGTGCATATCATGCCATTTGCCCAGACCTACTTGTCCTTTTAAATACTTATCAGAAATATTAATACCACCTGTAAAAGCTACTTTTCCATCTACAACAATAATTTTTCTATGATTTCTATAATTCAAAGAATAAAAGTACCTACCAAATTTAAAGGGTAGAAAAGAATACACCTCTACCCCAATGCCCAATAACTTTTTTAAATAGTTTTTGCTAAGTGTAAAGCTTCCAATACCATCATAAATCATTCTTATGGTAATCCCTTCATCTAATTTTTTCTTAAACAAAGCCATTAAGCGATCCGCTAACTCCCCTTCTTCAAAAATATAATACTGTATATGTATCTGTAATGTAGCCTGTTCCAAAGCGTTGAAAATGGAATCAAAAGTTGTTTTACCATCTTTTAATAATTGAAGTTCGTTATTTGCCGTTGGTGGAAAGTGAGCGTTTTTATAATTGAGGGTCATTAATTTTTTATACTTGCCATTAAACAAGTTAACCTGTTCGATATTCGGTTTGGGCAGTTTATTGAATAGGTCTTTCTTTAGACGTATAAGCTTTCGTTTTCGCCTATTTCTTCCAATAACCAGATAAAGAAAAATACCTCCAACGGGCAAAGCAAAAATAGCCATTATCCATGCCAAACTTTTTGTTGGTTTTGCTCCGTATAAAATAATGGACAGTACTATTACAATAGTAATTAAACTATAAATAACAATAAAAATAGTGGTCCACATGGGTTTATAGTTTTGAGAATATCTCTAAATAAAGCATTAAGATAGCGCTAAATTTTTCAACAAAACATGACCACAATCAGCCAAAAAACCAGCACTGCGGTAAATTGATTTAATGAATCATTATCCCATTTTCATATCTTTAGGCAGCCTCTTTACCAAGGGCAATTACAATTCATTCTAAAACCTTGATTATTAAGGGTAAACCAAAAACACCAAATTATACCAATGATTAAAACCACTAAACGTTCAATAAAGCAAATATGCTTTTTGTTATGCTGTGTTGTGCTATGTGTAAACTGTACAAAAAAGAAAGACAAAATCTTAGTTTTTAGCAAAACACAAGGGTTCAGACATGGCTCTATAGAAGCTGGTATTGAAGCTGTTAAGAAATTAGGAGAGGAAAATGGATATAATGTCATCGCAACAGAAAATGACAATTATATGGTAGAAGATTCTCTAAAAAACTACGCTGCCGTTATATTCAATAACACCACCAGAGACATTCTAAATGATGTTCAACAGGCAGATTTTGAGCGTTACATTCAAGCTGGCGGAGGCTTTGTTGGTATTCATGCAGCTACAGATACAGAATATGATTGGCCTTGGTACAACAAACTCGTTGGAGCTGTATTTAATAACCACCCACGTATTCAAGAAGCTAAATTGATTGTTAACGATAAATCTCATTCGTCTACCCAGCATTTAGACGATTTATGGATTAAAAGTGATGAGTGGTACAATTTTAAAAATATCAATCCAGATATTAACGTGCTTATTTCTATTGACGAGAGTAGTTACGAAGGTGGTACAAACCCAGAAAGCCATCCTATTTCTTGGTATCACAGCTATGATGGAGGTAGAGCCTTTTACACTGAAATGGGACATACGGATGAAACATTTCTAAATCCTAAATTTTTAAATCATTTACTCGGCGGAATCAACTATGCCGCAGGTGATGGCACATTAAACTATTCCTTAGCGAAAACAGATAGGGTGCCACCAGAAGATCGTTTTGTTAAAAACATATTAGACTTTAATTTGTACGAACCTATGGAGCTAGACGAACTTCCTGGAAAAGGAATCTTGTTCATAGAACGCCACGGTGCTTTAAAACTATTTGATTTTAAAACAGAAAAAACGAAGACCATAGCACAGTTAGAGTTGTTTTATGGTAATGAAGATGGTCTTTTAGGCTTAGCCGTAGATCCTAATTACCTTCAGAATAATTGGATTTATCTTTTGTATTCCGTTAAAGGAGATATGTCTAAACAACATGTTTCGCGCTTTATATTAAAGAACGATGAACTTGATTTAGATTCTGAGAAAATTTTAATGGAAATACCTACAAACCGTCACTGCTGCCATAGTGGTGGTGCTTTAGAATTTGGTCCAAATGGCAATCTTTTCATTGCTCTTGGTGACAATACAAACCCTTTTGAATCTTCTGGGTTTGCCCCCATGGACGAACGCCCAAACAGATCCGGATGGGATTCTCAACGTTCTGCTGCAAATACTAATGACTTAAGAGGTAAGATTTTACGAGTAAAACCAGAAGCTGATGGTAGTTACACTATCCCAGAAGGCAATCTCTTTCCTATTGGGACTGACAAAACAAGACCTGAGATTTATGCCATGGGATTAAGAAATCCATTTAGACATTCCATCGATAGCAAAACAGGTATTTTATATTGGGGAGACATTGGTCCAGATGCAGGTAAAGCAGATTCTAACCGTGGTCCTAGTGGTATGGGTGAATATAACCAAGCTAGGAAAGCTGGTTTTTGGGGTTGGCCATTTACCAGAGGTTATAATGAGGTATATAATGATTTTGACTTTACAACAAATATTGCAGGTGATAAATTCGACCCCGCACACCTTATCAATAATTCGCCAAATAACACCGGTATTCAAGAAATGCCTCCTGCTCAAAAATCAATGATACCTATGACTTATTATAGGTCTGAGGAATTTCCTTGGATGGGCGAAGGCGGAATTAACCCTATGGCGGGACCGGTATTTCATGAATCGGACATGGCTGGTGCTGAAAATATTTGGCCAAACTATTTTGAAGATAAATTATTTGTTTATGAATGGATGAGAGATTGGGTATATGTAATTACCCTAGATGAAAACCAGAATTATGTAAAGGCTGATGCATTTATGCCCAATGAAGAATTTTCACATCCTATGGATATGATTTTTGCCTCAAACGGAAATATGTATGTGCTAGAATATGGTCAAAAATGGAATGCACAAAATTTAGATGCTCGTTTAAGTAGCATTACGTATATAACAGGAAATAGAGAACCAGTTGCCAAATTTGAACATGACAGAACAGTTGGTGCGTCTCCTTTAACCGTAAAATTTTCTGCAGAAAATTCTATTGACTTTGATAACGATAAACTTACCTACGATTGGTATTTTACTAAAGATGTATCTCAATCTCAAGAGCAAAACCCCGAATTTGTTTTTACAAAAGATGGCAGTTTTAATGTTGTTCTAAAGGTTACCGATACTGATGGTAACACTTCAACAACAAGTTCAAAAATATTGGTAGGTAATGACACTCCTTCTCTTTCAATACATATTACAAGAAATGATTCCATTTACTGGGATGGCAAGAAATTGGATTATGAAATTATCGTAGAAGATAAACAAGATGGTTCAACACAAAATAACTCCATTTCTGCAGAGGATATAAAAGTGACTTTTGATTATATACCCGAAGGTAGAGATTTCGTTAAAGCCACTTTAGGGCATCAACGTAACCTTGAGCCTCTTGGTAAAAAAGCTATTGAAGCGTCTGACTGTAAGGCATGCCATGCTGTATTGGAAAAGGTCAACGGACCTAGTTATACCGACATTGCAAAACGATATAGTAAAGAAGATACAGGGTATTTGGTTTCTAAAATCATAAAAGGTGGCGGTGGCGTTTGGGGCGAGAATGCTATGTCTGCACACCCGCAACTTAGTGTAGAGGAGGTTTCTTTAATGGTAGAATATATATTGGACTTAAAACCTACGAATGGGGTAGTTAAAAAATCTCTTCCACTTAAAGGTACATTAACGTTCAATGAACACATGGGTAAACAAGGCGAAGGAAACTATGTGTTAATGGCTTCTTATCGTGATAAAGGCAATCTAAACCAACCTAATTCTGAGCTTACCGTTAGTGAGCAATTTATCTTTAAAAGTCAGAAAATTGAAGCTGAAAACGCAGACGAGATTAAGGAAGGCACCGGAACCTGGAGTACAAAAAAATCTAGAGTAGTTGGCGTTCTTCAAGATGGTTCATTCTTAAAATTTAATAGCATTAATTTAAAAAATCTGGAACATTTAAAATTTGCGGCTTTTTATAATCTAGATCAAGAATTTAAAGGTGCTGTAGAAATTCATGAAGACCGTATAGATGGTCCAATTATAGGTAAACAATTATTGGCGCATAATGGTAAAGAAGAAACAGTTTACTACAACATACCTGTCTCTACAACTAAAGAAAATGCCACATTATACTTGGTCTTCATAAATAAAGAAAATACTACACAGAATATTTGTCATGCAGATTGGATTTCTTTCGACTTTAAACGTTAATAATAATGCTAAATGTAACAAAAGAGGCTTCAATTTAATTGAAGCCTCTTTTGTTTTAAAAAACTATCTAAATCTTTATCCCTACTCATTTATCATGATTTTCGTCATAATATCTAACAGTCCTTCTGTCTAACTTTATAGTCTATTAATAATTAAATATTGATGAAATGAGCAGCTTTAGAAATAGACCCAAAGACAATTACATTCACGAAGCAGACTGGAACTCGCTTTATGTACTAACTGAACATTGGAAATCTGATATCGTTTTTTACAAAGAAGACTTAAAGTTCTTACATCATTTAATAGAAAAGTACTTTATATGGATGGCGAGGAAAGAAAATATTGATATGGTGAGGGAAATTGAAGTAAGCCTTATTGACACTGATAAGAAGTGCGATAAATTAGTTAAGCAAGTAGATGTCCATTTACATCACCTAGCCGAATTAATAGATAACCCTTTTGCTTATGATTCACATGAATTTAGAACCGAACATGCGCAACTAGAAGATAACCTTACCCTATTTGTAAAGCAATTTAGAGCTAACCGTAAGGAAGTTTTTTCAATTACCGAGCATGTAATTGATGGCGAAGAAATGGTGAAACAACTTGGATTGGTTTCTTAGTTAAAACATGAATTATTATAGCATTTTCTAAATATCAAAAAATGAAAAAACTTCATAAAATACTTAATGAAATTACAGAAATTACCTTAAATATAGAAAAGAATTACCCCGAGTTATATCGTTCATTAGATGAAAATCCCATGACCTTACCTGTTAGTAAACATCCCCATATGGACAAGGAAGTAATGCAAGAATATCTTGAAAGTTTAAAACAACTATTAAATCATTATTTAGATGAGCATAAAACGGCTCTTTAAAAAGATTTAGGCGAAATTAAATTTTACACCATAAATAACAATATATCGCAATAGACCTATACCAAATGGCCATCTTAAGAATTCCTACTCAAAAAGAAATAAAAAGGTACGCAACACTATTTAATGTATTAGTAAAATACGGTTTTGAAGATGTGCTGTCGCATAGTCCAATTTTAAAATTAGTTCCAAATAAGTATTTAGAAAACCACCCAGATACCAAGAAAAATTTATCTTTTTCTAAATACGAACGTATTCGTATGGTCTTGGAAGAATTAGGACCTACTTATATAAAATTAGGGCAGATTTTCAGTACTCGAGAAGATATGTTACCGCTAGAGTTAATCAATGAACTTGAAAAGTTGCAAGACAATGTGCCCATGGTCAAAGACTTTGATGTTTTAAAAATGGTCGAAGAAAATCTTGGTGAAGAAAAATTTAAATATTTCGCTACCATAAAGTTAGAGCCATTAGCGGCGGCATCTTTGGCACAAGTACATAGAGCACAACTTATAAATGGCGATGAGGTCATCTTAAAAATTCAGAGACCAAATATTACAGAAGTAATCGAAGCTGACCTTATGGTCATGAAGCAAGTAGCAGAAAGCCTAGAAAAATACAGTACACAGGCACAAGCTTTTCAACCAATTCGAGTTATAGAATCTTTTGAAAAAAGTATAAAAGAAGAGCTTCAGTTTGCAAAGGAAATAGAAAATACAGAACGCTTTACAGCTAATTTTAAGGGTAATGAATCTATTCACGTTCCAGAAGTTTATCGAGATTTATCTTCCGATACAATTATTTGTATGGAATATATTAATGGTATTAAAGTCTCTAATATAGATGGCTTAAAAGCAGTAAACATCAACCCTAAAGCGGTAGCAAAAATTGGTGTAGACCTATATATTGAGCAAATTTTAGATTTTGGTTTTTTTCATGCAGACCCACATCCAGGAAACATTTTTATACTTCCAGAAACGGGACAGATATGCTTTCTTGATTTTGGAATGATGGGAAGTATTCTACCAAATGAAAAAGAAAATCTAAGTGATCTTCTTCTTTATTTTTTAAGCAAAGACGTTAAAAGAATAATATCTCTACTCGAAAAAATTGCCATAAGAACCAATATTCCCGATTATAAAAAATTAGAACAAGATTTATATGAATTACTAAATGGTGTTAGCAATATTGCCATACAGAATATTAAACTTGGTGATACTTTATCTCAGTTCAAAATTATTTTATACGAAAATCAAATTATAATACCCCACTACCTTTATATGCTGATAAGGGGCATTGTTCTTATTGAAGGTGTGGGTCTTAAACTAGATCCTGAATTTAATATCACAAATAATTTAGAGCCGTATACAGCAAAAATAATGCGTAAGCGTTTTAACTTTAAATACCTTTTAAAAAAGAACCTGAAACGTATAAAAGAAATCAATGAATTAGCGGATACGTTACCTGATGATATTAATACCATCATTAAAAAAATAAAAGAAGGAAAATTAGAAATAGTTCACGAACATAAAGGTCTTCAAGAATTTCAACTTGCTACAAGCAAAGCTGTTAATCGCTTAGTATTTGCCGTTATTATAGCTGCACTCTCCATAGGATCTTCACTTTTGGTAATGGCTAAAATGCCCCCGTTAATAAATGGAATACCTCTTTTAGGCGCTATTGGCTTCGTATTATCTGCACTCTTAGGATTTTACATTGTTATATCAATATTTAGAAATGATCAATTCTAAATGTAAAACTTATGGACGAAATTAAAATTATAAGTAAAGTTATAGACCCCTATATTTTAGGTGTTATTATCAGTTTAGGCATTGGTCTTATTCTTGGTCTAGAGAGAGAATATAATAACCTTAAAGAAGACAAAGGATTTGCCGGAATAAGAGCTTTTCCCATTGTTGCCATTTTAGGCTTTGCACTAGGAAGCCTAACTGATATCTATACAGTATGGCTACCAATAGTTGCCCTAGGTGCTTTTATTTTCTTTTTAGGTTTCAATCATTTATATAAAGAAACTATAGATTATGAAAGAAGTTTTACCACCAACTTAGCTTTGATTGCCACCTTAATACTAGGCTTAATGGTTTCTGCAGCTTATTATAGAAATGCAGTAGCTACAGCTGTAATTATAGTAACCCTACTTTCTCTCAAAACCCGTTTCCACACCGTTATTAGCAATATTACCTCGGACGAGCTTTTTGCTTTAATAAAATTTTCTATTATAGCTTTATTGATATTACCCTTTTTACCTAATAATAATTACGGACCCAATGAATTATTAAATCCGTTTGAGATTGGATCTATTATTGTAATTGTTTCTTTCTTAAATTTCATTGGCTATTTTTTAGTCAAATTTGTAGGCTCTAAAAAAGGAATTTTACTAACTGCAATTCTTGGCGGACTAATATCAAGTACTGCGGTAACTTGGAGCTATGCATCAAGAAGTATTGAATCTCCCGAACTGTCCAAAAAATATGCTGCCGGTATCATCATTGCCTCGGCAATTATGTTTCCTAGACTTGCTTTATTGACTTATATTTTTAACAGCGCACTATTCATGTATGTCGCCATACCTTTTGCAATTTTCTCATTAATATGTCTTACCGTGTCTTTAGTACTAATTAAAGAGGATACAAATAAACCTGATACGAACATTAAATTGGGAAACCCAATGAATCTTCTTAACGCCATTGGATTCGGTGTTATTTATGTAGTAATTCTATTTGCTGTCTTTTACAGTAATCAGTTTTTTGGTGAAAGCGGATTATATTATTCAGCTTTAATTGCTGGTTTAGCAGATACCGATGCCATTACCATTAGTTTAGCAAAATTTGCTTTGGACGGAGAAAAACTAAAATTAGCTTCTTCGGTCATCGTCACCGCCGTAATGAGTAATATGCTGGTTAAATTAGGTATTGCCGTATTTAAAGGATCAAAAATTACTGGTAAACTGGTTGGGTTTACTTTTGGTGGAATCATTTTTATTGGTGCTGTATACGCTGTAATAACCCATTAAAGTACTACCATTTAGAATTTATACAAGGCATTGGCTTTACTATTGAATCCTTAGGTCTAAGAATTGCTTTAAAGTTTTTCCGGTCAGAATCTTTCTTTTTAATCCGCTTATATATTTTTTCACCTCTTATTGAAAGAAATGTTAAAATATTTCGTCAAAGATTCTAAATCAACCTAATGAGTACAAGTAAAACCATCAAGTTTCTAGGATATTTAGGATTAATCGGATCTATTTTAGTGGGTTTAGGGGAATATTTTCTCCACTACTCCACTAATATTCTAGGTCATTCCGAGAATTATGAATTCTTTACTTTCGTAGACTTAAACCACATGACAATAGGTCATTTTTTAGCAGTCATTGGTCTTCCCTTTTATTTTGCTGGCTACATTCATATATACCTAATGCTTAAGTCGGGTAATGAAACATTAGCCAGAATGGTACTAGCTATTGGCTTTATTGCTTTTGCGGTTGGAGGAATATGGATAGGCTCTCGCTCTTCCATAGGAAACATAGTACATCTTAAAGAATCGATGAACTCAGAAGTGTATAAAAACCTATTAACACATTATACAGATCACATGGAAGTATTAGTACAAGCGCTACGCGTTATAGTTGCACTATTATCTATTGTTTTCATTGTTGCAATTTTAAAGGGCGGTACTTACTATAAAAAATGGATGGCAATTTTCAGTCCAATCGTTATCTTAATTGCTGTGGCATTAGTTGGGTTAGCAATACCGGCTATAGGTCAGCATACACTACCTATTTTAATGAATATCACTCACTTTATCCTTTTCGGACTCTCATTATACCAACTAAATAATATTAAAAAACCATTACAAAATGATTAAAAAGTTATTTAAAATAACAGGGATACTCTTATTGACGATGATGATCATAGTATTTTTTAGATTCTGGCGTGATTCCGTTTCTGATAAATACGATGTAAGTATTGAATCAATTGAAATTCCTAAATTTACTAGTACTCCTCTAAATTTTGTTCATAAATATACAGGTGAAAAATCACTTCCTTTAGCTCCTTCCGCTCTTATAGATATTAATAATGACAATATCGATGAAGTATTTTTTGGTGGAGGAATGAGCCAAGAAGATGCTATCTACGCCTATCGTAATAATGAATTTGTTTTGATTTCGGATGAAGTGGGTTTACCAAAAAAAGGAAATACCACAACTTCACTAGGTGTAGTATCTGGCGATATGGATAATAACGGATTTACTGATTTAATTATTGGTCGTGAAGATGGTCTTCGAATCTATTATAATGATGGTAAGACCTTAACAGAAACAATTGTAAATACACCTGTAAATAAAAAATCTACTCCTACAGGTATTACCCTTGGTGATATTGATAAAGATGGAGATTTAGATATTTTCTTAGCTACCTACCTCAACAAAAATCTAATGGAAGGTCAAAACATTTTTGAACGATATGACTATGGATCCACAAGTGAGCTGTTACTAAACAACGGCGATAATTCTTTTAAAAGTATAACCAAAGCTGCTGGCTTAGATTACATACATAACACTTTCCAAGGGGTTTTGGTAGATATCGACAACGATTCTTGGTTAGATCTTGTTGTGGTACATGATACTGGCGAAGCTAGAACCTACAAGAATAATGGGGACTTGACTTTTACTATGAAATCAAACCCATTAACAGGTAAGTTCGCTTACCCAATGGGGCTTGCAGTTGGCGATTATAATAATGACGGATTGGTAGATTTTATGTTCTCGAATGTGGGTACCACTGCCCCTAACTTTATGGCAAGTGGTGATATTAAAGACAAATCTCTTTTTAATGACAAATGGATTCTGTTTAAAAATGAAGGCAACTTTCAATTTACAGATGCTGCAGAAGATGCTAAAATTGCTGGGTACGAGTTTTCATGGGGCTGCACTTTTGCCGACATGAACAATGACGGACTGCAAGATTTAATAGTAGCAGAGAACTATGTCGATTTTCCTTTCAGTAAAGTATTTAAACTTCCAGGACGATTATTGATGCAAAAAGAAGACCATACTTTTATGCCAACAGAAACAGAAAGTGGTGTTGAAAATCCGTTATACGGTATAACCGCACTTGTAAGTGATTTTAATGCTGATGGTCATTTAGACCTTATTTGGACTAATATAGATGGTCCTGCGAATGCTTTTATCAATAAGGGTAATTCCAATAATTTTGTACAAGTAAATTTAGAAGATGCAGCAGAAGCTATGGGAGCGAAAGTTACCGTTGTTACGCCAGACCAAACGTATACCGATTGGCTGGTAACTGGTGAGGGTTTGGTTAGTGATCAAACCGCGTTGCTTCATTTTGGTTTGGGAACAACCCAGAACATCGAAAAAATAAAAGTAACCTATTCCAATGGTAGAATCGACGAAATTATTGCACCTAAAATCAATTCAGTTGTCGATGTAATTAAGGAACGTAATCTAACGATAGCAAAGGATACCTTAGAAACAAACTTGAAAATAAAATAATGATAAACTCTCTAAAAAAATTATTCAATAAAAGACCAGACGAATTCGATAAAACTCCAGAAGACGTATGTCCTAATTGTTGGGGTGATCAAGAGTATGGAAATGTAGTTCGTAAAAAATACAAAGATTTACAAATTGAGGTAAATAATAAAAGTAGTAAACATGCCTTTATTCAAGACTTTGTGGTTACACATTTAAAAGGAATACATTTAAAGAGTAAAGTAAATGGCCTTGAATGCCCTACTTGTCATTTAACCCTTAAAAATGAAATCAAGTAATCTTATATATTGGATTACAAATGTACTTTTCGTCATCGGTATTTTCGGTGCGGGAAACCTAGTTATTACAGAATTCACAATAGGTAATGGCTGCCCTAAATTTGGGGCAGTGCCTGCCTGTTTAATTATCCTAATTTGCTTTACGCTTCCCCTTATTTCGCATTTGCTAAAAAAATGGAACCTTATTTACTTCCTATTTACTGGGATTGCAGCTCTAATTGCATTGGTCGCATCGGTAATGCAGTTTATGGATACTGCAGAATGTCCTAAAAGTGATTCGGGAATACCTATGTGTTATTTATCATTACTAATTTTTACTTCACTTATTATCCTTAAAAAAATTCAGCTTAATTATGTCAACTACAAATGAGAAAATGAAGGCTAACGCCTCCTCACTTTTTTGATTCTAATCGTTTACATAAGCTTTGTTTATGACGCTCTTGTAATCAAAAAGTGAACCATTCACATGGTTCACTTTATCGCTTGGTCGGGATGACAGAACTAACCCACCAAACCTCAATGCTCTTATTATCAAATAATTACAGGTTTTTTAAACTTATCAGGTAACCGAATAGGTAACTTTTGCCTCGAAATCATTCGTATATTTAAAGGTACTTCAATAAATGGATACAAAACATATCAATCTATATTATTTATTCGTCAAGTGTTTCAAAAACCTATTTAATTTCAATTTATGGAATTCTTGCAAAACTGATATGGAAATTAGACATAGAAAAATGGTAGAATCAAAATTCTAGATGAAATTTCCATATCGCTAATAAATCAATCAAAAAGAAGGATAGTGAATAGACATTAAACACATAGGGGTTTAGATATATGCCACCAATAACGCAAAACCAAAGAGTTTAGAAAGAGAAAGACGTTATTTATTCTGGTCAAGTTCGCGAAACTGCACGACTTTCATTTCTGATTTTCTAAGGAAACCCTAAGTAATGGCGTACCGATTGAAACAGGCTTACAATATATTCGTCTTTAGGGCTATTGGTTTCCATTATATCATTATATTATTGATGGTCTTCATGTACACGATCAATAGGGAATTTGGTGCTTTCAATACCATTTTTGCCAAGCTGGAAATGAAATCTGACGTATCGGCAACTCTTAAATTAATTGAAACCTTTCACACTAAGTTTAATCCAAACTTTCCGTTCAGCTATAAGTTTCTCGACCAAGATTTTCAGAACTTATATACATCTGAAAGAAAGCTATCGATACTATCACGGTATTTCGCCATACTCGCGATAATCATATCTTGTTTGGGGTTGTTTGGTCTTACGACATTTACAGTTAATAAACGAAAAAAAGAGATTAGCATAAGAAAAGTTATGGGGTCAACTGGATACCAAATTATAATTTTGCTATTCAAGGATATTTCAAAACTAGTGTCCATAGCCTTGCTTATTGGCATTCCCCTTTGTTACTATTTCACCCAAGATTGGCTTGAGAATTTTGCCGAACGGATTGATTTAGACCCATGGTTTTTCATATTGACAGGAGGGCTATTTTTTATTTTGATGATTCTGGCTTCCGGTTTTCAAATAGTAAGAACACTGTCGATCAACCCGGCTAAAACGCTAAGAGATGAAAATTAAATGATTTTGTAAGATTGCATCGAAATATCAGATTTTATAGTTAAAGACCATACAAGTCTTTATCCTTTATTTAAACTTTGGCAAACTAGACAATGGCTTTTTATCGGAGATTACGGTGATATAGTTTTTATATTATTTGAAGAATGAATATCAAGAAAATAGCTGGCCCATAAAGCAGCATATCCAAGCGGGTAAATCTCCTATTG
>DRFI01000001.1 GCA_011050675.1 Maribacter sp. | reverse complement strand
TCACTAAACTGCCAAATGTAATTTGTAAAGCGTTCCAATTGAATATTAGTCAATGAAAATTTAGTCACTTTTTCTTTTTTATCAAGATTTAGCTCCTATTTCCCAAAACCTAGAATTTGTATTCATATTACTATGATAATATAAAGTAGAAGAACCATTACAACCAGAACCGAGCTATAATCGCTAACATCCCCTATGACATTAGCATTTCAGTGAAATTGTGAGAAATTTGGCTGTACTGTTATTAAATAGAAATTCATAATGAATTTCAAGGAATGTAATTATCCTAGGTATTTAAGTGAACTTTGAGACTATTCTAGATAGTCTCAATAAACGTGGGTTTAACTATGCCAAAGAAAATTAATATTCCAATTCAGCTACAAGCTGTATGATCTCTTTGCAAATAATATCAGCATTTTCCTTAAGGCTAAAAATGGTAATATGACCTCCGTCAAGAAAAAGCACCTTGCCATTCGTTGAAATACTTGCCATTTCTTCCTGCATTCTAATCCGTCCAACCTTTATTTTGTTTGGGTCTAAACCCAATTTTCGAAGGGTCTTTTTATTCCAATGCGTCCCTGAGAATACTCTAATGGGCAAAGTATCAAATGCCATTGCTTTTCTAGACATTTCCACCAAATCATCATGCCATTTTTCTTCTTCCATATAACCCCAAAGATACTTTCCGTTTAAAGTGTAATCCAGATAGCGGTCGGTAACTTCTTCGGGTAGCCCGGGAGCCCAAAGTATGGATTGTTTGACTATTCTGGTATGTAAATCCAAGACACCTAAATCTCCTAAAACAGCACCTGCATAATACATTGAGTTTAACCAAGTAGGAGATGGCGGCATGTTCAGTCGTTCGTGTTCATCGGGATGACCTGAGTCTAAAAAAACCAAGGCGGTCACTTCGTTTGGGTAGAGCTGTTTGAACACACGTATGTAATGTCCACCATAGGAATGACCGGCCATAATATAGGGTGGTGATTCACCGGCCTTTTCCAATAAAGTATGCAATTCACGTGCAACAGTTTCAGGGTCTCGCGGAGCGTTACTCATTTCACTATATCCTATACCCGCTCTGTCGTAACGCACAACTCGCATGCCATCTTTAAGACCTTCTCCCAGCCAATAATAATATTCACTTGGAGCTCCTGCTCCTGATTCAATGACCAACGTTGGCTTATTGTTTCTCGCTCCCTTGCTATTAATATGCAGTTTGAATCTCCCAATATCAACAAGTTCACCAGGTGGTTGTGGTTTGGAACTAAAAATACGTAGGCACAGACCTATCAAAATGATCAATAGTAAAAACGATCCAATCCCTGTGCCTATCCATTTTGAAACCTTCCAGATAATTCTCATAATTATGTATAGTTTGATAATTTGATTCAAACTTAAATTCATTGAAAGACTGTTTGAAATTATTTTGATGTATACGCTAAAAAACGGCACACATTGATGTGAACCTCTGACAAATACGATTCGACCAAAAAAATAGTATGTCCGACCCAAAATCCATAGTGTTCGTCAAAGAGATTGTAAGACGAGTATCAATAATGCTAAGTTTGTATTATGAATAGTTTTGTTCAAAAAGATCAGAAGGCCTTATATAAGGTATTGGCAGTACTAGGGTTGCTCGTTGTTATGCTTATTATACCACATTATACAGGTATTTGGGATAACCCTATTGCTGTTCCTGTTTTGATTCTTTTCTGGCTGGGGGTTGCTTACCTTGTTTTACCTGAATTTTTCAAAAAGTATAGAATAGCCATTCTTTCTGTATATGGATTGGTTATCGCCTATAATTTTTTCTTTTTTACTTCGACACCTGATCACGCACAAAATGATCGCCTGAGTTTGGTGCTTTTCATGATCCTTCCGATTCCAGTATTCGCTGCCTTGTGGGCTTATGAGCAATGGCGTTGGTTGAAAACGCTAAAGGCGGATAAGGCAAAGGCAGAGTTGGCCTTACTCAAAAATCAAATCAACCCTCATTTCTTCTTTAATACCTTGAATAATCTGTATGGTTTAATAGTAGAAAAATCTGAGAAAGCTCCGGAATTAGTCTTAAAATTATCGGATATGATGCGATACACTATCTACGAAGGGAAAGAAGATTTAGTGTTGTTAAAGGATGAAATTAATTATCTCGAAAACTACATCGAACTACACAAAATACGCTATCAAAAAAAAGTAGAAATTATATTCGCACATGAGGTTCAGGAAGGTTTAAAAGTTGCCCCTTTGTTATTTATTAATTTATTGGAAAATGCCTTTAAGCATGGTGTAGAGAAAATGCGCGAAAATGCTTTCATTCATCTTAGAATGCGATCTCAAGGAAGGCAACTCTTTTTTTCGATTGAAAATAGTTTTGAAGGAATGGCATCGGATCACAACAAGGGTATTGGATTAGAAAATTTGAAAAAAAGATTAGATTATTTATATCCTAATAAACATCAATTATCTGTTGATGAGAAAGAATCTATTTTCAAAGTCCAGCTAAATCTCGAAATACTATGAAATATTGCATCATCGACGATGAACCTATTGCGCATCGAATCATAGAGGGTTATTGCGTGAACATAACTTACATGCAAAAAGTAGGTAACTGCTATGATGTATTTGAAGCTATGCAGCTAATGAACAATCACGAAATTGATTTGATTTTTCTGGATATCAATATGCCTAAACTCTCAGGATTCGATCTATTAAAAACGATGCAACAATTCCCAAAGGTTATCGTGACTTCGGCACATGAAGAGTTTGCTTTGGAAGGGTACGAATTGAATGTTTCCGATTACTTGTTAAAACCTTTTTCATTTAAGCGTTTTTTGAAGGCAATTAACAAAGTAATGGAGAATCAAGGACAAGCTCAAAATTCTTCACACGAAAACAAAAAGGGTAGTTTATTTCTAAAAGGGGACAAAAAAATACATCAGATACATACCGACGATATTCTATTCGTTGAAGCATTTGGAAATTATTCAAAAGTGTTTCTGGCAACTGAAATAATAGTCAGTCATGAAAAAATCTCCTCTTTGGAAGCGTTATTGCCGGCTCCAGATTTTTTAAGGGTACATAAGTCTTTTATAATTGCTGCCAACAAAATAAAGATGATAGAAGGAAATCGAATAGCAATAGGAGAACACTTTGTACCTATTGGTCAAACCTATAAGCATAATTTAAAACAGCTGTTTCGTGGTGAGTAATTTTTTTTTGGACTTTTGAGTTATTAAAAATAGCTTCATAAAATGACCCCTGAACGTATAACACGGACGTAAACTTGAAAGTCTAAATAAACATGGAATTAAATAAACTAGTTCAATTAAGTGGTTTAAGATTGCTTTAAACTTTCGGTGCTTCTATATAGTTCTATGAAATGTTCGCTTTACATGACACTTAAATATTTGCTTTTTTCAATAATATCGGTCTATTAAATAAATGCAAATTTAATCCAGTAGCGAAGACCCAACCTTTCCCACATGCTTATCAAGCTGCTTAGATATTTCATTTGCTTCTCTGATTACGCTTTCTGGATAATCGTTTATTTCGAGAATTTTTATGGCATTCCGGTTCTTTAACTTACCCTCTTTAAGTTTAAAATCGAAATCGAGGCTTTTCTCATCTATAATTTCGCTGAAATGATATAATTCGAATTCATCGACTAACATATCTCCAAGTTCAATATCATGCGTAGATACGAAAACTATGTTATCGTTTTTTGACAAATAAGATAATGTCGCTTTACCTCCTGCTATTCTCTCTACAGTATTCGTGCCTTTAAAAATCTCATCAAGTAAAAAAAGGCTTGGTTTGCCATTCCTACTTTTTTCAAGCATCGCTTTAATAGTTAGTACTTCTTCAAAATAATAACTTTTATTGTTCAATAAATCGTCACTGATTCGTATCGCCGAGTAAATTCTAATCATCGGTAGCATAATTGCTTTAGCAAAACATGTGTTGATTATTAAACCAGTAATAAGATTCAAGCCAATTGAACGAATAAAAGTTGTTTTACCAGACATATTTGAACCTGTTAGAAGTACTGATTTATTTACTACTGAAATAGTATTGGTTACACAATTTTGAATCAAAGGATGGTATATTTCCTTAGCAACAATCTTAGTTTCTTTATTGCCTATTTCAGGTATGCAAAAAGTATCACATCCGTTTCTTAGAGATGCAACGGAAATCAACATATCTACTTCACCAACATAGGCGAATACATCTTCAATTTCCTTACGTTTTGTATTTAATCGCTTTAAGACTCCAAATAATAGAATTGGTTCTAAAAGGAAAAAAGTTTTGACCAATTCAAAAGTACTCCAGAATATAACTGCCAAGTCCCCTTGAAGTTTTCCTTCAAGTTGAAAGAACAACATCCTATTTTTAACCTGATTTATTATCTTAATTGATTGAATTAAATTGGGATTGATTTTACTTAACAGTGAATCTTTATGGATTGAAGCCGCAATATGATTAAGACGTAATAACTGTGGAATTGATTGTAAATACTTGAATAAATTTTTCTTATTCCAAAAATGAATTCCAAGATTTATTACAAAAACAACAATAAGGGCAATAACAATTTGAGGGTAAAAAGGAAGTAATACCAAAAGCAAAATACTAATAAATGAAAGTAATTTGAAAATGAAAAAATATTTTGGAGGACTTATATGTTCATCTTGAAAAAGACTAGGCAAATAGTAGGCCTTGAAGTCATTTAGCTGTGTTAATTCTCTTTGAATCTTTACTCTAAATACTTCATCCTGTTTAAACCGTAAAATAATTTCCTCATTTCGTCCGGTTTCTTCTCCACTGGAAGTGATGGTTCTAAGCCTATTGTATAAATATTGTTGACCGATTCTTGAGTTTGTTCTATCAAGAAAACAGAACAATTCATCAAAGTCTAAATCGTCGCAAGTTTTATCGGATAAAGTTTGAAATGCTTCAGAATTGTCTTTATTCCTGAAGTACTTCTCAATCATTTCGAAATCAGCCGGAACATCTTTAATTTTTCCAAATGACACCTTTAATTTATCATTCTTTTTTTTTCGAAAGTTGAACATCATTTATAAAAAACTAAATAGGTTTCAAACATAAGTACTGTTACTAGCCGATATGTTACAAAAACTGAGTTTTAACCCCATTAAAATAATCTAAATTTTAAGAACATCATTCCTTCGATGCTTAAGTGTTGCATATTTCACCTATTAGGTTTCATCTAATCCTATGAGAGTTAGAATAGTTTTCACATAGTATATTTAAACGACTAATTATATTTATGTGAAGCAACATAAGAATATTTCATTGCGTTCTAAGAAAGTAAAATTTAATTAAACTTTAATAAAGCACTACTCTTTATTTACAGTATTGAATGTAGAACACATTTGTATTTTTAGTATGTTCAAGTACGGTTCAAATAAATGACATTCAATTTTATTCAAATACCAAAAAGGGTGTATTAGGCTATATTTTCCCATGTATGATGAACAAAATTAATGACGGGCGCCCCTCTCCCTGTAACAATTGTTGAATCCTTGCATCATTAAAGTGAACACTAATAGCAAAAAAATGAGGGCGATAATTGTAATACCACTACTTTTTTTACAGATATTTTTTGTAAAAGCGCAAACATCATTAAAAGAAATAAACCTAAAAAACGGAGAGTTTGATGTAGGGTTTGAACATTATCTGATAATTGATAGTACCAGAACTTATCAAATCGAAAATGACTTTAATAATAAATTAGTCTATAGACCAATACCAGTTAGCATTTGGTATCCAGCTACAATGGACAATAAAAATTCTAAACAGTTAACGGTTTTAGATTACTTGGAGGTTCTAAAAGAAGAAGAAGAATCTAAAAAATTACCAAACGAGTTATTGTTGGATTGGTTTCCCGACTTGGGAGGAGAAACACCTCAAAGTAGGACCCATTTGTCTGAAAAAGTAAATGCTTTGTCCAATGCCACATTTTTGGAAGGAAAATTCCCGGTCGTAGTTTATGCACCAAGCTATCAAGCTTCATCAATTGAAAATTTTGCTCTGTTCGAATATTTAGCAAGTAATGGTTTTGTGGTGATATCAAGTCCTTCAAGAGGAACAAGTACAAGATGGTTAGAAGGTGGGACTACAAAGGATGTGGAAACACAGTCTAGGGATGTAGAATTTCTTTTAAAAGAAATACATAAATATGAAAATATAGACTTCGATAGAATAGCACTTATGGGTTTTAGTTTTGGCGGACTTTCTAATGCTATAACTGTTATGAAAAACAAGAAAATTGATGCACTTATTAGCCTAGATGGTACTGAAAGATATAACTATGCTGTACTTGAAAATTCGCCGTACTTTGATTTAGATAGTTTCAATGTGCCGTATATCCATTTTGCTCAAAAAGATATTCCTGAAGAAGTAATGACCAATGATAAAATACCTGCAGAGTTGAATTATAAATTCCAATTGTACGATTCTTTAAAATACAACGATGCATATAGTTACAAATTACATGACCTAACACATTCACATTTTGGTTCCATAGGTGTCTTATTTGCATATCGGGACAAAAGACAAGATAAAAGTGATGTGAAAATTATGGCGTCCTACAAGCTACTTTCGGAGTACACCTTACAATTCTTAAATGCTACTCTAAAAAATAAAGAAAACGCAAAGGAATTCATTGAGAAAAGCCCTGATGAAAATGGCATTTCCGAAACCCTTGTTTCGAAAAAAATGAAAAAAGCGCATCCAAGAGAATTCAAGTTTCTGGATTTTAATAATTTAGCGCTCCATCAGGATTATCGAGATTTAGTTTCGTTGTACCAAAAAACCATGGCGAAATATCCAACACTTAAGCTTGAAGAAGGTATGTTGAATAGTCTAGGACTTAGGTTGTCCTTTAATGCCGGAAAAATGGAACAAGGTATAAATGTCTTTTTATTAGCCGTACATATATACCCAAATTCGGCAAATTTATATGATAGCCTAGCCTTGGCCTATCTTTACAACAAGGACAATAAAAACGCTATTATTAACTACAAGAAGTCATTGGAATTAAATCCTGAAAACCAGAATGCAATTAACACACTTAAAAAACTGGAGGAATAAAACCAATCGTAAAAAAAGAACCGTACTAAAACCAAAGTTCAAATAAAGGATGCTTTTTATAAGACTCTTTACAAATTGCACCTTTTGCAAAGAGTAAAATTTGTACCGTAAAAGGTTACCAATCAAAATTATTTAAGGAGACCATTTTTGGGTGTGCTGAGAGAAATTCATGGTCATTAAACTTCCCATCTTTAATAAATGGAAGAAAGGTACCTATTCGGTAAGCACAAATTCTTCACTCCTAGAAAAGTCCTAAATACTCCGCTTTCCTGCCGAATGTTCTAGTCCCTTAGCATGCAGTTTCTTTCTCCAGGGTCAGCTTAAACAAAAATCGATGTACCACTCCGCCAACCTCACATGCATAAAGAGATACTCGATACCGAAAGATCGTTATGAACCAATCAACTAGTTAATAGACATGAAATTTTCTCAAAAAACTATAACATAAAATAATAATCACTACTTTACTTACGGCTTCCCCAGAATCATCTTATAAAAATACATTGATACCCTTAGGTCAGATTCTTTAGAAATACCCATGAATGGGGATTTTTTAGAATCCATAATGGGCATAAATTTAATTTGATCGTAAAACAACTAAATACTAATCCATATAAACATATAAATTATGAGATGTAAAAAAGTATATGATGTAGTTGGTGACTTTGTAGTTTATCCCCAAGGTTACGCCATAGTAAAAGCAGCAATTCTATTGCCATATATCACTGAGAATGGAAAACAGAAAAGTTTATCGCCAGAAATATGCAATCAGATAGTTATGAGTAGTGGTGGTTTTAACGCTATTCTTTTAGTTATGAAATGTGGCAGAAATAACTCTAGTTTGAGAAATGAAGAAGTCAAACATTATTTTCCTTTTGAACTTACCATTAAAAAAGAAGCTCTTGATTTTACAAACGGTAAAAAATTACGGGTGATGGTCGTCCATGATAATAAATGGTGTGAAGATCCTGATCCGGATATTATAGAATGTACAAAAAATTTTGTTAAGCAGGCCATGTATTTAGAAGGTTGGAATTTTGACAGCCGTAAATGCGGAGATTGGATAATTTTTCATGGACCTAAGAGGTCGGGCGGAAGTGTCTTAGTAGGCGAGTGATTTGAAAAATAATAGTTTACATATAATAGTATTATTTGTAAGTTTCATACTTGCTGATTTTTGTTTTTCCCAAGAAAACGAATTACAAATAATTGATAGCCTAGTTGAAGCCAAGGAAATAAACCTTGCTTTCAATTTATTAAAAACTGTCGATACTACACAATTTAGCCCAGGCCATAAAGCTTGGTATTATAAGTTATTTGGCAGAAGCCAAGTATTAAACAGTCAAGATGATCTAGGCTTCCAGAATTATCTAAAGGCCAAGAACGCATACTTGCGGCTGGATAGCTTAGAACAGGTCGCAAAAGTTAACTTACACATTGTCCAACTTTTGAGTGCAACAGAGTTTGCCGAGTTGGACTATGACCCTTTTTTGATCGAATACGTGGCTTATGCTGAAAGTCAGAATAGTCCAGATTTATTATCAAAGGCTTATATGGCAATTGGGACTTGTTTTATTAATACTGAGCCCAACAAAACTATCGAATACTTTAAAAAGGCCTTAGTAGAAAATCAAAAGACAACAGACTCCTTAATGAACGCAAAAGTCCATCACAATATTGGGGTGCTTTTTGCAGAGCACACAAAACATTTAGATTCTGCGCTATACCATTACGATGTAGCACTCAAAGAATATCAAAAACAAAATCTTACAGATTACATCTCCTATATTTATAACAATAGAGCTACAGTCTACAAAAAACAAGGTGATTACCCCAGGGCGATTCAGAACTACTTAAAGGCCGACTCATTACCAATAAAAGAGTATCGCAAGAGCAATAAAGAATTCTTATATGGCCTTCTTGGAGAGGCCTATGAAAAAAACGAGGATTACCAAAATGCCTCCAAGTATTTAAAATTACATTTGGTTTATAAGGATAGTGTAAACGAAGAAACTCTAAACTCCGCCATGTTGGATATTCAGACCAAATATGAGGTGGAGAAGAAAGAAAATGAGAATCTGAAACTAAAACAAAACAAGTCCTGGCTGATAGCTGGTTTATCCGTACTCGCATTACTTCTTTTACTCAGTTATTTGGCCTACAAGAACCAGTTATCCAAAAAGAAAATCGCCGAGGCAGGTAAAAAAATAGAGCAACAAAAAGTAGAAAAATTACTTAGGGATCAAGAACTCAATGGTATTGATGCGATGATAGAAGGTCAGGAGAAAGAACGACAGCGCATCGCCAATGATCTACACGACAATCTGGGAAGCCTACTTGCAACACTAAAGTTGCATTTCCAAAACTTTAAAATCAGAAAAGAACGACTGGAAGAACAGGAGAAAATAATGTTCGAAAAGACCGATACCCTTATAGAAGAAGCTTATCAAAAAGTACGAAGTATGGCACACGCCAAAAATGCCGGAGTAAAGTCGAATGAAGGGCTGTTACCAGCAATTAAAAATTTTGCCTCAAAAGCTTCTGTTGTTAATCAATTGATCATAGATGTTGAGGATCATGGTATGGATCAACGCTTAGAAAATTCACTAGAGATGACCTTGTTTAGAATCATCCAAGAATTGATCACAAATGTTATAAAACATGCAGAAGCCACAGAATGTACCATTCATTTAACCCACCATGAAGACAACATCAATATAATGGTGGAGGATAATGGAATAGGCTTTGATACTTCTAAGATAAAAACAGAACAAGGGATGGGGCTTCATTCTATTCAAAAACGTATAGAAATCCTGGGAGGTCAAGTAACCATAGATTCAATTTTTCATAAGGGCACAGTATTCATAATAGATATTCCATTGCCATGATTCGTTTAGTATTAGCAGAAGATCATAATGCACTTATAGACGGGATTAAACTCTTTCTTGAATACGAAGATGATATTGAATTTGTAGGGTTTGCAAATAACGGAAAGGAGCTATGTAAATTAGTGCGTTTAAAAAGACCCAATGTAGTTATAACAGATATCCGCATGCCTATTCAAGACGGTATTGCTGCAACAAAAGAAATACTTAAAACGGAGCCGCATACCAAGGTAATTGCCTTTACCATGTTTGAACAAGACGAGGCGGTGCAACAAATGATAGCGGCAGGCGCCAAAGGCTATATTCTAAAAAATTCTAGTTTAAAAGAACTGTTACTTGCCATACGTACCGTCTATCACGGAGGCACCTATTTTGATCCCAATATTGTAGCATCGGATACATCTGCACCACCTAAATCTAAAGGAGTACTTACCAGACGCCAAAAAGAGATTTTAAAACTGGTTGCCCTTGGTAAAACCAATCAGGAAATAGCAGATCACTTATTTATTGGTAAAACTACAGTAGAAACGCACAGAAAAAATATGATCCGTAAACTCAACCTTAAAGGAGCTGGAGAATTGCTGAGATACGCTTTGGAAAGCAAATACAACTTCTAGTTTTTGAGCTAAATAATTGATTTACAGCTAAAATACCCTTGAATGGGTATTTTTTTGTGCCTGACTTCGGGGTAGGTTTGAACTATTATTAACCTTTAAAATTATTTTATTATGAGTGTAGCAAAAAAAGCGACCGCACAGGAGCTAGAAGTAAGTACTGAAACAAATTGTAATCAATCAAAGGGTTATGAAACCACGTACTTCAAATCTGAAGATGATGAGTCTTTGGAGATGAAGATGAGCTCTGACGGATTGTTAAGGATTAAATCCGTTGAAATCGATAAAAAAATAACATTCGATTCGATAATTATTTCTGGATTTACCCCAGAGCAGGGAAAGTCTATGTCCATAGGATTTGTGCGTAATCTTTGGAAAAAAGTAAAGAAAGCGGTCGGAGATGTTCTTGATGCAATAACTTTTCCAATTGGTCCTGCTTCATGTCGCCCAACCGTTAGCGTTGGTACCAATCGAGGAAGAATAACCTCGGTCTATATTGGGATTAATTGTTTCAATTAGTAATGTAGCCCCTCCCTAAGCTAAAGGAAGGGGGCTATTTTTTATTGGTAAAACAACCATGGAATCCCACCGAGAAAACTCTAAACTTCATCTTTTAGAGTAACTGAGTAAAGGGATTCTATCATCTAAAGGATTAGCTGGTTTTTAAGAGTTTATTCGTTTTAAATTAATAGATATCCTTTCGAATATTGTTCTTGATTGTACTAACAAAAAATAAAATTATGACTGCTTGGAAAACTATATTACAACATGAATTTCTGGATAATAATTTGAGAAATTTTAATTCTACAGAGGGAATACTTCAAACTTCAAACTTCCCTCCAAGAATTCAGTCCGATATTCCATCAGGAGTTAATACTTTGCATCTTCAGCAAAACCGAAACTGGATGAAGTACATCCCAAAAGAAACAATTGGAAATGTAATCGGAATTCAAATAAAGTGTAAACTTCGAATACCACACAAAAATGAAATTGTGACTTTGGAAATGTTTGACTTGGGACAATTTAAAGTGAATATGGTCATTCATTCTCATAATACCGGGAAAAGTCTAGAAGTTAGATATGGAGGCCATCTTGCTACTATTGTCAATTATCCCTCCAACGACACAGATTATTTTGGTTTAGAAATTCTATGGTTGCCTAATGGGCAATTAAGAATTATGATAAATGGCCAATTAGAGCTATTCCGAAATAATTTTGGCCTAAATACTAGAACAACAATTTCAAAAGTAAACATAGGGTTTGATGAAGAATTTGTAGGACCAATCAAGCCTCATTCTTATTTTATCAATTACCTCAATATTAAAGTGCTAAGAGAATTTGATTCTTCCTCAGAAATCCTAGATTATTTTCCTTCTTCTAAATGCCCTCCAAAAATTCCTCCACGTTGTTTAAAAAAAATGCTTGGCAGGCAGTCTAGAATCACATTAATCATACGCGATTTTATGGCGCAATTCAGCAAAAAGTATACTAATAATTGGGATGAAATGAATGACAATGGAGAACCTATTTCTAATGTGGCTAAACAGGCACACATAAAGGCTATGCAATGTGGAATCGCTTTCAAAAATGCTTTCGAAGAACTGGACTTGCAACAAAAAAGTGGACAATTAGATAAGAGTCATGCTGCTATTTTTTGATTATACAATTCTATTTCAATTTCCTCTATAGTCTTATATCCCAAAGAGGAGTGTATTCTTCTTCTGTTATACCAGGTCTCTATCCATTG